>OY760134.1:0-3070983 GCA_963663145.1 Pseudomonadales bacterium | reverse complement strand
CGCTGATCACGACAACATCGCCGGGTTTCGGCCGTCCAACATCGAGCATGCCGAAATAGGCGGTGAGTCCGGTGTTGCCCAATACACCCAGCGCGAGCTGCGCATCTTCGTCGCCTGCCAGCAGGCGAAACTGCGGCGTGTCCTCGCGCACCACCGCGTAATCCTGCATGCCGTACACGCCCCAAGCACGCGCGCCTTCGGGAAGCTTGTCACTCTTGGATTCAACAATCTCCGCCACTCCGCGGGCGCGCATAATGTCACCAGGCCGCAGCGGCGCCGCGTAGTCGGCCCGATTCTCCATCTGCCCGCGCATGGAGGGGTCGAGTGATATGTACCTGGTCTTCACCAAGGCCTCTCCGTCGCCGATGCCCGGCACGGGAACCTCGGCATATTCGAAGTCCGACTCCTTCACCATGCCGTGTGGCCGCGCGGCCAGCAGGAATTGGCGATTCACAGCATTCATCTATGAGCTTGCTCTGCTTTCGACACGACGGTCATGGTTGCCATGCCCGTCGCCATGTTCGGGAGGTCAGTCTAATGTTTGCCGCGAGGATGACGTAGCTCTCTCTTGGCACAGTTGTGAAATTCGGTGCGAATGCGGCAGGTCCGATCCGAAGATGCCTGCCAAGACATCGCGCTAGTTCGAGTCGTGCGGCATGTTGTCCGTGCGCGCCGAGCGCCCCAGGTAACCGCCGTGATGTCGCTTGCCGAAGTCCTCCCTGGTCACGCCTTTGGCCTCGAGCAGTGCCAGCGCGATCGCGTCGCTGATGGCCAGCATAACGGCCATGGAGCTGCTTGGCGTGAGGCCTATGGGGCACGCTTCCTCGACTTCACCCATATCCAGCACGAAATCCGAAAGCCCGCGCAGCTTGGAATCAGGATGTGAGGTGACGCCAATGATCTGCGCTACGCCGAGGTGACGCGACAGTTCGAGCACCTCCAACACTTCCAACGATTTGCCGCTGGTGGAAAAGGCGATGATCACGTCTTCCGATTGCACAATGCCGAGATCGCCATGCGCGGCTTCAGCGGCATGCAGGAAGATGGCCGGCGTCGCCGTCGAGCAAAGCGTCGCGGCAAATTTCTCGGCAATGTGCCCAGCCTTGCCAATCCCGGTTGTGATCACCTTGCCCTTGACATCAAGCAATATCTGAACAGCCGTTACAAAATCATCGGTCACCTGTACCGACCTGATGGCATCCGCTTCAGCGGTAATAACCGCCTGCATGCGTGCGCGTATATTCACCTTAAGTCCCATTCTTCCAAGAAGCGCACATCTTGGCACGCCGAGCGCCATAATGAAAATGTGATAAATGCTTGAGAGGCTCCGCTTCAACTCTAGTCAGGCGTGTTCTGGTGTCGATGAATGTAAACTTTGTTCTCGATCACGGATTTTCGCACGAGTGCATATCGGGGAGTTCCGTCGATACACTCACACAAGTATGGTTGAACTTATGAATTGGAAGCGTGTGGAGTTACTTGGCCTGCTCGCCGTTTTCTTGTTGGCGGCGGGTGTCGGCAACGCCTCACCGGAAGACCAAGCCTTGAATTCGCTCATGGAGGACTTCTGGGAATCGGAAATCAAGGCATCGCCGCTCTCGGCAGCCTTGTTCGGAGAAACTCGCTTCAGGGACCGGGTAGACGATGTCAGCCTAGCAGCGTTTGCCGCCCGCAGGGAGCGACTTGACGAGGCGCTCGCCGCGCTGGCCGACATAGAAAAGGAGGCGTTGAGTTTGGAGAACTCAGAGCAGTACGAAGTCTTTGAATGGATGGTCAGAGAGGAGCGCCGCAATCTCGATTTCGAGACCGCTTACTTCAACATCCGAGCCACAGGGGGCTGGCACACCTACTTCCCGCAAGTCATCCAAGCTACGCCCTACGCTTCCGAAGACGATTATCGCAGTCTATTGGCAAGGTTGCGCGCCTTCAAACACTTTGCGCGTCAAAACATGGCGCTGATGCGCCGTGCCATCGACACCGGCTACACACAGGCCTGCGAGTCGCTTCAAGGCTATGACCAAACCATCACCGGATACCTCACGGAAACACCGGAAGACAGCCTGTTCGCCAAACCCTTTGATGCCATGCCGGATTCAGTATCCGAGGCACAACAAACTGAATTACGCGCCGAAGCTTTGCAGGTAATCGAAAATGTCATCAATCCTGCCTATCATGAATTCGCGGAATTTTTCGAAAACGTTTATGGACCGGCATGCCGCCAAGGTGTGGGGCTCTCTAGCCTGCCAGGAGGCCGGGAGGCGTACGATCAGGCGCTGCGCTACTACACCAGCCTAGAAACCGACGCGAACGCGGTACACGCGCTGGGCTTGAGCGAAGTCCGGCGCATTCGCTGGGAAATGGAGGACATCATCAAGGAGGTGAACTTCGATGGCGACTTCGCAGAATTTTTGAACTTCCTTAAAACTGACCCGCAGTTTTATGCCGAGGAAGAGCAGTCGTATCTCAATCATGCGGCATGGATTGCCAAATCCATCGACAGCCGCTTGCCGAGGTATTTTGCGCGGCTGCCCAGAAATCCCTATGGGATCAGTGTGATTCCCGCACAAGTCGCTGCCAAGGCCACCACCGCCTACTACCAGCCCGGTGCTGGCGACGGCACACGTTCTGGTCAGTACTTTCTCAACACCTACAATCTAGCGAGTCGCCCCCTGTATGAACTCCCCGCATTGACCCTGCACGAGTCAGTCCCGGGGCATCACTTGCAAATCGCCTTTCAGGGAGAAAACGAAGGTCTGCCGGACTGGCGGCGGTTTCACTACTTCCACGCCTTCGGCGAGGGTTGGGCACTCTACAGCGAGTTTCTTGGCGAAGAAATGGGCATCTACACCACGCCATATGAGCGCTTTGGTCGCCTCATCTATGAGATGTGGCGCGCCGTGCGGCTAGTTGTGGACACGGGATTGCATGCCTTTGGCTGGAGCCGAGAGCAGGCCATTGCGTACATGCTCAAGAACACGGGACTTACACGGGCCAATGTGAATGCTGAAATTGATCGCTACATTACTTATCCGGGCCAAGCAACCGCCTACAAGCACGGCGAACTCAAGATCAAGGAGTTGCGCCGGCGGGCCGAGAACACCTTGGGTGAGGCATTTGACCTTCGCGAGTTTCACCTACAGGTGGTCTCAGGCGGATCCATGCCACTCTCGCTGCTCGATGCGCGCATTCAGCGTTGGATAGATGCACAAGCAGCGGGCTTGCGGCACGACATCATTATTCGTGGCGGAACAGTATTTGACGGCAGCGGTGCGCCCGGGCTGAGACTCGATTTGGCGATCACGGATGATCGCATTTCGGCCATTGGCCATCTCGACCAAGAAAAAGCAGATGAAGTCGTCAACGCGACGGGATTGGCTGTGACCCCCGGATTCATCAACATGTTGAGTTGGGCGTCGGCGAGCTTGATCGAAGATAGCCGCGGCCTCAGCGATCTGATCCAAGGCGTCACACTCGAGGTGTTCGGCGAGGGCACCAGCATGGGACCTGTCGCTCCGGATGAGAATAGGGAAATGATCACAGGGTTTTTTGGGATCGAAGAACTCGAACCGCTGCCTTGGAGAACCCTCGGGGAATACCTTGAATGGCTCACGCAGCGAGGCGTTTCCCCCAACGTCGCATCATTCGTCGGCGCAAGCAGCTTGCGCATGCACGAGCTTGGCGCCGAGAACCGAGCGCCGTCGCCTGAAGAGCTCGACAGGATGCGCGAATTGACCCACGAGGCTATGCGCGAAGGCGCCATGGGCCTTGGCTCGTCTCTGATCTATCCGCCGGCATTCTTTGCCAGCACAGAAGAACTCATCGAGCTCGCCGAGGTGGTGGGCGAATATGGCGGCATGTATATCTCGCATCTGCGAAGCGAGGGCAACAATATTGAGGGCGCGGTCCGTGAGTTGATCACCATCGCGCGTGAAGCGGGGGTTCCGGCTGAGATTTACCACCTGAAGCTTGCTGGCAAGCCCAATTGGGATAAGTTCGACGCGGTCGTCGGCATGATTGAGGACGCACGAGAAGAAGGATTGCGTATCACGGCCGACATGTACACCTATGTTGCCGCGTCCACCCGCCTGTCTGCGGTGATTCCCCCTTGGGCATCGGACGGCGGGACGGAGGCGCTTTTGGAGCGCATACAAGACCCGGACACCCGCGCCCGCATCCTAGAGGAAATGCGCACCGAGAGCGATGGATGGGAGAATTTCCTCATCGCTGCGCAACCGGAAGGTGTGCTATTAGCATCCTTTCATGCGCCTGAATTGAAGCAATATGAAGGCATGCGATTGAGCGACATCGCGCAACTGCGCGGCACTTCTCCCGAAGAAACGGTGCTCGACCTCGTGCTTGAAAATGGGGCGAGAATCGGAACCATATATTTCCTCATGAGCGAGAAGAACATGAAGCGCAAGGTAGCCCTGCCTTGGCTCAGCTTCGGTTCCGATGCGGAGGCGGTGGCACCGGAAGGCGAAGTCCTCGCGTCCGGCAGGCATCCTCGTGCCTACGGCAACTTCGCCCGCCTACTTGGCAAGTATGTCAGGGAAGAACAGATCATCAGCCTTGGCGAGGCTGTTCGCAAGCTGACGGCCTTGCCGGCGGATCATCTTGGTATCGCCGAACGTGGTCGGCTGCGCACGGGGCACTATGCAGACATAGTGGTGTTTGATCCGGAGGAAATCACCGACCACGCCACCTGGACCGACCCCCACCAGCTCGCGACTGGTGTTTCGCATGTATTCGTCAACGGCGAGCAGGTCATCAAGGATGGAGAACATACCGGGGCCACTCCGGGACGTTTCATACGGGGGCCGGGGTATCGCGACTGATCCACGAGGCTGACTTATGCAAACATTGAGCGCGGCTCAGGTATGGCGCGAATTCGAGGGTAGCAGCGAAGCGCACCGGACAAAGTCTCTGCCCCGAGGGCACATTCACCAAACCTACGTGATTGAGTCTGAGGGCAGTTCGCACGCTATTTTGCAGAGACTGAACAAGCAGGTGTTTCGCGACCCCGAAACGCTCATCGCCAATGCGGGTCGCATCGAACCGCATCTAAAGACATCTCACCTCATGGCGCCTCGCATATTTACACGAAGCGGACATCCGTGCCATGTCGACTCGCAGGGCGAGTATTGGCGAGCTTTCCAGTATGTGCGGCCGAGCCGCAGCCTGACTTTGCCGGAGTCGGAGGCTCAGTGTTATTCGGCTGGTCAAGCGTTCGGGCAATTTCAATCGGCGCTTCGGGATCTTCGCGCGCAAGACTTACGCATTTGCATCGAGGGGTTTCAAGATTTCGGCGTCGTCTCGCGCGGATTCGCTTCGGCGATTGAGTCGGATGCTTGCGATCGCGTTTCGCATTCGCGACGGTTCGCGGACAGATTGGCTGCCCTCAAGGACCAAGCTCCGTCACTTTCCGGCCCTTCGGGAGTGGTGCACGGAGACGGCAAGTTCAACAACCTGCTGTTTCACCAAGACACTGATCGGGTGATCGCCTTGCTGGACTTGGATACGGTCATGTGGCACCGGCGGGCACTTGATTTTGGCGATCTGGTGAGAGCCGGCGCCGTCAGGGGCGGAGAACAAGACGAGCAAGCGGAACTCGAACTGACCTGGGTGCGTGCGTTTGCAACGGGCTTTCGAGTAGGTGCCGGCGATCTGGTCCCCGAGTCCGGACAACTCATGGACGCACTCCTGCACGTCACCTGCATGTTGTCTTTGCGCTTCTATGCGGATCACTTGAATGGCGATGAGTATTTCCGGGTTGAGACACCGGGAGAAAACCTTGCCCGCGCCAAGGGGCAATGTGCGCTGCTTGAGCAACTGCTGAGTCGCCGGACGGAAGTTCAGCGAGCTATTGAGGCTGGCTAAAGAAGATCTCGTGTCTGAAATTGATCGATTGGTGCAAAAGACGATTCGCAAGCTGGAATCGCTTGAACGTCCCGACACGGCCAGTCTGCGGGCTATTCGCAGAGCCTTATCAAAAGAGGTGAAGCGCGCGCCTGCCGATCTGGTGGTTGCGCTCGCACTGGAACTCCTGCGCGCAGGACACAGGTTTATTGCCTGCGAATTGGTACATGTGCACGAGCCGACCTCTGAGTCTCTAGACATAGGCGTGGTTGAGGCGTTTGGCGAACATCTCGATAGCTGGTACTCGGTGGACATCTTTTGCATCTATATCGCTGGCCCATGCTGGCGCGAAGGACAGATCTCCGATCAGGACATCGCGCGTTGGGCAGCAGATGACAGTCCTTGGCGGCGCAGAGCTGCGCTTGTCGCCACCACCGCATTGACCGTGCGCAGCAGAGGCGGCTACGGAGATTCTGATCGAACCCTCGCCGTCGCGCGCCTGCTCGTCCATGACCGCCACGACATGGTCGTCAAGGCGCTCTCGTGGGCCTTGCGAGAACTGGTCTACTGGGAACCTGATCGAGTCGAAGCGTTTCTGCTAGAACAGGGCGACGCGCTGACACCCAGAGTGCGCCGGGAAGTACGCAACAAGCTGGATACTGGCCTCAAGAATCCTTGAAGTGGAACGCTCCCCCTCGAGGGAAATCATCCGCTTTTCGCCTGCTACGTCACTTGTTTCTCGCTTGGTCGGGCAACGTCCCTCTAACCTTCTTGCGACAACGCTCGGAATTCCAGCGCACGTGCGGCGAGATTGTCTTTGAATTTCTTCACTTGTCTCACATGCATCGACTGAAGCACCTCCAGAACCAGCTTTCGGGTGAGCATCTCATTTCGATTCTGGGCTTCACGCAACTCATCGCTGTAGAGCGCTTGTTGAGGGCCGAAGACCAAGTCGAACTGCCCCTCAAAGACCTCCGCGTCATCGCGCAATTCAAGCAGTGCAAGGAATTCCCGCTGCCAAGTCAGACGGTACTCGCCCCAGAGCTCGCGCGCAGGCTGGTAGTCTTGCGACCCAAGGGCGAGAATTTCTTGCTGTTCCCTGTCCAAGGATCCGGTGAAGCGCTCTACCAATCGCTCAAAGTTCTTGGCCCACTTGCGTCGGCGAAACTCGATATCGTCAGCTTTGGAACGCTTCTCCCATTTGACGTTTTCCTTTTCGAAGGCCTGCTCGATTTCCAGCACCTGAGAATCTTCAAGGCGCGTAAGGAAATCCTTGGAAGCGGGTCTTCCTTTCACACCGACTCTTCGCCACCACTCCTGCATACGTTCAAAGACTTGGTCCACCTCTGTATCTGTGATGCCGTCGTCCACAATCTCTGCCCAAGTTTCGAGATCTGCGGCGTAGCGAGGCAACTCCTCTGCACGATGCCACCTCCAGAGGCCCTCGAATTCGCGCTCGAAGTACTGTTGCTGCTCCGGTGTCAGATCCACGTAGTCGTCCAGCTGTGAGCTGATGAGAGTGTCGAGATTGTTGTACAGGAATTGCACCCCGCAGCCCGCCAGTACGGTCGCTAGCGTGAGCAGGAGCATCGATTTGAAAGGGCGAATAGTCTGATCCCTTGTAAATGCGTTGGCCGAGGAAATGATACTTGGCAGGCGTGAAGACCAGATGAAGCGCTCGTCGGCAACGAAGGTGGAACCGAACCTACTTCCTTGCCGCATAAGGCTCGGTGTATTATTCCGCCAAATACTTCAGGCGCACGCCTTGATCGCTGAGAGATCGCTATGGATATGGAAACTTTCATTTTTGTATTGAGTCGCTGGGGACACACCCTCTTCGGCATCGCTTGGATCGGCCTCTTGTACTACTTCAATTTTGTGCAAGGGAGCGCGTTCAAGGAGCTTGACGCCTCCTCTCGCGTTGATTCATTCACCAAGTTGGTGCCGCGCGCCCTCTGGTGGTTCCGTTGGGCGGCCATGTTCACCTTTCTGACCGGCGTATTGCTGCTCTACTTCCTTGGCATGGGAACGAGTACCTACATTGCTTGGGGCTCGGTCCTTGGCATCATCATGTTCCTTAACGTGTGGTTGATCATTTGGCCCAACCAGAAGATCGTGATCGCCTCCAACGAGGCGGTGAAAGGTGGCGGTGAGGCAGATCCCGCGGCAGGCGCTGCTGCCGGCAAGGCGCTTCTGGCATCCCGCACCAACACGCTATTCTCCATGCCCATGTTGTTCTTCATGACCTTTAGTGCGCACGCACCTGTCATGGCGGGACAAGCGCTTCAGATCAGTCTGACCAATATCATTGTCATGGCGGTCATCATTCTCGCCATCGAAGCAAACGTGCTCTGGGGCAAGATGCAGTCGGCGATTGAGTCAGTGCGGGCGGTCATCATCAGCTCCTTGGTGTTGACAGGCGTGTTGGCGGTATTGGCCAACATCCTCTGAGGAGCGGCGCGTGCCTGAAAACCTTCCAGATGACCCATTGACCACCGAAGGGATCGGCAGCGGCGGTTATACACGCACGGCAAGACGCGGTTCGAGCGGGCCATCCGGAGCGAGCGTCAGCGGCATATATGCCCTGCTGGTGTTGGCTGTGATCGGTGTGGCGGTGCTCGGATGGTTCGCCTTTCGAGCGCAAACTGATCTTGATGCACTGAGATCTCAAGACCTGATATCCTCGGCGAGGCTCGCGGAGATTGAGACGCGTTTGCAGATCACCGACGAGGATAGGAGCCGAGCGGATACTGAGATCGAGGGTCAAATCGACTTCTGGGAGGACGAGATTCGCAAGCTCTGGGCACTTTCAAACGAGCGCAATAAGAACTGGATCACTGAGAATCAGAACAGCATAAATAGCCAGCAGACCAAGATCACCGAGATGTCGAAGGAGGTTGACGGCCTGAATACTGCTCTCGCTAGAGTGGAGGCCGGACTTGAAAACCAGCAGGAGGTCTTGAATCGGCTTGATGTCCTGAGCCGACAAGTGACTGAATTTGGTCGCATGGTGCGTGATTCCACCGACAAAGCCAATACGACGAGCATCACGCTTGCGCGCATGGAATCGGAACTGTCGAAACTTCTTGAGGAAAATGCCGAATTCCAAGCCTCGGTGAATTCATTCCGTCGTCAGATCAACACCCGCATGGAAGAGCTTCGCGCTTCGATTCGCGCAACAGATTCGGCACCAAGTTCTTCCATCGGCGTGGTCGAAGAATAGGTGCGACGAGGCGCACCTGCGCCAGCGAACGCATGCCAAGCGAAGAAGAGAGGGAAGTCTTCTACGAATTGTTGCGCACGCAGCGGGCCGTTCGCCGATTGAGTCCCGATCCCATTCCGGATGATGTGTTGGCGCGGGTTATGGATGTGACTAGATGCGCACCCACGGGCGGCAATCGCCAAGGCTGGCGCATGGTGATGGTGACGGATGCGAATAAGAAAACCAAGCTCGCCGAACTCTATGCGCCCACTTGGGAGGCGTTTCGCAATGAATATGAGAATACCCAAGGCATGTCTCCCAAGGCGGCCGAGGCGCTCATTCGAGCGCTGGACTCGGGCAGCTACATGGGCAGGCACATGCACGCCTATCCGCTGATCGCAATTGTCTGCTTCCAACCCGCAGTCTTGGCGGTCACCGACGCGGGACTTGATCGCGTGTCGGTGGTGGGTGGCGGGTCTATCTATCCCGCCGTGCAAAACTTCATGCTCGCCTGTCGTGCCGAAGGCCTAGGATGTGTATTAACGACGCTGCTTTGCTATCACGAAGCCGAAGTGAAATCGCTGCTGTCCATCCCCGATGATTGGTATACGGCGGCAGCCATCCCAGTCGGATATCCGGTTGGGAAGGGGTATGGGCCAGTTCGGCGAATGCGGGTCGAAAAGCTGTTCTTTCGGGATGTGTGGGGCGAAGGGTAGGAAATCCGCGCTCCGTTTTGACGCTCAACGAATGCCCTCCACGAGACACTGCCCTGAACTCGATTTCGTGCGCGATTGCGCGCAAGAAATCTCATCCTTAAATGAGGAAATCGAACAGGCTCGGCGCGTCCCGGGCGACATCATTGAGAAGCTCCGCGCTGCGGGCATCTTCTCTATGACGGTGCTCAAGGAACATGGCGGCAGCGAAAGGGACCTTCGCGACAGCATGGCGGTGATCGAAGCCTTGTCACATGCCGATGCCTCGGTCGGCTGGTGCGCCATGATTTATCTGACGACGGCTACTGCGGCCTCGACCTTGTCTCCTGAATGGGCCAAAGCCGTCATGGCACTGGGCGAGCCGTGCGCGATCACCGCCGGGTCCGCGCAGCCGGGCGGACGAGGCAAGCGCGTCGAAGGCGGCATGCAAGTCACCGGGCATTGGTCTTGGGGTTCGGGCATCCACCACTGCGACCTCATCTGTGGAGGAACCTTGATCGAAGATGAGCCCGGAAAGCCACAGGTCTACGTCGTCTACTTCGAGCCGGATCAATTGACGCTTTACGACAACTGGAATCCCTCCGGTCTCAAGGGGACGGGCAGCGTCGATTTTTCGGCCGCAAAAGCCTTTGTGCCCGAAGGCCGCTGGACCATCTTGGGCGGTTCGCCGCGACGAAAATCGGGCGTCCTCTCACGCATCCCCTACTTCGGCATGTTCGCGTCCTGCGTTGCCTGCGTGCCTCTGGGCATCGCACGGCGAGCCATTGATGACTTCTGCGAGCTGGTGCGCGTCAAGGTATCCACCGGTGCAAAGCGAGCACTCTATGAGTCGTCCATCGTGCAACTTGACCTGGGTCGGGCCGACGCTTTGGTCGGGAGTGCGCGCTATCACCTCTTCGGCGCCATGGGAGATGTCTGGGACAAACTCTCCGATGGTCACAAGTTGGAGATTGACGATGTCCGCTCCCTGCGTCTCGCAGCGAGTCAGACAGCCATGAGCTGCGCCCAAGCGGTGGACATTCTCTATCACGCCGCAGGCGGCTCCGCACCCTTACCGGAATGCACCCTACAGCGACACTTTCGCGACATCCACACGGCTACCCAACACGCCATGGTCGATAGGAAGTTCCTCACCCAATCCGGCGCCGCTCGACTCTTGGACCTAAAAGTCAGCGAGGCGGGTCTATAAGGCATGAGTCGACCGCAGTTGATGTTGAAAACGTTGATCTCCTGCGCGCTGATTGCGGGGTGCGCCCTGTCGTGGACTTGGGGGTGGGCTCAGATCAACGTGGAACTGACGACAGGGAGTCTGAAAAATGCCTTGGTGACCTACGAAGGCGCAGAAGCGGGCAATTATGGTTTAAGACGCAATGCGTCCTTGGAAGACATTTTGGACATCAAGTGCTCCGAACGGGACGCTCTTGAAATTGACACCAGTCATGTATCGATCATTGGCAAGTGTGGAAGGCTGAGTTGGCAGATCAATTTTGTGCCCTACCCTGAAGGGCGCGCTCTTGCGTTCGATCAGATGAACTTCTTCTCGGAACAAGGACCATGGTGGCTTGTGAACGAGACAAGCTCAATCCTGCGAGAATCCAAAGACAAGGCTCGCCCAGATATCTCTTTTGCTTTGAACGGCAATCCAATAGAAGCTCGTGCGGGGTCGGCCAGATTGCCGGCCTGGCATCAGGCCCCTGGGTTTTGGTTGCTAGGCGATCCCGCCTTTCTCGACAAGGGCATCATGCGTCATTATTTCGACGTTGAATCGGTGCCCATCCACCTCATCGATGTGCTGGAGCGTCACGAGAGAGGCATTCGATTTCTCCACAGCGCTTTGCCCGTCAGGTCTCTTTCGCCTGTGTTTTGGATGGGACTCAATGAGTGGCAGGCGAGCCTTGGTGGCGCAGCGGGCACCGGCTTGATTCTTGCCAACTATCCTGCCAAGGCAATCGAACTTGATGATGTCGGGCGTGCGTTCGCCCTCTATGTGGTGCTGCACGAACACGCACATCAGGCCGTTCACGCCACGGGTGTGCTCTGGATCGATGAGAGCTTGGTCAGCTTCCTTGCCATCAAGGCGGTGAAAGAAACTTCCCCTAGCCTCTATCGCGGTCTCGCCGATGCCTTCATCGAGCCTGGGCAGAGCGCAGATAGTTCGTTGCAAGTTTTGGGTGCGCGCGCGGCGGCGGGAGACGACGAGGCCTATGCCCAACTGTACCAGGGCGCAGCGTTCTGGAACGCTCTTGATGACACCATCAGCAAGCAGGAATCTCAATTGGGTGTGCTACCACTTCTGCCAGAGATGCTAGCGAGTGCGTTCAGTCCAACCGGCAGCGTTAAATTTCAGGAAATGGCAAGGATCACGCGAATATCCCGGAATGAACTGCGCGAGATACTGGATACATACTTGGCGCTTGATTCTTAGCACGGCTTTGTCATTTCTTCCGTACACGGGGCGAGTTATTCCCTTACTCCTTTCCATGTGCCTTCTTTCAGATGCGCTATAGTCGCAATCTCTAAAATTTAGGATGCCCAATGAACATTAATCGCCAATGGCTTCTGGCGAAGCGACCCTATGGCGCGGTGACTCACGACAATTTTGAATACCGTGAAATCCCTATTCCCAAGATTGGAGAAGGCGAGGTCCTGGTGAGGACCCTGTATCTCTCGTTCGACCCGACGCAGCGTGGCTGGATGGAAGATCGAGAAAGCTACATGCCTCCGGTGCAGATTGGTGAGCCCATGCGCGCCGGTAGCGTGGGCCAGGTCGCCGAATCAAACCACCCGGACTACAAGCCGGGTGATCTGGTGCAGACGCTGGGTGGATGGCAGGACTACCAGGTCGTGAACGCCTCCTCGCCTTTTGGAATGTTGACCAAGCTGCCGCCGGGCATCGAACCATCAATGATGCTATCTGTACTGGGAACGACGGGACAGACGGCCTATTGGGGCATGCTGGACTTGGGAAAGCCGAAGAGCGGCGAAACCGTTCTCGTATCCGGCGCGGCGGGTGCGACCGGCTCGGTTGCCGGGCAGATTGCGCGCATCAAGGGGTGCCGCGTCGTAGGGATCGCCGGAGGCCCGGAGAAGTGTGCATGGCTCACCGAGCAGGCGCGTTTCGATGCGGCGATCGACTACAAGAGCGAGGATGTTGACGCCCGCATTGGCGAACTCTGCCCCAACCGTGTGGACCTATTCTTCGACAATGTCGGCGGCGACATTCTCGAGGCGGCGCTGAATCACATCAACATGCGCGCCCGCGTGGTGCTCTGCGGCGGCATTTCAAGCTACAACGCCACGACTCCCGTGCCGGGCCCGTCCAACCTGATGAATCTTGTGGTCATGCGCGGTCGCATGGAGGGCTTCATCGTGATCGACTACTTCGATCGATTCGCCACCGCGGCGCAAGAACTCATTTCATGGATAGAAAGTGGCGAACTGGTGTACGAGCTCGACATTCAAGAAGGTTTCGAGAACATCCCGGACACCCTTAACCGGCTCTTCACCGGACAAAACTTGGGCAAGCAATTGCTGAAGATCGCGGACGCGGCCTGAGTAGAAGGAGAGGCTAACGGCCAACGTCCCGCAGCAGCGCGAAGTCCTTGTCGGACGATTCTAACCCTGCGCCATGGTGTTGTGCGCAAGCAGTGATGAGGATATGAGTCGCGGGTACAGTCACCCCTCCGGTGCGGGCGCGACGCGCGAGGGCATAGGCAGCCACCCAGACTTCTGGTTTGATCGGCAAGGCCGGAAGCACTTGGGCGAAGTCGTCTAGCACCCTCCGTTCCCGATGGCCGCGCGCGCCGTTCCAAAGCTCTAGCTGCACAATCGGGCACCAACACGCTTCTCCCGACCTCAGCAAGGTTTCGACACGTCCGCGTGCATTCATGTCTCCACTCGGTCTCAGAAAGTGAATCCAAGAGGATGTGTCAATCAAGATCAAAGGACTTGGCTCTCTGCCTTCTGCTCGTTTGGAGTTCCTCGACCGTGCACATGTGCGCGCAGGTTCCCGCATGTCTCACCAATTCGGACAATCGCCGCCTTCGATTGAAGTCGGCGATTGCCGTTACTACTGCATAACGCTTTGTCTTGGCGCCAGTGAATCGTATGGCATCCATTAGTTCTTTTTCAGGAATATCAATTGTTGTTTTCATGATTCTATTCTAGAGCAATTCTTCACACTTTTCCCGGATTGCTGGCGCGCGCGATCCTCATGATCACCGGCGATTTAGGCCGGTTCGATGCCTACCTTGAAGAACTTTCTCGGATGCCGGGGCGCCTCAATCGGCACCAAGGGACAGGCACCAAAGTCGGCTTGGGCTTGGCGGAGCCTGTCAGCGAGCGCTGACAACTTCCATCAATGGAAAGTAACTTGGTGCCGAGGAGAGGACTTGAACCTCC
Organism: Pseudomonadales bacterium; assembly: GCA_963663145.1. Classification (GTDB taxonomy): domain Bacteria; phylum Pseudomonadota; class Gammaproteobacteria; order Pseudomonadales; family Azotimanducaceae; genus Azotimanducus. Next base: position 3,056,811 of record OY760134.1, on the reverse strand, counting down.
ACGGGGTTACCCCCACTAGCACCTGAAGCTAGCGTGTCTACCAATTTCACCACCTCGGCGGTTCTCTCTCGAGGGAGACCCGAGAAAGGGCGTGCAGTCTACTCAAGCGCCGAAAGCAGTGTCAATGAAGACGCCAGCTACTCGAACTTGAACACGCGTTCGCCAACGCGCAAGTCCTTGTAGGGACGCGTTGGCATAAGCGCTTCAAAATCCGCTGCGGCCAGTTCTTCAAGTAGTTCGGCCTGGGAAGTCTCCGAATCGTGGTACATGCGGTGGTATCCGCAAGACTCCCAGCCCTCTGAGGACTCGTGCCAGCAGCGCGCGTAGGTTTCATTGACGAAATCGGATTTCCACACACCCACGTATTCGGGGGTGCCGTCCTCGTTGAGGTCGACTTGAAACAATAATCGAGGCATCTTGTCCGTGTAGTTGCGGATGGCGGTTGCAAGCCGCTCCGGAATTTCCAAATCTTCAGGTCGCTTGACGATTTGCGCTTGCTGATCTTGGCTCCAGCCGCGAGCGAAGGAGCGTTTCTCCTTCAATGCGATACGAAGCGCTTCAGCGGTCTCTTGGTCGGTGGCGTCGAGCCGAGAAATTAAAGACTGCATCCGCAAATGGCCGGGTCGTGCCAGCTCCTCTTGAACGTAGCGCACATCCAGTTCAGCGATGGAATCTCCCCCCGATTCGATGCGGGAAAACTGGCTCGAAGCGGAGACGACCCGGAAGTCGAGCAGAGGCGAGGCGGTGAGCAACAAGGCCACGAGCACCATCCATGACATGCTGGCATTGATCTGCGGCAACCTGTCCAGCCAATGGAAACGCCGCCTCACGATGATGTAGGCGTATCCCACGGAAAAACAGGCCAACAGCAGGGCGATCAGAAGCGCCCAACAGCGGGAGACAGACCAGCCATACTGCCCGATGCGGAGCGCAAGCCCATAGAAGGCCAGTGCCGACAGAACGGGGAGAATCACGACTCCTATGGTGAGTATCTTGTGGACCAAGGAAGCATAGGGAAGACGTTGCCCGGTCTGATACACGGCGTTCAAGAACAGAAGCGCGCCGAAGTTGGAAGCCATCAGGATGGCGGTGCCGTAGTCCGTGTCCCACAAGGGTTGCAACCCAACGAACGGCAAGGTGATGAGAAACGCGCTGACCACGAAAAGCAGTATGGGCAGCAGCAACCAGGTGAGCCGCGCCAGTATCGTGGAAATGCTGTCGATGACGGAAGTGGCTGCGCGAAAGCTATGCAGGCCAAAGGCGAAGGAGGCGCCCAGCACCGGCAGCATGAACCACTCTTCGCCAAAGAGTTCGGTAAAGAACTCGATGCCTATGGCGGAAAATAACGACTCCCAAAGAAAGAGCACCAGCCTGATGCCAAGTGTCAATGCCGCCGAGAGACCAACCGTCAAGAAGTTTCGCCAAGAGAGCGTGAAGAAAGTGTCGTAGCTTCGCCCTTCACGCCAGATGAAGGTCTGCAAGTGCAGCAGTGCAATGAATGTCGCGGTGAGCATGGATAAGGAAAAGACTGCTGTGACGGCTTCCGTATCAAATTCTCCGTGTGGTGTCGTCTGCCAGCCGGTGTAGAGGGCCAATGAGGCGAGCAATGCACAGAATCCGCTCACCCAAGCGAGTGCGCGCACGCAATGCTCTCGCGTGTAGCAGAGCATGAAGAGCCCCGGCCAGGCGAGTACGAGAAGCCAGAGTGGAAAGGCGACGGTTGGGTGTTGCGTTAGCCAGTCTCCGTGTTCAACCAGTCCCCAAGCTGCCAAGCCTTGAACAAATCCGAGGGCGAGATACAGCGCACGATCCGGAATGCGATCGCAGAGGTTGCGGATGGATAGGTTTTGTGGTTCGTTTGATTCTTCGTTCATTCTGCTGCTCCGTCGATTTCGGTGACAGCTGCTTCCAGCCAGTCCACGCACTGCCCGATATCCTCAAGGCGTTCCTCATCGTCAAGTTCGTAGGCTTGCAGCACCCTCTGGCGCCGTTCATCGCGAGACAATACCGGACGATCATCCAAGTATTCATGTTCCTTCAGCCAAGCCTCAAAATCTTCGATATTCTTTGATCGAAAGCCCTTGAGTTTACCGTCGCGAAGCGACTTCAACATCTTCTCCGCATCGCCCGACACATCCTCCGAAGCCGCAAGACGAGCGGCCTGACTGAGAAATATCCGCGAGAAAGCCTCCGACTCTTCCAATTCGAGTGCGCCGATAACGCGACCTCTGCCTTCCCGCCAAGCCAATGCCCAAGCGCGGGCCGTGCGACAGCGTTCGATGAGGTGTGGGAGGTGGGTGTCGGCTTGCTCCCCGTCACGTCGGCCTAGGTAGCTCTCAAGCTGACCAAGACTGGCAATTCGAAGACTGTCCAAGAATCGGTACATGATTTGAAGGTCGTCGCGCAGGATGTGAAACAGGTGAATTTCGCCGGCATCAAGCATCGGATTGATGAAAGGCACGCCGAGTGCCTTGGCGTATTGGATTGCGTTACTTTTTCCGGGTTGTGGAACGGGCTGCGGAGGCTCAATTTCAAAATCCGGAGGACGCTCCGTGTCGCCCTTGCCTCTGAGCGTCGCGAGATCCACACAGTGGGGTTCTCGGCCAAGAGCGGTGCGCCACAGGTCTTGCTCGTGTCTTCGAGCGGAAAGATAGATCACCTGCAGGCCGACCGATTCGGAAATCTGATCAAGACTCTTCACCAGAACCATAAATCGGGCTTCATCGCTGGTGGTGAACGCCTCATCAAGAAACACCGGCAGCATCCGCCCGTCGGCGCCTTGCGATTGAACCCAGGCCACGCGCACCGCAAGCAAAAGCTGCATGCGCGTGCCGGTAGAGAGTTCATCGAGCTTGCGAACTTCGCCTTGCTGGGTGTCCCTGGCTCGAAAACCGCCGCCATCACCAAGCTCAAGTTCAAAGGCATTGGCGGTGACCTGTTGAAACAGCGCATTGGCATCGCTGAGCACTTTCGGTTCGTGCGTGGATCGAAACTCGTCTTCTACTTGTCCCAAGAGCAGCTCGGTTGCCTCGTGGGCGAGCAGGTCGTCGCGCTTTTGCTCCAGGTTCACTACTGCTTCGACCCGTTCGGCGTTGGCCTTTTCCAATGCATCATCTTGCTCCGCCCGCCCGATTTCGGCTTCAATCCTGGCACGCTCCTCGCGCAGCGACTCAAGCTGCGAGGCGCATTGCCGCGCTTTGTCAAGCAGGGCATCAAGCCCCGGTTCATCTCCACTGTCCACCAATTCAAGCAGTACTTCGCGCCCTTCCAGGGCAGATTTAGATTGCCTCTCTTGCGCTTCGGCGCCAATCAAATCTTTACCCGCGTCCTTCCAAGATTCGAGTCGCCCGACACGATCGACAAGCAAGTGATGATCTTCCTCGACCAGACCAACCTTTTGATAGATTGCCGCGATTTCGTCTCGATGTCGGGATGATTCGGCTAGCTGTTTCTTAACGAGCTGCGCGGCAATCTTGATTTCATCACTCGCCTTTTGCGCTTCCTTGAGTCGTTCCTGGAAGTTTGTGCATGCGGCGCTGAGCTGATCAAAGTCGGTGTCTTCGGAGACGTCTGACACCCAGCGCGAAAGTACGCTTCTTGTCTTTCCCATCTCTTTTTGGATTTCTTCGCTTGTGTCGGCGAGCGCGCGGTTTGTGGATTCAAGAGCGAGGCGCGACTCGTCCCAGTCTTTCGAAAGTCGTATGAATCTGTCAAGTGATGTCAGGGGTATCAAGGGGTCGAAACCAATGGTCTCGCTGAGCGCCAGCTTTTCCTGCTCTTTCGTCTGAATCTTTTCCCCGAGCGCTGTGAGCTTGGCCTGTGCTTGCGAAGCATGCTTTAGATTCGAAAGGGCATCCTCCAGTTCTCTGAGACGCTTTCGTACTGCGGGAAAGCTCCATTCTTCGGGTGTCGGGATACCGCTTTCATCGAATTGTTTGACGGCATCCCGTGCGCGTGTTTTGGCGGCTCGGCTTGAACTCGAACGGATAGTCACGAGCGCCCAAACGAGGGCCGACAAGAGCAGTAGGGCAAAGAGGGCTGGCAGCAGGGGGGGCAGGAAAATAAACCCGACGATGCTGGCAATGGCCAGAACCAAAGAAGACGACAGGAGCAGGGTGAATCGGCGCTTGTGCGATTCTTCCATCTGGGGGTCGAGCCATTTCTGCAGCGCATTCACGGCACTCAGGTGGTCGTCAAATTTGCCTTCATCCGGAACGCCGCCCGACAACTCGATGAGTTGCTCAAGCTGGTTTCTCGTTTCAGTCAGCTTAAGGAATTCTGCGGCAAACCCTTCCGCCTGTCTCAGGTTTTCCAGATTGAGATTTGTAGGTGTGTCGCTGCCGAGTTGTTGAGAGGCATCCTCAAATTTATCCTTCTGTTGCGCGAGAGTTCTTAGTTGCTGGGCTTGTTCGGGCTGCAGTTTCTCGACTTTGCGCAGATTGCGCTCGATGGTTGCAAGGTCAGTCGCCGCCTGCTCAATATCGCTCGCTGCGAGCCCGGAGTCTTCCAGCGAGATTTGTGCCAGCCTGAGTGCTTGCTCCTGTGCAAGCCGCTCAGCTTCGCTTTTCTCAAGCGCAGAACGATGCTTCTTTATGTCAGCAAGTTCTTGGCCGGTAATTTTGTCCATGTTGCTGGGAAACTCTGCAAGCTGTTCCTTGGCAGCCTTGCTCGCGCGCATCGCCTTCAAGAGCCCCTTGGCTTGGTCGATCAGACGCACCTGCTCCTCTGCCTTGTGTGCTTGTTCTATTTCTGCGGTGAGTGAGGGAATGGCTTGCTGGTCTTTTCGTAGGATGTCGGAGGTGCGTTCTGCATCCCGAAGGCCGTCAAGGCTTGAATCCAACTCGCGCCTTTCGCCAGTTCCGTGTCTTGCGCCGATATTTGTTCGAACCGCATCGAGATCAAATCCCCCGCAGAGTTCCCGCTGCAGTTCTTGCGCGAGGGAGGCATCGGTCGAGTCGGCCTTGATCAAGTCCTCCATCGACAAGCAGTAGCGACCAAGTTGATCAGCTGCGGGCAAATTAGGGCGTTGAGCGGCTTTTCCGTCGCACGTCCAACCAAACTGTTGCCCGGTGCGGTCGACCCGCCAGGTCTTGTTTTCCTCAACGAACTCCGCAGCGAGCGTGACCAAGGGGTCGGTCTTGGCCGACTCACCTAGCAAAAGCTTGAGGGCGCGCACCAAACTTGATTTGCCGATGGCGTTGGGTCCGGTGATCAGGTTGACGTCGCCCGCCAAGTCTTGCAGGCAGAAGCTGCTGGAGAAGCCCGGCAATCGGGTGACTTCCAAACGTGCAAGCTTCACTCGGAGATTCCTAGCTGTTGGGCGTGCAGTTGGTTGATCGCTCGCGTTCCTGCTTGGCGAAGCTCCTCAGTGACTTCCGCTTCCGTGAGCTTTTCTGAGTTCGACTCAAGACCTCTCCAAGTCGGGCTGCCGAGCGCCTCTTCGAACCTGCGTTTGGCCAGGCTGATCAATTCGGCTCGTTCGGGACTTTCTGGCGGCTCATCAAGGAGCAGGAGTTTCTTGCAGAGCAATCCCAAGGGGTTCTGTTGATGGGCGAGTTCCGCAAGGTCGATCTCAGGCAACGCGGCCGACGTGCAATGCTCCACAAAGTAATCGGTGTCCAAGTGCGTGAAGCACGGGAAGTCTCCGCGCGTTTCCTCCATCCAACGAGAGAACTGCCCCGCAAGCGGAGACCGCCCAACAAGGGTCAGCCTCATGCCGACCGTCTTGGGAGGAAAGGCTTCGGCCGATATGTCATGGTCGAGTTGTTCAGTGTGTTTGATCAAAAGGCTGTTCAGACCCTCGATGTCTTCCAGTCCGCTGATGTCGAGCTCGCTTCTCAGCCAACGCAAGGGTGCCAAGGGCGCCTGCGTGACTTCGCGAATCCGGCCACCCTCAACATGCAGCATCCAGGGGCCTCGTACGCCGAATTCGCCCGGGTCCATTCCGCTCAGGCAACCGAGATATCCGCACAATGAATCCGGTTGCAAGTCATGCGGCATGTGGATGTGGCCAAGCAGCCAACCATCGAGCCCGGAAGCCCTGAGCTCCTTGCCGGACACCGGCGCGTAACGGCTTCCCGATTGGTCCAGGTCACAATGAAGCAGGCCAATTTGGAGCGTTGAACGCTGTTCGAAACGATTTCCGGCGAGCGGACTGTTCCTCACCGTCTGAGTGGGAAACGACCAACCCCAGATCGTCACTTCTTCGCTCTTCGCGGTAATTTGGTGAGCTTCCCATTTTCCGCCGCGCCCAAGCAGCTTGAAGTGGCTACTTTCCTCAAGCAGGTCCGCGAGCCTCGGCAGCACATAGACGTCGTGATTGCCGGCCACCGCGATGACTTGAATGCTGGCGGCCGTGAGCTTGTCCACCCCCTGTTTGAGTTGACCGAAGCCCTCAAAAAAGTCCTTCTCACTTTCGACGACATCGCCAGCCAGCAACACGGCATCGACCTTTTCGCTTATGGCATGATCGACCGTAAGCCCCCATGCGGCTACAGGGCCGAGTTCGGACGATTCGTGGGTGAGATCAGAAGGCAGACGAGACGGGCGCCTACCCAAGTGCATATCGCCGACCGCGAGGAGTTTCAATATGAGGGCGCTATCGGTATGTCGACCCCTTCCTTCAGCACAGCGACGGCCTTGTCTTGCGATACCGTCGGATAATCCGTGAGGAGGTCCTCTACACAATCGCCCGCTTCCAGATGGTGAATGAGCATCCGCACATGAACTCTCGTGCCCGAGAATACCGGGGTTCCGCCGAGGACATCAGGATCAATCTGGATGAAGGTGTTTGGCCTTGTCATCGCCTAAGATTACTGTTTGGCGACCTGTAGCACAAGTGCGACATCTAGTGTATTACGTTGTTTTAGTTCTATTTTATTGTGCTCTTAGCGCACTCGTTACTCTGGTCGATTAGAGTCTTCGAATCAGCTGCATAGGTTGAAGTTTACGCCCCCATTTGCTGTTTGGTGCGACACTTTCACATCGAATGGAACCGGTTGACGATTTCAATAGTCAAGGATAGGGTTTTCCCCTTCGCCTCAGGTTCAAGGTAAGGTAACGCATTCCCCTCCTAAAGGCTGCGACGAATGCGCAAATTGCTGGATGTCAGCCTATGTTCGCTTGTCTTGCTGCTGACATCCTGCGCCGAGGTTCGCGGGATGCCTCAAGGTTCTGCCGAGTTCGACTCCCTTGTTGAAGACTACTTCGAGGCCTATTTGAAGCTGAATCCACTGAGCGCCACCTTCATTGGGGACATGCGCCACAATGATCGTCTCGCCAACAGCCTCGGCCCCCAATACCGCGCGGACTCCGAAAGGCTTAGTCGCGACTCCCTTGAAAGGCTCAAGGCTATTGATGTTTCAAAGCTCAATCGACAGGAACGCTTGACCTACGAGACCTTCAGGCGCAATCGCGAGCAGGAGATTGAGATGCTTGCGTTTCCTGCGCATCTGCTTGCGATCAATCAGTTCTATTCGTTCGCCAACAGCTTTGCGCAGCTAGGCAGCGGCACCAGCGCCCATCCCTTTGATAGCGAGAAGGATTACGAGGATTTCCTTTCCCGCATGGACGCATTTGCGGTGCTCGTCGATCAAGCCATTGTCAACATGCGCGAAGGGGTCGAACAGGGTGTCACCCAACCGCGCGTATTGATGGAGCGAACGCTTACCCAGCTCGCCGCAGAGGTCACCGACTTCAACGCCAGCCCCTTTTGTGGACCGATCGAAAACCTCCCCGACGAGTTGTCTGAAGATTCAAAAGCACGGCTTGCCGAGCGCTACGAGCAAGCCTTCAACAACAAACTGCGCCCGGCCTATCTACGGCTGCACGACTTCATTCGCGACGAATATCTGCCGCACGCAAGGAGAAGTGTTGGTCTCTTTGAGTTGCCCCAAGGCGCCGACTGGTATGCGGTATTGGTTCGCCAGACGACCACCACCAGCCTTAGCCCGGAAGAAATCCACACCATCGGCTTGCGCGAAGTCGCATCCATTCATGAGGAAATGCATGGAATTATGCGGGAGGTTGGATTCGAAGGTGGTCGAGACGCCTTCTTTGAATTTCTGAAGACTGACCCGCGCTTCTTCTATGACGAGCCTCAGGAATTGATCGATGGCTATCGCGCCATGTCTGATCATATTCAAAGCCTCGCACCAAAGCTCTTTTCCCATTTTCCGACATCATCTTTTGAAGTTCAGCCGGTAGAGTCCTTCCGAGAAAAGTCCGCCGCGGATGGTTCCTATCGTGCGGGAACACCGGATGGTGCCCGGCCCGGTGTCTTTTTCGCCAATACCTATGACATCAAAGCGCGTCCCAAGTGGGACATGGAATCCCTGTTTCTGCATGAGGCGATTCCCGGCCACCATTTTCAGATTTCCCTGCAGCGGGAACTCCAAGGCTTGCCGAGGGTTCGCCGATTCGGCGGGTACACGGCCTTTGTGGAGGGTTGGGGGCTGTATGCCGAATCGCTCGGCAAGGAATTGGGAGTGTACACCGACCCCTATCAGTATTTTGGCGCATTGAACGCCGAATTGTGGCGCGCCATACGCTTGGTGGTGGATACTGGACTGCATTCCAAGGGCTGGACCCGCGAGGAAGTACTCGCCTACATGTTTGAGAATTCGGCGGTGAAGGAGGCCAGCGCTGTGAGCGAGGCGGAACGCTATATTGCAATACCTTCGCAAGCGCTCGCCTACAAGGTCGGTGAATTGAAAATTCGTGAACTTCGTACAGGGGCGGAAGCCGATCTGGGCGAACAATTCGATGTGCGTGAATTCCATGCCCAAGTGCTCGTGGATGGTGCGTTACCCTTGTCACTCTTGAAAGCGAAAATTGACCAGTGGACGGAGTCCAATGGAGGGCAGTTGTACGCGAATTGAAGGCCGATTAAGCACGATCAAAAGGACGAAGTGAACCAACATTCGATATGAAATACGACCTTGGTGCCTTTAGAGGCGATTTTTTCGGCGGGCTCACGACCGCCGTGGTGGCCCTGCCGGTATGTCTCGCGTTCGGCGTGGCCTCGGGCTTGGGCGCGGAGGCGGGGCTTTATTCCGCCATCGCCATGGGGTTCTTTGCGGCGGTGTTTGGTGGCACCAAGACGCAAATTTCCGGCCCCACGGCACCCATGACTGTTGCCATGGCAGTGATAGTGACCAGCCACGCCTCCACCCTGATGGAAGCGCTGACGGTGGTGGTTCTGGCCGGCGTGCTGCAAGTGCTTCTGGGCATATCGCGAATCGGACGATTCATCGTCTACACGCCCTACGTGGTGGTGTCCGGATTCATGTCCGGCATCGGCGTCATTGTCATCCTATTGCAGATCTTGCCGGCCTTTGGTGTGCCGCCTGAGCCGGGCGATGCGGTGGACGCGGTACTGGCATTGCCACATGCACTAAGTCAAATCAATATGGATGCGGTTGCGGTTGCCCTCATCACGCTCGCCGTTGCCATCGCCTGGCCTGCCCGACTTGGCCAATTCATGCCTGCGCCGCTTGCCGCGCTCCTCACGGGCACCTTGGTAGGGCTCTTCTGGTTCACTGGAGCGCCCGTCATAGGAGACGTCCCGAGCGAACTTCCGTCCGTTCAAATTCGTTCACTAGACATCAATTTCTTGGTCAGCTCTCTACAGCCAGCCCTGATTCTGGCGCTCTTGGGGTCGGTTGAGAGCCTGCTCACCTCACTCGTGGCGGATTCCATGACCGGCACTCACCACAATCCGGATAGAGAGCTCTTGGGTCAAGGGATAGGCAATATCATCGCGGGGCTGTTTGGAGGCGTGCCCGGCTGCGCTTCCACGCCGCTGACTATCACCAACATACGAGCCGGCGCCTCCATGCGCGCCTCGGGCGTGATGTTCGCACTAATCATGCTGGGTGTCCTGTTGGGTGCGGGAGAGGTCTTGGAGCCGGTGCCCTTGGCGGTGCTGTCGGGCATTTTGATCAAAGTCGGTTGGGACATCATTGACTTGCGTTTGCTTTCCGTCCTGCACCGGATCCGACGAGAGCATTTGCTGGTGATGATCACCACGCTGGCGGTCACCGTATTTGTGGACCTAGTGACCGCGATTGCGGTCGGGCTGATCGTCGCGGGCATGGCTCACGCGCTCGAACTTGAGAGCCTTGAACTCGACAACGTGGTCTCGGTACCGCTGCTTGACCGCAGTTTCTTTGAAAATCATGGGGAAGTACTCTCCGAGGATCCGCTCGCCGCGCGCGCGGGGCTGGTCTCGTTGCGTGGACGATTCACCGTCGCTTCTTCAAAGAAGCTCACGGAGACGATTGGCAAGGACATTAAGGACCATGAAATTGTGATCTTTGACTTTTCCGCCGCGACACACCTCGATGACAGTGCGGCCATGGTGATCGATCAGCTCATTGATGTCGCCGAAAAGGAAAACACCACCTTTATCGTAATGGCGGTCTCCGGAGGCGTTTTGAACACTTTGGTGGCAATGAAAGTCCTGTCAAGGGTGCCGAAGTCGCTCATCGTTGAAACCTTGGACGAAGCACGCGCAGTCGCGGCCGAACTGCTGGCCAATGAAGAAAAGACCTGATTCGTTCAAAACTCATCTCAGTAGTTCGAATGCTCCCATCTCATCGAGAGATGCCAGGCTGCCTCCGAGCAATGTGCGTCCGAGTGCCTGACCGCGTTCGTTGCCGAGATCCAGCGTGCCGGCGATGATCACGGCATAGTTGAGAAGATACAGTGCGCAACGCTTGTATCTTTGCTCGAAGGTCTCTTTCGGATAGTCGATGCCGTGTGCGCACAACTCGTCGTAATAGAGGCCCTTCAAGCCCTCGTCGATCACTGTTTCAAGCGGTACGCTTTGCGTAAGGAAATAGGCCAGATCTTGTTCGGGCGCAGAGGCGCAGACCGATTGCCAATCAACCAAGGCGATTCCTTGATCGCCAAAAAATACATTGTCCAGACGCACATCCGCATGCGTCAGGCAGACAGGTGAGGTGGACATTTCCTGAAGCAGCCAGGGCGTGGCGGCGGCCATCTTTTCTCCGACGACGAGCCCTGATTCGGGCACCAACTCCCGGAAGCGCTCCAAGACAACCGGCCAGCCCACATTAAATCCGGCGATCATGCCGTCTCGCTGTGCCGGATTGTTGTGCGAGATCAGGTCAAAGCGCTGATCGGGCTGCCACGCGGAAGCGTGAAGGGCGGCTATTGTCGAGATGACTTGCCGCGCTTGTTCGGGCGAACAGCCGGAGACCTGGTCGCCGATCTCGAACTCGCTCAGATCTTCAAACAGCAATACGAATTCTTGCGTGGCCGGATTGATCGCCGCGAAGTAGCACTCGGGTGTGCGCACACGCACATGCCTCGCGATTTGCTGATAGAAGGTGACTTCCCGCCCATACATGTCGTAGGTTGCGGCGACCGCGCGGTTGGCCTCCGAGGGGGAGGGGAACTTGGCGACCAAGGAATCAAAGGGTTGCGCCCCTCGAAGCGCAATGCGCACCACCTGCCCAATGATGCCTGCCCCTTCGGCGAAGGGGTACACGTCGAAGTCGTCGACCCGATATCCAAGCGCCTGCGTAAGCCAGGTGCTGCTCAGGTGATCGGGACTGGTGGGGAAGACAATTGACATGAAGTCGCCCGGTTGCGCTAGTAGGGCGCCGTCCCGCCATCAACGCTCAAGCAGGCACCAGTGATTCCGGCCCCGGCTTCGGAAGCCAAAAGCACCGCAAGCGCGGCCACCTCCTCGGCCGTGTTGGGACGCTTGATAGCGGATTCTTGCGCGAACATGTCGACCATTTCGTCAAAGGTCATGCCCATCGCCTCAGCGGTTCTCGGTCCGTTGTCGCGAACGATGTCGGTGATCACAAGTCCCGGGCATATGGCGTTAACGGTGATGCCCAGCGTCCCTACCTCCCTCGCCATGGATTTGGTGAGTCCATTGACCGCGTGCTTGGCGGCGGTATAGGCGGTCAGCACCGGCTTGCCCACCTTGCCTTCAGTTGAAGAAATATTAATGATGCGGCCCCAACCGCCCGCGATCATGGGTTTGACCGCCCGCCTGCTGGCCCAGAAGGTGGAATAGAGGTTCCACTTCATCACCAGATCCCACGCATCGTCCGGCAGATCCGACACCGGCTGTAACTCCCCTGCGCCGCCGGCATTGTTGACCAATATGTCGAGTTTTCCAAACCGAGCAATGGTGGCATCGACGAAGCGCTCCACATCAGATTGTGAAGTTGCGTCTCCTTTGATGAACACGCAATTCTCTCCAGCTCCGATTTCATGGGTCATGCGCTCCGCTTTGGTTTGATTGCGCGCCATGACCGTGACCGTGGCGCCTTCGCGAAGATAGGCTTCGGCGATCGCCCTGCCGATGCCAGCCGTACCGCCGGTGATGGCCGCGACCCTGTTTTCAAGCTGCATCTTTTGAGTACCCTTTGGGTGAGTGCACTGTCCCGCAAATATACGCGATTGTCTGCGTTCCTTCGGTACCGCCACTCTTGTTTGATTGGGGGTGTAATGCCCTTGTTCGCTTACTTTGGTTTGCTGCTCTTGAGCATGTGAACGCCCATGGCGCCCAGCACGAGCGGCAGGAGGGCATCGATGAGTATCCAAACGAGCGCAACAGTCCCAGCGCCGATGGCTGCAAAGCTTGGACTCAAGTGATTAAACCAGTTCCAGAAGAACAGGATGCTCACGAACGCGCAGGCGAAAAATTGACTGTTCGCAACGAGCAATTCTCGCGTCACGCTTTGCGATTCTGCCTGCCCGTCCGCAGCACGCTTGCGCTGATACCCGAGGAGCAATCCCAACAGAAGCGCAACCGCCATAGTCGGATTCAGCAGATTCCACAAGGGGCTGTAGGGCTGGCCTTCGATGGTGGTGTGATACAGCGGTTCGACCACCGTATGCACTGCCACCGCGACCGCGACGAGTAAAAGATATCCTCCAATGAGACGATGCAACATTTGCTTGGCTTCCAATGTGGTCGTGGGATTTCAGCCTAACCCTTTGTGAATTCTTGGACAAGACGTTCTCCCATTGCCGATAGAAAAAGCCCAATACCCTGAGAACTTGTATGTTATGCTCCCTCCCCCCTTGAGATCCGCAGAGCGGATTGCTCAAGAAGCAAGCGCCTTGGCAACGAAGATTTGGAGCACAAGAACTCATGAGAGATGTTGTCGTTGTAGATAGCGTCCGTACCGGACTCGCGAAATCCTTCCGGGGCAGCTTCAATTTAACGCGCTCCGATGACATGCTCGCGCACCTCATCGATTCCCTTCTCGACCGCAATCCGCAGGTGTCTGCGGATGAAGTCGAAGATGTGATCGTGGGTGCCGCCAATCATGTTGGAGAGCAGGACGGCAATCTGGCTCGGCTCGCCGTTGTGTTGTCCCGCTTGCCGGTGACTGCGGCAGGATTGACCATTAACCGCTTTTGCTCTTCGGGGCTACAGTCCATCGCCATAGCCGCCAACCAAATTGCGCATGGGCAGACCGAGGTGGCCATGGCGGGTGGCGTTGATTCGATTTCTATGCAACAGCGTCAGCAGCCTGCCAAGGCGGATCCGAATAAGCGGCTCTTGGAGGAGAAACCCGAGATATACATGGCCATGGGCAATACCGCCGAAGTGGTCGCAAGACGCTATCAGGTCACGCGCGAAATGCAGGACGAGTACGCGCTTCAGAGTCAACAACGCTTCGCAATATCGCAGCAGGCTGGCTACCCGGCTGAGGAAATCGTACCCATGTCCGCGACCATGAAGAAAGTCGATCGAGAGACTGGCGAAGAGAGTTTCTTGGACGTGACAGTGGACCGGGACGAGTGCAATCGACCGGACACTACGCCCGAAGGCTTGGCCTCATTGCGGCCTGCTTTCGAAGAGGACGGGACGGTGACGGCCGGCAATGCCTCGCAACTTTCCGACGGTGCCTCTATGACGCTCGTGATGAGTGCTGATCGTGCGTCGGCGCTGGGGATTGAACCCATGGGCATCTACAGGGGCTTTACCGTGGCAGCCTGTGAACCGGACGAAATGGGCATCGGGCCTGTCTTTGCGATTCCGAGGCTACTTGCAAATGCCGGGATCAAGCAGCAAGATGTTGATCTTTGGGAGCTCAACGAGGCCTTCGCGTCGCAATGTGTGTATTGCAGAGACACCCTCGACTTGGACAACGAGATTTACAACGTGAACGGTGGAAGCATCGCCATAGGACACCCATTCGGAATGACAGGATCGCGGTTGACCGGACTCTTATTGCGCGAACTCAAGCGGCGCAAGGGTCGATACGGCGTGGTCACCATGTGTATTGGCGGTGGTCAGGGCGCAGCAGGGCTTTTCGAGGCGGCGTAATCACGGCATAATCACAATAGAGTCTGAAGGTAATGAGATACACTTGGATCTTGGATGTAGCATCGCTGGGTTCATGGGCTTGATTCGGACTTATAAGAATCTGCATTTGCGCGCGAGCTTGCTATGCGTGCTCCTTCTTGGCGCAGCTCCTTCGTTTGCCTCTTCGACGGGTGCGATGTATGCCTATGCCGAAATGAACGATGCCGAGCTCACCGAAGTCCTACAGCGATGGGGCACACTGCAAAGTTCGGATAGGCGCGGGCTGCTCGTGGAACTTAAGAAACGAATGCAACGCTCTCAAACGCTGCGAGCGCGGGTGCCGGTTGCCTCCGAAGCACACGCCCCTCGCCTTACTGTCTATATTCGTGTTCGTCAAACGATGCGTTTCGGCGCAGGCATCGATAATCAGGTTGGAAATCTGCCATCCGGCGGGATGGTCGTTGTGCGAGGCAGCGTGAACGGGATCGGTAATCCCCAGCGAAGCGCCAGAGAGATATTGGATCACATGCGCGGGCTCATGGCGCGTGCACAACCGCTTCCGGGACCTGGATTTGGGGGGGGGTTCGAACAGCGTCAAGCTTTTCTGCAAACATCTTTACAGATCGATGACCGGAATGCTGGGGATGCTCTGAAATAGGGTGCGTTCGCACCGGCATGTGAGAAAGAGGGAATCAAGTGCCGCATCTGCTGGTGGTCGATGACGATGCGGAGGTCCGCGAACTTACGGGAGAGTACCTCCGGCGTCAAGGGTTTCAAGTCAGTCTCGCCGAAGACGGCGAGGAAATGAATAAGTTGATGGAAGACACCCTGCCCGACCTGTTGGTGCTTGACTTGATGTTGCCGGGCGAGGACGGGCTTTCAATTGCGAGGCGGCTGAAAGGCTCCGGGAATTTACCCATTATCATGCTCTCCGCGCACGGGGATCCCATAGACCGGATCGTGGGGTTGGAGGTCGGCGCAGACGATTACATCGCCAAGCCATTTGAACCCAGAGAATTACTGGCCAGAGTCAGGGCAGTGCTTCGCCGCTTGGATGCATCGACCGGAGAGCGCCAAGATACTTCCATTCGGTTCGGTAGTTTCGAGGTGAACTTCCGGTCTCGATGGCTACGTCGTGACGGCGAACCCGTTCGGCTGACCCGCAGCGAATTCGACCTTCTGGAAGTGTTCATCACGCATCCCGACCGAACCCTTGAACGTGACCAGATCATTGAACTGCTTGGGGGTGTGGAGATGTCGCCCTTTGACCGGTCGGTCGATGTGCGCGTCGCGAGATTGAGATCCAAAATCGAAGATGATCCGGCAGAGCCTTTACACCTGAAGACGGTCTGGGGGAAGGGCTACATGTTCTCATTGGAAGCGGCGCCTGTAGTGACTGCGCAATGACGCCGCTGTCGCTATTGACCCGCACTAACCTGATACTGGGCGCGGCATCGCTCGTTATCGTCGCTACCACGCTATTGGCACTGGTTCAGTTGGTGATTCAGCCCATTGGAGTAAGGTGGGCGCAAGATCAGGCGGCCCTGATTGAACTCACGGCCAAGACTTGGGTGGAGCTCCCGCCGGTCGCAAGGCCCTTCTTCGAACTTGAGCTTGCCGCCAACCACGGCATCATTGTGACCGAAGACGTGCGCTCACTCGATCCGCTGGATTCAGGATTTGCCTACGCAGGCGTGCTGGAATCTTCATTAAGCGAGCGCCTCGGCCAGCCGGTATCGCTCATGGTGGGGGACGAAATGTTCTGGGCAACCCTCGCCATGGGCGAGCACCGGCTGCAATTTGGGTTTGACGAATCATCGATTGATGATCGGGTGCTTCTGGCCGTGATCTTGATCGTTTTGCTCATGGCGGGGATCGTGTTTTTCACTTCGCTGATTCTGGTGCGTCGAATCGCGCGTCCGCTTGTGCAGGTGTCTGAAGCCGTGTCCGACTTTCGGGGCGGAGGCGGCTTCGAGCCACTCCCAGAGAAGGGGCCTCGTGAACTGGTGAGGCTTGTGCGCAGCTTCAACATCATGGCGGACGAAGTGACCGAACTCATGTCAAGTCGGAACTCGCTGCTCGCGGGAATTTCGCATGATCTTCGAACCCCACTTACCCGCATGCGGCTGGCGCTCGAATTGCTGCCGAGAAGCGTGGATGACGCCATCAAGCATAGATTTCAACGGAATCTCGCGAGAATTGACGAGCTGCTTGGAGATGCGCTGCTCCTCGCACGGGGAATTCGGGAGGACGCGACGCGACTGGAATTGAAGGAAACCTTACAAGAACTCATCAAGGATTTTGATGCGCGGCTGAACTGGCACTCCAGCGTAGAGCCAAGCCTCAATGTGCGCGTTGCTAGAGCGGCATTTCGCAGGGTGCTGCAAAACCTCCTAGAGAATGCCCAGCGTCATGGAGGTGGCCAGGCGGATGTTCTGGTGAAGGGGACAGAATACCGTCGGCAAGCTTGCGTAGAGATACATGTGCAGGATCGCGGACCCGGCATTGCCTCGGAAGACAGGGAAAAGGTGTTCCTGCCCTTCGTGCGATTACAAGGTGGGCACGGGAGCGGTCTGGGATTGTCCATTGTGCGCCAGCTCTGTGAAATGTATGGCTGGGAAGTGCGTATGAACGAGCGACAAGGCGGTGGGCTGGACATCTGCGTCGCACTTGGAAGTAACAATTTGATACAAATTGATACCAGCGAGAAATACCCTCGTAATCCTGAGCCTTCACAATTGCCAACCGTTGACTAGGTTCAGTCTGTTGTCCTAGAACGAGGGACGACTTCTGTAGAAGTGCTAACGGAAAGTCAGATTGAATCTGGTGCGGGCTTCCCCCCTTGAGCCTGCACCATTCAGCCAACTTGAGCCGCCGGTCCCCTCTCCAGTCCGGCGGCTCTTTTTTTTGCCTTCGAAACCCGCAGAGAATCAGCAATTTTCATTTTGGCGTCTGCCCTCACATTTCGGCGCCCACAAGCCGTGTTACCCGCTCAATTTGTTCCATTTGAATTGCCTACAGCTCGCTGTAAGTGAGATCAAACGCAAAGTGAAAATTGCTGGCGGTGAAAACCCTACATTGACCCCTAGCCCGTGAAACATTAGAATCGCATGAACGCAGTGCCTGTGGAGATTTTCGTGAAGCTGTCGCGTTACGCCAATTTGCTTCTAGTTGTGTCATCACTTATCCCGTTGCAGTCGGGTTTGGCCGCGTGGGAGCCGATTCAGCGGCCTGAAAATGGGAGCACTATCCTCACAGGTGGTGTCGCCTTTGAGATGACCCCTGATGATCTGGGAGATGATGCCGACGACTTCCTCGGAGGTATGGTTTCGGCTACTTGGGTGCGGAACAACAAATACTTTTGGGAAGTCATGATTTCGCGCAACGAAAATCGTGTGGGCACGGAAATCGGCAGGCAGGATACGGAACAATTGCATGGGAGTTTCAACGCCGGCTATTTCTTTGCGCAGACAAATAACTGGCGTCCTTATGTCAGCTTGGGTGTTGGTGTAGGGAGGTTTGATAACGGCGCCGACTTCAAGTCCGATGAAGCAGAATTCAATGCGGCTTTTGGTGGATACTACGAAGTCACGGAACGCATGTTTTTGCGTGGCGACCTGCGTCTCATGACCCGTGGCGAGGTTGATTGGGGCCCCATCGCAAGCTTTGGCTTGGCATTCCAGTTGGGTGACATCACCCCAGACCCGCCTCCGGATGCAGACGATGACGGCGTCCCCGATGCGTCGGATCTGTGCCCGAACACACCCCCCGGCAGCCAAGTCAACTCGAACGGTTGTCCCGATAGCGATGGAGACGGTGTGTACGACGACTCCGATGACTGCCCCAATACGCCGCGCGGGGTAGAGGTTGACAGTCGCGGCTGCCCGCTTCCGCCGCCGCCGGACCCGCAGGAAGTCATGCGCGAAGCCATTGACGATGCGCGCATTGTCATTCTATTTGAATATGACCAGCACTACGTTGCTGCCAAATATGATGACGACCTTCAAGGACTTGCGGAGCTCCTGAGCGAATATCCCGAACTCAATGTCGTGATCGAGGGTCATACCGACAGCCGTGGCTCCGAAGCGTACAACATGGGCCTCTCGGAAAGGCGTGCCGGGGCTGTCCAAGACCGGTTGATCGGTCTGGGCGTAAGCGCGGTCCGCATCAGCATTGTGGGTAAGGGTGAGTCCGAGCCGGTGGCGGACAATGACACAGACGAAGGCCGTGCAGCGAATCGCCGTGCCATCAGCGTGTTTCCGACCGTCGACTAAGGGTGCTTCGGGGTCAGAAGATGCGTCATCTGCTTGCAAGCCTGCTGCTTGGCGGTGTGGTTTGGGTGCCCTGCGCAACCGTGATTGCGCAGGATTCCGCCTCATACACGCCTGATACTTCAGCGCTCATGTCGCCTTCAGCGGAAGGTGCCAAGGTGTATTTCATCTCTCCACAAGATGGAGACAGTGTCGGCGAAGCCTTTACCGTCCGCTTTGGTCTTGCGAAGATGGGGGTAGCGCCTGCCGGTGTGATCTTCGACAACTCTGGTCATCATCACCTGTTGATCAATGTCACGAAATTGCCGGACTTAAGGTTGCCGATCCCTGCCGACGAGCAGCATGTGCACTTTGGGCTCGGACAGACTGAAACCGAAGTAACCCTTCCGCCGGGTCAACACAGCCTGCAGCTATTGCTCGCAAACCACCTGCACATTCCGCACGACCCGCCGGTCGTGTCGGAAGTGATTTCCATCACGGTGGAATAACGCTATATGTGCCGAAAGTAATCGCGCACGATATTCGCGATGTCTTTTTTTGCGTAGCGCTTTTGCGCCATGCTGTCGCGGTCGCGAAGGGTGACACTGCCGTCTCCTTCAATGGTCTCAAAGTCCACCGTGACCACTAAGGGTGTCCCCACTTCATCGTGGCGCCGGTATCCCTTGCCTATATTCCCGGTGTCCTCAAAGAATATTCGGCCCACGCCCGTTCGCATAAGTTCTTGGCGCAAGCTCATTGCCGCATCCATTATCCCTTGGTGATTGCGTTTAAGTGGTAGCACGGCCACCTTGATAGGCGCGAGGTGCGGCTTGAGACGAAGCACGGTTCTCTCCTTTCCTTCGCCGAGGTCTTCGCTTTCAAGCGACTCAACCAGAATCGCCAGAACGCCACGTTCAACACCCATGGAAGGTTCTATCACGTAGGGAACTTCCCACTTGTTCTGAACCTCATCACGTATCCGCAACTGGGCATTGCTGCCTTGATTGGCCACGACATGCGCATCGAGATCAAGCTCAGAATTGCGCTTGCTGTGTGACCCAAGATCAAAGTCGGTACGGTTGGCGATGCCTTCGAGTTCTTCATCGCCGTGCGGAAACCTGTAAAGGATGTCGTAAGTTCGCTTGGAATAGTGCGAGAGTTCGTCCTTGGGGACATCGAGTACGGTCAAGTTCTCGCGTGACAGCCCTTGCGCTTGCCACCAATCGAGGCGCAGAGCGAGCCAGCGATCGTGCCACTCTTCGTCCGTCCCCTTTGCGACGAAGTACTCAAGCTCCATTTGTTCGAATTCGCGTACGCGGAAAATGAAGTTGCGCGGCGTGACCTCATTGCGAAACGCCTTGCCGATCTGCGCGATCCCAAAAGGCAGCCGCCGGGCCGTCGAATCCAGCACGTTCTTGAAATTCGTAAAGATGCCCTGTGCGGTTTCAGGTCTCAAGTAGGCGAAAGAAGAGGAATCTTGAACAGGGCCCATGTTTGTCTTGAACATGAGGTTGAAGGGGCGCGGTTCGGTGAGCGCG
The DNA here is from genome assembly GCA_963663145.1 of Pseudomonadales bacterium. Classification (GTDB taxonomy): domain Bacteria; phylum Pseudomonadota; class Gammaproteobacteria; order Pseudomonadales; family Azotimanducaceae; genus Azotimanducus. Next base: position 3,036,718 of record OY760134.1, on the reverse strand, counting down.
TCGGCCCCGCATTTCGGGCACCTGTTGCCCGATAGATGATCCGCGCGCCAGCGGCTCTTGCAGACTCGGCAATCGACCAAGGGATCGGTGAAAGTATTCTCGTGTCCGGAGTAGCGCAGTACATCCCGATGTGTGAGAATCGCGGCATCAAGGCCTTCAATGTCATCGCGTTCATGCACTAGGCTTCGCCACCAGGCCGCCTTGAGATTGTTCTTTAGTTCCACCCCGAGCGGGCCGAAATCGTATACGCCCTGCACTCCGCCGTAGAGTTCGCCGCTTTGAAAGACGAATCCACGCCGCTTGCAGAGCGACACAATTTGTTCCATAGAATGCACGAGTGTTCCTCTGGTGTAGAACCAAGCGCCCTATTGCCACGAACCATTCCAGCGCGATCTTGAGGGCGAATGAGTTGAATACTCTATACCATGCTGACGTGGTTACACAAAAACAAAGTAGGTAGCAGGCAATGACGAATTCAAGTTCGACTATGAAGGCGCTTGCGCTGACTTCAATGGTCCTTGGTCTGCTCGGCATATTCGCACCTATTGTTGGCGCGGTCGGGAGTCGCGGAGGGCTGTGGGATTTTGCCGTGGGTCTGCTCATGACACCCATCGGGCTCGTCATAGCCTTGGTCGGATTACTTCTAGGTGTATTTGCCCTGATTCGATTGCGCAAGATTGGCGAAAGACTGGTTCTAGCCGCTCACGGTGCCGGACTGAGCCTCTTCGTCAGCCTGTATCTTGCCAGCTTGGTGGCACAGGTTTTTCTGGTTCCACCCATCTACAACGTCAGCACCGACATTGACGACCCGCCGCGTTTCGTCCATGCGCATTCTCTGCGCGCCGAGCACGAAAACCCGCTTGAATATGACAGCGAAGTCATTGGCCCACTTCAGCGTGAGGGCTATCCGCAAGTCAAACCCTTGATCTTGGAGCTGGCACCTCAGGAAGCCTATGCTCGCGTGAAACAAGTCCTCTTGGATATGGGAATGGAATTGACGAGGGATGATCCTGCCACAGGGGAAATCGAGGCGGTCGCGTCCACCTTCTGGTTTGAATTCAAGGATGACGTGATTGTTCGGCTGCGCGAATTCGAAGACGGTACACGTCTGGATCTTCGCTCGGTTTCTCGGATTGGCGTCTCTGATCTTGGCGCCAACGCCGATCGCATCATGGAGGTCCTGAAGCGGGTTCAGGAGGCTGCGTAAGCCGCCTCACCTAGAGCGCAACTATTCCGCAGGAGCCCCGGTAAACCGCTGTTACACCTAGGTCGGCGAGCTTGGTGCTGTTCGACGTATAGCAATTCTCGCACCTTTCGAATTGTGAATTTCCTACAAACACCCTAGTCAATCTCTGCAACGCGCTAGGTCTCATCGGTGCATGCTGTATGCATGACCGAGGAAGGACCGTCACTCTTTCGCAAACAGGCAGTGCTCGCGGCGCGTGAGCGCTTGTGGGGAGAATTGCTGCTACGGTCGCCGAGCATCGCAAAGTTCGCCATACCGCTTCTGTTGATCGGGGTTGCACTGCTCGGCGTACTGCTTTCAGGAGCTTCCTTTGTCCGTTCCGAATCGGTGCCGGGCTACATATCAACCCAAGGCGGGTGGGTTCGGGTCTATCCGCAGCAGGAAGGCCGTGTGATTGAGGTCATGGTCAAGGAAGGGGAGGCCGTCTTGAAGGATCAAATCTTGGCGCGGCTTGTGAACAAACGCGCCATTCGCGATGAGACAACCAGCGAAACGAGACTCGAAGCCGAACTCCTGGCCCAGGTTTCATTGCTTGAAGAGGAACTCCTCAATGAGCGCAAGCGTCAACAGGAGGAATCCGGGTGGTATCGGGAAGAATCCCAATACCTCGAGCATCGCCGCGGTGTGCTCTCAAGGCTCCGGCAGGTGTCGCTTGAACAGGAGCAATTGCGCGGCGAAGCGCTTGAGCGAGGTGCGAAGCTCTTAGACCACGGCAGCATGTCGCACGCAGAGTTTGAAATCTTGAGGGAGCAACATCTCTCTGCGCGCGCCGAGAGCCTCGGCACAACCCACTCGCTGCTGTCCTTGGAGGCTTCCATTCGCAAGCACAGGGTGGACGAGACAAATCTCACGGCCAAGCATTTTGCGGAGCTCTCCCGCCTGAATCGCGAGACCTCAAGAATCAAGCAGCAACTTGCCGAATTGCAGGGCTATTCTGACTACCGCGTGACGGCACCGGTTGCTGGTCGTGTTCGGGGAATCACTCTCGCGAATGGCGATCAAGTGCGAAGAGACCGCCCACTCTTCAGCATTCTCGAAGAAGCGGAAGGAATCCGCGCGGTGCTCTTGGTGCCCTCGCGCGCCATCGGCTTTGTCCGAGAACGGCAACAGGTGCGGTTGCGTTACGAGGCCTTCCCATATGAACGTTTCGGATCCCATGCGGGCGAGATCACGCAGGTGGGGCGGACCAGTCTAGCCGCGGGAGAATTGACGCTTCCCTTTCCAGTGCAGGGACCTGTGTATCGCGTGTACGCGAAGCCGCGCGCGTCGGAGATACTGGCCAATGGAGAGACTTGGGCGTTACTTCCGGGCATGGTGCTACAGGCGGAAATTCAGCTCGAAAGACGCTCGCTTTGGCAGTGGTTGACCGCGCCGCTGAGGAGTTTCACACGTTCATGATGGGCCGTCTCCAGTTCGGGTTTCGTGCCTCGGTCCCGGTCATTCTGCAAAGCGAAGCTTCGGAATGTGGTCTCGCGTGCCTCGCGATGGTGCTTGGCGTGCATGGACAACAAACGGACCTACCGTCCTTGCGCCGACGCATCGGGGTCTCTCTGCGCGGCACCACCTTGGCCGATCTGATAATGCTCTCGCATCGCGTCGGGCTCGAATCCCGCGCCGTGCGGTGCGACCCCGAGGACTTTCTTCAACTGCGCCGACCGGCCGTGCTGCATTGGGAATTCAATCACTTTGTCGTACTGGTGAAAGTGAAGCGAAACACGGTGCTGATTCATGACCCGGCGATAGGCGCGAGGATCGTCTCCCTCGAAGAAGTCTCAAAGAGGTTCACCGGCGTTGCCTTGGAGCTTTGGCCCGGTCGCGGATTCGAGCGATCAAAGAGGGTTGAGCGCCTCAAGCTTCGCGATTTCTGGGGGCAGATACGAGGTCTCAAGACCAGTCTCCTTGGGCTCCTCTGCGTGTCATTGGTGATTCAAGCCTGCGCCTTGGCCATGCCCTTCTATATGCAACTCATGGTGGACGAGGCGGTGGTGAGGCAGGATGCCAATCTGGCGGTGGTCTTGGCGCTTTCCTTTGGCCTTCTCATGCTGGTATCCGTGGCGACCAGTGCGCTCAGGGGGGTGATGATCCTATTTGCCGGAAGCAGCCTTTCGTTTCATATGGCTGGTGCACTAGTCCGCCACCTCCTCTACCTGCCGCTTGACTGGTTCCAGAAGCGCCACCTCGGAGACATGGTGTCGCGCTTTCGCTCGCTTGAGCCGGTGCAGACGCTGTTCACCCAAGGTGTGGTGACGGTGGTGGTGGACGGTGTCATGGCGGTAACCACCGGCGCGATGATGTTCCTCTACAGCCCGAAGCTCGCATGGATCGTTTGCGCGGCGGTGGCCCTGTACCTATTGAGCCAGCTATTGCTCTATGCGCCGATTCGTCGACGCACCATGGAATTGATTCTCTCAAGTGCGCTGCGCGATTCTCGATTCATGGAGCTGGCACGCGCCATGCAGGGGATCAAGGTGTTCGGTCGGGAATCGGAACGACACGGGAATTGGCTGCACCATGAGGCCCAGGCGACCAATGCCGGCATCGCGGTGGGACGTCTTGAGATCGTCAAGGATTGCCTGCGAGCGACCATTTTCGGTGTCGAGAACCTGCTCGTGGTGTTCGTGGGCATTGGCCTTGTGTTGGAGGCTTCTTTCACCCTTGGGATGCTGTTCGCGTTCGTGTCCTACAAGACGCAGTTCGCGGGCCGGCTCTCGGCCCTTATCGAGCAGGTGATCGCTATACGCATGCTGTCCATTCATCTTGAGCGCTTGTCTGACATTGGACTCTCGGAGCCCGAGCAGCGTTCGCTCACCGAGGTGGAGGTCGATTGTGAGGGTGGGCTCGACCTGCGCGAGGTCTCCTACGCATACGGGGAACTCGATACCGAGGTTCTCAGCAACATAGCCCTTGGCATTGCGGCAGGGGAATTCATCGCGATTATTGGCGGATCCGGAAGTGGTAAGACCACGCTGCTTAAGCTCTGCATGGGCTTGATTCAACCGACCGAGGGACAAGTTGTGATCGATGGTCGCCCGCTGAGCGCTTTTGGGGTGAGAAGCTATCGACGTGAGATCGCGGCGGTGATGCAGGATGATTGCCTGCTTGCCGGAAGCATCGCCGAGAACATCAGCTTCTTTGATGTGGATCAACAGATGGAACGGGTGAGATCTTGCGCATCGCGGCTTGGCATCGATAAAGACATTGACACCCTGCCGATGGGCTACGAATCCCTGATCGGAGATATGGGATCGGTGCTCTCCATGGGTCAGAGGCAGCGGGTATTGCTGGCAAGAGCGCTCTATAAGCACCCCAAGCTCCTGTTCTTGGACGAACCAACCGCAAATCTCGATCCCGCCAATGCGGAGCTCGTGCAAGAGCTCATTGCCTCGCTCGAAATGACGCGCGTGGTGGTCACCCACGACCCAGATTTCGCAAAGCTCGCTGACCGCTGTTTTCTTGTTGAAGAGGGTTCTGTGAGGGAATGTGCGCTTTGATGATGTCACTTAGCGGCGGGACCAACAAGCGTTATTGGGCTGAGGCAATGTCCCCGCCAATAATCTTGACATCAGATACCTTGCACATCATGATGTGGCCTATGCGCGCTCCACCCACAATATGCTCGGATTTTGAGCAGCTCACTCAGCTGAACGCATACCCGCTCGAATTCGTAGGTCTCCACAGAATGGGAAAGGGGCTTGAGTAGTGTTGCGGGAAGATAACGATCAGGTGCCGGGCACAACCGGAGAACTTGTGTTGCCGAATGGCACCTGCAACTTGCGGCGAGGCTTTCTTGCTAAATTGAAAAGCTCGGGAAAGCTTGACTACAAGAGGTATTTGGCATCTCCTCTGCGTTACGCGGGTGGGAAGAGTCTGGCAGTTGGATATGTTGTGGAAAGGATTCCCGACAACGTGAATCGCCTTGTGAGTCCGTTCATGGGTGGCGGCGCTGTCGAGATAGCCTGTGCAAAAGAACTGAATATGCAGGTAGTTGCTTATGACGTGTTTGACATTCTTTGCGCCTATTGGCAATTTCAGATCCGCAATGCGGAGGATCTCTATAAACGTCTAGGAGAGCTGAATCCAAATAGGGATACCTTTCGTAGTGTCAAGGAGACCCTCAAGGCGCATTGGAATGGAGACCATATTCTGGAGGGGCTTGAACTTGCCACTCTCTACTACTTCAATTCAAATACATCCTATGGCCCCTCACTTTCTTGGGTGGCCGTCAGACATTTACCTACAGCCTGTTCGGTACGGGAGAATGCTGGAAAAGGTTCGGGCGTTCCGCGCTCCAAGGTTGACGGTTTCGTGTGCGCCATTTGAAGAATCCATGCCAAAGCACATCAATGATTTCATGTACTGCGACCCTCCCTACTATCTGGATGGAAGCAAGATGTTTGTGGGCATGTACCCGCATCGCAACTTTCCTGTACATCACGATGGTTTTCGTCACGACCTCTTACGCGATTTTCTTCTTTCGCATAAGGGAGGTTTCGTACTGTCCTATAACGATTGCGATGTTATTAGGGATTGGTATTCGGACTGCGAGATGTTTGCGCCAGAATGGCAGTATACGTTCGGCCAGGGTGACACCAGAATAGGAGAGAACAGGCTGGAATTAAACGGCGGTTCCTACGTAAAGAAGTCACATGAATTGTTGATATGGAAGCATCCGCAGTGAATGCCCGTCGGGCCAGTACGAGCGAGGCGGCGCGCGAATACCGGGAACGCGGACACAATGATGCGCTACGGTTTGCGCACGCTATTGGGCTGGATAATGACTATCGCCGCGATCAAGCGGCGAAGAAGGATGTCATCGATCCGGCCGGAGATGCGCACTCCGTCAAATCGGGTGCCAAGAAGTGGCAGGTCTTCCTCTATAGTCGTTGGCGTTTCCTTGAAGACGATGGGTTTCAGGCGCTGAATGGCATCGGATCACTCTTAGTGCACTGCATTGATGCCTTTCCGCCCCGCTACAGCGACTATGTCGACAACAAGGACTCTGCGAAGCTTCGACTGCAAACGCCTATGCGGGAACTAAAGGACCGCTTTCAGCGAAAGGCCCTATTGCGCGCTTTTCTTCGCAAGTCGTTTTTTAATGGCGGTGAAGTGAATGAACTACTTGACCGTGCTACGTGACGGGGTGTTCTGCGTCTATTGGAGCGACGATGTTGTTTCGGCAATGGCGGATGAATTTGAGGTGGTGAACTCCACCGCTCGCCGTGTCGGAGAATTTGATGCCCAGAAGGTTCTCTTGCGGCGGGAGGGGCGCAATGTCGGAGAACTGGAAATGCGCAACTCCAGCCCGACACACTACGCCGAAGTTCTTTTCAACATGAACCGTGAACCTTGTCTTGCACTTTTGGACGGGGCCGGATTCAAGTGCCACGATTGGTCACCGGAGGTGCGGCTACACGGAAAGGCCATACGGACCTTCGGGAATTGGTAAATAGCGCGCGGGAACCAACAGCAGTCAAAACTTCAGCAACTCCGTTTCCAAAGTCTCCAAGTCAACAACGCCAACCGCGTTCAACCCGGGCATGATGCCAGCGCATTCGCCTGGGTTGAAGATGAGTTGGTGTCCACGTTGCTCATGGCGATAGAGGTGCGTGTGCCCGTGCAGAAGCAGTTCGTGGTGGTCCTCGACGAACATGTCGACCTCTCGAGGATCATGCACCACCAGCAAACTGCGTCCCTGCCAGTCGAGCTCCAAGGGCGGGTCGACGAAATGGAATCCGTGCCGAGCGACGGCGCCTTCCAGAGACTCCCGCTCTAAGTCGTTGTTGCCGAACACGCCGCAAAGCGGCGCTTCGAGTCCCGCGAACGCGTCGAGCGTCTTGGCTTGCGTGATGTCGCCGGTGTGGATGACACGCTCAACGCGCGCATCGTTGAAGATCTCAACGATGCGTCCTACGTTCTTGAGATTGTTATGCGTGTCGCAAACGACGCCGACGCGCATGGCACCTGGAATGTACAGTCTACGGCGCCTAGGCCGCCTTCTCGAGTATGTGGATACCACACGCGCTGCCGAGTCCAATCACATGGGTAAGACCCAAGCGCGCATCTTCGACCTGACGCGCGCCGGCTTCGCCACGAAGGTGCGTGGAAACCTCATACATATTGGCGATGCCGGTAGCACCAAGCGGATGTCCCTTAGATAGTAGCCCTCCGGACACGTTGACCGGAACGCGCCCACCCAAGGCTGCCTCGCCCTCGTCGATCATGCGTCCGGCCTCACCCTCGCCGCAGAGTCCCAGGTTCTCGTAGTGCAAGATCTCGGCAGTCGCGAAGCAATCGTGCAGTTCCACTAAGTCCATGTCGTCCGGGCCAACGCCGGCCATGTCGTAAGCCCGCTCGGCCGCCATGCGCGTGCAGGTATTGACATCGGGCATAACGAGGTCGCGTTCTTGGTAGGCGTCTGAAGTCAACACGGATGCCCGTACCTTGACTGCGCGTGACATGAGTCCAAGTTCACGTGCCTTCTCTTCACTTGCCAAAACGGCGGCGGCCGATCCATCAACGTTCACCGAGCACATGAGCTTGGTATTGGGGTAGGAGATCATCTCAGCATTCATGACCGTATCGAGAGGCGTCTCTATCTGGTACATGGCCTTCGGGTTCATGGTCGAATGATGATGATTCTTGACCGATACCTTCGCGAACTGCTCGAAGGTGGTTCCGTACTTGCGGGCATGCTCCATACCGGCCTCGGCAAAAACCGTCGGCATGGTGCCGGAGCCGAGCAAGCCCTCCTTGGAGATGCCCTTGCGGCCACCTGCTCCGCCGAGCAGGCCCTTGCCCATTTGCTCGACACCAACGGCCAAAACCAAGTCATAGAGGCCAGCCCGAATAGAGGTCCAAGCTTCGCGAAACGCGGTGGCACCGGTCGCACAGGCGTTGGCGCAATTGACCACCGGGATTCCGGTCTGCCCGATCTCCTGCAGGATTCTCTGGCCCACCATAGCACTGGCTTGGCCGAGATTGCCGCAGTAAAGCGCCTCCATATCTTGGATTTGCAGGCCGCAATCGTCGAGCGCAAGCAGCGCTGCCTCGGCGCCTATGTTGGGGACCGACCGTTCCGGAAAACGGCCAAACTTGATCATGTCGACTCCAACGATATAGACATCACTCATGGCGGGCCTCTCTGGTCTTAATGAATGGGTTCGAAAAAGTAGGAAAGATACGAATTGCCATCATAATCTTTGCGCCCAAGCGCATCCTTGTACACAACTCTGACAGGCATGTCGAATTTGATTCTTTCTGGATCCGCTTCAATTCCAATCAAGTTGCCTTTGACGGTGCCTCCTCCGTCAAGGTCAACAATGGTTGAGATAAAGGGCACTTCAATGCCCGGAAACGAGCGGGTCACAATGGAGAAGGAATAGAGCTTTCCAGTATCGGCAAGCCGCACCGCTTCCATCTGATTGCGCGCGCCGCACTTGGAGCAATGATCCCGGGCACCAAGAAATATGGCACCGCAGCACTGGCACTTGTGCCCTTCGAGATAGGGTTCTCCCGACTCCGGAATCTTGAGATAACTCACCGCAGGCAGCGGTGCTGACTGTGACATGGGATTGTGAGCGAGCGAATCAAAGCAACCTAGCCTATCAGAAGATTCAGGCACAGAGGGCTCGCCATTTTGCGAGCAATCTCGTGATGCGGCGAGAGTCACCAAAGAGCAATCTCTCCTGTGCAGTCCCAAAAACTCAGGGCAAGGCAACAGGTTTGTCGCTATTATTTGCGAGCAATTCTCGGTTGGGTACCAATGGACCAGATTGTTGAAAGGCTGGTAGAGTCCACTTGGGCACTTGAAGTGTTCATCATAGTGACCTTGACGCTCGCCTTGCGCTTGGCGCTCCGCTACTTGATGCGTCACTTGAGGAAGCTCGCCGAGCGCTCGAAGAACGCATGGGACGACGCGCTGGTTGAAGCGGCCAGACTGCCCCTTGGTTGGTCGATTCTTGGTGGTGGAATCCTGTTTGCCTTAGAGGTCGGCGTCGCGGCGGCCGAGTCGGAACTACAGAACTATCTTGGCTCTGCTTGGCGACTCTGGATTGCAATCATGCTGGGATGGTTTGCTCTGAGGCTCGTAGGCCGCATGGAGGGACACTACATTGAACGCTCTCGCCAGAAGGGCGAATCAGAGGCCACGACCGCACATGCGGTGGCGAAACTCCTGCGTGCTTCGGTTGTCATTACGACCATTATCATTGCCATGCAGACCCTTGGCTTCAGTGTCACTTCAATTCTGGCGTTTGGAGGCGTGGGTGGGATTGTCGTGGGCTTCGCCGCTCGGGATTTGTTGGCCAATTTCTTTGGTGCTGCGGTGGTGTTTCTTGATCGACCCTTCTCCGTTGGCGATTGGATTCGGTCGCCCGACTCGGAGATAGAAGGGACCGTTGAAGATATCGGCTGGCGCGTCACGCGCGTGCGCACTTTTGATCAGAGACCCTTGTATGTCCCCAACTCAAAATTCACGAGTGTCACCATTGAAAATCCCTCGCGCATGAGCAACCGGCGCATTTTCGAGACCATTGGGGTTCGCTACGACGACATACCCAAGGTGTCGCGCATTCTCCAAGATGTGCGGGGCATGCTAAAGAGCCACCCGGAAATCGCCCAAGAGCGCATTCTGATGGTGAATTTGGATCACTTCGGGGAATCCACGGTGGATTTTTTCATCTACACGTTTACCCAAACCACCGACTGGGTGGAATTTCATCGCATCAAGGAAGATGTGCTCCTAAAGATCGCAGCCATTGTCGAAAGTCACGGTGCCGAAATCGCCTTTCCGACGCGCACCGTACACTTGGTTGAGTCGCCGCAACCCGAATCTCCTCTTGAGAGCAACCGATAATCACGCGATGGAGACCAACACCATTGAACGGGTTTATGGCAAGAGCAAACTTCTCTATAGCCAAAAGCAGGTGACTGAAGCGATTGACCGCCTCTCAGTCAAGCTAGCCGCTCGGGTCGCGGGTAGCAAGCTGACGGTTGTCTGCATGATGAATGGAGGGATTATGCTGAGCGCGGCGATCATGCGGCGACTGCACATGCCTTTGCGGTTTGAACATATACATCTGACCCGATACCGAAGCTCGCAACATGGCGCAGGGCTCGAATGGCACACAAAGCCTCAGCAGACCCTAAGCGGCAGGACCGTGCTCCTGCTTGATGACATCTGTGATGAGGGAGAAAGCTTGTCGGAGGCGGTCAAGGCTGTGAAGTTGGCGGGCGCTCGCGAGGTCATCACGGCGGTGCTCATTCGACGAAGGCGGGCAGAAAGTTGCTTTTCGCCGGATTTGGCCGCCATCGAGTGTGGTGCCGGGTTCGTCCTTGGTTGGGGGATGGACTTTGCAGGCTATGGCCGCAACCTCTCTGAAATCCGCGTGTTGGATGATAATCAATGAACCTTCAATGAGTGTGATCGGGATCATTGGCGGCAGCGGCTTGATGGCGCCCGCAGAACTCGCCACGGGCGTGGAAGACTTGTCTACTCCCTACGGCGAATGTTCAGGACCCGTCGCGACCGGCAGTATCAACGCTCGCGAGGTGGTGTTTCTTCCTCGCCATGGGGTCCCCCGCAGCCTTGCGCCGCATCAAGTGAACTATCGGGCCAACATTTGGAAATTACGCGAATTGGGTGTCAAGTCGATTTTCGCCATCAGTTGCGTGGGAGCAATCAACACCAAGATAGGCGCTGGTGACCTAGTAGTACCGAATCAGCTCATTGACTATACCCAAGACCGTGAACATTGCGTTGAATCCGAAGGGGATGCGCACACCGGGCATTTCGATTTTTCGGATCCCTTTGATGAAGGTCTGCGCGCCGCATTGATTGAATCCGCTCATAATGCTGACGCTTCGCAAGGGATCCGCACTTCCGCGTGTTACGGCGTCACGCAAGGCCCTAGATTTGAGACCGCCGCCGAGATTCAGCGCATGGCAAGAGACGGGTGCGACCTGGTCGGCATGACCCTCATGCCGGAAGCCGCACTCGCAAGACAGCTCGGCCTGAAGTATGCGGCCCTTTGCCCGGTTGTCAACATGGCTGCCGGATGCGGAGATGGGCCGTTGCGGGTAGAAGAACTCCTGCGCCTTATGGCATCTCTAGAACCCCATCTGCAAGCCATCATCCGATGCGCGATGATGGCTGTTCTCTCGAATAACTGACATGCCAAGCGAACAAGGTGTCGAAAGCGAGGCGCTTGTTTCTTCCGCGCGCGCGGAGCGCACCTCCCCTTCGGGATACTCCAACACCAAAAATTTCCGCACGGAGCACCCGAGTCCCTTGCGATGAAAATGCCTATGTATCGGTAATTTGGAAATTTTTGCATCCGCGCGATCAATCGGGAAACTATTGCATTTCCGTTAAGCTACGATTACATTATGGTTATGCTTGCAGCCTAATCATACGAGTGAAAGAAAGTAAGATTTCCGAGCACCTTGTGCATGTATACATCGTTGATAGTCAGGCACTTTGGAGGGCCTCTGCGGCACTTCTGGTCAATCAGCTACAGGGCTGTAAGGTGACTGGCGAAGCCGACAGCGGCGAGTTGGCCGTGGAGATGGTGCGGCGCAATCCGCCTGATTTGGTGCTCATGGATGTCTCCATGCCAGGCATCGGCGGAATCGAAGCGGTGAAACGAATACGAAGATCCGATAGCGCCGTGAAAATCATGATGCTCACGTCCTTGGCGGTCGAACCATTTCCATCAAGGGCGCTGCAAGTCGGCGCGGACGGATACTTGACCAAGCGATCAAGTGTTCGCGAGCTCGATACCGGAATCCGAACCGTCATGGGTGGACGCAGCTACATCTGCCCGGAGGTTGCGAATTCCATGGCCCTTTCCAGCCTTTCGCCGGAAATCGAATCTCCCTTTGAAGTGCTTTCCGTGCGCGAATTGCAGATCGCGACGCTTATCCTACAGGGTCAAAAGGTGCCCGACATCGCCGTTCAACTTCACCTAAGTCCAAAGACCATCAATAGCTACCGATACCGGATATTTCAGAAGCTCTCCATTGACAGCGACGTTGAACTCGTTATCTTGGCAACACAAAATGGACTGATGGAGTGGCTTCACGAAGCCAACTGAGGCATTGTCCTTAGCAGAAACACGAACGGCCGGGAGTCAACCGGCAAGAACATCATGAGTTCTGTTGGAAAGGTTGTTGGGACCATTTTCGGCCTTCTATACGGGGGCATCATTTGGGCGGGTGCCGGATTTCTTGTTGGCCATGTGATTGATTTGCTGAGGGAATCGGTTGGGCGTCGCGTAGGGGCGGGCTCCCAATCTCATACCCAAGAGGTGTTTTTCAACACCACTTTCGCGGTGATGGGCCATTTGGCTAAGGCTGATGGACGAGTCTCCGAGTCGGAGATTCGTGCGGCCGAAAACGTGATGCGCGAAATGCGGCTGGATGCCGAGCGGCGTACCGACGCGCGCGAACTGTTTCGTCAAGGCAAAGCGCCCGACTTCAACTTGGACGTCGCGATACAGGCTTTCAATAACGCCTGTGGCCGACGCTTAAACCTCAAGGTGATGTTTCTACAGATCCAGTTTTCTGCGGTCTGGGCTGATGGAGATTTCAGCGAGTCCGAGCGGCTGATCCTCGAGAGGATTGCGCATTCCCTCGGCATTCCCGAACAACTATTCAACCAGATCGAAGCCTTGGTGGGCGCCTTCGCACGGCGCACGAGCAGCGGAGAAGGGCATCAGTACGGACGGAGTACGCATCAGACAAGCGAATCCGAGCTCAAGCAGTCTTATGCGATTCTTGGCGTATCCCGACAGGATGACGACGACCGAATCAAACGCGCGTATCGAAAGCTGATGAACCAGCACCATCCCGACAAGCTCGTCGCCAAAGGATTGCCTGAGGAGATGATGGAGGTGGCGACCCGCCGCGCCGCGGAGATTCAAAACGCATATGAAATGGTGAAAAAGGCAAGAGCGGCGAGCTAGCGAGACTCTGATAAACGCAATCAGAATAGAGGCCGCAAGCGAGTCGCCAGCCAGCCAACGAGCAGCATGGGCAGCGCGAAGACAAGATAGAGTCCGATGATCGTCCAACCACTGGCGACGAGCAGGCCAACGGAGTAGGGTGCAAGCACAGCCCCAAAGCGCCCAAACCCTATCCCCCAACCGACACCCGTGGTACGCACGCCGGTGTTATACAAGCGCGATGCAAGCGAGTAGAGACCGGCCATGACACCTTGCTGGAAAATGCCGATAAGTCCTGTGAGCGTGAGCAGTAGTGTCGCGATGAGCGAGACCTGAGAGAAAGCGATCATGCCAAGCGCGGCGACCCAAGCGAATACTAGGATGCAGCGCTGCAATCCGAACCGCACCGAAAGCCAGCCAAGCAGGATGTTGCCAACGGCGCCACCTAGGTTGAATAGGAGACCCGCATAAATCGAGAGTCGCTCGGGCACACCTGAATCCACCAACAGCTTGGGGATCCAACTGAGCAGAAAGTACAAGGTACCGAACTGCAGAAAAAAGGCACTCCAGAGCAGCAGTGTGTCGCGGCGATGCTCACTTTGCAGTAGCTTTAAGATATGGCTGCGGATCTTGGGTTCGGGCGAAGCGGGCAGTTCCGCGAACGGCACAATACGCAGGCGCTCCAAGATTTGATTGATTCGTACAAGCGCATTTGCCGGCCGCTTGTAGAGCAGAAACTGAGTCGATTCGGGCAGTGCTCGCCAGATCACCGGAAGCAGTGCCAGCGATGCCACGCCCCCGACGGCAAAAATCCCGCGCCAGCCATGGATGGGAATCACCTCGGCAGCAACGAACCCTGCCAACACGCCTCCGAATGGGTAGCCAGACAGCGTCAAACTCACCGCGAAATTGCGCAGCCGCTCGGGAAAGAACTCGCTCACAAGTGCTGTAACACTGGCGAGAATGGTGCCTATGCCAAGCCCCGTGAGTAAACGCAACGCGAGCAGCATCCACAGAGAGGTTGCGAAGGCGGTCAGCAGCATGGCGCAGCCGGTGAGCGCGATGCAGGCAAGAATCACGGGTCGGCGGCCGAAGGTATCTGTGAGGGGCGACAGGCACATGGCGCCTAAGGTCATACCCAAGACGCCAGCGCTGAACACCATGCCGAGAACATCAGCAGGCAGCTTCCAATCCTGCGAGAGCGGGGATGCGGCGAAGCCAATGGACAGCATGTCATAGCCATCCACCATGTTGATTAAGAAACAGGTGATGAGCAGCAGCACAAGGGCCGGACTCACGGGTGCCGAGTCAATGGCATCGCGGAGTTGTGACTGCATCACGACTGGTATCTTGCCGCCTCGCAGATCGCGAGGCTCGTCAATTGAAGGCGCATGTGAGATTAGCTCGCAAGGAAGACTTTGCTGCAAAGTTCGGTTCGGCTATTGACACCAAGCTTGTCAAACAAATGTTGCACATGGCTGCGAAGCGTGGGCATGGAGATGTGCAAGTCGTCGGCGATTCGCTTGTCCGATCCGCCCCTGAGAAGCGCATTGGCAACTTGAATCTCACGAGGTGTTAAGCCAAAATTATCGCAAAGCCGCCGTGTGATCGCATCGAAACTGACCGCTGGGACAATCTGCTTGGTGCAGAAGATGTTACGCATAGCATTGCGGAAGTACTATTAGTGGGGCGTAACGCTATCAGCCGACATGTTGAGAAACGCAGGCCTGCCAAAAGTGTCGTCCTTCTCATCCCAAACGAACGAGGCAAGATAATCGGCGGAGAGTAAGTCAAGCAGATGCTGACCCGCGTACCGACGGATCTCGTAGTCATCCAAACCATCGTTCAGATGCTGTATGACCGACAGCAACTGCCGCCATTGCTTCTGAGAGAGATTAACATCAGGTCGATTCCGAAGGACCCCAACTATGGAGTAGCGAGATTGTACGTCAGCCAGACCCCATACATGCGCGGGCCCCCTTAGACCGTCACCACGCTTGAGGCGATGGAGTACAGGTGGTTGATATAGTATTCCCCGCTCAAGTTGCGCACCCCGAGCGCCGCCGCGAAGGCTTGACCGGCGCTGGCCCAGCCGAGGCGCAAATCTAGGACATCGAATTCGAGTTGAATCGACCATGGCTCGAATTCACCGCGCTGATCGTCGGTGTAGCGCCAGCTTGCGTGTATGTTGAGCCGTCCGCCGAGGAGAGGCTGTAATCCGCGTTCAGGTTGAACTTGTTTTCCGGTGCGCGAATAAGCTCCTGCTCAGACTGGTCTGGAGAAGTCGTGCCCGGCTTGATGATGATATTGCCCATCTTGTCCTTTCCGACCCTCTGGTCCACGACGCAGAGGTGTATGACTTCAACATATCTGCGGCAACACTTCCCAATTTGTCAACTAGATTCTATCCAAGAGACATTGCCGGGTCGGTGCGGTGCTTTGCGAAGCACTTTCCGGCTGCGGTCGTGACCGCTACGCGTCAAACAGGCAAGACGACGATGTTCACTTTCTAGTCGAACCAAGCAGGGTTTTCCTGTAAGCTCGAACGCCCTTGCGGTGAATGCCTATCGCATAAGGGGCCACCTTTGACCATTTCTCTAGGGAGTAATTCTATGCGTTGGATGTTTGCCCTTTTCGCACTTGTATGCTCGTTGACGGCATCTTTCGCCGATGAGGACGATTCCGGTATCGCGCTGCTCGAAGCAGAGGTCGCGCGTCTCGCCGAGGGTGCGCTTGGTGTCGTAGGCTTGGGGGTTTTGCATCTTGAGAGTGGCCAAGAGGTGTACCTGAATCCAGATGTCTCATTTCCTATGGCGAGCACTTATAAGGTGCCGATCGCCTTACAGATGCTGAGCCTTGTGGACAGCAATGAGCACTCGCTGGACGAGAAATACGTCATCAAAGACGACGATTTGAGACCCACTCGTAGCGCAATAACCCAACATCTACTTCCGGGCTCCGAACTCACGCTGGAAAACTTGATTGCCGTCATGCTTCAGTACAGCGACAACGTGGCCACTGACCTCGTGTTAGACATGGCGGGTGGCGCGGAGGCGGTGACCGAGAAGATGCGTGAGATAGGCGTGGACATCCGGGTTGACCGACCAACTTGGATGCTCATCATGAATTCGCTGGGCATCGAGGATGTGAGTATCGAATCACCCGTTTCGAAGCAGGATTATGAACAGGCCGTGATGCAAGACATTGACTGGGTCGATGTCGATGCCCTATGGAGAAGGTTCGAAGAGTCCCCGCGCGACACGGCGACACCACGCGCCATGACACGGCTGTTGGCGGGCATTTGGCGTCGAGAGTTCTTGAGCGAGGCAAGCTCAAAGCTGCTCATCGACATCATGTACGGCACCACCACAGGTGCCCGCCGACTCAAAGGCATGTTACCGCCCAACACACAGGTATCGCACAAAACTGGCACGATCAGCATGACCATAAGCGACGTTGGCATCATTGATCTGCCACACGGCGCGGGTCACTTGGTGGTCGTAGTGTTTATCAAGAGTTCGCGCATTCTCGACTACGCGGATCGCGAACCCGTCATCGCACAAATCGCCCGGAGCCTCTACGACTATTTCACGTTTCGCTACGGGTCAATTGAGTAGACTGAACTGCGCCCCGCTTCTTGCAAAGAGATCAAACAAGACCGATTGAACCGCTCCTGAAGGGTGAGCTTTTCGCGCTCTTCATGGACGCGCAAGGCGACTTCGCCGGTGACGCCCGTCGCTCCGACGATGCCAAGGTTGAATGACACGATGGTGTTCTCCTTTTGTATTCTGCGGCTAGTGTGTCACCCGGTAGACCCATACGTGGTGTACAACTTCGGGTTCGCCCTTAGGCAAGGGGCGATAGGGCTCCGAACATTCTATGAGCTGCCACTTGCCCGCAGCTTGCAAGCCATTGAGGTATTGGCCGAAGCCCTCCTTTTCGTGCGATTCGGTCTTCAGCGAAAAAGCGATATGACCGCCGTTCCTGGTGATTCGAATAAGCTCGTCGAAGGCTTCCGCTGGCGCATGACCCGTTGTAAACACGCCGACGCTAATGACGGCATCGAAGGTTTCGTCGGCGAAATCCAGAGTTTCGCCGAGTGTCATCTGCTGCAACGCTCGGTACAGACCCTTCGCGCGAGCCTTTTCGATCATGCCTTCGGACAGGTCGATACCGTGCAATTCAAGGAAATCCGCATCGATCAGACGCTCGCCGACAAGCCCCGTCCCCACACCTGCATCCAATACCTTGGCATCCGGCGGCACATGCTTGGCGAAGAGCCCAACCGCCACCTCCGGAGCGGTCCAGCCAAACTCTTCATTGAGGTCACTTTCGTAATCGTCGGCCCACTCGTTGTACCGCGCCTTGAGCTCTTGGTTATTGCGAGCCGCGTACACCCATTGCACACGATCATGACGTTCCTGCATTTCGCCCACTCCCGCAGAATGCACCTAGCTTACCAGCCCAACGAGTGATCGAAGAAGCCGAAAACTCCCCCTTGTTTTGGAGTCGGCAAGGCAAGGGCGCAGCCCGCAGCCGCGCCGGTGGGGGAAACCGGCGACAACCTCTGCTTACGCCGTCGCATACGGCTCGTCCATTGGCACAAACTCCGTTTCCTCGAGTGCGCCCGCTGTCCAAGCCCGCATAGCCTTGGTTGTGAGCAAGGCCTCTTGATAGCCTTGAGCTTCCTCCGAAAGTCGCACTTCGTAGGTCACGAAACGCGAAAGCACCGGTGTGAAGTAGGCATCGGCGGCGCAGAACCTACCGAACAAGTAGGGGCCGCCTTCGCCAAACAGCTTCCTAGTCTCTCGCCAATGGGCGCACAGACGCTCAATTTCAGCCTCAACCTCCGGCGTCATACCCTTGCCGGGGTGACGGCTGCGAATGTTCATCGGCATGGCGTTCCGCAATGCGCGATACCCGGCATGAAAGTCGGCTACCAATGAACGTGCTCGTATCCGCGCTTGATCTGCTTTGGGCCAGACACCATGGTCAGGGAACAGCTCGTTCAGTCGTTCGAGGATGGCAATGGTGTCGAAGGTCGCAACGCCTTGACCGGGCTCGTCCTCCCAAAGCACGGGAACCAGCCCGGATGGTGACAGCTTGGGGATATTCTCTCCCCAGTCCAGAGAGTCGAATTTCACCATGCGCTCGGCGAAGGGTATGCCAAGTTCGGTCATGGTCAACCAAGGTCGAGCGGACCAAGAGGAATAGTTCTTGTTCGCTATGACAAGCGTGAGGGGAGGCGGTGCAGACATGGCTCAACCATAGCACGGGTTGGGTGGTTCTCTTGGAGTGACGCCGAGGAAGGTCAATGGGATTCAAAATCATTGCGAAGTATGTGAATATCCGCCCATTACTTGCGAAGTCTGTAGATGGCAACACTGAAGGTGTCCCTTCCGAAGGCAATGCGCGAATGCGTTGATGCGGAGGTCGAGTCGGGTCAATACACCAGTGCGAGCGACTATATACGAGCTCTCATTCGGCACAATCAGCGCGAACGCGAAACCCTGCGACTCACTTTGATCAAGGGTGACAAAAGCGGTGTGAGCAATAGGTCGATGATGGATATCGCGCGTCAGGGCAAGCGCCTTCAAGTGCCTAGGTAACTCACGAGGCACCGTGCGAAGCCCATCTGAACGACTTCTTGATCCCCACCCTGCATCATGGAGCAGAAGTGGCGAGATGACCCGCACATTGACACCGACCCATAGCATAGCTAAACTAAGTCACCTTAGTTCATATTAGCTTTCCATGCGCACAGTCAACATGCACGAAGCCAAGACGAATCTCTCCCGCCTTGTCGAAGCGGCGGTCCAAGGCGAGCCCTTCGTCATTGCGCGCTCTGGAAATCCGGCGGTGCGGGTGACTGCTATAGAAGCACCGCGTTCCGCGCGTCGAATCGGCTTTATGGAAGGAGAGTTTTCGGTTCCGGAGGACTTTGACACTATGGGTGCGGAAGAAATCCAAGCGATGTTCGAGAAGAACGGGTGAAACTCCTCCTAGACACGCAAATCCTACTTTGGGTTGCGGGTGTTCCGAAGAAACTGCCTTCTGAGGCTCGCCTTCTTATTGAACGCCCGGAGAGCCAACTGATCGTAAGCGCTGCATCGATTTGGGAGGTTGCGATAAAGCGCGGGCTCGGAAGACAGGACTTTACGGCCGACCCTACCCTACTGCGCAGAGGAATGTTAGAAAGCGGGTATGAGGAGCTTGCCATTTCAGGAAGCCATGCGGCAGCGGTGGACTTGCTCCCTCCAATTCATAAGGATCCGTTCGACCGCATCCTGATTGCCCAGGCACAGGTGGAGGGGCTTAGGCTGCTGACAAGTGACCGCCGGCTAGCACAATATCCGGGCCCAATTGAATTGGTGTAGTCCTCACGCGGGGGCTGAATCTCCTCAATACACCCCCGGCACTATCCTATAGGGCGTCCTGCGCTTATATTCCTCCCAAGCCTCGCCGTACTTTGCGCCACAAAACTCATCGTCATTGATCTGCCGCGACACGAACAACCCAACGATGAATACCAGATACACCCAGGACCAAGGGCTCAGGAAATAGCCGAAGGAAACCGCCATGGCAAAGGCCATTACGACTTCTCCAAAGTAGTTCGCATGCCTTGAAATACCCCAAAAGCCGCTACAGAGAAGCTTGTACTCACCGTTCTCAAGGGTCTGCGGTTCTATGATTCCAAGGAACTTCTTGTCTGGCCATCTCTTGAAGGTGTACTTCTGCATGTTTGCGCCTCTTGAGATCACCCAGCCCGTGAGGAAGATCACCCCGGCCGCAATTAATAGCGCCGTTGAAGCAGTGGAGGAAAGATCGGGCACCGGATACTCCGCAAGGCCCCAGAGCGGGATGAGATAGAGGTATGGGTAGACGACAAAACATCCGAAGAACATTTTGAATCCGACCTTCTCGTGAATGAGGTCGTAGGTGTAGAGCTGTACGCGTTCGAAACAGAAGTAATCCGTGATGAAAAATAGCCACATGGCCGCATAGAGGTACAGACCCGGGTTCGCGTTCGCTCCGTGCAGGTTGTGGTGGTACGCGACTGCGGACAACACATTGAGAGCCAGCACGCCGCCGCCGATGATGTACAAGTACATCTTGACTTCGATCGAATTGAACAGGAACACATTGAGTCTCCTGCCATCCCAGAAGGAAGCGAACGCACCCTTGCCTTCCTCCGCCGGTTCGCGAAACACGTAATAGAGAGTGACCAGAATGCTGAGAATCAAGGCCGCAAGGATCGACCAAAGCTGCGCTCTCCAGAGCCAATCCAAGGAGAAGCCGGTCAACTCGAATCCCCACACCAATAGCGCCACCGCAAACACCGCGATTCCGTTCAAGCGATATTGGATTGGATCGCCGGTTGCCTCATCTCTGACATACCCCGAAACCCGCCAAGCCGGAATGACGGCGTGAAGAGCGAGCAGTATGACGAACACAACAATCGGGGTCGCAAGCGCAAGAATCACTTCGTTAATGGAATTCATGGTTATAAGCATTCGCATGGTGCCACTGTAATTGCAGTATAGGCGAGCAAGCTGTTCGCATGCCCTGTGGCAGAATCTATTGCGAAATGAAGAACCGTCCGACAGGAGGATGAACTATGCCCGTGAAAAGAGACGTCATCTACCTTGTTGTCATCGCCGCCATGGCTCTCGCCCTCTTCGCGTTGCATCAAGACCGACCTGTGCAACCCGAGGATACAGCTTTGAGTCATGCCGAAGAGACTGTCCCTAACGATTCGGAGCAAGCATTTTCCGAACTGATCAACACGCTGCAAACCAGTTCGGCTCTCTTTCACGACCCCAGATGGGGACTTCGCACTGACGATACGATCGCCGAGGGTCGGCGAATGCTCTTGCACATGCTCAATCATTCCTTGGACATCCACCTTGGGGCGGACCCCCAACGGCCAGTCTTCCAGCCTTGGATGGCACCGAACAAGAAGCTCTTGGGTGACAACCCAAGCGCCGTTTACTACGACGCGCAGGTTGACGCGGGCTACAACTATCGCATCACCGGAAACATCGGCGAGGCTACCTACACCTCCTTTGCGGTGGAACTTTCCCAAGGCGGTGTTGGTGCAACACTCAACGATGCGCAGATGGATATTGCCGAAGACGGAAGCTACGATGTCTTCGTGGGCACAGAACCACCTTCTTCAGGCAATTGGCTGAGGCTCGATCCCGAGGCGACCAGCATCACGACGCGCCACTATTACGAGACTGAGCGCAACGTCGGCAGCGATCCGGCGTTTGTCGTCGATATGGGTATCGAACGGCTCGAAGAGCCTGGGGCTTCGCCCTTGCCATCTGACGCTTCGGTGGCGAACGGCATCCGGCGCGTCACCGCTTGGTTGCAGCGAAACGTACAACCACCCACTCCGGAGCGCAGCCCGCCCTGGATTTCCAGAGTTCCGAACGAGTTCGCCCAACCCAAGCAAGTTGATTCCAGCCAAGCCATCAATTATGCGGCGGCGGACAACGTCTATCGGATGACTCGCTGGCGCATAATGCCCGACGAGGCCTTGGTCATCAGTGGCAGATTCCCGGACTGTCGCTTTGCGAACGTCGCGCTGTGGAATGACTATCTACAGACCTTGCCCTATCGCTATCGACAGATTTCCTTGAATCGAAAACAAACGGTGCTGGAGCAGGACGGTAGTTTCCGGGTGGTTGTTGCGCATGAAGACCCGGGGCATCCCAACTGGCTCGATGCCGCCGGCCGCGAAGAAGGCGTGGTCTTCTGGCGATTCCTGCTGCCCACTGAGCCTGTTCCCGCGCTAGAGACGCAATTAGTGTCATTGGCTGATTTGACGCAGTAGTAGAAAGAACGAATTTCCCCTCAAGGGCGGGAATTACTGCATCTTTAGTTCAAGGCTCTTCAGGGTCTCAACCGATTCCGCGCATGACCTCGGAGACTGTTTCGAGCACATGGTCGATATCTTCTCGACCCACGCCGTAGTGCGTGACCATGCGGATGAGCTTCTTTTCGCCGTCGATCAGAATGCCCCGGGTTTGAAGTTCCTCGGCCAGTTCCCGGTTCTTATTCGCGCTGGCAGTGAAAAAGATGATGTTGGTGCGCACGCTCTCCGGGTCGAGCACTATCCCCTGCACCTCCGCAAGCCCATAGGCGAGCAGGCGCGCGTTCTCATGGTCTTCTGCGAGCCGTTCGACCATGTGATCGAGCGCATAGATGCCTGCGGCGGCGATCACGCCCGCTTGCCGCATTCCGCCTCCAAGCATCTTGCGCCAGCGGCGGGCTTCTTCAATGAAATCCGCATCTCCGACGACAACACTGCCCACGGGACAGGACAGGCCCTTCGAGAGGCAAAAGCTCAGGCTGTCGACCGGGTCGGCCAAGTCCGTCACCCTTTGGCCTAGACATAAGGCGGCGTTGAACAGGCGCGCCCCATCGAGATGTACCTTGAGACCCTTGCTGCGTGCGGCATCCGCCATGATGCGCGTCTGCGCGGCGTTGACCGGCACCCCGCCAGCCACGTTGTGGGTGTTCTCAATCGCCAACAGGCGCGTCGGCGCGAAGTGGTCGTCGCGTGGACTTACGCTTTCAACGATGTCGTCAGGGTCAAGCGTGCCATTGTCTTGATTGATCAAGGGATGCAGAAATAGGCCTCCCAGCACGCTGGCTGCGCCGGCTTCGTACTTGTAGATGTGCGATTTATCGCCGATCAATACCTGATCACCTCGGCCCGCTTGGCTGAGCAAGGCAACCAGATTTCCTTGCGTGCCGGACGTGACCAGCAGCCCCGCCTGTTTACCGAGCATTGCAGCGGCCTTTTCTTCGAGTGCAAGGACGGTGGGATCGTCGCGGTAGACATCGTCGCCAAGCTCGGCTTCGAGCATGGCGCGACGCATTTCCAGAGGAGGCTGGGTGACGGTATCGCTGCGCAGATCAAGATGAGTGGTCATGGCGCGGATGATACTTGAGCGCAAGCGCGACGGCACACTTCAAGTCTGCCCCACCGTATTCTGTCTGATAACCCGGCACCAGAACATTGAAATTACTCTCTTGAGTAATTTTCCTTCGATCATCGTCATAAGTGTCCCGAGTTCGGTTTCGAATATCTCGAACCGGAGGCGCTCTTGAAGCTGTTGCAGCGGCGGGCTGCCGCAAGCTCCGCCGATCTTGCGGCAATGACGGCGCCGAGTGGCTGAATTCAGCTCCAATAAAGGCCTCGCTAAAGATCGATAAGGCTCCCACCTATCCGCCAGGTGCGTTCGATTTCCAGCACCGATGTGCCTCTGCGCAGTGCCGGCGGGAGGGGGGCGTAGGGTGCGGCGAGTTCTACTATCCTGATGGCAGCCTGGTCGAGTCGTTCATCCCCCGAAGAGACGGTGATTCGCGCATAAACCAGTGTGCCGTCCCTATCGATGCCGGCCAGTAGTCGAAGACTGCCGCGCAGACGCTCCCCCTGCTCGTCGGTTGGAAAGTTCAATCGGCCTATTCGCTGCACCTTGCGTTGCCAGGCGTCGAGATAGGCGCGCTCGGTCGCATCGAGTCCCGGCGCATCGGTGAGGCGAATGGGTGCGGACGAATCTGTACCCTCGGCATCCTTCCATTCGCTGCGCAGCGCTTCTATGCTGGGAAGACTCGATTTGGATTGCTCCAAGCGCTCCGAACTTCGGGGAGGTTCAACTGGTTGAGGCACCTCAGCCGCAGCAGCGGGTTCAGGCTGCATACTCAATTTCTCTGCGGAAGCTCGTGGTGCGCTGGGGATAGGCTCCGCCGGAACCCGATGCACCATGCTGATCTTCAACTGCGGTGCGGACGGTCGCGGTTCGATGTGTATCAGCTCGAATGGCAGGCCCAGTATCAAAGCGACGTGCACGGCAAGCGACAGCGCCAAGGCAATCAACAGCCGACGGGACCAATCCTCAAGCGAGTTCAATCGCAATCCGGTCAATCAGTCGCTCCGCCATGTCTACGCCGGTTTGCGCTTCGATTTCGCGCACGCAGGTCGGGCAGGTCACGTTGATTTCCGTGAGGTACTCGCCGATGACATCGAGTCCGACGAACAAGAGTCCGCGCTCCTTCACCACTGGTTTGACCTGCTCTACGATCCACCTGTCCCGGTCGCTCAGCTCTCTCACTTCCCCGTGACCGCCGGCGGCAAGATTACCGCGCGTCTCCCCGTGAGCAGGGATGCGGGCGAGGGCGTAGGGGCCAGGTTCGCCATCAATCAAGAGGATACGCTTGTCGCCTTGGCGTATCTCGGGAATGTACTCCTGCGCCATGATCGGCAGATTCGCATCCTGGGTCAGCATTTCGATCATGACCGAAAGATTGGGGTCGCCTTGCCGCACCAGAAACACGCCTGTTCCACCCATGCCGTCGAGCTGCTTGAGAATGACATCCCCATGCTGTTCGGCGAACTCTCGAATCACTTCGGCACTTTGCGTCACCACCAGCGAAGGGTGGCAGCCCTCAAATTCCGTGGCAAACAACTTCTCGTTGCAGTCCCTCAAGCTGTCCGGGCGGTTGACCACCAGTGTTCCGGCATCGGATGCCCGCTCAAGCAGATAGGTTGTGTAGATGTACTGCATGTTGAAGGGGGGATCCTTGCGCATGAAGATCACATCGAAGGATGTGAGCCGAACCTCCCCGGCATCCTGACAGCGAAACCAAGGGCCGGGCAGGGCATCCTGCGGCGAGAGAGATTCGGCGAATCGTCCGAGCAATTCAAAAGAAGACGCCATTGCCAAAGCCTCACCGCGCCGCAGGTACAGGTGTTGCGGCTCGAACTGAAAGACATCCCATCCGCGCCGCATAGCGGCGCGCACGAGGCTCAAAGTCGAATCTTTCTTCAGATCAAACTCTGTGACGGGGTCTGTGAGAAATGCGGCGCGAATCAAGTCTGCGTTCCCTCAGGTCTGGGGTGCCTCTCTTGCAATGGCAAATAGTCGCATTGCGCGGGCTTTCGCGCAAATGGCTAGCCCGCAGGTCGTATAGTGTGCAACCATGAGCAAACCGGAGTCCATAGATCATCAAATCGGGCGTCTGCTCGATGCCTTTGATGGGGCGAGGGAAGAATCGCTCAAGCTTGCCGTGGTGGAGAACGGGCTGGCTTTGCTGGAGGCGAGGCTGTGGCTGGCCGACCTCAAGGAGGCGGCCGTCTTCTGTGTGGAGCTTGAACGCTTGCGTGCGCATCAGGTCGCCGAGCCAAGTGCAGACGCGTTCAATTTGTTCGCGAGCAACCTGAGGCGCCTACAAGAACTCGGCCAACAGCAGTTCAATTCGGAACTCCTCGCGGCGGTCAATGAAATGCGCGCTGTTCGTGGCGCATTGCGGTTTGAGAGGGCGACCTCTCTGGCGCAGGCGGAGCGGGTGCTTTGGCGCGAGATGCACCGCCGGGTGAATGTGCCGAGACGGCTGCGCAGACACATGAACACGGTCATTGATCTATTGCGGGCATCAGAGGACTCCGTCAAGTCAGCGCGGGCGCTGCCCATGCTTGGGCGCGAGGCCGAAGCGCTCAAGACCTTGTTTCGCTTCAATCCATCCAACTTGGTCTGGGGTTCGCTGCACTCACTCTGCACGCTCGCGCATCGGGCGCAATCGCCCGTCTCGCTTCCAAGACTCAAGGAATACTGTGAAAGTCTGGACGCGCCTTCGGAAACGGCGAAATCATTATTCGCCGCGTTGCCCTGTCTGGAGGAAATTGCCGCGCAGATTGAACAGCTTGAAGGAGAACATCCACTTCAAGACCTCTTGGACGCGCCGACGGAAGAAATCGCTCCGGGCGACGCAACGGTCGAAGAAGCATCGTTTTCGGAGTCCCTTGACCTGCCGGTCGAAGTGAAGAATCTTTCCGAGGCACTGGAGAATCTCTCGGGCCAAGTTGCGGCGGGCTTGCTTGAGGAAACGGCGCTGACCAAGGACATACAATCCTTGGCCGAGCGTGTGCTGGGCAAGGCGGGCGAGGAAGGCAAGGGCGTGTCCACCTATGCCCAAGTACTGGAACATCTGTGTGAACTCATCGATCTGGCGGCTTCGGGGGTGAAGTTGCCAGAGTCGGAATTCGAGTCCCTGGCGGCGGACTTGGAGGAATATGTTTCCGGGCCGAAAGCGCTCAGGCAGATCGACGACGCACTCATGGCCCTGAACGCGCTGCGCGACCACATTGCGAGGCATCCCGACAAGCGTCCGGAAACCGATATGGAGGAACAGGAGTTTGAAGATCTGTTGGCGCGTATGGCGCGCATCCAAGGGATGGAAAGCGAGGGCGAGGAGGATTCCGCGACGCGCTTTCTTGGTTATTTGATCGTTCGGGGAGGGCTCAACTATGCCTTTCGCCACCGCGAGGATATGCGCGTCGAACCCGTACGGGCGGCGCTAAAAAACGACGCGCAAGATGAATGCGACGAACGCTTGATAGATGACTTGTTTCCCCAGTCGGAGGCGCTGGCGGCTCCCAAGCAGCGTCTGACCTTGAGTGAAAGCGGCAGGCGCATAGGCATTGCGTGTGACGAAGTTCGCGGCCCATTCCCGATTGACTTGCTGCGGGCGCCCAAGGGCGACTACGGATTCGCACGCCTCGCCGATGGCGTGAGTCTTTGCCTGCTCAGCCCGGAGCTGTTGCTTTCACATTATCAATAAGGCGTGTCTTGCCGAGCCGTGCGGCGCCGAGTATGCGCAGTTCCGAGTCCTCTGCGGGGGGACCAAGACTAGGGCTTCCGATTTCGATGTAATCCGGTGCCCAACCCAGTGCCTTGAGGTCATCCAAGGCGGTTTGCTGCAGCATCTCGAAGTCTCGCACACCTCGCTCAATCTCGGCAGCGATGTGCCGAAGGTTCTTATAGAGGCTGGGCGCGGTTTCCCGCTGCCTTGAATCCAAGTAGGAATTGCGGCTCGACATGGCCAGCCCATCCGCCTCGCGCACCGTCGGCACCGGCAGTACCTCGACCGGCACATGCAAGTCCCCTATCATCCTCTTGATCAGCATGAGCTGTTGATAGTCTTTCTCGCCGAAGCACACGTATGCTGGCCGGACAAGATTGAGCAGTTTCAATACGGCGGTGCAGGCACCCTCGAAGTGTCCGGGCCTGTTTCGGCCACAAAGCTCTCCGGCAAGCGGCGGCAAGGCAAGCCGTGTCGGTGCCTCTAGGCCGCCCGGATACATGTCCGAAACCCTGGGTGCGAACAAGAGTTCCACGCCTCGGGATTCAAGCTGCGCGATGTCCGACTCGAAGGTGCGCGGATAGGACGCAAAGTCTTCGCCTTGGCCGAACTGTAGGGGGTTGATGAACAGGCTGACCCAAACCTCCATCGCCGACTTCCTCGCAGCATCCACCAAGGCGAGGTGCCCCTGATGAAGGTTACCCATGGTCGGAACCAAGCCGATGAGCTTGGCACCCGCCCGAGCCCGAGCCTCGGCAAGCGCTTCAAGATCCTTGGCAATTTGCATTTAGTTGAAACAATGCTCAGGAGCTGGAAAGTCCCCGCTTTCGACCGAGCGCACGTACTCCGCCACGGCAGCCTGAATGCTTTCGGTCTCCGCGAGGAAGTTCTTGACGAATCTTGGAGGCTTGACCCCGGTGGTCTCCATCCCCAAGAGGTCGTGTAGCACCATGATCTGCCCATCGGTCGCCGGCCCGGCGCCTATGCCGATCACAGGAACACCGACCTCATCCGTGATCTTTGCAGCCAAATCCACCGGCACGCACTCGAGCAACAGGATTGCGGCACCGGCATCTTCGAGCATTTTCGCTTCCTCCAGAATCGTTGCCGCCCGATCCGGATTTCTCCCCTGCACACGATAGCCACCAATGCGATTAATGGACTGCGGGGTAAGACCCATGTGGGCGCACACGGGGACGCCGCGTTCGGTCAAAAGCCGCGTGCTTTCCGCCAACCACGCCCCACCTTCAAGCTTCACAATATGCGCGCCGTGGCGCATCAGATGTGCCGAGGATTCGAGCGATTGCGCCTCCGAGGCATAGCTCATGAAGGGAAGATCCGCCATGATGAGCGCGCCCTGGTTGCCACGCTTGACGCAGTCCAGGTGGTAGGCAATGTCTTCGACGGTCACCGGCAGGGTGCTGTCGTGCCCTTGCAGCACCATGCCGAGCGAGTCGCCCACGAGGATGACTTGCACGCCGGCCGAGCTCACCAGGTTCGAGAAAATGGCATCGTAGGCCGTCAGAGAGGCGAACTTTTCGCCGCGCCGCTTCTTGGCCTCCAGCGTGCTGAGCGTAGTTTGGCGCCCTGGATTCTGGGTGGACATCGCGCCCTCCGAGAGTGGGGAGAGCAATTTTACGGGTTGTGAGCCGTGCATGGGTGTTCGTCCGGGTGTCCCGCGCCCGATATTGCACCCTCCCTGCCTGAGACGGTACATCGCATTGACACTCACCGAGACCGGGGCTTAACCTTTGCGGCACAAGCGTATGGGTCGCGAATCGACGCTCCGGGACGAGGGAACGATTGGATATTGAAGACCTGATTATCGACGACCGGGAACGAGGGATTTTCCGGGTGCATCGGTCGTGCATGACTTCTCCTGATCTGTACCAGCAGGAATGGGAACAAATCTTTAATCGATGCTGGATCTACCTTGGACACGAATCGGAAGTCGAGAACCCCGGAGATTACCGTCGGCGCACGGTCGGCGGCCGACCGCTCTTCTTTGTCCGAAGCAAAGACCGCCAAGTAAGGGTATTCCTGAATTCCTGTCCGCACCGGGGTGCGTTGGTGTGCCGCCACGACAGCGGCCATGCCGAAGTCCTTCAGTGCTTCTATCACGCCTGGACCTTCAGCACCAGTGGCGAACTGATCGGCGTTCCCGGAAAAGACGCCTATGGTCCCAATTTCGATCAAAGCGAACACGGACTAAAGGCGCCACCAAGGGTTGGTTGCTACCGGGGCTTTTACTTCGTGAATTTCAACCCGCAGGCCGAAGACCTCGTGACCTACTTGGCGGGAGCCAGAGATTACCTTGACCTCGTCGTCGATCAAGCCGAGGAGGGAATGCGGGTGATCTCCGGTTCCAACAAGTACGCCATCAATGCCAACTGGAAGCTGCTGGCGGAGAACAGCCTTGATGGCTACCACTTGGTCACGACGCATCGGACCTACGTGGATTACATGGTCGGTCTTGGAACGGATGAAAGCGGAGACACACTTGCCGAACGCCCGCCCGGGGTCGCGAGGGCGCTTGGTAAGGGCCACTGTGTATCGGAGAACATATCCCGGAACGGCCGACCCATCGCCCGCTGGCACCCGGTATTCGGCGAGCAAGCCAGGCCGCGGATCGCACGAGCGCGCCGCCGGTTGGTGGAGAAGTTCGGAGAAGAGCGTGCCTACCGGATGGCCGACACCTCTCGCAATCTGCTCATCTATCCGAACCTGCTGATCATGGACTTCGTGGCCATCAGCATCAGGTATATCGAACCCGTGGCTCCCGACAGAATGGCGGTAACAGCTTGGCATCTCGTGCCTCGGGAGGAGTCAGGTGCAGCCTTGTCCACCCGACTTGACAGCTACTTGACCTTCCTCGGACCGGGCGGCTTTGCCACACCGGATGACGTGGAAGTTCTGGAGTCCTGTCAAACTGGTTTCGGGGCCAGTGAAAACGAATGGTCGGATATCTCAAGAGGCATGCGCAAGTCCAGTCCGGGAACGGCAGACGAGCTGCAGATGCGCGGATTCTGGCGGCAGTGGCATGCCGATATGCAAGGACTGCGTCATGCCGACGTCCAAGACCGTCAGGCCCAGCTTCGGACCAGCGAGCCATGACGGAGGACAGCCGATTAGCCTTGCGGGGAGAGGTGGAGGCATTCCTTTTCAAGGAAGCGGCGCTTCTGGACGCTTGGAAACTCGATGAGTGGGTCAATCTGTTTACCGATGATGCCCGCTACCTGGTTCCCTCCACCGATTTGCCGGAAGGTGATCCCCAACGCGACTTGGTGTTCATCAACGACGACATCATCCGTCTGCGTGCTCGGGTGGCGCGCTTGAGCAGCCGCTATGCGCACCGCGAGAATCCACGGTCGCGAACCCGTCGGTTCATTTCAAACGTACAAGTTGAAGAGGCCGGCGATCAGCAAGTCCGGGTCTGCGCCAACGTCTTGGTCTATCGCTTCCGGAGCGGCGAAGGAGCGCCTTACGTCGGCAGCATAGACTATGTCCTCAGGAGGGAAGGCGCGGATTTCAAGATAGCCTTTCGCCACGCGGTGCTGGATCTGGAAAACCTCTCTTGGCACGGCGCCGTGAGCATTGTATTTTGACGATCTCGCTAACTCTTCACAAAGTGCCCCAAGTAGTGATGACTTCCAGACTGATCGCCGTTCGGAACGACACAGGCATCGTGCACAAGACGCTCGGTGCTGCACACATAGGCCACGTTTTCAGCTTGAAGGACACGCAAACAAGGGACGCTCCGAGCGCTGCGGATAAACGCGTCAGCCACTTCGCCGGGATGCCGCCTTTCGGATGCCGCCACCTGCTCCGCCATTGCTTCGATCGGCACAGGCACCAGATACAGATACCTCGCGCCAGGGCCTCTGTTCACAACTATGCGGTTTCGGCTCTTCCATCGAGCAGACACATCGAGCCCGTCCCACGAGTCGAGGTGTAATCCCAACCGTAAATTCGATTCCTGATCCACCGTAATGGAAGGATGATTCGCAGAATCAATGGACGGGTCCAGCGTAACCACTGGCGACAGACTCATAAAAGGCTCGAAATCCAGCGCCCTCTCCGCTTTCAAGTCAAAATGAAAGAAGGCGACAAAATTCAATTCGTCCTCAATAGACAATTCGTCGAGAGTACCGGTGTGTTCGATGATCTCGGAATCACACAGATCTCGAAAATCGATGGGTAATTTGGCATTGGGTCGATAGTCAACGGCGTCCGAGTAGTACTCCTTTACACAAACAAGCGTGTCGCTGAAGGAAATCAGATCCCGGACATCACCGAGCCTGGGGTCAAAGTAAATCCTCACTTTTAGTGTAAGTCCGCTCCGACCCTTTCCAGCGGCTCGCCGTGCAACGCCAGATACTTCAATACGTGGGTATAGAAGTTGTCCAAGCCTTGGCAATAGACCGAGGGGTTGTCGAAGCCGTTGCGGCTTCCATAGCGGTGTACCGGTTGACCGCCGCCGCAGACATCGCGCCAACAGCACTGCGAACAGGCGGTTGCGGGTGTTCTCTTGAATTTCTCGAATTCGTGAAACAAGGGGTCTTGAATGATGTCCTCAAGGCTTGAATACTTCAGATCCCGGTACGCATAGCCACTCCAGTATTTCGTGGATCTCAGCGTATCGTCCGGCCCGACTCCGCCATCGGACGATACGGTAATCAAGAGGTAGTCCGGATCGCTTCTGCCGTCCGGGAAGAGGAAGTTCCCCTGTCCGTAGATTCGCGCCAGAAAATGGTCGATGAACCTGACGCTGATGAACTCCTCGTCATCCACCATCTTGTCGAACACTTGGATCAGAAACGCTCCGTACGCTTCTGCATCGCCGGAGAAGTTGTCGTGATTCAGGTCCGGGAGCAAGAAGTCGAGGCGTTCCACTTTGAGGTCGTTTCGAAAGTGCTCGTAGATTTCCTCGGAGTTGAATTCCTCACCGATCACGGCTAGTACCGTTGGCGGGTGATTGAGATGTGCTTGACACAAGGCCAGACCTTGAACGGTCGCTTGGTAGGAAGACCGACCGCGATGATCGAGCCGATGGGCATCGTTGTGTACCTTCGCTCCGTCTAGGCTGACGCCCACCTGCACGTCGTATCGGTTGAATAGTTCGATCCAATCGCGATCAATCAGCATGCCGTTTGTTTGGACTGTCATCGACAGGTCGACAATTTCCGCCAAATTGGATCTGATTGCTTCGCAGATGCCCTCGAAGCGAGCTTTGGGCATCAATAGAGGCTCGCCGCCGTGCAGGTGAACGGCGATTCGCTCGAGTTTGTACGCCCCGGAGAACTCTTTCAGCCGCCGCACCACCAGTGCGACCGTGTCATCGGAAATAAACGCCGAGTGTTCCTTGTAACTGTCGTCGCCGGCGTTGAAGAAATAGCAATAGTCGCAATTCAGGTTGCAGCGCTCGGTGATTTTGAGAATGACCTCCAGCGCCTCAAGCTTGCCGAAGCTCACCCTGATTCGATCACTGGCTATACGCACGACCGCCTATCAACCGTGTCGCGCATGAAACGCCGCAATGCCCTGAAGCCGCTGAAGCCTCAGGGCGCGGCATCAGCACTTAAGGCAGTTAGCTTTCCGCCGCTGTGTACTCAGCCACAGTCGGTGCGGATATGAAATTGCCACCTGCTCGGGTCGGCGCGGAAACAAAGTTTCCACCGGCTCGAGTCGGTGCCGAAACAAAATTGCCGCCTGCTCGGGTTGGTGCGGAAACAAAATTCCCGCCCGCCCCGGCAAATCCCGAGATCTTCTTTTGAAGATTGGGACTGACTGACCTTCCGGCTGCTTGGCTATGGTCCTCTGTGGAGATTCCCAATTTCTCCCTAAGCTTGCGCACCCTACTGTCTTCCATAAGCCACCTCATGGTGTTCCTTAATTCATCGAATCTACACCGATCATCTGGGTGTTGTCAATCAATTGACAGCGGTCAATCAAGCCAAATTGGATATAATTTCGGTGACTTAAGGCGGCCGGACGCACCGCTAGGAGCAAGGATCAGGCCATGGGAATCGACGAATCCGACCAGCGCTCCCAAGACCGCCGCGATCCCGACGCAAAGATTCCGGTGCCCTTGAGCTTCAGTCTTGCTTTGCAGATCGCCTGCTTGGTATTGCCCGGCGCGGTGATGATCCCCACCGTTGTGTTCCGCGCGGCCGGTCAGCCCGAGGAGGTCTTGCTTTGGGCCGTATTCGCCTCCGTTGCATTTTCCGGCGTGACCGCCATCATTCAAGCGCGCCGAATCGGACGCTTCGGAGCGGGGTACATCCTCGCGATCGGCACATCCGGTGTCGCCATCGCGGTGAGCATCGCGGCGCTCGCTGCAGGCGGTCCGGCCTTGCTCGCAACCCTAGTCGTTATGCTCGCCCTGGTCCAGTTCGCCTTCTCTGCGCGCCTCTCACTGTTCCGGCGCATTCTCACCCCTACGGTCACCGGCACAGTCCTGATGCTCACGCCTGTGACGGTCATGCCGATCATGTTCGAGCAATTGGGGAATGTGCCGAGCGGCGCGCCGCCGCTGGCGGCGTCACTCAGCGCGCTGACGACCCTCGTTGTCATCGTCGCCATCACCTTGGCATCGAGCGGTCGCATGCGCTTGTGGGCACCTGTGGTCGGCATCGTGGCAGGTTCGGCCATCGCCGGCCTGTTCGGTCTCTATGACTTGGACCGCATCGCGCAAGCGCCGTGGATCGGCATTCCCTGGCCCGATTGGGCGGCATTGGATCTTCGTTTTGGTCCCGAGTTCTGGGCGCTGCTTCCGGCTTTCGTGTTCGTCTCCCTCGTCTGCACCATGCAAACTATCGGCGGTGCCGTTGCGATTCAGCGCGTGTCTTGGGCCGAAAGCCGTGCCGTGGATTTTCGCGCGGTGCAGGGCGCGGTCGCGGCCGACGGGGTGGGCAATCTGCTATCGGGCTTGGCAGGCACCATGCCACTCGGCTTCCGACCCACCGGGGCCTCCATGGTCGAGATCACCGGGGTCAGCGCTCGCAGTATCGGCCTCGCGCTTGGGGGGTCGCTGATCATGCTGGCCTTCCTTCCCAAGGTACTTGCCGTGATCCTTGCCATACCGGGGCCTGTCATCACGGCCTTTATCACCGTCACCATGGCAACGATCTTCATCATCGGCATGAAGGTGATTGTGCAGGATGGAGTCGACCTACGCAAAGGAATGATTGCCGGCGTCGCCTTCTGGATCGGCGTGGGCTTTCAGTACCACAGCGTATTCATCGAGCAGGTTCCCGAGTTTGCCGGCGCTCTCTTAAAGAACGGGATGCTGACCGGAGGCGTGGTGGCGGTCGTCCTGACCGCATTCCTCGAGCTGACCAAGCCGCGCCGCCGCAGGATAGAGGTGGGGTGCGATACTTCCTCCTTAAGCGAGATTCGCGAATTCATAGGCAGGTTCGCATCGCAAAGGGGTTGGGATGCGCAGATGACCGAACGCCTAGATGCCGTCTGCGAGGAGACTTTGCTGACGCTTCAGCACCAGGACGACCCCGCCGCCAATCTCGGGCGGCGCCTGCTCCTCACAGCGCGCAGCGAAGAAGGCGGCGCCGTGCTGGAGTTCGTTGCCTCGAAAGGCGAAGAGAATATCCAAGACCGAATCGCGCTCTTGGGCGAGGCCGACGCGGCGGCCATGATCGAGCAGGATGTTTCGCTACGGCTCTTGCGTCACCTCGCCGCTTCGGTCCGACATCAGCAGTACCACGACATAGACATAGTGACCGTCCGCGTGGAGCCGCCAGAGATTAAACATTGACAGAAACAAGTCAACTTGACCGGCAGCTTACGACAGCACCTCAAAAGCAAGCTTTCGGCCGCGGCCGTAGCGGAACACGGCAAAGTCTCTGTCAAATGATATGACGCGGGAAATGCCAAGGCGCACCATAAGTGCGAACGACGTTCGGTCCACAATGGCGAAGTCTTGGTCCGAAAAGGTCTCGCCGATGGCCCATGCCGACTCCAGATCGGCGCTCGTCGTCTGCTCAATGCTGGCGACGCCGCTTCGCAGACCATCCCAGAATCTCTCTGCGGCCATCGGCGAAAGACAATGGTGCAGCAGGCGCCATGATTCAATGAGCACATGATCGCTCGTGACAAGAGGTTCTTCGGTGCTCAAGAGCGCCATCGCACGAGTGTTGTGCCGATCGTCAGTGTCTGCGGCCGCGTACCAAGCTGAAGTATCTACAAAGACGCTCATAGCGCAGTCGGTGGCCGAGACCTCCCGGCGCGCGTGGCCTCGCCGATCAGGCGGTCCTTGTCTTTGGAAATATCTGCGCCTCCCGACGCGCCAAGGTGAAAAACAATCGAACGATCAACATTCTTAGGTGACCCCGCCAAATCCCGCTCGGCAAGTCTGCGAAAGTACTCCGCAAGCGAAATGTTCAGCGCCGATGCGCGTGCGCGGACACACGCGAGCAACTCCGAGTCGATTGATATTTGCGTGCGTAACATCATTGTGGCGGCATTATAACGTCATAGCGGACTGACTTGGTGAGACGCCTCGAACAAGTCCAAAGGAGAGACATTGACAGAAACAAATCAATTGGCCTATTGTGGGAAGCGACTCACGGAAGGACAGGGAGAATCCTATGCACGCTGTTGCGGTCGTCACTCACAAGCCCGGGTTGGTGCATGAAGGCAGCGAACTTCAGGCGGCCTATATGGGCTATTTGCGAGATCATCCTGATCACCCCGACATCGTTGTGCTTCATGCGGGCCCGACGCTCGCCGATGACTCGGATACCCTTGTCGGCCTACTATTGATCGTTGAAGCACCCTCATTGGAGGCGGCGAGTGCGTTTGTCGCCGACAGCCCCTACGGCAAGGCGGATGTGTTCGCGGATGTACAAGTCCGTCGATGGGACTGGAGAACAGGCCGTCCGGGAGCGTAATCTGACCCCTTGCGGCACGCGATTCTTCATCCGCCCGACGCTTTTCCGACTGAAAGCGTTCCTGCGGCTCCGGATCAAAGATAGGCTGCGGGGATTGCGATCACGTCATGGTCTAGCGCCACCGAGGATTCCCTGAGGCGGATCACGGCACTCGGCCCGATATCTCGACCCTGCAGTTTGAGCTCCGCGAAGCCCTTGGCCGCAGCCGTGCCCGGGGAGGCATTCTTCTTGATTTCGACTGGGTGCAACCGATTGTCCTGCTCGATCAGTAAGTCCACACTGTAAAAGTGTTGGACAGGCTTCGCACCGATTCGCCAAGCTTTCGTTCTTGATACATCGATTTCGGCCGATATGGAGTTTAGATCCATTGGCCGAAATCATCGACGTGCTCACCTGTCCGTACCGGCACCCCCTTATCGAAGCGCTATGACTGTTAATATCCTCTTGGACGAGAATTCAGGAAGATCCCTTTGAGCGATCGTCTCCACCGCAGGAAGCCGAGCCTGCAATTATGGATGACAATAGGCACACTGCCGACCTTGTCAATCCTGCTGGCGCATTTTGTGGGAGCTCAAGACGCGCAAGACATCGGGCAACGCCATCTCATCTCGATACCCACATACCAGAAAAATACACCGCCGGGCACGGCAATGCTCCGATTTGTCGCATGGCTCAGACTTGACGGGTCCATTGCTGAGTGCGTCCACAAGTGAACCTGCGTAGTCGCTTACTTCGTCTGCATCGATGGGGCGGACTATTTGGTGCCTTCTGGTTGGCGCTTCTTGGAATATCCGGGCTCATGCTCGACCACCGAGACGATTGGCGCTGGGCATGGCAAGTCGGAGTCCCGTACGACTATCTACCCGATCATATCTCAGAGAATCTGGCCACCCGCCACATCACCTTGCTGCAGGCCAACCCCGGTGATGCAAATCAGTGGGTGGCAGGCGGCGCCGCAGGCGCTTGGCGAAGCAGCGACGGGACTCGTAGTTGGCAACCCGTCGCCTTTGAAGGACAATCCGGCGCTCCGATGATCTACGCCATGCTTGTGGATGAGGTGCTCGGATGGGAACGCATCTGGCTGGCGAGCGATGATGGCCTTTGGAGTTTCTCTCCCAAGCTTGCCTCTGTTCCGGCAACGCGCGTGGGTCTTGAAGGGAAGAGATTGACGGCGCTTGATCGCGGATCGGTCGCAAATGGCCTAGTGGCCGTGGAAGACCGCAGCCGAATTCTGCGCATCACTTTGGGTGAGGAGATGCAGGTTGCGTCGATCGAGCTTGACGAGGTTGTGGTTGAGGACCTGCCACAGGAGGTGAGTTGGTCGCGATTTCTGTTTGACACCCATCTCGGGCGTTCCTTTGTGCGGCGGGATATCAACCTAGCCATTAACGACTTCGGCGCGCTCGCCTTCGCGCTGCTTGCGCTCACCGGCGTGTTGCAGTGGTGGTATAGACGACAACAGCACGAGGGCAAGCGGGTTCTAAAAAACAGCCTGTTCAATCTGCACGCGCCCTTGATCGGTCTACTAGCCATAGGGCCGGTGCTCTACTTGTCAATCAGCGGCATCATCATGGATCACCGAGGCGAATGGATGCCAGCATTGGTGGGCAACAAGATTGATCGCGACTTTCTGCCTCCGGTCTACGATTTTCGTTCTTTGACGGACGAGGTTTCGCATGTGGTGGCCTATCCCGAGCAGCCGACCAAATTCACTATAGGCACCCGATTGGGCGTGCTGACCACTAAGGATGACGGGAAGCGCTGGATACGCGAGCAGAGTCCGACCGGCACGCCTGGATTCGTCTGGAGCCTGAGACGCGAGGGCGATCAATTGTTTGCCGGCGGTCTCGGTGGACCGAGCTTTCAAAGACCGCTTCAAGGTGGAGACTGGCAGATGATTCCGGGTCTGGTGGGTATGCCGTCAGACGCAACAATCAGTCAAGATCGCTGGTACGTGATCAGCGGCCCCGCAGCTTTCGAGGGAGATCTCCGAGCAGGATTGCAACGAGTCGATTTACGCCTCCCCAAGCTCGATGCCACACCCCTGATGCTGCTGATGTTCGAAATCCACAACGGCAACATAGTCAGCAGGCATGCGCGTTATTTTCTGGACCTGCTCGCACTCCTCGCCATTTTCATGGTGGTGACGGGTCCCATCCTCTGGTGGCGTAGGAAGTGGGCCAAGACTGCGAACAAGAAGACTCTCTAGGCGCTGGGTGCCTGCATGGCAGTTCCAGCCTTGGGTTCATCGCCAATTGCGCGAATGAACCACTTGAACACAACACCCACGGGTACGACTATTCTCAATTGTCGGTTTCGAGGAATCGGGCATTCCGGCGTTTCAGTTCCGCTGGCTTTCAATCTGCCTTGCATATAATTCACGGCAATAGCCGAGCCGGAGATTGGCTGGACTTCGCCTCATGTCGAAAACCGTTCATCAAAAGCTCAAGAAGCTCATAGCGGATCATGGTGAACGCAAACCTCCCATTGCCTTCGGCGGACGCGAGAACATTATTGGCTCCATATGCGAAATATCGCATTATCTTTTTGATTCGGAGCAGTTTCTGGAGGGAGGCACTTTCATCATTGGCGGACCTCCGGGTTCGGGCAAGACATCGCTTGTTCACGAGACCATCAAGCGGTTAGCGAAAAGACCCGAAGACGGACAAACCGTTCAATCTGTCTTTTGTGCCAGCCCCTCTGCCGTTGGCGCTTACCAGAAACTGCTATGGGATTTGGCGTCGGCACTCACGGGGGATTCCCGTGAGGACTTCGGCGACGGTCCAAAGTAAGTCGTCCCTGCCGAGCACGGCGCATTCTCATAGTGCTGCTCTTATGTGCAGATGGCGTATTGCGCGAACCACTGCTCTACCTGAGTCTGTACTTCAAACAAAATCGTGAGAAATACTACGAATTGCTGAACCGAACTAGCCCGGAAATTTCACCAGTTTCATCGGGCACATCCGTGTGCCCGACCCTTCGGGCGGCTGCCCCGCAAAGCGGGCGCTGATGCAAACCGTGTTTGTGGCTACGGGGCAATATCTTCATGGGCTTCAATAGGATACATGCGAACAGGAGCGGACTGGTGAATTTTCCGGGCTAGGGTGGACGGTGATTGCGAACAACGCCTGCAATGCCACAATACATTTGCATGGGCTATTTCGAGCTGATCGCGAAAGGATTTCGGCGAGCGCAAAACAACGCGCGCGAAATCGCCTGTTCATTTATCGAAAGTACGTCGAAACCCTCAACGAAGAGATTTAAGTCGAGAGCGGTCTTGATGATTCTTGTGCGTCAGCGTTGCGACTCAGCCGCCACTGTGCGCCACTTGACGGGAGAGGCATTCTTTTCGCAAAGTTGTTTTCCGAAATGAACGGGTAAGCAGCACCTTTCTGGTAACCCTGCGACAAATCTTGCGTGAGCGTTTGCGCTGCAAGCTCCAGCGCAAGCGTTGCCCCCCGACCCACAAAACAAGGAAAATACGCACTTTGTGATTCCCGCCACCACACATGCCAACAATTAGCCGACGGCGCGAACGCGCCAATGCGATACGGGCGCTCGCCATGGATGCCGTCGAGGCGGCGAAATCCGGACATCCCGGCGCGCCCATGGGCCTCGCTGACATCGCGGAAGTCCTGTGGACAGAGGTCTTAAAGTATGCGCCACAGGACCCCGCATGGATTGACCGAGACAGGTTCGTGCTTTCCAACGGGCATGCCTCCATGCTGCTCTACGCGGTGCTGCACTTGACCGGATATGACCTGTCCATCAACGAGATCAGGAACTTTCGTCAGCTTGGCTCGAAGACCCCGGGACATCCGGAGTTTGGCCATGCACCGGGCGTGGAGACGACGACGGGCCCACTTGGCCAAGGTCTCGCCAATGCCGTGGGCATGGCGCTCGCGGAGCAGTTGCTTGCCGAGGCATTCAATCGAGACGGGCACGACATCATTAACCACCGCACCTACGTAATTGCCGGTGATGGCTGTCTTATGGAAGGCGTGTCGCACGAGGCCGCGTCCTTCGCCGGCACCGCCCGTCTCGGCAAGTTGATCTGCCTCTACGACGATAACAACATTTCGATTGATGGCGAGGTTGGCCCTTGGTACACGGAAGACGTGGCCGGAAGGTTCGAATCCTACGGATGGCAGGTATTGCGCGACGTGGATGGTCACGACCCGGCAGCGCTTCTTGAGGCAGTGGACACCGCCCAGGGCGAGACCACACGCCCGACGCTTCTGTGCTGTCGCACCACCATAGGCTTTGGCGCGCCGAACAAGGCAGGTACGGCTTCGACCCATGGCGCACCGCTTGGCGGCGATGAGATTGCCGCAACCCGCGAGGCGCTTGGCTGGTCTGCACCTCCTTTTGAAGTGCCGGAATATCTCAAGTCCGAGTGGGATCAAACCGCTCGCGGCAAAACCCTTGTCTTGGATTGGCAAACGCGCTTTCGGGCTTACGAACGCGACCATCCCGAACTCGCCGCCGAACTTACACGACGCATGAAGGGGGAACTGCCGCAAGGATGGAACGAAGCCTTAAGGACACTTGCCAGCGACGCACACGCATCGCCCGCACCGCTCGAAACCCGAAAGGCGCTGACCCGCTGCCTTGATGCCTGTGTGGGCCCGCTACCCGAACTCATCGGTGGTTCGGCGGACCTTTCAGGGTCAAACGGCACCAAGTTCAAGGATGCCCGCGCACTCAATATGGTCGAGCAGGATCAAGGGCCGGCCGACTATGTCCATTGGGGCGTGAGGGAGTTCGGCATGACCGCCATGACCAACGGCATGCTGCTGCACGGTGGCCTGCGTCCCTTCTCAGGGACCTTCCTGGTGTTCATGGAATACGCGCGCAACGCCGTCCGCCTCGCTTCGCTGATGAATCTGCCGAATATCTTCGTCTACACGCACGATTCGGTGGGTCTCGGAGAGGATGGCCCCACACATCAACCCATTGAGCAACTCACCAATCTGCGCACCACCCCAAACTTCACCCTTTGGCGTCCCTGTGACCTGGTCGAGACCTGCGTGGCGGTGGAGCAGGCCATCTCGCACAAAGGGCCGACCGCGCTGGTGCTCACGCGCCAAAAGACCGAAGGACAGACGAGGGATGCCGATGCGTTTGGTATGGTCGAACGCGGTGGTTATGTGCTCCTTGAGGCCCAAGGTTCGCTTGATGCCATAGTGATTGCGACCGGTTCCGAGGTGGAATTAGCCGTGCAAGCGGCGAAGCAAGCGCAATCCCAAGGCATGGGAGTGCGCGTGGTGTCCATGCCGAGTACCCAAGTGTTTGATCGACAATCACAGGCGTACCGCGACACCGTACTGCCGCCAGAAGTCAAACGCAGAATCGCCGTCGAGGCGGGGCACCCGGACTATTGGCGGCGCTATGTCGGCCTCGAAGGGACAGTCATCGGAATCGAGCGTTTTGGCGTTTCCGCACCTGGCGCCACCGCGATGCGTGCCTGTGGCATGACGGTGGAAGCCGTACTCGATGCGCTCAAAGGGCCGCTTACCGAGGCCCAAGACGCTTGATGAAGATCCCAAAGCTCTCCGAGGTACCTATCCGCGCAAAGCGCCTTCTGATCCGAGAAGACCTCAACGCGCCAATTGCCGAGGGCAGGGTCACAAGCGACGCGAGGCTGCTCGCGGCGCTGCCGACCATCGAACAGGCGTTCGACCATGGAGCAAAGTCGGTGCTGCTCGCCTCGCATCTAGGCAGGCCGCCAGAGGGAGCAAGCGCGCAGACAACTCCAGAATTCTCGCTTCGCCCAGTTGCCACGCGGCTCAGCGAACTCTTAGCGAGAGAGGTCTTGCTTATTGAAAATCTTGGCGATGCCGAGAACCTCAACCCCGGAAGTCTCGCTTTGCTCGAAAACCTTCGATTTCTTCCGGGCGAAACGGAAAACTCACAGGAGCCCGCTCGAAGGCTTGCGAATCTGTGCGACGTGTTCGTCATGGACGCCTTCGCGACCGCGCATCGCGCGCATGCATCCACCGCTGGAGTCATTGAGGCGGCGGAGATTGCCTGCGCCGGTCCGCTGCTTGTCAGAGAACTCGAGGCGCTCGAACGGTTACTGGAAAACCCGGCACGTCCATTCGTGGCAGTCATTGGCGGAGCGAAGATCAGCACCAAGCTGGGCGTACTTGACCGGCTCGCTGAACTCACCGACTCTTTGGTTGTTGGCGGCGCCATCGCCACCACTTTCTTGGCCGCGGCCGGCAAAGACGTTGGTCGGTCGCTCATTGAGGCATCGATGCTCGACGAGGCGAAACGACTGAGAGAAAAGTGTCGTCCGCTATTACCCGATGATGTTGTGGTCGCCGAAGAAGTTCGGGAGGATGTGACGACCCGTATTGTCCCGGTTGATCACATTTCGAAGCGGGATATGGTTGCCGATATCGGCCCGGTCTCGCGGACGCGGCTCGGCAAAACGCTTGGAGAGGCTGGCACCATTCTCTGGAACGGCCCGGTTGGCGTGTTCGAAATCGACGCCTTTTCCGCTGGAACCCTTCATCTAACTCGCTGCGTCGCCGAGTCCGCAGCCTTTTCCGTGGTCGGCGGTGGCGATACGCTGGCGGCGATCGAAATAGCCAATATGAGGGACTCGATTTCCTATATTTCCACGGGCGGTGGCGCTCTGCTCGAATTTGTTGAAGGCAAGGAGCTTCCAGCTATTGCGTCGCTTCGCGCGCGGGCGCGATAATCTCTTTCTTGTTTCATTTGGAAGTTCCCCTATGGCAGTCATCAGCTTGCGCCAATTGCTCGACCACGCGGCAGAAAACGATTACGGCGTTCCCGCCTTCAACGTCAACAATCTCGAGCAGATGCGTGCCATCATGGAAGGTGCCGACGAAGTGGACAGCCCAGTCATTGTGCAGGCCTCCGCCGGGGCGAGGAAGTATGCCGGAGCGAATTTTCTGAGGCACCTCATCCTAGCCGCCGTCGAGGAATTTCCCCATATTCCGTTGGTGATGCACCAAGATCATGGTGCGAGCCCGGCGGTCTGCCAGCGGTCCATTCAACTTGGATTCACTTCCGTGATGATGGATGGCTCCTTGCTTGAGGATCAGAAGACGCCGGCGAGCTATGAATACAACATAGAGGTCACTCGCCGCGCGGTGGACATGGCGCATGCCTGCGGGG
Source organism: Pseudomonadales bacterium (assembly GCA_963663145.1). Taxonomy (GTDB): domain Bacteria; phylum Pseudomonadota; class Gammaproteobacteria; order Pseudomonadales; family Azotimanducaceae; genus Azotimanducus. Next base: position 2,993,822 of record OY760134.1, on the reverse strand, counting down.
TGTCGGTGGAGGGCGAGCTTGGTTGCCTCGGATCATTGGAAACCGGCGAAGCCGGAGAAGAGGACGGCGTGGGTGCCGAAGGTACGCTCACGCATGACATGCTCTTGACCGATCCCGAACAGGCCGCTGACTTTGTCTCGCAGACCGAAGTGGATGCCTTGGCGATCGCCATTGGCACCTCGCACGGAGCTTACAAGTTCAGCCGTCCGCCGACCGGAGATATTCTGGCAATCGACCGGGTGCGCGAAATTCATAAGCGCATTCCCAACACGCACCTAGTGATGCACGGAAGCTCATCCGTGCCTCAAGACTTCTTGGAAACCATCAACCGCTTCGGAGGAGACATACCTGAAACCTACGGCGTTCCGGTGGAGGAGATCCAAGAAGGCATTCGCCATGGCGTGCGCAAGGTGAATATAGATACCGACCTGAGGCTGGCGGCCACTGCGGCAACGCGTGAGTTTCTTGCCAATAGTCCGCGCGAATTCGATCCGCGCAAGTACCTCGGCAAGCAACTTCAAGCCATGAAGGAGGTCATCAAGGATAGGCTCACGGCCTTCGGGACGGCGGGACAGGCCGCCAACATACGACCACTCCCGCTAGAGAAATACAGCACCCTGTATGCTTCGGGCGACCTCGCGCCGGTCGTTCACTGACCACAAATGAGCGTTCGGCAGGTTACCCGACTTCGATCATTTCAAAGTCGCTCTTGGCAACGCCGCACTCTGGGCACACGAAGTCATCGGGGATGTCCTCCCACAGGGTGCCGGGAGGGTAGCCCTCGTCTTCGAATCCTTCGGCTTCGTCATAGATCCATCCGCAGACGATGCATTGCCACTTGCGCATTGGTGTTTCAATTCACGACGTACAAATCAGCCGATCAGAATAACGAATTTTTGCGCTTCCTGAAAGACCTAGAGCGGTCGCCATGACCAGCCTCGCGGCGCGAATCGGGAATTATTCCAAGCTCACCCGACAAGGAACACCCATTGGTTGGCTGCTACTCTTGTTTCCAACCCTGGCCTCGCTCTTAGTGAGCGGCGCCGGTTGGCCATCAGCAAAGACGGTGATTATTTTCACGCTCGGCGTGTGGCTGACCCGCTCCGCAGGATGCGTGATCAATGACTATGCGGACAGACATTTTGACTCGAATGTGGTGCGCACCCGACATAGGCCACTGGCTTCGGGTCGCGTAGCGCCTGCCGAGGCAATCGCCGTGTTCGTCCTTCTCATGGCAATGGCGGCGCTGCTGCTACTGCTGCTCACGCCTTGGGCTGCCCTCACCGCCGTGCTGGGCGTCCCGCTCATCCTGCTCTATCCATTCGCGAAGCGGGTGACCAGCCTTCCACAACTCGTGCTTGGCGTGGCCTTCAGTTGGGGGATTCTGGTGGCATCGGTCGAAGTCTCTGGACGCATCACCGAATCCGCGCTTTGGTTGTTCTTGGCGAACTTTCTTTGGATTCTTGCTTACGACACCTTTTATGCGCTGCAGGACCTCCCCGATGACAAAAAGATTGGCGTGGGTTCGCTGGCCACCCGGTTCGGCGTAGGAGGGTCGCTACGACTGATTGCGCTGTGCCAATTGGGCATGCTGGCAAGTCTCGTCGCGCTGGGCGTGAGGCTTGGCTACGTTTGGCACTACTACCTGTTTCTTATTGGCATGCTTGCGCTCTTCGGCTATCAGCTTCTTCGACTGGGCAAGGAGGTGCATAGAGAAGCGCTTGGCTATCTTCGCGCGTTTCGGCATAACGCCTGGGTCGGCAGCTTGATGCTGCTGGCGCTTTGCACCCAGAAAGTCGCGCTGTGAAACGCTTGGCGCACGCGATTGACCGTTTTCAGGACTATTTGGGTCAAGGTCTATCTTGGCTGACGGCCGCCATGGTGGCGGCGACGGTCGCGATTGTGCTCCTTCGCTATGGCTTCGGCATCGGCGCGATCGCCCTGCAGGAGTCCGTCATCTATATGAACTCGCTGGTGTTCCTCGCGGGGGCAGCTTGGACCTTCAAAGAAAACCGCCATGTGCGCGTCGACATCCTCTACTCGAAGCTCACGAGACGGTCGCAAATCAAGATCGATCTTGTCGGCCACCTCTGCTTGCTGCTTCCCATGTGCATAGTCGTGTTCGTCTCGAGTTTTGACTGGGTGCTGGCGAGTTGGCGAATCCGTGAGGGGTCTCCCGAGGTAGGAGGCATACCGGCCGTGTTTCTATTAAAGACCGTCATTCTCTTGATGCCGTCACTGCTGGCGCTGCAAATCATCTCGGAGTGCATTAAATTGCTCCGGGCGCTTGCAAGCGAAGACCGGCAGGCATGATTGAGCTGATTCCACTCTTCATGTTCGCCGCGGTGTTCGCGGCACTCTTGCTCGGCTACCCGGCCGCCGCCACGCTGGCGGGCGTCGCACTCGCCTTCGCATTGGCAGGCTCGGTGTTCGGGCTCTTCGATCTTTCCGACCTCGGGTTTCTGTCCGGCCGTTTGTTCGGCATCGCCACCAATCAAACACTGCTGGCGGTGCCCTTGTTCGTGTTCATGGGCGTGATGCTTGAGAAAACACGCATCGCTGAGCGCTTGCTTGATTGCCTGACCGGGCTCATGAGCGGCGCGCGTGGCGGACTCGCCTGTGCCGTGATTCTCGTCGGTATGCTCATGTCTGCGAGCACGGGCATTGTGGGCGCGACCGTCGTGACCTTGGGCCTCATCGCGCTGCCGACCATGCTGAATGCCGGCTACGATAGCCGCACGGCCACCGGCACCATTGCCGCGACCGGTACCCTGGGGCAGATCATTCCACCCTCGATTGTCTTGGTGCTGCTCGGCGACGTGCTCTCCAACGCCTACCAACAGGCGCAACTGCAACAGGGCATTTTTGCCCCCAATACAGTATCCGTGGGCGATCTGTTCGCAGGTGCACTCATCCCCGGCCTGCTGCTAGTGGCGCTGTATCTAGGGTTGATTTTTCTGACCGCTTGGATCAAGCCGGACCGCTTGGAGAAGACCACTGAAAGGACGGGAAAGCGACCAAGCGCGAAAGAGCTTGCGCTCGGCCTGGCGCCGCCCTTGACCCTAATTGTGGCGGTCCTCGGAGCCATTCTCGGTGGCTATTCCACACCGACCGAAGCGGCGGGCGTTGGCGCGTTCGGGGCCGTGCTGCTCGCCTTGGCCTATGGGCGTTTGAACAGATCAACCCTTCGAGAAACATCGCGCGAGACGCTGAAGACGACCGCCATGGTGTTTTTCATTCTCATAGGCGCGTCTATATTTTCTCTGGTGTTTCGGGCCTATGGCGGCGATGAACTGGTACGCTCGGTATTCGAAAACATGCCCGGCGGTGAAATTGGCGCCCTGATCATCGTCATGCTGGTGCTCTTCCTGCTCGGGTTTATTTTGGACTTTATCGAAATCACCTTTGTGGTGGTCCCGATTGTCGGTCCAGTGCTGCTGGCCATGGGATTCGACCCCGTGTGGCTCGGCATCATGATCGCGATCAATCTTCAAACTTCCTTCCTGACCCCTCCCTTCGGGTTCTCGCTCTTCTACCTGCGCGGCGTCACGCCTAAATCGGTCGACACTCGAGACATCTACAAGGGCGCATTGCCCTTCATTGCGCTGCAACTCTTGATGCTGGTACTGCTTGCGGTGTTCCCTAATCTTGCAACTGGGTTGCCTTACGCGCTCAGAGGTTAAAAGTATTGAACCTCTCAGCTCGCAAAAGAGTGAATAATCCCGTCCTCACAGGGGGGGGGGGGTATAGGTTCTGACCACCGAACTTGGGAAATTGCGAACGCTTTTTGTAAGATGCCAAGCAATATGAGGAGCCATCGCCCGAGCATGCAGGTCTTTGACCATCCTGAATACCGCGACCACGAGCAGGTGTTGTTCTGTCGAGATCCTGCGACGGATCTGTCAGCGATCGTCGCGATTCACAGCACCGTGCTCGGCCCGGCAGCCGGTGGCTGCCGGATGTTGCCTTACGAATCCTTCGATGCGGCCATCACGGACGTACTGAGGCTATCGCATGCCATGACCATCAAAAATGCGCTTGCCGGATTGCCTCTTGGCGGCGGCAAGTCAGTGATCATTGCCGACCCCGCAGATGCCAACAGAGACGCGCGTCTCATCGCGTTCGCCAAACATATTGAAGGCTTGGGCGGTCAATATTGGACGGCGGAGGATGTGGGCGTAGGCATCGATGCCGTCGAGGTGCTTGCCAAACATACGAAATTCGTATTCGGCAAGACATCTGGAGATGGTCGCAATGGAGACCCCGCGCCCCACACCGCGCTTGGCGTCTTGCATGGCATGCGTGCCGCAGTGCGACATACCTCGGGACATGAGGATTTCTCTCGCCTCACCGTCGCTGTCCAAGGAATCGGCCAGGTCGGTTTTGAGCTATGCCGATTGCTGCACACCCGCGGTTGCACGCTGGTAATCGCCGACCGCAGCAGGCAGGCGGTCGAGAGAGCCAAGCGGACCTTCGCCGCACTGCCGGTTGATCCGTCGGAGATCCTTTTTCAACCTGTGGATGTACTCGCCCCTTGCGCGCTTGGCGGCGTGTTGACGCATGAAAACCTGGGCAAAATCAGGGCGAAAGTCATCGCCGGATCCGCTAATAACCAGTTGGCAGAGCCTTCGGTAGGCGCGGCGCTCAAAGCTCGAGGAATCACCTTCGTGCCCGACTTCGTACTAAGCGCCGGCGGCATGCTGCACGCAAGTAGTGACATTTTCGGCGACTACGATGAGCAGGAAGCAGCGAGCACAATCGAAGGCATTTACGACACAACCTTGGAGATTCTTGAATACTCCGACGAATCTGCCTCAGACCCCACAAGCGTAGCGCAAGACCAAGCCCTGCAACGCATCGCACACAGAAGCAAGGAATAGCTTCCGCCTGTTTGCTTCGTCGTTGCCGAACGACCCTCAGCCTTAAACCATTTAAGCGCAGAGCGTGTCCGGCCCGCTGATCACTACAGTTCGTGCGTGATTTCTATGCCCCAAGTGCGGCCAACAGTCACTGCTCCGAACCAGAACACACCCACATCGACCGAGGTGGCCAAGTAGTTGTCCTCGTGAAACGCATCCTTGACGTAGCCAGCCACTTTGAAGGCGTCGCGCTCCCAGATGAGCGTGAAATCCCACTCGCCGCGTGCTGGAAACTCGTTGCGCCCGAGTCCCATCGGGTCAGGCTGACCAAAGTTGCCGATGGTCTTGTTGGTCCAGCTATAAAGCGCCATGCCGGTGAGGTCTCCCCACCCGTCCGGCAAAGGCTGCCAATAGGTCATGGCGGCACTGGCATTCCAGTCAGGCTGAAACCCAAAGTCGAAGTCTCCCGAGCGGTCCACGCGCGGACAACTGGCGCGCGAAATGCCTTGGCAGGCGACGCGGTCGGGCGCCAGGAACTCTTCGTACACGCCGTCGATCATGCCTAGCGTCAGGCGAAATTGCATATGTTCGGTAGCAAGGTACTGGGCCTCGATTTCCATACCATCGATGGTCGCTTCAGCGGCGTTGTTGACTACTGTTTCCGTCGCGGCTCCGAACTGATAGATCTCGCTCTCATGCTTGTCTTGATATTCGGAACGGAACAAGGTGGCGTTGAACAGCAGGCGATCATTGAGCAGGTTCGACCTCAAGCCAATCTCGTAGCTGTCCACGACTTCGGGGTCATAAGGGCCCATTGATGAGGGCGTAGTTGCGCGTCCATTGAAGCCGCCGGAACGGAAGCCGCGCGACCATGAGAGGTAGGTCATGACCTTGTCGTTCCAGTTGTACTCCAAGCTGATGCGTGGCGTGAATTCCGCCCAACTCTCCTTGCCATCCGAGTTGCACCGAAGGCCTGCGGTGCGCAGCGCCGCCGCCTCTGGCGTCGGCGCGGTTTGCACCCAGTATTGTCCAACCAAATCAGCATAGTCTTTGACCGCGCCGTCGAGCCCACAGCCCCAAGCAGTGTATGGGGGGACACTCGGCAAGACTCCGCTGGAATCACCAGAAACTCTCTGGAAGATAAAGAAGTCCTTTTCTTCATCCGTCCAACGCCCGCCGACCGTCAATCGCAGGTCGTCCGTGACCCGGTAGTAGACCTCGCCAAATATCGCCGATGCGGTGAGGTCCTGGCCCGCGTCGCCATCGGGTGACGGCGAAGCACCGGGCAGCCGACGGTTGCCGAACACGTAGACACTGGCAGTAATGAAATAGGAGGACTCGACGTAGTAAATGCCCCCGACGAAATCAAACTTGCCGCCGTAATCGGAGGCAACCCGCAGTTCCGTGCTGAACTGCTCATATTCTTGGGGGCGCCAAGGATGGAAGATGTAGATGGGTGTCCCGAGGTTGTCCTCGTCAAGGAGTTCTTCTTCTTCCTTGTAGCCTGTGACCGACGTGAAACGAAGGTCGCCGTAATCGTAATTGAGTTCGAGGGTGTATCCCTTCTGCTCAATGGCGTTGTTAAAGTTCTGCGCCGAGATGGAGTATCGGTAGCCGTTCTGCTCGCCAAGTTCATAGCCGTACTCCGCGCAGGCGATCTCGGGAACCCAGCCATTCAGCGGAGCGAACACCGTCCCGTGGACATCGCAGAAGTTGCCACCCAGAAACAGGGTGGTGCCTATCGCAGTCCCCACGGCGCTCGGGTCTCCCGAAAACAGGCCCACAAACATGTTTCCGGTGATGCTGCCCCAGAGCGCCGGAGAGAGGTTTGGGACCGTGAGGTTGGTTGGCGAGGCGAGCGTGGAATCATCGTCGATATACTCGAACGTGAGCAAGGCACTGAGGTCATCTGTCGGTTCCCACAGAAAGCTGGTATAGACGTTGATGGTGTCTTCGCCGGGGATGTCATGTCCGCGCCCGTCGATTTCGCCGGTCATAAGGTTGAAGTGCCCTTCTTCCTGAAAGCCGTCGCCCTTGTCAAGAAAAGCGGCTACTTTGGTGCTCAAGGTGTCAGTCACCGGGAAGTTCAGCACGGCTTTTAGGTCGGTCTCATTGTTGGCTCCGTAGCGCAATTGCGTGCGCAGGCCGAATTCGCCGGTTGGCCGGCTGCGCCGCACGTTGACCACGCCGGCGATGGTATTGCGGCCGAACAAGGTGCCTTGCGGGCCTCGCAATATCTCGACTGATTCCAAATCGAAGTTGTCGATTAGCGCGCCCGTGTTGGTGACCAGCGCGACCCCATCGACCACCACGCCGACGGCGGGATCAAAGCTTTTCTCAAGGTCGCCAAATACGATTCCGCGCATACCGGCAAAGATGGCGTTGCCGGCGTAAGGCTGTCGAGTCAGGGTCACATTTGGGGACATCTTCGAGAACTCGCCTATGTTGTTGCCAAAGGCGTTTTCGATAGAGGTGGCGTCAAACGCGGTCACCGACAGGGGCACGTCCTGCAGTGATTCTTCGCGTTTGCGCGCCGTGACCACGATCTCTTCAATGGTGAACGCACCTTCGGAAGATTCCGCCGGTACCGGGCTCGCGATCAGAACAAGGGGGATTAGGAAGGCAAAGGACGCAAGCATTCGAAGCGGCTTGGGGCCATTCACACGCCGTACAATCTGAGACATAGTCTCGCTCTCCTTGGAACGACCAAGAGACTATATAGCAGATTTCAGAATTCCCACCCGTAATTGCTCTTTACCCGTGAAAAAACTCTCATAAAAGAGAGTTTTTCAGCATTGGAGCCCAGTTCAACTCCACATATGCGTCCCGCCGCAAAGTGTCAGCGCCTGTCCGGTCATATAGGCGCTCGCATCCGAAGCCAGAAATACCGCCACGCCCTGAAGGTCATCCGGCACTCCCAGACGCCTCAATGGCACCTCTTCATTCACCCGCCGCTCGGATTCCGGGTTGTCCCAAAGCGCACGCGCGAATTCTGTTTTCACCAGACCCGGACATATGGCGTTCACGCGTATCCCGAAGGGGCCGAGTTCAAGCGCGAGGTTTCTGACCAAGGCGATATCGGCGAGCTTGGAAACACTGTAGGTGCCGAGTGTGTCCGAGGGACGAAAAGCTCCGGTGCTCGAAGTAATCATGATCGAACCAGACCCCTTGGCCTTCATGTCTGGAACCACCATCTGTGCCAGCCAGAGGTTGGCTTTCACGTTGGTCGAGAGGGTCTTGTCAAAAGCCTCGTCGGGAATGTCGGTCATGGAACCATAGAAGGGATTGACACCGGCATTGCCGATACTGATGTCGATCGGCCCCAAGCGTTCCCGTGTTTCCTCAACAAGCGCTTGCAGTTCTCCCTTGCGTCCGGCGTTGCAGGCGATGGCCACCGCACTGCCGTCGCCGAAACGGTCATTGATCTCCTTCGCGGTGGCCTCGCACTGCTCAGTCCGGCGGCTCGAAACGACCACGCGCGCGCCATGCGCCGCAAGCCCTTCGGCCATCGCCTTGCCCATGCCTCTTGAAGATCCGGTCAGCAAGGCAACCTTGCCAGAAAGGTCAAATATGTCTGTCGATAGCATTTATAAAAGCTCCTTATCAAAGCGCGTTGTTCTTTTTTAGATTGTGCGTCATTTGGCGCGGCCATGTGTTGAGAGCACCAAGAATCTTGCCGCCACGATGATGCTGTCCCTTCTGCGAGTTTCGCGAGTGGTCGATGTCGGTATGATTCGAGGCTCAATTCCCAAGATGCAGGATGAGCCATGAGCCAAACAGACCTTGATGCGGACGTGTATGACCTCAGCATGTCTGAAGAAGCCGCACCGCTCTTGGATGCCGTCAAGAAATTCATAGCGGACGAAGTGGAGCCCATTACCGAGCGGTTCTTCGAGCTCGGGCAGGACCGCGAAGACCGCTGGAGCTTTGTGCCCGGGCAGCTCGAACTACTTGACAGGGCAAAAGCCAAGGCGAAGGAACTGGGGTTGTGGAACTTCTTCCTACCCGACGCGGAGACCGGAGAGGGCCTCAAGAATCTCGACTATGCCTACATCGCAGCCGAACTTGGCAAAAATCCGCTGGCATCGGAATGCCTCAATTGCAGTGCGCCCGATACCGGCAATATGGAGGTGATCGAGCGCGTGGGTACGGAGCAGCAGAAGGAGCGCTGGCTGAAACCGCTCTTGGACGGGGAGATTCGTTCCTGCTATGCCATGACGGAACCTAATCTCGCCTCCTCGGATGCCAAGAACATCGGCACAAGGGCGGTCCTCGAAAACGGCGAATGGGTGATCAATGGCGAGAAGTACTACATATCGGGTGCCGGAGACCCGCGCTGCAAGATCATGATCTGCATGGTCAAGACAAGCCCGGACGCCGCCCCAAACAGGCAGCAATCGCAAATTCTCGTGCCCATGGACACGCCGGGAATACACATCCTCGGCCCCATGCACGTATTCGGTCAGGACGATGCCCCGCACGGTCACATGCACATCAAGCTCGAAAACGTGCGCGTCCCAGAAGAGAACATCTTGCTCGGCGAGGGCAGGGGGTTCGAGATCTCGCAGCTTCGCTTGGGGCCCGGGCGCATTCATCACTGCATGCGCTCAATCGGCCAAGCCGAGCGGGCGCTCGACCTCATGATCAAGCGCGCCATGTCCCGCGAGGCCTTCGGAAAGCCGCTCATTCAACTCGGAAAGAACCTCGAAGTGGTCTCTCGTGCGCGCATCGAAATCGAGGCCATGCGCCTCATGGTGTTGCGTGCGGCACGTTCCATGGACCTCTTTGGCAGCCGCGAAGCGCGCGTGTGGGTGCATATGGCCAAGGCGATGATCCCCGAACGGGTGTGTCGGATCATTGATGAGGCAATTCAGATTCACGGCGCCACCGGCGTTTCCCAATGGACGCCGCTCGCGAACATGTATACCGGCCAGCGCACCCTGCGGCTCGCGGATGGCCCGGATGAAGTGCATCACCTGGTGGTTGGCCGGCACGAAATCTCCAAGTACCAAGGCGAGGTATGAGTGCTCGACCGGATTGTTGACCAACTTCGGGAAGCCACCGCCAAGCTTGAATTCGCACCTCCGGTCGCCGAGGTCTACCGGCCGCTCGAATATGCCGGCGAGGCGCACGCGCAGTATCTCAGGCGTTATGCAGGTCTAGGTGCGCGGGTACTGCTGCTCGGCATGAATCCGGGCCCCTTCGGCATGTGTCAGACGGGTATTCCGTTCGGCGATGTTGGCATGGTGCGCGATTGGCTGGGCATCAGCGATGGTGTCGAAAAGCCCAGCGCGGAGCACAGCGCGAGACCCATCCTCGGGTTCGACAGCAAGCGCTCCGAAGTGAGTGGAACGAGGCTCTGGGGATGGGCGCGGGACCGATACGGATCGCCGCAGGCCTTCTTTCGATGTTTCTTCGTCTGGAACTACTGCCCGCTGGCGTTTCTTGAAGACTCCGGACGCAACCGTACACCGGACAAGCTGCCGAAGAGTGAGAGAGAGCCGCTCTTCTCGGCTTGTGATGAGGCGCTACGGGAATTGGTCAAGTCGCTTGAAGTGAGCAAGTTGATCGGCATCGGACGATTCGCGGGCAGGCAGGCGCGTCAGGCGGATTTGGGCGGTCATGTGAAGATCAGCGATGCGCCGCATCCGAGTCCGGCAAACCCTGCGGCGAATCGCGATTGGGTGGGCATGTTTGAAGCTTGCCTTGGGTGACCCGCTGGCATCAACCTGCGGATCGTGTGCGGGTTAGTTCCGCCTTCGTCCCGCGTGAACCGCGCATCATCAGGCATCGGCAGTGTCGAAAGAGATGGTGTTGCGGGTCGCCTCGCTAAACTCTATGCTGATCGGGTGGATCGATTCCCCAGATGCCCGGTACTTTTCCGCGTAGTCCCGCTCAAGCTTTTCTTGGCTGGTGAAGCTTTCACCGCCGAAGCTCAACCGCACCGCCGGAAACCATCGACCCCAATCCCAACGGTCGTGGATCGCAAGCCCTCGGAACAGCGCCTCCGAGCCCTCGAACAATTCCTTGATGTGTCGAATCGTAGACTCTTGCCGAAGCGCCGCAGGCGCGATAGGAAGAAGTGCTTGCCCTGCTCGACGAGGCGTTCGATCTGCGGTGTCTTATCGGCGCAATAGTGACCCTCCTCGCGAATCTCGCGGAAAGCCTGAATGCCGATTGGCAGCTTGCTTCTGACCCCAGAGTCCACCCCGGAGTCCGCATCGCCCATGCGAAGTAGTCCAGCAAGGCACCCCAGCGCGACTCGCTGGCAAACGTCGACGTTAGTCTTGCCCACTTTTGCTTCCGCCCTGTCAAGATTTTAGGCATGGCTGCAGCAACAAACATAATCGATGCTCTACAACCATATTCAGACAGACTGAGTGAACTTGAAGAGTACGCCCGTGCTGACGGCTACTCATTGGATATCGGTTCCAAGGCCACCTTCGCCAAGTTCTTGGAATTGCTATCCAACGTTCGACGGCCACGCCTGATACTCATGGAGAATGGCAATCTGCGTGCGATGTGGAGGCGCCAAGAGGACTTTCAAATTGGCCTCCAGTTTCTAGACAATAACCAAGTTCAGTTTGTGATATTTCGACCTCGTGCCGATTCAGATGAAATCTCGCGAGCTTACGGAAGAGATTCACTTGAAGGAATCGCTCGTCTCATCAAAGCGTTCGACTTGTGGGATTTAGTTATTGAATGAACAGCGGAGAGCTGTCGGACAAAGACCAAGGCCTTCTTCACCACTTACCACACAGAGGCCAAGGGCGTCATCTCCGGCAGCCCGGGAAGAGCCGTTGACGATGCCTTTGTAGATTCAATCACCGATTTGGACTGGATATTCGGAGACGATCAAGAGGCATCGGAGAAGTGAAGCCCGGCGGCTCGTTTTCTGGGATCAGTCGCCTCGTATGCTGATAAAGCAAATCGTCGAAACAAGAAACTATGAGTGACCACCCAATATCTCTCGCCCTATCTCTGCGTTTCCGATGCAAGCGCCGCCATCTTTTCTGCCACATAGCCCGCCGCCACCAAATCCTGCGCCGTGTTGCCGAGGTTTTCGTAGAGGGTGATGTCAACCTCGCCGCTTCGGCCTTCGAGCGTGCCGTCGAACACCTCACCAATCTCTCCCAAGATTCGATCTTGCGAAAAGTGTCCTTCTTCGATCGCCAGCAAAAGGTCTCCAGCTTCGGCGAGCGCGAAGGCCGTAACTTCCGTATACACGCGTGATCGACCCACCGTTTCCCCGTCCACCTCGCGGTCCTTGGGCGTGTGCGCGCCGACCATATTGAGATGCGCGCCAGGTGAGACGTCTCTGCTTCGTATCAAGGGGTCGCTCGCGCTGCTCACTGCACAGACTATGTCCGCCCCCCGGACCGCATCGCCGGGAGTTCCCACTGCCTCGATACGGAGTCCATGGCGCATGTGCCGGGTCGCGAAGGCACGCGCCTTGTCGATGCTTGGCCCCCAAACCCGTACCTCGCGAATGTCGCGAACTGCGCTCATCGCCTCAAGGTGTGATTCGGCTTGTACCCCGTACCCAAGCAGGGCCAAGCTGCGCGCATCCGCTCGCGCCAGTGCATGGGTGGCTGCGCCGCTCGCGGCGGCTGTACGCAAAGCCGTGACAGACGCGGCCTCCACCAGCGCCCTGGGCGTTCCGTCGGTGGTGTCGAACAGAAGAATGTAGCCTTGAATCGCGGCAAGTCCCTTGGCCGGGTTCTTGGGATACAAGCTGATAAGCTTTGCCCCAAAAAGGCCTGCGGCTTCGACCCCACCGGGCATGACTCCAAACAACCCTTCATCTCCACCAACCGGCAGAATCGAGCGAAGTGGTAGGTCGATGTCGCCTCGGCTGAGGGCTGCTTGCGTGTCTTGCATGAGGTCGATGCAGGCGGACATGCCAAGCCTGCTTCGAACTGTGTCCGCATCAATCACTGGAATGCTCATCAACACTTCCTCCGAATCGCGCTGATCTCGTCTCAAGCCTGTTTTATCCTATCAGGGTGATGTTGGTCGTTTTACAAAGGCTTGTGGCTTAAGATGGAACTATTCACGCACCCCGAGTGCCTAGATCACGAAACCCCTCCGGGCTTTCCTGAGAGACCGGCGCGACTGGCGGCCGTCTTGGAACGCCTTAAGGATGAGCGCCTGATGGACGAGGTTCTGGTTGTGACCCCCTGCCCCGCTGGTGACCATGCCTTGAACCGTGTTCACGACTCTCGTTACGTGGCAGCGAACCGTGCAGCAAGCCCCGATGAGGGCTATGTGCGTGTGGAAAGGGACACCGTGATGAGCCCCGGCACCCTCAATGCCGCACGCCTTGCCGCAGGGGCGGTTCTTCAGGCGGTGGAAGACGTGCTGAACGGTTTGACTAATCGCGCCTTCTGTGCCGTTCGGCCGCCCGGCCATCACGCGGAGTCGGGGACGGTGATGGGTTTTTGTTTCTTCAACAGTATTGCGCTCGGTGCTGATCGCGCGCTTGATGAGCTTGAGCGCGTGGCGATACTGGATTTCGATGCGCATCACGGCAATGGCACGGTGGAAATCTTCTCCGAGCGCCCGGAGGTGCTTGTGTGTTCGAGTTTTCAGTTCCCCTTTTACCCTGGCATTCGCCAAGAGGTAGAGCGGCCAAATATCGTCAATACGCCGTTACCCTCAGGAACCGGGAGCTCCGCGTTTCGCGCCGCCATTGAGCGCGACTGGTTGCCGGCGCTCGAATCGCATCGGCCCGAACTCATTCTCGTCTCGGCTGGCTTCGACGCGCACGCCGCCGATCTCCTTGCGGAGCTTCAGTTGCAGGACGATGACTACCGCTGGATCACGGAGTTCATCGTCAATGCGGCTGATCAATTCGCTGGAGGACGGGTCGTGTCCGCCCTTGAAGGCGGATACGATCTGCAAGCCTTGGCAAGATCCGCCGCTCTACATGTACAAGGGATGCTGTGACAAAACCGCAGAAACTTCATTTGGCAAACCTCGATTGAACTTTCCCCGCGTGCTGCTCCCAGTGAAGTCCGTCGAAAGGCTCAATGGTTACTTCGTCAAACTCACTCTGATCCAAGCAGCGCACATTCACGCTCTTGCCATGCGGGTGCGACCTCGGCACGTAAAAGGGCTTGACGCCGCAGTGCTTGCAGAAGGTGTGTTGCGCGACGCCCGTATTAAAGGTGTAGGTCGTGAGCATGTCTTCGCCGACGAGAAGACGAAACTGCTCAAGCGGCACGATCAGGTGGATGAAACCGATGATCGCGCACACCGAGCAGTTGCAGTCCAAGAGGGTCACCTTGGCCGGCGCGTCAACCTCGAATTGAACGGCGCCGCAATGGCAGGCACCCTTATAGGTCCTCAGGGGTTCGCTCAAGGTCATTTTCCGGAATCCCAACCCTTGCGCGCACGATTCGGCGCTCGATCAACAAGGCAGGAAACTCTATCACGCCGACACTTAGCGGACCGTCCCCAACGCCCAGCCATGAACGAATGTGAGGGCGTCAAACTCCAAGTTGAAGCGAGCCGCACGCAGGGCATCTGTGCGCGGTGCAGTTGCAAACGTCGAACAGTAATTGGTCCCGCACGTATCAGCAGCAGGGCGATTAAGCAGATTCGGCCTGCGTGTTAGTATCCATTCTCCCCAAGCGCAAGCAAGTTCGTGTCCCAAGCTAACGGCCTGACATATCCTTGGGCAGAGCACCCCCAAGAAGGCACCCTGCGCCAGGTTGCCGATACCGTCTATTGGTTGAAAATGCCGCTCTCCGGCGGTCTCAATCACATCAATTTGTACCTGCTCGAAGACTCGGATGGCTGGTATGTCGTGGACACCGGTTGGAACGATGATCGCACCGAAACGCTCTGGCGCGGAATTTTCGACGCGCACCTCAGTGGCAAGCCCGTGAAGGGGGTGATTTGCACGCACTTTCACCCCGACCATACCGGCCAAGCGGAAATGATTACCGACGCCTTCCGCTGCCCGCTGCACATGACCTTCAGGGAGTACTACCAAGCGCTCGCGTTTGCCGGACCACGTCGCAAGCATGCCAGTTGGCAGTCGGCGGACTTCTATTCTCGTGCGGGACTCGATCCGGACTTTTCCAATCAACTCCGCGCCGGCGTGGACCGAGACAGTCCCATGGCCAAGCAAACCATGCCCACGAGTTTCCTGTGCCTTGAAGAGGGCCACGTCTTGAGTATCGGCGGCCATGACTGGAAGGTCGTGGTCGGATCGGGTCACTCCCCCGAACACGCCTGCCTTCACTGCGCCAGCCTCAAGCTGTTCCTCTCCGGAGATCAGATTCTTCCGGTGATCACCTCCAATGTCAGCGTGTTTCCGCATGAACCCGAAGGAAATCCCCTCAAGGTCTGGCTTGAATCGCATGACCGATTTTTGGAGCTGCCTCCCGATACGCTGGTGCTTCCCGCGCACAATCTGCCCTTCTACGGCGTGCGCGAGCGATTGCGCTCGCTGATTGATCACCACGCGGACCGCATGCTGGCGATCGAAGAACACTGCGTCGAACCACATAAGGCCGTCGAGCTAATTCCGGCGCTGTTCAAGCGTAAACTCAACCTCATGGGCACCATGATGGCGCTCGGCGAAGTCATCGCGCACCTGCACCATCTCATGCATCAACGCCGCATTGAACGCGCAATGCATCAGGACGGCGCCTACCGGTTTCTTTCCATCGATCCGACCTTGTCGCGCCGCAAACACATCGAGGGTCATCTCGACCCGGATGATGAACCCATGATGGTCTGACGGGCGCGAATGACACTCCGCCACTTCAACTGGCAGCGCATTCGTCGCCTGCTCGTGGTGATCACCTACCGGGGCCTGAGACGAGGCAAGCGGCGCATTCCACCGGGCCTCAGGCTGTTCGTGGGATTGCTGCTGGTGCTTGGCGGCTTGGTCGGATTCTTGCCTATTCTGGGCTTTTGGATGATTCCACTCGGCATTGCCGTCGCATCGCTAGATATTCCACCCCTCTACCGAGTGCTGAATCGGAAACTGCGCCAGCTACGCTATCGGCGTACAGTGAGACGCAACCCAAGAAGAACTCCCACCGAGGACTGACCCATGACAAGTTCGCTCGCCGAAAACTGGCACACCCTCAAGGATCTGGTGTTCTTGAAGCGCAACCAGAAGCTCTTTATTCCCTCATCCTTCGACACCAAGGACAGTTACGCGCTGCGCATCCAGGCACACGCGCAAAGAGCACCGGAACATCCCTGCATAGAGTTTGAAGGCCGGAGTATTTCTTATGGCGAGTTCAATGCGCTCGCCAATCGCATGGCGCGGCGGCTCGCGGAATGTGGGGTGGCAAGCGGAGATGTCGTCGCCGTCGAAATGGAGAACGGCATCGAGCTCCTCGCCGTTTTCCTCGCGCTCAACAAGATCGGCGCCGCCGCGAGTTTCATGAACACCAATTTGCGTGATCGTCAACTGACCCACTGCCTGAAGGTCTGCGAGCCCAAGGCTTGCGTCTTTGGCGAAGAATTGCGCTCGGCCGTCGAAGAAATCAAGTCGGAGCTCGCGCTTCTAGAAGGGCGCGATTACTTCATGGTCGGGGCCTCCGATACGCCCAACTGGGCCGAGAACCTGCTTGAAACACAAGCCGATATGTCGAGCGAGAATCTGCCTGTCACCAATGACATCACCCTGCGCGAAACCAGCATGCATCTCTTCACCTCGGGAACCACCGGATTTCCGAAAGCGGCGATCGTCTCCAATCGCCGTGCCCTCTTCACTTCGTTCGGACTTGCCAAGGGGGGCTACCGAGCGACACCTGAGGACCGTTTCTACGTTCCCCTGCCGCTCTATCACGGCACCGGATTGCTTGCCGGCGCCTTGGCGGCCTTGGTGATGGGATCCACCGTGATCTTGAGGCGCAGGTTTTCCGCCAGTCAGTTTTGGAAGGAAGTGCGTGCGTCGCGCGCCACCTGCCTCACCTACATAGGGGAGATTCTTCGCTATCTGATGAATCAACCAGAACGCCCGGACGACCGGGACCATTCGGTTGAGCGGATTCTCGGCAATGGACTCAGGCCCGATATTTTCAAGCAGTTTCGGGAGCGCTTCGGCATCGAGCGCATCACCGAGTTCTACGGAGCGAGCGAGGGCAATGTCGCGTTTCTCAATCTGCTGAACAAGGATTGCAGTGTCGGATTTTCGACAGGCGAGTTTGTGCTCGCGGCCTATGACGTCGAAGCCGATGCGATCCGTCGCGATGCTTCCGGCAAGGTGATTCCGGCAGGGCTTGGGCAACCTGGACTTTTGCTTGGAAAGATCACGCCCGAGACTCTGTTTGAGGGCTATACGGACACAAGCGCCAATGAAGGGAAAGTCGTTCGAGACGTGCTTGAATCGGGCGATGCCTGGTTCAACTCGGGGGATCTCCTTCGAGAGGTGGATGTGGGCTGGACAGCTGGCCTCAAGCACTTTCAGTTCATCGACCGGGTCGGGGACACCTTCAGATGGAAGTCGGAAAACGTCTCCACCAATGAGGTTGGCGAGATATTGAACACCTGCCCGCAGGTCGAAATCTCCAACGTGTTTGGGGTTTCCATTCCTGGCGCAGACGGACGCGCCGGCATGGCCGCCATCAAGCTGCGCGAAGGGGAGTGCTTGGACTTGAACAGCATTTCTCGGCATGTAACAGAGTTCTTGCCGTCCTACGCGCGGCCGATCTTTCTGCGCGTGCTGCAGGAAATGCAGGTCACCGGCACCTTCAAACTACGCAAAACCGACCTCCGCAAGGCCGGTTTCGATCTTGACAAGGTCGGCGGAGATACCTTGTATGTGCTTGAACCGGGCAGCAACGAATATGCGCCCTTGTCGCAAGAATTCTTCAAAGTGATTCAGGCGGGCGAGGCTGGGTACTAGTGTGCTGCGTCACAAGTTCGTCAGCGGTCAATACACTTTCGGGATAATCCGCCACGGCACTTGCTTTCGGTACGCCGCCCAGAGCGCACCGTATTTCTCGGCGCATAGTCGATCATCGTCTCGTTCGCGAGACACCAGTAGCAGCAGGTAGTAGAGGGGATAAAGCCATGGCCCGATCTCCGTGGGGTGACCCAGCGAAAGGGCGAGACCCGTGGCCATGAGAATTTCGCCGAGATAGTTGATGTGCCTTGAGACGCCCCAGAACCCGCTGCACAGGATGCGCTTTCCATCGGCTTCAATCGTCTTGGGGGGAAGAATTCCGAGAAAGACCCGCTCAGGGTTTCGTTTGAAGTAGAACTTCTGCATATTCGAGCCGCGCGCCAAGCCCCAGCCTGAGAAGAACACCGCGACGGCGAGCCACAAGAGCCAGGCCGGGGAATGCGGGTTCGCTAGGTCGGCAACCGCCCAGAGGCCCACCCCATAGAAAAATGGATAGGCGGCGAGGCATCCCCATACCAGCTTGAATCCGACGCGCTCGGCAATGAGATCGTAGGTGTAAAGGTGTACGCGCTCGAACACCAGATAGTCGCACAGGAACCAAGTGAACAGCGCGACGTAGAGGAACACGCCCGGCGAGGGATCTTCCGGAAAACTCAAGTGATGGTGTGCGGCGAAGGACAGCAGGTTGAGTTCGAGATAGGTGGCGCCAATCACATAGAGGTACATCTTGGCATCCACGCGCCCAGCGAACATGCTTGGATTGGTGCGCCGACCCAGATAGTACTGCTTAAGCCACGAACCCTCACGTTCAGGGGCGCCCATCATGAGCAAGATCGACACCAAGATGCCGAGTACGCAAGCACCCAAGGCACCGCTCCAGCGGCGCGTCCAGAGCCACTCCCAAGGCATCAACCCGCTGTCACCGGCCAATAGCCAGAGGCCGACCGACACCGCGAACACCAAGAAGCCGTTGAGTCGATACCGAATCGGCTCATCCGTCACTTCATGACGCGCGTAGCCTTCAAAGCGGCGCGCCGGCAAGACGGCGCATAGCACCAGCACCAGACCTGAAATGGTCCAAGGCGCGAAGAAACCGAGTAACTGGCTCATTGGATGATTGCTTAGTTCAAATCCTGCAGGGTTTGGGCCAGAGTGGGAATCAGACGCTTGCGCGGCACAAGATGCAGGACGGTGCGTGCAACGAGATTGTTGATGAATCCGGGGATGAATCTTGGGCCCTTACCGAGTGCTTTCAAGGTGCGCTCGGCGGCGTCTTCGGCGTCCATGGCACCGGGCGCCAAGTCCTTGAACATCTTGGTATAGCCGGGAGTGGGCATGGCGCCGGCAATGCAGGCCATCACATCTATTCCGTTCGCTTTGAGTTCATGCCAGAGGGCTTCGGCGAGATTGATGATGAACGCCTTGGTGGCCGAGTAGCCGGCAATGCCCGGGAAGCCCTGAAGGCCGGCGAGCGAAGAGACGAGGATGACGCCGCCTCTTCCGCGCTCACGCATGCCCGGAACCAAGGCGCGCACCGAGGCCATCAGGCCATGAGCATTCACGTTCATCAATTGCTGAATATCTTGCTGATCGGCATCAACAAAGGATCCCATGGGCACGAAGGCGGCGTTATAGATCAAGATTCCGAGGTCGATATCGGAGCTGGCTTCTCTCAGGGCATCGGCGAGGTTTGCAGCCGCAAGATCCTGCACAAGGCAACGCACCTCCACGTCGTGCGTTTGACGCAGGCGTTCGGCCACCTCTTCCATGAGTTCCCCGCGCCGAGCGATCAGCAGGATGTTCATGCCTCTCGTGGCGAGGCGGTCGGCGAAGGCGACACCGAGCCCTTCCGATGCGCCTGCGATGAGCGCCCAGCTTCCGTACCGCGCTTTGAACTCGCTCAATGCAGCCACTCCTCGTCGTCGCTCAGGTGATGAACCGATCATAACCCGCAAGAGCGGCCGCAGACACCTTCGAAGTGTCCGCGGCGCTCCTGAGTGAGTGGTTTGTGGGCTTGGTTACGCGGCCTTGACTTCGATGCGTCGAGGCTTGTCCTCTTCACGCCGATGCAAGGTGATTTCCAGCACACCATTGGTCACGCTGGCCTCGGTTTTTTCCGGGTCAACATTGAAAGGCACGCGAATGGCACGCCCAAAGTCGCCGAATGCACGTTCGCGCTGACGCCAAACGGCCTTCTCCGCGAGATCCTCAGGCTTGCGTTCACCCGCAAAGGTCAAGACATTGTCCTTCACCGAGATGTCTATGTCTTTCGGCTCAACGCCTGGAACTTCGGCGGTGATGGTGATGGTGTCCTGCGATTGCCAGATATTGACGGCTGGAACTGCGCGATTTTCGCGCGCGAATTCGCCGACGGTCGGACGAACCAGCGACAAGGGCCCGCTGCGTAACAATGTAGAAGCTGGATACAGCATTTTCTTCTCCTTACTTTGTATGATCCGCCGCAAAGGCGGTGTTTGTTCTACACAAAGGTGGGAGCGAAGAAAAGTTTTTCAAGACCTTCAAAACTGCACGCCGTCAACAAGGCCGCCTCAGTCGCCGCGCTTTTGAAGACCCTTCTGCTCCAGTCGCCAGACCAGGTCCGTGAGCCGATCCTGGCCGAAGAAAGGCTCATTTTCAAACACATAGGTCGGCACACCCCAGTGACCAGCCGCCTGCAAGGCTGTCTGGTTTTCTTCGATGCCTTGCATAAACCCGTCCGGATCAGACTCAATGGCCGTATCGAGTTCCGACAGGTCGAATCCAGCTCGTTCGGCGGCTTCGGCGAGGTGCATACCGAGATGCCAGTTCTGCGTCCCGCCCCATATGACTTGAGAAAGCTCATCAAGAAAGGCGAGGCCATCTCCGCGTTCGGCGGCGGCGACTCCTAGGCGCGTCAAGCGGTGGATGTAAGGTTGTTCCCAAGGAAAGCTTCCGCTTGCCGGATCAAAAACAACAGGATCTGGATTGGGATAGGTGAACGGAATTTCCAAGCGCTCGGCGACGCGCACCGCATCCCGCAGCAGATAGGAGACGAACAAGGGATTGGCTCTGTCAAAGAATTCGGGCGTGCGCACCGCGAGTGGCAATACCGGCCGGGCATTGATGATCAGGTCATATGCTGCGCGCAATTGCACCAATCTTCTGGTCGCAAGATAGGAATAAGGACTCCGGAAGGACCAGAAGACATCGACATGTAAGCTCACTTCTGAGCGCCTCAGGCGGCTTGCAGTTCGCGAATCACCTGTTCTTGAATGTCGGCAGGCATGAGTCCATAGGCAGCGGAGGTTCGATCGATTAGGTCGCCAAACTTGGACTTGATAGCACCGGCAAGGTCCTTGGGCTCAGCCACGATCGCGAATTCCCGCACCAAGGTCTCGTCGATAAGACCTGCCATTTCCATCCATTTTCCCTGCTTGGACATCACATTCAATGTGGGCTGCAACTCGCCGGCACCTATGGACTCGAGCACCGGCTTGTAGGCGGGGGTGGAACCATAGAAGGCAACTTGTTGGCAAACCGTTGCGCGGGCGCTGTCCACGGCTTCCTGCGTATCGCCGGTGACCGTGAACATAGGGTACACAATCTCGAAATCCTCGCGCGCCTTGCCAGCCTTGGCCCAGCCGCGCTCCAAGGCGGGGAGCGTGGTCTCGCGCAGGTATTTCTCGGTCGTGAAAGCGTGCACGAGCAATCCATCAGCAACCTCACCGGCAACCTCGGTCATTAGCGGGCCGACGGCGGCGAGAAACACGCGGGGGGGACCATGCTCTGTGTCGGTTGGTGTAAAGAAAGGCGTCATTAGCGTGTGACTATAGAACTCCCCTGTGAAAGCGAGGGGTGCTCCCTCATACCAAGTTGCCCAAATAGCGCGCATGGCCAGAATAAATTCGCGCATGCGCCTAGCTGGCGAGGACCAAGGCATGCTGAACCGCTTAGTGATATGGGCGCGAATCTGCGAGCCAAGCCCGAGCACGAAGCGACCCTCGGACATAGCATTCAAATCATGCGCGGTGCCTGCGAGTGTCATGGGCGAGCGCGCGAAGGCAACGGCAATGGCGGTCATCAGATCGACTCGGCTGGTACTTTGGCTTGCGAGCGCGTGAGGCAAGAATGGGTCGTGGCTGGTTTCGGCGGTCAGCAGACCGTCGTAACCGATTTCCTCAAGCTTGGCCGCCTGCTCCGCAGTCTTGCTGAATTCGTGGGTAAGCCCCGTGTCAACTTTCATTGACGTTTCCTAGAGGTGAAAGCTTGCACGATACCCGCTTCTCGGCCCATCGCCAAGCTCGTGAATGGGATAGGATTCTGGGCATTCGAGCAATTCTGCCGTTCGTTGATCGTGGTTCTCAACCACCTCATTCTCGCTTGATGATTGGCTGGTGTAACATAACTGATGTGTGAGGGAGCATTGAAAAGGGTATAAAACATGCTGCAGGATTCCGTCGCATCCGCTGCCGTAGGGGATGAAGGTGCCGGGCCCGCAAGGCTGATCGAGCCGTCGTTCCTCCATGCGCTGCCGTATTATTTTCCGCTGGGCGTCTTCCCATTGATTGTCGCCGCCGGCTTCTTCGGCGGTTGGTGGCTGTTGCCGCCCTGGTTCTATTTTTCTGCCGCTTGGGTGTTCGATGGACTGTTTGGTCTTGACGCCCGCAACATGGATCCGACCAAAACGCCGGAGCGCCGACTGCTCTGGTATAACCTGCCGGTCTGGGCTTGGGGGGTTCTCTGGCCGACCACTCTCATATTTTGCATCTGGCAGATACTCATGACCGATCAACTCGCGATCTGGGAGGGGGTCGTGCTGGCGCTCATACTCACCATGGAAGGGCAAGGCGTGTTCATGATTGGTCACGAGTTGGTTCATCGCCGCAGCACTTGGCAGAGGCGGCTCGGCGAATTCCTGCTTTCCTCTTCCTCTTATCCTCAATACGCCACAGAACATGTGTATATCCACCACGCGCAGGTGGGCATGCCAAGCGATCTCGGGTCGCCACGAAAGGGTGAGAACTTCTGGCGGTACTTCCCAAAGGAAGTGGCCAGCAACCTTACCTCTTCTTGGCGGGTAGCCGGCGAACACTTGGCGCGCAGCAACCTGCCACGCTGGCACTACAAGAATCCCTTCTGGCGTTACGCCATCTATATGGCCTTTTGGTACGGCCTCCTGTACTGGATGGGTGGCGTGTTAGCGGTGCTTGTCTTTGCCTTCTTGGGCCTTAGCTGCGTCTTTTCCATGAAGATCGTCAACTACTTCCAGCACTATGGCCTGCGCCGCGTGCGATTGGCAAATGGCCGCTGGGAGAAGATCATGCCTCGCCATTCGTGGAGCGCCGATTGGAAGTTTTCCAATTGGATGCTCTACAACGCGCAGCGACATGCCGACCATCATGCAAACGCGACCAAGCCCTATCCCTTGCTTCAAACGCTAGACCCCAATGAATCGCCGCAGATACCCGGCACTTTCGCCGACATGATCCGTCTGGTGACACGACCCAAAGACTGGTTCGAAAAAATGGACCCGCTGGTGGATCAGTGGCGCAAGCATTTCTACCCTGAAATCGAAGATTGGAGTGCCTATGACAGCTCCGTTGCCGCAGCGAGGCCAGAGGCTTTCGACGCGATCACCGAGATATTTGCCGCTGCCCCGCGCCTTGCACACTGGATTGAGCGGCATCCGCAACAGCTTGACACGCTTCAGGAACGGGAATTTATCGACATCGACCTGCCGAAAGGCTTTGGACCAGATCTAGAAACCGAAGTGATCGCTCGGCGCGGACTTGCTCGACTCTATTGGACGGTCGAGTTGGGCGTACAGGAAATGAAGGAGGAAATCGCACAAATCCCGGTCGCTGACGCGAGGGAAACCGTCGAGGTCGTGCGCGATTGGTCGAATAATAAGGCGTTTCAATTGGGCATGCATGTGATTCGCGGCAACCTCTCAGCGGGCGAAGCAAGAGTGGCGCTCTCCAATCTTGCCGAAGCCTCCATAAGCAGCGTGCTTGCGGCGGTGACTGCAGACCTTGTTGACTGGCGCGGCCCCTTGCTTGACGCCGGGTTCGCCGTGATACTTCTCGGCGACCTCGCCAGCCGAGAAGCCCACCCCGGAGCATGTGTTCGAGTTCTGCTCGTTCAAGAAGGCTTGACACCGCGAGAAGAAAAGCGCTTCTCGGGCGCCTGCCGCCAGCGCTTGATCGGCCTCACCAAGGATAGCCTCTTGTTTTCCGCCGATGCGCAGGATCCGCATCTGTGTCTTGCGCTTCCGCTCGATGAACTGGGCGCGCACTGCCAAGATCCGGCATCGGATCAGTGTCCGGAACTTACGAGAGTGCGCTGCGTACTTGAATCCGGCAATGCCGGCACCGGCGAACGCTTCCTGCAAGTTCGCACTGGCATCCTCGACGCATGGCGTGAGACCGGCACGGCCCATTTCAATTTGCCGCAAGCGCCTGAAGAAACGCCTGAACCCGGCGTGTCTTCTTACCTCGGAATGCGAGGCGGCCTCGTCGATATTCAAAAGGCGGCACGATTCAAGCAACTCGGAGAACCGGAGACGCATGTCACGCAGTCCGCGCCAACTGCAGCCGTCCTGTTGGGCAAGCATGAGCCTCTCGCGCAGGCTGCGACCTTGTGGCGCGATCTTCAAGGCGTCATGCGCCTGGTCGGCGAAGAAGGCTTTGATGCTGATGCGGCGGGGGCCGGGGTGAAGACTGTGATCGCGAACGCCTGCGGGTGTGACGATTTTGATTTGCTGAGTCGTCAAGTCTCGGAAACCGCATCTCGCAGCGCTGCGGAATTTGAAGCCCTCGTCGCGCAGGGTTGATGCGGGTGAGCGTGCTACAGCACACTGGAATCCTGCGTAGAACGACCCCCGCCGACCGAGAGATGGTCGAGCGTCCGGCACTCACCCCGCACCTGCGCTTCCATCAATTGGAGGAAGGGCAGACGCTATTGCTTTCCGAGAACTTCAACACCCTGCTGCATGGCAAGCTCTATTCTGATTTGCTGCCACTGCTGGACGGAACACATTCGCACAGTGCGTTGGTGGCTCGGCTTGAAGGCGTTCATGCGCCCGCCAACCTGCGGACGGCCCTCAATTCGCTTGTCGGCAAGGGCTATGTGGTGTCCGCGGAGCACGGGATGGAGACGAGCAGGGCGGCCTACTGGTCTTCGCTAGGTGCCTCGCCACGCTGGGTGGAACAGGCTTTGCAACGAGCTTCAGTCTCAGTCGAGGGGGCGGGTCCATGCTTCGCTTCACTGCTGGAAGCGTCAGGCGTTCGCATCGCACCCGATAAACCGAGCCTGCGAGTGTTCGTTTGTGATGACTATCTCGATAGCCGCTTCGAAGAGGTGAATCGACTTCAGCTTCAGACACGCACGCCTTGGCTGCTCATAAGGCCACGAGGCATGGCGCCACTCTTCGGCCCAGTCTTTGGCCGAGCCCAAGGAGATGGGGCCTGCTGGGCCTGTTTGACTTACCGGCTGCGCGGGCATCAGGGGGTTCACAATTTCCTGCGCAACCGAGCCGGCGCAGAAGCCGCCTTCAAGCCCTTTGCGGCCGATCCCGGGATGGTCGATGCACTCTATCGACTCATCGCAAGCGAGATCGTGAAATGGTTTGTGCTCGACGAGGCCGCGCCTCTTCACGAGCACGCGATCAGCATGTCTCTTGAGCGGCTTGAGACCTCACATCATCGGGTGACGCGACGGCCGCAGTGCGCGGCCTGCGGAGACGAGGATGTACGTCGTCCCGATCGACCGCCCGTGCCGGTGCATCTGAATTCCAGCCCGAAAACACACCACAACAGCGGTGGCATCCGCAACATGACGCCAGAAGCCACCCTTGCCAAGTACCGACATCTGGTAAGCCCGATCAGTGGGGTGGTGCCGTGGCTCACGCGCACCACCGATGAGGCCGATACTTGGCTCAACGTCTACTGGGCGGGGAGCAACCGCGCCATCTCCAGCCCATCCCTGCGTTCGCTCAGGCGCAGCTTGCGGAGCAATAGCGCCGGAAAGGGCAGCACAAGAGCACAATCGGAAGCAAGCGCCTTGTGCGAGGCGCTCGAGCGATACTCCGGCACCCTTCATGGCGATGAGATTCGTACTCGTCGGCGCCTTGTCGACTTCTGTGAAGAGGAACGAGCGCTGCATCCAAACCAAGTACAACTCTTTAGCGATCATCAACTCGACAACGCCGACAGCATCAACGCCAAGGGCCATCCCTACAACATCGTTCCGCAACGCTTTGATCCAGAAAGGGAAGTCGACTGGACACCTGTTTGGTCGCTCTCCAAAGCCTGCTATCGCTATTTGCCTACCTCAATGCTGTACTTTTCCGAGGAAGGCAGCGGCAAAGAACTGATTGCCGACTCGAATGGCTGCGCGGCAGGCAACACCTTGGCAGAGGCCATACTGCAAGGCTTTTACGAATTGGTGGAACGGGATGCCTTCGCCCTCTGGTGGTATAACCGGCTGCGCGTGCCCGAGATCGATCTGTCAAGCTTTGACGACGAATATCTTGCTTCTGCGATCCGGTATTACAGTGGCTATGACCGAAGCTTGTGGGTGCTTGATGTCACCTCGGATTTGGGCATTCCCACCTTTGTCGCGCTATCCCATAAACCGGATGGTGAAACGCAAGACATCATTTACGGCGCAGGTGCGCATGCGGATCCGCGGCTCGCAGTCCTGCGCGCCGTATGCGAACTCAATCAGTGCCTCACTTGGCTGCCACGCACCGGCGGCCCGGATGGTCGACCAATGATCGACGATCCGTTGGCGCTCTGGTGGTGGAGAACCGCACGCGTCGAGGACTGCGCCTGGCTACTGCCAGCAGCCGACGCGGCGCCGAGTCGGGCTTCAGATCATCCACCATCTGTCGCGACTGACACGCGCGATGATATTCAGGCCTGCCTCGCGCTCCTCGACAGCAAGGGACTAGAGTTCTTGGTACTGGATCAGACGCGGCCCGATATCGGCATGCCTGTGGCGCGTGTTGTGGTGCCGGGCTTGCGCCACTTCTGGCAAAGATTGGCGCCCGGCCGTTTGTACGACGCGCCGGTCGGCATGGGCCATTTCAGGCAACCGCTGACCGAATCCGACATGAACCCCGCACCTGTGATTGCTTGAGAAAACACTATGGATTATTTGGATAATTTGAACCTTGACGAGTCCGTCATGCGCACCCAAGAACGTCTCGCCGAAGAGGACGGCAGCATGGCTGAACTGCTGGGAAATTTGAGACATATGATTTCCCCGACGCTGATCGGAGACCAGCAATGGCAGCACATTCTGCTCCGCGCAGAAAGGCTCCCGATGAGTCTGAGCGCCCTGCCGTTCGGCTTCGAACTGCCCCTGCACGACAGCACTCCCAAGGCGGACTTTGGCGCCTCGATTGCCGCCGGCACCCGGGCGGCGACCCTATTCAAGCAGCGGGCAAAAGATGCCGACGCTGATGCGGGCGAAGCTGCGGTTGCGCACCTCATCGAACAGATGGACGTCGAAGACTCGCCATTGCGCAGTGCTGTCGGGCCCAAGTTGATGTTGGAATACGACGTGGGCTCGAGTGAGGGCCAAGCGCCTTCTCCGCCTGGCATCTTCCTGCGTCCTTATGCGCGGCCTGTCATAGCGGGCGGTGACCACATTGAGGATGTGGGCATCACGGTTGGCGCACTCGTCTCATCGGTGGGCTGGCAGCCGAATGAAGCCGAGCACCGTCATGTTGAGCGGGTGTTTCTCTCTCAGCCGGTTGGCACGCACACAGATTCCTTCGGAGTCTTTCCCTCACGCGGACGTGGAATTCGACTACTCATCACGGGGATCGACCCGCAGGAGCAACTATGCGACTTCCTGCGCGATATAGGCTGGCCTGGACAGCTTATGGCTGTTGAATCCGTGATGTCCGGCTTCCAAGATTTTCTGCGCGAGGTGAAGTTCGGCGTGCATCTCGATGTCGGCGAGAACGGTATCGGGCCCTCGCTTGGGCTAACGCCGCAAATCAAGGCTCGGTTCGCCCACAATCGACGCTACTTTTTTGATGACCTCTCCGAATGGGCTCCGCTATTGGAAACCCTGCGGCGGGTGGATTTTGTGCAAGAAGAGAAGCTCCGGGCGCTTGAGGGCATGGTATCGAGACCCACGCCACTTTTTGCCAAGTCCGGCCGCTACGTACTCTTGCGCGGCATTCATCACATAAAGCTGGCGATTGCCGGGAATAGGCTTGCTAAGGCCAAAGCCTATCTTTTCATGGTGCTCTTGGGCGACACGCCCAACGAACCGCCGCGCTAGCTCGGCAAGCGGAAGCGAAGAAGAGGAATGCCGCTCCGCGAGGAGACGCGCTACGCAAAGAAAAAATCCCCGCTCAGCTCGCGCCAAGCGGGGTTCTGTGAAACCGCAGGGTTGTCGGTCAGCTGACCGAGCTTACCAAGAGCAGGTCAGACCAGCCGAAATAGCTTCCAGCTGTTCTTCACTGAGCAGCGGATCAGGTGGCAGCGCAACATGCACTGTGTTCAAGTCGCTTTCATGCACCTTGACATCCATCGTATCCGGGAATGCGATACCAAGCTCTTTGCTGATGGTGTCCTTTGGGTCGGAAAGCAAGGCTTGCCTGAACTCCGCATCCAAAGAAGACTTCTCGACAATCTGCTTTAGCATTTGGTCGCCGTCTCTCATGTTTCTCCCTCTCTAAAGTGGTGAAAAGAAAGCTCCAGACCCAACTTTTTCGGTGTGAATCGGCAGGGTGTCTGGAGATGTGTTTTTCAGCATACAAAGCATTGCCGTACAATGTCAATAGGTTTGTCGCGAGGAGAATGGCGCGTGATTTCGAGGTGTCGTCCCAGAGCGACGGGCTTTTTCTCTGCCTTGATACTCAGCTGGGCGAGCCTCGCAACCATTCCCGCGATCGCGCAGAGCGAAACCCCGGAGGGAAAGGGTTTGCGACTGGCGTTAGAGGCTGACGCCCGAAATCAGGGCTTTGGGAGCTTCACCGCAGAAATGACAATGATCTTGTTCGACCGCCAAGGGCGCGAGAGTCGTCGACACATGCGCTTCAAGGTGCGTGAAGTCGCCGATGACGGCGACAAGAGCCTAATCATCTTTGACCAGCCTCGGGACGTTCAAGGCACGGCCCTTCTGACCCATGCCCACATCAACCAGCCGGACGATCAGTGGCTTTATCTGCCGGCCTTGAAGCGAGTCAAGCGCATTAGCGCGTCAACCCGCGCGGGGTCTTTTATGGGCAGCGAATTTTCCTATGAAGACATGACGACACCGCTTGTTGAGGAGTATGCGTACAAATACCTTCGCGACGAGCCCTGTGGCGACCTCATGTGCACAGTGATCGAACACTTTCCGCTTGAGGCGAAGTCTGGATATAGCCGCAAGGTCGTCTGGCAGGACACCACTGAATTGAGGGCTTGGAAGGTGGAGCTTTTTGATCGCAAGGGAACGCACGCGAAAACTCTCACCTTTACGGACTATGAGCAATACCTTGATCAGTTCTGGCGTGCGGCAGATATGACTATGGTGAACAAGTTGAACAACAAGAGCACGACGCTTAAGTGGTCCAACTTTCATTTCCGCCCCGACTTGGACGATAACGAATTCACGCAAACGGCACTTCGACGCGTACGTTAATGCGGTTTGCTTGCGCACTTCTCGCCTTGGCGCTGACGGCTGCGGAGTGCGGCAACGCACAGACGCTCGACTTCTACGGCGACCTGAGCCTGCAAGCGAGATGGTATCCACAGTCTCCCGCCTACCCCGGCCAACGTTCAAGCACTGTCGGGGTCGTTGCGGAAACATCGCTATACGCGGAGCTCGGCGACAGCGCGAGCTTTACCTTCACACCGCTTGGTCGCTATGACAGCGCCGATCCTCGGCGCACGCACGCCGACCTGCGCGAGGCCTACTTCCTCACTTACGGCGACTGGGGCGAAAACGCTTGGGAGATTCGCCTCGGTCTCGACCGCGTCTTTTGGGGCGTGGCCGAACTGCACAACCTCGTTGACATAGTCAACCAATTGGATCTGGTCGAGCATCCGCGCGACAGGCCGAAACTCGGACAGCCCATGGCCCACCTGACACTCTCAGGCGGCTGGGGTGTCGCGCAAGCCTTCCTGCTGCCCTATCATCGCAAACGCAGCTTTCCAGGGCGTGCCGGACGTTTGCGCGGCGAATTCTTGATTGATGCGGATGCCCTCTACGAGAGCGGTGACGAGGAACGTCATCTCGATTATGCGCTTCGCTACAGCAACACTTATGGCGTCGTCGATTTTGGCGTCAGTGCCTTTCGCGGAACCAGCCGAGACCCCTTCTTTTTGCCCGCACCCGCTTCGCAGCAGCTTCCGCCAACCGACGTTCCTTGGGTGTCCTACTACGAACAGATCCGACAGCTCGGCCTCGATGCCCAGATCACCACCGGTCCGTGGCTGTACAAGTTGGAAGCGATTCGACGCAGCGGATCGCGCAATCTCTTCGGCGAAGAGGAAGACTACAGTGCCTTCATTCTCGGGTTGGAACGCACCTTCTATTCGCTCTTCGGGTCTAATGCCGATGTGACTCTGCTCGGCGAATGGCTCGGTGACAGTCGTGGCCGGCGAGCAACCAGTGTGTGGGCGAATGATCTGTTTGTGGCTGCCTTTTTCGGCTTCAATGATGTGGAAGGCACCGAGTTGGTGGCGGGCTTGCTAGCTGATCTCCGCTATCACTACAGCGCTCTTAACATGGCGTTCAAGCGCCGCATTTCCCAAGATTGGACCCTGCGCGTTGAAATGATCGCCAACCTGAGTTCAGACCCCGAGGATTTGACCTATTCTGCGCGCCGCGACAGCTTCCTCGGCGTTGAATTGACCTACAGCTTTTGAGCCGCGGACAAGCTATTGTGTTTGCAGTCAGCGATAATCCCAACATCTATGCATGGAGTAAGAAGTGCCCCTGCCCACCAATACATCCTTACGAAAGATCGCGGTCGTTGGACGCGGAACTGCCGGTGCGCTGGCGGCCGCCAGCGTAACGCGCCTTCTTCCCGAAGGCGAACACGAACTTCATCATATTTACGACTCACGCATCCCCGTCATTGGCGTGGGTGAGGGCAGTTGGCCGAGCCTGGTTCGCGAACTACACCTGCTGACCAATCTGGCGCACGAGACTCTGCAACAGCGATTGCACGGCACGCGAAAGTACGGTGTGTCTTTTGAGGGATGGGGCCGACGCAATCACGACTTCACTCACTTTTTCACGCCGCAACAAGTCTCCTACGCCTACCACCTCTCTGCCGACTTCATGGGAGAGCTGCTCGCAGAGTCCACTCGCGCCCAACATATCGATGCGAAGGTGCTCAAGATCACCAAGGTTGATGGCGGCGCACAAGTGGAGTTCGAAAGCCGAGCGCCCGAACGCTACGACCTCGTCTTTGACGCTCGCGGCTTTCCGCGAGAACTGAATGCCGCCGAACACATTGATATTTCCTTCATCCCTACCAATACAGCCGTCATCAGGCGCTGTCCGGCAATGCTGACAACAACCGAGGGCGAGCCTTTTCGCCAACCAACCTATACCCGCGCGGTCGCGCGCCCGCACGGCTGGGTGTTCGTGATTCCGCTCACCGCTCACACTTCCTATGGTTACATCTTCAATCGCGACCTGACGAGCATGGACGAGATTGAATCCGACTTCGACAGCCTATTGCAATCCGACGACGTGCCGGAATTCGAGCAGCGCGCCGTGATCCGATTTCCCAACTTCATTCACCGCCGCATATACGATGGCGCCATCGCCCGCATAGGCAACTCGGCGGCGTTTATGGAGCCTTTGGAAGCCACCGCAATCGTCTCGGCGCAGTTGCAAATCGGCATGGTGCTTGAAACGCGGCTCCGTCGATCAGCCGAATTTCTTGAGAGCGACGCGGCGGCGGTGAACCGATTCTTGATCAACAATATGCTTTGCTACGGACTATTCGTTGGGTGGCACTATTCGTGCGGCTCGGCCTTCGATACTGAGTTCTGGCGTTACGCCCGTGGCCAAGCCTGGCCGCGCCACAGAAAGGTGGCCGATCCTAACGAAGTGGATTGTGGGGCGCTGAACAAATTCGACGAGATGTTCGAGCTTCTCGACCGGCCGGTCATCGAGAAAGCCGATTGGGACCGCCTCTGCGGAGTCCCGGTGACAAGCTTCGCGCAAGTATCGCAAGGGCTCGGCTGTGGGCTGCGGGCATAAGCGCCGCCTTTTCTTGGAACACATCCTCATCGCGAGTGAAAGAGCGCGACTTGAATGGGTTCCATCTCCTCAATCGCCTCAGTGCGCTCTTTGTCGGAAAGACCAGCGAGACATGCTGGCAATATTCAGGATTGAGTCGCCTCGCCCTTCAAGCGTTTCAAGACACCGCCGAGCACGCTCAGTGATGAATAGTGAATAATCAGGCGCCCCTTGCCTCGAGAACCTGCGTTGAGCGTCACTCTGGTCCCCAATTGTTCCGCGAGTTCGCGTTCTAGTGCCTCTGTATCGGCATCCTTGCCGGATTGTTTTTTCGCTTCGGCGTGCTCGGTCTCGCGCAGCCGGTTGACCAAGGTTTCAGTCTGCCGCACCGAGAACTGCCGAGCCGCCACCTCTCTTGCCGCTTGGATTTGAAGCCCCCCAGAGAGACCCAGCAACACCTTCGCGTGCCCCTCGCTGAGACTTCCATCATCCAAGAGCGCCTTGACCGCAGCTTCCAGCGAGCGCAAACGAATCAAATTCGCCACTTTTGCCCGCGATAAGCCAACCGTTTCGGAAACCGCCTGTTGCGTCATGCCATGTTCACGAATGAGCCGGTGCAGGCCTTCCGCCTGCTCAAGCGGACGCAGATCAACCCGTTGCATATTCTCAACCAAGGCCATGGCCCGCGCATCCCTGTCTTGGACCTCGCGAATCAGGGCCGGTATGTGCGTCAGACCCGCTTTCTGCGCCGCTCGCCAGCGCCGTTCGCCGGCGATGATTTCATAATCCTTGTCCGCAACACTTCGCAGCAGCACGGGCTCCAATACGCCTTGTTGACGAATCGAATCGGCCAAGGCCCCCAACTCCGTTTCATCGAAACGCCTTCTCGGCTGGGTGCGGTTACGCCGAATCAGGTCAATCGGGACTTGCCTCAGCTTGCCTTCCGAATGCTCGCCATGCTCACGCCCACCCAACAGAGCATCCAAGCCTCGGCCCAATCCTCGCTTAGGTGGATTCACAGTCGCCGCCTCGCAAACTCAGTCGCGAGCGCCTGATAGGCCTGCGCACCCTTTGCGGTCTTGTCGTAGGTGATGGCGGGCATCCCGTGACTCGGCGCTTCCGCGAGACGCACGTTTCGCGGGATAAGGGTTCGAAACAACAGGCGCTCAAAATATCTTGCGAGCTGGCGCGATACGTCGCGGGTCAAGTTGCTACGCGGGTCGTACATGGTGCGCAGTATTCCATCAATTTCCAAGTCGGGGTTCACCGCCTCACGCACACTGTCGATGGTGTCTAGCAGGGCTGTCAAGCCTTCGAGCGCGTAGTACTCACATTGCATGGGAATAATAACGCCGCGCGCGGCGCCAAGTCCGTTGATGGAAAGCAGGTTGAGTGTCGGCGGACAGTCAATCAGTATGACTTGGTAGTCCGTGCTGAGCGGCGCGAGTACCTGATTCAAGCGTGTTCGCGGGTCGTTGGCGGCCTGCAAAGCTAGGTCCATGCCCGTCATGTCCGGGTGCGCCGGCAAGAGATCGACCTGCGCGGCAAGTCCGGTGAGTCGCACCTCCTGCGCGGGCTTTCCCTCAACAAGCGCTTCATAGAGGCTCGCCTGCAAGGCCTCCGGTCGTACGCCGAATCCCAAGGTCGCGTTCGCCTGCGGATCAAGATCGACGAGCAATGTCTTGATGTCCGTGTTCGAG
Source organism: Pseudomonadales bacterium (assembly GCA_963663145.1). Lineage (GTDB taxonomy): Bacteria > Pseudomonadota > Gammaproteobacteria > Pseudomonadales > Azotimanducaceae > Azotimanducus. The sequence goes on along the minus strand of OY760134.1, from coordinate 2,960,202 downwards.
AGCGACGCGGCCAGATTGACGGCGGTGGTTGTCTTGCCCACGCCACCCTTCTGGTTGATGATGCACACCGTGCGAGCCGCTCCCATCACTCGCTCCTCGCAACCAAATCATGTGCCTTCGTTGGCCGCAAGCATACGACTGAACACCCATCTTCAGCTTCGAGATAGTCAACGTCCTGCGCACCGACAAAGAGCACCACCCGCCCGGATCCCATGACCAACGGCTTCAGCAGGCCAAGCGCACGACAGGGCCGGGCCAAGGCGCGTGCCAAGGCGGTATTGAAGCTGCCCCTTAATTGTCCGTTGGACGCATCTTGTTCCACAACCTGCACGTTGCCCAATCCAAGACGCAACTTCACATGCCTGAGGAAATCACAACGACGCGCCGATCTTTCTATGAGCGTGAAGTCCAAGTCAGGGCACATTATGGCCAACGGAATGCCGGGCAGACCCGCACCCGAGCCCACATCGGCCACCCTTGGCCCCAAGAGATGCGTCGCCGCGCGCAGGCTATCCATAAGATGTCGGTCGAAGAGCGCTTCGGGCGCCGCCGCACGCCGCGACACTAGGTTAAAGCGAGCGTTGGCGCGGCTCAGCATAGCCAAGTAATCCATCAATGCCTGAACCACCACCTCGCTTGGTTGCAGCCCGAGACGCTCTATCTCTTTACCGATGCGTAAATGCCGAAGACGCTTAATCGTAACGCCTCATGCGGCTTGATCCCGCCTCAAGTAGACCAAGAGAATGGAAAGCGCGGCAGGTGTCATGCCATCGATTCGTGAAGCTTCGGCGAGATTGCAGGGCTTGCGCTGTTCCAATTTTTCCGCAAGCTCGGCCGACAAGCCGCCAAGGGTTCGAAAACTGAACCCGCTTGGGATTGGCGTGGCTTCGCGCTGCTTGAGTTGTTCGATTTCACGCTCCATGCGCGGCAGATATCCGGCATAACTCGCTTCGGTTTTCACCTGTTCCCAGTCGTCGGTGCGCGCCTCTGAATCGAGTTCAGACTGCAAGGCGTCTCGCAATACACCGGAGCCTATCTCCGGGCGTCGCAGCAGATCGAACGCGCTCTGGTCCCGAGAGACTTGCGCACCGCTTTCGGCCTCCAGCCTTCTTGCCACAGTCGAGCGAGGCGATACGCGAGCCCTTCGCAAAGCGCTCGCGAGCGAGGAAACCCGCGCTTGACGTTCCTGAAATACACGCCATCGTTCTTCCTCAACCAACCCCAATTCGCGGCCTTTGGACGTCAATCTCGCATCTGCGTTGTCCTCACGCAGCAACACTCGATATTCGGCCCGGCTGGTGAACATCCGATAGGGCTCCGTCACCCCTTGTGAAACAAGGTCGTCGACCAGAACGCCCAAGTAGGCTTCGCGCCGCGACGGAACCCAAGTCTCGCGAGCCGTCACCTTGAGAGCGGCATTGATACCGGCCAATAATCCTTGCGCCGCTGCTTCTTCGTAGCCTGTCGTGCCGTTGATTTGCCCGGCGAGAAACAAGCCTGCAAGACTTCGGGCTTCCAGCCAAGGCCAAAGGCCGCGAGGGTCGAGATAATCGTACTCAATGGCATAGCCTGGTCGCGTGATGTGCGCCTCTTCGCAGCCTTTGATGCTCTGCACCAAGGCGATCTGGGCCTCGAACGGCAGACTTGTGGAGATGCCGTTCGGGTAATACTCCTGAGTATTCAGCCCTTCCGGTTCCATAAAGATCTGATGCCCCCGACGCTCGGAGAAGCGAACCACCTTATCTTCAATGGAAGGGCAATACCTCGGCCCCACGCCCTCGATACGTCCACTGTAGAGCGGCGAATCCTTGAGTGCCGCTCGAATGATCTCGTGCGTTCGTGTATTGGTATGGGTGATGTGGCAGGGCCTTTGCTCAGGGTGTGCGCTGCGCTCGCCCATGAAGGACATGACCGGCAGCGGTTCGTCGCTCGGTTGCACGTCCATGCCTTGAAGATCGAGTGATCGACCATCAAGGCGCGGGGGCGTCCCTGTTTTCAAGCGATTCAATGCGAATCCAAGTTCGCGCATTCTCGTCGAGAGCTCAGTGGAGGGCCGCTCTCCGGCGCGGCCACCAGCAATATTCTGCAAGCCCACGTGAATGACTCCGCCCAAAAAGGTCCCGGTGGTCAACACCACCGCCTTAGCCGCATAGAAAACACCCAGCGCAGTTTCAACGCCGAGCACCCGACCATCTTCAATCTGTATGTTGAAGACCTCCTGCTGCACCAAGCGCAGGTTCGCTTGCCCTTCTACGCGGTGGCGCACCGCCGCCTTGTAGAGGCTCCGGTCCGTCTGCGCTCTTGTCGCGCGCACCGCAGCCCCCTTGCTGGAGTTGAGCACGCGAAACTGTATGCCAGCCTCATCCGCGGCCAAGGCCATGATCCCGCCTAATGCGTCTACTTCTCTCACCAGATGGCTTTTCCCGACCCCGCCTATCGCCGGGTTGCAGGACATTTGCCCAATGGTTTCAATGCTTTGTGTAATGAGCAGTGTATCCACACCCATGCGCGCGGCCGCAGCCGCAGCTTCCACGCCCGCGTGACCGCCGCCGATGACGATAATGTCAGCCCCTTGGTTCACTTTTTCTTTGCTCCCGCTTGGCATCCCTAGCGAAGGAGAATTATAGGCGCTCACTTACCCAGACAAAAATTGCGGAAGATCTCGCTCAGCAAATCCTCTGTCGTAGCGAAGCCGGTGATTTCTCCTAATGACCTGTGCGCCAGACGCAGTTCTTCCGCCACCAATTCGGCCGCGCCGTAGTTTTGCCCCTCAACCAAGGCTAGTGCCAGATGCGCTTGACTTTCCTTAAGTGCCTGCAAGTGCCGCGTACGCGCCAGGAAGGCGGGTTCGCCAAGTCTTTTGCCCAATGTCTTTTCTATACAAGCCTTGAGTTTCTCAACCCCACCGCCATACTTGGCTGAAATAGCTATGCAGCCTGACGGGGCCGTCTGCTCCACTAGGTCGTTCTTGTTCATCACTTCAATGACCTTCTGCCCGTCTTCGGGTTCGGGCCATATGCCGCGCGTCTCGGGCCGTGTCGCATCCCACAGATCGATACGCAGGTCCGCAAGAGCAATGGCCTTGCGGGCGCGCCGCACCCCTTCTGCCTCGATCTTCTCTGGCGATGGCCTGAGACCCGCAGTGTCAACTATCTGCGATCGCAGACCGGCAAAAAGGACATCCTCATCCAAGATGTCGCGAGTTGTGCCGGGCTCAGCGCTGACGATGGCCCGCTCGTACCCCGCCATGCGGTTCAAGAGGCTCGATTTCCCAACATTTGGCGCGCCCGCGAGCACTATTCGCACAGGCTGCTGTAGTTCGGCACCTCTCTGCGCTTCCGCGAATACAGCGCTGAGTTCCGCTTGCAGGGCTTCAAGCCGATCAAAGACATCCTGATCATCGATGAAGTCTTCCGCCTCATCGGCGAAATCTATGCCCGCCTCCACTTCTGCACGCAAAGACAACACCTTCGCGTCAAGCGCTTCCACCAAACGTGAAAACTCGCCCTCTAGCGAGCGCATGGCCGCCTTGGCGGCGGCGCGCGTATTACTGGCGATCAGATCGGCGACCGCTTCGGCCTGAATCAAGTCGAGCTTTCCGTTCAAGAATGCACGTTCGCTGAATTCGCCTGGACGGGCCAGACGTGCACCGAGCTCTAGACATCTGTCAACCAGCATGGAAAGGACAACCGGGCTTCCATGTGCCTGCAACTCAACTATGTCCTCGCCGGTATAACTTGCCGGCGCTTCAAACCTAGTTGCCAAGCCCTGATCAAGCACCGCTCCTTTTGCGTCTTGAAAGTCCACTAACGTCAAGTGCCGCAAGCTGAGCGCCTTGCGCACAATTTCTTCTCCTACACGTCTCGCCGCCGGACCCGATAAGCGAACCACTCCCACACCGCCCTGACCCGGCGGCGTCGCTATGGCTGCGATGGTATCGTTATTCCGCTTAGTCATCAGCGGCGGCGTGTCAGCTTTTCGCTGCTTGGGCTTCGATTTTGTTGTTGATGTACCACTGCTGGGCCAAGGACAGGATGTTGTTCACGAGCCAATAGAGCACTAGTCCCGACGGGAAGAAAAGGAACAAGACGGTGAAGGCGATAGGCATGGCCTTCATGATTCGCGCCTGCATGGGATCCGGTGGCGGCGGATTCAGATATTGCATGACGAACATCGAAGCGCCCATGAGTATGGGCAGCACGAAGAACGGGTCGATTTCCGAGAGGTCCTCAATCCATAGCACGAAAGGCGCTTGCCGCAATTCCACACTCTCATAGAGAACCCAGTAGAGGGCTATGAACACCGGCATCGGCAGCAGCATGGGCAGACAGCCGCCCATGGGATTGGCACCTTCACGTTTATAGAGCGCCATCATTTCGGTCGAGAGCTTCTGCCTGTCATCGCTGTAACGCTCCTGTAGTTGCTTCATTTTCGGTGCCACTTGGCGCATCTTGGCCATCGACTTGTAACCCGCATTGGAAAGCGGATAGAGGACCAGCTTAACGAGGAAGGTCAGCAAGATGATGGCCACTCCCCAGTTGTCCACGAACCCATGCAGCCAGTCCAATACCCAAAAGAGCGGCACCGCTAACCACCACAAAAACCCATAGTCAACCGTGAGGTTGAGATCCGGAGCGATTTCCTGTAGACGGCGCTGATTCTTTGGACCAAGGTAAAGCTGACTCTTGAAAACCTCCGTCTCACCCGCTGCCAGTGCTTGTTCGGGTCCTATATAGCCGATCGTGTAACGCCCGTCAGCCGTTTTTCGTCCGAAATACGCGTTGTCGTCCTGGGCCCCCGGCACCCAAGCGCCGAGGAAGTAATGCTGCAACATGGCGACCCAACCACCCGTAAGGCGTTCACGGAAGGGCCCGTCATCCAAATCGTCAAACTCCAGCTTGTAGTACCGATCATCCGCTGTTTGCAGCGCGGCCCCGACGTAAGGCCTCGGTCCCAATCCGCCGCTTTCCCCAGCTAGGGCCTTGCCTCCATCGTGCTTGAACTGCGCAAAGAGATTCATCCGCGCTGTCTCACTTCCGAGATTGGAAACCCTGTATTCCATATCGAAGAGATAGTCCTCGTGCTCGAACCTGTAGACTTTCTGAACTAGCAGGCCTTCGAGTCCTTCCCTCGGACGCATCTCCAGCGTCACTTCTAAAGTCTCGCCGACTTGAGATGAGTATTCCTTTGACGCGCTCGTGAAGACTGGACGGCCACCCAGTGAATCCACGCCTTGTTCACCAATGAGCCCCGATTGAGCCACATACTCCCGGCCATTGCCTCTGTCGAGCAGTGGGAAAGCCCTGTCCGGTGTCTCTAGGCGCAACGGATGTTGAGGCAATCGAGCACGAACGATGTCGCCGCCAACGGGATCGATCCATAGATCCAGAACCCCCGTGCGCACATGCACGGCTTCGCTCGTTGATTGCCGCTCCACGCCCAAGCTTTGCGTCGGCGCCCGCTCGCCTATCAGGCTCGCATCTGGCACATCGCTCACCTGCTCGCGGGGTTCCAATCCGCTTGGCGCGTCGTCTCCCTCGTATCTCGCGAACTCCGGAGTTTCCTGTCCTTGCGCTTCCGGATCGACTCCGCCATAGTCTTCATTCCACTGCAATACGAGTAAGTAGGCCGTAGCAGCGAGACCAAGTAGCAGAAGGTATCTTTGCCAATCTTGCGGAATATTCATTACTTCCATCCGCACCTCATGAATTCACCCCCTGCCGCAAAGATGAGGGCACCGGATCATAGCCGCCGGGATGGAAGGGATGGCACTTGCATATGCGCCTAGCGGCCATGAGCACCCCTCTCAGCGCGCCCCATTCAACGATGGCATCCATCGCATAGCGCGAGCATGTGGGATGAAAGCGGCACCGACCACCGAGTAACGGACTGAGCAACAACCTATAGAAGGCGATCACGCCCAGAAGGGCTCGCACAGCTAGATTGCGAGGCGCATGACCTTTGATGATTTTCTTCGCGCCGGTGTTTGACATGGTTGCGTCCAGTTCTTCAAATGCTCGGCGTACTTCTTGCGTCATCTTGCTGCGGCCCCCATTGGCCCTCGCCCTCACCAGAATATCCACTCCCCGAATCCTTTGCCGTTTCTTGCGGAAAGCCTCGCGTACGCAGCGCTTGAAAAGATTGCGCCTCGTACTGCGACGGTCGTAGGCGCGTCCTACGATGATTCCCAGACGCGATTCGGCCAAACCGTTTGGTTTCGCGAAAATCTCCATGCTTTCGCGCCTTATGCGCTGTTCAGGCCTGCGTAGTACGGCTACAAACTCCCGTTTTCTGGTGAGTCGGGATTTCTTCGGAAAGGTCAGGTTGGATTCTCTCACCTTGCCAATAGTTGACGGCCCTTTCGACGTCGCGCACTCAATATTTTGCGACCTCCCTTGGTGCTCATTCGAGCTCTAAAGCCGTGCCGCCGCTTGCGACGTATGACACTCGGTTGATATGTCCGCTTCAAGGGGAAGCGCTCCTTTCGCGTTGCTCTAAAGACCGTAATTTTAGCCCAAAGTTAAATGCACTGTCCGACTAGGGATAGACGTGATCAGGCTGGCGGTCATTTCGCAAGAAGGTGCAGCAAAACACCATTACAACAAAGAAAGAATGTTTTAAGGATGAATTTCTCTTGAGGAAATTCGAGGTTAAAGGAATACAACTATTATTATTAGGAAGCCGAATTCTGTGGATAAGTCTCTTAAGCCCTTGGAACTCCGAGGAAAGTCCTGTGGATGAACCGCTTGGTAACCCGGTGGATAGCTTTTGGACAAATGCGGGCTGTCACGTTATGCACATTTTATACAGAGATATGCACAGGGTTATGCACAACATTATGCACAAGTGTCACGCAAGCGACATGGAAGGGAACCATGTTGCGACCGTGTGGCACGACATGGAGCCGTGTGAGGCTGGATCAGTCAAAAGTTTAACACGTTGATAAATAAATGTTTTATACACTCCTTTGAGAAAAGCGGGATAGTATAGTGGGTGGTGGGGAAACTTTCCGGAGATTGGGATAAGGGTAGGGAAACGCAGATCGAGCGGCTAACCCACAAGATATACACAGACTTATTCACAATGAAAAGCGCCTCAAGAACCAATTGGAGAGACAATAAACAAGAATTTGGGTCTGACCGCCCTACGAAGGGTTACGAGATAATAGAATTGCTGCCGAGACCCGGAGCCGGGCCTCGTGATGGAGAGATGGTGTCGTGTACCGGGGGTGCAAGGCGTGGACTGGGTGCCGAGGGTGGGCTTGCTTTCAGTGGCAGGGTCGGGAAGGGTCAAAAAAGGAGTAGTCGCGTGGCGAAAAGTTCGACGCTGTGGGATGAGTGCAAAGAACGGCTTAAGGATATCTTGGAACCGGAAGAATACCGAACTTTGGTCCCACCGCTTCGAGCGGAGCAGCGAGCGGATGGGCTGAGTTTATTCGGACCCAATGAGTGGATGTTGGATGTGGCCGAAAAACGGCTGCGGCCGAAAATCGAGGCACTGTGCGAAGAAATTACGGGCCGTAAAGTGCGTCTCGACATGGAACTCATGCCCTATGAGGATGTCGAGCGGTGGAACGGTGGGGCGTGGCCGATCAAGAGTGGAAGGGGTACAGGGAGGCAGCCTCTCAACCAAGTGGACCGGAAACTGACTTTCGAGTCGTTCATTGAGGGGCGAGCGAACCAACTGGCCAAGATATATACGATGCAGGTGGCTGAAGCACCGGCGCAGATGCACAATCCATTATTGATATACGGTGCCTCTGGCTTGGGAAAAACGCACCTTTTGCATGCGATCGTGAATCGATTGAGGGACAACGGCTCGCCGCTTTTGGTCGAGTACGTAACCGCTAGGGATTTTCGGCAGGAGATCGTAGGCTCGTTGAGACCAAACCGGGAAGTCCCGGTTCGTTTCAATAGCATTGATGCACTTAAGCAGTGGTATAGAAATCTCGACGTGCTGCTAGTGGACGACATACACTTCCTTGCCGGAGCCGAGCAAACACAAGAAGAAATATTCGCTATTTTCAATGAGTTACTCTCTGCACAGCGGCAAATGGTGTTTACTTCGGACAGATATCCGAGAGAGATTCCGGACTTGGAGGAGCGGCTGGTGACGAGGTTCTTGGGTGGTCAAGCGGTCTGTGTTGAGCTGCCCGAATTGGAAACCAGAATAGCCATATTGCTCACCAAAGCCGAAGAGCGGGAAATACGCTTGGACGACGATATAGCGGTCTACATGGCGGAGCGAATACGGACGAATGTGCGAGAGTTGGAGGGCGCTTTGGTGCAAGTCCATCAGAGGGCCAAGGCGCTTGGCAGGCGCATAGACAAAGGCTTGGTCGGAGACACCTTGAGGGATGCGTTCAGGGTGGCTGCCGTGAAGCTTTCTCTGGAGAACATACAAAATGCGGTGGCCGACTACTACCGTATACGTAGAACCGATCTCTTGGCGGAAACGCGTGAACGAAGAATCGTGTTGCCGAGACACATGGCCATGTACCTGTGTACCGAGCTCACGGACAAATCGCTTATGGATATAGGGAACGCCTTCCGGCGAGACCACACAACGGTAATGCACGCACGCAATCGTATTGCGGAAATGCGCCGGACAAAACCGGAAGTATCGGAAGATTGTAGAAACCTGCGGGGCGAATTGGGAAGCCTCTAAGCGTGGGCACAGAAAAGTAGAAGGCGAAAGACAAATGAAGTTCTCATCAACATGTGAAACCTTGACAGCAAAATTGCAGCAACTCGCGGCGTTGGCACCGAGCCGGTTAGGGGCGGATGCTCTTATGGCGCAAATGAAGATTGAGGCACAAGGGCAGACGCTCAAGTTAACGGCCACTGATGGGGAACTCGAACTGTCAGCCAAGGTTGCCGATGGAATACACATAGAAGCCGAGGGCCAAGCCTATGTGCCGGCAAGGCAGATGGCGTCCTTTTACGCTAGCTTGAATAGCGGGGAGACAATTGAAGTAAGCACCGTTGAAGGTTCAACCACCCTTAAGTCCGATAATAGCGACCTCTCGCTCAACGCTGTGGGGGACAGCAATATCAGGCTCTTTTCGGCGGACGAGAGCGAGCAGGGGATACGATTGGATTTGGCGAGGGGAGATCTGCATGATCTGATGCAAAAAACGTCTTTTGCCATGGCATCCGGGGACGTACGCTATTACTTGAACGGCATGTTGCTGGAGTTCGCGGACAGAGAAGTGCGCTCCGTCAGCACCGATGCCCACAGGTTGGCCTTCGCGAAGAAGGCCTGCGAGGGAGGTGCGGAGGGTGCTGAACAAGCGGATCCGGCAAGCTGCATCATTCCGCGCAAGGCGGTGCAGGAACTTGGGAAACTTCTCTCGGGCGCCAAGGAAACCATAAGCCTGAGGGTGAGTGAGCACCGGCTAATTGCCGAAATGGGCGATTTTCGTCTCACCTGCCGATTGGTGGATGGGCGCTACCCTGACTACACAAAGGTAATCCCAACTGACAACCACATCAAGGCAGTGGTTGAAAAGAGTGCGCTGCAAGCTTCCATGCGTCGCGCCTATATCGTTGCCGAGGATGATCCGGGGAAAACGGTCAACCTGAAATTCACGTCGGATTGGCTCCACATTGAGGCTTCCAGTCCGCAGCAGCATAAGATCAGCGAGAAGATCCCCGTGCAGTACGCCGGGCAACAGGAAGTACAGATCGCCTTTAATGCCTCCTATATTTTGGACTACTTGAATAGCAGCGACTACAACAACATCCAGATTGAGCTCAAGGATAAGGAAAGCCGCAGCGTCATGCGGGGTGAGGGCGAAGAGGATTCCTTTTATCTGCTGATGCCCGTGTTGCTCTAGGCCACTTCATGCAACACACACTCGCTGTAGCGAGTCCCTGAAGCGTACCGGGGAATAGCCAAGCGGTGGTTCTCAAACAGATCTTTTTTGAGCGTGTCCGCAATCTCAAGGAAACGGAAATACATCTTCTTGATGGCCTGAACTTTCTTATTGGTCCCAACGGCAGTGGCAAGACCTCAATTCTCGAAGCCATCTCGCTACTGTGCAGAGGTCAGTCGTTTCGTACTCCGAATATTCGTAACGTCATCTGCCACGCAGAGGAGAACTTGAGGGTTTGGGGGCAAGCCGAGGACGAAGTCCGCGGGACGGTCAGGGTAGCATTTCACAAGAACAGACTGAATGAGATAGAAGTTCGCTTAAACGATAGGCAGGTGCAGCGCGCATCGGAACTCGTGGAACTCATGCCGACTCAAGTCATTACCGCAGATTCGTCGGCATTGGTGCTTGGCCCGCCGAAGACCCGCAGACGATACTTAGATTGGGGGTTGATACACGAGCGCAGCGGTTATCTCGCCTGGCGACGGGAATATCAGCGTGTTTTACGACAAAGAAACACCTGTCTCAGGAGCGGACCAGGGACCCAGCAACAAAGCCAATTGGAAGCTTGGGACGTTCGGCTTGCCGATATAGGCGAGAAGATCGCCCGCTATCAAGCGGATTATGTAACCGCCATCAACAGTCGATTACAAGAAGTCTTGGCTGCCCTCGAAGGTGGCGATGCCGCACAGGCAGCGGTGAACTTGGCCTACAACCCCGGCTGGAGCGAAGATCAGGAGGCGTTTCTTGACGCGATACGATCATCAAGGCAAAGAGATGTAAAATTAGGGCGCACGGTGGCGGGACCCCACGCGGCAGATGTTCGCATTCAAATCGAAAAGCACGCGGCAGCGCGAATTCTTTCGCGGGGAGAAGCGAAGTCACTGGCGCAAGCGCTCACGATAGCGCAGGCGGATCAGCTTGAGCGGGCGAAGGGTCGCAAGAGTTTGTTCTTGGTGGATGAGCTCGCAGGAGAACTTGATTCGCAGCGAAGGTTGCGATTCTTGGAATTGCTCGCAATGAGGCGATATCAAGTCTTGGCGGCGAGTGCGATCCCGCTGCGCGAGTTCGAACAGCCGGACGCGCAGCTTGGAGAATATCGATTGTTCCACGTGGAACAAGGCCAAACCAAAGAAAATACGGATGACCGGTGATAGAAGAAGAAAACACAGCGATGATGGACACCGATAAGGCTGCGGCAGCCAAAGCCTATGGATCTGATGCCATCACCGTCCTGAAAGGCTTAGAGGCGGTGCGTACACGGCCGGGCATGTATATTGGCGACACGGAGGATGGAACAGGCCTCCACCACATGGTCCAAGAGCTCGTGGATAACGCCGTCGACGAGGCGATCGCCGGGTATTGCGACCACATCGAAATATGTCTGCACGAGGGCGAAGCGGCGACCGTGCGTGATAATGGCCGCGGCATGCCGGTCGATATGCACGAAGAGGGCGTGTCGGCAGTCCAAGTCATCCTGACCACCCTGCACGCTGGTGGAAAGTTCGGCAAGCATGATGCCTACAAGGTTTCGGGAGGCCTGCACGGGGTCGGTGTTTCCGTTGTCAACGCCTTGTCCGATGTTTTTCGTGTGGAGGTGTATCGAGATGGCAAGGTTCATGCCCAAGAATACGCTGACGGCGCTCCGGTAGGGCCTTTATCGGCAGTTGGTAACACCTCCGAACATGGGACCCTTTGCTACTTCAGGCCTTCGCCAGAGATTTTTCGCAATATATCGTTTGAGTACGAGCGAATTTCTCGCCGTGTCAAGGAACTGGCCTACCTGAACCCCGGCCTGAAAATATCGCTTACCGATGAAAGACATGATCGTGCGGAAACTTTTCAGTACGAGGGCGGCATACGGCAATTTGTCGAGGATCTGAATACGGGGCAGGAAACAAAAAATGAGATTTTTCACTTTAGCACCTCGCGTTCTGACGGCATAACTGTTGAAGTGGCCATGCAATGGACGGATTCCATCGCGCAGAAGCTGTGCGCCTATACCAACAATATTCCCCAAGCGGATGGCGGAACCCATGTCGCCGGGTTCCGGGCCGCGCTCACCCGGAATCTCAATAACTACATAGAAACCACGGCATTGAAGCGCCGCGCGCAAGTCGACGTGAGCGGAGAAGACACGCGAGAAGGGCTCACGGCCGTCATCTCGGTGAAGGTGCCGGACCCGAAGTTCTCATCTCAAACTAAGGAGAAGCTGGTTTCTTCGGAAGTTAAAACCGCTGTTGACTTTGAGATGTCCGAGAGCCTGAAGCGATATCTCGAAGAGAATCCCCGTGATGCCATGCAGATTTGTGAGACGATTCTGCGCGCTGCCGAGGCGCGGGAAGCCGCACGTAAAGCGCGGGAATTGACCCGCAGGAAGAGCGCTCTCGATATTGCCGGGCTGCCCGGCAAGCTTGCAGACTGCCAAGAAAAAGATCCGGCACTCTCGGAAATCTACTTGGTGGAGGGAGATTCTGCGGGCGGGAGCGCCAAGCAAGGCCGAGACCGCCGTAATCAAGCGATTCTTCCTTTGCGCGGCAAGATTTTGAATGTTGAGAAGTCCGCCGAGTCCAGAATGCTGGACTCCAACGAGGTTCGCACCTTGATAGGTGCCTTGGGCTGCGGAATCGGTGAAGAAGAATTCGACTTGGGGCGCCTTAGGTATCACCGCATCATCATTATGACCGATGCTGACGTGGATGGATTACACATACGTACGCTTCTATTGACCTTCTTTTACCGGCAGATGCCGCAGCTGATTGATGCGGGGCATATCTATATCGCGCTTCCGCCGCTCTACAAGGTCAAGCGCGGAAGGCAAGAAATGTACCTCAAGGACGACGAGGCACTAGCGGAGTACTTTGTCAACGTCTCGCTGGAAAATGCTTCTCTGGTGGTGAACTTGAGTGCGCCACCCATTGCAGGCAACGCGTTGGCCGCATTGCTCAAGGAATACAGTGAACTGCTGAGTTTGTCCGACAAGGGGGCCGTGGAATGCCCGCTTCCTTTGCTCCAGGCCCTGCTTGAGTGCCCCTGTCTTGACCTTGCTTGGACACCTGACCATCTCAAGGTTTGGGCGAGTGAACTGGAGCATTTTCTGGGCTTGTTCATGCTGCAGGACGGCGATGCATTCAGTGCCGAGGTAGAGGCGGATGGTTCTAGGGTCATCGCAACCTTGGTGAGGAGCGGAATTTCCGAGTCACAAATCTTTGACCAATCTTGGCTAACTTCGCAAGAATATCAGCGAATAGAACGCCTTCGCTCGCAGACCTGTGGACTCATAGAGGAGGGTGCGCAAGTGAAACGCGGAGAAAGGAACTCGGAGATGGAAAGTTTCGCCCACGCCATGGACTGGCTTCTCAAAGAAGGCCGGACTCGGGTTGAGATTCAGCGCTACAAGGGCCTTGGCGAGATGAATGCCGAGCAACTCTGGGAAACCACCATGGATCCCGAGTCGCGGCGCATGCTGAAGGTGAAAATGGACGACATCGGCGGTGTCGAAGAGGTTTTGACCACGCTGATGGGCAAGGAAATAGAGCCGCGGCGCGAGTTCATTCAAGCCAATGCGCTTGATGTGGTCAATCTAGATGTCTAAATCTGCGAAGTTTTCGGCCTAGCTGCTGTAGCCCTTGAATAGCTCTGCCAGGGCGGATCTCGCTATCGAATTGATTTGTTTTGCTTTTTTACCAGTTGTACTGAAGCTAGGCGCAATCTTCACCTGTATTGTTCCGGGTCGTTTTGTGAGTTGGTGCGGCGGCCAATAGCGACCGGCATCATGCGCTATGACAAGGCAGGCGGCACCGGAAGTTTCACAGAGATAGGCACCACCCGGACCGAACTCACCGATTTGCCCTGGCGGGCAACGGGTGCCTTCAGGGAAGAGCACCACCCAGATATTGTCCGCCAAACGCTGTGCGCCTTCTTTGGCGACGGTCTTCAGCGCCTCTCTTGGCTTGTCGCGATTGATGGCGATTGGTCGCAGAAGCCGGAACGCCCATCCAAAAAAAGGAATGTGCAATAGGTTGCGCTTGATGACCGTGGCTTGGGGAACGAACAAGGCCTGAAGGAAGAGCGTTTCCCAAGTGCTTTCGTGACGAGCGAAGACGACGCAGGGACGCTCCGGTATATGTTCGACTCCCTCAATTGAAAAGCCTACGCCACAGGTGAGCCTTAGCCAAGAAAGCACCATTCTCGACCACCAATTGATGATCACTAAGAATCGGGTGCGATACGGGAGCAAAAGGCCAAAGAGTGTCCCAAACGCTCCCCAGAGCACGGTGAAGAGTACGTACCCCAGATAAAAGAGAATTGAGCGTAGTACGAGCACGATGTGCGGTTGCTGGCGCATTTTTCGATTAGTCTAGCAGCCTTAATCAGCGGCCAAGACCTGACCATGCCCACACAGCCAGAACGAGTTCGTTGCCCTTGGTCCGAGGGCGACAGCCTCTATAGGCGGTACCACGACGAAGAATGGGGCGTGCCGATCTATGATGGGAACCAACTTTTCGAGCTGCTGATTCTGGAAGGCATGCAGGCGGGATTGTCTTGGCGAACCGTACTTGGAAAGCGTGGCGCCATCCGCAAGGCGTTGGCCGGACTTGTGCCGGAGAAACTCGCCGAAGTGGGTGATGGCACCATTGAGGGCTTGCTTGCAGGATCTGGCGACATCATTCGCAACCGTGCCAAGCTGTTCGCTGCCAAGGCCAATGCGCGAGCGTTTCTCGAATTGAGTCGACGAGAAGACCCGGTTACTTGGCTCTGGCAGTTTGTTGGCGGCGCTCCCGTGATCAACGCTTATGAATCTATGCGAGAGGTTCCGGCATCCACGCCACAGTCCACAGAAATGTCCACACAACTTAAGAAGCTGGGCTTTTCATTTGTTGGCCCAACGATCTGTTACGCTTATATGCAGAGTGCCGGCATGGTAAATGATCACTTGGTATCCTGCTTTCGCCACGAAGCTTGTCGGCAATTGGCGTGAACATGACCCGCTAGCGGCGCCAAAAGGTTGGGGTTAACAGCACAAGCAGCGTGAATATCTCCAAGCGGCCGAGGATCATGGTGATTGACAAGAGCCATTTGCCTGGTGCAGAGACGGCGTGATAGTTGCCGGCGACCTCGCCAAGCCCTGGGCCCAGATTGTTGAGGCAGGCCGCGACAGCCGAAAAGGCGGACAGGAAATCAAGGTTTCCGAGCATCAGGATCAGCAGCAGCATGACCACAAAAGTAAGCCCGTAGAGGGCGAAGAATCCCCACACCGCCCGCATGTCATCGTTCGGCACCGGCGTATTGTCGAGCTTTACCGGAAATACCCCTGTGGGATGAACGAGGCGTTTGATTTCATGCACCCCTTGACGGTACACAAGCAGAACCCGCACGACTTTGAGGCCTCCGGCTGTAGAACCTGCGCAACCGCCAACGAAGGCCGAGAGCAAGAGCAATATGGGCAGAAATGAAGGCCAAAGACTAAAATCGGTGGTCACGAAACCACTGGTCGTGGCGGTTGAGACGACCTGAAAAACCGCGTCCAGGATGATGCGGTCGGAAACACCGTATGCGGCGAGGCCAATGCTGACGATCAGGCTGAGCACGAGCAAGAGCAGCAGGTAGGTCTTGGCCTCCGAGCTTGACAAATAGGGGAGCCAATTCCTTATGCCACCCCGCCCAGGGATCTGTTCCAACCGTCCGGTGATCTTCAGCTTGATTTCGCGGAACAGGCGGAAGTGCAGGGCGAAGCTTAATCCTGAGATCACCATGAAAATGATCGCCACCCAATTGATGGCTCGGCTGTTGAAGAATCCGATGCTGGCGTCATGCGTGGAAAAGCCGCCGATAGCCACAGTGGAGAACGCGTGGCTGACAGCATCGAAAACGCCCATGCCGGCAATATAGTAGGCGGCTCCGCAGGCGATGGTCAGGCCGAGATACACCAGCCAGAGGGCCCTCGCGGTTTCGGTGATTCTCGGTGCAAGCTTTGCGCCTTTGTCCGGACCCGTCAGTTCGGAGCGCGAAAGCTGCATTCCGCCGATGCCGAGCATAGGCAGCACCGCGACGGCCAACACCACGATACCCATGCCGCCGAGCCACTGCAGGAGTTGACGATAGAGAAGCAGTGACTTCGGCAATTCGTCGAGGCCGATGATCATAGTGGCGCCGGTTGTGGTGATGCCGGAGACGGACTCGAACACGGCGCTGCTCCAAGAATCCGCGACCCCCAAGGTGAAGAATGGCACCGCCCCGAAGGCACCGAGCGCAAAGTAGAACAGTGAGACAACGATAAATCCGTCTCGATTGCGAAGGTCGCGTATGGGACGCAACGGCAGCCACAAGAGCAACCCCGTTCCGAGGGTGATGGCGAAGGAAAGTGCAAAATGCGACAGCGCCGCCTCGTCGTATAGCAGCGCGATGCCGATAGGCACCAGCAATACCGAACTAAACAGGGTCAGCAGTAGACCGGTGAGTGAGAGTATGGTTTTTGAATGCATAGCCCTGTGGGCCGACGCTAAAAGGACTCGGGTGGCGCATAAAAAACACGCTCAATTTGCTTTTGCGCCTTGACAAGTTTCTGCTCACTCTCTTGGCGCGGAACGAAAACAATCAATCGATCATTTTCTTTGATCGTGGGCGCTTCGCTGGCAAGTACGGCCTTGAACGCCCCGGATTTGCGCGGCCGAGCGATCGCAAGCGCCCTAGAGTCACCCGGCAACTCAATGCTCTGCAAAGAACTGCCCACTATCTTGGAGGTCTCGTGGGTGCCAAGGGCTTCAATTTCCATGACTTGGCCAAAGTCCTTCACAAGGCTGTGTTCACGCAACACCCTGCCGCGTCGGAAAAATGATCTGAAGGCATCAACGGCGGCTTCAACTGGGGAGACCACCAAGGTGGCGCCGGCAATCTTGGCAAGCTCATGCATCGCTGGGCTCATGAGCAGCGCGGCGGTGCTTCTTGTCCGGTGTCGGTTGGCGATATGGGTCGAGAGCAGGTTGTGCTCATCGCTATTGGTGAGCGCGAAGAAGGCATCTATGTGCTCGATGTTCTCTTCGAGTAAGAAGTTCTCGTCGGTGACGTCACCGCGAAGCACGACGCAGGAAAGATCTTCGGCGAGATGTTGACATCGATCTTCGCGAATCTCTACAAGACGCACCGAGGCGCTTGTGCGGCGCTGCAACTCGCGCACGAGACGCACCGAGAGATGGCCGCCGCCACCCACCATCACGCGCTTGAAGGCTTTGTCCTGTAGGGCGAGCTTTGTCATGATCGAGCCGATGTCGCCCACCGGGGCGAGAACGAATAGCGTATCTTCGGCGGCCAAGCGATCCTCCTCGCTTGGGATAAAACCCTTGTCCGAACGTCCGATCAGAGGCACTTCAAAGGGCTTTCCGGCAATCCCATAGAGATCTGACAAGGGAACACCCATATGCTGCCAGTGGTCAGGTATCTGGAAGGCGCATAAGCGCAAGCAGCCGGCACCAAGATTCAGCGCCTGCCGAGCCCCGGGGTGCTGCACGACCAAGCAGAGCTCCTCCGCCATTTCCAATTCGGGATTGACGGCCGCTTTGATGGGCAGATGCTCAAAGTTAAACAGCTCGTGGCGTCGCTCCAGATACGCAGGCGTGCGAACCCGCGCCACGATGTTGGTGACCTCGAAGAGGGTGTAGCAGATCTGACTGGCGACCATGTTGATCTCATCCGCGCCGGTCGTGGCGAAGACGGTCTCGGCATCGTAGGCGCCTGCTCTCTGTAATACATCCGGATGCGCCGCGTTCCCGAATACGCGCTGTACGTCGAGCCTACGTCCAAGCTCTTCTAAGCGTTGCGCATCGCTATCCACGATGGTGACATCTTCTCCTTGGGACTGGAGCGCTTCGGCAAGTGATCCGCCAACCCTGCCAGCGCCCAAGACAAGTACTTTCATGTCATCCCGCCTTTTGGAACAGTGAGTAATACATGGCGTCTGGTCCGCCGTCGACCGGCAGCAATTGTGTGCCCAGCTTGGTTTCGAGATGTGGGACCGCGCACTGCCCTATGAGTGGCGTGGACAAGCGCAATGCATCTCGGCGCGCGGACAATTCCTGCAAAGAATCGTCGTTTTCTTGCCTGAGCATGGAACAAGTCGAATAGAGGAGATGTCCGCCTATGCTCAGTGTACGCCAAGCTGCGCTCACAAGACGCGATTGTCGGGCTTGGTGACTCGCCAAATCCCGCTGCTGAGCACGAAGCTTAATGTCGGGATGGCGACGCAAGGTGCCTGTCCCCGAACAGGGCACGTCAAGGAGTATGGCATCGAACGCGGTTCCATCCCACCAGGAGAGGTCTTCGAGCGGCGCATTGAATACAGTGGGTTTGGGAAGTCTAAGACGCTCGCATTCAGACAACAGCCGATCAAGCCGCCGCGTGCTGGGGTCAATGCAGGTGAGGGAGATTTGCGGCGCAAGCTCTAAGAGATGGGTGCTTTTATTGCCCGGTGCTGCGCAGGCATCGAGTACACGCATCCCCGCCTTGGGAGCAAGCAGCAGCGCCGCCAATTGTGCGCCTTCATCTTGGATGCTTGCGAGCCCCCTGGTGATCGCTGGCACCTGCGCCGATGGAACAGGTTGCGCCAGCACCAGCGCACCGGGCACCAGACCCGGCTTGGCCGAGACGCCGGACGCTTGCAGCAGGGTGCCACATTCTTGGGCGGAGCATCGAGCCTGGTTCACCCGCAGGGACATTGGCGCCCGCGAGAGGTTGTTGATCAACAGACTTCGCCATGCTTGCGGGTACTGTTCGCGCAAGAGTTCCATGAGCCAAGAGGGATGGTCAAGTTCGGCTTCCAAGCCTTTGGGATTGCCTGGGTCGCGTTCGACTGCGCGCAGCACGGCATTGACGAGCTTCGCGGCCCAGGGCTTTCCGAGTCGGCGCGAGACCTCGACGCTCGTATGCACCGCCGCATGGGTCGGGATTCTCATGTGCCTAAGCTGATAGGTTCCGGCGAGCAGCAGGCAGAAGATATCGAAGTCTTTTTGCCGTAAGGTTCTGCTCAGGCGGCGATGAACCCGGCTTGACAAGGAATAGTAGTGCCGACACACGCCATAGAGCAGCTCGTGAACAAAGGGATCGGCCTTGGGGTGGGCAAGCGCCTGGTCCAGAAGGATCCCGTCCCGCAAGATGCGCACCAGTGTCCGCACCGCCAAAGTGCGAGCCCGCAGCCGTGCGGGACCAGCTTGCGCAATGGACTCTGTGGAGTCGCCTAGAAGGTCCAAACGACTAGGGCCTGAATCGCCTGCTCATCGGTGAGGGGGTCGCCGAGCTTGTTGCGCCAGTATTGATACTCGATCCCCAGGGAAAGGTGCTCATTCGCGTGCCAGCGAAGCTGTGGTTGGAAGAGGATCCATGAGGGTTGACGGTGCCCAAATTCGTTTTCTCTTTCGGCGGTATACTCAAGATGCCCCTGCAAACTCCATCGCGTCTCTCCAATGGCGAAGGGCCGAGAGAAGTTGAAATCCACGACGAAAGCGTTTTCTTCCTTGGGCGCACCCCCCGATGCGACGCCTTTGTTGTCGTCAATATAGGCCGAAACGTCAAGGTTGGCAAAACTGAATCCGGGCAAATTGAGGGCTAAGCGGAATCCGGGCAAGTATTTTCGAACCTTGGCATCGGCACCGAGATTGATCCCGATGCGTAATCCAAAGTCGGCAAGGAGTCCCGCACCAATTGGCCTCCCGCTCACTTTGGAATAGCTCAGGCCAGTATAGGCTTCGCCGTAGGCGTCCTTGTTCTGAAAGCTCGGGCTGCGGGCATCGAGCATGTCGACAAAGAAAAAACTGTCTCCATACTTCCATCCGCTTGCGTGCTGCAGGGTGTAGATCCGGTGTGTCGAATTGCCGCCGCCCGCAAAACTCGGGGTGTCAAGCGCGCCGTATTGAAAATGCACCTCGTTGACGCTCCAGTCAAGACCATGGCAAACAGCCGCAGGGGAGAGGCACCCAAGTGCGGCCAGTAAAAGGTGGAAAAGATGGACTTGGGCCTTGTTCATGTCGGAGAGCCGAAGTGCGGCATCTGCAATCTACTCTAACAAATGAAGATACTTCCAAGCCGGAAGACGGTTGGAAATCCGTTCGTCAGTTCTCGCGCCGAGAGTCTCCGGCCCGCTCCCCGCAAGACCGAAGCTTCAAGGATCGAAACGCATCCAGTGCCGCAGGCGATATAAATGCGGCCGGCAGGAGATTCCAGTACCTCACCGGGCGTTCCGCCTCTTGGGTTCGGGCGCGCATCAACCTTAAGGAACCGCACCTTCAAGGTCTCGGCACTTGGGGTGGCGCACGAATAGGTCGGTGCCGAGGAGTTGAGAGCATGAATATGCCGCGCAACCAAGTGCGCATCAAGGGACCAGTCAATCTGCTGGTCTGCGGACGTGATTTTGTTGGCGTAAGTGACGCCCTCGCCTGCTTGCGCCTGTGGTTGCAGATTCGACAGATTAACGATGACCTTGAGCAGCCGCTTGGCACCAAGCTCAGCGAGCGCCTTGCGCAAATCGTCTCCCGTGCATCCTTCGTGGATGGGGAGGCTTGCCGAGTCGAAGATGGGTCCGGTATCGAGCCCTTCGTCCATTCTCATGAGGCACACGCCGGTTCGGGTGTCTCCAGCCATGATTGCGCGTTCGATTGGGGCTGCCCCGCGCCAACGCGGAAGCAATGATGGGTGGACATTGAGACAGCCCAAGCGGGGCAGGTTGAGAATTGTTGGTGGCAGGATAAGCCCGTAGGCGACCACCACCAGGAGGTCGAGCGCGTACGTGGCGACTTCTTGAACTCTTTCGGGCGAGTTTAGGCTGGTAGGCGTAAGCACCGGAATCCCACGACTAGCCGCGAATTCGCGAACGGGAGTCGGCAGCAGTTTTCGGCCTCGGCCTTTTGGCCTGTCGGGCGCCGTCAATACCAACTCGGGGCGAAGCCCATTGGCGACGAGGGCGACAAGAATGTCCTGCGCAAACTCCGGCGTGCCTGCAAAGCCTATGCGCTGAGGGTGATGGTCAGGCAATATCGCGGTGCTGTTTCTCAAGCCTTTTTCGAATTCTGTTGCGTTTTAGGCTGGACAAGTGGTCAACGAAGAGCTTGCCGTCCAAATGGTCGATTTCATGCTGCGCGCACACGGCACGCAAGCCATCCCAGTCGGCACGAACCAACTCGCCGTTCCGATCAAGGTATTCGATGTCGATTCTCGCAGCGCGGCGCACAGGCTCGTAGAATCCGGGCACCGAAAGGCATCCTTCATCGGTCTCGACGCTTCCGGAATGATCGAGAATACGTGGATTGATGAGCACTAAGGGTTCCTTTGGGCCCTCCGATATATCCATCACCAAGAGGCGCTTGGTGATTCCAACTTGGGTAGCGGCAAGGCCAATGCCCCGCGCCGCGTACATGGTTTCCAGCATATCGTCGGCAAGGCGTCGAATAGTGTCGCGCACTTCTTTGATTGGGCGCGCAGTCAAGCGCAAGCGCGGATCCGGATATTCGAGAATATTGAGCTTCATGGCTGAGCGCCGAGCCTTGAGGCGAAATATAGAATCGACATTGTGCCTTGAGAATACGCAATTCGACAATACATAGAGAGTTTCAATAGAGCTACCAAAGGCCCTCGCATGGGGGTAGGATATACGCTATGGTCAAGCTGCCGGGCAAAGACAAGAAGAATGAAGAAGCGAAAACGCACATGTATCGCGTTCTTTTTCTCAACGGGGGAAAGATCTACGAGGTCTATGCCCGAGGGCTCTATCAGAGCGATCTCTACGGATTCATTGAGATAGAGGATTATGTGTTCGGCGGTCGAAGCAATGTTGTGATCGACCCCCAAGAAGACAAGCTCCGCAACGAGTTTGAGGGCGTCACGCGAAGCTATCTGCCCATTCCTTGCGTTTTGCGCGTTGACGAGGTGGAGAAAGAGGGGGTTGCGAAAATCACTGAAAACAAAGGCGGTTCTGTCACCCCCTTCCCCATGCCTGCCCCTAGAAACGAAAGCCAGTCCTAGGGAGTTCAAAAAGGGGATAAACGCCTTGAGGAGGTTATTGCCTCCTTCGCTTGTTTGGTCATTGCTTGCATAAAAAGCTGGGAGTATTCGCCTCGGGCACTCGCTAGAATGTGCTTTCCCTTCGGTTAGAGATTTGATTTTGAGCGCATTTGTTGTGGTTGGCGGCGGGCATGCTGCGGGGCAGGCGGTGGCGCGCATGCGCCAGAACGGCTATGAAGGCAAGATCGTTTTGATCGGTGACGAAGCCTATGTCCCCTATCAACGCCCTCCGCTTTCCAAGCAGTACTTGGCCGGCGAGTTGCCGCTGGAACGAGTTCTGTTGCGTCCCGAACAATTCTATGCGGACAAGCAAGTCGATTTAAGGCTGGGGCAGCGGGTTCAGTCCATAGACGCAAAAGATAAGACACTCACATTGAACGGTGGTGGAACCCTTGCTTACGAGAAGCTACTGCTCGCCACTGGTGGTCGTGCGCGGAGACTTCCTTTGCCTGGCGTCGAGCATCCGGCAATTCACTACTTGCGGGATATTCGCGATGTGGATTCGATTCGCGCCAAAGTCTTTTCAGGCGCGAAACTCGTGATTGTCGGAGGTGGATATATCGGATTGGAGGTGGCCTCGGTTGGTACTAAGCTCGGTGTTGAGGTAACCGTTTTGGAGATGGAGCCGCGCGTATTGGCGCGCGTCACCTCTGAGCGGATGTCGAGCTACTACGAGAAGTTGCATGTGGGTAGAGGAGTCAGGATTGTCACCGGCGCACGCGCCGTCGGGTTTGGAGATCTGGGCGAACGGGTGAGAGTTCAATGTTCGGATGACCAGGGGTTCGATGCCGACATCGTCATCATTGGCGCGGGAATCCTGCCCCAGATTGAGCTAGCCGAAGAGTCCGGTCTCGCTTGCGACAATGGCATTGTCGTTGATGAGCGTTGCGCGACTAGCAATCCCGACATCTTTGCTGCCGGCGATTGCACCAACCATCCGAATCCCTTGCTTGGTCGCAGGCTTCGACTGGAGTCCGTGCCCAATGCCATGGAGCAGGCGCGTGTCTCTGCGGACAACATGTGCGATAAACCAGCCGCCTATGCGACGATTCCGTGGTTCTGGTCCGATCAGTATGAACTCAAGCTGCAAATGGCCGGATTTTCCGCGGGCGCCGATGAGGAGGTCGTCCGCGGGGACCTGGAAAAAGACACCTTCGCCGTCTTTTATCTCAAATCAGGCCAGATCATTGCCGTGGAAAGCGTGAACACCCCACGCGAATTCATGGCCGCTCGCAAACTTATTGAGTCGGGCAAACAAGTGAACATCAAACAGCTTGCCGATTCCCAGAACCCGCTGCAAACGCTCCTGTGAGCAAAGCATGGACAAAAAAAACGAATTCGAGCGCATGCGCTCCGAGCGGGTTGGTCTGACCCAATCTGGGCTCGCTCCTGAACTTGAGAAGCGGGCCACCAAGCTGCCCAAAGTTCGTTGAATGTACCCGGCACACTGGGCGCAAATACACGGCTCTAGGCCAGCGGCCATCAACGCGCATAGCGGCGATTCAATAAGCTGGCAATCGCTCGATGAGCGCTCCAATCAGGTCGCCCATGTGCTACGCCGGGCGGGCCTCAAGACCGGCGATCATGTGGCGCTGCTCATGGAGAATCATCTTGATTACTTCGAGATCGCTTGGGCAGCTTTTCGTGCGGGGCTCTATATCACCTGCATCAACCGTTACTTAACGGCTGAAGAGGCGGCCTACATTGTTGAGGACTCCTCCGCAAAGGCGATCATCTCATCGGGCGAAATCGGCGTCGCCGGAGCGTTGCTCGACCGCATCCCGAATTGTCCGCTGCGCTTGATGTCGCGTGGCTTGCGACAGGGCTGGGAATCGTACGAAGAAACCATCGCCAAGTGCCCGATTAACCCGATTGCCGATGAATCCATGGGCGACTCGATGCTCTACAGTTCAGGCACCACAGGCCGCCCCAAGGGCGTCAAAAGGCCCTTGACAGGCCGACCCGTAGAGGCGGGCGTTCCGAACGTCGATCTCATCAACACCTACGGGTTTGACCGGCATAGTCGGTATCTTTCGCCGGCTCCGCTTTATCATGCGGCCCCTTTTGGATTCTGTATGCGCGCGTCAAGCTATGGTGGCACGGTGGTGATGATGGAGAGGTTTGATCCACTGCTGTCGCTGCAATACATCGAACAGTACAAGGTGACCCACAGTCAATGGGTGCCCACCATGTTTATTCGCATGTTGAAACTCGAAGGTTGTCAACGTGCGCAATACGATCTATCCAGCCATGTGTGCGCAATTCACGCAGCAGCGCCTTGCCCGATCAGCATCAAGCGCCAGATGATCGACTGGTGGGGGCCGATACTCTGGGAATACTATGCGGGCACGGAGCGAAACGGCTCCACCATCATCAATTCGCAGGAGTGGCTCGCGCACCCAGGGTCGGTCGGCAGAGCGCACAGCGGCGTGATACACATCTGTGATGAGGCGGGAAGGGAATTGACGACCGGCACCGAAGGTCTGATCTATTTCGAGCAGCCGGCGCGCCCATTCGAATACCACAATTCGCCGAGCAAGACGGCTGAAGCCATGCATTCAGAGCACGAGCATTGGACATCGCTCGGCGACGAGGGCTATCTGGATGAAGACGGCTACTTGTATCTCACCGACCGCAGGGCCTTTGTGATTATTTCGGGCGGGGTGAACATCTATCCGAGAGAGATAGAAGATGTCCTCGTGATTCACCCGAAAGTCGCGGATGTCGCCGTGTTCGGGATTCCGCACCATGAATTTGGCGAAGAGGTCAAAGCCGTTGTGCAGCCTGCTCAAGGCGTTCTGCCCGGGCCTGCGCTGGCAGAAGAATTGACAAATTATGCCCGGGAGTGTCTGGCTGGATTCAAGGTCCCGCGTTCAGTTGACTTCATCGGCGAGCTGCCGCGCATGCCGACCGGCAAACTTCATAAGCGAGTTCTCCAAGATGCTTACCGAGACAAGGTTCATCCAATCAGAGGTGAAACGCCAAAGGCCTAGGAACAAGGCCATAACGCCCTCGCAAAGGAGGAGAATTTCCCTTCTTCGCTTCCAAGGGTGATGTCGGTGCGGCTCAAGGCGCTCTCTTCAACGCGAACTCAACCAAGGGCAGCTGGTCGTTTCCGAAGTATATCTTGGTGCGGTCGACGAAGATTGTGGGTGAACCGAAGGCGCCGCGAGAAATCACCTCGTCCGTGTTATCTCGCAATTTCTGTTTGGTCTTGCCTGAGACCGACTTTTCGAGGATTTCTTCTCCTTGGAGGCCCGTCTCGTTCGCGATTGCCACCAAGACGTTTGGATCATCAAGGTTTCTGACCTCGGTGAAATACGCAGCGAAGGCCCTTTTTGAGAATGCAAACAAATGATCCTGTTGGGTCTCGAGCGCCGTACAGAATCGCATGGCGTGAACTGATCGCGCCGGGTGGAACTTGCTGGGAAAGTCCATTTCGATCCCTGAATACTCCGCCCAGTACCTGAGCGTCAGCCCGCTGAACCTGTCTTTGGGCGAGTGTTCGTTCCGTTCAGCAAGCCTTTCGCGGGTTGCGTAGACTTCTTGGTTTACCGCATTGAAGATGCCCCCCACTAAGATTGGGCGCCATCGGATTTCCGCGCCGGTTCGTCTCAAGATCGCCTGAATGTTCGTGAAGGCGAAGTAGGTCCAAGGACTCGACAGGTCATAGAAGAACTCGATCCTTGGGTCAGGTGTCATAGCTAGGCCAATTATCATTCAGTGAAATAGGATGCAATAGAACCATGAAAACATGGTCAAGTGGGAAGCCCCTGCCGCCGCCCATTGAAGCAAACGCCCGAAGCTAGCGCTAGACTAGCGCTCCGCGCTCAAGAATTAGGAAGATGAACGGGATAGAGTTGCCCACTTCAGCGCAGTGAAACGAGCTTGGTCGCGAGGATGTTGAATTCATGCAGGCCGCTCGTCGCTCGATAGGCGGACCCTAGATCGCGGAGATCGAAAAAGGAGCAAAAGAATGACGGACAAAATTGGCTTAGTCACCGGCGCGGCGACGGGCATTGGCGCTGCGGTGTCCCGGCAGCTCAGCGATGCCGGGGTGCGCGTTGCCGTCTGTGACATCAACCATGAGCAAGGGCAACAATTTGCCAAAGAAATCTCTGGAAAGTTCATCCTGTGTGATGTCCGCAGGTGCGAGGCTGTTGAGGCGGCCGTGAATGAGTGCGCGGAAAGCATGGGCGTTCCGGACTACGCCCATTTGAACGCGGGCGTGATGACGGTCCCCGCCGACCACCGCTACCTTGGTGTGGAAGAGGTGTCCATCGAGCAGTATCGGCGCATCGTCGGCATCAATATGGACGGTGTCTTCTTCGGCTTGAAGACCTTGCTGCCGCGCATGAGGGCGAAGGGCGGTGCCATTACGATCACTGCTTCCATCGCCGGGTTCGGCCCGTTGCCCATCGACCCCCTCTATGGCATGAGCAAGCACGGCATGATCGGGCTTGGGCGGGCTGTGGCTGAAGCCAACAAGGACAGCAATATTCGCGTAAACGTCATATGCCCTGGCATGGTCGACACGGCGATTATTCCCGATGCCTTGCGCGCTCTCGAGATGAAATCCATGCCGCCGCGCGAGATCGCTGCCGAGGTGGTAGACCTCCTGTTTCAAGGCCAGAACGGGGAAGTGCGAGTCAAGCTCCCAGATCGACCTAGCTTTCGGGTTGAGCCTCCGGACTTGAGAGCGCTCGCCGGAGAATGAACAGCGGGACGCGCACCGCAGCCCCGCAAATCAGTTAACAAGGTGTAGTGCGAGTGGCTTGATTGCTCATTTGTTCAATTTGCGGAAGGTGGCGAGATCTCTGGGCGTGTTGATATTCGCGAAGCTTGGGGCGATCTCTGAGAGATCTGTCGAGGGAATCTGCTCGGCGTCGAGCCAATGGTGTACGGCTCGGCCGCCCTCATGAAAGAATCGTGCCAACGAACTCGTGCGGTCTCGTTTGATGAGCATGGTGAGATTTTGGCGTCGGTGCCCATCATGTGCCACCGCAATACCTCGCTTGATCGCGTCAGCGGAGAGGCGTTCGACCAAAGTGGGCGAGGTCCGAGGCGCATCTCCCGGGCAAGTTTGAATCCATTCGCTGGTCACAGCCTCGAAGCAAGAAACGAGGCCCGCAAGTGGGCCCTCGCCGGGAGAAACATCGGGAACTAGATCGCATCCAAAGTCCCGATAGCATTCCGAATTCCCGCCCACGCTTAGCAGGACTCTCGAGACTTGCGGACGCAGACGCTCAATTACGTATTCGACCAGCGCCTTGTCCGAGACGCGAATCAAGGGCTTGTCAAGGCGCCCCAATCGCCGACCTTGACCGCCGCAAAGAATGATGCCCGTCACTTTCTGCGGGATCATTGACGCACGCGGTGACCGTGACAGTAGATGTTGAACCCTTCTGCCTTGAGAAATCCAATCAGCGTGATGCCTTGTTCTTCGGCGAGTTCAATGGCAAGGCTTGAAGGTGCACCTATGGCCGCCACCAACCGAACTCCGGCCATGGCGGCCTTTTGAATCAGTTCGAAACTGGCGCGGCCACTCAAGAGTACGCCATATTGGGCCGACCCGCCTTCAAATAGGTATGACCCCACCAGCTTGTCCAGAGCATTGTGCCGCCCCACATCTTCGTGTACGCGCTGGATGATTCCCCGTGCATCGAAGCATGCCGAGGCATGCAGGCTTCCGGTGCGAGCGAATTCGTCTTGCTTGATACGCAAGGCGCCCGGCAGTGTGGCAAGCGAGGCTGCACTGATTTCAAATTGCGAGTCTTCCCGCTCCGGCATGCTCAAGCGAATCGCATCGAGTGATGCCTTGCCACACACGCCGCAGCTCGAGCTTACATAGAAATGTCGTTTGAGCACTTCAAAGTCCACCTTCACCGAGTCGGCAAGAACGACCTTCAGGACGTTGTGCAGCCCCTTGTCCGGGCTCGACGGGCCGCAGTGCTCGACCTCGATGACATCCGCAGGGCCGTGAATAATCGCTTCCCCCGCGAGAAACCCCAGCGCGAGCACTTCATCTTGGCCAGGGGTGCGCATGGTGATTGAGATGCTTTGCTCCTGACGAGATCCGCCTTCCTTGAAGGAGAGACGAATCTCCAGCGGCTCTTCGACGCTGATCTGGTCGCTCTGTGGTTCTCTTCCTTGCTCTGATAGCCGAGTGACCTGACGGCGCAAACTCCCCACAGCAAGGGGCGTGGCAAGGATGTTGTCCTCGGTCATGCCGCTCTGAATAGCTCGCGCTGTGCCTTTTCTCGATCTTCGAACTCGAGCTGCCAGTCGGACCTATGGTTCGCAGGGCGAACCTCGACGGCAGTGACCTTGTACTCCGGGCAATTGGTGGCCCAATCGCTAAGATCGGTGGTCACCACGTTGGTCCCGGTCGAGGGGTGGTGGAAGGTGGTGTAGACGACCCCGGGCACGACTTTTTCGGTGACGCTTGCGGGCAGCACAACTTCGCCCATGCGACTGGTGATGGAAACCGAGTCACCAGTGCGCACGCCGCGAACTTCCGCATCTGCCGGGTGAATCTCGAGTCGATCCTCATCCAGCCAGTCTATGTTCTTGGTGCGGCGGGTTTGTGTACCCACGTTGTATTGAGTGAGTATTCGACCGGTTGTGAGCAGCAGCGGAAATCGTCGGCTGGCGCGCTCTTCAGTGGGTTGGTACGGCGTGAGCATGAATCGGCCCTTGCCGCGCACGAAATGCGCTTGGTGCATGATAGGCGTACCCTCTGGGGCCTCTTTATTGCAGGGCCATTGCACGCTCCCGAGGCGATCAAGCTTCTCGAATGAAACGCCGGCGAAATCTGGAGTCAAGCTCGCGACTTCCCGCATGATGTCTTCTGCGGAGTTGTAGCGCATGGGATAGCCGAGTTCATTTGAAAGCGCTTGAACGACCTCCCACTCGCATAGACCTGTTTTGGGCGCCATCACCTTGCGCACACGGTTGATGCGTCTCTCGGCATTGGTGAAGGTGCCATCCTTCTCAAGGAAGGATGTACCGGGCAGGAATACGTGCGCAAACTTGGCGGTTTCGTTCAAGAAGAGATCTTGGACGATCACGCACTCCATGTTGCCGAGGGCTGCTTCCACGCCTTGGGTGTTGGGGTCGGATTGGGCGAGATCTTCGCCTTGGATGAATACGCCCTTAAAGTTGCCGCCTCGGGCCGCGTCGAGCATGTTTGGAATGCGCATTCCCGGCTCGGGCAAGAGCGCCACCTGCCAAGCCTGCTCATACTTTTCGCGCACCTCGGCATCGACGATCTGTTGATATCCCGAGAGTTCGTGCGGGAAGGAGCCCATGTCGCAAGAACCTTGCACGTTGTTTTGTCCGCGAAGGGGACAAACGCCGACGCCGGCACGGCCGATGTTGCCAGTCGCCATGGCGAGGTTGGCCATGGCCATGACCATGGTGGAGCCTTGGCTGTGCTCAGTGACACCAAGACCATAATATATCGCGGCATTCTCCGCGCAAGCATAGAGATGCGCGGCTGCGCGGATGTCGGCCTCATTCACACCTGTGACTTCCGCTACAGCGCTGGGCGCGTTTTCCGCGCTGCGTGCGAACTCCAGCCATTCTTCAAAGGAGTCCATATCGCAGCGTCGGCGCGCGAATTCTTCGTCCACGAGACCTTCAGTAGCGATCACATGCGCGAAGGCGTTCATCATGGGCACGTTGGTGCCCGGCAGAAGGGGAAGGTGTTGCTGCGCTTCAATGTGTGGCGAGCGCACCAAGTCTATGCGCCGAGGGTCCAAGACAATGAGCTTCGCGCCTTGGCGCAGGCGACGTTTGAGCTGCGATGCGAAAACCGGGTGTCCTTCGGTGGGGTTGGCGCCAATCACCATGATCAGGTCGGCGCTCATGATGGAGTCGAAGTGCTGTGTGCCGGCAGATGTCCCGAAGGTTTGCTTGAGGCCGTACCCGGTAGGCGAGTGGCAGACGCGCGCGCAGGTGTCCACGTTGTTACTGCCAAACGCCGTTCGCACCATCTTTTGGACGGTCCAGATTTCCTCGTTGGTACAGCGGGCGGAAGTGACGGCACCTATGGAGTGCAGACCGTGCTCGGCTTGAATGGACTTGAGGCGCGCGGCGGCGTGGGAAACGGCCTCTTGCCAAGAAACTTCCTGCCAAGAGTCGGTGGTGCGCTCGCGAATCATGGGCTTGAGCACCCGGTCCGGGTGATTCGCATAGCCCCAGGCGAAGCGGCCCTTGACGCAGGAATGTCCATGATTGGCCTTGCCGAACTTGTCCGGCACCATTCGCACTACTTGGTCTCCTTTCAGTTCTGCACGGAAGGAACAGCCTACTCCACAATAGGCGCAGGTGGTGCGAACGCTTCGGTCCGGCACGCCGTGGTCACTCACGGACTTTTCCATCAGGGTCGCGGTCGGGCAGGCTTGCACACAGGCGCCGCAGGAGACGCATTCGGAATGGAAGAAGTCTTCGGCACCGGTCTTGACACTGGAATCGAATCCGCGCCCATCAATGGTCAGCGCATATGTTCCCTGCACCTCGTTACAGGCGCGTACGCATCTGGAGCAAACGATGCACCTCGAAGGGTCGAAGCTGAAGTAGGGGTTGGAAGTGTCGAGCGCGGCGCTCAGATGATTCTCTCCGAGCTCGTACCTGACCTCCCGTAAGCCGACGGTGCCTGCCATGTCCTGTAGCTCGCAATCGCCATTGGCCGAACAGGTAAGGCAATCGAGCGGATGGTCTGAGATGTACAGTTCCATGACGCCGCGACGGAGTTTGGCAACTCGCTCGGTTTGTGTGTGAACCCGCATGCCGTCGCATACCGGTTCTGTGCAGGCTGCATGCACCCCGCGTCGGCCTTCGATTTCCACCAGACACAATCGACATGAGCCGAAAGCCTGGAGATTGTCGGTAGCGCATAGCTTGGGCACCGAAATTCCCGCCTCGATCGCGGCGCGCATGATGGAAGTGCCTGCGCGCACGTCCATGTCCGTCCCGTCAATGGTAAGAGAAACCGCGCCCTCGCTGAAGGAAGCGGGTGTTCCATGGTCAAGGTCGTCGAGTCTCATTTCAACCCCAAAGCACTACGCACTGGAATCGGCGTCATGCCCCCCATTTGGCACAGGCTTGCCTGTTCCATCACATCGCAGAGATCCGCGATGACTTCCAGCTGACCGTGAGTGTACTCGCCTGTTATTAAGGATTCTATGGCTTCCTTGCCGCGAACCGCGCCGATTCGACAGGGCGTGCATTTGCCGCAGGACTCGTGCGCACAAAATTCAAAAGCATAATGGGCTTGTGCGATCAGATTGACGGAATCGTCAAATACGACCAGACCGCCATGGCCCACGCCCGCTCCGAGTTCTGCTAAAGCCTCGTAAGTAATCGGTGTGTCGAGTTGCGATTCAAAGAGATACGCGCCTAAGGGGCCCCCGACTTGCACCGCACCGAGCGGGCGGCCGCTCAGTGTGCCGCCGCCCCAATCTTCGATAAGTTCGCGCAAACTGATGCCAAAAGGAAGCTCAAAGAGCCCTCCACGAGCAATATTGCCGGCAAGCTGGAAGGGCATGGTGCCGGTCGATGCGCCTTGTCCAAGTTCGGCGTAGGCTTTGCCGCCCCGGTCGAGAATGGCCGATACGGCGCAAAGCGTGACCACGTTGTGTACCAGCGTGGGGCAGCCAAACAGGCCGGAAACCGCCGGCACGGGTGGCTTGGCGCGCACCTCGCCGCGCTTGCCCTCAAGACTCTCGAGCAGTGAAGTTTCTTCACCACAGATATAGGCGCCGGCGCCTATGAAGAGTTCTATGTCGAACGTTTCTAAGATTCCAAGTGCCTTGGCCTTGGTGATGGCCTTTGCGAAAACCTCAGCCGCAACGGGATATTCGGAGCGCAAATAGACAATGCCTTTGCTGGCGCCGGTCGCATGTCCCGAGAGCAGCATGCCTTCGATGAGGCGAAAAGGGTCGCCTTCCATGATCAGGCGATCGGCAAAGGTGCCCGAATCCCCTTCGTCGGCATTCACCACTATGTACTTTTGGGTGGCCTCGGTCTCGAATACCGTCTGCCACTTGATGTGTGCGGGAAATCCGGCCCCGCCGCGTCCCCTGAGTCCACTCGCCTTGACCTCCTCAATGAGGTCACGAGGCGCTCGCTTGAGTTGCTCAAAAAGCCATGCTGGGTCGTACTCCATTGGGTCAACTCGCCCGCATCGGTCGAAAATCAGCCGATGTTGCTGACTGAGGGTGGGCAGTTGTTCCACTGGTCCTAGAGCGACAGGGTCCAGTTCGTCAAGGTTCCGTACCGGCCCGTACGCATCGCCATCAATGACCAGCATTGGTTCAAGCCAAGAGAGGCCGAAAGAACCGGTGCGCGTCACTTGCTCACCACGGCGCTGCAGCTCGCGCGCGAGCCCGTTGGCACCAAGCGCATTGGCAAGCGTTTCGTAAGGCACCAAGGCGCGACTCATATTAAGAGGTCCTCAGGGCGGGTCTTTACGATGATGCGGTCGTTCACCATAGCGCTCGGCCCGGAAGCACAGAGTCCAAGGCAATATACGGCTTCAAGGCTTCGGCTTCCGTCCTGGCTGGTTTCGCCGAGTTTGATGTCCAGAGCTTCTACAACATCCTTCGTGAGCTCGCGAGCACCAAGGGATTGACACGCTTCCGCTTGGCAGATGCGAATGTGCTTGCGGCCGGTCGGGTTGGTGCGCAAGTCCGAATAAAAGGAGACGATGCCGCGGACATCGGCGATGCTTAGATTGAACACCTCCGCAACAATGCGAATATGTTCATCTTCAATATGTCCGTGGCTTCGCAGGATTTTCCGCAGCGCGGTGATAGGGGCGCCAATCTGCCCAACGCAGGAGGCAGCGATTTCCCCTATGGACTCGCGAATCGTATCGGTCCGCTGCATCTCGAAGCGCTACTCAAGAGGCGGCAGAGAATCATAGCAAATGACGTATTAGAGGCGAAATAGGTGTCTGCTGCTTCGTAGTTGAGGGTGCTGCCAAGAGCGTCCTAGCAAATCCATAGATTCAAAAAGCGGAAAATTGAAGCCTAATGGATTATGATTGACGCTCTTATAAGCTGAAATTATGAAAGTAGCCCATCAGCAAACCCATGTATCGTCCGACTCTTCGCCAACTTGAGTTTGCGGTCGCGCTTGCCAAGCACCGACATTTCGGAAAGACCGCCGAAGCCACACATGTGAGCCAACCGGGCTTGAGCGGTCAGATCAGAGAACTTGAAGATCGATTGGGAATTCCCTTGTTTGAACGCGACCGTCGCCAAGTCCGTGTCACACCCGCTGGAGAAGAGGTGGTCGCGAGAGCGCAAGAAATCCTGCGCGCAGTCGATGAAATGAATTTGGCGGCATCTCTCTTTGCCGGTAGGGTGCACGGACGCATGCGACTGGTGGCGATTCCGACCATGGGGCCATACTTGATGCCGGCCTTAACATGGGCCATGAAATCCCGCTGGCCATTCGTCGACCTCGTCCTGCACGAACAGCGCACGGCAGAGTTGCTTGAGAACGTGAGACTAGGGGAGATGGACATGGGGCTGATCGCCCTTCCCTACGAAACCGGAGAGTTGCATGTGGATGTGCTCGGTGAAGAATCGTTCGTATTGGCGACCTCGGAAGGTCACAAGCTCTCTGGTAGCACGCCGGCACCCTTGTCGATTCTTCAGGATGCTCCAGTGCTGTTGCTTGAAGAAGGGCACTGCCTGCGCGATCACGCCTTGTCCGTCTGCGGAAGCTTGGGTGGCGTGGCGCATCGCGAAATTCATACCGCAAGCCTTTCAACGCTCACGCAAATGGTGGCGGCAGGGGCAGGCGTGACCCTGCTTCCGACCTCGGCTGTGCCGGTGGAGGCGCGACCGGGGAGCGGCTTGGTCACGCGGCCTTTGGAAGGGGACAGCGCAGGGCGCACGGTCGCGCTTGTCTGGCGAAGGACAGATCCGAGGCACCCACACTTCGCGGAGTTCTCAAAGGGCTTGCGTGGCGAACAGATTCTTCCACTGAGATTTGAGGAATAGCTGGTGAACGACACACACTCGGACTCCAGCTGCATATTCAAATCTGAATTGCACGTATGTTCACTGTTGAATATAACGAGATCAAAGACTCGGCGAACGTTCTATTGCCTTTATACATTCGAGACAAGGGAGTGGATGAACTCGCAGTGAAGGTCATGAAGGCCATCGGGGCTCGGTCCAAGACTGATGCCGTGCGCGAGGCATTGCTCGCCAAGCTCGAATCTGCAAGAGCGCAAACGTCGTTGCTTGAGCGACTACAGCCCATTCTTGACGGTGTTGAGCGATCGGGGTGCGAAAATCGCAGTGTTGACATGAAGCACTTTATGGATGAGCTGTGGGGTGATGGATAGAGCCCCCATAAGCCCTTGAGCGCCGCACTTCTAGTTTGAATACAAGTGTTCTTGGACGCATCGGCAATTATTGCCTGGCAGTCCTACGGCAAGGCAGTAGGGCATGCTGCCGACCTCAATTTCGGGGACTGTTTCGCGCACGCCTGCGCGAAAGCGCACGGGCTACGACTGGTGTATACCGGAAATGACTTTGCGAAGACTGATCTCGCCTGAATTACTCATACAAATGACAAGCCACAAATCTTGTTTCGTCTACAGGCCGAAGCAGTGGACGCTGCTGACGGCACACATCCATGACCTTCGGGCAACGGCCCGCGAAGGGGCAGGCGTTTCCAAGCCCCGTTGGTGAAGGAATCTCACCCTTGATGGTCATCTGGGCTCTGCGGCGCTCACTTGCGGGGTCCGGCTCCGGGTTCGAGCTGATAAGCAGCTCCGTGTAGGGGTGCTTGGGGTCGAAAAAAACATCATCGGCATCGCCGAGTTCAACGAGGGTGCCGAGATACATGACGCCCATGCGGTCGGAAACGTATCGCACCATGGAAAGGTCGTGCGCGATAAACAGCAACGTGAGTCCCATGGATGCCTTGAGGTCGCCGAGCAAGTTGACTACCTGCGCCTGCACGGACACGTCGAGCGCGGAGATGGGCTCATCGCAGACCACGAATTCGGGCTTAAGAATCAATGCTCTGGCGATGCCGATGCGCTGTCGCTGTCCTCCGGAAAATTCGTGCGGGTACCTCGACATGTGGTCTGGATGCAGGCCGACTCGACGCAGCCAGTCGGCAGTCTTGTCCTTCAGCTCAGCGCGTCTCGCCTTGGAATGGAGGCGCGGCCCCTCGCTGATAATCTCGCCCACCGTCATGCGTGGATTGAGCGATGAATAGGGGTCCTGAAAAATCATCTGCGAACGAGTGGCGAAACGCGAGAAGTCCCGCGGCTTGAAGCGCGTGGGCAAGCGCTCGTCTCGAAACCACACCTCGCCTTCCGACCGATCAAGCAGTCCGACAAGGGTTTTGCCGAAGGTCGTCTTGCCTGACCCGCTTTCGCCAACAAGTCCCAGGATTTCCCGAGGCGCGATGTTCAAGGACACTTGGTGCACCGCGCGCAGCGTCACTCCCCCCGGCAGCGAAAAGTGACGGCTCACCGCTTCGGCGCGAATGAGAGCTGCCGTCGAATCCATCAGAATGCTTCGAGAATCTCTGTAGGCGCTCGTTCGTCGTGCAACCAACAAGCGCAACGGTGCCGACCGCCGTTCATCGACATCATCGGCGGATGATGAGATTCACAGACGCCGAGGGCATGTGGGCAGCGATCAAAGTATCCGCAGCCCTTGGGCGGGTCAAAGAGGTCGGGAGGACTGCCGGCAATCGGATCGAGCCGTTGCGTGCGCCGGTCTTGGTTGCGCGGCATGGCCGACTTCAATCCTAGCGTGTAGGGATGTCCACTGCGATAGAAGATGTCGTCGACGCTGCCCGTCTCCACCACCTCTCCCGCATACATGACAACCACTTCATCGGCCATGTGGGCGACGACGCCGAGATCATGGGTGATCAGAATCAGGGACATGTCCCTGTCACGCTGTAAGTCCCGCATGAGGTTGAGTATCTGCGCCTGAATGGTGACATCAAGGGCGGTCGTCGGCTCATCGGCAATCAGAATTCGTGGCTCGCAAGCCAGCGCACAGGCAATCATCACGCGTTGCAGCATGCCTCCGGAAAACTCGAAGGGGTATTGCCGGGCACGCTTCTCGGGTTCGGCGACTTGGCTGAGTTCAAGCAGTTCCACCGCACGCTGTCTTGCGTCTCGTCGGCCCATTCCGCGGTGCATGCGCAGCGGTTCGGCAATTTGATCGCCTATGCGCATGGTGGGATTGAGCGAAGTCATGGGATCCTGAAAGATCATACCGATCATCTGTCCGCGAATTTGTTCGCCATCCAGCGTCTCGCGCCCTAAGACTTCCTGCCCATAAAGCCGCGCCGAGCCGCTGGTAATTCGTCCCGGCGGCATTGGAATGAGGCCCATCAGGGTTTGCACGCAGACGCTCTTGCCACAGCCTGATTCGCCCACGATGGCCAATGTTTTGCCCTTGGAAAGGGAGAAATTCACGCCCCTGACCGCCTTCACAGTGCCGCCGTGCGTGTCGAATTCGACCGCGAGATTCTCGACTTCAAGCAAAGGCTTGGTCATTCAGTTGATCTCATGCGCGCATCGAGCGCATCGCGCAGCCCATCCCCCAAGAGGTTGAAGGCGAGCACCGTGATACTGATGAAGACCGCCGGAAAGATGAGCTCGTGCGGACTGTTGAGCATGGTCTTGATGCCTTCATTGGACATGCTGCCCCAAGAAGGCGTGGGAGGCGCAACGCCCATGCCGATAAATGAAAGGAACGCCTCGGTGAAGATCGCCGAGGGGATTGCGAAAGTCAGCGTGACCAAGATAACGCCGAGCGTATTGGGAATCATATGGCGCGCGATGAGATATCCCGTTGGACTGCCCATGAGTCGTGCCGCGCTGACATAGCCCTCTTCGCGAATCTGCATGATTTGTCCGCGCACCAGCCGGGCGGTGGCCGGCCAGCCCAGAATCACGAGCGCAATCAGCATGGGAATGATTCCGCTCTCTCCGGGACCTATGCCAAAGAGCACCTTGAAGAGAATCATGAACAGCAGGAAGGGCAGTGCCACCACGAAATCGGCAAAGCGCATCAAGACCTGATCGGTCGCCCCACCGACAAACCCCGCCAGACTGCCGTAGGCGACACCGAGTAAGACGTAGAGAAAAGGTGCCACTATGCCGATGAATAAGGAAACTCGAGCGCCATGCATGAGTCTCGCCAGCATATCGCGACCAAGATAGTCGGTGCCGAGCGGGTGAAGCTTGAGGCGCACCTTATTGCCGGGCTTGACCTCAGACCCCGCGGCGACAAGCCCTTTCGCGATGGCCTCTTCGCGAGTGATCACGCGCTTTAGCGAAACCTCAATGGTTTGGCGCGATTGGGCCAATAGCCGATTGTCGGAGTCGACCGGCACAAGGCTGTAAAAGTAACTGATGGGTTCAAGCGCCAGCCTGTCTTCGAATCGCAGCCCGTCTTGTGGCGGCACTTCACCAAGCGGCAATCCGAGTGCTGCATCAGTCGGCGGATACAGGTCGCGGAAGACTTCGTAAGCGATGGCATCCGGAAGAGCGTCCCACACCAAACGAACGGATTGCGTGGTCGCTTCGGCCGCGAGTCTCAAGCCGCTTCCGGCAACCTCTTCGGGGTTCATCCAGGCGCTGTAAGGTTCAACGATGAAGGCTGCCCTGTCCGCCCCCGGCGGAGTGCTCACTTGATCCAAGTCTTGGCTTGCCGGGTCGCGATCCCACAAGATCGGCCCTAGGATGGTGAACAGCAGCAGCGCGATGACGAGGTAGAGGGACAGAATCGCGCGAGGATTGAGTTTGAGACGCCGCCAGGCATCCTGCCAATAGGAAAGCGAAGGCCGCACCACACCGGCCTTCGCCTCACCCCGCGTTGCCGGCTGAAAGTCCATTGGCGAAGCCGCTTCGCTCATCGCACGCGCACCCTGGGATCGATCAAGCCATAGACGAGATCAACGGCGATCACCATGAACACCAGAAATCCACCGTAAAAGACGGTGGTGCCCATGATCACCGTGTAGTCGAGTTGCTGCACCGACTGCACGAAATAGCGTCCGAGCCCGGGAATCGCAAACACCAACTCGACGACAAAGCCACCGGTGGTGATGGTGGCAATCGCCGGCCCAAGCACGGTGATGACCGGCAGTATGGCGTTCCTGAGCTGATGACGGATGAATATTTGCGTGGCCGAAAGCCCCTTAGCTTTGGCCGTGCGTACGTAGTCCGCGTTGGTGACTTCCAACATGGATGAGCGCATGAGGCGTGTAAGGAAGGCCATGGTGCCAAGCCCGAGCACCAGTGACGGAATCAAGAGATGCTGCACGCTTCCCCAACCCGCCACCGGCAGCAGCGATCTGCCCAGCCAGTCATTGATGGTGACCAGTGATAACTGGCCAAGTGCCGCGAACACGAAGCTTGGAACCGAGACCCCGAGCACCACCAAGAACATGATGACGATATCCGGCATTCGATTGCGAAACAGGGCGGTCAGCGCTCCCCATAGGATGCCGCCGAGCGCCGCAAACAAGACCGCTAGGATTCCCAAGGTGGCCGATACGGGAAAGTGTTCGCGAATGATGTCGTTGACTTCGCGATTCTGCTGGGTGAAGGAGATGCCGAGATCCCCCTTGAGGATGTTGATCAAATAAATCCCGTACTGTTCGATCAGCGGCTTGTCGAGGCCGTAGAAGGCTTCTAGATTCTTGCGGATCTCTTCACTGGTGGCGCGAGCATCCAAGAGCGGGTCGCCGGGCACCGAGTGCATGACGAAGAAGGTGGCACTGGCGATGAACCAGACGGTGATCAGGCCTTGAACAATTCGTTTGAAGGTGTAGTTCCACATGCCTAAGAACGCTAGTTTTCGCGAATGCGTGCCCGCGAGTAATCGGGATCTGGGCCGATGGAGCGACGGATCAATCCTTCGAGTCGTGGATCGGCCACAAAGACGCGACCGCGTTCATAGTTTGGAATGATCGCGACCTGATCGAGCAAAATGCGTTGAATCTCTCCGAAGGCGCGCATGCGTTCCGGAGCGTGTGTGGAACCTTGCGCGATTCGTACTTGCGCATCGAGTTCATCGCTGCGGAATTTCCCGCGGTTGTTCTGGTTCCATGAAGCGAAGAGGTCGCCGTAGGTGAGCGGGTCGTCAAAGTCCGGCGCCCAGCCTGCGGCCACCATGTCGAACTGACCAAGCGTGGCTTTCTCCAAGCGTTGTTTGAATATCTGCGCGTCTATTCGGACCTCTAGGCCGAGGTGCCGCTTGAAGGTGTTTTGGAAATACTCGGCCTGCTTGAGCGAAGTCGGCGTATCACCGACAAGGAGTACAAGCGGCGGAAACGCATCGAGCCCCAACTCTCGCCTCGCCAATTCCAGATGTTCACGAGCAAGTTCGACATTCACCGGATGCGGTGGTACGGGATACTCGCGGCGCAGGAAGTCGTGTTCCCCCTTGAGCCAACTGGGAAACAGGCTGGCGCCTGGCAGGTAACCGGGCAACTTGATCACGCGGTACACCAGTTCCGCCGGGTCGGAGGCATAATAGAGCGCCTTGCGAAGATTGAGATTGGCGGTGAGACGGTCTGGGCGGTGATTGAGTGAGAGGTAAAAGACGGTGCCTTCGGCAAAGCGACGAATCGACCAGCGATTCTCAATCGCGTTCTCTAGGGTGTCGGATGCGAGCTGCACCATGGCCACCTTGCCGTCCTTGAAGAGGTTTAAGTGGGTATTGGAGTCGGCGGTGATGAAGGGGATGTTGATCCTATTCAGCCAGATGCTGTCTCGATTCCAGTAACGCTCGTTCTTCATGAGTTCAATTTCAGCTCCGTGTATCCAATTGGTCATCACGAAAGCGCCATTGAACAGCAGGTCTTCCGCATCTGCGCCGTAGCGGCCTTCGCGGCTCTCGTAGAAATCTTCACGCACGGGGTAGTAGGTTGTGAAGGCGACCAGTCGATCAAAGAAGGCCAGCGGGCGTTCGAATTCGACGCGCAAGGTCAGGTCATCTTCCGCGACCACGCCGAGCATTTCCGAAGGCATTTGGCCGAGATTGATGGCTTCGGCATTCTTGATCGGATACATGATGAAGGCATAGGCCGAAGCTGTTTCGGGTTCAAGCGACTTGCGCCAAGAGAATACGAAATCATGGGCGGTGACCGGTGCCCCATCGCTCCAGCGAGCCGAATCGCGCAGGTGAAAGACGGCACCGTCGGAATTCACCTCCCAAGTCTCGGCGACCCCTGGTTGCAGGTTGCCCTGCCCGTCATAGCGTAAGAGTCCTTCCATGAGGTGCCCGAGCAGCATGCCGCTCACGGCATCCGTGGCCCGCGTGCTGTCCATCTGTGGAGGTTCTTGTTCGATGACGATACTGATGCTGCGCTGCTCGTAGTCCACCGCCGCACTTGAGGCATCTTCCATGAAGGTGAGGTCGGCGAAGTAGGCGAGGACAAGCATGAAGGCGAGCAAGCCTCCTACGGCGCCCGCGGCCAGTCCGGCGAGCGCGCCGAAGGATTGCCAGAAGGTCTTGTCAGCCATCAGCGGGCCATCCTCACGAGGTCCGACATGAGGCGTTCTAGGTGCTCAAGGCAGTTGCATACCCTCGCTTGGTGACAATAGGGAAGATAGGAACGCATTTCCGCATCGCCCACAAACCAGCTCCCGCGCGGTTCGGGATTTAGCCAGATGATTCTTCCGGCACGTTCATAGAGGGTTTGAAGCAGTCCTTGTCTTGCGTCGCCGTAATTGTTGCGCGCATCTCCGAGAATAATGATGGTGGTGCGGTGGTCGATTTCGTCGAGACAAAGGTCATGAAGATCCGAAAAGGCTTGGCCGTAGTCGGTGGAGCCACCGGAATAGGCGTGCAGTGTGCGTTGAATCGCCGCTTCCAGATCATGTTCTTCGAACCATCCGGTCACTTCGCCAAGGTGCGATGAGAAGGCGAAAGCGCGAACACGCGGCACCACGGCCTCCAAGCTATAGAGAAACAACAGCATGAAGCGAGCGTAGTTGGCGACGGAGCCGCTCACGTCGCAGATGGCGAAGATCTTCGGACGACTGATCTTCTTCGACTTCCATTTGAGGTCAAACAGCGCGCCGTCATAGCTCATGTTGCTGCGCAGGGTTCTGGGCACATGCAGATGTCCGCGCCGAAACACCTTGCGCTTGCGCGTCGCAAGCGTTTCGAGCCGTTTCGCCATGCGCATCACTATCGCCTTGAGATGGCGAAAATTTCGTCTGTCCACGTTCGAGAGTTTCACCCGCCGCAGGAGGTCTTCGCGCAATCGCCGCCCGTCGTGGTCGGCATGCAGGAGAAATTCTCGCTCGACGTAATCGCGCACCTGCGTTTGCAGCTGGTCGCGGGCCTTCCGAAGCGCTTGGCTCAGCTCAATGTCGGAAAGCTCGTCGCTGGTTCGCAAACTGGAGATGTCCGCGTTGAGATCATCAAGACCCATGCGTTCCAAGATTCTTCGCGTATAGAGGCCTTTTTGTGTGAATAGCATGATGGATCCGACATCCACATCTCGCCCCGCTTGCGCCATGGCGAGCGAGAGTGCAGTCGCATCGCCTGCTTGAAGCATCTGTCCAAGCGCGGAATCGGCGGCGGTGTCTGATCCTTGTGTGGCGGATTCTTCTTCAGTGTCTGCGGAGGATTCGTCCCAAGTTGTATCGTCGAGTGAAAGTGAGGCGTGGTCGAAGAATCGATCGAAGCACTGCGAGAAGCGTTCCTTTTCGTCTCTTGTCTTGGGGAGGGTGAGGGAGAGTGCGTGCTTTAGCGCCTCTCGTTCGCTGTAGCCCACGAGGTTGGTGGCGGCGAAGGCATCGAGGGTTTCCGCGGGAGAAACACGAACATCCGAGTTGCGCAGCGCGCGAATGAATGAGATGAGGGTTCTGTCCACGATCGCCGCGCTCCAACGCACATGTCAGTTCGGCGAGCGAGTAGTGTGAAGCGAAATATTCTGACGAACGCGAGGAGGCAAACTGCGCGCAAATATTCTCTTGCAATGAACCGCAATATCGTCGTTTGGAGACAAGCGATCTGCTAGGTGGTCGAACAGGTCATGTATGGCATCATCCTCTCGCGTCGCCAATGCATAGAAGGAGGCACCATCGACTTCGAATAGATTTCCACCTAAGTTTTCAGGGGATATCCAAGAGATCATGAGCCACATCTATCGGTGAATCTTCATTAAGTTCAATGCCTACTGGTATTCGCTGTAATTGTTTTGCGACCCTGTAGGTTGTGCCTGACCCAAGGAAGGGGTCTAGGACGACGTCTCCGGGGTCGGTAAAGAGCTGGATGAAAAATTCGGGCAGCCACTCCGGGAACGCGGCGCTGTGCTTTGTGTTGTGCGCGATTGGCGAGCGATGCAGCACATTCGTAGGGTAGACGAGCTCCTTTCCTTCCCATGCGGAGATGCGACGACCGATTTTCGACCGGGTGGCCGATTCTTGACGGGATAGGTCGTTCTCGCTCATGTTGACAAGACGTTTCTTCGTCCACTCACCGACCGGCACCTTCACCGCATCTTGATTCATTTTGACTTCCGGAGTCTTGGAAAAATGCAGAAGGCGCTCCCAGGCGTCGCGAAAACGGTATTTCCACTTCCCGGGAGCTGCGGTGGTCTTATGCCAGATGTATTCTTCCACCCAGCGGAAGCCTACGTCGCGCTTGAGCGCAAGGATCAGATCGAGCACGTAAGTGTGGCGCTCCCCATCAACGGCCTTTTCCTTGATGTTGAGTACAAAAGACCCCGTTGGGCGGAGAATGCGAAACATTTCAGCCGCTCGATCACAAAACCAGTCGACGTATTCTTGCGCTGGCACGCCTCCGTAGGTGTGTTTTCTCGCATCAGCATAGGGAGGTGAGGTGACAATGAGATCGACCGAATCGCTTGGAAACTCGGCCATTACGTCTAGACAATCGCCAAAGTGGACTTTTCTTTGCCAATCTGCGCTCATTGAATGAGTTTAAGCCATCGCTGGACACACTGCATTTCTTTGCTTCGATTTGTTGGCTGCGGTGTATCGCTCAGTCTGGAGGGGGCATTGTGCTGCGCACCAAGGACGGGACATCCACGCTCACGCTTTCAATATCTTCTTGGAATTTCAAGACAACGCTCAAGGTGTCCCGCACGAGGTCGGCATCGAGACGGTCCGCATGAAGCAACAAGAGCGTTCGTGCCCAATCGATGGTCTCGCTAATCGCTGGCACCTTCTTGAGGTCCATGTCCCTTAGCGACTGAATGAAGGAAACCAACTGTTCGCGCAGTGCGGGCAAAACATCGGGAACGCGAACTTCTATGATGCGGTTCTCAAGCGCGGCATCCGGAAAAGGGATGTACAGATGCAGACAGCGCCGCTTGAGCGCATCGGAGATTTCTCGCGTGTTGTTGCTGGTCAAGAACACCATCGGCGGGACGGCGCGGGCCTTGACGGTTCCGATTTCCGGGATGGAGATCTGAAAATCCGACAATAGCTCCAAGAGCAAGGATTCGAATTCTTGATCTGACTTGTCTACCTCGTCGATGAGCAGCACGCAGCCGCGGTCCTCTTGCAGCGCCTTCAAGAGCGGACGAGGCTCAAGAAACTCTTCCGAGAAAAAGATGTCGCCGAATTCGTGCAGGCGACGCACCGAATCAGCAAGCCCCTTGGCGCCTTGCAAGACATCCTTGAGGGTTTCCTTCAGCACTTGGGTGTAAAGGAGCTGCTTGCCGTACTTCCATTCGTAAATCGCCTTGGCTTCATCGAGCCCCTCGTAGCATTGGAGACGAATAAGCGGAAGATCGAACATGGCGGCGGTGGTCTTGGCGAGTTCGGTTTTTCCGACACCCGGCGGGCCTTCGACCAGCACCGGCTTGTTGAGGTGATAGGCGAGGTACACGGCCGTACCCACTTGCTCACCGCACACATAGCCCTGAGCGCGCAGCGAGTCCACGACCACTTCGATGGAGTGCGCCAGTTCTTCGTGGGCCGGACTTGTCATTTCTTCCTTCGTGTGCGCTGTCGCATGAGTCCTTCTTGTGCGACTGAGGCTGCAAGGACACCGATGCGGGAATAAATGCTGCCGAGGCAAAACCCACGCGCCGCCGACCCGCTGGGACTGCCTTGCGCATAGAGGAGCCACTCATCGGCGCGCACTTCACGATGAAACCAGAGAGCGTGGTCGAGACTCGCCATCTGCATGCCCCGGTCGTGCCAAGTACGTTCGTGCGGACGCAAAGCCTCCGAAAGCAGGGTGCTGTCGGACATGTAGGCAATCACGGCACGGTGAATGATGGGGTCGTCGGGCAGTGTGAAATCCGCGCGCATCCACATCTGCGGGGCGGCACCGCGATCGCTCAGTA
Source organism: Pseudomonadales bacterium (assembly GCA_963663145.1). Taxonomy (GTDB): domain Bacteria; phylum Pseudomonadota; class Gammaproteobacteria; order Pseudomonadales; family Azotimanducaceae; genus Azotimanducus. The sequence continues at coordinate 2,915,939 of OY760134.1, read as the reverse complement.
GATAGCGGAGCCCCGACACGGGGCGCATGTCGACACTCCGAATGGGGTGGTCGATGCGCTCTTCAGGGAGCGCTTCGCCGCCCTCAAGTCTGAGCTCATCGAAGTTCTTCAAGCCTTCCGGAGGGGGCGTGTCGGGTGCCTCGGTCTGATGCTCGAGCCCGGTTTCGGACACATGGAAGGAGATCGTACACACAAAAATAGGGGCACCCTGCTGCTTTGCGACAACGCGCCGAGTGCTGAAGCTGCGGCCATCGCGCAGACGTTCGACTTCGTAGATGATCGGCAGCTTGGTGCTGCCAGCGCGGAGGAAATAGCCGTGCAGGGAGTGCGGAAGCCGAGCGGGAACTGCGTCCACCGTGCGCGCCGCCGCAATCAGCGCCTGTGCCAAGGGCTGCCCGCCATAGACGCGATCGGAGGCTTCGCGAGGGCTCCAGCCGCTATAGTTATCAGGCGAAACAGGATCGAGATCAAGCAGGGCGAGCAATGCTTGCTGTGCGGGCGCGCGGGAGGAATCGTGCGGCGGGACTTTTGACGAAGTTTGAGACATGCCGTAGCTCATTCTACCGACACTGGGCGGATACAATTTGCACGAGACAACCAAGAGAGGGGTTCACCCATGCCGTCGCGTCGAGCACTCATCGCCATGACAGAAGCCGAAGCCGATATTTTCGCGCAAGAGCAACAAACACTCATCATCGTCTCGAACGGACATGACGGCTTTCCGCATCCCATGCCCATGTGGTTCGCGATTGACGAGTCCGGGAGGTTCCTCGTCAGCACCTTCGGACGGAGTCAGAAGGTGCGGAACTTCGAACGCGACCCGCGCGCGACGCTACTCATTGAAGATGGCGATACCTACCAGTCTTTACGGGGACTGGTCGTCAAGGCGAGAACAGAAGTCCTTGATGATCCTCAAGAAGTGCTCGATGCCATGGTGCTGATTCGATTGAAGGCCAGCGACGAGAAGCAACCGGACCGCGTAGCCTTGCGGGAAGCCGTGCGACCAGCGAGCCAGAAGCGCGTTATTTTGCGGTTCACTGCGCAGAGTGTGATGAGTTGGGATCATGGCAAGCTAGGTGGCGTGTACTAACCTGCCCTTCAGGGATCCGGCGTTCTCGCGCACACCCAGACGAAGACCTTCTTGGCGCCCGCCTTCTTGAGTGCTTTGCTGGCCGCAAGCGCCGTGGCGCCGGTGGTCAGCACGTCATCGACGAGTGCAACGGTCTGTCCCCCGAGGTCGCCACGAGCTTCGAACGCACCAACAAGGTTTTTCAGGCGCGCCCGACGCGAAAGTCCCGATTGTGCTCGCGTATGGCGTTTGCGCCTCAGCGTGCGGCTACATACGGGGATACCGAGGTGGCGACCATAATGTCTGGCAATGAGCGCGGATTGGTTGAATCCACGTTCCACCATGCGCCGCCAGGCAAGGGGCACGGGAACCAATAGGTCCGGCTTCTCGCGCACAAGCGCGGCCTGCGCAGCAGAGAGTTCCGAAACCAGTGCAAGGCCTGTCAGCCCAACTTTGAACTTCGCTCGCAACATAAGTCGCGCGATCTCATCTTGGTAGAGAAAAGGAGCGCACACCGCATCAAATGCGAACTGGCGGTCACGGCACCGATGACATGTTTTCATGCCTGCCGATTCCGCCGGCAGGGCGCACCTCGCACACGCGCGTATGTTCCAAGGCAAGTCCTGCTCACAAGGCTCGCAGAGATCCATTGCACGATGGCTCGGCGAACCGCAAAGCAGGCAGTTCCCCGGCAAGAGGGAGAATTGGAGGTTCTTGAGCATGGCTTTGAGCCTAGTCGTGTGTCGATGTCGCCACATGCGTAATATCTCAATGCCTTGTAGGAAATTTGCCCTTAAATCTGGACAAGCTGCGGAAGAAGCTTGTCGCCTCATTGTTCTCTCAACCTTGATCTTCCTTTGAATAGGGGCGGTCGTCGTCTTGAGGTTATAATTAAGCGCTTGATTGGTTTGTAGTCGAAAAGGGAGATTGAGCATGGCGAGCAAATTCCAAACGAACTATTTTGATCCGCAGTTCAGAGGCGGTCTGTACGGCCTCATTCTTGGTCTTTTGGTGATGTGGTTGCCGACCGGTGTTGTCATGGCTGAAGAGGCCGCCGAAGAGGCCGACCCGCAAGCCGAGATCGAGGAAGTGGTTGTTCTGGGCACCCGTCGCTCGCAAGGCAGATCCGCAACCGATTCCTTAGTACCGGTTGACTTCATTGGTGGGGACGATCTAGGTAGCCAGGGGCCGACCGACATGGATGCCTTGCTGGCGGCGCTCGTACCTTCCTACAACATCGACCAGCAGCCCATCAATGATGCCGCGACGCTCGTTCGGCCTGCCAAACTGCGCGGCCTGCCGCCCGATTCGACCCTTGTGCTCGTGAATCGAAAGCGTCGTCATAGGGCTGCCGTCATTACCTTCCTAGGCAACGGCGTGGCGGATGGTTCGCAAGGCCCCGATCTGTCCGCCATTCCCGCCATCGCGATTAAAAGCGTTGAAGTATTGCGCGACGGTGCCGCCTCCCAGTACGGCTCCGATGCTATTGCGGGCGTGATCAATCTCACCTTGAAAGACGCATCCGAGGGTGGGACGCTTGAAGCGCGATACGGCAGCTACTACGAGGGTGACGGCGATGCCGTGAGTCTTGCGGGAAACGTTGGGTTGGCCTTGACGGAGGCAGGATTCGCAAACTTCAGCTTCGAATACAAGCAGTCCGATCCCACCAGCCGCGCCCAGCAGCGCTCCGATGCGCAGGGCTTGGTGGATGCCGGCAACAGATACATCGATGATCCCAGCTATCCTCACGTTTTTCACCCCACCGTCATGGTGTGGGGCGCGCCCGAATTTGAATACGACTACAAGCTGTTCGGAAACTTGGGACTCGAGCTCGGTAACGGGCGTGAAGCCTATGCCTTCGGAAATTACTCCACTCGAAAAGTTGAAGGAGGTTTCTATTTCCGAAATCCGCACACGCGCAGCGGCATCTTTGATGGCCCCGAAGTCACCATTGACGGCATGACCTACGACACCGTCAAGGTTGCAGACCTGTCGCCCGGCGGCATTCACGATGACGACGTGTGCCCCCCAATTCGGATCATGAACAATGTCGCCAATGCTGCGGACATCTCTGCGGTTGATGCGAACCCCAATTGCTTTTCCTTTATTTCAGCCTTCCCGGGCGGGTTTGTGCCGAGGTTTGGAGGCACGCTTGTAGACTATGCCCTCGCCTTCGGTGTGCGTGGAGACTTTGTTAGTGGCTGGGAATTCGATGCCAGTGCCGCGTTTGGCGTCAATGACATCGACTTTCACATGCGCCACACGATCAACCCGCAACTCTTGGCCAAGCTGCCGCACGGTCAACGCAAAGAGATTCCAATCAACTATTTTCCAGGTTCATACACGGAAACTGACTACACGCTCAACTTCGACCTGGCCAAATCCATCACCATTGGCGGTAAGGATGCCCACCTCGCGTTCGGCTTGGAACACCGAAGCGAGGAATTCAAAGTCGAGAGCGGTGACGAGAACTCTTGGTTCATTGACGACCGGCCCGGCGGTCTCGCGGAGCAGGGGTTCGGCATTGGGTCCAATGGATTCACCGGATTCGGACCCCGACTTGCGGGCGTGTTTGATCGCAAGAGCTATGCGGGCTATGCCGACTTGGAAATCGATGTGACCGATGCCTTCACCTTTCAGGTCGCAGGTCGCTATGAGGACCACGAGGATGTTGACACCACCTTTGATTTCAAAGTGGCTGCGCTTCTTGATGTCAACGAGTTCCTTTCCCTGCGCGGGGCGATTAGCACCGGCTTCCGTGCGCCGACCGTTGGGCAAGCAAATATCCTCAACGTGACGACCGCCTTCACCGGCGGAATGCTGGCCGATGAGGCCACACTTCCGCCGACGCACCCGGCGGCGGCCATCGTGGGCGGCAAGCCGCTCACGCCCGAGGAGGCCGTGAATGTCACCATCGGCACGGTGGTTCAGCTTGAGGCCTTGGATATCACGATTGACTATTTCCACATTGAAGTGGAAGACCGAATCGCCAGAAGCTCCGAGTTCAATCTCACCTCTGCGGATATTCAACAGCTTCTGGCCCAGGGGGTCGCCGATGCCACCTCCTTCACTGCCGTTCGGTTTTACACCAATGACTTCTCCACCACCACGCAAGGTATTGATGTGGTTGCGACCTATCCCTTGGACTTTGGCGTTGGAGCGACCAATATGAACCTCGCCATCAACTGGACGGAAACCACAGTTGATGACCGAAATCCAGAGTTCATTAACGACAAGCGCGTTGAACAACTCGAAGAAAATCTACCCAATGTTCGATTCACCCTGTCGTTCGACCACCAGCAAGGCCCTTGGGGCGTCTTGGCTCGTTTGCGCTACTACGATGAATTCGTGGAGTTTTCGACTGATGATGCATCCGCGCGTTTCCAGGCGGACGCGAAGTTCCTAGTTGACGCGGAAGTTTCGTGCAGCTTTAACGAGTCCCTGCGCCTCATCTTGGGCGCTGAAAACATTTTGGACGAATACCCTTCCGAATTGGACGGAAACGTCTCCGGCCTCATATACGCGGAGACCTCGCCTTATGGCTTCAACGGCGGCTTCTACTATCTGAGAGCCATTTGGGATATGTAGGAGCTAAACACCGATAAGCGAACGCCACATGTCGATGTCTTGTATGCGCAGGTAGGGGTTTCGCGCCTTGGCAAAGCTAAGCGATGCACTCGGCTGCGAAGAATAATGATGCCCCGGCAGAAGCAGGGTGTCATCAGGGAGTTCGGATAGGCGCCGCAGGCTTCGGAACATGTCGTCGGGGTCGGATCCCGGAAGATCGACGCGCCCGCAGCCATGGATGAAGAGCGTGTCGCCGGCGACGAGCGTGTCCTTGATGCGAAAGCACTGCGACCCCGGCGTATGGCCCGGCGTGTGCAGAAATTGGATTTCCAGATCGCCCACGTTAAGCGTATCGCCTCCAGCCACACGAAGCATGTCACTTTCCGAAACGCCAGTCACCTTTTTGAAACCATCGGCCTCCTGCCGATTGCAGTAGATGCGGCAGGGGCGCTTGGCCAGAAGTTCGGCTACGCCTTCAATCTGGTGTGAACCGATGTGTCCGCCGCAGTGGTCCGGGTGGTAGTGCGTGACAAGCAAACCCCTAAGGGTCAGGTCCAGATCATCTACGCGGTCAAGTAACCCCTCGACGTTCCAAGCGGGGTCCACCAATACCGCTTCGCCTGTGGGCCGCCAACCAACAAGGTAGGCGAAGTTCTGCATGGGACCGACCGGAATCTGCTCAATGATGAGGTCTTGATCTTGGTTCATGGTGATTTCCTTTAATATCTTCATCTTCGCAAGTGTGGCACAGGGTGCCTCTTGGGCGAGTCTTCAGCCGCTATAATTTGGAAAAATCAACCTTGGACCAACCCATGTACTGCGCGACCATGCCTTCACCCGTCGGCACACTCCTTCTTGCGGGAGAAGACAGCCAATGTGTTGAAACGATTTCTTTTTCCAAAGACGAAGAGGTGTGCATCCCCGCAGATGCGGCGCTGAGCGAAAGTAACTTTTCCGCTGCGCGTGAACAATTGGACGAGTACTTCCGGGGCGAGCGGGAAGACTTCGATTTTCCCAAGCGTCTCACCGGAAAGGGATTTCGACGCCAAGTACTCGAAAGCTTGCAGGCGGTTCCCTTCGGAAAGACAATCTCCTACAAGCAACTCGGCGCATCCATCGGCAAGCCCAACGCGGCTCGCGCCGTTGGTGGCGCGGTTGGAAGCAATCCTCTCGCCATAGTTGTTCCTTGCCATCGAGTGCTCGCCTCCGATGGCGGCATTGGTGGGTTTGGTGGGGGGCTCGATGCGAAGCGCACCCTGCTGCAAATAGAGGGGATTGAACTCGATTAACGCAGCAATCCGGTAAACAGCTTGAAGTAGTCGGGGAATGTCTTGGCAACAACTTCCGGGTTCTCTATCTCTATTTGGTCGCCGAAGCAGGCGAGTGAAAAGCACATGGCCATGCGATGGTCGCCATAGGTGCGAATCCGAGCTTGACGCAGTTTCTTCGGTGGTTGGATGTTGATGCTGTCCTCATTGACTTTTATTGTCGCGCCGAGCTTCGTGAGTTCCGTGCGCATGGCTTCGAGCCGATCAGATTCTTTGATTCGCCAATTGCCTATGCCACTGATACGGGTTGGCCCCTTGGCGAAGAGCGCGGTGACGGCAAGCGTCATGGCCGCGTCGGGCATGTGATTGAGGTTGATGTCCAATCCCCGAAGGGGCGCTCGATTCACCACGGTGCCGCTGGGGTCGGAGACAATATCCGCCTCCATCTGCCGTAAGGTGTCCGCGAAGCCCGAGTCTCCCTGCAGGCTCTCATTGGCGAGGTTGGTGATGCGAAGCTGCTCTCCGGCGATGGCGCCTGCGGCAAGGAAGTAGCTCGCGCTGCTGGCATCGGCCTCGATGTCGTGTGTTCCCGGCGATACATAGGTACCGGGTCTAATCAGATAGCGACGATAGGCATCGCGTTCCACCGAGATCCCAAACTTCTCCATGAGACGAATTGTCATATCCACATAGGGCTTCGACACTTGCTCTCCCGGCACTTCAATGACCACCTCAGTGCGTGCAAGCGGGGCTACTAACAGCAACGAACTGAGGTATTGACTACTGAGTTCGCCGGGCACCGTAACGACACCTCCCTGAAGTCCGCCACCGGCAACCTGCACCCGTGGAAATCCCTCATTGTCGAGATACTCGATCATTGCGCCGAGTGTGCGAAGGGCATCTATCAACGGGGCGATTGGGCGCTCGCGCATACGCATTGAACAATCGAGCTCGTAGACGCCGTTCCCGGTTGCCAAGGCTGCGGTCAACGGCCGGTAGGCCGTGCCGGCTAAGCCAAGATAGAGCCTTTTGTCACGTCGTTGGCGACCCAGCACGCCTCTGCTTCCGACAACCGCCAATGACCCGTCATCGTCATCGATCACTACACCAAGCTCGGTGAGGGCATCGCGCATCAAATCCGTGTCCTCGCTTCGCAAGGCACCGCGAATCAGAGTGGTGCCCTCGGACAGGGCCGCGAGCAGAAGGGCGCGATTGGTCAGGCTCTTGGAGCCGGGAATGCGAACTTCCCCGGAGATAGCTGAGTGTTTGGCGAGATGAAGCGACATGATGGCGAGATTATCCGCTTGTTGCCGTTTCGTTGCTTGGCACGAGCGGCCAAAACTCCCCACTTGTTTGAGCGGTGCCAAAATCGCTAGTTGTTCACTCTCCGGATTTCAAACTCTGTCAATGGCTGGTTGGTGATGGTCGGCTGCCGGAGGATTTGCCAGCTTGCGCCGTCGGGGCCTTTGAACAGGAAGGAGTCTTCCATGAATTCGTTCTTCATGATCTTCGTGGGCTCAAGCCCCTGCTCCAGTGCCAATTCGTGTACATATTCCAATTCCGGCGTATAGAGGCTGTGCAGGGTGATGCCGAGCTCACCGATACGCTGGTGGTCGCTTCGGTCTCTTTCGATGCCTTCATCCACCGCCGAAAAGAACTTCAGTTTTCCACATACGTTGTTGGGTGAAACGAAGCCTCTATACCAATGGCTCTCACCGGATTGCATGAGAAACACGCGTGCGGGTCCAGGTTGCCAGTCGCCGTCGATGACCGGACTGTTTTCGGCGTGAAACCCGAGAACGCTGCTGTAGTGTTCCGTCACCGCGGCCAGGTCGCCTTGAACAATGAAGTCGTGATGAGTGAACTCGCTGGTCTGTAGAGGAGAAGCGTCACTGATGGTTCCGTATCCGGGAATGCTGTATCCGTATCTCTGAAAGAACACGTGATTGAAGAGCTGACCATATACGGCGCTTTCTCTGACCCCAACACGTCTATCGCTGATAGACACCACGCCCTCGTCGAGCTGGTAGAGATCGTCGAATACCGGCTCGATCGGAAGCCAAGGCTGGCGCGTTTTGTGGCGCAGGTCCTGATAGACATCGTTCAATCGAAAAATGTCTTTGGTACGCATCACCGACATACGCTGACCGACGGTTTCCGGGGGCGCATAGCCGACACCCGGTCCCAGAGGCTGTTCCCACTCGAAGATTCGCAGCAGACCGTGGCTGTCGATCGCCCCGTTTTGCATGCGAATTGAGTGAAGTTCGGAAGCAACCCCATAAATGGCCTCGGCGCGTTCGCTTGGGATGCTCGCCTCACGCTGAATCGTGAACCCGAACTCTTGGAAGTACCGCACCAGCGCTTGGGCATCGTCGGTGCCAACCATCACTTCGTACACGCCGCTGATACCGGTCTTCGGCAGGACGCTCGATTCGCCCCCTTGGGCGCCGCCAACCAACAGCATGGCAAGCAGCGGCCATGCACGTTTGAACGTTTTTCGCATGTCTTGCAAGACTTGAAAGCCGCTTATTCAGTGTTGGCTTCGACTGGAAGCAAGACGCAGTTCGTATTCGATCAGCCGCCCCGGGTCGAAGCGTTCGTTCACCCTTCTTTGCATCCAGATCTGTGCAGGCGGACGCTGATAACGCGGACGCTCAATCATGTTGGCCACCATGCGCCGCTCGCCGGGGGTTAAGTGCATGGTGATCTTCACCAACGATGAGTTGCTGTATCCGTGCACGCGCGCGACATTTTCCGTGAGTTCTTGCAGCTTGTGTGCGAATGCCTCGTGGTTGAAGGGATCGGACACCAGCAGCCGGTGAAGTTCGCCGCGAACCTGCCGCACTCGAATCATGTCTTGCTGCACAGGATCGATCGATTCGGAAAGCTGCACCAACAATTGCCGCAGTCGCTCCTCGGGGAGTGCCTGAAGCGCGACGGATTGCGGGGTCACCAAGATATCGTTGCTACGATCCTGTGACTGGCGACCTATCACGAATCCGACTGCCGCCAAATTCAGACACAGGGAAATCGCGAGCCCGGTAACCAGCAATTTGAGGGTGCTGCTATTCGACATCTTCCACCTCCACCTCCACCTCCACCTCCGCATCCACATGCGCCGCAAAATACTCAAGCAACTCATCCGCCGCGTCAATCGAGGTCACGAGATTGACGGTTTGCTTGGGGTCCGTCGGCAATGGAGCCTCAATCAAATAGTCGCTCTGACCAAACGCGAGGCCCGTCGCAAACGGCAAGAGCACTGCCAGAACAGGCCGCCAGAGCGGACGCAGCAGCCAGTCTGCGACTCGCGCCCGCTCATCAATGCGCTCGAACACGGCTTGGCGCATCTTGGATTCGGTTCTGGGGTCGAGGTCAATCGAAAAACCTCGCGAATTTCGCAGCGCTTCAAGGATCTCTTCTTCAGACTTCATCTCTTCCGAACACATTATTGATGCCCTCCTGATTCAATCGCCGCGACGTTTGATTTGAGTGCGCGTCTGGCGCGGGCGAGCAGGGAAACCAGCGCATCGAGGGAGATGCCGAGCACCGCCGCCGCCTCACGGTTGGAAAAGCCTCTGACATAGCAAAGCAGCAAGGCGGTTCGTTGCCGTTCGGGTAAGCTGTCGAGAGAGATCTTCAGAATCTCATCGCGGTCCCGTTCTTCCAAGGCCTCCTCCGGCGAGGAGTCGGCTGGAAACTTGTCCAAACCGCCCTCCAAAGCGTCCGATTCGCTTTCGAGAATCCAGCGGCGGCGACGGAAGGCATCGATCGCCGCGTTGCGCGTCAAGGTGTGCAGCCAAGTAGACACTTTGACGCGACCAGGCTTGTAGGTGTGGGCCTTGGTCCAACAGCGCAGGAAGGTCTCTTGGGTCAAATCCTCGGCATCGTCGGAATTGCGCGAAAAACTGAAGGCGAAGGCGTAGATCGAGCGCATATGCCGCGTCATGAGGGTGTTGAGGGCATCGTTTTCCCCCTCGCGGATGGCCTCCATCAGGGCTTCGTCCTGCGGCTCGCCGCCTCCCTTGGCTTTCGCCATCCAGTCGAGCTGAATGATTTGGGCGCTAGCGAGGGCCATGTTTCTAGCGTAACCTCATGGCGCGAGTTTGATCCAGCATCCGATTGTGGCCGAGTAGGCGCAATACTTCGGACAGCTCACGAGGAGAAACGGACCCATCGCCGTCTTCGTCCAGCGCCCGCAGTTTTTCAAGACGCGCATCGATGTCCTCATCGTTGAGTTCGCCATCCTTGTTTGCATCAAGCATATCAAATCTCTGCTGGATACCATGGTCTCGCAAACGCCCTCGCGCTGCGGAGACCTCGTCTCTGTCCAATACGCCATCTTCATTGGCATCGACGATGTTGAACCACTCGCTTCTGTCAATATTGGGCCAGGGGGTCATTCCAAAGTGCATGCCATCCCAAGCAAGGCCAAGATCGAAGTCGATATCGACCTCATCCGCCTCATCTATGTCGGCATGCTCACCATCGCGCTCGCGTATGACGATCCGGCGCTCTGATCGCGGCATCATAGAAACTCGTCCGACGCCTCTTTGAGATTCCATAGTACCTGCGGCCTCCTCAATGGCCGCGACACCAAACCCCGCCAAATGGAAGCCGTGTCTCGGGCGCCAAAAAGGCGACCCGGACGCAAACTCGTCGCGGCTGATGCTGCCATCACCGTCTTCGTCAAGCCTTTTGAGCCGTCGGCGCTCCGATTCGCGAACGTCTTCGATTTCGACAGCAGCGTCCGATTTCTTGAACCACTCCATATGCACGTCTTTTCCGGAGCTGGCGACTAGCGCCCCGGCAAACAAGAGCGAGGCACCGGATACCAGGGCGGGGTAAAGATAAGGGCGTTTCATCTTGATGTTCACCAGCGAAGTTCTTGGACACCTTGCCTTCTACGCAATGAACTGCGAATGCTGTTCATAGCTCTATTGGGAATTGCTGAAAGCGCTGAACGAGGGCCTTCTCGTCGAGCGAACGGTCGTCCCCGTCCTCGGCGTAGCCGATGCGCGTGATTCGCCAGCGGGCATTTCCCTCTTGGGAAGCAACTTCTATTTCGTCTCCTTGGTGCTTGCCGATCGCGGCGCGGGCGAGAGGTGCGTCGATGCTTACATAGTGCGGCGCGAAGTCGATTTCGTCTGGACCCACTATTCGATACTCCTTTCTGTCTTCTTGCCGCACGAGCGCAATCCATGCGCCGAAGAAGACGCGGGCTCGATCCTTTGGAGGGCGGCTAACGACTTGAAGGGCATCGAGTCGTTTGGAGAGATACGCGATGCGGCGATCAATTTCTCGAAGCAAGCGCTTGTTGTAATGATAATCGGCGTTTTCGGAGCGGTCCCCAAGAGCGGCCGCTTCCTTGACCTTGCGCGTCGCGTAGGGCCGCTTGTGCTTCCACAGCCACTTGAGCTCCTCCGTTAGCACCTTGTGGCCGGTGGGTGTGATATAGGCGCTAGACATCGCCGTTCATGTAATAGCCCAATGGAATAAGCAGCCGGAAATTAGGCTCACTTGCGTTATATGCAAAACTGGTGAAGAATAGGCATATTCTAATCGCCACCCGGGGAACCCACCATGTCGCTACAACTCGGAGACGAAGCACCCAACTTTACGGCGGACTCCACCGAAGGCACCATCACCTTGCACGAATATCTCGGCGATGGATGGGGGGTCCTCTTTTCGCACCCGAAAGACTTTACGCCCGTGTGCACGACCGAACTTGGTGAGGTCGCAAAGCTCAAGTCCGAGTTCGAGAAGAGAAATGTCAAGGTGCTGGGGCTTTCGGTCGATCCCGTATCGGATCACGTCGAATGGTCTAAAGACATTACCGACACCCAAGGCGTGGAACTCAACTTTCCTTTGATTGGCGATGCGGACCGTCAGGTGGCGAGCCTTTACGACATGATCCACCCCAACGCGGACGATACCCTGACCGTGCGTTCGGTGTTTGTCATTGGCCCGGACAAGAAGATTAAGCTCTCCATCACTTATCCGGCCAGCACCGGACGGAATTTTGACGAGATTCTGCGCACCATCGATTCTCTGCAGCTCACGGCCGTGCACAGCGTGGCGACACCGGTGAATTGGCAGCATGGTGAGGAGGTGATTATCGTGCCCTCGGTGTCGGATGAAGACGCGAAGGAGAAGTTCCCCGAAGGCTGGCGCGCCGAAAAACCTTATCTACGGTACGTTCCGCAGCCTCAATAGCTTCTTTCCTGACCGACGAGTCACGGCTACAATACCGCTCCCTGATTTGAGGTAAGAGCAGCCCGGATTCGGTGCTCGCGTATGCGTGAGTCGGAAAGGGCAGTTGGCGGAGCTATGCCAAAAGACGACGACGCGCGTGGGTTTCGCACCCGGGCCATTCATGCCGGTCAATACCGGGATGAGGCGACGGGCTCGGTCATCACGCCGCTCTTTCTCACCTCTACCTTCGAGCAGCCTGCGCCGGGCGAGCACAAGGGCTATGAATACTCGCGTAGCGGCAATCCGACGCGCGCGGCTTTCGAGGCTTGTATCGCGAATCTTGAAGGAGCTCGCCATGGATTTGCCACCGCCTCCGGCAATCTCGCTACGGGCACCAGCATGTTCCTGCTTGGCAAGGGAGACCATGTCGTCGCCTGCGATGACCTCTACGGAGGCACGGTGCGTCTGTTTGATCGACTCTTCACGTCATTTGGGCTTGAGTTCACCTATGTGGACATGACCAACATCGACAATTTGCGCGCTGCGATGCGAGACAACACGCGCATGGTGTGGGTGGAGACGCCCTCCAATCCTCTGACCAAGATTGTCGATATTGCAGCCGCATCTGAAGTGGCGCATGAAAATGGCGCGCTGCTGGCCGTTGACAACACCTATCTCAGCCCGGTTTTTCAGCGTCCCATTGAGTTGGGCGCCGACTTGGTCGTGCATTCGACCACCAAGTACCTGAATGGTCATAGCGATTTGGTGGCGGGTGTGATGATTACGGACAGTGACGAGATTGGAGAAAGGCTGGCATATATCTCCAATGCGCTCGGCGTTATTCAGGCGACTTTCGATGCTTGGCTGAGTCTGCGGAGCTTGAGGACACTCGACGTTCGCATGCGTGCCCATGAGAGTAACGCTTTGGCCCTCGCCGAGTGGCTGAGCGATCATCCCAAGGTGACTCGGGTCTACTACCCCGGGCTGGCCGAACATCCGCAGCACGAGATTGCGCTCAAGCAGATGTCGGGCTTCGGCGGGATGCTCGCCTTCGACATCAAGGGCGGCTTGGAGGCGGCGAGAAGGGTTTTGCGCGCGACAAGCGTATTCATCTTGGCCGAGAGCCTCGGTGGTGTCGAATCCTTGATCGAACACCCCGCCCTCATGACTCACGCGAGTATGCCCAAGGACATGCGCGAAGCGGCCGGCGTGACGGATTCCTTGATTCGTGTCAGTGTCGGCATCGAAGATATTGAGGACCTCAAAGATGATCTTGATCAAGCCTTGGAGCAGGCATAGCGCTCGCCTTCGAGAGGCTCTTTATGCAAGGCGACATCATTGATGAGCTGAGCACGCACCTCAATGCGGCGGGCGCGCCTGACCGCGCCGCCATGCACATAGGCGTGTTCCTTGCTTGGTGCGTCAATCACGATTTGGTTTCGGAACAGTTGAAGCGACAGCACGCGGACTTGTTGCTCAGAGTGCGGGTGCGCGAGCTTGACGGCAGCGAATTACTGGTACGCATAGCCGGCGGGCAACTCAAGCCCGACATGCTCTGCTCGAAGGGACAGAAATTCGCACACAACTATTACCATGAATATTTGGCCGACTACGCGCAGGCGCTCGGACTTGATCCAGAGTGTCCGTACGGCGTAGATGATTCTTGGAGTGCCTATGATCTCGTCGCGCCGATTCTGACCAGACGCTGGCGAGACACGCTTTCGTCTCCGGTCAAGTCTTCCTTGGTCAACCTCTTTTCGAAGCGGCGCAAACAATCGGCCAAGCGACCTTGGCTCCGCTTGGTGCGGTGAGGGGAATCCAAATCGACCCGCGAGGCGTCTCGGTGGTTCGTCCGAGACCGGACGAGATTCCGTGGGAATTGTTGTGCTTGGAGGAGTTTCGTTCCCACGAGAACGACATCGCCGAGCTCATGCGCATCGTCAGGCATGACGGTAGGGTGCTCGCAGGCTATCTTCTCAAGGCACCGGAACAGGATTCCATGACGTGGCATATCCTGCGCTTGGCTGTCATGCCGGAAGCGCGTGGACAAGGGCTTGGGTATTGGATGATCGGCCATGCGGTTGGCGTAGCGGAGTCCCGAGGCGCGGCCGAGGTAATCATCGAACTACCTGAACGGCACCTGGCTCGGAGCCTTTTTCTGCGCTACGGATTCGTACCTGTGCAATCAGAGAGGCTGTGCTTCACCACCTATTCTGAGTGATAGAGTAAGTGCACTCACAGACCCAAACGCATGAGTCGGGAGAAGAGTCATGGCATCAACGCGATCTCAACTCGCTCCGGGAGAAGCGAGAGAGCCTGGACCGAGCTTGCAAGAATTGCTGGAGCGAGATCACTCAAGCGTGCCGGCGCCGCTGAAGGCGGAGTCATACCAGTTTCTCGGCGATGAGGACATCCCCTACAGCAACTACACCTCGAAAGAACGCTTGGCTGCCGAGTTTGAAACCCTTTGGCCGAGAGTCTGGCAGTGGGCATGTCGCACGGAGCACATTCCCGAGCCCGGGGACTTCTTTGTGTATGACATAGGGCACTTGTCTGCAGTGATCTTGCGCACCGAAAAAGGAGACATTAAGGCCTTCTACAACGTCTGCATGCACCGTGGTACCCAGCTCAAGCAACCGGGGAGCTGTGGATTTTCGCAAAACCTGCGATGCCCATTTCACGGCTGGGTCTATTCGCTTGAAGGGAAACTGATCGAGTTGCCGGAGAATTGGGACTTTCCACACGCCGGTGCCAAGACGCATAGCCTCACGGAAGTCAAGGTCGCTCTCTGGTTCGGATTCGTGTTCGTCAACTTTGACCCGGAAGCGCCCCCGCTCGAAGAGCATCTCGGCGTTCTCAAGCACCATTTTGCAAACCTCGGCATTGAGGATCGGTATGTGGAAACGCATGTACAGAAGCGTTTGCCAACCAATTGGAAAGCCGCGGCGGAAGCGTTTCTTGAAGCCTATCATGTGAAAGAGACGCACGCCGGAGGCATGCCGGGTAGTGAGGTCACTACTCAATATGATGTACTTGGCGACACGGTGACCCGATTTATTCATACCATTGGGTCTCCGAATCCGCGCGTGCATCCGCCGCAAACAGAACAGCAGCTCTTGGATCGCATGTGGGTGCGCGGCGTGGAAGGTGAGGAGACGCCGCGAGTACCAGGCGGAATGACCGCAAGGGACTTCTACGCCGATCATCTTAAACGTACGCTTGGCGAAGCCTACGGCCAGGATTTTTCGCACTACCCCACCTGCTTGACCCTCGACTCCATCGAGTATTTCCTGTTTCCCAACGCCTTTTTCTTTCCCGGGCTTTCTCTGCCCATGGTCTACAGATTCCGGCCCGATGCCGACGATCCGGACTATTGCACTTTCGACCTGCTGATGCTGCGACCTGTCGCTCCGGGTGGCAAGGTGCCGCCTCCGCCCGAACCCATCGAACTCGATGTGGACGATTCCTACACGGTCGCCGAAGGCTTAGGCCGCCTCGGTGCCGTCTATGATCAGGATACGGGCAACATGGCTGCCCAAACACGAGGCTTCAAATGCAGCCGAAAACCAGGGCAGACGCTCGGCAACTACCAAGAAGTGCGCGCAAGATTCTTACAGCAGAGGGTGGAGAAATACCTAAATGGCGAGGTCCCTTGACCTATCAAAGCGCTTGCAAGCAAATGAACACGCCCAGAACAAGCAGGGCCTTCGATCACGAGGTTGTTTGTTGCAACCTCGCCATTCATATTTCCGTCGCCGGAACGACACTGGGGCAGAAGTCTTCGGCGGCTTGCAGCACCTCTGATGCCTTCAGGCCGGTGATTTGCAGGCCTACAGGCAGGGCTGACTCTGAGTCCGGCATTGGCACGGAGATGCTTGGAACACCAGCGAAATTTGCCGGTACGGTCAAATTGGGGATGTCGTGCGGCACCTCATCATCGATGCCCGGTGCGGTGATGGGTGCCGTCGGGCTCAAGAGCAATTGGTGCTGAAGGTCATGACGCAGCCGATTGCCTGCTTCGCTAATCAGAGCTTCGGCGCGCTCGAACTTGCTTGACGGCACTTGCTTAGCCCAATCGATCAGGGCACGGAACTCGTCGCCGAATCCTTCAGGGCAGTACTCAAGGGGTTCGACGAAAGTTTCTTGAGCATCACGTTCGCAGAGCAGCAGTCCAGCCCTTCGCCAAGCGGAAAGATCCACGTCTTGCCAGTCGAGTGGCTGTCCCAATTCGACTCGGCGGATCAGTTCCGCGAATGCCGCTTCGACCATCGGTGCGAGGGTCGCTTCAGCGGGAAGATTCCAAGTCACATAAGAGGGTGACGATCCAGCCGCATTCACCTCCTCGCCAAACAGGCCCATGATCGCGCGAACATCCGCAATGCTGCGTGCGTGCACGCCTATATGGTCGAGGCGTGGCGTGAGCGGAACGAGCCCATCGACCGGAATCCTGCCGAAACCGGGCTTGTAGCCGATGATTCCACAAAACGCCGAAGGTAGCCGCACGGATCCCATGTCATCCGTGCCGAGGGCGATTGGCACCATGCCGGCGGCCACGGCGGCGGCGCTGCCGCCTGAAGATCCTCCGGGTATGTGATTCGGGTTGCGGGGGTTGAGCGTTCGTCCAAAGGCCCAGTTGTCCGTGGTCACGCCCAAGGCGGCTTCATGCATATTGACTATGCCGATCGGAATCATCCCCGCCTCACGGAGGGTGGCGACCGCTGCGGAATCCGCTATGGCGTATCGGCTGGCGAGTGCCGCTATGCCGGCATGCCAAGGACATCTGCCAATGGCGATATTTGCCTTGACGGCGAAGGGCACGCCATCGAGCGGAGACAGCGGAGCGCCGCTGGTATAGCGCAGGGACGCTTGTTTGGCTTGACGCAGCAACTCTTCGTAGGGGACGAGCGCGTTGAACACGCAGAGGCTGGCGTCGAGTTGCCCTATTCGCCCAAGGCAGGCGCGCAGAAGCTCTTGCGGCTGTGCTTCGGCGCGTCGAAAGGCCGCTGCGAGCGAGCAGGCGTCCAATGCCAGAAGATCAGCCTTCATGGGCTTGGATGCGTGTGTTGAGCGGGGTCTTCCTCGGACAACCAAGCGCAGCCGCCAACGGCGCTACCGGCGGCGACATGAAAGGAGAAGATCTCGATGCGCTCATACATTCCGCTGGCATAGTAGGGGTCCGCAGACATGAATTCCACGAGCTCCCGCTCATCTTCGGCGTAGACCACGAACAAGGAACCACTCATGTCCTCTTGGCCTGCGCCCGCGCTTGGCGGTTTGAGTGGACCCGCCACTAGGTATCGCTCGATATGGGCGGCGACGAATTCAAGGTGGGTATCCAAGAGATCTTGTCGCAGCGACTTGGCTTGTGGCCCGTCTCGACACAAGAGCACGAACGGCTGCCGCGTAGTCTGCGGGGATTCCTGTGGCGGCGAGCTCATGGGTTGCGCTCGTCGATGAGTCGAATGGGCTTCTGCCGATGCTCGACACCCGTCAGCGCGGCGGTTTGTCCCTTGTGCGCGAAGCGGATGTTGATCGCGATGCCGAGCTTGGCTTTGAGCAGTGCGCCGATTCGTTTGGAGAGGTCTTGGCTTTGTTCAGAGACTTCGAGTTCAAGCAGAAAGTCACCAGACTTGGTGACCCGGCACACATACTCGCCGAGGAATTCCGGGATTTCATCGAGCAGCGGGCCAAGGGCTTGTGGAAACAGATTGATGCCCTTCACCTTCACCATGTTGTCGCTTCGACCGAGGAAGCCCTCGATGCGGCGAAAGCCAAACCCCAAGCTGGAGGTTCCGGTGATCTCTGCGGAAACGTCGTGGGTGTTGAAGCGAATGATTGGATAGATGTCGTCCTTAAAGAGGCAAGTACAGACCAGATCTCCCGCCTCTCCGGTGGTAACCGGCAGTCCCTGATCGGTGTCCAAGACTTCGAGGAAATGGGCATCTTCCATGACATAGAGCCCATCATGGTCGGCGGCCTCGGCGGCGATTACGCCCGTATCGCCGACCCCGTACCAGTCAAAGCACTCGGCGCCGCCCCAAAGGTCTGAAATCAGCGCCTGGTCCTCGCGTCCCATTTGCCCGCTAATGAGGCGGATGTGGATGTCATCCTTGCATCCCTCTTCGGCCGCCACGTCCGCCAAGCGTTTGAGATAGTCGGCGAAGCCGACGAGCACGGTGACCTTGAAATCGCGCATGATTTCCACTTGACGAACCGAACGCGTCTCGATGCCGGTGCCAGCGGACAGGAAGAGGGCGTTGGACCAGTGCAGGAAGGCTTCGCGTATGTAGTGCCCACCGTTGATGAGCCCGTGTCCATAGACCGAATGCACCACGTCGCCCGTACCCACGCCCTGCATGCGGTAGGCCCTTCCAAGCAAGAGGTTTTGCACTTCCCTCGATTTAGCGCCGAAGAGCAGCACTTGCGGCGTACCGGTGGTGCCGCTGGTGGTGTGCAGTATGACCGGTTGGCGTGATTCATCCGATACTTCGAATCCACCAAAGTCACCAAGCGGCGGATGCGCGTCAATACTCTCCATGAGATCCGCCTTGTCGAACACCGGCAGTTTGGCGATGTCTCCGAGACCTTGAATGTCGCCGGGTTCTATGCCGCGTCCGCCCCAAAGACGCCGATAGAAGCCGGTCTGCCAAGCACGCGCGAGGCAACGACGAAAGAGCCGGTCTTGGCGCGCGAAGAGTTCGTCTCGGCTCAAGCTCCGAGCCAGCTCGGTAAATTCATCGCCGATCGGATGATCTGCCAGGAGTTGGTCGGTATCTAGGGTCTGCAGATAGGTGCGCATGATGATCGAAGCCTAGGGGTTCTCGAAGGAGTCAAGTAAGTCGCGACAGTCTTTGCATTGCCATAGATGATCGCTCAGCGCCATCAGTCCGTCCGCTGGCGTCGCGTCAAGTCCTGCGGATGCCAAGCATTCGATGATCTTCTGCCTCCGTCCTTCCGCGCTCATGGGTTGTTTTGGCGACCCGAGCAGGTGCTCAATCCTGACCTGCATGTGCTTCCCGTCATGACGAATCGCGGTCAGTTGCTGCGGCGTAAAGCAGGAGGGGTCGCTCACATCATTGATGCGCACTTTGATTTTGTCGGCAATCGCTCGCGTGTCTGATCGGGCGAGCCGGTCAGGGGTGAAGTCTCCGATTGTTACGCGCCCGTCCTTAAGGGCCACAGCTGCCACATAGGGCCAGCAGAGGCGCGCGTAGTTGACGTTCATGCCGGACTGCGCGGGGCGGTCTACCAAATGGTGAATGAGTGGCGGTGCCAAGAGTTCGGCGGAAGCGAGATTGTCGCCCGAGAGACCTTGTGAACGCAGGCGAAGCATCGCCTCTATGCCGCCGTGGGTGGCGCGCCCGCTCGGAAAGGGTTTGAGGCTCAGTTCGGTGACCCGCCACGGCTTGGCCAGACGCTCCACAAGTCCGTCGGTGGCGACCTTGGATTCGAACATTGAGAGATACCCAAATCTGCCTTCAATGGCGCGGTCGACTGTTGGGATGCCCGTTGCTGCAAGATCGGCGGCGATGAGTCCGGCACGTGCGGCGGCCGCCATTTGCATGGGCAGGGTTGGCATGCCCTCTTCATGCGCCTGCATAGTGCCCGCCGCCCCGGCAAGTGCATAGCCGAACGCTTGGCGCGTCATGCGGGCATTGAAGCCTCTGAGCGACGCGATTGCCGCGGCGGCACCGAACACGCCGGTTGTCGAGGGTCGGAAAAATCGAAGCGGCGCATCGGCTGCCACACCAAGAGAGGACGCGACTTCAATGCCCACTACCAAGGCGGTCAATAGGCTTGCTCCAGAAACAGGTTCGTCTGTTGAATCGATTTCCGCCAAGAGGGCCGCGATTGGCGACGTGGCGACATGGGCCACCGCCGCTTCGTGCACCGCATCATATTCAAGACAATGCATCTGAAAAGCGTTCATGAAGGCGGCGGAAGCTGGTGGAAGGCGCTCTTTGCTGGCGAATACGCGGCCATTCCCGCCGCTGCCCCAAGGTCTCACCACCGCCAACAGTGGGTCGCGAAAAGGGCTATTCCCCCCGGCTATGCCGATGGCGATGCTGTCCGCCAGCGCCACTTGCGCGGCATCGATGGCCGCCTCCGGCAACTCTTCAGATGAAGTATCGCAAACAAGAGAAACCAGTGCTGCTTGCAGGGAGTCAGATGGCATTGCGTGCCTTGAGCGCTTCGATTCTTCGTGAATCCATCCCAACCTCTCGCGCCAGTTCGACCGAGTGCTCTCCGTATTCGGGAAGACGCAGGTCGGCAGTCCCCGGCTCCCGCGCGAACTTTATGGGGATGCCTATGTGCGGATTGCCGAGATTATCCTCGAGGCGCATTTGTCGATGCAGGGTATGCGCGTCGCTGAACGCATCCTTGAGAGATTTGACGGGTGCCCAGCAACAGTCAACTTCGCTTAAGAATGTCTGCCAATGCGCCAACGGCTGAGCCTTGAAAATCTCGCGAAAGAACTTCTTCAAAGGTTCCTGTTCGGGACCGGGTTCGATCTTGGCAAAGGGGAGCAGGTCGGGACGCCCGAGCGCCGCGAGCAGGTTCTCGGCAAACTTCACTTCGGAGCCGCCGATGACGATAAAGGCTCCGTCCGAGGTTTCGTAGACACTGTTCATGGCGGCACCGCCGAAGGGTCGCATGTGCTTGGGCTGCGGGTCGGCATCCTCGGCAAACACCGGACCGGTGACGTTCGGTGTCCAAGCAAGCAGGGCATCGTACATGGAGAGGTCTATGTAATCACCCTCTCCGGTAGTCTGGCGCTTCAGGAGCGCCATGAGAATGGCACTCAAGGCCATGAGTGAAGAGATGGCATCCGCGCTTGGCATGTTGGGTGCTGAGGGTTTGCCGTCCTCAAGGCCCAATCCCAACGCGAGGGTTCCGGCGAGTGCTTGTATGGCGAGATCGTGCGCGGGCCGGTTGCGCAGCGGTCCGTCTTGTCCGAAGGCGGAAATGGAGCAATAGACCAGTCCCGGGTGTATTTCCTTCAGTCGCGGGTAGTCGATGCCGAGGCGTGCCGCGACGCCGGGACGGAAGGCTTCGATGAACACATCGGCCGTCGCGACAAGCTCATGGAAGAAGGCCAGCGCATCTTCATCTTTGAGGTTTATTTTCAGGCTGCGCTTGCCGCGGGCGATGTTTCTGAACCAGACGGAGACACCGTCCTCGGTTCTGTAGCCGATTTCTCGAGTCGGTTCGCCCACGCCGTTGGCTGGCTCCACCATGATGACATCAGCGCCATGGTCGGCAAGCATCATGGAGAGGTGTGGGCCGGGCAGAAAGGCCGAGAGATCCAAGACTCTGATGCCTTCAAGTTTCATAAGGAGACCATTACGGAAATTCGGGATCCTGTTCACCGATTTTGGGGGCGCGGCTTGAGGGTGGTCGCGCCCCGTTGATGCGAATCGGACAAGACAGGAGGCGCAGGCCTTCGGGCTTGGCATCATGTGCGACGGTGGAGATCATTCCGACTTCGCTCGCGAAGGGATTGTCGAGTGCGTCGGCCAAACCATGTACCGGCGCGACAGGCACCTTGCCTGCGAGTTGCTCCACCCATTCCCTTGTCGTTCGCTGCGACAGGCATTCGTCGATGAGTTCTTGCAAGATCGAGCGGTTTTCTAATCTGTGCGCCGACGATTCAAACCTTGGGTCGCTGGTCCATTCCCCATGCCCCACTTCCTGACAGAAGATCTGCCAGAATTTGGGTGTTTGGCACATGACGAACAGCCAGCCATCGGCTGACCGGAACAACTGGCTGGGAATCACACTCGGGTGTGAAGACCGAGACAGCCGCGTGGTTTCAAAGCCTTCGTTCAAGTACCAGACGGCCGGATAGGAGAGCTGATGCAGGGCGGTGTCATAGAGCGCCACATCGATGTCGCAGCCTATGCCGGTTTGTCTCGCCTTCATGACTGCCGAAACCAATCCGAGTGCCATCATGCTGCCGGTATGGAAGTCCACCATCGACAGGCCGAATCGGGCCGGCGGCCCGTCGGGCTCGCCGGTCAGGCTCAAGAACCCGCACTCGGCCTGCATCAGATAATCATATCCAGGCCAGCTTGCGCGCTCATTGTCGCGCCCGTAAGCGGAGAGATGTGCACAGACAAGTTGCTCATTGACCTCCTTCAGGTCTTCGTATCGAAGCCCCAGCTTGGCGGGCTGGTCGCCGCGCAAATTATTCGCAAGCGCATCGGCATCCTGCAACAGACGATGGAAACGTTCCTTGCCTTCAACTGACTTGAGGTCGAGGGAGACGCTTTTCTTGCCGCCGTTCAACGACTGAAAGAATTCGCTGTCCGCATCGCCAAGCTGGTAGGGCCCCACTAACCGAGAGATATCGCCGCCGGTCGCGGCGTTTTCCACCTTGATGACTTCAGCACCGAGATGGGCGAGCAACGTCGTTCCGTAGGGTCCCGCGCCGTACACTTCGACGCTCAATATTCTCAAACCTTCGAGTGGACGCACGGCTTTCTACCTCTCTTTACACCGGATTGCGTGCGACAATCTGCCGTGCGATGACGATGCGCTGCATCTCGTTGGTGCCTTCGCCGATGCACATGAGAGGTGCTTCGCGATACAGGCGCTCAATGGGATACTCTTTGGAGTAACCGTATCCGCCGTGCACCCGCATGGCCTCCAAGGCGTTGCTGACCGCAGCCTCCGAAGCGAAGTACTTGGCCATGCCCGCCTCCATATCGCAGCGCCGCCCGGCATCGTAGGCTTCTGCGGCATCGAGCGTCAGCAGTTCGGCCGCCCGGGTGCGTGTCGCCATCTCCCCTAATTTAAGCTGAATGGCTTGATGTTCGGCGATGGGTTTGCCAAAGGTGCTTCGTTGCTGGGCATAAGCCACGGCCTCACGCAATGCCCTTTGTGCGATGCCGACGGAGCGTGCGGCGACGTTGATGCGCCCCAGTTCAAGCCCGCCGACCGCCATGTAGAAGCCTTTGCCTTCTTCTCCGCCAACTAGGTGGCGCTCCGTGTCGAGGCGGTAGTCTTCAAAAATGAGTTCGGCGGAATCTATGCCCTTGTATCCGAGCTTCTCGAGTTTTCGTCCAGTATCGAACCCCTCGTGCCGCGCGCCCGAGTCGGGGTCATATTTCGGGGCGATGAACATGCTCATGCCGCGCCTGGGAGGGTCCGCCTGCTCGTCCGTTCTGACCAAGAGTGCGACGGCGCCGCCTTCTATGCCATTCGAGATCCAAGTCTTGGTGCCATTGATGAGGTAGTGCCCATTCTCAAGCTTGGCGCGGGTGCGTATGGCCTGCAGATCGGTGCCGGCATTGGGTTCGGTGAGCGCAAGGGCGCCGCGGATCTCACCACTGGTGAATCGCGGCAGCCAATATTCCTTTTGCGCTTGGGTGCCGAATTTTTCGACGATCATGGCCATCATCAAGTGGGAGTTGAAAATGCCGGTGAGGGACATCCATTCGGTCGAGATCAGCGTGACGATTTTCGAGTAGGTGGTTGCTGAGAGTCCGAGCCCTCCGTATTCGGGAGAGATGGTCGCGCCGAAGAGGCCAAAAGCCTTCATCTGCTCGACCATCTCATGTGGATAGACATCATCCTTTTCCATTTCCATGACTTTGGGCGCGACATCCTTTTGCACCCAACGCTCGATGGTTTCGAGGATGGCTTGTTCTTCATCTTGGTCGTAGTGTGTTTCGCTCATGGTGCGTTCAATGTCTCCATTTCCATAAAGGCCTTCGCGATTTCGATGCGCGGCGCCACCCACACCCCGTCACGGGTTGCCGCATGGTCAAGCACGCGCCTCAGGGCGCCAATGCGACCGGGCCGCCCAATGATTCTAAGATGCAGGCCCACCGAAAGCATTCTTGGCCCGAACTGCTTTGCCTCCTCCGATAGCCAGTCGATGCTGTCGATCAGATACTCGGCCCAGGTTGCGGGGGCGAGCGAAGGCGACGTCCAGAACTTCATGTCGTTGGTATCAACCGCATAGGGCATGATCAGCATTCGTTCGCGTGCGCCTTGTCCCATATCCACATCGTCCCAATAGGGAAGATCACCGGAATAGTCGTCCATGTGATAGAGGAAGCCTTCCTCGACCAGCAGTCTGCGCGTGTGTTCTGTGTGTAAGTAGCGCGACAGCCATCCGAGCGGGCGCGTGCCGGTGAGGGATTCGATGCTGTCCCGCGCGCGGCAAATGAACTCGCGCTCTTCGGCTTCCTCCATGCGAAATTGGTGCACCCACCTGTAGCCATGACAGGCGACTTCATGCCCTCCTGAGAGGATGGGTGGCAAGAGTTGCGGTGCCCGCTCAAGTGCCAAGGCGGCCGCGGTGAGGGTGACAGGGAACCCCCGTTCTTCGAGCAGGCGGAACACCCTTTGCGCTCCCGCGTTGATGCCATAAAGATAATTGCTTTCGTTGCCGTGCACGCGGATGGAATCGCGCGGTGCGGCGGAGAGCTCGTCGACGGGTTCTGGGCGGGTATCGCCATCGCGGATATTCATTTCCGCACCTTCTTCGACGTTGACCACGATCGACAACGCAAGACGCGCACCGTTGGGCCAAGTACAATCCTTCGCCAAGCTGTTCATCTTCGCGGAATTCTCATGCGAACCTTAAAACCTAATGATATATTAATATGTCATTATAAGAGGCGATCTCTTACCTCCTGCGGGATGACGGATTGACATGAGCGGACAAGCATACAACGGCCCGCCCGACTACAGACATGTTGGTCGTCATGAGGTGTTTCCGGAGACGGATCACGATCAAACGGAACGATATAACTTTCTCGCGCACTTGAACCGTCATTTGGCGACGGTCGTGATGCCCGGAGTGGCGGAATCCTATAAGGCACGGATTGCGCCGGCATTCATCGAGCGCGAGGGAAGGGCACCGGAGCACCGGCATGAGGTGCGCAAGGCGCTGCTGGAGGATTCTGTCTTTCAAACCTGGAGCGCGTTGCGCCGCAACACCATGGAGATGCGTCAGCAGGCGGGTCGGTCGATAGTGCTCGGTCAACTGGAAGCTTTGATAGAAGGAACCCAGGAACGTATCCGCGAGGATCGCCTCAAGCTCAAAGAAGGGTTTCAAGTGCCGTCGCATCTCACGGCGGTGGACCATCATTGCATGCCGGGCAGCTACTACCACGAGTTGCTCCCGGACGATGTCAGCGGTGCCGCCAATTATGATTCGGGCATGTTTGTGACTACGGGAGGCGCACTGGGCCGCTATACGGATGGTGGCGGTCACGGCGTGGTGCGCTACGTCCGCCGCGAATTCCCGGATTTTTCGCCCAAGCGTATTCTCGATCTCGGTTGCGGGCTTGGTCACAACGTGCTGCCTATTGCCGAGGCCTTTCCCGATGCCGAGATCATCGCTGTGGATGCGGGTGCGCCCATGCTCCGCTATGGCGCAGCGCGGGCGGCGAGCATGGGCATCGGCAATGTTACTTTCATGCAGGCGGACGTGGCGCAATTGGATGAGCTTGAAGATGCCGACTTCGACTGGATACAGAGCACCATGTTCCTGCATGAAACTTCCTATAAGGCGCTCAAGCAAATCATGCGCGAGACACGGCGACTCGTCGCGCCCGGCGGACTGGTGTTGCACATTGAGCAGCCGAAGTATGACGAGGACATGCCGGTCTTTGAACAGGCCATGCGCGACTGGGACGCCTTCTACAATAACGAGCCCTTCTGGACCAAGCTGCACGAAATCAGCCTCGACCAGTACATGTTGGATGCCGGGTTCGAAGCGCAAGAACTCATACATGGCAGGGTCGTGGCAGTGGTGGACCCGGACCTCTTCCCTTCGGCGGAGGATGATGAGGTGGAAGATTTTGGTCGCAAGCCGGCGTGGGAGATCACGGGAGCCCATGTGGCTGCCTGAAAAAGTCCGGCGGCTTTCATGACAGACAAAGCAAGAGAAATCGATGCGCTCGCGCTGGCGGGTGCCAAGGCCAAGGGCAAACGACCCTACTTCTTTCAAGATCCAGACGTGGAACGAGTGCTGGCGATCACCATGGCGGTCGCGGGAGAGTTGGCGGTATTACGCCAGCGGCTTGACAGCATCGAAACCTTGCTTGAGGAGCGCGGCAGCGTAAGTCGCGGGGACATAGAAGCCTTTACTCCAAACTCAGCGCAGGAAGCAGCACGTTCGCGCTGGTATCAAGAATATCTCGCGCGCATATTGCGCATCGTCCAGCAGGAGCGCGAAGCCCTTACGAGAAGCGGAGAGGTCAGTTCCGAAGAAGCCGGCCATCGGTTCGCGGAAGACTGAGAAGCGGGGCCTATGCATCTCTTGCGCGCTGGAACGGTTTCGGTTTGCGATCTCGAAGCGAGCATTCGCAATTATCAGCATTGGCTTGACTACCGGTTGCTTCAGCGTGGTCAACTAGAAGCCCAACTGGCCGAGTCATGGGGAGCTGCCGCCATGGCGGGTGCCCCCTGTGCCGTACTCGGGCCGGCCTCCGGGGCCGAGATTTTCCTAAGGCTCATCGAAGCGCCACCGGTCGTCGAATTCGTGCCGCTTACGACCTATGGTTGGGCGGCGCTCGAATTCTGTGTCACCGACGTGCTTGCCACCCATGACCGTATGCGTTCCTCGCCCTTTGAGGTGATCGGTCCTCCTCGGAAGATCGCCGGCCTTGACGCCATTCACCCAATGCAGGTTCGAGGTCCCGATGGAGAGGTGTGTTACTTCACCCAAATCAATAGCGACCTGCCGGAATTCACGCTACCGAGGGCGCGTTCTCCTATAGACCATCTGTTCATCAACGTATTGGCGGTAAGCGATATGGGCGCTACGCAAGCTTGGCTGGTTGAGGGTCTGGGCTTAAGCCTCGGACGGGAGCACATGGAAATTGAGTACACCATGCTTGCCAAAGCGTTCGGAAAGCCGCTCGATACCAATTACGTGATTTCGACTATCACGCATGAAAGAGATATCTTCTTGGAAGTTGATCAGATGCCCGCCGAAGCGACCGCTCGACCAAGACATCAGGGCATGTTGCCTCCCGGGATCAGCATCACGACGCTCGGGGTTCCCGATCTTGGCGCCATTCATGCCTCCGGCATCGCGCCTGCGGATAGGCACGAAGGTGTGATCTATGCGGGGCATGAGTCGGTGACGCTCGCCGACCCGGACGGCACGCTGTTTGAACTCGTTGAACTGCCTGTTGAGGCCCGCAATGGACGCTAGTCCCTGCGTGAAGCTCAAGCGCCAGCCGCAGGGGGTGCCCGTTGCGGATGACTTTGAGATCGGCGAGGCCGAGGTGGCTTCAACCGGCGTTGAGTGTCGCAGCCTCTATATTTCCTTGGACCCCTATCTGCGCGGCCGCTTAAGCGGAAGGCACTTGACGGGGCTCATTTCCCCAGGCGATCCCATGACCAGTGAAACGGTGCTTGAGGTGGTCGAATCCGGTCATGGGTTCGTGGCGGGTGACATAGTGCGAGGCCATGCACCTTGGCAGCATCGAATGCGTCTGCCGCCGGAGAGCGTGCATCCGGTGGACCGCCAGATTCGGCCGGCGTCACTCGCCTTGGGTGTGGTTGGCATGCCTGGACTGACCGCCTTTGCGGGCGTACACAGATTGCTGCAACCAAGTTCCGGCGAGACGCTATTGGTATCGGCGGCTGCCGGGCCGGTGGGTGCGACGGTTGCTCAACTTGGGCGGATCGCCGGCGCGCATGTGATCGGCATGGCCGGCAGCGACGAAAAATGCCGATGGCTGCGTGAGGTCGCCAAGCTTGATGCCGTGATTCACTACAAGCGCGAGGATTTGCGCGAATCCTTGGATTGCCATTGTCCCGAGGGCATTGACATGTACTTCGACAATGTCGGCGGGGATGTCCTGCAAGCGGCCATGGAACGGCTTGCCTTGGGTGCCCGCGTCGCGCTCTGCGGCCTGATGTCGCAATACAACACTGACGAGCCGCCGGCAGGCCCCAATCCGGGATTGATCATTCGAGCGCGTGCGATTGTGCGAGGGCTGGTGGTGTACGACCATGAAGCACTTCGCCCCGAAATGGAAGTCAGCATTCAGCGCGAGATCGAAAACGGACACCTCGCCTATAAGGAAGATATCAGCGAAGGCTTGGAGACCGCGCCTGAGGCATTCTGTCGCCTCATGCGCGGGGACAATTTCGGCAAGGCGCTGGTCAAGGTTGTCTAGCCTTCCGCATTTCCTAGCGCGCTTCGTCGCAAATTCTCCCGCAAGCGGTTGATGAGCTCGTTGAGACGCTTGGGGCAGCGGGACAAGAGGCCAATGGAGGACTCGCGCACGCGCGCTTGTATCTGGGATTGCAGATACTCAACGGGCGACTTGCCGTCGACGCGCGCAAGCATCAGCGCGGGCAAAAGCTTCGCGACGCGTTTCTCCAGATCATCTGCATCCTCCCAATTGATGTGTTTTTCGTAGGCTCGCCAGAGCTCGCGTAGTTCGTGGAGTAGCGCATCGGCGCGGTCAGGCATATGGAACGACTTCAGCACAAGATGATTCATGCAAAACGCAATATCGAAGCTCGGATCGCCCATGGTGGCGCACTCCGCATCGAGAAATAGGGGATGTTCATGGCGGAACATGATGTTCTTGGGACTCACGTCCCCGTGTATGAGCACGGAGGTATTGGCGCTTAACCCAGAAACGAGCCGCTCGAGAACGTCCTTGAGTTCTGGGTGACGATTGGCGGTGAACTCCAAATAGGGTTCAAGGCGAAGTTGGTGGAAGTCGCCTTGATTGTCAAAAGGCCGATCATCGAATTCATCCATTGAAGATGCCGCGTGGATGCGCCCAAGCTCATCCCCCACTTCTCTGGCTTGGCCGCGAATCTTCGCCCGCTCAAGCAGTGCGGTTTTCCAGAGATAGGCTTCTTCGCCGGGAATAAATTCCATTGCAAACCCTCCCAGTTCGGCATCTTGGCCCAAGAGTTTGGGCGTTGCGCTTGGTATGAGAGTTTGCACGAACTCAAGCCATGCGTACTCGGTTTGATTTCGTCGTACCGGAGCGTACCAGTCCGCACGCACACGAAGTTTGGGCAGGGCGAACTTGACGCAGATTTTGCGCTGCCCCAGATCGACCATCGCGATATCACAGGAAACACCTCCGCTCAGGCGTTCCACCGACTGGATTCGCTCGGCATGCGCGAGGCCGAGTTTTTCTACAAGGCGATGGCAGCGCTGCTCCAGGTTCACTTGAGTTTGCTCGTCACATGAAGTGTCGTATTGAGAATTCGGAACTGTTCTCACAGATTCTACCGGCAATCAACCCTTATCCTTGTCCCTGAGGCGACTAAACCGGGTCGCGCGGCTCGCTATGCGTGTACCCTTGGCGGTTCCTTCCCCCGACACTGTCTCAGCTTCTTTGAAGGGACCAGACGCTTGCCCCAGACTCAAGAAATAACTTCAGCTCAGAAGGTGCTTGCGGAGACCTTTGGGTTTCAGTCCTTTCGGCCGGGTCAAGAGGATGCGGTGAGCGCCTTACTTGCGGGAAGGAACGCCCTGATCGTCATGCCAACAGGGTCGGGCAAATCGCTGTGTTTTCAGATTCCCGCGCTCGTCAAGCAAGGCTTTGCGGTGGTGGTCTCTCCACTCATCGCGCTCATGCAGGACCAGGTCGCGGCATTGAAATTGGCTGGTATCGCCGCGGACAGCATCAATTCGGGCAACGACCGTGGCACGAATGCGGCGGCTTGGCAAAGGCTGGTCGAAGGCCGCACCAAACTCGTCTACATGTCTCCGGAACGCTTGATGACGGAGCCCATGCTTGCCGCGCTCGCAAAGCTGCCGGTCAGTCTGTTCGCGATTGATGAAGCACACTGCGTCTCGCAATGGGGCCCTTCCTTTCGCCCCGAGTACGAAGACCTGTCGCACTTGCAAGAGCAGTTTGCGCAAGTGCCGATCGCCGCGCTGACCGCCACCGCCGACAAGGTGACGCGCGAGGACATTGTTGTGCGCCTCTTCTCGGGCGATGTCTCGCAGTTTGTGTTGGGGTTCGACCGACCCAACATTCGCTTGTCCGTCGAGATGAAGCGCGATTGGAAACGCCAGACGCGCAGCTTTGTCGAGCGGCATCCGGGGGCGAGCGGCATTGTCTATTGTCTTTCGCGAAAGAAGACCTTGGAAACGGCGGAGTTGCTCAATCGGGCGGGCGTTGCCGCACTTGCCTATCACGCCGGTATGGATAAGCGCGAGCGAGAAGCCAATCAAGATCGGTTCATGAGTGAATCGGGCGTGGTCATGGTGGCGACGATTGCGTTTGGCATGGGCATTGACAAGTCGGATGTGCGCTTCGTGCTGCATACGGACCTTCCCGGCAGCCTTGAGGCCTACTACCAGGAAGTTGGACGTGCGGGCAGGGACGGTGCGCCCGCCGAGGCGCATATGCTGTACGGACTCTCCGACATGGCCATGCGTCGGCGGTTCATTGAGCAGGAAGATGCCGGCGATGAACGCCGGCGACGGGAGCACAAGCGTCTCGATGCGCTGCTTGGCTACTGCGAGGCGCCGAGCTGTCGACGCATCGCTTTGCTTGACTATTTTGGAGAGAGTGCCGAGCCGTGCGGCAACTGCGACTGCTGTCTTGAACCCGCAGTACTTGAAGACGGCACCGTTGATGCGCAGAAGCTGCTCTCTGCCGTGTACAGATCAGGCCAGAAATTCGGCGCGGCGCACGTCATCGACATAGTGCGTGGCGCCGAGACGGAGCGAATCCAGAAGTGGGGACACCATCGACTCAAGACCTTCGGTGTGGGCGCGGAGCGCAGTAAAGAAGAATGGCGCTCGCTCATTCGGCAACTAGTGGCCACGGGCTTCTTGCGCCTCGACATCGCCGGGTATGGAGGATTGTCGATCACGCCCAAAGGCAATGAACTCTTGCGCGGCCGCGGCGAATTCCAGTTTCGCAAGGACCGGCTGCCTCAGAAGTCACGCAAGACGCGCGAAATCGCACCGAAGAAGAAGACCGACTTTGCGAGCGATGACGATGCGCAGCTACTTGAGGCGCTGAGGTCGCTGCGCCTCAATCTCGCCCAAGAACGCAGTGTGCCGGCCTATGTCATATTCCCTGACCGCAGCTTGGTCGATATGGTGGAGAGACGCCCGAGCACGCCGGAAGAATTTAGTGAAATCAGTGGCGTGGGTGCCGTGAAGCTGGGCAAATTCGGGGCAGCCTTTCTCGAGGTGATCAATGCAAACAATGTGAATCGTGAGGAGGACGATTAAGAGGGAGCGAGGGGAGATTGGGCTTTTGTGGCTTGAGAGGGCCAGCATGATCGCTAGAGTGGTATTATCATCGTGTAGAGGAGGTAGTACCATGCCAGCGACAATGCAAACAATCTCGTTGAAAGTGCCAAGGGTGTTGTCATTGCGCTTAGCGCAAATCGCAGAAGAGCAACAACGAAGCAAATCTGCCGTCATTCGTGATGCTGTCGATATCTATATAAGAGATGAAAGGAGTGGCAGGCCCAAGTCAGCGCTCGATGGCATTGAAGACTTAATTGGTTGTGTCGAAGGGCCGGGAGATTTGTCAACCAACAAGGATTACATGCGTGGTTTCGGAGAGTGAGGACCATTCTCGATACCGGTCCACTCGTTGCCGCAATTGATCGAAGAGACGCACACCATGACTGGGCTAGGCAGACATGGTCGAGAATGGATGATCCACCAATCACATGTGAAGCTGTGGTTTCGGAGGCTTGCTTCCTCCTACGGACGACTCCCAATGGCGTGACGGCGGTGCTTGAGATAT
This sequence comes from Pseudomonadales bacterium, assembly GCA_963663145.1. Taxonomy (GTDB): domain Bacteria; phylum Pseudomonadota; class Gammaproteobacteria; order Pseudomonadales; family Azotimanducaceae; genus Azotimanducus. Next base: position 2,884,116 of record OY760134.1, on the reverse strand, counting down.
TGCGCCGAGGTCGATTAGAAATTCCCTTTTGCCTCGCCTCTGAGTCCGAGTTGATCTCGCGACTCCTGACCAAATACCGTGATGTTCCCATGTCTCTGACGGATGCCTGCCTCGTAAGAATGTCGGAGCTTTATCCATCCGATCCGGTTTTCACTTTAGATAGTGACTTCAAGGTCTACAGGAGAAATCGACGCGAGGTGATTCCGACCTTGTCCCCTTAACGAGGAGGATAAAGTGTCCTGTTGAGAAGTTCTTGCTCAAGGCACAAGCGCGGCGCCTGTTCCCGAACCCACATCAAAGAAATACCGTTCGTGTGCGCCATCCGCATTCAGGTGCAACCTGTCTATTGACCGGATTTCGAGCATGGCGCCTGAAGCGCCCGGCGGCGGGTGGGTGTGGGATTCTGTCCCGGCGAGTAGTGATTGAAGACTCTTGGAAGGATCGATGGGGCTTCCTTGTGGCAGGTGTTCATAGAGCCAGTCGAGCTGTTTTGAGACTTGGGGTCGACGCGGCCAATGGAATTCAATAATCTCCCTTGAGATTGGGCGCAACGCCACGCCGAGCCGATATTGCACCTTGATCGATTCGTAGTAGGTGAGGAGTTCGGTTTGAGGGTGCTGATCAAGCTGACGCGCCTTGGGAGAGTGGCCGCTGTAGAAAACGCCCAAGCCGTCCGCAAGATCCCTGAGCACCAGCACGCGCAGACGCGCCGAGTCTCCTTCGATGCTTGCCATCACGCAGAGGTCAGCCCAGGGGTCACCCGATTCTCTTGCTCGAAGACGGTCTTGCTGGAACCACTCCAGTGGGCTCTTCGCGTCAATCACCTCAGGCCGCCCTTTGGCGTACGCAAATAATCCAAGCTGGCATGGCCAAAATCTAAATCGCGCCAAGGACAAGAGACGGAGAATCGCGCCAAGGCGCAAGTCGGGAATATATCGATCACATGGTCCGCGCCGAGTCGATTGACAAAATGCGTGATGCTGGGGTTGTGTCCGGCAATCAGCAGCGATTCGATCTCGTCTTCCGCCTCGTTGATGACGCGCAGCATCGAATAGGCGTCTCCATGATAGATACGTAGGTCAGGGACAAATTCAACGTCTTGGCAAGCTTCCCTCGCGGCCTGTGCGGTACGCGCTGCGCGCACGGCGGGGCTGGTGACTATCCTTTGAGGTAGATTGTCCTGCTCGGCGAGCCATACGCGCAGCGATGCGACGTTGCGTTCTCCACGATCATTCAGATCGCGGTCGAAATCAGGCAATGCCCGCGTCCAGTCGGATTTGGCGTGTCTGAGTACCCAGAGCTTCAATTCAAAATGTCTTGCTAGTCATAGGCCGCGAAGAGCTCGGAGAAGGCGACTTGTTGGTTGCCGACGGCGGAAGAGGGCACGAGGATGACCGTCTTGATGCCGCTGTCGTACCATGCCTCGATACCCTCCCTGACCTTGGCGGCGCTCCCGAAGAGCGTCACGTCTTCAAGCCACTTGTCGGTCAGGCAGGCGACCACCGCCTCTCGGTCGCGGCGTTCGAGCGCCTTCTCGACGGCCGCCATCTCTTCTTCGTACCCAGCTTCCTTCCAGTAGTTTCGATAGTTGGGAAGAATCACGTATCCGGAGAGCGTGCGTCTGTTCACGGCCTTCGCGGCCTCTTCGTCATCTGATATGCAGGTCGGGATCATGGCGCCAATGAAGAAATCCTCGCCCTCCCGCTTTTCTGCTGGCAATACCGAAAGGCTCTCACCCATGTGGGATATGGCTCCGTTCGCAAACACCATGCCATCGCCAATTTCTCCGGCGAGAGCAATCATCTTCTTGCGCATGGCCGCGAGCACTATGGGTGGCAGTTCGCCCGGACGAGGCGTAGCTTTGAATGCCTCCACAAACGCGCGAATATCAGCGAGCGGCTTGCCCGCCTTGATTCCCACGCGCTCAAGCGCCGGACCGTGGCTGACACCTATGCCGAATCTAAAGCGGCCGCCACTCACTTCGGAAATGAATGCCGCCGTATAGGCGAAATCCTGCGGGACGCGATGGTAGATGGGGATGATGCTCGTTCCAAGATGCACCCGGTTCGTGGAGAGGGCTATGGACAGGGAGAGAGAAAGTCCATCAGTGAGGCTGGTGCAATAGATGCCTTCGAATCCTCGCCGTTCGACTTCCTTGGCAAGCTCCAAGATGGCACGGCGCTTACCGGGGACGGCGGCTAGGCTGACAGATGGTTTGCGTATTGTCATGAATCGCTTGATCTCAAGCTTTGGGTTTGAGCGAGAATACAACACTTCGCCGCATCACTTTGAAGAGCCTTCCTTGAGCGTTCTGTTGAGAGCCGAGATCAAGAGCCACAACGAAGGTGGAGCAAGGCTGTTTGATGGCTTGAAAATCATCGTGAACGCCGGAGAACGTCTCGGGCTGGTCGGTCACAATGGCTGTGGCAAGACGACCCTGCTAGCACTCCTCTCTGGCGCAAAACAGGCCGACACCGGCGAAGTGCGGAAACGAAAAGGACTGCGACTCGCCATGGTCGAGCAGTTCATTCCCAAGCACCTTGAAGAAGTCGGCGCACTTGAGGCGGTGCTCGACGCATCTTTGGGCGAGCGACAAGAATGGCGAGCCAAGGCGCTGCTCTTTCAGTTGGGATTCGAAGAGCGTAACCTCTTCACGTTCTTAACGCAACTTTCAGGCGGCAAGCAAAGCCTGGTGCTGTTTGCAAGAACCATGCTGCGTGATCCGGACCTCCTGCTCCTTGACGAACCCTCCAACCACTTGGATCTGGAGTCGCTGGTCGCGCTTGAACGGCGCCTGCTCGAATTTCGAGGCGCGTTCGTCATAGTTTCACATGATCGAAGATTTCTTGATGGCGTAACGGAGGAGACCCTGTTCTTGAGGGATCACGGCATCCTGCGCATTCGTCGTCCTTATAGCGAGGCGAGGCGGCGATTGGATTCGATGGACGAGGCTGCGCGAGCATCAAGGGCTGCGCAGGATAAGCGTATCGAGAATCTGCGGCGAAGCGCGCACCGTATGGCGATGTGGGGACGGGATTTCGACAATGAAGATCTCTCCAGGCGTGCCAAGTCCATGCAAAGGCGCATTGAGCGATTGGAAGATCAACGCACCTTTGTTACCGGCGGGTCGCCGCTCGCCCTGTCGCTTGATCTCGGCACCTCGCGTTCCAAGCTCGCCCTCAAGGTCGAAGATGTCGAAGTTCCGCACCCAGGCGACCCGCGAAGCAATCTCTTCCAAGTTCCCAACTTGACCTTGCGCAACGGTGATCGGGCTGCGCTCTTGGGTCACAACGGAGTCGGCAAATCTACCTTCATTCGCTTGATCGTCGCGGCTGGGAGAGATGACCAACACGGTTCTCCAATTCGATTGAGCCCGCAAACCCGGCTCGGATACTTCGATCAGGAATTGGCCGAAGTATCCGGCCCAACACGCATGATTGATTTTGTACTGAAGCGGGTCGAGCATGATATGCAGACCGTCACAGCCGTGCTTGCGGGCGCTGGGTTTGACCGGGCGAGCCGCAACAAGCCCCTGAATGTGTTATCCGGAGGAGAACGGGCGCGTCTGCTCTTTGCCGTGATTTCCATGATGGGTCCAAACTTCCTGATTCTCGATGAGCCGACCAATCACCTCGACATTGAAGGACGCGAACAAATCCAAGCGGAACTCGCTAAGACAAATGCCACTCTGTTCATCACCTCTCATGATCGGCTGTTTACCGAATCCTTGGCCACGCGGTTCTTTTGGATACGAGACGAGACGCTTATCGAAGTGTCCTCGCCGGATGCCTATTTCGAGGCGGAACGCCTGCCAGCCATCGCGCATCGCCACGCGGAAAGTCGGGCGCCCTTGGATTTGCTTGATACGGAAGACGAAGTTTTGCAAAAAATCGTCGAACTCGAATCCAAGCTCGAAGCCATGCTGCGCCGCAAGCCCAAGTTTCAAAAACCGGAACAAATCGAACATTGGCGCAGCGAGATTCTGCGTTTGGAAAAGTCGTTGTGAGCCAGGATTCCCGTCAAGCCAGCAGCAGGTAGCAGGTCACGCTGATTACCCCCGCGCCGATGAGGTTCAGCAGGATGCCCTCGCGCACCATGCGCACAATTGGCACCCTGCCGGTACTGATCATGATGATGTTGGGCGCGGTGGCGACGGGCAGCATGAAGGCACAGCTCGCACTCATGGCCGCTGGAATCATGAACAGCAAGGGATCCGCTGACACGGCAACGGCGGTTGCCGCCATGATCGGCATCAAGAGGGTAGTGGTGGCCGTGTTGCTGGTGGCCTCGGTGAGGAAGGTCACGCCAAGGCAAATGGCGAGCACGATCAAGTAGGGGGCCACATTTCCAAGCACCGAGAGCGAGTTGCCCATGGCTTCGGAGACGCCTGATGCCTTAAATCCGGCAGCCAGCGCGATTCCGGAGGAGAACAGAATGAGCGTGCCCCAAGGAATCTGCTCGGCCGTTTCCCAATCGAGCAACCGTCCGCCCTTGCCGTTGGGCACTATGAAAAGTACGACGCAAGCGAAGAGTGCGACCATGGCGTCGTTGCTGTATGGCAAGGACAAGAGTGCGGTCCAACCGCCCAATGGTTCGGTGCGGGTGACCCAGAGCACTACGGTGATCCCGAAGAGGATGGCGAGCCGCACTTCTTCCGTGCGCCAAGGTCCGCTCGGTTCGATCTCGGCACCCGCCCCGCGACCAAGGCGGCGGGTGAGCCAGATGCCGGCGATTGGCACCATGAGCACCACCACGGGAATGGCGATCGACATCCAGCGCAAGAAGCCAATCTCCTGCCCAAAGAGTTCTTGGTACACCCCTTTGAAGATCAGGTTGGGGGGGGTGCCGATGGGCGTGCCCATGCCGCCGATGCTTGCGGCGTAAGCTATTCCCAACAGCAGCGGGAGTGCCAGTCTCTCATCGCGGGTTCGCTCAAGTACGGCGAGTGCGATCGGTAGCATCATGAGGGTTGTGGCGGTGTTTGAAATCCACATGCTGAGCATCGCCGCAGCGGCCATGAACCCGAAAACAAGGCGACGGCTGCTTCCGCTGCCAAAAAGTCGTACCATAGAAAGCGCTATTCGTCTGTGCGTTCCTGATTTGGCGAGGGCGGTGGAGAGAATAAAGCCACCGAGCAGCAGCAGGATGACCGGATTTCCATAGGCTTCGGAGACCGCTGCCTGGTCCAGGACGCCGGACAGTGGTAAGACTACGATGGGAATGAATGAAGTTGCGGCTATTGGAATTGGTTCGAATATCCACCAACTCACCACTATGGTGGTCATGCCGAGCACAATCGACATGTCGAGGGAGGCGCCTTGTGAACGACAGAAGAGGAACACGGCGATCGCGGCAATCGGGCCGGCAAATAGGGCGATGGATTTGAGATTCATTGAAATTGGGTTGACTCGCTTGCGGAATTCACCCGCTTCATCTTAGGAAAACGTTGTATGTCAGAGACTCAGGATGGCCACATCTGTTGGTATGACTTAGAGACGACCGGTATTGATCCCTGTTGGCACAGGATACTTCAGTTCGCGGCTCAGAGAACGACGCACGACTTGGTCGATATTGGGGAACCGATCAACTTTCAAGTGCGCTTGCCGGTCGATGTGCTTCCCGACCCGGCCGCCTGCTGCCTGACCGGCATCACGCCTCAGGGGGCAAATCAGGAAGGTGTCACCGAGCTTGAAGCCATGCATCGGGTCTATGAGCTGTTCATGGAGCCCGGCACCTGCGTGGCTGGGTTTAATTCCATTCGGTTCGATGATGAATTTGTGCGCTACGGCCTGTATCGCAATCTGTTGCCCGTCTACCTGCGCGAATACCAAAACGGCAATACGCGCTGGGATTTGCTCGAACTATGCCGCGCCGCTGCGGCCTTAAGGCCGGAAGGTATCGAGTGGCCGACAAAAAATGGTGTGTCAGTCTTCAATTTGGAAGCCTTGGCGGAGGCAAACGGATTCAACGTCGAAGGAATGCACGAAGCGGGTACGGATGTGAGGCTCACCATTGAATTGGCGCGACTGCTTCGCAAGAACAACGAAAAACTCTATGATTTTGCGTTCGGCTTGAGGCGCAGAAACGAGGTCGAAAAACTTCTACGCAACCCCTCCGAGATGAAAGTCTTGGTCGCCGGGAGTCTGCCGCGCGACCGCAAGAGTTTGGGGCTGGCAATGCAGATTGGCCGTCCGCCAAAAAAGAACACGCGCATCGTTGCGGACTTGGGCGCGGATTTGCGGTGTCTGGTCGAATGGTCGGAGGAACAGCTCGCGGAAGTCTGGTGGAATCCGGATGGCGACGACCGTCTTCCGCTGCGTCCCGTGCAAATCAACAAATGTCCCTTTATCGCGCCGGTCAATGTGCTGCGCCCCGAGGACATCAAGCGCCTTGGCATTGATATGCAGTTGGCGGAAGAGCGCCGAGATTACCTGCTCAGGCATAAGGCGTTGATCGAAAAGCGAATTGCCGGACTCTTTCGGGTCGAGAACGAAGGCGAGGCGAATGATCGACGAGGCGGAGGCAAAGGCAAGGGAAGGAATCGACGCAACAGGTCTGGCAAGGGCGGTGAGCGCAACTTCAATGGCCTGGTCGCGCCGGACGGCAAGCCGCTTAGCAGCGCCGAACTCAACGGCATCAAACGAAAGGCACCTGCGGTTTCCAAGGACGTGGAAGCGCAACTCTATGCGCGTTTTATCAATGAACGCGATCAAACTGAGGCGCTCAGGGTTGCGCAAGCGCTGCGACAGGCGAACAAGCCCGGAAAGACGAACTTTCAAGATCGGCGCCTGCGCGAACTGCTCGGCCGGCTCAAGGCGCGCAATGAACTCACAGAACTCATGAACGACCAAGAGCGTCGCGAATGGAGAGGGTATTTGAAGCAGAAATTGCTCGGCACATCCTCCGACACCGATTCATATCTCACGCTTGAGAGCTTTCGACAGCGCATCTCGGAGGTGAGGGCCGGCGATGCCGTGCCTGCCAATGAGGAGGTGCTTGCGGCACTGGAAGACCATGGGGACGACTTGCACGATTCTTTGGTGGCACCGCGCTAGCTTGGCCTTAAGGCCGGTGCTCAGAAGCTTTGGCGCATGAAGCTTCGGCTGGAGAATCTCTCCGTCGCCTTCGAGCCTGCGGCGCTTTCCCAACCCTTATTTGGTGATCTGAACTTCGAGCTTGAAGCCGGCCGAAGCCTCGCCTTATTTGGCGAAAGCGGTTCCGGCAAAACCACGCTGCTGAATCTCGTCGCCGGCCTCAAGCGACCAAGTTCGGGCAAAGTGCTGCTCACGAAAGAAGGGCAGGTCATGGATATGGCGTGTGCCGATGAGGCGGCCCGCACGGCCATGCGACGCACAAGCATGGGCATTGTCTTTCAGTTCTTCAATCTTATCCCGACGCTCAATCTGAGAGAAAATTGTCTGCTTCCACTCGAACTCAAGGGGTTGCCGAGCAACCAGCAGCGCGTTGATGAAGGGCTGACGGCGATGGGATTGGGCGACAGGCTGACCGCGTTTCCAGACCAACTTTCCGGGGGAGAACAGCAGCGAGTGGCGGTGTTGCGGGCGCTGGTTCATTCACCGAGCCTCGTGCTGGCCGACGAGCCGACGGGCAATCTTGATGCCAAGAACTCGAAAATGGTTGCGGACCTGTTGTGGAGTGCAGTGGAAAAGGCCGGGTCGAGTTTGATTGTCGCAACGCACAGCGAGTCGCTGGCCGAGCGGGCCGATGAGATTCTGAACATGAGTTCACTTTAGCGAAAGTTCGATCAAATCGAGCTATCCAACGCCTTCGAGTGCATTAGACTATTGGTTTCGTTCGCTGGATGAGCACCCGATGCTAATTCTCTTGTCACCTGCCAAGCTTCTTGACTTTAAGACGAGTTCGAAGGTCAGTCGCACCACACAGCCACGGTTCTTGGACGCGTCAGCGAGCTTGGTGGCGCATATGCGGGGGAAATCGGCGAGTGAACTGCGGGAGCTGATGGGGGTGAGCACCGATGTGGCCGAATTGAACGTTGACCGATTTCAAGCTTGGAGCGGACACACGACAAGGCGAAACGGCAAGCAGGCAATTTTGGCGTTTATGGGTGACGTGTATCGCGCATTCGATGCGCAAACCCTCGATGCCAGAAGCCTTGCCTATGTACACAAGCATGTGCGCATTCTCTCTGGCCTGTACGGCATCTTGCGGCCACTTGACCTGATTGAGCCCTATCGGCTTGAAATGGGACTCTCATTGGATTCAATAGCGCAAGGCAACCTCTATAACTTCTGGGAAAATCGAATCACCGAAACCATCAACGCGGACCTTGGCGACAAGAAAGGTCAAATCGTCGTGAATCTGGCATCGGAAGAATACGCTTCCGCAGTGGATTTTTCGCAACTCAATGCGCGTGTTGTGCATCCGAAGTTCCGAGAGTGGCGCAAGGGCAGCTATAGGGTTGTGAGCTTCAACGCCAAGCGGGCGCGCGGTCACATGGCCCGCTTCCTGATCGATGAGCGAATCAACACCTATCGCGGAATGACTCGCTTCAATCGCGAAAACTACTCCCTGAACCCGGAACTCTCCATGCGTGACAGACCCATGTTCACCCGCCTGCACCCTCCGGGTTAATGTCTGCGGCTACCAGCCGGGTGGCAGCCACTGCTCGTATCCGAATGCGGAGATAACGCTTGCGGCGGAGTCGGACAGCGGATACTGCCAGCGCTGGAAGAATCGGACGAGGTCACGTTCAACCATAGCACTGAACCGAATCGCGAAGCCGTCGAGTTCGCTGCCGTAGGTTTGGCGCGGATAGGCCGGGTTGTAGTAGCTGTGAAATACCCGCCGCATCGGGGACCAGCCGAACTCATTGATGAGTTGGCGGTATAGGGCGAGCCGCTCGCAAAAATCGGCGGTGGGCCAGCGCAGTTTGGCAAGCGATGCATGGTCGAGCGTTTTGGCGCAGCCATGGTCTCTGGTTTCGGCGTAGACGTTGAATTCGTCGCCGTCGAAGATTTCGAGATTCAGGGTGTACATCGTAAACAGATTGACCGCAACTTCGATGATGTCCCGGCGGCTGGCAGGTCCATAGCCCCAGTCGTCGGTCTGCCACTGGTGGCCGAGTTCGTGCCCAAAAAGCCACCAGTCCACCCCGTGTATTTCAGGGGAGTAGGTCCCGGGGCGGGGCACACTGTGCGGGGGAGGTGTCGCGCCCTTGAGCCCGGCGAGGTACTCTCTGCCCGCCAAGGTGCCAGGCAACAACGCCCAATGCTCCGCGTGCAGCGGGTAGTTGATGCGATCCCAGCGAGCGTTGGCGTAGCCCCAACCGACCTGCGGATCGAATATCCAAATGCTCTCGTAGGCTCTGGGCACGGGCTCTCCGGCGAGTTCAGCATGGCGTTTCTGGAAACCGTCCCAGAAGGCTTGGACCTCGCCGGGGTCGTCGATCTTGCGGGCGTTCTCGGCCGAAACCACCAGCCGGATGCTGCCGGGTTTCTGGATGATCGCTTGCGGGGCGCCCTTATCGAGATCGGTATGCCACTCGGTCGCGGACGACTCGTCCGCCGTATACACCGCCATGGGTATCGCGCGCCGGACTGTGACCGGAATGGTGCCCGCGTAGTCTTCAGGCACGATCAGCGCGATGGAACCGCCATAGGCGTTTGTGATGCTCGTCTGCTGATCCGTCACCCGGAACTCGCGCCGCAGTTTGGGCGCGCGCCGCCATGCGGAAAGGGCCCCACCATGCCGGTCCAAGCCCAGCGAGTCGTACTGCTCGCCAACCGATATACGTAGTTCTCCTGTGGCGTGCTGCACAGGGACTTCGATTGTTACCAGAGCGCTGGGCGGAGCATAGAAGCCGAGCGGCAGGTGGCGCTCGCGCCGCGCCGCATCGGCTGGAAACTCACCCCATGTGGCGTCCAGGGTGACGACACCGTCCACGCGACGTGCGCTGGCGGCAGGATTTCCCGGAAACACGGCCGACCATGGGTGCGCCTCGGGCCACTCGTACGGGCCAAGGGTCTCGGCCACTGAAGCGGCGAGCCGAGCAGATGGGCGCGAACTCAAGGTTGGCAGCGAGGGCGCTTCACGCACCAAGCGTGCGAGTGCCCTGTCGAGGTCCTGAGTTCGGCCGAGCTCAAGGGCCGAGTTGAAGACGCCTGACAAGACTGTCGTCTGAGCCGCATTAAGTCGTGCGCCATCGACATACTTGCCCCACACGAAGCTGGGAGAAGTTCGCGCATCCACGTTCGTGGTGGCAGTCTTGATGTCGTTGATCGAGTCCTGATTCCAAGAAATACCGCTGCCGCGCAAGAGACGATTGGCCGTAAAAGGCCCGTGCCGCCCTTCGATCCACCAGTTCCAATGAACGGCTGAACCCGCGACAATAAGCCCGCCCCCGCGCTCGGCGAACGCTCTCAGCGGCGCGATCGATTCCGGGATGAGATGCGCATCGCCCCAATTGTTGGCCAGTACGATCGCGACATCCACATCCACCAGCGCGTCCGCGCTCCAGTTGCGCACCTTATCGCCCGACAGACCGACCACTTCGATCCATTCGAGCCCTTGCGCCTCAAGTGCGTCCGCAATCCGCTGATTGTCGACCAGCACGCGGAGCGGCGCATCACTACCGCTTCCAGCCCAGCGAACAGCGTTGGCCAGCAGGCGCGCGGCGTTCGCGTTTCCAAGCAGAGTTGCCCGGTCCCCCGGTGAGATGAAATCCTGACCGGAGAGCGCAACCACCCGGCCATATCCGAGCCGCGATGCGGCGACGAGCACGTCGGGCTTTTTCCCGTCTAGGGAGATCACGCGAAACACATCAGGATTCAGATCGAGCCGCAAGCTGCCCACCGTGTTGGTGGCGCCCTCCGTTCCACCCACGCTCGCGCCGACGAACGGGCGTTCCGGTAAGCCCGCGACGAGCGCCGCGTGGTGGTCGGTAGGATCGCTGTGATCTTCGATGATGATGTTGAAGGAGAGTGTCACCGCGTCGCCGTCTTGATCCGTCACGCTGTAGGCCATGGCGTATGCGCCTGCCCTCGTCGGCGTACCGGTGACTTGGCGAGCGGCCGACTCGAAGCTGAGGCCCGGCACCCTCGGCGAGAGTGTGTAGGTCAGTGAGCCGTTGCCGCCGCTCGCCGTTGGCAGCTTCAGCGGGTCGATCTCCGTGCCAACGGTGAATGTCCTGTCACCAGGGCCGACGGCAATAGGCAAGGTCGGAATCCGGTCTACCGCGCCGTCGCCAGTGCCCGCCGTGCGCCGGGCCACTGCCCCCCTCATCAACGTGCCGTTGCTTATCGTGCATCCATCTGGCGCCGTACAGCTATATTTTGTGCCGTCGTTCAGCTCGAAGTAACCCCCGTCGCTCAGCACGATGGTTGTGCCGAGCGCGGTCGAAGACAAGCTCCCATCGACCAGAGTCGCTGGGATGAACGCGCCGGATGCTGGCACATCGACAAGCCTTTCGTCGGTCCCGTTCACGCCATCAATTCCATTGCCCCCGATACCTTCCACTGACCAGCTACCCCCGGTCCATTCGCCATCCGGGCTATCGTCGGAGTCACACTTGGACGCGAACCATCCCGCAGTGCGCGAGGCGAAGTACATATTCCTCCGGCATACGCCGCGATCAGCGTAGTTGAGCGTCAATCGACCAGCAGCGGATTCGATCAATTCGTAGTCATAGCTACCGGTGTATGTCTCGGCGATGCCCTGCGACTCCAGAGTTTCGGTAAACAGCCTGCCTGCTGAGGGGTTGAAGGTGGTGCGCTCGTTTGCCGAGCGGTGGACCAATGCCCGATCAGCGAAGCGACCGTTGAAGGTGTTCGCATCCGCAGGTGCCGCACCTCCCGATACGGTCGTCGAGAGATTGTTCAGGTAGTCGGCGTTGGTCGCGACGATGTTCAGAACCTGCAGCGGACGCTCTGAGACTATGGATAGCCGCCATCTACCCATGCCAGCTCCCAGCCAACCTGTCAGGTCGGGATCGCCCGCCTCCAGTTGCGCCGCAGTCAATGTCCTTGCGCCCTGCGCCGGCAGCGTCAGCCTCACCTCGCTGCCGGCGGGCGAGACACCGTTGTCTTGACGCCCGCCGATTATGACCTCGGCCGGGGAATCGTTCGCGTTGATCAACCGTAGCCGACTTGTATGCACGACATCGTCCGCCGGGTTAAAGAAGGGGATTTCGTAACGGTAATCGCCTGCCGCTCCGTCCGATCCGCCGCGCACGGTATCGTGCATCGAGCTGAGCGTGCCGTCGACGGCACGCACGTACACCAAGGCCACTATCGGCAGATCCGTCTCGATAACGAGACGCACATCTCCGATGTCCGGGCGAATGGCGCCAGTCAAACCGAGAACCGTGTTGCCCCGAGCAAGGTCCGTCGCGGTGATCTCCACAGCCGCCGAAGCGTTCAGCTTGAAGGTCGCCGGACCATGCCGTTCTCCGGAGTCGTCGATCGCGTAAATCGAGACGCTCCCCGATTCCTCCGCGCTGTTCAGAAGCCTCAGCACACCCTGAGGATCTCCTCCGGAGCTTGCCGACACCAATAGCGGGATCCTGAACTGCTCTGCATGCAATGGCGGCGGCCAGCACAGCAAGAGCGCTGCGAGGACAGCGCTTAGCACAGTTCCCACAACTTTAGGCGAAGTCGTATGAACGGGAAACTCCTGATCAAGGCAGCGTTGAAGGTGCGGGTCATTCTAGCGACAGAAGCAGTCGCGGACCAATTTTTCCTACGCCCACGACAGCATCGTTTGTCCTTTGGCCATACTATGGCTATCCGAATAGCAGTGCGCGATATCCTTGTCCCAATCGAAGCGTGACCCCGTTCCCGCGCCCCTCAGCATCATGTGGTTCCGTCAGGACCTGCGGCTTGAGGACAATCCCGCTTTATCCGCTGCCGCGGCCTCAGGGAGCGTGCTTCCGCTCTACATCCTTGATGATGCCAACGTCGGCGACTGGAAGATGGGTGGTGCCTCGCGTTGGTGGTTGCATCATTCCTTGTGCCGGTTGAACGAGACGCTCGGGGACAGGCTCTGGGTCTTGTCAGGCGACGCGGAAGCCGAGCTTGCGAGACTCTGCGAGTCCTTGCCCGTCAAGAAAGTGGTCTGGAACCGTTGTTACGAACCTTGGCGGAGGGAGCGCGACGAGCGCATCGAACGGTCATTGCGCGGGCGCGGCATCGAAACAAATGCCTTCAAGGGTTCGCTCATATGGGAGCCAGGTGAGGCACTGAAGGCCAACGGCATGCCTTACGGGGTGTTCACACCCTTCTACCGAAATCTCCTCCACAAGACCCCAGCCGGCAGACTGCTGCCCAAGCCATCGGGCATGACCTTGGCCGAATGCACTCAACCACGCAATCGGATCGATACGCTTCAGCTTACACCGCGCATTCCGTGGGATTCGGAGTTTCACAAGTATTGGACCCCAGGTGAACAGGGGGCACTCAATCAATTGGGTCGCTTCCTTCAAGGCGCTTTGGAAAACTACAAAGCCAAGCGGGACTTTCCTGCCATATCCGGCGTTTCGGCACTTTCTCCCCATCTGCACTTTGGCGAAATCAGTCCGCTCCGAGCTTGGCGTGAAGCAGGCATGGCCGCATTAGACTCGAATACCGAGCCTTGGTTGCGGCAGATTTGTTGGCGTGAATTCAGCTATCACATGCTCTGGCACCACCAGCATATGTGCGATGCGAATTTGAATTCCCATTTCGACCGATTCCCCTGGCATGTTGACCATGACCTCTTGAGGCGTTGGCAGCAAGGCATGACGGGTTTCCCCTTGGTGGATGCCGGCATGCGCGAACTCTGGCGCACCGGCACCATGCACAATCGCGTGCGTATGGTCACCGCTTCCTTCCTCACTAAGAACCTCATGATTCACTGGCTTAACGGCGCACGCTGGTTCTGGGACTGCCTGGTGGATGCCGACCTCGCCAACAACAGTTTCGGCTGGCAATGGGTGGCGGGCTGCGGCGCCGACGCCGCGCCCTACTTTCGCATCTTCAATCCGATCACACAGTCCCGAAAGTTCGACCCGCAAGGCGAATATCTACGACGCTGGCTGCCAGAGTTGCGGGGCTTGTCGAATCGACACATCCACGCGCCTTGGGAGGCGGATTCGCAAGAACTCGCGAGAGGCGGCGTGAGCTTGGACAAAAACTATCCGGCCCCAATAGTCGATCTGCGCACCTCCCGCGAACGCGCTTTGGAGGCTTGGAACGAACTTCGGCAATAGTTTCTGGGACTTGCTCTTCAAGTCCATTGAGGTGATGCCGCAGTTGATGGCGGAAGCAATCATGCTATCGCGGAAGAGGATGATGGTCATTTGGCTGGAAATGCGAGAAAAAGTTGCGGCGCGCATGAAATCGGAGGGACTGTTTTCCGAAAAGGAAGAGAAAGCTGTGAGGGGCATGAGTCCCCTTGGTTCCGAATAGCCGAACAAATAACGAATTCCCCTAGTGCCCCCGCGCCACAAGATCCGCGTTGGAAAGGCCGAGCGGCCTGAATGCCGGGTCGATCAACATGAATAGGCATTCGAGTATTCGGTAGGTGAGGCCCCAGATGGGTTGATCGCTTGGCGTTTCGAAGCTCGGAAAGAGACGCGACTTCCCGTCGAAGAAATACTCGGTGGCGGTGTGGTTTTCACCATTGATCATGGGGCCAAGCGGCAGCCACATGACTTCGGCGACTTCGCGTTCATCAAGTGTGAGCGCGGGGTCTCCTTGCACTTCAAAGAAGTGTGGCTCGATCACCAACCTTTGAGGTGGTGTCGAGCGCATTGGCTCAAGCGGTGTCAGTGCGCCGAGATAGTGTCCCAACTTGTTGAGGTCCAATCCGATTTCCTCTTGGGTTTCACGAATCGCCGTGACCTTGAGGGAGCGGTCCTGTTCGTCGAATCTTCCACCTGGAAACGCCATCTGACCCGACCAAGGATCATCCTTACGGGTGCTCCGGCGTATGAACAGGGCCTCATAGTCAACCGCGGCTTGAGTTCGACATCGCAAGGCTACCGACACGCCTGCGAGCATCTGCGCATGGACTTCAAAGGGGTCCAAGGGCTCGCCCAAGGTTTCTTGCAGCTTGTCGATCAGATCCTCCATGATTGAGAATGCAGCCTCATTCCTAACCCTTATCCATGTGATGCGACTTGATAGCCCTGCCAATCATTGTTTCGTGTGCGGCCCAGAAAACCCCATAGGTCTCAAAGTCAAGTTTCGACTTGATAATGACGACGAAGACGCTCTGCTGTGCCGCGCCGAATTTACGCCCGCGAGGGAGCACTGCGGATATAACAGTATGACGCATGGCGGAATCATCTACAGCCTGCTCGACGATGTGATGGCCAACTACCACTATCTACAGGGGCAAGTCGTGATCACCGCGAGGATGAACGTGCGCTACGCCGCGAGCCTTCCCATAGGGAGTCAAGTTGCTTTGGAGGCGAAGCAGACGGAATCCAAGGGACGGCTGACCATCATGCAGGCGAGTGCGCGTATGTGCGAAGGAAACAGGCTCATCGCCAGTGCCGAAGGGCGATTCATGCGCCAATAGCCTGCTCGACAATGGTAGGCTTTCACCTCACTTCATCTACGGTCTTGCTCATGTACGTCTTGCTCTCGCAACCTCTTGTCGCCCTCAGCATTCTCCTACTCCTCAGTGTCATTGCCCACTATATGTGGATTCAAATACGGGTTGGCAAACTGCGCATAGACAAGGGCATAGTGGCGCCGGCGACGACAGGAGACGCGGAATTCGAGCGGGCTTTTCGTGTGCAGGCCAACTCGGTGGAACAGATGGCGGTGTTTCTGCCTTGCTACATGATTCTGCTTGTGGTCACGGGTCTTCAAGGAAACGAGGTGTTCCTGTGGATTACGGTGGTGCTCGGGTTTCTGTATCTCGTCGGTCGCGTACTCTATGCGCGCACTTACATGGCGGATGCCGCCAAGCGCACACCCGGTTCCGCCATTAGCTTCCTCGTCAACGCCCTGATGATGTTGGCGCTCTTTATTCAGTTCTTGATGTTCATATTTTGATCGGAGCGGCGAAGTGGCAAAGGAAGCGACTCGCCGCATCGTTGGCAATGCGTCTCAGAGACGCAAGAAGATGATCGCGCTCGGCTGGTACGGGGGCAAGTTCAGCCACTTGGACTTCATATTGCCAAACCTGCCGGAAGACGCTTATCACTTCTGCGATGTGTTTGGAGGATCGGCGGCGGTCATCATCAACCGAGCACCCGCGCCAGTCGAAACCTACAACGACATCGACTCCGAACTGGTGAACTTTTTTGCCACGCTGCGAGATCCGCAGACGAGCGAAATGCTCATGCAGGCGATTGGCCTCACACCCTTCTCGAGAGAAGAGCTCTTTCGAGCATGCGAACCCACAAGCGAAATTGACCCTATTGAACGGGCTCGAAGGTTCTACGTACGGGCGCGGCAGACACGCACGGGACTTGCCCAAAAGGCAAGTGAAGGCCGGTGGGCCCATTGCGTCCTCACCAGCCGTGCGGGAATGGCCGGCGCGGTGTCCCGCTGGCTTGGCTCAGTGGAGGGACTTTCGGAAATCGTTCAGCGACTGCTACGCATTCAAATAGAAAACGCGCCCGCGCTCGAAGTGCTGAAGAGATACGATTCCGCTGAAACGCTCTTCTATCTCGACCCCCCCTATGCGCACGATTCCCGTGGAGATGTCAATGCTTACGCTGGCGAAATGAGCGATAAAGATCATGTGGAAATGACAGAGGCGCTTCGTGACATCAAAGGACGATTCGCTTTGTCGGGATATAGAAATCCCATATACGACAGCACTCTTAAGAATTTTCGTCGAGTTGATGCGCCGCCAAAGTTGTGCCATTCAGTCAGACAGGAACGGCAGGAATGCCTTTGGCTGAACTACGAATAATGTCGCCGCAACCAATCCAGCATTAGCCTGTTCGTCTCTTCAGGGCATTCTTGCTGAATCCAGTGCCCGCAGGGCAGAGAATGCTCTTCCACGCACGGCACTATGTCGCCAAGATTCGTCCCTTTGGGCACCAAGTCGTAGTCGCCATAGATCATGAGCGTGGGCTGCTCGATTCGCTCTGGATAGTCTGCGCTGAGGTGCCAGTTGCGGGTGAAATTCCTGTACCAGTTGAGGCCGCCGGTGAATCCGCTCGATTCGAAGGCGCGCACGAACACGTCGAGTTCCGCTTCGCTCATCATTAATTCTCCGCGCTCCGTCTCGTCTCTGGCAAGATGAATGAGTGGCATTCCCGGGGGTGTCTCCGCAGCCGGTTCGAGCCACGTCTTGGTGCGGTAGAGGTTGCCTAGGAACCTGCGCGGATTCTCTGCAAAAACGGCATCTGCCACGCCTGGCTGCCGATTGAAGTGCACTATGTAGAAGTCGGCGCCGAGGACTTCTTCCCAAAATCCCACCCACTCCCGTGGGCCTCGGCGCATGAAGGGCACGCTCAGGTTGATGACCCCCGACACCCGCTCCGGGTGCACGAGCGCCAGGTTCCATACCACGATCGCGCCCCAGTCGTGTCCGACAAAGACCGCCTCTTGATGGCCGAAATGATCGAGCAGGCCCAGAAGGTCCAAACATAGGTGCTCCATGTCATAGGCTTCGACCTGGTCGGGGGCGTCGCTTGTTTCGTAGCCTCGGCCGTTGGGGATGATGAGTTGGTAGCCGGCATCCACCAAGGGCGCCACTTGGTGCCGCCAAGAATAGGCGATCTCCGGCCAGCCGTGGCAGAGCACGAGCGGTTTGCCCTCGCCGACGCTGTGCACCGAGAGTTCGATGCCGTTGGTCTTAATGCGTTCGGCAGGCGGGAAGTTTGGGCTGTTCGCGGTGCTCATCTGTCGGTTGTTCGTCCTTGGCTGAGCGCTTATGTTGCCATGAATCTTAGCGGCGCCTGGACGGGACATACTCACGTATGATTCTCACTCATTTTTTCGGTGAAAATCTAGGTGGCGTCAGCAGACAGGATTGAGATTGCAGGGCTGAAAGTCGACAAAGCACTCTACGAGGCCGTGCGCGACGAGTTTGCGCTTGGCACGGGCGTTGATCGCGATATGGTTTGGCACACGCTCGCCGAAGTGCTGCGCGAATTCGGGCCGAAGAATCAAGCCTTGCTCGACAAGCGCGATTCGCTGCAAGCCGAGATTGATGCATGGCTCAAATCGCGGCCCATTGCGCCTTCGCCATCCGACTGGACGGCGTTTCTGAAGCAAATCGGATATTTGGACGAGGGGCCCTCGAACTTCGAGATTTCAACCAGCAATGTTGACGACGAGATTGCACGAATCTCGGGACCCCAACTTGTGGTGCCGGTGGACAATGCAAGATACGCGCTGAACGCAGCCAATGCGCGCTGGGGCAGCCTCTACGATGCGCTCTATGGGACCGATGTGATTCCTGAGTCACCCGGACATGAGCGAGGCACCTCCTACAATCCGGCGCGAGGCGAACTGGTCATTGCCGAAGCGCGGCGCCTCCTGGATCAGCACTTTCCATTGCAAGGCGGAAGCCACAAAAGTGTGAGCCGCTACTCACTCGACGAGAACGGAGAGGTCAGCGCCTTGCGCGCGAAACTCGATGATGGCTCAGCGACTGGTCTGCGTGACCCGAATCAACTCGTTGGCTATCGTGCTTCCGGTTCGACACTCGCGAACATCTTGCTGCGAAAGAATGGCCTGCACTTGGACGTGGTGATTGATTCGGGCTCAGCCGTGGGGGGCGTGGACAAGGCGGGCGTGTCCGACATCATCATGGAGTCGGCCTTGAGCACCATCATGGATTGTGAGGATTCAGTAGCTGCGGTCAATGCGTCAGACAAACTGCGCGTCTACCGAAACTGGTGCAGACTCATGCGCGGGGATCTCGTCGAGACCTTCGAGAAGGCAGGCCAGCAAATCGAGCGGCGGCTCAATCCGGACCGCGAGTATCTCGCTGTAGATGGCTCCGATCTGGTGCTCAATGGGCTAAGCCTTATGCTGGTACGCCACGTCGGTGCGCACATTTCCACCGATGCGGTATTGGACTCGAATGGAGCGCCCATTGCGGAAACATTGCTCGATGCAGTGATTACCGTTCTCGGGGCCTTGCATGACTTGAAAGGAAAAGGCTGCGGCAACAGCCGCCACGCGAGCATGTACATCGTCAAGCCCAAGCACCACGGCGCCGAGGAAGTCAATCTGTCGGTGGAGATATTCGCCTTCATTGAAGAGCGCTTAGGATTGCCCAGGAATACACTCAAGATTGGCGTGATGGACGAGGAGAGGCGCACAACGCTCAACCTCTCCCAGTGCATTCACGCCGCCCGAGAGCGCCTCATCTTCATCAATACCGGGTTTCTTGATCGCACCGGCGATGAGATTCACACCTCGATGGAAGCCGGCCCCATGCTACCGAAGCCCGAAATCAAGAGTGCCCGATGGATGCTTGCCTATGAGGATTGGAACGTTGATATGGGTCTCGACAGCGGCATGGCGGGCCGCGCACAGATTGGCAAGGGCATGTGGGCCATGCCGGATGAGATGCGCGCCATGTTGGACACCAAGTCGGGCCATCCGCTCGCTGGCGCAAGCTGCGCCTGGGTGCCTTCGCCGACCGCCGCCACCCTGCATGCGCTGCATTATCTTGAGGTGGATGTCGCGGCGCGCCAGTCGGAAATCACGGACCGAACCAGCACACAATTGGACGATCTCCTCTACCCACCCCTGCTCGGCGACCGAGTGCTTTCCGAAGAAGAGATTCAGCGTGAACTCGACAACAACGCCCAAGGCATACTCGGCTATGTCGTGCGTTGGGTGGAGCAGGGGGTAGGCTGTTCGAAGGTTCCGGATATCAACAATGTCGGCCTCATGGAAGACCGGGCGACCTTGAGAATTTCTTCGCAGCACATGGCCAACTGGCTACATCACGGACTGGTCAATGACCAGCAGGTGATTGAGACCCTGCGCAGAATGGCGGCGGTGGTGGATGCCCAGAACGAGGGCGACCGCAACTACCGCAAAATGGCGCCGGACTTCGAGTCCAGCATCGCCTTTCAGGCCGCCCTGGAGCTGGTGTTTGACGGGCGCAAGCAACCCAATGGCTACACGGAGCACATTCTCATCCGCAGGCGGCGCGAGTTCTTGGCGCGGGAAAATGGTTAGCGGCAGACTGCCGGACTCGTTTGTGGAATTCACCGAGCAACGCTAGATGAAGCTGTTCATGGTGCCGTTGGCGCCCAACCCAACGAAGGTCATGCTCTACATTGCCGAGCGCGAAGAACTTGGCGCGAACATGGGCATTGAACAAATCGTGGTCAATACGCTCAAGGGTCGGCACAAGGAACCCGAACACTTGGCGCGCAACCCGTTCGGCACCCTTCCGACCTTGGAGTTGGACGATGGCACTCATATTTTGGAGTCCTTGGCCATCATTCAGTATCTGGAGGAGAAATTTTCCGATGGAGCGCTGTTGCGTGGCGGACCAGAGGAACGGGCGAGAGCACGCGATGTTGAACGCATCGTCGACCTGCGCGTAGCGAATCCCATGGGTGCCTACGTGCATGCGACAAAGTCGCCGCTCGGCCTGCCGCCAAACCGCGAAAAGGCGGCCGAGTTGTACGCCAACCTACAGACACCCCTCGACTATCTGGAACAGTTGCTCTCTGACGGCGGACCATTGCTGCTCGGCGAACAAGTCTCCATTGCGGACTTCACCCTGCAGGCTTCATTGCAGTTCCTGCGCTTCATCGAAGCGGATGTGTTTGGAGACCGTCCGCTGTTACGTGCTTGGGATCGGGACTACCGTGCCCGGCCAGCTGCGCAGAGGGTGCTTCGCTGGTAGCGCCCCACACCCAAGAGACAAATTAGTCGCTCTCGGGCATCCGCATCGCCAGCAGGATAAAGGCTTGCTCGTCGGCGACCTCGCGCAGGCGCTCGAATCTGCCGGTCTTGCCGGCGTGTCCGGCACCCATGTTGGTCTTGAGCAGCAGGATGTTCTGGTCGGTCTTGACATGACGAAGTTTGGCCACCCACTTGGCTGGCTCCCAATAGGTGACGCGAGGATCATTGAGGCCGGCGGTCACCAGAATTGGCGGGTAGGCTTTGCTTGACGTCTGCGTATAGGGGCAGTAGGAAGCAATCAAGTCATAGGCCTCTGCATCCTTGATTGGATTTCCCCATTCGTCCCATTCAGGCGGCGTGAGCGGCAAGTCGGCATCGAGCATGGTGTTGAGGACATCCACGAAGGGGACATGCGCCACCACCGCGCCCCAGAGCTCCGGTGCTTGATTGAGCACCGCGCCCATGAGTTCGCCGCCCGCGCTGCCGCCTGAGATGGCGATTCGCCCAGCTGCGGTTTCGCCGACCTCGATCAGATGCCGCGCCACGTCAACAAAATCATTGAAGGTGTTTTGGCGTTTGTCGAGTTTGCCATCAAGGTACCAGCCGCGCCCAAGTTCATCGCCACCTCGAATATGCGCGATGGCGAAGGTGAAACCCCGTTCCAGCAGGGAGATGCGCGAAAGGCTGAATGCGGGCGGCATCCCCATCCCGTAGGCGCCGTATCCATAGAGGTGAAGGGGGCCTGGCGGTTCCTCCAGTTGCTTGAGAGACACCAAGGACACGGGAATGCGCTTGCCGTCGCGAGCTTCGGCCCACAGCCGTCGGGTTTCGAATCGCGAAGCATCGTATCCTGGCACCTCCTGGGTCTTGAGCTTCACAAGGCGGCATTCCCCGGGCACATAGTCGAAGGTGGTTTCAGGCGTCACCATGGATTCGTATTCGATTCGCAGTTTGTCCGCATCAAAGGCCGGCACGTCACCGAGGCTCGCCGAGTAGACGCTTTCCGGGAACTCGACCCAATGTTCATTACCGGCATAATCTCGGATGCGAATCCTATCCAATGCATCGGCCATTTCACTCACGACCAACCACTGCTCGAAAGCATCGACTTCTTGTAGATAGACCGAATCGCTCGCGGCGATCTCTTCTCGCCAGTTACTTGATTCAAGCGCCAATTCCGGGGTTGACACGAGACGAAAATTCTCGTGCGTGTCGTTGATGAGAACATAAAAGCGGTTGTGGGCGTGGTCCACCGAGTATTGGCAGCCTTGCCTTCTCGGAGATACGGCCCTCGGCGCTTCAAGGGGCGCATCAGCGGGAACCACGAGGCATTCGTTGGTGGTGTGGTCTCCGGTCGAAATCAGCAAGTACTTCTCGGAGCGGGTTATGTCGAGGCTTACCCGAAACCGCTCATCGGACTCCTCATAGATGCACCGATCGGCTCGGATTCCTGAGAGGGAATGCACCCACACCTGCCAAGGACGCCACTGCTCGTTCACCACCAGATACAGGAGGCTGTCCCCGTCCATAGCGAATAGGGGCGTACCGGAGATTTCAGGCAAATCAAGCTGGCGCGTTTCTTCACTGTCGACTGGTCTTAGGAATGCCTTGTATCTCTCGGAGCCACTCGTGTCTATGGACCAGACAAGGAGCGAGCCATCGGGATTAATATCCCATCCGTCCAAGTCAAAATACTCATAGCTCTCGGCGAGTTCGGGCACGTTCAAGAAGCATTCCCAAGGCCGGTCTCCATAAACCGACTGCCGCCACCAGGTGCAGTATTCGGCACCCTTCGCGAAGCGCCATTGATAGAGAAATCTCCCGTCCCGATAGGGTACGCAGGATTCGTCTTCAATGTGTCTCGCCTTGATCTCTTGAAACAAGCGCTCCCTTAGGCCCTCATGCGGCGACATGACGGCATCGAAATAGTCGTTCTCGGCACGCAAGTGCGCGAGGATTTGCGCGTCTTCGACCTTGGGATAGCCCACATCCCTCAACCAATGCCAAGGGTCTTCAAGTGTTTTGCCGTGGTGCTTGGCCGAATGGGGTTTTTTCGATGCGACCGGAGGCGGCACCAGCGCGCGCAAGTCTCCCGAGACTGCGAGAGGGTCAGTCATGGTCAATCAGGATTGAAGCTAGCCAAAGATTGCCCACACTTAAGAAGAAGCGGGCAACTCATTGATTCGGCTCAGTACATGCGCTCAAAACGTCGCGATTCGCGTTGCAGCTTCTTCTGGTGGCGCTTTACCGCAGCGGCCGATTGGCGCTTGCGGGCCGTTGTGGGTTTCTCATAGGCTTCCCGCCGCCTCGCCTCGGCAAGTATTCCAGCTTTCTCACAAGCGCGCTTGAAACGCCGCAAGGCGACATCAAATGGTTCGTTCTCCCTCACCTTGACAGATGGCATTGGGTGTATTGGCGGTCAGCAGTCAAAACAGCGAGGCAGTGTACTTGAACCTGCTACGACATGCAAAACAAAACACTACACCCCGCACTGTCGCCCGTCGTTGTCCTTTTCCAGCCACTCCATCAAGGGCGCGAAGTAGTCGATGATGGCGCTTGCGCCCATTTCTCGGCTGCCGGTGAGTTCTTCGAGGTGTCCTTCCAGGGTTGGCTGTCGCCCCTTTTTGCATGAGCGCCCGGAGCGCCCGGAGCGCCTCGCCGACCTTCTTATTACATTGGCCGCAAGGTTGTATATTATAGTTTCGGAGATGAATAATCGTGACGGAACACCCAAAACCCTGCATCAAATCCCGAATATAAATCGCTAATTGGTGGCAGTTTCCATTTTCGCGTTCGGATCCATCAATCAAAAGTGTTTTCACTGCGTTTTCCTTTGCACAACGTGCTCACTTATAAAATTGGCGATGATGTTGTGGCCGTTTTCAGTTGCTATGCTTTCCGGATGAAACTGGACACCTTCAATGTTCATTGTTTTGTGACGTATGCCCATTATCGTTCGGTCTTCCGAACGGGCGGTAACGGCCAATTGTGCCGGCAAGCCATTATCCGCAACTGCCAGGGAATGATATCTCGTAGCCGAAAACGCCTGGCCAATATTCCGAAAGCACCCCTTTCCGTCGTGGGTAATGCTGCTCGTTTTGCCATGAACAATTTGGGCCGCGTGAACAATAGAGGCACCAAAGGCGAGGCCAACGGCCTGGTGCCCAAGACAGACTCCCAGAATCGGAATGACTTTGCCGTGGGTGGTGATGATGTCTGGATAAGGTGTTGCTGCGGGGTGCCCGGGACCTGGTCCCAGAACAATGAAATACGGGTTTAGCGCACGGATCTGTTGATCGGTAACCTCATTGGCACGAATAACATCTGTGTCCACCGCCAGTTCACGGAGATATTGGTAAATTACATATACGAAGCTATCGAAAGCATCGATCAGTAGGGCTTTCATTGAGGAA
Organism: Pseudomonadales bacterium; assembly: GCA_963663145.1. Taxonomy (GTDB): domain Bacteria; phylum Pseudomonadota; class Gammaproteobacteria; order Pseudomonadales; family Azotimanducaceae; genus Azotimanducus. The sequence continues at coordinate 2,859,896 of OY760134.1, read as the reverse complement.
TTTCCTCTCCAGTGATGGCCCAATAATTCGCGCCCATCTTGGCAAGGGTCTCACGCCACTCATGCTTTGGGATCGAATCAGCGACTATTCCGGCGGATGCTCTGATTTTGTAATGGTCGCCATCAAGTTCGATACAGCGGATACATAGCGCCGTGTTCACATATCCATTAAAGTCAATGAGCCCAATTGTTCCCGCATAAATGCCGCGCCGAGTTACTTCCAGCTCTTCGATAATCTCTGCGGCTCTTACCTTTGGTGCACCAATCATCGTGCCAGCAGGGAAGGTCGCCTTGATGACATCGAACGAGCTCATATCATTTGACAAATGACCAGTTATGTTTGAGACGATGTGAAGGACATGGGAGTATCGCTCGATGCCCAGTAGCTGATCCACTTTCAGCGAACCAGGAACGCAAATCCGTCCGATGTCGTTGCGGTATAAGTCGACCAGCATGATATGCTCTGCGACCTCTTTGTCATCGTTCAATAATCGTTGCTTCAGACTTGGGATATCGTCTGGGGCGAGGCTGATCGGAATGGTGCCGGCCAATGGCCTCATGGTCACTTTGCCAGATTCAATCTTGACGAAAATTTCCGGACTGGCACCGATTAAGACTAAGCCCTCCAACTTACACAAAAACATGAATGGAGCCGGGTTGCGCTCTCTCAGCCTATCGTAGACCTGTTGAGGACTTATTGCTGACTGGATGACGATTTCATGGCCAAGCTGAAGCTGATAGACATCTCCATCATGTATATGGCGTAAGGTTTGGTCTGCTTTCTTCAAATATTCAGCCTCGTCGATGCTGTCTGAGACCGATGACGGCTTTGGGACACTCGCAGAGATTGACGAACGGGGCTCAAACGTTTTTTCTTTCAAGGCAAATGCCAGCTGCGAAAACTCATCTGCTGTGGGGAATGTGTCCGCGGTCAACTCTGCTTGTGCAGAGAAGAGTGTGCACGTCCGATGGTGAAGATCGAAATTGATGATGTTCTTGAATAAGTGTAGCGAGATTTCAGGCTTTGCATCAGTGCACGAGATATGTCTCGGCACTTGTTCAATCAACCTGATGGTGTCGTAGCCGAAAAAGCCGAAAAAGCCGAAACTGAACAGATTGTCCCTCGCCGGAGTCGTGACACGAAAGACTGTCTTGATCGTGTCCAATGCCTGCCAGACCATGTCATCTGATGGCAGTCTTAAACCATGGTGATCATCCAGTTCACCGAGATGGTGAATGTGTGTGAGCACCATAGCTCTAATCTTGCTATCACCTTCCAAAGTGAGACGCCTGCCCCGCACAGAAATACTCAAGAGCCGGCCTTGCCCAATAACAGCTGACTTGGCGTCGACTTGGGGACCCGAAAGAGACTCCAGCAGAAACAACTCGCTCAGCTCGTAAAGTGTCTCCAATTCCTGGAACAGCAGGCGAGCGTCAACAAAATCCAAATCACGCCGTTCGATTCCAATGTCTATCGGTGGCGTGTCTTGATGAAGCTTGTGGGGGATTGCCAAAGTTTCCTACCCCGTATTTCGATGACGCGGAACACGGAGCATATGAAGAAGTTGTGGCTTGAGTCAACCCGTTGAAAAACTATTTTCTTATGATGAAATCGGGGATTATATACCTAAGTAACAAAATAACCAAAAATTCCCCTAGTCAATCCGGTTCTCAACTGCCCCAAGCCGCCCATCGATCCCATCAAGCCTCCCCTTAATTTCCCCAAAGCCATCACCAATGAATCGCATAAGCGCCTGATATTGTTCCTCCGTCATTCTTACTCTGGACTCCAGCGAGCCCAATCTTTCTTCAATTGTCCTGTCCATACTTATGTCACTTCGCCGAAAAATAACTCAAAACACTACGAAACCCTTTTCGGACAAAAAATCCCCCACACCCACATAAATACAAGTCCACACACTAGGGGGGCATAGATGACTTCCACAGACTCAGAATATGAGCTCGGACTTGACGAAATTGATCCAGCTGACATTGGTCAAACTTATACTTCATTGCTGGAGACGAGGGTGGAGGAATTGGGTGCGCTCTTGCTGCACGAGCGCAGGACAAACGCATTGTCGCGGGAGAACCGGAGTCAGTTATCTGCCGCCTTGGAATTCTTGGACGGAGTTTCGGCAATTCCAGAAATGTCGAGGTATGAAGAGACACGCACGGTCGAATCGAAGTTCTCGAGAGAATGTGAAGATGTATTGAGATCAGTTGTACAAAGGACAAGAAAAAAGAACCCACAAGCCATTGTTTGGGATAAGGGAGAGCAACTTCCTGTACTTTTGTTCGGGGGAGGTGCTCACCTATCAGCTTACCAAGATGCTGTTCATGGCCTTAAGGGGTTTGGGGTGAGAAAAGATGGGCTGCGGTTGATCTCGCTCGCAGTGCCCGAGGAACTTCGCGTGTCGCCGCAAGAGTACGCGCGGTTGGCGGTCGCCTACGGTTTGAGTTTTCTGGATATAGGCGAGGTATCAGTAGTGCCGTGGCCGGTTAAAGCGGACTCAGGTCACATGGACAGGAGTGCCGAATGGCTGAATGAGGTGGTCGGGGTCGTTTAGACAGTTTGAGGGCAAAGCCAAGTGTGTTTCTTGATGAATGAATGCCCTCGTTGGTAACTTATGATCTTTCGGTTTCCCGGAATGGTCAACATCGCTTCCGTGGCCCGCGCCAATGCCCGCCGCCCCGCTCGCTGCGCGCGGGGCGGCGGGCATTGGCGCGGGGCGGTCACGCGGCCACCCCCAGGCCGGGGTTTTCACTTCCCCGAAGTAGACCTCCGCGGGTGTCCTCCCGTTGAAGGCCATGTGTGGGCACCGATGGTTGTACAACTGGACTCCACAACACCCACAGCACCGATGAGCGCCGAGTTCTCTACCGGTTTCACCCATGGTTTGGTCGCAGGGTAGCTGTTGATGAAGTGTTTGTCAGGGCCGTGTGCTAGTTCAGCACATGTGAGACTGGGCGGGGAGTCCCAAGGCAGAAGAAAGGTACTCGAAAGGAGTCTTCCAGTCCAGAGACATGTGTGGTCTGACGGTGTTGTGGAAGTATTGGAACTTGGCGAGGGCGGGCGCGGCCTCGGCGACGGCGGGTTCGCCGGAATAGAGGGCCCAGAATTCGGTCCTGGAGGAGTCGTTGGCGCGCTCGACGCAGCCGTCGGACTTTGGGGATCTTGGAGGGAGGACGAAGAGTGGGAGCTCGAGGTCGCGGCATGCGGTTTCGAACTCGGCCATGAACTCGGAGCCGCCGTCGACCTGGATGGACTTGATCCAGGGGTGCTCGGCGAGCAGCGCTTTGAGGAATCGGCGGGCGTTGCGGGCGGTGGCGCGGGAGAAGACGGGGCGGAACACGGGCTTGGCGGCCGGGCAGACGGCGCGGAACTCCTCGGGGGTCTGTCCGTCGCGGGAGACGGACATGTGGTCGATCTGGACGAGTTCGCCGGGCGCGGAGGCGCGTGGCGTGGCCGCCGGAGAAGTCGCGGCGCCGCTTCGGCGCGGTCCGTCCGCGAAGGAACGCGCAGGCGCGCATGTGTCCGAGCGCGATGCCCTTCTTGAGGATCCGGCCGATGGTGGACTCGGACAGCCGGGTGCCGTCGCGGGCGAGCATGACGCGCAGCCTCGCCTTGCCCATGAAGGGGTGCTCGCGGCGCATGTTCCAGGCCGCCCACTCGTCGCCGCGCGACCATTCGCGCCCGCGGGACGAGCGCGGCCGGCGGCTCTTCGCTGCCAGCCCGGCGAGTCCGCCTTCCCGCCGGCGATACGAACTCCCCTTGCCCCGCACACCCCCATTGCGGCATCATCAACCGTCGCGACACCTTCTCATCTTGATTGTCGCTCTACAGCTGAAGGGAGTCGCATTGGTCCCGAAGATCGGCCGGATTCCCGGCGGATCTTCCCGCAATGCCGGTTAAAAACTAAATAATGAGCCGCTTCAAGGGTTCCGGAACCAGGGCGCAAAGAATTTCCCGAAGCTTCCTCAGGATCAGCCCCGTGTTGTGCCCCGCGCAGCCCGGAAGGACGTTCACCTGGTCGCCATCGGCGCCCTTCAGCCAGCTCCTTCCCATCAGCCCGTCCGACTCCGGGGGCGCGATCACCGGCTCCACCGCCTGCCGCCTGCGTATGCACTTCCTCACCCGCAAGGTTCTCACTCCCCGCTTCTGTCCGCTGATGTAGACCACCGCCTCTTTCTCCCCGTGGCCCCCGTATCCGCGGTCCACGCACGCCTCCGGCACCGGCCGCCCCGTCAGCCGCCGCACCTGGCCGAGGCTCTCCGCGAGCGTGTGCCCGTCGCATGGGTTCCCCGGCAGCGCCCTGCCGCCGACCACGAAGTTGCTCTTGTTCGTCACCGCGATGCCCGCCTTCACCCCGAACTCGTAGCGCTTGTGCGCCTTCCCCTTGGAGATGCACTCGACCTCCGGCGCGTGCGGGCTGTGCAGCTTGTTCTTCGCGTCCTTCTCCTGCGCCGGCAGCCGTTCCGCCTTGCCGAGCTCCTCCGAGAACACCGCCTCCAGGGTCCCGTCACCATCCGTCTTCCGCCGGATGTCCCTGGCGACGCGGCCAAGGCATGTCCGAAGCTTCCCCGCCTCCCGCCGCATGCGCTTCATTTGTTTCGCGTGCGCGTAGCGGTTCGCCTCGGGCAGCGCCTCCGGCCCCTTCCTCGCGCAGCTCTGCCGAAGCTTCATGCCGTTCGCCGCGCACAGCTTCGCGAGCCGTTCCCGCGAGCGGTCCGACAGCCTGGAATCCGCCGGAAACGCCGCCGTCTTCTCCCGCACCGTCGTGTCCACCGTCACCCGACCGAAGTCCCGCTCCCGCACGGCCCCGGAACCAACTCCCGCGCCGATGGTCGCCTCCGGCAGCAGCCCGCACCCCGACTCCCCGATCCGCTTGCGGAACCGCGTCATGCCGCTCGGGTTGATCGGCGGGTCGTGCCGGAAGTACACCTCAACGCTTCAAGTGCTGCCGGCAGGGGTTCCCGACCCACCCGGACACCACCGCCCCGTCCGACAGCCCGTGGATGTGCTTCAGCTACCGCGGCCCGACCATCAGCCGCACCGGCCGCGCCGGACACCCCCCGGCCTCCGCGTATTGCGGCCCGTGTCAATGCCGAAGTAAAAGTCCCCAGTTTGGGGGCTGGTCGTGGACTGGCGCATTAGTTAACCCCCGGGTTTTTCGGAGGCCTGCCGCGGCGCCTTGGTGGCGGCGGCGGGGTGATGGGGGCGTTGGCGCGGACGGCGAGCAGGCGGAGGGATTCTTCGCGCCGAAGGTCTTCCGGGTGAGCAGCTCGAACCTAGCCGCAGCGCTCTCCAGCGCACTGTGGTTCAAGCTGGTAGTCTCTTGGATGGGGGTGCCACCTACTATCCTAGGAAGCGCTCGACGGTCGCCTCTGGTGCCGAGCCGGTTCCGCGTCTCGCGTTCGGGGGAGCATTCTCGCAGGAGGCAACACGGTCTCTTATCTTGATTGTCGCTACTCACTGAGATGTGACTCCTTCTCAACAGCCTCTTAAACCCCACACTGCCTCCCCTCGTTGTCTTTCTCCAGCCAAGCCATCAACGGCGCGAAGTAGTCGATGATGGCGCTCGCGTCCATTTCTCGGCTGCCGGTGAGTTCTTCGAGGGTGTCCTGCCAAGGTTGGCTGGCGCCTTTTTGCATGAGTGCCCAGAGCGCCTCGCCGGCTTTCTTGTTGCCGTAAAGAGAGCAGCTATGCAGCGGCCCCTCATGCCCGCCGATCTCGCACAAGGCGCGCTGGAATTGGAATTGCAGGATGAAGGCGAGAAAGTAACGGGTATAGGGCGTGTTGCCGGGCACGTGGTATTTGGCACCGGGGTCGAAATCGGATTCGCTGCGCGGCACGGGTGGTGTGATGCCCTGGTATTCGCGTCTCAAGTCCCACCAGCCCGCGTTGTAGTTTTCGGGCGCGATTTGTCCGGAAAAGACCTTCCATCGCCATTCGTCGATGAGTTTGCCGAAGGGGAGGAAAGCGATCTTGTCGAGCGCGACCTTCATCTGATTGTTGATGACCGCCTCCTCGCTTTGGCTGACTTCCGAGACGAGATCGATGTCCTTCAAGAATGAGGGCGTCATGGACAGGGTGACCGTATCGCCTATGCCTTCATGAAAGCCATCGTGCGCCCCGGACTGAAAAATGTTGGGGAGGTCCGCATAGGCGAGGTAGTAGTAGATGTGCCCAAGCTCGTGATAGATCGTGACCAGATCCTCTTGCGTGGGCTCGATGCACATCTTGATGCGCACATCCACCGGCGGGTCCACGGACCATGCGCTCGCATGGCACACCACCTCGCGGTCACGCGGCTTGGTCAGCATTGACTCGGACCAGAAATCGTCCGGCAACGAAGGCATTCCAAGCGAAACGAAGAAATCCTCCGCCAACTGTGTCATGCGCACGGCGGTGTACCCCTGTGCTTCAAGCGCGCCGGTGACATCGAGATCGTCTATGCCTTCATAGGGCTCCATCAATGGATAAAGGTGCGACCATTCCTGCGCCCACATGTTGCCGAATATGTGCGCCGGCATGGGTCCATCGAGCGGCACTTGTTCATCGCCATAGGCCTCATTAAGGCGCGAGCGAACGGCGCAGTGCAGTTCGTCATACAGCGGCTTCACTTGTCCCCACAATCGACGGGATTCGTCGGCAAATACCTCCGGTGTCATGTCATAACCGGCGCGCCAAAGCTCTCCCAAGTCCTCGAACCCCAACTCTCGCGCACCCTCGTTACTGAGTTGTACAAATTCGGCGTAGTCGCTTCGCATGGGCGGGGAGATGGTTCGCCAGCCCCGCCAAGCCTCCAAGAGTTCATCGTAATCGCGACTCTTGGCCATGATGTTGCTGAGCTGCTCCAGATCTTGGCAGGGTCCGCCATCTTCCGGGCAATACTTGCCTTCGCCATAGAGTCCCGGCAGATGTGTGCTTATCTCGGCGAGTCGGCTGCGCTTTTCGGCATCGTCCGGTGCAGGAGCGGAAGACCCGAGCTTTAAGAGTTCCAAGGCCCGTGCCGTCGCTTCGTTTTGGGGCACGTGCTCGTATCTGGCGGCTTCCTTGACCGCTCGGGTGTGGAATTCGAGCCAACGTTCATTGGCCATGGCGGCGAGCATTGCGGTGTCTTGATTGATATAGGTAGACCGTACCCAATGGGCCGCGCTTGATTGTCGGCCCAGCTCATCCATTTGCGCGTTGAGATCGGCGACAAATTCCTTTGCGGAGAGATCGGGTGCTTCGGTGTCGTTGACCGGCTCGCAGGCAACGAGTCCGCACAGGGCGAAGAGTGGCGCCAAGGAATACTTGAGTTGCGTTTTCATCATGTTGTTCATCTTCATGCGGGGCTAAGACTATAGCAAGTCAGAGTGTCTATTGAGACAATGGCATTATGACTGTCCCCGAATCGAAAATAGACTGCGAAACGGCGCAACAAGTCTACGCGCACGACTTGGATGCTTGGACGCGTGGTGCGCTGGGGCCAACCAATCGGCATTCGAGAAGAATGTACCGAGCCATGCTGCGCATGCTCGATGAATTGCCGGCACGCGAACTTGAAGCAGAAGGCAGGGTGTGGGTGTGGTCGGATCTCCATTTTGGTCACGAGAACATCATTCGCTACACCAATCGCCCGTTCGCGAACGCAAACGAGATGGATGAGGCGCTCTATGCGAATTGGCGCAACCGAGTGGGCGAAGATGACACGCTGGTGTTTGTTGGTGATGTCGCCATGCGCCTTGCCTTAGGTGAAGATACTTGGCGGCGCGTGCGTCAGGGGGTCGGCAGGGTGAAGCATCTGGTTGCGGGCAATCATGATTTGACCGGGTCGGGTGCCTTGCGGGTCTCCGGGTTCGATTTCATCAGCTCGCTGTTGATCGTACCGGGCGACCCACCGATGGTGTTCACGCATTTGCCGCTCAAGAGCTTGCCGCAGGGATGGGTCAACCTGCACGGACATATCCATGATGCCCCTCCTCTTCGATCACCGCACATTAACGTGTCCGTGGAACATCTTGACTATTCGCCGGTGGCGCTTGATCGCTTGCAGGTACTGGCGCGCGAATTAGTGCGGGGACAGGTGCCCGAAGGCAACACCACGCTTGAGCAGCTTGAGCGCATTGGTGCCTGACGAAGCAACTCGGACTCATCCCTTGGAGCATAGATGGATATAGGCCGACCCTTCATCAGGCTGCCCTTCTCGTTCGATGCCGAGCGGCTCGCCGAGGAGGCGCATGGCCTTGCGGAATCGGCGTGGTTGCCGCATCCGTCCGGCATGAAAGGCAACAGCGCGATGCCCTTGATTTCGCGAGATGGTGGCGAGAACGACGCCTTTGATGGTGCGATGACCACGACGAAACATCTCGAAGGCTGCCCGTACACGCGCCAAGTCATGGCGAGCTTCGGCGAGGTGCTGGGCAGGTCGCGGTTGATGCGCCTCGCACCGGGTGCGGAGGTGTCGGTGCATGTGGACTTCAACTATCATTGGTTGACGCGCGTACGAATTCACATCCCGGTGGTCACCGACCCGGCGGTGATGTTCCATTGCGCTCAGATGCAATTGCACATGGCTGCGGGCGAATGTTGGATCTTCAATTCCTGGCGCCGCCATCGTGTCGTCAATGCCGCGGACATTGCTCGTATCCACCTGGTGCTCGACACGGCCGGCTCGTCTCGGTTTTGGCGACTGGTCAGGGAAATGAACCTGCTGCATGAATCGAAGGATGCCGAAGCCTTGAACGCGCGCGTTGAGCCGGTTGCGTTCGATCCAGCCTGGAAGGGACGCATAGAAACGGAACGATTCAACACGGCGCCGGTGATGGCGCCGGGGGAAGTCGATGCCTTGGTGGATGGTTTGGTGCGGGACTTTTCCGCGCATCCAGGCAACGATTCAAGACTGGTCGCACGCTACGAGAAAGTCTTGCAGGACTTCTGCAAGGATTGGAGGGAAGCTTGGCACCTGCACGGATATTCCGAATCAGGACGGCTTCGGTATCAGGCGATCCTCGACTCGCTGCGCGCACAGCTGCACCCGAATCCGCGCGCGCTGGTGACCGCAAGCAATCAAATAGGCGTAAACCCCATCATAGTCCAGCGCATCCTCACCCCAGCCCTCGCCACCGAGCAGAGTGGGCACTTTTTTGAGTCTCGCTAGAACAGAGTCGCGGCTGCGGCAGCGCAAAACTCCCCTCCTTTGGAGTCAAATCCGCGCAGCAGATTTGCGGGGGATATTTTGTACCTCACCCTTCGTGTGCTCGCGCGCTCCTTTCTGCTGCTAAGGTGCGGTGGGAGGGTGACGCACCGCGGCACTTCCCAACGAGATCCGGCCGGAATCCTCGCAAGGGCCTTTGTTCAGCCAGTCTCGTACGGAAGTGCGCTCGACCTCGGTCATTCGCAATCCGAGCTTGGACCGGCGCCATAGGATGTCTTCGGCCGTTTCGGCCCATTCATGTTCCTGTAAGTAACGGATTTCTGTTTCGGTCAGTCCGGCCCCGAAGTCGCGACCGAGCTCAGTCCATGCCTTGGCACCGCCGATCAACCTGCCAACGCGCGTGCCGTAGGCCCTACAAAGCCGCCGCAAGTGATCTACCGGGGCCCATGGGTAGGACTGCACCATGTCGGAGAGAAATTCCTCGAATCGAGCATCGGCAATCTCACCTCCCGGTAGCGGGACGCCCCGAGTCCACGCGGGCGCCTTGCGGCCGAGCAGGGGAAGAAGGGTTGACACGGCCCGCTCTGCGAGCTTCCGATAGGTGGTGATCTTGCCGCCAAACACGGACAGTATCGGTGCTTGACCGTTTGGCTGATCGAGGTCGAGCATATAGTCGCGCGTGACGGCAGAGGGGCTGGCAAGCGTGTCATCGTAAAGCGGTCGCACTCCGGAGTAGGTCCATTTGACTTGATCGGCAAGAATCGGCCGGACGAAGTACTCAGATGCCGCCGCGCAGAGGTAGTCACGCTCTTGCTCCGTGATGCTCACTTGGGACGGGTCTCCGTCGTAGGCGAGTTCGGTGGTGCCAATAAGTGTGAAGTCTCGCTCATAGGGAATAGCAAAAATGATTCGGCCGTCAGCGTTCTGAAAGATATAGCAATGTTCACCCTCGTACATTTTTGGCACCACAATATGGCTGCCCTTGATGAGACGGACGCTTCTCAAGGTGTGCCCTTGTTTGGAAATCGAGCTGAGGATCTTGGCTACCCAAGGGCCAGCGGCATTGACCACCGCGCGTGCTATCACCCTGCGCACACCCTGCGCACCGGAGAGTGTTGCGTGCCAGAGCCCGCACTCGCGCCGAAGGCCTGTGCAGGCAGTGCGCGTCAGCACTTTGGCACCCCGCTCCGCAGCGTCCTTCGCAACCAAAACCACCAGCCTGGAGTCCTCCACCCAGCAATCCGAGTATTCGAAGGCCTTGGTGAACGTCGGCTTCAAGGGTATTCCTTGCGGCTCGTCCCGCAACTTCACCATGCGGGTCGAGGGGAGCAGCCTGCGGCCACCGAGGTGGTCGTACAGGAAGAGGCCGAGACGAAGCAGCCACGCGGGCCGAAGCTCCCTGTGGTGCGGCAAAATAAAACGCAGCGGCCAGATGATGTGCGGAGCGGAGCGGAGCATCACCTCGCGTTCCGCAAGTGATTCACGCACCAGCCGGAACTCGAAATACTCCAGATAGCGCAGGCCGCCATGAATGAGCTTGGTGCTGGCCGAGGAAGTAGCCGACCCCAAGTCATCTCGTTCGCACAGGACCACTTTCAATCCCCGCCCTGCCGCATCACGGGCTATGCCGGTTCCATTGACCCCACCTCCGATTACTAGGAGGTCGGTCTGCTCCGAAGCCGTCACGAAAGGTGCCGAAGCACGTTTTGGGCTGTCAATCGACTGACACGGACATTGGATTCGACTGTGACACCAGCAATATGCGGGGTCAGCAGGACATTGTCCAGTCCGGTAAACAGGGCTCCGCGCGAGGCGTCCAGCGGCTCTTCTTGGAACACATCGAGCGCCGCGCCGCCAAGCCTGCCCTCCCTCAGCGCGACTGACAGCGCAACCTCATCCACCACTGCTCCACGCGCGGTGTTTATCACAACGGCATCGGCCTTCATGCTGTCGATGGTCTCGGAGTTTATAAGGTGCCTTGTGCTGTCCGAAAGCGGCACATGCAGGCTGATGACATCGGAGCGTGCCAGCAGCCTACAGAGTTCCATAGGCTGGACGTCGGTCAGGGCGGGATCATTCCGGGTGAGATAGGGGTCGTGGACGAGCACCGACATGCCAAGCGCCTTGGCATAGACTGCGGACTGCCGGGCAGTCGCCCCGAATCCTATGAGACCCAGTGCTTTCCCCGCAATCTCCCTGCCAATCAGGTTTCCGCGTTGCCACTTCCCCTCAGTGACCGACACGGTCGCGAACCAGACTCTGCGCAGAAGTACAAGTGCCGCAGTGATTACGTATTCCGCGACGGACGATTCGTTGGCACCAACTGCGGGGCAGACCGCGACACCTCGCGCCTCGCAGGCCGTGACATCTATGTTGTCGAGACCAACACCCAAGCGGCCGACGACCCGAACTTTCGGTGCCGCTTCGAGCAGCTCACTGTCCACCCTAGTGCGGTTGCGCACCACGATCGCCCGCGCATCGGCCAAAGCCGTCCTTAGGTGCCTTGGTTGCTCCGCAAGCTTTGGATCATACAGGTGATCGTATCCAGCGAAGGCGGAGGCAATGACTTCCTCGTCCATGAACTCGCTAATGACGATGTCAGGCATGCCTTGAGCACCTCTCAGGGCTACGCGCTGCGGTAGAGTTTTGTCATCACGAATTCTCTATGGCCCAGCACTTCCGCAGCCGTCATCCGACCGCTCGCAGTGCGCAAAGTAATATCAATCAGCGCGTCCCCTGCTTGGCCGATGGTCATCTCGCGCGCCACAACACCCGACACATCGACATCAATGTGTTCACTCATGGTGCGCACGGTGCGTGGATTACCGGTCAGCTTGATCACTGGGACGATTGGGTGTCCGATGATGTTGCCCTGTCCAGTAGGAAACTGGTGCAGGACGAATCCTGCGGCTGCCATCAGCGTGACGCACTCGGCCGCTGCGGAAGACGTGTCCATGAAGTACAGTCCGGGCCCCGCCGATGGTTCCTCCGCAGGCTCGAGCACGTCGATATAAGAGATGTCGTGTCCGATCTTTTGCAGATTACCCAACGCCTTCTCTTCAATGGTCGTAAGCCCGCCCTCAATGTTGCCCTTGGTTGGCTGGCTTTCGGAAAGATCGGAGGTCTTATGGGGAATCACCACCTCGTCTTGATAGGCTTGCCATGTACGCATGAACTTGTCGCCGATTTGGGGCGTCGCGGCACGCGCTTGACACAAATGCTCGGCACCAGTGAGTTCTGTCGTTTCGCCGAATACCCCATAGACCCCACCGGGGATCAATTTGTCGTAGAGGTTGCCCACGGCCGGGCAGGAGGCGAGTCCAGTTGTCGTATCGGACTCTCCACATTTTGAGGATATCCAAAGTTCGCTGGCGTCGCATTTTTCGCGGCGCAGGTCGCTTGCCCAGTGCACGTACTCCTTGGCCACCCGGGACGCGTCGGCGATTGTCTGGATATCTCCCTTCTGCTCGATTGAGAAACCCGTCACCGGTTTACCCGTCTTGGCGATCCCATCGACGACTCGCTGCGTCCAGCCCGGTTCGATGCCGATCACCACGCAAGCGGCGATATTTGGATTCTTTCCCGTCCCTATGATGGTGCGGAAATGAAGCTCAAGGTCTGCTCCAAATTGCAGACGACCATAGGCATGTGGCAGGGCGATCGTACCCTGAATGTTGTTTGCGACCGCCTCGCAGGCGGCATTGGAAATATCGTCGATCGGTAGGATGGCGACGTGGTTGCGCACCCCCACCCGGCTGTTTTCGCGACGGTACCCCCAGATCGCATGATTCGTCGACATACCTGACTCCTACCAGCGCTTGGTCTTTAGATTGTGGGAGTGAATGTGCTCGCCCGTGTCCGCGGCGGCCACCATTCTTCCGATGTCCTCACCATACTTGATGGCGGTGTCGCCCTCGGCAAGATCTTTGAGTGCGATCTTGTGGCCAATCGGAACGTCATGCCGACTCGTCAGGGTGAATTCGGAATTGTCGGCGGTTACCACGCAGAGCATCTCTGTTCCCGCTTGCAGACCTTCGACAACAACGACACCCACGTTATCTTTGTTATCGTGTACGAGCAGATGCGGTTTGCTAGCGCTGTTGTCTGGCATTGCGTTTCCTGCAAATGTGATTGTTAACATGGATCACGGCGAATGCCAAGCTCTCATGTCCTATATAAGATAGAATATAGCAAATAATGGGTGGCATCGCAGATATCGGAGTAGACTGGCGCGCGAGAGGACGTATTATGGATGTATCACCGGACTATTCTCCCCTCTACCGTCAGGTCTACGATCTGTTCGTAAAGCGCGTCGCCGAAACCGTGTGGAAGCCCGGGCAAGTGCTTCCAAGCGAGCAAGCCTTGGCGAGCGAACTTGATGTCAGCCCGGGAACGATTCGCAAGGCCTTGGATGCATTAGCTGCGGAAGGAGTGGTGGTACGGCGTCAGGGCAAGGGTACCTTCATAGCCGAGCACACTCAGGAGCGGTCCCTGTTTCGCTTTTTTCGGCTGTCCCGGCCAAGCGGTGAGCGACTCACACCATCGAGCGGTGACCTTAAGAAAAAGGTGCGTGCAGCCACTAGGGATGACCGCGCGCATCTTGACCTCGAGGTCGGTGCCAAAGTCCTCGATATTCGGCGCACTCGGTTTATTGATGGGAAGCCGAGGATTTCCGAGAATATTGTGCTGCCATTAGACGCTTTCGGAGATATCGCCGAGCGGGAGAGCCTGCCGAACACGCTCTATTCCCTTTATCAGTCCGATTATGGCGTGAGCGTCCTAGTCGCGGAGGAAAAGCTCAGCGCGGACATCGCACGCCGAGAGGACACGCAACGGCTCAATGTGGCTTTGGGAACCCCGCTGCTGCACATAGACCGTATCGCGATTGCTGTGGATGGCCGAAAAGTGGAATGGCGCTGCTCGCGATGTGATACCGCCGATTTGGTGTACGCGGTCACCATCAGGTAAGCAAACAATTTGACCTTTTTCTTGGCGTGGAGCGGTTATGCCATCGGTGTTTTGTGTTGGACAAGCGGTTCAGGACTTCATCTTCTCGGTTCATGGCATGCCGCGGCGGCCTGTCAAGCATCGGGCGACAGGATTCGCTTCGGCGGGCGGCGGCCCCGCTGCGACAGCCGCTGTTTGCATCGCCAAGCTCGGTGGCGAGGCTCGCTTGGCCGCACGCCTCGGCTGCGACGGCGTCGCTGACGCAATTCAGTCAGAACTTCTCGGTTACGGCGTGGACTGTTCCGCCCTCCGGCGGTTTGACGGATGCCGGTCCTCGGTGTCCTCGGCCTTTGTCGACCCCTCGGGTGCGCGCATGATCGTGAATTACTTGGACCCGGATCTACCGGATGATCCGCACTGGCTGCCCGCGACTGAGATTCAACAGGCGGATGTCGTGCTGTGCGATTCGAGCTGGTCGAAAGGTGCCGAGCAGGCCTTCGCACTGGCAAGGAGGGCAGGCAAGCCTTCGGTGCTGGATGCGGACTTGCCAGCGCCATGCCGTGGCCTGATAGCGCAAGCCACGCATGTCGCCTTCTCCTCGGAAGGCTTGCATGCCTATACCGGGCACCATGATTGGCAGCGGGGACTCAACGACATCTATAGTGATACTGGTGCTTGGTGTTGTGTCACCCTTGGGGCGGAAGGCGTGCTTGTTTTGGATTGCGAGGGCATTCGCCGGGTGCCGGGGTTTGCGGTTGCGGCGGTGGATACCCTTGGTGCCGGCGATGTCTGGCACGGCACCTTCGCACTAGCGCTTGCCAAGGGAACCTCCGAACTCAAGGCGGCACACCTCGCCAACGCGGCTTCGGCGATCAAGGTCACGCGCCGGGGTGGGCGAGCCGGCACCCCAACGCTACCGGAGCTCGAGTCGTTTCTTGAGCGCCGTGCGCGTGAATCATCGTCGTGAGCCTTTCCGCCGGAAAGCTCTGGGGGCTTCGGCGCATGGCCGATGAGGCTGGACGCTTCAAGATGATAGCGGTTGATCAGCGACCGCCCATCACCAACCCCATCAAGGCGAAGCGGGGCACAGATGTGGCTCCTTGGGCTGATGTCGCGGCAGTGAAGGCGATGCTGGTGGAAGAACTTCAAGCGGATTCTTCGGCCATGTTGCTGGACCCGCACTACGCCTATCCAAAAGCCATTTCGCTCTACTCTCCTGCCAAGGGTTTGATCGTGACCTTGGAAGACTCGCGCTATGAGGCAACACCGGGCGGTCGGTTTTCCAAACAGATCGACGACTGGTGCGTGCAGAAGATTAAGCGAATTGGTGGCGATGCGGTCAAGGTGTTGGCATGGTATCGGCCAGATGCTGATCGCGCGGTCAACCAGAGGCAACAAGACTTCGCAGAGCGCATCGGTGCCGAATGCGTGCGATACGACATTCCCTATGTGTTTGAGTTGTTGGTCTATCCGCTCGCCAAGGAACTGGAGCAGACATCGGAATATGTGGAACTCAAAACCAAGCGACCGGAACTAGTGTTGGAAAGTGTGCAAACCTTTGCTAATTCCAAGTTTGCCGTGGATCTGTTCAAACTGGAAAGCCCACTGGCTGTGGATGACGTGCCTGGTATCGGCTCGGACGGTGCCGCCCAGGCACAGAAGTGGTTCGAGGAACTAGATGAGGCGGCTGGTCGCCCGTGGGTGATGCTGTCAGCGGGTGCCAGTATGAGCGCCTTCCGTCGGGTGTTGGCCCACGCCTACGCCGCTGGCGCCTCAGGGTATTTGGCCGGCCGCGCAATTTGGCTGAACGCATTTGAACATTTCCCCGCTTGGCGGACCATGCGCTCGAGCCTGCGTAAGCACAGTGTCCCCTATATGAGAGAGTTGAACGCGCTGACCGATGCCGGAGCATTGCCTTGGTTCGTTCATCGACGGTTCGAGCAAACGGGCTTGGACGTGCGACCGGCTGGCGCCGATTTCTGCCGCTCTTATCAAGGGTTTGGAGGTTGAAATGTCCCTGACCTATGCGGTCGCAGCGCTTGCTCGTCCGACTTTTGACGTGCCCTATGCCCAGGAAATGGCTGACAGCGCCTTCGCCGCGCTCGACGCGGCCGGTATCACCACGGTGGGAAGCCGAAGCCTGCTGTTTGATAGCGATATGCTGGAGCAGGCGCTTGCCGACATCGAACTCTCGGAAGTGGATCTGCTTCTTCTTCTGCAAGTGACATTTACCGATGCAAGCATGACCGTCAAGCTGGCGCGGAACACTGGCTTGAAAGTTTCCATATGGGCGCTTCCTGAACCGAGGCTCGGCGGTCGATTGAGACTCAACGCGCTCTGCGGCCTCAATCTGGCCGGTCACGCCTTGGGGAAGGCGGGTAAGCGCTACGGTTGGCTGTTCGCGGCGCCCGATGCGCCGGGAATAGGGGCGCGGCTAGAGGCACTGGCTGACCCGGTTCCTTGTTTGCCGACTTCCGCAAGTGTTCCCGCCGGGACTGACCATGAGCAAGCCGGAGCTGTGCTATCGCTGCTTTCGGAATCCCGAATTGGCGTGGTCGGGCAGCATCCCGATGGGTTTCATACCTGTGCCTACCAAGCTTCGGAACTGCGCGCGCTGTTGGGTATTGAAGTGGACACCATGGCGACCGATGCGCTATTCGACCGCGCTCGCCGTATTGACAATGATCGGGTGTCGGATGTGAAGCGAGCCGTCGGCCAAGATCTGACGGGTCTCGACGCACTCGACCAAGCATCCCTTGACAAGTCTCTACGAATATTCTGTGCTCTGGAAGATGTGCATACCGAGCGGCGTGTTTCGAGCTTGGCGGTGCGCTGTTGGCCCGAAACCTTCACCGAGTATGGATGTGCGGCCTGCGGACCCATGGCCATGATGAACGAGCGGAAGGTGCCTTGTGCTTGTGAGGCGGATGTCTATGGCGCGGCCTCCGCGCTGCTGCTGCAGGAGGTGGCTGGCGAACCATCTTGGATGGCCGACTTGGTGGATATCGACACCGAAGATGACACCGCAGTGTTCTGGCACTGCGGATTGGCGCCCATGTCCATGAGGGATCCCCAGGCGAGCCCGGAGGCCACTGTTCACAGCAACCGTGGAATGCCGCTACTGCTGCAGTTTCCCCTCAAGCCGGGCCGTGCAACCTTTGCACGAATTTCGCAATCTCGCAATGACTTGAAAATGATCATTGCCGTGGGGCGTTTCATACGCGCACCCATGGCGTTCACCGGCACATCGGGCGTTGCAACGTTCGACAGGCCGGTATCCGAGGTGCTCGAAAAGATCATGCAAGAAGGCTTGGAACACCATTACGCCATCGTCTACGGCGATCACCGCCGGGTCCTGCGGGCAATAGCCGCGAAGCTTGATCTTCCGGTGCTTGAACTGAGCTAGACATGCGCGGTCTCGATCTCAGCGCACCGCAGTGGGGCCGCTTGGCGCAGATCAAGGGCTATGGCCGGGTGCGCAAAGTGACGGACAGCGAAGCTGTCGTGGCGACGGAAGTCGGCAATCTGCGGGTATCTCTGTTTGACTTCGGTGCTCGGCTGCGCCTGGGACCTGACCGGGACAATGACTACGGCATGCTCGCTTGCGAGCCGAGGAACCGTGTCATCGAGACTGCCACTTCCAGCGGCGTTACGACCATTACCGGTGGCGACCTCAAGCTCACCCTAGAGCACCAGCCACTCTCGTTCGAATTGCGCAAGGCACACCGCCTTGTCCAGCGCACCGCCACCGATGGCCACTTCGTGCGTCGCTTTCGTCTGCCTCCATTTGCCCAGGTTGATGGCGGCTGGCTGATGTCGCTGGACCTCACATCGGGTGAGCCGATCTATGGCCTTGGCGAAAAATGGGGACCCTTGAATCGACGCGGTCAATTGGTGTTTTCGTACAATCGCGATGCCCTTGGGGTGAATGCGGAGCGATCCTACAAAAACATTCCCTTCGCATGGAGCCCGCGCGGCTGGGGAGTGTTCGTTCATAGCCCCGCGCCAGTCAACCACGGTGTCGGATTCGGCCCTTGGTCGCAACGATCCTACGTGCTGTTCGTGGATGATGCCTGCTTGGATGTGTGGCTATTTGCCGGTGCCAATGGACAGGAGATCATTCAGCAGTTCACCGGGCTTACCGGACGTGCTCCGGTTCCACCCGTCTGGACCCTCGGCACCATCCTTTCGCGCGCCTACTATGAGAGTGCCGAAGAGTTTGTCGCCACCGCGAGGGAAGTTCGCAAGCGCGGCGTGCCCTGCGACGTGATCAGCCTCGACGGACGTGCTTGGTTGGACACGGAAACCCGTTTCGCTTTCGAATTTGACAAGTCGCGCTATGCGGATCCGAAGGCGATTCTTGAGCAAGTGAAGGCACTGCACTTCAAGATCTGCGCTTGGGAGTACCCGCTGGTCTCGGTGAAGAATGACCTTTATGAGCGGATGTCGAGCAAGGGATGGCTGTTGAAGGACTCACAATCGGCCTCGACGGCGAGACGATCATACCGTTACAGGTGGGATAGCGAACCATTCAATGAGGTTCTCACACCCCTGCCCGAATCCGGTTTGGTGGACTTCACGCATCCCGAGGCCTATGCCTTTTGGCGCGATAGCCACCAAGCGCTTTTCGAGCTGGGAATCGACATGATGAAGCCCGACTTTGGCGAGCAGGTGCAGGACGAGATGCTGGCGCACAACGGTGAGCGAGGTCTCGCACTTCACAATGTTTATGCGCTGCTCTATAACCGATGCGTCTTTGAGGCAGCAGAAAAGTACGCGCCCAACGGTGCCTTCCTGTTCAGCCGATCAGCTTGGACTTCCCAGCAGCGCTATCCCGGCGTGTGGGGCGGCGATCCGCAGTCAGACTGGGAAGGCATGGCGGCGAATTTTCGCGGCGGACTGTCTTGGGGTATGACCGGGGCACCCTACTACGCAACCGACATCGGGGGCTACTACGGCGATCAACGGGATTCTAAACTCTTCAAACGCTGGATTCAGGCGGGTGTCTATTCCTCACATATGCGTCTGCACGGCATAGGGCCGCGCGAGCCATGGAGCTATGATGCGGATGCCGAACGTGCCGCTAAGCGGGCATTGAAATTCCGCTATCGCTTGATTCCCTATCTGCACTACACCATGCAGCAGGCGGCGCAGATAGGCTTGCCGGTGCAGCGCGCCATGGCGCTCGCCTTCCCCGATGAAAGGCCGGCTTGGGCCTTCGATGACCAATTCATGTTTGGCGATGACATTCTTGTCGCGCCCTGCCTGAACGCCGATGACGAGGTCGAATGCTATCTCCCACAAGGTCGGTGGCACCGGTTTGACACAAAACAGCGATTCGACGGAGGCAGGGTTCTTAAACTCAGGCTCGGCAGCGAGGAAACAGCGGTATTCGTACGCGAAGGCGCGAGAATTCCGATTGGCCCCACCGTCGAGCACACGGATGCGCTTGGTGGACAGATCAAGATCGAGACCTATTGGCAAGGGAGTTAGGTATTCTTCTTCAAGATTCAACTTGGTGTAAGGGTTCAGCCCGGGCTCTGTGAAACCTGTGGGAAGCAAGGTGAAAGGAGTTTTCGAGCGTATCGTCGATCTGTTGGCAATTCTAAATCTGCGCCTCGGCAGCCTTTTGCGTGGATTCTGCACCCTGCTGCTGGTTGCCATGACCGTCATTGTCTTGGTCCAAGTGCTACTGCGCTATGTGTTCAACGACTCTCTCGTCTGGAGTGAGGAGCTTGCCAAGATACTGATGGTCTGGACAGCCTTTTTAATCGCGCCTTGGGCCTATCGACAAGGTGCCAACGTGTCGATCGCTTTGTTTGTGACCGTGCTTCCAAATCTGATCCGATCCCTGCTGCGGATTCTCATCCACTTGCTGGTAGTCTGGATTCTGCTGGTGCTTTTCCAAGAGAGTATCGCTTTTTGTGCCAGAGGCTTTGAGATTTCCGCAGCCACGCTGCCGGTGCGCATGGGCTGGTTCTACTCCGTAGTGCCTTTCGCGCTCGGAGCGACCCTTCTTGTCGCTGTGGAATTGTTGCTGAAGGATCTTCTGCAGTTTTCCAATAGGGATGAATTACCAGCCTCGGACGCTGGAATGGTTGATAGCTAGTGCGCCGCTGATGTCCCTGACCTATATCTGGATATTCATTTTCCTGATGGCTGCGGGGGCACCAGTGGTATTTGCCTTGTTGATTGGGCCGGGGCTTAGCTTGGCGATCGATGGGCAGAGCCAGTTCTTTTCGGCGATTCTGTCCCGCCTCTATAACGGCATGGACTCCTTCCCGCTCATGGCCGTGCCGTTTTTCATCCTCGCCGGTGAGTTGATGAACTCAGGCGGCATCACACGGGCGATCATCGGATTCAGCCAGACCCTGATCGGCCATGTCCGTGGTGGACTTGCGCAGATGAATATTCTCTCGTCGATTCTGTTTGCCGGCCTCTCGGGGTCTGCGGTGGCGGACACCTCCGCCCTTGGGAAGATGCTCATTCCAGCGATGGAGCAGAACGGATATTCGCGTCGCTTCGCCGCCGCAATCACCGCCGCATCCTCGGTTATTGGTCCGATCATTCCACCATCTGGGATTATGATCATCTATGCGTTCATCATGAACGTGTCGGTGGGCGGTCTGTTCGCCGCCGGGCTGATTCCCGGGATCATGGTTGGTGTCGGACTCATGACCATGACCAAGCTGCTTGCCAAACGACGCAACTTTGCTGTCGCGGCGAAAAAAGCCACATGGGGGGAACGGGGCAGGGCGCTCAAGGAGAGCTTCTTTCCGCTCATGACGCCGGTCATTCTCCTCGGGGGCATTCTTTCGGGCGCATTCACTCCGACCGAAGCCGCGGCCGTTGCCGTCGGCTATACGCTCGTAGTCTCACTGTTCATCACAAAGACCCTGGCAATTTCCGATTTGCCCCGTGTGCTCAGGGATGCGGTCACCCAGTCCGGGCTGATTCTGATGTTGGTGGGTGCCGCCGTGTCCTTCGCTTGGATTATCACCGTGTCCGGAATGGCCAACATCATCGGCGAAGGTCTGGGCAATGTATCGAACAACGTCCTGATACTCTTGTTTCTCGCCAATCTATTCCTGTTTGTCGTCGGCATGTTCCTTGACGCGGGACCGGCGATACTGATCCTCGGTCCGGTGCTGGGTCCGCTGTTTGTCGGCTTGGGTGTGGACCCGCTTCACTTTGCGGTCATCATGTGCGTCAACGTGACGGTTGGGCTGGCTACGCCGCCCATGGGACTCGTGTTGTTTGTTGCCGCATCTGTCTCGAACGAGGAGGTTGAATCGATCGCTTGGGAGATGCTGCCATTTTTGGCTGTCGAAGTCGCGGTGATTTTTCTGATCACCTACGTGCCCGCGATATCGCTCACCTTGCCACGGTTACTGGGGCTGGCCTGATGTCGATTGGTCGCGTGTCAAGGAGCAACCCATGTTGAGAGAACGCATTTTGATCATTGTATTCTGCCTCATCACACTCGCCTGCCTTGTGGGCGGTGCCTCGACAATGGTGCGGAGCGATGAATTGATACTAAAAGTTTCATTCCTTGGTTCGCCCGAGGACGAAGACTATGACGGTGTGCTGGTATTCAAGAACTACGTAGAGAGCCGGACCAATGGGCGCGTCCGAGTGAGTGTGTTTCCTTCCGGTCAGTTTTGCTCGAATGAGCGCGAGTGCATTGAAGCCTTGCAAACCGGGGCCTTGGAAGTGTTCATGACCACTATTGGTGGCCTAGGCAATGTGTATGGTCCGGCTCAAGTGCTGGATCTGCCCTATAGCTTCGGAAATGATCGAATTGCGGAATGCGTGTTCGATGGTCCAATCGTGGATCAGCTTCGCGACGCTGTGCTGGCCGAAGGGCTGGGCATACGGCTTATGACCGTATCCAACACCGGTGGTTGGCGCAATTTTGCCACCACCAGCACACCCATTCGTGTGCCGGAGGATGTCCAAGGGGTGAAGATTCGCACCACCTCTGCCGCCGTTCAGCAGGAGCTTATGCGGAGGTTGGACGGCAACCCCACGCCCATCGCTTGGTCGGAGTTGTACACCGCGCTCGCCACGGGTGTCGTGGAGGGCACAAAGAATGGCATCCAAGACATCGTAGGCATGAAACTGCATGAGCACATCAAGTTCCTTTCATTGGACGAGCATGCCTATATGGGTGCGCTCTGGTGGTTCTCAGATGTTAAATGGCAAGAACTGGACATGCAGCATCGACGCATTGTCTATGACGCCTTCCAACACTTGAAAACAGTGACACGGGCCTTGCCCATGCGTCGCCAGATCGAAGCCTACGAGGTGTTCAAGGAGGCTGGTGGAACGGTGTACTCCTTGACCGATGAAGAAAAGCTGGCCTTTCGAGAAGCGACCGAGGGCATGCGAGACTGGTTCCGGGAAGTCTACGGGACCGAGTGGCTGGAGCGACTGGATGCTGCGGTCGATGCCTGCAGGCGCCAGATGCGCTCTGAATTCGATACCGC
Source organism: Pseudomonadales bacterium (assembly GCA_963663145.1). Classification (GTDB taxonomy): domain Bacteria; phylum Pseudomonadota; class Gammaproteobacteria; order Pseudomonadales; family Azotimanducaceae; genus Azotimanducus. The sequence goes on along the minus strand of OY760134.1, from coordinate 2,837,318 downwards.
GAATCGGTGACGCAGCGGACTAGAAGCTCGCCTTGAGGCTCAGCCCAAGAACGCGCTCCGCATCGCGCGGAATCTGATAACGGAAACCATCGCCGGAGTAGGTGGTGACGAAGCTCTCATCAAGCAGATTCTTCATGACCAAGGCTGCGGAGTACCTACCATCCTTCGGCAGCAGTGACAGCACCATATCAAGCTTGTCGTACCCAGGCAGGTGGCTGTTTGGGCTGAAGGTGCCGTTGTTTCCCGGCAGCAGGGAATTCTGATCATCGACCCGTGCCCAGGTGAGGCGGACGTTGAAGTCCATCTCTTGGCTTATGGACAGAGTGTAGTCGCCGCCCAAGGTATAGTTGAAGTCAGGCGAGAAGAGAAGATCAAGTCCCGACCTCGTTGAACAGTTTGCCGGAGGCATCCCGGTAGTGGGATCGATCGGACATTTGAATTCATCAATTTCAGCTTCGTTCAGCGCGAAAGCCCCTGTAATGTTGAGGTTTTCCATGGGTGTCCAGATGAAGTCAAATTCCAAGCCCTGCGTCTGCACGGAACCCGCGTTGGTCAAGCGCGTGATGGTGACCCCTGTCGAATTGTCGAAGTTATTGGCTTGGAAGCCGTCAATCGTCGCCGAATAAGCCGCCGCAGTGATAAGCAGGTTGGCAGTGACATATTTCCACCCAACTTCATAGGCATCGGAGGTTTCCTCATCAATTGGCAAGGCATCTTTGAAGCCCATGTTATAGAAGGTGTTGAAGCCTGGCCCCTTGTAGCCTTGCGTATAGTTGACGTAGGCCGTTCCGTAGTCGCCGAGGTCATAGGATGCCCCGACCTTCACACTCAGGTTGGTGTTGCTGGAACTGTTCTGAAAGACGTTATCGTAGCCGCCAGATGCCTCCGAAAACTGTCCGTTGGGCAGTCTTGGGCGGACGCCGACACCTTGACGACCGTAGGCATCATTGTTCACCCTGGTGTGAGTGAATTCAATTTCGTCGTCAGATACGCGCGCGCCAAACAGCAGACGTAGATTTGGCATCACCTCATAGGTTGCCTGGCCAAAGGCCGCCATGTTGGTGAAGGTGACATCCCGGTAGCCAGTGGCGGACACTATGTCGTTGGCACCGCAGGTCAAGCCGCGATTGGCCGCTAGGATGTCAGCAACCTGCCCACCGTTGTTTTGACAGCTCGCGTTGCGGGTGAAGTCTGCTTCCTGCTCCGACTCATAGAAGTAGACTCCAGCGATATATTCGAGCCGGTCGCCCTGCGGGGAGGCCAAGCGGACCTCTTGGCTGAACTGTGTCCATGCGATGGTCCCGTCATCGTGCAATTGGAAGGGCACCGCGAACACCGGTGTCGTGGACTTGCCGCCGATGGAGGTGAAGTCTCCTTCCCGGTATTCAGTATTCGTCCACTCGCGGTAGCCGGTGATCGAGGTTACCGAGTGGCCGCTGTCGAGATCCCAGTTGAACTCTGCGGAAACGGCATCGGTCTCATCAAGCATGCGCGTCTCGAAGTCGTGGTCAACAAGACGTTGATCGAGATCAAGATCCGCATTGCCGTTGACTATGCCGTTGGAATTGGGTGCTGCGGCCGACGCGGGATTTCGACCCGATGGGAGCACTTCTAAGTCTGCACAGCAATCGTCGTCTGACTCGTTGTGCTCGAAGGTAAAGAGGGCTGTGACGCTGTCACTGATGTCGAGATCGAACTGCGCTCGTAAGCCCCATTTCTCATATCCATTGACATCGCGGTTATTGAATACATTGGTGATATGGCCACCAAATGCGGAGCGAAAGGCCGTGATGCTCGCCCGTGCGCCATCACTGAGCTCGCCGGATACTCTGGCGCGGACACGATACTCGTCGTCTTCATAGAAGTCGGTCTGCACATAGCCCTCGAATTCGTCCGACGGGCGTTTGGTGATGATGTTCACCACGCCGGCTGAAGCGTTCTTTCCGAACAGTGTGCCCTGCGGCCCTTTGAGCACTTCTACGCGTTCAATGTCATACAGATCTGAGAAGGCCTGACCGGAGCGCGCCATGACCACACCGTCCACGACTGTCGCCACAGAAGGCTCTGCACCACCGGCGAAGGAAATGGTGCCAATGCCCCGAAGTGTGAGCGCTGAGTTCTTGGTGGTCGTGCCTTTGCGGAAGCTCAAGGAAGGCACAAGCAATTGCAGGCTTTCGATATTCGGCGAATAGGAAGCTTCAATCTCAGACTCTCCCAGTACGCTCACCGCGACGGGCACTTCCTCAATCGTCTGGGTGACCTTTTGCGCGGTCACGACGATTTCCTCGAGCGGAGGGGATTGCGCGAACGCCGATCCAGAAAACGCCAACAACATGGCCGCCGTTCCTACAGCAATATGCTGGACATGCCTCAATCTATAAGCATTCATTTGTAACCTCCGGGATATCTTGCCATTGATAAGGTGCCGTCACAATTGCAGCCCGACGCCGAACCCGTTGCTGGTAGGAGAAGACGAACACGCGTTGGTGCAAGGGGAACTGCCTTGAGAGGCCGGTCCCCCAACCGCCACCTTGCCTCGAATAAACATGCCTACAACTGGCCTTTCATGGAAATCGGACCAAAATCGCATTGTCTAATTTACTATAACATATAATATACAAGACAAGTTGAACTTGTTTAATGGTTTGAAATTCGTTTTTCCCATACCTCAAGGTGTCGCTGTGCTGGTCCGGTCGAGCCTTCGGCATGTCACGTTCAGTTGGCTATTTCGTTCCGACGACAGACTTGCCGCTCGGGCCGCCGCACCAGACAGGTGCCGATTGGTGCCGGTACACCGCGAATGTGTCCTGACTTGCGGTCGCCGGCAGGCGGCTTGTCCGCCCTTATGCCGACCACCGCACTGTCTTTAGCCGAAGCCCATGAGCTCGTCACACGGGCACTTGCGAACGCTGGGGCGAACGAGTCAAATGCGCAGTCTGCGGCCCGTGCGCTGGTTGCTGCTGAGGCAGACGGTCAGGAGAGCCATGGCTTGAGCCGGGTGGCAAGCTACGCGGCGCAACTTGTCTCCGGTAAGACGCAGGGGCGAGCGACACCGAGCATCGAACGGGTCGCGAGCGGCGTCATCCGCGTGAACGCTGGCTTCGGGTTCGCCTACCCGGCCATCGACATGGTTGTCGATCGCTTGCCTGCAATCGTCAAGGAATGCGGTATTGCTGCCGCGGCCGTTCATTCCTCGCACCACTTCGGGCAGGCAGGCGCGCATGTGGAGCGGCTCGCTGATCGGGGTTTGGTCGCACTCTTGTTCGGCAACTCGCCCAAAGCGATGGCCTTTTGGGGTGGCTCGAACGCCCGAACAGGCACCAATCCGATTGCTTTTGCGGCACCGTTGCGCGAACAACCTAGCTTGGTAGTTGATCTTGCGCTGTCCGTTGCCGCGAGAGGAAAAATAGTGAACGCGCGCAACGAGGGCCGGGAAATTCCAGAAGGATGGGCAAATAATGTGCATGGTCGGCCGACTCAGGATCCACAGGCGGCTCTTGAAGGCACTCTGCTCGCGATCGGCGGGCCGAAAGGGGGTGCACTTGCGCTGATGGTTGAGGTCCTAGCCGCGGCCTTGACCGGTGGAGCGTTCGGCTGGCAGGCGAATTCGGTTCTGAACGCCAAGGGCGCGCCACCGGATCTTGGCCAGTTGTTCATCGCCATGGAACCCTCGGTGCTGTCTGGCGGCACCTTCCGCGACCGAATTCAAGAATTGCTCAATGCCATTGCAGAGGAACCGGGCGTTCGTCTCCCAGGGCAACGCAGACTCAACAATCGTGCGAGGGCTCGGGAATTGGGGTTGAAAATACCCGAACCATTGCTGCGTAAGTTGATTGACCTCGGCACATGCTAGTGTGCTGTCCCGCAAATAGACATGATTCTTCTGCGAAGAAACCGCAATTCCATTGGTGTGGTAGGGGTGACGGGCGCAACCCCGCAAACCTGATCGGGCCCTCAAGTGGTGGGTTATGAGCTTGCTGATTCAGCAGGCGAGAACTCATATCCGAAATTCCGCAGGTCTTCGGCGTAGAAAGTGGCGACCATTTCGCGCAGTTCCCCATCGTAGTACTCGGAATAGTGCGCGTGGTCGCTTGGATTGGCGCGGGGGAGCGTGGCGCGGATGCTTAGTTGCCGACAGACCGCCTTAAAGTCTGCGTCGAGTCGCTCATATCTACCTATGAGATCGACGGCGAGCTTGCCTTCCCTATCCTCTAAGAATCGGCTTTGCGGCTGTACGAGCACTCTTTGCCGGAATCTTGGCCTAAGAAGCGCAGCCTTCATGTCTCCAACGACCTGTTCCGGAGAATGATCCGCACAAATAGTCTTGCGAAACAGAAACACATAGGCGGACACGAACCGCTCGAAGGGATTGCGCACGAAAGCGAACTTGAAATAGCTCTTCCAGACGTCGGCGGGCAGCAAGGGGGCGACGTCGCAAACGCTCAGATGACCATGAACAAGCGCGGCAAGCTCGGGAATCGGAAGCCTCGCCTGACCAAAGAGCGCGTGCTGCTGCCAGTCGTCCTCGGCGAGATGCGGTCCAAGGGCCTGGCGAATCGACTGAGTGCCGGTCTTCGGCACCGCGAAGAAGATGAACTTATGCGCGTGGGAAATGATCACCTTTGCGCCGCGAAGGTCATTTCAATCTTCTCCGGCCCGCGAAAGAACAGGTTGAAGGGATAGTTCAGGCTGTCCAAGTTTTCTATCGAGAAGTCCGGTATGCGTTCTATCAATTGCCTCAGGGCGATTTCGGTCTCTATTCGTGCCAGTTGCGCGCCGATGCAGAAATGCGCCCCGCCTCCGAAGCTCTTCAGGCGTCTAATGGGTCGCTCTATGTCAAGCACCTCAGGAGATTCAAAGACTGCGTCGTCACGACCGGCGGAGCCCAACAAGAGAAGCACCAATTCTCCCGCGCGAATCAAGTGTTCCCCGATCTGCACGTCGGCTTGCGCGACGCGCGGAAGCTGTTGGACCGATGAGTCGTAGCGCAAGAACTCTTCAACGGCTTTCGGCATGAGTCCCAAGTTGGCGCGCAGTTTTTCGAGTTGTTCGGGATGCCGGACCAGCGCAACCAACGCATTGCCGATGAGATTCACCGTGGTTTCGTGGCCGGCCACAAAGAGCAAGAGAATATTGATGATGAGTTCACGTTCGGTGAGCGCCTCTTCAACCTCATTCCTGTGCAGTAGCGCGGAGATCAGGTCGTCTTGCGGAGACCTGCGCTTTTCGGCGAAGAGCGCCGAAAGATAGGCGCTGAACTCTTCACGCAGGACTTGAGACTGGGCATTGCGCTCTTGGTGGCTCGTCGCGGGGTCCACGCCGGTGCCTTCAATGAGCCCCATAGAAAGCTCGTTGAATCTTGGCCGGTCCGATTCCGGCACGCCCAGCATGCGCGAAATGATGGTGGAGGGAATGGGCCGCGCGAATTCGCTCATGACTTCCATGCGCCCGCGTGGAACCAGCGCGTCAAGAATCGAATCCACCAATTCAAGAATACTCGGCCGCATGTCTTGAACGCGCTTGGCGTTGAAGGCCTTGGTAAATCGGCTACGGATTCTGGTGTGGTCGGGCGGATCGATATCCAGCATGGAAGTGCGTTGCGTGTAGTCCCGCGCATAGAAGGGCAGGCGATGCTCGGTGCCCGGCAGAGGCTGTTTACCGAACCTCGAGTCTTTCAGTATGAACTCCACATCCTCGTCGCGCGCCACTAGCCATTCGCCGTTGGGGGACTTCACCATTCGCTCGGCACGGACGAACGCAAGCATCGGATAGGGGTCTTGAATGAATTTCTTCAGGATGTCCGGGTCACTGAGTTGCAGCAATTCGCTTGTCCTTTCAGGAACGCTCGTCGCAAGTGTACTCCGGCCCTAGGCCTGCGCCACAGGGCAATTGCGTTGGTTCCGTCATGAGGCTTGCGTTTTGCGGCTAAACTGCACCACTATTTCACTCTTGTGACGCGAAATTTTGCGGTGTATCGGGCTCGTAGCTCAGTTGGTTAGAGCAGTGGACTCATAATCCATTGGTCGTAGGTTCAAGTCCTACCGGGCCCACCAAGCACTTTCGGCCTCAATGAAAGCTTCAAGCTGAGCCATCCTTGTGTACACTTCGCGCTCTACTTCCAGTTGAATTCAGAATCTTGACTAAATATACAAAACAACTCGGCAACAATCGCTATCGTGAGACTTTCGGCCGCTATTTCGAAGACTTCGAAGTCGGCGATGTCTATGAACACAGGCCCGGAAAAACCGTCACCGAAGCGGATAATCATTTCTTTACCTTGCTCACCATGAACACCCATCCGCTGCATTTCGATGCCGAGTATGCAAAGCACTCGGAGTTCGGCAAGAATCTGGTGGTCAGTCCCTATACCCTTGCCCTGCTGATCGGCATGAGCGTGACGGACATTAGTCAAAAGGCGATCGCCAATCTCGGCATGGACGAAGTGAAGTTCACCGGCCCGGTATTCGCCGGGGACACCATCTATGGGGAATCCGAAGTATTGGCGAAACGAGAATCCAAGTCTCGACCCGGGCAAGGCATCGTCACTATTCGCACCATAGGCAAGAACCAGCGCGACGAAATGATCTGCACCTTCAATCGCAATGTGTTGGTGCCCGCTCGCGGCAAGTCTGTGGACGACAAAGACCCGCGCTACTGACGGCTGACCCAGGCCTATGGAGAGGGTATGAATAGCTATGCCGCGCGGGCGGCGTTACAAAGGGCTCGGTCTGATGGATGCTAGCTGTTCTAGGCTCGATGCTCGCGTGGCGCTTGAAGACTATGCCAAGCGCATCTCCGAGGCGCGCATTTACGATACGGCACTGAAGACGCCCTTGCAGTCGGCCGCGAAACTCTCGTTGCGGCTCGACAACAACGTCCTCTTGAAGCGTGAAGACATGCAGCCCGTGCATTCCTTCAAGCTTCGTGGAGCACTCAACAAGATCGCACACATGAGCGAAGCCGAACGCGCCCGAGGGGTGGTCACGGCATCTGCCGGCAACCATGCGCAAGGCGTTGCACTCGCCGCACGACGCTTCGGCATCTCCGCAGTCGTCGTGATGGGTAAGAACACCGAGCAAATCAAGGTTGAGGCGGTGCGGGCGTATGGGGCTCGCGTGGTGTTCGAAGGGGAGACCTTCGATGAGGCAGCGCTCGCCGCTCGCCGCATAGAAGAAGATGAAGCCCGGGTGTTCGTGCATCCCTATGATGATGCGGACGTGATCGCTGGCCAGGGGACCATAGGTGCCGAGCTTCTTGAAGCGAACGACTCGTTTGACAGCGTATATGTGCCGGTCGGAGGCGGAGGCCTGATTGCAGGTGTTGTCGCCGCCATCAAGCACGTCCGTCCGCAGGTTGAGGTCATTGGGGTCGAGGTCGAAGGTTCCGCCTGCATGAGCGCGGCGTTTGCCGCCGATGCGCGCGTCGAACTGGAACGCGACCAATTGGATTTGTTTACCGACGGTGTTTCCGTGGCCCAGGTCGGCGCGGAGCCCTTCCGAGTGACACGCGGACATGTGGATGGTCTTATCACCGTCTCAACCGACGAGATTTGCGCGGCCATCAAGGACATCTTTGACGATGCGCGCGCCATTGCCGAGCCAGCGGGTGCCCTCGCCTTGGCCGGATTGAAGAAGCATGTTGAGCAGCAAGCTATTCGCGGCAAAACGCTGATTGCCATATTGAGCGGCGCAAACGTGAATTTTGATCGGCTGCGATACATTTCCGAGGTGGCCGAATTTGGTGAGCAGCGCGAAGTCGTGCTGGCCGCCAAGATCCCCGAACGCGCAGGGAGTTTCCGCCGCTTCTGTCAAGAGCTTGGACATCGCAGCATTACCGAATTCAACTACCGCTATGCCGGAAAAGACACCGCCCAAGTCTACGTGGGACTCAAGATTCAGGGCCATCAAGAACGCAGCCAGATTTTCGACAGGCTTGAACAGGCCGGCTATGAGGTCGTGGACATGACCGACAATGATCTTGCCAAGCTGCATGTGCGTTACATGGTTGGCGGGCGTGTGACCGGCACCAAGCAGGAGCTTATCTACCGAATCGAGTTCCCGGAGCGAATCGGTGCCCTGCGCCGCTTCTTGGCGATGCTCGGCGGTGCATGGAACATCACCATGTTTCACTACAGAAATCATGGGGCCGCTTGGGGACGAGTACTGGTCGGCTTTGAAGCCGCCGCATCCGATCAAAATCGTTTGACTCGGGACCTGGACCGAATAGGCTATAGATATTCGGAAGAAACTCAGAACCCCGCCTACAACGCGTTCTTGCGCTAAAGAATCTAAGTAGCGGAATAGCTTATCCTTGCGGATATTGGATGTAGGCTGGGACGTAAAGTGTTGAGAAGAAATGCAATGATGGGGCTGGCGCTGCTCTCCGCCCTGTTCACGACGCTTGCTTGCGCGGAGACGTCCGCCATTGAAGAACTTGTGGTCACGGCGCCGACGGGGAGTCGCATCGTGCGCCAAGGCGACTCGGCATCTCCCCTGTCCATTCTTGAGCGACAAACGCTTCTCGATTCGGGCATCAAGGATTTCCGTGATGTCGTGGGCGTGTTATCCATTAACGCCGGGTCCGAGAACAACTCGGACAATCTGACCCAGAACTTCACCGTGGGGACGGCCAATATCAATCTGCGAGGCCTTGGGGTGGCGTCAACCTTAGTGCTCTTGGACGGCAGAAGGCAGGTGCTCTCCGCGGCACAAACCGACGATGGTTCCAGTTTCGTTGATCTTGCTGGCCTGGTGCCTATGCTCGCGCTTGATCGGGTGGAAATCTTGAAGGATGGCGCGGCCGCGATCTACGGTTCCGAAGCTGTTGCCGGAGTCGCGAATTTTATGACCCGGCGTGGCTTTCGGGGTGCCGAAATCCAAGTCGAGTATCGCAGCCGTACCGGAAATGGATCTCAAGATGACCTGACGCTTGATGCTGTCGTGGGTGGAAGCATGGGGACAAGCGGAGAATACTTGCTTGCCGCGAGTTATCTTGATCGGACAAGCTTGGTGTTGATTGAGGTGGATTGGCTTAAGCCGGCGACCAGCGGCTTCGGGAACCCTGGGAGTTTTCGAGTGCCTTCGCTTGGGCGCACCATCGCAGACCCCGGCTGCGAATCCTACGCGGGATTGCGGCAAGAGCTATCTGCCGGAAACACCATATGCAGGTTCGACTATGGTCCCCAAGTCACCGCGGTGCCGAACGAAGAACGGATTCAGACTTGGGGGCGTTTCGACTGGCACCTCGATGATCGGACGAACATGGGCGCGGAAATTGGCTATGCCAAGAACGACATCAGCCGCGATGTCTCGCCAAGTTTCCCGGTGCTCAACACGCCGAAGGTGCCCGTTTATCACCCGGGAAACCCCTTCGGCGAGGAGGTGTGGTTTCAGGGAAGGCCCTACGGATACGGACAGCCTCCGGAAGTCAACTACTACGAGCATGAAACCGCTCGCATGGCGTTTGGATTTAAGCGGGACATTTCGCGCGGTTCAGAATTGGATATCTCGCTTGTGCATGCGATGAACGATGCGATGCTGGGCCCGAGGGATGTCATCGCGGAGAACTTCCAAGCAGCCCTCTTGGGGTTTGGAGGCGAGAATTGTCGGAATGGCACCCAAGCGAACGTCAATCCCGGCGAAGGCGACTGCCTGTTCTTCAATCCGTTCAGTTCCGCCTTCACGGCGGTGCCCGGCGACCCGCTGCACAATTCGCCCGACCTGAGGCGCTTCATCATCGGCGACTATCGCGGAGAAGGAGATTCAAGGCTCACCACCCTTGAAGCCAATCTGACCGGCCTACTACCCATCCTTGATGGCGCCTATGCCGTGGGCACTCAATATCGGCGTCAATCGATCAAGTTCAGCTACGATCCCGTCACGCGCTCGGATGGATTCGCGTTCCTGATCGGCAATTCAAACTTTGCCGCCGAGGATGATGTCTACGCGGCCTATGCCGAAGTCTGGTTGCCTGTCCTGCCTCGGATCGAAGCCACGCTTGCGTTGCGTTACGAAGACTATGGCGAAGGGACCGGGGATACCCTCGACCCCAAGCTCACCCTACTTGCGCGTCCGAGCGACGCGGTTTCCTTGCGCGCCTCGTTCAGCACATCCTTTCGCGCCCCGTCGCCCTTTCAAACCCAAGGCGTACAAACCAATTTCACCAACATTATCGACTATGACGGCTCGACCACCTTTGCCGGACGCCGCACGCTTGGTGATCCCGAACTCAAGCCGGAAACTTCGCGTGCCTACAATCTCGGCGCGACTTGGCAATCGGAAAGTGATTTCTCCCTAAGCGCCGACCTCTGGCACTACTCCTTCGAGGATGTGTTGCGCAAGGACAATGCGCAAGCCATCGTGAATGCCAACCCCTTGGATCCCCGAGTTGAACGCACCGCCGCAGGCACCATCTCGATCGTCAAGGTCGCCTTCATCAATGCCGATGCCATCGACACGACCGGTCTGGATCTGTCGGCAAGGTTTGATTGGGACACCCACCTCGGCCCGCTTTTGGCTTGGGGTGAGGCGAGCTGGCTGCTCGCCTACGATGTGACCAACGACGGGACGAAAGTGGACGCTCTCGGCAAGCTCAATCGCGCCAATCTGGGTGCACCGAATCAGGAGTTCAAAGCCACCATCGGCATGACGCTTTCGCGTGGATCATTGGATCTCTCGGCACTCCTGCGTCATGTCGGCGACTACAAGGACGATGCGGGTGGTTCGATTGATAGCTTTACTACGCTTGATCTCTCCTCTCGGTGGTCGTTTGGGGGTGCCTTTGGCCGAAACGCCGAAACCTGGGTCTCTTTGGGGGTGGCCAATCTATTCGAAGAGGATCCCCCCAACGTCGCGATCGCGGGAAGTTACGACCCGCGTTCGGCGGACCCGAGAGGACGGCGGGTGTTTCTAAGCGTCGGCGCGAATCTCAAAGGCTGAGATCTTCGTCGAAGCCACCTGCGGCCCTAACGTCCGAGAACGGTGTCGATTCCGGCGAGCAGCAGTTCGAGCTTGGCCGAGGAAATCCGGCCCGTGCGTTCTTCGAGTAATGATCGGTCGAGCGCGACGATTTGCGTCGCGTTTGCGACGGAGTCTTTCGGCAGCCCCGTCATCGCGGCGGTCAATAGCACGTTTCCCGGGGCGTCCGCCCAACGTAGATTAGTGGTCAGCGGGACGCAGAGCGCCGTGGCCAAGCGGCTCCGGTTTAGCGCGTCGCCTTGGACGACGATAACCGGCCGACGGAAGCCCGGCCCCGAACCCGTTGGCTCCGGCAGGTCGGCCCAGCACACGTCGCCTTGGGAAATCACCATTCGGTATGGATGAGCAATCGCCTAGCGGCGGCGGCGAGGAAGGCGTCATCATTCCCTCCGACCTCGTCGCATACCCGGTTCATTGCGCCGGTGATCTCGTCTTGCGCATGGCGCGCAAGATACTCGTTGAGCGCGGCGGCGTACACTTCGCTTCGGGAACGCTGTCCCTGCGAGGCCAGTCCCTCGGCGCGTTCGAAAATATCGTCGGGGATCGAAACGGCTGTTTTCATACCCGCAGTATAACTGCTTTCCCTAGTCGGCGGCGTGTTCTGGTCAGTGCGATTGAGCATAAGTGCGTGTTGGCGGCGACAAGGGTTTTGGGAGAACAGTTCGGTTTTTCAATCGAGCCGATACCTGTAAATCGTGAAGGCATTGTTGACATTTCTGCTTTGAAGGTCGCCTTGGACGACGATGTGTTCGCCGTGTCCATCATGGCCGTCAATAACGAAATAGGAACAATACAGGACACGAGAGGAATCTCCGACATAGTTAGAAATCATGGCTGCATACTCCATTGTGATGCGGCGCAGGCGCCTATCGCACTGAACATGAATTGCTTTGGGAGTTACGTCGATGCCTTGAGCCTATCGGGACACAAGATTTACGGCCCAAAGGGAATCGGCGCTGCTTATATCGCTCGTGAATTGCAGCATCGTGTCGAACCTCTAATCTACGGCGGTGGTCAGCAAAACGGATTGCGGTCTGGCACACTTCCGACAGCGCTCTGCGTGGGAATGGGCAAGGCGGCGGAGTTACTCGCAGAAGGTGATGCTGTGGGTCGCCGTGCTCGATTGCGTTCTAGACGAGATAGATTTGTGGAAATGCTACTAGGACTGCGATGGCCCATAGCCCTCAATGGTCCCGCAGGACAGGTCCGACATCCCGGTAACGCGAACATGAAATTCACAGGGTTTTCAGCGCATGACATCCTCGGTGCACCGCAACCACATTTGGCGGCTTCAACTGGTTCCGCCTGCACGTCAGGTATTCCAGAGTCATCACATGTGCTGCAAGCGATTGGCTTGAATAGGGACGAATCTGAAGCTTCCATACGCTTTAGCCTTGGGTTCGACACATGTGATGAAGATCTAGAGGAAGGCGTAGCCTTGGTTGAGCGCGTTCTAAACGAAGTGTCGCTAGCCAATTTGTTTCGTTAAGACTGAACTACCCAACGTACTGATGTTTCGATCGAACGTCTTTCGCGGCCACTGGCCTCCGCACCGAACCCATTGCCAACCTTCCGATGGTTTAGGCACGACGCACTTTTCGTAGGCGTGGTCCGTGAGTCTTAGATGAGCTCGCGGTCGGGTCGGGGGTGGCGCAGGCGTGCGCCGCGAAAGATCTCTAGGGCGCGAAAAATCGCCGTGAGGGATAAAATTCACCTATGAAACAATCGACTACCACAGGAATCCCTTGCCCATGACCAAGCGCAAGGCACTCGCGCTCATTTCTGGCGGGTTGGATTCCATGCTCGCGGCCAAGGTGGTGATGGAGCAGGACATTGAAGTGCATGGCCTAAACTTCTTCACCGGCTTTTGTGTGGAGGGGCACACCTCGGCCATACGTGAGCGGCAAAGGAACAAACCGAAGCGTAACAACGCGCTTTGGAGTGCCGAGCAGCTCGGCATACCCTTGCACATCATCGACATCTCCATCGAATACAAAGACATCGTCTTGAATCCGAAGCATGGCTACGGTCAGCATCTCAATCCCTGTCTCGACTGCAAGATCTTCATGGTGAACCAAGCAAGTGCTTGGGGATACGCCGAAGAGAAAGGCTTCGATTTCATCATCACCGGGGAAGTGATTGGCCAAAGACCCAAGTCGCAGCGGCGCGAGGCCATGCCTATCATCGCCCGCGATTCGGGTGTGGGAGACCGGCTCTTGCGACCCCTGTGCGCCCTCAATCTGGCGCCAACACTGCCGGAACGAGAAGGCTGGGTGGATCGCTCACGACTGTTCGGTTTTCATGGCCGAGACCGCAAGCCGCAAATAGAACTCGCCAGACACTTTGGCTTTGGAGATTACTCGCAACCGGCTGGCGGCTGTTGCTTCCTGACCGATAAATATTACTCGGCGAAGCTCGCAGACCTCTGGCGCTCGCGCGGCGAAAGAGACTACCAGCTTGACGACATCATGCTCCTCAAGGTCGGCAGGCATGTGCGCCCAAATCATCGCTTCAAACTGATTATCGGCAGAGAGCAGGGTGAGAACCACTATTTGCTGGGGTACAGAAAGCGATTCTTGAGCTTGGAGATGGAATCCCATGAAGGTCCTTTTAGCTTGATCGATGGCTTGCCGAGCGTGCAGGATCTTGAACTGGCAGCGCGCATCGTTGGACGCTATAGCCAGGGTCGCGATGCCGATTGCGTCAAGATGAGGGCGAATTGGCAGGATGGGCGCTCACAAATCCTGCGCGTGCGCCCATTCTCGCCTGCGGACATACCCAACGCTTGGCATGTCTAGCCCGCATCAGCTCGATACCCGCGGACTACTCTGTCCCGTTCCAGTTATTCGTGCGCAAGAAGCCGCATCGCAATTATCGGCGGGCGCCTTGGTGCAGCTCATTGCGACAGATCCCGGAGTCATGTACGACATCCCTGCGTGGTGCCGAATTCACGGGCATGAGGTGCTGTCTTGCAGAAGTTCTGACGATGAATACCATATAGAATTCAAAATCAAGAATTAGAATTAAGTTTCCCCACTCGATCTTTCTCTGCTATCATGCAGATATGTGCTGGCGCTCTCTCACTCTGCTCCTTTGCTCGGTCTGCGTGATTTCGGCGCATGCCGAGACCATGTCGGCCTACAGCTACTATGTAGAGCGCACGGATGCGGGTGGAGTGCGGCTCACGGATCGACCCGAGGCTGAGGATGTCGAGTTGCAATGGGTCACGGTGCCCATGGTGCTCATGCAAAGGCAAGGCGAGACTGCGGATGACCCGGCATCGAACTTCTTTGTCAAAATCACTTCACCGGTCGAAGATCAGGCGGTGCGCAGCAATGCGGGTCATCTCGTGGTGCATACGGAGTTTTCGCCGGTGGAGTCGGATGCCATTTCGTGTGAACTCCTGCTCAATGGCGAGTGGTTGGCCAAGAGTACAGACGGCACGTTTCTGCTGGAAAATCTTGATAGGGGTCGGCATTGGCTGAAGGCACGTCTTAAAGATGCCGAGGACAACATACTGGCCGAGAGTCAGCAGGTGAACTTTCAGCTATTGAGATACGCGATTTCTCGCGACCAAAACTAGTCCGGACTAATCCGGGCGATCAGAGAAGCGACGGGCCTGTGAATGCACCATTTTGGGGCATTATTTGCATGCATGACATAAAATGCGCCCAGATTCAACAACTATTGAAGGCCAACGCGCCTTCAAGTTGGTGTGCTGATTGCTAAAACAACTACCACTGGCGGGCGCATAGCCTTGAAAACTCTCGACAACAACAGCTTGCCTATTGGTATGTTCGCCGACACTGTCATCGATCAAATGAGGACTCCGCTCATCGTCCTTGACGCTGATCTGTTCGTGGTATATGTGAATCAAGCGGCTGAACAATTCATTTCCAACTCGCGCCTGCACATATGTGGCCATCCAATCCTTGACTGGATCGAAGTTGAGGGGACTTCCTTAAGAATTCAACTTGAAGAGGCGCTTAAGGGGAGTCCGCTGTTTCATCGACGCGCATCGCTTCGCATCGGCGGGCACAGTTTGGTCGTGAGTGATTACTCCATCACTTACTACGAGCAAGCGGCAGCGCAATACCTCTTGCTCGAGATCTTGCCGTTCGACCGATTTGCGCGTATTGAGCGAAGCAATGAACGGCGCAGTCGCACCGAACAAATGCATGAACTTGCAAGGGAAGTCGCGCACGAAATCAAAAATCCCTTGGGCGGGATTCTCGGCTCCGCGCAGCTTCTTGAGCGCGAGATCAATGCGCACGAGCAGCGGGACTATACGGGCATCATCATTGATGAGGTGCAGCGGCTCAAACGCATGGTCGATCAAATGCTCTTGCCCGGAAGCCTGCCAAAGATCGAAACCACCAACATCCACGAAGTGCTGGAGCACAGTCTTCGCATTGTCGGCCTCGCGGACTTGGACGGCGTGAACTTCCGCCGAGAATACGACCCGAGTCTGCCCAGCATCCAAGCTGATCGGGAAATGCTCATTCAGGCCGTGCTGAACATTTTCCGCAATGCGATGGAGGCGGTTTCGGATTCGATGGCGCCGCGGATATGCGTCAAGACCTGCATCACCCCCAAGCTCACCATAGATGCTCGCATGTATCGCCAGGTCATCAGCATTCTTGTCCAGGATAACGGTCGCGGCGTTCCACCGGAGATCTATGATTCGCTATTCTTACCGCTCACCAAGGGCCAGAATGGGGGCACGGGCCTCGGCCTTTCCATAGCCCATCATGTGGTGTCTGTTCACGCCGGCATGATCGAGTTTCGCAGCGCCCCCGGAGACACCTGCTTCACCATACATTTGCCATTGACCGAGGCGTGCTCGTCATGACGCGCGAATGTGTTTGGATCATTGAAGACGACGCGAGCATTCGAAAGGTGCTGCATCGCGCCATGTCTCAGGAACAGATGGACACGCGCGTGTTTTCGAACGCGGAGTCGGCACTCAACGCTTTGGAGGTGGAGGTGCCCGACGTGATACTGAGCGACCTGAGGTTGCCTGGCATGGACGGGCAAAGAATGCTGCGCGAGACGCACCGGCTTTATCCCGAATTGCCGGTGGTCATCATGACCGCTTACTCGGATCTCAAGAGCGCGGTTACTTCCTACCAATCCGGTGCTTTCGAATATCTGCCCAAACCCTTCGACCTAGATCAAGCAATCGCCACGGTCAAGCGTGCGATCGAACTGGGGCGAGCGAACAAGGCGGAGCGGTCAGAAGCGCCCGTGCGAAATGCAGAACCGCCGGTGGTTGGCATCATCGGGCAGGCACCCGCCATGCAGCAGGTGTTTCGCGCCATAGGCAGGCTCTCGCACTCGAACGTCACCGTGCTGATTACCGGGGAGTCCGGCACCGGCAAGGAGCTCGTCGCTCGCGCATTGCACACCTACAGCCCCAGATCCGGCGGACCCTTTGTAGCGCTCAACATGGCGGCGATTCCTAAAGAGCTGGTTGAGGCTGAGCTCTTTGGGCATGAGCGTGGCGCCTTTACCGGTGCCAATCAAAGGCGTGTGGGTCGATTTGAGCAGGCGCATCGCGGCACCCTGTTTCTCGATGAGATTGGCGATATGCAGCCGGAAAGCCAAACTCGACTCTTGCGGGTGCTTGCGGAGGGTGAGTTTCATCGTGTTGGCGGGAGCGACCCCATTCAAGTGGATTTGCGCGTGATTGCGGCAAGTCACCAAGATCTTGAGCGTCTTGTGGAGAGTGGGCAGTTTCGCGAAGACCTGTTTCACCGCTTGAACGTTATTCGCTTGCGCCTCCCGCGCCTCTCCGAGCGTGCCGAAGACATTCCGGAATTGGCGCGTCACTTTTTGACCAAGGCGGCGGAAGAGCTTGACGTGGAGGCGAAGGCGCTCACGGCCGAAACTGCCCGATATCTGCAGGAATGCGCATGGAGCGGCAATGTGCGGCAACTGGAGAACCTGTGTCGCTGGCTGACCGTCATGGCAACCGGGCGGGAGATACACCTGCAAGACCTGCCTGCGGAAATGTCGGGCGCACAGGCTCAGGATGCGAGCACGCGGTGGGATTATTCGCTACGCAAATGGCTGAGGAGCGTCGTGGCGAGCAAAGACGGTAAAGTGCTCGATCAGGCGACACCCATGTTCGAGCGTGCGGTCATAGAGACCGCCTTGGAGTATACCCGAGGGCGGCGTGGACAGGCTGCGGAGATATTGGGCTGGGGCCGAAATACGCTCACCCGTAAGATCAAAGAGCTGCAGATGGACGACGATCTAGAAGATCTTCATGAAGCAAGCGCAGAACAACAGGACTAGTACGGAAGAAATCCACTTTCATATTGCGCTGCTCGCGCCCGAGATTCCTCCCAACACGGGTGCCATTATTCGGCTCTGCGCGAACACCGGATCGGCCCTGCATCTCATCGAGCCCTTGGGATTCGATCTTTGCGACCGTTCCCTCAAGCGAGCCGGTCTCGACTATCACGACCTCACAATTGTGCATGTGCACGAAGACCTGGAGGCCTGTCTGGCGACACTTGCTCGTCAGCGCGTGTTCGCATTCTCCAAACGCTGCACGCGCCTATACACCGAAGTGTGTTTCAAGCTTGGCGATGTGCTGCTCTTCGGCAGCGAATCGTCCGGGCTTTCGCCACAAGTGATCAACAGCTTCCCGCAAGGCAGGCGCCTCTGCATCCCAATGACCGGAGGCCGAAGTCTCAATCTCGCCAATGCAGCGAGCGTCGCGGTCTACGAAGCCTGGAGACAGACGGGATTTGTCAATTCAATAACGCCTTCCTAGTCTTTCTTGCCTTTGACGCGCGAATGCAATATGGTAAGACAATAGTTTAAATATGGAATTCCCGTATGAAGACGACCGTAGAACTTCCCGACGAGTTGCTTGAGCAGGTCAAGGGCGTGGCTCGACAAGAAGGCGCTTCACTTCGGAGGCTGTTTGAAGAAGGGTTGCATCGAGTCCTTCACTCCCGCCGAAATGCGGTGCGCCGTCAATTGAACATTCCAAGCTATGGGGGCAGTGGGCTTACCCCAGAGTTTGAGAATGCCGACTGGAACAAAATCAGAGATGCCATCTATCGCGAGCACGGTGCGTGATTGCCATTGATACCAATCTGCTCGTGTACGCGCATCGTCCCGAAATGCCGTTCTACGAGCGCACGCGGCATGTGCTGAACGACGCAATAGCTGAAGTTGAGCCTGTGTGTGTTCCTTGGCCATGCGCCCACGAGTTTCTCGGGGTCGTCTCCAACCCAAGAATATTCAAGGAGCCCACCCCCATAGACTTGGCACTGGAGGTCATTGGGCATATCCACAAGAATACAACCGGTGGATTCTTAGCCGAGGGCGACGGTTACTTGGCCGCGCTTGAGCGGGTCGCCCGACCGGCACGCTCGCAGGGCGCAGTCGTTCACGATGCCAGAATCGCGGCTCTTTGCTTGTATCACGGAGTTCGTGTACTTTGGTCCGCTGACCGCGACTTCTCGCGTTTTCCGAATCTTGAGGTGGTCAACCCGCTAGTGATTGCGTAGTTTCATTGCTGGGAATCAACCACGCATCGCTTCCCTTGATTTTCTTGCAACCCTAATTGCCGCGTCCCTACTCTGCCTCTGCCGAGGCGTCGAAGATGTCCAGATAGGGCTTCTCCATCTCTGCCAGCTCAGCTAGGAACAAGCGGCGTCCTTGTAGCCAACCAAGACGCAGTTGGGTAATTCCTGCCACACGCATTCGGCGCGAAACCCGGCCTCGCGCATGAGTTCAAGCTCGGCTTCCAGCGGAAAGTAGGTGTCCTCATGGGACCACTCGCGAAAGTGTTCGAATGCGCGTTCTCTCGCTATGCCACCGGCGACCAGATGGTCCGCCCATCGCTCGTAGGTGGCGCGGCGCAGACCCTCATCCGCACCCATGGTCACATCGGCGTTCGCCAGCAGGCCACCGGGCCGCAAAGCTTGATAGATCGTCTTATAGAGTGCACCTTTTTCGCCGAGCGTTGGAACGTGATGCAACGCAAGCGATGCCGTGACCGCATCGCAATGCGGCAGAGGTTCGAGGAAGCTTCTCAATGAAAATGAGACCCTGGACTCGAACTTGCGCAACCGCGCTCGCGCCTTCTCAAGCATTTCCGGGTCCAAGTCGATGACTTCGAGTTTTCCGACCTGCGGACAGCTCAGGACGGCTTCCGAAAGGGCACCGGTGCCTGCTCCGAGATCGAGCACCAATTCGGGACGAATACTCGCAACAGTCTGTGCGGCGCGGTCTAGGCCGTCTTCGTATCCGGGAATGAACTTGCGTATGGTTTCATCATAGTGGTCGATCTCCAAACCGAGATGACAGCGAACCGAGTGGGGTGTCGCGTTTTTGCAGTTGTTCACGTTTATTTCTTGACCACCGGCAGGTTCTGGGCACGCCATTCGGCCATGCCGCCCGTAAGTCTTCGAACGTCCGTAAAGCCGTTCTTGCGCAAGGTCACACCGGCCGCTCCGGAGTGCTGCCCCATCTTGCAGGCGAGGATGATGATGGAGTTCTTGTTCTTCTGGAGTTGATTGAGCTGTCCGGCCAGCTTGGCGTGCGGAATATTCAGCGCTCCGGAAATATGGCCCGCACCGAATTCCTTGCCGTCGCGAAGGTCCAAGATCATGGCGCCTTCACGATTGACAAGGTCTACGAGCTGTTGGGGCGAAAGGGATGCCCCGCCACGCGAAACCTCGTTTCTCACAAAGAGCACCAGCAGAATCAGGAACGCGCCCACCAGAAAAGGGTGATTGCCTATGAATTCAATGGCTTGTTCCATGATCAGAATGCGCACATGAGAACCGCGAATTATACCGACAGAGAAACAGATGACTCACCCGTCTACAATTGCTCTTTCTTCGCTCTCGGTCGCCGAATGACTCGGCCTACAAGTCGCACCCCAACCCTGTTGGTAATACTCGATGGCTGGGGGCATGCCGCCCCATCACCCCATAACGCCATCAGCGTCGCCCATACGCCGGTGTGGGATGCTCTTCTACGGGAATGTCCGCATTCGCTGCTGCGCTGCGATGGCGAAGCCGTCGGTCTGCCGGAAGGACAAATGGGCAATTCCGAGGTGGGTCACATGCACATAGGCGCAGGACGCGTCGTGTACCAAGATCTGACCCGTATCAATCAGGCGTTTCGCAGCGGGTCTGCGGAGGTTTCGGCGCTCTCGAAGCAATTGGCCGATGCGTCCAAGCAGGAGGCGCGAGTACACCTGATGGGGCTCTTGTCGCCGGGAGGCGTGCATAGTCACGAGGCGCATTTTGACCAAGTAATCGAATTGTGCGCGCGGGCCGGGATTGAGCAGGTCTTCGTGCATGCCTTTCTCGACGGACGAGACACGCCCCCGCGCAGCGCGCTTGCGTCAATCAAATCCGCTTCAAAGGTGGTTTCGCTCATGGGTCGCTATTACGCGATGGACCGGGATAATCGGTGGGAGCGCAGCAAGGCGGCCTATGATTTTTTGGTCTCTGGGCAATGCGAGTTTCAGGCTGAAACGGCTCGCAAAGGACTTGAACAAGCCTATGCGCGCGAAGAATCCGATGAATTCGTGCGCCCCACCAAGATCAAGGGGTTTCAGCAAATCAACGACGGCGACCTCATCATCTTCATGAACTTTCGTGCCGACCGTGCAAGACAATTAACCCGCGCGTTCACCGAGCCTTCCTTCTCATCCTTTGAGAGAAGCCACCGACCTCAATTGCGCGGGTTCTTGACCATGACCCGCTACGCGGATGACATCAAAGCGACGCCCGTCTTTGATCGCGAAGATCTGACCAACACGCTTGGACAGGTGGTTTCCGACGCGGGGTTGACCCAGCTCCGAATTGCCGAGACCGAAAAGTACGCGCATGTGACCTACTTCTTCAGCGGCGGCCGGGAAGAAGCGTTTTCAGGCGAGAGGCGCGTTCTGGTGCCTTCGCCCAAGGTGGCAACCTATGACTTACAGCCGGAAATGAGCGCCAACCAAGTCACCGAGGGGCTGGTCGCGGAAATTTCCGAGGGTGAAGTGGATTTCATCGTATGTAACTTCGCCAACGCCGACATGGTGGGTCATACCGGCAAATTTGAAGCCTCGTTGAAGGCAGTGGAGTACATAGATCGGTGCTTGCGCCGGATACGCGCAGCACTTGGCGAAGTCGGTGGCCAGATGCTGATCACTGCGGACCACGGCAACATCGAAACCATGCTGGATATGGATGCCGACCAAGCGCATACCGCCCACACAAGGTCGCCTGTGCCGCTGGTATACGTTGGACCTCGTTGCTTGCAGTTGGAATCGGGTAGTCTCGTGGATTTGGCACCCACGCTGCTGGAACTCATGTCGTTGCCCAAGCCTGCTGAAATGGGTGGCAAGAGCCTTTTGGTGGGGGGGTGAGCGCGCATTTCACCCTGTCCTATGAATGATGCCGAGCTCGCCAGAAGTTTGAGGGCTGCCATCCTGTGTTTCGCCTTGGCCATGAGTGGTGCCCACGCGACCGAGGAAGAGGATGCCGAGAAAGAACTCGAAGCCCTGAGTCGAGAACTGAACGCGCTTGATGATTGGGCGAGCGATGCCGAGCGCGAGCGAAAGCAAAACCAAACCGAAGTGCGCAGGCTCGATAAGCGGGTGGAGCATTTGGAACGCGGCATGCGCGAATCGCGCTCCCTAATTGTTGACCAACATGCGGCGATTGCGGAGCTTGAAGCGGACAGCCTGCTGCTGCATGCGGAACTGCAACGGCAAGGGGAGGCCTTGGCTAAGCTTGGCGCGAGCTACCAGAGGCTATCGGGAAAGAGATACGCCATGCTGCTCTTTGAAGTCGGAACCGCGCGTCAGATCGACCGCGTCATTCGCTATACCCGTATCTTGCGAGACCGCTATTTCGTGCGGTTTGAAGACTATGCCCGCACAGCAACCAATTACAGGGACATACGCACAAGGCTGCAACAGGGCATTCGGCGAGAACAATCGCTTCAGGAAAATTTCAGTGAGCGGCGTGAGCAACTGCTGACGGAGAAACGCGGGCGCACAAGCTACATCGCATCACTTGAATCCGAACTCTTGAGTGGCGAGACGCGCAGACAAGACTTGCTGCAGGCGGCAGAGCGGATCAGAGATCTCTTGGAACGCTTGAAGTCGCGCAGGTCCTTCGGGCCGGGCGCTGATATTGTCGATCAGCGCGGCAGCTTGCCTTGGCCGACCCAAGGCCGATTGGCACAAGGATACGGAACGCTCCGTGCCGAGACAAATTTGACTTGGCAAGGCATTTTCATCGCCACCGACGGCCAAAAGCAAATCCGAGCGGTGCACGGCGGCACCACCATCTATCAAGATTGGCTCAACGGTTTCGGTAACCTCTTGGTCATCGCCCATGGTGACCAGCACATGAGCCTTTACGCACAAGCCGATTCTTTTTACAAGAGCGTGAACGAACCTGTGGAAGGCGGAGAAGTCATAGGCGTCACCGGCGCAAGCGGTGGTGTCGGCCAGAGCGGCCTCTATTTCGAGTTCCGCGTAGACGGCAAACCCGAAAACCCGCGGCGCTGGCTAGTCAACAGATGATTACCGAGGCCCCGAAGCCAGCACTGCCTGCCCATCTCGAAAACTGAAGCTCTTCTCATACAGCGCCCGGCCGCTGATGACACCGAGTATGTCGCCGGTTGACGCTCGTGCGAGTTCGCGGATTTGAATAAGGTCATTCAGGTTGGTCACGCCGCCCGACACCACGACCCGTTTGCCGGAGCGTTCGGAAAGCCTGATCGATGCGCTTGGACCCTCCCCCACGCCCATCATCATGCCATCGCGGCTGATGTCCGTATGGACGAAACCGGCGAGCGGCAGGTGCCTGACTTTGAGGGCATAGGCGTCTAGCTCGACCTCAAGCGTTTGCGTCCAGCCGCGCACAGCCAGTTTGCCGTGGCGGGTATCAAGGCCGAGCAGGCACTTTTCGGGCGCGGCGCGGCATGCCTCTTCAAGAAAGTCCTCATCCTCTATGGCTCTTGTGCCCAGGACGACTTGGCTCGTGCCGGCGTCGAAGAGCGCATCTATGCTTTCGTGCGAACGAATCCCGCCTCCGACCTGCACGGCAATTCCGGTCAGCGCGTTGCAGATGCGCCGAATCAACGCATGATTGACCGGCGCACCATCAAATGCGCCATCGAGATCGACGAGGTGGAGCCTGCGGCATCCCTGCTCGGCCCAAGATTCCGCGACCGCCAAGGGATCATCCGAAAACACCGAAACTTGGTCCTTTTCACCCTGACGTAGGCGCACGCACTGGCCGTTTCGAATATCTATGGCCGGGATCAGCAGCATGGTTGGTCTCTATGGCGAGCTGGCCGCGGGCGGTCTCGCAGCGGCTCGATTGGGACAGTCGTCAAAGTACGCCTTTGGATGAGGGACTGCGCCCTTCGAATCGCGGATCCGGCGTGACCGCCATTCGTAGGGCACGTCCAAACGCCTTGAAAATGGTCTCGGCCTGATGATGGCTGTTGCGTCCAGAGAGGTTGGTGATGTGCAGCGTCATGTGGGCGTGATTGACCAGACCTTGAAAGAATTCGCGCACGAGGTCCACATCGAAGTCCCCAACGCGCGGACGAGAGTAGCTGACTTCGTATTCAAGCCCGGGACGGCCGGAAAAGTCTACGACCACGCGCGAAAGCGCCTCGTCCAAGGGTACGTAGGCGTGCCCGTAGCGGGTGATGCCTTTCTTATCGCCGAGGCTCTTGAGAAGCGCTTGCCCCAGGGTGATGCCAATGTCTTCCACCGTGTGGTGCGCATCCACCTGCAGATCGCCAACCGCTTTCACCTTCAGGTCGATGAGGCCATGCACGGCGATTTGCTGCAGCATGTGCTCGAGAAACGGAATCCCCGTCGAGAGCTCGTGCGCGCCTTGGCCGTCAAGGTTCACTGAAACCGACACCTGCGTTTCCTTGGTGTTGCGCGCTATCTCGGCGCTGCGAGCGCTCATGAGTGCCTCTCCCGCAATGGGCTGGACGAAAACACCAAGTATACGGGCTATAACCTATCGAGTAGGCTGCCCCAAGGCAGGAAACGGTTTTCGGTGTTCGAACGAATCCACGCCCCGAGATCGGCGGGCACGGCGTTTCTCGAGCGAAGTTCGGCCATCAAGCCGATCACCGGCGAACGCTCCCCCGCCTGCCATCCGGGAAGCGCTTCGGCAAGAGTGAACAGACGCACCAAGCACACCAATTGTTCGTCATTCAGACTTTCGGCGGCAGCGGACCATTCGTCCCTTTGGCAACGCATCAGCGGAGCCAAGTGTTGGATTTCCTCAGGGCTGAATCCGAAGCTTGGCTCTTCAAGCTGCGTGCTGGCCAAGAGTAATCTCTCGATGCGCGTGGCATCGGGGGTCAACTGGGTGCTGGGGTCAAAGGTGTGAACTGGGGACAATTGATTGGGCAAACCGAGTATCCACACTATTATGCATTGCTTATCAGCATCGAGAGCATTGCCGCAAGCATTTGAGACATTTGTCTGACGTGCATCCCGCTCAAGGCTGAATTCGGCCGCAACAAGCCTTTACACTCAACGCCTCGCTCGTAAAACCGAGAAACGCACCCAGTGGACACCTTCGCCAAGGCCATAGTCGACTACTATTCTGTGCAAGGTCGCAAAGATCTCCCTTGGCAGCATCCGCGAACGTCTTACAGGGTGTGGGTCTCGGAAATCATGCTGCAGCAGACCCAGGTGGCGCGCGTGATCCTATATTTTGATCGATTCGTCTCTCGGTTCCCCGATGTCGCATCATTGGCCGCCGCGACAAGCGATGAAGTCATGGCCCGCTGGTCGGGTCTCGGCTACTATGCGCGCGCCCGCAATCTGCATAAGGCCGCCGAAATACTCGTGCAGCGTCATAACGGCGAATTGCCGGATGATCTCGAATCCTTGCTGGCACTGCCGGGTATTGGCAGGTCAACTGCGGGTGCGATTCGCTCGTCCGCCTTCGGCCTACCCACGCCCATTCTCGACGGCAATGTGAGGCGGGTCTTGTCGCGGTTTCACGCTGTTCGAGGCGTCACCGGCGAAAGCGCAACGGAAAAAGCGCTTTGGCAACACGCTGAAACCCACACCCCCGACACCCGCATCCAAGAATACACTCAAGGGATTATGGATTTCGGCGCACGACTCTGTCGGAAGTCCCAACCGGCTTGTGACCTGTGTCCACTTGCAAGAGAATGTCGTGCGCTGGCCGAGGATGCGGTGGAATCATTGCCCATGCCGCGAAAACGTCGCGCCAAGGCGCTGCGACGGGTGTGCTTTTTCCTCGTCACGGACTTGGAAGGACAGGTTTTGTTGGAGTTGCGGCCAGAAAAGGGGATATGGGGTGGGCTTTGGACCTTCCCGGAACGAGAAGCGAGTATTGAGACGAGTGACTTCGTAAGTGAACTCAAGCGTTCTCTCGCAGCCTCACATTGTCTCGCCGATGTGGAAGTACGCGAACTCTCCGCCCCAGCGGCGTTCCGGCACCATTTCACGCACTTCGACCTTGAGATTCATCCAGTTCGACTTGCCATAGACCGGCATTTCTCGGGCGAGGGCGTTGCTTGGAGGTGGGCGTGCCCCGCTGAATGCGAGCGACTCGGCATGCCTTCAGCAGCCAAACGTCTCTTGGCGGACATCTGGGCCTAGAACGTCCCTCACCACTCGTCAAAATGCACGATTGGTTCGAGCGAGCGGCGCGGACCGGACTTGAATTCCGTGCCGAGGGTGTAGGCAACGGGGATCAGCCCCACCTGCATCACCGAGTCATAGGGTATCGAGAGGATTCTTGCCGTTTCCCGTTCCTTCATCAGATGCAGGGTGGTGAGACAGGTCCCAAGACCACGGGCGCGGGCGGCGAGCATAAAGCTCCAAGCTGCGGGAATGATCGACCCGAGAATGCTCGCGTGCAGGATGCTCGACCCGGGCATGCCGGGGCTGTCGGTGCGTGGTGAAATGCAGGGGATGAACAAGACGGGCACGCGTGCGAGATTGTTGGCGAGATACTGGGCGGATGAGGCGACGCGGCTTTGCACTTGTTGGTCCTGCTCCGAAAGGCCCTCCTGTGCGGTTGGGCTCATGGGTCCCTGCACGTATTTCTCGAATTCGTCCTTGTAGAGCTCGGCGATGCGCTCCTTCTTGGTCTGATCCGTGACGAACATGAATTGCCATTCTTGGGCGTTTGAACCCGAGGGGGCCTGCAGGGCGATGGAAAGGCACTCCATGAGCACCTCCCTTGGCACGGGTCGATCAAAGTCGAGACGCTTGCGTACCGCGCGCGTGGTCGAGAGCAGTTCGTCGTTGGTCAAATTGAGTTGCGACATGACAGGTTCCTGATTCTTAGAAGGATCGTGGCATTCCGAGCACGTGTTCACCAAGATAGCTCAGAATGAGGTTGGTGGAAATGGGTGCGATCTGATAGAGACGTGTTTCGCGAAGCTTGCGTTCGATATGGTACTCGGTTGCGAAACCAAATCCCCCATGGGTTTGCAAAGCCACATCGCCGGCATGCCAGGAAGCTTCCGAGGCGAGCAGCTTGGCCATGTTGGCTTCCGCCCCGCAGGGTTGGTTGTCTTCGAAGAGCAGTGCCGCCTTTTCCACCATAAGAGCGGCGGCTTCGACTTCCGCGTAGCAACGCGCAATGGGAAACTGCACGCCTTGATTCTGGCCAATGGGACGATCAAACACCACCCGTTCGTTGGCGTAGGCGGAGGCCTTGTCGATGAAGTATCGGCCATCGCCAACGCACTCGGCGGCGATCAGGATCCGTTCGGCATTCATCCCATCGAGAATGACTCGAAAGCCTTCGCCTTCCTTGCCGAGCAGATTTTCGCTCGGCACTTCAAGGTCGTCGAAGAAGAGTTGGCAAGAGTGGTGATTGATCATTGACGGGATGGGACGGTACTCGAATCCCTTGCCGACCGAGGCCCTGAGATCCACTATGAAGGCGGACATGCCTTGGGTTTTTCTTGCCACTTCAGCCTTGGGCGTGGTTCGCGCCAAGAGCACCATCAGATCGGAGTGTTCGACGCGGCTGATCCACACCTTCTGGCCAGTGATTCGGTAGACATCACCATCGCGCACGGCCACGGTCTTGAGGTTGGTCGTGTCGGTGCCGGTGTTCGGCTCGGTCACTCCAAAGCACTGAAGGCGGAGTTCCCCGGAAGCGATCTTTGGCAGGTAACGTTGCTTTTGTTCTTGGTCGCCATGGCGAAGGATGGAGCCCATGACGTACATCTGCGCATGGCAGGCACCGGCATGGGCACCCGATCGAGAGATTTCCTCCATGATGGCCGCGGCTTCAAGCAGGGCGAGTCCAGAACCACCGTATTCCGCTGGTATAAGCGCGCCGAGAAATCCCTTGCCGGTGAGTTCCTGAACAAATTCGGTGGGGTAATCCTGTTCCTTATCGAGTTCCCGCCAGTACTCCTCTCCGAAGGAGTCACAGAGGGCCCGCACGGCCGACTTAATGTCGTCCAATTCCGAACGCCGCGCCTCATCAATCACGATGCAATCCTTGTCTTTGAGCAGCCAAATACTCTAACAGGCCAGTCTTGAAATCGGGGGATGAGGCGGCGCCGTCAACCGCCTGGCGAAATTCCATGCAGGCCAGTGGGTTCTATCCAGTGGAGGGCATAGGCGATGCCAACGCCGAGCAAGAAACCAATGCCGATCTTCCAGCGGTCATGGCGATGAAAATGAATTTCGGGCAGGAGGTCGCTCAAGGATATGCACAGGAACGTCCCGGTGGAGAAGGCGAGTGCGCAGCCAATGATGTAGCTTTCGTGCGGGCCGAACAGCGAAGGCACGAAATAGGCGACGAAGATCATGATTGGACAGATGAGCGCGAAACCGAAATTGGCAAATCGTCTCGCACGAACAGACAGGCCGCTCTGCTCCATCATGCTGACGATGGACAGTGCATCAAGCGGTTTGTGCAAAGCAATGGCGAGGAATACACCGAGCCCGGCGATTCCCGCTGTGCTGTGTTCGGAAAGACGCAGCGTGGAACTCAAGGCAATGCCTTCGGTCAGTGAATGCACCCCGAGGCCCAAGGCAATGCCGGCCCAACTCGTGGGCTTGAGACTCGCGCCGACCTGTCCTCCGTGATCATGCTGACGGATGTGCTCGTCGCTGAAGTCGTGTTCATGAAAGTTGAAGAAATACAGCAACGGCAAGGTCGCGAGCACCCCCAGCATGAGCCAGAAGAGCGCCTTCTCCAAGCTGTCGGGTCCGCCAATGGCGGTCACGGCATGAGGCAGCATGTGGTAGATGGCGACGCCTAAAATGATCCCGGCCACGAACGCCATCACCAATTGGGTGCGCGTGTGTGTCATTCGCACCAGTTCCGGCAAGTAGCCACCGAGGACTGATGTGCCGAAGATGGCGACCGCGTAGACGATCAACAGCCAACCGATCTGCTGTTCCACTGCCATTCACTCCCGTCTCGCAATGCTTTGAGACAGCCGATTGAATTCAAAGCGACTTTTGCGAGTCCGCACGCCGCTTCACGACCACTAGGACGCTGACATCGCGACGCTCTGCGAGCAGCCGTGTGTATCGCCCTTGCCCATCAAGATTACTATATTCCAGCAGCCAGCCCGCCTGCCGAAACGATTCGATCAATCCTTGCTCATTGCGCTTGAGCGCTTGCACTTCGGAGCTTTCACTCGGATTGCCTGCAATCCAAGAGAGCAGAAGTTCGATTGGCAGCGACCATCCCAAATGTTCTTGAAGAATCTCTTCCGGCGCTCCGCTTGCCTTGGTACCCCTCGCCTCAATGCTCAAGGTCTCGGAATTGCCGTAAATGCGGGTGGTGACCGCACCCAAGGCACCCCAGAGGTATGCATCGAACCCAGTCTCGGTTTGCGTCCAACGCAGATTGGAAGAAACCACCTGGTTGGGAAGCGTGATCTTGATGCGACCTTGCAGAGAAAGACCGCTAGGCGTTTCCGGCAGAGGTGGCAGGCTCTCGCAGGCACACAAAGCCAAGGCCGCCAAGATGAGCGCAAGGTGTTTCATTGATGGGTGTCGGCTACACAGCATCCGCCGAGTCGTGAACCTGCGGTCCTTGGCCAAGGTTTTCTGGCCCACTTGTGGACGAGTCGGCCCACAGTGTTGAAAGCGGGAAGCTGATGGCCTCGAAGGGGGGCAGGGAGATGGGATCGTTTCCTTCAGCACTGCCCAGCAACTCCCAGCGGCCGGCATGAAGCTCAAAGGCTTGCAAGCTACGTGCGTCGGGGTCGACAAGCCATAAGTGCGGGACACCTTCGCGAGCGTAGATATCTCTTTTCGGACCTAGGTCGATGATGCGTGTGGAGGGCGACAATACTTCGCACACCCAGTCCGGGGCAAGCGTGAAATAGGCGGCATCCGGCAGCACGGGCAGCCGGTCCCTACGCCAACCAGCCAGGTCCGGAACCAAGATGTCGTCGCCGAGGTGCAGTTCAGGTTCGTCCAGAATCCACCATCCGCCCGGGCCACCCCGTCCATAGTGAAAGGGCCAGCCAAGCAGCATTCCCAGCCCTGAGCCCGCCACCGCGTGGCGTATCGCCGGTCGCGGCATGGTGTGGAGGAGACCATCGATAATCTGGGCGATCCTATGCGGCGGCGCGTCAAGCACATCCTGATAGGTGGCGCGCTGCGACTTCTTGTGCGTGCGTGATTGCATCGGTGTCTGCCTTGAAGCCTCCGGGATAGTCGCCCTCACTCGCGAGAAACACTCATGCGGGCGGACTCGGTCTCACTGGTATTATGCAGCGTTTTCGCTGAATTCCCCCTTATCATCTCGGCATAAGACATGACTGTCTTGGCATATGGCATCAATCATCGCAGCGCGCCTATCGCGCTTCGGGAGCGTCTTGCGTTTCCAGATCATGCCTTGCCTGCGGCGTTGCATAGCCTGCGCGGGACGCTTGAGCAGATCACCGAGACTGCCATTCTCTCCACCTGCAATCGAGCGGAATTCTACGTGGCCTTTCAGGATGGTCAATTGCCGGACGTGGTGCGCGCCTTGCGTGGCTGGCTGGAAGTCTACCGAAACACGTCTTTGCCGAAGGAGGCGGACTACATCCTTTGGGACGAGGATGCGGTGATGCATCTGGTGCGTGTGGCCTCGGGTCTTGATTCCCAAGTACTCGGAGAAACACAGATCATGGCGCAGGTGAAGGACGCTTGGTCGCATGCCCGCGAAGCCGGCACCTTGGGGTCTAAGCTTGAAGTCATGTGTGAAGTCGCCCTCTCCATGGCAAAGCGCGTGCGCACGGAGACAGGTATCGGTCAGAGCCGCGTGTCCTATGCGTCTGTGTGCATTGACTTGGCCGCACGAATCTTCTCGAAGCTCGCCAACATCCGAGTACTCTTGGTCGGCGCCGGCCCCATGATCGAATCCTTTGCGCGTGCCGTTCGTTCACAAGGCGTTGCTGGTCTTGCGATCGCCAATCGGACCCTTGCCTCGGCCGAGGCACTGACGAAAGACGAGAACGAATCAGCGATTGCGCTCGATGCCATGCACAGCCGCCTGCACGAATTTGACCTCGTCATTTGTTCCACTTCGGCCCGAGTGCCCATCGTCACGCGCAGCATGCTTGAGTCGGCGATCAAGGCGCGCCGACGGAGGCCCATGTTGGTGATCGACATGGCGGTGCCGCGCGATGTGGAGCCCGACGCGGCGGAACTCACCCACATCTTTCTCTACGCCATAGATGATCTCACCGACATCATTGACGAGGGATTGCAGAATCGCCGCGAGGCTGCCGCAGAGGCCGAGAGCATGCTTCGCGAAGGGGCGGATCAATTCCAAAACAAGCTGGCGGCGCTGCAGCGCGGAGACTTGGTTCGAGGCTACAGAGAGGCCATGGACGCCATCCGAGAAGGCGAACTTGAGCAGGCGCTTGCCTCTCTTGAGCAGGGCACTGAACCTCGGGAAGCGCTTCAGCGCCTCAGTGCACGCTTAACCGCGCGCCTGATGCATCTTCCGACGGAGACCTTGCGCACGGGCGATCTCTCCTTGCTGGAGAAGCCGGGAAGAACCCCGGGGGACTGACATGGCGCTGCCGGAATCTTTACAGACCAGACTTGAAGCCTTGCGAACACGCTACGAAGAACTGCAAGCAGCGCGTGCCGATCCGCGCGTGGTCGAAGATCGCGAGGGCTGGATTAAGATCGAGAGAGAATTCGGTGAAATTGAACCCGTGGTTCGGAAGTTTCACGAGTACCTGTCGTTGGAAAAAGCACTGGAGGAGGCCAAGGAACTGAGTGAAGACGACGACAAGGAAGTTCGTGAACTCGCCACCGAGGAGATGGAGTCGCTTTCACACCAGATGGAAACCTGTTTTGACGAGTTACGCGTCCTTCTCTTGCCGAAAGATCCCAACGAAAAGGCCAACGTGTTTCTTGAGGTGCGCGCCGGAACCGGGGGGGAGGAGGCGGCGCTCTTCGCGGGCGACCTCTATCGAATGTACTTTCGCTTGGCCGAGCAGCGCGGCTGGAGCACCGAGATCGTCAACGAACGAGGCGGTGCCTACGGCGGCTTCAAGGAGGTCATCGTGCGCATCGTCGGCAAGGCCGTGTATAGCCAGCTCAAGTTTGAATCGGGCACGCATCGCGTGCAGAGAGTTCCCGAAACCGAAGCCCAGGGACGCATTCACACCTCCGCCTGCACCATTGCCGTGCTGCCTGAGGTCGAAGAGATCGAGGAGGTGGAAATAGACCCTTCCGATCTGAGATTCGATACCTACCGGGCCTCGGGCGCCGGAGGTCAGCATGTGAACAAGAAGGACACGGCCGTTCGCATCACCCATCTTCCCACCGGAACTGTCGTCGAATGTCAAGACGAAAGGTCTCAACTCCAGAACCGCCAGAGAGCCATGGCGCTCCTGCGCGCACGGCTGCTTGATGCTGAGCGGCAAAAGTCGCAGCAGGCGCAGGACGAGGCGAGACGCGCCTATGTCGGTAGTGGAGATCGTTCGGAACGCATACGAACCTATAACTTTCCGCAGAATCGGGTGACCGACCATCGAATCAACCTCACGCTCTACCGGCTTGAAGAAGTGCTCCAAGGTCGCTTGGAGTTGTTGATCGAACCCTTGCAGGCGGACTATCAGGCCAGGCTCTTGGGCAATCCCGGCGATGAATGATGTCAGTCGAGACATCTTGCTGATTAAGGCGCATTGCCTGGGCAAGTCGCTCGCTTGGGTTTACGCACATGCGGAAGTTGAGCCCAGTGAGGATGATGCTCGGCGAATAGCGGCATTGCAGCAGCGTCGGGGCAAGGGAGAGCCCATGGAATACTTGCTTGAATCGGCGGGATTTCATGATGTTCAACTGCGCATCACCCATGATGTGCTGTGCCCTCGACCGGAAACCGAATTACTTGTTGACTGGGCGATCACTCACCTTGCAACAAGTGCCAAGGTGCTGGAACTCGGCACCGGCTCCGGTGCCATAGCGCTCGCAATCGGCAAGGCTCGTCCTGATGTTTTGATTACGGCCACGGATGTCAGTGAAGCTGCCCTCCTGTGCGCTGAGGAGAATGCCGCTCGCCTTGGCATCAAGATCGGATTCGTCTGCGCCAACTGGTGCCGAGGCATCGGAGGAGGCTTCGACGCGATCCTGAGTAACCCACCCTACGTGGCAGCGGATGACCCCTGCCTAAAGAACGCGCCATTAGCATTTGAGCCTCGCTTGGCGCTTGATGGCGGAGTGCAAGGTCTCGAATCCTTAAGCGAGATCGTTCGCGAGGCGCCTCGCTGTCTGCGCGCGCGCGGGACACTCGCGCTTGAACACGGTTTCGATCAGGCAGACAAGGTGCGCGCCATGATGTGTGAGGCGGGGTTCAGCGGCGTGCAGACGCTCGTAGATTTGTCCGGTCACGAGAGAGTGAGTATCGGTCGTTCCATGCCAGACGCGAATACCATCAATGAACGCAAATAGCACACCCATGCCGACGCTCAGATTAGGCGACTTGGTGCTTTTCAGTGTCGCGGCGATTCTGGTGCTCGATCCCTTGCTGTCAACGGCGGCTATTGGTGTGTCGAGCCTCTTCTGGTGGGTGTTCATGGCGCTCGCTTTCTTCTTGCCCTTTGGCCTCATCTGCGCCGAACTGGGAACCACCTACCCGGAGCAGGGCGGCGTCTATGCGTGGGTGCGCGACGCATTCGGCAAGACCATGGGAGCACGAGTCGCTTGGGCCTATTGGGTCAATGTCTCGCTATGGAACCCGGCCCAATTCATCCTACTGATCACCATTTTCGGTCAGCTTTTCTATCCTGACCTGCCGCTTAAGCTACAGGTCGGCCTCTGCATTCTCTTGTGTTGGTTGACGGTCGTCTTGAATGTGATTTCCTTGGATTTTGGTAAATGGATCCCGAACCTTGGGGCGGTGCTTAAGATTCTGATTGTCTTGGTGCTCATTGGTGGCGGAGTCGCGCACTTCTTGGATGAGGGTTCGGCAAACACCATAGGACTTCGCGAATTCATGCCATCCTTCGACGCAAGCCTCAAGTACGTGCCCGCGGTGATCTACGGCATGCTTGGGTTTGAACTCATGTGCGCGGGCGCACGCGACGTTCGCAATCCGCAACAAAACCTACCGTTCGCAATCCTCTGGTCGGGTCTCATCATTGCCGGGCTCTATGCGCTTGGCACGCTCGGCATTCTCGTTGCTCTGCCGATTGAAGACCTGAATATCGTTGAAGGATTGGTGGCCGCGTTTCACGCCATGTTCGGAGACAGCCGGTTTGGAGTATTTGTGGCAATTCTCCTAGGCA
Organism: Pseudomonadales bacterium; assembly: GCA_963663145.1. GTDB lineage: Bacteria > Pseudomonadota > Gammaproteobacteria > Pseudomonadales > Azotimanducaceae > Azotimanducus. The sequence continues at coordinate 2,803,572 of OY760134.1, read as the reverse complement.
TCGCCGCCATCTTCACTATCTTTTCAAGCGCCGTGACTTGGTGTTTAGGAACCAATCGCGCCATGGCGGAGACTGCTGTGGAGGGTGCCTTTCCTGCTCCCTTGGGCAGAGAGCACCCACGCTTTCGCACACCACTTGGCGCCGCCATAGTCGGCGGTTTGCTGAGCACGCTGGTGCTGCTCATTTACGGAAACCTCGCCGCCACAAATGAACAGCTCTTCTGGGCCTTGTTCGCCTGCAGTGCGGTGCTGTTTCTGCTGCCCTACATCGTGATGATGGCCGCCTTTGTGCGTCTGCGCTTTCGCGATGCAGGCATTCACAGACCCTTCGCGGTCCCGGGAGGCAACCTGTTCGCTTCAATGCTCGCCCTGTGGTGTCTCGCGCTACTGGTATTTAGCTTGGTCTTGTTGATCTACGTGCCCGAAATTGGTTTCGATTCTTGGGTCTTTTTCGGCGCGGTGGCCGTGCTGATCATTGGCGAATTGGCGATTTTCTACTCACGCAGAAAGGGAGCAGCGAGCGGATGAACGACGAAGAGCTTCTGCGTTACTCGCGCCACATCATGCTGCCGCAGGTTGATGTGGCCGGCCAGGAGAAATTGGCTGCCGCAACGGTGCTTATCGCTGGGCTCGGTGGTCTTGGATGCCCTGCAGCACTTTACCTTGCGGTTGCGGGTGTGGGTGAGCTTCACATTGCGGACCGGGACAAGGTCGAGCTCTCCAATCTCCAGCGGCAAATACTCTTCGGCGATCAGGACTTGGACGAGTGCAAGGTGGTCGCGGGCGCGCGCCGGCTTGAAGGGTTGCGAGCCGGCATTCGCGTGCGGTCCCACAACTGCACGCTTGACGATGAATCGCTACCGGCATTGATTGAACAAGCGGATATTGTCGTGGATGGTACGGATAATTTCGATGCGCGGTACGCCATCAACAGGGCCTGCATCGCGTGCGGATGTCCATTGGTGTCTGGCGCGGCGATACGTTTCGAAGGCCAGATCAGCCTGTTCGACCCGCGGCTTGCCTCTTCGCCCTGTTATGCCTGTCTCTACCCGAGGGTAGACGACGAGGCGCTCAATTGCGCAGAAAACGGTGTGGCCGCGCCACTTGTCGGCATGGTCGGTAGCCTGATGGCACTTGAGGCCATGAAGCTTATCATTGGTGCCGGCGAATCCCTGATCGGCAAGGTCTTGCACATAGACGCGCTCAGCGGAGAATTTCGGCATTTTTCATTAAGGCGCAGAGAGGGTTGCGGGGTGTGTGATTCGTAAGGATTGATTCGGGATTGTCTTCAGTGAGGCGCTTGCAAGGCAGTCACCTAAGACGCATCATCAATGCCATGAACGACAGACCGGTTTCTTACACGGGATTTCGCGCGCAACCGGCTTCAGAAGTGCTCGGTGCCCAAGTGATTGGACTTGATATTAGGCAGGTGATCGACCCTGCTCTTGGAGATGCGCTCAGGCAGGCGCTCGCTGATCACTTGCTTCTCTTTTTTCGCGATCAGCGCCTCTCGCCTCAAGACCTTTGCCGATTTGCGCAGGTCTTTGGCGAATTGACGCAATATCCCTTCCTACGTTCTTTGCCTGATCACCCCATGGTGGCGCCGGTCGTCAAGGAGCCTTGGGACAGGGGTGTCTTTGGTGGAGGATGGCATACGGACACGCCTTACTTGACCCAACCCGCCAAGGCAACCGTGCTCTTTGCGTTGGACGTGCCAATTGAGGCAGGCGACACCCTCTTTAGCAATATGCGCCTCGCTTACCAAGCCCTGCCGGCAGTGGTGAAAGACAGGATCGCCTCGTGCGAAGGCGTGTTCCGTTCCTCCGCAGTGCACACGGATTCTGGTGCGCATGCGAGCGCCGCTGGACGAGCGGAAGACCGGGTGGAAGCTGCGGACGTGGCGACGGCTGCGGTGCGACACCGGCTGGTGCGCAGACACCTCGATTCCGGAGAACTGTGCCTGTATCTGAGCCCACTTCATCTGACGCACATTGTCGGCATGTCCGGTGAGCAGAGCCATGCTCTCATCGAACAGCTCAATCAGCATGCGACAGATCAGAGATTCCTGTACAGATTCCAATGGCAGCCAAGGACGCTTGCCATCTGGGACAACCGCTGCCTGATCCACTGTCCCGTCGACGACTACGACGGCCAAAGACGCGCCATGCAGAGGGTAAGCGTGAAGGGAGAGAGGCCTCGAGGCGTGTAGGGATGGGCAAAATATACAGTCGTCCGCAAGGGGGTAACTCGCTTCTTTTCTCGATATTGAATTGTTCACAGGGTCGCTGGTCTTTCAATTTTTTCCACGAGAAGACATTGAATTACGTTAAACTTAAGACATAATTCGTGCAAATTGATCCATTCTCAGAGTGCTCGGGGAGGGCCTTTTGAAATCGACTAAGCTCGCCGACGGCACTAGAGTGGATTGCTTGCGCCGCACCGAGGCATGGATTCTCGATCACCACGTCGAATGCTATTTCAATCATGGAATCCACGTAGGAGACGGTGCGACCGTCGTCGATGTGGGCGCGAATATCGGTATATTCGGCCTTCGCGTTCTGCAGAAGGCTCGCTCGGTACGAGTCATCGCGTGCGAACCAGTTCCGGCGATCTTCGAGTGTTTGCAGGAGAACGCCAAGCGCTATAGTGACGGTCGTTTTGTCCCGATCGAATGCGGGATCGCTCGCAGTCCCGGGCGCGCGAGTTTCACCTACTACCCACACAGTCCAGCGCTTTCGACATCCCACCCGGAGCATTGGACCGGCGATGCTCTTGAAACGGCGGTGAATTCGAGTATGAAGAATCTTCCCGGTCATCTTTGGTACTTCAAAGCTCCCCCTCTGACCCGCAAGTCTTCCGACAGAAAGTTCAACTCATCGGCTTAAACTATCTGATCCTGGCGATGTTGGTTTGCGTAGGCATTTCGCTGACACACGGCCTTTTCAGTTTGCGATGGCCGGGGACGCCATCGTTCTTGGCGCAGTTCTTGTTCATCCTGCTGCTTGATAATGCGTACTTTTACTTCTGGCATCGTGTGCTTCACCGATCACCCTATCTCTACAAGAAAATCCATCACATACACCATCGCGTCTCGGCACCTCATGCTTTGGAGTACCTCTACGTCCATCCGTTCGAGTGGATCGTAAGGGCCGGTAGCTACCCCCTTGGGCTTGGCATACTCTACCTCTTGAATGGCTCAGTATCGGCGTACGTATTCTGGGCGTTTGGATGCTTTCACATACTCCACGAAAACAATATTCATTCGGGAGTACGGCCCCTGATCGCTCACTTGATCCCCGGCTTTTCCACAGCCCAAGACCATGATCGCCATCATCAGAAGAAGCACGGCAACTATGCCTCAATCTTCACTTTCTGGGACCGAGTCATGGGAACTAGAATCTAGTGTGCGGTCCCGGAAGCGACTGCTCAACGTCAACCGAAGAAAACTTCCCAAGGGAAGAGTAGTCCCTTTCTTCGTTTGCTTCGTCGATTCTTCCGTCAGGAGTGCCTTGCTGAGGCACCCTTTGAAGGCGTCGGCATCAGTACATAGCGACTTTGCTCAATCCTTGGGCGAAAGCGCTCCGGCAACCGCGCCCAATCCCGCGCTTCGATAAGGGACGGAATGGTGGATTCGCACAGCGCATCTTCGAAATCGGCCAGTTGCTCAGCCGGAATCTTTTCCAGCCCGGGGCCGTGAAGCACGAGGTCAAGATCGCTCCCTTGGTGGCTTCGTCCGTTGACGCGGCTGCCGTAAGCCCAGACTTCGATATGCGGTAAGTGCTTGCGAATCAAGGCCTCAAGGGTGCTTCGATGCCTCGCGGGCAGGTCTAGTTAGTCAGGCATCGTCAGACTGCTCGACTTCTTCCAACGCTCGTTCGAGCGAGGCGATGCGGCGGCGAAGGAATGTGGTGTCGATGCTCACGAGCGTCCTTGCGTCCTCGGTCAAAGGCAATTCTAGCAAGGCTTCGTTCGTTACTAAGCCGATTGTTTCTTGTGCGCACGAAAGCAGCCGTGGAAGCCTAGTGGCAGAGGGTAAGGAAGCCATGCGGTGGCGAGAGGTCCGTCGGATAGGCGCTGGGCATCGAACACACTGAGGCCGGTCACGCCGCGCTCGTAATCGAGAAAGGTGCCGAGCAGCCAGCCCGCATCTTCCCCTCCGCCCGCGTAAGAAGGCACGAACACATGCTCTTCGGGGATCTTCCCTTGGCCAAAGTCGTAGGACTCAATTGTGCCCCGCTCATGGTCGCGCTTCACTAGGGTTTGCAGATACCAATCGGCATTTTCGGCAACGCCGAGGTAGTAGACATATCGATTCTTGTGTCCCACTACCGAAGGTGCCACCTGTGGAAACTCGGCGATTTCCGATGTTATTTCCATGTGGGCGCTGCCCGAAGGGTCGAGGCGCATGCGCGCATAGCGGGCCGTGAAAAAATTGTTCAGATTCCCGCGCATCACCTTTCCTAGCGAGTGCAACACCAGACCGGCATCCTTGTCGAGGCATTGATCGAAGTAAATCCGCCCGTCGGCCTCCTCCCAAGCATTGCCGTGGTGAAAGCCGAAGGCGGGCGGCAGATCGTACCAGCGTCGGTTGTCGAAGTCATCCTTGGAGACCACCAATACCCGCGAACCAAGTTTCGGTCGCCAGACATGCGAATCGAGCAAGCTGGCACCGGTTTCCGCGTCTACCACGAGTGGTGGAATCAAGAACACCAGATGCCTCTGGGTAACGACGAAGTCGTGCAGTATGCCCAAAGGATCGACCGGTACCAGCGCCATCTTGACCAGGTCGCCTGTGCACGAGATGTGGTAGAGCACCAGCATGGACTGGGCACCGGTCGCATAGCCGAATGCCCAGAGTGTGCCATCCGGGTCGAGTTTAGGATGCGCCGTGAACGGCACGCCTTGAAGTCCCTCACCCCAAGATTTGAAACCCTGCCATTCGAGGGTTTCGTGATCGAGCCGACTCGCCGAACCGCCCTCCCACAAGGCGAGGAGTTCGCCGTGATGCTCCAGCACCGAGATGTTGGCGGTGTTGAGGTCGTCGGGCCGTCTGACCGGTAATCCATCCCTGACAGGGGTGCCGAAGCCGCGATAGAGTCGTCGCGATGCCTCATCCTCGGCAAGCAGCTTCGGCGTGGCGATCAGGCGCGCTCTGTGGCGCACCGCGCCTTCGGACACGCGAAACTCCTGAATCATGCCGTCGCCATCGAACCAATGCTGATAGCGCAGACCGTGCCGGTCGTGTATGGCCGGACCATTGCGCCAGAAGGTGCCCCCGAGGCCCCTCGGCCACTGGCCCTCCACCCGAAGCACTCCAGAGTCGATCGAATCGAAGGCTGGAGTGGCCCAGCCGAGCAGCCTCGGATCATCTTCGAGTGCGCTCGCAAAGGCGGCCGCCCAGTCATCGGCTTGCGGCCCGGCCCCCAAGGCGAACCGAGGAAGCCCGCCCGCGATGCTAAGCAGCGCGCCGGCTTTGAGGACGCTTCTTCTCTGCATTGGTCGATCAATACTTCAGGGTCGCCCAAGCGGTCACGCTTTCTTCGCCTTCGGCAAGCGTTACGGCAGTATCCTCGAACTTTGGAGGCGCCATAAAACCCATGGCGTCGTTGCCAAAGCCGTAGCCTTCGGTCGGAATACCGAGCGCGTTGCGATCAATCTCGCCGCTGTTGTTCTCATCGTGGTAGGCGGTGACGGCGTAATCACCAGGCGGCAATTCCTTAAACACCACCTGAATGCTGCCTTCTCGTGCGAGTACGTTGAAGGCGCACACGGCGCCGCCAGGATCCGGAAAATTCACATCGGGAACGCGCTGGTGAACGGCCGCAAAGATGCGACCGTCCGAAGAACGAATGCCCTTGATCTCCACCAGAAGGTCGCCCGCAAAGCTCGGCGCGGCCAACAGCAGGAGTGGCAAGAAGAGAGAAAAGGAAAGATGCAATTTCATGAGTGTTCCCTATTGATTGCGAGATTGACTGTTAGGATGAGTGTCGCAGTTGTGCGCTTGGGCGACAAGTGTGTGCGAATTGCAGTCACGCTACAAGAGGTATTCCCTGAGGAATTTCGTGAACATCGACGAAAATTCGCGTGATGCGTCCAGTCTGCCATTCGCGCTTCGCGAAAGGCTGCATGGATTGGTTACTTGGCGGCATCTGACCACCTTCGCGGCGGTTATCTTGGTGTTTGTGTGGATCGCGCCTTTCGGCACCTATACCCGCTTTTCGGGACTTGAACGCTTCGTGTATTGGACAATGGCGATCGGGCTGAATTGGACGCTCGGAGTCATTGCCACGCCGCTTGCGGTTGCCTTGATGCGGTCGGTGGGCTGTCCACAATGGATTGGCGTGGTGGTCGGTGCGCTGATGGCCGCGCTGCCGGGAACCGGCGTGGTGCTGGCGCTCGAGGCTTGGCTCGATGAGCCTATGAAGATGGCGACCGAGCTTGCGTATGTCTATGCCTCGGTGGCGTTGATCCATATGGTGATAGGCTATTTGGGGGCTGAATTTGCTCGACGAGGCAGTTTCTTCCCGGGCATTGCGGCGTCAGAGACCGCACAGGTCTCGGCGCAGTTCTTGAAGAGACTGTCACCCGCGCTTGGTGATCAATTGCTGCATCTGCGAATGCGGGACCATTACGTGGAAGCACACACCGAGCTTGGTTCCGAGCTCGTGCTCATGCGTTTTACGGACGCTTTGGAGGAAGTGAACAGGCTTGAAGGCATGCGGGTGCACCGGTCGCACTGGGTGGCGAGCGATGCGATTGCGAGAGTGGTGCGAGAAGGTGGACGCACCTTTGTTGAATTAAACAACGGCGAACGCGTACCCGTAAGCCGCACCTATCGGAGGGCAGTTGAGGGGTTGTGAGCTACTCCCGCTCATAGGGAGAGAATTGGCGTTGCTGGCAAGTCAAGCCCTTCGCGCGTAGCCGAAGTCAGCGATGTCTATGTGGGGGGTGCGTCTTAGGATGAGGTCGGAGACTGATTTGCCGCTGCCACAAGCGAGGGTCCAGCCGCTTGGTCCGTGTCCAGTGTTGAGATAGAGGTTTGGAATTGGCGTGGCGCCCAGAAAGGGCATGCCGTCGGCGGCCATGGGTCGTAGGCCAGTCCATTCGCGTATTTCTTCGCGTCTTAGAGACGCCGCGCGTTTCGGGTAGACCCTTGCGAACTGGGCGATGAGATTGTCGATTCTCTTCGGTCGAATGTGCGTGTCGAAACCCGCGAACTCGGCCGTGCCGGCGACGCGGATACGATCCCCCAAGGGTGTCACGACTATGTGTTGATCCCTGTCGAGCACGGGATGCCGCGTTCGCAACTCCGAACTTGGCAGCGTGATCGAGTATCCCTTGGCCGGACGCACCGGCAATTTCAGACCAAGGCGTGCGACCAAGGGCGCCGAATAGCTACCGGCCGCAATAAGATAGGCATCCGCTCGGTATGTGCCGGCATCCGTCCGTACTTGTGACACGCGCCCGGCCTCTTCCTCCAAGTCCAAGACCGATTCGCGGAATCGAAAATCCACGCCCACCCTTTCGCACAGCCTGTGCAGTTCGAGACAAAACCGGTGCGCATCGCCCGAGGCATCCTCTGGAAAATGGATGCCGCCCTTGATCTGCCCGTAGATGGGTTCAAGCTCGGGTTCAAGATCGACCACATCCGACGCATCGAGTCGTTGGTGACGCACACCCGCATGGGCGATGAATTCCGCCTGTGCCATCGCCGAATGCAGACTGGTTTGGTCGCGGTACAGGCAGAGGGTGCCGGTTGCGGCGAAATCGAATTCCAAGGATTCCTCCCGCAGAAGCTCTTGCAAGACCTGCTGAGAGTAACGCGCCAAAGAGATGTTCTTAAGCGTTGCCTTGCGGTAAGCGCTCGTGCGTGAATTGGCAAGAAACTCCAAGCCCCAATCGGCAAGTTTGAGCCACTGGTTCGCGCGCACCAGCACTGGCGAGTGTTCACGCCCAATTGAGCGAAGCAGGGTGCCGGCCAACCCAGGACTGTTCCAAGGTGCCATGCCGCTCGGTGCCAGCAGCCCGCCATTGGCAAAGGATGTCTCAAGCCCTGCGCCTTCGGCTTGATCAAATACCGTCACATCGACCTTCTCGCGGGCGAGAAAGTAGGCCGTGGTCAGCCCGGCGAGGCCGCTGCCAATGATGATCAGACGCACGAGGCGATCAAGCAGCAGGTAAGGGCATGGGCGCTTCCGGGGCCGGTGCAAGCGGCTCTAAGCTGTCCAAGATTTCAAGCGCATCGTGCCTGACGTGATTTTGACGCATTTCATCGCGAATCTCGTCTTCCTTAACCCATCCCTGCTCGAGGCATTCTCTGAGCAGGCCGAAGAAGTAACGTTCTTGGTTGGGATCGGGATGCCGCTTGTAGTTGCCGACGAAGGCATAATCCCCGAAAATCTTGCGCTTGGCGCGCAGTATCCAGGCGGCGGGCGGAAACAGCCGAAATCGTTCCGCGGGGCGCCAGTCTGGAGGCAGGCCGGCCTTCCAAGGCTGAGTTCGACGTTTGGTGTTGTGCAGCATGCGCGTGCCGGTGTTGAGCCGGTCGAAATCGTTCCACTCGTGTTCGAGTAGACCGATGGTACTCGAATCCTCGAGCTTCAAACATACCCAATCCTGATAGTCCCGCTGCCCTTCGAACATTTCGCGAAACCCGCGCTCGACATCCCAATGGGTGAGCTTGGCACAATCAAGCAGCATTACTGAACTTGCCCAACACTTGTCGATGCGGCCCTTCGGGCCGGAGCGCATTCGGCTGAAGATCGCTTTGTCGCCCATGTCTCGCGACAGGAGCTCCCAGATGTCGCCAACGGCGAAAATATCCGGGTCGGTGAGCACCGCCCTGCCTTGGTAGCCCATGAGCTTTGGCGGAGCAAACCGTAAAGGCGTGAAGGACTGTAGGTCGCCATTCAGCCAAGTCCAACGCACACCATCGCGCAAATAGCGCTTGCCCTCGTATTCCTGCATAAAGGGATAGTCGTCCGAATGAATGATTCGCACATCAAACTTGTCGGCATGAAGAGAGTTTCTTTTCAGTGCATGGCAGCCCACCTTGGCGCCAAGCATCTGCTTGGCATTGGTGTGTATGAACACGCAGAGGCCTTTTGAGACGGGGTCGGCACCGCCTGATTGCGTATCCGAAATGTCCATGTGCGTTTTTTGATGCCTCAATGGAAGCCTCAGTTGCTCCGCAAACCCTTAAGGCTTGGCATCTGGTCTCGCGTATCCCAGCGAAGGTGCAAGTTGTTCATTGATCATGCCATCTATCTTGGCGATGTCCACAGGCTCAAAGTAGTCCAAGTATCCGCCCACTTTGGCGCGCCGAACCTTATAGGAGTCTGGATTTCTTTCATCCCCGGCCCGCATTCGATGCCCCGACCCACGAAAGCCGCGCTTTAATTCCATTTCCCGCATGTTGTCAATGGAAGCAAATTCTACCGCTTCAGCAATCTCGCTTGCATCTCCCGGCGTGCCGAGGAATTCCAGCACTTCCCCGAGTTTCGCTTGCGGATCGGCACGCAGATCTTCGTAGCGCAGGATCATCAGCGAATCCGCGAACCTAGACCCTTCGCTTACCCACAGGTTCATGAAATTAATAATACGTTGAAGCACGTTTCCAGTGTCCAATACGAAATCGGAAATTTCCACTTCCACGCCATGTGCCGGATAGGCGTTGATGCGCTTCTTGCGTGGTTTCATCCGATGGCGCCACTGGAAGTACTGGGACACGGCTACATCGGCGGGGTCTCGAACCAAGAGCACCACCTTATTGCCAAGATAGTCGGACTTGTCCTTTCTATTGCCGGTGTAGTCGCCAAGATAATTGTCGTGCGTGAAGAGCAGCTTGGGAATCGCCGCATGTCTTCGGCTCAGGTTGTCAAAGCCCATGAGACTGCTTTGAGGGAGGTTATAACGCATCCCATAGAACCGCGACAGCATCACCCGCAGCCAAGTACGTCCACTCTTGCCAAAGGACACTATGACGGCATGTGCGCGAAGCAGTCGACGCGCCTCCTCGAAACCGCGAAGATATCGCTCGATGCCGACCCTGCGCGCCTTCGGCAGCAATGGGGAGATGCACACAAGGGCAGCGCGGGGCACCCGCTCCAACATGGTCATGAACATTCTGGTCTTCGCAGCTTGCACAAAGTTCGGCCAAAAAATACCCAGTGACGCCGAGACCAGTACACACGGTCTGCGCGCAAATCCCAAGGCTGGGTCGAAATATCAGGCAGTTTTGCTCAGTCGTCCTCGTCCCTAGGAGTCACGGAGCGAGTAGGTTTCCATATCTCGAACCTCTCACGCCCGAGAAGCGAGGCGATATGTTCTTCGATCAAGCGTGAACGGCTCTTGCCGTTCACAACCAAAGATACCGCCGCCGCCGACTTCCCAAGGTCTTGGGCGATTTGCACCTGCGTGATGTGTCGCCGTTTGAGTTCCTTCTTTATTCGAGTAGAGGTCATTTCAAGTTTGACTCACACAACAATTTAATTATTCCATTGGTACGTTATGCGGAGGAGAGCGATTCGTACGATTGCACTCTCCTCCCCCTTGCCTATAGTTTACTTCACAACGGCAGCATTATCAGAGTTTAATTGTCCTGAGTCTCCTCACCATTTGCAGAAATATCTTGGCAGACCAAGGAAAAGACCGCAAAATGAAGACCAGCGGCACGGTTCCGAAAACGCTGAAGAACCATGGGAAGATAGGCAAGCAGACAGCGCTACGCCTTTCGGCCTCGTCTTTTTTGCGATTTGTTTGCTTGCTTTTGACGTCCCGATTCGACCCATTTCCACGCACTTTCTTCTTTATCAAAAAAGGCTCGCCACTTGCTCGCTTTTTCGCCCACCTGACTTGATAGAAAACTCTCCCCAAGCTTGGTCGAAAAGCGCACATCGGCTAGATTTCCGTCCGGATCCTGGTCGGGTGCCTTGGCGAGATGCTGAAACTTCTCGGGCAATTGGTTGTGAAGTCCCGCAAGTTCTCGCACCAAGGGGGAGCGTGTTTCGCGATGCTTTGGATACTTGCTGGCGGCGAGAAACAGCCCTTTCGCGCCCTCGCGCAATACGAAATGGTCATCTACTTTGGCGCAGCCGAGCGCGGGAAGCGGGATGGGCGTCATCCGCACTGGCGCGGGTTCGCCGTTCGCCAACATCTTTCGCGTATTGCCGCAAATTGAGTTGGTACAGGCGAAATAGCGGCCAAACCGACCTTTCTTGGCGATGAGGGCACTGCCGCACCGGTCGCACTCGAAACCGCTCTCTTGCGTGGCCGGCAGCGCAAAATCACCCTCTTCCAAGCGCACGCCGGGACAGGTTGGTCGCCCCGCACAGAGGTGCAGTCTGCGACCATTGTCGATGCGCATGGCATCCATTGGGCGGCCGCAGATCTCGCACTTGCAACGGTCAATCAAGGGACTGCTTGCCTTTCCGACTTGTTCCGAGCCGGGCTCCGGCATAGCTTCCGCAGGTTCCAAGGAAAGCGTCTCGGCGCATCGCTCGGCTTTCGGCAACTCAAAACCTGAACAACCGAGGAACATGCCCGATCTGCCGATGCGAAGTTTCATGGGGCGCCCGCAAGTCGGACAGACCAACGGCATTTCTGCCGCCGACGCTCGCCGCATTCCCTTCTCACCTGTTCGCGCCTCGCCGAGCAGCTCCGTGAATTCGCCGTGAAAGCTGTCAAGCACCTTGATCCAATCCAGATTTCCAAGTGCGATCTGATCAAGCTCCTCCTCAAGTCCAGAGGTAAATCCATAGTCCATCAGTCTTGGAAAGCACTCCATGAGCCGATCAGTTACCACTTCACCGATGGGCTCGGCCCAGAAGGCTCGGCCCTCTAAGCGCACATAGCCTCTCGCCTGAATGGTTTGGATGATGCTCGCGTAGGTAGACGGACGGCCGATACCGTGCTTCTCGAGTTCTCGCACCAGTGCCGCCTCATTGAAACGCGGCTTAGGTTTGGTGAACTTTTCTTCGGACTTGACATCGTCTTGGATTGCTACCGGAACCAGAGGCGCTCCACTGCTTGGCGAAGATGCCGAAAAGCTCCCCCAATCCGGCATGGCAACTTCATCCTTGCCGCTTTTCGGGGCAATGCGGCCGAAGCCATCGAAGAGGATCTGCGTACCGGTACGCTTGAGGCGGATGGCATCAGTCTCGGCAAGCAGGCTGACCGACAGGATGACGGCATCTTCCATCTGACAGGCGACAAAGCGACGCCAAATGAGATCATATAATCGTCGCGCTTGGGCCGTGTCGCGGCCAAGGCTCAGCGATTCGGCGCGGCGATTGACATCCGTCGGACGTATGGCCTCGTGCGCCTCTTGGGCACTGGCTTTGCTGGCGTAAAAGCGTGGCTTACTCGGCAGGTACTTGCGTCCGTATTCGCTTTCAATGTGCGTTCGGCACGCGGCCACCGCCTCGCTCGACAGGTTGGTCGAGTCCGTGCGCATATAGGTGATCAAGCCGGCCTCGTAAAGTTGCTGAGCAAGGCGCATGGTTCGGGAGATGCCGAAACCCAAGCGCGTCGCCTCGCGCTGTAGGGTTGAAGTGATAAGCGGTGGGGAAGGGCGGCTGCGACTTTTTCGTTCAGTCCGTTTGAGCTCGTCAATGTGCGCTGCGGCGCGCAATCTCTTCACCAACGCTTTGGCGAGCGTCGCGTCGAATCGCTCGGCCTTGCTGCCATCCGCGCCTACCACTTTAAATGAATAGGGACTCTCGCCCCCGCGCTGAAGGTCGGCGTGTATTTCCCAGTAGGCTTCTGGAACAAAGCATCGAATCTCGCGTTCGCGTTCGACGATCATGCGCACCGCGACCGACTGCACGCGGCCCGCGGACAGGCCGCGGGCGATGCGCTGCCACAGCAAGGGCGAGAGCTCGAATCCAACGACCCGGTCGAGGAAGCGGCGCGCCTGCTGGGCGTTGACGCGGTCCATGTTGAGTTGACTGGGGTCATTGAAGGCATCCTTGACGGCCTTCTTGGTGATTTCACTGAATATGACGCGCTTGAATCGATCAAGATTTCCGCCGATGAGTTCACGCAAATGCCACGCGATAGCCTCTCCTTCTCGGTCCAAGTCCGTTGCGAGGTAGATTTGATCGGCCTTGGCGGCGGCCTTCTTAAGGTCGGAAATGACCTTTTTCTTATCCGGGTCCACCTCGTAGTGCGCTTTCCAACCATTTTCCGGTTCGAGCCCCATGCCTTGCTTCTTCAGGTCGCGCACATGACCAACACTGGACTTCACCGTAAATTCGGAGCCGAGGTAACGATTGATGGTCGCCGCTTTGGCCGGCGACTCGACGATGACCAGGGACTGCGCCATTAGCCTGCCTCCTTTGGGTCGAACAGCGCGTAGAGAAGATTCGATCTTCTCGTTCGTACTTTTCCCGTGCGATTGCGTTCAGCGCGAACGATGTCGCCCAAAGTCTCCACCGCTTGATCAAAATCCTCGTTCACGAGCAGATAATCGTAGTCTTCGTAGCGTGCGATTTCGTCCCTCGCCGCGCGCAGACGCGCTTCGATGACCCCTTGCGTATCGGAACCGCGACACTTGAGGCGACTTGCCAAGGATTCGAAATTGGGGGGCAGAATGAACACGCTTGCGTCGGCATAGCCCTTGGCACGAAGCTGGGCTGCTCCCTGCCAATCGATTTCCAGTATGACATCGGTATCTTGCGCTAGGAATTCGTCGATCATACGAGAGGAGGTGCCGTACATATGGCCGAAGACCTCCGCGCATTCGAGAAAGTCGCCCTCTGCCTGCATGTCGTTGAATTCTCTCTTTGAAACAAAATAATAGTCATGTCCCTCGCGTTCGCTGCCGCGCGCGGTGCGCGTCGTGTGCGAAATACCCATGCGCAGCCGCGTATCGCGGCGCATAAGCTCGCGAACAACACTGGTCTTGCCGGCACCGGACGGAGCGGAGACAAGCAGAATCAAACCCGATCCGCACGCGGCGGCATGTTGAGAAGGCGTCATTCGATGTTCTGCACCTGTTCGCGCACTTGGTCAATACTCGTCCTTAGCCGTATCGCGATGCGACCGGCCTCGACTTGGTGCACCTTGGCGCCTATGGTGTTTGCTTCTCGATTCATCTCTTGCATCAGAAAATCGAGCTGGCGTCCATGCGGACCGGATTTACCGATCATTTCGCGCGCATCGGAAAGATGAACAGACAAGCGCTCCATCTCTTCAGAAATATCGTATTTGGAAACCAGCAAAGCCACTTCCTGTTCAAGTCGTCCAGCGGAAATATCCGTCAAGTTTATGAGGCCGCGCAGGTTGTCAAGTAGGCTTGCCCGGCGCAGGGCGGCGGTGTTCTTCACGCACTCCTTGAGTTCTTGCAAGGATACGAGTATTTCATCAAACCTTTGCAGCAGATAGTTTTCGAGTTCCTTGCCTTCGCGACCGCGTTGCCGGGCCGTCGCGACGATTGCTTTTGCCAGTGCTTCCTTCACCGCCTTGTCGTAGGGTTCGCCAAGCGCACCTCCGGTGGCCATGACGCCGGGCCATCGGAGCACGTCTATGTCCCGAGCGGTGCGGATCTCGTGCGCTTCGCTTCGCACCTCTTGCATGGCGATGAGCAGTTGCTTTAAGAGGTCGCGATCAATTCGGAAGCCGTGCGATGGGTCGTCGTAGGTGACCGTCAGGCTACAGGTGATTCGGCCGCGGTGTACACGCTGACGCACCAGCTCTCTCAACGCCGTTTCCAAATGGCGATAGGCGGCCGGAATATTCACATCAACTTCCAAGTATCGATAGTTGAGTGATCGAATTTCCCAATCCAAGTTCCCCCAGGAAAGGGATTCAGTATGCCGAACAAATGCGGTCATACTCTGAAGCATGCGATAAGTCTCGGAATATTCAAATTGGGTGAGCGAATTCTACATGACATTAATTTTGTTGCATGCGGGGGAGTCTCGCGCAGGCAAAACTTGGAGACGCAAGAAATAACTTCCCCTCAACGGGGGAGTGCTATCTTCATTCAGAGCCGCGCTGGAGTGGGTTAGAAACCTTCACTTCATCAATGAGGGTGCGGCGGACGATCTGGCCTTCCTTCATGTACTGGGTCGCCCTCATGCGCTTATCTGGGTTGCCCGGTTTGACGCTGACGATTTCTGAAACGGTGAGGCCTGACCCGTCCTTGTACTTCATCAGAAACACCGAGGTCAGGCCGGTCTCGTCGGCCGCGAGGTCTTTCGCCCAGCCTTCGAGCCGCTGGTTGAAGAAGCGCAATCGGTCCACATCCCACCTTCCGTAGCTTTCGATGCGCCGCTCCTGCCCGCTATCGGGGTTGAGGATGTTGGTCTGATGATAGTCAAAGGCCTCTCCGTCGGGCAGCAGCCGCACGATGATTCGTGACGGCAGGATTTCCATGATCTCTCCATTCGCATCGACTCGACGAAAAGTGCCTTCCCACACTCCCTCCATGCCTGCGGTCAAGGGCATGCGCCGCCGCAGTTCGGCCTTGGAAATGCGGTCGCCATTGGCAAGTAGCGGTTCGTCGGACAATCGGTCAAAGCGCAGCCAAGAGAATCCATCGATCTCTCCGCGCACGGCACCATCACCGATCTTGATGGATCGATCTCGATACCAGAGTCGATGCCTGTCCAACAGCATGTCGAACTCGGCGTATACGGGGCCGCTCTGCGGGTGCGTATATTGGCAGGCGCGCGGGCGCATCCCGCCTTTGAAGCGTGAGTGTTCGGGTTCCCATTTGAAGAAGAGATTGCACTCGGAGACCAAGAATAGATCCGTTCGGCGCAACCTCTGCACCTCGGCAGCCGGCATCAATGGCCGGTCGTAGGCTTGATCGAGCGACAGGAATAATTGCTCGACTTCGATTTCGCGGGTGCCTTCATGCCAAAGAAGCGACATGACGCGCTGGCGATGCGCGACATCGGGCCGACTGGATTTGACCTCCTCCAGAAACAAGACCTGCTCGCCGATGGCCGGTGCGTCGATCTTGTAGACGCGCATGTCGCGCAGCAGTCGCACGGCCTCCGGGTAGTCTGGTTCGCGGTTGAGTTGTTCCGACTTGACCTGGCGTTCGTTGGAAAAGGCCCCGCTCCAGTGATTGGCAAATCGTTCAAGTAGGGCGTGTCCGCTCTCCAGCTGCGCGCTTGATACGAGCGGCCAAGTGACGCAGAGCAGAATCAGGGAGAAGGTTGGGTATTTCATGAGTCGGCGGAAATGGACGCGCTTCGGATGGAGGTCGTTGCCGGTTTCAACATCTTTCTTCTGCTTCACGCTGACTGGCCTTACGACTTGATGAGGGTGCCGATGCCGGCGTCGGTGAATACTTCGAGTAGTATCGAGTGAGGGACGCGGCCGTCAATGATGTGTGCGGACGGGACGCCGCTCTGCAAGGCGTCGAGCGCGCATTTTGCCTTGGGCAGCATACCGCCGCCGATGGTTTCATCTTCGATCAGTGCCTGCACTTCTTCCGGGCTCGCGACCTGCAATGGCGCTCCCGAGGCATCGAGTATGCCGGGCGTGTCGGTCACCAGAATCAGTTTGCTGGCGCCGAGTATTGTGGCGATGGACCCGGCGACAAGGTCGGCATTGATGTTGTAGGTTTCGCCCTGTTCTCCGCTGCCGATGGGCGCAATCACCGGAATGAAGTCATCTTCAATGAGCGCACTTAAGAGTTGCGGATTGACGCTTGAGACCTGTCCCACATGCCCTATGTCGATGATCTCTTCGGCCTCCAGTTCCGGGGAAGCTTTGACCACCCGCAAACGCTTTGCGCGAATCATTTCTCCATCCTTGCCGGAGATGCCAACCGCGCGTCCTCCCTGGGCCGAAATGGCCGACACGATTTCCTTGTTGACCAAGCCGCCGAGCACCATCTGCACCACGTCCATGGTCTCGCCATCGGTCACGCGCATGCCGCCCTCGAAGCGCGTTTCTATGTTGAGGCGGCTCAAGAACTCGCCGATCTGCGGGCCGCCGCCATGCACGACCAACGGACACATGCCGACAAGCTTCAGAAGCACTATGTCGCGGGCAAACTGGCGTTTGAGATTCTCGTTCACCATCGCCGCCCCGCCATACTTGATGACGATCCGGCAGCCATGAAACTCACGTATGTAGGGAAGGGCCTCGGTCAGTACCCTGGCGAAATCGTGGATTTCCACGCCCGCGTCGCGAGTGTCCTTCATGGCGCACCCCCGTGGCGCGCGGCAGAGCAGGCAGCCGCACGCTCTATGATGCGGGCGGCGATCTCGTCCTTCGCGCTCAATTCCAAGCGTTCACTGCTGATGGCTTCTCCTTCGCGCCAGAAGAGCGTCATGGCATTGCTCAGGCTATTGAAGCCGATGTCACTATTGCCGACATCATTGACTGCGATCATGTCAATGCCCTTGGATTCAAGTTTTGCGCGCGCGTTCTGCTCGACATCGCGCGTCTCGGCGGCGAAACCAACCGTGTAGGGCCCATCGGCAATGGCGGCGACCTCCGCCAATACATCTGGGTTCTGAATGAGCTCCAGTTGCCAGATGCTTGTTGCTTTGTGTTTCTTTATCTTGTGCTCGGCAAGACTCACCGGCTTGAAGTCTGACACGGCGGCAACCGCAATCAGGATATCCGTCTCGCCGAGGTGGTCCATCACCGCTGCGAGCATGTCCTCAGCCGAGGTCACATCAATGCGCGTCACTCCTTTTGGGGTCTCTAGCGAGACAGGCCCGCTGATCAGCGTCACTTGGGCACCCGCTGCAACCGCAGCGCGACACATGGCGTAGCCTTGGCGGCCCGAACTGTGGTTGGTGATATAGCGTACTGGATCGATCGACTCTCGCGTGGGTCCGGCGGTCACCAGCACTGCTTGGCCAGCCAGCAGACCTTGGGCTTGCGATTGTCCGGCGAGGATGGCGGCCACCTCGGCGGCTAAGACCTGCGGCTCCATGAGGCGTCCGGGGCCTTCATCGCCACAAGCCTGCTCGCCTTCATCGGGGCCCAGTATGTGATACCCCAGCGCCTTGAGACGCTCGGTGTTCTCTTGGGCGGTGGGATGCGACCACATGTGCATGTTCATGGCCGGTGCCAAAACGATGGGTGCCTCGGATGCCAGCACGATAGTCGTCAAAAGATCGTCGGCAAGGCCATGTGCGAGGCGTGCCATGAGGTGTGCGGTCGCGGGCGCGATCAAGATGAGGTCCGCCCACCTCGCGAGTTCAATGTGGCTCATGGCGGCTTCGGCGGATTGATCAAAGGTCTCCGAGCGCACTTCGAAGCCTGAAACCGCTTGCAAGCTTGCCGGCGTTACGAATTCATGCGCGGCGCGCGTCATGACTGTGCGAATTCTCGCACCTTGCCTTGCGAGATCACGCACAAGCGCAGGGGACTTATACGCACCTATGCCGCCTGCGATTCCCAATAGGATGTTCGCATCAACTGACATCTTCCAAGTAACCGGTCTCAAATAGCCTTGTGAGCGCCCAACCTTCAACAATTTCCGCGCCCGCTCAATTGGGCCGACGCGAGCCAATTTCGCACCATATCACCTCGCGCCTACAAATGCCTGATCGCTCTGATGAGCATCCGCTACGCCGACTAGAGCTGAAGGGCCCAGACGCGCTTTCCGACGGGGAGCTGGTCGCTTTGATATTGGCCCCGCTGCTTGGCCAGGAAGCGCTTCCCTTCGCCGTTTCGCTACTCGCAACCCATGGGGGTCTGACCGGATTACGCAAGGTTGCGCAACTGCCGCAGTCGGCGGGAAAGCTCAAGGACGAAGGCCTGCGCGCCGCGCTTGTTGCGGCGTTCGCGCTCGGCGAGCGAAGCGCCATGGAACCCCTGCGCCGCGGTAAAGCCTACACCTCCTCGCAGGACAGCCGTGGGTACTTCGAACAAAGGCTGGGGGCGAAGGAGACAGAGGTGTTCGCCGCCCTGTTTCTCGATACACGGCACAGGCTGATCGAATATCGCGAACTCTTCTTCGGCACGGTAGACGCCACCAATGTCTATATTAGAGAGGTCCTTCGGATCGCCATGTCCCTCAATTCCGCCGCCATAGTGCTTTGCCACAATCACCCCTCGGGCAATTCAAGGCCAAGCCACGCGGACATCGAAATCACCAAATCAATCAAGAGCGTCCTGCAACTCGTCGATGTCCGCGTCCTCGACCACATAGTCGTCACCGCCAACACCAGCACATCAATGATGGAGTTGGGGCTGTTGTGAACGCGAGGCACCGAAAATGAGGAACAAAAACCCCGCCTATTGCATCAACGGCGGAAAACTCTCCCCTTGGGGGAGAGTCGAAAAAACAAGCGAAGCGCGGTTTTTTCGGTGAGGGGGAAACTGGCGGTAAGGATGGAAAGGGAGTTTTCCCTGCGCCGATCGCGTGAGTCGGGGGCATCGGGTCCGGGCGTTGCGCTGACCAGACGTCGTCGCCAGTTTCCCCCCACCAAATCTGCTGCGTAGATTTGACTCCCCCTCAAGGGGGGAGTTTTTTGCGCTCTCTACTTTGCGATTTGGGTTTGTTGCGAGAAGGGGGCGAGTCGGGGGCTGCTCTGGAAGCGCAGTTGGACGCGGTTTTCGGGGCCGCCCGGCCTTTCGATGCGCTCCAGCTCCAGTGCCCAGCTTATCCTGCCGCTGGATGTTGCCCAGCTCAGCCCGGTCTTGAGGCTGCGCCGATTATCCTCACTGGTGCTGATTGCGGCGAAGGGCGAAAACGAAAAGCGCTCGAATCCGTAGCCGATTTCGGCGTCGAGGTGCGGGCCGCCGGTGATCTGGTGAATGCCCCACAAGCCGCGCAACCGCTCGTCTTCGAACAGCGCACCGGCTTGCGTGGCGTCGGCACCCAGCGACGGCGCCAGACGGAAGCGCAGGCCCTGTCCTCCCGGCCCGGTAGGCTCGCGTTCTATATAGGCGGCAAGGGACTGACGGTCCACATCGCCCTGATGGGCCACAAGCAGCGACCATTCCAGTCCCAGCCGAAGGCCCGCGGACGGCATGTTCCAAGCAGCGCCCAGACCTGTTTCAACGCCCATTCCGGTTGCGCCATCGCCGCCGTCATAACGCAGGCCCAGACGAGCGCCCAGATCGACACGCGACCCGCTACCGAAGACAAACTCGCGCTGACCCTGCAGGGCACCCCGGACACGGCTGACGCCCAGCGAGGACTCGTCGAGTCCAAGTTCGCCGTCCTCCAGCGCCAGCCTCGCCAACGAAGCGTCAAACACCGCCTCCAGCTCGGTCCCGCGAACAATGATCGGCAGCGCGCCCCCGGCCACCGCGTTGCCCCAGCTGATATCCGCTCCGTAGCGAGCCCCGCCGTCTTCGCGATCGGTCCATTCGCCGGACCCCCAGCCTGCCGAGGCCCAGAGACGGCCTCCGGAAGCGAGGTTCAGCGCAAGGTAAGGGTGCGCCGAAATCGCTTGGGTCGATTGCCTTCCCGAGGCGTGTCGGCCCAGTGCCCAAGCATCGTAATCAACCGAAGCGCTATGCCGGGAGATCGCCAAGCCCCACAGCATGTTCTCGCCAATAGTCTGGTCGAAGCCGGCGTGCAAGCCGTTCACCGCGCCGTCCCAATTCACCATGGACTCTTGCCGCCCATTCAGTGTGCGCCGGTCCGCCGTGGCCCAAAACACCAGTCCGGAGAAGGCTTGCTCGATACTGCCACCAGTCGGCCAGAATCTCCTGTTGTCCATGCCCGAGTCGGTCCGCAGGCAGTCGGGCGAGTGTGCGGACACTTCGCCAAGCGCCGATGCCGCCAACTGCGGCGGCTCGCAGCCGGGGGTCGCGAAAGCGCTGGCCAGCAGACCGGCGAATTGGATCGCGAACCCGGCCGAGCCCGCCGGGGTGGATCCGGCTGATGCCCCGGCAGGCGAGCCGCTGGGCCAATCCCCGGATGCACCCACAGGCGAAGGGGTGGACGCATCCGCAGACGAACCGGACGATGACGGGGCCGGAGCATCGTCAGACGATTCCTCCGATGACGGCTTGGGTGGCTTGGGCGGCCCCGAGACCTGCGCAAACACAGATTTTTCCGAACCCAGACGCCGCTGAATGCGTCCTTCGATCACCTGCGAGGTGCTGCCGCTCATCGCCCGCAAGGTTTCCGCCAGAAGCATAGCGTTGCGCACCTTCACCGCTCGAATCGAATCGTCGTTCAGAGCGGTCACTGCAACCTTCGCCACCGGTACGCCAGCGTAGCCGCCTCCGGACACGGCGTGCGAAATCCGCGTCTCCCGGTCCGTCTCGTTGTCGATGTCGTCGTCCACGCCCGTCACGGTCACCGCCTGCGGCGTGGACCAGTCTGAAGCCGTGAACCTCAGCGCGCCGGAAACCGACGCCACCGATTCGTCACCGCTCAACGGTGTCACCGTCACGCTGCCCGTGGGCTGCGAACCCAGCACCACAGTGTAGGTCGTCGTCCCGCCGTCCTCATCCACCGAAACGCGCTCCGCCGAAACAATCACGGCGCGCGCGTCATCGTCGCTCGCCGTCACCGACACGTCGGCTGCGGCCACGCCCTCATAGCCACCGCCCGAAACGGCGTGCGAAATCGCTACCTGCCGGTCCGGATCGTTGTCGACATCGTCGTTGATGCCGGTGACTGTCACCGTCTGCGGCGTGGACCAATCCAAAGCCGTGAAGGTCAGCGCTCGGGAAACCGACGCCACCGACTGATCGCCGCTCGCAGGCGTCACCGTCACGGGGCTCACCGGTTCTGAACCAAGGACCACCCTGTAGGTCGCCGTCCCGCCGTCCTCGTCCACCAACAGGTTTTGCGCGGAAATCAGAACGGCAATCTGGTCGTCGTCGACAGAGGTCACCATCAGTTCTGCTGCGGGCACCCCGCCGTAGCCGCCGCCCGAAGCGGCGTGCGTAACCAGCGCCTCGCGATCCGGATCATTGTCAACGTCATCGTTCACTCCCGTCACCGTCACCATCTGCGGGGTGGACCAGTTCGAAGCCTTGAACGTCAGTGCACCCGAAACCGCCGCCGTCGATTCATCGCTGCTCGACGGCGTCACCCTCACTTCTCCGGTCGGCTGCGAGCCCAGAACTACGGTGTAGGTGGCCGTCCCGCCGTCCTCTTCCACCGACAGGCTCTCCACCGAAACGATCACGGCGCGCGCATCGTCATCAATGGAAGAAACCGCTACGTCCGAAACGGACTCCTCGCCGTAGCCGCCTCCGGACACCGAATGCGAAATCCGCGTCATACGGTCCGGGTCGTTGTCGATATCATCGTTCACCCCCGTCGCGGTCACCGTTTGCGGGGTGGACCAGTTCGAAGCCTTGAACGTCAGCGCATCCGAAACCGTCACCGTCGACGCATCGCTGCTCGACGGCATCACCCTCACGTCCCCGGTCGGCTGCGAGCCCAGAACTACGGTGTAGGTGGCCGTCCCGCCGTCCTCTTCCACCGCAAGGCTCTCCACCGAAACGATCACGGCGCGCGCGTCGTCGTCCGTCAGCGTCAGGTCCGCGCCGTTCACGATCAGGTCGACCGCACCGCCGGATACGCCGATCATCTCGCTATCTTCCGCCAGGCTGTCGTCCACGGGCGCCAGCGTGAAGGTGGCGGTGCCGGAAGCCGCGTTCGCCGCGATCGTCACAGTGAATTCGGACACCGACGCGTAGTCGGTGCCTGAGACCGCCGTGCCGCTGCCGCCCACCCTTACCGTCACTACCTTGTCGGTCGCGTAGGTGCCGGCCCCGGAGAACGCGGCCGTCACCACTATGGGCGTGACCCCAGCATCCTCGGCCGCGCTCGACGGACTCAGCGACAGGCTTACCGAGGGCGCCACATCGTCGTCGGTCACCGCCAGTTCAGTGCCGTTCACACTCAAGGCGGCGGTGCTGCCGGACACGCCGATGGTCTCATCACCTTCCACCAAGCGATCGTCCGTCGGCGTCAGCGTGAACGCGGCCGTAGCGGATGCCTCGTTCGCCGCGATCGTCACAGTGAATTCGGACACCGACGCGTAGTCAACGCCCGAGGTGGCCGTGCCGCTCGAACCAACCCAGATCGTGATATCCGTGTCCGTGTCGTAGGTGCTGCTGTTCGAAAACGCGGCAGTCACGGTCACCTGCGTGGCACCCTCGCCCTCGCCCACGCTCAACCGGTTCAGCGAAAGGTTCACGTTCGGAGCGCCATCGTTGTTGTGGATGGCACCGGTGCCCGTGTCGCTCGAACTCACGCCCGAATTCGAGGTGCTCAACCCCAGGGTGAAGGTCTCGTTGCCCTCGACCACACCGTCCTCGATCGTCGATACACTGAGCGTTTTCGTCTCACCCTTCGTCCCGTTGAACGAAAGCGACGCCGTGTTCTCCTCATAGTCGACGCCCTTCACCGCGCTCACGTCGCTATAGGTCGGCGTCACCGTCAGCCCGCCCTGCACCGCCTCGCTCAAGGTCACCGTGAAGGTCATGCTGTCGCCTTCGAGGGCGCTGGCATCGTCGACGGTCACCACCGCGCCATCGTCGTTCTTGATGGTGCCGGTGCCCGTGTCGCTCGAACTCACGCCTGAATTCGAGGTGCTCAACCCCAGGGTGAAGGTCTCATCGCCCTCGACCACGTCGTCCTCAATGGTTGATACCGTGATGGTTCTGGTCTCACCCTTGGTTCCGCTGAACGAAAGCGACGCCGTGTTCTCCTCATAGTCCACGCCCTTCACCGTGCTCACGTCGCTATAGGTCGGCGTCAGCGTCAGCCCGCCCTGCACCGCCTCGCTCAAGGTCACCGTGAAGGTCATGCTGTCGCCTTCGAGGGCGCTGGCGTCGTTGACGGTCACCTTCGCGCCGTCATCGTCGATGATCGTGCCGGTGCCCGTGTCGCTCGAACTCACGCCTGAATTCGAGGTGCTCAACCCCAGGGTGAAGGTCTCGTCGCCCTCGACCACGTCGTCCTCAATGGTTGATACCGTGATGGTTCTGGTCTCACCCTTGATTCCGCTGAATGAGAGCGACGCCGTGTTCTCCTCGTAGTCCACGCCCTTGGTCGCGCTCACGTCGCGATAAGTCGCCGCAACTGTCAGCCCGCCCTGCACCGCAGCGCTTAAGGTCAGCCTGAACGCCATGCTTTCGCCTTCGACGGTGCTGGCGTCGTTGACGGTCACGGCCGCGCCATCGTCGTTCTTGATGGTACCTATGCCGGTGTCGCTGGCGACCACGCCGAGCGTTGTCCCGGAAACGGTCAGGCCCACCCTGAAGGTCTCGTCCGCTTCCACGATCGCGTCTTCATTTGTCGAGACCGTGAAGGTCTTGGTTTCGTTCGCCGTGCCGGTAAAGTTCAGTGCCGTCGTGTTGCGCGTGTAATCGCCGCTGGAGGCGGTGTTGTTGGTGTAACCGGGGGTCACCGTCAGGCCGCCCTGCACCGCCTTGCCCAAGGTCACCGTGAAGGTCATGCTGTCGCCCTCCTCGGCGCTGGCATTGTTGACGGTCACGGTGGCGCCATCATCGTTATTGATGGTACCGGTGCCGGTGTCGCTGGCCGTCACGCTCAAGGATGTCCCGGAGACGGTCAGGCCCACCCTGAAGGTCTCGTTGGCTTCAACCACCGCATCCTCGGTGGTTGAGATTGTGATTGTCTTGGTTTCGTTCGCCGTGCCGGTGAACGAAAGGACCGTCGTGTTCTCGTCGTAGTCGGTGCCCTCGACAGCAGTGACATCGGTGAAACCCGGCGTCACCTTGAGGCCGCCCTGCACCGCCGCGCTTAAGCTCACCGTGAAGGTCATGCTGTTGCCTTCGTCGGCGTTGGCATCGTTCACCGTCACGGCGGCGCTGTCATTGTTGTTGATGGTACCGGTGCCGGTGTCGCTGGCCGTCACGCTCAAGGATGTCGCGGAGACGGTCAGGCCCACCGTGAAGGTTTCGTCGGCTTCCAGCACCGCGTCCTCAATGGTCGAGACCCTGAAGGACTTGGCCTCCCCCTTGGTGCCACCGAAAGAGAGGGCCGTGGTGTTCGCGGTGTAATCGTTGCTGGCCGCCGTGCCGTTGGTGTAGCCGGGAGTCACCTTCAGGCCACCCTGCACCGCCGCGCTCAAGGTCACCGTGAAAGTCATGTCGTCGCCTTCGTCGGCATTGACATCATTGACGGTCACGGCGGCGCTGTCGTCGTTGTTGATCGTGCCCGTTCCGGTGTCCGTGGCCGTCAAGCTCAGCGATGTTCCTGACACGCTCAGACCCACCGTGAAGGTCTCATTGGCCTCCAGCACCGCGTCCTCGCTGGTTGAGACCGTGAAGGTCTTGGTTTCGTTGGCCGTGCCGGTGAAGGTCAACGGCGTCGTGTTGCGGCTGTAGTCGTTGCTGGAGGCGGTGCCGTCGGTGTAGCCCGGCGTCACCTTCAGGCCGCCCTGCACCGCCGCGCTTAAGGTCACCGTGAAGGTCATGCCGTCGCCCTCGTCGGCGCTGGCATCGTTGACGGTCACGGCGGCACTGTCGTCGTTGTTGATGGTGCCGGAACCGGTGTCGGTCGAGGTCACGCCCGAATTCGAGCTGCTCAAGCCCACCGTGAAGGTCTCGCCCGCTTCCAGCACCGCATCCTCGGTGGTCGAGACGCTGAAGGTCTTGGTTTCGTTGGCCGTGCCGGTAAAACTCAGCGCCGTCGTGTTCTCGTCGTAGTCCGTGCCCTCCACCGCAGTCACGTCGGTGAACGAGGGCGTCACGGTCAGCCCGCCCTGCACCGCCGCGCCGAGGGTCACGGTGAAGGTCATGTCGTCGCCCTCGGACGCGTTGGCATTGTTCACCGTCAATACGGCGCCGTCGTCGTTGTTGATGGTGCCCGTGCCCGTGTCGCTGGCCGTTACGCTGAGCGATGTCGCGGAGACGGTCAGACCTACCGTGAAGGTTTCGTTGTCTTCAACCACCGCATCCTCGGTGGTCGAGACGCTGAAGGTCTTGGTTTCGTTGGCCGTGCCGGTAAAACTCAGCGCCGTCGTGTTCTCGTCATAGTCCGTACCTTCGTCGGCAGTGCCGTCGGTGAAACCCGGTGTCACGGTCAGCCCGCCCTGCACCGCCGCGCTTAAGGTCACCGTGAAGGTCATGCTGTTGCCCTCGTCGGCGTTGGCATCGTTCACCGTCACGGCGGCGCTGTCGTCGTTGTTGATGGTGCCGGTGCCCGTGTCGGTGGCCGTCACGTCGAGCGATGTCGCGGAGACGGTCAAACCCACCGTGAAGGTCTCGTCGGCCTCCAGCACCGCGTCCTCGCTGGTCGAGACGCTGAAGGTTTTGGTTTCGTTGGCCGTGCCGGTGAACGAAAGGATGTTCGTGTTGCGGCTGTAATCGGAGCTGGCGGCGGTGCCGTTGGTGTAGCCGGGGGTGACCGTCAGCCCGCCCTG
Source organism: Pseudomonadales bacterium (assembly GCA_963663145.1). Classification (GTDB taxonomy): domain Bacteria; phylum Pseudomonadota; class Gammaproteobacteria; order Pseudomonadales; family Azotimanducaceae; genus Azotimanducus. The sequence continues at coordinate 2,777,279 of OY760134.1, read as the reverse complement.
CACGGCGGCGCCCAGCGTCACCGTGAAGGTCATGCTGCCGCCCTCGTCGGCGTTGGCGTCGTTCACCGTCAGGGTGGCGCCATCGTCGTTGTTGATCGTGCCTGTGCCCGTGTCGGTGGCCGTCAGGCTGAGCGTCGTCCCGGAGACGCTCAAGCCCACTGTGAAGGTCTCGTTCGCTTCCAGCACCGCGTCCTCGTCCGTCGAGACCGTAAAGGTCTTGGTCTCCCCTTTCGTGCCGGTAAAGGTCAAAGCCGTCGTGTTGGCCGTGTAGTCGTCGCTCGCGGCGGTGCCGTTGGTGTAGCTGGGGGTCACCTTCAGGCCGCCCTGCACGGCTTCGGACAAGGTCACCGTGAAGGTCATGTCGTCGCCCTCGTCCGCGCTGGCGTCATTCACCTTCACGGCGGCGCTGTCGTCGTTGTTGATCGTGCCGGTGCCGGTGTCGGTGGCCGTCAGGCTAAGCGCCGTCCCGGAGACGCTCAGGCCGACCGTGAAGGTCTCGTTGGCTTCCAGCACCGCATCCTCGTCGGTCGAGATGGTGAAGGTCTCGGTCTCGCCCTTGGTGCCGCTGAAAGAAAGCCCCGTCGTGTTCTCGTCGTAGTCCGTGCCTTCCGTCGCCGTGACATCGGTGAAGCCCGGCGTCACCGTCAGTCCCCCCTGCACCGCCTCGGACAGGGTTACCGTGAAGGTCATGCTGTGGCCTTCGGAGGTGCTGGCGTCGTTGATGGTCACGCTGGCGTTGTCGTCGTTGTTGATCGTGCCGGTGCCCGTGTCGGTGGAGGTGATGCTGCCCGTGAGCGTCGTGCCCGAGACCGTCAGGCTCAGGGTGAAGGTCTCGTTGGCCTCCAGTACCTCGTCCTCGCTGGTCGAAACGGTGAAGGTCTCGGTTTCGCCCTTGGTGCCGGTGAAGCTCAGCGCCGTGGTGTTGGACGTGTAGTCACCACTGGCCGCCGTGCCGTTGGTGTAGCTCGGGGTCACCGTCAGGCCCCCCTGCACCGCTTCGGACAGGGTCACCGTGAAGGTCATGCTCTCACCCTCGTCGGCGCTGGCGTCGTTGATGATCAGGGTCGCGGTGTCCTGGTCGCCCCCGGTGCCGGACTCGATCGTGCCCGTGCCGGTGTCGGTAGAGGTGATGCTGCCCGCAAGCGTCGTGCCCGAGACCGTCAAACCCACAGTGAAGGTCTCGTTGCCCTCGACCACGTCGTCCTCGGTGGCGGAGACGGTGAAGGTCTGGGTCTCGTTGGCACTGCCGCTGAAGGAAAGCGCCGTGGTGTTCTCGTCGTAGTCCGTGCCTTCCGTCGCGGTGACATCGGTGAAACTCGGCGTCACCGTCAGACCGCCAGCGACCGCCGTGTCCAGAGTCACCGTGAAGGTCATGTCGTTGCCTTCGGTGGCGCTGGCATTGTTGACGGTCACCGTGGCGCTGTCGTCGTCGGTCAGCGTCAGCGTCGTGCCGGTCACCGTGGTGCTCAGGCTCGAGCCGGCCACGCCTATGGTTTCGCTGCCCTCGACCGTCGAGTCATCGGTCGGCGTCAGGGTGAAGGTGCCCGTCCCGCTGGTCGTGTTCGCCGCGATCTTGACGATGAAGTCCGATACCGCGGTGTAGTCCGTGCCGGAGGTCGCCGTGCCGCTGTCGCCCACCGAGATCGTCACCTCGCGGGACGACCCGATGGCCGAGGCCGCAGTGGCCGTCACCGTCACCGACGTGGCACCGTCATCCTCGCCCACGCTCGATGGCGCTACCGACAGCGACACCGCCGGATAGTTGGACGAGTCGTGGATTGACAACGAGGTGTTCGTCACGGGGATGGAGGCGCTTTGCGCGTTCGCGCCGCCGCCGGAACCTCCCGTCGTACCGCTGATCGTGACGTCCTCGAAGCCTTCGTAAGCCGTGTCGGTCTTCGGCTTGAAGGTGAACGTGCCCGTGCCGCTGGTTTTGTTCGCGGCAATCGTGATCGTGAAGTCCGACACGGCCTCGTAGTCGGTGCCCGAGGTCGCCTCGTCAGTGGATTTGCCCACCGACACCGTCACCGCCGTCGCCGAGCTGCGGGCGACGTTGAGGGTCGCGGTCACCGTGACCGTCTCGCTGGCCTTGCTCTCGCTCACCGACGACGGGCTCGCGGACAGGGCGATGGCGTGGGTGTCGTCGTCGGTCAGCGTCACCGTCGTGCCCGTCACGGTCGAGGACGCGCTCGAGCCGGCGACGTTGATGGTCTCGCTGCCCTCGACGGCGGTGTCTTGGGTCGGGGTCAGGGTGAACGTGCCGGTACCGCTCGTGGCGTTCGCCGCGAACGTGACCGTGAAGTCTGCGACCGTCGAGTAGTCCGTGCCGCTCGACGCCGTGCCGGTGCCGCCCACGGATACCGTCACCGTGCGCGCCGAGGCGATCGCCGAGGCGGCGGCGGCCGTCACCGTCACCGACGTGGCGCTCGCCCCCTCGCCGACGCTCGACGGGTTCGCCGACAGCGTGATCGCCGGGTAGCTGTCGTCGTCGGTCAGCGTCACCGTCGTCCCGGTCACCGTGGAGTTCGTGCTGGTCCCCGCCACGCCGATGGTTTCGTTCCCTTCCACCGTGGTGTCCTGGGTCGGGGTCAGCGTGAACGTGCCGGTGCCGCTGGTCGCGTTCGCCGCTATGGTCACCGTGAAGTCCGACACCGCGGTGTAGTCGGTGCCGGAGGTCGCCGTGCCGCTGTCGCCCACGGATACCGTCACCGTGCGCGCCGAGGACGTCGCGGCCTTTGCGGTAGCCGTCACCGTCACGGATGTCCCGGACGCGCTCTCCGCCACGCTCGACGGGCTCGCCGAGAGGGTGATGGCATGCTTGTCGTCGTCGGTCAGGGTGAGGAACGTGCCGGTCACCCTGTGGCCGCCGCTGCTCGTGCCCGACACCGAGACAAACTCGTCGCCCTCCACCGAGGTGTCCTGCACCGGCGTCAGCTCGAACGAGGCCTCGGCCGTCGATTGGCCCGCGGGAATCGTGATGGTGCGGACGTTCGACGTCGTGTAGTCCGTGGTCTTGGTCGCGCTGTCGCCGCCCGAGCCGATGGCCAGCGTCACCGTCGTCTCCGCCTTCATGGCCGCCGCCGCGGTCGCCCGCACGGTCACCGACTTGAGCCCCGCGCCCTCGGCTATCTTGACGTTCGCCGGAACCGTGGCGAGCGCGATCGTCGGCAGGTCGTCGTCGGTCAGCGTAAGGGTGGTTCTCGAGATCGTCGCGGCCTCGGCGCTGGTGCCGGTCACGTGGATCGTCTCGTCGCCCTCAAGGGCGGTGTCGTCGGTCGGCGTCAGGGTGAACGAGCCGGTGCCGCTGGTCGCGTTCGCCGCGATCGTGATCGTGAAGTCCGAAACGGCCGCGTAGTCCGTGCCGGAGGTCGCGGTGCCGCTGTCGCCCACCGTCACCGTCACCGTGCGCGCCGACCCGACGGCCTCCGCCGCCGTGGCCGTCACCGTCACCGAAGTGGCGCCCGCCGCTTCGCTGATGCTCGACGGCGCCGCCGAGAGCGTCACCGCCGGATCCGTGTCCGCCAGCGTCAGCGTCGTCGGATACACGTAGGCACCCGTGCTCGAGCCCGCCACGCCGATGGTCTCGTCGCCCTCGGCGGCGCTGTCCTTCGTCGGCGTCAGGGTGAAGGTGTTGGTGGCGCCGGTTTTGTTGGCCGGAATCGTGATGTCGAAGTCCGACACCGCCGCGTAGTCCGTGCCGGAGGTCGCTGTCCCTGTATCCCCCACCGACACCGTCAGCGTGCGCGGCGTTGCCATCGTCCCCGTCGCCGTCGCCGTCACCGCCACCTGCGTCGCCGCCGCTCCCTCGCTGATGCTGGACGGGGTTGCCGAGAGCGAGATGGGCTGGGCGTCGGTCAGCGTCATCGACGTTCCCCGGCCGCCATATGTGGTGAAATGGTGGCCGTGCCCGTTGATGTTGATCGTCTCGTCGCTCTCAAGGAGCGAGTCCTGGGTCGGGGTCAGGGTGAAGGTGCCCGTGGCGCTCCCAGCCTTGTTGGGAATGTTGATCCTGAAGTTCGACACCGCCGCGTAGTCCGTGCCCGACGTCGCGGTGCCGCCGCCCACCGACACGTCCACCGGCGTGGTTCCGTACACCGTAGGGTGGATGTGCGCCGTCACCGTCACCGTCGTGGCGCCGTCGTGCTCGCTCACGCTCGACACGTCCGCCTTCAGTTCTATTGTCGAATACCATTCGAAGATCGATATCCCATTGGCTACGTTGCTCACCTTGTAGCCGGTCGCGAGGCCGCTGATCGATAGGTGCTCATTGTTGTCGGAAACAGCGTCCCGTATCGCCGTCAGCGTGAAGTTCCCCGACGCGGAGGTCTGGTTCGCGGGGATCGTGATCGTGAAGTCGTTCACCTTCTGGTAGTCGACGCCCTCGGTCGCGCTGTCGGTGTCCGCGCCGACGATTACCGTTACGGCGACCGCCGATGCTGTCGCGCTTGGGCGTGTTGCCGTGATCGAGACGCTCCCACTCCAGGTCTCGGAAATGCCCACTTTGTCACTCGTTAGCGAGATGGTGTCCTGGTCGTCGTCGACCAGCGTCAGCGTCGTCCCCGTCACCGTCGAGAGCGAGTTGGTCCCCGCGATGCCGATGGTCTCGTTGCCTTCGTTGGTGGTGTCCTGGGTCGGCGTCAGGGTGAAACTGCCCGTGCCGCTCGTCGCGTTCGCGGCGATCGAGATCGTGAAGTCCGAAACGGCCGAGTAGTCCGTGCCGGAGGTCGCCGTGCCGGTATCCCCCACCGACACCGTCACCGTGCGCGCCGCCGCGATCGCCGTCGCCGCCGTGGCCGTTACCGTCACCGACGTGCCGGACGCCTCCTCGCCTAGCTGCCGCCGGTTCAGCGACAGCGTCACCGAGTCCTTGTCGTCGTCGGTGAGCGTGATCGTGGCGTTCGTCATCACCGTGCGCGGGCTGCTGCCGTCCACGCCGATCGTCTCGTTGTATTCGACCACGGTGTCCTGGGTCGGGGTCAGGGTGAAGTTGCCCGTGCCGCTCGTGCCGTTGGCCGCGATGGTGATGTCGAAATCCGTCACCGCCGCGTAGTCCGACCCCGGCGACGCGGTGCCGGTCTGACCCACCGACACGGTCACCGTCCGCGCGGACGCGATCGAGGAGGCGGCCGTGGCCGTCACCGTGACCGAGGTGGCGGACGCCGACTCGGCCACGCTCGACGTGCTCACCGAAAGGGTCACTGCTGGCAGAGCATCGTCGTCGGTGAGCGCCACCGTGGTGCCTGTCACCGTCGTGCCGGTGCTGCTGCCGGAAACGCCGATGGTCTCGCCGCCCTCGACCGTTGTGTCCTGGGTCGGCGTCAGCGTGAAGGTGCCCGTGCCGCTCGTGGCGCTGGCCGCGATGGTGATGTTGAAGTCAGACACCGCCGCGTAGTCCGTGCCCGAGGTGGCCGTGCCGCCGCCCACCTTCACCGCCACCGTCCGCGCCGAGGAACTCGCGGATGCGGCCGTGGCCGTCACCGTCACCGTCGTCGCGGACGCACTCTCAAGCACGCTCGCCGGGCTCACCGACAGCGTGACCGCCGGATTGATGTCGTCGTCGGCCAGCGTCACTGTGGCCCCCGTCACCGTGGTGTTCAGGCTGGTGCCAGCGACGCCGATGGTCTCGTTGCCCTCGTTGGTGGTGTCCTGGATCGGCTTCAGGGTGAAGGTGCCCGTACCGCTCAGCGCGTTCGCCGCGATGGTAATGTCGAAGTTCGACACCGCCGCGTAGTCCGTGCCCGAGGCCGCCGAGCCGGTTTTCCCCACCGATACCGTCACCGTGCGCGCCCAGGCGACCGCGGACGCGGCCGTAGCCTTCACCGTCACCGAGGTGGCCAAGGCCGCTTCGGCCACGCTCGAGGGCGTCGCCGTCAGGGTCACGGCTGGCTGGGCGTCGTTGTCGGTCAGCGTGATGCTGGTTCCACCCACCGTGAAGGCCGCGCCGCTGGATTCCGGTTGCCCGTCGATCGAGATCGATTCGGCATCCTCTACCGAGGTGTCGTTGGTCGGTGTCAGGGAGAAGGTGCCTGTGGCGGTCGTCGCGTTTGCCGCGATGGTGATGTTGAACGCCGGCACCACCGTGTAGTCCGTGCCCGCGGTCGCGGTGTCCTGCCTGTTGCCCACCGCCACCAGCACCGTGCGGGCCTTGGCGGCCGCGGCCGCTGCGGTCGCCGTGACGGTCACCGTCTTCGCGCCGCCGTTCTCGTTGACGCTCGCCGGGCTCGCCGACAGCCTGATGTCGAGCGCCGCCTCGTCGTCGGTCAAGGTCAGGGTCGTTCCGGTCAATTTTCCGGCCACGCCCTCGACATTCCCTGCGATGGCGATCGTCTCGTCGCCCTCCGCCAGCGTGTCTTGGGTCGGCGTGAGCGTGAAGGTCCCGGTCGCACTGGTCGCGTTCTTCGCAAGACTGATCGTGAAGTCCGACACCGCCGCGTAGTCCGTACCCGAGGTCGCGGTGCCACTGGCCCCCACTGACACCGTCACCGTGCGGGCGGCCGAATGGGCGGAAGAGGCTGCGGTGACCGTCACGGTCTTGGCGCTGTCCGCCTCGCTCAGCTTCGACGGGTTCGCCGTCAGCGTGACCTGCGGCCCGCTGTAGGGTCGATCACCCTCGTCGGTCAGCGTCAGGGTCACCGACTGTGCACCGTCGGGACCGGAGGCATGGATGGTGATGGTCTCATCACCTTCCCAGTCGGTGTCGCCGATCGGCTCCAGGTTGAAGGAATTGCTGCCCGACCTTCTGTTGGCCTTGACGGTGATCTTGAACTTGGAGATGGCGTGGTAGTCCGTGCCCGAGACGGCGCTGTCGCCGCCCTTGCCCACCGTCACCTCGTAGCTCTGATCACTGGAAGAAGTGCCCCACTCCGACACGTCCGCCGTCACCGTCACCTGCTGCTTGCCGCCGTTTTCCGACACGGAGCCCGGCGAGAGGGATAACTTGGCGCCGTACCACCACTGGGCGGTGACTTCTTCCTTGTCCTTGAGCGTCAGGGAGGTGCCGTTCACGGTCAGGCCCGAAGCGCTCCCCGAAACCTTGATCGTCTCCTTGCCCTCCACCTCCGTGTCATCGACGGGGGTCAGCTTGAACGCACCTGTGCCGGTGGTGCCGCCGACCGGAATTTCCAGCGTCAATTCCGTCACCGAAGTCGTGTAGTCCGTTCCCGCAGTCGCGCTACCGCCGCCGATCGACACAGTCACGGCTGTGTTCTCCGTCACTGACGAAGAAGCGGTCGCCGTCACCGTCACCGAAGTCGCACCGGTGTCTTCGCTAATTGTTGAGGGATTGACCGACAGTGTGACCGATAAGGATTCGGCCGGCTCCTGGGTGTAGGGCCCCGACGACGCGGAGTTCCGCCAGCCGCTGTCGCCTTGCCCGTTGCGCGCGCGCACGCCCACCAGATAGGTCTTCCCGTTGTCCACCCCTATGGTGATGCTGGTGCGCGGATGGTTCAGCGCCGCCAGGCTCCAGCTTCCGCCCCCGTCCGAACTGTAGGTCACGTGGTAGCTCGTCGCTCCCGACACCTCCGGCCAGGACGCCGTCAGCGTGCCGTCGCCTCGCGTCACGCTGACCGACGACGGCGTATCGGGCGGCGGCGCGGGCGGCCTGTAGGGCCCCGACGACGCGGAGTTCCGCCAGCCGCTGTCCCCATGCTTGTTGCGCGCGCGCACGCCCACCAGATAGGTCTTCGCGTTGTCCACGCCGATCGTGATGCTGGTGCGCGGATGGTTCAGCGCCGCCAGGCTCCAGCTTCCGCCCCCGTCCGAACTGTAGGTCACGTGGTAGCTCGTCGCTCCCGACACCTCCGGCCAAGACGCCGTCAGCGTGCCGTCGCCACGTGTGACGCTGACCGACGACGGCGTACCCGGCGCCTGCTCCGCGTTGACCCATCCAGACGCGAGCGCGATCAAGAGGAATGTCACCGCGAGCAGCGTGCCGGAGAATCTTCCAGCGAGCCCGCACACAAAAGCGGCACCCGGTCTGGGTACCGATTCTGCAGGTTCGGGGGTCGCTCGAGGGCGTGGCGGCACGATTTAGCGCATTCAAACAAAGGTAAAGCCAGCAGTGCATTTTTCGTGCCATAGCGTGCGTTCTCTGTTTTTTTTCTTAACATTCAAAGTGTTAAAACCAATTCTGGCGCTTTTTCTGGGTCTAGCGCACATCGCCAAGAAGTTGTGAAATGCAGCATCGCAAGCCACCAGATGAGCTAGTATCACTGCGCTCCCTTCTAGGAAAAGCCGATATTTCAGCAGGTTGCAATCGCACCGCTTGGAATCGCGGCAATTCGCAACACAAGTGGCGTTTTGCAACAGTCGTCTGGGACCACTCCAGTTGTGTGGAAGGAACATGAGCGCCGCTTTCCACGTAAACTGCGGACCACTCCCCCTCTTATGGAACAAATCCAAATCGCGAGTTAAAGAGCGCACCCCCCGGTACAGACCGGAAACATGGTTTACATTTTTGCGGGTGTATGTGGAGAAGAAGGAGCGGCCGATGCCGTGGAAGGATTCGAGCGCAATGGATGAGAAGGTGGGGTTCGTGGCGGACTACCTGAGTGGTCTGTGGAGCAAGAAGGCGCACACGGGCTTCGGACCGAAGAAGGTGATGGACGGGCTGCGGCGGGAGCATCCGGAGGAGGCGTGGCCCGCGGACAGCACGGCCGGGGAGATTCTGAAGCGGGACGGGCTGGTGAAGCGTCGGCGGGGGCGCCGGGTGCGGAGCAACGGGGAGATCAAGTGGCGCGGGAGCCTTCTGTACCTGTCGGCGGCGCTGGCGGGCGAGCCGGTGGGGGTGGAGCCGCTCGTCTTGGAGGACGGGCTGAGGGAGGTGCGCTTCGGCTTCCACCTGCTCGGCCTGCTGGACGAGAGGGCCGGCAAAATCAAGCGGGTGGAGGGCTGGCGCCGGGAGCCGGGCGAACCCGAGGGGAGGGACGGCCAATGAGGGCGCCCGCGTTCCGCGCGACGCTCCGAACCAAGGTCGTTGCAAGGGTCCCCCCACCACGCCGCAGCAGGAGCGGAGGGGCACGCGAGCGCAGCGAGCGCCCGTAGGGCGGGGTACAGGATGTACCCCATTCAAGGGGAGTATTCCCTTTTTCGCCTGAATCGCTTTCTGCTTCGCAAAAGCGAAGATTTTTCCGTCACTTCACTTTCACCGACACTTCACATACCATGTGCCGCTTGAAGATTCGGTGTGGTGCTGCCGACAGGTTCATGAACGACGAACCGCAATTCGATGCGGCGGCGCTCGAAGAGATTATCAACGCCTTCGATGCCGGGGTCATGGTGGCCGACACCTCTGGCAATCTCCTGTTGAGCAACGATCTGGCGGTCCAAATGGTGGGCGCGGAGGTGTCTGGAGCGGCACCGCCGAACATGCAGTCCTGGGCACCGGATCACGGCTTCTTCTTCCCGGACCAGTCCACGCGCATGCCTCTGGAGACCATGCCAATGGTTCGGGCGCTGGGCGGTGAGCAGGTCGACGAGGAGACCATGTTCCTGCGCAATCCAAGCATCCCAGACGGCGTGTTCTTGGACGTGTCGGCGCGCCCGCTGAAAGATCTGCGCGGCACCCAATGGGGTGCCATGGCCCTTTTCCGCGACGTGACCGACCGCTATACCGTCGCGAAGGCGCTGTCCGAGGCGTTCGATACCGGGCGTCAAGAGGTGCTACGCACCGTACTTCACAACATCGGCAATGCGATGAACAGCGTCGCTGCGGGCTTGGGGACCATTGAAGAGTTGGTCCGCTCGAACACGCCTTTGCGGCACCTAGGTGCGTTGACCGAAGCGCTGCAGGCGCACCAAGACGATCTTGCCAACTATTTGCGCGACGATCCGCAAGGCAGCAAGGCGGTTCCGTTCCTCGCCGCGCTGGTGGAGGACTTTAACGCGCTCAATGAGCAATTGAGCAAGGCGCGTGCACGGGTCGCCCGTAACGTGGATTATATTGTCGAGGTAATTCGCTCGCAGCAGCGTACATGGTACGCAAAAACAGCGCTCACCGATGCGGACCCGTCGGATACCCTTCGAGATGCCGTCGCCGTGCTGGACCAATCTCTGTCCAATCGCAACATCGCGCTCAAGGTGGATTGCCAAGACGCGCCCGAACGGATCCGCATCGACGAAAGCCGCTTCAAGCAGATGTTGGTGAATCTCATCAAGAACGCCATTGAGGCCACGGATGAATTGCGTCGGACAGCGGGGCTCGAGTCCCCCCGCATCGACATCAGCGTCCGCGTTGAGGACAACCTGCTCGTCATCAATGTCACCGACAACGGCATCGGCATCGCCGCCGATACGCTCCCGAATATCTGCGTGGCCGGCTACACCACCAAGGAGTTCGGCACCGGCCTCGGCTTGTACGCCACCGCCAGCTACGTCGCGGCCGCCGGCGGCGTGTTCGAACCCTTCAGCGACGGCATCGGAAAAGGCACAACCATAAGTGTTCGCATGCCGTTCCATGATCGAGCGGACGGGTACGGCAAGCGGGGGCGAACCGAGGCGGTTCGCGCGTGGAAGTGAAGATGACTGGTCGGGACAGGATACTGCTCGGCGCGAAGGCCGAGGATCTGGATGCTCTGGAGAGTACTTTGGCTTCGCTGGGCTATGAAGTGTGCGCCGTTGCGGCATCCGGTCACATGCTGGCGGACAAAGCCAAAGACGCGGCGCCCGATCTGGCGTTGATCGACATGGGGATGGAGGGTGCCGCCGACAGCGCTTGGAAGGTGTCCATCAGGCTCGGCATCCCGGTGGTCTATCTCCTTGACGAGCACCAGTACGACTCGCTACCGCAGGCGCGCGCCGCAGACCCGCTCGGGTACGTCCTGAAGCCCTTCGACACAAGGCAACTGCAGCTCACCTTGAGTGCGTGCCGGGACACCCGCCGACGTTTGGAAGAGCCCCGGTCCATTACCGAATTTCCGCGCGAAAGGCTGCTCGCAACCATCTTTCAACGCATCAACGAATGCGTTTCGATTGTCGATACCAATGGTGTGATCCGCTACGCCAATCCGGCATCTGCGAGGTCCGTTGGGATGGAAGATCCCGAGACGGCCGAGACCCGGTTGGAAAATTACCGATTCTATGAGCCGGACAAGACGACTCCCATCGCGTGGAGTGAGTCGCCGCCGATGCGAGCCATACGGCTCGGCGAATCTTCTGAGAACGTCGAAGTGTACCTGCTGCCGCCGAATCGCACCGAAGGCATCCTGATGAGTATGGACGTACAGCCCTTGTACGACGAGGGACACCGAACCGGTTGCCTCGCGGTGTTCCGAGACATCGGCGAACAATGGCAGATCGAGCGCGAACTGCAGGGCACGTCGGCGACGCTGCGCTTCGAGCGCGACCGGACCAACCTGATTCTGGAAAACCTCGCCGACGGCATCATCGTCACCGACGGCGCAGGGCGAGTCGTGCTGTTCAATCCCGTCTGCCGGGACTTCTTCGGCTGGCACGGCAGCGACGATACCGAAATCACTCTCGAAAACAATTTCGACTGGGTGAAGGTGCCGGACAAATCAAGGCCCTTCCCATCCGAAGAGCTGCCGGTCATTAAGGCGCTTTCCGGCATCTCGACCGACAATGCGGAAATGTACATGAGCAGGCCGGACGGGGAGGATGTTTACATGAGCGTCAGCGCACGCCCCATTCTGGATGAATCGGGGACCGTTCTGGCGACCGTGTCCGTCATACGCGATGTTACTGCGGTCAAAACTCGCGAACTTGAACTAGAGGCCACGGCCGACCAACTCGCCGAGCAAACCCAGGCCCTCGATGCGATGCTCGACGGCATCGCGGACGGGGTGATTCTGATGGACGCACGCGGCGCCGTCCAGCGCTTCAACCGCGCCGCGCTTGAGATCGCTACACCTGAACTCATCCAAGACCTGCCCTTGGATACCTCAAAACCCGGTGTCGGCCTGTTCTACGCCGACCGGGTGACCCCGATTCCGCCTGACGACGCGCCGTTTAGGGCCACATTGCGAGGCGAGACCCTCCATCACAAGCGCGTATTCATCGTCCATCCGAGCATGCCAGACGGCACACTCGTCAGCGTCAGTACGCGCAAAATCGGAACACGTACGGACGCGACCTCCGGTGTCGTGGTGCTATTCAGCGACGCGGCGGCCGATCATCAACGCGAGCAGTCACTGATCCATGCGTTCGCCGAAGGGCAGCAGGAAGCCACGGGCGCCGTCCTGCACAACATCGGCAATGCGCTCACCAGCGTGGTCACCGGTATCGAATCCTTGCGCGAGCGCGTCGGATCGCCACGCCCGCTGAACCGACTGTCGGCGCTTGCCGAGTTGCTGAAAGCCCACCGCACGGATTTGATCGACTACCTGAGCACTGATCCTCAGGGACAACAGGCGATTCCGTTCCTGCTCGCGCTCAATGAGGAGTGGCAGGCAGAGCACGCGGAAAACAAGCGCATCCTCGAACGCATAGCTAAACGAGTGCAGCACATCGCCGACATACTGCGCAAAAATCGGTCGTCCAGCTTCCCTTCAACCACGCACAAGATCGTGCCCCTCAAGAAGACTCTGTGGGACGGTGTCCGCATACTGGAAGCCTCTCTGCAAAAGCGAGGGATCGCGATCACGGTGGACTGCTCGCGCGCGCCATACGAGATTGACATCCAGGAAAGCCGCCTTCACGAGATGCTCGTGAACCTGGTGCGCAATTGCATCGAGGCGATCGAGGATCTGCCGCAGGATGATTCTGAACGCCGTCCCGCCGTAGCGATTACAAGCTACGTCGAGGACGGTCGACTGTTCATCGAGGTCACCGACAACGGCGCGGGCATCGAGCCGAGCCATCTCGACAGTATTTTCGCGCCCGGCTTCACCACCAAGAAAGAGGGAACCGGATTGGGCCTGCATTCGGCTGCTAACTACGTGATCGACTCGGGAGGAAAAATCACCGCATTGAGCGAAGGCCGCGGCAAGGGCACGACGATTCGAATCGACTGGCCATCGGAACTGAGAATACCGTCCCGGCAGAGCGCAAAATCGGGCGGCCGAACCATCAGCCGACCACGCCGAACCCCCGCGTCCAACACTTCAAGCATCGCAAGACGAAAGAAGCGAAGCGGCGCTTAACTCCCCCCTTCCTGGCAGCGCTTGAGTTGCTGTTCGACGTTGTACTTTTCCACCAAGACGGCGGCGAACTGCTGAATTTCCTCTCGTGCGAAGGGCTTGCGGACGTACAACAGCTTGTGTGTTGGGGGAGTGTTTTCGACGATTTCGTGCAGCGATAAATCGGTGTAGGCGGTCATTATCACGAACTCGATGTCCGGGTCGGCTTCCCTGATCTTGCGAACCGTCGTCCCGCCGTCTATGCCGGGCGGCATCCGAATGTCCACAAAAGCCAGCGCAATGGGGTCCCCGCTGCGCAAGGCGTTCTCGACCATCACTAAGGCTTCTTCTCCGCTGCGAGCATGCAGTAGTTCGAAAGTAGGCAGCAACGTCGAACGATCTTCCGTCAAGAATGCAGAGGCCAATTCGTCTGTCGGCGAAGGCGCTCTTGGCGGTGTCAGTATTTCCCGAAAGTCCTCGTGAATCTCAAACTGGTCATCGACGACCAATAGGCGGTTGTTGCGCACCCGATCAGGCCGATCCGAAATTTCCGACATTGCGCGCTCCGGAACTGTCCAGTAATGCTCAAGCGGACAGATATTACTATGAACCCGACTAGGAGAATTAACAGATGCTCGCGCTCGGTGGTCACCGGCACGCCAATTCTTCCTTGCCCGGTTCTTGCTTGCGAAGTCTTCACATAAAATTATATACATGGTGGAATTTCACAATTATTTTGTTAAGATTTAATTCTTTAGACTTCGCCTTAGCGCATCTCGGTTAGGCTTGCGCGATCCGTAGGTCCCAATAGGCGATGATCAGGATGGTCCCCGGCAACCACGACCGCGCCGTTGAAACCAACAACCGCGTGCTGATCGTCGATGATCAGCAGGATATCCATCAGGATTTCCGTGAAATATTGACCCCCGAGACCCGCCATGCCGCCGATGGGCTGGCCGAAGCCTTCTCAAAGGAAGCGCCTCAGCCATCGCTGCCGGCGTTCGAATTGCAGCACGCCTACAGCGGCGAAGAGGCTTGCGCCCTCGTTGCTTCGGCGAACGCGGATGGCAAGCCGTTCGCCGTGAGCTATGTGGACATCCGCATGCAGCCGGGCATGGACGGGGTAGACACCATCCACGAAATCCGCAAGATCGACCGGGATATCGAATTGGTGGTCATGACCGCCCATTCGGAAAAATCGCTGCGCGACATCGTCCAAGACATGGCGCCCCTGCACAAGCTGCTGTATGTCAGGAAACCCTTCACGGGCGAGGAAATTCAACAAATGACCACGGCCTTGGTGGAAAAGTACAACGTCTCGGAGCGGCTCGCGGCCCAGGAACGGGAGGTCTCTGCCAGCAACCGCCGCTTACAGGCGATCCTCGACGCTACCGGCGATGCGATCGCCCTGTTTAATCTGAACAGGCGGCTGGCATTTGCGAACCGGCGTTACGAGGAGTTGTGCGGCGCCGCGGAAGGTGAATTGTCTGAGATGCCGCTCAGCGACGCCACACCCCGGTTACGCGCAGCCGAATTGCCACACGGGGCGTCCGAACCGCCATTCGAGAGCGACGAAGACCTGTACGAACTCGTCAGCGAACCCGGAGGACGGCTGTTTCGCCGCTCGGAGACGCAGGTGACCAGCGACGACGGCAAGCTGATCGGACGGCTGCACATCTACCGCGACGTGTCCAAGGACGTGCAGAACCGGCGCATGCGGGCCGAGGTGCAGCGCCTTCGTTCGGAGCTCGAAGCCACCTATTCGTTTTCCGGCATCGTGGGAGCAAGCCCCGCCATGCGAGAAGTGTTCGCGCTGATGGAGCGGGCCGCAGAGAGCGATCTGCCCGTCCTCATCCTCGGCGAAAGCGGCACCGGCAAGGAACTCGTCGCCAAGGCGCTGCATTTCAATGGCCCACGCCGTTCCGAACCTTTTGTCGCGGTCAACTGCGCCGCCTTGCCGGAAATGCTGATCGAGAGCGAATTGTTCGGCCACGAACGTGGTGCCTTCACCGGCGCCCACCAGCGGCGCCGGGGTGCTTTTGAACGGGCGGCGGGCGGAACGATCTTGCTTGACGAGATCGGTGACATGGAACCAAGCCTGCAGGGAAAGCTGCTGCGGGTACTGCAGGAGCGGGAAATCCAGCGGCTTGGCGCCGACGCAACCCTCGCCGTGGATGTGCGCGTCATTACCGCTACAAATCAGAACCTCGAGGAAGCCATGCGCGCTGGCAGGTTCCGGGACGATCTGTACTACCGGGTGGCCACCATTCCCATCAAGATACCGCCCTTGAGGGAGCGCCGCGAAGATATTCCCCTTCTGGCCGCGCATTTTCTGGAGAAGCAGACCAAGGACTCGGACCGAACCATCACCGGCATCAGCGACGCGGCCCTGCGCGCCATGTACGGCCACGACTGGCCAGGTAACGTGCGTGAACTGGAGAACGCTATAGGTCGGGCGATTCTCATGGAGCCGTCGGACACACTGAGCGAAGCCAGCCTGCAACCTCTGGGCAAGGATGCGCCCGGTGTGGCCGAGATGACGGAGCAGGAAGCGCCAGAGTCGCCGATCATGACCCTCAAGGAGTTGGAGCGCCGCGCCGTGACCCAGGCATTGAAGGATTCCAACCAAAACATCTCGCAAGCCGCCAAACTCCTCGGCATCGACCGCACGACACTGCACAGAAAGCTTAGGAGTATGGACTCGGTGCGGTAGTGGCCAAATGTGGCAGTAGTGGGGCAAGTACGGCACAATGCGCGGGGTATCAAGAGAGCACATCACCTTGAGCAAGCGAAACTACAAGATACTCGTCGTTGATGACGAGCCCGATATTGAACACTTGGTCGTGCAACGGATGCGTCGCGAGATTCGCCGCGGGAACTACGCTTTCGTTTTCGCGCACAACGGCATTGAAGCCTTGGAAGAACTGCGCAAGGATGACAGTATCGACATGGTGGTGTCGGATATCAACATGCCGGTGATGGATGGATTGACCCTGCTTGAACAGATTCCCAAGGTCGATCCAAATATCAAGTCGGTGATCGTGTCTGCATATGGGGATATGAAGAACATACGCACGGCGATGAACCGCGGTGCGTTTGATTTTGTCACCAAGCCGATCGATTTTGAGGACCTTCGCGTCACCATCGACCGCACCCTTGATCATTTGGAAATGTTGCGCGAGGCACTCGCATCGCGCGACAAACTGGTGGCCATTCAGCATGAGCTCGGTGTCGCCAACAAGATGCAGCAGTCCATACTGCCCACCGTCTTTCCCGCCACCGACGAGTTCAACCTCTTCGCCAGCATGACACCGGCGCGGGATGTGGGTGGCGATTTCTATGATTTCCTGCATCTGCCTGAAGGCAAGATCGGCATGGCGATTGCCGATGTCTCGGACAAGGGAGTTCCAGCCGCGCTCTTCATGATGTCGAGCCGTACCCTGATCAAAGGGGCCGCGATTGGGCGCAAGGATCCAAAGGAAGTCCTTGCCGAGGTCAATGATCTCTTGGAACAAGACAACAGCAATGCCATGTTCGTCACGGTGCTCTATGCCGTGTACGACCCGAGCACGGGAGAACTGACCTACTCGAGTGGAGGCCACGACCCGCCGATTATTTTGCGCGCCGATGGCAGCACCGAGGTGCTGCCCAACACAAAAGGCATTGCGCTCGGCATCGCTCCGGGTTTCACCTTCCATCAGAACACCGTGAAGCTCGAACCAGGGGACCGCGTCGCCACCTTCACCGATGGGGTGACCGAAGCAATCAATGCCTATGAGGAGCAGTTTGGGTTGAACCGGATCACCGAAGCACTTGCGAACCTCGAACCGGGGAACGCTCGTCATATGACCGACACGCTCCTGCAGGCGGTCGAAGAATTCGTCTCTGGAGCGCCTCAATCGGACGACATCACTTGCCTGTGTTTTCGTCGGCAATAGGTTCTATTATGAAAGAGATATTGCATTTGCACGTACCGGCCAAACTCGGAGAGCTTCACCATATTGAATCCGAGCTTGAGAAGGTCGGCGAAAACGAAGGTTGGGATGCCGGCCTCGTCTATCAGGTGCATCTGGTGCTCGAAGAGCTTGCGGTGAACACCACGAACTACGGCTATCCCGAAAGCGGCGCAACAGAGCACGGCATCATCGATATTCGCATATTGAGCATGGAAGGGTCGCTGAACATCGAATACTCGGACAATGGCATGCCTTTCAACCCCTTTCAGGAAGCACCCAAACCAGACATAGAAGCCAGTGTTGAAGAACGCCGCGTTGGCGGCTTGGGAGTGCATTTTGTGCGCACCATGATGGACGCGGTCGGTTACAAGAGAGAAGGGGGCCGCAACCGGATTTCGCTCACAAAGCGGATGGAGAAGTGATGTCTGGGCGCGGGTGTCTTTTTGCGCTCATCACGCTCTTCCTGCAGGCGCAACTCAGTGCACAGGAGAGCGCTGTGCCGGGGGTCCACGAGGATCGGGTGGTGTTCGGACAATCGGCCGGGTTGACCGGCCCTGCCGGGGAGCTCGGTCAAGGTATGCGCCTTGGCATCCAAGCGGCCTTCTCGGAAACTAACGAACGGGGCGGTGTGCATGGTCGGCGGCTCGAACTCCATTCGCTCGACGATGCCTATGAGCCGGAAGCAGCGGTCATCAATACACGACGCCTGATCGAAAAAGAACAGGTGTTTGGATTGATCGGTGCCGTTGGCACGCCCACTTCGAGGGCCGCGGTGCCCATCGCGGCGAACGCAGGGGTTCCCTATGTGGCGGCCTTCACTGGCGCGGAGTTGCTGAGGACCGGTGCGCCAGCGAACATCATCAACCTCCGTGCCTCCTACTATCAAGAGACCGAAGAATTGGTGGCTCACCTTGTCAAGGACCTCGGTATCAGGCGCATTGGCATCATGTACCAAGAAGATTCCTTCGGCAGGGCCGGGTATCAGGGTGTCACCCAGGCCCTTGCGCGACGCGAGCTTGAGCCGCACGTGGTCAGCGTGTATCGGCGCAATACAACCGCGGTGAAAACCGGATTGCTTGACTTGATTGCCACAGAGCCGGACGCGGTGATTCTGGTGGGAGCCTACCGGCCCATCGCCGCGCTCATTGCTTGGGCCAACAAGCTGCGCTTTGATCCCATAATGCTCACCATTTCCTTTGTCGGCAGCAATGCACTCGCGCAGGCGCTGGGGTCGGAAGCCGAGGGTACCGTCGTCAGCCAAGTAGTTCCCTTTCCTTCCGGGAGCGGACCCGAAGTCGTGAAACAATATCGCAAGGCGCTCGCTCGCCTCGCCCCCGACAGCAAGCCTGGATTCGTGTCGCTTGAGGGCTATCTGGCCGGGCGAATGGCAATACAGGCGCTTCAGCGCGTCGGGGCGGAACTTGATCGTCAAGCCTTTATCGACAGCCTCATCGAGGGTGAGGACTTCGACGTGGGCGGATTCAAGCTCAGGTTTTCGGATGGGGACAATCAGGGTTCGGACCAAGTCTTCCTGACCGTGATCGACGGTTCCGGCAAGTATCGACCGATCGCCAGTCTGCGGGATATTCCACAATGAGCGAGGACGCGGAGCGCAATCAACATCCCTTGGATTTGCGTCACCGTATTTCGGTTCGCCTCTATCTGGCCATAGGCGGTGCCGTCGCGCTCACGCTGCTGGCCAGTTTGGTCGGCTGGATTCTGCTCAACCGGGTGGGGGATGCGCAAAGTCAGGTCACGGAGCGCAGCATTCCCGAAGTCGTTTCCGCCTTTCGTCTGGCGGAAATCGGTCGCTCGCTGGTGGCCGCCGCACCGCGGCTCATAGGCACCGAAACGCGTGAAGATCTGGCTCGCGTCAGCGAGGAGATCCAAACCGATCGTGAGGCGTTTGAGCGTGAACTCAACATGATGGGCCAGCGCGAAGGTGACCAATCCACCATCGGCGGCATCACCACGCAGAGCGAGGCGATGATCGAAAACCTCGAAGAGATTGAATCTTCCGTGGGTCGGCGATTGGATTTGGTCGATCAGCGCACGAGGCAGCGCGACGAATTCGCCCAGGTGCAAGACGCCCTTGATCGAATACTCACCCACGCGGTGGACGACCAGTTGTTTTACATGGCCACCGGCTACAGAGCACTCGCGGACTCGCCCGTGCCCCGCGCACAACATTTCTCGGAAAACGAATTGCAGCGTTTTCGCTATCTCTCCGAGTTGGTCGAGGGTGCCACCTTGAGTACGCAACTCTTGGAGAGCGCCTTCACCGTTTCCGAAATCGGCCTGATCGAACCCTTGGTGGAACGCTTCGAGGCCACCGAGATCAGCATTCGCCGTGGCTTGGCGGGCTTGGGAGAAAGCGAGTTTTCCGCAGACTTGACTGAGCTCTTCGTACAGCTTTTTGAGATGGGAACCGGCGAGCGAGCCGGGTTCAATATTCGCTTCCAGGAACTTGCGCTCGCGATCGAACAGCGCGAACTGGTCGCTGTCAATCGCGATCTCGCGGCTGAACTCGGCATCCAAGTTGGCAACATGGTGGATACATCCTATGCCGCGACGCTCGCATCCACCAATGCGACGGGCTCCGCGATCAGTACCGGTACCAACATTCTGATTGGCATCAATGTGTTCAGCATTGTGGGCGCCGCGCTCATTGGCATACTGGTCATCGCGGGCCTGCTTCGACGCCTTGGCGTTTTGTCCGGGCGCATGCTGCGCATGGCCGATGGGGAGCTGCAAGAGGCGGTTGAGATTTCCGGCAAGGATGAAGTGGCCGAGATGGCCTCGGCGCTCGAAGTGTTTCGTCAGCATGCGTTGGAGGTGCAGCGCCTAAACTTGGTTGAAAAGCTCGCGGAAGAATTGCGCGAAAAGAACGATGAGCTTGAACAGGTGCTTGAGGATCTGAAGAAGGCGCAGGACCAGATCGTCATGGGTCAAAAGCTCGCCGAGCTTGGCGAACTCACCGCCGGAGTCGCGCACGAAATTCGCAATCCGCTGAATTTTGTCAAGAATTTTTCTGAAGTCTCAGAGGAACTGTTGGATGAACTCTTCGAAGAGCTTGAAGCCGTGCTCGGCGAAGACGGTGGCAAGCTCGACGAGGAGGCGCGTGGACTCGTCGATGATATCCACGGAGACATTTTGGAAAACCTTAAGCGCGTCCAGGAACATGGTGCTCGTGCCGACCGCATCGTCAACGACATGCTGATGATGAGCCGGGGCGAAGCGCATTGGCAGTCAACCGACATCAATGTACTGGTTGAGGAGCATGCGCGACTTGCTTACCACAGCCTTCGCGCGACCGATACCGAATTCAATGTGAACCTTGAGTACGATTTCGATTCGCGAATCGGTGAACGCATGGCGATTTCTCAGGATTTGGGCAGGGTGTTTCTCAATATGGTATCCAACGCCTGTCACGCAACCGAAGAGAAACGCCGCATCCTCGCGCCAACCAGAGGCGAGCAATTCTTGCCTCGGCTGTCGGTGAGCACTCACCTCATGGAGGACGAAAGTGTGGAAGTGCGCATTCGCGACAATGGCAGCGGCATCAAGCCTGAAGTCATAGAAAAGATGTTTAATCCTTTCTTTACGACCAAGCCACCCAATCAGGGGACTGGTCTCGGCCTAGCTATCTCAAGCGACATAGTGCGCGAGCATGGCGGGACCATTCAGGTTGAGTCCGAAGTTGGAGAATTCACCCAGATGACCGTGAGACTTCCCAAAGATCCCCCGGCGGCTCCAACCCCATAGTACCTCCTTGAGGGGGAGCGTTTCGCTCTCTCGCTCTAGTCGTTGACGGCGGAGAGCGCCTCATCACGATCATCGCGAATGGTGATGATCTGGTCAAATCCGCTAATCTGAAAGACTTCTCTGATGGGTGCCTGAAGCGCGCAGAGTACAAGCTTGGCTTCCTTCTGCTGCAAGGCTTTGGAAATCAACAGCACGGCGCGCAATCCGGCACTGCTGATGTAATTGAGATCACCCATGTCGATGACCACGCCGGAGACGCTGTCCTCGATTTTACTGTTGAGCGCCTCTTGAAATTGCAGCGCATTGATGCCATCGATGCGACCTTCCGGCGAGGCAATCAATACTCCGTTCGATGTTTCGGTGTTTATGTCCATGTGCGATTCTCTATCGATCTTCTCTAACCAGACCTCGCTCCCCTTCCAAGGCTCAAGCTGTTTAGGATACCCTACTTAGCAAATGTGTAGGCTGCATTGTACGGCAATAAGGCGAAAAAATTCACCCTTTTGCGTTACGCCGCCCTGCGGTGTATTTCGTTGTTGTCTGGCGGGTCGACTTGTCCGTTACGGAGAGTTTCGATTAAAGTCTCAAGCTCTTCTTGATAGACGCGGACTTTCTCCCGCTTGACTGGTCCAAAGCCGCGCACTTTGTCGGCGAGGGCGGCGATGTTGATGGCGAGGCTCGCGTTTTCTTGGTTGATCTGTGCGCAGATCTCATCAATCGTTGATTCGTACTTAACTATGAGCTCGCGCTCAAGGCGCCGTTCGGCACTCCAGCCGAATGGATTGAATCGCGACTTGCGCAGCCACTTGGACTTCGCCAAGAGCGAGAAGATCGGAAATATCCAAGCGCCGAACGCGCGTTTCTTCGGGCGTCCGGTCGAGGGGTCGGTACCAGATAGGAATGGCGGTGCCATAAGCACCTTGAGCTTCGGGTTTCCAGTGAATTCGGCTTGGATGGAGCGCTTGAAATGCCCTCCCGAATAGAGCCTCGCCACCTCGAACTCATCCTTGTAGGCAAGCAGCTTGGCGTAGTTCTCAGCCACTGCCCTGAGAAGTGCTTCCTGGCTCGCTGCGGTGAGTTCCGAAGAGGCCACTCGCACTCGCTCCACCAATCCCTGATGCCGGTCCGCGTAGCCCTCGTCCTGATACGCGGTGAGACGTTTCCTGATCGAGCGCATACGATCATCAAATGTCTGAGGTTGATCGCCCTTGGGATGATTCGGCTCGAGCAACTTCAGGTCGTGATACGCCACGCGTCCGAATTCAAAGGCGGCGATATTGTCGGCCAACCGCACGCCATTGAGTTCGATCGCTCGATGTAGTGCTTCACGGCTTACGGGAATCTCACCGGATTGCCAAGCGAACCCCAGCATGAACATGTTGGTCATCTGTGCATCTCCTAGGCGCCGCTCGCAGAGGCGGGTGGCGGCGACTCTTCTCACATCGCGGCAACTACGTGTAAGGGCGCTGGTCAGGCTTGACTCCCCTCCCCGCGGCGCTTCGGCAGCCAGCACAAACTCTACGGTGTTTTGTATGTTGGTATTGAGAAACGCGCTGGTGCGCTTGGGATGGGTCAGTTTGAGCATGCCGAGGCTTGCCGCGGTGAGCAGGTCGATGCCTATGAGCACATCTGCCGATGCCTCCGGCATCTGCGGCGAGGACTCCGTGTAGCTGCGACGACTCAAACGCACATGTGCGGTGACCGCGCCGCCTTTCTGCGCCAAGCCCGTCATGTCCAGGGTTTTCACCATCAGTCCGTCCATGTGGGCGGCCACACCAAGAATCGCCGATGCTGTTGAAGTGCCGCCGCCTCCCACGCCGGCCAAGCCGATATTGCATTCGAACCCGGCGGCACCTGTATCTGGTAATTTCGGCAGCGGGACTTGCGCGATCAACTCGTCAAGGTCGAGGTTGGACTGCGCTTGTTTGCGAATCTCGGCGCCCTCGACCATCACGAAAGAAGGACAAAATCCGCGCACGCAGGAAAGATCGATGTTGCAAGCCGATTGATTGATGTGACGCTTGGTGCCAAGCTCGGTCTCCAAAGGTTCGACCGCCACGCAGCTCGATTGGACTGAGCAATCACCGCAGCCTTCGCAGACCTCGTGGTTGATGAAGGTGCGCAAGGTCGGCATTTCGGCGATCCCGCGCTTGCGCTTGCGGCGCAATTCGGTGGCGCAGGACTGATCGTACAGGAGCACCGTGCAGCCGGCCGTGTCGCGCAGTTCAAGCTGTGTCTCGTCCAAGTGGTCTCGGTGACGCACGGGGATTTCGCAGCCTTGCTCTTGGGTTCGCTGCGGATCGTCGCTGAGAACGATGATCTTGGTCACACCTTCGGCATTGAGACCATTGACAATGGACTTGACCGTGAGTTCGCCGTCCACCGGCTGACCGCCGGTCATGGCCACCGCATGGTTGTAGAGCAACTTATAAGTGATGTTGACGCCGGCGGCCACGGCAGCGCGTATGGCGAGAATGCCGGAATGAAAGTAGGTGCCATCGCCGATGTTGGCAAAAATATGCGGCGCTTCGGTGAAGGGTGCCTGACCGATCCACATGGTGCCCTCGCCGCCCATCTGGCAATAGTGGTCAGTCTCGCGATTCAGCCATGCGGCCATGGCGTGACAGCCGATGCCGGCAAGTGCGCGACTCCCTTCTGGCACCAAGGTGGAGCGATTGTGTGGGCATCCGGAACAATACAGCGGTGTGCGTCCCTTGCCGGCTGCGCCTGTCAAGGCATCCAAGTCTTGCGCACTAACACCCGTTGGTTGTTTGCCGATGTAGCGGCTGACAAGATCGAAAATGTCCGCGTTACTGAATTCGCCCGCCGTTGGCAGTTGCTGCGCACCGGAGGCGTCTTGCTTGCCGGTGATTTCGGCCCTGCTGTGACCGTAGAGGGTGCTGCGCACGCCGTGTTCGATGAAGGCGCGCCCTTCCTCAAGCACCAGGATACGATCAAGCCCACGCGCGAACCGATGCAGCATCCGCGTATCGAGCGGCCATGCCATGCCGATTTTCAGCAGCCTGAGTCCTGCATCGATAAGGTCCGACTCCTGCATGAAGCCATGCCTCCCGAGGGTTTCCCTTAAGAGTGCGTAGGCACGGCCCGATGCCACTATGCCGGTATGCGCGCCAGCCTCGTCGCCGAAGATGCGATCGATTGGATGCCGTTCAACAAAGGCGTTCAGCGCGGGAATCTTCTGTTCAACAATGCGAAAATCCCGCTCAAGGAAGAGTTCATGCCGCCCGAGGTGCACATCGAAACCAAGATCGGGCATGGAGTAGTCTGCGAATTCCTCAGGCCTGATCAGGGTCATGGCGCTATCCATGGTGTCGGTCAGGGCGATCATGCCTACCCAGAGACCCGAGTAGCGCGACAGCGCCCAGCCATACAGGCCAAAATTGATGACATCCGCCACGCTCGCCGGCACGAGCACCGGCATGTCGAGATCACAAAAGGCGCTTTCGCTATAGCAGGCGATTGACGACGACTTGGCGTCATGATCATCACCCACCACCACGAGCACGCCGCCATGCCGAAAGGTGCCGGCCTGGTTGCCGTGCCGCAGGGCATCGACGGACCGGTCGAGGCCCGGGGCCTTGCCATACCACATACCGAATACGCCGTCGTACTTGGCGCCCGGATAGAGATTTACCTGCTGGGTACCGGAGAGCGCGGTCGCGGCCAGTTCCTCATTGACGGCGGCATGAAACTTGACCTCATGCTCGGCAAGCAGCGCTTGATTGGCGAGAAACTCCGAGTCGAGTCCGGCCAAGGGCGAACCCCGGTATCCGGTGACATAGCCGGCGGTATCCAGACCCCGCGCGCGGTCGTGCCTGGATTGTTCAAGTGTCAGACGAACGAGCGCTTGAATTCCGGAGAGAAACACACCTCCGTGCCTCAAGGTATAGCGATCACTCAATTCAAAGTCGCTGAGTTGCATGCCCGGCCTTCTTCCGCCTCTCTCGTTAACCGCAGTCAATACTAGTCTAACCGGCTTAGGAAGATATAGCTTTTTTTGTGCGAAAATGGCTCGAAAATGAGATAAAATTTCCCTTTAATGTAAATTAAAGGGATGTTATTGCATGTCTCTCTCCATAATTGATAAACAGTTACTCACAGAGCTTCAGCGCGATGGAACGCTCACCATGCTTGAGCTCGGCGAGAAGGTCGGGCTCTCGCACACACCCTGTTGGCGCCGGGTCAAACGGCTTGAGGAAGATGGCTATGTGCGAGGCTATGTGGCGCTGCTCGACCCGGAGCGCATTGACTGCTCGGTCAACGTGTTTGTCAATGTCACTTTGCGTTTGCATCAGGAAAACGCCATGCTGCGCTTCGAGGAGGCGGTGCGGGAGATTCCGGAGATTGTGGAATGCTACGTGGTATCGGGCGCCACCGACTACTTGTTGCGGATCGTCGTGAAAGATGTGGCGGCCTACGAGGACATCGTCAAGCACACCCTCGTAAACCTGCCCGAGGTCGGTAACTTGAACTCCACCATCGCCCTCAGACAAGTCAAGTACACCACCGCCTACCCGCTTATCGAGCACAGCACGACGGTGTAGGTCCGCTCTCCTCGCTTGAGTCAACGTGGCGAATTGATGTATAAAGCGCGGTTCATTCGCAGCCGAAACCTGCCCATGGAATTGGAGCAGGATCTTCATGTCTCAAGTCTGTCAGGTCACCGGAAAACGTCCCATGGCGGGCAACAACGTCTCGCACGCGCAGAACAAAACGCGACGGAGATTTCTTCCCAACCTGCACGAGCACAGGTTCTGGCTTGAGAGCGAAAACCGCTTTGTCCGGCTTCGCGTGTCGAGCAAAGGCCTCAGGACGATCGACAAACTCGGGATCGAGGAAGTGGTGAGGCGAATTCGCGGGCGCGGAGAAAAGGTGTAGCGGACGCGGAAGGTTGTAGTTGAGAGGGTGTCGCAATGGCGGATCGCAAACAAAACAAGATCAAGTTGGTTTCCGAAGCCGGGACCGGCCACTTTTATGTGACCACCAAGAACCCGAGATCACAATCGGAAAAGCTTGAGCTTCGCAAGTACGACCCTGTGGTGCGGCGGCACGTGCTCTACAAGGAAGCCAAGATCAAGTAGCCTCTTCCTTAAAGGAGGCCCTCTACCCATGCCAGAATTGCCGGAGGTTGAAACCGTCCGGCGCGCGCTATCGGCGCCGCTTCAGAAGCGGACATTGACCGGGTGGACGCTGCGCAACCCCAACCTTCGCTGGCCGGTGTCGATTCCCGAATCACTGCGCGGCGCCCGGCTCGGCTCGCTTTCGCGCATCGCCAAGTATCTGGTGTTTCGCTTCGATAGCGAACAAGGTCAGCAGTTCCTGATCGCTCATCTCGGCATGTCGGGGAGCTTTCGCTTGTTGCGAGAACCCCCTGCGGCGGACAAGCACGACCACCTTGATCTCCTGTTCGATGATTTCGTGTTGCGCTACAACGACCCACGTCGCTTCGGTAGCTTGCATCACCAGCGAACGCCTGTTGAAGATCACTTCCTGCTGCGAGAACTCGGCGTTGATGCGCTTTCCGAGGCCCTTGATGGCGAGTATCTTTACCGAAGATCAAGAGGACGCCGTCTGTGGGTCAAGGACTTTGTGATGAACGCCAAGATTCTTGGAGGTGTCGGCAATATCTATGCAAGCGAGGCACTATTCGAAGCCAGGATTCGACCAACCACGGCAGCGGGAAGAATCGCCAAGGGGCGCTATGAGCGCTTGGCAGTCGCCATAAAGCACACGCTTCAAAATGCCATCGACAGGGGCGGTACCACCCTGCGGGACTTCTACTCCAGCGACGGCAGACCCGGCTACTTCGCACACAATCTTCAGGTCTATGATCGTGGCGGCCAAGATTGCAGGATATGCGGTGCCAAGATTCGCAGGCTAGGCGGTGCGCGGTCTACCTTTTACTGTGTGAGGTGTCAGAAGTAGTAATCAGGCGGACAACTTCAAGTGGAGGAGCAACCCGCTCAGTCCTCTGTCGCTCCCATCAGCGCTTTGGCCACCTCGGGATGCACGAATTGCTTTATATCGCCGCCGAGGGAAGCGATCTCGCGCACGAGGGTGGAGGATATGAAGGAGACATCCTTGGAGGTCGGCAGAAACACGTATTCGATGCTCGGTGCGAGCGCTTTGTTCATCTCGCACATTTGGAATTCGTACTCGAAATCCTGCAAATCGCGTATGCCGCGCAGCACAAAACGAATGCCGCGCTCGGCGAGATAGTCCACCAGAAGCGTGTTGAATCCTTCCACGGACACGCGATCACCATAGTCTTCAAGCACCTGCTCACAGAGCAAGATTCGACCCGCCAACTCCGTTGCCGGATGCTTACTGCTTGAGGTGCCTATGGCCAGTACCACCGTATCGAAGATTGTGAGTGCACGATCAATCAGATCGGTATGTCCATTGGTGATCGGATTGAAAGTGCCTGGATAGGCGACGACGCTGGTCATGCTCATCAACTCCAGGCGAGAGGGACGCATGGTATCAACATCGCGCATTGATCACAGACCCGAGCGTGCGATCAGCCGCATTGAGGAATCGCCTGCGACCGACACGCGAAGTTCTTGCCAGGGCCCTTCGCCAAGCGCACGTCCTGTCGGGGTCTCAAGACAGAGAAGCGAATTGTCCGAAGCGAGAAGGTTGATTACCCGGGGGAATAGCCAAGATATGAGGCCGCTCGCAAAAGGCGGGTCGACGAATATGATGTCCCAGTCTTGCTTTCTGCGTTCCGAGAGCGCGACAAAGCGCCTCACATCCTGTGACCAGACCCGCGAGTCCGCGCTACCCAACTCGTGAAGTGTGCTCTTCAAGGCTGCGGCCGCCTTCCTATCGCGCTCGACAAAATCCACGGTCACCGCGCCGCGCGACAGGCTCTCTACACCAAGTGCGCCTGAGCCGGCACAAAGATCAAGGCATCTCGCGCCCACAACGGCCTGCCCCAACCAATTGAACAGGGTCTCCCGCAACCTTGCCGGTGTGGGTCGCAGATCAGCGTTTCCGGGAAAGCGTAACTTTCGCCCTTTCCATTTACCGCCGATAATGCGCACTTGCCCAAACCGAGCCGCCATGCATTCGCCACCAGATTCAATGTTCCCCGCCTATGTTGCACCAGATCCTGGCTTGAAGTTGACAATTCGTTGGCGAGCTCGGCCTGCGCTTTTGCGAGGCACCGCATGAGCTTGCTCGCGAAGCTACTTGGAAAAACCACACAAGGTTTCTCCGACCTCGCAGAAGCGCAACAGGAATCGCTCACGCTTGCGACGCTCGAAGAGTCCCTGCTGCTTTCGGACGCCGGTTCCAAGGCAACCGAAATGCTCGTGGATGCTGTGCGCAGGCGATTGCCGAGACGACGGCTCGAAGATGGCCGAACCATTCGCGAAGCCTTTCGCGATCAGGCCTTGGAAACCCTGGCGAGCATCCAACGGCCCTTTGCGCTTGGCACGGCGCAACCGACGGTGATTCTCATGGTCGGTGTCAACGGCGTTGGCAAGACCACAAGCATTGCCAAGCTCGCACATCGCTTCAAAGATCAGGGAAAAACCGTCATGCTCGCCGCCGGCGACACGTTTCGCGCGGCCGCCAGCGAACAGCTACAGACTTGGGGCGAGCGCCTCGATATTCCGGTGGTGCGCCAACAAGCGGGCGCGGATTCCGCCGCGGTGATCTTCGATGCAATAGAATCGGCTCGTGCGCGGGGCACCGAAGTGCTGATCGCCGACACCGCTGGACGTCAACACGTGAAGACCAATCTCATGCAGGAACTGGCCAAGGTCAAACGCATCGCTTCGCGGCATGACCCCAGTTCACCGCAACATGTGCTGCAAGTGATTGATGCCGGCACCGGCCAAAACGCCATTCGTCAGGTCGAGACTTTTCACAAGGAGATAGGTGTCACCGGCCTCCTGCTCAGCAAGCTTGATGGCAGCGCCAAGGGCGGCATGGTGTTCTCGATTGCCGCCAACCACCCGTTGCCCCTGTACTTTATCGGGGTCGGAGAAAGGGTCGATGCCTTGCAAGCCTTCAATGCAACCGAATTTGTGGAAGCGTTGCTGGGGACAGACTGAGATGTTCGGACTCGGTGTCAGGTTCACGGAGGTGACTAAGCAGTTCGTCGGTGCGCAACGTGGGGCGCTTCAGGGTGTCTCGCATAGCTTCGCACCCGGCTCCATCACCTTCGTCACAGGTCATTCGGGGGCTGGCAAGACCACCCTCTTACGGCTGATCATGAACCAGTTCTCGCCCACCTACGGACAGGTGATGGTTGGCGATGTCAACCTCGCCTCGCTCAAACCACAAGAATTACCGCGTTTTCGACAACAGCTCGGTGTCGTTTTCCAAGAGCACCGATTGCTCTCCGAGCGCACCGTGCTCGAAAACGTGATGTTACCGCTGAGGGTGACCGGGCGCTCGCGAGCACTTAAAGAATCCCGTGCCCTGAACGCACTCTCGATCATGGGCCTTGAGTACAAGGAAGACTTGCTCCCTGAGCAGCTTTCCACCGGCGAACAGCAAAGGGTCGGCATCGCGCGGGCGCTCGTCAATCGCCCGCGGCTCTTGCTCGCCGACGAACCGACCGGCAACCTCGATCCGGAGATGTCGAAGAGCATCATGCGTCTGTTTGGCGAATTTCAGCAGATTGGCGCGACGGTCATCGTCGCCAGCCATGATCTGGCGCTGATCCGCGAGTTTGGAGCGCCATTCATCGAGCTTCGCGAGGGCGAACTGGTTGGGAGTACCGGCTCGTGAGGGATTTCGAACCCGAACTGTGGAATCAGTCCGCGCCGAGGGATGGCGGACCGGGCGCGCGCCTGCTTGCTTGGCTGCGCGAACACGGACTCTTGCTCAAGGAAACCCTCGAACACATCGCGCGCAATCTGCTCGCGAGCCTGTTGGCTTGGGCCTTGATCGGCATCGCGCTCTCCCTGCCCTTGGGGCTCTATTTGATCGAATCCAGTCTCTCGCTCATTTCGGAGCCTTGGTCTGAGAGCCCGGGCTTAACGGTGTATCTGCAACAAGGCACCCCGGATGAACGTGTGCAATGGCTGTCAGACAAGCTACTTGAGGATCAGCGCATTGAGTCGGCGTCCTTCGTGTCGCCGCAAATGGCCTTGGACCAATTCAGCAGCCTGATCGGACTTGAATCACTGGTTGAAGACTTAGATCAGAATCCCCTGCCCGGCTCCTTTGACGTGGTGCCGGTTCCGGGGATGGACACTTGGCAGTATCAAGACTTGCTCGATGAGCTAGAGCGCATTGAAGAGGTGCGCGATGTCGTCAGTGAGGGCCTGTGGCTTGATCGGGTGTTATCCGTATCTGAACTCATCCGCCGCCTTTCTTGGATTCTCGCCGGACTCTTTGGCGTAGGCGCGGTGCTTGTCACGGCCAGTTCGGTGCGATTGGTCATCGAGTCGCGGCTCTCGGAACTGCAGGTCATGAGCCTCGTCGGCGCGACGCCGCGATTCATGCGTCGTCCCTTCATCTACTTTGGCGTGATCTATGGTCTCGGCGGTGCACTCATGTCCGCCATGCTGATTTCCGCCAGCGTGATCATCCTGCGGGAACCCGCACGGCAGTTTCTCGGCAGCTACGGCGTAGAACTCTCCGTTCCCGGATTCGATCCGCCATTGGTGTTGTTCCTCTTCGTCGTGGCAGCGCTCATCGGAGCGACCGGCGCGCTGGCAGCCTGCGCAAGGCGATTGAAATCCTTGGAATCGCAACCATAATGGGATTAGCACTCCCAAGCAGAGAGTGCTAAAATGCGTGCAAGAGCCGATGCCGAGTGGGACATTCCAATCGAATCGGCGCAACAAACGGTAGTAGAACCGATAGTAGAAAAGGTAGTAAGGAGAGGGCGCAAATGTCCAATCAACTCGTCAGCTACAACGACCTCGCCCCTGGTGGCGACCTGAACGCCTACGTTTCGGTAGTAAATTCTTTGCCGATCTTGAGCTTGGAAGAAGAGCAGGGGCTTGCACGCCGCTTCTATTTCGAAAACGACCTTGATGCCGCTCGTGGCCTCGTATTGGCGCACCTTCGTTTCGTGGTACATCTTGCGCGCTCCTACAGTGGCTATGGATTGCAACTGGGGGATCTCATCCAAGAAGGCAATGTGGGTCTCATGAAGGCCGTGAAGCGTTTTGATCCCGACAAGGGTGTGCGTCTAGTGTCCTTTGCGGTGCATTGGATCAAGGCGGAAATGCATGAATTCATATTACGAAACTGGCGCATCGTCAAAGCCGCCACCACCAAGGCGCAACGCAAACTCTTCTTTAACCTGCGCAGCGCCAAAGCGCGTCTGGGCTGGCTGACCAAGGACGAAACCGAGTCGGTGGCACGCGACTTGGGTGTCAGCCCGGAGGAAGTCAGTCGCATGGAAGGCCGACTTGCGGCAACGGACTTGGCCTTTGATGGATTCGCCGACGATGGCTCGGATGAATCCACGTTTCATCCATCCGAGTATCTTTTTGACCCGTGCGACAACCCCGAGGCGCAAGTCGTCGAAGCCGATTTCGATTCGGCCTGGCAGTCGGACCTTGGCGAGGCCATGCATGACCTCGACGCGCGCAGCCGCGATATTCTTCAGCGCCGCTGGCTTGCCGAGAAGAAGGCCACCTTGCACGAACTCGCGGACGAATACGGCGTTTCCGCCGAACGCATCCGCCAACTCGAAGCCAACGCCATGAAAAAACTCCGAGCAGCACTTTCATCCTACGAGGATTGCCTCACACCTGCTTAGCGGGTGTAGCGAAGCAGAAAAAACTCCGCTCATGGTTGGGCATGAGCACAAACTTCATATCCGCCGTCGTGGTCGATTGTCGCGTGCACAGGCGCGGGCGATCAAGGATATCGGGCCAATCTTCACCCTGCCTCCCGATGCGCCTCTTGACCAAATGGCGCATTTCGGCAGGGAAGCGCCGCTCATGCTTGAGATCGGCTTCGGGACAGGCGCCGCGCTTGTGGAATTCGCGGCGACGCACCCGCAGATGAACTGTGTGGGCATGGAGGTGTACCAGCCCGGCATCGGCAATGCGTTGCAGGAAATCCACGCCAGGTCGCTCGCAAACCTTAGGCTCATGGAGTGCGATGCGCGCGCCGCCATGGAAATCGTTTTCAAGGGGTGGTGCCTTGAGAGAATTCATATCTACTTTCCCGACCCTTGGCCCAAGAAGCGGCATCACAAGCGTCGCCTTGTGAATCGGCAATTTGTATCCCTCATGGCCTTAAAGCTTTGCGATGGGGGTGAATTGCGCCTAGCGACCGATGATGTGCACTATGCGCGAGCGATGCTCGAAACTTGCGATGCGGAGCCGGCGCTGACCAACCGATCTGGTGCCGGCAACTTCGCTGCGGATTCCGGACTTCGCCCGCGCACGCGCTTTGAACGTCGCGGTGAGACACTCGGCAACGAGATATTTGACCTCGCCTTCCTGCGTTGATCAGAGAAACTCGGCAACGACCGAATCAAGTAGGGTCAGCCCGCGTTTCGTGAGTCCAAGGTGCGCTTCTCGCATGAGTCCCAGGTCTCGGAGGTGTGTGAGCTTCTCTGCGATTCGCGAGTCTTCAAGACCTGTGTGCATCTCGAAGAGCGATGCCTCGACGCCCTGAATCAGTCGCAGCGCATTCATCATGAATTCCACCGGCAGACTTTCCTCGGCAATCGGCGAGACGCGGTGCCTGTCCCCGTTCCCTGCTAGGTAGAGGCGGGGTTGTCTCGCGAATTGGGTGCGCAGGGGGCCATCGGGAGTCGTGAGCTTGCCATGGGCGCCGGCCCCCACGCCTAGATAATCGCCGAATTGCCAGTAGTTGAGATTGTGCCGACAGGCTTCGCCCCTGCGCGCGAAGGCGGAAATCTCGTAGCGTTCAAGGCGCGCCCGTTCAAGTGCTTCAAGGCCCGCTGATTCCATGGAGAGAGTCTCGGATTCCTTCGGCAAAATCGGACGCCGGCGATGAAAGACGGTGCGCGGCTCTATAGTCAGTTGATACCAAGAGATGTGGCCCGCGCCGGTGCCAATCGCACGCTCAAGGTCCGAGAGGGCATCCTCAATGGATTGACCGGGAAGACCGTACATGAGATCAAGATTTACGTGATTGAAGATTTGAACGGCATTGGTCGCGGCGCGCAACGCCTCGTTAGTATCATGAATGCGGCCCAATGCACCAAGCTTGTCATCTTGGAAGGACTGTACGCCGATTGATAAGCGCGTCACGCCGGCCGAGCGAAACCCCCTGAATTTCTCCGCCTCGAAGGTGCCTGGGTTGGTTTCAAGCGTGATCTCTGCGGGAAGCCCGAATTGCCGGTCGATTTCTTCCAACAACGCGGCGACTTCCGAGACCTGCATGAGACTCGGTGTGCCGCCGCCAAGGTAGACACTTTCGAGTTTTCGGCCCCCGCCAAGGCTCGCGCTTGCGCGAAGGTCTTCCGTCAGCCGCGCAAGATACGCATCGCGATCATCGCTTTCCTTGGCCTCGTGGGAGTTGAAGTCGCAGTAGGGGCACTTGGCCACACACCAGGGGTAGTGCAGATACAGGGAGAGCGGCACAAGGGAACCCGACTCGATCACGCTCACCCTCGGGTTCAGGCTAGCCTTCAACGAGTAGCTTGCGCATGGCCCTTGAAGCCTGTCCGCGATGGCTTTGCGCGTTCTTTTCTTCGGTGCAGAGTTCGGCGGCGCTACGCACGGCGCCTTCCGGCAAGAAGTGCGGGTCATAGCCGAAGCCCGAATCACCTCGAGGCTCAAGCAGGATACGACCCCGCCACAGACCCTCGCACATCAGCGGGGTCGGATAGCGCGGCGCCTCGAGATACACAAGGATGCAATAGAAGAAGGCTTCCGGGGCCTTCTCGGGATGTTCGCGCACCTCTTCGGCCGTGAACCCCTGGCGCTCAAGTTCGCGCACCAGCTTGGCGTTGTTCTCGGCATCGGTGGCGCTTGCTCCACAGTAGCGGGACGAATAGATGCCCGGCGCCCCGTCAAGACAGGGCACCACCAGCCCGGAATCGTCCGCCAAGGTCGCACCACCACTTTTCTCGCTCAAGGCGCGCGCCTTGATGAGCGCGTTCTCGACAAAGCTCGGCGCCGATTCCTCCACCGCTTGCAGATCTTCCTGCTTGGCCGCCAGTATCGATACCGGAGTCGCGGCAAAAACCGCACGCAATTCTTGCAGCTTGTGTGCGTTGGCACTGGCGAACAGGATCTCCATGGGCACCGGGGAGGGGCGAAATCGATCAATGCGCAAGTCTAATATGAATGTAGTCAAGGGGGGAGTTTCGCTGCGAAAGCCGCTAAGATTCTCCGCTTGACCGTCATCTGGAAAATTCGTGCCCACCAAGGCGTTTCTTGCCGAGCTCGCCAACAAACTCCCCGAGGAGGTGCTCGTTACGCGGCCCGAGGCCATGAAACCGTTCGAGACTGACGGCCTGACCGCCAAGCGTGAAATGCCGGGGGTGGTGGCCTTGCCTCGCTGCGCATCCGAGGTGCTGGCAATCCTCTCGGTGTGCCGAAAGCACCAGGTGCCAATCGTCGCGCGCGGGGCTGGCACCGGCCTCTCGGGCGGTGCGCGGCCCATCAAGGAGGGTCTACTTCTGAGCACTTCGCGAATGTCGCGAATACTTTCGATCGATCCCGACAACCGCACCGCTCGGGTTGAACCCGGGGTCACCAACCTGGCCGTATCGGAGGCCGCGAGCGAGCATGGGCTCTACTACGCACCTGACCCTTCCTCGCAGCTTGCCTGTAGTATCGGTGGTAACGTCGCCGAGAATTCAGGCGGTGTGCACTGCCTCAAGTATGGTCTGACGGTGCACAACGTGACTGGACTTCATGTGCTGACCATCGATGGAGAGCGACTCGAATTCGGTGGCGCGCGACTCGATTCCCCCGGCTACGACCTGCTGGCGCTGTTAAACGGCTCCGAGGGTATGCTGGCCGTCATCATTGAAGCCGAGCTTCGCCTGTTGCCGATTCCCGAACACAAGTGCGTCATGCTTGCCGGGTTTTCGGAAGTCGCTGCCGCCGCGCGGGCGGTCAGCGCCATAGTCGCTGGTGGGATCATCCCAGCGGGGCTGGAAATGATGGACAAGCTGGCCATCCACGCCGCCGAAGACTATGCGCATGCGGGCTATCCGCTCGATGTCGAAGCCATATTGTTGGTGGAGATCGATGGTTCTCTCGAAGAGGTGCGGCATTTGCAGGGCGAACTGACCCGAATGCTCGGCGCCGAAGGGGCGACACGATTGCTTTCAGCCAGTGATCCCGAGGCGATGGAACGTCTCTGGCGCGGACGCAAGGCCGCGTTCCCGGCCATGGGCAGGCTCGCTCCCGACTATTACTGTATGGATGGCACCATTCCGCGACGCAAGCTCCAGAAAGTCCTGGCCGAGATTCAATCGCTGGCAAGGGACTTTGGTCTTCAGGTCGCCAACGTCTTTCACGCCGGGGATGGAAACCTGCATCCATTGATCCTCTACGACGCGGCAAACCCCGGAGAACTGGAGAAGGCCGAAGCCTTGGGCGGCGAAATCCTCAAAGCCTGCGTTCGCGCCGGCGGAACCGTGACCGGCGAACACGGGGTGGGTATCGAAAAACTCGATCAGATGTGCGTGCAGTTCTCATCCGATGAGCTGGCACAGTTTCACGCGCTCAAGCAAGCCTTTGATGCCGATAGTCTGATGAATCCGGGCAAGGCTGTGCCCACCCTTGCGCGCTGCGCCGAGCTTGGCGGCATGCATGTGCATGGCGGTCATTTGCCACACCCGGAATTGGAACGATTGTGACGGAGGCCGAGAAGGCGCTCAGCGAGCGCGTCGTGTACGCCGGTGAAAAGGGCATCAAGTGCGTTCCGGTTGGCCGCAACTCGAAAGCGCAGTTCGATGCGTCGGATTTGGAGCAAGGCGTGTCTAGTTTGGAGTTCAGCGGGATTTCTGGGTATGAACCCACGGAACTGGTGATCACCGCCGGTGCGGGAACAGCCTTCAGCGAGATCGAACATGTCCTGCGGGAAGGCGAGCAGATGGTCGGTTTCGAAGCCTTCAATCGACAGGCCGCGACACTGGGAGGGGCGATCGCTTGCGGGCTTTGCGGTTCAGCGAGGCCGTTTCGCGGTGCGGTGAGAGACTTCGTCCTCGGCATGGAAGTGATGAATGGGCGAGGTCAACGCTTGCGTTTCGGCGGACAAGTGATCAAGAACGTCGCCGGATACGATGTCTCGCGCCTCTATGCCGGAAGCTGGGGGACGCTCGGCATCATCCTTTCGGTGAGCATGCGGGTGCTGCCTCGGCATCAGGCGCAGATCACCCTCGGGATCGAATGCGACATTGAAGCGGCGATCAAGCGCCTCTGCGAGTTCGCGGCAATCCCGCTGCCGCTTTCAGGGGCGGCCTACTACGAGGGCCTTCTTCGCTTGCGCCTGTCCGGGTTCGAAACCGCCGTCAACGCCGCGCAGCGGCGCGTCGGGGCGACGCACTTGAGCAATGAAGACCTATTCTGGTCATCGCTTACCGATACCAGTCACGCCTTCTTCGAGCGAGACCAGACGTCGATCTACAGGTTGTCGCTGCCGCCCGCGACCCCGCCTCTCGATATTCCCGGAGACTGGCTGATCGACTGGGGCGGTGCCTTGCGTTGGCTGAAGACCGAAGTCCCTCAATCTCGCTGGCGGGAAATGGTCGCGCAGGCGGGAGGGACGATCCTGCCTTGGCCCGCCCGCCGTGAGGATTGGCTCACCACTGGCGAACCAAGCTTAGACGGGCTGCAGACGCGCCTCCGCGAAGCCTTTGATCCCAAGGACGTGTTCTCGTGAAACTTGACCTCGCCGAGCGATTCGTTGGCACCGAGGCCGGAGGCACGGCCGAGGACATCATTCGTCGCTGCGTTCACTGCGGCATGTGCAATGCCGTCTGCCCCACCTACCGGCTCACCGGCAACGAACTTGATGCGCCGCGCGGACGAATCTACTTGGTCAAGTCACTGTTTGAAGAGGGAAAGAGCAACGAGGTGGTGAGAGCACATCTTGACCGCTGTCTGACCTGCCGAGCCTGCGAAACCGCCTGTCCTTCCGGGGTTGAATACGGCGAACTCATCGAGGCCGCACGGCCGCAACTCAAGGGGCGCCCAGTCTTTCAGCGCCTCTTGCGTTGGCTATTGATAAGTGTCACGAGCCGACCAGGTTGGTTTGCTTTTGCGTTCCGGTTGGGGGTTCGGTTTCGATGGCTGGTTCCAAAACGCTTGCGCTCCATGCTTTCGTCCATGCACCTTGGCAAGGCGGATGACACGCCTTCGCAATCGACCACACAGGCGGGCGAGCGCGTCGTTCTGCTCGAAGGCTGCGTACAGCAGGCGGTGACTCCGCAGGTCAACGCCTCCTTGCGCAGGCTTCTCGAGGCGGGCGGTTATCAGGTAGTGAGAATTCGCAACGAATCCTGCTGCGGTGCCCTTCCCCTGCACCTTGGCGCGGAGAAGCGCGCCAAGAAGACCATGCGCCGGGCGCTCAGATCGCTTGCACCCGAACTCGGACAAGCTTCGGCAATCCTCTCTTCGGCCAGCGGCTGTGGGGTGACGCTGAAGGATTACGCCCGACTGGTGCCAAACGAAGAGGCCAGCCGCGTGGCCAGCCTCGTTCTGGATGCTTCCGAGTTTCTGCTCGATCCGCAGTGCGGAATCGATCTCAAGGCTTCTCGCCCTGCCATGAAGCTCGCTTGGCATGCGCCTTGTACGCTTGCCTCCGGCATGCGGCTCGGAGAGGGTGTCGCGCAGCTGCTTGAGAAGGTCGGATACCGGCTGACACCCGTGGACGAGACCAATCAGTGTTGCGGCTCCGCAGGGACTTATTCGATGTTCGAACCCGAGATGGCCGAAGCGCTGCGCGAAAGAAAGTTAGACTGCCTGCAAGCGGGCGCACCGGAGATCATCGCCACGGCCAATATTGGTTGCCAGATGTTCTTGCGACAAAAGGCAAGTGTGCCCGTCCACCATTGGTTGGAATTGGTCGAATATGGAAACTCATGAGCCTGCCTCAAATCGACTCGTGGATGAGACGAGTCCCTATCTCCTGCAGCATGCGGAGAATCCCGTGCATTGGCAGCCTTGGGATGCGCAGGCACTGGAACTCGCCCGCTCGACCGGCAAGCCGATTCTCTTGTCGGTCGGCTATTCGTCCTGCCATTGGTGCCACGTCATGGCGCATGAGTCGTTTGAAGACGATGCCACCGCCGAAGTTATGAATGAACACTTCGTGTCGATCAAAGTGGATCGCGAAGAGCGGCCCGACCTCGACAAGGTCTATCAGCTCGCCCACTACATGCTCACGAGAAGTTCGGGCGGTTGGCCGCTGACCATTTTCTTGGACCCAGAAACGCACATCCCCTTCTTCAGCGGCACCTATTTTCCGAAACGGGCCATGTATCAACGCCCGAGCTTTGTGGATCTGTTGCTGCGCATTAAAGAAGCCTACGCCGGGCAACGCAGCGAAATCGGCGAACAGGGCGAGCGGTTGGTCGCGCTCCTCAAGGGCACGCTCAGCAAACCCGCCGATGAACAGCAGGAACCCGGCGAGGACATTGCCGATCTCAGGGTGTTCGCCAAGGCCTTCAAGGAACTGCGTCAATCCTACGATGAGCAATATGGGGGATTTGGCAGCGCGCCCAAGTTTCCCATGCCGACCAGTCTTGACCTGCTGCTGCGCTACTGGAACTTTGCGGACCCCAAGGAAAGCACTCGGCAAATGGCGCTCGACATGACCCTGACGACATTGACCAAGATCTGTCGCGGAGGCATACGCGATCATCTCGGTGGTGGTTTCTGCCGATATTCGGTGGATCAGGAATGGATGATTCCGCACTTCGAGAAGATGCTCTACGACAACGGCGCTTTGTTGTCGCTGCTTGCCGATGCCTACGCCATCGACCCGGACCGCTTGTTCCGGGAGTCGATCAAAGAGGCGGCGGATTGGATGATGCGCGAAATGCAGTCCGATGGCGGCGGCTTCTATTCTTCCTTCGATGCCGACTCTGAAGGCGAAGAGGGACGCTTTTATCTTTGGCGCCGCAATGCCCTGCGCAAGCTCTTGAGCGACGAGGAGTTCCTCGTGTTCGCTACCCTCTACGGCATCGACAAACAGCCCAACTTCGAGGGGCGGGCGTGGAATCCGCACAGATACGATTCGTGGAAGTCCGTGGTGTTTCGATTGGGGATGGAACCCGCCGAGGCGAACGACTTGCTGGCCTCGGCGAAGGCCAAACTCTTTGCGGAGCGTGAGAAACGCATCAAGCCGGGGCGCGATGACAAGATTCTTGCTTCCTGGAACGGGCTCGCCATCAAGGGCATGGTGCGCGCCGGTGCCGCCCTTGATCGCGAGGACTACTTGGATGCCGCCGAGAAGGCGACCGAGTTCATTCGCACGCAGATGATCGACCCGACAACCGGCAGGCTCTATGCGACCCATGCGTCCGGGCGCGCGAGGTTCTTGGGTTATCTGGACGACTACGCCAATCTGGCCGATGCGGTCTTGAGTCTGCTCGAACACAGATGGAGCGACGCGCGATTGGAATTCGTGCGCAACTTGGTGGACCGGGTGCTTGCGGAGTTCGAGGATTCCGGGGAAGGAGGCTATTTCTTTATTTCGACGGAACATGAGCCTTTGATTCACACGCCGAAACCGGCCACTGATGAATCGGTGCCGGCTGGCAACGGGGTGCTCTGCCTCGCGCTCTTGAAGCTCTCGGAACTCACGCACGAAACGCGTTACCGCGAGGCCGCGGAGGAGATACTGCGCTGGGCGAGCCAGGACATGCAGCGCATGCCCTCCGCGCATGCTTCGTTGCTCTCTGCGCTGCACGCCTATGCGCTGGGCCTCGAGACCTGCATCTTGCGCGGCGATGAAGAGACGCTCGTCGAATGGCGAACCGCCTGCCAGCAAGGCTACACACCACGCAGGCAGACGTTTCTCATCCCCTGGGCGAGCACCGGGCCCGACTGGCTGCCGCAAGAAGAACAAAAAGGCCCGCTCGCCTACCTGTGTTCAAACTTCACCTGCTCCGCACCGATTCGAGAATTAAGCACCCTCAAATCCACCCTGTCCGCATAAGCCAAAACTCCGCCTTAGCGGAGATTTTTTCGGGTGGTATCATCCTTTCATCATCTGCTTGGAGAAGTGTGTTATGCGCGGAATTCTCATCATTCTCCTTACAGCAGTGGTCTTGTCGGCCTGCGCCACGAGCCCGACCGGCCGCTCGCAGTTCATGCTCATTTCTCCGGAGTGGGCCGTTGAGATGTCTCGCTCCGCCTACTTAAGTGAGGTCGCAGACCTCGCCACTGAACGCAAGTTGCTTGAGGACCGCGTACTTTCTGATCGCGTCGAACTGATCGTCGGCAGACTGGTAGCCATCGCCGCGCGCCACTATCCACACACTGCGGGCTGGGAATGGAGCGTCGCACTGATCGATGCGCCGAATGAAGTCAATGCTTGGTGCATGGCGGGTGGACGCATGGCCATGTACAGCGGCCTCGTCTACAAGCTCGACCTGACTGACGACGAACTCGCGCAGGTGATGGGTCACGAAATGTCGCACGCGATCGCCAATCACACGGCCGAGGGCATGTCGATGGCGATCGCCCAAGGACTGGTGGTCGCCACGATTGCGGCGGCAAGCGAAGAAGAATACATGGCGCATCTCTTAAACATGGCCGCCGCCCTTGCGATCAGCCTTCCAAACGGTCGTTCGGCCGAGTCCGAAGCCGACCATTTAGGCATGGAACTAGCCACCTTAGCTGGCTACGACCCGGATGCCGCCGCCACCCTCTGGCAGAAGATGGAACGGCAGGGCGGCGCGAGACCACCCGAATTTTTAAGCACCCATCCAAGCCCTGAGAACCGCGCCGAACGGCTGAGGTCCATGGCGGCGCAAATGCGATATCTATCTCCCGCCTCGCCGCCCAGACCCTTTCAGGTGAAGATTTATCCTTGATCCGAGATGTTGGTCTAACCTTGTATATTGAACGAACATCGTTCAATATACGTATATGTCAGAAGTTTCAAGAGGCGCACATATTCGCCGCGTGAATCGTCTGATTCGCGAGAATCCCGCAGTTGCCGTGCTCGGTGCGCGGCAAGTAGGAAAGACGACACTCGCCAAAGCCTTGGCGCGGATGCGACGAGGACCGGTCACGCGGTTCGACCTCGACAATCCAGCGGATGTGCGGCAGCTCGACGAACCGCTCATGGCACTTGAATCACTGCGCGGACTGGTGGTGATCGACGAAGTACAAAATAGACCTGATCTCTTCGGTGTGCTGCGGGTGCTGGCGGACCGTTCTCCGCTCCCGGCGAGGTTTCTCATTTTGGGCAGTGCTTCGCCGGAATTGTTACGGCAGGGGTCCGAGACCCTTGCCGGACGCATCGCCTTCTATGAGTTGCCCGGCTTCTCCTTGGAAGAGATCGGAACCCATAACTGGCAACGCCTATGGTTCAGAGGCGCGTTTCCGCGCGCCTATCTCCCGCGTGCGCATCGACAAAGCAATCAATGGCGCGCGGATGTCGTGCGTACATTCTTGGAAAGGAATTTGCCCGGCTTGGGCAGCCAAGTGCCCGCCCGCACCATGTCGGAGTTTTGGACCATGCTTGCGCATTACCACGGTCAAACTTGGAACGGTTCCGAAATAGGGCGTGCATTTGGAGTTTCACATACTGCGGTGAAGCGCTACCTCGAACTCTTGAGCGCAACCTTCATGGTGCGCCAGCTTCGACCGTGGACGGAGAACTTGGGCAAGCGAGTGGTGAAATCGCCCAAAGCATATGTCTCCGACTCAGGATTGCTTCACAGCCTTCTTGGAATAGAAACCCCCGGTGCTTTGGCGGCACATCCGAAGGTCGGCGCGAGTTTTGAGGGGTTCGCGCTCGAACAGGTGCTTGGGCAACTCAGAGTCCCCTCTCGGGATGCTTACTTTTGGGCGACACAGGGGGGTGCCGAACTCGACCTGCTTATCTTGCGCGGCGCCCGCCGAATCGGCTTCGAGTTCAAGCGCAACGATGCCCCCAAGCGCACCCGCTCCATGTTGCTCGCATTGGAATCGCTCGGCCTTGAGCAGATCGTCGTCGTCTACCCTGGTCAGCGGAGTTATAGGCTCCACGAGCGCATTCAGGCGGTGCCTATAGGAAGCTTGAATGAGGCACTCGCCGCCTTGGGGTAACGGCAGAGACCAAATTGAATCCGTGTCTTGCGAAGGCGATCGGCTTTAGACAGCCTTCTTGATCTTGAGACGCAACTCCAAGGTGCCAAGCATGATGCCCGGCTGGTGGAGGAATGTGTTTCCGGGCGCGTATTCCATGCTTTCCAAGCGATCAAGCAAGCAATCCCAAGCAATGGTTTGTTCGAGGCGTGAGAGTGAGTTGCCGGGGCAGGTGCGCGGGCCGGCGGAGAAAGTGAGGTGTCTTGTGATCGGGCGACGATTGAGATCGAGCTTGTGCGGACACTCAAACTGGGTCGGATCGATGTTGGCGGCGCCCCAGCGCAGGTGCAGCATGGAGCCCTTGGGCACTTCGATGCCCTGAAACACTTCATCGCGGCTGGTTGTGCGCGTGGAAAGGCCTTGGGTTGGCGACCGGAGGCGCATGGCTTCTTCGCTGAAGGCGCGCAGCTTATTGCGATCCGCTTTCAATTCCTCCCAGAGCCCGTCGATTTCACACAGAAGTTGCGCCTGTTCTTCGATCGCGTATTGAGTGGTCTCCAGCCCGCCAATGACCATGGCGTAGACCACGCCATTGATCTCCATATCGGTGAGCTTGCGGTCCAACGCCTTGTAGGTGACCTGGGTGAGAAACGAAATCATGTCGTCGGCGGGGTGCTCGCGTTTTTCCTCAACCTTTTGCTGAACATACTCCTTGAATCCGTCAAGCTCCTTGAACTGCGCTTCGAGTTGTTCCTCGCTGAGCTCATTGCGATGCCCCTTGCCGTGAACGAAGGGCATGACCTGGGCCGCTCCCCAGCGAGCGAGCTTGGGAATATCCTCGAGGGGAAATCCGAGGATTGTCGCCATCACCATCTGCGGCAAAGGACGCGCAAACTCGGAAATGAACTCCACTTCGTCCTTGTCAATCCAGCCGTCAATGAGCTGATTCACATGGCCCCGAACCATTTCCTCGTGACGCCCGGCACCTGTGCCGACCCAAGGGTCGGTGAGCTCTT
This sequence comes from Pseudomonadales bacterium, assembly GCA_963663145.1. Taxonomy (GTDB): domain Bacteria; phylum Pseudomonadota; class Gammaproteobacteria; order Pseudomonadales; family Azotimanducaceae; genus Azotimanducus. The sequence goes on along the minus strand of OY760134.1, from coordinate 2,734,284 downwards.
GTTTGTGGCTGCGCCAGAGCTGCATGTTCGGGCGCAAGGTCACGATCGACATCATCATGGCATTGACGTGCTTTTGCTCTTCGACCGGGATATTTGCCGCCTTCAAAGCCCTGGCACCGAGGGTGAGCGTTGGAGGGAAGCGGTCCGGATTCTTCACCACCTTTTCTATGTCTTCGAACCTCGAGAGAATGAAGCCATCGGTACCGGGCGCATAGCCCTCGCCCGGAATGCGATGCACCGGGGCGTCCTGGTGCAAAATTTCGTAGGCTTCGTACCAATGCTCCTGCGCACCCGGCGCGAAGAGGTCAACCTCTTCGAGGCGCATGGGACACTTCCCTTCGCTCAGGTGTTGAGTTGGCGTCGCCTCGGTCATGCGCCCAACTCTAGAAAATGCGACGGCAGGCAAACATGAATGAGTAGCCTTAGCCTAGATTGGCCGCGCCTCCATCAACACCGAAGCCTCAATCGCTCGATCAAGGTCTTCGGCGAGAGGCTGTTTATTGGTATCTAAGCGAATCTCGTGGTAACCGGCGTCTTGGGGGAATTCGGCGAGGTATTTTTCCAGTTCGGCGCGCAGGGTTTGCGTATCGTCCTTGATGATCTGGGCGAGGTACTTGCCGTCTTTGCCGCGCACTCGCAAGCTCACCTCCTTTCCGCCTTGCAGGTTTCTCCACCACTGAGTTTTGCTGGTGGTGAAGCATCGGATCACCTCGCCTTCGCGTGTGTAGCGAAGCGGGGTGGTGTGGCGGCGCCCGGTCTTGCGGCCTTCGTAAGTGATTAGCAGCAGGCTGCCGCTTGTCAGAAAATGCAAGCGTGATCGCAGCAGCAGGCGCATGGCCGGATTGATGATCAGAAAAAAAGGTTCGGGAATGGTCATGAGATTCAGTCGCTCCCGACGCCGAGGTCGAGTTCCTTCACCGCCCGCACCTCATCGAGGCGGGATACCGGCAGGTCATGCGGTGCCTCTTTGAGGAGGTCCGCATCCTTCGCCGCCTCGTCGCGTATGGCGATCATGGCCTCCACGAAGGCATCGAGTTCCTCAATGGGTTCCGTTTCGGTGGGTTCTATGAGAAAGCACTCCGGTACAAGGAGTGGAAAATAGTTGGTCGGCGGATGAAAACCATAGTCCAGCAATCGTTTGGCGAAATCGAGTGCGGTCACTCCGTGGTCCCTGTGCTGCTTCTTCAGGCTGATGACGAATTCGTGAGTGACGCGGCGGTCGGGCCAAGCCAAATCAAACCCCGCTTCCGACAGGCGTTTGGCGACGTAGGCCGCTGCGAGCACCGCGTGTTCGCTGACCCGTCTGAGTCCCTCTCCGCCCAAGAGCCGAACATAGGCGAGCGCGCGTATGAGCACGCCCGCGTTGCCACCAAACGCGGACAGACGACCCATGGAGCTTGGATGCGCCGCTAGGCCCTGTTCGAATCGTCCCTCCAGTTCGATGGACGCGTTGTCGCGATACCGAGCGTAGGGCATGGGCAAGAAGGGTTTGAGCCGTTCCACGACGCCGATGGGGCCTGCCCCCGGCCCGCCGCCGCCGTGCGGCGTGGCGAAGGTCTTGTGCAGATTCATATGTATGACATCAAACCCCATGTCGGCAGGTCTGACTCTGCCGATGATCGCATTCAGGTTTGCCCCATCGTAATAGAGCAACCCCCCCGCATCGTGGACATGCTGCGCGATCTCGCAGATGCGCTGCTCAAACAGGCCGCAGGTGGAGGGGTTGGTGAGCATGAGTCCGGCGGTGCGCTCGGAGAGCGCCGCGAGTAGCGCCTGCTCGTCGATATCACCGGACGCAACGAGCGGAATCTCGCGCACCTTGAACCCACACATGACCGCTGATGCGGGGTTGGTACCGTGCGCGGCCTCCGGCACAAGAATCTCATCTCGCGTTTCTTGCTCCTGAGCATTTAGATAGGCGCGGATGATCGAAAGGCCGGCAAACTCCCCCTGCGCACCGGCCATGGGTGTGAGGGATACGGCCGCCATGCCGGTCAGTCTCTTGAGGTGTGCTTCGAGCTCCATACGGACCTTTAGGAAGCCTTGGTCGAATTCGTCCGGCAAGAGCGGATGCCGGCCGAGAAACCCCTCGTGCATAGCCGCCTTGTGGGCCGCCCGCGGGTTGTACTTCATGGTGCAGGACCCCAAGGGATAAAAGCGCGTGTCGATCGAAAAGTTCTTTTGCGAGAGGCTGGTGTAGTGGCGAACGGCCGTGAGTTCGGCCACCTCGGGCAGGTTCGGCGGGGTTTCGCGGAGTTGTGAATCGGGGATATCAAGACGGTGTTCGCGTGTACGCGCCTGTGCTGAGACATTGCGTCCACCCTTGCTCTTGTCGTAAATGGTGTGCATCACTTGGCCAGCACCTCCGCGAGCGCCCGTGCGTAGGCATCTATTTCCGATGCGGTGCGTTTCTCAGTGGCGCAGACCAATAGGCAGTTTTCGAGTTCAGGGTACCAGTGGCCGAGCGAAATTCCGGCGAAGATGCCGGCCTCACGGGCGAGCGCGTCTGCGACCTCCTGCGCGGGACGCGGCAGCTCGATCACCGCCTCGTGAAACACGGGCCCCTCGAAGCGTCGCTTGACCCCTTCGATTGCACAAAGCGAATCCGCGAGCGTGAGGGTGTGCTCGTGACAGCGCGCGGCGACCTCTTTGAGTCCGTTCGCGCCCATGATGGAAAGGTACAGGGTGGAAGCCGTGACGAGGAGGCCCTGATTGGTGCAGATATTCGAAGTCGCCTTGGCTCGCCGTATGTGTTGTTCGCGCGCTTGCAGCGTGAGCACAAACCCGGTTCTTCCTTGCGTGTCCAAGGTGCGCGCCACGATGCGTCCGGGCAATTGGCGCACGAGGGATTTCCTACAGGTGATGAACCCGTGCGTCGGGCCTCCGGAGGCCATGGGCACACCGAGCGGCTGGCCGTCGCCGCAGACGATGTCGGCGCCTTGTTCTCCCCAACTTCCGGGCGGTTTTAAGAGTGCCAGCGAAAGCGGGTTGACTAGGGCGATCAGCATCACATCCCGCTCCGCCGCCCAATTCGCGAGTCGATCAATGTCTTCGAGCCGACCAAAGACGTTCGGTTGTTGAACGATGAGCGCGAGCGGCGGATTGTCGTCGGGAAGCGCATGGCGGGAAATACCCTGCTCGCCAAGTTCCAGTGATCGCAGGCGGATGTTTTGACCAGAGACGCAGGTGCGCGCCGCCGCCAGGTAGTGGGGGTGCAGCCCGGCGGCCGTCAGCACTTCGAGTTGCTCTGCACGCTTCGCGCGGCGGCTCGAGCGTATGGCCATGAGGATGGACTCGGCAAGTGCGGTCGCGCCGTCGTACACCGAGGCATTGGAAACCTCTTGGCCGGTGAGTGCGCACATCATGCTCTGGTACTCGTAGAGCAGTTGCAATGTGCCTTGGCTGGCTTCGGCTTGATAGGGCGTATAGGACGTCATGAATTCGCCCCTGCCGGTGATGTCCCACACGGCCGCCGGAATATGGTGGTCGTAACTTCCGCCACCGGCAAAGCAGGTGAGTTTCGGGTCGAGGTTCGCGAGTTCCGCAAGCTCGCGCAGCATGGTCAACTCATCTTGACCCTCAGGCAGTTCCTTGATTCGTTCAAGTTGCAGGTCGGTTGGAATCTCGTCAAAGAGCGTGTCAACGCCTGGCACGCCGATGCGGCCAAGCATGGTGTCGACACAGTCGGAAGTGTGTGGAATGTATGGCATTGAAGAGCGTCTTCCTTGGCGCGAGACTATTCGTCTTCAACCATGTCCTCGTAAGAGGCGGCATCGAGCAGCTCGCTCGCCGCCAAACTCTCTTCCGGGATGAGGCGAAAAAACCATCCCGCTCCGTATGGGTCTTCATTGACCAATTCAGGCCGCGATTCGAGCGTTTCATTGACCTCAGTGATGACTCCGGTGGTGGGCGCGTAGAGTTCCGATGCCGCCTTCACGGACTCAACCACACAGCTTTCTTCGCCCGCGACGAATTCCGCTTCGAGTTCCGGCAGCTCGACATGCACCACGTCTCCGAGTGCATCCTGCGCGTAGTCGGTGATGCCCACGGTGACACTCCCATCCGGTTCTTCGCGAACCCATTCGTGTGTTTCCGTGTAATAAAGATTGTCCGGTACTTCGCTCATTTGCCTCGCCTCAAGTTTGATATGAATCTCGGCGAGACAATTCTCGCCGCCCTTGGGACGCCGCGAATTATGACACGTACTTCCCCTTTGACTCCTGCCGGAAGCCTCGCCAAACCGATACTGTACCCAAGCGAGGGTGAAAAACTCCCACTTGTCACCCTGCCTTTGCCGCTCGGTGTCTGCACTTCCGAACCGGGGCGCATGATCCCTTTGTCCATGAGACGAATGCCCTTGAGCTCATGTTCGCTTCCAGCATCCGCAATGTCCCCTAGGCGCTTTCTGCCAATGAAGTCGCGTTCTTCAGGGTCCCATGCAACCGTCCAGCCGAGCCGGGATTCCAGCGGATGGGTCGATTCATCCATGTCCTGACCATAGAGATTGAGTCCCGCTTCGAGCCGCAAGGTGTCTCTCGCGCCGAGTCCGCAGTACTGAACGCCCAGAGCACCGAGTTTCTTCCACAGGTCGATGGATTCCGCGGCGGGCAGCATGATTTCCACGCCGTCTTCGCCGGTGTAGCCGGTGCGCGCGACCAGCAATTCGCCAGTTTGCGCGACGCAGAACTTGCCAAGCTCGGCGAAGTGCTCGCCAATCGCCTCTCCCGCGAGGCCGACTGCCTCGGGACCTTGGATCGCCAGCATCGCCAGATCGTCGCGAAAATCAATCTCGGCACCAAATCGCTTGCCGTGGCGTTGCATCCAATTCCCCAGCTTCTCGCGCGTCGAGGCGTTGAAAACCACCCTGAATCCCGCTTGCAAGCGATAGACCATCAGGTCGTCCAATATGCCCGCCGCTTCGTTGAGCGCGAGACTGTAGAGCGCGCGGCCTTTTTCAAGGACACCCACATCGCCGACCAGCAGAGAGCGCAGCAAGGCCTCGGCGTCTTGACCAGTCACATCCACCTGCGTCATGTGCGATACATCGAACACACCGGCGGCGTTGCGCACCGATTGATGTTCGGCGATCTGCGAACCAAAGTGCAGCGGCATTTCCCAGCCCGCGAAGGGCACCAGTTTGGCGCCGGAGTCGCGCTGCACCTCATACAGAGGTGTGCGCTTCAACTCGCCCATTTGGCCCTCTCCGCAAGGCGCAACAAGAGACTCTCCCCCAAGGCTTCGCGCAGCAGCATCTGCTTAATGACATCGGTGCGGTCAACGAAGCGCACGCCGAGGTTTCGGAGCCAGCCGAAGGTCGGATCCTTGACTGCATAGACACGACGGAAGACTTCCATGGCGGTCACCATGGACTTGGAGCGGATGAGACGGGTCTGATTGAAGTGCCGCCAAATATTGTCAAGGCCCGGGTCGTCGGGACGAGACGTGAGGACATTCAGCAGCGCTTCGACATCTTCGAGCCCGAGATTCGCGCCTTGTCCCGCCAGCGGATGAATCACCCGTGCCGAGTCGCCGAGCAGTAGGGTGCGAGACCCGGGTGCAAAACTCTCGGTGACCTGTTGTTCGAGCGGGAGCTTGTAGCGGTCATCGCAGCGAAGGACTTTTCCAAGCCTGCATTCGCTCGCCGTGGAGAGTTCCTCGCAAAAGGCAGCTTCATCGAGTGCCGCCCGTCGCTCGGCTTCTCCAGAAGACTGGGACCAGACGATCGACACCAAGTGCTGATCATCCTCGGCATCGAGGGGAAGGAGGGCGAGTGGGCCATCCTGAAGGAACCGCTGATAGGCCGTGTTGGCGTGGTGTTCGCTGACTTCGGCGACAGTGACGATGGCCGACTGGCCGGTGGGACGAATTTGAGGTTCGAGCCCTAAGAGGTCTCGGACGCGCGAACTAGCGCCATCGGCGCCGATCAGCAGGTGCGCTTCGATTCGTGTCGTGCCGCTCAAGGTCACTCGATCAACACCCACATTGATATCCTCAATGTCTTGAGCGAGGAACACTTCGATGTCAGAGGCCAGCACCTGCTTCCAAAGGCGGGTTTGCAAGGCGCTCATGGAGGCCATGTAGCCGAGCTGAGCGCGCCCGGCTTCCTCGGCACTGAAGGAAACCTCGGCCGTGCCCAATTCTTCCCATGCCAGAAGCGTTTCAAATTCTCCCTGCTGGTTCCACGTCTCTTCGCCCAGCGCTTCAAGGAAGGCCTTCCACTTGGGGGCGAGCGCCAGCATGCGTGGATCGAACCCCAGCCGACCCTTGATTGCCTTCGGCTCGGAGCGCTCCAGCAACCCGACGGAATAGCCCCCTCGCAGCAAGCCAAGGGCGGCCGCGGCGCCGACCAAGCCACCGCCCACGACAAGGATGTCGAAGCGCGGATCAGCCACGCATCAGTGCCTCGATCTCGGCGACCGTTTTGACCGCACCCTGGGTCAACACCTCGTGCCCGGATTCGGTGATCAGCACGTCGTCTTCGATGCGAATACCGATATTGCGATACTTTTCGGGCACTTCATCCTCCACCATGTAGATGCCCGGTTCGACTGTCAGCACCATGCCTGGTTCGAGCCGCCGCCAATCCTTGTCCTGCTTGCGCGCCCCGACATCGTGGACATCGAGGCCAAGAAAATGTGAGGTACCGTGCATGAAGTAGGGGGCGTGGGCCTCTTCTTCGATCAAGGTTTCGAGTTCGCCGTGAATCAATCCGAGTCCCATCAGCCCCTTGGTGACCTCGCGAACCGCCGTGGTGTGCGGGGCGTCGAGGCTGTTGCCGGGTTTGCACTCGGCGATGGCCGCAAGCTGTGCGGTGAGCACGATGTCATAGATAGCCTTCTGCGGCTCGCTGAAGGTGCCGCTGACCGGGAAGGTGCGGGTGATGTCGGCGGCATAGTGCTGATACTCGCATCCGGCGTCTATGAGCACCAGATCGCCGTCTCGCATGATTTCCGAGTTCTCCACGTAGTGAAGTACGCAGGCATTGGCACCGCTGCCGACGATCGAAGTGTAGGCGGGCGCGCGCGCGCCGCGACGCATGAATTCGTAGACGATTTCGGCCTCAAGCACCCATTCTCCAAGGCCGGCCTTGGCGGCCTTCATAGCCCGGTGGTGGGCATCGACGCTGATGCGAGCCGCCTCGCGCATGATCTCAAGTTCTTCGCTCGTCTTAACTGCACGCATTTCATGAAGGAAGGCGCCGAGCAGGTCGAGTTGCTTGGGTGCGCGGTGGGCTTCACGACTCATACGAATGTCGCCGAGGTGGCCGAGCACTTGCTGCTCGAGCGCGGATTCGCCGATTTCCATGAGCAGACACTCCTTGTCCAGCATCAGCTTCGGCAATCGGCGCGAGATTTGGCTGACTGGGTAGGCGGCATCCACGCCGAGTCGTTCGGGGGCGCCGGAAGGGCCAAGCCGCGTGCCGTCCCATCGCTCCCTGAGTGCGTCCTTGGGCCGACAGAATAAGATACTGCGCCGTTTGCGAACGCCACGTTCAAGAACCAGCAGGGCTTCCGGCTCCTCGAATCCGGTGAGATAGTGAAAGTCGCTGTTTTGCCGAAACACATAGTCCGTATCGCGGCTCCTCACCCGACTTGGTGCCGCAGGAATCACCGCCAAGCTCTTCGCCGGCATCTTCGCGAGCAACGCCCGCCGACGTTCTATAAATGGATTCACCAAGCGTCCTCCACCGCGCCTAAACAGCCGCATATGCTACCTGAATTCAGTACTCGCTCCCCCATAAAGTAGGCGATTAGTTTTGGCTTCGGCCGACCGCTTGCGGTATGCTCGCAACCTTCAGCTTTTGAGCCGCCCGCACATGCCTGCCACATGCTTAAGAAACGCCCGGATGGTAAACCAGGGCGAGATACATGAAGGAGACCTGCTCATCGAAGATGCGCGCATCGGTGCGCTCGGCAGTGGGTTTCAGGTGCCAAGTAACGCGCAAGAAATCGACTTCGAAGGGGACTTGTTGATCCCCGGCGTGATTGACGACCAAGTACACTTCCGAGAACCGGGGCTCACGCACAAGGGGTGTATCGCCACCGAATCGAGGGCCGCTGTGGCGGGTGGCATCACCAGCTACATGGAGATGCCCAATTGTCGTCCGCAAACGATCAATGAAGACGCGGTGCGGCACAAGCTCTCTATCGCCGCACGCGATTCCATGGCCAACTACGCCTTCTACTTCGGCGCCACCAACGATAATCTTGAAGCCATCAAGCGCATCCGTAACGACCTAGTGTGCGGCGTCAAGGTGTTCATGGGATCATCGACCGGCAACATGCTGGTCAACGACCCGGAGACCTTGGATGGCATCTTCGCAGGCACCGATCTGATCATCACGACCCATTGCGAGGATACGCCCATGATCGAAGCGGCCGAGGCGCGCGCCCGCGAGACCTTCGGCGAGGACATCCCATTCGCCGAACACGCCCGTATTCGCGGCGTTGAGGCCTGTCTCAAGTCCTCATCGCTGGCTGTGGAACTCGCCAGAAAGCACGGATCGAATCTGCACGTTCTACATCTCACCACCGCGAAAGAACTCGAGCTCTTCGAAGCCGGTCCGATAGAGGACAAGCGCATCACGGTGGAGGTCTGCGGGCATCACCTCTTCTTCAACGAGTCTTGGTATGAGGCCAAGGGTTCGCTCATCAAGTGCAACCCGTCCATCAAGCGCCGCGAAGATCAAGAGGCATTGATCCAAGCCCTAGCCGAAGATCGAATCGACATCATCGCCACCGACCACGCGCCGCATACCTGGGAAGAAAAGCAGGGCGGCTACCTCGACACGCCAGCCGGCTTGCCGCTCGCGCAGCACAATCTGCTCATCGGACTGGAGTTGGTACACGCCGGAAAACTCGATCTCCCCAAACTGATTCACAAGATGTGTCATGCGCCGGCGCTCCGTTTCGGGGTGCGCGAGCGAGGCTTTTTGCGCGAAGGCTATTTTGCCGACCTGGTGCGCGTGTCCTTGGATGTGCACACCGAAGTGGACAATGAACCCGTACACGCGCGCTGTGGCTGGACGCCTTTTGCTGGCATCAGCTTTCGAGGGCGCGTGATGCATACCTGGGTGAACGGCATCACGGCATGGAGCGATTCGGGCTTCGCGCCCGAGAGCCTCGGGCAGAAGCTTGAATTCGCAAGAACAGGAGCCTAGTGATGAGCAGGACGCTGAAGGTATTCGCTTGGCTGATCGGCATTCTGGTGGCCGTCGGGGTTGTGATCGCGATTCTCTTTTGGCGCCTCGCGAATACGTTCGAGCATGAGCAGATCACCGACGATCTGCATGTGATCTACAACGGGATGGGTGGCAACGTGGCGGTGCTTGCCACGGGCGAGGGCGCGGTCATCGTCGACACGCTCACGTTCGTCATGCAGGGGCGGGCGATTCGCGAGCTGGCCGAGGAGCTCAGCGGTGAGAAGGTGGCGGTGGTCATCAACACCCATTGGCACGCCGACCACACGCACGGCAATCCGGCTTTCGGCCCACACATTCGCGTGGTGTCCACGGCGCGCACCAAGGCCCTCCTTGAAGCGCTCGATGCCGACTTCTGGCAGGATGCAGCCGCACTGTCGCTCCCCAACGAGACGTTTCGCGATTCTTACATCATTCGTCTCGGCAACAAGACCATCGAACTCTACTGGCCCGGCCGAGGCCATACCGACGGCGACTTGGTGGCCCTGTTCAAAGAAGACCGGACGGTTCACATGGGGGATCTGCACTTCAATCGCCTTTATCCATTCGTGGATCTCGAAACTGGAGGCAGCATCCAACAATGGGGCACAGCCTTGGAGAGGGTGCTTGAGTTGCCATTTGATCAAGTGGTGCCGGGTCACGGCCCCTTGACCACGAGAGACGGATTGATTGAATTTCAGGCTTTCGTGGAAGATTTGGCTCGGCTGGGGAGGCAAGCCAAGGCAAATAACTGGTCGCTCGATGAAACGCTTGCCAACGGCGAACTCACGGCAGACACAGGGTTTGAGACCATGAGCATCGGGCCCGTGCCCTTGATCAGCCGCGAGTTCGTGATCGAGCGCGCTTGGCAGGAAGTCAACGGCGAGTTTGAAGTCGCTTTGCAGGCCTGCGGCCCAACGGATCTGGAAGAAGCGCTCAGGCATGCCGATGCCTTATCCCCCCAGATCTCGGGCGAATACTTGCGGTCGGTAATCGCCGAGATTTCAAGCGATGCCTATGGCGGGCGCGGCCCCGGCAGTGACGGAGACCGCAAAGCGAGAGAATGGATGGCTGCGGAGCTAGCAGCAAACGGCGTCGCGCCGGGTGCTGATGGAGATTACCAGCAGGCGTTCGACTTGGTTTCGGTGACCAGCGAACTTGAGGGTGATTGGCAGTTTTCGAGTGGTTTTTCGGCCAAGCCTGGTAGCGAATATGTTGCCAACGTCGCCAATCAATCAACCTTGGCCTCGCTTGACGATGCCGAGTTGGTGTTCGTCGGCTACGGCATTCAGGCACCGGAATACGATTGGGATGACTACAAATCCGAGGATGTCAGCGGCAAGGTGCTCGTGATGCTGAACAACGATCCTGATTGGGACCCGCAACTCTTTGGCGGAGCGCGGCGTCTTTACTATGGGCGCTGGACTTACAAGTACGAGATTGCAGCAAAGCTTGGGGCGGCCGGGGCGATCGTGATTCATGCCACGCCTTCGGCGGGCTATCCTTGGCAGGTGGTGGAGACTTCATGGACGGGCCCTCAGTTCGAGCTTCCCGCCGAGGGAGAACCGCAAATCTCGGTCGCGGCTTGGCTGACCGAAGACGCCGCACGACGATTGATCGAGTCGGCGGGCCATGATCTCGATGCACTGGTGGAGTCTGCGCGTTCTCGAGACTTCGCTCCGGTTGCCTTGGATGTTCGCACCAGCCTTGAAATGAGTGCTGAACTGAACAGCGTGCAGACCGCCAATGTGCTCGGGGTCATGCCGGGCTGCGACCCGGAGCTTGCCCAACAAGCTGTGGTGATCACGGCGCACCATGACCATCTCGGCACCGGAGAAGCGACGCGCGAAGGTGAGGATGTCATCTACAACGGTGCGCTCGATAACGCCAGCGGCGTTGCCGAAGTGCTGGCCATCGCCAAGGCGCTCAAGCATCTGCCCACACCGCCGAGGCGTTCAATCCTATTTGCGCTGGTGGGTGCCGAAGAGCAGGGGCTCTTGGGTTCGAAGTATTACGCCAAGCATCCGACCTTCCACGCCGGGCGCATCTCGGCCAACGTGAATCTTGATGGCGCCAACATTTGGGGCGAGGCGAGCGACATGATTTTCATCGGGCTCGGCAAGTCCTCGCTTGATGCGGTTGCGCAGAGCGTTGCCGATTACACCGGCAGGAGCCTGCAGGGCGATCAATTTCCTGATCGCGGCTACTATTATCGGTCCGATCAGTTCAGCTTCGCCAAGATTGGCGTGCCTGGCGCGTATCTCGATGGCGGTGTGGAGATCATCGGCAAGCCCGAGGGCTGGGGCAAGGCGCGAATCCAAGAGTACACCGAGAAGCACTACCACCAGCCGAGCGATGAGCTGACAGATGAATGGGTGTTCGATGGCATGGTGGCGGATACGCGCTTTGCGCTGCTTACCACCTATCTCATCGCGCAAGCCGATGAGATGCAGTCATGGAATGCGGGCGATGAGTTTGAGGCGCTGCGCGCCCAAGCCTTGCAAGATTTCAAAACCGCAGAGTGAGGAAGCAGTATGTCCGTTGTTGAATATCAAGTCGAAGGTCATGTGGCCTTGGTGAGGCTGAATCGAGAAGAGGCCAAGAATGCCATCAGTCCCGAGGTCGCGGTGCGCCTTTATGATGCCTGGACTTGCGTCAAGGAAGACGATCAGGTGCGCGTCGCCGTGGTCACCGGCACCGGCGACTGCTTCTGCGCAGGGGCCGACCTCGCTCAACTCATCCCCCTGATGTCGGGCGCGCGCAAGCCTGAGAACGAATGGGACCAACGCGTGGTCGAAAACGGCGCGATCACTGCCGGGGCACTGCTCAGGAATTTCAATACCGAAAAGCCGGTCATTGCCGCCATCAATGGGCACGCGATTGCCGGTGGCATGGAAATGGTGCAGGGCACGGACATACGGGTTGCGAGTTCGAAGGCAAGATTCGGTGTTCAGGAAGTCAAGTGGGCATTGTTTCCGGCCGGCGGCTCAAGCGTCAGACTGCCGGTACAGGTGGGCTTCGCCAAGGCGATGGAACTCATGCTCACCGGCGACCTCATGAGCGCGGAAGAGGCACTCGCCTGCGGATTCCTCAATCATGTGGTGGCACCGGAAGAAGTGCTTTCCAAGGCGATGGAGATCGCCGAGAAGATCGCTGCAAACGGACCCCTGGCGGTGAAAGCCATCCGCCAATCGGCACGCGAATGCCTCGGCCTGCCCGAAGCCGACGCCTTACGCCACGAAAGCAAGCTCTCCGGCCCCGTATTCATGACCGAAGACGCCCGCGAAGGCCCCCTCGCCTTCATGCAGAAACGCACGCCGGTGTATAAGGGCAAATAACGAAGCAAACCAACAAGAGGGGCGCTTAGGCCTTGCGGAATCCCCGCTCTGTGTTTCCAAAACCGTCAGATCAACTGGACAGTTTGATTATTGTCGAGTAAACTCGACAATAATCAAACTGTCCAGTTGATCAATGGAAGACAACGCACTCTTAGACATCGCGGCTACTTGGAGTTTCTGGGACCGTCCGCCAGCACAATCAGTTCCTCGAAATATCCAACTGCCGACAACCTTGACCAATCGCACCGTCCTTGTGATTCAAGGTGTGCGCAGATGTGGAAAATCCACGCTGCTAACGCAGTTCTTGCAGAGGTATGGGTTAGATAGAGGGGACTGTTTGTTTGTCAACTTTGAGGATCCCAGATTCGCAGGTGCGCTTGACTTTGAGACGCTCGAACGCTTGTCAATCCTGTTCGAGACGATGCGACCGCATGCCCCTAGCCTGACGATGTTTCTTGACGAAATCCAATGGGTCAATGGCTGGGAGCGCTGGCTTCGGACGAAGCTGGAGCGGCCCGGTCGCTTTCGCTATGTGGTAAGCGGCTCCAATGCCCAATTGTTGTCAGGTGAGCTTTCCACTTCGCTTACCGGAAGACACGTCACCGTCGAGCTGTTTCCCTTCGACTTGGGAGAATTTCGCCTCTTGAAGCTTGGGGCTTCCCTCGAGGAATACCTACATTGCGGAGGATTTCCCGAACCCAAGGTCAGCCCCGATGAAGACCTACTCTTGCGCCAGTACTTCGTTGATATTCTGCAGCGGGATGTGCGCGAACGGGTGGGTGCGAGGTCTTCGTTCACCTTGCGACACATTGCGCAGATGGTATTCGAGTCAACCGGGTCCGAACTTAGCCTGCGACGAATCGCTGCGGCCACCGGGATGGCTGTAGAGACGGTGTCGAACTATCTTGACGCTTGTGAACAAGCCTATCTGCTGTTTTCGTGTCCGTGGTTCACATTCTCGCAACGTAGGCGAACGCAGCGGAACCGAAAATACTACCCAGTTGATACGGGACTGAGACGCGTCGTCGTGACCCGTACTGGGAAAGATCTCGGTAAGGCCCTTGAGTCTGCGACATTTGTTGCGTTGAGAAAGCGATTTGAGTCGGTCTGCTATTGGCGGGACAAGGGCGAGGTTGATTTCGTCGTTCAAGCTGGTGATCGTCCCACTCCCATTCAGGTGACTCTGGAGTCGCCATTGGAACGCCATATGCGTGCGCTTGACGCCTTCTACGAGGCGTTTCCACATTCGCGAGATGCCGTCTTTGTGACCTTGGACAACTTCCCTGAGGTGCTGGAAGAATTAGGAGACGACTAAGAAATTCTCCCAACCGCCAAATCTCAAAACTCCCGCGATACCGTCAGACCCCATCTTCGCGGCTCGCCGAGCTGGGTGTAGGGCTTTCCGGTGTAGCCGTTGCGGGGGTCGTTGCCGAAGAAGAAGCCGCGCACGAAATAGTCCTCATCGGCCAGGTTTCGGCCCCAGAGGCTGAGCGAGAAGTCGTTCCAATCCCAGACGAGCGATGCGTGAAACAGGTCGTAGGCGCGTGACTTGGCGTCGTGGCTGTCCGAGAAGAAATACTCGTCGCGCCCCTCCAGGGTGAGATGAAGGCGCAGCTTCTCAAGCAGCCCCAAGTTCGCCGCCAAGTGGTACTGATAGCCGGGCGCATGGGCTTGTTCGCGTCCGCCGAGGTCATCGCCATCGCCATTGATGTAGTTCTCGTATTCGCTGTCGAGTAATCCGAAGCTGCCGCTGAGTTCGACGCGTTCGCTCGGACGCCAGTTCATTTCGGCCTCAAGGCCTTGATTGATGCCCTCGGCAGCGTTGCCGATAAAGTCGATGAACTCGCTGCTGCCATCGGCGCGAACCAGAACGATTGAACTATCGATCTGCACATCCTCCCGATCCATACGAAAGGCGGCGAGACGCAAGTTCAATCCGGAGTCCGGGAACCGCCCTTTGAGCCCGAGCTCGTAGTTGTTGAGGTATTCGGCATCGAATTCGCGCAGGCTCTCATCGAGCGTGCCGTCGAGGTTAAAGCCGCCCGCCTTGTAGCCGCGCGCTAGGCTCGCATAACCGACCCAGGTCTCCGAAAGGGCGTAGTCGAAGGCGAGGCGCCCGCCGAGCAGGTTCTCGTCGGGGTTGTAAGCGACGCCGGCGGAATCCGAATAGTCGGATTCATGGGCTTCGAGACGCAGGCCAAAGGTGATGCGGGCAGCCGGGGTGATTTGCGTTTCCAGCCGACCATAGGCGGCAATACGCTGGATTTCGAATTCGCTGGCGAAATCCGCCGCCGCATAGGTGTAGATGCGCATCAGATCCACCTGTTGGCGCAGCATGTAGAGGCCGGCCACCCAATCCCCAGTGCCGGCAAACAGACGACCGTCCTCAGAGGAGGCGAGGCGGAGTTCCGCAGTCGTGGTGTCGCGGTCCCGGTTGTACTGATCGGTCGAGGAATAGCCCCAGGGATGAAACCCGTCGTAGGTCCAGTCCTCATCGTAGCCGTAACCGATTTCCGAATCCGCATGTGCGAGGCTGAGTTCGGTGTCGAAGGCGCTTCCTTTGATCAGCAATCGCAATGATCCATAGAGGCTGTCTTGGGTATCCGCGCCGGGTTGATCGGATCGTGTGCGCCGGTCGTTGTCGAGTGAGAAGGCGTCGTACCCATTGTCGAGGGAGACGTATCCGAAGCCGAGGTCCAAGAGCGCGCGCTCGGAAAGATCGATGCGCAGCTTGCCGCGCCAGGCGAGTTCATCGAGATTGTTGGTGTCGTCTGCGCCGAGATGTGTGTTGTCGATGAAGCCGTCGCCGGCATACTGGGAGAGCGATGTGCGAAACGCCACGCGCTCCGACAAGGCGCCGCCGTAAGCCCCCGCAAGACCCCACACCCCGTAGTCGCCGAGTTCGAGGCGCAATCTCCCCGAAGGTTCGAATTCGGGTGCGCGGCTACGCAGTGAAATGAGGCCCGCCAAGGCGTTCGCGCCATAGAGGGTGCCTTGCGGTCCGCGAAACACTTCCACCTGTTCGACATCGAAGAGGGTGGATATGCCGCCGATACCGCTGAAGTCGACTCCATCGACCAGTAGCCCTACCGATGGATTCAGCGGTTCGACGAACTGGCCGCGTTCGCCGACACCGCGTATCTGGAAGAAGCGGGCGCGAGAAGCGCCGTTCGAGACATTGAGATTCGCCGCGGCGGCGACCAGTTCTTCCAAGTGCGAGGCATTGCGCTCGCGAATCAATGCTTCGTCGAGGACGGTGACGCTGGTTGGTAGGTTTTTGATCGGCGATTCGCGCAATTCGCCGTAGACAATGATCTCCTCGATCTCGCTGGTTTCCGCCCAAGCCGGAAAAGACACTAGGGCGATGCCGAGCATGAGCGCGCGGGCGACTCGTGCGGCAAGGGTGCGTACGCTAGGCGTACGAAGTTTATAGGTGTAGCTAGACATAGGCCTGTTCCTCCGCCAGCATTATCTGGTTCAGGTTCCAAGGGTTTGCCGCCAATCGGCGAACATCTCAGGCAAACGCCGCCCCTCAGGTCTCATGCCGCACAGGATGATCAAATCCAGCGCAGCTTTTCCAAAATCTCACAGTGGCAGGTCCATGTCAAGTTCGTGAACAGCTCGCCAACACCAACTCGCTGCCACCAAAAACTCGCTCACACCAAGATTCACTCCCCCAAGTGAAGCGTCAAGGCGGTTGATGTCGAGCGTTCGGATTCATCTAGGGCGTGTTAACACTATCGCAGTGCCTCAACGATGAGCGCGAAGACGATGAAGCCGGGGAACATGACGTCGAGCTTCTCGAAGCGGGAGAAGATGCGCCGGAAGCCCTTGAGGCGCCGGAAGAGCCGCTCGACCTCGTTGCGCCGCTTGTACAGCTCCCGGTTGTACTCCTAGGGATCGACGCGGCTGCTCTTCGGCGGGACGACGGGGTCGAAGCCGAGGTCGGGGGCCAGCTGGCGGGTGGCGTTGTCCTCGCAGGCCTTGTCCATGACGAGCGCCGGGGCGTTGGCGGGCCTCTCCAGTTGGCTCATGAGCCTGCGGCCCTCCGGAGCGTCGTGCGCGTTGCCGGGGGAGAGGGCGAAGGCGACCGCCGTTCGGGCATCCGCGGCAACCATATGAATTTTGGTGTTCCATCCGCCGCCGGACTTGCCGATGGACTGCGCGCCGTTTTTTTTCGGGCCCCCGTGCCGTCCGGGTGCACCTTGACGCTGGTGCTGTCCAGGCCGAGCGCCTCGACCCTGATGCGCACCAGCTGGTCCCGCTGGAGCTGCTCGAACACCCGGTCCAGCACGCCGCCCCCGGCCCAGCGGCTCATCCGCGTGTAGATCGTGTGCCAGTTGCCGAACCGCGCCGGCAGGCCGCGCCACTTGCAGCCGTGCTCGGCCACGTGGAGGATTGCGTTGACGACCTGCAGGTTCGACACCTTGACGTTTCCCCGCTGCTTCGGAAGCAGGGGGGCGATCCGCTCGAATTGTGCCTCCGTGATTTCCATGCGCTTGACAACCCTCCACTTTTCCGGCAAAAGACAACGAAACGAAGGATACCATGATATCCCCAATTAGTGTGAACAGGCCCTAGTCTGCTTGGCCGCTACGCGAAACAATTGAGGTTCGGCTACCTTGGCGCAGCGAGCAGCGTTGCGTCGAGCAGGCACCTTTTGTGAATGCCGCGTGCAAACGTTTAATTCGTAGTGAATTGCTCGGTGAAACAGAGACTTCGCCAGAATCGAGGGCGTTTCGCAAGACATCCCCTTGTCCAAGTAGTCTATGCTTGGCTGCACCCTCTTTCGGAGATGCCGAAGCGTATGGATCGCAATGCAAGTCTCCAATAAGACCAACCCCAACCTAACTGATGTCAAGTGCAAGTCTGGAGCAGATTCGCTCCAGGCGGTGAGATTGTGACTCATGCTAACCAGTGCAAACTATCCACCAAGCACTAACACATTCATGCTGGCGAAATATGAAGCGACCCCGCACAGAAACAACTTCACTATTTTCTGTCCCCATCATCCATCGCAACAACCATCGGAAAATCCGGTACCAGACCTGAGCTAATTCAGTCGTACCGACCAGCATCTTGACGCTCTATCCACGAGTCGATCACGAATTCTCTACTTATCAAGTGTGCTTGAAACTAAAGCACGCGCGCGGAACTATTGCGGGGAATCTATCCTGCAATTGTTTTTTTAACTTGACCCGCGCAACACGATTCGAACTCATCGCTCCGAGCAAAAATGTCGCTCATAGAAAATTGGAGAGCTGTTCGACCGTTCCGAAAGTCCTTTCCTCCAAATGTCCTAACTGCAACGGAAATGATCCGGATGATCGCTTTGTTCACTTTCGCCTCTCGCATTCCCGCTTCCAAAACATCGTCCGCAAATTGCTTCATCTCTTTCTGTGGCATTTGATTGCTGGCAACCCAAGCCTCGTACAACCAATCATGAACCACGCATGCTTCAAGATGAGGCCCCGCCCTACCAACTACCCAGCGAAGACCTCGCGGTACCGATGCTAGGTCGGACTTATATCCCGTCGGCACATGGATATCATGTGAACGCACCTCATTTTCCAACTGTAAATCAACTTTTACAGTGAACGGTTTGCTGACGATGTACTTTGCGTCCGCGCCGCGTCGGGTCTTGACTGCTTCAATCCGTCTGGTTAGATGCAGGCTGTTACAGTAAGTGAATCCGACAACTTCGACTGGGAATTTCGGATAAACGCTCGCAACACTCATATCTGCTGTTCCGTAGGCGACTGTGCTCCAGTCGAAGCAATGCACTTCTCGCCATACCTTTTGCCACCCTTTCTCCGATGTTGGCCGCGATGGCTGGTAACCATCTCCGGGGACTCCGCTATTCTTGTTAACGACCAAAGCGTTGATGTGTGGAAGTCCTTCTTGTTCGCACCAGTGCCAGAGCAGTTCCAAAGCGGGGGGCAATGTGCGGAAGAAACCTGCACCGGCATCAGTAATTTTGCCGAGTTCTTCATAGGTAACAGTCTTGCCGCATTGCGCAACGTTCGTTAGCTCTTTGAAACACTGTCTCGCCAGTTGTTCGCGGTTTGGAGAACTCTTATCTTGCATCTCTCGATCTCGTCGGGTTTCCCGAGCAGTGTACGGCAACCTTGGTCAAGCTCGTGTTGTTAAAGGGGGCGCGCAATCGGGATTGGATCACCAAGAAACGGTCACTTGGATGCCCTATTGGTCTCTTGGGAGCGCCGCGTCGCCTGAACCGCAAACCGGTTGACCAATCCTCGGTTGGATTTCACTGACCCGAGAGTGACTTGGGCCACCACGCGGGTGCGTGAACTCGCCGATCCCCCTAGTTCATTGGGAATCCAAGGTCGTAGGGACATTGCACCGCTGGCGCGTACGAGGGCGACGTTCAGTGGCTTAGGAGGAATCGCAACACAAACGGGATCACAGTCGAACCCGAGTGGGTTGGTGGTGGCGAAAGTGTGAGACGGACTTGAAGGCATTGTCACAATTCGTTTGGCACGATACACAGACAACAGGACAATTGCGTTAGTACGCCCGTTTTCTTGGAGTCATAGAGTTTCAATACTGCTTCGGGAGAGCAATCTAGCGCGTCATATTTCTTGTCCGCAGATCAAATTCCAACTTTCTGCACCAAAGAAGAGGGGCGCTCCGTCGAAATTGGCTCGAACAACTCAAGACTGCTGAGCCTATCTTTTCCCAATTGATTGCTACAAAAGTGAACTAAGTCGCGGTCCCAGTATGGTCCGATCGACCGTTGTAGTAGAAAGGGTAGGCCCGGTCACATCTCATCCGGGTGCCAACCCGATCCTTGTTGAATCAGCTCATTTGTCCAAGCCAATAACAGGCAAAGTCCGTTGTTCTCGACCCCCCACTTCCTACGGTGATCTCCACCATATGCATCATATAGTCGCTTCATCTGATCGTGGTAAAACCGCGCGAAGTTTGGATATGGTCCGTCAGCGCCGTAATTGCTTAGGTCGGCGCGCCCCTTAGTTCTTCTGGAAAGAGATGGTATGACTGTTTCGTTTCTGATCCATTTGTATACCTCATCAATCGTAATGTCTTCGTACTGTTTTGAGTCAATCAGACTGGTTAATACCAGAATTAGCAGTGTGACGGCAGTTAGCTTCACTTTTGGCAATCCAGTAATGCTATCTATAACCTTTAGAATTCCTTCAGCGACACTGACATACCGAACGGCGTTTCCTCTGACTACCAAATCCTCGCCGAAATGGGCAACCTGATTTCGTAGTGATTGCAAGTCACGAATTGTCCTAGCAGTGGCTGGAGTTAGTGCGCCCTTGAACTCCAAGTAGTCAAGTGGCCGTTTCAGTGGACTTTTGAAAGACTCGTCATCGGGAAGTAAGCCCTCAACCTTTTCTCTCGCGCAGCTCTCCAGCGCATTCCATGCGGCCAGTACAGCTCGGTCCGGAGAGAGTTTGAGTGCATCCAACAGTCTCTGGTCTGAAGGATCTCCGTCGACTCTGATGTCGGCGGCTCTGGAAAACTCGTCCGATGTCTGTTGTAGAAATCTTGAGAATTGGACTTCTAGGTCTCGAAATCTTATCTTTTGAATGGATGGAAGCAACGACGCGAGTGGTTTCCTCACAGTCCAAACAATGGCGAGAACGGTTAACGGCCACGCCAAGATGTTGAGAACAGCGATTGCGTTGTTCATGATCAAGCAATAGTCCGGCGAATATTGAAGACAAAGCGGGCTTCCCGTCCGTTCGCTGTCGTCACAAGCGTCTAGGAATCGCACTTCATACAGGGTCGTCCGATGTAGTATAGCTAGCCTCACCTCTCATTCAAAGGAGAGCATGCCCGCTCAACATGCTCCCACGGGAATCTTTGATTTTGAAACCAAATGTAATCCGGTGCAGCCAGGGGCGCACAGCTGTCCGCAGTTGTTGGGTGAACTAAACGCGAGTGTCAAGCCCCCCACAATTCGTACGCTTTGGGCGATAGCCCGCTACGCGAGCGGCAAGCAATTACACCGCAGTGGAATGCGGTGCAAGTGGTGGGACGGTATGGAGCGAATTGGGTATCACTCTTTAGTGCTAGGCACTGCTGGTTGCACGCGGGGTGAGGGGTCTGCGTGCGCTGCCGTGCATCCTAGAAACGAAAGGAGCAGCTGAGCCTGATCCAACGCAACCGTACACCGCTGAATCCTTCTGTGCCGAGTGAGACTGGGAAACTGCTATCATTCGTTCAAACCGAAAGACTGATGGGATGCCGAAATAGGACATGATGGAAATTGTTCGAGGATTCTGGACGATACTAGTGTGCGGGGCTGCACTGCTCATGGGGCTTGCCGGGGTTGAGTCGGCCTTTGCCCAGTATGCCAATGACGCAGCCAATGCTATCGTCAAAGTGAAGTGGGATTCCCCCTTAGTGGTTGTCGAGTGTGTTTGGCTGTTCCTAGTGGCGGTAGGATTGCCAATCTACTCGTATTGGTCGGGAAAGTGCGCGGACCAAAAGGAACTAAGAGGACTAAATATGAGTCTTGTCCAACGCTACATGATCGTGAAGAGAAGGAGTGATTCCAACGCTACATGATCGTGAAGGGGGGGGGGTGAATCCGCGATTATTGGAGGATGATTGTGGATATCAACCTGCGTCGGGTGAAGACGATAGAGGAGATGCGCGGCATTGTGGAGGGCGGCGGCGTTCTCGAATGTCGGGCGCTGGACCGGGAGTCGGCGTGCGAGTTCATCGGATGGGTGCTGGACAGGTTCGGCTACCGGCGCCTTGGCCGAGCCGAGAAGGGGGTGCTGCGCGACTTCATCCAGTTCGTGACGGGGCTGTCGACGGCGCAGATGGGAAGGCGCATCCGGCAATACGCGGAGACGGGCCGCGTGCGCGACCTGCGGGCGTCGAACAGCGGCCGGCCGTTCGAGCGGGTGTACACGCGCGCGGACATCGCCTTCGGCCGCATGTCCGGGAAGGCCATGGCGCATGTCTTCCGCCGGCAGTTCAACGAGTTCGGGAAGGCGGAGTACGAGCGGCTCGCCTCGATCTCCGCGAGCCACATCCACAACCTGCGCCGCTCGCGGACCTACACCTCGAAGCACACCACGCCCGACCGCACGCGCCCGGTCGCGAACCAGATCGGCGAGCGCGGGGCGCCGGATCCGAACGGGGAGCCTGGGTACCTGCGCGTGGACACGGTCCACCAGGGGGACCTGAACAGGGTCAAGGGGGTGTACATCATCAACCTGGTGGACACGGTCACCCAGTTCGAGTTCGTGGGCTCGGTGCCGACGATCTCGGAGAACCACACGATCCCGGTGCTGGGGGACCTGATCGATCTTTTTCCCTTTGTGATCAGGGGCTTCCACTCGGACAACGGCTCGGAGTTCATCAACCGCCGGGTCGCGGCCATGCTCTCCAGGCTGGACGCCGAGTTCACCAAGTCGAGGCCCCGGCACAGCAATGACAACGGACTCGTCGAGAGCAAGAACGGCAGCGTCATCCGGGCCCACCTCGGTCACGAGCACATCCCGGCCGGGCGCGCCGGGCTCGTCCATGAATTCACCCGCGACATCCTCTCCCCCTTCCTGAACTTCCACCGGCCCTGCCTGTTCCCGGAGCCGCGAACCGACGCGAGGGGGAAGACCAGGCGCCACTACCCGGCCTCGCTGGTGGCCACGCCCTACGAGGCCCTCAGGCGCATCCCGGACGCGGCGAGGTTCCTCAAGCCGGGCGTCACATTCGAACAGCTCGACGCGGAGGCGCGCGCCGAGATCGACATCGAGGCCGCCGGGCGGGTCGCGCGCGAACGCGCCGCGCTCTTCAGGAAGCTCTTCTCCGGCAGGGTGGCCTGAACCGCCGCTCCGGGACCGCATGGCGCCCCGCTCCGCTGCGAAGGGCGCAATGCTCTCGCCAGAACCGGGGAATTTTTTTAAATTATCACCGAATTTTTTGTTGCTGGTACCGGCCGGGTCGCCAGTTCCGCGAACTTGTCGATGCCCGATCGGCTACCATTGCCCCACACTTTTGCCAACGTTCGTGGATTCCCTAGGCCCCCAACGGCTTAAGTTGCCGAGTCTCCATTATTCACGATCATGTTCTTATTGGACAACGCTGGCCATAAACTCTGAAGGAAATACTGTCATGTCGGATTGCCACACATATCCCGCCCAAGTCGAGCGCGATGAAGACGGCCGTTACGTTGTTACCTTTCCTGATTTCGGCTGGGGTGTCACAGACGGAGCGTGCCTTGAGGAGGCACTCGCCGAAGCCAAGGATCTGCTCAGGGAACTCATCGCCGCCACCATTCGCGAAGGCGTGGATTTAGCCAAGCCATCGTCTCGCCAAAACATGGTCGAAGCGATGTCCCATCGACTGTTAGGCGAGACGATGTATTGGATGCAAATGGATGCGAATGGATAAAACATCGTATGTGTGCCTTTGCTGTTAAAATTGGATGGAATTGGATATAGAAATGGGTGGGCGATCAAGTGGAAACGGACACTTTGAGGATAACGCCCGAATTCTTGCGGCTCATCGCCGCTCTTGACGAGTTCAAGGGCGCTTGGGTGGCGATCGGGCGGATTGCGCCTGATCGATTGGCTTCGCTGCGGCGTGTGGCCACCATCGGGAGCATCGGCTCTTCGACCCGAATTGAGGGGGCGAGCTTGTCCGACGCTGAAGTCGGGCGCCTGCTATCAAGGTTGGACGTTACGACAGTCGCTTCACGCGATGAACAGGAAGTGGCGGGCTGCGCCGCCGCCATGGATCTCGTATTCGACTCCTGGCCCGAGATCGACCTGACCGAAAACCACATCAAACACTTGCATCAGGTTCTGCTCGGGCACTCGGCGAAGGACGCGCGTCATCGAGGCGAATACAAGACACTGGACAACCACCTTGAAGCCTTCGGCCCGGATGGGAACAGCTTGGGAGTGGTATTCAGGACGGCATCTCCGTTTGATACACCTCGACTAACGCGGGAACTGGTCGATTGGACCCGTGCACAGCTTGAGTCCGACGATCATCACCGACTAATTGTGATCGCGATTTTCGTCGTGACTTTTCTACAAATCCATCCTTTCCAAGATGGCAACGGGCGCTTGTCCCGCATTCTCACCACCTTGCTGCTGCTGCGGGCCGGCTATGCGTATGTTCCTTTCAGTTCGCTCGAAAGCGTGATCGAGCAATCGAAGGACAAGTATTATTCGGCCCTGCGGCAAACCCAGCAAACCATTCGTAGGACAAGTCCTGACTGGCAGCCCTGGCTCGGCTTTTTCCTGCGCTCATTGGCCGCGCAAAAGGAGCGGCTGGAAACAAAACTGGAGCGCGAGCGCTTGGCTTTGGGAAGCTTGCCCGAATTGTCGCAACAGCTACTTGAACTCTGCAGGGAGCATGGCAGGCTGACGGTGGCATTGGCGGTATCCGCCACCGGGCGGAGCCGGAACACCATCAAGGACCACATTCGGTCCTTGTCTGTGGCCGATCAATTGGAGCGACACGGTGCTGGCCGTGGGGTCTGGTATTCATTGAAATAGAGCCTGGCGGACTCAGAGCGTCGGGGCGAGGCGGCGCACCGACCTCGGAATCGAAGGCCATGAATTCTGAAGGAAAAACTGTCATGTCGGATTGCCACACATATCCCGCCCAGGTCGAGCGCGATGAAGACGGTCGTTACGTCGTCACGTTTGCTGATTTCGGCTGGGGTGCCACAGACGGAGCGTCCCTTGAGGAGGCACTCGCCGAAGCCAAGGACCTGCTGAGGGAACTCATCGCGGCTACCATTCGGGAAGGCCAAGATTTACCCAAGCCATCGCGTGTTCAACCGAACACAAGGGCTACTTGACTGCTCGGTCAGATATTGTCAGTATCCGCCAATATTTGACACATATGGTCGTGAATATGCCGAACGTGCACCTCACTCAGCAGATGGATGCCTATATGCAAGGGCAAATCAAGTCTGGGGCCTATGCCAACCTGAGCGAAATTGTTCGGGCAGCCATGCGCCTGCTCATGGAGAGGGACGGAGCGCTTCAGTTCTACGCCTTGAAGGCGGAACTCCAAGAAGCGCTGCGGGAGGCGGAGGCCGGAGGATTCAAAGAGTTCGATCCCTTGGACTACGAGCCAGACTTTGACGCAACAACGAGATAACTACCGAGGACAAATTCTCCTCTCTCGGTTGGCGCGAAGAGATTTGGACGATATTCGCGAGTACACCATCAGGAATTGGGGGCGCGAGCAGTGGCTCAAGTATTACCGAGGATTGGTCGATGCCTTTGGGCTAATCGCCCGCGACCCGCTTGCGGGACGTGATCGCAGCCTCTTTGCGGAGGCGATGCGTTCAGTGAACTACGGCAGGCACGTTGTTTTCTTTGCACCGGTCTCTTCTTCCGGAAACCAATCGGTGGTACTTAGAATCGTACACCAACGTCGCAACCTGCCCGCTCTGGCGTACTTTGATGAGTTGGAGACCAGCAGAGCTCGCTAGGCTCCGCAGCAAGGCATAGTCTTGTCTCGCGCTACATGAGGGGGGCGTGTTGGGTGATGTCCTCCATGGGGCGTTTAGCGAGTTCAGCGGGGCGGATTACGAGCGCTTCTCCGGACACCCATCATCGCCCGGGGGTGTCCCATGACCCCACATTTCTAGGATTCGCTGACCAGGCGGCGCGCAGACTCGTTCTGCTGGATAGTGCCGAGACGCTGAGTGATCTTGCTGCTTTGAGGAGCAATCGACTTGAACTCTTGCGAGGCGACCGTGTCGGTCAGCACAGCATTAGAATCAATTCGCAATGGCGCATTTGTTTCCGGTGGAGTGACGAGGGGCCATGCGACGTGGAGATAGTGGATTATCACTGAGAGGTTTGACATGGATAGTAGGAACGGAATGAGGCCGGTGCATCCCGATGAGATTTTGCGTGATGACATCGATCTACTCGGGCTGTCGGCGAATGCCTTGTCCAAAGCGCTGGACGTGCCGGTGAACCGTGTGACCATGATCCTGAACGTACAACGGGGCATGTGCGCAAACTCCACGCGCCGACCTGCTTGATCTAAGAAACGAGGTATCGAATGACAAAGTTATCAAGGCTATTTCCGGTGATCTATTCGGAGAAGCTTGAAGAGACGAAGGACTTTTATTGTCGGCTGCTGGGCTTCCAAGTGGAGTTCGACAGCGACTGGTTCGTCAACTTGGCGGGAGGCGCAAACGGAGAGTTGGAACTGGGCATCCAGCGGTTCGACCATGAACTCATTCCCCCGGCGTTTCGGGCCGCTGCCAAAGGCGTCAGTCTGGCGTTGGAGGTCGAGGACGTCGATGCCGCCTACTCGAAATTCCGGGAGAGAGAAGACCTGGTGACGCACATCGCGGATGAAGAATACGGACAGAGGCACTTCATGTGTGTGGATCCCAATGGCGTGCTCGTCGACGTTGGGAGCCCCATTGAACCGTCCGACGCTTTCAAGGCCGAATACCTCGAAAACGAGTGAGTTTGCTGGTGGGGCTGTTGTTGCCTTTTAGGGACTGGTCGCAACCATGAGCATTGAACCGACCGATAGCAGATCACAGCCGCTGGAGGTCCGAGCCTTCGAAGCAGCCGACGAAGCAGATGTCGTTGAATTATGGCGAACGTGCAACCTCGTTGTGCCGTGGAACGACCCGGCGAAGGATATCCAACGGAAGCTCCAAGTCCAGCGCGATTCATTTCTGGTTGGGTTGGTGAACGGCCGACTGGTTGCCACCGTGATGAGCGGCTACGAGGGGCATCGCGGGTGGATCAACTACCTTGCGGTGGCTCCAGAGCACCGCAGGCAAGGATTCGGTCGACGCATGATGGATGCAGCGGAAGCAATTCTGCGCGAATTGGGCTGCCCGAAGATCAATCTGCAAATCAGGCGGTCGAACGCCCAGGCAGTCGATTTCTATCGGTCGCTCGGATTCATTGAAGACGAGTCGATAAGTCTGGGCAAGCGCTTGGTGCAGGATTGAGGCGCCGCCATTCTCGGATGCAGCGCACCAATTGATCCGGTTATCGAATTACGATAACCTAGACACGTGATTGAGACCTTTGCGAACCGACTAGCCGAAGATCTGTTCTATGACCGAGTCAGCCGACTTACACGTTCTTTTCCGCCGGAATTACGGCGGGTCGCCAGAAGAAAGCTCCTCTATCTGCACGATGCCGCAGAATTGAGGGATCTTCGAGCGCCCCCTGGAAACAGACTTGAAACGCTGAGTGGAAATAGAAGGGGGTCTTACTCTATTCGGATAAACGACCAATGGCGCGTCGTATTTCGCTGGCAAAGAGGACAGGCGATGGACGTAGAAATAGTTGACTATCATTAGTGGAGATCGGGCATGAGCAGGCAACCCAACCATCCATTTCATCCAGGCGAAATTCTATTGGAGGAGTTTCTTGAACCTGCAGGTATAACGCAAACGGCGTTTGCCGAACGGGTCGGCTGGACACGCGCAAGATTGAACGAATTGATTCGTGGAAAAAGGGGAGTGACCGCCGAAGCGGCTTTAGACTTAGCCGATGCGCTGGGGACCTCTCCAAAGGTTTGGATGAATTTGCAGGCAACCTTTGACCTAGACAAGGCGCAACGGGCTCGAAGCGCTGCGTAATTGCGGTCAGCTTTAGACCCGGCCGAAGCGGGTATGCGGACGCGCAGGCAATAGTCCCGCGAGGGCCATCCCCTTTGTTCAAATTCAGCCGCCCAGATTCTCAGCGGGACGGGCATGGAGTCTGCGCTTTAGAAAATTCCCGCAGCCGTCCTCGCCGGCCCGCTTTCGGCATCCGATTATGCTTTTACTTAAATATGTCCGATTTCCTCCGGTTCGCGCCCGATTTGCCCCGTTCGGGGCCGTTTCGGAGGGTTTTTCCGCCCTTTTCCCTATCCCGCCCCGGCCGCGGACGCACGAAGCCCGTGAAGCCTTCGAACATTGAGCGCCATGCACACCAGGCTCCACTCCCCGCGCGCCGCCTCCAGGCCGCGGACGCTGAACTGCCGGAACCCCGGCACCCGCTTGATCCACCCGTTCGGCGCCTCCGACCTCCACGACCGCTCGCGGCACGCCTCCCGGCACGCCTCCGTCTCCATCCGCTCCCGCATCCGCGCCGTCGCCGGAAACTGCTCCGGCCTCTCGCGCGACGAATTCCTCTTGTCCTCCGGCACGTTCACGCACGCCTCGACGCCGTCCCTCTCCAGCTCCCGCAGATCGTCCTCGTTGCAGTATCCCCCGTCCGCCAGCACTTCGTGCGGGCGGCACCCGCACGCCTCCTCCACGCCTTCCAGCAGGCCGGGCAGCACACCGTGGTCCGACGCGTTGTTCACCAGTTCCGCCGCCACGATCACCTGGTGCTCCCCGTCCACCGCCAGCTGACCGTTGTAGCACTGCTGGTAGCCCTCCTGGGGCGTCTTCATCACCCGGCTGTCCGCGTCCGTCGTGTTCCCCTGCTGCACCCGCCGCGGCCCCGCACGCGCCTTCCGCCCTCCGCCCTCACGTTGCGCTCCCGCGCCTTCTCCTTCCGTTCCGCGTGGTCGCGCTCCACGTTCTCCCTCGCCTCCACGACCGCGTTCAGCCGCCTCAGCGACTCCACGTCCGATGCGGTCTTCGATTCCTCCGCGTCCCCGCGCGCCTCCTTCTCCCTCCGCCGCTGCTCCGCCAGCTCCCTCTTCGCGCGCTCCAGCGCCCTCGCGCGCGCATTCCGGTCCTTCAGCTTCTCCGGCGTCTCGTCCCCGCGGCTCTCCGGACCGTACTTCTCGTCCTCCGCCTCGTCCACCTCCCGCGCCCGCTCCAGCAGCTTCGACACCTCCCCGCGCAGCCGCGCCTCCTCCTCGCTCAGCTTCTCCACCCTCTTCGACTTCCTCTTGCCCGCGTTCGCCCGAACCTTCGTCCCGTCCACCCCCACCTTCCCGAACTTCGCGAACCCCAGCCGCGCCGCCAGCCGCACCACCTCCACGAACAGCTTCCCGAAGTCCTCCCAGTGACGCTTGCGGAACGCGCAGATCGTCCGGTGCGCCGGGAAGTTCCCCGCACCGAGCACCCGGTACGCCAGGTCCTCCTCCAGCCTCCTCGCGATCTTCCCCGACGAGAACGTCCCCGTCGCGTACGCGTACACCAGCACCTTCACCAGCATCCTCGGGTCGTACGGCCGGTTCCGCCTCCCGTCCGCACCGGAGTACGGCGCGTGGAACGCCGTCAGGTCCAGACCCTCCACCAGCTCCGACACGTGCCCCTCCGGCAGCCACTCCCCCATGTCCTCCGGCAGCAGAAGCCCCTGGTTCGGGTCGTATTCTCGGTAGCTCGTCGGCATCTCTTACGATCACTTTCCCTGTGGCCGCTATTATCTCAAGCCTGTTCCTACGGCGCAGACTCCATGCCCTGCCCGCGGTCGATGATTCGTTTCACATGAGAAATTGGGGAGTTGGCTAGTCGCTGTTTTGTCACGATGCGCTGGGTGGGTGGGCCGCCCCCGTACAGGCGGCTTCAAAGCCCTGCAAACATGTTCCGTGGGAGCGATTAGTGTCTGCACCTGCGTGCGCGTCTCTCAAGACCCCACCCCACCCCCATAGTAAACTCCACCCACCACCCAATCCGGCTATAGCGCACCAATGCCCCAGCCAGACTCACGGCCGGAACCCAACTTCGATTCGGACCGCGAGACACTCCTCAAGTGGATTGCCTACATGGACGACTACGGGCAGCGCTGGCTTGACGACATCGGAAAGGACTACTTTTCTCAGGAATACTGGTATCTCTTCACGGTCGCGCTCGTCTCTCACTGGCGGCAAACCCCGCTGAGCGTGAGCGAAGCCTGTCAATCCATGCGCACAGGCTCAAGCAGAACCAAGGAAAAGCGGGTGTCGCTGGCGGTTACTCGCGGGATGCTCATAAAAGAAAAGAGTTCGAGTGACTTGCGAACGACGCATGTGTTGGCGAGTGATACATTGGAAGAATTGCTGATCGGGCACTTTGAGCGCACGCTGCGTGAATTGTTGGGGTTGACGCGGAGGCTTTTGGGGGGTGAGGTTGTTGGTTGCACGGGCGGGTAGGCCGGGCGTGACTCAATGGAGACGACGACATCGCTGGTGGCCGTTTGGTCGACGTAAACCCTCGCGGGGGATTGGCGTGGTGCATTTGTACGCGGCAGGTGCGCCGCAAAAGATGCGCCTGCGGGACCACCTGCTCATGCGCTACCGGCTCTGGCAACATCAGCGCAAGTGGCGTGAATCTGAAATACCTAGTTTCTATAAGCGCGCTAAGCATAGTGATGTAGAGGGGCTGGTCATCCGGGGGGATAGCTGGACTGTGGGCGACTTCCTACCCGAAGGATTCGAGGCGTATGTGCAATTGCCGAATCCGTTCTGGAAGATCGTTCCGCCGAACACCGAGGGGGCCGTACACTTCGAACCCGAACCCGGCGAAAACGCGGAGGATCAATGGGCGAAACCGCTTAGGCACTCCGAAATCGCCGAAGCTCATGGATTGCGTGTGACCGAAGACTCCGACTGGGGTGCGATTTGCCGGGCAAGGGACGCGCAGCTTGCCGCGAGTCAAAATGAAGTCTGGAGCTGGCCTCCGCACGAATGCAACATTGAGCCGTTCGTGGCGGAAGCGCTGTTCCAAATGCTCGTGAGCGAGTCTGGGCCGAATTGCCGCTGCTTGTCCGGTCAGTGGGAAGGGGGGAGCGCGAATTGGGATACCGACGTGCTGCTCGTCACCCGCGGCTGGAGCTATTTCGTCTGGCGCGCCCGCCTGAAGCACGTAGCTGCTTGGCTGCAACGGCCCTACTCATACGAACGAGACTTGCACATTCCGCACATCATCTGGCCAGCGGACCGCAAGTGGTGCCTGGCGACGCTTTACAGCGCCGACGCAAACCTCCTCGCCGGATCTCGCAGCTTGATTGACAGGGTGCTGTCTAGCGAGCTTGAAGCATACAGCGTGGAGCTGACGGACACGGCGAGTTGATCCAGCACGGACGCGGGGCGACGGGCTGTGTGGGGAATTCTTAGGCAACCCCGGGCGAGGGCCATCCCTGTCGTTCAACTTCGCCCGTGCTGGTTCGCTGCGGGACGGGCATGGAGTCTGCGCTTTAGAAAATTCCCGCAGCCGTCCTCGCCGGCCCGCTTTCGGCATCCGATTATGCTTTTACTTAAATATGTCCGATTTCCTCCGGTTCGCGCCCGATTTGCCCCGTTCGGGGCCGTTTCGGAGGGTTTTTCCGCCCTTTTCCCTATCCCGCCCCGGCCGCGGACGCACGAAGCCCGTGAAGCCTTCGAACATTGAGCGCCATGCACACCAGGCTCCACTCCCCGCGCGCCGCCTCCAGGCCGCGGACGCTGAACTGCCGGAACCCCGGCACCCGCTTGATCCACCCGTTCGGCGCCTCCGACCTCCACGACCGCTCGCGGCACGCCTCCCGGCACGCCTCCGTCTCCATCCGCTCCCGCATCCGCGCCGTCGCCGGAAACTGCTCCGGCCTCTCGCGCGACGAATTCCTCTTGTCCTCCGGCACGTTCACGCACGCCTCGACGCCGTCCCTCTCCAGCTCCCGCAGATCGTCCTCGTTGCAGTATCCCCCGTCCGCCAGCACTTCGTGCGGGCGGCACCCGCACGCCTCCTCCACGCCTTCCAGCAGGCCGGGCAGCACACCGTGGTCCGACGCGTTGTTCACCAGTTCCGCCGCCACGATCACCTGGTGCTCCCCGTCCACCGCCAGCTGACCGTTGTAGCACTGCCGGTAGCCCTCCTGGGGCGTCTTCATCACCCGGCTGTCCGCGTCCGTCGTGTTCCCCTGCTGCACCCGCCGCGGGCCCCGCACGCGCCTTCCGCCCTCCGCCTTCACGTTGCGCTCCCGCGCCTCCTCCTCGCTCAGCTTCTCCACCCTCTTCGACTTCCTCTTGCCCGCGTTCGCCCGAACCTTCGTCCCGTCCACCCCCACCTTCCCGAACTTCGCGAACCCCAGCCGCGCCGCCAGCCGCACCACCTCCACGAACAGCTTCCCGAAGTCCTCCCAGTGACGCTTGCGGAACGCGCAGATCGTCCGGTGCGCCGGGAAGTTCCCCGCACCGAGCACCCGGTACGCCAGGTCCTCCTCCAGCCTCCTCGCGATCTTCCCCGACGAGAACGTCCCCGTCGCGTACGCGTACACCAGCACCTTCACCAGCATCCTCGGGTCGTACGGCCGGTTCCGCCTCCCGTCCGCACCGGAGTACGGCGCGTGGAACGCCGTCAGGTCCAGACCCTCCACCAGCTCCGACACGTGCCACGCCAGGTGCCCCTCCGGCAGCCACTCCCCCATGTCCTCCGGCAGCAGAAGCCCCTGGTTCGGGTCGTATTCTCGGTAGCTCGTCGGCATCTCTTACGATCACTTTCCCTGTGGCCGCTATTATCTCAAGCCTGTTCCTACGGCGCAGACTCCATGCCCGTCCCCTACGGGAACTGATCCGCGCTTTGCGTCGACTTCGATTTGTTCGGCGCTGGTGGCATCCTGCCGCAAACCCTTGCTCCGCGTCCTGCAAAGCGGAGCTTTGCAGGACCGGGGCTCACCCCGCCCGCTGTCAGTGAAAGACGAGACGACTGATACTCACCGAATCGGTCCCTACATGCAATCTGCGCGCCTGAGGGCGCATGTCGAAGCCTCCACACACATAATCTCCACTTATCAAGACGCAAAGTAGAATCTATTTGACCTTGTTATGTGAATGCAGGAACATACTCGGTCCCCCTATTGAAGATTCAATCCTAGGAGTGTCGCAATGACTCAAGAAAGCGATGCCGGAAAATGCCCGGTAATGCATGACGGCCCCGGCCTACAGTTCGCTGGCAGCACGGCGAACCAGAGTTGGTGGCCCAATCAGCTCAACCTGAGATCCTTGCATGCGAATTCCGCTTTATCCGACCCCATGGAAGAGGACTTCAATTACGCAGAGGAATTCAAGACGCTTGATCTTGACGCTGTGATCGAAGACCTGCACAAGGTAATGACCGACTCGAAGGAGTGGTGGCCGGCGGACTACGGACACTACGGTCCTCTATTCATACGCATGGCGTGGCACAGCGCCGGAACCTATCGCGTGGCCGATGGTCGCGGCGGTGGTGCTTCGGGTACACAGCGCTTCGCTCCATTGAATAGTTGGCCCGATAACGGCAACCTGGACAAGGCACGCCGCCTGCTCTGGCCGGTCAAACAAAAGTATGGCCGCAAGCTGTCCTGGGCAGATCTCATGATTCTGGCAGGCAATGTCGCTTTGGAGTCCATGGGCTTTAAGACCTATGGATTCTCCGGCGGTCGAGAAGATGTCTGGGAGGCCGAGGAGGACATCTACTGGGGTCGCGAAACCGAATGGCTTGGCGATGAACGATACATGGGTGACCGGGTGCTGGAGACTCCCTTGGGCGCGGTTCAGATGGGCCTCATCTACGTAAACCCACAGGGACCAAATGCCACACCCGATCCGGTTGCCTCCGGCCGCGACATTCGCGAAACCTTCGGTCGCATGGCCATGGACGACGAAGAAACCGTCGCGCTCGTCGCCGGTGGACACGCCTTCGGCAAGGCCCACGGCGCCGCCGATGCGGATGAATTTGTTGGCCCAGAACCCGAAGGTGCGAGCCTTGAGGAACAGGGTCTTGGTTGGAAGAACAGCTTCGGCTCCGGCATGGGCACGGATGCGATCACGAGTGGCATTGAGGGAGCTTGGACTGAAACCCCCACCACTTGGGACAACAACTACTTGGAGCTTCTTTTCAGGTACGACTGGGAGGTGATCACAGGGCCTGGTGGTGCCTATCAGTGGCGACCGACGAATCCCGAGGCGAATGGCACCGTCCCTGATGCGCAGAACGGCGAAATGAGTCATGCCCCCATGATGACCACGGCGGATATGGCGCTTCGCATGGATCCAATCTATGAGCCGATTGCGCGGCGCTTCTTGGAGAACCCGGCCGAGCTTGAGGAAGCCTTCGCAAAGGCTTGGTACAAGCTCACACACCGCGACATGGGTCCCATTACCCGTTACGTCGGAAAGCTGGTGCCGCAGGAGCCCTTGATCTGGCAGGATCCTGTTCCTGCAGTCGATCACGACCTTATCGACGATGCGGATGTCGCAAGCCTGAAGGCCAGCATTCTTGGGTCCGGCCTTTCAATCTCGCAATTGGTCACCACCGCTTGGGCCTCGGCCTCGTCTTTCCGAGGTTCGGACAAGCGCGGCGGTGCCAATGGCGCCCGTATTCGCCTTGCGCCTATGAAGGATTGGGAGGTGAATCAGCCAGCGGAGCTCGCCAAGGTACTTCCCGTTCTAGAAAAGGCCCAATCAGATTTCAACGACGCGCAGACGGGCAATAAGCGGGTCTCGCTTGCGGATGTGATCGTGTTGGGCGGCTGTGCGGCGGTCGAGGCGGCTGCGAAGAATGCCGGTCACGACATACAAGTCCCCTTCGTGCCGGGTCGAACCGATGCCACCCAAGAGTGGACGGAGGTCGATTCCGTCGCCCATTTGGAGGTCACCGCGGATGGCTTTCGTAACTACCTTCACGAGAGCCATCAACGACCGACAGAACAACTGCTCGTTGATCGAGCCCAGCTATTGACGCTCACCGCTCCGGAAATGACAGCGCTCATCGGTGGCTTGCGCGTACTTGGTGCGAACCACGGCGGATCGAAGCACGGCCTGCTCACCGAGCGAACTGAAGTGCTCAGCAACGACTTCTTCGTCAATCTCTTGGATATGGACACGAGCTGGCAGAGGTCGTCTGCCGACGAATCGGTGTTCGAAGGATTGGGTGGAAGCGGCGACGTCAAGTGGACCGCCACCGCAGTCGACCTCGTGTTTGGTTCAAACTCGCAGTTGCGCGCGCTCGCCGAAGTCTATGCCTGTGATGACGCGGGGCAGATGTTCGCGCAGGACTTTGTGGCGGCCTGGAACAAGGTGATGAACCTTGATCGGTTCGATCTGAGCTAGTCGCTCCCGAAACCAACGAGTGGGGGCGGGCTTCCCCTCGCCCCAGAGCCGCTAGCGGCCGATCTTCCCGCCATCATCCTTGGTGATCACCACCGTGGCCGAGCGCGGGCGGGCGAGGTTACCGCCGGGTCCGTAGCCCATGTTGCCAGGCCAATGGCTTGTGTAGCTCCCGGCTTGATCGCTGCCGCTGACCCCCGGATGCTGCACGTTGACGAATAGCGTGCGTCCGTCGGGAGTCTCCGCGAAACCGGTTAACTCCTGATCGACGGGACCGACCAGGAAGCGCTTCAACTCATTCGGTTGCGGCTGCGCCCCGATTCGTGTCGCGACCTTCGTCTCGCCGTGGTCGAGCTCAAGGAACTCGCCGTCTCCCAAACGGCCCGGTGCGGCGGCGAGCATCATCGCGTTCGAGCGATCAGTCATCGCATTGTCGTCGGTACGGATCCAGCAGAGATTCGTGCCGGTGCCGAACCCGATGCCGTCGGGACTGGAGAAGTCCTGATCCGCCGTGAGGCCGGAGAGATTGACGAGACCGGCGTCTGCATCGGACTCCGCGCCGAACAGATAAATGTCCCAACGAAAGCGCGTCGATCCCGGGCTGTCTTCGGCCAAGCGCACTATGTGCCCGTTGACGTTGCCGTATTGGGATATCGAATCTTCTCGGCGATCTTCATAGGCGCGGGGGTTCGCGGCATCGACCCCGATGGCGCCGTCCCCGCTGCGAAGCTGGCGGTCTCTATTATTGGTAAGCGTGATGTACACGTCACCGTTGTCCGGGTTGATCGTGCTCCACTCCGGCCGGTCCATGCGAGTGGCGCCGACCGCGTCGGCCGCGATCCGTGCATGCAAGAACACGTCGCCCTCGTCGGTGAACCCATATCGGTCGTAGTCGGCGACTGCGGGGTTCGCCCTATCCAATAGCAGCCACTCACCCGTTCCATCCGCATCGAAGCGCGCCGCGTACAACTTGCCATGATTCAAGTACTTGTCGCCAACGGCCACGCGATTCTCGGCGCTGGCATCCTCCGGGTGCCAAGGCGCATCCGACACGAACTTGTAGATGTACTCGCCGCGCGCATCATCGCCCATGTACACGGCCAGTGGTTCTCCGCGCTTTGGTAGCGAGAAGGCTGCGCCTTCATGCGCGAAGCGGCCCAGCGCGGTGCGCTTGTGGATAACGGACTCAGCATCATAGGGGTCGATCTCCGTCATGTACCCTTGGCCGTTGATGTCATGGCGGTAGTCGTCACGCCCGTCAGACGAATCACCCGTGACGCTGGTGTTCCAGCGAATGTGGCGGTCCGAGCCCTCCGGTACGGTGTTCCATTCATAGGCCTGCTGGGCTCCTGCGGGTAGGCCATAGCGCGTAAGCGCGTAGTTTTCCGCTGCCGAGCGGTGCTTTGCGTCGTCCGCGTCCCGGGCGAAGAAGGGCGCCCAGTTTTCCTCACCGGTCAACAAGGTGCCCCAAGGTGTCCTGCAGGTTCCGCAGTTGTTCACCGTGCCTCGGGTGCGCGTGCCCTCCGGGGAATAGCGCGTTCGAAGCTTGGCGTGGCCGCGCAACGGCCCGGATAGTTCGATCCCAGTGAGAGTCGTGATGCGACGGTTGTACGGAGACTTGGTCAAGTACCGGAAGCGCCCCTCTGCATCCTTCGCGATCTCCACCACCGTCACGCCCATGGCAGCCGTTTCGATGTCAACTTCTTGCGCCGGTCGCGGGGGCGCATAGGGGTTCGCTGGATGCAGGAGCGCCGGAGTGACCCACTCATGATTGATGGCCAATAGGGCGCGGTCAGCGGCTTTGGGGTCCGGCGTTCCGTTCGCGGACAGACCGAAATACTCCATGCCATCGTGCCACTCGCCACATCGACGTGCGTAGTCAGGATTGTCGCCATCATCCCGGTAGGGCGCGACATCGTCGAACAGCGGGTCGCCGACCGCGATCAGAACCCGCGCCGTGTAACCCGGCGGTACGGTCAGCGCGTCGGCGACGGATTTGGGCACCGCTTCGAATTCGAGCACCGAATCCCGGGAAGGCACTGAGCGCTGTCGGGGTTCCCCGTTGCCCACACATCCGGCAAACAACCATGGGCCGAGGCCAGCCGCCGAGACGACACCAGCCGATGCCGTCAGGAATTCTCGACGCCGTAATCGGGCATGCACGACATCCGCGATCGTTGGGTTGGCGCTGTCGTTGGAATCTTCAGGTTCAATCATCGCAAGTTCGGCGAGCAGGGCATCGACCTGTGTCATGATATGACCTTAGCGAATTCAATGCAGCGCGGGGTGCACTTGTGGCCACACTGACCTTCATGAACCATACGATCTTTGACCATGGGGCCAGCGAGCAATTAGGGAAGGTGCTCGACCTGCATGGCATCCGCCGCCCATTGCTCTGCACCGATCCTGGCCTCGTGGAGCTCGGGATGGTCACTGAATTGGTGGGTCGGCTAGGTAACGAACACGCCACAACCATCTTCGACCGGACACCGGCCAATCCAACCCAGGCAGCGGTGGAAGCGGCAGCGGATTTGTACCGCGAAGCGGGGTGCGATGGCATCGTTGCCTTTGGCGGTGGCTCATCCATGGACTTGGCCAAGGCGGTCGCGCTGGTGGTGACGCACGAAGGCGACTTGCTTGGGTACACGGCAGGATTGGGCGGTTTAACGAAGATCGGAACCGTCGCGCCGTTGATTGCCATCCCAACGACTGCTGGCACGGGTAGTGAAGTGTCGACCGGCTCAGTCATCATCATGGACAATGGCGAAAAGCTCATCTTCATCAGTCCCCACCTCGTGCCTCGCACCGCAATCTGCGACCCTCTGCTCACCGTCGGCCTGCCTTCGCTCCTGACCGCCGCGACGGGTATGGATGCGATGACGCATTGCATCGAGGCGCTGCTGTCACCCCAGGTGAACCCGCCTGCCGAGGCCGTCGCCTGTGACGGGATTGAGCGGGGCATCCGCGAAGGGCACCTCCTTGGTGCCGTGCGTGATGGTAGCGACCGGGATGCTCGTTGGCAGATGATGATGGCGGCCACCGAGGGTGCCATGGCCTTCAGCAAGGGCCTCGGTGCGGTGCATTCGATGAGCCACGCTTGCGGCGCGGATCAGACCCTAAGACTGCACCACGGGACGCTCAATGCGGTGATTCTGCCGACGATCCTCGACTTCAATCGAGACCACG
Organism: Pseudomonadales bacterium; assembly: GCA_963663145.1. Taxonomy (GTDB): domain Bacteria; phylum Pseudomonadota; class Gammaproteobacteria; order Pseudomonadales; family Azotimanducaceae; genus Azotimanducus. The sequence continues at coordinate 2,696,640 of OY760134.1, read as the reverse complement.
TCGGCGAAAAATACTCGCGGCTCAATGAGGCGATGGGTCTCGATACGGGCGCAGACCCGGCCGAATTCATCCGAGGTCTCAACGCGGACTTGGGCCTGCCAGCCAATCTGGGCGAAATGGGTGTCGTCCGGGACGCCATTCCCTCCCTTGCCGGGCATGCGACCAAAGACATCTGCAACTTCACTAACCCCCGCCCCTGCTCCATGACGGACTACGAAGAACTGTTCGAAACGGCTCTGGACTAACACCACTGCCGCGAAAACCAAGCGGGTCTGTCGAATCGTGGGAGCAGGCATCCCTTGCGCCTCCGAGTAGCCATATCTCTCAACCAGAATTCCGCAGACTGGTGAAATTTCCGGGCTGGGTGCGCGAGGCTGATCGCATCGGATGACGCCTTTCGTTTTGATTCCCGCACTATCCAACGAAACAGCAAATCCGCGCCAGCGTGGCTGGAAATCTCCCGACCATCTCATTCAATTCGATTCGTCGTTCGATACCGCCCTTATGATGACCTGCACCTGTGTGGGTGTTACGGTGAATTCGGGTTGCGGATGTCCAGCTTCCCGCAATAGTTTTCGGGCGAGAGGGATGCCGACGCCGAATCGCTGCACAAAACCGAGCACCCGCATGGATTCCGCGAGGTTTGGGTTCCGGTAGTCAGTTACTCCCGGTTGCGCAAAGTTGTCCGCTGCCACACCGCCGAAAGCACCGCCCGGATTGAGAATCTCGATCCGGTCATCGAACCAGGTGACCCGTACGGGTGCGTTGGTACGTTCATAGTCACGATGCATGAGTGCATTTCGCACGAGCTGTACGAGGGCTTCAAATGGATAGGATTCGATGCGAGTTTCGCGCTCTCTGTTGACGATTTCTACGCGCCGAAAAATGTGCGCTCGCATCTTGTCTTCAAGCCGGGCTGACACCTCAGTGAGCCTTCCGTCGATGACCAGCTCGTCTATGATGGGGTCGGACAATTCGCGGCCTGCGATGCGCAAGAATTGAACATAAGCGCCAGGAATGAAGTCTCGCGGGCGCAAACCGAGGACGAGCTGTCCGAGAATCGTCGTGCGATCATCTTCGACGGAGGCGATCATTTTCGTTGCTGCAAGCCGTTCTGAATAGGTCCGCTCGTTTGCCTTGAGCAATTCGGGGTCCACAGCGTTTGGCAGGTAGTCATGCTCGAATAGACTGCGATTGAGATCGGCGACGCTTGTATTGCGTATCGGAGTGATATCGAAAGGACGGTCTCCATGTCGCCGACGCTCGTTGAGTATTCGCTCTTCCTGCGCAGTGGCAATGCTTCTTCGCGGGCCGCTACGAACATGAATAGCCCCCTTGTAACGTACCGGTGGAGAGTCGGATGGTTGAACCGTGACGACCGCAACGTCGCAGCCGCGAAACAAGCGTTTTTCTACCAAGAGTACAGGCGGAGGCAGGATGGTTGCGTCGCTTCGAATATCAGTGAGGCTGCGCAGCATTTCGTCGGTCACGGAGATGCCAACGCGGTTGCCCTCGTCGTTCCGGCCGATGACGACGATGCCAGGCAGGTCGAACTTTGGCAAGTCGTTGGCAAACGCACAGATCGCCTCACGAACGCTATGTGGCGCATTGCCGTGAAGTGATTCCTTGAACTCTACGCGAGCGCCTTCCTATTGGGCGATCAACTCCGCCAACTGCTGGTCGTTCAGTGCCGGGTGCATCTTGTTCCCGCCCTAGTGGTCAGGCGCAATTGTAATATTGGGCTCGCACTTGGGAAAGGCGCACGCCACACACCTTTCTATTGCCTAGCCATTCTTCTTATAATGGCATCAATAGTGTGTGTTATCGAACCTGAGATTCCGACGTGATTGTCGAGCATTCCGGGAGCGGGGAAACGCAAGTTGCGCTTGGGCCTTTGCATTGGCTCTGGTGCTTCTTGTTTGGATTCCTCTACTACTTGGGCAAAGGCATGTGGGTCTTGGCGATTCTGAGCTTGCTTACAATCAATGGTCTCTTTGTTGTGATGCCGCTCTTGAACAGAATGCTCGTCCGCGATTACTACGTGCGTGCGGGGTTTCGCATCGTTCAAGAGTGAGTCGCGGAGTTTCGCGAATTTTCCCGGCACCCCTTCTGCGTCACCGCGTCAACCATAGAGCCGTCTCCTTGGTTACCAATCCGATATCCTCTGTGCGCTCGAGAAATGGTCGCATATCCTTCGCCACCCTGTCCCAGTCGAGGTGCTCAAGCCGCTCGGTGAGCTCGCGGCGCCAATTCGTGGATGTCATCTCTTCGCCCGACCAATCGGTTTGGCGCAGTGCCGCGCTGAGCAGCCTAAGGTTCGGCGGAGGCCAATCAGGGTCGCTGAGATACCAAATGAGGTCGTAGATGTCTCGACCCTTGGTGTAGGGCCGCTGTAGTATCGCGTGCAGTTTGCCTGCAAGCAAGGATGCTCGGTCGTGGTGGAAGAGGCGCAGGATTTCGTGCCGACGCACGAGCGTGGTATCCATTGCCGCACCCTTGGGTGGGTTGGTATCGACCTCAATCTTGACCGCGAGCACCTGATCCGGATGCGGCGAAAGGCCGATCTCGTAGAGTGTTCGGGGGAACCGGACGAAGGCGCTGTGTAAGGTGCGGTGATCCCGAATGCGCGATTCAACATCGTAGCCCTCCCGAGATAATTCGGCGCAAACGGTCTCAAGATGGCTGCGCAGGTCATAGCGCGAGGGATCACCTTCGAGCGCGAAGTCGAGATCTTCGGAGTATCGGGGTAGGCCGTACAAGAATCGCAGACTGGTCCCGCCATGGAAGGCGAGCGAAGTCATGGCGCCGGCGCGCTGCAGCGCACCGAGAATGCGGGCCTGCAAATACTCTCGCGCGATGTTTCGACCTCGCACGGGTTCATGTCCGTCAACAAGCTGCCGCAGGTGATCCTTCATGCCGCCTCCTAGCCGCGCACCTCTTCAGCCATCTTCGTGAGGACTTGCGCGGCCCGCAAGAGCTTGGGACTCTGAGCGGTCGCCGCGAGGGCTTCGATTCGTTCGACTTGAAGCGTATCGAAGTCGAGGCGCAATGCCTCCAAATAGGTTCTGCCATCGCCCCCGGGATGAAGGTGAACCATGTCGAGGATGGCCTTCTCCGGCTGGGCCACAAACGCTGACTGGCCCTGTCCCAAGTCGATGAGGTCATAGCCGAACATCAGACGGTGGTTCATGTGCCTGAAGGAGAACTGACCAAGCGCGGTGCTGCGAAACTGCGGTCTGCCTGAAGTCACGCTGGTGGTTTCCGGCACGTACTCTGGAATGGTGCCAGCATGAGCGAGCGCCGACAGGCCGCTCACGTAGGAGCCTGGTGCCAATCGATTCGCGACAAAGAAAGAATGAGGCGACTGCTTCCGCCAAGGGGGTGCAAGTACGTACAGGCCGCGTCGCAACTGGTGAACGCGTCCGTTGCGATTCCAGCGAGAGAGCTGGCGGCGAAGGTCAGCCGGGTCGACATCGCCAGAGAGCAGCAGTCCGGTCTCAAAGAGCGGCTCTGCGGAGACAATATCAAGCACTTCTTCAAACTTCATAGCGGTAAATTACCATATTTGGCAATTTACCGCTATGAAATGACTAGGCACCTCGCAAGTCCGGCAGCAGGTACCCTTGCTCATTCAAGTTCGCACGCACCACCTTCTTGTCCATCTTGCCTGTCGAGGTCAATGGCACCGAGTCCACGAACAGCACATCATCCGGTAGCTGCCACTTGGCGAACTTGGTCGCGCAATGCGTCAAGATCTCCTCTGGAGTCACCGAGCCTTCCTCCGATGGCACAACCAAGGCAACCGGGCGCTCATCCCACTTCGGATGCGGCGCGGCCACCACACAAGCCTGCGCGACACCTTCGAGCGCGACGATGTGATTCTCAAGATCGACCGATGAGATCCATTCTCCTCCGCTCTTGACCAGATCCTTGGAGCGGTCGTTGATGATCAGATATTGCTCCTCATCGATCATGCCCACATCGCCCGTGATCAGCCAATCGCCATGGAACTTGTCGGGCTGCGGGTTCTTGTAATACTCGGAACAGATCCAAGGTCCACGTATGAGAATCTCGCCGACCGACTTGCCGTCGTGCGGCAGCGGATTGAAGGCATCGTCGAATATTTCGACCTCCAATCCGGGCATGATCTGGCCAGCCTTGCACATGTTGGCGAAGCGCTGCTCGTCTCTTAAATCCTTGTCTTGGTACTTCATGCGGTAGCGCGAAAGTGTGGCCAGCGGCGAGGTTTCGGTCATGCCCCAGCCTTGCACCATCTCGACGCCGAGTTCATCCCAATACCACTTGATGAGCGAGGGCGGGGGTGCCGAACCGCCGCAAGTTACTCGCTCAAGTGCGGAGAAGTCGTAAGCGTTCGGATTCGCTTCGTAGGCCGCCTTCACGCCTTGCCAGATGGTGGGTACTCCGGCGGAGATGGTCACTAGCTCATCGGCCATCAATCGGCACAGGCTGTCCGGTGTCATGTAGCGGCTCGGCATCACCTGTTTGCTGCCGAGCATGGTGGCCGCATAGGGCACGCCCCAACCCATCGCATGAAACATTGGCACTATGCCGAGGATGCAATCAGACGCCGAGAGCGACATGGCGTCCGTGAGGCACTGCGTGAGGGTGTGCAGGTACTGTGATCGGTGTTCGTACTCGACACCCTTGGGATGGCCGGTGGTGCCGCTGGTGTAACACAGTCCAAGCGGCGAATTCTCGTCGATGATCGGCCACTTGAATTGATCCGGATGCCCGGCAATGAAATCCTCGTAGTCTTCGGCATCGGGGAGGCTGGTCGTCCAATCTTCAAAGCTCTCGTCCACGGCGATGATGACTTTACGAACCGTCTTGAGTGCGCCCGCAATGGGTTCGAGTAATCCGATGATGTCCGAACCGGCGATGATCACGCTGTCCTCCGCGTGATTGATGATGTACTCGAGGTCGGCCGGACCAAGGCGGATATTGATGGTGTGCATCACCGCGCCCATACTGCAGATGGCGTGGTAGCACTCCAGATGGCGATGGTCGTTCCACAGGAATGTCCCGACTCGATCACCCTGCTGCACGCCGGCCGCCTTGAGCGCATGGGCGAGTTGATGGGCGCGGCCGCGCACTTGGGCATAGGTGAGACGCTTGGTGCCCGAACCGGTCGCGGTCACAATCTCGTTCTTTGGTGCCACCCGTGCACCGTTTTCCATGAGGGTGGACATCAAGAGTGGTGTACGTTGCATCGCCATGGGTGGATTCCTTTCGTAACTTTGTTGGACGTATTCAGGCGGCGTCTCTTCTACCGGCAAAGCGCCTCTACGCGACTTGGCTCGTAGCCCAGCGACGCCAAGATTTCGCGATTGTGTTCTCCGAGACTTGGCGCTGGTCCGGCGATTGCTTCAGGCGTCTGATCGAAGCGCGCCGCCGGTCGCGGCTGCCGTACAGGTCCGACTACCGGGTGATCGAACTCGCGCATCAGATCGTTGGCCTGAACTTGATCCTGTAGATAGACCTCTTCGCGTCGCAAGACCGGCGCGCAGGGGACACCGTGATCGTCAAGCAGTCGCAGCCACTCGGCGGAAGTTCGGTGGCGCAAGACTTCTTGCAGCATGTCGATGCGTACCGGCGCGTTCTTGACTCGCGCCGACGGGGTCTTGAACCGCTCGTCCTCAAGCCACTCCGGGCGCTTGATCGCTTGACACAGGCCTTGCCATTCAAGGTCGGACACGGTACCCGCCGTGATGTACCCGTCGAGCGTCTCGAATACGAGATCCTGCGCGAACTGCGCCCGCGAACCCTGCACTTCTTGGCCCACAAGCGTATGACCGACGAGGCCTTCCGGCCAAAGATAGGCGATCATGGCATCGAGCATGGCGATGCTGATGTGCTGTCCCTTGCCTGTTCGTTCACGAGCGAACAGGGCGGCGGTCACCGCTTGCGCCGCCGTGAGCGCGGTGGTCTTGTCCGGGATGATGGTGCGCACCATTCTCGGTCGGCCCGTGCCGCGATCGGCTTGTATGTCGGCAAGTCCGGAGAGCGCTTGGATGATCGGGTCGTAGACGCGCTTGTGCGCATAGGGTCCGCTGCTGCCGAATCCGCTGATCGAGACGTAGAGAATGTTAGGACAGAGTTCGCGTACGCGCGCCTCTCCAAACCCCATTCGCTCGATGGTGCCAGGCCTGAAATTCTGCACAAAGACATCCGCGCTGGGGATGAGGTCTTCGAGTGCGGCTCGCCCCTCTGTGGATTTGAGGTCAAGTGCGAGGGAGCGCTTGCCGCGATTGAGGGAGATGAATCCGGTCGATATCCCGTGCTCGCGGGCAGACATCCTGCGCACCAGGTCGCCCTCCTTGGATTCGACCTTGATGACATCCGCGCCTTGGTCTGCAAGCAGCATGGTGCAGGCGGGGCCCGAGACCATGCTGGTGAGGTCGATAACGCGTACGCCGTGAAGCGGTCCGGGCATGGCAATGAACCCAGGTCAAGCGGCCAGCAGTGCTTTCGCGGTCTCGCGTGCCCAGCCGTAGTCGGCCTTGCCATTAACAGCGCGTTGAACGGAATCGACCAGGATCACTCGCTTGGGGAGCTTATAGCCGGCCAGGTGGTCACGAGCATGGTCGATGATTTCCGCTTCGCTGAGGCTCATGCCTGATTCGAGGCTTGCCAAGGCCACGATGCGCTGCCCGAATCGCTCGTCGTCAAGACCGACCACAAGACAGTCCCGCACCAACGCATGGAGCTTGAGCGCCTCTTCCACTTCTTCAGGAAACACTTTCTCCCCGCCGGTATTGATGCAATTGCTGCCTCGCCCGAGCAGCGTGATGCTGCCGTCGGCCTCGACCTTGGCGAAGTCGCCCGGAAAACTGTAACGCACCCCGTCGATTTCCCGAAAGGTCGCGGCTGACTTCACTTCGTCCTTGTAGTAGCCAAGCGGCACCAATCCGGAGGTCGCAACCATACCGATATGATCGGAGCCGGGTTCGACCGGCTTGTCCTGTTCGTCGAAAACGCACACCCCTTCAGCAAGTTCAAACCGGGCAGTCTGCACCGGCATTTCGCGCATCGCCACCGAAATGCCCATGCCGCCCTCGGAGGAGCCCATGGAATCGAGCAGCATCATATCGCCGAATTCAAGCAGTCCATCTTTCACCTCGCGGCTCCACATGACGCCGCTTGAGCCGATGCGCTTAAGGGAACTAATGTCGTAAGGTCGTCCCTCGCTCGTGGCGGTACGCAGCGCACCGAGCATGGGAATCGCAAACGCATCTCCGACGATGACCATGTCGGTCACTTGGTGTTTTTCCACCAGCTTCCATATGCAATCGGGGTCGAAGTGCGCATCGGAGGTCGTCAGGGTGGCGCCACCGAGATGGGCGACGGCGAAGTGTCCGAGCCACATGCCAGTGCCATGCATGAGCGGGCAGACCACAAGGCTTTTGACCGGCGGCTCTATATCGGCAAGCGCTTGAATGCGCTGTGGCACCTCATCGAGCTTGGTTGCCGGCTCCAAGCCTCTGAGCACCACGAAGAAGCCAAAGGCTGCGGCGAACCCGCCTTGTTCGTACATGACGCCTTTCGGCATGCCTGTGGTGCCGCCGGTGTAGAGCATGTAGACATCCGAAGCGGGGCGCTCGATTCTCGGCATGGGTTCCAATTCGTCCAATGCCTGCGCGTAGTCGAGCGCCCAATCCGGCACTGGGCTTGAGCCATCATCCACTTGTACATACAGCTTGACCCGAGGCAGGCGATCCCGTATTTCCTCAATGCGTTCCCGAAACTCGGCTTGAAAGAACACCGCCTCGGTATCGGCGTTGTCGAGTAGGTAAACCAACTCATCGGCCCGGTAGCGATAGTTGACATTGATTGGAATCATGCGCGCCTTGCATCCGCCAAGGTGTGCCTCGACGTACTCGGCGCGATTGCGCATGTAGATACCGAATTTCGCATGACGGGAGAGCCCGGCGGATGTCAGCAGCGATGCGACTCTGGACGCGCGCTGATCGAATTCCCGCCAACTTCGGTGGTCTTCACCGCCGTCCGCATGGCAGGCAATGACGGCGGGACGCTCAGGAAACGCATCGGCAACGGTTTCAAACAGATTGGCTAGGTGAAAATCCATGCTCCAAGATGGTTGCTAGACTTGAGGATTCCGCACCATACACTACCCAACCCGCTATCGCTTGTGTCGAATCGTCTAATGGCAGGCCGGGCAGCCCGGCGCGCAACGAACCAGCACGGACAAGCGTAAATCAGGAGAGTCGCGCACGCGAAGACATCGACCCGGACATGTCGAGCGATATTGACTCTATTTGGGTTGAAACCACCTTGTCGATATGCTGAGGCAGCACGTCTCGCTGTTCGTGCCGAGCCCAGGCGTCCCTCGTCCGCTCCGCAGTCTCAAGGCATTCCCGCCGAACCAACTCGAAAGGCAGTTGCGCCGCCCCCGCGAACTGCTTTATGCGCACATCGTCGAAGGGCCGAAGTCTTTTGCTTCCACCGAACCCCAAGGCAAGCCCGTTTTGCGGGATATACGGGAGCGAAGAGACAAGATCGTAAGCGGGGCTGAGCGTGGGACGCACCGGGTCATCATATAGCACGGACCAGTTCTTCAGGTGTGCATCTCCGTTGCCAATCAGAGCGAATTCATCCGAAGGCCGTACCCCGGTCCGCCGGACCAGCAGGTCGCGCAAGAGCCCTTCGGGGAGCAGATTCGAGAAGAAGGGCGGTAGGCGTCCAGAGTACGCCCGAGGTGCAAGGGTCAACAGTTCCCCGGGCGCAGCCTCGTAGGACAGGCTGAGGCTAGGGCGGTTGGACATCTCGGCATACTGCTCGTCGAACATGAATCGGATTCTTCCGCCCGCTTCGCGTGCAAGCAGTCCGACAAGAACGTCCCCCAACAGGACCTGGAGCGGTCCCTTAGCCTTCTTCATCGACCAAGCCCTCGAACCAGGGTGTTTGCGCGGCACCCGGCGCATCGGGGTCGGACGAGGCGCGAACGAATGAGTTGACCATCGCCGTCAAGTTGCGGGGAACGAGTACCAAGTCGAGCTGGCTTCGCCCCTGCGCTTTTCGGGCCTCTCGAATGGCAGCACGGAATTTCGGAGGGAGTTGTCCGTGATGTTCCAAGTATGCAACCCTTTTAATACCTTAAAAGCGACATACAATATCTTTTTATACCTCACTTTCAACTGGAGACCTTCACTTCTAGCCCGCCGCCGACCCCTTCGTCTACTGGTCGAACTAGAGGTCTGGTGATCCCACCAAGAGGGTTTTGTGACAGTTTAATGCTTGTAATTCGGACGGAACTGTCCGAAAATTCATGTATCAAGGGGCGAGAATTTGTAGATCATGGTACTCGGCATCTACAAGGATCAGGTCACATGAAATTTGTGTATCCAGCCAGTTTTTCGCGGATGGGGCCAGAAGAGGCGGATGGGGCCAGAAGAGATTGTGGTTTCTTTTCGCGACTTTCCCATGTGTCTAACGTCCGGCACCAATGAGCGTGAGGCGATTTCCGCGGCCGTTGACGCGCTAGAAGAAGCGCTGGCCGGTCGAATTGACCATGCCGAAGAAATACCAGCCTCTAGTAGGCTGGCATCGAAAGAGAAGGCCATCCCTGTACCTCCGCGCAGGGCCGCGAAGGCAGCGCTTGCCATCGCGTTTCGTGATAGCGGTCTGAGTCAGGTCGCTTTTGCCGCGTTACTTGGTATCGATGAAAAGGTTGTGCGCCGCATGCTTGATCCACGACACGGAACCGCGCCGGATCGGATTGACAAAGCGTTACAGGTGCTCGGCCAACGAATCGCGGTGCAGGTCCAGGCCACCTAAAGAGGAACTATCATTCGTGGAATCAAGATCGCCTTCCAAGCGTTGTTCAATATCCTCTTGCACAGCTCGTTCATCTTCGCGTAGCGTTGGCATTGGCCACTCCGCTCTCCTTTGTGCGGCGTGGAAGAGACCATGGAAACGTCCACTTCGGATATTCATGTAAGACCCCATCACTTCATCGAGAATCGTGGACATGGCCAAAATCGTTTGCTTCGGAGAACTCATGCTGCGGCTTTCGGCGCCCAAGCGCGAGCGTTTGCTGCAATCGCCTGCGCTGCAAGCCGACTTTGGGGGTGCCGAAGCCAATGTGGCCGTCGGCTTGGCGCAGTTTGGTTTGGATGCGAGTTTCGTGACCTTACTGCCAGAGAATGCGATTGGCGATGCAGCCGTTCGCGAGCTTGCTGGACTTGGCGTGGAGACTGGAGGCATTTGCCGACGCGACGGACGAACGGGTGTCTATTACGTCGAAGTGGGTGCTGGATACCTTCCCGCCAAGGTGGTCTATGATCGTGCTGGGTCCGTGCTTGCAGAAACCCGCGAAGGGGACTTCGACTGGTCAAGGATCCTGAACGGAGCGAATTGGCTACATGTCAGTGGCATCACACCGGGCTTAAGTGAGGCGGCTGCTCAAGCAACGGTCTCAGCCGTTCGCTGCGCCAGTAGCCTAGGCGTTAGAGTCTCCTGCGATGCCAACTACCGCAGCGCCCTCTGGAACTATGGCGCATCGCCGCCGTCTGTGATGAAGGAATTGGTCAAAGGCGTGGACGTGCTCATCGCCGGTGCGGATGATTTTCGCGAGATGCTGGAGATTTCAGACAGCGCCTATGATTCCAGCGCTTATGCCGAGCAGTTCGAGCATTTGAGCGCTCGCGCCATGGAGGACTACCCGAATCTTGAACTGGTTGCAGGTACGCTTCGAGATGTGCGCACCGCGAGCAGCAATGGCTGGTCCGGCTGCCTGCGTTCCCGCTCAGAGTTCCGATGCGCAAGGTATTACGACATAGATCACATAGTTGATCGAATCGGCACCGGCGATGCGTTTTCTGCTGGTCTGATATACGGTTTGATGACCAAAATGTCCCCCGCCGAAGCACTCGAATACGCAGTAGCAGCCGGATGCCTAAAGCACTCCATTCCAAAAGACTTCCCCCGCATGCGCCTCGACGAAGTAGAAACCCTGCTGAACGCCCCCGTAGCCGCCCGCGTACGCCGCTAACGCGGAGCGAAAAACTGTCGACGGACTCCTCCGTCACTCACATTGATCCCTGCTGGTCGAATGCGGGCCGGGCATGTCACTCGGCCCATCCATGGGCCGAGCCCTGCGGGCGACCGGGCTGGCGCCCGTTCGTGGATTTTTGCTCCTGCAAAAACCTCCGGCCCCTACAAAGAGTGGTTCTGCATTCGTAGGGGCATGCCCCGCCGGCCCGTCAAGCGAGAGATGCTCAGCTCTCACGGAGACATCTAGATCGCCTGTACTCCCCATTTGGCGAACGTTTGGGTGACGAGTTCATCGCTGGCGAAATCGCCGTTGTCTGCCTCGGCAAGCGCGTCCTTGATTTCCCGAACCACCTTGTGAGAGGAGGTATCATATTGAGTAAACATGACACGAACGGTATCGATGGTTATGAACATACGTTCAGGATGATCGGGAAGAGACTCAAACCCCATGCGCTGGTAGAACGCTTTGCGCCGCTCGAATACCGCTTCGCCTCCATCATTGATCACATCCAGAATGATCAGCTTCAGGCCGACCTGGTCTGCCACGTCGCGGGCGCGCAACAGTGCGTCCATAACAAGGTCCGTTCCGAGACCCTTCCCTTGTTGAGTGATGTCGACGGCGATCATGGAGAGGTACAAGGCGGGTAGAACTGATCGTTGCGGCACCTGCCGCAAAAGATCCGATCCAAGTTCGGCAATCCCGACCGCGTGCGAATTCATCGCGTAATAGCCCAAGATCCGCTTCGAGCCCTCGGCAACCGCAACGAAAACGCGCGTGTAATCACTCTTCTGCTGCTTCTTGGCAGTCAATCGTAGAAAATTGTCCAACCGAGCCACGCCGCAAGAGAACTGCGCCCGCTCGTGGTGGCGCGGTTCGAATGGCTCGATCGAAATGCTTGGGTAGCCTGTGATATCAGTCGACACGGGTTATACGTTTCCTATAACGAGTCGCGGCATCTAGGGCGGCTTGGGAAGGGAGCGGAGGGCAGTCGAGCGCGTCAAGCACGATGCGATGCTCGCGCGGCGTGAGAAGGGTCGCTTGGTGCTCGCGCAACACTCGTTCGGCTTCCCTCACCGCCGAGGCGCGCATGAACGAAGTTACGGAAACGCCCATTAGTTCAGCGGCACGAACAATTCCATTCTTTACGCTGGGCTTAATGCGCATCTCAATGGTTTCGGTGGACTTTTCACCCGAGGCCACCTCCGGATCAATGAAATTCAGCACTTGCTGTCCTCAATGTTGTCCCTGCAATATAGGGACAATACTGCCGACCGTCAACTCCGCTGACCATTCTCTTGTAGGGGCCGGAGGTTTTTGCAGGAGCAAAAGTCCACGAACGGGCGCCAGCCCGGTCGCCCGCAGGGCTCGGCCCATGGATGGGCCGAGTGACCTGCCCGGCCCGCTGGGAACCTAGGCGTTAGCGGTCTGGATATACCTTTTTGTTCCCCTTGACTCTCCGCGCGAAATCCTCCGGGTTGTTCTCGCTGGGAAAGGGCTCGTCGGGAATCTCGACTGAGAGGAATCGGCACAGCGGTTCCCAGCCCTCTTTGACGTCGAACTTGAGCAATCGATGGGCTGGAACCTTGTTCGTGACTTTTTGGATGTGCTCTTCAAACTTCTGCAAAGCGAAGCTGCGCTCCTCGAATCTTCCTTCGAAGACGCCATCCCAGATAATGGAATAGACCATTCGGGCGTGTGCTTGGCGCGCTGGGTCTTCGATTTGCTTGAGCTTTTTCGAAGCCTCATAGATGGTTTTGCGGGTACTTTCATACCAGCTTGAGGGGTCGCGCACCGAGAGCACGCACTTTGCGTCTTGGTAGCGTGCCAAGAGGGGTCGCCAAAACTGGCAGGCCGGCCAATCGACGACACAGGTGTAATCCGAAAGTATGTTTTCCTAGGGAAATTCAGGACCGGCGGCCTCGTCCCAAGCTCGCTGCCATAGCGCAACATGTGGCTCTTTCAATTCAAACATGTGGTAGCACTTGCCCAGCCCAAGCCGCTCCAGAGCAAGCTTGAGCGAGAGCGTACCGGTGCGCCCAAACCCAGCACCTACGACTCTGCGCTTTGAGAACTTAATCAGAGTACCCTCAGGTCCGATCTTGAGCCACCTTTTTTTTGATCGAGAAGCGCAAGCTCGCGTCCTCTATCTCAGCGCACACACCGTCCTCGCCTACTTCTCCCGCCTTTATCTCAAGCGCCAAGGTTTCACCGGCGATATAGTCGCGGAAGTTCTCCATACAATCTTGCAGAGCGGCGTCGCCCTCGTAGGTGATGTGAATCCGGTCGGTGACCGCGAGGTCGAGCGCCTTGCGCGCGCGCTGGACTCGATTCACTATCTCGCGCGCCTTGCCCTCGCTCCTGAGCGCATCGTCAAGTGTGCAATCGAGCGCCACGGTGATGAGTCGATCAGACTCGGCACCTGTCTCCGGCACGGGTTCGCGAAACACCTGGATCTCATCGCCGCTGAACACTGCTCCAAGGAGCTCGATTTCTCCCTGCTCTTCGAATTCGCTCAGTGCCTCTCTCGATAATCCCTTGAGTTCGCGCGCGAGATCGCCAACCTGCCGACCAAGACGGCGCCCGAGCAAGGAGAAGTTGGGTTTGGCGTACAGTCGCACGTAAGACGCTTCATCGCTGTCATAGACAACCGATTTCACATTCAGTTCCTTGGCGATGTAGGGTTCGAGCAAGGCGACATCGTCAAGTAGCGCGGCGTTGCTATGAATGATGCGCACTTCTCGCAGAGGCGTACGCAAGCCGATTCCCGCCTGTTCACGTTGACGGCGGCCAAGCAGGATGATCTTTCGCATGCGGTCTACGGCCGCTTCGAGGGACTCATCCACGAGCGAATCATCCGCCTCCGGATAGGCGCAAAGATGTACGCTCTCTGGTTCCGGAGAAGCGCCATCGAGCGAGGCAAGCTCGCGATACAGGTGCTCGGCCAGAAAGGGCGCGAAGGGCGCCATCGCGATGCTGAGTTCATGCACCGCCCTGTACAGGGTGCTGAAGGCAGCGATCTTGTCGCTGTCCAAGTCGCTTGTCCAGAATCTTGGGCGATTCAGGCGTATGTACCAGTTGGTCAGGTCGCCAATGAACTCGAATAGCTTTGGCACTACGGAATAGAGCCGATAGCGAGCCATTTCCTTGGCGATTGAGCGCTTCAGTGTTTGCAGTCGAGAGAGAATCCAGCGATCAAGGTTGTTGTTCCCAAGATGCACGCCTTTTTCCGGGGACCAACCGTCGACTTGGGCATAGGTTTGCAGGAAGGCGAAGGCGTTGTACCAAGGCAGCAGGGCACGGCGCACCATGTCACGAACGCCGTCGTCCTCGAACCTCTGTTCCTCACCTCGCACCAATGGCGAATTGATCAGATAGAGCCGCAGGGCGTCCGCCCCGTAGGTCTCCATGAGATTGTCCGGAGGCGTGAAATTTTCCTTGCTTTTGGACATCTTCGAGCCATCTTTGGCCAGCACCAGACCATTCACCACCACGTTGCGAAATGCTGGCTTGTCGAAGACGCCCGCGCTCAGCACCATGAGTGTGTAGAACCAGCCACGGGTTTGATCGAGCCCCTCGGCAATGAACTCGGCCGGAAACCCCGACCTGAAGACGGACTTGTTCTCGAATGGATAGTGAAGCTGCGCATAGGGCATGGAGCCTGATTCGAACCAGCAGTCGAGCACCTCTTCGATTCGTCTGTAGGTGCCTTCTTCCCCGTCTCGCTTGAAGGTGAGCGGGTCGACGTGCTCGCGGTGCAAATCATCAAGGCGAACCCCCGTGAGTTCGGCAAGTTCATCGATGGAACCGACGCAGATGGTGTCTCCGGTGACATCGTTGCGCCAGATGGGAAGAGGGGTTCCCCAGACCCTGTTTCGTGACACAGCCCAATCATTGGCGTCCTTGAGCCAGTTTCCGAAGCGGCCCTCCTTGATATGGCCGGGCACCCAACGAACATGTGTGTTGGCCTTCACCAAGGCATCCCGAAACTCGGTGACGCGCACATACCAAGAAGGAATCGCGCGGTAGATGAGTGGGGTTTCGGAGCGATAGCAGAAGGGATAGGCATGATGTAGCGTAGTGCGCTCGAACAGCACTCCGCGGCTCTTCAGGTATTTGATGATGCCGGCATCGGCATCCTTGACGTGCCGGCCCGCGAAGTCGGTGACTTCCTCGGTGAACTCGCCTTGCATGGATACCGGGCAAGCAAAGGCCTCTATGCCTTCACGCTTCAAGATGCGAAAATCATCTTCACCAAAAGCGGGGGCTTGGTGCACCAAACCCGTCCCCTCGTGGTCGGTGACATAGTCGTCCTCCACCACACGAAACGCGCCATGCTCGCGCTCTTCGGCAAAGTAGGGAAACACGGGCGTGTAAGTCTTGCCTACCAATTCTTCGCCCAAGCAATAGCGAAGCACTTCCAAGTCGTGGTTCTTCGCATAGGCCTTCACGCGCGATTCAGCCATCCAGATCTTCTTGTTGCTCTTCTTGTCCAGCACCAGCGCATAGCGCATCTGCTTGGCCACGCAGATGGCGAGATTCGAAGGGATGGTCCAAGGCGTGGTCGTCCAGACCGACAGGTATTCGTCACTCCCATTGATCGGAAATAGCACCGTGATCGCAGGATCTTCGACGTCCCGATAGTCCTGATTGGCCTCGAAGTTGGCCAGCACCGTGCCTAATGCGGTGCTGATCGGCATGACCTTGACCCCTTCGTAGATGTAGCCCTTGTCCCAAAGCTGCTTGAACACCCACCAGACGGATTCCATGTACCAGGGTTCCATGGTCTTGTAGTCGTGGTCAAAGTCGACCCAGCGACCCATGCGGGTGATGGTCTTTTGCCACTCCGCCGCGTAACGTTGAACGATGGAGCGGCATTCATCGTTGTAACCCTTGACGCCCAGCGTGTCGACGGCCTCTCCCACGCTCATGCCCAGCCGCTTATCGATCTCGTGTTCTATGGGTAGACCATGACAGTCCCAGCCCCAACGCCGGCTGACGTGACGGCCGATCATGGTGAAATACCTCGGAATCACGTCCTTGATGGTTGAGCAGACCAGGTGCCCATGGTGCGGCAGGCCAGTTGCGAAGGGCGGGCCGTCGTAGAAGATGTAGGGTTTCTTGCCCGAGGTGGCGTCAAGGGTTTGCTGGAAGATATGACGCTTCTCCCAGAACGAGAGCACCTGATGCTCCATTTCCACAAAGGAAAAGGACTGCTGGGAGGATTGTTGCGTCGAATCGACAGAATTCATGGCCAAAAGCGCGTGGCACGAGCAACGAAAAGGGGAAACAGTTAATTATATCAAGGAGGATTTGGAGGAATAACTCGCTATGCCCTCTGGGTCATCAGCGACCTTTCCAAACAGGTGCCCGTTTTTCTGCGAATGCGCGAGGCCCTTCCGCTGCATCCTCGCTCGCATAGGCCTTCTCATGCAATTGATCGGCTTGCTTCAACGCGGTTTCCATCACGAGGTCCATGGCCGCAACGGCGCTTCGCTTCGCGGCTTCCACCGAAAGCGGCGCCGCCTCGGCAATTCGATCCGCAAGCGCCCGGGCGCGTGCCATGAGACTGGGTACATCCGGTTCAAGGTAATTGACGAATCCGACCTCATGAAATCGTTCCACCGGCATGAGATCCCCGACAAGGGTCAGTTCAGACAGCAATGCCTGCGGCATTTGCCACAAGAGCGGCATCGCCCAAGGAGAACCTCGACCGCGGTGAACTTCGGTAATCCCCAGTTGTGTGCCCTGAACCGCAACTCGTAAATCGCAGTTGAGGGCCAGACTCATCCCTCCTGCTGGGGCAAAACCATTGATGGCGGCGATCACTGGTTTGCCGAGCTTTCTCATGTCGAACTGGTCAACTTTCTTCATCTCCTTCAGGTAGTCACTGCCCTCTGCCCTAATTGCCGCCATCTGTTTGAGGTCTGCTCCGGCGCAAAAAGTGCCACAATCACTGCCCGTGAGAATGGCGACCCGCACTTGTGGGTTGTGGTCAATCTCCCGCCAAATCTGAGTGAGCCGTTGGAAAGATTCGATTAATAGTGCGTTGCGTTGCGCTGGGCGGTTGAGCGTGACTGTAGCCACATGCCCATCAATCTCATACAGCACGATGTTTTCTTTATCCATGAATAGCTCCCGTTTGTTCGCATGGCTTCGAGGGTAAGTTCTCTATTTTCGTCGAGGGATGCGCTCTAGTGCCTCAAACATACCAGAGTGATGGTCGTACTTTGTCATTGTGACAAGTAGTTGAATCCAGATGCGACTCGACAGCAAGCCTGTGAGCAAGCGAGCGAAGGAGAGGGGACACTTCCTATCATGGGGGTTTTCGCCATCTTTAGTCTGCGATGTAATTTTGTTCCATGAGAGAGGGGAGTCATCCGCGACTGATGAGCCATTGCATCGGCGTGTCGAGTCCACCCACTTCGACGAGGCCGAATGTCTGTGGCAGGTGCGCACTGATAAGGGCGATGAGTCCCGAACGCCATTTTCATCATGGCCACTGGCTGTCTGTCCACTCCGCTCGAATCGCATCTACCTAGTCTCTAGCCCGCATATTGCACCAGTCCGCTCTCGTTCGCATGCAACGTCTTGATAAAAATGACGAAATACACCGTAGCCAAGATTGCGTTTTGCTTCAGGGTCCGCTTTATCGTCAAGGATCCGGTAACGGCGGAAACGCCCTGCCGGAGGACCCAACGCATTGGCACCAAGCGCATTTGCGTGGACACGGACCACTATGCCACCTACAACCGCCCCAACGTCAGTCTGATGGATTTGAGAAAGACCCCAGTCACATCCATCGAGCCCGAGGGGTGCGGCTGACGGACCGTTTCGTTGAATTGGACGATCTGGTCCAAGCCACCGGACTTGATGCCATGACCGGCATTCTAGTGCGTGGGCCGCCGAGGTGGCCCGGCTGGCCAATACCACTCTATATCCCAAGGGAGGGTCTTGGTACTTAGGTGCCAATGTTGAGGGCAAGCCACAGATGTTCATGCCCTACGTCGGTGGTGTGGGAGCCTATCGGATGACCTGCGAAGACGTCGTTGCGGACGGCTATCGCGGATTCGAGTCTCAACCCGCCGAGCCTGCGACGGGCACGAATGTTGGAGCCGGCTAGACCGGCGTCCGTCGAGCGAATAAGCGGAAAAACGCTCCCGTTGGAGCAAAGTCGAAAAAAACAAGCGCAGCAGGAGCGCGGGGGCACTGGGTTCTTATCAGGAACAAAGCAGCTTCGCCATCTCTGCCAAGCCTATTGCTTCCACGTTCTCCGAAACCGGATACCTTTCATCTCCGGCATAGACCACAAAACACCTATGGGGCTGTATGTCTTCGCAAGCATGATAGAAGCCCTTCTTCAGTTTTGCGGATGAGGCTCTCTTCACCTCCACGGCCCATATTTCGGAAGTGCCCGGAAATTCCAGGACCAGATCAAGTTCGGCCCCTGCAGACGTGCGGTAAAAGCTGGCGAGTGTGCTGTGCCCGACGACCGATAGCAGATTCTCTATAACGAACCCTTCCCAGCTCGCACCGACCACCGGGTGTCCCGAGAGCTGGTTGTAGTCCTGGATATCAAGCAAGGCATGCACCAGTCCACTGTCCCTCACGTATACCCTTGGAGACTTCACCAAGCGTTTACCGATGTTGGCGCAATAGGGTCGCAGCCGACGCACCAATAGCAGATCAACCAGCAAATCGATGTACTTGGTCACAGTCGGCGTTGACAGGGACAAGGCCGTTGCCAAGCCGGAGGCATTTAGCAGTGAACCCTGTCCATGCGACAACATCTTCCACAATCTCTCCAAGGTCTCAGCGGGGATGCGCGGACCGAACTGAGAGACGTCGCGTTCCAGATAAGTCCGGATAAAGCTCTTTCTAAGCCTGAAGCTGTCCGCGTTGGACTTTGCCAAGTAGCTATCCGGGAACCCGCCTCGCATCCAGAGGTGATGCATGCCATTGTCCGCATCTGCGACTTCCGTGGCATCCAAAGGGCACAAATCGACATACTCGATACGTCCCGCCAAAGACTCACCGGACTGTCTCAAAAGGTCAATAGATGCCGAACCGAGAATAAGAAACCGTCCGGTTCGTAACCCTTTGCGACGACCCCTATCGATAATGCCGCGTAAGCTCTGGAAAATCTCTGGTACGCGGTGGATCTCATCTAAGACTACCAGCTTGTCCTCAAACTGATCTAGGAATAACGCCGGTTCTGACAGCTTTTCGCGATCATTGCTGTCCTCCAAGTCTAGGTACAGCGCATCCCTCTCCCGGCACAGTTCATACGCCAAGGTTGTTTTGCCGACCTGACGCGGGCCGATTAAGGCGACCGCTGCCTGTCGACCCAGCGCCTCTTTTACCTGTTGCTTGACTCGCCGCTCAATCATCCTTGCATTTTGAAACAGAAATTTACAATTTGCAAGGATAAAACCTCGATTCTCGGGCCATCAGCGCGAGCGCCGAATAACCGCAATACTCCTGCCGAAGTCCCGCTACAAGCGCCACAAGTCGGCGCTCGTTGAACTGCGGGACGCGCTGACGCGTTGATCCCGGGCAGGTGTCGCGGGCAGAGCAGGTGTTGGGGTAGTTTGACGTGCTCAGCACCTAGCCCGCAAACTGGTGCAATATGCGCGCTAGCGAACCAAGAGTGCGACTTGGTTCACCGAGCGGCTGAACATGTAGTCGAACACCGCGGTACAAACGTAACTGGCGAGAAGGCCTTTGCGGACCTTGTTAATTGACAGGATCGAAACCCCCTAATCGTCCACCGCGCCGCTCAAGCGTTCCACCGCCTCGAGGTAGTCCTCCATAAACTCGCGCATCACATCGCGCGCGGATTGAATGTTGTTCATCAGCCCCACGCCTTGGCCGACGAAATAGGTCGCAAGCTGACGAGCACCTTCATGCCCAGCTTCCGCCAGTTTGGCAACCCGCGAGAGTGGCGGTTCGCTCACATAGGACTGTAGAGGCATGGGCAGGGATTCGGGCGAAGCCTCCGATTCCCAGGCATCCGTCCAGGGAGACCTGAGTTGACGCGAGTACTTTCCGGTGCGCGCCTTGGACCGAACCGTTTCGCGAGAAGTGGCCTCAACGTATTTTTCCTTGATGTGCATGGGTGTCTCGGCTTCCACCGTCGTCAGCCACATAGAGGCGGTCCAGGCACCATGCGCACCCATCGCCATGCAGGCCGCCATTTGGCGTCCGGTGACTATGCCTCCCGCCGCCAAGATCGATACGTCTGATCCTTCGACAGCCTTGACCACCTCAGGTACCAGCACCATGGTGGACACTTCGCCGCAGTGTCCGCCAGCCTCGGTGCCTGCGACCACAAGAATATCGACACCTGCGGCGACCTGCTTGACCGCATGCTCCTTGGCACCCACCAGCGCCGCCGTCGCCACGCCGCGTTGCTTGCCCATCTCGATCATGTACTTCGGCGGTACACCGAGTGCGTTGGCAATCAGTTTGATCGGATAGGAGAAGGCCACGTCGATGACGTTATTGGCACGCTCTTCATTGAGAAATCCGCGCCCAGTGGTGTCTTGCATTTGATACACGTCCGAGCTGTCGATCTGATACTTCTCCAACACGTCCAGGGCATACTCGCGATGGCCCTCCGGCACCATCTCATGGAGTTCCCTTGTCGAGGCACCGTCGGTGGTGGCCAAGGTCGCGGGGGCAATCAGGTCCACACCGTACGGCATGCCGTCAACATGGTCTTCGATCCAATTGAGCTCGATCTCAAGCTCTTCGGGCGTGAAACCGGCCGCCCCCAGCACACCCATGCCGCCCGCCTTGGAAACGGCCACTGCCACATCCCTACAGTGCGTGAAGGCAACCAATGGAAACTCTATGCCGAGCATCTCGCAGATGGGTGATTGCATCGCAATTCTCTTGGTTGGTTTTCAGTGCGCATGTTAGCCCTACGGCTTTCATTGAGGAAGCGCCACGACAAATGCGTCCGTTACGTCATGCCTTCGATGGCCTCACGCCCGCTGCTTTCTTCCCATATACGCCGGATTGATCAGTCGTTTTGGGTGCAAGCCATCCACGAATCCCACGAAGCCCGGCGCGTCGACGCTGTAGCCGAGCAGTGCTTGTACCTTCGAGCTGAACCGGGCGGCCTTCTCGGGCGGCACGGCGAGTGTGAAATTCTCTATGGTGCGTAGCCATGGTTGCGAGTATTGAATGGTGATGCCGAGGCGGGTCTTGTCCTTGATTGATTTCGAGCTCGGTCCGTTGCGATGCAGGAGATTGCCCGCGAACAGCAGCACCGATCCGGCCGGTGCGCAGGCCTTCACGGCTTGCGAAGGCTCCGGCGCCTGCTCCATGGGCCACTTGTGGCTGCCCGGAATGATCTCGGTCGCGCCGTTGGATTCAGTGAAATCGTCGAACATCCAGATGGTCGAGAATCCCCACATGTCGCGAAAACCCCAGTCCGGGGCATTGGCCGGATTGTCGTCGCGATGAAAGCCTTGGGGGGTTTCACCTGGGTGAATCCTCACGGCCGCAGCGGCCGTCAGCAAGTAGTCTTCGCGTAAGAAGCGGTCGGCCAGCCCGAGAATGAGCGGATGCTCAACCAACTTGGCGAGGCACTTTGATTTGGTCAACAGAGAATAGAGACGCTGGGACTTGAAGCCTTCGAAATCGTTTCGACCCTTGGGTGCGACACGAAAATAGGGTGCGAGGTCGCCCCGGATTCGTTTTACGAGATTCGGCGATATGAGGCATTGAGAAATGCTGTAACCCTGGGCGCGGATCTCCCGACCATGCCGGTTCATTTCGGCCTCGATGTCCATGCCTATGGTCTTAAGTACTCGAATTCGCGCCGTACAAGTAATCGCGTCGAATCGGCAGTTCGTAAGGCGGCTTGCCAAGCTGAAACTGAAAGACCACCAACTCTCCAAGCTCGAAGGCGGTCTGACAAAAGATCAAATACAACTCCCAAATGCGGCAAAAGCGTTCGCCGTGCGATGCCACGAAATTGTGCCTGACCCGCTGAAACCGCTTGTGCCACTCGCGCAGGGTGTAGGCGTAATGCAGACGCAGCACTTCGATATCCGTGGTTTCCAGACCGGAATCTTCGATGCTTGGCGTCACCTCGGAAAGGGAGGGTATGTAGCCGCCCGGAAATATGTGCCGCCGAATCCATGCATTGGTTGCTTGCGGCGGCCTGGGTGAGCCGATGCTGTGCAGCAGGGCCACACCCCCTCGCTTGAGACACTTGCCCACCTGATTGAAGAAGGCGGGGTAGTAGTTCTTGCCCACATGCTCAAACATGCCAATGCTCACCACCCGATCATAGGTGTCGTCCACCTCCCTGTAGTCCTGCAACTCGAACTGCACCTGATTGCTGAGGCCGCGCTTGTCCGCTTCTTCGCGAGCTACGCGAAGCTGCTCGGTTGAGAGGGTGACACCCTTAACGCGCACACCGGCATGCTCGGCCAGGTACATGGCGAGGCTGCCCCAGCCGCAGCCTATGTCCAGCACCTCTTGACCTTCGCGCACATCGAGTTTGTTCATGATGTGGCGAGCCTTAGCGTTCTGCGCATCCTCAAGCGACTGATCTTCGTGCTCAAAGTAGGCGCAGGAATAGTGCATGTTCTTGTCGAGAAAGGCGCGAAACAGGGATTCGTCCAAGTCGTAGTGATGGCTGACGTTGCGCCGACTCGAGGTGATGCTGTTGATCGAACCCAGCGCCGTGGACAAGGCCGCGAGCCAAGGGCTGTCTTTGATGCGTGCGGTCGCCTGTTCGAGATTCATGCGAAGAATGGAGATGAGGTCATAGAGGCTGCCGTCCTCGACATCCCACTCCTCGTCGATATAGGTCTCGCCCAAATGCAGGTGTGGATTGCCGAGCATCTTGCGAAGCGCGGACTTGCTTCGGATCACCCAAGTGGCGGAGGGCTCACCCTCGCCGTAGACTTCTTGGCGACCATCGGGAAAGGTGACGGCGAGGCGTCCTCTCTTGATGTGGCGTTCAAACAGCCGTTGTTCTAGACCCATGTGTGTTCTTTCGCCTAAGAACTGATTTTCTGCGGCGAATGCCTTTTCTCGGAGACGCCTATAATCGCATTGTAATTCAATGCTTGGGATTCAACCTTCCGGAAAAATCTGGGCGAAATGATCGAGACCTTTGTACGCACTCTGAAATTCATGGAGCAACGATGGCCAATCCACGACGAGCATTCTTGAAAGGGGCGGGGGTCGCGTTCACGGCAGCCGCCGTGGGCGCCAATATTCCGTTCATTCGAAACATCCCGAAAGGCTTCGTTCCGGCTGCCTTTGCCGAGGACATGTCGGTGCCGGAAAAAGAGGGTTTGCGGATCCTCAGCGAACGACCCTTCTGCGCGGAAACCGAAGCGCATTTGCTTGATGATTCGGTCACTCCGACTTCGCGCCACTTCGTACGCAACAACGGCACGCCAGTGCAAAATGCCGATGTCGGCGCTTGGACACTTGAAATCGACGGTTTGGTGGAACGCCCGGCGCGCTTTTCCATCGCCGACCTGCGATCGCAGTTTGAAGTGGTCAGCAAGGCACTGGTCATCGAATGCGCGGGCAATGGACGAGCGTTCTTTGATCCGCCCACCTTGGGCAATCAATGGACCAGGGGTGCCGTGGCCTGTTCGCTCTGGACAGGTGTCCGGCTCGCCGATGTGTTGCAGCATTGCGGTATTCAACCTGAAGCCCTGTATACGGCGCATTTCGGCGCGGACCGCCATCTGTCGGGTGACCCGGCCAAAGAACCGATTTCTCGCGGAGTTCCGATCTCCAAGGCGCTCGACGGCAGTGTGCTGATCGCCTTTGAGCAGAATCAGGCACCCTTGCATCCGACGCAGGGTGCGCCTTTGCGCCTCGTGGTGCCCGGATGGCCGGGTTCCTGCTCTCACAAGTGGCTCACGCGCATCTGGGTTCGAGACCAAGTGCACGATGGCGCCAAGATGACCGGGGAGTCCTATCGCGTACCGACCTATCCGGTCGAACCGGGAGAGAAGGTCGGTCGTGATGACTTGCGTATCATTGAGCGCATGCCGGTGAAGTCGCTCATCACGCATCCGCAAAACGGTGTCGTTGGCGGGTCACATGTTGAAGTGCGAGGACACGCGTGGTCGGGCGAACGGTCCATCGATCAGGTTGACCTTAGCTATGACTTCGGCGCCACTTGGCAGGCCGCCACGCTCGATCCGCCAATGAATCCCGGTGCGTGGCAAGACTTTCGAATCGAATTTCAACTCACCACCCCCGGCTACTACGAAGTCTGGGCGCGCGCCACCGACTCGGCCGACGAAATGCAACCGCATGCGATCAACTGGAACCAGAAGGGCTACCTCAACAATGCCATGCACAGAGTGGCGCTGCGAGTTGCTTGAATGAAGCGCGATTGTCGGTCTCATCTCCTCTTATTGGCAGCATTGGTGTGCATACCGATAGCCTGTGCCCAGGAACCCAAAGATCCACCGCCCGAACCGATCGCGCCCGCCTCGTTCGGGGTTTTACACCATGCCGAAGGCGTGGCCGAGACCTTCGCGTTTTGCACCGGATGCCATTCCGAACACATAGTGGCCCAGCAAGGCCTTGAGCGCGAGGATTGGGACGACCTCTTCACCTACATGGAGGACGAACACGGCATGGCGGCGATCCCCGAGCCCTTCAAGACCAAGATCCTCGACTATCTATCGGCACACTACGGACCGGAGCGTCCGCATTTCCCGAAGTAGTATCGACAGGAGGCGGTGCTCGACATGAATCGCCAACCGCTCTACCCCTCGGAGAAAATTTCTAAGTGTTTGATTTTTCTGAATATAGAGATTTTCGAACTTGACATAATATTGGAAGCACCTGTTCCATTGACGCATTCGGAGTGGTATCACCACAATGGTGGCTTGAGGGGGAGTTTTTCGCCACTCTGTTGTTCTTGAGTTATCGCTCTATTTCCACCGCATCCATATGCTCAAGCATGTGCTCCGCGAGGGTTTGGATGAGAGGTTCGGGGAGATCGTGCCCCATATGACCTATGGGTTCGAATTCGGCGTGGGGGATGGCATCGGCGATGGCCTCGCCGGCGGAAACGGGGACCAAGGGGTCCACCTCGCCATGTATCACCAGGGTCGGTAAGTCCAAGCTCCGTAACAGAGGTGCCCGATCAACGTCCGTGCGTATGGCGTGCAATTGCCGCGCGAAGCCTTTGCGGTTGTGGCAGCGCTTCACAGCTTCTGCCGCGAAACGTCCCATGCCGCACTCGCTCGAGAGAAAGTGAGGACCTCCAACGGCATTCCACCCAGCCTCGCGATACTGCGTCAAAGTGGCTGTATCCGTTGATGCAGGCTCCGCGAAAAAGGTCATGGACGCATCCGGATCCAACGCCTCCATGGGCGGCGCGGTGGCGAAGGTCATGAGGCAGGTGAGGCTGAAGCAACGCTCGGGATGCTCAATGGCAATCCGCTGCGCGATCATGCCGCCCATGGACAGACCGATGATATGCGCCCCCGACTGGCCAAGATAATCGAGCAAGCCAACCACATCACCCGCCATATCCGACAAGCTATAGAGTCCGTCACGCGGTGCCCCCGGTTCATCGGCCAACAGCTCCATGACATCGGGCGTCGCATTATCGAGTTGCGCCAAATGACTTGACAACCCCATGTCGCGGTTGTCGAGCGCGATTGCGCGGTATCCTCCGGCGGTCAGCGCCGCTATCAGACTTGCGGGCCATTCGGTGAGCTGACATCCGAGCCCGTGAATGAGCACAAGCGGCGTGTCTGCGCGCGATCCGAATTGTTCAAAATGCGTTGTGAGTCCGTTTCTCTCGAATGACGGCATGATGTCTCGTTCTAACCTCCTGATGCCAAGTCTTCGACGCCCTGCAAGACGTCGCGTCGGCTGATCATACCGACCAGCTTGCCGCCGCTCACCACCGGGAATCGTTTGTAGTGGTATTTGATGAACATCTCCGCCACCGAATACAGGTCAAGGTCGGGCGAGATGGTGACCACCTTCTCGTTCATGAAGTCACCGACCAATCCCGACGTGTCCTCATGGTAGCTGCCCTGAATCGCCACTCGCATGAGATCGGCTTCCGATAGCACCCCCACCAGTTCGCCGCTCTCGTTGACCACCGGAGCACCCGAATAATTCTTCTTGAGCAGCATCTGCAAGGCATCAAAGACCTTGGTCTCCGGGGTGAAGGTGAGCAGTTTGCGCGCCATATATTCTGTGACCTTTACCGATTTCATGGCGAAGCCTCCAGACGAGTCGGTGAGCTTCGCATCGTGGAATCGCTGGCATCGCTTGTCAATAGGCAGAGGTGACCGCTGAGGTGACGACACACGCGAAGTATGGTGCGTTGACATCCCACAGCAGATGCACAAGGATGCCTCTTATGCGAACCACACTGAGACTCGACGCCGATAGGTTCCTTGCGCTGAATGGTCGGTTGATGGACGAGCGCCTCAAGGCGAGATGATCGTTCCGGATGCGCAGATCGGTGCACTCGCCCGTGCGCATCGGGCAGAAGTGCACACTGCCGACCATGACTTCAGGCGTTTTCCCGGCCTGACCTGCCACTATCCGCTCGCATCGTCTGATAAGTAGGAGCAACGCCAATTCGCCGGTGCTGGTGTGCTTCGCGCCGTCGAATAAGGGGGATCGCTTTCTCCGTGAATTGTTCATGGAGGGTGGATGCAAGGCTATAATTGGTTTGGGAGTGGTATTTGTAAGGCTTGCCCGTGCTGTTTTGCGGCAGACAGGAATCTACGACAAGGCTAGGATGCCGGATTGGGGTGTGGCTGGCGTTGGTGATGGGGGCCATTCTCGCTGGTTGTTCGGCGCTTTTGCCAGAACCCCCATCCGAATCCAATTCACTCGCCGGTCTCCCGGAGACTTATTCCTCCGCCGAGGACGCGGGTTCGCATCAGCCCCTCGCTTGGTGGGAATCATTCAACGACCCCACCCTGAATCGGGTCGTCGAAGCGGCGCTCGCCTCCAACTTTGACTTGCGCCAAGCGGTGGCGCGCGTTGAACAAGCTAGGGCACGGGCGCGAATCGCTCGGGCCGGGGTCTTTCCGCTGGTCACGCCTTCGCTCTCGGCCACTGACTTTGAAATCCCAACCAACGCCGGCATAGGCGCGCAACTTGATGAGCTCGGGCTTGGCCCCGAACTCATCGAAGACTTCGGATTCACGCTACCGGACAGCATTCAATTGCGCACCTTCTCCCTGAGTGCGGAGTTTGCCTATGAAGCAGACTTTTGGGGCCGCAACCGCAAAGACGCCTTAGCCGCGGGTGCTGAGCGGCTTGCCTCTGAAGCCGACTTTTCGACTGCGCGAATTTCAGTCTTGGCAGAGACCATTAGCACGTACCTGGAAGTTGTGGACTCGCGACGTCAAAGATGGCTCGCAGAAGACATGGTTGAGATCTTAGAGCAGCGGGTTTCATTCATTGAGAATCGTTACGAGCGAGGTCTCGTTGATGCGCTTGAGGTGTACGCTCTCAGAAGGGAATTGCGCGATGCACGAGTCCGATTGCCGCAGCTTGAGACCGCTACCGCCGATGCCCAGACCCGTCTATGGATCCTGCTTGGAGGATACGGCGAGGAGCTATCCAACCTATTGCCTGATGAGCCCCCACCTTCGCCGCTCCCAGAATCCATTTCGGTTGGCGTTCCCGCAGACCTCCTCACCCAGCGCCCTGACGTCGCAGCAGCACAACAGCGTATGCAGGCGGCCCGATTCGCACTTCTAGCGCGGCGTGCAGAGTTGCTTCCTTCCCTGTCTCTCTCCGGGGTGATCGGACTTCAAAGCACCGATTCGAACGAACTCTTTGATCCGGATCAATGGTTTCATAACCTCAGCTTGAACCTGCTTGGTCCCACCTTTCAAGGTGCGCGGCGGCGCGCCAATGTTGAACTCGCTGAGGCGAGATTGCAGGAAGCCGCCGCCGCCTTCGGACAATCTGTGGTTATCGCCGTAAACGAAGTTGAGGCTGCATTGGCCGGTCTTGAGGCTAGTCAGAACAGATATGCGCTCATCGCTTCCCACCTTGAAGATGCCGAAGACGAAGCCGCACTGCAGGAGCAGCGCTTCACATCTGGCGTTGGGCGCTATGACGAACTGTTGGCCGCGAGCCAACTATTGATTGCAGCTCGATCTGCCCTCTCTGCGGCAGATCGCGAACTGGGGCATTCACGGCTCCTCCTACATCGCGCCGTAGGCGGCGCTTGGACTGGCGACGAAGAAAGACAATCCGAGCACGCGAGCATGCGCATGCCACACAGCGCCCGCGTGCTGGCAAATTCAGAATAAAGGTTCAGGTGAAGGTAGAAGTCACATGCTTGCATTGAACGGGAGAAATCCATGCTGACCAAGTTGGCCGCAAACGTCCGCAACGCCTACCAAGGATTGAACGCGGTCGACCGACTGGCTCGTTTTGAATCTTGGTTCGAGCGCCACAAAGAGCCAGCGTCCTCCGCCGACGACTACGACCACGCCGAAACGGTCAATGACTACTACAGCCTGTGCAGCGAGCTCATGCAGTTTGGATGGAATGAATCCCTACAGTTTGCGCCGCTCAAGCCAGACGAAACGCTGGAGCAGTCGATCCTGCGCCATCAGCGCCTGATGATCGAGAATCTTGAGCTTCGCCCTGGGGATAGGGTGATTGACGTGGGCTGCGGAGTGGGCGGCCCGATGCGTCGTGTCGCCCGCGAGTCTGGCGCCACGGTTCTTTGCCTCAACAACAATCTGCAGCAACTCGAACGGGCCAAGCGCCTGAACGAAGAGGCCGCACTCGATCATCTCGCGGAGTACATGAATTGCAGCTTCATGGACATGAGCGCCATAGCACCCGACTCGTTCGACGCGGGCTACGCGATCGAGTCGACCTGCCATGCTCCGGACAAGGAGGGAGCCTTCGAGCAAATCTTCCGCGTGCTCAAACCCGGCGCCCTATTCTGGGGACAGGAGATGTGCATGACGGAGAAGTTCGACCCCAACAACAACCGCCACCAAGCGGTGAAGGAAGATCTGATGCGCGGAATCGCGCTGAACCACATTTATACTTTCAAGCAGGTGGACCGAGCGCTCGAATCCGTGGGTTTCGAAATCATCAAGGCTTCGGACCTTGATGTCCAGGAAGGCCCCAGCACGCCGTGGTATCAGCCCTTGGAGGGTGGAGGCAGTAGCATTGAGTCGTTCAGCCGCGCAATGCGTAGAACACCGCTCGGCCGCAGGTTAATTCAAGTCGGACTGCGATTCGCGGAAGCGTTTCGGGTGTTTCCGAAAGGTGCCGCAGAAGTCGTACGTATGATGGACCAGACTGCAAGCGCCTACGCCGCCGGCGGAAGAACGGGACTGTTCACACCACTCTATTGTTTCTTGGCGCGCAAATCGCTGTAGCGCCTCCAATCGAGTAACGAATCATGCGCAATTTGAAAAATCTCTTGGTAGCCGCCGGAATTATCGCTGGTGCAGTGGCGATGGCCGTGTTCCTCGTCTCCTTGGCACCCGAACCGGTGAGCCGAGATCTGCCGCACCGGGATCCGTTCGTGACCACTGTGTCAGCCATTTCTGAAACTGACACTATAGTCGTGCATGCTGCGGGCACCGTCCGGCCAAGCGCCGAGATCGCCCTCGCCCCGCAGGTTGGCGGCAGAATTGACTGGGTGGATCCCGCGTTTCAGAGTGGCGGACATTTCCTCAAAGGTCAGCGCCTCTTCCAGATCGAACAAGAAACCTACGAGTATCTGCTGCGAGAGGCTGAGGCGACGCTGGCGGAACGCCAAGCAGAACTTCTACAGGCAGAGGAGGAAGCGGGAATCGCTCGATTCGAATACGAGCAGTACGTCGTTCGGCAATCGAATCCCGAGTCTGTTGCAGACGCCTCTCCCTTAGTGCTTCGCGAACCACAGTTGCGTGCGGCGCAAGCGGCGCTCGACCGCGACATGGCCAGGGTCGCGGATGCCCGTCAGGATTTGTCCCGCACACGCGTAATCTCGCCCTTCGATGGCTTCGTGCGCGAAGAGTCCGTGGAGGTTGGGAAATACGTGTCGCCGGGGGAACCGGTTGCACAGCTCATCGCTACGGAATCCGCCGAGGTGGTCGCACCCCTTTCCGGTGCCGAAGCGGCGCTTATTCCGGGCCTGTGGGCGCTTCGCCCGGGTGATGCAGACGAAAGCGTCGCGGCGCGCGTGATCGCGGAGTATGGCGCCGCCCGCTATGCGTGGCAAGGCTATGTCGATCGTGCCGAAGGATCGCTCGATGAACAGTCCCGCACCATTGACCTTATCATCCGCGTGCCGGATCCCTTTTCGGCCGAACTTACCTTAGATTCCACTTCCGTGCCAGTCGATCCACCGCCGCTGCTGGTCGGTATGTTTGTGGAAATTGAGATCCAAGGGCGCGCCGCAGGAAAACACTTCCGCGTTCGGCGAGCGGCGCTACAGCCCGGCAACGAGGTCTGGGCGGTGAACCGGGGAGGCACCCTTTCCATTGTCCCGGTGCGGATTTTGCAGCGAAGCAAAGACGAGGTATTCGTCACCGGGAGTCTTGAGCATGGCCAGCCGCTGGTGACCGGCGGGATACAGTTTGCCGTCGAAGGCATGACCGTGCACACCGACACCGCCGGAGCACAATGAACCCCAGCGAGGGCCTTCAAGGCGGGCCGATCGCCTACATGGCGAGCAACGGCGTTGCCGCCAACCTGCTGATGATCGCCATAATCGCGGTGGGACTGGTGTCTATGACCGGCCTAGAGCGCGTTTCCTGGCCGGAAATCCACTTCAATCACATCGAAGTCTCCGTGCCCTTCCCCGGCGCGACCCCGGAAGAAGTGGAGGAGTCCATTGTTGCCAAGATCGAGGAACAGGTCAGTTCCTTCGACTACGTGCGGGCGGTCAAGTCAGTAGCCGCGCCCGGGATTGCTTCGGTCCGAGTCGAAGTGAAGTCCGGCACTGACATACCCCAGGCCATCGACGAGGTCAAATCGGCGGTCGACCGTATTCAATCCTTCCCCGCAGGCTCGGAACGGCCGGAAATATCCGAGATGACCAGCCTGCAAAGCATCATTCGCCTTGTGGTCTACGGAGATATTCCGCAGCGCTCCCTCAAGGAGCTGGCCTACTGGATTGAAGATGAACTCGCTTCGCTCGAGTCGGTATCGCTTGTTGAGACCAGCGGCGTCAAGGCATACGAAATCTCTATCGAGGTGCCTCTCGCCCAGCTTCGTTCCTTCGGGCTGACGCTCGATGACATCGCCGCTGCGATTCGCGGCAGTTCGCTCGACCTTTCCGCCGGTCAGATCGACACGCCCGACCAACAGGTGCGCGTCCGAACCCTCGGGCAGCGCTACGTACAACAGAATTTCGAGGAAATCGTCGTGCTGGCGAAGCGCGATGGCACGGCCGTGCGCTTGGGCGATATCGCCCAAGTGCGCGATGGTTTTCGCGACAGCGATCTCATCGTGCGGCACGAGAACAGCCCGGCCGCCTTCGTGGAGGTTTCCAAGGCCGAGGGAGAGCAGGTCATGGAGGTGGCCGAGGCAGTGCGGGAGCATGTCGCCAACGTCATTGTCCCGTCCCTCCCCGCTGGCGTGAATGTGGACATTCTCAATGACGAATCCCAAATCTACTCGGAGCGAGTCGAGCTGCTGCAGAAGAACGCTGTCCTCGGACTGCTTCTCGTATTGGTGTCATTGGGCCTGTTTCTAGAAACGCGGCTCGCCGGCTGGGTCGCCGTAGGACTTGTGACTGCGTTCGTCGGCACACTGGCCGTAATGCTCGCGCTTGACCTCGAACTCAATACGGTCACCCTCTTCATCTTCGTGCTGGCGATCGGAATCATCGTGGACGATGCCATCATAGTGGCCGAGAGCATTCATCGTGAGCGCAGTCTGGGCGCACTTGGACTGAACGCGGCCATAGACGGCGCACGCCGAATCAAAGTGCCGCTGACCTTCGCGGTCCTCACTACCATCATGGCGTTCGCGCCCGTCCTGTTCCTACCCGGCGGCATTGGGGAAATCTGGAAGGCGCTGCCGATCATGATCACCGCCATGCTGCTGTTCTCCTTGGTGGAGTCGCTATTCATCCTGCCAAACCACCTGTCCAAATTGCCACCTCCAGATTGGACGCCGAACAACTTCGTTGAGCGCTTTCTGGCGCGGGTCCGAGGCTATGTCGACCTCCAATTGAACCGATTCCTGAACGGCCCGCTGGACCGGGCCTTGCATTTCGCCACGGACCGGCCCTCAATTGTCATTACCGGCGCCATAGGTTTGCTCATCGTCAGCGTTTCCCTTCTGCCTGCGGGCATCGTCGTTTCTACCTTCACCGAAGCTGTGGAAGGTGACGTTGTCACCGCCACATTGGAGATGCCCGACGGAACGACGGCCGAGCGGACCTTCGAGGTGGCTCAGGAACTCGAGGATGCTGGGCGACGAGTGATCGAGCGGTTGTCCGAGGGTCGACCGGATGATGCGCCCGCCATTCTGTCAGGCGCGACTTTGACCGTCGGCCAAGGACCTCGCCTTGAAGGCGGTGGGGTCACGCCGAATCCGACGCTGAATCTGGAAGCCAATATTGCTGCGGTTGAATTGCAGCTTCTTGGCATGCAGCAGCGAAACATGTCCACGGCGAGGATCGCTCAGGCTTGGAGAGACGAAGTGGGCATACTCCCCTACGTACGCGGCATCACCTACAGCGGAGAGACCATCGACCTAGGCAATCCTGTGGAGGTGGTTCTGTCGCACACCGATTCGGAGCGCCTACCCTCAATCGCCACGACGCTGACCGACCGTCTGTGGCAGATCGAGGGGGTTTTCGATGTTCGCTCGGACCATGCGCCTGGCATCCGCGAAATCCAAATTAGGTTGCGGCCGGAAGCGCGTACGCTCGGACTCACCGCCGAGGCGCTGGCACTGCAGGCCCGTTCGGCCTATTTCGGAACCGAGGTACAACGGGTGCAGCGGGGTCGTGACGAAGTGCGCGTATACGTGCGCTTACCCGAAAACGAGCGCGAGTCGATCACAGATATCGAACGGTATCTGATCCGCACCCCCGAAGGCGCTGAAGTCCCCTTAAGTCAGGTCGCCTTTCTGGATTCCGGTATCTCTCCGCCATCGATCCAGCGCAGGGACGGGCAGCGCGTCGTCAGGGTCACCGCCGACGTGGATCAATCGGTGATCACCGGTGGGGTGGCCAATGGCATAGTGGTTGATTCGATCCTTCCCGATCTGACAGCCGCGGCGCCAGGATTGACCTACATCCTCGGAGGCGAACAGCAACAGCAGTTCGATTCGCTCGACGCGCTGTATCGCGGGTTTGCGATCGCCATGCTCGCCATGTTCGCGCTCTTAGCGATTCCTCTTCGCTCCTACACCAAGCCGTTTATCGTCATGGGCGTGATCCCCTTCGGGCTGATTGGGGTCATCTTGGGGCACCTGATCCTGGGAATTCCCTTCACGACCACGGCCATTCTGGGCTTCCTCGGGCTCTGCGGAGTTGTGGTCAACGATTCGCTGGTTATGATGGACTTCATTGAACAGAGGCTCGCCCAAGGCGATTCACCCCGCACCGCAATCATCGAAGGCGCCAAGGGACGCTTCAGGCCAATTATGCTGACCTCGGTGACGACATTCCTCGGGTTCACGCCGCTGATTCTGGAGACAGCTATTCAGGCGCAATTCTTGCGGCCCTTCGCCGCATCGCTCGGCTTCGGAATCATTATCACGACTTCACTTCTGATGGTGCTCGTCCCCGCGCTGGCGTCCGTCCGCTTGCGCCGGATTGATTGAGGGTAGATATCAGTCGATGACGAATCGGTCTGGAACCTTGAACAGCCAGCCGTCACAAAAGTTTGATATTCTAAGAAGAATAAGGCATTGCGGGTGCGGGGGAACAGTTGTGCGAATCTCCGAGGAAATCTTGCTGCTGTTACTCAGTGAGGACAGCGGCTACTTTCATCCCATTCCGAGTTGGAGCCTGTCCTGCGTGACCGCAGGCGCTATCCTTGCCGATCTCGCGCTCGACAATCGCATCGACACAGATCTTCAATCTCTCAACTTAATTGATGCGACAGCCACCGGCGATGACGCGTTGGATTCGGTGCTGCAAGAAATCGCCAGCGAAAAGGAAACTCGGAGCACCCAGTACTGGGTGGAGAAAACAGCGCATCGCTCCGAATCCGTTATCGAGACCCTGCTTGATCGGCTCGTCGGGGAGGGGATTCTCGACCACGATCAGGCAGGCTACTGGAGCTTGTCACGAAGCGTGGCGCGTTCGGGCATATATCCAAGTAAGAATGGAGCGATGCGGACCGAAGCGCGGGCGCGCATTCGGCAAACGCTCTTTGCAGACGAGATTCCCGACCCACGCGATGTCATATTGATTGGCCTCGCCAACACTTGCGATGCGCTCCGCTACTTGATGCCAATCGAGGATTACGAAGAGGTGATTGAGCGCGTTGAGCTTTTCACCAGAATGGACCTCGTCTCGCGAACGATCGGCGAGGCCGTGCGAGGCATTTGCATGCAGCCACCGCCGATGCGTTTCGCTGCCACCAAAGAGATTCCCAAACTACGCCTGCGGGACATCTTGGGGAACAAGAGCGCGCGTAAGTGCTTGCGACAGGGCAACATTGCAAAGCTCATGGCGGAAATCTACCGCATGCACGGCAGCGTGGTGGAGGTCAATGTGCCCTTCAGCAAACAGAGGATGATGATCCTTGTCGGCCGAGATACCAACAAATGGTTCCATAAGCAGGGACGCAACTACCTGCGCACCAAAGACTATATCTGGGGTTTGGAAAATCTGTTCGGTGCGTCCAGAACATTACCCGGTATGGACGGTGCCGAGCACTTCCGGCTACGTAAAGCCTTGAACAGAGGCTATTCGAGAGGGGCCCTTGAATACAAACTCGAAGAACTGTACTTGCACTGTCGCTCTTCACTTCAAGATTGGAAGGTCGGCAAGAGCTTCAATGGCACAAACGCTTGCCGATCACTTATGAGCAGGCAGGTATCCCACCTTATTCTCAGTGTGGACACAGCAGAATACATTGAGGATGTTATGGACTACCAGCACCGCGCCTTGACCGTGCGGGCCATGCACGCACTCCCGGAGATTGCGCTTCACACACCCGCAATGAAGAGAAAACGAAAGCTGCTCGAGGAGGTCTTGGGCAGCATTCATTCCGCGCACACCCCTGGTCTGAGAATGGACCAGAAGACCGACCTCGTTGACGAATACCTCCGCATTCATGCGGAAGATCCACAGTTTCTCCCTCAGACCGACCTAAATTTCTATTTTCTTGCCGCCTTGATCGCCAGCATCTACCTGGGAAGCGGACTTGCCTTCGCGGTGTCAACCATGTCCTCGCACAAGGAAGTGTACGAGAGAATCAAAGCCGAAGCGGATGCGCTCTTTGGCAAAGGCAACCCAAGCGCAAAGGACTTCACACCGCAGGCGGTGGACACCGCGTATCGATTGCATTTGGAAACCCATCGTATATTTCCAGTGATCCCCGTACAATTGCGACACGTCATGAACCCTTGCACCGTTGAGGGTCACGAGATAGCGGTCGGTACACGTCTTGTCATCGCGCAGACGGGTTCGCATTTCTTGGAAGAGCACTTTCCCGACCCCCTTCAATTTGACATTGATCGTTTCCTGCCCGAACGCGAAGAGAAAATGGAACTGGGTGTTTACGCACCCTTCGGATTGGGCACGCATAAGTGCCTTGGTTCCCGGTGGGTGGATCTGCAGATGGTCATCAACATCCTCATGATCGCGCATCATTTCGATCTGACATCGAGTCCCTCAAGCTACGATCTGAAAATAAACCCGTTTCCCACCAGCGCGCCAAACAAGGACTTTTCCATCAGAGTCAACGAAGTTCGCCACCAGTTTCCAGCATTGGACGCCTGACAAGGAAGCAAGCGGAGAAGGGGTAACACTCCCCCTCTTATGGAACAAATCCAAATCGCGAGTTAAAGAGCGCACCCCCCGGTACAGACCGGAAACATGGTTTACATTTTTGCGGGTGTATGTGGAGAAGAAGGAGCGGCCGATGCCGTGGAAGGATTCGAGCGCAATGGATGAGAAGGTAGGGTTCGTGGCGGACCACCTGAGCGGTCTGTGGAGCAAGAAGGCGCTGTGCGCGCACTGCGGGATCAGTCGGCCGACGTGGGACAAGTGGATCGTGCGGCAGCTGGAGTTCGGGTGGTCCGGGCTGGAGGAGTGGTCGAGGCGTCCGCGGGGCCATCCGCGGACGCCGCCGCCGCCGGAGCTGGCGGAGCGGATCGTGAAGTACAAGAAGGCGCACACGGGCTTCGGACCGAAGAAGGTGATGGACGGGCTGCGGCGGGCGAGCCGGTGGGGGTGGAGCCGCTCGTCTTGGAGGACGGGCTGAGGGAGGTGCGCTTCGGCTTCCACCTGCTCGGCCTGCTGGACGAGACGGCCGGCAAAATCAAGCGGGTGGAGGGCTGGCGCCGGGAGCCGGGCGAACCCGAGGGGAGGGACGGCCAACGCGGATGTGCTCCGAAAACGAGACTTCGGGAGCTCGCTCGGGTTCTGTCGTAGGGGGGGGGATTTAAAGGATGTTCCGGTTGCACAGTTCCTTTGTGCCTGCCTCGTCACCGATGTATCGCCGTAGGTAGTGGCGGGCGATGTACATGGGGCCTGTGTCGATCAATGCCCTGGGGCACCCCCCGATGTGCCCGACCCAACCGCGCTCGTCGGGAGACAAGGTCAATACATGATTTCTAGCCTCCGTCCGCCTGCGTCAATCCGCTTCTCCGCATCGTAGCGTCATCTTGAAGTAGTCCCTCAAATTCCGGCTCCGAGCCGTTTTGCTCCCGCATCAGCGGTATGACCTTCCTGCGAATCCTCATGCCGCAGTCATCCATCATCCCATAGTCGCGCAGGATGCGCACCATGTTGGTGTTGCGCGGCACTTGCTGGCCGCTCCTGATTTTTTCGATGGTCATGCCGTTTGGCAGGGCTCCGGGGTTGGTTACTTCCATCCGGTCCCGAATAACGGTGAGCCCGATGTCGTGCTGGCGGGTCCAATCACGGTGGGCGAAGGCATTGACTACCAATTCACGGATGACCTCCGGAGGATAGTCCCAAGTGCGCTTGCGCGTAGTTCCGATCAAACGTTCCTTGCTGATGTGCGGTTGTAGGTAGCTGAGTGTGCGTTCGGGCAAGGATTGTTCGATAAACTTGCCCGGCTTTTGCTCGCCGAGTCCGACGCGAGGCAGGTCAAGTACTTCGTCGAGACTGGCATCGCACTCCATATCGACACCCGGAAACACCATGAGGCGAATTCCGGCTTGGGGAAGGCGGCGGCGCGGCCCCAATGCGAACAGGGCGCAGCCAGCATAGGAGCAAAGAACGTCCGTTTCGCTTTCGGCCGCAATCAGCAAGTCACGATTCAGCAAGGTGCGATGCCAGTCCTCGACCTCATCTCCTAGAATTCGACTGAAGTACTCCTTCAGCCGACGCTTGTCCAACTCACCTGTAGCGCCGCCATGAATGGGCAGCTTTTCAATCGCCAGCAGGCCGCCACTCTCAAACAACCGCAACATTCGTTCACGTGTCGCGAGTCGGCAGACGCTGCCGTAGCGCAAGTAATAGTCTTGCCGGTCGCCATGCTGAACAGCGTAGGGCTTAGCCGCGCTCATTGGAACGGTGATGATGGCAACCTTGACTCCAATGATCGAAACCTCTTCGTAGCTGGGAACGAACTGCGGTGTCACAGGTCGCCCGACCACGGTTTCCATCAGCCATTCCTCTACATTCCCGCGATTGATGCCACTGATGACGCTATCGTCGTCTACTCCGAGCAATATCCTGCCGCCATTCATGTTGGCCAGCGCTAAAATCTCCTTGGCAAGTTGCTCAGGCCGGACACGGTCGCGCTTGAATTCGACTTGAGCGCCTTCGCCCTCCTCGATGATTTGTTGAAGTTCGGACTCGGTCACCGACAAGCCGTGCAGGACAGCAGACTGTTGTTTGCAGGTAGTTTGCGCGATTGCGCATTCCTACCATACGCTGTACTTGACCTTTCCCTGCTCGGGTCGCTCCAAGACTACCGCATGGTGAGCGAAGAATTAGCAAGCTCGCAGCCCTTCGCCGACGCCGCGCACCCGCGGCATCGCTTCTTGTTTTAAGCAGACTCCGATGTCGCTGCAATCGGATTGCGATGCCCTGTCACACGCACCTTAAAGCGCTTGCTCGGGGCGAGCTTCGGCAGAGGATTGATTTTTAGTTTGTAGTTCGCTGGGATCATTTCCAAGTCAAGATGGTGCGCCATCAACAGGAGATTGGCGGTCATCAACAATTCGGTAAACCGTTGCCCACCGCAAATGTGCGTGCCAGTGCCGAAGGGCGCATAGGCACCCGCCTGCCGGTGTTCTTCCCTCGGGGGCAGGTACCTGTCAATGTCGAATCGGTCCGGATCCTTAAAGTGCTTCTCCATGAAGTGCGGGGCGGAGAATGCAATCAACACAGCGCTGTAAGGCGGAATCTCCAGCCCCTCTATTTCCATGGTGTTCATGGCCGTGCGCCGATGCACCGGGATCACCGGATGCAGGCGGAGCGTTTCCATCGAAAAACGGTGCGTCACATCGATCGCTTCTGGCGTGAAATCCGCGGGAACCGGATCACCCTCCGCGAAGAGCGCGTCGGCCTCCGCCTTCAGGCGTTCGTGTAAGTCCGGGTTTGCCAGCATCTCGTATATCGCGAAACCCATCGCGCTTGCCGTGTAGTGGCCAGCGATAATCGCAGCGAGGAAGCTGAAGCCCATATTTGTCTCGGGTAGGAACTGGGGATCCGCTTGGTGAAGATCCAAGAGATCATCGACCAAATCGCGCCGCTTACCTTCCCTCTGCGCTGGCGTGTGCGCTGCGTGTATGTCCGAATACATGTTGAAAACCTTGGCCTTGAAGCGCTTCATCTTCGGGGTTCGCAATGTCCACGGCGGCAATAGATTGAATACATGCACCAGCAATGCGCGATACTCGAAAACGAGCAGTTCGTCGAGCAGCGAAGTTGGGGGTGTCATACTCAAGGTGAGCTGGGAGATCTGCTGCCCAATGAGTCGCTGACAAGACAATTCCACAGGCACAGGCTGCCCGATTCCCCATCTGTCGAAAGTGTTTCGGCCGATGGAAAACACGTCATCGAGGCGGTCGGAAACTACCGCCCCGGAACAGCCTGCCCGCATCTCCTTGCGCATTCGGAAGTGGTCCGCACCGTCCATACTGGCAACTGATCGAGCGGTTCCCCACTCCGCTTGGAAACCCTGAAGATAGTCGCGAGTGCGGAGCAGCAACCGTCCCTTGCGGCCGGTCCACCGATTCAATTCCGCACTGGCAAGCACCACCAGATCACTGCCGCCACCCTTTAAGCGATAGACCGGGCCATAGATTTCACTGAGCTCAGAGAAAAACTTGGGCAGATTGCCAGTGCGAAACGAGCGCGAACCGAATACGTCCCTCAATTTGACGACAGGGATGGACCGCCTCCGCACGGCGCGCAAGCTCTCAGGAGGCCTATAGGAACCGCGAACGGCTGCTGTGATCGACCGACCGATCAGGTCCAATCCGCTGATGAGTTCGATTCGTTGTTCAGCCGCTTCGTATTCATCTGGTTCGAGCAGTGTGCGTATGCCGTCGCAGGTGTGGAAAAGGCCGATGATGGCGATGTCACGGGGATCTGGGATTTCATCGGTGAGCAGCACGCGTGTGATTCTGCTTTTGATTTCTGTTTTTTCCTCACCATCGGCCAGGGGATAGCGTCCGGATCGCGAAACTTCTCTCGACAATGACCAGAATCCACCGGTATGGAAATCGAGAATTCCCTTCTCGCCGAGTCGCTCGAATGCCCGGTCGCTGATAGTCTCAGCACGTCGCGCGATGCGTTCAATCCAGAATTGCGTGGTCTCCTTACTGGGGTGCGCGACGATTTCCTCCAGCACCGGGTCGCAAATATCATCCCCCACGGGAGATTGGTCCACCACTATCAGCGATTCCAAATCGGTGTCGATCCGGTTGCCGAGTGCAAGCTCCATCAAAACCGCACCGGCAAGGGTGCAGGACATTTTCCACTCTGGAATGGGAACGAAGTACCCCGTGTCATCATCGAGCAGCAGGAGCAGTACTTCTTCAGCAAAGGTCATGATTGATTCCCAAATGTATCCGCGAAGTCTAGCACCGCCTCAAGGCTCTCCCGAGATCGGCTAGCGTGTGGACTATTCCCGTTTGGACGCGAATGATTTACGGCATGCAGGAGTAGCTTTGGTAATTTATCAGAATAGCTGAGCTTTCGGAACTTCAGGGACGGTTCGTGCGAATAGCTGAAGAAGTCCTACTGCTTCTCTTAAACGAAGACAGCGGCTATTTCGAACCTATTCCCACTTGGAATCTATCCTGCGTGACTGCGGGCGCACTTCTCGCCGCTCTCGCGCTAGAGAATCGCATCGGAACGGTCCTTGACTTGGTCACATTGATCGACGCAACCGCCACTGGCGGTGCTCTGTTGAATTCATTGCTTGAGGAAGTCGCCAAGGACAACGAGAGCAGAAGCGCACAATACTGGATTGAGAAAATCGCGCATGGTTCAGATTCTGTGATCGATTGCCTGCTTGAGCGGCTAGTCGATCAAGGAATTGTCGACTGCGATGAGGCGGGCTACTGGAGCTTGTCTCGAAGCGTGGCTCGTTCGCGCAAGTATCCAAGCGAGGACGGAACAGTGCGAGCCGAAGGGCGATCATGGATTCTGAAAACCCTGTTTGAAGACGAGATTCCCGACCCGCGCGACACCATCTTGATTGGCCTCGCACACACCTCCGATGCGCTGCGCCACCTGATGCCGGTTGAGGACTTGGAAGAGGTGTAGGAGCGCATCGAACTCATCAGCAAGACGGACCTAATTTCGCGAAGCATCGCCGAAGCGGTGCGAGGGATTTGCATACAACCACCTCCCATGCGCGATTCGCGGCCTCCAAGGAGATTCCCACCTTGGGCATTTGGGACGTGCTTCGAAACAAGAAGGCGCGAAGGCACTTAAGCTGGGGAAACATAGCTAAACTCATGGCAGAGATCTACCGTACGCACGGCAGTGTGGTGGAACTCAAGATTCCCTTCCGCAAGCAGAAGGTAGTCGCCCTCATCGGCGAGACCACGAACAATTGGTTTCACAAGCGAGGAAGTCTTCATCTGCGCAGCAAAGACTACATGCAGGACTTGGAAACCCTGTTCGGCGCGTCGAGAACCCTGCCCGGAATGGATGGCGCCGAGCATTTCCGCTTGCGAAAGTCTTTGAATAGGGGCTACTCGAGGGCATCCTTCGAGTCCAAACTAAGCCAGCTTTACTTTGAGTGCCGCTCCACGCTTCAGGATTGCAAGCCAGGCGAAACCTTGGGCGGCACCAGAGCCTGCCGAATACTGATGAGCAGACAGGTATCCAAACTTGCCTTGAGCCTCGCCACGGCCGGGGATGTCCAAGACGTGCTCAATCACGCACCCGGTATCAGGGAAATTCAGCTTGAACTGCGGCCCGAGGCGCGCACGCTTGGACTGACACTTGAAGACCTCGCGAGCCAAACGCGCGCCGCCTTCTTTGGCGCCGAAGCGTTGCGCGTTCAGCGCGACGGCGAAGAGGTGCGCGTTTACGTGCGTCTGCCACCGGAAGAGCGGGACTCGATCACCGATATTGAGCGCTATCTTGTTCGTACGCCGAACGGCGCGGAAGTTCCGCTCAACCAAGTCGCCAGCCTCAAGACAGGTAACACCTCACCGGCCGTGCGTCGCAAGGATGGACAGCGGGTGGTCACCGTGATCGCGGATGTGGACCCCAGGGTGATCTCTGCGGGAGAGGCCAACGGCATTGTCACGGATCGCATATTGCCCGAACTCACCGGAACCTATCCGGACCTGACCTACACCCAGGGAGGCGAGCAACAGCAGCAGGTTGAATCCTTGGGCGCCCTTTATCGCGGCTTCGTGCTCGCCATGCTGCTCATATTCGCGCTGCTCGCCATACCCCTGCGCTCCTACACCAAACCCTCCGTGATCATGTCGATCATCCCCTTTGGATTGATTGGTGTCATGATCGGACATCTGGTGTTGCAGATTCCCATCAGTGCTGCCACGATCATGGGCGTCTTGGGGTTAAGTGGCGTGCTGGTCAACGACTCGCTGGTGATGGTGGATCTGATTGAGCAGCGTCGAATGGATGGGGATTCGCCTCGCGACGCCATCATCGAAGGCGCCAAGGGCCGGTTTCGGCCCATACTCCTGACTTCTGTCACCACATTCTTGGGATTCACGCCGCTCATCTTGGAGCGCGCCATACAGGCGCAGTTCTTGATGCCCTTCGCCGCCGCCCTTGGTGTGGGCATGCTGATCACCACGGTGATTCTGATGCTGGTCGTACCGGCAATCACCACCATGCACGCTCGCGTTCGCGTATAGAATGCAGTGTCCTTCAGCTTGGGCATATGATGCGAATAGCCGAGGAGATTCTGCTGCTTCTCTTGAACGAAGACAACGGCTACTTCGAACCCATTCCGAGTTGGAACCTCTCCTGCGTGTTCGCCGGTGCCGTGCTTGCCGATCTTGCCTTAGAGAATCGAATTGACACGGACTTTGACTCGCTCAAACTGATTGATGCGAAAGCGACCGGAGATGACCTATTGGATCCGGCACTTGCGGAAATCGCCCTTGAGAGCGAGACGAGAAGTACGCAATACTGTGTGGAACGAACCGCGCGCCGCTCCGAGTCCGTGATCGAGTCCGCTCTCGAGGGGCTCGTTGGGCAGGGAGTTCTCGAACATGACCAGGCGGGCTACTGGAGCTTGTCGAGAATAGTAGCTCGTTCGCGCAAGTATCCAAGCAAGGATGGAACCGCGCGATCCGAAGTGCGATCAAGGATTCTCAAAACCCTATTTGAAGATGAGATTCCCGATCCGCGCGATACCATCTTGATTGGCCTCGCGCGCACCTGCGATGCCCTGCACCACCTGATGCCGATCGAGGACTTTGAAGAGGTGAAGGCGCGTATCGATCTCATCAGCAAGATGGACCTGATTTCGCGAAGCATCGCTGAAGCGGTTCGAGGGATTTGTTTACAACCACCGCCCATGCGATTCGCGGCCTCCAAGGAGATTCCAATCTTGGGCATCTGGGACGTGCTCAGGAACAAGAAGGCGCGAAGACACCTAAGCTGGGGAAACATCTCCAAGCTGATGGCGGAGATCTACCGCGCACACGGCAGTGTGGTGGAGCTGAAATTGCCCTTCCGCAAGCAGAAGGTAGTCGCCCTCATAGGACGGTCTACGAACAACTGGTTTCATAAGCAGGGACGCCTTTACCTACGCAGCAGAGAGTACATCCAAGGCTTGGAGCGCCTATTCGGCGCGTCGAGAACCTTGCCCGGAATGGATGGCGCCGAACATTTCCGCTTGCGAAAATCTTTGAATAGAGGTTACTCGCGGGCATCCCTCGAAGGCAAACTGGACACACTCTTCGCCGAGTGCCGCGCTTCGCTTCATGACTGGATGCCCGGCGATTCCTTTCGCGGCACAAGCGCCTGTCAAACCTTGATGAGCAGGCAGGTGTCGCAACTCGCCTTAAGCGTCGCAAGCGCTGAAGAAATCCACGATGTGCTCGACTACGAGCGTCGTGCCGTAGCGGTGCGAAGCCTGCAACTCCTGCCCGAGTTCATGCTTCGTACTCCGGCTATGAAAAAGAAACGCCGGCGGCTCATGGAACTGCTTGGCAAGATTCAAGTCGAACACACGCAAGGACTCCGCAAACACCAGGATGCGGATCTCGTTGACGAATTCTTACGCATACACGAAGAAGATCCACAATTTCTTCCGCAGACTGACCTCAACTTCTACTTTCTCAATACCCTGTTCACGAGCATCTTTCTTGGCAACGCCTTGGCCTTCGCCATCGCAACCATGACCTCGCATCCCGAGGTCTACGAAAAGATCAAAGCCGAAGGCGACGGTCTCTTCGGCAAGGGCGATCCGCGTCCCCAAGATCTCATATCCGAGGCCATGGATACGGCCAGTCGTCTGATCATGGAAACGCAGCG
The DNA here is from genome assembly GCA_963663145.1 of Pseudomonadales bacterium. GTDB lineage: Bacteria > Pseudomonadota > Gammaproteobacteria > Pseudomonadales > Azotimanducaceae > Azotimanducus. Next base: position 2,652,505 of record OY760134.1, on the reverse strand, counting down.
CATGTTTCCGGTCATCCCGATGCAGATGCGGGACGTCATGAATCCCTGCATCATTGAGGGCCACGAGATTCCGGTCGGCACCCGTCTCGTCAATGCGCAGACGAGTACGCATTTCCTTGAAGAGCACTTCTCCAATCCCCTTCAGTTTGATATTGATCGATTCCAATCCGGACGCGCGGAGAAACAAAAGCCCGGCGTGTACGCGCCCTTCGGACTCGGCACACACAAGTGCCTCGGCTCTCGCTGGGCAGACCTGCAAATGGTCGTCAACATCCTGTTGATCGCACATCATCTTGATCTTAAGTCCAGTCCGTCAAGCTACGACCTGCGAATCAACCCTGTTCCGATCAGTGCCCCGAACAAGGCTTTCACCATCACAGTCAAAGCAGTCCGCAACAGGTTGTCCGCGCTGGCTAACTAATAGCGAAGAAGGGAAATAGCTTCCGTTCACAGAGGGCAGTCGTCATTTCCTTGTGCCTGCCTCTTCACCGATGTATCGCCGCAGGTAGTGGCGGGCGATGTACATGGGGCCGGTGTCGATCATTGCCACGGTCACTTTGAAGGCATATCCACTTGCGAGATAGATCATGAACTGGGTGAAGGAAATGTCGCCCGCCCAGAGCGCGACGCCGAAGGTGAAGCTGCTGATGACCGCGGTGTCTATGAGCTGGCTGGACATGGTCGAGAGGTTGTTGCGCAGCCAGAGGTGCTTCTCACCCGTGAAGCGCTTGATGAAGTGGAATACCTGAACATCCCAATACTGTGCAAGCATGTAGGCCACCATGGAGCCGACGACGATACCCGAGGTGTTCTCATAGAGTATCTGGAAGAGTTCAACCTCCTGTTCAAAGTAGGCGCCGTTGGCCAGTCGTATCGGTTCGGCGAGTTGTAGGATCTGCCAGGAAGGCGGCTGGCCCTCGGCGGGCGATGCCGCCATCCCCAACCACATCACCGCCAATATGAAAAAATTGAGCCCAAATCCGCAAAATACGAGAAAACTTGCCCGCCGCCTTCCATAGATCTCGCTGATAAGATCAGTGCAGAGAAAGGTGAGGGGGTAGGGCAACACGCCTATGGCAAGCTGTAAGGGGCCGAACTGTATGAAGCGACTGATTCCGAGTACATTCAGCAACGTCATGGCACACAAGAACACGCCCGCGAGCACGATGAACACGCGCTCTCGCCGCTCGGAGAAATCGATGGGCGTCTTGCTGCTCAACGCTGGATCTGGCCGAGATTGGCATGCAGAACAGTGCCGTTGAGAGACGGCTGATCCGCGACGAAACGGACGCAGGCGGCAATTTCCTCTGGACTAACGAGTCTGCCGAAGGCGTTGCCGGTGGCAACGCTCGACAATGCATCGGCGGGCAGATGTTCGCGCAACATCTCCGTGTCGGTGAATCCCGGGCATACACAGGCGGTGTGAATCCGGGTTCCGACCAGGTCTTGGCAGGCCGCACGCATCATGCCTAAGGTCGCGTGGCGTGTGGTCACGTAGGGGAATGCGCCGGGCACACCGATTTCAGACAGCGTGGAACCGAGATACACGACGCTGGATCCGGCCGTCATGCGTTCGATCAGGGCCAGATTAAGGACATGCGGCGCGATCACGTTGATTTCAATCGCGCGTCGCAAGAGGTCTTCCGAGCAGTCCATCAGGCTCGCACTGGCAAGCATGCCGGCATTGTGTACGAGACAGATTTCTGACTTCGCTGGCAAGAGGGCCGCGAGCTTCTGCACAGCCTGTGCTCGTGATCCTGAGTCACCGAGGTCGCAAGTCAGGTGCGTTGCGGCCTTCAAGGGGCAATCGCGACGCGAGAGGGTGATGAGGGAATAGCCGTCCGCAAAGAAGCGTTTCGCGGTTTCAAGGCCGATTCCGGTACTCGCGCCCGTGATCACAAGCGTCTTCATAATTCGATGCTCACCTCCGCCCAGATGCCCGGCGAAGAGGACACACCGAGGCAGAGGCTTTTCATAGGCCAACCCGAGGCACGTTGGTCGGCGAGCAGAGACTCCGCGAGATGGCGTGCCAAGGCTTCGAGCGTTACGTTGGTGATCGGAAGAAGCCGCACATCGGCAGTGGGCAAGCGCAGTTCTTGGCCATCAAATTCGATCACCATCTGACCGTCCTCTTCGCGCAGGCGCAGCCAAGGAGAATGTGTCGGCATTAGGGTGTATTCATCAAGCGAAGCGCAAATCTCCTTCAGTCGCTGCTTGATATCCGTGTAGTCGAACGCTAGCCCATGCTCGCCGATGGGACAGACGATTCTGCACCGCACTTGATAATTGTGACCATGCAGCCTTTCACGCTTGGTGGCTGAAAACAGAGTGAAATGCGCCGCCGAGAAGTGAAACGACTCCTTGGCCAGTTCAATGGTGGTGACATCAGTCACGAGCACGCCTCGTACCCGATGCGGGCACGGCCTCCGTGTAACAGGTCACTTGCGAATCGAAGCACTGTTTATTCGGCCTTGATCGTGATTCGATCAAAAATCAAACCATAGAAATAGGTGCCGCCCGAATCCTGAAAATACCACCCCAAGTGTTTTGCGCAGCGTGAACAGCTTGCGTACTGCCACTTGAACCTTGGAAACCAACTATCGGCGGCGGCCGGACTGCCGGAAATCGCGCATCCCAAGGCTTCGCCAAAGCAGCCTATGTGGAACTTGTAGCCAAGCGGGTTGACGCAATGATGATCGTGACGACCGGACACCTCGATGCGCTGGTCGCTGCTGGAAATTGGATAGAGGCAGCTCGCGCAGCGAACATCGCCACGGTGCGTGGTCGAACGCACCAGCCGGTCCAAGTCCGGATCCAGGATTTCCTCATCTGTGAGTAGATCTTCAGCCACGCGTTGATCCCAAACGGAAATTGTCTTGAGGCGGAGTTTCTACGACTCTTCTGTTCGGTCTTGTGCAGGTGACCAACTATTTTAGCCGTTTAGCCGTCCAAGCCCTAGCGCCTCACGCACTTCGCGCACCTTGTCCAAGCGTTCCCAAGGAAACAGCCCATCTTCGCTCGGGCGACCAAAGTGGCCGTATGCGGCGGTGGGGCTGTATATCGGGCGTAACAGGTCGAGGCGATCAACAATCGACTTGGGGCGCATATCAAAGACCTGCGCCGCTGCGCGCTCAACCTGATCAGGGTCAAGTCCGTTCTTCAGCGTACCATGGAACTCTAAGGACACCGAGGTCGGTTCGGCTTGTCCAATCGCATAGGACACCTGCAGTTCGCAGCGACTCGCGACCCCGGCCGCGACTAGGTTCTTTGCCGCGTGGCGTGCGGCATAGGCGGCCGAGCGATCGACCTTGGAAGGGTCCTTGCCCGAAAAGGCTCCGCCGCCGTGCCGCGCCATGCCGCCGTAGGTATCGACAATGATCTTGCGTCCAGTGAGGCCCGCATCCACCTTGGGGCCACCCTCGGCGAAACTGCCCGTCGGGTTCACGAATACCTTCACTTGGTTGCTCATCAAGTCCTTCAGGACCGGTTCGATGATGTGTCTGGTGACTTGCGCGTGCACTTCTTTTTGAGGCATATCGCTGGTGTGCAGGGTCGATAGGACGACACACTCGATACTGCGCGGCGCTCCGCCCGCGTATTCGAAGGTCACTTGGCTCTTGGCATCGGGACCGAGCCAAGGCAATTCGCCGGACTTGCGCAATTCCGCTTGGCGGCGCATGAGTCTATGCGCGTAGGCGATCGGGGCGGGCATGAACTCTTCCGTTTCATCGCAGGCGAAACCGAACATCATTCCCTGGTCGCCCGCTCCCTGTTGGTGATCTTCGCTCTCGTCCACGCCTTGCGCAATTTCCGCAGCCTGCGGACCCATGCACAGAAACACCGAACAGCTCTTGCCGTCAAACCACGCGTTCTCGCTCTCATATCCGATCTGGCGCAGGGTATTCCGCACCACTTCCTCGGCAGAAAACTGAGCTTTGGAGCGATATTCGCCCGCGACCACCACGCCGTTGCGGCTGATCATGGTTTCGCAAGCGACTCGTGATTCAGGATCTGCGGCCAAGTGGGCATCGAGAATCGCGTCGGAGATTTGGTCCGCCACCTTGTCGGGGTGTCCCTCGGAGACGGATTCGGAGGTAAAGAGCCTAAAAGCCATTCCAGTTCAAATTGCATGCAAGTCAATCGCGTGATGTTACATGAGCTTGCTCGTCCTTTGGATGTCAAGAGGTATACTTCATCCGGTTTCTTACGTTCAAGCAACTGAGATTCGCTTCGAGACTTGATGAAGACCCGCGTGAAATTGGTTGCTGGGAATTCACATCCAGCCTTTGCCCGCGAAATCAGCGAGTGTCTCGGAATGCCGCTCGCCGAGACATCGTTCAAGCGATTCGGCAATGAGAACCTCATGTTCCAGTGCCTCGAGAACGTGCGTGAGCAGGATGTGTTCGTCATACAGACATCCGCGCCGCCGCTTTCAGATCACATCATCGAACTACTCATCATGATCGATGCCTTGAAGCATGCGTCGGCGGCGCGAATCACGGCTGTCATGCCTTACTTTCCCTATGCGCGATCGGATAAGAAAGACCGCCCGCGCATCTCCGTCACCGCCCGGCTGATGGCCGATCTGTTGGAAACGGCCGGTGCCGACCGGGTTTTGACCATGAACCTTCACTCTCCGCAAGTGCAGGGCTTCTTTCGCATTCCAGTCGACCAACTCAATGCCACGCCCATGCTCTGCGACTACCTGCGTAAATCCACGGCCCTGCAAGACCATGTGCTGGTGGCGAGCGATGTCGGGGAGGCCAAGGATCTGCAGAGCTATGCGGAACGGCTCGGCCTGCCGGTGGCCATTGTCGACAAGCGACGCGAAGATGACAGCGAGCAGCCGCGGGCCGTCGCGCTGATCGGAAAGGTCAGCGGACGCAATGCACTGATTATTGATGATGAGGTTGCCAGTGGAGGAACGCTCGTCGAAGCGGCCAGCTTTTTGGTCTCCGAGGGTGCCGTGAGAGTGGAGGCTGCCGCCGTGCATCCGGTGCTTTCAGGATCGGCCGTTGATCGACTGGTCGAGTCGCCCATCGAAAGACTCGTGGTCACCAACTCAATTCCGGTACGCGACTCGCCCGAATTCCCGATTCACCAATTGTCGGTCGCACCGCTTTTTGCCGAGGCCATTCGCGCCATTCATTCGGGGTCGAGCATCTCCGCATTGTTTCACTAAAGAGTGCATCCATTTCGCAGTCTGGCATTGAAGTCAATCTCGATTCAGAGTATCGTGTGATTCCTGCACTGCGAGTAGGGATGTTAACGTGCTTGCAATGTAGACGAATTGACGTTTCTCTCATGAAGAAAGGAGGTCCAATGACCCTTTGTATTCGCGTATTGCTTGGCGCCCTGTTTGTTCTCGGCATCAGTGCCTGTGCTCCTTCCGGCGACCCGGCCGGCGAAGAAGCACCGGCCGAGGAGATGCCTGCTCTAGAAATGGCTCCGGCAGAACCCGCTGAAGAAATGGCTGAAGAACCGGCTGAAGAAATGACTGAGGCCATGCCTGCCGAAGCCGAAGACGACGGTCACGGTGACATGTCCGACATGTCCGAGGAAGCTTCCGCCGAAGAAGAGGCCGAAGGCGAAGCCGAAGCGGAAGCGGAGGAAGCCGCAGAGTAAATCTGCGAACTCGCTTCGCCGCACCTCGCGCGGCCGGCAAAAGCCGACCTGTAAAGAATCTCACGGTCGGTGCCTTGGTCAACCCAAATGCGTGGACACTTGTCCGCGCATTTTGCTGCCTGTGAATAGTTGAATCTCGCATTGAGGCGCTGCTTTGCGTCGCGCTTCGTGCAACCGGGGCTCAACCAATATATTCTTCCGCGCTTAGATTCATTCGATAGTGGAAACGGTCGGGGTGGTATTGGCAGTGCAGTAGATCGACGAGAACGCCTTCCTCGTCGTAGGAGTGGCGCACGAGGGTGAGTACGGGGTCACCTGCGTGTAGTTCCAAGAGTTCGGCGACCAATGGGCTTGCTGATGATGCGCTCAAGAATTGTTCGATGTGGCTGATTCTATGTCCATTCTCGGCCATGATGTCGAATCGCTGGCGCTGCTCTATGTGCGTGGCGGTATAACCCGTCTCGATCCCGCAGGTCCAACTCTCGTAGTAGGCGAAGGGCACCTCCTGCTGGTCGTAGCGCACCCGGGTGACGTAGTGAACCTTCTCGGTTTCCGATAGGCCAAGTTCGGCACTGATATTCGGCGGTGGCACTCTATGGGCGATATGCAGCACCCTGACGCTGGTTTCGCGCGACATGCCCGCGAGCCGCTGAAGCATACCCACCAAGGGGGCATCCAAGTCCGCTTTCGGCGTTTGGTACACCACACTGCTGCGCTTGCCTCTCCTGCGAGCGATCAGTCCTTCGCTGGCGAGCAAGTCCATGCCCCGTTTTGCGGTGATGCGCGACACGTCAAATCCGCTGGCGAGTTCCGCTTCCGTCGGAAGTGGCGCACCTTCGGCGAGTGATCCAGAGAGAATCCGCTGCTTGAGCAATCCGTAGAGCTGATGGTAGAGCGGGATGGGGCCATCGGCTCGTAAGGATCCGAGCTCCGCAGGCGTAAAGATACTGTCCATAACGCTCATCCCTCATCCTCCAGAAGCCTGTACAAATGCCGATGCGCCGACTGAGACCCTAGCAGGTCAAGCAGCCTCTGTGTGAGTCGGGCTGGATTGGGCATGACGCGATCGGGTGCCAGGTATTGGCTTCTCAGCCAATACCAACCCCGCCACAGGTGCTCCCCTGCCGGCGCACTTGTGAGGTCTGGCGGCGCGTGCAAGGCATTCTCGCCCCTAGGCGCGGGGGCTTGGTGCCTTTCCAATTGCGCTGCCAAGAGATTCGCGAGTCGCGCCGAGCCGCCTTCACCCGTGACGGTAATCTGGTCCATCGCGCAAGCCTCCGCAACCGTATCGATAGCTTCAGCGCAGGCGCGCAGATAGGTCGCGCTGTCCTCCACATGAGGACAATCGGACGCCCCATGGCCCGGCAAGTCGAGCGCCACCTGATGATCGCCAAGCTCGTACCCCGCATCCAAGCTGTCGATGGACGCACCGGGCGCATGCAGTAGGATACTCTCTGCGGAGTCCCCAGCAAATCGATAGCGCACCTGCCCAAAACTGGTGGCGACATAGCGGGTCCGCGAATTCTCGTAAGCAGTGCCCAGATCCGGATTGGCCGGTTCCCCGAGCACTCTTGGGAACTCTGCTTCGATGCAGCCGAGCCGCGCCTCCATGCCCTCGCCGCAATGCGCCATGCGCAGGTTTTCGTGCCAAGCATAGTCGTCAAATCGATCCGTATAAACTTTGAGAATGCTCGACTTCCAGCGAATGAGCGAAACCGGCACCCGGATCTCGGCAACACGCTCCGCGCGTTCATTGCGAAAGGCGGCTCGATAGGCTTTTTCATACCCCGGTCCCGCCTGCAGGTACCCAAGCGCCGTCATATTCATCACCTCGGCCGGCGCGGGTGCCGAAGCGATGCGGTTGCCTTCTTTCTTGAGATGCCAGGGAAAGAAGAGTGTGGAGTCGTGCGCGACCTGCCACGTCCTCGCCAAATGACTCCCGTCTTCACGCGGCGTCACGTCAGGGAAATATCCATCCATGATGCGTTCGCGTTCAGTATTGGTGAAGTCCGCAGCGTTGTCGAGAATGACCCCCGTGACGCGCTTGGCATCGGCCTTGGCGAGCTCTATCGCTATCTGCGCGCCGGTGGCCGAACCATAGAGCGCGTAGCGCGTCAGCCCCAGCGCGTCGCACAAGGCGCGCATGGCTTCGACATAGGGCACGAGGTCCGTCACTTCCCCGGCGATGGCGGTCGAGCGCCCGTAGCCCGGCGTATCCGCAGCGATGGCCGTCACCTGGTTCGCGAAGCGCTGCATGAGCGGCACCATGAACGCCGAGCTCAATGGGGACGGATGCAGCATGAGCAGCGCCGGCCCCTGGCCGAGCTGGCGATAGTGCAAATCGATCTCGCCGCTGCCGACGCGCAGACGAACCACCGATTTCTTCGGCGAATCGCTCATTCGAGACCAAGAGAGCCGGGATTGATGCGTCCGGCCGGGTCGAGCAGGCGTTTGAGGCCCTTGACGACCTCTCGCGGGGCATCCCGCAATCCGTGTTGAAAGGGATAGGTGCGACCTATTTGCAGGTGTACGGCCCCCTGTTGCTCGAGCAGTTCGACGACTTCGCGGCGAATGCGCATGACTTGGGTGCGCGCATCGAGGTTGGGCGGAAACTCGTTGACCTTCTTCAATAGGGCTTCATCAACCGTATGTCGGTGCAAGGCGTTGAGTTCATCCGGCCAATAGAAGACTGGTTCAATCACGAAGCAGCCGGTACCCACATAGGTGAACATGTAGCCGCACAGTATGTCGTGGGCTTGCATCGCCTTGGCATTCCTTTCGAACAGGGCTTCGAGCAGCTCAAGCGTCGAACAGGCCTTCGAATGCGGCACCAGTCCATGCACGGGCAACCAACGCTCACCATCTGGGCCGACCATGCTATTCAGAGGTGGAAAGGGCACGGCGCGTGAGATCTTTGGAATGCTGTTCTCAATCTCTTTGCCGCCCGCCGCCACGCAGATTTCATGAATCCTCTGTGTTGCCGCGTCGGCCGCGGCCTGAGTCGCTTCTTCGACCGTGAAGTGTGCGGAATAGCGGACGCCTTTCATGAAGCCTCGTCCGCTGCCCGCGATTCGAATACCTTCGCGCAACCCCTTGAGCCGCCCCTGTTGCGCCTTCACTACTTTACCTAGGGTCTTTACATCCTCAAGCAGTGAGGCGCGCTTCATCCGCTGTGCCTGAAGGGTCGGATCAAACCCGAAGCAGGCTTCGGCGAGCGATTGCCGAGAGACCTCTGACATGGCCTCGATCATTGCCACATGGTCACCGAACTCGAAGCTTGAAAAGGCTTTGCCGGGCTGCACTGGCAAGAGCTTCAGCGTCGCGGTTGCCTTGATGCCGAGCGCACCTGTGTCGCAGGTGAATAGGCCGGTGAGGTCGGGTCCATAGTGGCGAAAGAAGGGAGAACCACCCGATTTGGCATTGGCGCCTGTCGACAAGACTTCTCCGCTGGCCAAGACCACATCGAAGCTCAGCACCGAATCCGCGGCGGCGCCATGACGGCCGCTGCCCCAGAAGATGCTGTTCTGCGACAAGCCGCCTCCGATACTGGCCTTCAGGCCGGACAGGGTGCCCCAAAAGGGCGTGCGCAGGCCCAAGGGTTCAAGCCTCTCGTGGAGCTGTTGCCAAGTGCATCCCGCTTCAACGGTCACGTACATGTCTTGGGTGTTGACTTCGAGCACTCGGCTCATGGCGGATGTATCTATGCACAGCACCTTCTCTCTCTGGCAGACATAACCGCCGCTATAGGACATACCGCCCCCGCGCGGAACCAAGTAGAGGTCATGCTCCGCCGCGAACTGGACGCTTCTCGCCAAGGACTGCGTGTCCGTGGGGCGTGCGACCAACGCCGGCGCATGCGCATCCCCAGAGACATCTTGACCGAACAGATCAAGTGATTGGGGGTCGTCCAATACGGCATCCGCGCCTATGCATGCGCGCAGCTTGGATGCGAGGTCTTGAGAGGGAGAGGTGCTCATATTCGATGCAGCCTCTGGAATAGACATGGTTTGGCCTCTGATCGAAGAAATGCCAGTATAAGCCTCACAGTTGCTATTGACATATCAATATGCTTTGATCGTGTTTTCGCCGAGGTCGCAGAAGGTCTCTCATGCCGGTCATGGAAACTTCAAACCTGACAGCGCGCGAATACTGGGCGGAGGTGAAATCCAATCCCAATCGCGCCAAATTTGGCTTCGGCGAGAAGGCCGCCCTGATCAACATAGACTTGCAATGCGCCTATACCGACTTAGAAACCTTCCCAACGGCCTATCAAACCCATCCCGATCAAATCGAGTACATCAATCGTCTGTCCGAACTCGCGCGGGACAAGGAGATGCCCGTCATCTGGACCTACGTGGCCTACATGGACAATGCCGACGATGCCGGTGTGTGGGGAACCCGAACCAATACCGAGAATTCGCTACAGAACATCAAAGAGCATTCCGCCCGTAGCGAACTCGACCCGCGTCTTCGCATAGACCCCAAGCGCGATGCGGTGATCAACAAGCGTATGGCCAGTGTTTTCCATGACACGCACATCGCTTCTTTACTCGTCTGGCATAAGGTGGACACGGTGATACTGACGGGTGGCAGCACCTCCGGTTGCGTACGTGCGTCCGCCATCGCCTCGCTTTCGCAGGGCTACCGAACCATCGTGCCCGAGGAGTGTGTTGCTGATAAGCACGAGATCCCGCACTTCGCAAACTTGTGCGACATGATGCTCAAGTACGCGGACGTAGAGCCTTATGAAGTGGTCGAATCTTGGTTCAAGAATCATGCGGGTGCGGCGCCCATTCGCGAGGCGCGCGGCATAGACTTTTAGCGCCATGCTCGAATCCCTCGATCGCTACGATTTCTCGCTCTTTGACGAGCGCGAGCCGATTCGATGGCCGGGCGGCGCTCGCATGGCTTTCTGGGTGGCGCCAAACATCGAGTTCTACGAACTCAATCCGGAGCCCAATCCACATCGCCGCGCCTGGTCGCGCCCGCTGCCCGATGTGCAAGGTTATGCGACGCGCGACTACGGCAATCGCGTCGGGCACATGCGCATGATGCGGCTACTGGACAAATACGGCGTGAGAGGTTCCATCAGTCTGTCGACCGCGCTCTGCGAACATCATCCGGAAATCATCGAACTGTGCCTTGAACGCAACTGGGAGTTCTTCAGCCACGGCATCTACAACACGCGTTACACCTATGGCATGGACGAAGATCAGGAACGCGAGATGATCGAAGATTCCGTGCGCACGATTCGGGAGCACACTGGACAGGCCTGCGCCGGCTATCTCGCTCCGGCGCTCACCCACACGGAACGCACGCTTGATCTGTTTGCCGAAGCCGGCGGGATATACACCTGCGACCTCTTTCACGACGACCAGCCGACGCCTGTGCGCGTGCGAAATGGCAAGCCCTTCGTTTCCGTACCCTATTCGCTCGAACTCAATGACACCATCGCCTATGTGGTCAACAAGATCGAAGCGCGCAGATACGGTGCCATGATCAAAGCGGCGTTCGACCGTCTGTACATGGAAGGCGAAGTGTCCGCAACCGTGATGTGCATTCCCTTGCACGCCTATCAAGTCAGTCATCCGCATCGCATTCGCGCCTTCGAGGAGGCGCTCGCCTATATCACCTCACATGAGGACATATGGATCACGACCGGCCGCGAGATCGCCGAGTATTACATCGAATACTATCTGGATCGGGCACTTGATCAAAGTGACTCAGATAAAGGGCGTGATCATGCCTCTTGATCGCTCCTACCTCGAATATGCCGAACGCCACTACGGCATGGACCACGCGCGTTACGAATGGTCCATGCTCAGCGAGCGTCCCCCGGTCGCCTGGCCCGACGGGGCGTTGCTGGCCGTTTGGATCAACATCGCCGTGCCGTTCTTTCCGTTGAATCAGCGCGGCACGCCCTTTCCCCCGCCGGGCGGCATGTCCACGCCCTATCCGGACCTTAGGCACTACACCCTGCGCGACTACGGCAATCGAGTCGGCATCGTGCGTTGTCTCAATGCGCTGGATCGATTTGGGTTGGTGCCGACCTTTTCGGTGAACGCGGCCATCGCGGACCTGTATCCGCGGCTGCTCGAACGCCTTCGTGATCGCAACAACGAAATCCTCTGCCACTCGTGGCACATGGATAGCCCGCATCACAGCGGACTCGATGGGGAAGAAGAAGCTCGGTTGATCGAGCGCTCGCTGGATAAACTCAGAGCCTTCACAGGTCAGGAGGTCACGGGATGGTTAAGCCCCGCAGGGTCGCAGAGCGCAAACACACCCGATCTGCTGGCAAGCCAAGGCATCGAATACATGGGCGACTGGATCAACGACGATCTCCCCTACCCTTTCCACACGGCTTGTGGAGACCTCGTAGCTCTCCCGCTATCCCTCGAGCTTGACGATCACTTCCTCATAGGCGTCAACCTCCACTCCGAATGGGAGTACGCCGATCAGATCAAGGACGCTTGCGACTTTCTGCTGGACGAGGCCCAGAAAACCGGGGGCGGCCGACTTCTCGCAATTTCCATCCATCCTTGGCTCATGGGGCAGCCGCATAGAATCGGGGCTTTGGAATCGGTGCTTGAGCACATAGCGGAGCAGGAAGGAGTCTGGTCAGCGTCGGCTTCCGAGATCGTGACGGCTTGGCGGGCTTCGGCGCGTAATGTTGGTTGAATTCCAAGCATTATTGGACTCCAATCGTCACACGCCTCGGAGAGGCGCCCTCATTCATGGACAGCCTGATTCCGTCTACGCCACCTAACCCACTATCTCCGAAAGGACGACGACAGAAAGCTAGATCGACTAGTTGGTGATCACGATCCCACCACGCCGACCCGCGCTTCGAACGTCATTCAGAAACGACTCACTCGCTCCCATTCGAACAGTCTCAATGAAGAGATCATCAGCTGGGACGCGATCTCCGAACAGCACGAAAGCGGATGCTGGGTCGCATTGATTCGAGGTCCAGATCAGCCCCTCTAGATCCCCGAATTGATCATGAATAGCCTTAGCCCATCTTGCAGTGTTTGCAAACTGTGTCGGCAAGCTACCAATCAGTGATTCACGACGGATATCCCAATTCAAGAGGTCTGGTTGCCGCAGACTCGCAAGCTGAAGGGTACGGCGCAGCGAAAGGATGCTGTGCACACGCGTCTCTACACTGAAGATCGGAACCGTCTTACGCGTAGCGCTCAGATCAATATCGTGAAAGATCGTTTCGTACGCTGCCGACTCAAAGTCCTCGCTTGCATACAAGGACGGAATACAGCGGCCCTGATCATCTCGAATAGGAGCGAAGCGGGTCGGTGACCCTTGACAAGGATTAAAGTCATTCCCGTCAAATCCTTCACCATGAATTCGATGAATTCGCGTACCTGTTACCAATTCGACAAGGTTTGGGGCAACAAGATCTGTTGGTGGCAGAGAAAAGGGCGCAGGCGATTCCTCATCCACTCGCAGGCTCCGACAGCCGACGAGCGGCCAGAATGACCTGGTCAGCGTCGTCGAGCCGACGTTGGGGCTGGTCACCATCAAGCCAGCCATTGCCTGAAGCGAACCATAGCGCCTTCTGCCATCCAGACATGTTCCGAGGCAATGCCGCAAGCACGTCCTTGATCGCAGGGTGAGGCCTGCCATCCACAAACTGGAATGAGGGATAGAGAAAACGTCTCCCGAGTTGAATTGCAAACGTCTTGCCCTCATTCCTCCACCGAGACGCCGGCTCACTAGTGTTTCGCGCATCCAGGCCAGAAAGGATCTGAACTTCCTCAGAAGTCAAAGTCGGAGTCTCTTTCAAATATTCATGGCGGAGCTTTAGGTTGTCGGAAAGCAAATCCGCATCTGTTCTCCACTTCTGTTCAACCATCCAGGCCAACACTTGGTTTAAGAGATCTTCATCTTTCCTGTGCTTCAGATCTTGAACTGCGTCTCTGAGCTGATTCCAATCCAAGTTCGCGGCTCCCGCGGGAGCATAAACCACAACCCAGTCGCCTTCGATAGGGTGGCCTTCTCCAAAGCTTCGAATGATGCGCCTTGGGAGATTCCGGACTTCCTCCGGCCGAAGCGCCTCATACGCGATCGCCTCAGGTTGGGTGGTTGTTAGTCGTGGCATGAGATTCGTGATCGTGAGATTCGTGACACAATTGGAGCATATCTGGTTTTAGTCTGTTGCTCAACAGTCTTGTCCAACATTACACGACCGTGAAGGGATGTTGGATCCGCGAGTATTGGAAGATGATCGCGGGTCCATCCCCTTCACCCTCATGTAGCGGTGGAATCAGCCCCTTCCCTCACCCTCCCGTGGCATTGGACTGTTGGTATTGAACAAGCTTGCTTATGGCGAATTGGCTATAGTTGCGACCATGGTCATCCAAAACCTTGTGCGCGAAGCCCGCAAGCGGGCTATCAGTGATTTCCAGCAAGCACTCCAGCGAGTGCGCCCACGGCTGTGGAACCCAATGCAATTATGCCGTCGGGAATATCCTTTCCGTCAGTTATCAGATATATTGATCCTATCAGCGCGGCGCTCGCAACAATCGCCAAGGACCAAACAACAACTCTGTAGAAATGCTTTTCGTCAAGATAGACTGGTTTGGTTTTAACTTTATGTTTCTGCGGGTCGCTATCATCAACGTCCCCCCAATCCTCTTGAGAGACAACATTAGCCATCGCCGAGCCCTGCAATAATCACTGTCTCCATGGAACCGTCTTTGTTCTTGATGAGGATTTCTCCGCCATTGCTCACTTTCGAAGTGATTGCTTCTGTAATCGCAAGCGCACTGCTGACGACCGAAGCCTTGTTTCGCGCATGGAGTCGCGACAGCAGTACTTCCGTATTCAACACGTCCTTTGGCGTCAGATTCATCGTGACTTTTTTCATTTCCATGCCTTAGCCTCCTAGAATAGGTACTTAACCGCACCTCTAATATGGCAAATATATGGCATTTCGCTGGCTGTTTCAACGCCGAGTCTTGTCCAGCGCTACATGAGGGTGAAGGGAGGTTGGATCCGCCACTATTGTAAGATGATCGCGGTTCCATCCCATTCGCTTGCCGACCGAATGATGCGGACTTCGCCTCACTCGTCGGCAAGCTGATAGTCCTTGAGAATCAAGGTTTGACCACTCAGGTTGCCTTCACCGACAAGGCGATGACCCGCAAGCCGTTCAAGCTCTTCGTCATGAAATGGATTGCCTCCGAGCCGACGGAGCACATATTCACGATCATGGTCACTGATCATCACCACGCCGTGCCGATCACTCTTGGAGCCTTGCGCGATGCGCTTTCGCACGACGCGCCCCGCCAGATGCCCTGTCAGACATACTCGTGGCTATGATTCAGCGCAATGACTTGTCGACTTGCCATTTTGGATGTAGCACAGATCATCGCAGGATGCCTGCTCAAACGAACACCGCCGACACCCTGTAAACAAGGCATCGGCGGCTTTGTTTCGAGGTGCCCGCCTTTGACGGGCAACTCAGGTCTACAAGTTCACCCGAGCCGTGAGTCCGGCGCGGCGCTGTTCGGGCAGGGTTGCCCCAATCGCCCGATTGAAGGGGTTGAACGTGAGGTCATTTCCCTGCACGTAGCGAATGAGCGCCGGAGAGGTATCGTCGTCAAGCGCATTGTCCACCCAGAGCTCAACGGACATGTTTTCGCTCCTCACGCCGGCACGCAGATTCAGAATCTCGCGCGTGCCAGTCTCGGCAAGATTGTAGACTTGGGCATAGCGCTCCGAGTTGTAGTTCAAGTCGGCTCGAACAAACCAATCCCAGCCGGAGGCGAGACCCCCGTGGAGCGTCGTGCTGAGCGATGCCTGATGTTCGGAGGTTTGCGGCAAGTGTGTACCGGAGATGATCACATCTCCAGAGGCAGAGTAGCCTGCAATCAAGGCCGCTTCCCGAAAACCGGATGGTGCCGCCGCACCCGCGTCCACCGACTGAAAGAATTCTTCGATTTCGCTATCAGTCCAGGCGTAGGCAAGGCGGGCATCCCAATAGTCCGTGAGACGCAGCGTCACATCCAGCTCAAGGCCTGTGATGCTGGCCTCGCCCACGTTCTCTAGGATAGAAAAGACCCGTGGCTGATCATTCACGGTGGCGGCGCGGGTCGTCGTGAGCTGCAGGTCTTCCCACGCAATATGGTAGACGGCGATATTGCTTTCTGCACGCCCGTCCATCCATAGGCTCTTGAGTCCGGCTTCGTAGCTGATGGCGGTCTCCTCATCAACCGAGACATCTGCGGCCGGAAGACCTTCATCGTCGTTGAGTGTCCCCGGCTTGTTGCCCATGGCAACATTGCCATAGGCGAGCGTGTCGTCAGAAATCTTGTAACTGAGGGTCACCTTCGGGAGAAACGCATCGAAAGTGCCATTTACGGACTCGCTGCCGCCTGCTGGCGTGCCATCAAACTCATCTTCGTTGTACCTCACTTCGGCCCCGAGGGTCATTCGATCCGAAAGGTCAACTTCAAGAGAACCAAACACCGACATGCTGGTCACGGATTCTGAACCATTGTCTCTGAACGGTGCTCCTTCATAGGTCGCACTGGTCGAAATCGTAGCTGGCGCAAAGGTCGGATTGAACGGAGAGTACACACGGGTCCCGTCGATATAGGTCGAAGTGGTGGTATCAAACGACGTGACGATGTCGCCGCTCTTCTCGGAGTCGTAGTAGTACACACCCACAATGTAGCGCAGATTTGCGCCGCGATCGCCGCTCAAACGAAACTCTTGCGAGAAGTCCTCGAAGTCGTCATCGTTCCATGTCAAGAACCCGACACGAGAGTGAATGCGAGGCGGCGTGGGGCCAAAGCCTTGGACAGCGAACGGAGATGCTACGCCAACCACCGGACGTCTGGTGTCGCCACCTCCGAAGGTTTGATCCTGCCCTCTTTCCGTTTCGACACTGTTATAGCCAGTAATGGACGTTAAGGTCATGCTGTCGTTCAGGTCCCAATCAAAGCGAACCCCCAGCCGCAGGGTGTCGCGATCAGTGCCGGAAATCGGGAAAAATCCGGTCTCCAAGCTCGCGCTGTCTTCACCACCGTTATTCTCCAAGACGGTGTCAATGTCCACTGTACCGCAGTAGTAACCGCTTCCGTTGTAGCCTGCGGAGCCGACCGTACGGGCTGACGCCTCTGGGGTTCCCGGAGGTGGCGCTGGCTGCGACAAGGGGCCTCCACGCGTGACTTGGTAACAGTTGTTGAGGCTCGACGGCAGCAAGCCGATGGCGTACTGGCCATCGTCGGTTTGCTCGTAGATGCCATGCAACTGAACGCTGACCTGATCACTCGGCTCGAAGGTCATCACGCCAGTAAAGCTGGTGGTTTCCTCATCGCCAACCTCATCCTGAAAGGCGAGGGTTCCAAACGGGTTGCCCGGTGAATTATTGTCGTACTCACCACCACGCTGGTAGCGGCTGACTGTCACGGCGATGCCGGTTGTATCCGTCAAGGGCCCGCTCGCATGCACTTCGAGCCGCGAATAGTCGCGTTCACCAATGTCCAGTGAAGCCTCGGCATCGAACGCCTCGCCGGGTGTCTTGAGCACATAGTTAATGGCACCGGCGAGTGTTGACCGCCCATAGAGCGCGCTCTGCGGCCCCTTCACGACTTCAACGCGCTGCAAGGCGGCCAATGGAATCGATCCATGGCCTTCCTCAATGATGATGCCGTCCACAAAGAGCCCCGCGTTCGCACGGCCAAGGATATTGGCTTGGCCTCTAATGACCGGACGAAAGTCTTGGCGGCCAAAGGCTTGTGCAAAATCAAAGCCTGGCGTCGCATCCGCAATATCTTGCAGCGAGGTGATGCCGCGCTCTTGGATGGCGTCCTCGGTCAGGGCATTGATGGTCGCCGGAACGTCGCGCAGATTCTCCTCGATTTTCCTCGCGGTTACGACGATTTCCTCAATTTCGGATATGCCGCTCGCCTCTTGTGCCGAGAGTCCGCTGGGGACCAGGCAAAAGAGCGCCGACAACAAGATCGCACCGCGCAGTTGATTCAGTACGGACTTCATGGAAGATACCCCCTATGGTTGCTTGGAATAAGGCAGTTGAGATAATGACATAATATTATGTCATAATCAACTATAGAGGCGCGAACACTATTTCGGGCAAAGATTCGTGCGCATTTTTTCAAAGACCATTCTTCTACTCGTTTGCTGCGCTCAAACCAGTCTCGCTTCGGAAATGAGCGATCTATTCGAGGTGCTTGAAGGCGAGTACAGCAATAATGAGCAGGTATGGCAGCGAGCACTCGATGGCGAGCACCCGCTGGCGAAGCAACACTGGACCTGGAGCGTTACCTCTGGGCGTTCGCTCAGCCTGTCAGTCACGCAGGGGCAGTCCCCTAGCGCACCACAATTCATATTTGAATTTGGCTTGACGCATGAGGGCGCACGCTCAGAGGTTCGATTCATGGACGGCACCAGCACGCGGTGCGCCTATGCTTGGAGCAAGTCGGCAGAAGGATTCGAGGGTCGCCTCGAGGAGGACGCTTCGTGTGCCGAGCCACTGCCGACGCTCTGGCGGATTGATGGTGAGTTTTTAACCATCACGCCGGCCGGCGCGAGCGGAGAGGGTGAAGCGACACGGCTCAGAGCAAGGCGTGTGAGCTACTACAAGGGTTGGATCGCGCTTCCGAGACAATCCATTGACGAGCGCGCGGCCGATGACGACTACCTGTTTCTCTCTGACCTCCGTGCGCACGACGAGGGCTTCATCACCCCGATTCTTGATCAAGGGCAGCCGACAGGCTACGCGGTCGAGCTGGCGCGGCTCACGTACCAGAACACCGGCATTGCGGTGCTCAAGCTCGGCATCATCGAAGAAGCGACCGGAGAGACGCTCGCCTACTCTTGGGCCAATCCCGGTGCAGCACTGATCGGCATCAACCTGCGATGGGTACAGTGCGGCTTCACAAGCCTCTCGCAAAAGCACTGAGGCGAAGAAGAGGGAACGCTCTGACGATGGGGCGTTTTGGCCTCTTTGATTATTGCGAGTCGGCGTTGAGGTTGGGGGCTTCTTCTTGGCCTTCGGCGACGCGCTTGTAGTACATCCAACTGGTCATGTTGGCGCGATCATCATCAAGTGGCGGCGGCTGCTTGTAATCTGGGTAGTGTGTTTCGATCTCTTGCTTCATGCGCTCCGGCAGGGCATCCCAGGACGACAGTCCGAGACCTGCCGTGTGCATGTAGAGAGTGCCTTCCCGTCCTCCCATCTTCATCCACGGCAGCCAGTCCGACATGCGCGCCCAACCAACCTGACGCGCCACGGTGGTGGTCTCCGGATCCAACAATTCATCCAAGTCTCCGAAGAAATTGAACATCTCCGTGGCGTGATAGGTGCCGCCCACCTCCTGCTCGAAAGATGAAGCGAGCGGATTGGGATAGAAGAGCGGCACGGTGATATTCATCCGCCATTGACCTTCCGTGATCAAGCCGCTCCACTGAAAGGGCTGGCCATCGCGGCCGATTTCGTAGGCCGAGTGGTTGACCGGATCATTGGCCACATGCATCACGTCGACTACTTCGCCGGTCCATGGATTCTCCCAAGTGCTCAGAGGTTCTCCACTCGCGGGATCCCTATAGATGAGCAGTTCCCGCGACACCATCCGGTAGCCGTCGCCACGTTCCGGATGGCTATCCGACACGCAGGCTCTGACGTTCATGCCTTCAACGAGAAACAACATGCGGTCCCGCTCGCCTTGGCGTCGCGAATAGGCGCGACCATGCCACCAAAAGGTCGTCGGCTCGCCGTCCGCTGCGGAACACAGAACCTTTCGCTGAATGGTGATGGCATCCTTCGGATCGGTTGGATCGAGCATCTCGGCGGAGAGATTGGTCATACACAGCAAGCAGGCCAAGAGACCCAGGGAGACGGATTGAAAGGTCATTGCTGATTTCCTTATTTCTGAATGCGTATTGTATTCGTCGGTTGTATGCATTCGTCCGCGAATTGCTACGCGGACGAACTGGTGAGCGCGAGCCGTGCGGCCCGCTCCCCCGAGCGCACCGCGCCTTCAAGACCGGGCGCATCAAGCGCCATATGCTCACCGGCAAAATAGAGTCGATCCACCGGCTCGCGAAACGCGGCCCGATGTTCGGCCACCTTGCCGGGTGACCACGCGGCGTAGGCACCGCCGGAGTATGGATTCTGCCCCCAACTGTACCGGTGGCGGACGCGCAAGCGCCCCTTGGCGGCGGGACGCATCTTGACGATGGTCTCAATCGCCAAGGCGGCGAACGCCTCATCAGCGAGCGCATCGATGTCATCGGCGCCATCGCCGTTCACGAACATCTTCAGACCAACGATCTCGCCCGTCTCACGGTCTTTGCGAGGAAAGATTCGCTCAAGCGGGGTATCCGTCCACATATTCGGAGACAGGCCATCCTCTTCCCAGAAAGGCTCGGCATCGATCATGGCGGTGGTGACCTTGGTGTACTCAAGCGAATTGATCGCCTCGCGTTGATTATCGGCGAGCGGGGCATCCAAGGCGAGATTTCGTACTGCCGGCACCGGCAGGGTGCAAATACACTGCGCCGCTTGAAAGACCTCTCCCCCGGCCGTCTCAATACGTACGCCATCCGGACGCACTTGCAGGCGTGTAGCCGGCACACCGAGCCTCAATTCGTGGGCATCCAGCGTGGTCGCCATGGCCTTCGGCAGTTCTCCCGTTCCACGCACCAGCCTCCCCACGCCCGTCTCTCCGCGAAACAAAAGCGTACTGCGCCAAGGCACGAGAGCGCTCATGCGATCACTGTGATTGTGCGTGCCCGCAGTATTGATGAGATCAATCGCGGCATCGGACGCGTTTCGCGCCCGAAGCGCCTCGGTAATGGAAATGTCTATCGGCGCTGACTGCGGCGAATCCCAAAGGCTGGCTTCTTGCAAGGGGATGTCTTGCCGCATGTAGTGGCTTTCGATGCGGTTTGGGGCAAGCTGCCTTTCGTGCGCGGCAAGTGGGTTGGCCGCCGAATCGGGCCATTCGCTCGCATCCATGGTGACGCCATTGACATGCAGCGTCAGCCCGCGGGGAAAGTGGGACGGCGTGACTTCAAGACCGAACTCCTTCGCCCAAGCACGAAGATGGGTATAGGAATCGCCGATCTCGACACCGCCGACTTCCGGATGGTCAGCAAGACCCTCATAGGTGAAGGCGCGTCCTCCCACCCTCTGCCGCGCCTCGAGCAAGAGAACGCGCGCGCCGGCGCGTTTCAAGATGAGCGCCGCCGACAGTCCGGAAAGACCCGCTCCGAGAACGATGACGTCATGGTGCTGACCCGCGGTTAAGAATCGCCGCGGCGTTCCCGCCAATAAGGATGCGCCGAGCGCATAGGACGCACCCGCCGCGAACTGCCGGCGCGACAGTTTCGGCGGGTCGGAATGGTTCGGTTTACAGTTCGTAGCTGAACTCGACACCGAACTGACGCTCGCGACGGGGTAGGGCGAAGAAGGCGCGCGGCATGCCCGTATCCGCGCCCGCAGGGGCACTGCTCCTTACGGTGAGGCGGTTGATAAACGGCGACTGCAACCAGCGCGTGGCAAGAATTGCAGAGTCCTCGTCGGTCAGATTGCGTCCGATTAGGGCGGCGGACCAATTGTCCCCGCGAATGCCGGCGCGCAAGCCGAGCAACAGGGCTGCTCCGGTGTAGGACTCTTGGTGAAGCTGGGTGAATCGCTTCGATTCATAGCTCAGGTTGATGTTGGCGAAGATCTCCATGCCGGAGTTCATCGGCTGCGACCAATCAATATAGGCGCTTGCCTGATGTTTGGAGCCCATGGGGAACTGGTGCCCCTCAACCGAACACTCACCCATGCCGTTTGGATTCAGCGAGGTCGCGGGGTCGCCCGTCCATCGCCCTCCGCCGCTGGTCAGCGTCCATTGAAACTCATCGCAGCCGCCAGTGAATTCGGAATCTGCCAGCGCGTAGGTGATGCCCATGCGGGCGTTTTCGGACAGTCTCGCCAATAGGTCGACTTCAACGCCCAAGACTTCACCATCGGCTTGGTTGGTGACGATGGAATTGAGTGCGCCGGTCGGATCGGGGACGGGGGTCGTGAGTTGATACTGGCTGATATCTGAAAAGAACACTGCCAGATTCAACTGCGCGCGGCCATCCATGAGCGTCATCTTCACGCCGCCCTCGAGATTCTTGGATTCCTCCTCCTCATAGGATGGTTTGCCCACGGACTCGCCATCTGCACCATTCAGCCCGCCCGGCTTAATCCCCTCGGAGTAAATACCATAGAGCATGGCGGAATCGCTCATCTGATAGTCAACCGTCAGCCGCGGTGCGAGACTGGTGAAGCTCTTTGATCCCGCGAAATCAATCGTATCGTCCGCACTGATGTCTTCGAGCTTCTTTTCTTCATCCGCGTAGCGCACTTCGAGCGAAGCCGTCAATTTCTGAGAGATATCCCAACCCAGAGACCC
This sequence comes from Pseudomonadales bacterium, assembly GCA_963663145.1. Classification (GTDB taxonomy): domain Bacteria; phylum Pseudomonadota; class Gammaproteobacteria; order Pseudomonadales; family Azotimanducaceae; genus Azotimanducus. The sequence continues at coordinate 2,630,438 of OY760134.1, read as the reverse complement.
GAACACGGCGAGGTTGGTGATGAAGTTGTCCCCACCCAAGTTATTGGTGCCGCCACCCCAGAGAAGATCCGATTCATCATTTTCATAGTCATAGTAGAAGATGCCAGCGCTCCAACGTACCGATGCATCGGCTGGCGAATCGAAACGCGCTTCGTAGGTGCTCTCCGTATAGTCGGATATGCCGGTGTTGGCAAAGAAAGATTCAACCACCGTCGGGGGACCGAGGAAGAAATTCGTTGGGCCATGATCCGAATCTGATCCCGTCTTGCGCTCTTCACTCCTGTAGGAGGTTTGAAGCGACAACAAGTAGCCGGAGTTCAACTCATAGCGTGCCGCTAAGGAGAAGACATCGAGCTCGCGTTCGACCCCGCTGAAGGCGACGCCCTGCGCCAGAGAATAGAGTGGGCCCAGCGGCGGCAGGAAAAATAGGCAGGCGACATTTGAACAAATGCTGTCAGGCCCAATACCCGCGATGACATTTGGCACCCCGTCGGCATCAGCACCGTCATTGAGCTGTATCGGCCCGGCCTTGATCTCTCCGCAGTAGTACTGATTCTGATTCGTGCTCTCGACGGTTGGGATGTAGCCGAGCGATCGATACCCGGGATAGCAGTTGTTTTTGGTCGCTGACTGCAAGAAGAAGGGTCGTGTGCCATCTTCGTCCTCTTGGGTTTGAAACCGCGCCGTGAGCGAGAAGGCATCGTTCGGCGACCAATCAAGCGTGAGGTTGAAGGAAGTAGTTTCTTCCTGTCCCACATCCGAATCGGTGACTAGATTCTTCCATTGACCGTCGAAGGAGTAGTGTCGAACGGCGGCTCTTACCCCCAACACCCCGTCGATAAGCTGCCCGCCAAAGCTGCCCACAAATTCCTGTTCGCCGGATTCCAAGCCACGAACACGCAGCTTGCCGCCGAGTTCCTCATCGGGGCGCTTGGTCACGAAATTGATCGCGCCCGAATAGGTGTTGCGGCCGTAGAGTGCGCTTTGCGGACCCTTGATGACCTCCACACGCTCCAGATTGGTCATGTCAAGGCTTTGAATGTCTCCGGCGTAGTACATGCCGTCCACAAAATAGGCCACTCCGCTCTCTACGCCGAACTGTACGCCGGCAAGAATGTTGCCTTGGCCTCGAACGACCGGCCGCTCGGTGGCACGGCCAAACGCCTGCGAAAAACTCAAGCCCGGCGTAAATCGCGCGACATCCGTCACGCTGTTTAGGTCAAGTTCTTCCATGGCCGAATCGGTGAAGGCGGAAACCGTGACCGGCGCATCCTTGAGGCTCTCCTCAATCTTTCTTGCCGTGACAATGACTTCTTCGATCATTGCGCCTTCAGCCAGCACTGGCGTGCTCGGAAGAACACTCAACAACACGGCAAGCGCAACGGCAAAACAAAGAACACGTCGCATAGCGTGACCCCTTACAGATAACGTATCCGAAGACTGATTGTAATCGAACATAGCATAATGATATATCATTTGTACAACTTTGCTCATGGGGAATCGTATGGCCGAGGATATTCGCACCGGGATGCCGGTACTGGCGCGTCATGAAGGCGAATGGAAGGGCGAGTATGTGCTTTTGGCGCCGGACAGCTCGGTGGTTGATCGCCATGACTCGCATCTCATTTGTTCGTTCCCGCAGACAGGTGAGTTCGACTACTTTCAGCAGAACATCTACACCTGGTCGGATGGACGCGTCGAATCCCTTGACTTCCCGGCCCGCTATCGCGATGGGCGCATCTGGTGGGATACCGAGCGTATCGTCGGTTCTGCTTGGGAAGTCGACGAGCGCACCATTGTGCTCACTTGGACGCGCAAAGACCTGCCGGACAGCTACCTCTACGAAATGATTCAAATCGATTCGACCGGCAGCAAGCGCGCCCGCACTTGGCATTGGTTTCAAGAAGATCAGCTCGTTAACCGCACCTGCATCCGGGAATCGAAAGTCGCATAGTTTCGAGTCAGGCGGGTGGGGTGCCCGACACGACACTGTGGACACCCGCCGAAGGCCGCGTAGCTAAGGGGGCACGGCTTTTGAGGGCTGGTGCCCCCAAACAGGACGTTACTTTCACAGCGAATAAGATAAAACACACCCATGTTTTGTCTTATTCATGCCAAAACACCATCCTGTTTCGTTATACTGGGTCCGCTGGGCACAATAGACCGACATGCACCGCGACCAATTCAAGTTCCTTGACAACTGGCTGACAGCGCCCAATCGTAAGCCACTTATCATTCGCGGCACCCGGCAAGTTGGCAAATCCACCTTGGCGCGTCTGTTTGCCGAAGGCTGCGGCCGTCGCTTGGTGGAGGTCAACCTCGAACGCCACGTAGACTTGGGGCCAGCCTTCGCTCGCAACGACCCTGCCTATCTGCTGAACGTCCTTGAAGCCTTGCCCGGGGTTGGTCCGATCGGTCCCGACACCCTGTTGTTCCTTGACGAAATCCAAGCCGTGCCGGAATCCATTCCGGCACTGCGCTACTTTCGCGAGGACATGCCGGAACTCCCGTTGCTGGCTGCGGGCTCGCTGCTCGACTTCGCTCTCGCCGACCACGCATCGCCGATGCCGGTGGGGCGCATCGGCTACCTGCACATGGGGCCAATGACCTTCACCGAGTATCTCGAAGCCGTTGGTGCACAGGGACTCGCCCGCGCAATCCGAACTTTCCAGATAGAGCGTGGGCTCGATCCGGCGATTCACAATCGCCTCATGGAATCCTTGCGAACCTACTTCTTCACCGGCGGCATGCCGGAAGCCGTTCAGACGTTTGCACGCTCGCAGCGCCTGCGCGATGTCGCGGAGGTCCACAATTCCATCATCGACACCTATCGCGAAGACTTTCCCAAGTACGTTGGCCCGCAGGGACTCGCCGACATAGTGAATGTGTTCAACTTCTCGGCGCGCAATGTCGGACGGAAGGTGAAATACGTCCACTTTTCACGGGAGGACAAGGCGGCGGCGACCAAGGCTCGCATCGAGCTTCTGTGCATGGCCAGGGTGCTGGCGAAGGTGGTCCACAGCCATTGCAACGGCTTGCCGCTACAGGCGGATTCAGACCAGAAGACCTACAAGTTGCTGTTCATGGATGTTGGTTTGATGAACGCCGTCTGCGGTTTGGGCTGGACAATGATTGAACAGATGAGCGAAACCGGGCTCGTCAATGAAGGCGCCATGGCCGAACAATTCATCGGCCAGCATCTCCAAGCTCTGTTGGCGGACTCGGCCAATCGCGAGCTTTGCTACTGGCTGCGCGAAGGCCGTTCCAGCAATGCGGAAGTGGACTATGTCGCAGCCTTCGATGGCCGCATCATTCCTATTGAGGTCAAGGCCGGCGCCAGCGGCAGCTTGAAATCCCTGCACCAATTCGTCTCGGAGAAAAGTGTGCCCCTCGCGGTTCGCTTTGACGCGGCGCCACCGTCCTCGCAGATGGTTCGGACGAGAGTGCAGCGCAACGGGACGCAAACAGACCTGGCCTATCGTTTGCTCTCATTGCCGCTCTATTTGGTGGAACGGTTGCCGACACTGGTCGCAGGTGCTTGATCACCCTGATAGAATCGAACCTTCGCCGGGGGTTGCTTTCCTGTTTGGCAGGCGCGCACCCATGTAGTTTAATTGGAGGGAGACCTATGAGTTCACCATCCTTCCGCGGTTCCCTGAGCGTTTGCACCTTTGTTGCGCTTGCCTATATGGCCTTGAGCCCGACGCACGCCTTGGCCGCGATTGCTGAAGAATCGCAATTCGTCCTCAACAGCTTTTCGTTCCTTATTTGGGGCGCCTTGGTGATGTGGATGTGTGCTGGTTTCACCATGCTCGAATCCGGGTCGGTGCGGACAAAAAACGCCTCGGTCATCTGTCTCAAGAACATTGGTCTCTATTCGATTGCAGGCCTCGCGTTCTACCTTATCGGCTACAACCTCATGTATGTGGGAGTCGAGACCGGCGGGTGGATTGGTTCGTTGAACCTCTTCTATGGCACCACCCTGGATGAAGTGGCCGTGCTTGCGGGCGACGAATCAGCCGCATCGACGGTCATCGCGACCGGTTACTCCACCATGTCGGATTGGTTCTTCCAAATGGTGTTCGTGGCCACCACCGCATCGATTGTCTCCGGGACGCTCGCCGAGCGGGTACATCTCTGGTCGTTCTTTCTCTTTATCACCGTGCTCACCGCGGTCATTTACCCAATCGTTGGGTCTTGGACTTGGGGTGGAGGATGGCTTTCTGAGATGGGATTCAGCGACTTCGCCGGCTCCACCATCGTGCATTCAACCGGAGGCTGGGCGGCCCTTGCCGGGGCGATCATCATAGGGGCACGTCGCAGCAAGTTTCGCGAGGACGGCTCGGTGAAGCCAACGCCACCCTCGAACGTACCGGCGGTGACACTTGGCGTGTTCATCCTGTGGCTCGGTTGGTTTGGCTTCAATGGAGGCTCCCAGTTGGCGCTGTCGGGCGCAGCGGATGCCATTGCGATCAGCAACATACTGGCCAATACGAATTTATCGGCGGCGGCGGGTGTTCTCGCCGCGATCATCGTTTCGCGACCCGTACTTGGGCGCGTTGACCTCATGGCGGGCCTCAACGGCGCGATCGCAGGATTGGTGGCCATCACCGCCGGACCGGACATAGTGGATCACTATTGGGCACCTGTGATCGGTGCCGTCGGCGGCGTCCTTTGCGTGCTCGGCATCAGGTTCATGGAAATAATCAAGGTGGACGATGTCGTTGGCGCCGTTCCGGCGCACCTCATTGCCGGTGTGTGGGGGACGCTCGCAGTGTGCATCGCGGCTGGCGGCGATTTGGTTGTCCAAGTCGTGGGCATCCTCGCCATAGGTGCCTTCGTGTTCGGGGCATCCTTTGTGGTGTGGTGGGTGATCGACAAGACCATCGGCGCGAGAGTCTCGGCCAATATTGAAGCCATCGGACAGGATGCGGGTGAGCTTGGGATAGAAGCCTATCCAGAGTTCGTCGTCATGCCCGATCCGGAAGAATAGACTGAGGTTAAGCGAACAAGGGGGCACCTCCCTGTTCAGGGAAGGTAGCTCCTTGTTCGCCTAATTCGGTCCGCGTGCCAAGGCTTCCAGCACCGCGTCCGCGCTAGAGACCTTTGTGATTGATGCAAAGATATCGGAGTCGGCGAAGCCTGCGGCGACAAAATGCCTGCAAAGACATTCGAAGTCGTGCCAGAAGTCGTTCACTTCAAGCAAGATCAGCGGTTTCGCGTGTTCACGGGCGAGCCGGGAGATCATGACGTGGAATATTTCGTCGACCGTGCCATAGCCGCCCGGTAAGGCAACATAGGCATCGGACAACTCCCCCATGTAGTGTTTTCGGAGCGCCACATTGGGCTGGTATTCAACGATCACGCCGGGGTTCGTGGTTACGGCCATTTCGAAGCCGGGTGCCAGCACACCGGTGACATGCCCCCCGGCCGCTACTGCGGCATTGGAAACGGCACCCATCAAGCCGCTGCCCCCACCGCCATAGACTAACCTTATATCGCCCCTCGCCAGCAAATCGCCGAGACGCCGCGCCTCATCTAAGAACGCCCGTTCCACTCCCTCGCGCGTGCCCGCGAACACGCAGACGCTCTTCGCTGGCATGGGTCAGCAACTATGATTTCTGCCCAGCGACCGACTACCTAGCTGCAGGTTCGACGGCGCTGTTGAAAATCCCCATGTCGAGCTTGCCCTCACTGCGTGCCACGGCGGCGGAGATCATGCCGTCACCACACACGTTAATGGCGGTTCGCATCATGTCGAGCAGTCGATCGACACCGAGAATAAGCGCGATGCCCTCGACGGGCAATCCAACCTGACTGAGCACCATGGTCAGCATGATGATGCCGGCACTCGGTACCGCGGCCGTGCCAATTGAAGCGAGTGTCGCCGTCAAGACGACGATGAGATAGCTCGATGCGCTCAGGTCGATCCCGTAAAAGCCGGCGATGAAGACCGTCGCAACCCCCTGCATGATGGCGGTGCCGTCCATGTTGATGGTCGCGCCCAGGGGAATCGAGAAGGATGCGACATCATTGTGGACACCCAGCTTCTCCTTGACGGTGCGCAAGGTGACCGGCATGGTCGCTGCTGAAGAAGATGTGGTGAAGGCGACGAGTAACGGCTCACGCATTCGGCGCACAAACTGGAGCGGACTGACCCGCACGAGCAAGTAGATGAGCAGTGCGTAGGTCACCATCAGATGGATGCCGAGGCCCAACACGACCGTAAGGAAGTATCGTCCAAGATCGACAATCTGCGCGAAGCCAATCTCGGCAAAGAGGTTGGCCATGAGGCAGAAGACACCGACCGGCGCGGCCTGAATGAGCAGGGTGATGAGGTTCATCATCACCTGATTGAAATCCTCAAAGAAGCTTCGCACCTTGGCGCCCGCCTCCCCGCTACGCGCTATCACGAATCCGAGCAGCAAGCCGAAGACGATGATCTGCAGCATATTTTGCGTTGCCATGGCGGCGACTGGATTGGTCGGCACCATGCCGATAATGACGTCGCGAATCGGACGTGCTTCCGGGGGAACGAATTCCGACGTGGTGGTGGCGGAAGCGCCTGCCCCGGGGTCAATGGACACGGCCAGCACCAAGGCCATGCTGACGGCGGCGCAGGTGGTCAGCAAATAGAGCCCAACGGTCTTTCCGCCCAAGCGACCTATGCTGGTGCCGTCACTCAGGTTCGCCGCGCCGCACACGATGGACACGAACACCAAAGGCACCACCATAAGTTGCAGCAAGGCGATGAATATCTTGCCGCCGATATAGAACAATTGTTCGACGAACAGGACGTAAAACCAGCCTTCAGGGTCAAGGCCGATCAACTGGATCAGGGAGCCGATCAGAAATCCGGCACCCATGCCGATGAGTATTCGATAGGTAAGGTTCAAGGTCAGGACTCCTTTGAATCTTGGGGAGTGGGAAGTTCGTCGAGTTGCCGCCGTATTCTCGAGGCATGCTCCTCAAGCACGGAGGGGTCTTCAAATTCTCGTGCGTGAATCTTAAACTCCAAACCATGGTGACGTGGCAAGATATGGAAATGCAAGTGAAAGACCGATTGGCCCGCTTCGCGACCATTGAGTTGCGCAATCATCACACCGGGCGCCTCAAACGCCGCGCATACCGCGCGCGCGACGCGTTGCGTCGTGATGATTGTGGCGGACAGGTGCTCGGCCGGGACTTCAAAGAGATTCTCGGCCGCGCATTTGGGAATCACCAAGGTGTGCCCCGGCGCTTGCGGCATGGCATCCATAAAGGCGAGCGTTTGATCATCCTCGTAGACTTTCGCCGCCGACGCCTCACCGCGCACAATCTTCGCGAAAATATTGTCTTGTGAATAACTCAAACCACTTTCCCAACCCGCTGAGGGCGTCTATGATACCTATGCGCACATACTATTTCGTGACCTATCTGAGCTTGCTCAGCTTTTTCCCCTGCGTCCTCGGTGTTGCTTTGGCGCAAAGCGAAGCCGATGACCAGTCCGCAGGCGTGATCGACCTGCATGTGCATGTTGCCGGCATCGGGGCGGGCGGGAGCGGTGCCTTCATCAATGAAGAGATGCAGGAGGGATGGAGATTTCCCATCTATCTGCGCGCCTTTGGGGTGACGCGCGAAACCTTGGAACTGCACGGCGATGCCATCTTGCTGGAAAGAGTCAACGGGCTGATTGCCCGGTCCACACGCATATCCAAGGCGGTTGTCTTGGCCATGGACGGCGTTGTGGACGAGTCGGGAACTCTTGACCGACAGGCAACGCAATTCTATGTGCCAAATGACTACCTCGCCAGAGAACTTCCAAACTTCGAGCATCTATTGTTTGGCGCCAGCGTGAATCCCTATCGGCCGGATGCCATCGAGCGCCTGCGAAAGGCCAAATCTCAAGGTGCCGTGCTGGTTAAGTGGCTTCCCAACATCATGGGCATCGACCCGGCGGACGAAGCCATTCGCAGCTACTACGAAGCCATGGTGGAGCTTGGTCTGCCGCTGCTGACACACGCGGGAAGGGAACGCGCCTTTGCGCGCGCGGAAGACGAACTCGGTGACCCAGCGCGGCTCGAACTGCCGCTCGAAATTGGCGTGACAGTGATTGCAGCACATGTGGCCACGGACGGCGAAACCCAGGGGGAAGCCAACTTTGATCGCATACTTCCGCTGTTCCAACGCTTTTCGAACCTCTACGCGGATATATCCAGCCTTACGCAGGTCAACAAGCTGGGCGATTTGACCAAGGTGCTGGAAACTCCCGAGCTGACGTCCCGCCTCGTCTACGGTAGCGACTGGCCGCTACAGTTCTTTCCCTTGGTCTCCCCCTATTACTACGCGAATCAACTAGGCGTTTCCCGCACTGCGGAGATTGCGGGCATAGACAATCAGTGGGATCGGGATGTGGCGCTGAAGGAAGCTCTTGGGGTCCCAGAGGAAGTCTTCGCGCGCAGTCGCGAACTTGTGATGCAGCACACTAGCCGTTGATTGTTCATCCGGTGCTATAGTCGCCTTGGGGCAAGTCTTCGAACGAGGCCATGCGATTTCTGCCTCGATCGTGTGAAAAGAGGCGGCCACAGCCACAATTCAAGGAGTACAAGATGTCGGAAGCATATGTCGCGATTCGCGAGCTTTGCGAACGCTACGTCGATGCGGTGAATCGCAGGAATGTTGAAGACTGGGGTGCCACTTGGGCAGACAATGCCATTTGGGACCTTGGCCGCGGCCCAGTGCAAGGCCGGGAACAAATCATCGCCGCATGGCAGGCCGCCATGGCCGGATTTCCGCACGTCGTCATGTGGGTGCACTCGGGCGTGATCGAATCGGTTGAAGGTGACCTCGCGACGGCACGCTGGTACCACCAAGAGATACTCGACTTCCCGGATGGAACGCGTCAAGTGGGCATGGGTGTGTATCGGGACCAATGCGTGCGCGTCACTGGCGAGTGGCAGTTTCAGGAACGCAAATACGATCTGCTCTACTTCGGACCGCCCGATCTTTCCGGCGCGTTCAATTCCTACCCATCTGATTAGCGCCTCATCGCCGAGCAAGTGCCTGGCCGGATTCCAGAGAACTTCATTCGTTCACTGCTGGACCGGGCAGACATCGTCGAATACGTCGGTTCCGGACTCAAACTGACGAAGAAGGGAAGCGACCACTGGGCCTGCTGCCCTTTTCATCAAGAAAAGACACCTTCCTTCAAGGTTTCCAGCGAAAGTCAGAGGTACTACTGCTTTGGCTGCAAGGCGAAGGGCAATCTACTTGGCTTCATCATGGCGAGGGACAATGTCGAGTTCGTGGACGCCATCGAAACCTTGGCCGCGCACTATGGTCTCGAAGTACCGCGTGAAGGCGGTCACGTCGAGCGGCCGGACTTGGGTGTATTCGAGATGCTCAGCCAGGCAAGCGATTGCTTTCGCGCTTGGCTCAAGCAGGGCGATACTGGTGAAGAAGCGCGAAACTATCTCAAAGGACGCGGGCTCAGCGAGGATTCGATTGCGAAGTTCAAATTGGGCTTCGTGCCGCCAGGTTGGGACAATCTGCTCAAGCGGCTCGGACAATCTCCAGACAAGGTCGAACTGCTCCAGAAAGCGGGGTTGGTTCGGCGAAGCGATGCCGGCAGCCTCTTTGACATGTTTCGCGGTCGACTCATGTTCCCCATTCACGATATCCGCGGCCGGGTCATTGGGTTCGGCGCGCGGGCGTTCGGAGATGACCAACCCAAGTACCTGAATTCTCCGGAGACGCCCGTGTTTCACAAGGCGCGCGAACTCTACGGCCTCCATGAAGCCCGTCGCGCGACAAGGCGACTCGATGAGCTCATCCTCGTGGAAGGCTACACGGATGTTCTCACCCTCCATCAAGCCGGAATCACCAACAGCGTGGCGACCTTGGGCACAGCCGCAAATCTGCAACACTTCGAGACGCTGTTTCGCTATGTGGACGAATTGGCGTGCTGCTTTGACGGGGACAACGCCGGACGCTCGGCCGCGCGCGCCGCGATGCTGCAAGCCATCCCAAGCCTCAAAGCCAGCAAGCGGCTGAGATTCGCCTTTCTTCCCGAAGGCGAGGACCCCGATAGCCTGGTGTCGTCGCAAGGAGCGGATGCCCTGCTCCGGCGTCTTTCTTCAGCGCAAATCTTCTCCGATTATTTCTTCCAAGAGCTTGAACAAGGCCTCGATCTCGACACCATTGAAGACCGGGCACGCCTGTCCCAGCTCGCGGGCGCGGAAATTCAGCGCTTGCCCAAAGGCACCATGCAAGAGCTGATGCGTGCGAAGCTCGCCGAGAAGACCGGTGAGTTGATGAACCGGGGCGCGCCCGCTCATACTCGGCAAACCACCGCCAAACCTTCACGTCGACGCTCCCCGAAAGATCCGAATAGTCTCATTCGCCCGCGCCTGCTCTCGATCTTGGTCCACTACCCTCGGTTCTATTCGGAGCTTGAGCCGGCTCTGCGAGACACCTTGGTGTCGGACAACAGCGACAGCTTGGCCGCACTCGCTGCATATCTGCAGAAGAGCAACGCCGCCGATAGTGCACTGATTCACGGGTTCTTTCTTGGCAGCGAACATGAAGAAGCCATTCAGGAGGCGGCACGTGCGCGCTTCGATCTTGCCGGTGACCAGTTGCTCGCCGAGCTCGAAGAGGGCGTGCGCCGACTCGTCACGATTCAAGACCGTGCGGACAAAAGACGGCTGATGCGCGAACAACTTAAGGCCGCGCCTGTGGAACAGCGTCAAACTTGATCGAAGTTGTCCTTCGCCAAGCGCGCTGGGGTTGAAATTTCCCGCCGAGAATCAATCTAATGGTGAGACAGGCAAGGAGCGCAGAACCGAGAAATCCCCGCAAATTGATTGCCAGTGGTTACGGCTTTGCGTATAGTCCCATGTTGGTCAAAATTCCTGATGTCTTTGGCAAGCGAATCAGGTTGGTTTTTTCTTTCCTCACTTTAGTTTAAGACAGGTGCAAAAAGCTCACTCTCATATCAAGCAACTCATTGCGAAGGGCAGTGATCAGGGGTATCTCACCTATGGAGAGATCAATGATCACATTCCGCAGGAAATTCTCGACACCGACGAAATAGCCGAGATCATCGCCATGCTTGAAGGCACCGGCATTCGGGTGTTCGAGCAGGTGCCGGATGCGGACGAACTCATTGAGGCGGGTGATTCAACCACCGATGAACTGGCGGCGGAAGAGGCGGCCGCCGCGCTCGCGGCGGTTGAGTCGGAAACCGGCCGGACGACGGACCCGGTGCGCATGTATATGCGCGAAATGGGTACGGTCGATCTGCTCACCCGCGAAGGCGAGATCGCCATCGCCAAGCGCATTGAAGAGGGCCTTCGCGACATGATGAAGGCCATGGCCAAGTTTCCGGGGACCGTCGAATACGTGCTGCAAACTTGGAAGCAGGTGAAGGAACGCGAACGCATTGCAGACCTGTTGGCCGGCTATCTCGATCCCGATCTTGAAATCAGCCGCGCCAATAGCCAGGAAGAAAAAGACAAGAAGGATGATGACGATGAGAAGCCCAAGGGACCCGATCCCAAGGAGGCGCAGCGCCGCTTCACCCTTGTTAGGCGCCACTATAATCAGGCGCGCAAGGCGATCACCGAGCAGGGCTACGACAGCGAGCAGGCAACGACAGCCATAGCGAAGCTCGGACATACTTTTTCCATGATCAAGCTGGCGCCACGCCATTTCGCGGAAATACTGAACATGCCGCGCAGTTCGCTCGAATTGGTCAAGGAGCAAGAGACCAAGATTTTCACTCTCTGTAGTCGCCGCGCCGGCTTGCCGAGGCAAGAAGTCCTCAAGTGGATGCGCAAGAGCCCGTTCAATCCCGAATGGATCGACGAGAAGATCAGTTCGGAACCAGACGGCAACAAGCGCCTGCTGGTATTCAAGCCCGAGATCCTTCGCGCGCAATCGAAATTGAAGGAACGCTGCGCTGAGCTTGGTCTTTCCGTTCAGGAAATTCGCAATATCAACCGCGAAATATCCATGGGGGAAACCAAGGCTCGCCATGCGAAGCGCGACATGGTTGAGGCGAATCTGCGCCTCGTGATTTCCATCGCGAAGAAGTACACCAACCGAGGGCTCTTGTTCCTCGACCTTATCCAAGAGGGCAACATCGGCCTCATGAAGGCGGTCGACAAGTTCGAGTATCGGCGTGGGTACAAGTTCTCGACCTATGCGACCTGGTGGATTCGCCAAGCAATCACCCGATCGATCGCCGATCAGGCACGAACCATCCGCATCCCGGTGCACATGATAGAGACCATTAACAAGCTCAATCGCGTATCACGACAAATGGTGCAGGAGATGGGCCGCCAACCCACCCCAGAAGAGCTTGGAGAGCGCATGGAGATGCCTGAAGACAAGGTGCGCAAGGTGCTCAAGATCGCCAAGGAGCCGATTTCTATGGAAACCCCCGTGGGCGACGATGAGGACACGCATCTCGGCGACTTCCTTGAAGACACCTCGGCGAGTTCGCCGCTTGATCGCACCACCGGGGAAAGCCTCAAGGAGGCGACTAACAGCGTCCTATCCACCTTGACGGCGCGTGAAGCCAAGGTGCTGCGCATGCGGTTCGGCATCCACATGAATCAGGACCACACCTTGGAAGAGGTGGGCAAGCAATTCGACGTGACGCGAGAACGCATTCGGCAAATAGAAGCCAAGGCACTGCGCAAACTCCGCCATCCCAGCCGCGCAGATTCTCTGCGTAGCTTCCTGGACGACGTTTCTTAATTAACGGAGGACGAACTCCGTCCGTAAGGCGCGTCAAAATCGCGAAGTGATCTTATGGGGGACATCCTGAACCCCATTCAAGCCTTGCTTTGCGTCGCGTTGCGCGTAAACGTCCTACAGCGTCGCGGAGTTTCGGCGTAATCGTTCAAGCGCATCACCCGGCGACGGTTGCAGGCTGTTTTCAAGGCGCTTTTTCCGAATCAGACGCTAATTCACTCTAGATTAGACGCTGCTATAATCCGAATTGGACGATAACAAGTTCCGAATCGGACGGACAGCGATGGCACACCCGAACATGCCTCAACTAATGCACTATGTGCCTCGTCATGCGGAGCACAGGGTCAAGGTTTCGCTGGACGACACGAGAGTAGTCGCGATTGTTGGTCCGCGTCAATCCGGAAAAACCACGCTGGCGAGGCGGTTCACAACGAAACAGCGACCCTTCTTGACGCTCGATGATGCGCAGTTCAGGAGCTTTGCGTCGAGCGATCCAACCGGGTTCATTCGCCAACATCAAGCCGCGATCATCGATGAAATTCAGCGGGCACCGGAGCTCATTCTGGCGCTGAAGGAGGCGGTTGATGAGGATCCACGTCCGGGGCGTTTTCTCATTACAGGTTCCGTAAACCTGTTTGCGGCAGTGGCAACTCCGGACTCACTGGCGGGCCGTGTTGAAACCATCGAATTATTGCCGTTTTCACAGAGCGAAATTGCTCGAACGAGTGCTTCACAGTTCCTCAGTCGGGCTTTTTCCGGCGATTTCCCAAGCTTTCAAAGAATGGCGCCGTCCCAAGACCTGATAGATAAGGTGCTTTCCGGAGGCTATCCCGAAGCTCTCGCGCGCACCGAAGCGGCGCGCAGGGTGACTTGGCTGCTCAATTACCTATCCGCGTTGGTGCGCAGGGATATTCCAGAGACTGCGGGACCCTCTCGGCAGGGCGACATGGCTCGTCTTGTCATTCGAGCCAGCCTTGCCTCGGGTCAACTCTTGAACCTCTCAAGGATCGCATCCGAGTTGCGCATTGATGGAAAGACAGCCGACCGTTGGCTGAGGCTGCTTGAACACCTGTTCGTAGTGAGGCGCGTTCCGGCATGGCACAACAACGAATTGAAACGCCTGATCAAGACGCCGAAGCTCCACTTTCTTGATTCGGGTCTTCTGGCGGCCGTCCGCCGAATCGATAAGGAGACGCTTCTGAAGGACCGCAAGCCGCTCGGAATGCTCTTGGAATGCTTTGTATTCGCGGAACTCCAGAAGGCCATCGCCCTTCATCCAGAACCCATTCTCGTCAGCCACTACCGGGACAAGGATAAGGTCGAGGTGGATTTCGTCCTAGAGAGTCTCTCGGGGTCAGTCCTTGCTGTGGAAGTGAAAGCGTCGGCGACCATACGCAGCCAAGACTTCAAGGGATTGAGGCGGCTGCGAGATGCCACGAGATCAGACTTCAACTGCGGGATTTTGCTTCACGATGGCGATCGCATCCATCGAGTAGAAGACAGGTTGTTTGCCATGCCGGTCGGAATGCTGTGGGAAGATTGATCACCCACGGTTGACGCCGAAGGCTACTTGTGGAATGCCGAATGGGGGAGCGGCAAGGTTGTTCGCTATGCGCCTGATGGAAGCATCGACGGACTCGTGAACAATGCCGGCGTCACAACTGAAAGCGGATTCCTGAACCTCTGCGAGGGCAGAGTATTCGCTATTTTTCTATCAGTCTTCGGAGGATCTCGTTGGCTTGTTTGGGGTCGGCGGAGCCTTTTGAGGCGCGCATGACTTGGCCTACCAGAAATCCCAAGACTCTTGTGTGGCCAGCTTGGTATTGCGCCACCTGCTCTTGATGAGCGGCGAGGACGGACTCGACCAATCCGGTCAAGGCGGAGGTGTCGCTGACTTGGGCGAGTGCCTTCTCCTTGATGAGCGCATCCACGTCGAGACTTGTGTCCGCCGCGTCCCAGAGCAGGCGAAAGACATCGCGAAGGGCGGCGCTGGAGATGGTGCCGTCGAGGTTGCGCAGCGCAAGCAGCGCGCCCTGCAGGGGTGTCACCGGACACTTCTGCATATCGAGATTGGTGCGGTTGAGGCTCGCGCGCACTTGGCCGAGCAGGAGCTTTGCAAGCGAGTTGCCAAGTTCTTGCGGCGTGTTTTCGGGTGCCAAAGCAAGTGCTTGATCGAACCAATCCACCATGTCCGGGTCGCTGGTGAGTCGCTTGGCATCCTCTGAGTTCAGGCCATGCTCGCCTATCAGTCGATCGGCCTTGACCTCGGGCAGTTCCGGCATCTCCCTGCGAACGGATTCGAGCAGCTCGGCATCCACCCTCACCGGAAGCAGATCGGGATCTGGAAAATACCGGTAGTCGTCGGAGTATTCCTTGCCGCGCATGGCCTTGGTGACGCCGGAGGTGGGATCGAATTGGCGCGTCTCTCGCTCCACACTCTGGCCCGATTCGAGCAGACGGCGGTGGCGGTCGGCCTCGAATTCAAGCGCTTGCTCAAGGAAACGGAAG
Source organism: Pseudomonadales bacterium (assembly GCA_963663145.1). GTDB lineage: Bacteria > Pseudomonadota > Gammaproteobacteria > Pseudomonadales > Azotimanducaceae > Azotimanducus. Next base: position 2,615,189 of record OY760134.1, on the reverse strand, counting down.
GAGTTGATGTTCTTGATCTCGGTGCGTTCGCCGAGTTTGTCGTCCCCCAATGGGCGAAGCGAGACGTTGGCATCGCAGCGCATCGACCCTTGGCTCAAGTCTCCATCGCAAATTCGTAGGTGCTTGACGAGCCTGTGCAGGTGACGGAAGCAGGCTGCGGCTTGGCTTGGCGTACGCAAATCAGGTTCGGTGACAATCTCCAAGAGCGGCATGCCGGAGCGATTGAAGTCGAGCGCGGTGAGTCCCGGATAGGCATCGTGAATGGATTTGCCGGCATCTTCTTCAAGGTGGGCGCGGGTGATGCGTACCGGCAGCGATTCGCCATCATCCATTTCTATAGTTATTTGCCCGGTTCCCACCACCGGCTGTTCGAACTGGCTGATCTGGTAGCCCTTGGGAAGATCGGGATAGAAGTAATTCTTGCGATCAAAGGTGCTGAATTGAGGAATCTCGGCATCAATGGCAAGGCCGAAACAAAGTGCTTGCTTGAGCGCTTGCTCGTTTAAGACCGGCAAGACTCCGGGAAGCCCCAAGTCTATTGTGCAGGCCTGCGCGTTGGGCTCGGCCCCGAACGCGGTCGCCGCGCCTGAAAACAACTTCGAATCCGTGTTGAGCTGCACATGCACTTCAAGGCCGATGACGGTTTCCCATTGCATGGTGTCGAATGCTCGTCAAATCCCGGGAGTCTGCTTGTGCCAGTCGCTCACCTGCTGGTAGGCGTGGGCGACTCTCAGCAAGAGCGCATCGGAGAAGTGCGGGCCGATCAATTGCATGCCGAGCGGCAATCCTTGATCGAAGCCGCAGGGAATCGAAAGGCTGGGTTGCCCGGCCAGCGCGGCGGGGGTGGTGAAGCAGTCCTGTTGGTACATGGCGATATGATCACTCGCCAGCTCACCGCGCTTGAAGGCGATACCGGGGCTGCTCGGAGTCAGCAACAGGTCAACCTCTTCAAACGCACGTGCAAACTCATCGCGAATGACGCGTCGAACCCGCATGGCCTTCTTGTAGTAGGCGTCGTAATAGCCGTAAGAGAGGCAGTAGGTGCCGGTGAGTATGCGTCGCTTGACTTCGGGGCCGAAGGCCTCGGAGCGCGAGTTTCGGTAGAGTTCCTCAAGGGAGGGCGCATCATCGCTTCTGTGTCCGTAGCGCACGCCGTCGAAACGCGACAAGTTCGATGAAGCTTCGGAAGAGGCCAATACGTAATAGGCGGGGATGGCCGCGAAGGTTGAGGGGAGCGAGACTTCGGAGAACTCAAGACCGATGCGTTCGAATTGGCGTCTCGCTTCATTGAGGGCGCTCTCATAGCCTTGGCTGTTCAGAGACTCCAGGTACTCGCGCGGAAGCCCGACGCGGAGCCTGCCTGCCGGCAGCGAACCACCGTCGGCAACCAACGCATCGAGATCTTCCACGCCACGCTCGGCGCAGGTTGAGTCTTTCGCATCGAAGCCCGCCATGGCGCGCAGCATGTGCGCCGCATCGAGTGCGCTGCGGGTGATGGGCCCGGCCTGATCGAGGCTCGAAGCGAAGGCGATCATGCCGAATCGCGACACCCTGCCGTAGGTGGGACGCAGGCCCGTCACACCGCAAAGGGAAGCCGGTTGGCGGATGGAGCCTCCGGTGTCCGTGCCGGTGCTGGCCGCGACGAGTCCGGCGGCAACACTCGCCGCGCTGCCCCCGGATGAGCCGCCGGTGACGCGCGAAAGGTCCCAAGGATTGCCAACCGGGTTGAACGCGCTGTTCTCGTTGCTCGAGCCCATCGCGAATTCGTCCATGTTGCACTTGCCGAGTACCACCACGCCGGCGGTGGTCAATCGCTTAACGACCGTTGCGTCATAGGGCGCGCGCCAAGTCTCAAGAATCTTCGAGCCACAGGTGGTCACTTCACCCTCGGTGCAGAAGAGGTCCTTGTGCGCGATGGGAATGCCGAGCAAGGGCGCGGATTCGCCTTGCGAAATGCGCTCGTCCGCACTCTTGGCGGCTGTGCGCGCCGCATCCTCGTGTACCTTTAAGAAACACCCGATCTTCGGGTTCAGGCGTGCGATGCGCTCGAGTGCATCCTCGCAGAGTTCGGTCGCCGAACATTGGCGCGAATCCAATAGGGCGCGGAGCTGGGTGATCTCAAGGAAAGCGTCAGGCATGTTGGAGACTATTCGACGACGCGTGGCACCAGATAAAACCCTTCTCGCGCCGATGGGGCTCCGGACTGCAAGCGCTCTGGGTCCGGATGTTCCGATATCTCGTCTGGTCGCAGTCTTTGTCCCGTATCAGCCGGGTGCGCGAGCGCTTCGACAGCCTCGGTGTCGACCGCACGCATGGTGTCGATCATGTCGATAATGCGGGTGATGTCGTCCCGTGCCCGCTCCAGTTCCGCGCCCTTGAAGTGAAGCGCCGCGAGGCGGGAAAGATAGGCGATATCGAGTTCTTTCTGTGCGGTCTCTCGGATAGCTTGTCCCTTCTTGGAGTGCGCGACCAAACACACTAGCTTATCCCAAGCAAGTCGTCCGTGCCGAGCGCCAATTGGGTGACTTGTGCGAGCAGAACGGGTTCGAAATCGGCATGGCGTAGCTCGTCCTTGCAAGACAGACGCAGCTTCGCGAGTGCGGCTTGCGCTTCCTCGATGCCGATGAGACTCACCCAAGTGAGTTTGTTGTGTCGAAGATCGGACCCTGGCGGCTTGCCGAGCACTTCTCGTTCGCCTAGGCAGTCGCGCAGGTCATCGGCGGCCTGAAACGCCAAACCGAAAGAGGACGCGAACGCATCGAGAAGATGTATGTCGCGGTTCGCACTCACGAGACCCAAACGAAGCGCGGCGCGGAACAGGGCACCGGTCTTCATGGCTTGGGTATTCTTTAAGTGTGCGAGGTCTCGCGTGGCGACATCATCACAGAGCAGATCAAGCATTTGCCCGCCTGCCATGCCGGCGGCACCACCTGCGTCGGAAAGTTCCTTCAGCATTCGCACCCGAACTTCGTCCGAAACCCCCGGACAATCGGCAAGGGTGCGAAATGCGAGCGTTTGCAGGGCATCGCCCGCGAGTAGGGCTGTGGCTTCGTCAAATGCCTTGTGCAAGCTTGGGCTGCCGCGGCGCTCATCATCATCGTCCATACAGGGTAGGTCATCGTGCGCAAGCGAATAGCTGTGGATCATTTCCGCCGCGCAGGCGGGGGAAAGGGCGGTTTCGCGAGCGCCCCCAGAATCTATGCAGGCGGCCATGCAGAGCAGCGGACGCAAGCGCTTTCCACTGCCGAGCAGGGCGTAGCCCATGGCATCGACGAGCCGACCCGCAGGCAGGCTTGCGATATGCGCACCGAGTGCTTGGTTCACCTCTTGGCGCAGATCTTCAAGAGGTGGTGTCGTCATCGGCATCGAGTTGGAATGTTTCCAGCGTGGCGTCTTGTTGGGAAGCGCCTGGTTTGAGTTCCTGAATGCGCAATTCGGCTTTTCGCAGGGCTTCTTGGCACTGTCTGCTGAGTTCCACCCCGCGTTCGTAGGCGGCCAGAGATTCCTCAAGCGTCATGTCGCCCTGTTCCATTTGCTTTACGAGGCGCTCCAGTTCCGCAAGCGAGGACTCGAACTGGGCTGGGCCGCTGGTTTCTGGCATTTCGAACTGTACGCTATCGAGCTAGAGGGTGATAGAGTACGCAGCTTTTCGCATTGCATCAAACAGGAATTTCTTCATCGTGAGAACTTTTGAACACTTCTACATTGGTGGCCAATGGGTATCACCGGCCGGAAACGAGATGCTCGATGTGATCAATCCGGCGACGGAACAAACCTGCGGTCGGGTACCGCTTGGCGTGGCGGAAGATGTCGATGCCGCCGTGAAGGCCGCACGCGAGGCATTTCCAAGTTGGTCGGCAAAGTCCGCCGACGAACGGGCCGGGTATCTGGAGAAGATTGGAGGGCTTTTGCGCGAACGCGCAGCGGACTTCGCCGCGACCATCACCTCGGAAATGGGTATGCCGCTCAAACTTTCCGGGGCCATCCAGGTGGGCATGCCCATGGCGAACTTCGGCAACTATGCCCGCATCGCACGGGAATACGAGTGGGAGACGTCTCGCGGTCCGACTCAGATTGTCAAGGAGCCCATAGGTGTGTGTGGGTTCATCACGCCTTGGAACTTTCCATTGCACCAAGTGGTCGCCAAGGTGGCACCGGCCATGGCGGCCGGCTGCACCATGGTGCTCAAGCCCTCGGAGATGTCGCCGCTCTGCTCCTTCATGCTGGCGGAACTTATGCGCGAAGCCGATGTCCCGGCGGGGGTGTTCAATCTGGTGAACGGCTACGGGCCGGTGGTTGGCGAAGCGATCGCTGCCCACCCCGAGGTCGATATGGTCTCCTTCACCGGTTCGACGCGCGCCGGAAAGCGCGTCGCGGAGCTTGGCGCGCGGACGGTCAAACGGGTGACGCAAGAACTTGGTGGCAAGTCCGCCAACATTATTCTTGATGATGCCGACTTCGATACGGCGGTATCCGCGGGGGTGCAAGCCTGCTACCTCAACTCCGGACAAACCTGCTCCGCGCCTACACGCATGTTGGTGCCGAGGTCGCGTCAGGAAGAGGCTGCCGGCATCGCCAAGCAGACGGCTGAGAGCCTTCAGTTTGGCGACCCCTTGGGGCAGACATCAACCCACGGTCCTATTGTGCACAGCGCACAGTGGGAGAAGGTCAAGGATTTGATCGTGAAGGGGGTCGAAGAGGGCGCCACCTTGGTGACGGGCGGCGCTGAGCGGCCGGAAGGCGTGGATAAGGGCTATTTCGTGAAGCCGACCGTGTTTGCGGATGTCTCGAATGACATGTCCATCGCGAAGGAAGAGATATTCGGGCCGGTTCTATCGATCATTCCCTACGAGGACGAAGCCGAAGCCGTAGCGATTGCCAACGACACCGTCTATGGGCTGGCAGGCTGCGTCTGGTCAGGCGATCAAGAGCGCGCCAATCGTGTTGCGCGACAGGTACGTGCGGGCCAGGTGACCATCAACGAAGCCGGATTCGACATCAACGCACCCTTCGGCGGCTACAAACAATCCGGCAACGGCCGAGAACTCGGCGAGTTTGGCATCGAAGAGTACTTGGAAACCAAGGCGCTTCTGGGCCACAACGCCTGAGGCACTAAGACAAAACTCCCATTCAAGGGGGTCCTTATTCGCTTGCGGCGTCTCCTTCAGCGAGGCGCCAAGAGGCTGATTCGGCATCGAATTCTAGGAAGCCTTGTTGCGTCAAGCGGGTGAATTCGGCGCGGATATTCCAAGCGCCCAAGGGACGGCCGAGTTCGCGTAGGCGGGTCAGCACGTCGCCCGGACGCATAGACGAATCACGCTCTTCTGCGAGTTCGCGAATGATGTGTTTGACTTGATCTGAAGTGTGCTTGTCGAGGCTCACAGCGCTCTCTGAACCATCCGGGCGCTACTGCTACTGTGCCTGGGATGCTGGTTGGTCGACGTTGCTGTCGAGGAACGCCTTGAGCTGCGACTTTGAAAGTGCGCCCACTCGAGTGGAATCTATTTCGCCGTCCTTGAACAGCATCAAGGTAGGAATGCCGCGCACTCCGTACTTTCGAGGCGTGTTGGGGCTCGCATCTATATCCAGCTTGCAGACCTTGACGCTGCCCTCATATTCTTGAGCGATCTCGTCGATGATCGGCGCGATCATCTTGCAGGGTCCGCACCACTCGGCCCAGAAGTCGAGCAGAACGGGACGGTCCGAATTGCGCACCTCATCATCGAAGGTGTCGTCCGTGACGTGAACGATTGGCGAGTTGTCTGATTGGCTCATGCGTTGATCACTCCAATGCCTTGGCGAGTTTTTCAGCGAAATAGGTTAGCACACCATCCGCGCCAGCACGTCGAATCGCGAGCACCGATTCGAGAATCACGCGCTCATCAAGCCAACCATGCTCGATGGCCGCCATGTGCATGGCGTATTCACCACTGACTTGATAGGCAAAAGTGGGTGCCATGAAGGTGGATTTGACCCGCCGGATCACATCAAGGTAGGGCATGGCCGGCTTGATCATGACCGAATCCGCACCTTCGGCTAGGTCGAGTTCAATTTCTCTCAAGGCTTCATCGCTGTTGGCCGGGTCCATCTGATAGGTTTTCTTGTCTCCGCTGCCGAGGGCGGTGGAAGACCCCACCGCCTCGCGGAATGGGCCGTAGTATCCGGAGGCGTACTTCGCCGAGTAGGCCATGATCCCGGTCGTGGAGTGGTTCTCCTGGTCGAGCGCATTGCGGATGGCGCCCACGCGCCCGTCCATCATGTCCGACGGCGCGATGATATCGGTGCCCGCCTCGGCGTTCACCAAGGACTGCTGACAGAGCACATCGATCGTCTCATCATTGAGCACCCGTCCTTCGGAATCCACCAACCCGTCCTGCCCGTGCGTGGTATAGGGATCGAGCGCCGCATCCGTGATGATGCCGAGGCTTGGCAGCGCCCTCTTGAGCGCGCGCACAGCTTGCGGGATCAAGCCTTCGGGATTCAACGCTTCTTTGCCATCCGCCGTCTTCAGAGACGAGTCAACATGAGGAAAGAGGGCAATGCAAGGAATACCGAGTTCGAGCCATTCTTCCGCGTCCTTCACCAACAGGTCGATTGATCGTCGATCAATGCCCGGCATGCTGGCGATAGGGACGCGCGTGTTCGTGCCTTCCATGACGAACACCGGGTAGATGACATCGCTTGCTTTGAGTTCAGTTTCGCGAACCAGACCGCGAAGCCATTCGCTGCGCCGATTGCGGCGCATGCGCCGCTGAGGATAGCGACCGGTCATGACCGCGATGCCCGCAGGCACAGAGCTGAAATCGCTAGGAAGGCAAGAAACGCAACGAGTGCCCAGCCGGCCATGGAAAGGCCAAGAAAGGCCCAATCCACTTCGGCGCATTCTCCGGTTCCAGAGAGCATGGCTGCGATGAGTTCGCTCAAGGGCAAGACATCAACCAGATACTCGAAGCTCGCGCCACAGGCGGGCACCTCGCCCTCAGGCAGGCTCTGCAACCAAAGTTGACGAATGGCAAGCGCTGCGCCGCCAAGTGAACACAGTCCAGTGAGCACCGGGAAGGCGAGTCGCCTTGGCTTGACCACCAGCGCGATCGCGGCCACCAGCCCGACCGCGAAGAAAGCCAACTGCTGGGACACGCAGAGTAGGCAGGGCTGCATGAATTGCACATGCATGAAGACCTCGGCCGAAGTCAGCATGAATGCCGAGCCGAGCAACATCGCGAGCATGTGCTCGCGCGGCCCTATGCGGTGCAAGCGTTCAAGCAATTTGAAGCAGCACCTTGCCGGTGGCGCGGCGTTCCGAGAGGCAGCGCAGCGCCGGAGCGAAGTCTTCGAATGGGTAGCAGGCACCGATGATCGGTTCGATCTGGGAGGTCTCCATGAGGCGCAGGATTTCGAGCATATTGTGGTGCCCGGCTTGCGGGTCGCGCCCCGACCAACTGCCGTAAAACACGCCGAACACTTGGCAACCCTTGAGTAGCACCAGATTGGTGGGGAGCTTCGGAATGCCCGCCGTAAATCCGATCACGAGCACGCGCCCCTCCCAAGCGATGCAGCGCATGCATTGATCGAAGAGGTCTCCGCCGACGGGGTCGTAAATGACATTGGCGCCTTCGCCTCCCGTGAGCGACTTCACTGCTTTCTTGAGTTCGCCATTTGCATAGTTGACCAGTTCGTCTGCACCGGCTTGGCGAGCCACTTCAAGTTTCTCGTCCGAGCTGGCGGCCGCGATAACCCGAGCGCCTAGTGCCTTGCCGATTTGCACGGCACTGACCCCGACGCCTCCTGCTGCGCCAGTGACCAGCAGCGTTTCACCCACTTTCAGCGCCGCGCGCTGGACGAGCGCGTAATAAGAGGTGCCGTAGGTGGTGAGAATGCCTGATGCTTGTTCAAAACTCAGCCCCTTTGGTTTCGGATAGGCGCTCGCCGCCGGCACAGCGACCAGTTCGCGCATTGCGCCGCCTGGGGCATAGCCCAGCACTTCGTCGCCGGGTGCGAAGTCGGTCACCCCCTCGCCAACTTCCCTGACCACCCCGGAAAATTCGCTGCCTGGCGAAAAGGGAAATTCTGGTTTGAATTGGTACTTGCCTTCAAGCAGCAAGACATCGGGATAGTTGAATGCGGCGAAGCGTACTTCGCAAATCATTTCGCCGGGCGCCGGGGAGGGATCGGGAACTTCCTCAATGACGAGGCTCTCGGGCGGGCCATAGGCCTTGCACAGCAGTGCTTTCAATCTGTTGATCCTGAGGTGTGTGCGGCAATTGTGGACGACTTCGGGGGGTAAGATCAAAGTGAAGGGAAACAACTCCCTCTACAGCGAGAGTTATTCCGGTTCTAGACGCTCGAGGATCCAGTTGCGCGCTGCTTCGGCCCCTTCTCCCGTGTGTGCGGAGAAGAGTATCAGGTCATCTGCCCCATACTGAAGAGCGAAGAGTGTCTCGCGGCTCTTATGGAGGCACTTGAGCTTGGCGCTCTTTGAGAGCTTGTCGGACTTGTTGAGCAGGGCGAGGACGGGCAATTCGGCGCTTGCGCACTCGCTGATCATGTTGACATCCTTGTCTTGAAACGGGTGCCTCGCGTCCATGACCAGCACCAGCCCGCCGAGCTGCGCACGCTTGGCAAGATAGGTGGAAATACGGATACGCCAAGCTGCGGAGATTCGTGCGGGCACCTTGGCGTATCCGTATCCCGGCAGATCAACGAGTCTGCCGCCGACATCAAGGTCAAAGTAATTGAACAACTGTGTGCGTCCGGGAGTCTTACTCGTGCGGGCGAGCTTGCGCGCTCCGGTGATGCAGTTGAGCACACTGGACTTTCCGACGTTCGAGCGACCCACGAAGGCCACTTCCGGTAAGTGATCGCGCGGAGTGTCAGCGAGGCTCGAAGCGCTGGTGAGAAACCGCGCTGACAGGGGAACATCGCTCATTTGGGAATCGAGCCACCAGCGGCAGGAGATAATTTGCAGCCGCTATAATGCCACTTCATCGTAAGGTGCATCACACTTTGAGTCTTCAATCCAAGGCGCTCTTGCTGGCAGCGACGCTCAGCGCTGCGCTCATCCCTATCCAAGGCATTGCGGCCGATCTTCAAGCAGGTGAGGAAGCGGCAGCCATCTGTCTCGGTTGTCATGCAGCCGACGGCAGCGCGCTGCTTCCCGAGTACCCGGGCCTCGCCGGTCAAGGCACCAAATATCTGTACGACCAGATGCTGCTCATTCGTTCCGGAGTGCGAGAGATTCCGCTCATGGCGGGTCAGCTCGACAGCATGAGCGATGAGACCATTCTGAATATAGCGGCTTGGTATGCCTCTTTGCCCCCGCGGCAGGGTCAGTCGCTTGAGGAAAACTTGGAAATGGGTGAGCGGATTTACAGGGCCGGCATTGCAGAGAAGTCGGTCTCGGCCTGCACCTCGTGTCACGGACCCACCGGCATAGGCAATGATCCCGCCGGTTTCCCGTCTTTGAAAGGACTCTCCAGACCCTACCTGATTGCCCAATTGAAGGCATACAGAGAGGGCTTGCGCACTACCGATGAGCGCGTGGGAGGCATGATGCGCGGAACAGCCCATCAACTGACCGATGCCGAAATCGAAGCCGTCGCGAATTACGTTTCCGGGGTCTATTAGCGGCCTCGCCATATGGCTTGCAGATAAGATGCGGTGCGTCACAATACAGAGTTGTCGGCCCTTGGCGTTCGTCGCGGCCTTGCTCTGCCTTCTCATGCCCGGCTTTGGCCTTCAGGCCGAAGGCGGCGCCTATCAGGAAGGCGTTCATTTTGTTCGCATGACAATCCCCTCGGAAACCCCGCCGGACAGCATCGAAGTGATCGAAGTGTTCTCCTACGGTTGTCCGCATTGCATGAATCTCGAGGGTCCGCTTGCGGACTGGATGGCTCGCCAGGCGACAGATGTGAGCCTGCGCCGCGTTCCCGCCACCTTCAGTCGGCCCTATCAGATGCTCGCGGCGGTCTACTACGCGAGCGAGCAGCTTGATGTGGTTGACCTCATACATATGCCCCTGTTTGAAGCCTTGCAGGTGCGTAACCTCAACGTGCTGCGCATGGACATTCTCAAGCGCCTGTTCCAAGACTATGCGGATGTTGAGGGCGACGCGCTTGAGAAGGCGATCAATTCCTTCAGTGTGCAAACCAAGGTGCGTCAGGCGGACGCGCTCGCGCGAGTATTCCGCATCGTTTCCGTACCGACCTTGATTGTGGCTGGCGAGTACAAGGTCACGCCACCCGAGAATTTTGGCGGTGCCAGGCAATTGGAGATTGCCCAGTACCTGATTGATCGGGTGCGATCTGAACGAGCGGCAGCCAGCGCCGATTGACCGCGCAGTCTCGTGGCGGTTCATACAGATGTCGCTCCCGAGGTCATGGAGCGCTTGCTGTCGGAGTATGGCTTCAATCACGTCAACCAGATCGAGCACGCTACCCAAGGCATAGAAAACTCGAACTTCTTTGTTGAGGCGACCTCCGCCACGGGGAAGACTCGCTTGGTGGTCACACTGTTTGAATCGGAACTTGCCAGTGATCGATTCGTGTTGCGACTTCTCGATCAGCTTGCGACAAACGGACTGCCTGTCCCCGTACCCTATCGCACCAAAGACGGAGATCCGATCACTTCGTGTCAAGGCCGCAACACCATGGTGGTTAAGCGATTTCCTGGGATGCATCCCAAGGTTCCCACAGCAGAACAATGCAGGCAGATCGGCGCGTTCTTGGGGCGTATGCACCTGGTGGCCAAGCCGCTCTCGGACTCTGCGACCCCACATCCGCGCGGTGCCGGGTGGCTTCGAGCGCGTGCCCAAGAGGTGGCGGGACTCTTAAGTTCGCAAGCGAGGCTGATGCTTGACGAGGCGTTGGCCACGATATTGGCGTTGCTGTCACGGGCAGATGTTCGGATGCTTGCGCAGGGCGTGGTGCATGGGGACCTTTTTCGAGACAACGCGCTCTTTGAGGACGAGCAACTTGCAGCGGTCATTGATTTTCATCATGCGTCGAGAACGATGCTCGCCTTCGATCTGGCGGTCGCGCTCAATGACTGGGCGGTGGATTCTCAGGGAGAGACCGACCCCGCGCGGCGATCAGCCTTGATTGGCGGTTACGAGCAAGTGCGTCGCCTCAGTCTTGCGGAGCATACGTATCTTGACGCGCTCTGCCTCTATGCGGCGCTCTGCTTCTGGCTGTCGCGTCTCTCACAGGTCAAGCGCGTCGCAAAATGGGGACACACGCATCTGCCACCCTGGCGTTTGGACCGCGTGCTTGCCACCGGTCAGGCCAAGGATCCGCGCTGGTTCGAACAATTGGTGGGTGTCCATTTTTAGCCTTAGGACGAAGATAGGAGAGTTTCCCTGCCGAGCCCGCTAGGTGCTGGCTTCGAAGCTTTCCAAGGCTCGCAGGAGTTGTTCTGGCGTGCGGTCGGGCTTTATGAAAGCGTGAAGTTTGCCTTCCGGATTAATGACCACTATGTTGCTGGTATGGTCGATGAGGTAACCGTCCGAACCGTGTGACATCGGCACCTTTCCGAAGGCGGCGTTCACCTGCCCGGCAAAACTGGCTACTTTGTCGCGCGATTCTCGCAGACCAAGAAAATAGCGCGAAAATGCATTCACGTAGCGATTCAGGCGTTGCTGATTGTCACGTTCGGGATCGACGCTGACAAACACGCCTTGGAATCTGTCCGCCAGCCTTCGCCGCGACCCATCGCGCAGAATCTCGTCCATACGACCCATGATCCCCATTGTTCGCGGGCATATGTCCGGACAGTGGGTGAAGCCGAAGAAGACATAGGACCATTGCCCGACAAAATCGGCTTGCGTGAACGGCTCGCCTCGGTCGGTGAGTAGTTCCACCTTATCAATGTCTCGAGGAGCGCTCAAGGTAACGACCCCCATATCGCGCAGTTCGTCTTCGGAGAGCGCGTCTGATCGAACGACGTTGTGCACGAAGAGCACGAGGACGATCGCGATAAAAGCAAGGCAGGAGGCGATGGTGATGCGGATCTTGTACTTTTGAGTGAGCATGAAAAAGGAGTCGCTAGAAGCTGAGTTGGGGTGATTGCTGATTGAGCGTGACATCGGGTCTGCGCCAGACCGCCGCCGAAATATGGGCGAGGCATATGGCCAAGAGCAGTGCCGTCAAATTGTGCAGCACCGCGAGCACGAGCGGAATGCCGAAGAGTACGAGGACGATACCGAGCGCTAACTGCGTTCCCAGCAGCCAGAGACCAAGCGTTGACGATGCACTGGCACCGGGCACGCGGCGCAGGCGCAGGAAGAACCAAGTCAGTACGCCGAGCAAGATGAAGGCATTGATTCTGTGTGCCATATGAATCGCGGTTCGCCCTTCGCCATCCATCTTCCCTCCGAGATAGCTGGTGTCCAAGGCAAGCGGTGTATCGAGTGCTTCGCCAAGATTCATCGGTGGCCACCATTGCCCTTGGCAAGTCGGGAAGTCCGGACAGGCCAGTGCGGCATAATTGGCCGACATCCAACCGCCAAGCGCAATCTGCGTGAACAGCACCAACCATGCAAGCGCAAGATGGGCGTTCAGCAAATTCGCGCGCACCCTCCAATTCGGTGGGGGGCGCAAATTCCACAATAGAATAACCGTCGAAAAACCCAACAGCAGGTGGGCAAGGACGGTCGGCGGAAAGAGGCGCATAGTGACCGTGAGGGCACCGAGCGTCGCCTGCACAATTACCAATAGCAATAGCCAAGTCGTGATCTTCTTGCGCCGTGGGTTTTCACCGAACCGCGCGAGAATGAAAAGACCAAGAATGCCCAAGCCCAAGAGTCCGGCGATGTAGCGGTGCACCATCTCCAGATGTGCCTTGCCTGTTTCCAGTGGGGCATCGGGGTAGGCTTGCATGGCTTCTTCGGCTGAACTTGGCACCATGATCTGCCCATAACAACCCGGCCAATCCGGGCATCCGAGGCCGGCATCCGCGAGACGGGTCCACGCACCAAGGCACACCACCACGAAGCCGAGCAGAAGCGTCGCGAGGTAGACGCGCTTCCAGAGCAGTTCGTTTCGTTCCATCTTCCGGGTCCTTAGCCGACTCTCGACAGTTCAAGCAGGTGCTTGAAGTCCTCGTAGAGGGGCGTCCCCACTTGGCTCCAGTCGTATCGAAACACCAGATTGCCAAGCGGGTCGGCGATATAGACACCCTCTGCGAGACCTACGGGAACCGGAACGGCTAGGAAGGCCAAATGGTCGGATGGTGCGTCTTCCGGCGTATCGCGTCCGACGAGCACGCGTTGCACGCGTCCCGAATCCTTGCCAAGTCGCAGATGCAGAGCGCGAAGGATTGGCAGCGCCTCTTGGCAGGTATCGCCGCACCCATGTTCGCTTGGCACGATGATGAGCCGCCAAGTCGGATCGTCTAGTTCGAGCCGTTCGAGCCCGACGGTTTCGAGAGTGGTGCCGGGTGCGACAAAGGTTCCGTGATTGGTGGTGGCCCAGGGACCCGTGTCTTCAACACTGCTCTTCAGCCACCAAGCCGCCAGCATCGGCAGCGCACATAGCGCGAGGATCGCCACAAGAAGCGCTCGATTGCGTCTTCTCTCATCAGCCATCTGACTTTGACCTTCTCGACAGGTGCCTGCGCACCAGAAATAACCAAATGATTATAGCGGCGAGCGCCAAGCCGAACCATTGCACGGCATAGGCGAGGTGGCGCTCGGACCCCATCGGCAGCGCAAAGGGTTGTGTGGTCAAGGCGCCGGGCTCTGCGTTTCTCAGTCTGAGCTGGTATTGACTTTCGGTGTCGGCCAACTCGCCGATGAATTTCAAGTCAAGCTGCTGAATACGCAATGGCCGAAGAGATTCTCGTGGGTCGAGCCGACGGCTTTCCAAGCTGAATCCGACTCCAAAATCCGGCAGCAACAATCCGATGATCTCCACTTCATCCGCTGGCGAGGGAGGGGGAGGGGGCTGAGACTGACGGTCCGGAAAGCTCATCCATCCACGGTCGACCAACAGGCGTCGGCCACTTGTCGATTCAAAGGCCTGTATCACTTGAACACCCGGCTGTCCCCGATACACCCTGTTATCGACGTAGAACATCTGTGATGCATCGTAAGAACCGCGAACCGACACGCGCGAGAAGGGGGTCGAATCCGCGCTCCAAGGGGTGGGAGCGCTCATTAAGGATGCCTCAAGCGCTTCCTCCATGACGCGCTTTTCTGCTGATCGGGTCGTTTGCCAGTAGCCGAGGGCGCAAAAGAGCAGGCAACAGGCACACAGGCCGAGAGTGATGCCAACTTGCGTGCGCACGGAAAGTCACTGGCTGGTAAAGTGTTGAAAAAGCGAATTGTCACGGAGGAGCCTTGTGGCCCTGAAGGTCGTCATTGTGATTCTCTTGGGCTGCGTCATCGCAAGCCTCTTTAGCAGTTTTGTGTTCCTCTTTAAGGATGTCGATGTCCCCGAGTCTCGCCGCGCCCTCTACGCGCTCGGCATCCGCATCGCATTTGCCGCCGCGCTCATGCTTGTAATCTTCTACGGACTCTATACCGGTCAACTAGGGCTTGATGCGCCGTGGCATGGTGCTTAGCGCACGCCCCAAGACCCCTCAAAGCACATACACGAAGATAAACAGGCACACCCACACCACGTCAACGAAGTGCCAGTACCAGGATGCGGCCTCCAATCCAAACTGATCCTTGGGTTTGAAGTGGCCGATGAATGCCCGATAGAGCTGCACTAGTAGGATCAAGGTGCCGAGAGTAACGTGAAATCCGTGGAAGCCGGTGAGAATAAAGAAGGTCGAACCGTAGATGCCGCTCGCGAGCGTTAAGCCCAATTCCTGATAGGCGTGAATGTATTCTTCCACCTGAAGCACAAGAAAGGCCACACCCAAGAGGCAGGTGAGGCCAAGCCAGGCAATTAGCTTGGTGCGATTCTGGTTCTTGACTGCCGTGTGCGCCCAATGCACCGTAAAGCTTGAACTGAGCAGAATGACCGTGTTCCAGAATGGCAGGTAGGTGAGCCACTGGGTAATCGGGCTAAGCGCTGGCGCGGCCATGCTTTCGTTGGGATTCGCGTAGACGGTAGGATTGGGATTCTCAACCACCGGCCATACGGGTTCGAACTCGGGCCACAAATAGTCCCCGGTGATTCCCTTGGCACCGTCACCTCCGAGCCAGGACACGGCAAATAGGCGCGCATAGAAGAGCGCAAGAAAGAATGCGAAAAAGAACATGACTTCGGAGAAGATAAACCACCCCATGCCCCAGACATAGGATCGCTTGACTGCGGCGTTGGGCAGCCCTTGGTGATTCTCCGAGATCACTTTGGTAAACCAGCAGTAAAGCACCGCCGCAAAACCGAAGCTGCCGATAAGGAAGAGATACAGGTTGGGTGAGTCTCCGACCTTCAGATCATTCAACCAGATAGCCAAGCCGGCAAGCATGGCGCCGACGGATGCGGCGAGAAACACCGGGTACCAGCCATTCTCAGGCACGTAGTAAATGGAACTCGATTGCTCGGACATCAGGGGGTTCCTTAGCTGGTGACTGCCGGCACTTCAAAATAGGCGTAGGAAAGCGTGACCGACTGCACATGCTCGGGTAGGTCTGGGTCCACGGTAAAGAGTAGCGGCATGCGCATGGAGGCGCCTGCATCCAAATACTGCTGGGTGAAACAAAAGCACTCGGTCTTGTGGAAGTAGTCCGTCGCCAAGATGGGCACCAGCGAGGGGATGGCTTGCCCATTGATGCCTCGGTCACTCATGTTCTTGATGATGAAATCGGCTTGCTTTGTTTCGCCCGGATGCACACGCATGGACTGCTTGTCAGAGTAAAACTCCCAAGGCATGCCCTCATTGGTGTTGGTGACGAATCGCACCGTCACGAGGCGCGATGTGTCAACTGGCAGATCGCCGGTGGAAATCTCGGCTTTGCCATCGGTTCGCCCTCCAAGCCCCGTGACCTCGCAAATAAGGTCGTAGATTGGCACCAAGGCGAAGGCAAAGCCGAACATGCCGACCACGAGGACGACCAGTTTGAGGATTGTTTTGCCGTGCGCGGACATGTTGTAGATCCTAGGAATGCGCTTCCCCTTCGGACAGCCGAGGTGGATGCGTGAAGGAGTGATAGGGCGGCGGTGAGGGGAGGGTCCACTCGAGGCCGTGCGCACCATCCCACGCCCGTTCACCGGCGGCGACCCCGCCGCGAATCGCCTTGACGATAAGGAACAGGAAGATGAGTTGCGAGAAGCCGAACAGGTAGCTGCCGATACTGGAAAGCATGTTGAAGTCGGCAAACTGCAAGGCATAGTCGGGAATGCGTCTCGGCATCCCGGCAAGTCCGGAGAAGTGCTGCGGGAAGAAGGTGACGTTCACGCCAATGAAGGATAGCCAGAAATGCAGCTTGCCAAGCGTCTCGTCGTACATGTGGCCGCACCATTTGGGTAACCAGTAGTAGACACCCGCGATGATGCCGAAGAGCGCGCCGGGCACGAGCACGTAGTGGAAGTGCGCGACGACGAAGTAGGTGTCGTGATACTGGAAGTCTGCCGGTGTGATGGCCAGCATGAGGCCCGAGAAGCCGCCGATGGTGAACAGCACCACGAAGGCAATGGCGAACAACATGGGGGTCTCGAAGGTCATGGAACCCCGCCACATGGTTGCCACCCAATTGAACACCTTCACACCCGTCGGCACGGCGATCAGCATGGTGGTGTACATGAAGAAGAGTTGTCCGGCGATTGGCATGCCCACGGTGAACATGTGGTGCGCCCAGACGATGAAGGACAGGAAGGCGATGGATGCCACCGCGTAGACCATGGAGGTGTACCCAAAGAGCGGCTTCCTGGCAAAGGTCGGGATGATCTGCGAGATGATGCCGAAGGCCGGCAGGATCAGTATGTACACCTCCGGGTGGCCGAAGAACCAGAAGATGTGCTGGAACATCACTGGGTCGCCGCCGCCGCCGGCATTAAAGAAGCTCGTTCCAAAGTGGACATCGAAGAGCACCATGGTGACGGCGCCGGCGAGCACCGGCATGACCGCGAGCAACAGGTAGGCGGTGATGAGCCAAGTCCAGATAAAGAGTGGCATGCGCATGAGGGTCATGCCCGGGGCGCGCATGTTGAGAATGGTCACGATGATGTTGATCGCGCCCATGATCGACGAGGCACCCATCATGTGCACGGCGAACACGAAAAAGGTGATGGTGTCCGGCGCGTAGGTGGTCGACAGCGGCGCATAGAAGGTCCAGCCGAAATTGGGCCCTCCTTCCTCCATGAACAGGGTGGAAATCATCATCGCGAAGGCGAAGGGCAGTATCCAAAAGGACAGGTTGTTGAGACGCGGCAGCGCCATGTCGGGTGCGCCGATCATCAAGGGCACCTGCCAGTTGGCGAGGCCCACGAACGCTGGCATGATGGCCCCGAAAATCATGATGAGCCCGTGATTGGTGGTCATCTGATTGAAGAAGTCGGGCGTCATGAACTGTAGGCCGGGCTGGAAGAGTTCGGTGCGCACCAATAGCGCCATGACTCCGCCCACCATGAACATGAGAAAGCTCAGCCAGAGGTAGAGTGTGCCTATGTCCTTGTGGTTGGTGGTGAACAACCAGCGCGTGATGCCGGCGGCGGGCCCATGATGATGCTCATCATGGTGATCGTCGTGTTCGTGAATGATCGCGCTCATGATTCTCTATCGTTGTGTGTGGTCTTTCTAGTCTTGCTGTTCTTGTGTTACTTGTCGCCGACTCAAGGCTACTCGGTCAAGGCGATGACGTCACGCGGCTGGGTCACATCACCGGCATTGTTCCCCCAAGCGTGACGTTCGTAGTGCACAACCGCCGCAAGCTGCGCGGCGTCAAGCTGTTTGCCGAAGGCTTGCATGGAGGTGCCGGTCACGCCGTTGATCACGAGCCTCACATGGTCATCGCGCGGACCGGTCACATATGGCGAATCGATCAGGCTTGGGTAAATGGGTGGGATGCCCCCACCGTTGGGAAGATGGCAGGAGACACAAAAAGCGTTGTAAACCCGCTCTCCTTCCGCCATGAGTTCTTCCTCGCTAAAGGTCTTGCTCAATGCGGCCCTGCGCGCTTCGGCGAGTTCGGCCTGCTCGTCGTACCAAGATTCGAACTCATCGGGTGGTACGGCATTGACCACGATTGGCATAAATCCGTGATCCTTGCCGCACAGCTCGGTACATTGACCGCGATACACGCCCGGCTCATCGACGATTGTCCACATGTCATTGAGGATGCCGGGTACGGCATCACGCTTGATGCCAAAATCGGGCACCCACCAAGAATGAATCACGTCCTCCGCCGTCACGAGGAAACGCACCTTGCGCTCGGTTGGTATCACCAGCGGCTTATCGACTTCAAGCAAGTAGTACTGGCCCTTGGCTGCGAGGTTGCCGATTTCGTCTTGAGGCGTAGCGAGGCTGCTGAAGAAGGAAACCGTCTCGTTACGATCATCGTCAAGATACTTGTACTGCCATTTCCATTGGTAACCGCGCACCTCAACGGTTAAGTCCTCGCCTCCAGTGTCGTACATGCGCAGCAGCACCGCCGTCGAGGGGGCGGCAAGCGCCACGAGTACGATGAAGGGAATGATCGTCCAGACGATTTCAAGGGTCAGGTTGTCGTGGAATTGTCTAGCTTGGTAGCCGCGCGAACGGCGATGCGCGACCATGGAAATCGCCATGGCACCAAAAACAATCACCCCTATGCCGACACATGCCCAGAGAATGAACATGTGCAGGTCGTACACGTCACGGCTGATCGCGGTCACACCAACCGGCAAATTGAGTTCATCTGCCAGTCCCAAACTCGGCACCAAAAGGCTCAGGAAGCCGAGGAGGGCGAGAGTGGAAAGGCGGCGGATGCTGATCTTATGTCGTGGTTCTGTAAAAGCTGGAATCACAGTATTTTTCGGCACGCCCTTATCGTCGCAAGTTTTTCTCAAATGGCAAGCACATTATACGGAATGATTGGGTGCGTGAAGCGAGTGGGATGGCAAAATCGTCGGGGTGTGGTTGACATCAGCGCACCATCAGTCCGTCACATTCATTCTCTATACTTGAAGAGATTCGCGACGCAAGGGCAACCCCTTGCCCATTCCGCTATGACCGAAGACACCCATATGAACAAGGCAGCAGTCTCACGCCGATTGGCGGCGGAAGCGCTGGGAACCATGCTGCTGCTGGCAACCGTGGTCGGGTCCGGGATCATGGGCGAGCGCCTTTCAGAAGGCAACGGTGCCATCGCGCTGCTTGGCAACACGCTTGCCACAGGTGCCATTCTCGCGGTCTTGATCACGATGTTCGGCCCCTTGTCGGGCGCGCACTTCAATCCCGCCGTGACCTTGGCTTTTCTCTTGCGCGGCGAGATTGGCAAGGGTAGGGCGGCGGCCTATGCGGGCGTGCAAGTTGCGGCCGCGATTTTCGGCGTAGTGCTGGCCCACTTGATGTTCGAGCTCGACCCCATCGATACCTCCTCCAAGATACGCAGCGGTTTCGCGCAGATGCTCTCGGAATCCGTGGCAACCTTCGGCTTGGTGGCAACCATCCTTGGAACCTTGAGGGTCCGCCCGAAGGCCGTCGCGGCCATGGTCGGCCTGTACATTTCCGCCGGCTATTGGTTCACCGCTTCGACCTCCTTCGCCAATCCCGCCGTGACCATCGGCCGATGCTTCACAGACACCTTCTCAGGCATCGCACCAAGTGACGTGCCCGCCTTCATAGCCGCCCAACTCATCGGCGCCATCATCGCCACCGGAGTTTTCTATTGGTTTGAGAGGCGCAGGGTTTAAGGTTGAGCCGCGCCGCCTCGTGCGGGCGATAATGTGTGTCCAAGGAGGATGCTATGGAATATGTAGAAGCAGCAGTCGCGAAGGATATGGCCGGGCTTCGGTTGGCGTTGACCATTGGGGTTCCAGGCCCTTGGGGTGAGTCAGCGAAGAAGATATTTGAATATAAGGATATTCCTTATGTACCCGTGGCCCAATACCCTGCTCAGGCCAATGAACACTTGGTGGCGTGGACTGGTCACCGCAATGCGCCGGTCGCGGTCTGGGAGAACGAGCCTGGGCGCTCCAATTATCTGGATATCTTGGCCTTGGCGGAACGATTGAAGCCGGAGCCGAGCCTGATCCCGCGAGACCCGATTGAACGACAGACCTGCTTCGGCATCTCTTCGGATATTTGCGGCGAGGGAGGATGGGGATGGAAACGCAGACTTATCATGGGGCAGCGACCCCGCGACAATGATCGGCCGGCACCGACGAGGCCGCGTCTGGACCCCAAGGTCATGAAGCTCGCCTACGGCGGATCCGAGGCCGAAGCGGCGATCGCGGCCGAGTATCTTGCCGAGATGCTGGATAACTTCGCCATGCGCCTAGAGCGGCAGGGTGACAAGGGCTCAGACTACTTCGTTGGGAATGCACTGACTGCGTGCGACATTCACTGGGCATGCTTCTCCGCATTGTTTGATCCCCTCCCGCAGGAGGTGAATCCCATGCCGGATTGGCTTCGTCCGAGCTACGCCTATCTCGGACCGGTGCTCGAACAGCATAAGCACCAGATATTGCTGGATCACCGAGACTTGGTCTTCGAGCGACATCTGGGATTGCCGCTGGACTATTAGGCTAGGGATCAACAAATTCGCATTGCGCCGGGGCGCTGACCGAAGGTTATTGCTTCGTTCCAAGGTAGCCGCTGGCCATGTCTCGTAGAGTCTTGGCCTTGTTCGTGAATTGTTGCGTTTCCTCATCGGTGCATTCGCGAAGCTCGTCTTCATCAATCCATTCATGGCGAAGGTCGGCCCCCTCTGGCGTTTCATCGATGAATTCGACCATGTACAGGATGCTGCCATCATCGGCAGTGTCCGAGTTTACGTCGGAAACAAAGCCAGCGGCGAGGTTGGCATTGGAATAGACGAGATGGTTCTCCCTAAATTTCATGTGAGGAACTCAATCGTTAGCACCTTAAGGGTGGCAGATTTATTGTACTAAATGGCATGTGCTACGCTGCGGGCGTGCCACCGCAACGCTTCCGGATCAGGTTGATGTTGCGCATGCATTGGCGTTCGTAAACGCCGATCTTGAAACTGCTGTAGCCAATGATTGCGCGAATCAGTAGTGATTTCCTTATGCCAAGCCGACACGGAGGTCGCCCTTTATCCATAAGATCCCGATGTCGAACGCCCAGTGTATGGTCCGGTTCAAGGAGAGTCCGTTACGAACCAAGTCTCTGCCGCCCCGGGAAATGGGGACGATGTGGGCCGCGTCCACTTCGTAGTGATATGCAGTCTCCACTCCTTCGGTGTGCCTTAGCCCCATACCAGAAATGGCGCAACGGGACTCATATGCGCTCAATACTGCGGTTCGAAACATGTTGGATCGAACCGCGACTTGGCGTTCGGTCATCTTTCGGCTATCGATTTCGCTGAGAAATTCATCCAACTGTAGAGCCACTGATCGGTTATCCGGTAACGAACCAATTCTCTTCAGCTTGTCAAAGGCTTGTGGCGACGGGACTGGCAGTTCTTCGGGCCCGTTCTGCCACGCCGAAAAAGAATCTGGGAGCAGTGCCAATATCGAATCGGCCGACATATCTGCTAGGTCGAAACAGTCAGGTAAATTGTTGAGGAATCTACAGAAGGCGCGCAGTCCATTTTCTTCTTGAGAATAGCCGCGTCTGGGACTGTCAGACTCGCGGTCGGCATAGAGTCGGCTCGCCGCGATCAATGCGCCGGGACTATTCATCAGACGCTGTCGTTCACCGAGGTGAGTAGCCGGGATTCCGTGTACAGGCAAGGGATGCGCTAGGAGAAGGTCCAGTTCTCTATTCGCGCCGCCGCTGTGCCGGCGCCACAGCATGTAGGGTCCGCGCAGGAGGTGGCGGTGGCGACGCCGTGCATCCGGGTCTTCGAGCAAGTGGCGTCCATCCACGCCGGGCTTTCGTTTCCCTTCTTTGTTGATAGGGCACACTGCATCAAAGTAAAAGAGCGACAGCCATTCCCATGTTCCCGGCTCATCGGCATCCACGATTACGCCAGCTTCAAGAAACCGCTGATTGATGTATTCCGCAAATTCCTTTCGACTCGCAAAGTCCCGCAAGTCGACATGCACTTGACCGAGGGTGCATGGCGTTGAGTACAGTGGGTCCGTCAGCAGATCGGTTGGCGGCGACAGGTCGCCTTGGTCCCGTAGCTGATCGAGGTATCGGCCGAACTCGCCAATGCCCCTAGCAGTCAATCTCCTTAGCAGCTCCATGTGTTAGGTTCCCAGTGTTTTTCCGGTTTGAGTAGTTCTCAGCACCGCTGAAGCTTCGTCAATGTCGCCTTAGCCTCCGGCAGCACCCCGTGCCAAATTTCGAAGCTGTAGGCGGCTTGCCAGACGAGCATGCCGAGGCCATCGCGGATGTCGCGAGCGCCTTGTTGTTTGGCCTGCCGACAGAAACCCGTTTCTTGCTCTCGGTTGTAGGAAAGGTCGTAACAAAGCGCGCCCTCCAGGCCATGGATTTCGGGAGGATTGTCGGAATCGAAGAGTCCGGAAGCTGCGTTGAGCACGAGGTCGAAGCTTTCTTCTGGGGCATTGAAGGATTGTGCGCACAATTCGCACTCTGCCATGTCTCGGTAGCGGGCGATCAGTGCTTCGGCGCGGGCAGGGGTACGGTTGGCGACCATGAGTTTTTTCGGCTTCTGCTCCAGCAGTGAGGGGATGATGCCTCGCGCGGCGCCGCCCGCACCCAACAAAAGAACTCGCAGTCCCACAAGGCTCAAGCCCCACTGGTCGCCGAGGTCCGCGATAAGGCCTGGTCCGTCCGTGCTGTATCCCTTGGTGTGAGCCTGGCCCCTTTCACCCGCTTCCAAGGCAATGGTGTTGACCGATTCGTTCAAGGCGGCCTTCCGGTCGAGCTGATCCACCCAAGCGGCGGCCTCGCCTTTGAAGGGCGCGGTGACATTGAGCCCAGCTCCACCCGATGCGAAAAACCCCTGAACCACTTGGGGAAACTCACCAAGTGGCGCGAACAGTCGGTCGTATTCAAGTTCGATGCCCGTTTGCCGGGCGAACTCCGCGTGCACTTCAGGCGATAAGCTGTGTTCGATAGGGTTGCCGATGACCGCGTAGCGGGACGAAGCGCTCATGGCGAACCCTTGACGGCCGGTCTGAGAACCGCTCCGCTCAACGCATCGCGAATCTCACTGGGGCCCAAGGCCGATCCGAGTGTTCCGGGAAGTATCATGTCGAGCGCATTTCCAAAGTACTGCCTCACAGTCAAGGCCGAGTACGCAGGCGGCGAGCCCGAAGGATTCGCCGAAGTGGACACGATCGGCAGACCGGCGAGACCAATCACACGCCGCATTTGATCATGGTCTGGCACCCTGAGGGCGATACGGCCGGAATCGCCACGCACCAAGTCGCTCAATAGCAGCTCTTCGCAATCCGGCACAAGCCAAGTGGTGTGACCCGGCCAGGATGCCGTGACTCGCGCTCGTTGATGTGAATCTAGCGATTGAAGCGCCGACATGGCGGCGTCGGCCGACTCGAGCGCGACGATCAGCCCCTGTTTGACGAGGCGCCCCTTGAGTTCGATGATTCGGAGCACGGCTTCATCATCGCCCGCATCACATGCGAGTCCCCACACACCCTCGGTCGCGTGCGCGATCACACCTCCGCGCTGGAGGCAATCGGCGGCCCGTTGTTCGTGAAACCAGCTCAGGGAGATCAGTCCTCGAGTTTGGCCGTTTCAACCTTGCGCTGACCTGCTTCGCGGTCCGCGCGCAGCGCCTTGGTCACGTCGGCGTTGTGAAGCGCGATGATTTGCGCGGCCAGAAAGCCCGCATTGCGTGCGCCGTCGACGGCGACCGTCGCGACCGGAATACCGGGCGGCATTTGCAGGGTGGAGAGCGCCGCATCGAACCCCTGTAGCGCGCCCGATGCGATTGGTACGCCGATGACCGGGCGAAGCGTGTGCGCGGCCACTGCACCTGCGAGGTGTGCGGCCATACCCGCACCGCAAATGAATGCCGCGACCTCTCGAGATTCGGCATCTTCGATAATTCCGCGCACTCGTTCCGGCGTTCGGTGCGCAGAGGCGACGTGCGCTTCACTGTGTACGCCGAGGTCGGCAAGCACCTCCTTGGCGCGGCGCATGACCGCCCAGTCGTTTTGGGAACCCATGAGTATGCAGACCCAGGACATAGCATTACCTTTTCTAACGAGTGGCAGCGCGAATATACCCTCTCGCTTGCGTCTCGACAATTCCCGAAAGTTCGAGCGAGAGCAATGCCTGCAATACCTCCTCCGCCTTGAGTCCTGTGCGACCGACGAGGGTGTCCAAGGAGGTCTCGCTATAATCGAGTGCATCGAGTACCTGCTGCTCCACGGGCTCAAGGTTCATTGCCGCCACTTCCTTTACGGATTGCGCCGGTGTCATGCCGAGCAGGGCGAGCACGTCTTCGGCTGATTCCACCAGTCCGGCACCCTCGCGGAGGAGTGCGTGCGCGCCTCGGGAGAGACGGCTCTCAACCGGGCCCGGCACCGCCATGACTTCGCGACCCTGCTCAAGCGCATAGCTCGCGGTAATAAGACTGCCGCTTCGCTCGCGCGCTTCAATCACCAATACACCCAGTGCGAGTCCGCTGACGATTCGATTGCGCTCGGGGAAATTGTGGCGCTTCGGCCCCCAGTGCGGCGGATATTCGCTGATGACGGCACCGCCCTGTTCGCAAATTCGCCGCGCTAAGCCCTTGTTGGTTTCCGGATAGACGCGCCTGTGTCCGCTGCCGAGCACGGCGATGGTGGGCGATGCGCCCTTGAGGGCCCCTTCGTGGGCGGCTGTGTCTATTCCGAGTGCAAGTCCGCTGACGATAGTAAGGCCGGCATCCGAGATTTCTTGGGCGATGCGTGACGCGAAGCGCCTGCCCGCGCCGGTCGCTTGTCTTCCGCCCACTATGGCGAGCGATTCGTTCGACAGGGCATGGAGATTTCCGGCAACAATCAGAACTAGAGGCGGGTCTGGTATGGCGGCAAGCCTTGCGGGGAAAGGCTCATCCTTGATGGTGAGTATGCCGAGTCCTGCCGAGGCACAATCCTTGAGCAGTCGCTGGGTTTCGGGAGAAGGGCTTGCGGACTTGGGGCCTGAGCGTGTGAAGGCTTGGCGTTCCTTGGCGTTTCTGATCTGTTCCTTCAGGAGCGCGTTGAGCAGGGCGTTTCGAAAGCTGTGCATGTGAGGAGTTCGAGATTTGTGATTTGGCCATGTGAGCACGATTCTCAAGGAAGGGATTGGGAGATTCGCCCGGTTCCTTGTAGGAGATGGGATATGGATTCGGTGAGATGGTGAGGGTCAGCGATTCGGCACGGCTATAATCCGCTTCCTGCCGAGTGATCAATCGAGTTGAGTGGCACCGCGTCTGCACATAGTGACCCAAGGATGTCAGATGAACGAATACGACTCGGATCGTATGCGTGACGCCTTGAGTGCGAGTCACGGCTTTGAAGAGACGGATGATCCGGCATTGGCCGACCTCTTGCTGATCAACACCTGTTCAATCCGCGAGAAGGCGCAGGAGAAGGTGTTTAGCGCCATAGGTCGGTGGCGCGCCCTCAAGGACGCCAATCCGGAACTGGTTATCGGCGTGGGCGGATGCGTTGCCAGTCAAGAGGGCGAGCAAATTCATGCGCGTGCGCCTTTCGTGGATATTGTCTTCGGGCCCCAGACCCTGCACAAGCTGCCGGAAATGCTTGACCAGGCGCGTGCACGGGAAAAGCGTCCGGTCGTTGATGTCAGCTTCCCTTTCATTGACAAGTTCGACAGCCTACCACCACCCGGCGTGCGCGGCGCGACCGCCTTCGTGACCATCATGGAAGGTTGCAGCAAGTTCTGTAGCTTCTGCGTTGTGCCTTACACGCGCGGCCCAGAGTTGTCGAGGCCGGTGGCGGACGTGCTTGATGAGGTCAGGGGATTGGCCGAACGCGGTGTGCGGGAAGTCACGCTTCTGGGGCAGAACGTCAACGCCTATCGCGGAGCCATCGAGGGAGATCAGGCGGATCTTGCCGAGCTTCTCTACTACGTCGCAGAGATCGAGGGCATAGACCGGATTCGGTTCACCACCTCGCATCCTGTTGAGTTCAGTATGAATCTGGTCGAAGCCTTCCGCGAGATTCCCAAGCTGGTCAATCATCTGCACCTGCCGGTACAGAGCGGCTCGGATAGGGTGCTCGCTCGTATGAAGCGCGGTCACACGGTGCTTGAATACAAGGCGAAGATTGCGGCGCTTCGGGCTGTGCGTCCGGACATTAGTCTGTCATCGGACTTCATTGTCGGCTATCCGGGCGAGACGGATGCCGACTTTGAGGCGACTCTCGATCTGGTCAAGGTGCTCGACTTCGATACTTCCTTTAGCTTCCTCTTCAGCTCGCGACCGGGAACCCCGGCGGCCTCGCTACCCGACGATACGCCCAAGGAGGCGCGAGAGCATCGCTTGGCGATACTCCAGGCGCAGCTCCGCAAGCAGGCTGAACGCCACGCCAAGGCACTGGTCGGAAGCTGTCAGAAGGTGCTGGTCACCGGCCGCGCCGCGCGCGACCCCGGACAACTCAGCGGACGCACCGAATGCAACCGCGTGGTCAACTTCTACGCTGATTCCGACGCGCTCATCGGGCAGTTCGCGGAGGTGCAGATAGGCGAAGCACTGCCAAACTCCCTGCGCGGCGAGTTACGCCCAAAGAACCGAGATTTGGCAGCCTAGATTTCCCGCGACCAGTCTCAACGCCCAATTGACAGCACACGGGGCTCGGCTACGCCATCAGCTCCGCAAACTCCCGAACAGGCCGCTCACCATTCCAATCCGCCGCGATCGTCTTGATGCGATCAAATAAGCCCACGGTCCCCTCTTGGCGTTCGAGGATTTCGATCATGTGTCCGTTCACCGCTGAGGTGTCAAAGTAGGCGAACCGGCTTGCGCTCGGCCCGGACTCCATGGCGGTGGCAAACCCGGCCCGTGTCATCGCCCGACCGTCCGCTTCTATGTCGGTACTCCAAAAGCACAGGTGGTGGAAGCGGGTTTCGCCAGGTCGAACCAGATCCCGATAGACGTTGGGCGCGTCTGATAACGGCTCGATCAACTCGATCTGTGTATCCCCAGCCTGTGCCCAAGCCACGCGCATCCTGAGCTCGCCGGGCGCACCCCGATACCTGAGAGCCGGACCGCTTTCAAAGTTCAAGACGAAGAACGGCCCCACTCCCATGATGCGCGACCAATAGTCAACCGCCTCATCAAAGTCGGCCACCACCCAAGCGGTCTGGAACGCGGTATTGGTTGTGAGTTGCATGCGGTTTTCCTTTTGTTTGGGATCTGTGTCCGGAGGTTGACAGAAAATTGATCGATGAGAGAGCGGGCCGGAGTTTTTTCCCCGCGCATTGATTGCTTTGCTAGTAGAAGTGCTCACGAATCTCGGCGAGGGATTCGGCGGACTTTTGTAGGTCTGCATCTTTGAGGCCGGTGAGGCGGATGCGGGAGGCTATGAGGTGGGTTGCTCCCAAACGGGTGCGTAGGTGCTCGACTTGTTCTGTCACCTGTTGTTTTGAACCTATGCAGGCGAGTTGATCTACCGCTGTCTCTTCTTCTTGTCCGAGTAGAGTGCCGCGGACTTCATATTGGGCTTTGACGAGTTCCCGTGCCCTCTTCAGCACGCTGGGGCAGTCAGAAATGAGCAGCGTGCGCATCACCGGAATCATCTGGGGCGGTTCATGTCCAGCTCGGATACAGGCGGCCCTATGCTCAGCGTACTTGCGCTCCAAGCTCGACAGACTCTCAACCGGCGATGCGAGATAGGGTAGCCCCAAGGCCCCCGCCTGCTCGATGGCTTTGGGGCCGAAGGCCGCCACCACCATGGGCGGATGTGGACGTTGCACCACTGCAGGCGAAAGCCGACGCTCATCTTCGCAGCCCGGCACCAGCTCGCCCTTCAGCAAGGCGATGATGGCTTCAAGGTGCTTGGAAAAGAGCGCCCGCTTGGAACTTGGAGGCACCCCGAAGGCCGTCAGCGTATCTCGGTCATAGCCGCGGCCAATGCCCAGCAGCAATCGCCCTTGGGATAGGTTGTCCAATACCGCGATCTGTTCCGCCGCCGCAAGCGGGGTTCGCAAGGGAAGCAGATAGGAGGTGGTCGCAAGCCGTATTCGATTGGTGAGCGCCGCCGCGGCGGCGAGCATCATGAGCGGGTCGGGAAGCGCAAAGGGTGCCTGTAGGTGATTCTCTGGCAACCAGAAGGATTCGAATCCCATTGCTTCGGCTTGCCCCGCTTGGGTGGCAATGGACATTCCGTCCGACCACAACCAGGGTGTGGTGCCCAGATGCAAATTCACTGTTGATGCTGCTGCGCCCAACGCATCAACCTCAGACTGAAGTGGAGCGCGTCGAGATGGCGCTGCAAGGCAAAGTCCCGATACAGCGGATCGTCCTTCAAGAAAAGACAGGTTTGCTCGCCGCAGGCGAAATCTGTTCGCTGGCCGAATCGATTGCGGGCGGGACCATACTTGCCAAACTTGCCTTCCTTGCCGAATCTCCAAAAGGATTCCCAAGTGGCCGGTTCCTGCCCAAGAATGGGTTGCCGAATCGCCGTGATCGTCATTTCCGCCAGTTCGGACAACAATTGCGCTGGAACGGCTTCCTCACCGAGCAGTTCTTCACAGCTTCGCTCCCCCAACTTGGCCGTCAAGAGTTCCACGTCGATCGGGTAGACACTGAAGCGATCGCGGACCGACAACCGCCAAAAGCGGTTGTAATAGATGGGCACCACGAAGGTCGGCACACTCATGTCTTGGACGTGCGCCATGATCTGTCCGGTCGCGGAATAGTAGCCGACCAGGTCTTCGGCCTCGCCCACCGCCGCCTCGAGTTTCTCGAACCGTTCGTGAAGTCGCGTCTGCACCAACCCCACAAGGCGCTTTCTTGCTTGGTCTTCACGCTCGTAAAACCCCCAGCGAAAGGCTCTCACCATGCGCGAGTTGGATTCCTTCACGGCGCTGCGTGCGATATATCTGACCTGTAGCGGCGTGAGCGTGGGAAGTTCGACACTTGGAGCGCACAGGTTGAACTGGCGCGCTGCGGCGAAGGTCATCTTCTGATGGATTTCACCCTGGTAGGACCAAGCCGTTCCGGTAAAGAACAGCAGGAAGAGAAGGCATTTGGACAAACGATTGCTCACCGCAAAATGCTATCACGCGGTGTCTACAGGCATGAGGTCGCCGAGTTGCGCCCTGCGCAGCTTGATCGGAGCGCTTGGCGGCCGCTGCCCAAGATTCAGCAACTCCACCAGTACGGCGAACAGCATGGAAAAGTAGATGTAGCCCTTGGGCACATGAATATCCAAGCCATCGAGCACCAAGGCCAAGCCGATGAGCAGCAGGAACGCGAGCGCGAGAATCTTCATGGTTGGGTGTGCTTCGATGTAGCGGCTGATGGTGCCCGAGGCGACTATCATCACAATAATGGCGACCACTATGGCCGCGATCATGACGGGCACCTGATCGACCAAGCCAACCGCCGTGATCACCGAATCAAACGAGAAGACGATGTCGATGACGGCGATCTGCATCAACACCGAGTAAAAGCCGGCAGACCCGAGGCTTGGTGCATCTTCTGTCCGTTGCGAGAATTCCAGCGAGTTGTGTATTTCGCGCGTCGCTTTACCCAGAAGAAACACACCTCCGAGGATGAGCAAGACATCGCGGCCTGAAATGCCCTGCCCGAAGATGGCGAAGAGATCCCTGGTCAGACCCATAATCCACGCGAGTGACAGCAGCAGACCAATACGCATCAGCATGGCGAGGGACAGGCCAAGCGTCCGCGCCCGGGCGCGGTATTGCGCGTCCACTCGGTTGGTGAGAATGCTGATGAAAATCACGTTGTCGATGCCAAGCACAATCTCCAGCACCGTGAGCGTCAGAAAGGCGGCCCAGATTTCGGGACTCAGTAGTAGTTCCATAGGTTCGCGGGATCCTCTGTGGCGAAATTGAACGAGATTTCATGCCTGATGATACAGGGCGGACGAGGAGGCGCATCTCGCGGATCCACAAAAGTCGGTAGAATCAATCGCGATATGAGTGAGTACCTTGGAACCGCGGCCTACCTCAGGGGTCTGCTGGCCGCTTGTCTATTGAGCCCGCTCGGTCTGTGCGCCGAGTTGTCGCCCATTGACCCTGCATCGGCCCACGGCCGCACCGCTCTTGACCTGACCGAACAGCTCGAACGCGCTCATCTGCGCGCCAACAAGCTCGATGACGAGACTTCGAGCGTCATGTTTGATCGCTACATCGATGCCCTTGACCCCGCACGTGCGTTTTTCTTGCAAACAGATAGCGAGGATTTCGAGCAATACAGGTATCTGCTCGATGACTTCATCCTTGATGAGGACATGTCGCCGGCCTATCTTATCTTCAATCAGTTGCTCGTGCGGCAGCAGGCCAGATTCGAGTGGCTGATTGATCGTATCGAAAACCATTGGGATGACTTGGATTTCACCCGCGACGAAGACATGCTGCTGGACCGATCCGAAGCGCCTTGGGCCGCGAGCGAAGCAGCACTTGACGAGGTGTGGAGAAAGCGACTCAAGGGCATCATCATCGAAGGCAAACTCTCCGGTGAGTCCGACGAAGAGATTCAAGAGCGGCTCTTGCGGCGTTATCGCACCAGCCTCAAAGGTCTGGAGCGCTACAACGCGCAAGACGTGTTCACCCTGTTCGTGAATGCCTATGCCAGCTCACTCGACCCGCACACGGCCTATCTTTCACCGCCGGTGTTTGAGAATTTCAACATCGTCATGTCGCAGTCCTTGGAGGGCATAGGCGCGGTGCTGTCCGAGGTCGAGGACTATGTTCGCGTTCAGCGTGTGCTTCCCGGCAGTCCCGCTTCCAAGAGCGGCAAGCTGGTGCCCAACACCAGCATTCTGGCGGTTGGACAGGGAAGAGAAGGCGCGCTGATCGATGTCGTGGGCTGGCGCATTGACGATGTGGTGAAACTCATCCGTGGACCCCGCGATTCAATTGTTCGCTTGAAGGTTCGCCAGCCGCATAGCGAGGGACAGACCGAGCCGCTTGAAGTTTCGATTGTGCGCAATCGGATTCAACTCGAAGAACAGGCGGCCAGCAGCCAGATCATCGAGTTTGATCATGCCGGCAGCGAGCGGCGCATGGGTGTCATTCAAATCTCCTCATTCTATGCGGACTATGAACACAACCGGACATCTTCGGGCGATGTGGAGCGACTCGTCAGCGAGCTTGAGGCCGAGGGCGTCGAAGGCATAGTGATCGACCTCAGGAACAACGGCGGTGGGTTGCTGCAGGAAGCCAATCGTCTCGCCGGACTCTTTATTGATGAAGGGCCCATAGTGCAGGTTCGACAGCATCGCAGGCGCCCGCTTGTGCATCGCGATCAGGAGCGAGGCGTCATATGGGACGGTCCGCTTGCGGTGCTGGTGAATCGGCTGTCCGCATCCGCATCGGAAATCTTCGCTGCGGCGATTCAGGACTACGGGCGCGGAGTCATCATCGGCGAGCGCACCTTCGGCAAGGGCACCATTCAAGAACTCATCCCCCTGGAGCACGGCCAAGTGAAGCTTACCCAAGGCAAGTTCTATCGAATCTCCGGGGTCAGCACCCAACACGCCGGAGTGACCCCGGACATTCAGTTCCCGCAATCGGTCGATCCGCAGGAGGTGGGCGAAAGCGCTCGCGAAACCGCGCTGCCAAGCGACTCGATTGCACGGGCCAGGTATTCGCGCTCACGTCAGGTGGAAGCACTCTCGGCCATTCTTCGCGACAATCACCAGATGCGGATTGAGGATGATGCGGATTTCCTCTATGTGCAAGACATGGCCGCCTTGGCGCGGGAACTCAGGGAGCGCACGCATGTGAGCCTCAATTTGGAGACAAGGCAAGACGGTAAGAAGCTCATTGATGCGAAACGTTTGGAAATAGAAAACCGCCTGCGCGTCAGCAAGAACGAGCCCGCACTCGCCAGCCTTGATGACATCCATGCATCTTCGCCAGAGACCGAGGTTTCGGATGAAACATCTGACCGCGAAGACGACGACCCCTTCGTCACCGAAGCCATGCGCATACTCTCAGACTACACCGAACTCTCATCCCAACTCCTCGCGGCGAGGAAGCAGGAACTATAGCGATCCGAGCAACGCTTCCCTTTGACTCCCACTCAAGCTGTCACTTGGTCACACATGAGATACGGTCATGGGTGTCATTCCTTCCTTGATTCCGATGTGGGCGTTGATGGCGTTGAGGCTGACGGTGTATTTGCGCCAGCCCTCCCAGAGCTTTTGGGTGCCCGGAAGGGGCTGGCGCTTGGAGGGGATGAAGCCGACGAGCTGGGCGAGGCGCTCGAGGGCCATGACGCGCCAGGCGGTGACGGCGTTGAAGGCGAGGCACTTGCGGTGGTCCTCGACGCGGGTGCCGACCTTGAGGATGCAGAAGTACTCCTCAATGGTCCGGCGGGCCTCGTATCAGCGCAGGAGGTAGTATCCGGAGCCGGCTCCGGATACGCGCCGGGGCGCCGCCATGCCACCCCCGGTTCCCATCAGTCCAGGATCCTCAAGCGTTCGCCGAACTGGGTCGCGAACTCGCGACTCGCCCCCGGCCAGTAGGCCGGGGGCCCCTTCCACCGGGCCGCGATGTCGCGAAGCGCCAGGTACAGCAGCTTCCGTGCCGCGTCGTCCCCGGGGAAATGGCCCCGCCGACGGACCGCCCGGAAACCAAGGGCGAGGTCGAGCGGCCGTTCAGCCACATCCGCCAGGACTTCGAACTCGGCCGGAGCTTCCGCGACCTCGAAGACCCGGACGCCCAGTTCGCCGACTGGCTGGACACGGTGGCCAACGTGCGCGTCCACGGCACCACCGGGCGCGCCGTGGACGAGGCGCTCGCCGACGGGCTGCCGAGCCTGCGCCCGCCACCGCCACCTAGGCGCTGCGGCAGGCCTCCGAAAAACCCGGAGGTCAGCTAATGCGCCAGTCCACGACCAGCCCCAAAACGGGGACTTTTACTTCGGCATTGACACGCGCCGTAGGCCTCCCCGATCTCCCGCGTGCTCAATCCCTTCGCGTGCAGCGACACCACCCGCTCGTCGAACCCCGGCCGCCGCCGCCGGTACTTCTCGACGAACAGCGGCTCGAACGTCCCCCCGCAGTCCCTCGGCGCCTCCAGCTCCATCTCGTCGTCGCCAGACAGCACCCGCTTGCGGTTGTGCCCGTTGCGCCGGTTCGACTCGCCCCGCGCGTGCTCCCCGTCCAGGTGCGCGTCCAGGATCCGCTCCACCAATGCCTTCTTCAGATCCCGGAACAGGTCCCCGCTGTCGAACACCTCGCACGGATCCCTTCCCGCGAGCAGCTCGTCGAGCATCGCTTCGCTCACCTTCTCTTCTTGTTTCTTGTCCGCCATGTCTTGGCCTCCTTTGTTAAATCGTTCAATTTACATTGGAGATCCCTTTGACACGTAATTCCTTACAGTCTCGCGCAGGACGCGCAGGGCGTCGTCGGGACCGGGGCCGGCCTCGCGCACCGTACCCTCCAGCCAAGTCAGCGCACCGTCCGGGATATGTCGAAGCCCGATCCGCATGACGCAGCTAGCGTGCCGCGATCACAAACCAGTGTTAAGTGTGTCCTGTTGACAGGCCAACAAGGGTGGAGTTAACCCCTTCTTAGCTTCTGGGTTTTTTTGGGGGAGATCGTATTGTTGCTGTCGTTGACGATGATGTTCGCCTTGGTACTGTTTGCGGCTTCGGTGCCGTCGCTATCGGATGGGGCATCTTGGTTGCCGGACGCTCTCCAATACACCCACCCTTCCCGCCACCGAGGACGGCACCATCACCCTGATGGTCACCTTCACCAACGTCAACGAAATGCCGACCCTCACCATCTCCGAGGATTCCGCACTCCACAGTGCGGTCGTGGCCTTCGACATTTCGAGTAACCCATCTAGGCCCTAGCACCTCGGCACTCTCACCGGGCTTCACTTTGAAGAGGATCTCGAATCCAAGCTCGCCTATTTCCACCTGTGTCCGAGGTCACGAATGGCGGAACCTAGCTCCAGCCGCGAGACGATTCCGGCGACGGCAAGAGAATCCCGGAAGTTGGCGTCTTGGCGCATTGGGCTGCTAAACAATCCGGTGCGATAAGCACAGAGTCTCAGAATTCGTATCAGGTGCCAAATTTGACCAGCGTCGGCAGCCCAGTTTGGGTTCAAAACGGCGACAAAACTTCATCCCGGAAGAGAGGTAAGTCCCGAATTTGCTCCGAGTAACTCTCGCTGATCACGAACGCGTAGAGCCAAACCGCCATCACGAGAGTCAACAGCAGACAACCACCGGTGATTGCCGTCCACGGAATCGTCCGACTGGGCATCGCCCCGCCCCTTTCCCGCTTATCCTGATTGATTGTGTGGATGGTCATTAACAACGTCGCCGCGCCTGCGTAGACCAGCGCTCGTGCGAACCCTGGGAGTCCATACAGCACCCGTGCTGGCTCGAAGAAGTTGTGAACAAAGAGGATGAGCACTACGGTCCAAGTCACTAGCAGAAGCCGCGACAGTTTCATCGAATCCTCCACCGCATCCTGTCCACCACGCACCATAAAAACCAGACCACCGATCATCAAGCTACCCTGTCCCAGCAATGCGAGGATAAGGTTGGTAGAGAATTGGAAGCCGAGCGGGTAACGGCACGCGATGAGTAGGGCCGTCCCAGCGATCAGCAGCGTTGCCAACTCCGCCTTGCCGGCTAAAGGGTTGCTTCGATACAAGAGCGTGGTCTTAGGTAGCGCTTCAAGGAATCGGAACATTATCTAGCCGAATTCTCGAACCGCCAGCTCCACTGCACGGGATCACCGACGACGGCAACGCCCAGATCAACTATGGTGATGTAGACCTCGCTAAACGGTTTGTCGAAATTAATGTTGAAGTCAATCCACGTGCCGTCGGGACGAACGGCCTTGTACCCGAGAATGTAGGCCTTTTGTAGCTCGGCATCGTGATGGTGATCCCCGATTGGCTCGAAGACGAAGGATCTCCGCCGGCTTAGAGGTTTGCTCGTATGTTCATTTGCCCGGAACTCAATATGGAACTTGGATTTCAGGCGGTCGCTTATGATGTTTTCCCCAGCATGCCATCGGTTGTACCGCAGACGGTCTATCCAGTGTTCAAAGCCGTCCTTTTGGCTCGGCTTATCGAATTTGTTACGGTAGAGCATCGTACGATCCAGCCATTGGTTGCCGTGCTGCGGCTGCCTGAACATCTTGACGACGAGGACGGCAATCGCGCCGAGTGGGCCGCCAGCGGACTTCCGTTTAACGCCATAGTAGAACCTAAACGTGCCGCCGAACGGGACCTCGTTGGATTGGGGAAAAGCAATGAATGGAACGTGACGCTGGTTTTCGCCGATACCGTACGTACCGACTAGTTCGCCGTTATTCGGGCTATGATCGGGACAGCCTCGATTGAGGCACTCACGAGGAGGCAATTGCGCACTGCCGATCTCTGGAAAGGATAACAGGCAGGCGGCAGCCAGCGTAGCCCACATAAGGAGAATAGCACGACGAATTGAATCAACACCGCCAAGCTCCGTGGAGCGTCCCTCAACCTGGCAAGGCTCCGGTACGGCAATTGTGCTGATCACTGAGCCTAACACTATTCCGAGCGTATCTGCCTAGTTTGGTAAGACTAGTCGATTCGATATGCGCAGCGCAAGAGGGGTTGCCGTAAGATTCCAAGTGGACCGGCGTCCGCTGAATACCTACCAAGGCAGTCAGTAAGCGTCGAGAATTGGGAGTCTCCACGAAGCGGACTGTTTAAAAAGCTTGGCGACGCGATTGACGCGCTCGCGGTTATGATGCCCAGGCAGACAGAATAACCGTGTAGGATAAAGTCCATAGATGAAATAGGAAGGATGTCCGAGTTCGTGGTGGCGAAAGACAAAGAAGGGGAAAATGCGTTCGACGCGGCAAGGACTTTGGTCTTTAGCTTTGATGGAACCGGAAATGAACCGAGCGATGCGGAGGCATTTGAGCACGACGAGAGCATCAGCAACATACTGAAGCTACATGTACTGATGGGAGGAGGGCTGCAAGGGAAGGACGAGACTCAGACATCGACGCCGGGTGGAGAGGAGCAGCAGACTTACTACTACAATGGAATTGGGACGCGAGAAAACGGCGAGAATATCCCCTTGGTGGGATGGTTGATTTCGAAGGCCACAGGGCTGGTCAACAGCGCACTGGCACCTAGGTGGGGCGACGCACGACGCATCCTGAACGAGGCCATGGCGGACTTGGAGGGTGCCAATCCCACACAAAAGGACCGGATCGTGCTTTTCGGATTTAGCCGCGGCGCAGCACTGGCAAGAAAGTTCGCAAAGAGCATATATGAAACGGAGAAAAAACTGCAAATTGCGTTTCTCGGCGCGTTCGACACGGTCGCGGCGATGGATGGCATTCATCGGTCCGGAGAGGCCATAAGCAGCGACGTTGTCTTTGAGGACGGCACGGTCAATCCCAGTGTAAAACTTGCAGTGCACATCCTATCCCTC
Source organism: Pseudomonadales bacterium (assembly GCA_963663145.1). Lineage (GTDB taxonomy): Bacteria > Pseudomonadota > Gammaproteobacteria > Pseudomonadales > Azotimanducaceae > Azotimanducus. The sequence continues at coordinate 2,578,627 of OY760134.1, read as the reverse complement.
GACGAAGACCGAATTGCGTTCGAACCGACTCAAATGAACCGCGATCCAGAAGACCCCAAGCGGATCCATGAAATCTGGTTCCCCGGCGTTCACAGCGACATTGGCGGCGGCTACTGGCACGATGGTCTAGCGGATGTCACCCTGAAGTATATGATCGATAAGTGCAAAGATCATATGCAGAACAACATACACATAGCCGAGTCGAAGGCACAATCAATCGGTAGGTTGCTTGAGTCGCAAGGCGACGTGTTGCGCCTCTTAGACGTAGACGACATTCTCATCCACCCAAACGTCACTGGTATGGCACATGCGCACACGGAGGGCCTTGGAAAAATGTACAGCAAGCAGATCCGCAAGGTGTGTGTTCGACATGACGACAAGGCACTTTCGACGGTGGATTTTCCGCCACTAATCCACCATTCCGTGAAGGCGCGATTTGACTTGGTTTCGGAGTATCGGCCGCCGGCACTTCGGGGGCTGGAATTTGAACTTCTGCTTCGCAGCGGTGAGCGAAAAAAGATTCGAGGAGTTGCGCAACTGCGCGAGATGGAGGATCGCCTCCATAGTGCTCAGAAGTTGATGTGATAAGGGCGAGTAGATCGAAGTGATACTGTTGTGAACATTGTGCAGTACCAGCTAGGTTCAGTCCCTGTGTCAAATGCCAAGTGCAACACTCCAAAAGTTACTAGCATCCAATACTGCCATCTGGAAAATCGGGGAATGGCTGGTGCGCGGTGGCGCGACATACGGTTTCGACAGCGTTCGTTGTGGTCCCCTACCGAAACCTCCTGTCGCATAACTTCGCTCAGGCTTCGCCTCAAAACCCATTGAGGCCGCCGGGGCCAAATGGTCAGCAGGACAGTAGCTGATCAGAACAGCAACGGAGCCTCCTGCCGATTCGCGACTTGAGTCAAGCGCGAATATTCCCGCTAGCACCGTGCCGAACAGCGCCACACTACTGATGGTTCCCACCCGCCGTGTGAATCTTGAATCATTGCAAATGGCTGCCCCAGCACCTATTCGTCAAGCAAAGCCAAAGCCAAACAACTGGAAGATACTTATCTAGACCCATATTGGCAAGAAGCCATGGCGTAACGCCCGAGTGCAACGATGACTAGCCCGGATATTTGACGAGTAAGTAAAGAAGGGTGGCGGGAACCCCTGTAAAATTAGGGTGTTAAATCAGTTCTCGCAGAAGAACCCGCCATGACGAAACGTTACCATTCCCCGATCGGGTTTTCCACCGTCAAGGGCCGCCGAATCGAGTGCGGATTCGACGGCGGGCACGTCACCTGGAACGGCGGCATCCAACTGCTCTCGGAGGCGGGCCGGAGGACCGGGCTGACCAGGTCCCTGGCCGGGCTTCCGGAGGATCCGCGCCGGAGCGCGAGCTGCGGGCACGGGGTGCTCGAGATGCTGCGCCAGCGCGTGTACGCGCTGGCGCTGGGCGAGGAGGACCCGGACGACCACTCGGAGCTTCGGCACGACCTGGCGCTGCGCACGGCGGTGGGCGTGGACTCGGAGCTGGCGAGTCCGTCGACGCCGTGCCGGCTGGAGCAGCGGGCGGGCCGGGAGGCGGCGCTGGCCGCGCACCGCATGCTGTTCGAACAGTTCGTCTCCGCGCACCCGGTCCCGCCGAGGCGGCTGGTGCCGGACTTCGACGCGACGGACACGCCGCTGCACGGCGAACAGGAGGACCGCTTCTTCCACGGCTACCACGGGCACTACTGCCACCTGCCGCTGTACGTCTTCTGCGGAAGGCACCTGCTGGTCTCGTACCTGCGGCTGCGGCATCGACGGCGCGAGGCACGCCTGGGCGGTACTCGCGACGCTGGTGAGGGCGCTGCGGGAGCGCTGGCCCGGGGTGGAGATCGTGCTGCGCGGCGACTCCGGGTTCTGCAGGTGGCCGATGCTCCGCTGGTGCGAGGACAACAAGGTCGGGTATGTCGTCGGGATCGCCGGGAACGGCGTGCTCATGGAGTCCGCCGCCGGGCTGGTCGCCGAGGCGGAGAAACGGCACGCGGGGACGGGCGCGAAGCAGAAGCTGTTCGGCTCGTTCTCCTACGCCGCCGGAACTTGGGACCGGCAATGGCGGGTAATCGTCAAGGCGGAGCACAGCGCGAAGGGCCCGAACACCCGCTTCGTGGTCACCAACCTGCCGCAATCCGACAGGCACCTGTACACGGGGGTCTACTGCGCGCGCGGGGACATGGAGAACCGCATCAAGAACCAGCAGCTGGACCTGTTCGCGGACCGCGCCTCCAGCACAAGGTTCTGATCGAACCAGTTCCGGCAGCTGCTCTCGGGGCTGGCCTACATGCTGGTCGAGGCGTTGCGCCGCATGGCGCCGGCGGGCACCGGGCTGGTCACCGCGAGCCCGAACACCATCCGCCTCGCGCTGCCGCGCGTCGGCGCCGTCGTCGTGGCCAACACCCGCCGCGTCCGACTGCTCATGAGCTCCGCCTACCCGCACCGGGCGCTGTTCCGCGGGGTCGCGCTGCGCCTCGACTCCTCCCGACCCCCGGCGCGCGCATAAACAATGGGGGTTGGGGGCGGTGTCCCCGCCGAGCGCGAATCACCCGGATCCGGGTCTCCGAACGTCCGAAAGCCCGCCACAAAACACGAAATTCCCGGCGCTCCGGCCAGTTCAACCTAATTCTTCATCACTCGTGAAATATCCGGGCTAGTTACTGGGATTGCTCGCAGGCATCGCCAGCCCACGGCACTTTCAAGCGTTTCGGACATCTCTATTATGGATTGAGTTTCTTGAATATACGACCTGTTGCGATGGGTGTCCCTTTTTCTATTTTGACTCCCCCTCAAGCAACATAGAGCGGCTATGACGCTCCGCATATGCGGAGGCAACATGATCCCCATTTTCGACATAAACAGCAGGCTACGCTTCCCTTGGGGGAGTGGTGTGCGGTTACAACTGAAACTCCGGCGATCGGTCGCGGATGGTTTTGAGGATGGCCGATTCGAATGCTTCAATACCCATCTTGTGCTGCTGCCGCTCGCCATAGCGCCGCAGCATGACCTCGCCGGCGGCCTGTTCCCGCTCTCCCACGACCAGCATGTTGGGCACCTTGCGCACGGTCGCTTCACGAATTTTCTTGGAGACCGACTCGGTTGAAGGTGCTCGTTCCGCACGCACGAACTGTGCTCGCAGTCGATCGACGATGCCTTGCGCGTACTCATCAAACTGCTCGGAGACGGTGATCACCTCCACCTGCACGGGGGCGAGCCAAGTCGGAAACGCCCCGCCAAAGTGTTCTATGAGAAAGGCGATCATGCGCTCGTGCGTGCTCAAGGGCGCGCGATGGATGCAGTAGGGCATGTGCTCCTTTCCATCGCTCCCCACGTAGGTGAGGCCAAATCGTTCCGGCTGGGCAAAATCAAGCTGCACTGTACTCACCGACTCTTCGCGTCCGGTTACCGTGTGAAACTGAATATCCACCTTGGGGCCATAAAAGGCCGCTTCCCCTATCCCGACCTCATAGTCCAACTCCATCTCATCGAGAATCTCCTTGAGGACGCGTTCCGAATTCGCCCAAGCCTCTGGGTTCGAAACGTACTTGTCGGCGCGCTTCTCGTCTTCCGGGTCCATCAGTGACAAGCGCACGTGATACTCATCAAGGCCGAGAATGCTGTACATCCGCTCGTGCAGCGCCATGACGGCCTTGAATTCTTCCTTGATCTGCGCCTCGGTGCAGTAGATGTGGGCATCGTTCATGCACATGCCGCGAACGCGCAAGAGGCCGCTCACCGCGCCTGATTCTTCCATGCGATACACCTGACCATACTCAGCGAGCCGCAACGGCAAGTCGCGGTAGCTGCGCGGCGCGGAGGCAAAGATTCGATGGTGGTGCGGGCAATTCATGGGTCTCAAGGCATAGGACTCCTTCACTTCGCTCTCCCCATCTTCGCCTTCTTCGGTGATGTTCATGAAGGGGTACATGTCGTCCACGTAGTAGGGCAAGTGTCCCGAGGTGTAGTAGAGGGATGTCTTGGCAAGATGCGGCGTCGCGACGCGATCATATCCGGCTTGGAATTCCAATTCGCGCGCGAGCTTTTCGAGCTCATCGCGAAGCACGGTGCCGTTTGGCAGCCATAAGGGCAGTCCCCTGCCCACCTCGGGGTCTATGCGAAAGAGTCCAAGTTCGGCACCGAGTTTCTTATGGTCGCGTTCTTGCGCCAGCTCGAATCGCTTCACCGCCTCATCGAGTTCGGACTTGGTCTCGAAGGCCCAAGCGTAGATGCGCGTCATCATCACCCGGTCCGAATCACCGCGCCAATAGGCACCGGCCACATTGCGAAGCTTAAAGCAGTCGCGCGGAATCTCGCGTGTGTTCTCGACGTGCGGACCTTCGCACATGTCAACAAAGGGGCCGTTTCGATAAAAGGTCAGTCCATCTAGGCCCTGCTTTTCGAGCAGTTCCTCGGCATACTCGCGCTTGTGCGGCTCGTTCATCTCAATGAGTCTCGCCAGCGCCTCCTTGCCGGAAAGTTCTTCGCAGTAAAAGTTCTGACGGCTCTTCAAGATCCGCTTCATGCGCCGTTCGAGTTCGGGGAAATCGGTCGAAGTGATGGGTTCGCTTAAGATGAAGTCGTAGTAGAAGCCATCGGCGATCGGTGGCCCGAAACCCAATGTGGAGCCCGGACGCAGCTCCAGCACCGCTTGGGCAAGCACATGCGCGAGACTATGCCGCAATCGATAGAGATGATCTTGTTCTTGCGTCTCCACGATTCAGGCTGCCTTGGCCACGAGATCGTTGAGCACGTATTGGAGGATGCCCCCAGACTCAAAGTATTGAATCTCCTTCTGCGTATCCAAACGGCTCCGCAGATTGACTTGCTCTGTGCTTCCGTCGGGACGATGCACCTGCATGATGAGCACTTGGCGGGCCGATATGGCCTGCTCCCCTTCCGGCAAGCCTATGTCGATGACTTCTTCGCCAGTGATCCCGAGGCTGTTAAGACTTATCCCCGGCGCAAACTCCAAGGGCAACACACCCATGCCAATGAGATTCGATCGATGAATGCGTTCGAAGCTTTCCGCCACCACGGCGCGGACGCCCAGCAGCCGCGTGCCCTTGGCGGCCCAGTCGCGGCTTGACCCGGTCCCGTACTCCTTGCCGGCCAACACCACCAAGGGCGTGTCTTCGGCTTGGTAGCGCATGGCGGCATCGTAAATGCTCAAGACATCGCCCGTCGGCACATGGCGCGTGTAGCCGCCTTCGACCTCGGGAAGCATCTTGTTGCGAATGCGAATATTGGCGAAGGTGCCGCGCATCATGACCTCATGATTACCCCGGCGCGCACCATAGGAATTGAAGTCCCGCTCCACGACGGCTTGCTGCTGCAGGTATTCGCCAGCGGGGCTCGCCGCTTGGATGGCGCCTGCCGGAGAGATGTGATCGGTGGTCACCGAATCGCCAAGCAGCGCGAGGATGCGCGCGCCTTCGACTTGAACGCCGCGCGATTCCTGACCTCTTGCGGCGAAGAAGGGTGGACGACGAATGTAACTCGAAGCCTCCCAGCCATAGGTCTGCGAAGACTCCACATCCATTTCACGCCAAGCGTGCGTGCCGCTGAACACGTCCGCGTACTGGCGCTTGAACATCTGCGCCGAGACAGCGCCGACAGCCTCGGACACCGCTTGGTTGCTCGGCCAGATGTCGCGCAGAAAGACCTCTGAGCCATGCTTGTCCAGACCAATCGGCTCACTTTCGAAGTCGATACGGACAGTACCGGCCAATGCATAGGCCACCACCAAGAGCGGCGATGCCAGCCAATTGGTGCGCACCTCTTGATGTACGCGACCTTCAAAGTTGCGGTTCCCGGAAAGCACCGAGGCGACCATGAGATTTCCATCGCGAATCGCCTGAGAGATATGGGTTGGTAAGGGCCCCGAATTGCCGATGCAGGTGGTGCAGCCATAGCCCACCAGATGAAAACCAAGCGTGTCGAGATCTGCTTGCAGACCCGTGCGCTCAAGATATTCGGTCACCACCTTCGAGCCTGGCGCGAGCGAGGTCTTTACCCAAGGCTTGACGCTTAAACCGCGTTCGGCGGCTTTCCTTGCCATCAGGCCTGCGCCCAGCATCACGGCCGGATTGGAGGTGTTGGTGCAGGAAGTGATCGCGGCGATGACCACATCGCCATGCCCCAAGTCATAGTCTTTGCCGGGAACCGGGGTGCGCGTGTCGGCACCGGCGGATGGCGCGAGATCGAGTGTGTCCTGAAAGGCTTTGCCGACCACAGACAGAGCCACCCGGTCCTGTGGACGCTTGGGGCCGGCGAGGCTCGCCTCGACGCTTGAAAGATCCAATTCCAGTGTGTCGCTGAACAGGGGTTCCTGTTCGCCGCGCCATAACCCTTGTGCCTTGGCATAGGCTTCCACCAAAGCGATCTGGGCCTCATCACGTCCCGAGAGGCGCAAATAGGCGAGGGTCTCGTCATCGATTGGGAATATGCCGCAGGTGGCACCGTATTCGGGCGCCATGTTGGCAATGGTGGCGCGTTCGGCGAGCGGCAAAGCGATAAGGCCATCACCGAAAAACTCGACGAACTTACCGACCACACCATGCTGACGCAGCATTTCGACCACTCTGAGCACTAGGTCGGTCGCGGTAATGCCTTCGCGCAATCGTCCTTCGAGTCTAAATCCAATCACCTCGGGAACCAGCATGGAGATGGGCTGGCCAAGCATGGCGGCTTCGGCTTCAATGCCGCCGACGCCCCAACCGAGCACGCCAAGGCCATTGATCATGGTGGTGTGGCTGTCGGTGCCGACCAGCGTATCGGGATAGGCGACCGGCAGGTCATCTTCTTCGCGTGTCCACACGACCCGCGCCAAGTATTCGAGATTGACCTGGTGGCAAATTCCGGTACCCGGAGGCACCACGCGAAAGTTCTCGAACGCCTGTTGGCCCCAACGCAAGAATTTATAGCGTTCGCCATTGCGCGCCATTTCGATTTCGACGTTTTTCTCGAAGGCTGCGGCATTCGCCGACTCGTCCACCATGACCGAATGATCAATCACCAAGTCCACCGGCACCAGTGGGTTGACGATTCCGGGTTCGAGCCCCGCATCGGAGACGGTCGCACGCATGGCCGCAAGATCAGCAACCCCAGGCACACCAGTGAAATCCTGCATCAGAACGCGCGCGGGCCGGTAGGCGATTTCGTGCGAGAGCCGCTGGGTATTGGCCCAAGTCAGGAGTGTGCGAATATCATCGGCCGTGACCGTGTCGCCATCCTCATGGCGAAGCAGGTTTTCCAAAAGCACCTTGATGGAAACGGGAAGCCGAGCCACTTTGGAAACCTGATCCGACTTGAGCCCCTCGGCTAGCTTGGGAATGCTGTACCAAGCATATTCCTCTCCGCCAACCTCAAGGCTTGCGCGCGTATTGAAGCTATCCATGATCTATCTGGAAGTCGAAGTCAAAACAGCACATTGTAATCTCGTACCGGGTAGGCTGATGACAACCAACTGACACAGCCACTTCATCACATAAACGGACGCACCTCCTGGTTGGACTTTAGATAGCAATAGGAGAGCATCCAATAGAGATTGATGCCGATCCTCTCGGCATCGGGTTCGGTAAAAATGTAGCCGTGGGATTTGATTTCATCGCCAAGAAACTCAAGCACATACAGCACAAGTACATCTCGGGTGAAGGCATCCGCATAGTTGTTTAAGGGCCAGTCGACGTTCGACAGCCGGATTCCGAGTTCCCTGCCGTCTCGTGTGGTCACGCGGGCGACTCCGCCGCGGTCATGCACCGTCAAATTGTCGAAGCGTGTGTACTCCTCATCGCGACCGCCACTGACACCGGGAATATCGATGAAGCAACGCATCATGCGCGCGGCGTGCAGTTGGTAAGCGCCGCCCGCGTGCGCTTTCCCGCCAAGCCCAGTCAACCAGAGTTGCTGTTCGCTGAGTACCGATTCTTCCGCCCAAGACGGACATTGCCCTCGCGCTCGCCCACGAAACTGCGCCGCCTCACGGCTCCAATCGACCACGCAATCCGCAGGGGTTTCGGGGCGCTCATCGACACCGGCGACCGCTTGCGTCGGCGGTATGTCCTTGTGCGGCAGCGCCCACACCTCCATGCGGGTTACTTGACGATTGTTGTCGGGCGCAAGGAGGAGCACACCCGCCCCGCTCAGGCGCGAGTAATCTCCGTCCGCAAAGCTTCGAAACGCCAAGAACATGGAGTCCTGGCCTCCGATGCGCTGCACGCGAATTTCCATTCGATCATGGCGCTCGTCTTCTGGGTGGCCGAGGCGGCGGTCAAAATACACTTGGTTGTAGTTGTCGAACACGCGGGCGAGTAATTCGGCGACCACTTGAGTGTTGCGCTCGGTCGGCGTTGAGTCTTGTCCCTGCGCTTCTGCGAGACCACTCGCCGCCATGCCCGCAAGAAAGATCAAACAACCGGAGCAACGCGCCAAGGCACAAGTAAATCTGTTCATATTCCTGCTCACGCTCAAGAAGCCCTCATCATATCCCGGCGAGCGGGTGCCGCAGGGCTATAATTTTGCTTCACATTTTCCACGAACCACTTTGAACACGCCGCGCAAAATCCTCGTCACCAGCGCACTGCCCTATGCCAGCGGTGAATTGCATCTCGGCAATATGCTGGAGCACGTCTTCACCGACGTGTGGGTGCGCTTTCAGCGTCTGCGCCATCACGAGGTGGTCTATGTGTGCGCGGTTGATGCCCACGGCACGCCAACCATGTTGCGCGCCGAAGCCGAGGGTGTTGCTCCGGAGGCGCTCATTGATGGATTGAGGGAAGCGCATGTTCGCGACCTCAATGGGTTTCTCATCAGTCACGACAACTACTACACCACCCACTCCGACGAGAACAAGGCCTATGTGGAGCGCATTTACGGCAGGCTGGAAAAGGCCGGTCTCATTTCGACCGGCGAGGTGGAGCAGCTCTTCGACGAGCAAAAAGGATTGTTCCTAGCTGACCGCTATGTCAAAGGCACCTGCCCACGCTGCGGACTCGCCGATCAGTATGGGGACAACTGCGAAGGATGCGGGGCCAGCTACGAAGCGACGGAACTGATTGACCCGGTATCGACCCTATCCGGGGAGACACCGGTGAAACGCTCGTCCACGCACTACTTCTTCGACTTGCCGCAGTTTAGCGATGAACTCAAAGCGTGGACCGGCGGTGATGCGGTGTCGGGAGAAGTCGCCAATAAGCTCGCCGAATGGCTTGACGGCGGACTCAAGCCTTGGGATATCAGCCGCGACGGCCCCTATTTCGGATTTGTCATTCCCGGCACCAGGGACAAGTACTTCTACGTGTGGATGGATGCGCCCGTGGGTTACATGGCCAGTCTTATGAACTATGCGAACGGCGCCGGAAAAAACACAGGCATCGACTTCGATACCTTCTGGAGCGAAGACTCCGCAGCAGAGGTCGTTCACTTTGTTGGCAAGGACATCATTTACTTCCATGCGCTCTTTTGGCCGGCGGTGCTCTCGGGGGCTGGCTATCGCAAACCCTCTCGGGTCGTCGCGCACGGCTTCCTGACCGTCAACGGGGTGAAAATGTCCAAATCTCGCGGCACCTTCTTGCTCGCTCAGACCTATCTCGCCCACCTGGACCCCGAGTACCTGCGCTACTACTTCGCCTCCAAACTCAGCCCGAGCATCGCTGATACGGACCTCAATATGGAAGATTTCGTGAACCGGGTGAATTCCGACTTGGTTGGAAAATTAGTCAACATTGCCAGCCGCTGTGCGCGCTTCATCGAACGAAATTTCGATTTCTGCCTCGCGCCCGAAATGCACGACCCCGAACTCTGGGCCGATTTTCAGGAACGCCGCGAATCAATCGCCGAATATTACGAATCTTGCGAAGTGGGCAAAGCGGTGCGCGAGGTCATGGCGCTCGCCGACCGAGCCAACCAGTACATCACGCAACACGAACCTTGGAACCTCATCAAGAAGGAAGGCAGCGAGGCGCAGGTGCATGCCATCTGTAGTCAAGGATTGAACATGTTTCGGTTTCTGATGATCTGCCTCAAGCCGGTGCTGCCGAAGATGGCCGAACGCGCCGAGGTGTTCTTGAATGCGGGTGAATCAGGTTGGGAAGACACCAGCGAGTATCTCGTGGAACAAAGGATTCAAGGCTTCGATCCACTCATGCGTCGTATTGAGCAAAAAGCCGTTGCGCGCATGATGGAGGCCTCCAAGCCGCCCGAAGAGGCTGAAACACCAAAGGAAGATCCTGGTGGCAAGAAAAGTGCGAGCAATCAGGTCTCGATAGATGAGTTTCTGAGGATTGATCTGCGGGTTGCCAAGGTGCTGGTCGCGGAGTCCGTCGAGGGGGCCGATAAGCTTCTGCGCCTGAAGCTCGACACGGGCGATGGAGAACGCCAAGTCTTGGCCGGCATCAGGTCCGCCTATGCGCCAGAGGAACTCGTCGGAAGATTGGTGGTGGTGGTCGCCAACCTCGCGCCAAGAGAAATGCGTTTCGGCATCTCCCAAGGCATGGTGTTGGCTGCCGGGGAAGGTGGAGAGGAGATCTTCCTGCTGTCTCCCGATTCCGGAGCCAAACCCGGAATGCGGGTTCGTTGATCAACCATTCGCCGTGGCGGAGATCTTTTCATTGTTGGTGGGCGCTTTGCTCATCAACAACTTTGTGCTGGTGTGGTTTCTTGGCCTTTGCCCCTTCATGGGGGCCTCGACGCGGCCCGACAATGCGCTGGCCATGGGCATGGCCACCTGCTTCGTCCTAGTGCTGTCCGCCGTCTCTTCCTATCTGCTCTACCACTTCCTACTCGTCCCCTTCGGCCTCACCAGTTTTCGCATCATCGCCTTCATCCTGGTGGTGGCCTTTCTCGTACAGCTGACCGAACTCTATGTGCGCCACGCCCATCCCCTGATCCACCAGACCCTGGGCGCCTATTTGCCGCTGGTGACCAGCAATTGCGCGGTGCTCGGTGTCGCGCTCATCGCGCTCCAAGAGCAACTCACCTTTATTGAAACTCTGGTTTACGCCCTGGGGGCCGCGCTGGGCTTCTGGCTGGTGCTGCTGCTCTTCGCGGCTATACGCCGACAGCTCGAAGGCGCCGAGATTCCAAGACGTTTTCAAGGTGTGCCAATCGCACTCATCACCGCAGGATTCATGTCGCTGGCGTTCATGGGCTTCGCCGGGTTCACGCAATGATCCTGCTTTTGGCTCAAGCCGTGATCATCGGCGGACTTTGTGCCGGACTCGGTTGGCTATTGAGCCTCGCCCACAAGCGATGGAGCCCGGGCCAGGTCGCGCTCATTGAAGCCATCGAATCCAAGCTGCCGCAAACCCAATGCGGGCAGTGCCAGTACCCTGGCTGTCGCGCCTATGCGGCGGCCCTGGCCGAAGGCGAGGCGATCGATCTCTGCCCTCCCGGCGGAGAGTCCACGCTCATCGCACTTTCGAACCTCCTCAATCGCGCGGCCGAGCGGCTGAACGCAAGTGAGACCTTGATCGACTTCAGCCATACACCCGCACAGGTCGCCCAAATTCGCGAACCGGAATGCGTTGGCTGCACGGTTTGCATCGGCGTCTGCCCAGTCGATGCGATCATCGGCGCGCAAGGCTTCATGCATGGCGTCTTGCACGATCAGTGCACGGGATGCGAACTCTGTGTCCCCGCCTGCCCGGTCGATTGCATCGACCTGCTGGAACGGCCGGAGGGAAGCTTCAGGCGAAAAGCATTGCGAGCAGAGCCCTCACTCGAACCGCTTGGTTGTATTCGCTGTGGCCGTTGCGACCAGGTGTGTCCAAGGGAGATTCCGGTCAGAGACCTCTGGTGGTCAATCCGGCAGGGGCTGGATACGGAACCGGTCGGCCCAGGGGCGGAAGCCTGCATCGCATGCGGGCTTTGTGATGCCAGCTGCCCAAGCGGAATATCACTCGCGACGCCGATCCTTCAGCAAGCCACTCGTGATCGGGAACGAAGAGAATTGCGCCGTCAGGCGGAACGCGCCTCGAAACTCTATGACAGCACCAGTCAGCGTCGAACCCAAGAGATTACAACAGCCGAGGCTAGGCGCCGAGCGCGTCTGGCCAGACTAGGCCGGAGCCAGACAAAGCCTGAAAGAGACTCGCCATGAAAGCGCCCGACACGCCAAGTGTGATGCGATTGGTGCTGCTCGCCATGCTGCCGGGCGTGCTTTGCATGCTGCTCTTGTTCGGATTGGCGCTTTTGTGGCAGCTTGCGCTCGCGGCGGTTATTGGTCTGGCCGTAGAGGCCGTGTGCCTGTCCCTGCGCCGGCAAGCATTGGTGCGCCAGCTCATGGATGGCAGCGCCTTAGTCACATCCCTGCTGATCGCCCTCTGTCTGCCGACAAGCGCGCCTTGGTATGTCCTCCTCATCGCGCTGGTCGCCGGCTTGGGGCTCGCCAAGCACGCCTATGGCGGACTTGGCAACAACGTCTTGAACCCGGCCATGGCCGGCTACGCCATTGTCTTGGTCGCCTTTCCTGGGGATTTGTCCGTCTGGGTGGTGGATGGCATCACCTCGGCAACACCGCTGGAGGTCTTCCGCTATCGCGGCGGCGAGACGGTCGCGGATGTCTGGCCGCAAGCCTTCGGTGTGCTGGGCGGCAGGGGATGGGAATGGATCAATCTCGGATTCCTGCTCGGAGGCGTCTTGCTGCTGGTCACCCGCATCATCAGTTGGCAGGCACCCGTCGCCTTTCTTGCCAGCCTTGTCCTCTGCGCGGCCTTGGGCTACGACGGCGGCAGTTCACAAAGCCTCGGTTCACCCCTCATGCATCTTTTCAGTGGCGGCACCATGCTGTGCGCCTGGCTGATCGTCACCGACCCCGTCACCGCGCCAAACTCCCGAAGTGGACAGCTCGTGTTCGGCGCGATGGTGGGTCTCTTGGTGTTCCTGATACGCAGTTTCGGAGCCTATCCGGACGGCATCGCCTTTGCGGTGCTGCTTGCGAATATCAGTGCGCCGCTGATTGACGAATGGATCGTCAAGCATCGCCGGAGCATTCAAGCGTGAACCTTCGAACGGCAGTGCATCTTGGCGTCATCACGAGCCTCGGCAGCCTCATGGTGCTTGGCGTGTCGCAGTTCACCGAAGAAGCACGTACGGAGAATCGGCGGGACGCTCTAGAGTCAAACTTGATGGAACTCTTGCGGGGCGATGCACCGATGACCTTCGATCTGGATGCGAGCCGCTTGGAGACACCGGTTGCGCTGTGCGATACGCAAGATGGGCTGCAGGCGGCAGTGATTCCAGGCTCGGCATCCGGATACGCCGGTCACATCGGGTTTGTCGCGGCGGTGCGCGGCAATGGAGAGATTTCAGGCGTGCGTGTCACCTCGCACAGCGAAACCCCCGGCATAGGCGATGTGATCGAAGCGGACAAATCAGACTGGATTCACAGCCTCAGGGGCCGCGATGCGCAGGCAACCTTCTGGGAACTTGTCAAGGATGGTGGTGACATAGATGGTGTGAGCGGTGCCACTATTACCCTCAGAGGCTTGGTAAAGGGGATAGGGAAATCCCTTTCCCAACCGCTACCGGAGTGCGCCGAATGAGCCAAGCGGCGGCGACGTTTGTGCGAGGCGTGGCACGGGAAAATCCCGTGTGGATACAGATGCTGGGCCTCTGCCCAGCCATGGCCGTCACGACTTCGGTGACCAATGGGCTCGGCCTCGCAATGGCAACGCTCTCTGTGCTGGTTGGCAGCAACCTGGTGGCAAGCACCATCCCCATCCCGGAGCGCGCGCGATTGCCGGCACTCGTCTTCATCATCGCGAGCTTCACCACGACAGTCGTTCTGCTCCTGGAGGCCTTCGCCTTCACTCTCTATGAACGTATCGCCCTCTACGTGCAGATCATAGTGACCAACTGTGTGATTCTGGCCAGAGCCGATGGTTTTGCGCGGCACAATCGACCACACATCGCCCTGCTCGACGCGCTCGGGGTCGGCCTCGGATTCGCGGCCGCGCTCATCGGCCTCGGTGCCTTGCGCGAAGTCTTGGGGTCGGGAACACTCTTGAGCGGCATGGAGCACCTGTTCGGGGAAGCAACCCGCAACTGGGAGATACGCGTGCTTCCGAAGGGCTTCGAGTTTCCGCTTGCCTTGCTGCCTCCCGGTGCGTTCTTGTTGGCAGGCCTCGCCATTGCCTTGTTTCGACCAGTGAAGGACACATGAATCAAACGAAACGCAGAGAGATATTCCGCCGTCTGCAGGAGGTCAATCCATCACCCACGACCGAACTTGAATATGAGTCCGGCTTTCAACTCCTGATTGCGGTGATTCTCTCCGCGCAGGCGACCGATGTGAGTGTCAACAAGGCGACCAAAGGATTATTTCGTGAGGCCGCGACACCTGCCGCCATGCTCGACCTGGGTACGGATGGGTTGAAGCGCCACATCGCCTCGATCGGTCTTTACAACAGCAAGGCCGAGAACATCTTGAAGACCTGTGAGATGCTTTTGGGCGAGCACGCGGGCAAAGTGCCTCGCGAACGGGAAGCCCTCGAGGCCCTGCCCGGGGTTGGGCGTAAGACCGCCAACGTCATTCTGAATACCCTGTTCGGCGAATCGGTCATCGCCGTGGATACCCACATTTTTCGCATTTCAAATCGAATACGCTTAGCCCCCGGAAAAACCGTGCGCGAAGTCGAGGACAAGCTCACCCGACTTACACCCAAAGAGTTCCTGAAAGATGCCCACCACCACTTGATCCTGCACGGCCGCTACATATGCACAGCCCGCAACCCAAACTGCGCCGAATGCTGTATTCAAGACCTGTGTGAGTATCCCGGCCGCTTCGAATCATAGCAGTTGGAATAACGCTCACCTTGCGGGTGCCTTATCCCTTCATTTGCCTTGGCCACCGTCAATACAGTCACGACAGTTCAACCAGCTCCACCTCGGTTTCAAGAATCGTTTCGCCCAAGAAAATACTCCCCAAGCGCGCGAAGCGTCGAGCGTTGTCGGTGGAGAGCAGCAGCCTGCCTCCCGCGCCGCCATTTGTGTGTGGAAGCACCTCAGCCACCTGCCTCGCCACTTCGGTCGCCGAGTCCACCATACGCACCTGCGGCGGTAAGACTCGCGAAAAGAACGTGCCGAGCGCCGGAAAGTGGGTGCATCCGAGCAAGAGCGTATCGGCCCCCAGGGAGTCAAACAGCCCTAGCACGGATTGGCGGAGAATCATCTCGCACAAAGCCTCGTCTTGGCCTTCCAAGTCCTCTGCGAGGGTGACCAAGAGAGATGCCGAGCGGGCAAGAATGCGCGCATCGGGGCGTATGCCCAATATGGCGCGCACATAGGCACCGCCGCGCACCGTCCCCTCGGTGGCGAGCACCGCAATTCGGCCATTGCGACTCATCCTGCACGCCGCTTCGGCGCCCGGCTCTACGACACCAAACACCGGCAGCGGTGCGACCGCCGCGCGCAGTGCCGGCAAAGCCACCGCGGAGGCCGTGTTACAGGCCACCACCAAGGCGGATATGCCGCGATCTAGCAATAGCCCCGCCGCCTTTAAGGCATAACGCTCGACGGTGTCCGGGCTCTTGGTGCCATAGGGAAGCCGAGCGGCATCTCCTAGGTAGATGAATTGACGGTCAGGCAGTGTCTCTTCGAGAATACGTAAGACCGTAAGCCCGCCGACGCCCGAATCAAATACGCCGATGGGTGCGAGAGAAGTCAGTCAGACCTCCCGCGTGCACCGAGCTTGAGACGCAATGCGTTCAATTTGATAAAGCCCTCCGCATCATGCTGATCATAGGCGCCGAGATCATCCTCAAAGCTCGCCAAGCTGGAGCGATACAGGCTGTTCTTGGAGCTCCGCCCCAGCAGGATCACGTTGCCTTTGAAGAGTTTCAAGCGCACTTCACCGCAGACCTCTCGCTGCGAGCGGTCGATGAGCGCCTGCAAAGCCTCGCGCTCCGGAGACCACCAGTAGCCGTTGTAAATCAGCGAAGCGTAGCGCGGCATGAGTTCATCCTTGAGATGCGCGAGTTCGCGATCAAGCGTGATGGACTCGATGGCGCGATGCGCCTTCAGCAAGACCGTGCCTCCGGGTGTCTCGTAGCAGCCACGCGACTTCATACCGACGTAGCGATTCTCAACCAAGTCCAAGCGGCCAATGGCATGTCGGCCCGCGACTTCGTTAAGTGCTGTGAGCAGCTCTGCCGGAGACATGGGGGTCGCGTCGATCGCCACCGGATCGCCGTTTTCGAACACAAGCGTGATCTCCTCGGGCGTATCCGGGGCATCTTCAACCGATGCGGTGCGCAGCCACATGGATTCATTCGGCGTGAAGTCCGGGTCTTCGAGTTCGCCACCTTCGTAGGAGATGTGCAGGAGATTGGCATCCATCGAATAAGGAGGTTCCGCCGCATCTGCACGTGCCCCTTCAACCGGTATCTGGTGCTGTTCGCAAAACTCCATCAGCGCCGAGCGAGAATTGAGATCCCATTCGCGCCAAGGAGCGATGACCTCGATCTCTGGATTCAAGGCATAGGCACCAAGTTCGAACCGAACCTGGTCGTTGCCCTTGCCGGTGGCGCCGTGGGATACGGCGTGCGCGCCGGTCTCGCGTGCGATTTCGACAAGACGTTTGGCAATGAGGGGACGCGCGATGCTGGTTCCCAAAAGGTACTCGCCTTCATAGACGGCGTTGGCGCGAAACATGGGAAAGACGAAGTCGCGCACAAATTCTTCCCGCAAGTCTTCGATATGGATTTCTTTGACACCAACGGCCTCGGCCTTTGCGCGCGCCGGTTCGACCTCCTTTCCTTGGCCAATATCGGCGGTGAAGGTCACCACTTCCGCCGCATGAACGACCTGCAGCCACTTGCAGATGACGCTGGTATCAAGCCCGCCTGAATAGGCGAGCACCACCCGCTTGGGTGCGGAATTGCGAGGGCTCACGTAACTTGCGTCTTACACGGTAGGTGCGGAAAAGCCGCACATAGGTTGCTGCGGCATTCCTTCCATACACAGGATGATCGGATTGGACTCGATCTGCTCGGCAATGGTGTCCATCACATCCATCGTATTGGTGTCCGCTTATGGTTGAGTGGTGGGTATTCTACTCTTAACCGGTGTCACACCTTGAGTTGTCCGTGACCTGCCAATACTCTTGGTTCGGTCGAGACGATGGGTTCATGATGGGGGAGATTTCATTCATAAGCGGTTTGGGGATTAGGGAAGCACTCTGCTTGACGATGGGCGCACCGTGGATGTCGACTCACTGGGTTACCATCAAGCTCCGGGTCGTTCTTTCTCCAAGGCGCCAACTCTGACTCGTCCACCGCGAATTCCGATAAGGGTCTCCGGTTGTACACAATCGGGCTTCCATCGGCGTGTGCGAAGAAGTGCCCCTCATCCCTACGCCTCAATATCTGAATCTCTCCGTCGTGCAGCAGTTTGTGGGGGTGACTGCACAGCAGCACGAGGTTTTCAAGGTTCGTCTCGCCGCCGTCCGCCCAGTGCACGATGTGGTGCGCGTCGAGCCACCGTGCGTGGTTGCGGCCGGGATAGCGACAGGTACGGTCCCTCGCCTCTAATGCTCGGCGGATTCCTACCGGCACCGTCCTTGTCTTGCGCCCCACCGAAAGCGGCACGCCGTTCCGGTCCGCTACAAGGCCCACAATCGCCCCGTCACACAACAGACGCTTAACGACAGGAATGGGAAGGTCGGAATGTCCACCATCACCCGAAAGCGCCTTCTCGTCCTTCGCATTCAACAATTCGCCGTTCTCCATTTCCCGGAGGCGAACCTCAAGCTCAGAGGCCGGACAGGACATCGCCAGATTCAACAGTGCCGCCTCGCTGTTCTCGTCCGCGACCCGCGTCAGTGCGCGAACCTGCGAATAGCTAACGAGTCCCTCTTCGAACGCCTTCGGAATCACGTCCAGTTTGGACAGCGCCCTCGCCACCCTGACCTTTTCGCGCGCGGTCACGCGGCTAATGCCGCACTTGGCGTCGAGCCACTAGGCGGTGTCGCGGATGCCCCATTCGAGGTAGCCGCCGCGCCGGTCAAATTCCAGCAGCAGGCGCAGAAACTCCGCTGTGCACTTGGAGACGGCGCGCCAAGACTCCGAGAGGTCTTCGGCCAGTTGGGTGAGCGGGACTCTGTGCGAGGCATCAGTTTGCATATTGGTGATCTCCGAGAATTGTTGAAATGGATTCGGAGCCACTATGGAACGCATCAATGGAGGTGCCGAAACAGGCCTTCAATGATGCTATACTTAAGTGATATTTACGACCCTAAAACGTGATATAAATTACTGATAATATAGTGAATATTTATCACTTTAACTGATCGAAAACAAACCTTGTTCTTCACTCTTTGGGAGGTGTCCGGCCGACGAGATCCGAGGCAAGTTCCGTGCCAGGCAACTGGCGGGTAACATTTCGGTTTGAAGACGGACAGGCAATGGATGTCGATTATCCGGATTGCCACTAGGAACTATCGAAATGCCAATGCAGAACCCCGTTCATCCTGGCGCGATCGTGCGAGAGGACTGCTTGAAGCCATTGGCCTTTGATCTTGCCAAGTCGCGACATCCGGATGAAGAGATCAAGGTTGAGCGCGTTGTTGCGGCATAGAGTATGCTCAACCCACACAGGTCGCAGATTCTTCCGTCCTCGCCGTCAACGACCGGTAGCTATTGCGCATGACGCTGGTACCAAGCCCACCTGAATAGGCGAGCACTACCCGCTTGCGTGCGGAATTGCTGACGGCCATGCGACTTGCGGCTTAGTCGGCGCCCGAGTCGGCCGCTTCGATCAGTGGCCGCAATTCGCCCGAATCATAGAGTTCGGTCACTATGTCGCAGCCTCCCACGAGTTCGCCATCCACGAAGAGCTGCGGAAAGGTGGGCCAATCGGCATAGTCGGGCAATGACGCACGAATCTCCGCGTGGCTGAGGATATCCACGTAGGCAAAGGGCCTGCCGCAGGCCATGAGACACTGGACGGTGCGCGCGGAAAACCCGCACATGGGCTGCTGCGGCGTTCCTTTCATATACAGGATGATCGGATTGGACTCGATCTGCTTGGCAATGGTGTCCATCACATCCATGCGCAGGTTTTCCAAGTTTTTTCAAGCGGACACGCATTGTACTCCTTGCTCGCAGCGCATGAAACGAGGTGGTTTTCACCTATCATGGACTCTGTCACAGAATTTCAATAGAAATCTGTGGAGGAGTCCAGACATGTACTCCAGACATCTCGATCTCGCGCTGTTTGCGGAGCACAAATTCACATTTATGCTCGGTCCAAGGCAAACGGGAAAGTCCACCTTGCTCAAGACGACATTTCCGCAGGCGCTCTACATCGACCTGCTGGCCGACGAAGTATTCAGACAGTTCTCGTCCGCACCAGAAATCCTTCGGCACGCGGTGGGTGAGCATAAGATTGTCGACTCGCCCATTCATTGGGAAGCTTTGAGAGCCTACGCCGGTGCCTACCTTCGAGAGGAAATCCAAGCGGAAGCACTGACGCGCTCATCCTGGACTGACTTCCACCATTCAGGCAGCGGAACAAGAGAAAGCTGGGGGCAACCGAGAAGGTCTATTTTTTCGACATCGGCGTCGCGAACGCACTTTGCGGGCGCCGCACACTGCCCACCGAGTCCCCCGAGTTCGGCACCGCGCTTGAGCAATTCATAGTCTTGGAGCTTCGCGCCGCGATTGATTACCAGCGCCTGGATGCGCAGCTCACCTATTGGCGCACGCAAGCGGGGCTGGAGGTGGACTTTGTTTTCGGTGATGCGATTGCCATTGAAGATAAGGCGACACAGCATGTTTCCCCTTCCGATCTCAAAACACTGCATGCAATCGGCGAAGAGCTCCGGCTAAAGAAGCGCGTACTCGTGAGTCGCGAACCCTACGCACGGGAGGTCGAGGATGGCATCCATATCCTTCCGTTGCGGGTCTTTTGCGAGCAGCTCTGGGACGGTACTTTGCTGAGCGCCTGATTGTTCAGCAGCAATGCTCATTCAAGCCGAATCCTCGGTCCCGCGCCATCACACCAGATTGAGGGGCTGCCCGCGGACAAACGCCTCAATGTTCTCACTGGTCATCCGACACAGTCTTCGCTGGGTTTCCATGCCCGCGAAGCCGACGTGCGGGGTGACTATGACGTTGGGCAGTGTGCTGATGCGCATTAAGGGGGAGCCCGAGGGTGGAGGTTCGATGGGGGCGACGTCAATGCCCGCGCCGGCAATCCGGCCTTCTTCGACCGCCTCCGCGAGCGCGTCCACATCGATCATCTCGCCGCGCGCCGTGTTGATGAGGATTGCGCTCGGCTTCATCAATTCGAGTTCGTCTTTCCCTATGAGTTCATTGGTGTGCGCAGTGAGCGGGGTATGACAGGACACCACGTCGGCTTCTCGCAACAGGGTCTCAAGGGCTACCGAATCGCAGTCTTCGCGTCCGCTGGGGCTGTGGAATATGACCTTCATGCCAAACGCCTGCGCCCGCTTCGCCACACTCTGTGCGATTGCGCCCGTGCCTATGAGGCCAAGCACCGAACCCTCAAGTTCAAAGATGGGCCGGTTATGGAAACAGAATTGGCCTGTTGCCTGCCAGACGCCGGCAATCACTTGCTCACGGTATTCAATCAGGTTGCGGCGCAAGCTTAGGATGAGCGCGAGCGCGTGTTCGGCGACAGATGCTTCGGCGTAACCCGGCACGTTGCATACGGCAATCTCGTGCCTCGCGGCAGCTTCGAGATCAACAATATTGGTGCCGGTGGCGATCACCGCAATCAATTCGAGTTCCGGCAGTTCCCGCATGTGCATCGCCTGAATCGGCACCTTGTTGGTGATCGCGAATTGCGCACCGCGCAGCCGCTCCACCACTTCGCCGACCGCACTTCGATCATAGGCCCGCCAGTCGTGCGCGAAGGCGGGCCGCGGCAGATCAACCTCGGCACTGATGGTGCCTCGATCAAGAAAGACGATGCGCTTCACATGCGGCGAATCCGTACAATATGCCTCTTTTATTTGCGAGGCAGGCGAGGAAGTTGAAATGACCTTTGCACCCCACTCTCTGGATGCGCACAAGTTCTCACGGGAAGCACCCTTGGTGCAACGGCTCGCGCGTGAAATCAGTCTGTCGGAATCAGCCCGAGGTGCGATTTCGGAACAGGCTGCGGAGCTTGTTCGCCGCGTGCGCACCTCGCCGCGCGGCCCGACCATGCTCGATGCCTTTCTGAACGAATTCGGACTCAAGACCGACGAGGGGGTCGCGCTCATGTGTCTGGCTGAGTCACTGCTGCGCGTCCCCGATGCCAAGACCCTTGACGATCTGATCGCTGACAAACTGGGCCCGGGCGCTTGGGAAAAGCACCTCGGGCAATCGGACTCAACCCTTGTCAACGCCTCCACCTGGGCGCTGATGCTTACCGGAAGAATGGTGTCCATGCGCCGCTTTGAAGGCAAGTCGCCGCTCGGCGTGTTGCGCACCCTGGGCGGTCGGCTCGGAGAACCGGTGATTCGGAGCTCGGTGCGTCAGGCCATGTCGATTCTCGGACAAGAGTTCGTCATGGGCAGGACGCTCGAAGAGGCGATGAAACGCGCCTACAAGGTGAATCCCGACGTTCAATACTCCTTCGACATTCTTGGCGAGGGCGCACGCACCATGCAGGTGGCCGATGAGTACTTCGAGGCCTACAAGCGATCCATTCCCTTGGTGGCCAAGCATCAGCCGACCCAGGGGCCGAGGCGCTCTGGCATGTCGATCAAGCTCACCGCGCTGCATCCACGCTACGAGGCGCGCCAAGCCCGACGGGTACATGATGAGATGTATCCCCGCTTGCGCGAACTCTTTGAACTTGCGCGCGCACACGACATTTCCCTGTGTATCGACGCGGAAGAGGCGGATCGACTCGTGCTCTCGCTCGAACTCATCGAACGACTCTGCCGCGAAGACGCGCTTCGAGGGTGGAACGGGGTCGCGCTCGCCGTGCAAGCCTACGGTCGTCGCGCCAAGCCGGTGATTCACTGGTTGACCGAACTCGCTCAACGCACACAGCGGCAAATCCCGGTACGACTCGTCAAGGGCGCCTATTGGGATGCCGAAATAAAGCACGCCCAAGTCGAGGGCATGGAGGACTATCCGGTGTTCACCTGCAAGGCGCACACGGATGTCTCCTATCTCTCCTGTGCGCAAGCCATGCTTGCCGCGCGTCCGAATCTCTTCTGCGCTTTCGCAACGCACAACGCTCATACACTCACCGCCATTCTGCACATGGCGGAGGATCAATCGCACATGGAGCTGCAACGCATTCACGGCATGGGCGAGCGGCTACACGAGTCGGCCAAGGCGATGTGGAATGAGTTTCCGCCCGTGCGGGTCTACGCGCCGGTTGGCGAGCACGAGGACCTGCTCGCCTACTTGGTTCGCCGCCTATTGGAAAACGGCGCCAACTCCAGTTTTGTCAATCGCCTTTACGACGAAGCGCTGAAACCGGAATTCATCGTCTCCGATCCGATTGAGATCACGCGCAGTCTGTCCGCCTTGCCCTTGCCAAGCCCGCGCGAACTCTATGGTCCGGAGCGTCCAAATTCGGTGGGTGTTGACCTTGCTTCGGCGGAAGTGCTTGAGCAGATCAGCGAGTCGCATAAGGCGGAAGTGAGCAAGACAAGGCCCGAACCTATTGACGCCGAGCAGCTACAGGACATGCTTGAAAAGGCCCGCAGGGCGCAGCCCGCTTGGGACGTGATCGGCGGACATGCGCGGGCTGAAATCCTGCGTCGCGCTGCCGACATACTTGAGTCGCGCGCTGGCGACTACTATCGCGTACTTGCCGACGAGGCCGGCAAGAGCGTAGACGATGCGGTCGCGGAAGTGCGCGAGGCCGTGGACTTCGCCCGCTACTATTCACTGCAAGCATCCAGTGACTTCACGCTTCCCCAGCTCCTGCCCGACGGGCCAACCGGCGAGTCCAACGAGTTGAGCTTGCATGGCCGAGGCGTGTTCTTGTGCATCAGCCCGTGGAATTTTCCATTGGCCATATTTGTCGGTCAAATCGCCGCGGCATTGCTCGCCGGCAACGCTGTGATTGCCAAGCCCGCCGAGCAGACCCCGCGCGTGGCGGCGCTCGCGCTTGGTCTCTTGCAGGAGGCAGGGGTTCCAGAGGACGTGCTGCAATTGGTGACGGGTGGCCCCGAGACCGGCGCCTTGCTTGTCGATCATCCTTTGATCGACGGCGTGGCCTTCACCGGAGGCACGGACACTGCTGGCAAGATTCGCATAGCGCTCGCCAACAAGCCCAATCGACCCATAGTGCCCTTTATCGCGGAAACCGGCGGTCAGAACGTGATGATTGTGGATTCTTCCGCCCTCATTGAACAGACGACGGACGACGTGATTCGCTCGGCATTCCTGAGCGCCGGCCAGCGCTGTTCGGCGCTTCGCGTACTTTGCGTGCAGGAGGAGATCGCCGACAAACTGCTCGAATCGATTCGTGGCGCAGCGGAGGTGCTCAGCATAGGAGACCCGCGCGATCCGGGCACTGACGTAGGGCCGATCATCGACGAAGCGGCCAAGAAACGCATTCTTGCCCACATCGAGCGGATGCGGAATCTCGGCTGCGGGATATGGTCCGGGGGCGGTCTCAATGCCTCGACGTCGGGCAACTACCTCAGTCCTCATATCATTGAGATCAAAGGGCTTGATCAGCTCGAACGCGAGTGTTTCGGACCCGTGCTTCATGTCTTGACGTTCAAGCCCGCGCATATCGCTGAACTCATGGAAGGCATCAATGCCCTCGGATTTGGACTCACCCTTGGCATCCAGAGCCGCGTCGATGCGCGCATTGAAGAAATCGCGGCGCTCGCCAGGGTCGGCAACATCTATGTCAATCGAGACATGGTGGGTGCGGTTGTCGGGGTCCAACCCTTCGGCGGCATGGGCCTCTCGGGCACCGGCCCGAAGGCGGGCGGTCCGCGCTACCTGCAGCGATTTGGCGTCGAAAAAACGCTCACCATCAACACCACCGCCAAGGGCGGCAATGTTGAACTCTTGCGAGGCGTGCAGGAGAAGACCGACGCGGCGGCGAATCTCGCGTGACGGCATTCGATTTCGATACCCGTCTGAGTCGTGCGGGCACCGGCGCGATCAAGTGGACGCGCTACGGTCCCGACGACGGCGACGATATGCTGCCCTTCTGGGTGGCGGACATGGATTTCAAGCTGGCACCCGCCATTGAAGAGGCGCTCCGCGAACGCCTGTCGCATGGGTTCTTCGGCTACTCGGAGCCATGCGCCAGCCTCGACGAAGCCTTCATGGAGTGGCTTCTAGCGCAATATTCATGGCGCGTGCGGCCCGAATGGCTGGTGTGGCTGCCGGGTGTGGTGCCGGGATTTAACCTTGCCTGCGCCATGATCGAAGCGCGCAATCAATCCATCATGATGCACACGCCGCTCTACTACCCCTTTCTGGGCACCCCGGAAAACATGGGACACCGCCCAATCTACGTGCCCTTGCGTCAAGGGAGCGAAGCAGCGGCGATTGATTTTGATCGCATGCGCGCAAGCCTTGCGCCGGATACGCGCCTGTTTCTCGCCTGCAATCCACAGAACCCAACCGGGCGCGTCTATACGCGCGAAGAACTTGCGGCGCTCGCGGACTTTTGCTTGCAAGAGGATCTGCTCATCTGTTCGGACGAGATCCATTCTCCGCTCGTACTCGATACTGAACTTCGTCACTTCACGATCGGGGAAGTGGCACCCGAAATCGAATCGAAGCTCATCGCCCTGTTCGCTCCTTCAAAGGCGTGGAATTTTCCGGGGCTCGGGTGTGGGGTCGCGGTGATACCCGACAAAGACTTAAGGGCGAGGTACATCGCCGCCCACAATGGGCTGGTGCCCATGATGAACCCGCTGTCCATGACCGCCGCCGAGGCGGCCTATCGAGACGGCGAGCCTTGGCGGCAGGCGTTGATCGAGTATTTGCGCGGCAACCATGAACTGCTCTACGCTCGCGTCAACCAATGGCCGGGCATCGAAATGCGCAAGGTCGAAGGGACCTATCTCGCCTGGATCGATGTTTCCGCACTTGGACTCAAGGCACCCGCGAAGTGGTTTCGCTCCTTTGGCATCGCACTTTCAGAGGGCGCACAATTCAAGGGACCGGGCCATGTGCGCCTGAATTTCGGCTGCCCCAGATCCATGCTTGAGGAGGGCATTGTCCGATTCGAGGCGGGCATCCGCGCCGCCCTCGATGATCGAACCAAGGAGCTTGCGTAAGAATGAAGCAGCCATCTGTGCTCACTCTGGACCAAGGCACTTCAAGCTCGCGCGCGATTGTTTTCGATTCGCGAGGAGAAGCTCTCGGCATGGGCCAACAGCCCTTGGCTTCGTCCTATCCCAAACCTGGATGGGTGGAACAGGATCCCGAGGAGATTTGGCAGGGCACCCTCAAGTCGGCGAGGCAGGCCATCGGCGAAGCAAAGATCGATGCTTCGCAGTTACTTGGCGTGGGCATCACCAATCAACGCGAGACGATTCTTTTCTGGCATCGTCGCACGGGAGAGGCCATTGGCCCGGCCATTGTCTGGCAAGATCGGCGCACGGCGGACATCTGCGAGCAAATGCGCACAGATGGCCTTGAAGAGACGGTCGCCAAGGCGACCGGCTTGGTGCTTGACCCTTATTTTTCGGCCACCAAGATCGCTTGGCGGCTCAATCATGACGAGGGACTTCGCAAACTCGCCGACACAGGCGAGTTTTGCTGCGGCACGGTAGACGCCTTCTTGATCGCACGCTTGACCGGCGGGCACGTCACCGATGCCAGCAATGCTTCGCGCACACAGCTTTTTGACATAGGCCGACAATGCTGGCATCAGGAGCTGCTGGATTACCACCGGATTCCAGCCTCCATCCTGCCGAGTGTGCTTGACTCGGTCGGTGACTTTGGCACCACCCGCAAGGAACTCTTTGGTGCGTCCTTGCCGGTGCTTGGTGTTGCCGGTGACCAACAGGCCGCGCTCATCGGGCAGCGCTGCACGGAGGTGGGCGCGACCAAGGCCACCTACGGCACCGGCTGTTTTGTCATGAGCAACACCGGCAGTGAACGCATCGCCTCACAAAACAAGCTCTTGACCACTGTTGCCTATCGATTGAGCGGCACCCCAGCCTTCGCCTTGGAAGGGAGCCTGTTCGTGGCTGGGATGGCGATCAAATGGTTGCGGGATCAAATTGGCCTCATTGAGAGCGCCGAAGAATCCGAAATGCTCGCGCGCGAAACCGGCGGCGATTCGGGCGGCGTGATGTTCGTGCCCGCGCTGAGTGGCTTGGGCGCGCCGCATTGGCAACCGCAAGCGCGCGGGCTGATTCGCGGGCTTTCCCTCGACACCACACGTGCGCAGTTGGCCACTGCCGTGCTGGCAAGTGTCGGCTATTCGACGGCCGAACTCTTGCAAGTCATGGCAAACGACGGCGCCAAGACATCGCAACTGCGCGTCGATGGCGGCATGGTGGTGAACACTTGGCTCTGCCAGTGGATCGCGAACATCTGCCAAGTGCCGGTCGAACGACCCAAGCTTTCCGAGTCCACGGCCTTGGGGGCCGCCATGCTCGCGTTTCTCGGCGGCGGAGAATTCTCATCGCTGAACGAATGCGAACGAATGCGCAAACTCGATCAGACCTTCAAACCCGAGCCCACCCCCCTCGACCATCTCATGACCACTTGGCACCACGCCATACAGACAACCATCAGCGACGCGGAGAATTAAGCTCCGAGGCATGAAATATCGGTAACTACTCGCCCGCGCCTCCGATGTTGAGGGCCGCCACCTTGTCGTGGAACCATGAAAAGTTTGAGTCCGATCCTCGCCTGGCAGCCCGAATGGCGACATGTCTGCGGGAGCGGGCATGCACGGTGCGGCCGCCCGAATGGCGAAATTCTTACAAGAAAAGACCGACATGTCCCACAAGAGGCCGGGTCGATGTCTCAAACGACCGGTTTTCATTTGGTGCAGGATGGGCGCATGTCAGGCGAGACCGGTACAACACGAATACCGCAAGGGCGCGACCGCGCCGCGAAGCGGCTGTTCGGCCACCCGCAAGTCGTGGCCGACCTGTTGCGCGGCTTCGTGTCCGAAGGTCCGCTTCAGGGGTTCGATCCCGACGACTTGCACCGGGGTCCGGACGACCGCGTGGACGAAAAACTCGCCCTGTACCAGTCGGATGTCACCTGGACCCTCAGGCTGGCGGACGGCGCGCGGGTGGTGCTGATCATCGAGTCCCAGTCGACGGTGGACCGGGCCATGGCGGCGCGGATGACCATACAGACCGGCATGTACTGCGAGAACCATCTGCGCCCGAAGCGGAGCGGGCGGATTCCGGCGGTGCTGCCGCTGGTGTACTACACCGGCCGGGCCCCCTGGTCTGCGGCGCGTTCCCTGGTCGAACCGTCGTTCGCGGAGCGCGCCGGGTTGTTGACCTATTTCGCCGCCTCGTGCTACCTTTTGATTGACGTGCGCAGGATGCCCCCTGAGTCTCTGCCGGGGCGCAACCTGGTGTCGCTGATGGTCAGGATTGGAAGTGCCGAGGACTCCGGTGAACTGTTGGCGGCGATGCGGCTGGACGAGGAGTGGCTTGGGGAGGAGGATCCCGGGCTGTGGGGCGACTTCCTAACCTTGGCGGTAAAGGTGCTGGCGCCGCTGGAATTTCCCGAAATGGATGTCGGAAAACTGCAAACCCTGCGGGAGGGTGTTGAAATGATCAATGAAGGCGTGGTGAGGGAACTTGAGGAGAAGAGGCAGTCGGGTCTGGCCGAGGGTCAGCGAAGCCTGCTGCGGCACCTGATTGTCGGGAAGTTCGGGGACGAGATTGCCGAGCGGTGCGCGGAACAGCTTTCCGGGTTCGGCGGCAACGGTCGGATGGAGGAATTGGGGGATCTGATCCTAGACTGCCGCACCGGCGAGGAGTTCCTGAAAAAACTCTGAGGTCGGCCGACGGGCAAAGTGTTTCACCACACCCTAGGTTTGCTTGATGAGCCATTTCGCCAGAAGGCGCGTCTCTTGGTGGACCGCTACGACGACCAATGATCTTCCGTCAAGTCGCCAACCTAGTGTTCCGTGACCGAAAGGTTTCCAAGGTGCGCGCAAGGAGACCATACCCGCCTTGGAACAACATCCCGCAAACCCTGCTTCGCTTAGTTGATTTCGCAACCCAACAACCGCTCCAAAAGCGCCTGTTGCGAATACCTGCGGTTGTGCGCCTCGTGCCAGACGACTGCGCGGGGGTCGTTGAAGAGTCCTTGGGCGATTTCTTCTCCGTGATGGGCGGGTAAGCAATGCATGAAGAGGACGTCCTGCTTGGCGAGGTCGAGCAAGTCCGAGGTGACCTGAAATCCCGCGAACCGTGCGATGCGCGCCTCGCGTTCATCTTCCTGACCGATCGAGGACCACACGTCGGTCACCACCAGATCCGCCTTGCTGACCGCTTGTTCTGGCGATCGGCACACTTCCACCCGTGTTGCCCAAGAAGGCATCTCCGGCGCCATGCCTTCAGGTGATGCGATGATCAAATCAAATTCGAACTGCTCCGATGCTTCAATATAACTGCTGCACATGTTGTATCCGTCGCCAACAAAGGCCACCCGCCGACCGGCGATATCGCCACGAAACTCATTGAACGCCTGCATGTCGGCCAGCAACTGACAGGGATGCGAGCGCGCCGTCATGGCGTTGATCACCGGCACCGAGGCCGCCGCGGCAAAGGTTTCCAAGCGCTCATGATCAAGCGTGCGAATCGCAACCGCATCGACCATGCCGGAAAGCGCCTTGGCGGTATCTTCAATCGGCTCGCCGCGCCCAAGCTGCGAGTCTCCCGGGGCCATGTTGATCGCGTGCCCGCCGAGCGAGCTCATGCCCGATTCAAACGCGACCCGGGTACGGCTCGATGCCGCCTCGAACACCATCAAGAGGACCTTGCCTTTGAGGGGTTGATGGATCTGTCCTTCTCGATGCAAGCGGCGGAATTCGGCGCCGCGCGCCACAAGGCGGCGCAAGTCTTCGCACGAAAGGTCGAGCAGGGTGAGGAAGTGCTGCGGCATGCCGCCGTCTCTAGAGCGATTCAAGCGTTGCGACAAGCCGCTGTACCAGCTCGTCGGCTTCTTCGTCGGTCATGGTCAAGGCCGGCAAGAGACGAACCACACGATCACCAATGCAATTGAGCAGCAAGCCCTTCTCCATGGCCGCCTGCACAACACCCTTGGTTTCGTCGGCGAGCTCTATACCGATCATGAGTCCAAGACCTCGAATCTCCTTGATCCGATTGGACCCCTTGAGACCTTGGTCCACGCCGTCTCGGATTCTCTCTCCAAGCTCGCTGGCGCGTGCTGCAAGGCCTTCATCAAGAATCGTATCGAGGACGGCGTGCGCGGCCGCGCAGGCCAATAGATTGCCGCCGAAGGTGGTCGCATGTGCCCCAAGCCCAAGCACGCCAGCCGCCTTGCCTGCCGCAAGGCAGGCACCGATGGGCACGCCGTTGCCGAGACCCTTGGCGGTGGTCAGCACATCGGGAAGTATGTCTTCATGCTGAAACGCGAAATACTTGCCGGTTCGCCCATTGCCGGTTTGCACTTCGTCGAGCATGAGCAACCAGCCTTCGGCATCACAGTGCTTTCGCAGCTCTTGCAAGTAGCCCTTTGGAGGTTGATTGATGCCGGCTTCGCCCTGAATTGGTTCCGCCAGAACGGCGACTATGTGCTTGGTGTTCTTGGCCGTCGCACGCACCGCATCCATGTCACCAAATTCCGTGCGCACGAATCCGGAGAGTAGCGGTTCAAATCCGGCTTGGATTTTGCGATTGGCGGTGGCCGTGAGCGTCGCGAGGGTACGTCCATGAAAGGCACCACGCATCACGAGAATAGTCGGGTTGTCGATGTCTTGGCAATGACCATACATTCGTGCAATCTTGATCGCCGCTTCGTTGGATTCAGCTCCGGAATTGCAGAAGAAGACGTTGTCCATGCCTGATACTTCGCAAAGCCGATCCGCGAGCCTCGATTGCAGATCGATTTCATACAGATTTGAGGTGTGCAGAAGCGTATCCGCTTGTTGCGAAATAGCGTGGCGCACCCCTTCGTGGGCATGACCCAAGCCGCACACCGCAATCCCTGTCAAAGCATCCAAATACGGATTGCCCTCAGCATTGTATAACCATACGCCCTTGCCGCGCTCAAAAGAGACGGGAAGCCGAGCGTAGGTTGGCATCACATGGGACTGACCGGCATCAGCCGAAAGATTCTGCGTCATTTCAAGAATCGGGGGAGGCTTAGAAAGCCCCCTTGCCTAAATGCGTATGCTAGCAGATTCACTATCTGGCGGCGCGCCATCAAACGCAAACCAAGCTCCCGCCGGGGGAGCGTGTTTCTTCTCAAGAATCATCAATTCTGATGATTCACTGGCGGACTCGACTTCTTCGAGTATCGATCAGGAATTGACCTGAGCGTCCCATGACACCGTCCGAGTTTGAGCGACCTATGGTTGTTCGCGTTCTCTGTTGCGCGAGGGGCGCGGCCCCTTCGTGAGCGGCGTTACCCATGGCACCTTATATAATAGTGAGCAACCAATCGGCTGAGCTTGATCTCTAACGGGAAGGGCGACATCGGCCCTTAGCGGGGATGGGACATGAGTAAATCGGGCACACCGTCTGCAGGTGCCAAGAGAATGATCGATCAGAACATCCTTGACGAGATTATTCGCCGTGTGGTGGAAGTAGCGACTCCCGAGAAGATTGTTCTGTTCGGGTCTGCTTGCCGAGGGGAAATGGGCCAGAACAGCGACGTCGACCTGCTTGTGGTCAAGGCCGGGGTTCATCGACGTGAATTGGCTGGTCGTATCTACGACAATCTGTGGGGCGTGGGAGCGGCGGTGGACATTGTGGTGGTCACGCCCGAAGATATCGACCGGTTCCGGAACAGTCACCCACTAGTCATTAAGCCGGCATTGCTTGATGGCCGGATAGTCTATGAAGCCGCCTGAACACAATTCGCCAGACGATCCGCGAGAATGGTTGAACCGCGCGAAAAGCAACTTGGCGCGCGCCAGAAACAGGTTACCGGAGGTCTACTTCGAAGACTTGTGCTTCGACGCGCAGCAGGCTGCGGAGAAAGCCATCAAAGCGGTGATGATCTCGCACGATATCGATTATCCGTACACGCACGATCTGACTCACTTGATGTCGTCGCTGGAAGCTTCGGGCCACAGCATTCCGGGTCCGGTTCGTCGCGCTGCGGGGCTCACTCGATACGCGGTGCACGCCCGGTATCCGAGCCTAGAGGCCGTCACCGAGGCGGAGTACATCGGGGCGCTTGAGATTGCCGAAGCCGTAGTGCTCTGGGCCGAGAATCAGTTTTGATTGAATGGCAGCGCAATTGTGCGGATCCGGGAGGCCCCATTGCCGCAATCAGGCGACCGGAAATGGAACCACGAGGCGCTACTCCGGCGCGAGAGGCGCCGCCCCTTCGTGAGCGGCGCTACCGGCGTCAACCTATATAATAGTGAGCAACCAATCGGCTGAGCTTGATCTCTAACGGGAAGGGCGACATCGTTTGACTCAGAGGACAGTCGGTCATTGATCGGAGTATTCCGAGTTCCTTGCAAATGAACGCACTCATAAGTCCACGCACGTTTTGGAGCACCGCGCTGGCAAAGACGCTACAGCCGGTCGATCCCTCGCAGGTTTGGCCCTATGTGTTTAACACCTTGTGTGAGGGCGTTCTCGTTTCGAGTCTCGCCGTCATCGAGTATTCACTCGATGCCATGCCCAAGGTGCTGGTCAATATTTCCGAAGACGATCCAGTGGGGCATCGAATCTCGGCCTATCTCAAAGGTGCCTATCTGCTTGATCCATTTTTTCGCGCGAGCTCACGCGAAGATGTCGAAGGCTTCTATTCAATTGAAAATCTTTCCAGTCAAGACTCAGGTGAGCGCGAGTATTTCGAGTCGTTTTTCTCCGTCTACGGGCTCGGCGACGAAGTCAATGTCTTTCGCCAGCTTGGGGATGGCAATTCGCTTGCGGTGTCGCTCGGAAGAGAGGTGGGAGCCCCAAAATTCAGCAAGTCCGATCACGCGATATTGCGAGACTGTCATCCCTTCCTCAGTCAGTTGGCACTGCAGCTTCATCAAGGCATGGCGGGGCAATCGGGAAGTGCGAGCCGATTATTGCAGGCGCACTTTCACCAAGGCCTGAAGACGGCGATTGAGCGCCTCGGCAGTTCCCTGCTCACTCCGAGGGAGAAGACGGTGTTCGACTTTCTCATTCGCGGCTATTCGGTGAAGTCTACGGCGGACCGGCTAAACATACGGGAAGGCACGGTTCGAATGCATAGATACAATATTTACGTGAAGCTCGATGTGAGTTCCCAGACAGAACTCTTCGCGCTCATCATGGAATCGCTCAAGACCATCCAATTGCCGGACAATCGGGATCCCTTTTTGCTGCTGACCGAGCGTACAAGGAGCAAGCCAAGTTAGACCAGCACCCCAATGAGCAAATAGCCGGCACCTGCAATAGCCGCACAGACGAGCGCGTAGGGCAACTGCGTCAGCGCATGCTCCATCGCAGTGCAGCCGCTGCCATGGGCCGAAAGCACAGTGGAGTCGCCATAGAAGCAGGCGTGGCTTCCGAACGAACTCGCGGAAATCATGGCGCCCACAACCAAGGGGATGTGGGCATCCATGCTGATGGCCAGCGGAAGAATAATGGGTGTGGCCACCGCCAGCATGCCCCAGAAGGATCCCGTTGCAAAGGTGATGAGCGCCATGGTGGCAAACACCACCATTGGAAGGGCGTAACTGGTCATCACCGGAGTTGTCACCTCAATCACAAACTCAGCCAATCCCAGCTCGTCATTGACTTCCTTGAGCATAAAGCCCGCAACCACGGTTCCAAGCGGCAGTAGCATGGCCTTGAACCCATCGAGCATCGTATCGAACACCTCGGCGCTCGGCAGCAAACCTTGTACGGCGATCAACACGAGTGTCACCGCCAGCGCCATCGCGACGCCCTTGAGTATGTTGATGTCCATATACCAGGTGAAGGCGATCAGAGACAAAATGGGAATGGCGAAGTTGAGGACAAGTGTGCGCATGCCGCCACCACCGTCCTCTGGTTGGGCAGCATCTTCGCGCGCATCAACGTCGATGGATCTCGACTGAACAGCTTTTTGCTCCGCAATTCGCATGGCGCGAAATAGAGGGACTTTGCCGAGAATCGTCAATGGCACAAGCACCACCGCGATCAGCGGGTAGAGCATGAAGGGAATCGCGGAAATATAAAGCGACATGCCGGCTTGCTCGCCGAGCCACCGCCCATCCTCAAGAACGGCGGCGAAATACACCGCCCAAGTGGAGATGGGTATGAGGACGCAGACTGGCGCAGCCGTCGAGTCAACCACGTAAGCAAGCATTTCGCGGGACACTCCCATCCTTTCCGTGACTCGTCGCATGGAGGAGCTGATGGTGAGAGAGTTTAGGTAATCATCGATAAAGATTACGAGCCCCAGCATCCAAGTTGCCAGTAAGGCCCCAATTCTCGACTGAACGTGGTTTGCAACCATCCGCCCAAAGGCCGCAGCGCCGCCGGTTTTCACCAGCAAGGCAATCAAACTGCCCATGAGCCCGCAGACGAGAATGATCCAGCCGATCACCTCGTCCTGCATGACCGACAGCGCTGTGCTCACCAATCCCTGTAAGACATCAAACGGGTCCAGAATTGCCAATCCGAGCACACACCCCGCAAGCAGAGGTTCAATTGTTCGGCGCGTCAGAATGGCGAGGGCGAGTACGAATGCCGTGGGGATCAAACACACCCAATGCGGTAGCGTCATCGATAAAACGGTTCCCTCTGCGGTCTCATTTCAGGATTCAACAAGAAGCCTTACCGGCCTCGCAAGTGAAATGCGGAACGCCGAGCATCCATGCCCTCCCGGGGCCTTTAACCGCTGACCGGAGCGTATGAAAACTGCGTGAACCCCAATGCGCTTAGAGTGTATGCATATTTGTTTTCGGCGCTTGCTTCGACGTATGCGATGTCGGTAAATCCCCGAGTACCGGAACTTTTATCGAATCCTCGAATAGTTAGCTCATGGTCAATTGACTCATTCAATTGATCCGTGCCTTCCTTTTCGGCTGCATCCTTTCCTATGTGAGAGGCGTAGAGCCCTACATATTCAGCCGCGTAGCCGCCAACCACATTACCGGATTGATCCGTGACTCCGAAAATTAGACCCAACATCGACCCACCTGCCATTACCGGCCCGGTTGACTCTTGAATGAATGCTCTGCCATGCCGCCGAACGCCAGAAATGTTCATCCCATCACTTTCCGAGTATTCGAATCCCACTCCCGCCATAATGACTTCCAGTACCGCTCCATGAATCCAACTGGGACCGGCTCGTGCGTCATCGATATCAATCAATTCCAGACCCACCGGCAGCACTGATGTGTAGGGGACCACATTAAAGTCGGAGATTCCGGCGTTGTATAGTGCAAGGTCGTAAGAAAAGGTTTCGAAGGGGTGTGGCGGATGCCCTTGGCTTGTGGCGCCGACACCTTGAGTGCCAAATGCCTGAATCGGCACTCGAACACCTGAAGTGGTCGCTTCGTTTGGATTTTTGCTCATTTGTGCATCTCCTATGGCGGGTTGTTTTAGTGAACGGCACTCGGCAACGGCTGTTGTTGAGTGGCACAGTGAATACCTCCGCCAGCATAGTTGAGCGGCGATGGATCAATTTGCACGATTTCTCGTCCCGGATAGGCACTGCTTAACACCTTGAGCGCCTCTGAGTCCTTTCCCTCATCCCCATAGCTTGGCGCGACAACGAGTCCATTTGTGACCAGATAGTTCGCGTAACTAGATGACCGGACGATGTACACCGGGTCTCCAGTGGGGAACGGAGGCGCGTCTCCTGAATAGGACAACTTTTCCAAGAAATTGTGATACATGGGCTCGCCCGGCTGTATCTCGCGAAAAGCAGTCTTCGGGACGGGAATTCGAATAATCTCAAACGATTGACCATCTTGGTCTCGCGAACTGACGAGGACGCGATAGGCATCTGCGAGGCGGGCGTAGTTGACTGCGGCGATGGGGTCCGAAGCGGCTTCCTGTGGGGAAACCTGAGCAAGGAGAATACGTTTGGGGGACACGAATCTACAGAATTCGTCAAGGTGTCCGCCGGTGGTTTGGGGGCCATAGAGCAAGATCTGTTGGCCTGAAGGGTCGCTATAGGGAATTGGCCCCCAATCCGAATGGAGGTCCTCACGCACACCCGCGTTCAACCATATGATATTGGTCACGCCAAGCGTCTGCTTGTATGCGAGTTCTAGACTCTCTACCGAAGCATCTGGATTGCGCTGAAGTTCTACCGCGCGATTCACCAACAAGGTGCCTTGCCCGTTTTGAATTCGATCACCACCCTCGCTGACAACACTCGTGGAGAGCAAGCTGTCCATCTTCAAGTAATCGAAGACAGATTTTGGCACATTGCTCATTCGTTCAGATTCCGGATCCTCCTCAGTGGAATAGCCCCATTGGTTCTGACGAAATGATGCGATGGCCATTTTCCTGCTTGTACGATCGACAAGAAAGGTTGGACCATAGTCGCGAATCCAAATATCGACTTGATCGATCTTCAGAAAATGCATGATTGGAGAGATAGTAAAGCCATTCGCGGTCAGCCAATGCTGTGCTCGGGAGATGCCGGCGGCATCACCGCACATGATGTAACTGGGAACCCCATGATCAGACAGAGTCTTTGCGATACTGGCGATTGACCGACGAGTGTCCAAAGTCGGGTCCTGAAACCACTGAAAAGTTGGCCAACCAAGCCAAACCCCAGTTTGTGGCTCAAACTCTCCGGGCATGATGTAGGGGTTGAACTGCAAATTATCGACCATGTCGCTGTGAAGACTTTTGCAAAGGTTTCGCGCGGTCTGGGTGCGCCAAACCTAGTCGGTGTCTTCACATAGAGAAGGCAATATTCACGCCGTAAGTGCGAGGCATGCCTGGTGTTCTCAGGATGCTGCCCAATCCCTGCAAGTCGTTGATGTACTGTAGGTACTCCTCGTCAGCAAGATTCTTGCACCACAAGGAGGCACTCCAACGTTCGTCCGAAGTGGTTAAGGAAAGGCTCGCGTTCCACAGTGTATAGCCTTCTATTTCGCTGATGGCGACATTGGTGGACTCGCCCCAATGTTCAGACCGAGTCGTAAAGTCGACTTGACCGCGCAGTTTCAAGCCCGCGCTCATGCGCATTTCGTAACGAACCAGACCGTTGGCGCTGAAATCGGGCGCGTAAGGCAACTGATTGCCATCGAGTCTCTCCGAAACATCGAACGGGCGGGTGGGAATGGACTGTTGTTCGCTGTCAAGCCAAGTCGCACCGAGCTTGATGTCCAAATTGTCCGTCGGGGCCCACCATATCTCCGACTCCAAGCCGTAGACTTCGGCATCCGCGCCATTTTCGTTGATGAGGAAGAAGTCAAGACCGGCTTCGCCTGTTCCAGTGATTGACAGCGCCAGGATCACGTCTTCGTAGTCATAGTAAAAGGCCGCGCTGTTCCAGCGAAGCGCACCATTGGCGGAGTCGAACTTGAATCCAACCTCGTAGGCGGTGAGCGTTTCTTCGTCATAGGGTTCTTGCAGTATTGGCTGCAAGGTAATGTCGCCCACAAAACCGCCGCTCTTGAAGCCGTTCGATACCTTCGCGTAGACCATGGACGACTCTCCCACGTACCGGCTTGCGCCCAAGGTCCAAGAGACTTCCTGAAAGCTGATTGCACTGTCCAAGAACGCGGAATCGAATAGGGCGGCATTGCCATAGTTGCCATTGGGGCGCGGGGCCGGCGAAGGCACGAAGTTGCCGCGGACATCCGGGCCGACACCGGCTTCTACGTTGATCGTTCCGCCGGTAAATGACCGCTCCTCATCCGTGTAGCGCACGCCCGCGATCAGTGTGAGATTGGTGCTCAGCGCATATTCGCCGTGCAGGTATGCCGCGAATGAATCAGTTTCGAGTTCATAGGCGTGATTCTGCCGACCAAAATCGAGTCCCGCGAGATCGGTTTCAGTGCGCATGGCCTCAAGAAAGTCGGTCGAATAGAACATCCCGAGCGTCCAAGTCAAGGGATCTTCCCCGCTTGATGCCAGCTTTATCTCTTCGGTGAACTGCGCAAAATCCGTCGCGTATCCGACATCGATATTGCGTGCGGTGGAGCCGTCGGCATCCTCCTGGGACACTCGATCACTGGTGTTGTAACCCGTCACCGACTTCAGGGTTGCGAATTGAAGGTCGTAGTCGAGAATCAACACAGATCCAAAGGCATCGATTTCGTCTCTGTTGATGACCCCTGTTTGCAAGGTGTAGGGGTCGCCATCATCAATGAGCAAGGCACCGAACCCATCGAACGAGCAGTTCGCACTCGGTGCGCTGTCGCCCATCGAAATGCTTTCGCAAATACCGAAGGTGGCGTCGTTGGTGTAGGTTGGAAGGCCCTGATACTGATTGCCTTCGGAATCATCCTCACCACCGAACACCAGGACGTGGGCGCTCAACAGGTCCGACACATCCCAAAGCACTTGTGCTCGGTAGGCAAACTTATCTCCGCTGCCTATCTCTCCCAAGGTGGGATGCTTGAACGGGCCCCCGTCACGGTTGTCGACGACCGCCGAAAGTCGCGCCGAAACAGTATCGGAAAGGGGGCCGGAAACATATCCTTGTATGCTGGTTGATTCGTAGTTGGCCAAGCCGATTTCAGCTTGAGCCTCGAACTCCTGAGAGGGGCGGGCAGAGAAGAAATTAATGGACCCGCCCGTGGTATTGCGGCCATAGAGTGTTCCTTGCGGTCCTTTCAGTACTTCGACTCGATCAATATCGTGCAATTGAAAGTTCAAAAGCGTCGAGTTGCCGTAAAAGACATCGTCGACATGGATGGCGACCGGCGAGCTCTGGATCGCCGTGAAGTCGTTGAGGCCAATGCCTCTGAGTACAAAATTGGGTATGGCGTTGGTTGACGAATAGGAGACGATCAAGCCGGGCGTCTGAAACTGAATGTCCGCCGGGCTGGACCAATTGAGTTCGTCAATGTCCGTACCGCTCAACGAAGTCATCGAGATTGGCACCTCCTGTGCGTTCTGCACACGTTTCTGAGCGGTGACCAGGATTTCCTCAATGGCTTGCGCCGACAAGTGTGAGGGGATGACTGTCAGCGAGACAAGCAGCGCACAGGATATTCTCAGGAAAGAGTTCATGGTGCTCTCCATCGCAATTATGCGTTTACCGATGATGTGGAGTTATAGTAAATTCCTAAGGCATGCGTCCATTGAACGAATGTCATAGGGATCGTTTTGGCGCGTGCGCATTTCGCGACTTGGTATGCGCAGGACTTTCAGGCAAGGGGGCTTTCAGGCGAATCCGTTTCAGCAAGGATATTCAGCCGATGCCGGCGCTCTTCAGCACTGCGTGGAGCAGCACATTGGCGCCTATGGTGGCTTGCTCCGAGGAGATGTGCTCAAGTTCGTTGTGACTTAAGCCGTCGCGGCAGGGTACGAAGATCATACCGGTAGGTACCACGCGCGAAAGGTAGACCGAATCGTGGCCGGCACCGCTCGAAATTGGCTGCGAGTCGTATCGGCAATGCGCTGCGGCCTCGGCAACGGCTTGTATGCAGGCGTCGGCAAATTTGACCGGCGGCGAGTACCAAGTCCTCTTAAGGGAAACGGGACATCGGCCTTTGTCATATTGTCCGGCTAAGCTGCGTAGCGTCGCGTCCATGCGTTCGAGGGCGCGTTTCTCGGGATGTCGAACGTCGATTGTGAAGGTCACGCTCGCGGGTACCGTATTCGGCGAACCCGGATGGGTCCGTATCACACCTATGGTGCAGCGCGAATCATCGCCCTCGCTCGCGGCAACCTGGTAAATTTTCGGGACGATCTCCGCAAGAATAGGCACTGGGTCGCGGCGCATGGCCATTGGCGTCGGACCCGCATGCGTTTCGAATCCTTGCACTTCCATATCGAACCACATGATGCCGTTCACGCCGGTGACAACACCCACGTCCTGAGCGTTTCTCTCCAAGATAGGCCCCTGTTCGATGTGCAGTTCGAAGTGGGCGGCAAGTTCGTGTGCCCCTGGTTCAACCGCTCCGACATAACCGATGCGCGTCAATTCATCACCGAGCGCAATATCGTCCTTGTCCCGCCGATCATAGGCGAACGCCAGATCAAAGGCACCGGCATAGACGCCCGACCCGAGCATTGCCGGACCGAATCGCGCCCCCTCCTCATTGGTCCAGACAACTGACTCGATCGGCGCGCGTGTGCGCACGCCATGGTCGTTCAGGGTGTCAATCACCTCAAGCGAAGCCAGCACACCGAGCGCACCGTCAAATTTTCCGCCGCTTGGCTGCGTATCCAGGTGGCTGCCCGCAGCGACCGCGCTCGCCGAATCGTCCAAGCCAGCTCGGCGCGCGAATATGTTGCCAATCGCATCCACTTGGATTGCGCACCCGGCCTTCCTCGCCCAACCGCAAAACAAGGCTCGCCCCTCCTGATCGAGATCGGTGAGCGCCAATCGACAGACACCACCATTCTTGGTGGCGCCGATGTGTGCCATTTCCATGAGGCGTGACCAAAGGCGGTCGCCATCAACTCGAATGTCTTCAATCATTGCCTTATCGCTTCCTGGTCAACCAGCCTTCTCGTTGTATTTCTTCAGTCGCCTCGCGAATAGCCTCGTGGAGCACTTCCGTGAGCAAGTCGATTTGCTGGCCATTCATCACCAAGGGTGGCGACAGGATGATGCAGTCGTCCACATTGCGTGCGATCACGCCGCGGTTATAGGCTGCGCGAGCCACGCGCTTCCCGATCCCCGCCGCAGCCGGGAAGTCCTCTTTTGTTCGCTTATTGGACGTAAATTCGATGCCGTGCATGAATCCGCAGCCGCGCACATCTCCGACAATTTCGAGCGCGCTCAGGGTCGAAAGCGAATCGACGAAATGCTGTCCCAGACCGCGAACATTCTCGCACAGGGCCTCGCGCTCCAAGATCTCGATGTTCTTGAGGCCGGCGGCACAGGCGACCGGATGGCCCGAGTAAGTGAAGCCGTGGGAAAAAACATTGGTCTCGTTACCAGTGCCGTGAAGTGCATCACGGATATGACGGGAGAATATGACCGCGCCAAGGGGAATGTAGGCCGAAGAAATCCCTTTGGCACACACGATAATGTCGGGCACCGTATTGAATGCCTCTTGGCAGGCAAACATCCAGCCGACACGTCCAAAGCCGGTGACCACCTCGTCACATACGTAGAGTATGTCATTGCGACGGCACACCTGTTGTGCGGCCTGATGATACCCCTTGGGCGGCATCAACACGCCACCTGCACCCATGATGAGTTCAGCCACGAAACAGGCGATATTTTCCGCGCCAAGCGTTTCGATGCTGTGCTCAAGCTCTTCAATGAGCAGCGCCGTATAGGTCTCTTCATCGACATCCATGGGCGCCCTATAGAGATTCGGACAGGACAGGTGGTGAACCAAACGCGCATCGCCTTCCGCCAAGTGATGGAAGCCCGTGTAATTCTTCTTGATGCCGGATATGGAAGCGCCGAGAAAAGTACTGCCGTGGTAGGCATTCTCGCGCGCAAGCACAATCCGCTTAGAGGTTCGTCCTTGAACTTGGAAGTAGAAGTGCGCCAAACGTATTGCCGAATCTACGGCTGTCGAGCCTCCGGTAGTGAAGAACACCTGATCTAGGCCGTGCGGTGTCAATTGCCCGAGTTTCCGCGCCAAGCGCGCGGCCGGTTCCGAAGACATGTCGGTGAAGGTGTTGTAGTAGGGCAGCTTTGCGGCCTGATCGGCGATCGCTTCGACCATTTCACGCCTTCCGTAGCCGATGTTGACGCACCAGAGTCCGCCAACGCCATCGAGGTACCTCTTGCCTTGATGGTCGTACACCCAAACACCTTCTCCGTTTGAAAAGAAACGCGAAGCCGCGCGCGGAGCAGATCCGAGCTCGGAAAACGGATGAAGCAGGTGATCTCGGTCGGTATCGACCAGCTGTTCGAGTGTCCAGTTCTTCATCGGGCTGGGTCGAGAAACTTGCTTGAATACTTCGGCAGCTAAGCATAGCCAATATGCTCGCCCGGCACCATTTGTGATTTGTCATAGATGAGGATTGGAGATCAGGATTGGCTTGACAGCAATCTTCATCTAGCGAGATAATTCGCCTCTTTTGCTTGCAGGGGTTCCCGAGCGGCCAAAGGGATCAGACTGTAAATCTGACGGCACTGCCTTCGTAGGTTCGAATCCTACCCCCTGCACCACGGGTGGTTGGGGTAGAAAATCAGGAAGAAAGTCAAGGATTCGCACCTTGTAGCATGCGGTTTTTCAAGGTTGCAGCGCCTTGAAAAAAGCCACGGTGCGGGTCGCTCAGGTTGAGCAGCCTCGCGGTTTTGGCGGGTATTGGCGGGTATAGTTCAATGGCAGAACTTCAGCCTTCCAAGCTGATGATGCGGGTTCGATTCCCGCTACCCGCTCCAGCGCAGAGCGTCGATGCAGCGGCCAAGGCTTGGATGAACAAGATATGAGGACCAACTGCCAGCGAAATGGGTTTGCTCACATAGCTCAGTCGGTAGAG
Source organism: Pseudomonadales bacterium (assembly GCA_963663145.1). Classification (GTDB taxonomy): domain Bacteria; phylum Pseudomonadota; class Gammaproteobacteria; order Pseudomonadales; family Azotimanducaceae; genus Azotimanducus. The sequence continues at coordinate 2,536,971 of OY760134.1, read as the reverse complement.
CACTTCCTTGGTAAGGAAGAGGTCACCGGTTCAAATCCGGTTGTGAGCACCAAGGGCCGGTGTTACCGCCAAGACGGTGCGGCCACCAAAGTACAAGACCGTGTGTCGCTTGGCACTCGGTCGCATTTGATCGTTCGAGCCACCACAGCAAGGAGTTAACAGGCACCATGGCGAAAGAAAAATTTGAGCGCACAAAGCCGCACTTGAATGTCGGCACCATTGGTCACGTCGACCACGGTAAGACAACTTTAACGGCGGCTCTCACCAAGGTCTGCGCCGAACTGCAGGGACGTGGAGAGGTCAAGGCTTTCGACGAGATTGACAATGCTCCGGAAGAGAAGGAGCGCGGCATCACCATTGCCACCGCCCACGTCGAGTACGAAACCGACACGCGTCACTACGCGCACGTCGACTGTCCGGGCCACGCCGACTACGTTAAGAACATGATCACCGGCGCGGCACAGATGGACGCGGCCATCCTCGTGGTGGACGGTTCCGACGGTCCCATGCCGCAGACGAGAGAACACATTCTCTTGAGTCGCCAGGTCGGCGTTCCGCGCATTGTGGTGTTCCTGAACAAGGCGGACCTCGCGGACGACCCGGAACTCATTGAACTGGTGGACCTCGAGGTGCGCGACCTCCTGAACACCTACGAGTTTCCCGGAGACGACACTCCGATTGTCGTCGGCAGCGCATTGAAGGCGCTTGAGGGTGATGCGGACGGCGTGAAATCCGTCAAGGAACTCCTTGACACCCTCGACAGCTACGTGCCGGAGCCTGAGCGCGACATCGACAAGCCATTCCTCATGCCCATTGAAGACGTGTTTACCATCCAAGGTCGCGGCACCGTTGTCACGGGGCGCGTGGAAAGCGGTATTCTCAAGCAGGGCGAGGAAGTCGAAATTGTCGGCATTCGCAATGAGACCAGCCGCACGGTATGCACGGGCATAGAGATGTTCCGCAAGCTCCTCGACGAGGGGCGTGCCGGAGAGAACGTCGGCGTGCTTTTGCGCGGGGTGGACCGCTCCGACGTTCAGCGCGGGCAAGTGCTCGCCAAGCCGGGCACGATTACGCCACACACGGAATTTGAAGCCGAAGCCTACGTGCTCACCGAGGAAGAGGGCGGTCGCAACAAGCTTTTCCGCTCCGGTTACAAGCCGCAGTTTTATTTCCGCACTACTGACGTGACGGGAGAAATCGAACTGCCCGAGGCAAACTCTGTGGTGATGCCGGGCGATAACGTCAACATGAAGATCAAGCTGATTAGCCCGATCGCCATGGACGACGGGCTGAGGTTCGCCATTCGCGAAGGCGGAAGAACCGTTGGCGCTGGCGTCGTAAGCAGCATCGTCAGCTAGAGATCTCTTGGTTGAATCACCTGAATCACCTTGCAGGCGCACCCACTCCTACGCAGGATATGGAGAAGTCAACACTGGTATCTAAGAATGGGTCAGTAGCTCAATTGGTAGAGCAGCGGTCTCCAAAACCGCAGGTTGGGGGTTCGATCCCCTCCTGACCTGCCAGTTTTCCAATCGACAATCAATCGACAGCTAATCGAGAATCAACAGGAATGAGCGCCGCATCCCTCGCACGTTCTCAGCCCACATACAGGAAGCCTTCGCCACAAGTCAGATATGAACACGCAATCTCGCACATCCGCACTGGACTTTCTCAAGTGGCTGCTGGTGTTCGCCTTGGTGGCTGCCGCCATCTTCGGCAACTGGTACTTGGGCGAGCAATCCTTGCTCAATCGGGTGTTGGCCATTGTTGGGCTTGCCTTGGTCGCATTGCTGATCGCCTCGCAAACCGAAAAGGGCGCGGCGGTGTTCGCCTTGCTCAAGGAGGCGAGAGGGGAAATTCGTCGCGTCGTCTGGCCGACTCGCCAAGAGACCACGCAGACCACCTTCATAGTGATTTTGCTGGTGATCATTTTCGCGATCATTCTCTGGGGTCTGGATTCGCTCTTAAGTTGGTTGGTTTCAACGGTCATTGGATGAGGTGCGAACAAGCGTAAGCAGTATGGAAACAACGACCGAAAGTCAAACAGCCAACCTCAAGGCACAGGCCATGCGCTGGTATGTCGTGCAAGCCTATTCGGGATATGAGAAGGCGGTGAAACGCGCACTCGAGGAGCGAATTCGCGAGTCGAGCAATGCCGGTTGCTTTGGTCAGGTGCTGGTGCCGGTGGAAGAAGTCGTGGAGATGCGAGGCGGTCAGAAGCGTCGCAGCGAGCGCAAGTTCTTTCCTGGTTATGTGCTGGTGGAGATGATTCTGAACGACCACACCTGGCATCTGGTCAAGAACACGCCAAGAGTGCTTGGCTTCATCGGCGGTAAGGCGGACGATCCGACGCCGCTGACATCCGCGGAAGCAGAATCGATTCTCGCTGGGGTCGAAGCTGGTCGCGGCGACAAGGCGCGACCCAAGATTATCTACGAACCCGGAGAAATCGTGCGCGTCACGGAAGGCCCATTCAATGACTTCAGTGGCGTCGTTGAAACCGTGGACTATGAGAACAATAAACTCAAGGTGGCGGTGACCATCTTTGGAAGGTCAACGCCGGTAGAACTTGAGTTCACTCAGGTGGAGAAAGGTTGAGGCGCAGGTTTCGCGCCAGACTACGAACGGAGAATAACGCAGTGGCTGATATCACCGGATACATCAAGTTGCAGGTGCCCGCAGGGGCTGCGAATCCTGCTCCGCCCATTGGCCCCGCACTCGGACAACACGGCCTCAATATCCAAGATTTTTGCAGCCGATTCAATTCGGCAACCGGGCACCTAGAGCGCAATCTGCCGGTGCCGGTAGTCATCAGCGTCTATGCGGACCGCAAGTTTGATTTTGTCGTCAAGTCCCCGCCAGCAGCCGTGTTGCTGCGAAAGGCCGCGGGCATCGAGAAGGGTTCTTCGACACCAAACACGGACAAGGTCGGCAAGGTGACCCGCAAGCAGATCGAAGAAATCATCGCGATGAAGAAAAACGATCTGAACGCCGCCAGCGATGAGGCGGCTTTCAACACCATTGCGGGCACGGCTCGCAGTATGGGTATCGAAGTCAGTTCGTGAATCTGAACAGTCTGAACGCCTACGAGAGATGCGAGACGGAAACATGAAGCTAACCAAGCGTCAAAAGAAGACCCGCGAGCTGGTGGATGCGACGCGTGCATACAGCGTCGACGAAGCGATGCAATTGTTGCGCGAACTCAGTCCCAATCGAGATTCAAAGAATGAAAACCCGTTTGAAGAATCCTTGGACGTGTCGGTCAACCTGGGTGTCAACCCGCGCCGCTCGGACCAGAACGTGCGCGGCGCAACGACGCTGCCGCACGGCAATGGCAAATTGGTGCGCGTGGCCGTATTTGCCGGTGACGATGAGGCCGAGGCGGCGCGCGCGGCCGGTGCCGATGTCGTGGGTCTCGATGATCTGGCCGAGCGGATCAAGGGCGGGGAGCTTGATTTCGATACGGTCATCGCATCACGCGCGGCGATGAAGACCGTCAGCCCTTTGGCGCGTATTCTTGGGCCGCGGGGTCTGATGCCAAATCCCAAGTCGGGAACGGTCACCGACGATCTGGCCAGCGCGGTTCGCGATGCCAAGTCGGGACAACTCCGATTTCGCACTGATCGCGGCGGCATCATCCACGGCACGGTTGGCAAGGTCGGCTTTGAACCGGAGAAGGTCAAGGAAAACGTGGAAGCGCTCCTGTCCGACTTAAAGCGCGCCAAACCGGCGGCGGCGAAAGGTGTGTACCTCAAGAAACTCACGCTTTCTTCGACCTTCGGGCCGGGCCTCGCCATCGACCTTTCAACCCTCTCGATGTAAGCTGAGGAACGCTGCCATGCCAATGACGAGAGCAAGGAAAGAAGCACTGGTTGAAGACCTGCACAAAATCGCGTCCGAATCTTCAACCCTGCTGCTCGCCGATTATCGCGGACTCGATGTTTCGACCATGACGGATATGCGCCGCCGTGCGCGCGAACAGCGCATCGGACTCAAAGTGGTTCCCAACAGGTTGGCGAAGAGAGCCTTGGCGGACACCCGGCACGATTGTCTTCAAGAGCGCCTCAGCGGGCCGAATCTACTCGCGTCCACCGAGCAGGATGCCGGTTCCTTGGCTCGATTCATTAGAGATTTCATCAAGGAGCATGAAACACTTGAGGTGCGCGCGATTTCGGTTGACGGACATTTGATGGCGGGGGATGATCTCCGCTCGGTGGCCACGATGCCTTCGCGCGAACAGGCGCTCTCCATGCTCATAGGCACCATGAGTGCACCGGTTGCCAAGCTCGCTCAAACACTCGCGGCGGTACCCCAGAAACTGGTCATGACCCTTGATGCCTACGCCAAAGCCGATGTCAAAACCGATGTCGAAGAAACCGGCGAAGGGGGCTAACTTTTACGTCGCTTCGGCGCGTTCAGGGACTACTCAAAACGAAGTATTTTTTCACACACATTCGAATCACGAACACACCCTTGGAGGAACACAACAATGGATTTGTCCAAAGACGATATTGTGAACGCCGTCGCCGAGATGAGCGTTATGGACGTTGTCGAGCTCGTCAAAATGATGGAGGAGCGATTCGGCGTCACAGCTGCCGCAGCCGTCGCCGCGCCTGCGCAGGCGCAGGCGTCCGAAGACGCTGGCGCTGCCGAGGTGGAGGAACAGACCTCCTTTAATGTAGTGCTGACCGCGGTTGGAGACAAGAAGGTGAACGTCATCAAGGCGGTTCGCGCCATTACCGGACTTGGCCTGAAAGAATCCAAGGAAGTTGTTGACGGCGCTCCGCAGGTCGTCAAAGAAGGCGTTAGCAAGGAAGAAGCCGAGTCATACAAGACACAGATCGAAGAGGCGGGCGGCAGCGTGGAGCTTAAGTAGTCCTCGGCTCTTGATGCTCCTGTACTTGCAACACCCTCGCCTGGCGCCATCGGCGCACCGGGCCAAGAGGGCGTGCGCCTGTTCAATTCCAACAATTTCAATTTCATTTGCCCGAGTTCATTTACCCGAGCCACTGATCGGAGGCCCCCATGTCACTCAGTCTAGCGGAGAAGAAGCGTTGGCGTAAGGACTTCGGCACCTTGCCCGAAGTCATGGAGATTCCCTATCTCCTCGCGATCCAAATCGATTCCTATCGCAGGTTTCTGCAAGCCGATGTGCCGCCCGCGCATCGTCGTGTGCATGGCCTGCACGGCACCTTCAAGTCCATCTTCCCGATCAAGAGCCGTTCGGAGAACGCCGAACTCGACTATGTGAGCTACAGTTTCCGCGAACCACCTTTTGATGTGAAGGAGTGCCTGCAGCGAGGCGCCAACTACGCTGCGCCACTGCACGTCAAAGTCCAACTCAAGCTCTATGACAAGGAGACCAACTACAAAACGGTCAAGGAGATCAAGGAGCAAGAGGTGTACATGGGCGAGATACCGCTCATGACCGAACACGGAACCTTTATTGTCAATGGCACACAAAAAGTCGTGGTCTCGCAATTGCACCGCTCGCCGGGGGTCTTTTTCGACCACGACAAGGGCAAGACCCACTCCTCCGGGAAGCTCCTCTATTCTGCCCGCGTCATCCCATATCGCGGTTCTTGGCTCGATTTTGAGTTTGACCCCAAGGATCTTGTCTATGTACGCATCGACCGTAGGCGAAAACTGCCCGCCACCATCATGTTGCGCGCCTTGGGACTCTCGTCGGAAAAGATGCTCGAGCTCTTCTTTGACAAGGTCAATTTTCACCGCAAGCGCGGCGGCAAGTACTCTATGGACTTGGTGCCCGAGCGTATGCGCGGCGATGTCGCGAGCTTCGATATTCGCGACCGCAATGGCAAGACCATCGTCTCGCAGGGACGACGCATCACCGCGCGTCATGTTCGGCAAATCGCCGAAACTCGATTCCGGCGGCTCGAAGTTCCGCGCGAATACCTCATTGGCAAGGTCACCGCCACCGCCTTGATCGACAAGGAAACCGGGGAAGAGGTGGCACCCTGCAACACCGAGATCACCGAGGAGATGCTCGCCCGTCTTGAAGAACTCAAGTTCGAGGACATAGACACCATCTACACCAACGATCTCGATTGCGGAAGCTATCTCTCCGAAACCCTGCGCATCGATCCCACGCGCAATCAGTACGAGGCCCGCGTGGAGATCTACCGCATGATGCGACCCGGTGAACCGCCGACCCGCGAAGCGGCCGACGGTCTCTTCGAGCGTCTCTTTTTCTCGGAAGAACGCTACGACCTCAGCGGAGTCGGTCGCATGAAGTTCAATCGTCGACTCGGGCGCGACAGCATTGAGGGTGAAGGCGTGCTGACAGAAGGGGACATAGTGGACGTGCTGCGCACCTTGATCGATGTGCGAAATGGCAAGGGCAGCGTTGACGATATCGACCATCTCGGCAACCGACGCGTTCGTTCAGTGGGTGAAATGGCTGAAAACCAGTTTCGTATTGGCTTGACCCGCGTCGAACGGGCCGTCAAGGAACGCTTGGGCGTGGCCGAGAGCGAAGGCTTGATGCCGCAGGATATGATCAACGCTAAGCCGGTCGCGGCGGCGGTACGCGAATTCTTCGGTTCCAGCCAGCTTTCACAGTTCATGGATCAGAACAATCCGCTCTCCGAAGTTGCCAACAAACGCCGCATATCTGCCTTGGGGCCCGGCGGTCTCACCCGCGAACGGGCTGGATTCGAGGTTCGTGACGTGCATCCGACCCACTACGGTCGAGTCTGCCCCGTCGAGACACCTGAAGGTCCCAACATCGGCCTCATCAACAACTTGGCGACCTATGCGCGCACCAATGAGTACGGCTTTCTGGAAAGCCCCTACCGCAAGGTGGTTGAAGGCGAAGTGACCGATGAAATCACCTACTTGTCGGCGGTGGACGAGGCCGACTACGTGATCGCCCAGGCAGGTTCGAGCATCGTCGACGGAAAATTGGTCGATGAACTCATCGACGTGCGTCGCAACAACGAGTTTTTGAAGACCACAGCGGATAATGTCGACTACCTCGACGTGTCGCCCAAGCAGGTGGTGTCGATTGCTGCTTCGCTGATTCCGTTTCTGGAACATGATGATGCCAACAGAGCGCTCATGGGATCGAACATGCAGCGTCAGGCGGTGCCGCTGATTCGCGCCGAAACGCCGCTTGTGGGTACGGGTATGGAGCGCCGGGTCGCCATCGATTCGGGCGTCTGCGCGGTGGCCACTCGCGGCGGCGTGGTGGAAAACGTGGATGCAAGCCGCATTATCGTGCGGGTTCACGAGCAGGAGACTGAAGCCGGAGAAGCGGGTGTGGACATCTACAATCTCACCAAGTTCTCCCGCTCCAATCAGAACACCTGCATCAATCAGCGTCCGCTAGTGCTCGCCGGTGAGGAAGTCAAACCCAACGACGTGCTCGCCGATGGTCCCTCGATCGACCTCGGCGAACTGGCCCTTGGGCAGAACGTGCGCATCGCGCTGATGCCTTGGAACGGGTATAACTTCGAAGATTCGATCCTCATTTCCGAGCGAGTCGTCTCCGAAGACAGGTTCACCAGTATCCACATCCAGGAACTCACCTGCACCGCGCGCGACAGCAAGCTCGGCGCCGACGAAATCACCAGCGATATTCCCAACGTCGGCGAAGGCGCGCTTCGACATCTCGATGCGTCCGGGGTTGTCTACATAGGTGCCGAAGTAAACCAAGGCGACGTGCTGGTGGGCAAAGTCACGCCCAAGGGGGAAACCCAACTCACGCCAGAAGAAAAGCTGCTTCGCGCCATTTTTGGCGAGAAGGCATCGGATGTAAAAGACACCTCCCTCAGGGTGCCTTCAGGCGTCAAGGGCACGGTCATAGACGTGCAGATCTTCACTCGTGAAGGCGTCGAGAAGGATGCGCGCGCACAGGCCATTGAAGATGCGCAACTGAGTGAAATACGTCAAGACCTCGACGATGAGTTTCGTATTCTCGAGGAAGCCACCTATGAGCGCTTGCGTAGCATGCTGGTTGGGAAGAAGGCCGTGCGTGCGCCCGGAAAGCGTTCCGGTGCCACGGTCACCGATGCCTACCTTGATGGTCTGCCGAGAAAGGACTGGTTTGGGCTGCGCATGGTGGTCGAGAAGTGCAACGAAGAGCTCGAACAGGCCGAATTGCAACTGCAGAAACGGCGCACGCGGCTTGAAGAAGTCTTCAACGACAAGAAGCAGAAATTGCAGCGCGGCGAAGACCTGCCGCCGGGAGTGCTCAAGACCATCAAGGTGCTGCTTGCGGTGAAACGCCGCATTCAGCCCGGCGACAAGATGGCTGGTCGGCACGGAAACAAAGGCGTGATCTCGGTGATCATGCCAGTCGAGGACATGCCCTACGACGATCATGGCGAGCCGGTGGACATCATTCTCAATCCGCTTGGTGTGCCTTCGCGCATGAACGTTGGTCAGATCTTGGAAGCCCACCTCGGCTGGGCGGCCAAGGAAATTGGCAGCAAGATCAACGCCATGTTGGCGCAAGACAAGGCCGTTGAAAAGCTTCGCGCGCTGCTTGAGCAGGTCTACAACCAAGGTGAAGGGCGCACGCACGATTTCTCCACCTTCGGTTCCGAAGAGTTGCTTGAACTTGCGGGCAATGTCACCAAGGGGATTCCCTTTGCATCGCCAGTCTTTGATGGTGCGACAGAGCAGGAGATAAAGAGATTGCTCGAGTTCGCGGGCCTGCCCACCTCCGGTCAGTGCACCCTCTACGATGGTCGTACCGGTGACGAGTTCCACCGTCCGGTCACGGTCGGCTACATGTACATGCTGAAACTCAATCATTTGGTCGATGACAAGATGCACTCTCGTTCGACCGGCAGCTACAGCCTTGTGACTCAGCAGCCACTCGGCGGCAAGGCGCAATTTGGTGGTCAGCGATTCGGCGAGATGGAGGTATGGGCGCTCGAAGCCTACGGTGCCGCCTATACCTTGCAGGAGATGCTCACAGTGAAATCCGACGATGTGAATGGACGCACCAAGATGTACAAGAACATCGTTGATGGAGATTTCCGCATGGATGCCGGGACGCCCGAGTCCTTCCAAGTCCTGCTGCGCGAGGTTCGATCACTTGGCATCAACCTGGAACTCAATCGTCAATAGATGGCGCGCTCCCAAAAGAAAAAATCAACTTCCAAAAGACCAAAATCGAGAAACGAGAGAGGAATAGAGAGATGAAAGGATTGGAACAAATGATGCGCGGAGCGGATTCGCGGCTCGATTTCGACTATCTGAGCATAGGGCTCGCATCGCCCGAAATGATTCGTTCCTGGTCCTACGGCGAGGTCAAGAAGCCGGAAACCATCAACTATCGGACCTTCAAGCCAGAGCGCGACGGTCTCTTCTGCTCAAGGATTTTCGGCCCGAGCAAGGACTACGAGTGCCTGTGCGGCAAATATAAGCGCCTGCGCCACAGGGGCGTGGTGTGCGAGAAGTGTGGGGTCGAAGTGACCGTCAGCAAGGTGCGCCGCGAGCGCCTCGGCCACGTAGAAATGGCGAGCCCGGTCGCGCACATCTGGTTCTTGAAATCCCTGCCTTCACGCATAGGTCTGTTGCTCGACTTCAGCCGCATTGAAGAGAATTGGACGGTGGAAGAGCGAGAGTCGCGCCGCGCCCTGAAGTCTCTTCGCGACATAGAGCGGGTGCTCTACTTCGAGTATTACGTGGTGATCTCGCCGGGCTTGACCGAACTTGAAATGGGGGAGCTGCTCACCGAGGAGCAGTACCTCACCCGACTCGAAGAATATGGCGATGAATTCGTGGCCGAAATGGGTGCCGAAGCCATTCAAACGCTGTTGAAGAGCCTCGACCTGAAGACCGAAATCGCGGCGCTGCGTGAAGAAATCCCCAACACCACGTCCGAATCCAAGATCAAGAAACTCTCCAAGCGCTTGAAGCTCATGGAGGCCTTTGTGCGCTCCGGCAACAAGCCCGAGTGGATGGTACTGAGCGTCCTTCCCGTGCTGCCTCCAGACCTGCGTCCCTTAGTGCCCTTGGAGGGCGGACGATTCGCCGCATCGGATCTCAATGAACTCTATCGCCGCGTCATCAACCGCAATAATCGTTTGAAGCGACTGCTCGACCTGAGCGCTCCGGACATCATAGTGCGCAACGAGAAGCGAATGCTGCAAGAGGCCGTTGACTCGCTCTTGGACAACGGGCGTCGCGGACGGGCGATTACCGGCACCAACAAGCGGCCACTCAAGTCCTTGGCCGACATGATCAAAGGCAAGCAGGGACGCTTCCGTCAGAATCTGCTTGGAAAGCGCGTGGACTATTCTGGGCGATCAGTGATCGTGGTGGGTCCGACGCTCAAGCTTCACCAGTGCGGACTTCCGAAGAAGATGGCGCTTGAACTCTTCAAGCCCTTCATCTTCGCGCAACTTGAATCACGCGGCTATGCCACCACCATCAAAGCCGCCAAGAAACTGGTCGAGACCGAAACCCCAGAAGTGTGGGACATTCTCGATGATGTGATTCGCGAGCATCCGGTGCTGTTGAACCGCGCTCCCACCCTGCATCGCCTTGGTATCCAAGCCTTCGAGCCGGTGTTGATTGAAGGACGCGCCATTCAGCTCCACCCGCTGGTGTGTGCGGCCTACAACGCGGACTTTGATGGCGACCAGATGGCGGTGCACGTGCCGCTGACGGTCGAAGCGCAGCTCGAGGCGCGCGCGCTCATGATGTCCACCAACAATATCCTCTCTCCGGCGAGCGGTGATCCGATCATCGTGCCTTCCCAGGATGTGGTTCTCGGAATCTACTATCTTTCCCGAGAGCGCATCAACGCTAGGGGCGAGGGATCCGTCTTCTCGAACATCGCCGAGGTCAAGCGGGCGCACGCGAGCGGCAAAGTCGATCTGCACGCCAGAGTCAAGGTGCGACTGCGCGACATAGAACAAGACGAACAGGGGGAGTTTCTCGATAAGGAAGTCCTCTACGACACCACCGTTGGGCGCACGCTCCTTTACGACATATTGCCGCGTGAGCTGCCTTTTGGACTGGTGAACAAGACCCTCGACAAGAAGGGCATATCGCAACTGGTCGATGAGTGCTACCGGCGTGCGGGCCTCAAGTCCACAGTCATCTTTGCCGACCAACTCATGTATCTCGGGTTCGAGTATTCGACCGTCTCAGGTGCCTCAATCGGCATTGAGGATTTCGTGATTCCTTCGGACAAGCCGAACATCATCAGAAGCGCCGAGAACGAGGTGCAGGAAATCGAAGAGCAGTTCGGCTCGGGTCTTGTGACCTTGGGCGAGAAGTACAACAAGGTGATTGATATCTGGTCCAGGGCCAACGACTTGGTGGCACGCTCCATGGTCGATGGCATTTCCCGCGAGCAGGTGGTGAACGCCGAAGGCGAGGAGGTTGAGCAACCATCGTTCAATTCCGTGTTCATGTACTCGGACTCTGGTGCGCGCGGCACTCCCACGCAAATACGCCAATTGGCCGGCATGCGGGGTCTCATGACCAAGCCGGACGGCAGCATCATCGAGTCGCCCATCACCGCCAACTTCCGCGAAGGCTTGTCGGTGAACGAGTATTTCATCTCGACGCACGGCGCACGCAAGGGTTTGGCGGACACGGCATTGAAGACGGCCAATTCGGGCTACCTCACGCGGCGTCTGGTGGACGTGGCGCAAGATGTGGTGATTACCAACCAAGATTGCGGTGTCGAAGAGGGTCTGCGCATCTCGGCATTGATTGAAGGCGGCGATGTGATTGAGCCTTTGAGCGCACGCGTACTTGGACGCGTGGTCGCCGAGGACATCACGCATCGACGGCACGGGTCGGGTGAAGAAATGGTCATCCCCGCCGGCACCATGCTCGATGAGTCATGGGTTGATCGTATCGAAAGCCTGGGTATTGATGAAATCAAGGTGCGTTCGGCGATTACTTGCGCCAACGATCATGGGGTCTGTGCGCAATGCTATGGCCGCGACTTGGCACGAGGTCGCAAGGTCAACTTGGGAGAAGCCGTGGGCGTCATCGCGGCGCAATCGATCGGAGAACCCGGCACGCAGCTGACTATGCGTACCTTCCATATCGGCGGCGCCGCCTCGCGCGCAACGGCTATCGACAGCGTTCAGGTCAAGCATGGCGGAGAGATTCGCCTGCACAATATGAAGACGGTGCGGCGCGAATCGGGCGAATTGGTCACCGTGTCGCGCTCCGGGCAAATCGCCATTCTCGATGAGTTCGGGCGCGAGCGTGAGCGTTATCGAGTGCCCTACGGCGCGATCATTTCGGTTGAGGATTCGACGCGCGTGGATGCCGGCAGGATCATCGCCAATTGGGATCCGCACACCCATCCGATCATCACCGAACAGAGCGGCACCGTGGTCTTCCAAGAAATGGAAGAAGGCCTCTCGGTGAGCCACCAAACCGACGAACTCACCGGCCTCACCAATATCATCGTCCTTGAGGATTCCGAGCGGCCGCAGGCCGGCAAAGACTTGCGCCCGGCGGTGAGTTTGGTGGACGGTGACGGTGCCGAGGTCTATCTGGCGGGCACCGAGATTCCGGCGCACTACTACCTGCCGGCCAACGCCATTTTGAATCTTGAAGACGGCGGTCATGTGGGCGTGGGAGACGTCATCGCTCGCATTCCACAAGAAGGTTCCAAGACCCGCGACATCACTGGCGGTCTGCCTCGCGTGGCAGATCTGTTCGAGGCTCGCAGACCTAAGGATGCGGCGATTCTTGCCGAAGAGACGGGCACGGTCAGCTTCGGGCGAGAGACCAAGAGCAAGCTGCGCCTAGTCATCACCCTCGACCAACCCTACATGAAGGGACGCGGCAATTTTGCCAAGGAAGTCACCCAAGTCGAAATGCTTATCCCCAAGTGGCGAAGCATCTCCGTATTCGAGGGCGAGCATGTGGCGCGAGGCGACGTGGTGTCGGAAGGCCCCTACAATCCGCATGACATCTTGCGCCTTCAAGGTGTCGGTCCGCTCTCCCACTACATCTTGAGCGAAATTCAGGAGGTCTACCGACTTCAGGGGGTAGACATCAATGACAAGCACATTGAAGTCATGGTCCGACAGATGCTGCGCAAGTGCGAGATTCTCGACCCGGGTGATACGTCTTTTGTACGTGGGGAACAGGTTGACTTGGTGAACCTGCGCGCCGAGAACCAACGCATTGCGGAACTCAATGAGCAGCGCTTGCAGCAGCCCGACTCCGAGGAAGAAGCAGTGGAGGCCAGCGAGGAAGGCGAGGAAGGTGAAGAAACCTTGGTCGCAGAGACCTCTGATCCAAGAGAATTGCGGGGCGCCGAATATCAACGCGTCCTCTTGGGTATTACCAAGGCATCTCTGGCAACCGAGTCCTTCCTGTCCGCGGCCTCGTTTCAGGAAACGACCCGCGTACTCACCGAAGCAGCCGTCACCGGAAAGGAGGATCACCTGCGCGGTCTGAAAGAAAACGTGGTGGTGGGGCGTCTGATTCCCGCCGGTACAGGGCTGGCGTACCACATCAGACGGCGCCAGCAGCGAGCGGAAGAAATCGACGTGGCGCGCGCCCTCGAAGATTCCGGCATCAGCTCCGAAGAGGTCGACCGCCTGCTGGCCGAAGCATTGAGCGGGGCCGAGTAATGGGCGGCATTGACCACTTGGGGGCGAACCCGTAGAATTAATAGGCTTTGTGCCCTTTGGCACGAACACGCTCCTGAAGAAACCATTCGAGACCATTCGAAACGAACAAGAGATATGGCAACCGTAAGTCAATTAGTGCGCAAGCCGCGCAAACGCAAACCTGAGAAGAGCAAGGTACCGGCGCTTCAGGGCTGTCCGCAAAGACGCGGCGTATGTACTCGTGTCTACGCGACGACCCCGAAGAAGCCCAATTCCGCCATGCGCAAGGTTTGTAGGGTACGGCTTACGAATGGCTACGAAGTCACGTCCTATATTGGCGGCGAAGGACACAACTTACAGGAGCACTCGGCAATTTTGATTCGCGGCGGAAGAGTCAAGGATCTGCCGGGCGTTCGCTATCACACGGTACGGGGAACCCTCGATGCCTCCGGTGTCGGAGACCGTCGCCAAGGTCGCTCGAAGTACGGCGCAAAACGACCCAGATAGTACGCATCACACCATCATCACACTTAAGTAAGGCTATGCTGGGCCCGAGGCGCTTTAAGCGCGTTCGGCCGAATGCATGGGTTCCCTGAAACGGAGGAAAAAACATGCCGAGAAGACGTGTCGCGCAAAAGCGCAGTATCTTGCCGGACCCCAAATTTCACGATCACACGGTCGCCAAGTTCATTAATCACATCATGGTGAGCGGCAAGAAATCGGTCGCCGAACGCATCGTGTACGGCGCATTTGATGTGATCACGGAGAGACGCCCCGGCCAGGACGTGGTGCAAATCTTCAAAGATGCGCTTGAAGCCGTGTCTCCGGTGGTCGAAGTTCGGTCGAGACGTGTCGGTGGCGCCACCTATCAAGTGCCACACGAAGTGCGCGAAAGTCGCCGCCAAGCGCTCGCCATGCGGTGGCTGGTTGAAAGCGCGCGTCGGCGCGGCGAGAAATCCATGCCGGCGCGTCTTGCCGGCGAGCTGCTCGATGCCTCCGAAGAGCGTGGCGATGCGTTCAAGCGCAAGGAAGATACGCATCGCATGGCGGAAGCCAACCGCGCTTTCTCACACTATCGCTTTTAGATCAATCGTTCCTGCAAAGGACTTCATCCACTCTTTGTTACTCGCAGGGGACAGGACAAGCCATGCCTCGCACAACTCAAATCAATCGTTATAGAAACATAGGCATCGTTGCGCACGTGGATGCCGGCAAGACCACCACCACGGAGCGCGTACTCTTTTACACCGGCCTCACACACAAGATTGGCGAGGTTCACGACGGCAGCGCCGTGATGGACTGGATGGAGCAGGAGCAGGAACGCGGCATCACCATCACGTCGGCCGCGACCACATGCTTTTGGTCTGGAATGAACGGCCAGCATCCACAGCACCGGATCAACATCATCGACACGCCCGGGCACGTTGACTTCACCATTGAGGTTGAGCGGAGCTTAAGGGTGCTTGATGGAGCTGTGGTGGTGTTTTGCGGCGTATCCGGCGTCGAACCCCAATCGGAAACCGTGTGGCGACAAGCCAATCGCTATGAAGTGCCGCGCATGGTGTTCGTCAACAAACTCGACCGCGCGGGCGGGAACTTCCTGCGCGTGGTCGATCAGATTCGTAGTCGCTTAGGGTCGCTTCCGGTGGTGATGCAACTTCCGATAGGCAGCGAAGAAGCCTTCAAGGGTGTTGTCGATCTGGTGGAAATGAAAGCCCTCTATTGGAGCGAGTCGGACAAGGGCGCGTCCTGCGACATTCAAGAAATTCCTGCGGACATGCAGGACGATGCCGAGCACTATCGCGAACTCTTAATGGAAGCGGCGGCCGATGCCAACGACGAGTTGACGGAAGCCTATCTGGAAGCAGGGGAACTTTCCAACGAGGATATTCGCTGCGGCATACGGCAATTGACCATCGAGAATAAGATCGTGCCTGCGCTTTGCGGGTCGGCGTTCAAGTTCAAAGGCGTGCAAGCCATGCTTGATGCGGTGGTCGATTATTTGCCGGCACCCGACGAAGTCAAGGCAATCGAAGGCACGCTGGACGACGGCGAAGCGCAAAGCGAACGCCATGCCGATGATACGGAACCCTTTGCGGCGCTGGCGTTCAAGGTGGCCACCGATCCCTTTGTCGGCACACTCACCTTCTTCCGCGTCTATTCGGGTGTCCTCTCCTCTGGAGATCAGGTGTACAACCCGGTGAAGACGCAGCGATTCAGGGTCGGGCGAATGGTGCAGATGCACTCCAATCAGCGCGAAGAAATCAAGGAGGTGCGCGCGGGTGATATCGCCGCAGCCGTTGGTCTCAAGAACGTCACCACCGGCGACACCCTCTGTGACTTGGGCAACCCAATCACCTTGGAGCGAATGGACTTTCCCGAGCCGGTTATCTCGGTCGCGGTGGAACCCAAGTCTGTGATCGACCAAGAAAAAATGTCATTGGCGCTCGGCAAGCTCGCCCAAGAAGACCCTTCATTTCGCGTCGCGACCGATGAAGAGTCCGGGCAAACCATCATCTCCGGCATGGGCGAACTGCATCTCGACATCATCGTCGACCGCATGAGGCGCGAGTTCTCGGTATCGGCCAATATCGGCAAACCGCAAGTCGCCTATCGAGAAACCATCAAGTCTTCTGTTGAATCCGAAGGCAAGTACATCCGCCAATCCGGGGGTCGCGGACAATACGGACACGTGTGGTTGCGTATTGAACCGCTTGCGGGAGACGCATCCTCGACCTACGAATTTGAAGAGACCATCGTTGGCGGCGTGGTGCCGCGAGAGTACATTCCGGCGGTTGACAAGGGCATCCGAGAGCAGCTCGAGAATGGCGTGATTGCCGGCTACCCGCTGATCGGCGTGAAGGCGACACTCTACGACGGATCCTTTCACGAAGTGGATTCAAGCGAAGTCGCCTTCAAAATCGCTGGTGCCCAAGCCTTGCGCGAAGGTGCGTTGCGGGCTTCTCCGGTGCTGCTCGAACCCATCATGAACGTTGAGGTGGTCACACCGGAAGACTATATGGGCGATGTGGTTGGCGACCTCAATCGCCGCCGCGGCCTCATTGAAGGCATGGATGAAAATCCCTCGGGCAAGGTGATACGCGCCAAGGTGCCGCTCGCGGAGATGTTCGGCTATTCGACCGATCTTCGATCCGCAACCCAAGGCAGGGCGACCTTCACCATGGAATTCTGCGAATACGGAGAAGTCCCGCGCAACATTGCGGAAGGGATGATCGGGAAGTAAGACGAGGCCATCATTCCCGTTCAAGGGCGGAGTTATGGCCTCGTTTTTTCGCGATATTCGTTTGACGGAGTGACACCGTCTTTGATTTACAATCGCGACTAGTTCTAAGGGTCAGGCGCTTGATGAGCGTCCGCACATCCTTTATTCAGCTTTTTCTGTTGCCGGCCACCTTGCTGGGGCTGGTCTACTTGTTGCTGAACAGTGCCCTGCGCGCTCGCATTGCCTGGCCGCTCTATCTTTCTCCCGATATATCTGCTTCAGAACTTGCTAGCGTTTTCCTGTTGGGACTGGTGAATGACCTCATGGCTGCGCTTGCGATGGCACTTCCTATCGGCATACTGCTGCTTGCTTGGCCCGGACATGGCTTGGCGAAAAGAGCCGTGCTGGCCTGCTTCCTGACCTTTGAATTCCTTGTGCTGCTGGTGATACTCGGCGTTGACTTGGCGGCGTGGCTGGAACTCGACATGCGCTTTGGCCGCTTTGCAGAGCAGTACATTGTGTATCTTGAGGCGACCACGCATTTTGGCCTTGAATACGCAAGGAACGT
This sequence comes from Pseudomonadales bacterium, assembly GCA_963663145.1. Lineage (GTDB taxonomy): Bacteria > Pseudomonadota > Gammaproteobacteria > Pseudomonadales > Azotimanducaceae > Azotimanducus. The sequence goes on along the minus strand of OY760134.1, from coordinate 2,519,606 downwards.
ACACTGGTGGTTTTGGTTGCTGTGTGCGGCTGTCATCGCCGCCGCAGTTTGGCTGGCGGCACGTACGGTGCCGGTGCTCGCGGAAGTCTCTTGCCAGAAAAGAGTTCGCTGGTCACTTTCGGGATTCATCCTCGCATCGAGCGTTACTCTGCTGGTCTACTTCAGCCTCTTCGAACCTCATGTCAACGAGAAGAGAAGCCTGAATGACGCCGCCGAAAACAGCTTTACGCACTCGGTGCGCACTTGGATTCGCGATGATACGCGCTGGAAGGGCGTGTTCAAGGACATTCCCGAACAAGAGGCGAAATCGCGTCTCGGCAACATCTGGCCGCACCTGCCGGCGGATCCCAAACCGAATATCCGGCACCTGATACTCATCGTTGAAGAGTCGTTCGGTGGGGATCAATGGGCCGACCTCCAAGCTCGTGAGCGACACATGCCGGAATTCTTGCGACTGACGAGAGAAGGCAGGCTGTTGACCAATGCCTATGGGACTGGCTTGCGAACGGTGCGCGGCATAGAGGCGCTCCTGCAAGGCATCATTCCGGTGGCCGGATTCTCGCGAACGACCTTGGGCCCGGGCAGTCGCCTGCCTTCCCTGAGCGCATCCCTCAAAACGGCGGGCTTTCGCACCGGGTTCATCTACGGGGGGTGGCCCTCTTTCACAAACTTCGCAAATTATTGGTCCAATATCGGCTTCGACCGCGTAGTCACCCGCAATGACTTTGAAGATCCTTGGTTTGAAACCTCCTGGGGGATCGCGGATGAGATTGTCATGGACAGGCTTCTCGCCGAAATGGATACCATGACCCGCAGGTCGGAGCGAGTCTTCCTCGCGACCTTGACCATTTCCAACCACCTACCCTTCATCTTTCCCGAAGGCCGAGTGCCCTATCCGCCCGGAGAGCGTGCGCACGCCATCAGCTACGCGGACTGGGCGCTCGGGCGCTTCATGGATGAGGCACGAAGCAGAAGTTGGTTCCGGGACACCCTGTTCGTCATCGCCTCGGACCACGGCTATGGAAGGCTTGGCAATGCCCGCATTCCGACCGAACCCCATCGCGTGCCAATACTCTTCTACGCACCGGAGCATATTTCATCTGGAACTGTCAACGCCCTGGCTTCGAGTCTTGAAGTGCCCAGGACCGTCCTCTGCCTGTTCGGACTGCCGGATTGCGCCGGGTTTCATGGACGCAATCTGCTGGCACTGAAGGATGAGGATCACGGCGTCGCGCCCATTGAATTCGGCTCGTTCCTCGCCCTGGTTAAGCACCAAGGCGTAGCGGTGCTGCTGCGCGACGAATCGTTCGAGACTTGGCATTGGGATGCGTCCGGACACTTGGTCCTTGCCGAAGCCGATGCGGAGATGGCGAGAGATGCTTCGGCAGTGTTTCGGACCGCCACGCAAGACTTTTATGGCGAGTTGCGATAGATTGGTCACGTGCGCCGCCGCTGCAACGACGGAACGCATATCGTCAATCTATGCTCAGGCCTGGCACGTCTTTGCATCAACCATAGAGCAGACTCCTCGAAATAATGCGACTTCTCACCTTGAAGATACTGCGCACCCTGACGGCGCTTCGTGATACGGGAAGCTTGGTGGAGGCATCCAACCAGATGTGCCTCACGGTTTCGGCGCTTTCGCACCAATTCAAAGACATTGAAGAAGAATTGGGAAGCCAACTCTTCATTCGCAAGTCGAAACCCATTCGCTTCACGCCGCTTGGTCGACGCGTACTCGCGCTTGCGGACCAAATCCTGCCGCAGATTGATGCGGGCGAAAGGGAAATACGCCGCCAAGCCCTAGGGCAGGCGGGGCGGCTACGTCTCGGATGCGAGTGTCGGTTCTCGTTTGATTGGTTGCTGGCGGCGGCGCAGGTGTTCCGAAGCCGGTGGCCGCAAGTGGATTTCGAGGTGGCTGAAGAGGTCAATTTCACGTCGTTCGAATCCGATGAGGACGGAGGACTCGACCTGCTCATCACCCCCTACATCGGCGTGCACGAACAGACCTCCTATCTGCCGCTGTTTCGCGGCCAGCTTTGCGTATTGGTGCCCGAAGGCCATGCATTCGCTCGAAAACGACGTTGCAGCGCTAGCGATCTTGCCGGTCAAGTGCTGGTGGTCACCAAAGAGGAAGCGCTCAGGCAACGGTTCTTAAGGCAGTTCTTCGGTGAAATCGGACAAATGCCCGCCTTGGTGCGAAGCGCAGACTTGCCGGCCATCATGATCCAGCACGTCATCACTGGCAAAGGACTGGCGCTGGCACCCAACTGGGCGGCGCGCTATTACGTGGATCAAGGCATGGTTCGCGCCATCCCGCTCGGTCATCCCGAGTTTTCTTACACGCTCTACGCTGCACTCAGAACCGGCGAACGCGAAATCCAACATTTCTGCGGTTTCATAGAAACGGTCAGGAACTACTCGATTGAGGCCCTGCCGGGTGTCGAACTCGTGGAAGCACCTTTGCTATCAGGTTAATCTTCAACGAACGCGTCGATCGACAATACGTCGCCTGTCTGAACGAGCAATGCCTGCTTGCGCAGGAAGCGGAGCAATCCGGCGTCGCCCATGCGGGATTGACCCACGCCGGATTCGGCGAAAGAGTCTTTTTCGACATCCGAGACTTGCGTTGTGAGACCGCAGTCGTTAATGCTCACAGCCCCCGCATGAATTCTTCGTGCGATTTCCATGGCCCGTCCTTCTGGACCTATGACCGCGGCGGACAGGCCGTAGTTTGAATCATTGGCAAGCTCAACCGCATGCGCTTCATCGCAGAAGGGCATGACCGGAATCACCGGTGCGAAAGTTTCCTGCCGCATCACCTGCATCTCGTGGTTCACGTCCGTGAGTATGATGGGCGAACACCAGATGCCCTCACTCTTGCGCAAAATCTCGCCGCAGTGCCGAGTAGCACCCTTGGCCAGCGCATCATCGAGATGCGCCGCCAGCGTTTCGGCTTGTCGCGGGTCTATGAAGGGACCCAAATGCGCTGGTTTTGAAGCATCAGTATTGACCCTGACGCGTGTCGCCTCCGCAACCAAACGGCTCACAAACGACTCATACAGGCCTTCCTGCACGTAGACCCTCTCGATGGATTGGCAGGCTTGACCGGTATTCAGGATCGAACCCCTCAAGGCCGCGCTCACCGCAAGATCAAGGTCGGCCCCTTCAAGGACAATCAAGGGATCCTTGCCGCCAAGTTCGAGAAATGCGGGGATGAGCCGAGCACCGGCGCGCGCGGCGACTTTGCGTCCAGTTTGGGTGCTCCCTGTGAAACACACGGCATCCGCCACATCGACGATTGCCTCGCCAATCTCACCGTCTCCCATGACCAGGTCGAACACCTTCGCAAGTTCGGGAACCGCCTGCACCGACTCGCGCAAGGGTTCAACAAATCGTGGTGTCACCTCGCTCGGTTTGAGCAGCACCACACAGCCCGCCAACAAGGCCGGCACGGCATCAATGAGAGACAGAAGTAGTGGAACGTTCCAAGGACTCAGGATGCCGATGAGGCCGAGCGGATGCAATCGATGTTCATAGCGCACACCGGGGGCGGTCTTGGAATCTCCCTCGGAAGGCCGATGCAACAGTCTCGGTGCGTGCTCGGCCCAATGGTTTATGCGCCTCAGCGCGCCGTCAAACTCGCTTTGTGAAATCCGCGTACGCCCGGTGTCTTGAATCAGGGCATCGACGATCGCGCCGCGCCGTGCTCGAAGCGCATCCTGCCAAACGCGCAACACCTCGGCGCGCGCCTCGGCTTCAAGCGCCCGCCAGTTCGGCCAAGCCTTGCGCAACTCGGTGGCCAAGATCGGGATTTCGGTGCGATGAGTCATAATGACCTATCATTATATCTTTTGAATGATTCCGGCTTCATGGGCCGAACCCTGTTTGAGAAGCTCTGGGACCGACATCTCGTAGATACGGATGATGGGGGTGAGAGCCTGCTTTACGTTGATCGGGTGTGCATGCATGAACGCACCGGCAGTATCGCCATGCAGTCGCTCATGGAGCGGGGCTTGTCTGTGCGCCGCCCGGCACATGCTTTCTGTGTCATGGACCACACGGTGGATACGCAGCCCGGACGAGGTGATCGTACACGCATACCGGGAGGAGAGAATTTCATCCTGAGTGCGCGAAGCTCCGCGCAAGCCTTGGGTTTGACCGTCTTTGATGTTGGGGACGAGGATCAGGGCATTTCTCACTTGGTGAGTGCCGAGCAGGGCTTTGCGGTGCCCGGAGTTTCCCTCGTTTGTCCGGATTCGCACACCTGTACCCTCGGCGCTCTTGGGGCGCTTGCCATAGGTGTGGGAGCCAGCCAAGTTGAGCATGCGCTGGCGACGTCTTGTGTCCGGCTCGCAAAGCCAAGCGTCATGCGAGTGACCTTTGAAGGACAGCTCGCGCCCTGGGTCACCGCCAAAGACATGGTGCTGCACCTCATCGCTCAGGAAGGCGCGGCGGCGGCAAAGGGCGCCGCCGTCGAATACGCTGGGAGCACGGTCGGAAGACTGCCGATTGAAGCCCGTATGACGCTCTGCAACATGGCGGTCGAGTTCTCCGCCTTCACCGGCCTCATCGCACCCGACCAGAAGACCTTCGAATATGTCGAGGGTAGACCCCACGCGCCGGATCCTCTTCCCTTGGGGCAATGGCGAGCGCTTGGAACCGATGCGGATGTCGAGTTCGGGCGCGAGATTCGTATCGATACCGCCACAATTCGTCCGCGTGTGACTTGGGGCACCTCCCCTGAACAGGGCGTATCTATTCGCGGGCAAGTGCCCGAACCGAACAACGCCGATGCGAAGAGAGCGCTTGACTATATGGGACTCAAGCCGGGTCTTCACATGCAGGATCTCTCCGTTGATGCCGCCTTCATCGGCTCATGCACCAACTCCAGGCTCCAAGACCTACGCTCGGCAGCGAAGATCTTGCGCAATCGCCGCGTGGCGCCAAGGGTAGCGGCTGTCTGCGTACCAGGTTCGACCGGCGTCAAACGCGCTGCGGAAGCGGAGGGCATAGATCAGGTGTTCCTTAATGCGGGCTTCGAGTGGCGGGAATCAGGCTGCTCCATGTGCTTCTACGCCGGCGGCGAGACCTTCGGGCCGGGCAAGCGCGTGATCACATCCACCAATAGGAACTTCGAGGGGCGGCAGGGTCCGGGCGTGCGTTCGCATCTCGCCAGCCCGGAGGTGGTGGCCGCCTCCGCAGTTCGCGGAAAGATCAGCTCGCCCGATATGCTGATCTGAATCGTGGGATCCATATGAGAGCCTTTCTCACGCATCTCGGCATCGCGGCGCCCTTGACCGAAGCCGGTACGCTGCGTCGAAACGTGGACACCGATGCGATCATCCCGTCACGCGAGATGAGGTTGGTTTCCAAGACCTCCCTCGCGCAAGGCCTGTTTGCGAATTGGCGCTATCTGTCTCCGAACTCCCGCGAACCCAACCCCGATTTCGCGCTCAATCAAGCTGATTTCTCCGGCACAAGCATATTGATTGCGGGCGAGAATTTTGGCTGCGGGTCCTCGCGTGAGCAAGCCGTCTGGGCGCTGGCCGAATTCGGTGTCAGGGCCGTGATCGCGCCGAGCTTCGGGGCCATATTTGCGCGCAACTGCGTCGCCAATGGTCTCTTGACGGTCGTCTTGGAAGCTGAGACCGTGCAGCGAATCGCTAATTGGGTGCTGCTCAATCCCCAAGAAAACCAACCCCTCGTAGATCTTGAGCAAGAGCAGGTGACAGCCTTTGGGGAGCGTTTGGACTTTCAGACGCCACCGGCTGAACGCTTGCGCCTACTCAAAGGACTCGACCATATTGAACTTACCTTGTCGGAGGATCGCCGCATTGAAGAGTTTGAGCGAAACTACTTTGAAGTGTCCGATTGGGTGGACTTGAGATGACTATTGGTCAATCAGTTTTTGCTCTAACGCTCTTCGATACAGTTTGAGAATGAGCGGAGCAAGGCACATCACCGGTATGCCAAAAAGCGCGGGAATCACTGCAATGCTGTAGCGCACGCCTTCAGGCCCGAAAATCGTATCGTTGAACAGGCCGACGAGCATCGGCCCCAAGAAAAGACCCGACAAGCTAATGGACATGTAATAAAGCGCCACCGTCTGTGCGCGGATTCGCGGCGGAACGATCTGCAGAAGGCCGGTGACGCCAACCGAAGAAATGAAGGCCAGTCCGATATTTGAAGCGGCCATGACAATGAAGGCGTGCATTCCATTGTCGAGCAAGGGCGCGATCACCGCCAAGGGCATACTCAGGAAGAGGCCAAGCAATGCGATGCGCATGGGCGCATCCTTCACGCCTCGCTGGGTATAACGGTCCGAAAGCCAACCGGCAAACATGACTGAAAGAGGGCCCATCACGATGAGGGTGAGGCCGTTGTAGAGCGCATATTTCTCCACTGGCCAGCCGTAGGTGCGATCGAAGGTCACCGCCAACCAGCCGTGACTATAGGCAACGATGGTCATGAAGCAGAAGACGCTCACAAAGCAGCCGTAGGTGGGGAAGTTCCGACCTACATGCAGCAGCATGTGGCCGAGATGAGAGGGAGGTCCCTGTGTGGGCAAGGCCATACGCCGAGGTTCGGGAAGCATCAGGAAGGGTATGGCGAGAATCAACCCCGGCAGCCCGACAGTCAGAAACGCGAGCTGCCAGGGGGCAAGCGTTCCGACAATGGGGAAGGTCAAGTTGCCTGAGGCTTTCGCCCAAGTGAGTACGGCGGCACCGAGCAGGGCTGCAAGCGCCGAACCAACCGAAATAGCACTCGAATACATGGCGATCGGCTTGCCGCGCCGATCCTCTGGGAAAGAATCGGAGATCAAAGACATGGCGCAAGGGCTGAGCGTCGCTTCTCCAATCCCCACCGACAGCCGCGCCACAAACATCTGCCCGAAATTCTTTGCCAGTCCCGAGAAGGCGGTGGCGGCGGACCACAGGGCTATGCCGGCGGCAACGATCCAAGTGCGCCTCGAACGATCGGCGAGTAGCCCGAGCGGCAGGCCCATGGTGGCATAGAAAATGCCGAAGGCGGGCCCAAGCAGCAATCCGATCTGAAAATCGGTCAATCCCAGATCAGCCTTGATAGGGTCTATGAGCAGGCTTAATATGTATCGATCAACAAATGAGACCACATAGGCCAAGGTCAACAGCGACACCATGGCCCAAGCGCGAGCGGTGGGTGGGAAGTCCGAAGTCTCTTTTGGCCTAGCGTCGTTCATGTGCCGCGCGTCGGGATCAAGCTACGCTGAGTGTAGCTGCGACACTAGCCAGATTGACTCGTGATGTGATAGATGACGGATAGGTTGCCATCGGCATCAAGGATGCCGATTTCGCGTCCAATGCGTCCATCGTGCGTGATCAGTTGTTCTTCTTCAAAGACCTCAAATCCCCCTTCCTTGGCACGCGCGACCACGCCATCAACATCTTCCACATCGAGCACTACGGCCGAACGCCGTGGTTCCGGTTGCCGCGTTAATCCCGGCACTTCGGTGAGCGCCATCACGCGAGGTTGGCTGGGCGTATTGAGCGCCGCAAAGCCAACCCGCTTGGTGGTATCGATGGCGAACACCTTGTGCGAGTAGCTGGTATCCCGACCCTCCTTGAAAAAGGCGACCTCCATTCCCAGCACGTCCACATAAAAGCGCAAAGCACGCTGCATGTCCGATACGAGAAAATTGGCTCGCTGAAGTCGAATGCTCATGATGATGTCCCGGGCTCTTCGACTGAGAGCACCTGATTGCATTCGAAGAAGTGCCCGTCGGGATCAAATAGGGCCGTGCCGAGCAGATGGCGGGTCTCGCCCTTGGCGCCGGTCACGGTGAACTTTCGTTCCTTGGTGTGCACCGGGGTGCCGAGCGCCTCTGCCCGCCGCGCAAGTTCCGCCGCATCCTCTGTTTCCACTACGAACACGGGCAAACCATAGTTCACAGCGGTTGGAATTTCGGGCGCCGGCAGGGGAGGTTCGAGCCATTGCAGGAGGCCGATCATTCCTATCTTATCGTCTTCGGCGCGCATGATGACCAGATGCGTCTTGTCCCCGGCCGATCCCACCGCAATGCCTTCTCCGGAGAGGATGAACTCGGTGTCAAGCCAAGTGGTCATGCCCAAGACCTGTTCGTACCAGCGGCGGCTCTTTTCCATGTCGCGCACCATCAGGGTGGTGCGCTTGATGATGCTTCGAATCCTAGGCGAATTTCCCACTTCGTTACTCCGTAGTCTCTATCAGCATTACTTGGCAGTCCGCGATATCCTCACGCAACTTCTTCACTTCGGCATAGTCCTCTGAATGCCAAAAGTCCAAGGCCGACGCCTTGTCCGGCCACTTGGAAATCACCAGCGACCCGCCCGGATGCTCGCCCTCCAAGACTTCTATTCCCGGCGCGCGAAGAAGGTACTTGCCGCCAAAGGATTCGGTGAGCTTGGCGGCGGCGGGCCCGTAGCCTTTGATGAAGGCCTCGCGATCATGGAGTTGGGCGGTGATGACGAGATAAGCTGGCATGTTAGGATGAAGAAGTCGCTGAAAAAGCGTATTGATATATCTTTAGAGCTTTTCCAGTCACACCATATCATTTCGCTCCGTAGAATGCATTCATGGTCGGTGTTCACAATCAGCAATGGACCGTCGGGGCGCATCCCGAGCGGGAACTTCTGCCCAAGCACTTCAGATTTCGTGAGGTGCCGGTGCCGGAACTCAGAGACGGAGAAGCGCTGCTACGTACACATTTGCTCAACATAGCGCCGGTGATGCGCATGTACATGATGCGCGATGGCGCCGCCAACGAGGCGCCGCTTGAAATCGGAGATGTGATTCATGGTCGAGGCGTGGCGGAGGTGATTGAATCGCGCCGTTCGGAATATCCCATTGGCGCTTTCGTCCAAGGACAAATCGGTTGGCAAACCCATAAGATCACGCGCTTCACGAAAGAAGAGCGCATTCGTCCGCTCAAGCCGCACGGATTGCCGATTCACTACGCCCTGTCCGCCTTGGGGATGACCGGATTCTCAGCCTATTGTGGCTTCGTCAGCCGCGCTGCGGCGGCGCGGGGCGAGCGGGTGCTGATCTCTGGTGCCGCCGGAGGCGTGGGTTCGCTGGTGGTGCAGATGGCGCGAATCATCGGCGCATCGCGAATCGTTGGCATCGCGGGCGGTGCGGACAAGTGCGCGCTGGTGCGCGAACTCGGGTGTGATGAGGCGATTGACTACAAGGCCGAAGACGTGGCGGAGCGCATCCCCACGCTCTTTCCGGACGGCGTGGATGTGTATTTCGACAATGTTGGAGGGGAGATACTCGAAGCAGCGCTCGACTGGCTCGCTCCGCGAGCGAGGGTGCTTCTTTGCGGCTCGATCTCCGAATACCAGCGCGAAACCCCCTTCGCGCCGAGCAACTACACCAACCTGCGCGCCAAAAACGCCGATATGCGCGGCTTCTTCGTCTACAACCACGCGCATGAGTTCGATGCCGTCGAGACCGTCATGGCCGACTGGATTCGTCAAGGCAAGCTGCGCGCGGTGGTGGACGAAATCCAAGGCTTCGAGAACATGCCCGAAGCACTCATGGGCATGTTCAGCGCCACCGGCGGGGGCAAGCGCTACGTGAAACTGCTACCCGGGCCGGTTGCGGTGTACTAAGCTACTTATTTGTCCTTGTGCAAGCTTGGTCACGATGTCAATCCTTGCGCAGCGGGGGATCTACCACTATTCATACTCAAGACCCGCAGCTGCGAGCTTTTCCCGCATACTGAACATGTCAAGGCCTAATTCACCGGCAGCGAGCCTCGCACGAATCAGTTTTTCGTTTTCGGTTCTCGCTCGGCTGAGTTCAAGCGCTTTCTCCGCCGTATCCCGCGGCACGACGCACACCCCATCATCGTCGGCCACCACCACATCACCAGGATTCACCAGACAACCGGCGCAGACGACCGGCTTGTTCACCATGCCCGGCGTTTCCTTCACGGTGCCTTTGGCGGAAACAACTTTCGACCAGACCGGAAACGCCATGCGCGCGAGCTCCGCCGTGTCGCGCACGCCGGCATCAATCACCAAGCCCCGAATACCCCGCGCTTTGGCTGATGTCCCAAGCAAGTCGCCGAACATGCCATCCGCGTTCTGCGCGGACATTCCTACCACCAGAATATCCCCTGGCTGGCACAGTTCGATGGCCACATGCAGCATCCAGTTGTCGCCCGGATGCGCGAGCACAGTGACCGCGCTTCCAGCGATTCTTTCGCCCTTGTAAATCGGTCGCATGTAGGGCTGAAGCAATCCGAAGCGTCCTTGCGCTTCGTGCACCGTGGCAACCCCTTCCTCGGCAAGCCCGGCAATCACTTGCTCACTCGCACGCTCGATGTGACGCACAGCAACAGATTTCACAGCGACACCCTTCCTTTTGCCATCTTGCTGGTGGGAGAAGGTGCCACCTTACCGGATTTATTCAGCCTCCGGGCAGCCTCTGAAGTCTTGCAAACTTGTGGGACAGCACACTAGGCAACCCTCAATACATCCGCCTCGATCAAGGCATTGATCTCGGCTTCGCTCAGTCCCGCGAGGCGAGCAATCTCGCGCGAGTGCTCACCCGGCTCGGGCGGGTTGCGCTTGAGGTCAAGTCTGTGGCCGTCCATCTCCAGCGGCAGCTTTGGCAGCGGCGCGACTTCTCCTTGACGGGCTCCCTCCAACATTCGTACTTGGGCAAGCCCACCCTCATTGAGATGGGGGTCCCGCGCCAAGTCGGACGGTTTGTTGATTTCCGCGAACGGCAGCCCGGCGGCATCGAGACGCTCGGAAGCTTCCTCTCGACCCATTTGCGCGAACATGTCTTCAAGGGCCGGCATGTATCTTGAGCGATTCTCTACCCGTCCAGCATTGGTCAAGAGGGTCTCATCAGCCGCGAGTTCGTGCAGCGAAAAGTGTTCGCACAGCGCCCGCCAGCCAGTGTCGCTGACCACGGCCACGAATAGCTTGTCGCCGCCACGGCAGGTGAAGAGGTCGTATACCGCCCATGCGGATTGGCGTATCGACATGGGCAACGGCTCCTCTCCGAGCACCGCATGCTGTGCCATATGCTGGCCAACAAGAAAAGCCGTGGTTTCGAAGAGGGCAGAAGTGACGTGCTGACCGCAGCCTGTGCGGTCTCGCTCCCTGATCGCCGCCAAAATGGCGATGACACCAAACATGCCGCCGGTGATATCAATGATCGAAGACCCGGCGCGCATGGGCCGATCCGGCAAGCCGGTCATATAGGCGAGGCCACCCATCATCTGCGTGACCTCGTCGAGGGCGGTGCGCTGCTCGTAGGGACCGCTCAAGAATCCTTTGAGGCTGCAATAGATGATGCGCTGATTGTGATTGCGCAGTTCTGCGTAGCCAAGGCCCAGCTTGTCGAGTGCGCCGGGACGAAAATTCTCGATAAAGACATCCGCATCCTTAATGAGTCGCAAGGCAAGATCTTTTCCCTTCGCAGATTTCACATCAAGGCACATGCTGCGCTTGTTGCGGTTGTACATGGGAAAGTATCCGGCTCCCGATCCTTTCAGCCTGCGAGTGTTATCCCCGTGTATCGGCTCGATCTTCACGACATCCGCTCCCAGGTCCGCGAGTACCACGCCGCTGGCAGGACCCATGACCATGTGGGAGAACTCTATGACCCGCACTCCATCGAGTGGCTTGGCAGTATGCATGAGCCTGAGGGAGGCTTGTCCCGTCTTTCACGTAAGTCGTAATGATATATCATTATGACTTTTTCTCTACAAAGAGCATGAGATGCCTGAGCAACGCCAAGGCAATCAGCGGGGCGTAAACTCGCCAACGCCCTCGGGCCTTGATGTGGTCATCAGCGAAGTTGGGATGCGCGACGGACTACAGAGCCTTGAGTCGATCATGCCCACGGGAGCCAAGAAGAGTTGGATCGAAATGGCCGCCGCCGCGGGTGTGCCGGAGCTTGAAGTGGGCTCCTTCGTCCCTCGAAATCTGCTTCCGCAACTCGCGGACACGGCCGAACTTGTGGCGCATGCCACCTCAATTGATCACCTCTCGGCTGCTGTTCTCGTGCCGAACTTGAAAGGCGCGCAGGCCGCCATCAAGGCAGGTGCCCACCGTATTACCCTGCCGTTCTCCATTAGCGAAAGTCATAGTTTGGCCAATTTGCGTCGAACACATGCGCAGATGCTGCTCGAAGTGGAACGGATCATTGAGGCGCTGACCGAGGCGCCTCAGGAGGGCCGACCCGCCTTCGAGGTCGGCCTCTCGACCGCCTTCGGCTGCACGATTGAAGGCCCGGTCGATGAAGATGCCGTGGTGCGCATCGCCGAACAGGCCGTGGAGCTTGGTGCCGATGAAGTGGGGCTCTCGGACACTTCGGGCTATGCCGACCCGGCTGCGGTCAAGCGGCTGACTCGAAGCGTCTGGAATGCCGTCGGGCAAGATCGCATGCATGGCATTCACTTGCACAATACTCGAGGACAGGGCCTCGCCAACGCGCTCGCTGCGCTCGAGATTGGGCTCACGACCCTCGATAGCTCGCTCGGCGGCATCGGCGGTTGCCCTTTTGCGCCCGGTGCTAGTGGCAACATAGTGACCGAAGATCTGGTGTTCATGTTGGAGGCCATGGGGGTGAGTACCGGAATCGACCTTGATAAGCTGCTCGAAGTACGCGCATTCGTGCAGGAGGCGCTGCCAAACGAAGCGCTGTACGGGTTTCTATCCGAGGCGGGACTCCCGAAGGGTTTTGCCTCGGCAAGCTATTGAGGGCATGATCGCCTCTTTTCGCGACTTATCATCATGACCCCCTATACCGCGCTCGCACTGCAGACCACCTGCCAATCGGTGAACGACTGTCAGGGTCCGGACGAAGCGAGGGCGCGCATATACGCCTCCATCGAGCGTGTTGGGCGCCAAGTGGCAGCGGCGAAAGCCTTCCTCGGGCCTGGGCTTAAACTGGTTGTGCTGCCCGAGTACTTTCTCACCAGCTATCCGCAGGGGGAGTCGATTGAATACTGGCGCCAAATTGGCTGCATCGACCCGGACGGACCGGAACACGAAGCCCTTGCGGCCATCGCCTCGGATCAGGGGGTTTATCTGTCCGGAAACGTCTACGAAACCGATCCGCACTTCGCTACCCTCTATTTTCAGACGAGCTTCATACTCGGAGACACCGGAAACCTTCTGCTTCGCTATAGGCGTCTCATCTCCATGTTCGCTCCGACACCCTACGATGTTCTCGATAAATATCTCGAAATCTATGGTGAGGACAGCCTCTTCCCGGTCGCCGACACGCCCTTGGGCCGGATGGGAGCCGTGGCCTCCGAAGAGATCCTCTTCCCCGAACTCACGCGCGCCCTTGCGCTGCGGGGGGCCGAAGTGATCTGCCATTCCTCGTCGGAGATATCGAGCCCGATGCTAACCCCCAAGAACGCCGCCAAGGTCTCCCGCGCTGCCGAGAACCATCTGTATGTGGTGTCCGCAAATTCAGCCGGCATCCAAGGCATCAACCTGCCAAATCAATCCGTGGACCGAGGCTCCAAGATTGTTGACTACCAAGGCCGCGTACTCGCGGAAGCTTCGAGCGGCGAATCCATCGCGGCCAATGCGGATGTGCATCTCGATGCCCTACGCGCCTACCGACTCCGCCCGAGTCTCTTCAACGTCTTCACTCGCCAGCGCCTTGCACTGATCGGCGCGGCATACGGCGATGCCGAACTCTATCCGGCAAACAGCATGCTAGACGAGAAAGGTCGCGTGGTGACGCCCGAACGAGCACACTTCCTCGCCACCCAGCAGGCAGTGATCAACGCACTCGCCGAAAAAGGCGTGATCTAGCGCCAAAGAACTCCCGCAACTGCCCGTGTATTTCGGGAAAAGCCTTGAAGAGGTCACCCGGTGCCACAAAAAAATACTCGACGCAAACCGCGAAAAACTCGGCAGGGCTGGTTGCCGCATAGGCATCAATGAGCGCCCCATCACCCGCATCCAATCCAACACACAATCGCGCGTAAGCCGCCGAAAATACCCGCTGCCAGCGCCCCGCATCCATCCCCCCAGGCATCGGCGGTGCGCCGTCGCAAACCCCTGATCGCTCATCAAGTTTATGCGCAAACTCGTGCAGCACAAGGTTGCTATGCGAGGCCTCCCGATCAGGCCGTGCCTCCTCCCAAGCCAGCACAACTGCGCCCTGTTCAATGGATTCCCCATCAAGCGCCTCGTATCCAGAATGCACCACTCCGATGTCATCTTCTTCCTCGCGAAAGGCAACAAAAGCGTCTGGATAGAGGATCACAGTGCGCACTTCGGAAAAATACTCAAGACCGAGCTCAAGCACGAGCAAACAGGCTTGCGCGGCAATGGACAACCGAACAAAGTGGTCAACCTCAAACCCATGTGCACCAGAGAAATGCACCCGCTCGCAAAAATGCGATGCCAGCTTCTGTAATTTCTCACGTCGCTGCCAATCAAGCGCGGAGAGAAGCGACGAGGACGCAAAGACTTCGTCCCAGATCGCATCCGTTTCAGTAAGCGCCTGCTCGCGCTTTGTACGACCGGATATTCGCTTGATCAGATCAATCCGCATCTTCGGAGGGTACTACGCAACTACCCTTGATGCCATTCAAGAAAGGACTCTCCTCAAATTTCACCTTGGCATTCAGACCTTGTGTCGTGCGGCATGGCCGCCTCTTCGCGCAAGCGTTCAGGAGATCCCAGCATCTGCCGGTTGAACCCAATACGCTTGAACCAATAGTGCAGGCCGAGGAGGTCGGTAAAGCCCATGCCGCCGTGGACTTCGGTCGCGGTCTTGGCAACAAACTGCCCCACCTCGCTCAAGTGCGCCTTGAGGTGGCAAGCGGCTTGATGCCCCTCCTCTGGGATCTCGTCAAGTGCGTGCGCCGCGTACCAGGCGAAGGCGCGTGTCGGCTCGAGATGTGCGGCCATTTCCGCGCACATGTGCTTGACGGCCTGAAACGAGGCGATCACGCGCCCGAACTGTTCGCGCTCTTTGGCGTAGGCGACCGCCTGATCGAGCATGGCCTGGGCCGCCCCCAAGGTGTCGGCCGCCAGCATGACCCGGCCCACATCGAGCACGGCTGACTGAACTTCCCGATCGGCATTCGGCAGCGATTCCGCTGCCACGTTGTTGAATTCAAGCTCCCCAATGGGTCGCGTTCGATCAACGGTCTCGAGACGCCTGCGCACCAAGCCCGGCGTATCCGCCGCCACCAGATGCAAGCCGCCGGAAGCGTCCCCCACGAGGTATGCATCGGCCTCAAAATCAAGTACGAACATGGACCTTCCGTCGAGCTTACCGTTCGCTACGCGCACGCCGGCATCCCTCCGAGCACCGGCCGCTTCCGCTAGCGCCGCACCCACCACCAACTCGCCCGAGGCGACCTTCGGCAACCATTCGCGTTGTTGCGCCGTTGTCCCCGCCAACATCAAGGCTCTTGGCACCATGACCGCGTTGGCTAAAAATGCCACTGATGTCACGCAATAGCCAAGCGTCTCGGCGACCACGCAGGCATCGAGCGCTCCGAGGCCCACGCCGCCCAGGGTTTCGTCAATGAGCAGTGCCGGGATGCCGAGTTCGGAAAGTCCCCGTTCCAGATCTCTTGCCCGCGCCTCATTGTCGCCAGCGAATTGGCGCACCCGATCAAGGCCGGCGTGCTTGGCGAGATAGCCACGCAAACTTTCTTGTAGCAGTCGTTGCTCTTCCGAGAGTCCGAATTCCATGTCCTGCAATCTTCCGCTATGCCGCTTGTGGACGAGGCTCACGCGGCATGCCGAGACCCCGTTCACTGATGATGTTCTTTTGGATCTGACTCGTGCCGCCGCCGATGATGAGTCCGAGGTAGAACATGTAATTGAACTGCCAATTGCCCTTATCCTTGAGGTAAGGGTTGTTTCCGTAGGCGAGGCCAAGCTCGCCCATGACATCAATGGCGAAGCCTTCGAGGTCATGCCTCAGTTCAGTCCCTTGAAGCTTCACGATCATGCGAGCGAGCGCCCCTTCTGAACTGCCCGAGAGTCGGTTGGAAATATTCCTGAGGTCGTTGTAGCGATTCGCCATGACACGCCCTTGCAACCGCATGAGGCGATCACGAAACTCCGGCTTGTCGATCAGGCGCACACCATCAACCGTCTCAGTGCGCATGAGTTCGATCAAGCCGTTCAATCGAGCCTGGGCTTGATTGGGATCAGCCAGCGAATCCCGCTCGTTCTTGAGGATGGTGTTGGCAACCTGCCAGCCATCGCCACGTTCGCCGACAATCTGATCCTTGGGTACGCGGACATCGGTGAAGAATACCTCGTTGAAATTGCGGGTCATGGTCATGTCCACCAGCGGCCGTATCTCTATCCCCGGGGTATTCATTTCGAAAAGCAAGAAGCTGATGCCGCGATGCTTGGGCGCATCCGGCTCCGTGCGCACGAGACAGAATATCCAGTCGGCGATATGCGCGGTGCTGGTCCAGATTTTCTGTCCGTTGACCACCCATTCATCGCCGTCGAGCACCGCCGATGTGCGCAGGCTGGCAAGGTCACTGCCGGCACCCGGCTCCGAGTAGCCTTGGCACCAGACCATTTCTCCCGTCAAGGTTGGTGGAATAAATCGCCTTCGCTGTTCTTCCGATCCGACTTCGAGCAGGGTCGGCACCAGCATGCTGATCCCTTGTCCACCAAGGCCCGTACTCACACGCGCCTTGGCGAACTCTTCCCCGAGAATGTAGGACTTTAGTATGTCCGGGGTTTGACCCGCGCCGCCATAGTGTCGCGGAATGGTGCGCGCGGCGTAGCCATGCGCGATGAGCAGCCGCTGCCAGTTGAGAACGCTTTCATGGCGAAGGTCGCTGGTCTTGGGCGAAAGATGGCCGTGCGTCTTGAGAAAACGGCGAACTTCTGTACGAAAGGTCTCGTATTCAGGCCCAAAGGATAAATCCATGTCCGAAACTTGTGGCCAATCGAGGGCTGTACTTTGTAACACACTTCGCGCAGTCCTCTGCCGATTATGAAGCGATCACCGTCCGGCAACACCTCTTCATCATGATCGCCCGACCGATGCCACATGACGATCTTGTCCCAATTGCTCAAGTTCGTCAGGCGGCATTTGTGCGGTCACGGGCGATGTCGGCATAGTGAGGGTTCGATTCGATGCCAAGCCAATGTCGTTCCAAGCGCTTCGCGACGACGGCTGTGGTGCCACTGCCCACAAAGGGATCGAGCACAGTGCCTCCCTTTGGTGAAAAGAGGCGGATTACGCGTGCCGCAAGTTCTTCGGGGAATTCGGCTTCGTGGCGCTGATTCTTGCTGACCGAGCGAATCCGCCATACACCTCTCGAACCCCACTCCGACCACTCGCGGTCCGTCAGGCGTTCGCGATCATATTTCACGATTCCGGGAAGCCAGAACACGTAAATGTGTTCGAATTCGTCCACCGCCCTATAGGAATTCGAGTGCCATCTACTATTGGCCCAGCAAGGATCCTTGTGCCAGATTCGCTGGTCGTACAGAAACAGTCCAGCAGCCTCGGCCCATTCGGCCACCATGCATCCCGTTAACCTTACCTTGGTCGCTGTTTGGTGCTTGCCCCCCCGGACGTTGTTGTGCTCTAGGCGACGTTGAACAGTCTGCTCACTACAGCCGAGCAAGGCGCCAAGTTCCTTTCGTGAAGCCTCGGGATGCAGGCGTTTGACCTCAAGTACCTGTTCGCGCGTCACGGGATTGGTCTTGCGTCTCAAATTGTCGGCCTAGAACCTAGGCATGGTCTCGTCCGGAAAACACAGGATGTCGCCGATGTTGACAACGAGAAAACCCCCCGGCGTGAGAATTCGCGTGTGGCTGGCAATGACTTTGCTGAGCAGCTCGCGCCAATCGTTGAAGGTCATGTGCCGCTCGTATGACTTTCCCACGTAGTAAGGGGGGGACAGAAGCTCAAATCGATTGAGGATTCGGGGAGTAGCGGCAATTCGGTTCTCGCGTCGCCTTCAATGATACGGTCAAACTCCGAATGGGGACGTCCGTCTGCCAGCAACGATGCCTGCATACCTGTCACAAGACTGCATCTACCCCGCCAACAACTTCGTGTATTTTATCTGAGCGTGGGTTTGTTGGGCGGGCGATTTGGTCTCGGCTAGCGATCTTCTCTACTTGAACCAGATGCGTACTTACCGTCGCGAAGCAATGGCCACGGCTTCTCATAGGGCATTTCCGCTTCATGCTTAGATTTCCAATAGGCGTCGATGCCGTCCCACCCATTGCCTTGAAAGACGTATCCGCATTCGGGGCAGACCTTCTCGCTTATGGGTGTTCTCGCCGTCAAAGCGCTCATTCATCACCCATCTCTTTGTCGTGCACTTGGCGCGGTCGAGGATGGGGAACGACCGGCGTTGGCAGACCCCACAGATCCAACAGCGGAAACGAAACCGCCTCGAAAGGTGGCTGCGACACCTCTTGATTTCCGGTCAATTTGGCGAGACGGCGCCAGTGACCGCTGCGCAGTCTAAAGGTCTCCAAGCTGCGGGCGTCCGGATCCACCATCCACATGTGCTTCACGCGCTCGCGCGCGTAGATCGCGCTTTTGGGGCCGAGGTCGATCTTGCGGGTGGACGGTGAAAGCACCTCGCACAACCAATCTGGAGCGACTTCCCAATAGGCGGCGTTCGGATAATTCGGTACGCGCTCGCGGCGCCAGCCAGCTATATTGGGAACCACAATGTCCCCACCAAGATGAAGTTCGGGTTCATTCACTATCCACCAGCCTCCCGGCCGTCCCCTGCTGTGACCAAACGGTCCGCCGATAAGCCAACCGAGGGCCGAACCCGCTATTGAATGCGGAACGGCTGGCCTTGGCATGGTATAGAGCACCCCGTCGATCACCTCGGCGACCTTGTGCGGCGGCGTATCGAGCACGTCTTGATAGGTTGCCCGTTTGCTGTCGGATTTTTCGATGATGCTCATTTGGATTGTTCGGTCTATCGAATGAACTCGACTCTAAGACCGGGAATCTCCAAGTTGTGCCAAGCTTGGTCCGCAGTCAGGGCGGGCAGTTCGTAGAGGGCGGCAGTTGCAAGGCACAACCGGTCGCCAAGACTCAGTCCTATGTGTCGGGTTGCGAATCGGTACTCGGCCGCAAGCATCGCCACCGCTTGATCGACAGGAATCACATCCAAATTGAAGGAATCAATCAAGATCGAGACGGCTCGCGGCTTGATGCCGTCACCGAGCAATCTCGAAGCAACTTCGCAAAGATTCGCGGTGCTGATCGCCGCGCCTTCGGAAACAGCCGCCCGAACCAAGGCGCTACCGGTCTCTTCGTAATAGAGTGCGATCAGCGCAGAAGCATCCAACAGCATGTTCAATTTTCCATGTTCGCTTCGGCGCGTCGCTCGGCAATAAACTCGTCAACGGCCGACACCTTCCGCCCCTTGAGCACCTTCCTTACGTGTGCTTGCGCCCGCGCGATGGCGCATTCAATAGTTTGGATTTTGACAAGCTGATTCGGCGCCTCACCAAAGAGGGAGATAGTCATCCTTTGCCCCGGGCGCATGCCCGCCGCCTTACGAATGTTGGCCGGCACGACGATGCGCCCGGAAGCGTCAAGTGCCACTGGTTCGACAATCCTCGTCGCTTGCTTCGCCTGTTTCGAGGCCGGTATGGACATGAATTCCCGCCGTGAATGCTTAATCTGGCATAAATTTTAATCTTTGGCATATCCGAGTGCAATGCCATATCGACGAATCTTGACGCCCCAGCTGCAAAAGCACAGGGCGATTCAGCTATCGCGCATGCACCTTCACCGGCAATTCCGTGATGCCGCGAATGAAGCTTGAATTGAGATAGCTGGGATCGCCTAGGACTTCGACGTGCGAAAATCGAGCAAGGATTTCTTCCCAGAGAATTTTGAGTTGTAGTTCGGCCAAGCGATTGCCGATGCAACGGTGAATGCCGAACCCGAAGCCTATCTGCTGGCGTGCGTTGTCCCTGCCGATCATGAAGCGGTCGCCGTCGGGGAACACCGCTTCATCACGGTTTCCAGACAGGTACCACATGACGACCTTGTCCCACTTGCGAATCTGCTGACCTCGAATTTCGGTGTCCTGCATGGCGGTTCGACACATGTGCGCAACCGGTGTTTGCCAACGAACGATTTCCGGCACCATGGCTTCAACCAGGTCGTGATTCGCTTTGAGTGTGTCGTATTCTTCGGGAAATTGGTTGAGTGCAAGCACCCCGGCGGAAATCGAATTTCGGGTGGTGTCATTACCGCCGACGATGAGCAGCAAGACGTTGCCCAAGAGTTCGTTCGGGGGCATGTCGCGCGTGGACTCGCCCTTGGCAAGGAATGAGATGAGATCGTCGCCGGGAGTCGGCCGCGCTATCCTCTCTTGCCATACGCCATTGAAATACTCAAAGCACTTCCAAAGCTCTTTGAATCCCTCTTCCGGAGTCTTGAAGTACTTGGGATCGGCGATCCGTTCGACCGTGTCCGACCAGTGGATGAGCTTGTGGCGATCCTCCTGCGGCACGTCAAACAGCGTCGCGAGCATCTGTCCGGTGAGTTCGACCGAAACCTCGCGAACCCAATTGAACGGTTCCCCCACGGGTAGATTGTCAAGAATCGTACAGGCACGCGCTCGAATCAGGTCGCCGAATCCCGCCAAGGCGCCGGGCGCAAACTTGGGGGCGACCGTTTTGCGTTGGCGCGTGTGCACGGGCGGGTCCTGCATGATGAACATGGGCAGATGAAAGAGAGAATTCCGCTCTTCTTCAGTGGGGATAGGCAGGCCGATTCTGATGCCGCCATTGTTGATGTCTGAGGAGAATAGGTCGTGATGGGTGTCCACGTACTTGATATCTTCGTATTTGGTGATTGACCAGTAGGGGCCGAATTCGCTTTCTTCGCACCTGTGTACCGGTGCTTCCCTGCGCAGACGGTCGAAGTAAGGCAGGATGGTATTGGCCTCAAAGAACTCGCCATGCGCGGGATTGATTTTTTCGAGAGGTACGGACATGGGGTCTTGGTGCACATCCACGGCCCAAGTTTCGCGCCACTCCTTGTTGTCGATTCCGGCATCGAAGGTGTTGTAAGGAGCTTCTTCCACGGATTGCGTCCCTCAAATCTCGAATAGCGATGATGCTACAACGGGGCAACTTTGTTTTACAAGGGAGCGTGCGACTCTGTGCTTTTGTCGAATACAGCGCTCCCGTCTCTCATGTTGCGTGGCGCCTATCAAATCTCGGAGCGCGCTTCTCAAGAAACGCCCTCACGCCCTCCTTGAAGTCAGCCTCTGTGACCATTTCATATAGGAGCGCTTCCGCCTCTTGGTTGGACGCGGCGATATCGCGATGGAGATCCTTGTAGACCTGCCAGCGGGTCTGTTTGAGGGAATTTGGTGAGACCTGTTGAATTAACCTTCGCGCGTACGCAAGCGTTTCTTCCATCAGCCTGTCCGCAGGAAATACGCCATTGACCAAGCCCAGTTCCTTGGCTTCCTCGGCGAGGATGATGCGGCTCGACAAGAGCAGATCCATGGCCCGAGTCACGCCGATCATGCGCGGCAGCAGCCAGGAGAGGCCAAATTCCGCAGGAAGGTTGAGCTTTCCATGTGCGCCGGTGAGTTTCGCGCCTGCGGCTGCGAATCTGAGGTCCGCGTAGCAGGCGAGGGCGAGTCCGACGCCGGCCGCTGACCCGTTGATCGCCGCGATGACCGGCTTGGTCAAGTTCCAGTGGCAAGCGAAAGCCACTCGGAATCTCGCGTCCACGTCCGTGCTTGGAGAAGACAGGCCGTCTGACGTACCGGCGTCATAGTCGCCGCGCTCGGCGTGGCCTTCAAGGGCAGTCGCGTCGCCACCCGCGCAAAAGGCTTTGCCGATGCCGGTCACCATGATCGCGCCAACTTCGGAATCTTCGTCCGCCGCGCAGAGGCTATAGAGGTATTCGCTGTGCATGCGGCCCGTCCAGGCATTGAGCCGGTGAGGACGATTGAGCGAAATCACGGCGATGCCGTCCACGACCTCGTATCGGGTGGCCTTGAGTTCCACTTAAAGGAGAATCCCTAGTTAACGAATTTCCGCGAAGGCGACATCGCTCACCTTTTGATATTCCTTCATCTGTTCGCGAAATGCCAGGAAGGAATCGACTATGCGTCGCGACAAGTCATCGTCGTTCCGGGTTTCCAGAATGACCTCTTCGGAGATCTCCTTCAGCCGGTTGATGACATCATCGGGAAACGGGCGTACATCAACACCATGCTCCTCAATGAGTGTTCTCAGCGCACTCGCGTTGCGGGCGGAAAACTCATTGGTCATGCTGGAGTTGGCTGCAGCGGCTGCGCCTTCCAAGATGGCTTGAAGGTCTGCGGGCAAGCTGTTCCAAGCATCCAAGTTGACGATGGCTTCGAGCACGGCGCCGGGTTCGTGCCAGCCCGGGTAATAGTAGTAGTCGGCTATGTCATGCAGCCCCAGCGCCAGATCGTTGTAGGGGCCGACCCATTCGGTGGCGTCTATGACACCGCGTTGAAGCGAGGTGAACACCTCGCCGCCGGGAATGATCACCGCAGTGCCTCCGGAACGCTCAAACACTTCGCCCGCGAGACCGGGAATCCGCATTTTGAGGCCCTTGAGATCCTCGAGCGAGTTGATTTCTTTCCGAAACCAGCCGCCCATTTGCACATTAGTGTTGCCTGCCACCATTGGGTTGAGATTGAAGCGCTGGTAGGCCTCGCGCCAGAGTTCCATCCCGCCCCCCCACTCAAGCCACGCATTCATTTCCGGTGCGGTCATGCCGAAGGGCACGGCTGTAAAGAATGCGGCCACCGGTAGTTTGCCGCGCCAGTAGTAGGCGGCGCCGTGTCCCATTTCCGCGGCGCCTCCAGACACCGCGTCGAACACATCGAGTGCCGGCACCAACTCGCCAGCCCCATATACGGAAATCTTAAGGCGTCCCGCGCTCATATCTTCGACCATTTGCGCGAAGCGTTCCGCGCCCGTCCCCATGCCTGGCAGGTTCTTTGGCCAGGTGGTCGCCATCTTCCATTCGAACGTCTGATTGGAAGGCGATGTGGATTCACCGGCGCCTTGCTCCATGCCCTCTTGGCTGCAACCGGCAAGAAGAAGGGTGGCGAGGGTGATGCTCATGACTGTGCGCGATGACATCTTCTAAGATTCCAGCAATTGGAGTTTCGCGTAGCCTAGCACGAGCCATTTGGTTTCACCTCGGTCGAATCGCACCTGCAAGCGCGTCGTGTCTCCACTACCTTCGACGGCCAACACAATGCCGGGCCCGAACTTGGCATGAGTAACCATTGCCCCCATGCGCAATCCATTGGCTTGAGACCCCGCCCCATCTTCAACGCTTCGCGCCCGTCCTTCATAGATGCGTGACCTCGAATAGGGGGCGCGCGAAGGAGTGAACTCTTGGAACACGCGGTCGACATTCTCCTCCGGCAGCTCAGCGAGAAATCTCGAGGGCATGGCGTGCGAGGAACCTTGGTAGCGCGTGCGCACTTCCGAATAACTGATGCGCAAATCCTTCATGGCGCGCGTCATGGCCACATAAAAGAGTCGCCTTTCCTCTTCGAGCCCACCCTCCTCGATGGCGCGTGAATTAGGGAAGATGCCGTCTTCAACGCCGACCAGATAGACGATCGGAAACTCAAGCCCCTTGGCCGAGTGCACGGTCATCAACCGCATCTTGTCCTCGGGTCCCTCGCTGCGCGCGGTTTCATCGCCGAGCGAGGCATGGTCGAGAAAGTCGCGAAGCGCTGAACTCGTGGTGACAAGTCCCGAATCATCACTATCGCCGTCGATCTCCAAGACTGGATTCTCGGCGAACTGGACGCAGGCGTTGACCAATTCTTCGAGATTGTCGCGCTTACCGAGCGAAGGCTCGCTGGCATCGGGTGCGTGCAACTGCATGAGTCCGGACATGTGCACGCACTTATCGGCAACCTCCGGCAGTTCTGCGCCTTCGGTGGCCCGTCGTATGTTGGCGAGCAGGGTGATGAATCCTTCCACGGCACTGAGGGATCGGGCGGGAAGTAGGCGCTCCACTATGGCGGCTTCGGCCATGCGATGCAGGGATATTCCGCGCTCACGAGCGAGGTCACGAAGTTTCTCCAGCGTCTTGCTGCCAACGCCGCGCGTGGGCGTGTTGACCGCGCGCGCGAAGGCCAAGTCCGCGTCGGGCGTGGCAATGAGGCGCATATAGGCGAGCGCGTCCTTGATCTCGGCGCGTTCAAAGAACCTTAAGCCACCATAGATTCGATAGGGAATGCTTTGTTGGGTCAGGGACCGTTCCAATACTCGCGAGAGCGCGTGTGTGCGGTAGAGCACGGCAATGTCCTGAAAGCTGCCGCCTTCTACGAAGTGTGTCTTCGCAAAGCGGGCCAGTTCGTCCGCTTCCTGATGTTCGTTGACCAATCGATTTAATCCAATCGGCCGACCGGAGCCTCTGTCGGTCCAAAGGTTCTTGCCGAGCCTGCCGCTGTTATGCGCAATCACCGCGTTCGCGGCTTGCAGAATGTGTTCGGAGGAACGGTAGTTCCGCTCCAAGCGATGCACCGTGACCGGCTCAAAATCCGTCAGGAGCTTGTTCATATTGGCGATTTCCGCGCCCCGCCAGCCGTAAATCGACTGATCATCGTCGCCGACCGCCATGAAGCTCTCGCCACCCTGCGCAATCAATTTTAACCAGTCGTATTGAATGGCGTTGGTGTCCTGGAATTCATCGACCAGCACGTTCGCCAGCATGTGTCTGTAGTGGCGCAGCAGGTCGTCATGCTCTTGGAGCATTTCCAGCGACCTCAACAGCATCTCTCCGAAATCCACCAAGGCTTCCCGTTCGCAGCGTTCCTCATAGGCGTGGTAGATGCGCACATACTCGCCCTCATAGGCCTGCCTGGTGGGTATGACGTTCTTGGCTCGCCGTCCGCTTTCCTTTTGCCGGTTGATGTAGCCGCGCGTGTTGCGTGGGTCGATTCTCTCAACCGAGATGTTCATATCGCCCTGCAGATTCTTGATGATGCGAAGCTGATCATCGGCATCGATGATCGAAAAATCCTCGCGCAATCCCGCTTCGTGCCGGTGATTGCGCAAAAAACGCAGGGCGATACTGTGAAAAGTGCCTATCCAATGCCCGCTCACCGGGCCGTGCAAGAGCTGCGAGATGCGCTCGCGCATTTCTCCGGCGGCCTTGTTGGTAAAGGTCACCGCGAGAATGCTGCTGACCGGCATGCGCAATTCGGAAGCAAGCCAGGCCACGCGGTGCGTGAGTGCGCGCGTCTTGCCAGTGCCGGCACCGGCGAGTACCAGCGAATTGCCGAGCGGTGCCGAGACTGCGCTCTTCTGCTCCGTATTAAGCCTTTCGAGGATCTCTCCGCTCTGCATAGTCAGTAGGTACTGATGCCCGAGGCGGAGGCGACCATGACAAGATCGGCTCTGCGGCGCACGAAGAGTCCATTCGCGACGACGCCAGGAAGTTGATTGATTTCAGTCTCCAAGCCTAAGGGGTCGGAAAAGTCGAGGTTGGTGACATCGATCACGGGATTGCCCTGATCGGACACAAAGGCGGGCCTGAGCTCTGCGCTTCCTCCCATGTCGGCGAGATACCGACAGACGAGCTGCCAGGCCATTGGCAACACCTCGACGGCGAGCGGAAAGGTGCCGAGATGCTTTTTTCGCTTGGATTCATCAATGATGCATAGGAAGTGCTCGCTGGCGGACGCCACGATCTTTTCCCGGGTGAGGGCACCACCGCCGCCCTTTACAAGCCTGCGCTCGTAGTCGGCTTCATCGGCACCATCCACATAGAGGGCGACGCCTGAGACTTGATTCAGGTCTATGACCCGGCAGCCCACGGTTCGGAGCCGCGCCGCGCTCGCTTCGGAACTGGCCACACAGCTTGAGAAGTGCTCGCGAATGAGCGGCAGATTGTCAATGAAATGATTGACCGTGGTGCCCGTGCCGACACCCAAGACGGCGCCATGTTCGAGAAATCCTCGTGCATAGGTGATGGCCTGCTCCGCAACCCGTGCCTTCAGTTGTCGCTGATCCACTTGGGGTGCGGTGCCTTGTCAATTCTTGAGAATGGGGAATGATACAGGAGTGTTGCCCGACCCACGCACTGCGAAACCCGGCCTTGCTTTGCATCTACAATAGGAAATTCACACTTGGCAGAAGAGTGATCCCATGCACAGGATTATTCGTTTGTTCTTGAGTATTCCGATGGCGCTTGGCTTGGTTGCCTGCGCTGTTACGCAAGAGGCTCCCGAGGACGGTGCCGCGCAAACGAGCGTCCAAGATTCAGATGTGCTTGTAGAATCTAACCCACTTCGCAACGCCTACTTCGGTGACCTGCATGTGCATACGAATTGGTCGTTCGATGCCTTCATGCTCGGCAATCGCACCACACCGGATGATGCCTACAGGTTCGCCAAGGGAGAAACCATCAAACATCCTTCGGGACGCGAGATGACCTTGCCGCAACCGCTCGATTTTCAAGCGGTGACGGATCATGGCATCTACCTAGGCATGATGCGCGCCATGTTCAACCCCTTCTCCTCGGTGGGCGCGCATCCCATGGCGGTGCGTCTGCGTACGTCAAGATCTATCAATGAGATACGGGCGGGATTTCTCGCCATGATGGACCTGTTGAGCGGACCTCCCGAGGAAGATGACCTTGATGACCCGCAGTTACACCGCGAGGCCTGGGCGCGAATCGTCGAGGCGGCGGAACGTCACAACGATCCAGGAAACTTCACGACCTTTGTTGGGTATGAATACACCACGGCGGCGGGGAACATGGAAAATCTGCATAGAAACGTCATCTTCCGCGGGGGTGACGCCCCCGAGGCACCCTTCTCGGTGCGCATGTCGCGCGACCCGCAGCACCTTTGGGAGTGGATGGACGAGCAACGCGCCCTCGGCCGAGACGTGATCGCCATCCCGCACAATTCGAACGGTTCGAACGGCCATATGTTCCGCCTGACCGACTTCAATGATCAGGCCTTCACGCGCGAGTATGTTGAACAGCGCATGCGCAACGAGCCGCTTGTGGAGAATACCCAGGTCAAGGGCACCTCGGACACGCACCCGGCGCTTTCCCTGAACGATGAATGGGCCGATTTCGAACTCATGACCGTGAAGGTGGCCACCGACCAAGAGAGCCAGCCTTCCGGGAGCTACGTGCGCCAGGCTCTGGTGAACGGACTGCTGCTTGAAGAGACCGAAGGATTCAATCCATTCAAGTTTGGTGTGATCGGTTCGAGCGATACCCATGTCTCGGCGGGTTCCTTTGAGGAGGCTAACTACTGGGGTGCGGCGGGAATGATGGATGCCACCGCAGCGTTGCGCGGCTCTGTTCCGCTTCCGGAGGCTGCGGGAATGCAAGGCATGTTCGCCGCGAGGCGCAACAGCGAATACGGGGCATCGGGTCTCGCTGTGGCCTGGGCGGAATCAAACACGCGTGATGCCATTTTTGAAGCCTTTCGGCGCAAGGAGACCTATTCCACCACCGGGCCTCGGATGCTATTGCGCTTCTTTGCCGGCTACGGCTTCCCTGAAGGCATCGAATCCATGTCGGATGGCGTGGCGGAAGCTGACGGCATAGGCGTTCCCATGGGCGCGGAACTTGCCGCCGAAGGGGATGATTCGCCCAACTTCGTGGTCTGGGCATCGCGGGACTCGGGATCGGCCGCGCTGCAGCGCCTGCAGATCATCAAGGGATGGATCGAGGATGGCGAGCCCCGCGAAGCGGTGTACGACATCGCCTGTTCGGACGGCCTCAGCCCCGATTCCACGAGTCACAGGTGCCCGGATAATGGTGCTAGCGTCGATATTGCTACCTGTGAGATTTCGGAGGGTTTGGGGGCGGCTTCGCTGTCGGCCAATTGGGTTGATCCCGAATTCGATGCCAGCCAATGGGCCTTGTACTATGTTCGGGTGCTGGAGAATCCGACCTGCCGCTGGTCGACTTGGGATGCGATCCGAAACGGAACACCCCCAATCCCAGACCTCCACGCGACCATCCAGGAGCGTGCGTGGAGTTCTCCAATCTGGCACATCCCGGCTGATCGGAACTAGTGACGAATCAAGCGGATAATGGGTTCGCTTCTTCGGCAACTACTCGCACACCCCATGTATGGAACAAATCTAGACCCTTCAAGACTGTCGATGCAACCAAGTGTTCGTAGGCGCGGGGCATGCCCCGCCCCTACGATACTTTGTAAGCTCCGAGTTCAAAGAACTGGTGTGCGAGTGGTTACACTCTCCGCTCGATGGGCAGTCAGATCCGCGCTAGCGAACTTGGTGGGAGGTGCCCGCGATCACGGCGATGACTCAGGGGCCAGGAATGGCCTAACTCTCGCAAGCGCCAATTGCCAATGTCTATGATCCGTCGCAACTTGGGGCCCATCTTCGTACTCATCGGCGGTTTGGCACTTGCCGTCTTGATATCTGCAACCGGCCCAAGAACGCAGCCCGTATCCCAGCTGGCCGAACCGGTCGCCGTACGGACGATGCAGGCAATGCAGCGGACCCTGCGGATGCGGGTGACCGCACATGGTGAGGTTCTTCCCAGGACCGAAAGCAGCCTGGTCGCGGAAGTGGCGGGCAGGGTCACATCGGTTTCGTCGGCGATGGTATCCGGCGGTTTCTTCAGCAGCGGCGATGTCCTAGTGGAGATCGAGCGCATCGACTATGAGGCCGCGCTTGAACAGTCCAAGGCCCACTTGGCTTCGGTGCAAAGCGAGCTGTCCAACGCCGAGAACGAATATCGACGCTTGCGGGAGCTGGCGGAACGGGAATACGTGAGCGAATCCAGTCTCGATGGCGCGCACAACCGGCTGACCATTGCCAGCGCCTCGCTTCGGGAGGCCAATGTTCTGGTGGCGCGCTCTGAACGCGATCTTGATCGGACTCGGCTGATCGCTCCCTACGATGGCCGCGTTCGCAGCGAGCGGGTAGATGCAGGACAGTTCGTCAATCGAGGTGAAGCCATCGCCACGCTCTATGCCATAGACTTCGCCGAAGTTCGTCTGCCCGTGCACGACGACGACCTTGCGTTCCTGCCGCTGTCGCTCGGAAGACAGCAGAAGAATGGCGCACCCATGCCGAGGGCCGTTTTGAAAGCGCGTTTCTCCGGTGCCCAACGATCATGGGAGGCGCGAGTCGTGCGCACTGAAGGCGAACTGGACCCGCGAACCCGTATGGTCAACCTGATCGCCCGGGTACGATCGCCCTACGACCAGTCGGGCGATGCGCCGCCGCTGACGGTGGGACTGTTCGTCGAAGCGGAAATCGAGGGCATATCCGTCGAGGACGTGGTGGCCGTTCCGAGGTCGGCATTGCGCCCGGGAAACCGCCTGTACGTCGTACGCGCGGATAATCGCCTAGTCTTCCGCGATGTGGAAGTGATCCGTATCGCGGGCGAGACGGCATACATCGGGGACGGAATCAAAAGCGGCGAGATGATCTGTCTTTCCGCCATCGAAAGTCCCGTGGAGGGACAGTCCGTCCGTCCCACCGGCACGGACACGGACTTTCAATGAAACGGATGATTGCTTGGTTCGCCACCAACCATGTGGCGGCGAATCTGCTCATGGGACTCGCGGTCATTGCCGGCTTGGCCGCACTGACCCAGATTCCGGTGAAAATGTATCCCGATGTTGAAATCCCGATCATCAGCGTCAGCGTGCCTTATCTGGGCGCAGCGCCCGAGGAAGTCGAATCCGGAGTCTGTGCGCGGATAGAGGAGCGGGTCGAAGGCATCACCGGGGTCAAGGAATTGAACTCGATCGCCAGCGAAGGACGCTGCACAACCAACGTGGAATTGTTTTTCGACGCGGATAGTGCTCGGGTACTTGACGAGGTTCAGAACCAGGTCGATTCAATCGACACCTTTCCCGAGGAAACGGAAAAACCGATCATCAGATTCCTCGAGTTGACGACAATTGTTACGGAAATCGCCGTGACAGGCCCGACTGACGAGAGGGCGCTCAAGGAACTGGGCCAGCGAGTCCGCGACGACATTCTCGCGCTTCCGGGCATTACCCACGCAGACCTCGCCAACCTGCGGCCTTACGAGATTTCAGTGGAGGTCTCGGAGATTTCGCTACTGCGCAACAGTCTGACCTTCGACGAGGTGGCGGCGGCCGTGCGCAAACGATCCGTTGACCTGCCCGGCGGTTCCATCAAGACCGACTCGAATGAAGTGCTGCTGCGCACCCGGGGTCAGGCCTATTGGGGTCACGAACTTGAAAAACTGGAGGTAACCACCCGCGCCGACGGCACAAGGGTGCTCCTTGAGGACGTTGCGCGAATCGTGGACGGATTTGAAGATACCGGCCAGAGCCTCAGGTTCGACGGAAAGCCCGCAGCACTGATTCAGGTGGCTCGTGTCGGCAACCAGGATCTTCGGCAAGTCAGCGAAACCGTCAGGGAATTTGTCGAAGGGGCAAAGTCTAAGTATCCGCAAGGCGTTGAACTGACGCTCTGGAACGATGAGTCCGTACTGGTCACGGACCGGTTGAGCACTTTAGTCGACAGCGGCGTGCAGGGGCTGTTGTTGGTTCTGATTCTGCTAGCCTTGTTTCTGCGGCCCCATCTGGCCATCTGGGTGACTGCGGGAATCCCCATCGCCTTTCTCGGTGCCATCTTCCTCATCTACTGGTTCGGCTATTCCATTGATGCCATTTCCGTAATCGGGTTCATCCTGGCGCTTGGAATGCTGGTTGACGACGCGGTTGTGGTCGGCGAGAGCGTGTACGTCGCCCATCAGCGAGGTTCGGGGCAGCTCGCGGGCGCCATTGAAGGTGCGCAGCAAGTGCTGATACCCGTCACCTTCGGGGTACTGACCACGATTGCGGCCTTTACACCTCTGTTGTTCAGTGTCGGCGCGGTGGGTGAAATCATGGCAATCACGGCAGCAACGGTGATTTTCTGCTTGGTCTTCTCGTTAGTCGAGTGCCAGATGGTGCTGCCGGCACATCTCGGCCACAGTGGGCAGCGGATGCCCTTGGGCGATTTTGGCATGACCCTGCTCATTACACTCATAATCGCCGCCATTGCAGTCGGGCCGGACCGGCGAACGAGCGTAGCGCTCGCGATCGGGGCGGCGGCCCTAGTCTATGCAGCGCATCTCAGCGGCCTGCTCAGCAAATTGGGCACCGGGTTCACGCGCTTGCAGTTGAAGTTCGAATCCGGTCTCCAGTCGTTCATCGACACCCGGTTCCGTCGCCTCGTACGCCGCGTTTTGGGTGCCCGGCGCCTCACGCTGGCCTTGGCAATGGCGGCATTGGCATCCTCGGTCGGCATCGTGGCTGGCGGACACCTGCCCTTCACCTTCATGATGCCGGTGCAGGGCGACCGGGTGGCTGCCAGGCTGACGATGCCTCCCGGAATCGGCGTCAGCGTCACCGATGAAGCCATTGCCCGACTCACGGAATCGGCGCGCAGCGTTCAGCGGAATCTGGCGGGAGATTCCGGCGACTCTGCCGTCATTCACATCATGGCTGCGCGGGGGGGGCAACCATCAACCGGGGCCGCTGTCAGCGGCGTGCGTCAGGAATCGGGGACCCATCTGGGCGAAGTCGTCATGCAATTGAGCCCCAGCGAAAGCCGGGAGTTGACGACTCAGGAAATTGCCGACTTGTGGCGCGAAACCAACGGACCCATCGAAGGAGTAATCGAGTTGAGCTTCGACACCGAAAGGGTCGAAACCGCCGCCAATGACATTGACATTCGAATCTCAGGCGCGGACCTGGAAGCCCTGAGGACGGTTGCCGCCGGGATCCGTGCGGGACTGGCTGAGTTTCCCGGTGTGTACGAAATCACAGATTCGTTCCGCGTGGGTAAGGAAGAACTGCAACTGTCGGTTTCACCCGCTGGAGAAGCCCTTGGTGTCACCCTGTCCGACCTCGGGCGCCAAGTGCGCCAGGCGTTCTACGGTGAGGAGGCGCAACGTGTCCAGCGAGGTCGCGAGGATATCCGCATCATGGTGCGATTCACGGAGCACGAGCGCCGATCTCTGGAGTCGCTCTATTCCCTGCGCGTTCGCACGGCGGATGGCGGAGCGGTGCCGTTTCGAACCGTTGCCGAGGTGACGGGTGGGCGCGGGCTTGCAAACATTACGCGGACCGGGGGCAACCGGTCAGTCAATGTGAAGGCCAGGGTCGATCCAACCAGAACCTCTGCCGATGCGGTGCTCGCGGAATTAAGCGCTGGGCTCCTCCTGGACACAATCTCGGCCTATCCTGGCATGACGTATTCGTTGAAAAGCGCACAACGGCAAAGGGAGGTGGGCGAACGGCTGGTACCGATGTTCCTGCTGGCAATGTTTGTCGTATTCGCACTTCTGGCCATTCCGTTGCATTCCTATCTGCAGCCGCTGATCATCATGGCGACGCTACCCTTCGCTTTCATGGGCGCGGTCTGGGGTCATCTGCTGATGAAAGGTTTCGGCAACGTTCTCGGTCTCTCGATGCCGTCGATCTTCGGTGCGGTGGCGGCATCCGGAGTCGTGATCAACGCCACCCTGGTGCTTTTGCACGAGTTTAATCGTTGTCTGTCGTCCGGAGACTCCACCTACGACGCTCTGGTCAATGCCACGGTGACCCGCGCCCGCCCGATCTTGATCACGACCGTCACCACCTTTGCGGGGCTACTACCGCTGCTATTCAACCGGAGCGTAACGGCACAGCCGCTGATTCCCATGGCGACCTCGGTGGCCTACGGCGTATTATTCGCATCTGCCGCCACCCTATTGGTTGCTCCCGCGCTCATGCTCGTTCTACGCGACTTCACCGGGGGCGCAAAACGGGTGGGCGATATTGTCGGCAGATTCACCGGTGCGGCACCGCGATTGACAAAGTGGATGGATCGCTTTCCTTACGTACAGGAAAGTCTGCGCACCCGGGAATTCGAATCGCTGCAGATTTCCGATGACATGGGGCTCGACCCGGAAACTGCCCGAATCGCGCGCGAAGGTCTCGTGCGCCTGTACTACGAGCGCGAATTCGACGGCGACGAAATGCGAACTCAACTCGGAGCGATCACGGCGAAGGCGCCGATGACCGACAACCTGGTGGGTGAAACGAGGGTCTGGGCAGAACAGCGCGCCTTTCAGCTCGGTGTGCATATGTTGAGCGGTGTCATTGCCCCGACCGATGCGGCGCGGTCTCTAAGCAACATATTGGATGCCTGCCTAGTGGAGTTGCTACGGGTCGCCGGGCAGGATTTGATGAAGGAACTGGACCAACCTCTTGGCGGCGACGTTTGCCTAGTCGCCCTCGGTTCCGCCGGGCGAAGGGAGTTCGCAATCGGCAGCTCGATGAAGTTGCTGTTTGTCTACGAGCTCCCCAGTGCGCGATCAAGTGGCACGTCGCCGGCGTCCGAAGTCACCTATGGGCAGTATCTGCAACGACTGATGCGGCTGGTAGGCAATCTCTCTCCGGAGAAAATGCTGTTCGAAGCGGCTCCTCCCTACGCCCTATCGCAGTGGTCCGGCAAGGCGGGTGCCTGTTCCCTGTCGGCGTTACGCGACTATTTTGACGAAAACCCCGAGCCATCGGAACTTCGCATGCTGACGCATGCCCGGGTCATTGAGGCGCAAGGCGAACTTGGTGAACGCTTTGCGGCGTTCAGGCAATCGGCGCTTTCGCGAACCCCGAACCGGAACGCTCTGGTTGCCGACATCATCGAAGCGAGGAAGCAAGTATCTCGGCGATACCAGCCCGGCGATGTCTGGGACGTACGTCATCGCCCAGGCGGTCTGCACGATCTGGAACTGCTGGCTGAATACCTGCAGTTGTTCGGTGCCGCAACATCGCCGACCATGCTCGTCAACGGACTTATTCCCACCTTCGCCGCCGCTGCGGAACACCGACTGATCGAAGAGTCCGAGGCAACGGAGCTAACCACCGCCGCCAAATTGTGGCAATGCCTTGACGGCTATTTCCGCATGACCTCAATAGGTGTCTTCAATCCCAGGTCAGTGTCCGCAGAATTGCGTGAAGTCATCGCTCGGGTCTGCGGAGTGGAAGAGTTTGAGGCGCTGCCGACAATGATTGTCGATGCGTCCGGACGTGCCGCCGAGTTCTTTGACCGCCTGCTGGTTGTCACTCGAAACACCCCGCCTTAGGGTGGGTCAACACCACAAACATCGACGCGCTGGAGTCCCAATTGTTCGCCAATCGAGGCGGAGCGAGGCATCGCAACGCTACTCTCTTCGCCCCTCCACAACCATTACCAGCGTCGGAAGGAAAATCAGAGTGAATAGGGTGGAGAAAACAAGTCCACCAAACATGCTCACCACCATGTGCACCAGAAAGATCAGTTCGTCGGAGCGTTCATAGAGCATGGGTGACAGTCCCAGCAGCGTCGTCACGGTGGTGAGGGCCACCGCCCGGAAGCGATACTTAGATGCAGCGGCCACGGCTGCAATCGCGGGCAATCCAGCATTTTCTCTTCGAATCCTGTTGTAGCGATCCAGCAACACTAGCGCATCGTTTACGATGATTCCGCTGACGCCGATCACGCCGAACAATGACACGGCCGTGAAGTCCCAGCCCAGCAGCCAGTGTGCGAACACTCCACCTGTGAACGCCATGGGAATGCCAGCCACGGCAACGATTGGCTTCCAGTAGCTGCGAAGGAAGCCCGCCATGAGCGCATACATCACGATCAGGATGATCGGAACCAGCACACTCAGAGTATCGTACATGGCCGCCTCCGCCCTGGCGCCCTGATCGGCATTGATCCTGATGCCGGGGAACTTCGCCATAAGCTGCGGAATCACGTTATCGTCAATCAGGGTCCTAGCTTGAATGGGAGTAATCACCGTGGTGTCCGCACGTGCGCTCAGCAAGGCGGCCTGTTTGCCATCAATTCGCGTCCGTGTGGCGAAGTCGCGCGCTTCGGTAATACGTGCCACCATGGACAAGGGTACTTCGCCACCTCCGGGGCGCTGGATGCGCTCGCTAGCTAACTCACTCAAACTCCGGCGACGCTCCGGCGGATAGCGAACCATCACCTTGACTTCATCACGGCCCCGTTGAATCCGCTGTACCTCTAAGCCATGAAAGCTGGCCCGCAGTTGACCGGCTATGTCCGAGGGCGTGAGGCCGGCCGCATACCCGGCCTCGGTCATGTCGATGTCGAAGTGCCGCTTCCCTTGCGAAAGGCTGTCCGTGATCTCGTATATCCCACGCAAATTCTCAAGGTAGGCCCTCAGTTGCGTTACGGCCTCGAGCAATACCTCGGGGTCGTCGTATTCGAGGGAATAGGCGACGCCGGGGAGTTCTTCTAAGGCTCCGCGACGGAACACAACGCTCTCCAATCCGGATACATCGCCAACATTCTGCCGCCACGCTTGCTCGACCCGATCAGGCGCGGCATCGCGCATCGGCCTGTCGTTTAGATGAAGTCTGACGGACGCGAGGTGGCTGCGATTCGAGGCTCGGTCATCCCGGCGTCGCTCCCGTGGCGATGCAGCGGTATTGCCCGCAATGATGCTTACCCGGGAGATCGATCTGCCATCGAGTTGCCGGTTAACGGCGTAACCGGCCTCTGCGAATTGTTCTGCGGCGGCCACTGTTGCTGTGAACGGAGTGCCCACCGGCAAACTCAGATCTGCCTGTATATATTCGGCGAAGTTGGCTTTTTCGAACGCCACCACCCTCACGACATCCGCACGCAGAAGCAGCAATGCGGCAAGGACCAACAGCACTCCGCCAGCAATGGTTACAATCGTATGGCGAACGGCCCATGAAACCACCGGAACCACGACACGGTCGCTCATGCCATTCATCCAAAATCTTACCCTTGCCTGCAGATCGCTCAGCGGTGATAAGCTCCATTGTCGCTGGTGGGACAGGTGTGCCGGAAGAATGAAGAAAGCCTCCACAAGCGAGACTAGTAGCACGAAGAACACGACGTAGGGGATGACCTGCAGCAACTGCAGGGTTCCCGCCACAAAGAACAAAAACGGTATGAACGCAACGATGGTTGTTAGTACACCCACGCATATGGGACTCACAACGCCTCGTGCACCGATGATCGCCGCTTCCAGCGCACTCCTGCCGTTTTCGCGTTCCGCAGCAATATTCTCACCGACCACCAACGCGTCGTCCACGACGATGCCTACCAGCATGAACAAGGCGAAGATCGTCATCACGTTCAAGGTTAGGTTCGCGGAGTCGAAAAACAACAGCGCGCCAATGAACGAGAGCGGTATACCGAAGCCGATCCAGAAGGCGATCCGCAGGTCGAACATGACCACTAGGCAGACAAACACCAGCACCACACCCGCAAATCCGTTCTGCACGACCGTCAGCAGGAGGCTGGAGACCGGGGCCGAGCGATCTTCCCAGACTCCTACCGCCACGTCCTGTGGAACGGGATAGTCAACAAGAGCGTCCCTGATCACTTCGGCAACGTCGCGAATCGACTGACTGGCCGTCCCGTCGATCTGAATCAACACGGCGGGGACGCCATCTACCTCCGTGACAAGCTCCTCATCCACGAACCCATCGTGGATTTCCGCGACATCGCCGACTCTGACGATCGTACCGTCGAGTCTTGTGATGAGTGGAATATCGAGAAATTCCTCGCCGACGCTGCGCTTAGACAGCGTCTGCAGAACCACGCCGCCGGCTGCGGTGCGCAATTCGCCGGCAGTGAGGTTCAATGAGGCCTGCCGCACCGTGCGGGACACTTCGGAGATGGTCAATCCGTTGCGGCGCAACGCCTCTTCGGTCAACTCGATGGTGATCTCCCGATCACGTGCGCCTTTTAGTTGAACCAGTGAGATTGACGGCAACGCCAACAGGGCGTCGCGCAACTCCTCGGCGGCAAGCCGCAATTGGTGCTCCGTGACGACGTTAGAAGAAACGGCCAGCGTCATCACCTCGCGCACTGCCCGCAACTTCGACACCTCCGGCTGGTCGGCACTAACGGGGGGGAAGTTCTCGATACGATCGACGGCGTTTTGTACATCGTCGAGCACAGCGTCGGGATCGGCGAAGGGAGCGACTTCGATATTGATCTGGCCGAGGCCCTCCGTGGCGGTTCCCACGACGCGTTCAACACCGGGGATGCCTATGACGCTCTCCTCGACCCGCCGGTTAATGTCCTGCTCCACCTCTTCGGGCGAAGTGCCCGGCGAGGGGACACGAACCGTCACCGTACGGTGATCGACATCGGGAAAGCCCTGCACGGACAATTGGCTTCCGGCGATAGCGCCACCGATGAGCAGGACGAGCATGACCAGGTTGGCAGCGACCCGGTTTTCCGCAAAGTAGGCAATCGGTCCCTTTGCCAAGGCCTCGCTCGGCCGCGCAGCTTGATCGGAGTAAGTCGCGCTCATCCTCTGGCCCCGGAGTCCGCCCGCGCATCCGTCACCTCTACGGCCAAGCCTTCCCGGGCTCCGGGCACCCTTCCCGTGACTATGCCGTCACCAGCATCGAAGGGTTCCACTGCCCAATCCGCACCCCTGCGCAGGACAGTACGCGGCGCAACCGATTTCAATTTGCCCTTCTCGATCACCCAGACGCGACTCCCATCCTGCTCAGCCGATTCTGGCAATACGTAGACGCCTTGTACTGTAGGTCCTCGGATCGCGATCTCTGCGAAGGTGCCTGGCAAAGGAAGAGAATCGACAGGTACAACTTCCGAAAACCGCAAGAATACTGTCGCCAGACGACTTCGCGGCGCCACCAACGAAGACACGCGATCAACTTGGGCACTGAATACTTGCCCGCCCGCGCGAACCTCAGCAGTTCGGCCGATAACCGGGTCTAGGCGATCAAGATCCCGTATCTCGATCGGCGCTTCCACCTGCAGCGCATCAATGCGATACACCGTGCCCAAGGGCGTTCCCGGACCGGCCTGTTCTCCCAGTTCGACGCTGGCATTGAGCACCCGACTGTCGAATGGAAACGAAATACGGGTTCTTTCGAGTTTCAATTCAGCCATCTTCAGCACCGCGCGTTCGCGCTTCAATTCGGCTTCCTCCTTGGCAAGCGATGGAATCCGACGAATCCGTTCGGAAAGTTCGAGACCCGGGTATTCCTGAGCGAACACTCTGGCGTCATGCTCCCCTCGGGCCTTTTCGCGCCACACGCTTGCCTGGGCCTCATCAACGGACGCGCGAGCCGCTTCGACGCGCAGTTCGAAATCCGCTGGGTCGATCCTGATCATTGTTTCTCCCGCCGGAATCGAACCGCCATTGCTGAATTTCGGTGAAATCCAGACGACCTTTGATGAAACCTCGGATACCACTCTGGCCTTCCTGGCAAGGCTGACGGCGCCCGTGAGTTCAACCTGCAGTGCCCGATCAATGGGCACGGGGTCGATCACGCTGACTAGGGGCTTGGGGGCTGAGCCGAGTCCGAGCCCCGCATCCGCTCCGCGATACGGGGCCTGCGCGAAATAAACAGCCACGACAATTGCAGCACCAATGGCACCTAACTGAACATAGCCGAGCAACGGGCGGCGATACGAACGATCTTGTGCAGTTTGTGGTTCTTTCGACATTTTGGTTCCTTTAACTGATCACTCTTGCGCTTTCGGCAGTTGGCACCTGCGCACGCTCCTCATGGGCGCTACACGCTGTGGAACAGTCTTCCGTTGCAAGTCCATAGAAGGCGGATTGTTGTACCGACATGGAGATTGCAGGATTGGGACGGTTTCCAGCAGACTTGATTCAGGCCTTTTACATCGTCGTCTGAGTCAATGAACCAGCGCTGTGGCGCGGAACGTGAAAAGCACCGTGATAACAACCTCATTCCAAGAGCCCAGTAGCCACTATCAAGAGCTAGATGGAAGCCTAGCACAAACAGCCAGAACGTGCGATGGTGCCCGGTTCGGCTTCCCGGCGGCCGATTTCCAGCGAATCCGGCCCCGTGTCCGATTGAGGGGCAATGAACACCCCGTGCCGGCGTGTCCGCTGGTGCGCCGGAGCAAGTCCGACACCGGATTCCGCCGTCGGCGGTGGGAGAGCGAGCGCCAGGTCAGCGCGAACGCCTGCCTGTCCGGGCAGGCGGTGGAAAGCGCGACATGGATCCGCCGCGAACTGACCCGCACGCGCGCCCCGATCTTCAGGAGCCGGTTACGCAGCGTGCCGGGATAGGCCCTTCCAGCCGCGTCCCGACACCCGCCAGCGCGTCCCTGAGGCGGTTGACCAGCACCATCGCAAACCTGCTGAGGCACAGCCGCAGGGCGTTCGAGTCGAACAGGCTCGTCGAGCAGCGCGCCGGATGCTTCGCGGGATCGAGCGATGCCACGATGAACCTCGGGTTGTCCTTCCCGCCCGAGCCAGCCGTCGGTGGATGGCGGCAGCGCTTCGGCCTTCGCCACCACACGCCGTTCGTGGCTCCAGCTGTCCAAGGTGGCGTAGTCGAACTCGGCGAAGCGCCGCACCGCCTCGCCGGTCCCCGCCGCCTCGGCTCGCGCAAAACTTCGTTTTGCGCGACCGCAGCTCACCAGTCAAACCGCACATGCAAATGCGCGAGATTTCGCAGCACGAAGCTCGGTTCGG
Organism: Pseudomonadales bacterium; assembly: GCA_963663145.1. Lineage (GTDB taxonomy): Bacteria > Pseudomonadota > Gammaproteobacteria > Pseudomonadales > Azotimanducaceae > Azotimanducus. The sequence continues at coordinate 2,480,093 of OY760134.1, read as the reverse complement.
CTTCGGGTGGGGGCTTGTCGGGGTCGAGGCGGAAGTTTTGCATTCTTTTGAGTATCGATGCGAAACCGAGATTCAGTTCTTGGCGGGCGAGTGGTGCGCCGATACAGTGGTGTACCCCTGAGCCGAAGGCCATCTGCATGCCGGCCTTGGGCCGATCGATCACCACTTCATCCGGGTTTTCGAACACGCGCTCATCGCGGTTGGCCGCGCCGTAGCGGAGCATCACGAAGTCGCCTTTCTTCAGGTCATAACCGCCAAGCTGAGTGTCCTTGGTGACAACTCTTGGCAAGCCCTGCACAGGCGACTCGCGGCGCAGGATCTCCTCCACAAAAGTCTTGATCTTCTGAGGATGCTCACGAAGCTGAACTTGTAGTTCCGGACGCTCGATCAGGGCAAGCATTCCCCATCCAAACGCGCTCGCAGTGGTTTCGTGACCGGCCACCAGAAACTGCCGCAGGATGCTGGAAGCTTCGCCGGGGTGAAGCAGGCGATCCTCTGCCTTGAGCTTTGAATTGGCGAGGATCGAAATCATGTCGTCTTTGGGTTCTTCGCGCCGCTCCTTGAAGATGCGCAGCATCAGGCGCTGCAAATTCAGTTCGTGCTGGCTGCGTGATATGAACTCTTCATCTTCATACATGTTGAGGCGAAGACCGTCGGCGAGGATGCCGGCCCCGCGTTCGAACACTTCTCTATCTTCTTGCGGAACGCCGAGGCGATCTCCGATGATGGTCAAGGGGATCGGGAAGGCAAGCCTAGAAATGAACTCAATCGCGGTCTCATCGCCAAGCGCGTCGATAGTCTCGTCGATCACCTGCTGCACCGCGGCCTCGGCGCTATTGATCCTCGATCCAGTGAAGAGTTCATTCACGAGGCTTCGGTACTCGGTGTGTTCCGGACGGTCGAGCGTGAGCATGGTGGGCGGCTCTTCGACCATCTGCGAGAAGATATCCTTGATGGCCTGCTGGGTCTTCTCGCAGGCAGCATTGAATCGAATCTGTTGCGGTTTCTGCAAGAAGTCGCCAAATTCACTCGAATAGGTGGCCGGATCCCGCAGTGCCTCGCGAAGTAGATCGTATCGGGTGACCACATGCAGGCCGAGCTCGCCAGCAAAGTAGACGGGTGCCTCGTCGCGCAGGCGCTTGTGCACCCTATGCGGCGATTTCAGCGTTTCTATGTCGAAAAGCTGTATGTCGTTCATTTCGTCATTCATGAGTAGCCGACCGCCTGTCCTTCCTTGCGATGATCCGAACCGGCGATATAACCGGAACCGGTGCGCAAAATCAACTGCGCCCCGCCGAAGAGCTCGGGAGCCAAGTTCGATTGAATCCTGTGACCTCGTTTCTCAAGGTCTTCAACAACCCCCGGTTCAATGCCCTGTTCAAGACCTAGGCGAAAGTCTGGGAACACATGCCATCTGGGGGCATCGCTCGCCGCCTGCGGATTCTGACCGTGATCGAATATGCGCGTGACCATCTGCACCTGTCCTTGAGGCTGCATGTGCCCGCCCATCACACCGAAACTTAACAGCGGCTCGTCGGCCGCCGTGACGAAGCCGGGAATGATGGTGTGGAAGGGGCGCTTGCCCGGCCCGACTTGATTCGGGTGTCCTGGTTCGAGGCTAAAACCTGCGCCGCGATTTTGCATGCTGATACCCGTGCCTGGTATGACGATTCCAGATCCGAAACCCATGTAGTTCGACTGAATGAAGGACACCATCATGCCACTGGCGTCTGCTGCGGTCAGGTAGACAGTGTCTGTGCTCGCCGATAGCGCGACTGGCTCCTGCGCCGCCCCGTTCATGCTGATCCGTCGCGCGGCCTGATCAATTGTCGCCTTATCGAGCAGCGCCTCGGGAGGCATTCGCATGTGCTCTATATCGGCGATATGCTCGAAAGCCACGCGTATCGCGATTTTCATAGCCTCCGCCTGCAGATGAATCGCTTCAGCGGAATCGAGTGGCGGCACGTCGAATCGATCCAGAATGGCAAGTGCGATCTGTGCCGCAAGCCCCTGTCCATTGGGCGGGATCTCGTGCAGGTGAACCTCCCTATAAGGGCTCTTGATGGGCATCACCCAATCTGATCGATGAGCCTCAAGATCTGAACGTCTCAAGTGGCCGCCATCGGATCCTGCGGCCTGGTTGATCGCATCCGCAAGTTCGCCGCGATAGAAGGCCTCTCCCTTGCTCATGGCGATGAGTTCGAGGCTCCTCGCCAACTCCGGGCGTCGAAAGGTTTGTCCTGCATCCGGTGCCGGCAAGAAATGCGATTTGAATTCTTTGAATCCTCCATAGACCTTGGCGGCCTCCTGCCAGCGAAGCGCGGTGATGGGACCAACCGGAAAGCCTTCGCGTGCGTAGTGAATGCCGGACTCGAACAACGCCTCAAACCTGAGACGACCAAAGCGCTCTGATAGCATCACCCAAGCGCTGACGGCGCCGGGGACAGTCACTGTGTCCCACCCGAGCATTGGCATCTGCTTGAGAGAGTCGAACCTCTCCGGCCCGAGTGCCATAGGTGCCCTGCCCGAGGCGTTGAGTCCGACCAGTTTTGTTCCGTCCCATACGATAGCGAAGGCATCGCTGCCGACACCATTGCTGCAGGGTTCCACGACTGTGAGCGTGATTGCCGTCGCAATCGCTGCGTCCACCGCGTTGCCGCCACGACGAAGCGCATTGAGACCGGCTTCGGCAGCGAGCGGTTGCGAAGTGGCGACCACATTGGCCGCGCACACCGGCGAGCGCTCCGATGCATAAGGCCTGGAAAGGTCCAACGCGGTTAGCATCCAGCCGCGACCAACTCTTGACGAATGGCTTCAGCCAAGGTTTCCTGTTCTTCAGGGTTTGTCACGGACGTGCCGGAGTCTTGAGTAACGATAAACGTGTCTTCAACGCGCTCTCCGAGAGTGGACACCCTCGCGTTCTTGATGCGTAGGTTCTGATTCACCAAGGCGCGGACGATGAGCGTGAGCAGGCCGGGCCGCTCACGGCATTCGATGTGCAGACTTGAGACATCCAGTTCTTCGTCGCTTTCAAAGCGCACTTTGACCGGGACCTTGAAGTATTTAAGTTCTCTTCGCATCCTGCGTGCGGAAATCTTGCGAACCGCTTCAGTGATCTGATTGGCGTGTCTGCTTTCGTTGAGAGAACTGGACAACTCCTTGGTGATTGCGGCGAAGCGTGCGCGGTTGCGTCCGATGTAGCCGGTTTTCTGATCGAGCACCACATAGGTTGAAAAGCATTTTCCTCCGGTTGTGGCCGAAATCCAAGCGGCGTGAATCGAGAGCCCCATCAGGCTGAGCCTCGCCAAGGTGAGCAATATGAGTTCAGGGTCGTCTTGGGTCGCAACGAACACGAGAGTTGCGCCCTCGCCCTCAAGCTGCCTGGGAAGATCTTGCACAAGAATCAGCGCGTTGCGCAGATCCCCCTGTTTGGCAAGCCGTTGCGTGAACTTGGCGAGTTGCGGCGGGGTATGCGACAGAAAGAACTCATCCGGAGGCCCGTCCCACAGGGTTTCAGCGATTTCTTGGCTGATGCCCTTCTTGCGCAGGCGCTCCAAAACCAGCCGCTTGGCTTGCTGCACCTTCTCGGAGCGGCTCGGCGATGCCTGCGCCCCGCGCCGCAATGTTCTTCTCGTTTCCGTGTAGAGCTGGCTCATCAGAGCTGCCCTCCAGCCGTTCCAGAGCGAAGGATCGGTGGCCGTGATGTCCGCCACGGTGAGGGTATAGAGGTAATCGAGCCGCGTTCTATCGTCCACGAAGCGAGCGAAGGCATGAATGACATCGGGGTCACTCAAGTCCTCGCCCTGCGCGACGCGGGACATTGCGAGATGATTGCGCACCAGCCACTCGGCCAGTTCTGTGTGCTCTTCCGAGAGGCCTAGGCGCTGGCAGAAACGCACAACGTCTTTGGCGCCGTGTTCGGAATGATCGCCCCCGCGGCCTTTGCCCAAATCGTGAAACAGTCCGGCGATATAGAGGGGCTCTAAGCGCCGCAAGCGCTTGTAGCAATGCGCGGCGATGGGAAACTTCTCGCGCGCTGATCGATAGCGAAATCGTCGTAGGTTGCGAATGAGTTGCAGGGTATGCGCATCCACGGTGTAGATATGAAAGAGGTCGTGCTGCATTTGCCCGACCACCTGTCCGAATTCAGGGATGTAACGCTGCAATAGGCCGTAGCGCCGCATGCGATTGAGTTGCGAGACGAGGGTGTAGGGCGCGCGCAAGAGTTCAAGAAACAGAAAGGCCACTCGTCGGTCGTTTCGAAAACTGCCGTCAACCTGCGCAACTGCTTGGCGCATGAGACGAATGGTCGAAGCGCGCACGCCGCCAATATCGGGCCGGTGAGCAAGCACCACGAACAGTTCCATCATCGCCCAAGGCTGTTCTTGGAAGAGGTCGGGTCGGGCAACCTCAAGGTAATCGTCACAAATCACGAATCGATCGTTGACGGGCTTTTGCACTGGCGCGGCGTGCACGCGAAGTATGGCCTCGTCGAACTGTTGCAGGAGCAGGTCGTTGAGGCCGACCAAGGTTTGCACATGCCTGTAGTAGTCGTGCATGAAGGCTTCGATCTGTGCCTTGACCGTTTCTCCCGGATAGCCGAACAGGTGCGCCAATTCCTGTTGATATTCGAAGAGTAGACGCTCCTCCTTGCGCCCGACGGTCAAGTGCAGTCCCCAGCGCACGCGCTTCAAGAATCGATGCGATGCGTTTAAGGTGTTGGCTTCGTCGCTGGTCACGAAGCCCTGACGCTGCGCGCTTTGCAGGCCAAGTGCGCCGAAGTAGCGCAACATGATCCAAGTGATGGTTTGCACATCGCGCAGGCCGCCCGGCGAGGACTTGATGTCCGGCTGCAGGCCGTAGGAAACATTGTCGTAGTATTTGTGCCGCTTGGATTGCTCGTCGGCCTTGGCGCGAAAGAACTTGGCCTGCGGCCACACCTCGTCGTAGGCGAACAGGTTGCCTATGTGCTGGTCGAGCTCGGGCGCGCCGCTGAGTTGCCGTCGTTCGAGCAGCGCCGTGGCGACGGTGATCTCGTTGGCGGCCTCGCTGGCGCACTCGGCAAGCGTGCGAACGCTGTGGCCTATATCGAGCCCGAGGTCCCACAGCGACTGGACGAAGGTTTCAATTTGCTCTGAAAAGCTGGAAATCTCCGTTTCCGAGATCACCAACACATCCACATCCGATCCCGGATGCAATTCGGCGCGGCCATATCCGCCCACCGCGAAGAGTCCAACGGCTTGTGTTGCCAAGTCTGACCAAGGCACCGCATTCCAGAGCTCCAGAATGCACTCGTCCACGCAGCGGGTACGTTCGGCAAGCAGCGTCTCTATGTCTTCTGCCGCACGAAATCTCTCGTGCAGTTGCTTGTCATTGGCGAGGATTCGGTCGCGGAGACAGGGTGCGTGCGTAACGGTGGCTGTGTGTCGCGAGGCCAATGTTTTGGTGTGAATCGGAAGACATTTGAAATAATGCCTGATTTGACCTGCTGATTGCGCATTCGAATGGACTAAAATTATGGGTGTTGAGATTCCAATCACAGCCACCAACCCTTCTGATATGAAATCAACGGTTTGATTGACAGGGAGCGATTGAAGCGGTGTACATACTTGGTTCTTCAAGGACGCGACGGAGACCTCTGTATGGGTGAATCTCATCCTTTTGATTGGCGTCTGCCGGTGCCGATTTTGCCCCTTGAGAAATTCGACCTGCCGGGAATGCATGAACGCAGCGAGTTTAAAGGCCACAACATTGCCAGCATGAGCAATAGCCGCATGGCCGGTTCCGCGATCAGGCGCTCCCCGGAACAAATACGCGATATGATTCGTTCAGGCGATATGAATGACGATGATCGTTCCTACCTGCGTGGGTTGGTCGTCCAGTTGGATTGTGAGGATATTCGGCGATTTACCATGCAATGTGGTGTTTCTAGGTATGAGATGGCGCGAGCCATGATTGCTTGCGATATTCAGCACGCTCGACTCGCGGAGTGGATAAATAGTCATGTCCCGGGCTACCAACTGCAACGAAACCATCACCGCACCTGGGATTTAAGTTCTAGGATTTGAAGTTGAATCCCGCCCCGCTTGAACTGGCGAACCATTTGATTGATCCCCTGCAATGGGTTGTGGCAAGGCTTGACACTTGGATCGGGCGCCACACCTACCGAATGGGTGGAGGGAGTGTGCTCGCGGCGCGATGGGGCCACAGGCACAGCAGTGACATTGATCTTTTTTTCGACGAATTCGTGCAGCGTGACCTGCCCCTATCAGACATGTTCGATGGCCTGCTTTCGCTGGAGGAAAAAGGCGAGATTCACGGACTTGAATTATATTCTAGACGTGGCTTTCTCTTTCAGCGCAAGGCGGTTCCAGTCTCTTTCTTCGCTACTCGCGAAACAACACCATCACCCTTATCGGAAGAGAAGGAAGCCACAACAGGGATCGCGACGGAATCCAGTGCCGAGATACTACTTAAGAAGGTTCGTGCGCGCATGTTGCGAGGGAGCGGATACCTGTTCCGTGATGCCTACGACCTTGTAGTGGCTCACGCCGAGGATGCCGCTTCCATTGGTTCGGTCTTCAATCAGATCGGACGTGAAGAGCGTTCGATTCTCTCGTACGATTCTGAAAGTGCGTCGTTTCAGCTCATCGACGATCAAAGAGTGCTGTCCCCGGCCTATCCTGAATTGATTGAACCTATTGAGAACCTCATACAACTCACGCGCGAGGCGTTAGCCGGTCGTCTTTCGAGGGACCGTGTGCTTGCCTTCAAGCGGTTGCAACCAGATTGAGTTGTCGAAGTCGCGCTCAATACCGTCCTACTCGGTTGCACGCTTCTCCTCGCCCCTCAACGTAAGCACCTCCGCACCCTCCGCGGTGACGAGTATGGTGTGTTCCCACTGGGCCGAGAGTTTGCGGTCGCGGGTCACGGCGGTCCAGCCATCGGAAAGTAGTCTCGCGTCGGCTTCGCCGGCATTGATCATGGGTTCAATCGTAAAGGTCATGCCCTCGACGAGTTCGACCCCTTCGCCCGGGTGCCCATAGTGAAGAACTTGCGGGTCCCCATGGAATACCCGTCCAATGCCGTGTCCGCAAAACTCGCGCACCACCGAATAGCGGTTGGTCTCTGCGTGCCGTTGGATCGCATGACCTATATCGCCGAGGTGCGCCCCCGGACGCACGGCTGCAATACCGCGAAACAGGCATTCCCGAGTCACTTCAACGAGTCTGCTCGCGTGCGGTGCCGGCTTGCCGACCATGAACATCTTGCTGGTGTCGCCGTGGTAGCCGTCCTTGATGACCGTGACGTCAATATTGAGTATGTCGCCGCTCTTGAGCTTTCTCTCCGAGGGTATTCCGTGACAGATGACGTGATTCACCGAGGTGCAGATCGACTTTGGAAAGGGTGTCTGCAAGGGAGACGAACGGTAGCCCAAGGGTGCCGGAACACAGCCGATGCCGTCAACTATGTATTCGTGGCAGATGGAATTGAGATGGTTGGTGGTCACCCCGGGCTGCACATGCGGCTCGATCATCTCCAAGACGCCGGCCGCGAGTCGCCCGGCTTCGCGCATCATCGGGAGATCTTCCGGGGCGCAGAGAGGTTCGACCCTGTGCTGAGCGAACAAGCGGCGCCGAATACGCTTTGTGCCCTGTCCAGACAATAAGCGTTTTCGTCGGAGATTTCGCGGCCGAGAGGAGAACGTCATGACCAATCTTTCACTGAATCATCTATCTATGATATAAAGCTCAATTCGCTGCGGCAACGTCGGAGTAATCCGCTTTGACGAGAGTGCGCAGCAAAAATTCCGTGCTCGCACGATATTTGTATTGCAGGGTGCTGCGGATTGGATGGGAATCATACCCGCATCCGGTCTTAGGTCACGATACGAAGCGGGCATCAGATCTAACCCGGAGGCACAGGCAATGGAAAAAATCAGCATGCGCGACATGCTTGCGGCGGGGGTGCACTTTGGGCACCACACCCGCTATTGGAATCCGAAGATGGCGCGCTACATCTTCGGCGCCCGAAACAGGGTGCATATCATCAACCTTGAAGAGACCATGCCGGCGTTCGAAGCAGCGCTCGCCGAGGCGCGGCGTCTCGCCGCCGCCAAGAAGAAAATCCTGTTCGTCGGCACCAAGCGCGCCTGCGCGCAGTCGATTCGTGAACAGGCGATTCGAGTTGGCATGCCCTACGTTGATCAGCGTTGGCTCGGCGGTATGCTGACCAACTATCGCACGGTGCGTCAGTCGGTGAATCGATTGCTGCAATTGGAGTCGGACCGTGATCGAGGCGCCTTTTCGAAGCTCCCAAAGCGGGAGGCTCTGCAGCTCGACCGCACCATTGCCAAGCTCGCGCGCAGTGTGGGCGGCATCAGAAACATGAACGGATTGCCCGATGCGCTCTTCGTGGTGGATGTCTCTCACGAGCGAATCGCTGTGCGCGAGGCCAACAAGGTGGGTATTCCCGTCATTGGCGTGGTGGACACGAACAGCGACCCCGAAGGGGTCACCCATGTGATTCCCGGCAACGACGATGCCATCCGTGCGGTGCGCATCTACGTGGCAGCCATGGCCGATGCGATATTGGAAGGCCGTTTGGCGGCGGGTGAGTCCATAGACGACATCGCGGCCGCCGAACAGGAAATGCTTGCCTCTTACGAAACCAAGATGGAAGCCGCGGCCGAGTCGGAAGCGGAATCCGAGGATGAAGAATCATCCGATATCGAAGCGGGCGACGATGCGCAAGCCTCCGAGGAGGCTTCCGAGGCACCTGAGGCGGATAGCGAGCCGGAAGAAGCGCCCGAAGAGGCCTCTGAGAAAACCCCCGAATCCGAAGCAAGTGTTACCGATGACGGCGCGGATGCCGACGCTGATGACGGTGGCGATGACAGTCCCGATCACGAAGCTGGTGCCGACGACAAGGCCGAGTCCAGCGCAGAGCCTTCAGGCGTCGACGAGACGGCTGATTCGCATCCGGAAACCTCGAACGCGGCTTGAATTCTCAAGCACCTACTCACCCCCAACCTCTCGGAACGACAGAGATGATCCCAATAAAGGCAACCTTGGTAAAGCAACTGCGTGATCGCACCGGTCTTGGCATGATGGATTGTAAACGTGCCTTGGTGGAGACCGAGGGTGATCTTGACGAAGCCGTTCGTGTGCTGCGCGAGCGCAGCGCCATCAAGGCCGACAAAAAGACCACGCGGGTGGCGGCGGAGGGGCTACTCGGCCTCTTGGCGGAAGGTGGTGCGGGCGTTCTCGTGGAAGTCAATAGCGAGACAGACTTCGTAGCTCGCACGCCAAAGTTTAAGGCGTTCGTCGAAGATCTCACCGGCAAGATTCTTGACTCCGGGGCCTCAGACGTGGCCGACCTGAGCACGGAGGAATTCGAATCCGACAGGCAGGCGCTGGTACAGGAACTTGGCGAGAACATCGTGCTGCGGCGTGTGCTAAGGGTCGAGGCGGGTGAGTCTGGACAGGTGTATGGCTATCTGCATCACGACGGCAAGAAAGGTGCGCTGGTGGCCTTGAAGGGCGGTGACGCGGAACTTGGCGAAGGCATCGCCATTCATGTCACGGCGGAAGCGCCGCCGGTCATCAGGCCGGAAGACATGCCGGCGGAGCGTGTGGAAGAAGAGCGGTCCATACTTGTTGCGCAAGCGGCCGATGAGGACAAGCCGCCGGAGATCATCGAGCGGATGATTGAAGGTCGGCTGAAGAAGTTTCTCGCAAGTTCGAGCCTGGTGAGCCAAGTCTATGCCTTGGATTCCCAATTCAAGGTGGGCGATCTGCTGCGCAAGGCCGCTGGCGAAGTGACCTCCATGGCGAGGCTGCAAGTTGGTGAGGGCGTACAGCGCGAGGAATCGAATTTTGCCGATGAGGTGGCTCGTCAGGCGAAGTGAATCCTAGCCCAATCGCGTATATTTGCGGGACAGTGCACTAGATCGTGCGAAGCATTATTGGAGGCGCAGGATGTCCGAGGAACTCTACGAAGAGATTAAAGACGATGCCGCTTCGCGGATGGGCAAATCCTTGGAGGCCTTGCGAATAGCGCTTGGAAGGCTGCGCACCGGGCGTGCGAGCCCGTCTCTGATCGAGCACATTCAGGTTGAATATTACGGGGTGCCCACGCCCTTGAAACAGGCGGCCAGCATTACCGTCGAAGAAGGAAGAACCCTCGTGATTTCGCCTTGGGAGCGAAGCATGATTCAGGTAATCGAAAAGGCGCTGATCGAGAGCGAGATTGGCGTTACCCCGCAATCCACCTCCGACCTGATTCGCCTGCCCTTGCCTCCGCTCACGGAAGAGGGTCGTTGCGACTTGATGCGTCAAGCGCGCTCGGAGGCCGAGCAGGCGCGCGTGTCCATCCGCAACGTGCGTCGCGACGCCAACTCGGATCTGCGCGAGCTCGCCAAAGAGAAGCTCATCAGCGAGGATGATGAGCGGCGTGGTGAAACACTCATGCAGCAGCTCACGGATGAGTCAACCGGACGGGTCGATGAGATCTTGCGCGAAAAGGAGCAAGAACTCGCGGAGATATAGGGCGGCTCGGATGGCATCCTGCGCATCTTTGCATCTCAAACCCGCATATTGCACCAGTGCGCTTCAGTTCGCACACAGCTTGTTGACTAAAATGAAGAAACCGGTCCGTAACCCAAGTTGCGGATTGCATCACCGTCTGCCGTGCGGTTTCATTCGGCACGTTCATGTGCCCGATGAAACTGTTGCAATATGCGGGTTTCCCGCCGAAGCGTGAAACGTGTCATCAACGCCGCCTGAAGTGGATGCCGAGGCTGCTCCACAGCACATCGCCATCATTATGGATGGCAATTATCGATGGGCGCGTCAGCAGGGGTTGCCGGTTGGCGCAGGTCATCGTGCGGGAGCCGAGAACGTCAGGCCGCGGGTGACGGATTGCTTGGATCGAGGGGTCAAATACCTCACCCTGTTCGCGTTCAGCACGGAAAACTGGCGGCGTCCAAAGTCCGAAGTGCGCGTGCTCATGAATCTCGTCAGGCGGGTTCTGGACGACGAGCTTTCGGAACTCGCCGAACTTGGCCTGCGAATCCGCGTCATCGGTGATCGCATGCGCTTTTCCGAAGACCTCTTGACGCGCATACGGAAAGTCGAAGAGATCAGCGCGGTAAACAGCAACATGACCCTCACGGTGGCGCTCAGCTATGGCGGCCGATGGGACATTCTGCAAGCCATGCGTGCGGTCGCGAAGGCCGTGCTTGAAGGCAGGGTCAGCGAAGCGGACATAGAGGCCATGGACGAAGAGACCTTTGGACGCTTCCTGTCTCTTGAGAAGGTCGGCGTACCGCAGCCTGATCTGTTGATCCGCACAGGGCGTGAACAGCGCCTGAGCAACTTCTGCATTTGGGACTTGAGCTACACCGAACTCTATTTCACCGATACACTCTGGCCCGATTTTTCAGAAGAGGACCTCGACAAGGCGATTCACGCCTACAAAGAGCGTCTGCGCCGATTTGGCGGCCGAAGATCTCAGCATGCGTGACCTTCCAGTATCCTCATCAAACCTTCGCAGGCGCGTATTGACGGCATTGGTTGCCTTGCCCTTGACGCTGTTCTTGCTCTTTTGGCTGCCGTGGGTTTGGCTTGGCGCGGTCGTCTTCTTGCTCTTGGCCGTTGGGCTATTCGAGTGGGCGCGGCTTTCCGCGTCCGCAGCGTTCGCGACGGCACTCCTCTGCTGCGTGATGATTGCGCTGGGGCCGTTGGTACTCGTGACCGAGCACTTGGCCGATAGAATCCTCATGCCGTTCATCCTTGCCGCCGCATGCGTCTTTTGGTGCTTTGCGTTGTTCCTCGTGCTGCGATTCCCCAGTTCAGCGCACTTGCTTCCGCCATTGCCACGCGGCCTCGTCGGTGCCCTGCTGCTTGCCTCTACTTGGCTGGCGCTCATCCACCTCAAACAGGACGGGCGCGAGTGGCTGATCGTTTGGTTGTTGGCTGTTGTGTGGATGGCGGACTCAGGTGCCTACTTCGGTGGACGTCGATGGGGTCGGCGCAAACTCGCACCTGCGGTGAGTCCGGGTAAGACCATTGAAGGTGCGGCTGCGGGAGTCTTCGCTTCGGTGATTATCGGCACGGCCTTGGCGACTTCGCTTCCAGATTTGTTCAACTTGGGTCAGGGGGTGGCTTTTTGGCTCCTCGCCTCTCTTGTGATCGCGCTCCTCTCGATCTTGGGTGACCTGTTCGCCAGTCTGCTCAAACGCTTGGCGGGTGCCAAGGACTCAGGTGCGCTCTTCCCTGGCCACGGAGGCGTCTTGGACCGATTGGACTCCCTCATATCGACCGCGCCGCTACTGGCATTGTGGATCTATTGCGTGTTTTAGCTGTACCGATACTCTTGCGATTCAGTCGAAGAAATTTCAACTTGGACAATTGCTTGCGTGCTCAAGAAGTCAACGTCGCGTGAGAAAATGACTTCCGCATCGTGAATCCCGAGGAGTTTGAGATCCATGCGCAGTCATCCCCAGGCATCATCTACAGGCCAAGACATCGATTACTCCAAACTCGCTCATTGCCTGAGCGTGGACCAATCGGACCGCCATGTGCCAATCAATTTGCGACAGTCCGGGCCTACGCCGGTTGGCCTGTTGATCTCGACGCGCGTGCGCAAGTCTCCTTATTGGCACCTGTCAATGGAGGCCGGTTGCTGGAGGGCGACCATTTACAATCGTGTCTACCATCCGCGCGGCTACGTGCGCCCGGAAGACGGCGGCGCCATGGTTGAATATGAGGCGCTGGTCAATCACGTCACCATGTGGAACGTGGCGGTGGAGCGGCAAATCCAAGTCAAGGGTCCTGATGCCGAGCGACTGGTGAACCATGTGATCACACGCGATGCAACGCGCATCGAGCCGATGCACGCCAAGTACGTGATTCTCTGCAACGAGCAGGGCGGCGTGCTCAACGATCCGGTGCTCTTGCGCATCGCGCAAGACGAATTCTGGTTTTCGCTCGCCGATAGCGACATAGAAATGTGGCTGAGGGGCGTGAACCTTGGGCTTGGCCTTGATGTGACCATACGCGAGATTGATGTGGCCCCCGTGCAGATTCAAGGCCCGAAATCGGAAGCGCTGATGGTGGATCTGCTCGGTGAGGGAATTCGCGACATTCCCTATTACGGGCTCATGGAGGGCAAAATCAGAGGGCGTGACGTGGTCATTTCCCAGTCTGGATTCACCGGCGAAAAAGGCTATGAAATCTATCTGCGAGATGCGACCCTCTACGCCGAAGATCTCTGGTACGGCGTATTGGCTGCGGGTCGAGCCCACAATCTCATGGTGATCGCCCCTGCGCATCATCGCCGCATCGCCGCAGGCATACTCTCGTGGGGTCAGGACCTGGACCAGGAAACCCTGCCTTTTCAGTGCAATCTCGGCTATCAGGTGCCGCGCAACAAAGAGGCCGACTATGTCGGAAAGAAGAGGCTTGAAGAAGTCCGCGCGCTCATTGAAGCGGGTAATCCGCCCTTCAAGAACATTCTGGTGGGCATTACCTTCAAGGGCAATCCGGTGAACGACTACGCCAACGACTTCTGGCTGATCACCAAGGAGAAGGGAGGCGACCCGGTCGGCTACGTGACTTCACCTTGGTATTCGCCCGAATTGGAAACCAATATCGCGCTCGCTTATGTGCCTTGGGAAATGCGTGCGCCCGGAACCAGATTGCAGGTGCAGCTCCCAGACCCCTACGGCACGGGCGAGCCCGACAGCATGGTGGCTGGCGAGGTCGTTGAAGTGCCCTTCAGGCCGTCGGTGAATCCGAATGTGAGAGAAGTCGTGAAGCGTCAAGGTAGAGACGCCGCCGACTAGCAAGACACCGCCTTTAGAATACGCAACCTTTTGGCTAGAGGAGTGCCCCCGGTGCGGGATGAAATTGCGGCTGCGGTGCCGCTTCGACCAATTACGGAAGTCGCTCGCGAGCGACTCGGTGTGCAAAGTGCGGAACTCACGCCCTACGGACATCACAAGGCAAAGCTCTCCCTTGCTTGCGTGAATGCCATCGCGAACAGACCCAGCGGCAAGCTGGTGCTGGTCACGGCGCTCACACCAACGCCCGCCGGCGAAGGCAAGACCACCACCAGCATTGGACTCTCCGACGGACTCAATCGCTTGGGCGTGCGCTCCACGGTATGTCTTCGCGAACCTTCGCTCGGCCCCTGCTTCGGCATGAAGGGGGGTGCCACCGGCGGTGGTCGTGCGCAAGTGGTGCCCATGCAGGACATCAATCTGCACTTCAATGGCGACATGCACGCCGTGACCTCGGCCAACAATATGCTTGCTTCGATGGTGGACAACCATCTCTATTGGGGGAACGGGCAAGCCATTGATGCCGAACGCGTCACTTGGCGCCGGGCCATAGACCTCAATGATCGAGTGCTGCGAAGTGTGCCGCTTCGGGTTCGTCGAGGAGTTGAGCGCCAAGGCGCCTTTGATATCACTGCGGCTTCGGAAGTGATGGCGGTGCTGTGCCTCGCCAGCGACCTCGCGGATCTTGAGCGGCGACTTGCCAACATAGTGGTTGGTCGGCGAAGCGATAGTTCGCTTGTTCGGGCAGGTGACCTCGGCGTCGCCGGAGCGATGACTGCCTTGTTAGTTGACGCCTTGGCACCCAACCTCGTGCAGAGCCTTGAGCATAACGCCGCCATCATTCATGGTGGCCCCTTCGCCAATATCGCACATGGCTGCAATTCGGTGGTCGCCACCCGCACCGCCCTCGGCCTCTCTGATGTCGTCGTCACCGAAGCAGGCTTTGGGGCAGACCTTGGAGCCGAAAAGTTCTTGAACATCAAGTGCCGGCAGTCCGGGCTGCGCCCGGACGCGGTGGTGATCGTCTCTACGGTGAGGGCGCTCAAGATGCACGGCGGCGTGGACTTGAGCGAACTCGCCGAGCCCGATGTGTCGGCCGTGCACAGAGGCGTCGCCAATTTACGACGGCACGTTGACAATCTGAAACAATTCGGATTATCCCCTGTCATAGCCATAAACCATTTCACTGCGGACACCGCAGATGAGCTGGCCGCGGTTGAAAGTGCGTTCTCCAATGACGGACTCAGCGTGGTGACGGCCAAACACTGGGCGGAGGGTGGTGCGGGAGCGGAAGCCCTGGCGCAAGCAGTCTTGGACAGCCTCGAAGATTCGCCAGCGGAGATTGATCTCTTGTACCCGAATGAAATGTCGCTCAAAGACAAGATTTGCACGATCGCGACGCGCATATACGGCGCAAGTGAAGTGGGTTTTGAGCGCCAAGCTGTAGTGGGACTGGAGGAGCTTGAGGCTTTGGGCTATGGCCATTTGCCCGTGTGCATCGCCAAGACGCAATATAGTTTTTCGGCGGATCCGAGCGCGAAGGGCGCACCCGAGGGTCATGTAATTCCGGTGCGTAGTCTTCGGCTTTCCGCTGGGGCTGGGTTTGTGGTGGCCTTGTGCGGCGATATCATGACCATGCCCGGTCTCCCTCGACAGCCGGCGGCGTTTGAGATCGGGGTGGACGCCGACGGCCGGATATACGGGTTGTAATGGGGGCAGCCCTGTTTGAGCGCTGGCAAAGAGGGACGCCGCCTGAGGAGTTGGGCCGATTGTGCTTTGCTGGCAAGCTCGTGGTGTTTGATGGGCTGGCGCGAGTAGCGGAGCTGATAAGTCGAGTTCGCTTACTGCTTGAACAAGCCTACGAATCGGATGAGCCGCGCGAGGCGGAACAGCACCTCTCGGGCGAGGAATTTCGTATTTGCGCTTTGCGGGCACGCAAGGCTGTGCATGAAGACCTGATGGTGCGAAGACACTGGTGCGAACTGCTGCGCCAAGTTGGGTATGCTCCAAATGAAACCTGGCGTGATCGGATTCGGCTGCGAATCGTGCCATCTCGGCAAGACATCGGCCATCGGCGCATAGGCCTGCTCCCTCCGCACAGAGACACTTGGGGATCTGGAATCATGGCGCAGCTTAATTGGTGGCTACCACTGTATCCCTTGTCTGATGCTCAGACCATGTTGGTTTGGCCATGCGCCTTCGAGCGTGCCCTTGAGAACGACAGCGCTGATTGGAGCTTCGAACGATTCCTTGAAGACAAGTCGGGTACCTATCCCTTGTTGCCGACCGCCAAAGAAAAGCAACTCGAAGGCGCTGTTCCGATCCTTATCCACCCCGGACAGCTATTAGCCTTCTCGGCCGCACATCTGCACGCATCAGTCAGCGACGAATCGGGTCGCACCCGCTTTAGCATTGATAGCCGAACGGTGTGGGAGCCAGACAGGGCAGCAGGCCGCAGCGCACCAAATGCTGATGGAGGTGCGCAAGCCGAGCGTTGGAATTGGTACCTTCCTCCGCTGCCCGAATAATGAGCAAACGAGAGGAGATGTCCTAATGAACCAACACGCCCGTGTCGTAGTCATAGGTGGCGGAGTCGTGGGCGTCGCCACGCTCTATCACTTGGTCAAGAAAGGCTGGTCGGATGTGATGCTGCTTGAACGCAAGGATCTCACCTCGGGCTCCACCTGGCATGCGGCCGGACTTTTGCCGCTTTTCAACATGAGCTACTCGGTGGGACAGATTCACAAGTATTCGGTGAACCTCTATAGGAGCTTGGAAGCCGAAACCGGCCAAGATGTGGGCTTGCGGCAAGTTGGCAACATTCGCCTCGCCATGACCCCTGATCGCATGGACGAATATCGCCAGTACGCGGGCGTCGCCAAAACTATTGGCGTACAGATCGATTTTCTCACCCCAGAGGAAGTGCTCGAATACTGGCCGCTTGCCGTCAAGGATGGCCTCATTGGCGCCATTCGCCATCCGCATGACGGCTATATTCAGCCGGCCGACCTCACGCAAGCCTTCGCTCGTGGCGCGCGGGCGGGCGGTGCCAAGATTCACCTGCACACCTGCGTCACCGGAATCACACAAAAGCCGAACGGCGAGTGGCTGGTGCACACGGACGAGGGTGACGTGACCACGGAGCATGTGGTGTCCGCAACCGGAAACTTCGCGCGCCGCACCGGCGCGATGGTCGGCCTTGATCTGCCCGTGCTGCCGGTCGAACACCACTACTTGGTCACGGAGGCGCATGAGGACATTCGCTCGCGGCATGCACGAGGCCTTCCCGAGATGGGCGTATTGCGTGAATCCGATGGCTCTTGGTATATGCGTGAAGAGGCCGGGGGGCTTTTGCTCGGCCCCTACGAGGTCGGCGCGCCGGCCTGTTACCTTGATGGCCCGGGAGCGGACAGCGAATTCGAGCTCTTCAACGCCGATCTCGACCGCCTCATGCCACATATCGAATCCGCCATACATCGCGTGCCGCTGTTTGGCGAGCTCGGCATCAAGCGTGTCTACAACGGCGCCATCGCCTACACGCCGGATGGCAGCCCAATCATCGGGCCGGCGTGGGACAAGCGTAATTTCTGGCTCAATGAGGGACACAGCTTCGGCATCACGGCTGCCGGTGGGGCCGGCTGGCAACTGGCCGAATGGATCGTTGAGGGAGAGCCGACCATCGACATGCTTGGCGTTGATCCGCGTCGCTTCGGAGACTACGCGACTCTTGCCTATCTCAAGGCCAAGAATGAGGAGGCCTACGCCAACGTCTTTACCGTGCACTATCCGGACGAGGAGCGCCCCGCTGCCCGCCCATCGCGCACGGCACCCTGCTATGAGCGCATGCGCGCGCGCGGCGCGGTATTTGGCCAAAAGTTTGGATGGGAGCGCCCCAATTGGTTTGCCCCCGAGGGCGTGCCGCAAGAGGACCATTGGTCCTTCAGGCGATCAAACTGGTTCGAGCATGTCGGCGAGGAATGCTTGAACGTGATGAACAATGTCGGGCTGCTCGACATGACGGCATTTGCCAAGGCGAGGCTCTCGGGAGAGGGCGCGAGTGAATTTCTTGACAGGCTGGTAGCCAACCGACTGCCCGCGCGCGTCGGACGCATCGGTCTATGCCACGGTCTCAATGCCCATGGTGGCGTACATTCGGAGTTCACTGTTCTGCGAGAGAGCGAATCGAACTTCTACCTCGTATCCGCAGGTGCCTTGCAGCGTCTCGATCATGACTGGCTACGCAAGCAGATGCCGGGGGATGGTTCGGTGCGGTTCGAGAATCTCACTTCCTCAATGGGCGTACTGGTGGTCGCAGGCCCGAATTCGCGAAAACTCCTATCCCGGCTCACTGACGCCAACCTCTCGAGCAAGGCTTTCCCGTGGCTGAGCGCACAGGACGTAAGTCTTGGTCTGACTCCGGTCAAGCTGTTGCGGGTCAATTTCGTTGGCGAACTGGGTTGGGAGATTCATCATTCGATCGAATTCCAAAATCAGATATTCGATTCGCTCATCGAAGCCGGCGAAGACTTGCGCCTCAGGCCGTTTGGAATCAGGGCCATGGATTCGCTTCGCGTCGAAAAGTCCTATCGCATGGTGGGTACGGAGCTTTCCATCGAATATTCGGCCTTTGAGTCCGGGCTGCACAGATTCGTTCACCTCGACAAGGGTGATTTTGTTGGTCGTGCGGGGTTGTTGGCTTGGCAGCAGCGGGGTTTCGACAACCAGTTCGTGACCCTGGAAGTGGAGGACTTGCGGGACGCGGACCCGCTTGGCAACAACCCCCTTTACGTCGAGGGAGAAATGGTCGGCCGTTCCACCAGCGGAAACTACGGATTCCGGCTCGGAAAGTCCTTCGCGCTGGCGATGTTGCGACCAGAGGTTGCCGAGGAAGGAAATCAGGTGGAAATTGAAATATTCGGCGAGCGATACCCCGCCCGGGTTGTCGCCGAAAGCCCTTGGGATCCCGGGAATGAGCGGCTAAGGGCCTGAATCTGAGCGTGGTTCGCAAGCGAGAGCAGCCATGCGGCCATCGAAAAGCTGAACAATGTGGTATGGGCACCCACCATCGTTGACACCTACGCCTTCCCCAAACCCGGGCCTGTTCACACAGTGAGCCCGACAATAGCGCACGTACCAGTGTCCGTGGCGAAACAATTCAAACGCCAATAGGCCAGTGCTCTAACATCAGTTCGGGCATGGGAAAATCATCGATATTCGCCGTCGCAAGCGAAGCCCCAACCCCCAACGCGGCAGCGGCAATAAGACAATCTGCCTGGTGAAGGGTCACGCCCTGCTGAGCGAAGTCGCGACGCCATACACCCGCCTGCTGGCCTTGTTCCAAGCCGAGCGGAGCCATTCGCAGTCCATTGAATAGGCGCCGAGCGACCACCTCCTCGCCAGGACGCAGACCTCGCCATATCTCCTCGGCCGAAATCGCGCATGTCCAAGGTTCAACCTTTCGCCGCCTCAACTGAGCTACACGCCGGCCGACAGGTCGGCCTCGAAGCGCATCAATGAGTACGGTGGAATCGAGTAGCAATCGAGACACTGCTCAACCAGAACGACGGCTGTCACCGCGACGCTGCCGCCTTACCCATTCGGCAGGGTCCTCGTCCCAGTCATGGCCTTTGTCCTGGAGCCCCCCGATGGCCGCTTGAATTTCATCCCAGCGCCGTTCATCGTCAAGCCCCGCTTCAATGAGATTTGCAATGAACGCACTCCGTTTACGAGCACCAACGCGTCGATCAAGCTGGGCGACGAGGTCATCGGGGAGCGCTATGTGTATTCTCATGGGCTAAGAATAGCACATAGAAGTCGGGGTGGGAGACGTCTCCCTGCGAGTATTGCGACACACTATGGCTCGCTTTTCTCATAAATCCGCTGGCGGCTGAATGCTCCTGCCCGGAGTCCAGGGCACCCTCGCGGCATCCATCGCTTCCTTGAGGCCCGCGTACTCCTTGTTGACCAGTTGATCGAGCTCGGTGACGATCTCGTCGTAGAGTGCGCGACCGATGCGCAGGGAATCACGCTGCTCAGGTGTCGGACCGTAGGCCCCGGCCGAGAATTCGAAACCCGCATGCCAGAGGCGCGCGGAGACCGTCATCTCGTCTTGGTCCTTGTAATCCATCTGTTTGGTGTTGCCGCTCAAGCGATCATGCTGGATTTTGAGGCCCTGCTGAATAGCGTTGGCGAGTTGGTACAAGGATCCGTCGGTCAGTGAGCGATTGAGGGTCGCTTTGACGGCATCGAGCTCCTGTATCACTTGGTTAATGGCAGCACCTGTACCGTTCGCCGCACGGAAAAGCTCTGCAACCTGCGATTCGAAGATGACGCGCTCAACCTGCGGGCTGCCCGGCAAGACCGGACGCGGACGAATCGATGTGACTTCGAACGACTGCGGATCCCCGATCGCGCTGAGATTGCCATCTTCACGAACCTGCATTTGCACACTAAAGGTTCCCGGAGCAACCAGAACGCCACTGCCGACAGAGTCGCTCTCTTCCAGTTCCGGAAACCATGGCTGTAAAGCCGGATATCGAAGGTCCCACGCAACGCGATGGAAGCCGGCATCGGCGGGTGCCTCGATCTGTCGCACCAGGTTGCCGTCGCTATTCCTCACCGTAAAGACGATTGCCGGTGCATCTTCCCGCTCTTCGCTGAGAATCGTGTCCCAGTCGGCTACCGCGACATCCTCGTTCTCAGCCTCGAGTTGCTTCTCGGCCTCGCGACGAACGTCCCTGCTGCGCTTGAAGCCCTCGGCCAGATAGTAGGTAAAGATCGCGCCGAAATCCGGGTTTGGCGCCATAAAATAGCTGTCGCCTTGGCGCGCCTGACAGCCCGGCGACCCGCAGCCCAGCGAACGTTTTGGAACGTACCAGCGCGCATCGGCAACATCGAAAAGCACATTGTCGCTCTGCAACATGTCCGCATTGACCTGCCGCAGTGGAGAATAATCATCCAGCACATAGAAGCTGCGTCCGAAGGTCGCACCCACGACATCGTTCTCACGCGGTTGTATCGCGAGGTCGCGGAAGGGAATGTTGGGCGTACCGCCTTTGAGCTTGGTCCAAGAACCGCCGCCATCCACCGTGAAGAACAAGCCGAATTCGGTGCCGATGAATAACAGGTCAGGCTCAAGGTGATCCTGTACGACGCGCCAGAGCACATGGCGTTCTGGCAGGTTGCTCGAAATGCTGCGCCAGCTTCGTCCGCGGTTCTCACTCTTCAGGATGTAGGGCGAAAAATCGCCCGCCTTGTGATCGTCGACGACCACGTAGACCGTGTCGGCATCGTGCAGATCCGCCTTGATGTCATTGACGAAGAACCGCTCCGGCACGCCCGGCAGTTCATCAATTGTGCGCCAGGTTTCACCGCCATCCTCGGTGATGCTGATCAGCCCGTCGTCGGAGCCCGCGTAGAGAACATCCGGGTTGATCGGCGACTGAGAAATGTTGACGATCGTGTTGTAGCTGGACATGGCCAACAGGTCGCGCGGCGCGTCGTAACTCCAGGTACGGCCCATGACCGGCAGGCTGACGCGATCTTCGTTGCGTGTCAGATCGCCGCTGATCGGCGTCCAAGTGTCGCCATAGTCATCGCTTCTCCATACGCGCTGCGAGGCGAAAAACAAGGTGTTCGAATCCTGCGGACTAATCAGAATCGGGGCATCCCAGTTGTAGCGATCGGGCGGCTCGCCCGCGCGCGCCTGCGGACGAATATAGGTGCTCTCTCCGGTGCGCCGGTCATAGCGGGTCAGGTTGCCCTGCTGCCACTGGGCGTAGATGATGTCTGGATTATTGGGATCCACCGCGGACTGATGGCCGTCACCGAAGAGCGTGACAAACCAGTCGGCATTGCGAATTCCGGATGTCTCCCAAGTTTGCGAAGGCCCGCCCTGACTGTTGTTGTCCTGCGTCCCGCCGTAGATGTTGTAGAACGGTTCTTCGAAGTCGACGGCCACCTTATAGAACTGGGTAATGGGCAGGTTCGCAACGTATTTCCAGGTTTGGCCGAGGTCGAAACTCTCATAGATGCCACCGTCGGTGCCGACGATCAGATAGTTCGAATCGTCCGCGCGGAACGCCATCGCATGATGGTCTACGTGCTTGGTGCTGTGCTCCATTCTGACGAAGTCCTTACCGCCGTTATCCGTGCGGTGCATGTGTACGTCCATCTGGTACACACGATCAAAAGCGTGCGGGCTGGCAAAGATCTCCTGGTAGTAGTGCGGACCCGTGCCGCTGGACAGGTACTCGTTCATCTTCTCCCAGCTCTCACCGCCATCGGCCGAGCGCCAAAAACCGCCGGTGCGATTATTGAGCTCGATCGTGGCGTAGATCACATCGGGATTCTGCGGGCTGATGGCGAGGCCGGTCTTGCCCATCATGCCGTCTGGCAGCCCCTTCTCCAGCCGACGCCAAGTCTCGCCGCCGTCGACTGACTTGTGGATACCCGTACCCGGGCCGCCATCGATCAGCACTGCCACGGTGCGCAGCCGCTGCCATGAAACGGCATACATGACGTCAGGGTTGCGCGGATCCATGTGCACTTCCGAAACGCCCGTGTATTGATCGTCCTCGACGCTGTTGCCGAGCCCGTCTCCGAGCACCTTGCGCCAGTTTTCGCCGCCATCGGTTGATTTGTAGAGGCCGCGATCACCGCCGCCCGACCACAGCGGTCCCTGCGCTGCGACAAACATCCTGTCCGAGTCCCTGGGGTCAATCCGGATCATGCCAATCCGCTCCGATGCCTTAAGGCCCATGTTCTCCCAGTGTTCGCCGCCGTCCCGGCTGCGATAGATGCCGTCGCCATAGCCGGCATGACGCCCGCTGACGTTTTCGCCGGTACCCACCCAGACATGGCTCGGGTTGTTGGGGTCCAGCGCAAGTGCGCCGATGGAATACGAGCTTTGATCGTCAAATATCGGTGTCCAGGTGGTGCCCGAGTTATCGGTCTTCCAGACATTGCCGCTGCCCACGGCCACGTACCAGAGGTTGTGATTATCCGGATGGATGACGATGTCGGAGATTCGTCCCGACATGAATGCGGGACCGATCCCGCGCAATTCAAGGCCTTTGAAAGTGGCTTCGTTAAAGCCCGGTGTCGATTCCCCGTCTTGGGCGAAGACCGGCGTACACAGCGCGACGGCGGCCAGCGCCGCCAACAGATGATTCCGCATGACTCACACCTCTTTTATTTTCACGAAATCTTGGCAACCATTGATGCGCGCACATCAAATGTCCCCACCTCCAGATTGATACTGCGGTGCTGAGGCAACCATGTGCCCTAAGCACCCGCAGGACATTTGATGTGCGGGCATCAGCAATTTGGAGTTCATCTCACTCTATACGATTCTCCTCAAAGAATTCAACGCGGCGAATGCCGAGCGCCGCTGAAGCCGAAGCGTAGCGCGCAGGCCGATTTCGACGAGATGTCAATGATCATTCCGCGACCTCGCCAGTGTGTTGTCCGGTGGACTCGCTTGGCTCCACTCTCCAAATCGTCGCGTCTGCGCCATCCTCGACCACATAGAGATAACCGTCATGGACCCGTACATCGCGAATGCGGCGATCGAGTTCTGCAAATAGCGCGTGTTCTGCAACGACCTTGCCGCCTTCGAGGTCAATGCGTCGTACCTCCTGATCAACCAAAGCGCCCGCGAAGAGGTCCCCGTGCCACTGGGGAAATCGCGTGCCTTCGTAGATGGCGAGTCCAGAAGGTGCGATGGAGGGAGTCCAATAATTCAGCGGTACCGTTAAGCCGGGGCCTTGGGTAAAGGGCGAAATGGTGGCGCCGTTGTAATCCTTGCCGAAGGTGACCGCCGGCCAGCCGTAGTTGGCGCCTGGGGTGAGCAGGTTGGTTTCATCACCACCTTGAGCCCCGTGCTCGTTCAGGTAAATGCGGCCGTCCGATGCTTGCGCGATCCCCTGTGGATTGCGATGGCCATAAGTGAAGATTTCGGGCAGGGCAGCGTCCTGGCCGTAGAAGGGGTTGTCCTCGGGAATACGACCGCTTGGATGAACGCGCAGAGTCTTGCCAAGTCCGCTTGACAGGTCTTGTGCGGCTTCGCGCAAATCAAAGCCGTCGCCGGTCGTCAGCAGCAAGGTGCCGTCGGCCAAGAACACCATGCGTCCACCATAGTGCACCGCAGTCGATTTGCGTGGCCTCACCCGGTAAATCACCTGGCCGCCAATGAGTTCGCCTTCAACATAGCGGGCACGAAGAATTTCGGTGGCGTTGTCATCGGCCGGCGGTGCCGCATAGGAGAGGAAAAGCGTTCGGTTTCGCGAAAACTCCGCATGCAAGAGCACATCAAAGAGTCCGCCCTGACTTCTTCGATACACTTCCGGCACCCCGGGAATTGGTTCGCCTACTTGTCCATCAGGCGAGACTTCTCTCAGGGTTCCGGCGAGTTCCGTGACGAGCAGGCCGCCGTCCGGGAGGAAGGCGACGCACCAGGGAAAGTCCAAGCCCTGTGCGACCGGGGTGAGTTGGTAGTCCTCAGCGAGGGTGGAGAACGATACGCTGGCGGAGACCATAAGTGTCAGGAAAACGAGCACCTGCTTTCTCATATTGGCGTTGCTTGGCTGAGTCTGATTGCGGCGCAGCTTACCTGATCGCGTGCCCAGGGGTGTCGATGCGTGTTACCCGTCGCAGCAAGTGTTTTTCTCGGTCTGAATCGTTGAATGCTGCACGCCGAACCGGCGCTTCAAGGCTTCGCTGACTCGCCCAACGATCACCGATTGGTCCTGCCCTGGTTCGCAGCGCAAATGCACCGTCGCCAATGGCTGGCCTGGGGTCAGTTCCCACACGCGAATCTGATGTATGTCCCTGACCCCCGGAAGGCTGAGCAAGGCCTGCTCCAATCTGTGCGCATCAAGGTCAGCCGGCGCGGCTTCCAAGAGCACGCTGACAGACATCCTGATGATGCGCCATGTGCTCACGGCAAGTATGCCGGCGACCAGCAGCGCGAGCAGGGCATCAGCCTGCACCCAACCAGTGAAATACACGATGAGTGCGGAAGTGATGGCCGACAGGCTACCGAGTATGTCTCCAAGCACATGTAATGCGGCAGCACGAGCGTTGATGTTGCTTCGATCATGGCCAAGCCAGCGAAATGCGACGAGATTTATCATCAGACCCAAGGTTGCGATGACAAGCGCGGGGAGCGGCAGCATGGCCTGAGGCGCGCGCAGGCGCTCTATGCCTTCGAATAGTATCCATACAATCAACAGCAAGAGCAGCAAGCCGTTCACAAACGCGGCCAGTACCTGGGCGCGGTGATAGCCGAAGGTGAACCTGCGGGTAGGGGCAAGCTCGGAGAGTCTTGCCGCCAGCCAAGCGAGGCCAAGCGCCGCCGCGTCAAGCAGCATGTGCCCGGCATCCGCCAACAGGGTGAGCGAATGACTGAAGATGGCGGTGCCCAACTCCACGAGGGAGAAGGCCGCGATCAGCAGGAACGCACGGCCCAAGCGGCTTTTGCTCGTGTTGGCGATCAGCGACATAGCTCGATGTGAGCCGACAATAAAGGCGCATAGTCGCATAAGCCCGGGTAGTGTTGTCTACTGAACTAATCGACAGGGGCGCGCTTGTTCGTGCCGTGTCCACATCCGTGCCGCTCGACTCAGACTCGGAACAATCCGAGCCATTGTGCCTATAATCACAAATCCCCAAATTTTGTGGCGGTGGAATTCCTTTGTCCACTTCAGTAGCGCAGTGGAGAGCTTGACATGAACACATCGACATTGGCGTTGCTTGTGCTCGCCGTCATCTTCGCGACCCAAGCCCACGCCCAGGCGGCGATTGAAGAGATTGTCGTCACCGCGCAGAAGCGGGAGCAGAGTATCCAAGACATTCCGTTCAGCATCACCGCGATCGGAACCGATGTGATCGAGAGTCGCGACATCACCGACATAGAAGAGGTCGGCAAGATGGTGCCCAACCTTCAAGTCACGCACGCCCCGGGTGGTTCCACCTCGGCGCAGGTCGCGATACGTGGAGGGGTGACCATCAATCCGGCTCTGACTTGGGAGACCACCGTCGGCCTGTATCTCGATGGCGTGTATATCGGCAAGACGCAAGGGTCGGCTTTTGATGTCATCGAGATAGAGAGGGTGGAAGTCCTGCGCGGACCCCAAGGCACGCTCTATGGTCGCAACACGCTGGCTGGAGGGATCAATATTGTCAGCAAGGCGCCGAGTGGCGTATTTTCCGGTCACGCGCGTCTCGGTACCGGAAACCTTGGCCACCGCACGCTCGCCGCCTCGCTTGACCTGCCGACCTTGGGTACCGTGCGGCTGAGCCTTGCCGGCCGCAGCGAGAAACGCGATGGTTGGGTCGATGTCAGTGATGCAGCCTTCTTTCCCCCCGCTTCTGTCGGGGCGCTTGGCGATCTGGACTCCACCGCCTTTCGCGCCGCGATGGATGTGGATGTGAATGATCGCACGACCCTGTCCTACCGGTTCGACTACAGCGATTCCAACCAAGCCGCCACCCATTCGCAACTGCACCGGGCGGACTCTGATTTCGGTCTGCCGCTGTTCGGATTCGTCTCAACGGAACGCGAGGATCAAGCCTCTGTCGATGGTCCCTCATTTGAACGTTCAGAAGTGAGCGGCCACTCCTTGATCCTCGATTTCGATCTCTCCGAAGCGATGAGCCTCAAGTCGATCACTGCAGCCCGCGAGCTCTCTTGGTCCGACGGACTCGATCTCGATGGTTCACCTTTGGATGTCGCGCACACGCAAAGACACTCCGACTACGATTCCTTCTCGCAGGAACTCCAAATCCTCGGCGAGCGCGGTGCCTTGAGTTATGTTGCCGGCCTCTATTACTTCAGTGACGAAGGCTTTACCGACAATCCGCAACGGTTTTTTGGTGCCTTCGGACCCTTCGCGGCCATATTCATTTCGCGTTACGGCTTCGACACCGAGGCCATTGCCGCCTTCGCACAGGTTGACTTCGCCGTAAGCGATGAGCTCACGCTCACCGCCGGCTTGCGATATACGGATGAGCGCAAGGAAATCGAGCGCGAACTTGGCAATCCGGGGTTGCCGCGCAGCATTCCGGCTGGCACGGGTGCCGATACCAGCTTCGATGATGTCACGCCGACGGTGAGTATCACCTATGCGCTCAGCGACGCCACTACTGCCTACCTGCGCTACGCCGAAGGGTTCAAAAGTGGCGGCTTTAATGGCGAGGCGCAAACGGTCGCGGAAACCCTTCTCCCTTACAGCTCCGAAAGCGTGCGTTCGATTGAAGCGGGCATCAAGGGAGTGTGGCTCAACAATCGGCTTCGCGCCGTTGCGGCGCTATTCCGAAATGATCACAAGGACATGCAACTGTCCGTGTTCACGGCCGAGGGCGCTGCCGGATCATCCGTGCGTAACGCCGGCGAGGCGGTCATTCAAGGATTCGAACTTGAAGGGTCCTTGCAGGTGGGAGGCCGCGTCGAGGTCGCGGCCGGCTATGGCTATCTCGACCCGGAGTATGACAAGTATCTCGATTGCGGCGGCGGGGTCGATGTGGCCGGCAATCGCGCCTTTCCCCATGCTCCTGAGCACAGCTTCAATGCAAGCTTGGATGCTTTGGTGGCCAGTGGTGGCTGGGGAGAATTGGCCTTCATTCTTGGCTATCACAGCGTCTCGGGGCACTACCTCTATCCCTTCCCAATCGTACCGGACACCAATGCGGCGTGCGCGCCCTCCGCATTGGCACCCGCGACCGAAGTCGGTGACTACGCAGTGACCGACGCGCGCCTCCTGCTGAGCGAGGTGAACTTCGACGAGCAGTTGTCGCTGAGCGCCGCACTCTGGGTGAAAAATCTCGCAGACGAGGCGTACCGCGCGAACATGATTGACTTCGGACCGCCCTTCGCAAATATGACTCCGGCCTATTACGGACTACCACGCACCTATGGACTGGACATCACCATTCGTTGGTAGAAACAATACCGGCAGCGCTCATTTTGGCATCTGACCTCATCGGTGGAAATGTGCGAAAGTTTGCATTGGCGCGGCTTGCGCCGAGTGCGCAGGCCCTGACTACGGATATTGACTGCGGATATTGACTACGGAGATCAAGGCCAGTCGAAAAAATGAGAATTGCTAGAACAATATAAATAATTTTGTCTCAAAGCACTAGACATATGGAACATATATTTCTAGTATGTTCCTCATCGAGCCAAAGAGGAAGACCATGACCAACGCAGCTCCGCAAGGCAATCCCGGCGATATCTTGAACGTACCCATGCTGAAGATTGAATACCGCACGGACCCGGAGGCGATTGCAAAATTGCTGCCGCCCGGCATCGCCCCGGGCGCCGATCCAAAGGTCTTTCTCACCTTCTATAGCTACCCGGTGATGAACGAACCCGAATATGGGTTGGTGATGACGGCGGCCGCCGACTACGACGGCATTCAAGGAGAATATGCCTTGGGCTACGCCATTGATCAGGAAACCGCCGTCTATGTCAGCCGAGAGCACTGGGGACAGCCCAAGTATCTGGCCGATATTCGCTACTTTCGCATGATGGATCATGTGGAAGCCTCGATCACCCACGCCGGACATACCTTTGCCGAATTCAGCGGCGATGTGACCGGCACCGATCCCGCAGGCGAAGAATTTGAAGTCAACGAGTGGTGGATCAAGGTTGCGCGCAGCGTGACCATGATGCCGAATGCCTATGATTATCCTCCGCACGTCGTGCGCGTGCGCGCCAAGTACCGTACCGCCTATCGGCAAAGCCTCTCGGGCCATGTCATTCTGCGCGAATCCCCGCTTGACCCCTTGGCCCAGCGGCTGCCGATGCGTGAGCAGCTTGATGCCTACCTCTGGACACCCGAATTCCTTGATCGTGAAATCACCATTGCGGGTGAGCTGGATCCGGAAGGGTTTTGGCCCTTTGCCAATACCGTCAATGGCACTCGATTTCCGATGGAGGCCTGAACCATGCGGGATTTCACCGGCAAGCTTGCGGTCATCACGGGTGGTGCCAGCGGTGTCGGTCGGTCATTAGCCTTCTCCTTGGGGCGCGAAGGCGCACGCATTCTCATTTCGGATGTTGATGAGGAAGGTCTCAAGAAGACCCAAGCCGAACTCATCGGGCAGAGTATCGAGGCTCGCATCCAGTATTGCGACGTTGGCAATCAGGACAGTGTTGCGAAGCTGGCGAGCACGGCGTTCGACGAACTCGGTGGCGCGCACTTGGTGTTTGCCAATGCCGGCATATCGGCAGGCGAGGCGGGAAACATATGGGACTACTCGCGGCACGATTGGCAGTGGACCTTTGGTGTCAATCTTTGGGGTGTGGTTCACTGCATCAACGCCTTCATGCCGCGCCTCACCGCCCAAGGCGAGGAAGCCCACTTCGTCGCCACCAGCTCTGGCAACGGCGCCTTTATCGTGTATCCCGATCAACCCATTTATTCGGCCTCGAAGGCCGCCGTGGCCGTGGTCACCGAAGCGCTCCACATTCAAAATGTCAGGCAGGAGAATCCAGTGAAGGTGCATCTGCTGCTTCCCGGCCCGCACATTGTGGATACGGGCATATTTGATTCCGATCGGGTGCGTCCGGAAGCATTTACCAAGCCGGAAGGATCTCCGGATACCGGCATTCACTCGGCGGAAGACTTGCGCAAGGTCATGGAGTTCTTTGGGCAAGAACTGGTGATGACGCACCCCGACGAAGTGGCAGAGACCGCCATCGAGGGCGTGCGTGCTGGACAGTATTGGATCGCACCGCTCAACTCGGATACCAAGGACAAAATCAAGGCACGCTTCGACTCGATTCTAGAGCGAAGCGATCTTCCCATCCCTTCACTCGGTTAGCAGGAGAGACGACCATGTTAGGACTTGATCTACCCATTCCCTTCGGATGGTTTCCCGTCGCCTACAGCAATGAGCTTGAAGTGGGCGAAGTGAAATCCAACTTCCTGTTTGATGAACATCAGGTGCTGTTTCGCACCGAAAGCGGCGCGGCCAAGTTGATAGAGGCATTTTGCCCCCATCTGGGCGCACACCTTGGGCACGGCGGCAAGGTGGTGGGCGAGCATGTGGCCTGCCCGTTCCACGCGTGGGAATTGGACGGTGATGGGGTCGTCAAGCATGTGCCCTATGCCAAGTCGATTCCGCCGCGCGCGCGACAGGGCGCTTGTGTGCACAGCTACCCGGTGCAGGAACGCAACCAGATGATCTGGGCTTGGTACCACCCGCGCCGCATTGCGCCAACCTTCGACATAGAAGATGTGCCCGAATTCTATGATCCTGAATGGACAGCGCTAGAGACCTACGAGTGGGAGATCAATGCGCACATCCAAGAGATGGGCGAGAATGCCGTTGACATCGCCCACTTCGTGTATGTGCACGGATCGATTCACATGCCCAAGGCGAAAATCGAACTTGATGGGCACCGCCGCGTCACGGAAATGGTCACCCAAGTGCCGAAGATCGATGATCAAGGCAACATCGACATGTCGGGCATGGAGGATTCCTACTTGATCAGCCGCAATTGCGGGCCGGGCATGAGCTCACAGACCTTCGACCGGGCGTTCAAGACGGTGATGATGGGCACCATGGCGCCGATCAGTGCCACGCGCATGAAGCTGAGGTTTGCCTTCACCAAGCCGAAAGATATTTCCGAGCAATTCGATGTATTGACCAATGGCTTGATCGCAGAGGTCGTGCGACAGGTGGGGCACGATATGGTGATTTGGGAGCACAAGCTTTACAGGAACGATCCCATACTTTGCGATGGCGATGGCCCCATCGCCAAATATCGCAAGTGGTTCTCGCAATTCTATGATGACGGCAACGAAGAAGTGCAGTTACGATTGGCGAGTTAAGACTCAAAGTCAAGGAGATAAATCATGGACCGCTACACGGTAATATCTTCCGATTGTCATGCGGGTTTGCTGCCGGACCAATATCGGGAATACCTTGATCCCCAGTATCGTGAGGCCTTTGACATGGCCTTGCCGATTCAAAAGCAGATGACCGACAAGGCAGAAGAGATATTTCTCATCAAAGAAATCAACGACCAATGGCGCGACGGCAATGAAAACCACCTTTCAGGTGCTTGGGACTATGATCAGCGTCTTGAAGTCTTGAATGGAGACGGCATCGCCGGCGAGATCATCTTTGTTGATGGCATTACCGAGCAGAACTCGCCGCCCTTCGGTGCCGGTCTCTCCCTGCCGACCAAAAATATTATTCCCGAACTGCAATGGGCGGGTGCGCGGGCGCACAATCGATGGCTTTCCGAATTCTGCGCGAGAAACCCGGCACGCCACTTCGGCGTCGGTGTATGCCCCTTGCTCTGGGATGTGGAAGAGGCTGTAAGAGAAGCGCGGTGGGCGGCGGAAAACGGCGTTGGCGGACTACTGCTTCCGCTCTTCACGGGGCAGTTCGAGGCCTACCACAATCTGCGCTACGACCCGTTTTGGGAAGCTTGCGAAGATCTGGGGGTGGTGATTTGCTTCCACTCCGGAGCGGGCGCCATGGACGATATCTTCGGCGAAGGCTTTCCCATGAGCGATGTCTCCCAATACCCGGGGGCCGTGGGTGTGTACGTCTCAGAGGTGTTTTTCCGCACCTATCGTCCGGTCATCGCCATGCTCTGGGGCGGCGTGTTCGAGCGCTTTCCAAAACTCAAATGCAGCATCACCGAGACGGGTCAGGGTTGGCTCGTACCTCCCATGTTCCGCATGCTCGACCATATGTACCACGACCAACAGTTCAGCGCCAAGATGGGGGACTTTCGTAGTCACCTATCCATGTCGCCGGTAGAGTATTTTCGGAGAAACTGTGCGATCGGCGCCTCGTGCATGCCGAGAAGCGATGCCGATATGCGTCATGACATTGGCATGCCACAGATGATGTGGGGCAGCGACTACCCGCATCCGGAAGGCTCTTGGCCCTTCACGGCGGAACAGATGCTCGAAACCTTCACGGGTCTACCCGACGATGATATCGCCGACATGCTTGGGCGCAACGCCATCAAATTCTACGACATGGATGCCGCCGCCCTCGACAAAGTCGCTGCCGAAGTCGGACCGGAGAAAAGCAGGTTCGAAGCCTGACTTTGCGTCCATTGAAGGCGGGCTCGTTGCGCTCTGCGCCCGCCAAGCAAGGTACACTTAAGCGGCGACTACCTGCAGGGAGATTTCGTATATGGCGACCACCGCAGACTATGATATCGGGCCCTTCACCTTTCCGCGTGGCTGGTTCATGGTCGCTGATCTGGAAGAGGTGACCGACCAGGTACTGCCGATTCGCTTTTTCGGGAACGAGTTTGCGCTGTATCGCGGCAAGAGCGGTCGACTGGTGCTCTTGGATGCCATCTGCCCGCACATGGGCACCAACATCGCGCGCAACACAACTTCGTATGTGGTGCTTGATGGCCAGGTTGAAGGGGATTCGGTGAGATGCCCCTATCACGGATGGCGCTATGGCCCGGATGGCAAGTGCGACGATATTCCTTATCACGATGGGCCCATTCCGGCCAGAGCTTGCCTGCGGGCGTGGCCCATCGAAGAGCGCTATGGCTGTGTGTGGATGTGGTATGACCCGGAAGGCGGGGAACCTGACTACGACCTTCCCGCCATGCCTGAATGGGACGATCCCGCTTGGGTGCAATGGACCATTGACCACATGGGCGAGATCGATTCGCACCCGCAAGAGGTGCTGGACAACATGGCCGACTCACCGCACCTTGGTCCCATTCACGGCTCAACCTTGGAGTATTTCGAGAACGAGATTCGCGATCATGTCGTCATCCAGCGACAGGGTGGTGGACATAAGACCCTGGCCGCCGACAACACACTTCTGGAAACCGATACCTTCTACACCGGCCCCGGCATTCTGCTATCGAGGCTGACAGGCTTTTACGATGCCTTGATGTTAATCGCGCACACCCCTGTTGAAGATGGCCGCATCAAGGTCTGGCATGGTCTGCAGGTGAAGAGCGAGCACCCTAGCGCGACCGAGGAAGATGTGGCGCAGGCGCGCGAGTTCCAAGAATCGAGTCGCCTCGCCTTCTTGCAGGACTTCGAAGTCTGGGAGTCAAAGGCACCCATATTGAAAATCATGCAAATCAAGAGCGATGGTCCGTTCAGCAAGGTGCGCGAGTGGTATCGGCAGTTCTATAACCCGCGAGAGGAAATTGCGGATCGCCAATCTAAGCTGAACGGCACCTACTACACCTCATGGCTAAAACCCGCCCCGGAGGAAGTCATCGCCCGCGGTCGCTATTGATGCACCTTGCCTTCAGTTCCATGAATACGCCGAGCGACCCGCATCCCGCGACGCTGGCGAGAGCGCTTGAGGAACGGGGATTCGAATCCCTCTGGTACGGGGAACACAGCCATATCCCCTGTTCGAGAAAGACCCCCTATCCACCCGGTGGAGACCTGCCGGCTCCCTACAGGCGCATGATGGATCCATACTTATCGTTGATGACTGCCGCGAACGCCACCAAGCGTCTGCGTCTCGGCATCGGAATCGCCCTGCTGATGGAACGCGACCTGTTTTCTCAGGCAAAGACCATTGCAACGCTCGACCGTCTTTCCCGAGGCCGTGTGTTGGTGGGCACGGGAGTGGGGTGGAATCAGGAGGAGTTCGAAAACATCAGTCCTTATCCTTTCAACAAACGCTATGCGGTGCTTAGGGAGACCGTCGCCGCGACACGCGCGCTCTGGAGCGAGGACGCGCCGGCCTATCAAGGCGACTATGTGCGATTCGATGCCGTCTGGTGCGACCCCAAGCCTCTGCAATCCGGCGGGCCGAAGATCTTCATGGGCGCCATGGGCCCGCTTGGCAGAAAACACGCCGCAGCTTGGGCGGATGGATGGTATCCGGTGGATGTGGGTATGGGCGATGTCGCCGAGTCCATCGCCGGTTTTCGTGAAGAGGTGACAAGGGCTGGTCGCAACCCAGAAAGCGTCGAGATCAATATTCAGATTATGGATACCGAGAATCTCGACAAATTGAAGTATTACCGAGATCTTGGCGTTGAGCGCGCCACCATCGGCGTGGCAATGGACCTTTGGGATTCACCCGAGGCGGTCATGCCGATGATTGACAAGTACGCCAAGGTTATTCCGGACCTCTAATGGGAACCTACGTGGTCACGGGCGCCGCAAGCGGCATCGGCAGGGCAATCAAGTTAGCACTTGAATCCGGTGGGCAGCAAGTAATTGGCGTGGATCTCAAGGAAAGCGACATTTGTGCCGATCTTTCCCGTAGCGATCAAGTCGAGTCGGTCCTCGAGGAGATTCTCGGTCGCGCCGCGGAGGGCCTAGACGGGTTGGTGCCCTGCGCGGGCGCCGGCGCGGAGAACCCCAATAAGGCGTTGATTCCGCTGGTGAACTATTTTGCCGTCGTCGACATGGTGGAAGGCTTAATGCCAGCACTCGAAAAGCGTCGCGGAGCGGCGGTACTCATGTGTTCGAATTCGGCAACCATGACCCCTCACTCTGAAGGCTATGTGCAGGCGTTGCTCGAAGGGAAACGCGACAAGGCGCTGGGCCTCGCTGAGACCATGCCCGGGTTTGAGCTGTACGCTGGCGGAAAACTGGCCTTGGGTCGTTGGATGCGGCGAAGAAGCCTCGCTGCGGCGGGTGTCGGCGTACGCTTAAATGCACTGGCGCCGGGCTATACCGAAACAGCCATGACCGCCGCCGGCAGAAAAGATCCACAAATCGGGCCGGCCATGGAGGCGTTTAAGAAGAGTATTCCCATAGGCAGGGGCGGCAAGCCGGAAGATCAGGCCAACGCGGCGCTTTTCTTGTTATCGGACAAGGCCGCATACGTCGCCGGAGCGGTGCTGTTCGTGGACGGTGCGCACGACGCCATGTTTCGGCCGGATGCCTTCTAGTGCACTGTCCCGCAAATAGACGCGATGAGTCGCAGATATTCGTGGGGCTTCGCTTCAGCGACTTGATGGCGCGATAAAGCTGCGTATCAACGGTTTGGTATCGTTTAGTGATACTGTACGCGAGTGAACAATCGGCAACGCGCTGCCCTAGAAACGATCTTCCAGGATCCGATTTCGGTAAATGTTAACTGGTCGGAGGTCGAAAGCCTAGTGATTGGAGCTGGCGGAACCATCAAGCAAGGGCGCGGATCTCGTGTCCGGCTCGAGCTGAATGACCTGCGCGCCAACTTTCACCGCCCTCATCCAAGAACTGAAGCTAGGCGATATCAAGTGCCTTATCTGAGGGATTTTTTCACAGCGGCGGGAGTCACGCCATGAAATACAAGGGTTATAGCGCACAAGTCGTCTTTGACGAACATGACCAAGTTCTGCATGGGCGTGTGCTCAATACTCGCGACGTGATTTCCTTTGAGGCTGATTCGGCGCGCGAAGTCAACCAAGCTTTTCGCGACGCGATCAACGACTATCTCGAGCAATGTTCGGAGCTCGGCATCACACCCGACAAGAATTTTTCCGGAAAGCTCATTCTTCGAATCGACCCAGATCTACACCGCGATGCGTATCTTAAAGCGGCTCGGAAAGGGGTCAGCTTGAACGCGTGGATTACAGAATCCTTACGAGCGAGTGTGCAGGGTTAGCTCGTGAGCGGATTCCATGCCGCCCTAGCGAGGCGCGGCATGGCATCCCGCCCACCATAGTAGTGATCAGTTGGTATCGTAAGCGAAGGTCAATCCCCACGTCCGACCGCGGTTGTAGCCGCCCAAGATGAAGTTACTCACGTTAAACGTGTTTTGAACCACGCGTTTGTCGGAGAGATTCTTGCCCTCAAGGGAGATTCTCCAGTGACTATCGGCCGAACGCAAGGTCACGAAGGCGTTCGTAAGGGTGCGCGATTCCGAGTGGGCTTTCGCAAAGAACGGGTCTCGCAGATCAATAGGCGAATCCGTGTACATCTCGTCACGATAGTCGGCGTCGAGGCCGAAGGTCAGGGTGCCGATATTGCCGAGACTGGTCGTGTATTGGACCCGCGCTTGGGCGGTCAGTTCTGGCGAGTAGCCTAGGGCGTGAGAGTCGGCGACATTGGCCAATCTTCCCGAACCAAGCGGAAATTCCTCAATGTACTCATTGATTTCCACGTCGAGGATACCGACGTTCAGGTTGACTGCCAGACCTTCGACCGGCGGCAGCCATAGCACTTCTATCTCCGCGCCACTGGTTTCGACTTCACCAACATTGTCGTTTGTTTGCACCAAGGCGGTACTCACTGGGTCAAGCTTGACGGCAGTAAACTGCTTATCTTCATATTGATTCAGGAAGGCTTCAAAATTCAGCCGCATGGTGCCGTCTAAGAGGGTTGTCTTCACACCCGCCGAGTAGGTGGTGACGAACTCAGGGTCATACACCGGAGCAACGTAATCGCGCCCAGTGTAGGTGAAACCGCCAGACTTGAAGCCAGTCGACGCGCCCACATAGACCAGGGTGTCTTCCGACATCTTGTAGCTCAGTCTCGCGCTCGGTGTGAATTCGTCCCATTCGTCGTCGCCTAGCTTATTCTCGGGGTAGGTGATGGCGGTGGGCGTATTGCCGAGCCCGATGACCTTCCCGTATAGGTCCCTATGGGGCAAGAAGAACTGGAAGAAGGGCAGGTTGGGGACTATTTGCCCTCCGAGAGGCGAAAGCACAACGGGGATGACCTGTCCCACCGCCGGGTTGCAGGCAACCCCGGGTAGATTCAAGCAGGCCGCCACTTGAGTGGTCTCCGTCACGTCCGCAACCTGAGCGATCCACTTCTTGTCGGTCGTGATCCGACCGCCGATGGAAAGCTGCCAATGCGCATTCAAGTCCCAGTCCACGTTCGCGTAGAGAGAAGATGACTCCAATGGCCGTTCATCCCGGTAGGTGGTCTTGACATGGCTTGTGAGAAGGCGAAGCAGGGGCGACTGCACGGTCAGGGAGGTGTTGTTGTAGTCGCCTTCCAAATAGTAATAGCCGAACACCGCGTTGATGTTCTCGCTGCTGAAGTTCACCTGTAACTCTTGAGTAAAATCCTCTGTATCCCATTTTTGCAGGGTATCGATGAAGACCTGATCACTGCCATCGAAATCGAAGGGTGCGGCGCGGTCCAATTCACGCATCGCCGTGATGGACTTGAACGACCAAGCATCATTGAAATCCCAAGTGACCGTCAGCGCCAGCCCATTGGTGTCGATAAAGTACTCATCAAAGCCGCCCTCGATGAAGGCGGTGTTCACCGTGTCTATATCGGTTGGCATGCTGGTATCCAAGGTCTGTCCTGGTGCGAGATAGGCCGCGCCCGGAACGAAATTGTTCGCAAGGCCCAAGAGTTGGTCAAACGCACCGAGGCCGGACTCGCCAGCCAAGTTCACGGCGACCCGGTTCGGCACGTATGGAGACGAGCGATCGCGCATTAAATCGGCAACCAGCTTCAGGCGCAGCGAGTCCGTGGCCTGCATCACAAGCGTCCCGCGCGCGGACAGGATATCTGGGCTTGCAAACTGGTCACCGTTATAGCGATTGGTCTGATAGCCCTCGTGTTCGCTCTTGGAGACGGCGACCGAGCCCCAAAGCGAAGTACCGCCGAGTGGGCCGGAAAGGCCGGCACGGTACTTGCGAAGCGAATCCGTACCCACCTTGGCCTCGGCGTGCATGCGCAATTCTTCCGAAGGTTCCCGACTGACGTACTTGATGGCGCCGCCGATAGTATTGCGGCCGTAGAGGTTACCCTGCGGACCTTTGAGTATCTCGATTCGCTCCACATCGTAGACATCGAGCATCATTCCCGAGGTGCGATTGAGATAGACGTCATCCACGTACACGCCAACACCCTGGTCAAACCCCGGGTCATTGCCTATGCCGCGGATGAACACCAGCAAAGCGCCGGAGATCAAGCCCGTGGTTTCAGTCATGGCCACGTTGGGAGTCAGGCGGCCGACTTCTTCAATCGAATCTATACCGCGATCCGTGAGCTCTTCGCTATTAAAGGCGCTGACGGCCGCCGGCACATCCTGCAGGTTTTCGGCGCGCTTGCGCGCCGTGACTACGATTTCTTCGATGACGGTTTGCGCTAATGCCGGTGCTGCAGCGAGCGCTCCGCCCAAGACCATGAATGGCGTTGCCACACCCAACAGGATGCGACCAATTGGGGAAGTCAGAGACATGATGACTACCTACCCTCCAGTTTGACTATTCCAACGCAGTAGTTCGTTGGTTCTGCGCGGACTATAGCAGAAGTACGCGCATTTGAATAATTCTGATCGGTGTGGCGGACTCCGGCGCAGCCGCACCACCAGGCATCCCTTTTTGAGCAACACGGCTATTCTTACCGCATGGTGTACGGAATTTCACTGGCCGCCTTCGATACGCCGGCAAATAGGGAATCCGCGACCCGGCACGGCCTTGGAATGCCGTGAGCGGGCATTTCCAAGATTGGGGAAGTAATAAATGTCTCGTCTGAATAGGAACAGGCACCACCGACCATGCGTGCGCGATACAGCTAAGAGTGCTGGCGTTTGGTGAACACCTTCTTAAAGAACGCTGGCACCCAATCCAAGCAAATCACCAACAGAACTATGGGAAGGAACGCAAGCCAAGCTGGGGCGTCAATAATGTACATATCGCTCGCTATTCTCAGGCATTGATCTCGCATCGACGCTCGCGCAGTCGGTCTGTTCGGGTATGCTTCGCGCTCTTGAGGAGGATCAGGTGCAGCAGGAAACACCACACGTCGAATTCGTCGGCGTATCAAAGAAGTACGACCAACATACTCTGGTCGTCAAGAATCTCTCCTTGAGCGTGCGCCGAGGCGAGTTCCTCACCCTGCTCGGGCCTTCCGGGTCGGGAAAAACCACCTGCCTCATGATGCTCGCCGGATTTGAAAGCTTGAGCGAGGGTGATATCCGCGTGAACGGCGGGTGCATTGGTGCCACACCGCCGGACAAGCGCGGCATAGGCGTGGTGTTCCAAGACTATGCCCTGTTTCCGCATATGACGGTTGGGAAGAATCTTTCCTTTCCGCTTGAAGTCCGAGGCATGGCATCCGAAGAACGTGAGCAACGCATCGCGCGCGCGCTCTCACTGGTGCGTCTCGAAGGCTTTGAAGACCGCCCCCCGGGGCAGCTCTCCGGTGGTCAGCGGCAGCGCGTGGCGATCGCGCGTGCGCTGGTGTTCGAACCGGAGCTGGTGCTGATGGATGAGCCGCTGGGCGCACTTGATCGGCGGCTGCGCGAAGAACTGCAGTATGAGATTCGCCGAATCCATCGCGAGCTCGGTGTGACGGTGGTCTACGTGACCCACGATCAGCAGGAGGCTATGGTCATGTCCGATCGAGTCGCGGTGTTTCGCGATGGGCTCATTGAGCAGGTGGCGACCCCCGAAGTCCTTTATGAGGAGCCGCGTAGATCATTTGTGGCGCGATTTATTGGCGAGAACAACATGCTTGAGGGTCGTATTCTGTCGGTGACGCGCGGGGTATGCAAGGTCGAGGTGAAAGGCGGTGAACTGCAGGCGGCGCATCTTGGCGACTTGCAGCCGGGCGATGAGACTTTGATTGCGATACGGCCCGAGAGGGTTCAGCTTGCGCGGGAATCGGAGCGTTTCGCAAATGAGTTCACGGCCCATGTTGAGGATGTGACATTTCTCGGCGACCACTTGCGCGTGCGCTTCTCGCTCTTTGGCAATCCCGAGTTCATCGCCAAGATTCCCAACATCGTCGGGCACGGCGGCATACTACCGGACGATGAGGTACGCATTGGCTGGGCAGCACTCGACTGCCGAGCACTCAATATGGAAGCCTTCTAAGGGCGATAGAAGACTAATACTCCATTTGCCAGCCGCCGCCGAGCGCTTGGTACATGGAAATCACGGCGTTCAGATGCGCTAGCTTGTTGGCGAGCACGCTGTCCCGCGCGGCATAGAGCACGTTCTGCGAATTAAGGACGGTCTGATAGTCGTCAACGCCTTCACGGTAGCGCACCTCGGCGATGCGCAGGGATTCGGTGGCGCGCGCGAGGTCTTCGAGCGCGATCTTGCCCAGAGATTCAAGCAGCGTGATGTTGCCGAGTGCGACTTCGATGTCGTTGAAGGCGCGGATGATCGATTGCCGATAGTCGGCGATCAAGGATTCGTAGGTGAGTTGCCGGCGTTCCAATGCGCGCGTGCGGCGCCCGGCATCAAAGAC
The DNA here is from genome assembly GCA_963663145.1 of Pseudomonadales bacterium. GTDB lineage: Bacteria > Pseudomonadota > Gammaproteobacteria > Pseudomonadales > Azotimanducaceae > Azotimanducus. Next base: position 2,440,118 of record OY760134.1, on the reverse strand, counting down.
CCGCTGAACCAGACCGGAGGTGATCGATATACCAAGGCTGGCACCATCGACGAAGTTGGCGAGCGAGTCACTGGCACGATTCGCCGACGAGGTGAGAGAAATGGTCGGCAACAGATCTCGGCGTGCGATATCAAGATTTGCCCGCGCAGCCCGGAGAGCGGCCTCCGTGCGCACTAGGTCCGGTCGTCGTGAGAGCAGTTCGGACGGAAGGCCGGGAGCCACTTCAGGGGTGACGAGGCTGTTCAGGGTAGTGGCGCGCACGTCGAAGTCTCTTGCGGAGGTCGCCAGTAGTAGCGCGAGCCCCGACCGCGCTTGGAACTCATCCTGACGGAGCGTTGAGATGGCGTTTCGCTGCCGCTGCACGGCGATTTGCTGCTGCAGGGCATCAATGGGCGGCACCGTCCCGGCATCGACGCGCGCCTGCACGATGCGCGAGATGCGTTCGGCGTTTTGCAGATTGAGCGTTGCCGCTTCAATGCGGTCGCGCAGCAGGAGGATGCGAAAGTAGGTGGAGGCGGCGGTGCCGTAGATATTCAGCCGCACATCAGCCGCTTGGGCGAGACTTGATTCGTAGCTGGCCAGCGAGGCATCGTAGCGCAGCGGCTTGCTCAAAATGTCTGTGTAGGAAATGGCAACCGAAACATCCACCGACTCGCTTGTGTTGTGCGAATAGTCCCTTCCCACAGATTCCGAGCCCGCATAGCGCACACCACCGCCAAGGTCCACCAGCGGCACTGGTAAGAGGTCGAAGCCGGCATCCTCAAGCAAGAGTTGTGCGCTTCGCAAGGCGCGTTCACTGTTCTTGAGGTCGAGGTTGCTCGCTTCCAGTTTTGCGACGATCTCGGAGAGTTCGTCGCTGCCAAAATTGTTCCACCAATCGGGGTTCGGCCATTGCTCCAATTCTGCGGCGGCGCGTTGCCAGTCTTGGGGCACATCGTCTTCAAGCATGGGCAGGGGGGTGGTGGCGCAGCCTGCCAGCAAGAGTGCCATCAATCCCTGAAGATACTTGCAACGAATGAAGTGATGAATGCTTATCATGGACGCATTATGCATAGAGATTCATACCGCTGCGAGCGCGGCGGCCGGGTCGAGCTTGGCGGCCCGCCAAGCAGGCGCGAACCCGAACACCACGCCGGTCATCACCGCCACGCTCAAGGACCAGAAAATGGGTTCGCCCGTCACTTTGATTGGAACCTCAAAATTCGCCAGTATGTCAGCCGTTAATGCGGCGAGAAGTACCGCGACCAAGCCGCCGACCACACACACCAATATCGCTTCGAGCAGGAAATGCAAGAGCACATCTCCATTTCTGGCGCCGGCGGCCATGCGTATGCCGATTTCGCGCGTTCGCTGAGTGACCGACACCAGCATGATGTTCATCACACCTATGCCGGCCACCAGCAGAGAAATGGCGGCGATGCCCCCAAGCACCAAACTCACCACTGAGATCACTTCAAGCTGGGTCTCCATGAGCTCGCCGGCATCCTCAACCGCAAATCCCTCCTTGCCGTGCCGAGCGAGGAGTAGCGTACGAATGCCCTCGATGATGGACGCAATGTGCGCCACATCGGTCGCCGAAACTTGCAGAGAATCTATGGTTTGATCGCCGAACAAACGTGTTCGGCCCGCTGAAAGCGGCACGTACAGCGAGTAGTCCTCAAAACCGAAACCCAGTACGCCAACACTGTTTGGCGCCAATACCCCGATGACCCTGAGCGGGGTGTCCTGCACAAGAATGTGGGCACCTACGGCTGACGCAGCATCCGGAAACAATCGGCCGCGAACTTCGGCACCAATGACCGCCACCGGGGCGAGCTGGTCGAAGTGCGATTGATCGAAGAAAGTGCCCTCGACCAATCTCAGTTTCTTAATGTGAATGACATCAGGCGTGGTCCCCACGACTTGGCCATTGTGCGTGAAGCCAAGGTGGCGGCTCATCATCCAGCGAGACTTGGTGGGGATGACCCCTGCGACATTTGGAACCTTTTCGGCAATTGCCAGTGCATCCTCATAATAGAGTGCGGGTGGGTCGCGCAGGCTTGCGCTTCCAAGGTCGAATGTCCTGTCGGGACGCACCTGTATGGTGTTGGAGCCCAAGTCGCCGAGGCTGTCCATGATGAAGACTTTGGCGCCCTCGCCCAAGGCGAGCATGATGATGACCGAAAGCACCCCAATAATGATGCCGAGTAGCGTAAGCCCTGTGCGGAATTTGTTGGCATTCAAGGAACGCAGCGCGCTTAAGAAGGCTTGCGTCATGGCCGCCGGAGACAGGGAGACGGGCGCGTTCGTTGATTGATCTCGGTTTGGCGACATGACAGCGCGCGCTTGTCTGTCACGGCCAGCTCCGCTGTCGGCGACCACGCGACCGTCCAAGAGTTCAATGCGCCTTTGCGCTCGCCCCGCAACTTCCGCGTTGTGGGTCACAACGATGACTGTATGTCCTTGCGCGGCCAAGGCTTCAAGGCGATCAATGATGTCTTTGCTGGTCTTGGAATCGAGCGCGCCGGTGGGCTCATCGGCCAGTATGACCTGACCTCCGTTCATGAGCGCGCGGGCCATGGCAACCCGTTGCTGCTCGCCTCCGGACATCTCCGAAGGCAGGTGTCCGAGCCGGCGCCCAAGCGCGAGACTGGAGAGTAGATTCTTGGCGCGCTCTAAGCGTTCGCTTCGCTTGACCCCTGCATAGATGGCAGGAATTTGCACGTTTTCCTGCGCACTGGCCGATTCAAGCAGGTTGTAGTTTTGAAATACAAAACCGAGTGCGCTGCGTCGCAATCGAGCCAGTCCGTTGGCGTCGAGATCTGAGACGGGTTCAGCGTTGAATAGATAGTCCCCGCTCGTCGGCCGACTCAAGCAGCCGATGACATTCATCAAGGTGGTTTTTCCCGAACCCGATTGTCCAATGATCGCGACGAACTCTCCAGAGTGAATATCGAGCGAGACCCCTTTAAGCGCTTCGAATTCGAGCTTGCCGGTCGAATAGGTGAAGCTCACATCGCGAAGCGAGATTAAGGGTGTGTCGGATTCCGGCATCGCGCCCTGGACAATATGTGTCACCGCACGCGCACCCCAACCCTCACATTGCTATTGGAATGCTCGACCCTTGATCCAATGATGACCTGCTCACCCGCTTCGAGTCCGGTAAGCACTTGCGCCGATACCAAGTCTCTCGCCCCTATGCGGAGGTTTCGCCGAGCGATGTCTCCAGAATCGTCCACGACGTAGGCGATCGCAAGCGTACCTTCTTCCTCGCTCGTCCCCGGCGCTTGGCCACGCCGGTCGGCAAGGTCGGGTCTCGCGCCCCGCACGAAGACCGCCGATGCGCTTGGTGTTCCGGGTTCGCTTGGAATAGTGAGCGCGGCGAGCGGCACGACCAAGACATCTTCAGCCGATTGCATCACGAAGAACACCTCGGCCGTCATATCGGGAAGCAGGGATTCATCCTCGTTCGCGACTTCAAAGAGCGCTGGATAGAAAATGACGTTGCCGCGGTTCTGCGGAGACAGCAAGACTTCACTGAGGTTTGCTTCCCATCGGCGAGTCTGGTCGCCAAGGGTTGTGAAGTAGACGGGCATGCCTTCCTCGAGCCGGCGCACATCGGCTTCCGATACATAGGAGCGCACCTGCATCGAGGTGATGTCGGCGATGTTGAGTATCACCGGCGTTTGTTGTGCGGCGTTCAAAGTCTGCCCCACCTCGACCTGAACTTCGGAGACGGTTCCGCTGATGGGCGCTTCGATACGGCTGTAGCGCAGCAGTGTCTTTTGCGCCTCGATGCGCATTCTGGATTGTTCGATGTTGGATTCTAATTTCAGAATTTGCGCCTTGGCCGCCGCCAGCGTCGCGCGCGCTTGGTCGAACTGCGCTTCGGCGGTGGCGTTTTCTTCCATGAGGCGTGATTGTCTGCGAAAGTTGGCCTCGGCGAATTCGAGGTTCGCGCGGCTTGCCGGGAGCTGGGTTTCGAGGCCGCGCAGCTGGGCGAGGCTGGCTTCGACCTCCTTTTCCTGCACCTCGGCATCAATCTCGGCGATTAGATCGCCTTGGGTGACGCGGTCACCGACCTTGACGTGGAGGGCTTTGAGCTGACCCGACACCTGCGCCCCGACGCTCACGACCCGTATGGGTTTGAGTTCTCCGGATGCGGTGACAAGATCCTCGATGGCACCACGCACGACCGGGGCAATCAGAGGATCTTCAAAGTCGTTTGAGTCTTTCGGGTAGAAGAGCCAAGCGAGCCCCGCTAAGCAGACGAGGATAATGGTCGTCCAGAGCGGATGTCGACGCACCCAGTTCGGCGATGTTCCTCGGTTGGCCATTTGTCTTATACGACTTTAGACTTGAGAAGTGGCACTGCACTTTGTGCAAAGTCTCGTTAGTCTAATCTTACGTAGCGTTCGAGACGCGCCACCTCCTCCCGATCCACGTACTTGCCCATCTCGCGCCGGAATTGTTCGATTGAATGGTAGGGGCGGTATTCTTCGAATTCGTGCGCCATGCGGCGACTCATACCCGGCACCAGCATGATTTCATCCCGGCCCGCGCTGTTGAGATTGATCGGGACGAAAAGATGAACGAGCACCTCCTTGACCTCATCTTCGCCAAGCCTTGTCTCCAAGATGGCCGCGAGTTCCAGACTACTGGCGAGTGGACGGGCTGCGATGATGGCATGGCTGAGGGCTTCGTCCAAGTGCGACAGGGCGTTCAATTGCTTGGAATCCGCGAGGTTCGGATTGACGACGCTGTCATTGACTTGGGTTTGCGCCACTGCCGATGGCGACCAGAATGCGAGCGCAAGGAGTATGTAAGCGAACTTTTGCATTTTCTATGCAGGATCTGTGGTTTGAGAGGGTGAATGATACCCGCAGTCAGTGAGGGTCGAGTTTTGGCCGCTATCATAGTGAGACTTGGGTTGTTCTCTGTGGTGTTTCGGTAGATTCATGGTCAATAGTTCGGAGCAAGACCAACTTGTCGCGCGGTTTGTGTGGCTGATGCTCGCTATGCCACTCGCGGTCATCACCTATCTCTATCTCACCGGGCAATGGTTTTACGGTGAGTACCTGCACGCCACAGGCGATTGGGCGACCAAGCTCTTGATTCTGGCTATGGCGCTCACCCCATTGCGGCGCATGTTCCCAAGGCTGGGGTTGGTCGCTTGGCTGCTTCGGCATCGTCGCTACATAGGCGTGGCCGTCTTTGGTTACGCCTCGGCGCATCTTCTCGCCTACTTGGTGAAGCTCGCGGACTTCGAACGAATTCTCGGCGAAGCGCTTGAGCCGGGCATGCTCGCCGGCTGGGTCGCGCTGATTTTGTTTTTGCCGCTCGCACTGACCAGCAATGATTTGTCGGTTGCGAGGCTTGGCCGTCAATGGAAGCGCCTGCATCGACTGATCTACCTTGGCGCGCTAGTGTCGATCCTGCACTGGATTCTTGAAGCCTTCGACCCCTTTGAGGCCTATTTGCATGGTGGACTGCTCGTGATCCTTGAGGCTTACAGATTGGTGAGGCAGCTTGTTGATGGGCGCTCTTCAAGCAAGTCTTGGAGCGCTTCCCCATGAACAAACGCGTTTGGCTTATTTTCGCGATTGTCTTGGCCTGCATGCTGTTTGTCACGCTGCGTCCCTTGACAACACCTGGCTTCTGGATACGGTTCCTGAACGAGCGTCTAGAGCAAGAATCTCGCTTCCACCTGAATGCCAGCGATGCCGACTGGTCGATCTTCTCTCCCTTCGACGTCAAGCTGATTGGCGCGGAGCTGATCGAGCAGGACAATGCGCAGCGAGCCGTCTACGCGGGTGCCTCGTGGTTCAATCTGCGTCTTTCCGGGTTACGCAGCCTTGATCCAAAAATCGAAGTGAATGAGGTCAGATTTCATGATTTGCGCGTGGGGCGAGCGAGCCGGCTTCGCGCAAGGGAAGAGGCTTGTGCGCAAGGATTGCAGGGAGAACTGCGCTTCAATTCCAAATCTCTTGAACCACCCGTCTGGCGCCTTGACCTTGAAGGTCGAGACATGCAGGCGCAACCCATCTTGGATTTTTTTGGTTCAGCCCTACAGATGCGAACGCGCGTCGATGTGCTTGGAAGCTTTACCGTGCGTGGTTCGGCAATCGACTCATTGAACACCACGCTGTCGGGAGAAGTGCGTCTTTCCGGCGGTCCCGGACAGCTCGATGCGCACGGTATCGACGCACTCAACCGCGGTGTGGTTCGTTGGGCTCGGGATTCCGGTCACTTTGTGGACTGGCCGGAGCTCATGGACTTCGAGCGGCTTGAAGCCAAGTTTGAAGTGCTCGACGGGCTTGACGACACGCGCTTCAGCCTTTCGTTTGAGAATATGTCCCTCGAAGGTGCCGGCGGCATGGATATCTTTGCTCGACAGATCGACTATCAGTTCGCTTTGCGGTTCTTGTCGAATCAGGAGCAGAGCACATTCAGAACGGGCAAGTACGTGGCGGACGTCCCTTGGCCCATTCGATGCAGCGGTTCATTCAATGAGCGCCTGCCCTGTAGATTAGACCAGCAAGCACTCGCGGAAATCGCGCTGCAACTCATCAAGCAAGACGCCAAAGACCGCCTGAGCAGAACTTTCGGTGAAGTCTTGCAGGAGCTAGAAGAGTAGATTTGGGATTAACTTCTCACGAGGTGCAAACAGTCGTCCAACGCCGCCGTCAACTTGTCAAACAGCTCGTGCACTTGGGATTCACTGATGATGAGCGGCGGGCAGATGCCGATGATGTCGCCAAGTGGGCGCACGGCGAGGCCGCGTTGGTAGGCGCGTTCGCAGACCTTCGCGCCCGCGCCGAGCGATGCATTGAAGGGAATGCGTTTTTCGCCATCGGCCATTAGTTCCACGCCGCCCAAGAGCCCCATGCCGCGAGCCTCGCCAACCAAAGGATGATCCGCGAGTCCCGCCAAGCGCGCCTGCATGACTTCACCCGTCTTGGCGGCCTTGGCGAAGAGGTCCCGTTCTTGGTAGATTTCGAGGGTGCGAAGCGCGACCGCGCTGCATACCGGATGCCCCGAATAAGTGACGCCATGACCAAAGGTCGGCGTGTCCTTCACCTCTCTGAAGGCGTCATACATGAACTCCGGAATGATCACGGCGCTGATCGGGAGGTAGGCCGAAGACAGCGCTTTGGCGAGCGTCATGCTTGTTGGTTCAATCGGGAAGTGTTCAATGCCGAACGCCGTACCGGTGCGTCCGAACCCACAGATCACCTCATCGTCGATGAAGAAGATGTCATTCTCGTCCAATATGGGTTTGAGCTTATCGAAATAGCCGACGGGCGGAACGACCACGCCACCGGCACCCGTCACCGGTTCGGCGATAAAGGCTGCGATACGCTCCGCGCCCTCGCGTTTGATCAGCGCCTTGAGATTGCCCAAAATGCGGTCGCAGTAGGCTTCCTCGCTCTCGCCGTCTTCGTGGTCGCGGTAATAGTGCGCGCGATCGGTTCGAAGCACTTGCGGCAGCGGCAGGTCGAAATGTGTGTGAAAGGGAGGCAAACCCGTGAGGCTGCCACTGCCGATACCTGTGCCGTGATAGCCGCCTTCGCGCGCGATGATCTTCTTCTTCTCGGGTTTGTCGATGAGGTTGTGGTAGTACCACATAAGTTTGATTTGGGTGTCGTTGGCATCTGACCCGGACAGCCCGAAGAACACGCGCCCGGCGTGAAAGGGCACCATCGACTTGAGTTTCTCGGCGAGGGCAATCGCCGGCTCGTGAGAAACGCTATTAAACAACTGCGCATAGGAAAGCCTGCGCATGGTTTCGCTGGCGACTCGCACCAGTTCCTCTTCTCCATACCCCAAGGCCGTACACCAGAGGCCGGCGAGGCCTTCAAGATACTGCTTGCCGTGTTCATCGTAGACGTAGACGCCTTCGCCGCGCATGCGCAGGCTGGGGCCTTTTTCGTGATGTGCCGGCAAGGGCGTGACGGGATGCAGCAGGTGCTCAAGATCCCTGGCGGCAAGCGACCCGGGCGGTGCGATGTTGTGAAGCAGGTCGGTCATGATGTGAGTGCGTTGTCTCCCTGGGCGACGGTACACTAAAGGGGCAAATTGTCGCACGTTAAGGACACATCAAATGAACCAGCAAACACGGACACAGGTTGAAGCCAAAGTCTTTCATCAACTGCTCGCGCATTTTGATGAGCGCAAGGATGTGCAAAACATCGAACTCATGAGCTTGGCGGGATTCTGTCGCAACTGCCTGTCCAAGTGGTACGTGGCAGCCTGCGAAGAATTGGGTGAAGATATGGACTACGAGCAGGCTCGCGAGCTTGTCTACGGCATGCCCTACGCCGAATGGAAGGCCAAGTACCAGACCGAAGCCACACCCGAACAGCTTGCGGCCTTTGAGCGGCATTCCCATGACCACTAGGGTTTTCATCCAAGGGATAAGGGGCCGTATGGGTCGGGCGGTGCAGGCACTGGTCGAGGAATCCAACCGCTTCTCTCTCGGCACTGAGGTGAGCCAAGCGGATCTGGTGGTTGATTTCAGCAGGCCGGACGGCGCGCTCGCTGCCCTCGCAGAATGCGTGAACCATCGAGTGCCGTTGGTCACAGGCACCACCGGGCTCGGAGAAGACTGGCGAACGGCACGCGATGCGGCTGCCAGTCAATTGCCGATTCTTGAGGCGCCGAACATGAGCCTGGGCATCAATCTGGCCTATGTCCTCTTGGAATCGGCCGCGGCTTCGATTGGTGCCGAAGCTGATATCGACATTATCGAAACGCACCATGTGCACAAAGTTGATGCGCCTTCCGGTACCGCGCTCCGCATGGGAGAGGTCATCGCAAACGCGCTTCCCGAGGGTGTCGATGGGGCTGAGAAGGTGAGGTACCACAGTCTCAGGGCCGGTGACATCCCAGGCGAGCACCGAGTCAAGTTCTCGCTTGCGGGCGAGCAGGTTGAGATCGGGCACTTGGCCTTGAATCGCTTGATTTTCGCGCGTGGCGCGCTGCATGCGGCCAAGTGGCTGCTTGGCGCATCGCCCGGCGTCTATTCCATGCGCGATGTGCTGTCGCAGGGCGTGAGATAATAATGAATCGATTGTTCGACATGAAGCCATACACTTTGATGAAGGATACAAGCGGAGAAGATAGACGGGCACCGGCTGAAGCTAGGTATCAAGAGAAGAAGCAACAGGAGAAGAAGCAACAGGAGAAGAAGCAACAAAAAGAGAAGCAACAAAAGGAGAAGAAAGACCAGTCGTTTCCCGGCGTTGCGCGTACCCTTTATAAGCACCGTCAACTCACGATTTTCGGCGAAATCACCCAAGATGTGGCGCGCGAGACGTGTCAGCAACTACTCGCCATGTCATTGAGCAGTGAGGATCCCATCACCCTCTATCTGAGTTCGCCCGGCGGTCATGTGGAATCGGGAGATTCCATCTTCGATATGATCCGCTTCATCAAGCCGAAGGTGCGAGTGCTCGGCACCGGATGGGTTGGAAGTATTGCCACGCACATCTACCTTGCGGCCGAGAAGCAGGACAGGTTTGCCCTACCCAATACAAGGTTTCTGATTCATCAACCTGCGGGCGGTGCCGGCGGCGATGCCTCAGACATAGAAATCCATGCGCGCGAGCTCCTCAAGACGCGCGAACGGATCAACAAGATGCTGGCCGAACGCACCGGTCAATCACTTAAGAAGATCGCCGAAGATACCGAACGAGACTATTGGATGAGCGCCGAAGAATCCCTGCAGTACGGCATCGTCGGAAAGATCATCGAGACGATCGATCAACTGGATTAAAAGCGATTCTCGGCGGCAATCTTCGCAACCAGCTTTTCTTCGTCCGGGAATGCTCCGGTCTGATGTTTTGAGTACACCAGATCACCATTGACGTGCACGTCGAATATGCCGCCGCCGCCTTCAATGAGCCGCGTCGATACCGCGAATCGATCATCGATCTTGGATGCCAAACTGACAGCCGTAGGTTTATAGTTTCACTGTACGCAGTAGGTAATCGAGATTTCCATTCTTAGCACCGGTTTGAGGCGTTATCAGCGACCTGATGAGAGGCGGCAAGTATACGAGAAACTGCGGACAAATGAAGACTTGGCGAGACGGGAGACGAATATGGACGAGGTAGTGACGGAGTTGATTCAGGCACTCGGCGAGAAACAGGTGTTGCTCGGCGAAGATGTGCACAACCGCAGTGCCGGCATCTGGCGCATGGACACCATCCAGGCGAAGGCGATCGTGCGTCCGAGATCAACCCAAGAGGTGAGTACGGCCCTTAAGATCTGCAACGCCCGCGGACAGAACGTCATCGCTCATGGCGGCTTGACTGGGCTCGTGGAGAGTGCGATCACCAGTGAGAACGACATCGCCCTCTCGCTCGAAGCCATGAACAAGATCGAGGACATCAACAAGGTTGACCGTACCATGCTCGTCGAGAGTGGTGTCATATTGCAGCGCATTCACGAAGCCGCCGATGATGCCGGCCTGCTCTTTCCTCTGGACTTGGGCGGGCGCGGGAGCTGCACCATTGGCGGTAATATTGCCACCAATGCCGGCGGCAATCGTGTGCTGCGCTACGGCATGGCGCGCGATATGGTGCTTGGGCTTGAGGTGGTGCTGGCCGACGGCACGGTACTCTCCTCTCTTTCCGGAATGATCAAGAACAATGCCGGCTATGACCTCAAACACATGTTCATTGGAAGCGAAGGGAGCCTCGGCGTGGTGACGCGCGCTGTGCTTCGTTTGCGCGAAAAGCCCAAGAGCGAAGTCACGGCCTTCGTGGCGACCGATGAATTCGGCAAGCTCGAACAACTCTTGAAGCGCATGGATTCCGGATTGTCGGGAAGATTGAGCGCCTTTGAGGTGATGTGGAACAACTTCTACAAGATGGTCACCACACCGCCCGCGAAGCAGAAGCCGCCGCTTGCTCACGACTACCCCTACTACGTGCTCATTGAGCTCTTGGGAGGCAACCAAGCGGGGGATCAGGAACTCATGGAATCCCTGCTATCCGACTGTCTTGAGGCAGAGATTCTCTTGGATGCGGTGCTGGCAAGCTCCGGTGCGCAGCGACAGGAACTCTGGGCCATGAGGGACGATGTGGAGCAGGTTCAGCGCCTTGGCTTCGGTTGCACCTTTGATGTCAGCATGCGCGTCTCGCACATGGAGGCCTATGTGGCCGAAGTCAATCGACGTATGAAGGAAGCCTTCGGCGACTACCACCTCATCACCTTTGGGCATATGGGCGATGGCAATCTGCACTTCTATGCCGCCGTCGGCACCTATAGTCCAGAAATTCGCCGGCAGATCGAAGCTGCGGTCTACGAACCCTTGGCCGCCATAGGCGGATCGGTGTCCGCGGAACATGGCATTGGTCTGGAGAAGAAGCATTGGCTCGGCATCTGTCGCTCAGAAGACGAAATCAGCGTGATGCAGAGGCTCAAGCAAGCACTCGACCCCAAGGGCATACTCAATCCGGGCAAGATCATTGATGCTGGAGAACGCATGGCGGCATAGTAGGCGGTGGAGAAGTCCCTGGCAGTAACCCGATCTACTTTGATCGGAAAAACATGGATCGGGAACTATAAGGAACTAGGCTAAAACGCAGTTCCGACAAGAATGTTGCGGGGTTGAAATAAAGCGGGAACCTTATTGTGAATTATACTAACCACGGATACTCATAAGTTAGCCATCGCCAAAATTGCGATGCAGAGAAGTTGCTATGGCACAACAGATCGCTATTCATAGGTTGTTCCTCAAAATAGTACCGAGCAGATCCGCATGTCCAATCGTTGTACTTTCCTGGCTTCTGGAGCCTTTAAGTTGGAGACACGGCAGAGAGGAAATCAGCAGAGCACTGTTGTCGGCTTTAGTCTCAATATTCGTCCGGTGGAGTAGACGTATTGCAAAGTTGCTGCGACCTCGCCATCTACTTTGCGTGATGGGCGAAAGTGGACTCCAAAGCAAGACGCTGTTGGTTATGTTGGTGTTTGTTCTGGTTGCTGCCACGGCTCCCACCGGTCACGCTCAAGAAGATGTCCCTGATGATGTGTTCTATGAGGTTGATAAATCGGATGATGAACAATGGAAAATTCATAGCGTAGACTGTGCTCGTATTTCTAAGATTAGGGTACACACTGACCCGGAAAAGTGGGCACCAAACGTAACCCATAGCTGCTACAAGGCGACTGGTAATCAGAGGATCGGAGTAAGTCCCGGGCAGTGGGTCATGATCCAGTTGAATGACGGCACGTGGGCCTTGCTCGCAGACGCGGACCGACGTCCGTAGGCTGGTTGTCGCGGATCAGGGATGCGATTGTCAATGATGCGATTGTCAATTAAATAAGTGCATGAAATAACTGCTGTAAACTGAAGACAGGGTCGGACGCTTGCACTTGGCCGCCAGCTTCGAATAAATTGCAGCATTGCAGGCGCGTAGCTCAGTTGGTTAGAGCGCTACCTTGACATGGTAGAGGTCGTTGGTTCGAATCCAATCGCGCCTACCAGTTTCCAAGCGCCTATAATCTTTCCGCAATTCTCTGTACTGGACAAAAGCAAAATCACCTACCGTGTAGCCTCAATGTTCTCTGGTTGCGGAGGGTTGGACCTTGGCTTTGTTGGTGGCTTTGAGTCCCTTGGTCAGACATATGACCGTCTCCCTTTCGAAATTGTCTGGGCGAACGAGCGAAACGCGAGAGCTTGCGATACATACCGGCACAATTTCGATCACGAAGTAATTTCCGGAGATGTATGGGACTGCCTGGATTCGATGCCTTCCGATGTGGATGTGATTGTTGGTGGATTTCCCTGCCAGGATATATCCGTAAACAACCATCGTGGGCTTGGAGTGAATGGTGCGCGGAGTGGTCTCTACGCGGCAATGGTTCAGGCGGTAAAGCGAGTGCGTCCAGCGGCCTTTGTGGCGGAAAACGTGCGCGGACTATTCATGAAACGCAATCGCAGTTCATTAGACAAGGTGGTTAGGGATTTCTCTGCCTTGGGCTATTTCTTGAGCGTTGAGCTATACAACTCCGCTAATTATTCCGTTGCGCAGACTCGCGAGCGCGTCTTTATTGTTGGAACCCAAGACGACTCGTTCAGACCGCCGCCCTCCACCAACAGTAGAGAGTCATGGGTAACTTCAGAGGATGCAATCTCAGACTTGATGGAGCGACCCAGAGATGAGTGCTGGAGTCACATATGGAGCGAGGCGAATTCAAGCCCCGAGCAAGGCAGTCGGCGACTCAAGGCTAATCGCCCAGCCTACACCATTCGAGCAGAGTGCCATGGCAACATCCACTATCACTATTCGCTCGACAGGCGCATATCCATGAGAGAAGCCGCGCGAGTTCAGTCCTTTCCGGATGACTTTATTTTCAAGGCGCGGCTACGAGAAACCGAACGCCAAATCGGAAACGCAGTTCCACCAGTGTTAGCTTGGCACATCGCGAAATCATTGGCTCATGGTCTTGGGTCCTGACCGGCGAGCCGGTAACAAAGTCCTCACGACCTCCCCGCGATGGATCTGAATGAATTTAATCGTTTGCTTGATCTAGCCTGTGGGGAGTTGGACAGGGTCGCCAAGACGAAAGGCTTTTTAGACTCCGGGTCGTTTGAGAACACGACACGAGTCGTATTGGCCAAGCACGTTCCTAAAGGACTGGAAGTGGACTTTGATCCGCACCCACAGGCGTTTCCTGATATTTCGTTGGGCAGGTTCGGCATCGAATGCAAATTCACACGCAGTGATTCGTGGCGCACGGTCGCTAACAGCATTTCAGAAGGCATGCGCGACAAGAATGTAGAGCATGTATTTTTGCTTTATTGCAAGGCGGGCGGAAATCCCGAAGTTCGCTATCGACGATATGAGGAGTGCGTTATGCATGTGCGCACGTCCCACGTCCCACGATTTGAGGTGGACCTGTTCGCGGAGGAAAGTCTATTTGCAAGGTTTGGAGTGTCATATGGCGAATTCGCTGCAATGCCTATGCATCGCAAAATGCAGTACGTCCGAGACTACGCGCGGTCGCGATTGAGTCCGGGAGAACGGCTGTGGTGGCTGGCTGATGATCCAACCGATATACACACCCTTTCGCTCGGTGTCCGTCTATACACCAATCTGCCTCAAAGCGAAAAAAGACAGCTGAGGGCCGAGGCTGCGGTGCTCTGCCCGTCCATCGCAAAACCGTCGCGTGCGAAGGGTAAATACAACGATGCAGTCTTGTACCTTCTTACCTATCGTGGAGTGCTCGTGTTTCAAGCGCGCGATCTGTTTACCGCCGGAAGCGTTGCCCTGAGGAGCGATTCGACGCGTGGAGGAAACTATTTGCTTCGCTCCCTCAGGGACATTCAGTCAGAAATCGATACCGCTCTCAGCTCATTGCCTGATGAGGTGATAAGAGAATACTGGGGACGCGTCATTCCGATTCACGACCGAAAAGCCGCTTGGCTGAAAATGCTTGATTCACACGCTGTGGGCTGGAGTCCGTCAAGCGAACTGTTTCGGAGTTGACGCAGTTTCTTTTGTCTTTGCACTTGCTCGCAGAGTACGATTAAGAAACGTCATCCAAGAAGCTGCGCAGGGAATCCGCTCGGCTGGGGTGGCGGAGTTTGCGCAGTGCCTTGGCTTCGATTTGACGAATGCGCTCACGTGTCACGTCGAATTGTTTGCCCACCTCTTCCAGAGTGTGATCCTGATTCATGTGTATGCCAAAACGCATGCGCAGCACCTTGGCTTCACGCGCCGTCAAGGTTGACAGGACGCTATTGGTCGCCTCCTTGAGACTTTCCCCGGTGGTCCGATCAAGCAGCGAACTGGCCGTGGTGTCTTCCAAGAAGTCGCCGAGATGCGTGTCCTCATCATCGCCCACCGGCGTTTCCATGGAAATCGGCTCCTTGGCGATTTTGAGCACCTTGCGCACCTTGTCTTCAGGCATCTCCATGCGCTCTCCAAGCTCCTCGGGAGTCGGCTGGCGACCCATCTCCTGCACCATTTGCAGCGATACGCGATTGAGCTTGTTGATGGTCTCAATCATGTGCACCGGGATGCGGATGGTTCGTGCCTGATCGGCGATTGATCGGGTGATTGCTTGTCGAATCCACCAAGTCGCATAGGTCGAAAACTTGTACCCGCGTCTGTACTCAAACTTGTCGACAGCCTTCATGCGGTGCGTGTCCAAGCGCGAGGCCAGCACGAGCCAATGGGACACCCACCATCCCGACGAGAGGCGTGTCCCGAATCCTCACAGGAGGATTGTTCGTCGCTCTTGCAACAACGAGGCATAAGGAAGGGTGCCTACAACTTTCGTGAAGAAGACAAGCAACGCCTGCACACCGACCCCAACTCCTTCGACGTGGAACTAGGTCCGCAGAGGAATCTCAAGGACCGGTCGAAGCGGCTCTATCCGTGTGGCGTAGTCACGAACCACCTGATTGTATAGATCGGTGACGTGTTTCGCTCGAATCGTAACAACCATTGCATACCTTAATTTCTCCGCCGGAGAGAAGTCTCTGCCTTCTATTCGAGCGTTGTAGTGAATATCGAAACACGGATTGCTTAGGGACGTTGCACGCTTAGTGACGTTCGCATGCAGGCAGTTTTCCCACTTCCAAGCGTCGCGCCTCAGCTCTTCTTCTGTCGCTCCGGGTGTTGAGGAGCCAAAGAAACTGGCGGAGTCCGGATGAATCTGGGCATCGCGAGAGTACTTTTCGTCGTGGGGTCTAAAAGTGAGTTCAAGACCGGCTCGTGTGTAATTGCCAGGGTGGTGCGGGTCAGTCTGTGACTTGTAGCAAACTGTCGCTTTGATCGACACATTTCCGGTCAAAGGGGCGTTTGGCACGGGGATGGGGGCACGAATGTACTTCGCCGGTGATATCTCGCCCTGAAATACGACGCGGACTGTGTCGTCATCACAAAGAACAATATCGTCGAGGTTGCGTGCGACACGTCCCCAGCCCACTTCCCTGCGGTCGAAGTTTCCGTCTTCGCTTGTGTGGATCAGCAAAGCTCGTATAGCCAAGTGGTCCAATTTCGATCCAAAATGGGCCCGCACACCGGTAGCCAACCGCAAGACGCTGGGAGCTGCATAGGAAGTTCCACCGACCGTGGCTAGCGACAGCTTCTTCTCTGGAGACACAACTACGAAGGGACGATCCAGCACCCCTCCAAATTCCACAAGATCCGGCTTGACCAGTCCGGGGCTGCGGCCCGGCCCCTTGGAGCTATACAGCGCCCGCTTCCACCCATCTCCTGGTGAGTCGCAGGCTCCAACGGCGATAGCGTTCACGCAGTCAGATGGAACTTGAACACGGTCGAGTCCAAGTATTTCGTCGCCTTCACCGTCATTTCCTACCGCGATCACTGCAAGTGTAGAGTTTCGAGACAGGCGATCATCAAGAATGGCTGTCCACGCGTGCACGTCATCATCTTGAATCGGCAATCGGGGACCTAGGCTAAGACTGATGAAGTCATATTCTTGAGTGGAAAGTATGTGCTCGATCCGATCAAGCACTTCATAGAGTTCATGCGGATCCTGTCCCGGCGTTTCGTCGATAACCCTATGGTGGTCTACATATGTGTAGGGCGGCTGTGGAGTCGTGGAAGAGTCGATGCTGCCAAACAGCGCAGCCGAACTTACGCCGACTCCGTGAGAAAAAAGCTCCTGTGTCGCGGGTTCCATGTCTGGCATTTCGCAAGGCAGGATCCACTGCGTTAGTGGATGGTCCTCAGGTACGCCCCCGTCGAGTATTGCGACGCGAACATCTTTCGACACCGGGTCTTGGTCCGGAAGTTTGAACTGCGTAGTCGGAATTCCTTCCGACCGAACGATGGGACGCAACAGCCGCAGGTCCGGCATTTTTCGAATCGCTCGGACACTTGTAAAGGTCGCGATATCTTCAGCCTTCTCTGCGGGAGCGTCCATTTCCAGAAACCACAAGCCTCGTGCAAAGAATTCGCGTCCGAATTCCACTTCAACGCCGCACGATTCAAGGTAAGCGACGAACCCTTCAAGCATGAATGTCCGTGCCTCCAGCTCACTGGCATGCAGCACCGTCTCCACAACAATGCGTCCCTGCCTTGGCAGGGTTCCTTTGATCTTTGCGCTGGGAGCTGGCGCTGAAATCTCCTCCAAAGTGAGAAGTCCTGTCGCCCCACCGTGACTACTTCTCCACCGAGGCAATGATTCTCCCCACAACCTATATGCGGATATATTTCCTTTCGTGAACAATTCCGTGGTGATCGTTTCCACCGCCTCGCGATCTCTGGAACGCTTTTCGGGCGTAGATCTTCGGGGACGGCTACCCACAACTTCCAGCCCGACTTCGCGAATCAAATCCAAGGGAAAGTAGGATTTCGCGATGTACTCTGGATTCAGGGTTAGTGAAACTACCGCTTGATCGTCAGGACAGGCTTTCGGCGGCAACGCCTCAATTTTCTCAACGGTATCGGAAATCATAGGTGCTAGCCGGTCGCGCGCCTCCTGGAACTTATAGGGGGCTTCCTTTGGACCCCCGCCCTTTTTCACGTTCACGTTTTCTGTAAGGCGTTCGCCTTTGCCAAGAAGAAAGTTCGGTTGCGCCATGGATCTACTATCGATGTGGTTGAGTTAGACAGCCTTCAAGTGTGCGCGAATCGTGTCCCTAGCCACGCCTGTAAGCTTGTGAGCTGTTCGCTGGGTGGCAAGACCATGCTGCACTAGGAAAACGGCGAATTTTATTTTCTGCTTTTTGGAGAAACCCTCGACTCCTATCGAGTTGACCAGATGTTGGTCAAGAGGTCGTCCGCTCAGTGCCGCCGCGCGTCGGGCGCGGGTCACGTCGTGCTCAATTTCGCCGAACGAACGACCGGCAAGGCACATTGATAGCGCGTCAATCCACTTTGACGAGCTTGGCGGGACTTCTGCGAAAGCATTTTTCAAGAATGCCTGGACGCTCTTTTGATCAGGGAGCGGAAACTCAATCAACAGTTCGAATCTGCGCCATACCGCTGGATCCAATAGACCAGAGTGATTTGTCGCGGCAATAAGGATTCCTGAGGATGGCCAGTCGTCTAGCTGTTGGAGAAGAACGGTCACCAGCCGCTTCAATTCGCCAATCTCAACATCATCATCGCGCCTCTTCGCGATAGCATCCAACTCATCGAGCAGCAAGACGCAATCATTAGACTTTGCGTAGTCCAATACGAGACGCAGGTTCGAACCGGTGCGGCCCAGATAGCTGCTCATTACTGCCGAAAGGTCTAGGATAAGAAGAGGCAACCCTAGTTTGTGCGCAAGCCAGCGGGCCGCAAGCGTCTTGCCCACACCGGGTGGGCCTGTGAACAATACGGTGCTGGTTGGTTCCAAGCCAGCTTTGTACAGGCATTCAGTGTTTTCGCGTTCCTCAATTAGACAATCAAGTGTCTCCTGAATGGACTCGGAATAAATGGGCTGGGTCGGCAGTTGTGGATCAAGCTCTACGCGCAGAAGTTCGAAGCGCGAATCCGCATCGGTGGGCAAGGCTACCGCATGATCGCGTCGCAATGGAGAAGCGCGAGTTGGGTTCTGGCGAAGAAGGTCAATCAACGCGGATGACAGCTCGCCGCTCGTATCCTTTTGCTTGGCGACCCGATGAAGGAACGCCTGCACATCTTGGGTGCGCTCGGACAAGGCAACCCTTGCAAGGTGGACGAAATTCTTCTCTAAAACACTTTGTTCTTCCATAAGGAAATATAATTCCTTAATAGATATGTAAAAACTATATCACTAATTGTGGAAGATTTTTTATCTTTTCTTGTAAATCCTCTCATCATGGCTCTCAAGAGAATTGAATGACGTGTGATTATCCCGATTTGATACTCGGATGCCATCGCGCGAGTGTGCCGCGTTCAGCGTCGTAAAGTCAGCTTCAATTCCCACAGTCATACCCATCCACACATGGGGCAGGAACTCCCCTTTCGAGTGCCTAGCCTCTACCCTTCATACCCGCAATTGGAACGCATGGCGGATAAATTCAAGGTACCAGTCGCAGTGTTTTTCTTTCCGGCCCCACCGGACATCGAGCCGATCAGCGAGTCATTCCGCACCCTGCCCGAGGCGCAATTTGAGCAGATTCCGAGGCGGCTGAAGCTTCTATTGCGAAAGGCCAAGGCGCTACAACTTAGTCTGTCCGAACTGGCCAATGAACGAAACCCTTCAGACCACCTGATTACCCGTGACTTGTCATTCGCTGTTGATGCTCCAGTAGAAAAAGTTGCGGAGGCAGTACGAGAGTATCTCGGCATTACGCTGAACCAGCAGATGGGCTGGAAGAGCGCCGAACAGGCACTAAAGATCTGGCGTTCCCGACTACACGAAGTTGGAGTTTTCGTGTTCAAAGATGCCTTCCAACAGGATGATTATTCCGGGTTCTGCCTGTATGACCAAGAATTCCCCATCATCTACGTCAATAACAGCACAGCGTTCACCCGGCAGATATTCACGCTATTTCATGAGCTGGCACACCTGCTTTTTCACACGAGCGGCGTGGACAGGTTTCGAGACGACTACATTGGTCGACTGAGCGGAGATGCCAAGCGCATTGAGATTCTGTGCAACCGGTTTGCCGCGAGGTTTCTTGTACCAGCAGAGGCCTTCAACCGAGAGTTTTCCGGCCTTGAAGCCAGTCGGGAGGTTGCGGAACTGCTTTCCAATCGATTCTGCGTTAGTCGTGAAGTAATCTATCGAACATTCTTGGACCGTGGCCCTATTGACCAAGAAGAGTACGAGAGCGGCACCAAGGCGTTCTCGGAACACAAGAGGGGTGGAGGTGACGGTGGCAGCTACTACAGCAATCAGATCTCCTACCTCGGTTCTCCGTACATTGGTTTGGCTTTCGGCCAGTACTACGCCAATCGTATTGACGCGCGCCAACTTGCAGATCACCTGAATATCGCGCCTAGGAACATCGCGCCGCTTGAGGAGAAATTCCTCCGGAGTAGTGCATGAAGTACGTATTCGACACTTCTCCGTTCGTCAGCCTCTTCAGGAATTTCTACCCCAGCACATTCGTAACGCTTTGGCAGAACTTCGACGCGCTGATTGACGCGGGAGAAATAGTCTCGACTCGCGAGGTTTACCGGGAGATAGAAGGTCAAGAAGATGACGCCAAGCAACTTAGAACACCTCACCTGACCACAGCACCTCGATGCTTTCATCGCAGTTTCAATAGTTTGACCATGCTATCCTGGACTACATGGCAAAGGATCGCCCGAAACCTTGGTCGGACGCAGAAAACGACCTTGTAGTTGCTGACTATTTCGCGATGCTCGCGAAGGATCTTGCGGGTCGTCCATACAGCAAACTTGAACACAACCGAAATCTCCAGCGCGTTATTCAGCGCGGGGAAAAATCTATCGAATTCAAGCATCAGAACATCAGTGCTGTTCTGCAACGTCTCGGTGAAGTTTGGATTCCAGGGTACAAACCCCGCATGAACTTTCAGAATTCGCTCGTGTTCGCAATTGAGCGCTGGTTGGATGATCATCCAGAGCACTTAAATCGTGCTCTGTTTCCCGCCTCGGCAATCAGGCTGAGGGAATCACCCCTACTCTCAGTTTCGGACCCACCGCCGCCGAATGAGAATTCCTCGATGAAGTCAATGGAGAAAGTAAACGCGATTGTCAGAAAATTCGACGTCGCTGACAGGGAGCAGAGAAACCGTGCTCTGGGCCGTGCGGGCGAGCAACTAGTGCTTGCTTACGAGCTTCAGCGGCTTGTGGATGCAGGGAAGTATCAACTGGCTAACCGCGTCAAGTGGATTTCAGATTTGGAAGGGGATGGTGCGGGATACGACATTGCCAGCTTCTCGCTCGATGGGAGGCCGCGCCTAATTGAGGTCAAGACCACTAATGGATGGAGCCGAACACCCTTCTATCTCTCCAGGAACGAACTCTCGGTGGCTAATGAGCGAATCGACGAATGGTGTTTATTCCGGGTATGGAATTTCTCTCGCGAGCCAAAAGGCTTTGAATTGCGTCCCCCGCTCGATGCTCATGTGGAATTATCGCCAACATCTTACCTAGCGAGCTTTCGTTAATTTCTGCGCAATATTGGCACTTGCGGAGAGTTTCCCCTGTTTGTTGGAAATCGTTTCATTCTGTCGGCCGCTAGCATCGGTATCTCGAGTAGCAGATTCATTAGAGGTGACGATCACGGGCGCGATACCGACTTGTTTCACCACAAGTGTGCGAGCGCGGAACTCTCTCCACATTGTTCGATTTTGCCTCCATGTACATAGAGCCGGGGCATCGCGCGCATGCCGGTGGCCCGAGGATGCCGAGATGATCGGAAAGCGCGAGTGGGATGACGTGATTGGAAAGGTCGCCAAGCACAAGAGCAGCTCGCAAAGTGCCCTGGTTGAATTCCGACACGGACCGCTACGCCTGCCGGAAACCATTCGCGAACGTGGCGTCGACGCTGATGTCCCGGCAAATTGCAGATGAACGACTCCATCGACAACAACAAACTCTGCCCTACTGCAACGTGCC
Organism: Pseudomonadales bacterium; assembly: GCA_963663145.1. Lineage (GTDB taxonomy): Bacteria > Pseudomonadota > Gammaproteobacteria > Pseudomonadales > Azotimanducaceae > Azotimanducus. Next base: position 2,418,645 of record OY760134.1, on the reverse strand, counting down.
AATCACCTCAAGCTTTTCTACCAGAGGGTGCGTTCTGAACTATTGCAGAATAGGGTTCATCACGCCGTCTGGGCCGCGGACCAACCTTTCTGGGCATCAATTACGTCCCTGTACAAATCACACAGATGTTCCGAAGACATGTCCAATATCGGCTCATACATGAAAGAGTTTAGGTGAATGTTCTCGGGCGTCATCAAGTTCACTCGATCAAAGAGCCCGACAAGCGGTTCGAACTTTTGCTCGTTACCGAGCTTAGTCTTGAAGCGTCGAATGAGCTTACCAGTTTGATTCCCACCTATTGTCCTCACCCACTCATCATCATTAATCAAATCGATAATAAACTGTTCAGCCACAAGCCGAATTGCGATCGACAGCACTAGCTTTCTGTCAAGTGCAAGTGCCGATTCCTGTGAGTTTGATATGGATTCTGCTGTTTCTAGTATCAATTCCTTCACTTTCGTATTCTCGTCGCGATCAGAATTGAACTCACTTCCGCTAAAGATTCGCTTGAATATTTGCAGGAGCTCGGCAATAGACATTTGGTCGCGGTCTGGCTTGACGTGAAGCAGACTTGTCAAGTCTTCATATTCACTTTCGCGCCCACAGTATTCGGCCAGATTTCTGGCGAAAGGGATCATCGCTGCCAACGCTATCGAATTATCCACCCCAAGAGCTTCGCCTTGTGAACGCCACTTCTGAAAGGGGTCGGAGTACATCGCTTCTCTGATGAGGGATATGCCCTCCGAGGATCTGGATACGTGAAAGTTCGAGCCGCCAAGCTCAAGGCGGCGCCATACAGTGCGGTAGAAGTCGTAATTGTGAGTTAAGATGATCTGACGGAAATCTCCTTGTAAAAGAATGTCCGCCAAATACTCGACGATTGCGTATTTGTTCTTGTAATCGAATGAATCGGCAATGTCGTCAATTACAAACACCGTTGGAATTTGGTCGTTTATTCTTGCCTCAATCTCGAAGATGATATTGAGAATGTACAGCGCCCTGGTTTCCCCGCTGCTCAATATGTCGAGCAACTGAGGACGCTCCATCTCTTTCGCAACCGACGTTTCATCTTCAAAGCTAAAGACAATGTTCGGAGTCACCTTTTTCAAAATCACATCTTCTTTGTTCTCGATGCCAACTTTGAACGGCACCGAGAATCTCCGATTGAAAATGTTAATGACTTCTTGCCACCTAGTTGCCTGATTTGAGGCTTGATTCGTAATCTCATCAATTCGTACCTTGCCACTCTCGTACTCATCCATCAGTGCCTTAAATTCCGTGCGATGAGCCATCAAATAGGATTTCAATAGATCCTGCTTCAATAACTCCGGATCAATAAGTCGAGGAATTATGGTTTGGTGTTCCAGCAGATACTCTCTAAATCCTCTCAACTCTTTGGTTGTTAGCTTTCTCTCTATTGCCTCGAACGAGGACTTTAGACGAGGGTCGGAAAGGATAGTGTCAAGTTCTTCTTGAATGATTGCTTGAAGTCCTGCTTCTGAATCGACTTTGATGCTCTCTGCTTTTGAATTAAGGAGAATCTGATGCTCGGCCTGAAAGAACCCGTGATTCTTTAGTTGCTTCGCGATTTCGCTCGCTTGATAGTGATTGAACACACCACGCTTGAGGAATCTTGAGCTCTTCAAGAGGGAATCATACGTCTCCGTATATTCGTTGAGTGCGATCCTCATATCTTCGTCGTTCAAGAAATCTTGAATCTTGTCATTGAAAATCCAGTTGTATTTCGTGTCGACAAGTAGCGGATCTTCTCGTTCCTCATAGACTTCAACCTTGACTCTGTCGAACGCGCGCAACAGGTTGTCAGACCGTCTAGTAAACGTCATTGAAATAATGTCTTCCAGCCCCCTTCGCACTCCTGACGTTGCTACGAGAGCTTTCATGAGACTTGCTTTCTTTTGATCTATTTCTCTGAGAATACTGTCGTACTCACCTTTCAGTGAGTCGTCTGCCAACAGCGTAGAAATGCGATTAGATTCGTACGAAGGATTTATGGGTTCTATTACAAACACTCCTTCCGCGGTGACGGGGTCGCTATCTTCGTTTCTTATGTCCCTAGTCGTGATTCGCTCCGGATAGGCGAGGTCTTTCGATTCTTCTCCTCGACTTAGATCCCTAAAGGTTCTTGCGAAAGAGCTCTTCATCATTCCATTAGGTGCGTAAATCAACACCGCCTTTCTCTTTGAGAAATCAAACTCTTCATCAAATTGTCTGATTCCATAGCAGTTCTCTAGGTGTACCTTTAGTTTCTGCATCAATCACCCACTTGGCTTCTAATGAATTGTTGTGCCACTGTCCAGACAGGGCTAAGACGTGTACCGCACGAAATAGAAATCCTGGTGCGAACATATGTCCAGATACGGACGCTCTCTAGTCTAAGCGAAGCCAAGTCCGAGTGGTTTGCCGGAGAGGCTGACACAGTGATCTATAGCAGTGAGTCGCCACGAGATTCAACACTGATCTGTCTTTATCTGAGAGCTATTGCTACGCTTACGCCGACAGAGGTCTACCACACGCGAGCCGGTAGTACACTAGCCTATGAATGCAACAACCTTCAGCCCCAATGCCTGGATCGACAAACTAGGCAAGGCGCTTAGCCCCCTAGAATACTCACTAGATCCCTTCCTAAACGAATACTGGAAGCAGAATCCGCGCACCCATGTTGTGAGCGAGGGGCCAAGCGGCATTTCACCGGATTCCTTGCTGGACGATCTCCGAGACATGTATTCCATGGCCTACGATAACAGCGAAATCGGAGAACCCTTCAGGCCGCTCATCGAAATTCTGAATCTAATTCGATACGCTCTGATGTCGCACCCAGCCATAGAAAGAGCAGTTGGTCAGATTGTTGGCCGAGACGACTTCTGGGTGCAGGTCCCAGATTCAGGAGGCCGTACGTCCTTAACAGACTTGATCGCAGGATTAACTACGCGCGCCACACGTCTATCTGGTGATCGATTTCATAAGGTGGCTTGTGAACTGAACTTGCTTCTAATGCAAGACACCAATGCGGAACCCCTCGAATTGCCGACTGAGATAAATCACGGGATTCACGCAGTACTGTTCTGGGGCCTAGACTTGACCGAACCAGTCTGTATCGAAACCGGAATGGCGATACTCCCTTTCAAGGAACTGGTTGCATTCCTGGACAAGAAACAAGTTGAGAAGCTCGCGCCTCCAGGATCTTTGTTCCACAACTTTCGATCAATCGGCGCAGTCGTTCAACCCTTTCGATGGAACACCCAACTGTCAAAGGCTAACCACCCAAGACAATCCGCCGCCCAAAATCCAAACCTGTTCTTCAACTCTGCCATCATGTTCATAGACGTTCTCTCACTGGCTCACTCCACGCCTGCGATTCCCATTGCTGCGTTCGCTAACTGCATCAACCGATCCGCATCCTTACTGCTTAGTCGAAAGCACGGTTCGAGTGGCTACTCCAACATCCGCTCCGCCCAAGGGTTTCGCGAGGTCGAATTGTGTCCCGCATTGACACCGGACGCTCTCTCCCGAGCAAGAGCGGCGTTGTCGGGCAAAGGACGAAGGCAATTTGGGAGTTTTGCGTCCGTTCTTGCCAAACTCTCCGAATCGCTCGCCACCCAGGGACGTTTCGCGGCTAAATCCAGATTCGTTCCTCTTGCCATAGCACTGGAGCAGATGTGCGACATACGAAAGGACGGCTCCTCAAGGAAACTGCAAAACCGTGTCTCTGCGTATCTCGGAACCGACCCGGAAAGCTGTGAGCGTCTCAAGGAAAGCGTTAGAAGGTTCTACGACGAACGGTCTGCAAGCGTACACAACAGATAGGAACAGACAACGCCTGAGAAAAACTAAGAGGCTTTTGATGCGAGGTTTGACATTGCTAAAAGGACGTTCTTCAAGATGTCGAAGGAGGGACCTCCTGAGGACTGGGGCAAAATAAAGATAAGGAATGGATGAGTTGATTTGGCAAGGGAAGATTAAGCTCCAAGTGCAGAACCTATCCGTGAGGAGCGTGCTCGCGAGTTTGAGTGCGCCTCGCTGAATTCGGTCCATTTGATGGATTGATGACTGGCCAACAAGTTGGTTCGGTCTTCATTGGGCAGATTAGAATCCGCGTAAACCATCAAGACGCACCGTCCGCTCCCCCAACCTCTCGAAAAGTAACGTCCAGACGACGGCGATCGGACATCGGTACGAATTCTGACTTGTTCTGCTTCCGCCGGGTGTGCGAACCCTTGATTGGATCTCACGGGGAACAAACGGCCGCACGCACTTCAGATGTTCGCTGGAGCATTTTACCGATCCATAGGCGGTCGCCCTCAACATCTGTAAGGTACAATCCAGATCTCGGAAATAGACCGTCGTCAGCTCTTGGTGACTCTGTCTCCCATTGCTCGGTGATACGCTGTGAGTGTTTCACTTAGAGCACGCTCCAAGCGCCACACCAGAACGAGATCGATACCAAACTATGGCAAGCACACCTTCCGCTGCCGACAAAGGCAACTACGGATCTATAGACTTTGATCGTCTAGAGAGAAAATTGGACGCGGCCACCTTGGAAATCCCAGGATACGAGCTTGAATTCGTATTGAACACAAAGAAAATCCTCGAACTAAAGCCTTCCGAGAATCCCATTAGTTGGAATTCAATCAAGTATGGTAAGGACGAAATTGATCGCGTTCCCAATGACAAACGAGGTATCTACGCCTTCGTCATATCTGACCAACGGAATTTCCTGCCCCCAAACGGCTACATTGTGTACATTGGCATTGCCGGTAAAGACTCCAATCGATCCCTGCGGGATCGATACAACGACTATTTCAATGAGAGCAAAATCGATAATCGACCGATGATAGAGAGAATGATCGGCCGATGGAAAGAGCTACTGCGATTTCATTTTTCGCCGGTGGACGACAATTTCTCATCGGCCGATCTCCAAGCTCTTGAACGGCGTCTAATCACGGCCTTTCTGCCGCCCTGCTGCAAGAACGATATGGAATCAGGCACAAGTCGGAAAAAGAGCGCGTTCTAATGGCGGGCAATCCAATCGCCGGATCAATCGTTCTTCCTGCTTTACGGGGCATGATGGGAGATTGGGTTTACTACTGCTGCCTGATGGACTTCCCCACCATCGCCGCTCGTGTGAACTACGCGAACGAGCTACACAAGAGCGAACGTCTTTCGGAGATGATTCAACGCCAGCTAAACAGGGGGAGATCCAAGGAAATCGCAGAATACCTCAAGACTCAATCGGACCGCCTGTTCAACGCGCTCGTCATCGCCACCTATGGCGGCAAACCAAACTGGCACGCTCTCACCAATGTCCAGGGTAAGGGAGAGTCAGAGGAACTAAGTCGCCTGACGGAAGAAACCATGTTATCCGTCGGTTTTCTTACGTTGCGCGGCGACGAAAATCTCTTTGCACTTGACGGCCAGCATCGACTGTCGGGAATCAAGAGATCGATGGAGCGGGCTGAGCCTAATGCGCGAAAAGAGCAGGTCCCAGTCATATTCGTTGCACACCAAACGACCGACCAGGGCTTGAAGAGAACCCGCCGTCTATTTACCACTTTAAACAAGACCGCCAAACCGGTCTCCAAATTTGACATCATCGCGCTCGATGAAGATGATGTCATGGCGCTGACTGTGCGATGGCTAATCGATGAGAATCCAGATATGTTCGGCGGCGACCGCATCGCCTTCGTAGCGTCAAGCAACATGCCGAAGTCTAACCATACCAGCTTGACGACGATCGTTAGCTTATACGATATCCTCTACACTTGGTTCACTAAGGCACACACTGGATTGCCGTCGTCTCCCGTCAAGCTGAAAAAGTCAAGGCCTCAAGAAAATGAGCTAGTTGCTTACTATCGGGCTGCGCGTCGCCTATTCAACGAGCTTCAGCTCGGGTTCCCGGAATTGGCGGAGTTTTTCTCCGCGAAACATACCGAGCCGATTGTTAGTGAGTACCGTGATCGAAGTGTACTGTTCCGTCCCGCTGGCCTGCGTACCTTCGTGACCTTAGTCGCGAAACTCTCACATGATATGGCGCTTTCCCAGGCCGTAGCCGAAACAGCGAAACTCCCGACCTCCCTAGATGAATTCCCGTTCAAAAGGCTAATGTGGAATGCGAGTACGCGGACAATTCGCCGGTTCTCTACAACGAACTTGCTGTTGCTGCTGCTGCACATGTTGGGCCGGCCGCAGATCGAAGAGACGCAACTGCTGCAGCGATATAGAAACGAAGTTGGTGACCAGTCCTTGGAATTGCCAGCACGCGTCATTTAGGCACCGCAAGCGTGTGAGCGCATTGAACAACCGGCACGCCGTGCTAGTCTCCCCAGCTCCCAATAGCCCAAGCGTTTCTTACTTATCGTTCAACATTTCGCGGACAAGCAGGGATAATTCAAGCGCCATATCGGCGGAAGGAACACCCCAGGAACTGCAAACGTGGTTTTACTCCGTTCGTCACCCTTCTATTGTCAAACAATCTGAGAGGTTCTTCCGTGGATACCAGCTTAGCCCGCGGATTATGGCGACCCGAGCAAACACTCAGTTTTGCCTATGACCCAGCCAGTTGCTCTAATTTCGAAGCAATGAGCTTTGCTCTCGAAACGATAAACCGGCGAAACCTCGACTTCACGCTACCCGTTGAAATCAAGTCGTCATACGGCACCATATGAGTTTCGACCCGTTTCCGTAAGAGCGCCTCCTTCAAATCCTTCCTATTGCGAACAATCGTTTGCAGATAGTCGACCGGATCCTTGTTCGAAAACCATCTGTTTGTACTTTCTCGAAGCAATACACCATTCAGCGCGTGATTGATCTCGTCGTTACTGACGTAGCCTTTGAGAAAGCCTTTCGGAAATATGTGATGACGCTGGAGCTTTCCCGTTTGCTCCAGTGAACGAACATTTGAGTGGTCCAGTTTTTCGTCAGTCACCCAGTCGCTCGGGCTCTCAGACATTACGACTACTGCGAGGGCTCTACCAATGCGACTCCTTGATCCTATCCATGTGATCGGGTCCTCAAGATTCGTAGCTGTCGGCAAAGGATACTGGCTCCGCTCAAAGATCCTTGGTAAGTCTTCGGGATCGTAGTCACCCCTGTGGTTGATCGTGCCCAAACACTGTCGAAGACCCTTGAGATCCTCGAAGAGACGGTCGTTCGCCTGAGCCTCATACCGGTCCGTAAGAAAAGCGCTCCATGCATAGGAAGCTAGAAAAGACCTTGCGGAACCCTCTCGATCAGGCCGTTTTATTGTCTCAAACTGTTCATGCAATGCGGCGATAACCCATACGACAGGCCACGCTGGGAGAATCCGCTTGGTGGACGCACCCATCCGTGCAACGAATTCCAATGCAAAATCCAATCCTTTTTCTAAGCTCTTAAGCCTTCGCGCTCCCTCGGCCGCACCGGAATTAAATACGATCTCAAGAGCGTCCTGGTAATTGCTCTGTTTAGGTGCCAAGCCATTTGGGCACCTCTCGTCAACTGCCTTTAGGCAGGCGATCTTCAAGAACCACTCCCCAACCTCGGGAATCATCCTTTCTTCTTCTGCGTCACAGTAATGCCGTGCGTGCGGGCTGTTATCGTAGTACTCTTTGATTCGATCCCTGAGTTCTTCTTCGTGCTTGCCTTTTGCCAAGGCCACTACGATGTCAAACATCTTGATGGCGGCGGATGATTTGTTAGTCTCTACGAATATATCAATTGCTACTCGAGGTTTGGTGTGCGGGGGCAAAATGCAATACTGCAGTTTCCTCTTGTTCAGCAGCGTGACACCTAGTTTCTTAGAGATTTCGGAATGCAGTCGCCTAGAATCGGGAGAGCGACTGTCACAGACCTCTTCGCACCATTCCCAGAGTCGTTCGTCTTGCCCCTCCTCAGACTCGTACAACAAGGTTATCGGTACGAGATTCTGTTGGAACGCATTCTTGGCTTCAGTAAGCTGTGCCACTCTCGGAGAGTTCTTAGACCAAGACTCCACTCCCACCACGCTCAAGTCTCCAGCGCTTAAGCTCCTGACTCGAACGTAGAATTCGAATGCTGACTTTTGCCTCAGAGCCTGCCACAAAGATGTAAGGCGCTGTTGGCCATCAAGTATGAGTTCCGACACTTCAGAATCCGCACCGACATCGACACCTCTGAGTGTTCGTGAGATGAACATTGGCTCTCCGCTTGTAGCCAATACAAGGAAAACCCCAGTTGGCCGGTCCTTAAAGAGCGCAGTTAGATAGTCGTCAATTCGTTGCCGCTCCCAAACGTAGCTCCTTTGAAACGACGGAAGTGCGATCTCTCCTCGATCCGCCATATCCACCCATTTTTGAATCTCTCGTTCCTTGTATTCCGCCGTCATTCCCGCCTTCTCCTCAGCTTGGTGCTATTGCCCTCTATTGTTGGCGCTCGACGCATAGCTGTCTTAGATATTCGATCAGGAGTGCAACTGCACCGACTCAACGATTGTGCTGATAAGTTCTTCTAATTCTCTTCGTTCGAGTACGCTCAGTTCGAGCGATCCTTGCTTTGCAGAAAGCATTCGACAAGCACGCAACATGACCTTCGAATTTCGTAGTTCCGCATTCCCGCTCTCGGCAACTTGCTTGGCGAGGCTTAAGATAAAGGCGTTTCGCACTTGCAAGGAACCGAACGTAGAATTCCTTGACACTAATCGATCAACAAAGTTCTCCCAATACGTTTGACTTATTCTGATCAAGTCGCGAACGCTATTGGCGACTTTTTCGTCACCGTTGGAAACCTGTTCCACAATTCGCTCTCGCCACCAAGCACGCGCGAATGGACAGTTGACGTACACGCTGCGGTTACCACGATCAGGTATACCCCCAAGTCGCCGGAGAACAGTTCGCACACAACTGTCAATTGACTTGGCCTGACTTTCGTTCTGTTCAGTCAGTGCGCGGTCGATCCTCTCGAGCCCCCCGGAGCCCGAACCTCCATTGGCTGCCAGAAAGGACGAGTCCAGCACACCAGCCTCGATATGCTCACACGTCAGATGCGCCCAAAACGTTGTGCGGCAAGCAATGCGGGGTGTGAGGTCTAGCCAAGAATAGAACAGTCTGGTTTCCGTATCGGCGGGAGGATCCTTGTATTCGGATTCCACGAGCCGCTCTTGGTGAATTGGCGCCGACTGAGAGCCAACTACAGGCAAGTACCGCATGTAACTCAAGAAGCTTGGAGTTTCGCGGACCGATTCCAGAAACTCTCTCTGTGGCTGCCCCCCCTTTGTGCGCAGAAGACTCAATCGCAAACGTGAATAGTCCTGATCGCGAAACTCTTTAAACTGCGCGGTACTCATCCATGATTCTCTATTTGGTCGTCTACGGGAACTTTGTGGGGGTACAGAATCGTAGCCGCTCGCTCCGGAGAAAAGCCGTCTTCGCCCCATCCCGGAATTCCATGATAATTCAGCTCGTTGTGCAGCCCGTTGAGCGAACGATCATTCTTCCAGCCCTCCTCACCTTCGGCGCTGGGGAACTCGCGCTGCAACAACGCTAAGCAGGCTGACACAATGTGAATCATTATGTGTGGACGGGAGCGCTCTTCACGAGCGAATCTGAGAAACTTGTGAAGACCCGAACTCAGATTCACGACAAATAGGAAAGGCTCAGTCTCAAAATCAACAAAGAACGTACCCTCCTTGAGATCATCCCTTTTTCTCATTGACAGCATCTGTAAAATCGAAGATCGCAGTTGAATGACGTTTGCCACGGCTAGCCGGGAGCCTGCCTTGAAATCCACAACCAAATCGTCCCATATCTTGTGAATCCCATCTCGCTCACATTCCAGCGTCAATTGGCAAGTTCTTGTACAGACGATCATCGGTGTAAACAATGGGGGCTCTCCTAAATCGTCCAGTTCCCATTGAACCTCCTGTTGAGATTGCCCGGCAATGTGAGTTTCTCGATATCCAGAAACCGGAGAAGATACGACACAGACGTAGCTGGCGTGTTGATCTTCAATTAGCCTGTTGATTAGTGGAGCGCCTTCGACCTGATGCATCAAGACAAAGGACCTGCGATCCTCACCGGGTTCGAAATCCACAATGTAACGACCATTCGGGTAAGAGAGATTCCCTTCCTCCAAAGAAGGATAGTCCAGTGAACGAATCGAGTTCGAAGATGTCCCAGCCGTAGTTATGATTCTAGTCAATTCGATTCCCCACCATCCGGAGATTCGCCAGACGGTTTGAGTATCTCCACTCTGAACGACGGGCTGGAGGGGAGCCCTTCGAAGGCTCCAATCAATTCGAAGTCGGCCTCAAGGGTGATTTCGGATCCGGCTGCAAGATCTCCCAGTCGAATCCTTGTAGTGCGACCTTCAATTCGCACGAGCTCATTCTCACGAAGGGCACGTCCGCTAATCTCGACGTTGGACAAGATGACGTGATCGGCGCGCTCGTGCGGCAAATGATCACAAGTTGCATCTACGTTCTCGTCTACCACTAACCTCAGTTCTGCCGAAGCACACGCCTCAGAACACTCAATCTGGATGCGTCTGCGTTTGCTTCCGACCGGTGCGGCCACCGTTCGAAAGACAGGTAGCATTAACGCGGTTGACTTGGGAGATGGCTTAGGACCCGGTCGTGGATTAGGATGCGGATTGGGATTGGGTCCCGGTCTAGGAGGCTCTGGATCAACCCACCGAAATCCTCTGCCAGGTGCCAGTCTGCGCCCAGGCAACGAAACGGACGTAGGCGTGCCCCAGAATGCGCTATGCGCATTCCCCCCGTCCGAACCGAATCCCCCTCCATTCTCGAAGACCATAAAATCTTCCGGACTGTACAACTCGTCATCCCTTAGAGCAGTTGTATTACTGCGCAGCCATTCCAAAATCTTCTTGAACGCTCTCCTTAGATCCTCTTGATCTTTGGTGGAGAGATCCTTGAGCACAAGATCATTGTGAAGGGGGCCCTCAGCGTCCTTGATCAAACTGTAAAGCCGATCTTCTCCTGATGTTTCTAACGTGAGGACAGCGTGGAACGGCGCGCGATCTGCAAATTTTCCCTGAAATCCTGGAAAACTACTTCTGTCCGCGATCCACATACCATTGCGGCATAGCTCAACGTAAGTGGTTCCAGTTGCTCGCTCAAGTAGATGGGCTTGAACATGGCCAATCTCGGTCTCAATAGTACATTTGATTCCGTCTCTCAACACCTCATATGCGCCGAAGGCCCTCTGTCCGCTGAGGAAGGCTCGTGACCGTTTTTCTTCCTTGTGTTTTTCCAACACGTTTCTCAGGCTACCACTATCAACTACCGTTATCCGAGGGGATGCCCTGTGCAGTTGATCATCAATCTGAATTTCTAGGTCCCCGTCCGCTATTGCCTGGAAGAAGTTGCAGGCTGCAGCTCTCGCAACCATGTCAGTTAATGACTCCTTCTCTCGAAAACAGTTGAACGCGGGAAACAAGACAACACTACCGTGACCGAAAGAAGTTTCAATCTCGTTCAATTCCCTTAAGGCAAATTCTGGGATTTCATCCTCATGAGCGTAGTCGTACAACTCTCCACTCTCACCACTTAAGAATCCGCGCACAAAAAAGCCATCTCCCGAGCACAAACCGCTGGAATTCCGAGCGTCCGGATCATGATGCGAGGCAATAACTGCGTGGCCAGACACAGTTTTCTCGCCGTTATTCGAAACTCCGCCATAGAGAACATATCGCAAGTCAGAAGATGGAATGGCAACAGAATGTCCGTTTCCATATGTTCCAGTGGCACCATTTCCTTTCGAGCTCACCCCATCACTAAGAAGGGCTGTCATGCTTTGGCAGTTGAGCCCGATACCATTGTCGAGGACGGCTAGCACATCTTGCTCTTCCGCGTCGAGCGCGTCTTGGATGGTCTCCATCACGATCTCGGCCTGCCTCGGCAGCTGTCCACCACCAAGCTCCTTCTGTGTCTCGATCGCTCCTCTGAATGCCCTCCTATAGGCTTCTAGTCCCGGAACGTTCTTTGCTCGGTCTCGGAATAGCTTGAACCGGACAATTGCCTTGCTGACACCGGCGTCTCTAGCTGCATCGTGAGCGTTCTGAATCAGTTCACGCGCCACTGCAGCAGGCTTCAGATCGGCGAACCCTGTTATGCCTGCAGGAGTAAATCCTGTGTTAGGTCCTTTAGGAAACCTCAGATTCAATTCAGACTGATTCATATTGCACAGTCGCTGCCAAGACTATCGCTATAAATTGATGCCATCGTCTCGATTGCGACATCTACATCTCTTTCGGTTGTGTATCGACCAAGGCTAATGCGAATCCCTGACGCGGCGGCATCCCTTTCAAGACCCAGCCCTAAAAGTACGTGAGACGGATCTGAGGTTCCCGAACTGCAAGCGGAGCCAGTGGAAATCGCTATCTTGCTCGCTGCTCTCCCAATCACCTCCTCGGCACGCAAATCCGGAAATCCAAAACTGAGATTTCCGGGCACTCGCTTTTCCCGATCTCCAAAAATGAGCAATGCAGGACACATATCCAATAGGGCGTTCACGAGACGAGCTGAAAGTCTCCTCATGTTAGAAGCGTCGATATCCAGTTCTGCGTCAGCAAGGACGCATGCCTCACCGAGTCCCACAACAAGTGGTGTCGGCACGGTGCCAGGTCTGAGCGTCCTTTCTTGACCACCTCCAGTTGAAATCGGATCTACCTGAGTCCCTGCGCGCACAAACAACACACCCACACCCTTTGGCCCATACATCTTGTGCGCAGACATGCTCAAAAGGTCCACACACCACGCATCTGTGTTTACCCGCATTCGGCCTGCGGCCTGAGTTGCGTCAGTGTGAAAAATCACTCCGTGTCGTTTACAAAGCGCTCCAATCTGTGACAAGGGTTGGACCACTCCAATTTCATTATTGACTGCCATGATTGAAACCAGCAGCACCTGCTTACTTAAGTTCTTCTCAAAGCAATCAAGATCGATTAGGCCGTTTTTTCTTACGTTTAAAATCGCGGGCTCAAATCCTTCATCCGCCAGACTCTCAACGGTCTGCAACACGGCAGGATGTTCCGTAACCAACGTGATAACTCGTCGCCGATTCCCTTTGTGAGCCTTCGCCACACCTCGAATTGCCAAATTGCACGACTCGGTCGCGCCGGAAGTAAATATGACTTCTTCATCGTCAGCGCCTATGAGCTGGGCGACCCTCGCGCGCGCTACTTGCACAGCGTTGTGAGAAGTCCACCCGTACTCGTGATCCATCGAATGAGGGTTTCCGAACTCCATTGAAAAGTACGGCATCATGGCTTCTCGGACTCTTCGATCAACTGGAGTAGTGGACTGATAGTCAAGATATACCGGTCTATTGCTCATTGGTTGAGCCGGAATTTATTCAGTGCAATCGCACGGAAGCAGAGAATCCGCAAATTTATCGACCTCTTGACTTTCGCTTTTCGCCAAAATCTCGTACGAAAATCCCTTAGTACCGAAGAAACCGATGTGAGCGCTGGTAGGATTGCCACGTAGCTCTCTGCCCTCAGCTCTTAAATCTCGGCCGTATTCTGCCTCGACACGCTTCCACCAGTCCAAGTCACAAGGAGTTCCCTCAATAGATCCGAAATCAGGAATCTCCGTATGCTTCTTTTGGCCCATTTGGGCGTGGACGCTCTGGAGATTGGACACTCCCTTGAGAAAACAATAGACACAATTCGAGAGACTACCTTCGCTGGGCAATGATAGATTCCAGTCTTGAAGATTCCAAAATGCGTTGACATCGTCCCGAGATACCGCCATCGTGGCTAGCGGCATATACATGTGTTCGCCTTCATAGCCTGTCCCTGACTGACCAGAATGCTGACGCATTTCCACACGCCTAACCCGCAATTCCTCATCTCCCCTGAGGCCAACAAAGGCTACATATTCAGCTCCTCCTTCACCAAACGAGATCTTTCCCCCAAACACCTTCCCTTCGAGTGTCGGATTGCTAAACTCATGCCAGACTGGTGAGAAGTCAGCATACCGTTGCTCTGGTCGAAAGTGAGATCTAGAGAGTGCGAAAGCTCTCTTCTTATGAAAGATCTCCTCTGGAACCGCGCCCTGATTCCGCAAGTGACGACGATACATGATTCGCCGGTCAACCCTAGACCGCTCTCCGAAATGTCCCAGACGAGGGATAGATGGTCTTCCCGTAAGCCAGTCTTTCAGAAACATCCGAGTGGCCTCAAGTTTCAGGTTTTGGGTGCAGATACGACTGAATTGATTAGGCACGTATCCGGCCCAAGACAACAGCTCTTCAAACACCTCTCCACGCCAATGAAATCCGTTGGGATTGTCTTGTGACAACGGTTTTGAATTGGTCAGTCGGTAACTCGGAAGTCGAGTCCATTCTCCCTTGCGAGCATCCTCATATGTTTGAAACTCGACCCAGAAAAATGGAATCCCATACTGGTCACTCGCCTTCATGCAGTCAGCGACAAATCGGTAGGTGTCGGGATGTTCAGCAGAGGTATTGTTGAAGACGATCACGTCTCCTCGCTCTGCCTTCAACAGATGGTTCTCTAATAGAGTGAAAAGCATCATTCCACTTGATCGACCTCCTGAGAACTTTACGACGTGCGGAAGGCGGGAGTGGAGCTTCGAACGATAGCGAAATTCGTACTCAGTAGAAGATTCGTATCCATCAGCTGGTTCACTCACGCCTTCCGAAACTCTCAGCCTCGGAACGGATCGAACAGAAGAACTAGGAGACTGAACACTCACGGCAGAATTCGCGTAGCCAGGATCGCCCTTACAATCATCGTATTTCCTCATTCTTATGAGATTCTAGCGCAAACTGGAGATGAGACGGTGCCTACAGTGTTGAAGCTAAACCGCTTGGCGAGTCGGAACATCTGTCAGGTTCATATTGTCGCCCACCGAAAGGAAGCTTGAGCACTAGACAGAAGATGGAGCTATAGCTTTCTCGAATCCGCAACTTAAAGAACTACGCAACAGTTTCCCATTCAGAGGAGATTCGCATGGGATAACGCCTCAAAGCGTGGCGGAAATCGACGCGCTGAAGTAACGGATCAAATCCGTGGCGCTCATTAGTCTATCAATAGAGGTAAATCGGACCGATTGACGGAACCAATATGTGGAAGGAGATATCCGTTTGGCAGCACTCACTGATATCAACTGCACCGGAGTGAGTGGGGCTTTCACAAGCCGGGGTTTCCACGGTTAAGGCTCTCCATTGCTGACCGAACAATCGCCGACCGTCGCTTGGAATTTGGGTTAAGTATGATCACTGTTCTATTTCTCCCGCCTTTGTTTCGGCCCAACCTTCTAAACTGTCAGCAAAACGAAGGCCAATTATACCAAGATGTCTAACTGAGTTAGCGAATGACTGAAAGTCAATGCAGTCCTGTTCTCGAATTTTGCTTCGTATTGGTTCAGTCAGTTTAGAAAGGTCATGTATGTGCGGCAGAACGTGAATGAGTTGAATCCTTGCAGATGTGCGGCAGATCCTAATTGCATCAATCATGTCATAGATTCCGTGCGAAGATCGGCCATATACCTTTTCTTCAAGACCGGGCGGCAACTCAATCAGTCCAATCTCCTCCATGGACTTTAAGAGATGAAAGTACTTTTTGCGGGCAAAGCGCTTGGGAGTCTTGGCCAAGGTGCGGACATCGCACAGGAGCTTGGGGAGTCCTCGGTCAACGGCTTTCAACAGATACTTTTCCTGAGTCTCACGTAGCGAACGCCCCTCTGTCTTTAGCTCGATCAAGAACGCGTCCTTCCGACCAAGGGATAGAGCAAAAAAGTCAGCCTTGTCCGAGCGTCTGGTCTCGCTCTGCTTAATCGGGAATTCTGGTATAAGTCGTGGATCGATCTCGATACCCCGTGATCGCAGGTGATGATTAAGAGCCTCTGGCAGAAAGAGAGCGAAAAACGGGTCGACCCGAGGTTCGAGACTGTATGAGGGAAGGTGCCGCCATCGGTCGAGCAGGTCTAGAAGAGCATTTGTGTCTGGATTGGTCATGCCGATTCCTACAATCTTCATTCGGGTCGCAGAGAATTATCTTCGGTGTGAAGGTGAAGGTGTCAAAATCCTCAGCCTACGGCGCACTCTCCCGAAATATCCACCTCCTAGGCATTCTCGATACGCGAGCTGGACACCGGCGTCAAATGATGCTTTGACGGATTTCATAGGGTGCTTAGATTTCAGCGGCGTGGCACGACACGCGGCATTCGTTTGTTCGTAATGCCTCGGAAGTCTCCCGTTGAATGTGCAATCAAGAATTGGGTCGAATTCCACGCAATCCAATCATTCAAGTCTCGGACCAAATCGCGCGTGACCACCCTCAAGCGAAGTTCGTATTCGCGAGTTGACCACAGAAGGGCAGTGTTCGGAGTAACCGGATAGTACAGTGCCATTTCTTTCGGAGCACTCTCACATCCCAGACTCAAGACGTTGACTACTGGCTGGTCACCCGCAATAAAGCCCAGATCAGTAGAGTTTACCAAGACAATCGGGTCGTACTTTTCTCTATCCAAGAATAGGCTGGCTCCCAAGTTTGTCGCGAAACAATAGCAAAGCACGTTTTTGAGTCGGCTGAAATCAAACTGCGGGTGTGCAACGGACAATGCCTTTCCTATGCTGCTGCGAATTCCTTTTGTTCTAAAATACTGGTGCGCCAGAAAAATAAAGAACTTAATTGCATTCTCATCATCGTGATTGAGAAAGTCCACGCGTCTCTCGCGCAGTTCGTTCAGCAAAGGCAGAGCTGCTCGCTCTATGGAGGCGTGCAGATTCTCTTCGGTTTCTGTGACCACACCCCGAAGCACTGCCTTCTCCTGCGACGTAAGCTTGGGATCTCTTTGAAGTCGATCATTCACGTCGGCAATGAAGGCCAGAGACTGATATACACGTCGGTGGTGCGGAACCAAGTACGGATCGTTTGTTTGGAGCCAATCCTCCATAAAGGCAATGTCGATAGCGGTGATCTTAGACAGCGAATAAAAGTCTCGCTCAACCATGATGTTCATCGGGTTTGTGGAAAACACTTTGCCGTTCCGTAAGCAAATCACTTGTCCGTTTTCTTGCCGCCACCCTTCCAAGTAGTGGCGCCATACGTAGTGTTGATTTCTTGTAGTCAATTTCTTAGAGTCGACCCCGTCGCCGGTTGTTATCTAGCGCAATTGACGTGGAATCTGCTACATCAAAAACGACTGCCGCGATTTACCCACAGCTTGAATCATTGTAATTCTGTTAGAGGGGTCTCGAACGCTATGGACGTGACTGACCTAATTGCAACTTTGGCGCTGATAGCATGGGTAATCTCCCTCACATACACCATCATCGTAGATCGACGTCGCCCTCGCATTAAGGTTCGAGGAGATGTGATATACCAGTATGATCGGTCCCGTTCTCCGGTGAGCAAGCAAGGCCCTTTCTTCGGCATAACTGCGACCAATCATGGTCCAGGTAAAGTGTGTGCGCGTGGCGTAGGCCTAACCTTTAGAAGTCCACTAAAGCGTCGGTACGAGCGCAAGATTAAGAAAAACGACGAGCGGGGGCCTCCTCTTAGAGGCACTCCAAATATCTCCGGACCAATTGCCAAAGTGGCTTGAGGTTGGAGATTCTGTCCAGCTGATCTACTCAACAGATGGAAGTCTTATGCAAAAGAGTCAGGTATTTGACTGCTTTTACATTTTTGATTCCCTGGGCAATTCGCACTGGGCGCAGCCAAAGGTATTCGAATCCGCCAGAGAACGGTTAAAGAAGATTGCCAGTGAGGAGCAACACTCAACAAAGTAAATCTCCTCGAAAGCTGTAACGGCCATTATCTCTTCCATGGCTTGGGTCTTGGTCGCTGCCTATCGTTCACGCGTTCTTCATCTACTCCACATAAATCTTAGGACCTGAACGTAGTCGATGCTCATGGACGAACAACACATGCAGAATCTATGCCTCGCCCTCATCCACGCCGACTCCGAAGCTGAAGTCATCGCCCTCCTTCGCGGAGCCGGATTCTGGGACCGGCAAGAAGCCTGGCGACACTTCGGCGACATAGAAAACAACTGGGCAACCATCGGGAATCAACAGAGTAGTCCAGAAGCAGCTCTTGTGGAGAAACTGGTCAACTCCGTCGATGCTCGGCTGATCTCAGCTTGCCGTGAGGCGGGAATGGACCCCGAGAGCGCCCTAGCCCCACAGACTATTCGAGAAGCGGTAGCCGTTTTCTTCGATCCTCAAGAAAGCGCGAGCGGTGGCAGGTCGGGCCTTGTCTCACAATGGCCCAACCGCTACCGAACGCAAGTCGCACGGGAGATCACGCTGGCCGCAACCGGAGCAAAGCCTGGTCAGGGCTATCCATGCCTCACTATCGCTGACCGGGGCGAAGGTCAGGCACCCGTAAGGTTCCCCGAAACTCTGCTCTCCATGCACCGCAGCAACAAGCTCAGAATTCCGTTCGTGCAAGGAAAATTCAACATGGGCGGAACGGGCGCTTTGAGGTTCTGCGGGAAAGACAACCTGCAACTGGTTGTCAGCAAACGAAATCCTGCACTCGGTGAGGGAACAGATGGCAAGGACAGCCATTGGGGCTTCACAGTGGTGCGTCGCCAAGAAGAAGGTGGCAGAAATACCGTGTATTCCTACCTCGCTCCGGTTCTTTGCGAATCGCGACCTCGAAAGGGAGGTGTCCTGCACTTTCCTGCCCAATCCTTGCCGATTCTTCCCTCGGGCAGCAAGGCGTATGAACGTGAATCTGCATGGGGCACGCTGATCAAGCTCTATGAGTATCAGATCAGACGAAGATGCCACATACTCATGGGGGACGGGCTACTGGGCAGGCTGGATCTTCTTCTCCATCAGGTGGCGCTGCCCATTCGCCTGCATGAGTGTCGAGACTATAAGGAGACGGGCGTTGAAACCAATCTGACCGGTATTCGCGTTCGCTTGGAAGACAACCGAGGCGAGAACCTGGAATTCGATCCGTCGTCAGTGGACCCGAGGGTTCAAGGCCAATTCATGAAGGCGGTGATTTTCGCGTTCAAGAAGGGAAAGGCAGATACCTACAGCAGCGACGAGGGGATTATCTTCACCCTGAATGGACAGACTCACGGTCACCTGCCGACAAGTTTCTTCCGCCGTCAGAACGTTGGTATGAGCTACCTGAGGGACTCGATACTTGTCGCCGTGGATTGTTCAGGGATCAGTGCCCGTGCTCGTGAGGAGCTCTTATACCTATTCTTCTCAGACGATTTGACCCTTCCCGCCCATCAAGAACAAAGAAACTCAAAGTCACCGCTTCTACTGGTCAAGATATCCTCCGCACTCAAGTCTCTCGCCGTTCCCAGCAAGAAGCGAGGAGAGCCCCACCTGTACCCAGTGGGCCACTCGATCTTATCAATTTCTTGTTCAAGTTCCTTCAATATCTCCTGCCGAGTCGCTTCTTGGCTTTCACTGCGCTGCATGATCGCAATAATATAGATCCTCCTGTCTTCCGCCGACCAATTGGGTTCGGCGCGAAAGCGAATCTGTTCCAATGAACGATAGACTTTGCCCGGGGCGGATTGTGGCTTCGAGTGCCGCGACCAGACCCTTTGTCGAAAGTGGCCAATTGCGCCATCGAAATCGTCAGGAAATGCGAATTGTCCGAATTTGCGCTCTAGGGCTGCTGCAAACCTGATACGAGCTTCTTCAGAGCAAAACCCCGTCTGCCTGTTCCATTTCCGCACAAGCTTTTTTTCTACCGACATCACCCGTCGCAAGTCTGCGAAGACTGTTTTTTCGGTGTTTTCCACGTATACAAGATAGGGTCGCCGTCCTTTCTCGATTTCGGAGACTTGATGGCTCTGCACTTCTGCAAGAGCACAAAATGTGACGTAGTGACGACCTCCTGTGTCGCGCACTATGTCGCAAGACTGACTAATCGCTATCAGACCACAGATTCCCGCCATGTCTTCGCTTGCGTCATAAGCTGCTCCGCTCTGAGGGGTGCTGGCGAAAAGGAATCCCCCCACACCCAAGACGAAATCACCCTGGCGCCAATGCGTTAGCGGGTCTTCGTCAATCGCGTAAGTAGATTCTTGATCCGCCAACACAGCCTCAAACACGTCTTATCTCTCTTTTCCGAGCAGATGGCTGTGGCTCGAACGGTAGGCGCTCTAGCGTCTCGGAACCGTCTGCGCCGGGATGTATAGTCATGCCCTTATACTCTCCAGTCCTTTCAGCTTTGCTAGGTGCTGGTCGAGCGTAACCATAACAAGCAAAGTCACTGAGTATTTCCTCGTACATCTCCTGCTTGAACAACTCAAACACCGTCGGTCCACTCGGCGATGGCTCTCCCAGAAGAACAAGATTGTCCTGCGCAAAACCCTGATCTATGTTCCGTAGGGTGATAAGCGTGTCCGCGATGCGTTTCCGATTTCGGTGCCGCACTCGTCCACCCTTAACCCAGTTGTGAACGGTCCGTCTGTCCACATTTAGCATGTCAGCCAACTGTCCCCAGCCCAAACCCGTGATACGGCGAATTTCGAAGACATTTGCATTCGCGTGCGCCAAGTTTACGGAGGACAAGGTGCGAGCTTCTTCAAGCAGGTCACTTGAAGTATCAACAAACGTTGCCCATGCAGATGTGGAATTTTCGCGCATGAACGTGAACTGCAAATATCCGATTGATGCTCGATTGTTTGCTGAAGAGGGGAGATATTGTTGAAACAAGAAAGGACTGTTTTCTGGCCTGACAGAGGGCAAGGCTTCTTCGTATTCCCCGTAGCTTGAACACGTCATCGCCAAGTCCGAGGGATTGGCGTGGCCGGAGCGGAATCGAAGCTGGGTCATACCTCACCCCCACAGTGCCGGAGAAACTCGTCGCTCACTGCCCAGCGAAATACCGCGTAAGATCGGTCAGTTAAGTTGGAAAGGTGCTTTTGTATCTCTGTCGCGTTAAACGCTTCAGGAGTATCAAACTCCATGTAAGCGTCGGTATCCAGAAACCAGCACGATTCGTTGATTGGCGGCATCAAGTCAGGTTCGTGAGTCAGGCCTTGAGGCATGTATCCCCATCGCGCATTCAGCTTGCCAGGGTCGCCCGTCGCGGCCAATTGCGTCCATGTTTGTTCGATGTTCTCGTGGCAGGATTCATTGAATGCGCCTAGAACTTCTGGACGCACAAAACGTTTGATCTGGCCCAGAGCTTCGCCATGAATTCTGTCCACATAGCGAATGCCAATACGAGTCATTGAATGGGGCTTGATTGTCTCGGAAAGCGCGTTGGCAAGTAGCTCGACTCGTGCGATGAAATCTTCGTCGCTGGTGTAGTTTCGAGTCTCGAGAGCGAAGAACCCTGAAGCCAAGGTCGCCCGCCATAGTTCGGTTGAATCCTTGAATCTCCAATTCTGAGAGACCGACTGATTCACAGCTGGTGGACGGACCTCAAAGAGATGTTCCGTGGACGGCTTGCAGATGGGGTAGCTCTCGCGAATCCTCTCTTGAAATCCTGACACAAACTCAGCCTTCGCGACAGACAAGACCTCTGGAAATCTGATTTGCGCGAGCACTGCGGTTAAGGGCGACTGCGGAAGCGGAACGGACGGGGGAATTGGTCCGTTGAAGGGATTTTCGGCAGAGAAATTCATTTTAGGTGCTGAACTAAGCCTCCTGAACGCACATATTATGGGAAATTAGATGGGAAATAAAGGGGGGATTCCCGAAGTTGGACGGACGTGATGTGTTCTGTTTGAGTGAGTTGCAGGTATGTCAATGCGCCTTGAATCCTGAAAATCAAGGACTCTTGAGAGAAAACACCTCCTTGTAAGCCGCCTGGACCTCCAAGCCCTCCCAAGGTGCCTGGGCTTCGTCTTCCAAAGGTGGTCGAGGTGTACCTAGACCAGAGCACAATTGCGCTAACACCCCATTGAGGCCACATCCGCCCGTCCAGTGTGAAGGCCGATACTGCGCAGCCACCCAAACCAGCCGCCGGGCGAAACCGAAAGATGGAGGAACCAGCAATCAATCCAGCCTAGCGGCTAACGAACAATTCCTCGCTTCCGCGCCATCTCCATCGCCATGCTCTCTGAGGCATCAAGGGAGCTGAAGAACGCACTCAAGTCATCGATGTAGTGCTGCCACTCTCTTCCAGAGCAATTGCAAGATTGAAGTGGCTGGCGTCTTCAGGGATTCCCACACAGTGTGTGACGGTCAACCAGCACCGATGCAAATGCGGGGTTCCCGTTGCGAGAAAGTGCTTTGTACAGGCTTTCCCTGCCCATTCCAGCTTGCGCCGCGACGGCGGTCATCCCCTTGGACCGGGCGATGTCTCCGAGCGCCGCTGTGATGACGCGCGAATCTCCGTCCTCGAACGCCGCTTCCAAATAAGCCACGACATCCTCAAGCTCATCGAGATAATCAGCGGCATCCCATTCAAGCGTCTTCGCGCGTACATTGGCGGCGAGGTTTCGAGATTTCTTCATTGATCTACTCCTTTCAGCAATTCCTGTACGAGTTCCTGCGCTCGATTGATGTCCTGCTGCCCGGTTCCCATGTTGCCACCAATCAGTAAAACCACCGTCGCCCTATCAACACGGCAGAAATACACGCGATAGCCGGGTCCATAGTCGATTCGAAGCTCGGAGACGCCGCTACCCACCGGCCGCACATCTCCGGGATTCCCCAGTGACAACCGATTTGTACGAATGAGAATCCTTGCCTTCGCCTCCCGGTCGCGAAGATTCCGCAACCAATTCTCGTACGCATGTGTTTGTCGAACTTCTATCACCAGTCAAATGTATCCTACACGATACATTCACGGGTTCGCATCAGCGAGATGTCGTGAGCGCCTGCGTCTTCTTTGTGAATCCCGACAATCTGCACTTCAAGTCTCTCATGAAAATCAGAAAATGCATGATGGGCTTGGGGTGAGACTTCTTGTCCGGTCGCAATTCAAGTGCGGTTTGGCTGTCCTTCGGAACGCCTCCTTTGAGCAACTCCTGTGCAAGGTTCTTCCTTGGCTTGATGTCCTGCCGCTCAGTTCTCTTGCCGTCCCCTTTCAGCAAAGCTCCCTGTCGCCCAATTGGCGAGTTACAAATACACAGGGTAGCGCAATCCAAAATCGATCCAAGTTTCCCGAGCCAGTTGTCGTCCGCATGGACTGGCGAACTTTGATTATCTGTTAATTCTGATTCGGACGGTAGACCATGAATGCGCGGCTACCCACGGGAATGAGGATGAGATTTGACATACCGAGAAAACTCTCTAATATTTCTTGAGAATTAACTCACCAATGGAGACAGACGTGGACAACAAGAGGAAGGAGCGCAATCAGGATGCAGAGGTGAAGGTCAGTGTGAATTGGTTGACTGGCAATATGAAAGTTGAGGACATCGACGCGATGTTCCAATCCGAGAAGATAAAGAACATTCTCGATGACAGCAGAGCCATTCAAAAGGCTCTCAGGAAACAAAACGCCGCTTAGTTCGGGTTTCACTTGAGTCCATTTGGAAGTGGGGGCTGTTAGTGAACTGCTATCAATTGTGTTGGTTGGTACAACCGTAGCGTTCCTAGCAAACCTCGCACGATATTGGTTTCAGAGGCAGAGCGGCTACACGTATTTCTTTGGCATCCTGCTAATCGGCTGGCTATTGTTTCAGCTTTCCGCGGTAGTTCTTGGCACAGCTTTGAAATGGAGCGTCCCGAACGGCAACGCAACGCAATTACTCTCAGGCCATCCTGTGCTTGGCACAACTGTAGGAATCTTCTTGGCGATCTTGATTTCATTGCTCGCAAATTGCTTCTGCGACTCGCGAAGAGCAGCGGTCGTGGTCGCCGAGTACAGTGGCGACTTAATCGAGTGCTTGCTTCAGCAATCGCTACGTGAGTATCCAGTGGAACTCACGCTGGAGAGTCGAAAATCTTACGTTGGTCTTGTGGTCAATAGCGGTGTTGCGACGTTTGGGGAATCCGACATCGAGTTGGTGCCCTTGTTTACTGGTTATCGAAACGACAGTGGTGAGTTGAAGCTGACTACGGCTTATGATGGAGTCATAAACCGGGTTCAGAGCGACGTGCAAGGCCACACTTACCGGGACTTTCGTGTATGCGTTCCTAAGAATTGAATCGTGTCCGCGCGACCCTTCTCCGCGGACGTGTTTTTTCAGGAGTTTGGCGGGGGCCATACAGCCCTGCACTAAGTTCCTTGAGCTACTTTCTTAGAGGGAAAATCATATGGATCGTTACACAAAAGTCGTTTTGACCATCATCGCCGCGGCGCTTTGTGCGCTGGTGTTTCAAAACGCTGTTCCTCAGGCGTCGGCTCGGACTGACTACAACTGTGGTTGGCGAACGGAGCCATGCCATGTGTTGGTGACTAATGACACTTGGAGAGCGGTGCCTGTGGAGATTGTGGAATAGGGTGGTGGCTGGTTGGGCGGACTATCACCAAGACTAGGAGCAACCGATGATCCGCGTTTTTGTTGGCGGTTCACGCCACATCTCGCGATTGCCCGAGCAGGCCCGAGTCCGCCTCCAGAACGTCATGGAAAGACGGCACTCGGTGCTCGTTGGAGATGCCAATGGCGTGGATAAAGCGGTGCAGAAGTATTTAGCTGATGCTCACTATGATCGTGTGACAGTCTATTGCTCTGGAGACAAGTGCCGAAACAACATTGGTTGTTGGGAGACCCGCAAAGTCAGCACGCAAAAAGGCATAAAGGATTTTAATTTCTACGCCGCGAAAGATAGGGAGATGGCGAAGGAAGCCGAGTTCGGTCTCATGATATGGGACGGCAAGAGCCTCGGGACCATCTTGAACGTCTTGCGTCTTATTGATGGGTCAAAGAAGGCCGTGTTGATCGACGTATCCGATGAGCAACAGGTCACGCTTTCAAGCAAGGAGGACTGGGAAGGGCTCGTTTCGAAGTGCCGGGCCGACGTGCGGGACAAGCTGAAGAAGCGTATTGCGCAAGTCGAAAAGGTCTCAGAGATCATGGGAAGCTAAGCCCTCAGACCCTCCCGCAGAAGGCTCAGTGGAAGACAAGTATCAATTCGTGGGTCTTTGGGTTTTTTGGGGCTCTACGACGCGAGGACAGTTCCCAGCGTGCCCATCAGTCCGGCGAGTATGACTAGGGTGAAACCCAAGAGGTAGTGCAGCAGGCTGCGTTTCAGATCGTGCATCGAGTCTTTGAGTTCGTAGACTGTGTCCTTCAGTTCCTCAACGGTTTTCTTTTGTTCGGCGAACTGCTCGTCAAGGTTGTCAAAGCGCTCGTTTGAGTCGTCCTTGTGCTCTTTGAGGTCCCGTTTCCACTCGCCGCGTAGTTTGTTGAGGCGATCATCCAGTAGCTCGGGTGTGACGGCGAATGTGCCCATTGCCAGCGCGACGGACCGGATGAAGGCGTGGGACTGGTCCCTTGTGAAGTTCGCGCTTTCGAGGGTTTCGGACATCTCGAGGATGGTTTTAGCCTCCGGTTGTATGAGTATACTCCTGAAAGGTGGGGAGATTTAGGAGAGCATCAAACATGGTTTTGAGAAGGCGTGTTTGGGAGATTGACCTCTGTCTTTGTGGGAGATTGTCCATTGAACCGGCGACGCCGCGCCGACCGGAGGGTGGAGGGTAGGGAGTCTCTACTTTGAACTCTTCATTCCAAGGCGTCCGCACCAGTGGCATTCCGCGATGTAGACGTGGAACAACTACAATGAGACGCGGTTACCGGAAACCGCGAGCCGGGAGTACCTGGCCGTCGACAACGAGTATCCCAAGCCGTTCGCATGGCGCAAGTCGGCTGGTGCAATCCTTGAGTTCTTCAAGGTCTACCCTGTACGAATGCATGACTCAGGACACGAGACGATGAACTACAGAAAACTGTTTCGAAAAATACACTACTGGCTTTCGCTTGCCGTGTTTATTCCGTGTGGCGTGGTATTCATCACGGGCACGCTGCTCATGCTGAAAAAGGACATCGCTTGGATACAGCCGGAAACACACACCGGTATCGCGAGTCATGTGGCGCCAGCGGTGTCCTACGACGAGTTCCTGGTGGCTGCCACCGCGCAGCCCGATTTTGATGCCGCAAGCTGGACGGATATTGATCGCATCGACATTCGCCTAAGCAAAGGCATCGCCAAGATTCACTCCACAACAGGCTGGGAAGTTCAGGTCGATACCCAGACCGGAGTTGCCTTGCAAACTGCGTTCCGCCGGTCCGGCTTGATCGAATCTATCCACGACGGATCATTTTTCTCAAACCAAGTGAAATACTTCGTCTTCCTACCCTCAGGCCTGCTGTTGATCATCATGTGGTTGACCGGGATCTACCTATTTCTCGTCGCGCAAATCGCAAAATCGAGGCAGGCACGCAGGCGTTTCAGCTTCGATGGTCGGGTGTAGTCTTCCGCTCAGCGTGCATCCAGGCGAGAAGCTGTGGCTGCTTGTTGAGGCCGGGGGGCACTAGCCCAGGAGCAGGGTCCCCAAGGCGCCCATGAGTCCGGCGAGTATGACGAGGGTGAAACCCAAGAGGTAGCTCAGCAAGCTGCGTTTCAGGTCGTGCATCGAGTCTTTGAGTTCGTAGACTGTGTCCTTCAGTTCCTCGAAAGTTTTCTTTTGTTCTGCGAACTGCTGGTCCAGATTGTCGAATCGCCGGTTTGACTCTGCCTTGTGTTCAGCAAGGCGCACGTCAAGTTGCTCGAAGCGCTGGTTTGAGTTGTCTTGATGCGCTGTAAGGTCCTTTTGCCATTCGCGGAGCAGCTCTCGGCGTAGTTTGTCGAGGCGGTCGTCGAGTAGCTTGGGCGTGACGGCGAATGTGCTCATTGCCAATGCGACGGAGCGGATAAAGGCGTCGGACTGGTCTCTTGTGAAATTCGCGCTTTCGAAGGTTTCGGACATCTCGAAGAGGGTTTGGCTTTCCGCTTGCATGAGTATACTCCTGAAAGGAAAAGGGAACTGAAGGCAGCATCAAACATAGTTTTGGGATTGCGCGTTGCGGAGATTGTCCATAGCGCTTGTGGGAGATTCGCCACTAGGCCAGCGAGGCCATCGCCTTCTAGAAGCGCGCCCGCGCAGATGCCGAATGCCCAGGCAGATATCGAATGCCCGCGAAGAAAGTAAACCCGCGCAAGAAGGTAAAAAAGAAAGTGAACCTTGCAAAAACTTTCCGAAGGCGTATCCTGTATCTCCCCAAGGGCCGCTCGGAAAAGCAACAAAACCACCTTGAGCGATTCGCTAGTGGGTGCCGTGACTTCACGTCTGGCACTCCATCCAGACAATTCTGCGAGTCTCGCAGCCCTTTGCGGTCCCATAGATCAGCATTTGCGTGAAATCGGCGGGCATTTCGGTGTCGATATCAGCAATCGCGGCAATCTCTTTGTGCTCAAAGGGCCGGAGTCGGCCGTGGCAACGGCCGGAAACGTATTGCAGCGCCTCTACGAAAACTTAACAGGCAATGGCGGTTCGCTCGATTCCGAATCCCTGCACCTGTTCTTGCGCGAACATGAAGGTGAGGCGGGCGACCTGATCGAGTCCGAAGCAAACCCCGCCCCTGAAGAGCAGGCCAGCGAGGCCGAACCGCCGAGCGAATTCTCCATCCAAACCAAGAAGAAGCTCGTTCGCGCCCGAGGCGCGAATCAACGCGCCTATCTCGCCTCGATTTCAGAGCAGGGCATCTGCTTCGGCATAGGGCCTGCGGGAACCGGCAAGACCTATCTTGCGGTGGCGGCCGGTGTGCAGGCGCTTGAATCCGGCCGCGTTGATCGATTGGTGCTGGTGCGCCCCGCTGTGGAGGCAGGCGAGAAACTCGGCTTCTTGCCCGGTGACCTCACGCAGAAGATCAATCCCTATCTGCGCCCTTTGCACGATGCCCTGTGCGACATGATGGGTGCCTCGGTTGTGCTCAAGTACATGGAACGAAACCTCATCGAGGTCGCGCCGCTCGCTTATATGCGCGGCCGGACGCTCAACAACGCCTTCATCATTCTTGATGAAGCGCAGAACACGACGCGCGAACAGATGAAGATGTTCTTGACCCGCATGGGATTTCATTCCAAGGTGGTGGTCACCGGCGATATCACGCAGATCGACCTGCCCAAGGGCTCGGAGTCCGGGCTCACCCATGCCATCAAGGTGCTCGCGAAGATTCGCGAGCTTCGATTCATCCACTTCACTTCCAAGGACGTGGTGCGCCACCGGCTCGTTCAGCGCATCGTGGAGGCCTATGATCGGCACGAAGCCGGCTACAAATGACAACACCCAACCCAACCGAACACCAATCAAAGCATCGTGAAAGCAGCCATTGAAGTCCAGGTCGCCGAGGCACCGGATGTCGATTCGCGAGACCTGCCGAGCGCAGCGCTCATGCGCACTTGGGCGGAGACGGCCCTCTGCACGGCCGAAGGTCGTGGCGGGCTCTGCATCAGGGTCGTCGGAAGGGACGAAGGCCGCCATCTGAATGCCCATTTTCGAGACAAGGACAAGGCGACCAATGTGCTTGCGTTTCCAGCCAATGGCACGCTTGATAGCGAATCGGAGCTTCTCGGAGACATCGCCATTTGTGCCCCGGTCGTCTGTGAAGAGGCACCTGAACCAGAGACGCGTATGCATCACTGGGCGCACATGGTGGTGCATGGTGTTTTGCATCTGCTCGGGTACGACCATCAGACGGATGCCGACGCGGCGCGCATGGAGGCGTGCGAAGCATCCATTTTGACAGCTCTCGGTTTCCCGAGTTCCCTAGTTCACCAACAGTAGTTCGCTCCTAGGAGAAGTAGCGTGGCTTCACATCAGGCGGAGGGCGAGGCCAAGACGCTGCTAGAGCGTCTCGGCGAAGTGTTCTCCCGAATTCCAGACAATCGCCACGGCATCATGGAGATGCTAAGAGAGGCCGAAGAGAAGGATGTCTTCGATGTCGAGGCGCTCAATATCATGTTCGGTGCCCTGCAGGTATCCGACCTCTGCGCGCGCGACATCCTGATCCCTCGGTCACAGCTCAAGTGCGTTCCCTTCGATCAACCTCCGGAAGACTTTCTGCCGATGCTTATCGATGCCAAGCATTCGCGCTTTCCGGTGATTGGCGACGACGAGGATGATGTCCGCGGCGTGCTGCATGCAAAAGACCTGCTGCCGCTCGCGGTCAATGGCGCATTGGATGACTTTGACATTAAAGACTATATGCGCGCAGCCGCGATCGTGCCCGAGAGCATGCGGCTCAATGCGCTCCTGAAGGAATTCCGCACTTCGCGTCAACACATGGCGATGGTGGTGGATGAGTATGGACACACATCGGGTGCGGTGACCATTGAGGATGTCCTCGAACAGATTGTCGGCGAGATCGAGGATGAGCACGACGTGAACGAGGAGGTGTACGTCAAGCCTCTCGGTGATGATACCTACAGCATCAAGGCGCAAATGCCACTCGATGATTTCAATGCCTACTTCGGCACCGAGGTCAGTGACGAGGATGTGGAAACCATCGGCGGCGTGGTGATGCGCCAGTTGGGGCACGTTCCAGAGCAGGACGAGCAGGTGGAAATGGGTTCGATGAAGTTCACCGTACTCAATGCCGAGAGTCGTCGCGTGCGCTTGTTGCGTCTTGAGATGCGTCTTAGTTAGTCCGTCGCTTGCCCGCTACCGAAGTACAGCCGTTCGTCCGCACCGCACCGCCAGCCATGCGTCTGGGACTTGCCTTCATCCTGGGTGCGTTGTTTCCGCTCGGTCTCGCCCCATTTGAAGTGCCCTTGCTCTCACTCTTGTCGGTGGGCCTTCTCTCTTGGTGTTTGGTGGCTGCCGACGGGCGGCGGGGCTTTTGGATCGGGTATCTGTTTGGCCTCGGCAAGTATGGCATGGGCGTTTCTTGGATCTATGTCAGCATCAACCTCTACGGAAACGCCCCGCCATTGCTCGCCGCCCTCTTGGTGATCATGTTTGTTGCCGGGCTCTCTCTGTTTCCCGCCCTGTTCGGGCTGCTCATGGGGCGTTGCTTCAGAAATCTCGGCGCATTGCTTTGGCCGGTCGCGTTCAGTCTGCTCTGGGTGCTGCACGAGTGGCTGCATATGTGGGTGCTGACGGGCTTTCCTTGGCTGTTGCTGGGGTATGCGCAATTGGGGATGCCACTTGAGGCGTTCGCCCCGTTCGCCGGCGTGCTGCTCGTTTCTCTCGCGGCTTCGCTGGCGGCATCCGGGCTGTTCTCGCTATTGCGTTGCGATGCTTGGCGGCAGCGGCTTGGCTGTGTCGCACTCGCGACGCTGCCTTGGTTGGCCGGTGTCGGAATCTCGTCCATCGAATGGACGCAGCGCTTGGGCCAGGTGCGTATCGCCTTGGCGCAAGCAAGCGTACCGCAAGCGCTCAAGTGGGTGCCGGAGCACCTTGATCTCTCCCTCGATACCTACGAAGAACTAATGGATGCCTCCTGGGAGGCCGACCTGATCGTCCTCCCCGAGGCGGCGATCCCCATGACCATGCGCGCCGCGACTTCCTATCTTGATGCCGTCGAACGGCGAGCACTCTCGAGCAACACCGGCGTCATATTGGGTATTCCACAGGTGGCGGAGGCGGCCGAAGGCTGGGCGATTCAGAATACGGCCTTGGGGCTCGGCAGGGCGCGAGGGGACTATGCCAAGCGACACCTGGTGCCCTTTGGAGAGTATGTGCCCTTGGAATCCCTCTTGCGGGGATTGATCGATTTCTTTGATCTGCCCATGTCGCACACGCTGCCGGGAGCCCAGCAGCAAGTACCGATACGGCTGAATCTTGAACAGCGTTCTATCGAAGTCGCCTTGGCCATCTGCTACGAAATCGCCTATCCGCGATTAGTCGCGGATGCGGCCCCGGACCCGGCGCTAATCGTCACCATCAGCAACGATGCTTGGTTCGGCAGTTCCATAGGCCCGTGGCAACACCTGCAAATCGCACGCATGCGCGCACTCGAGACGGGCCGCTACCTGCTTCGTGCCACCAATAACGGTGTGACGGCGGTGGTGGGGCCAGATGGCGAAATCCTATCATCGCTCGGACAAGACCTTCGTGAAGTCCTGACCGCGGAAATTGATCTGCGCACCGGTGCCACACCCTATCAGCGCTGGGGCCATGCCTGGTTGATCCTGGTCTGTGCCTTTGCGGCGCTGGTCTTGTGTTTTCGACCCATTTTTCGACATCGGCGCAAGCGAATCACGGGACGATTCCCCGCTTAAGCGGCAGTCATCCCCTGATTCGGAAGAAGTTACAAAGTAAACTGCGCGGTTTTCAATTTTCAATCTGTTGGGAACCATGACACCCGCCTATCTGCCAATCGAGGTGGAGCACGAAGCGCAGGCCTACTGGAAGTCGAACGGCAGCTACCGGGTCGATCCAGAGGGCGATGCGCCGGAGAATCACTTCTATTGCCTCGAAATGTTCCCCTATCCCAGCGGCAGTCTTCATATGGGGCATGTGCGCACCTACACGGTGGGCGATGTGATTGCGCGCTATCAACGCCTGAAGGGCAAGACGGTGATTCAGCCCATGGGTTGGGATGCTTTTGGGTTGCCGGCGGAGAACGCCGCGATCGAGCGCAACATACCGCCGGCGCGCTGGACGGCGCAGAACATCGAGAACATGCGCAGTCAATTTCAGCGTCTCGGCTTCGCCTTCGACTGGGGGCGAGAAGTCACCACCTGTGATCCCGAGTATTACAAGGGAGAACAGTGGTTCTTTCTGCGCATGTATGAGAAGGGTCTCGTCTACCGGAAAAACTCCATGGTGAATTGGGACCCGGTGGAGCAAACGGTGCTCGCCAACGAGCAGGTGGAAAACGGCCGAGGCTGGCGCTCCGGCGCCAAGATTCAGCGCAGAGAGATGCCGCAGTGGTTTTTCCGCATTACCGACTATGCGGATGAACTCTTGGATGAACTCGACGCCATGCCCGACTGGCCGGAGCAGATCAAGACCATGCAGCGCAACTGGATTAATCGATCGGAAGGCGTTGAAATCGACTTCGCCCTTGGCGATGACACCGTGACCGTGTTCACCACCCGTGCCGATACCCTGTTTGGCGCCACCTACTTGGCGCTCTCTCCAGAGCACCCATTGGTCGCTCGAGAAGCGCAGCAATCGAAGGAACTGCAACGCTTCGTGCGCGCCTGCCAACGCATGAGCCTTGCCGAGGCCGACATGGCACGCCAGGAAAAGCTCGGCGTTCGATTGGATTTGGCGGCAACCCATCCGCTCACCGGCGAGTCCCTGCCCGTGTACGCGGCCAACTTCGTGCTGATGGAATACGGCTCGGGTGCGGTCATGAGCGTACCCGGCCATGATCAACGCGACTGGGAATTCGCCAAGAAGTACGACTTACCGATTCGTCAAGTCATCGCCCCGGATGAGGCGTCCGCCGGCTCATGCGATCTTGCGCAGTCGGCCTTCAGCGACTACGGACACTTGGTGAATTCGGGGGCGTTTGACGGACTCACCAGTACCTCTGCCATCGCCAAGATTGCCGAAACCCTGGAAGCGGAGGGCAAGGGACGCGTTGTCACCGTCTATCGGCTGCGCGACTGGCTGGTGTCACGGCAGCGCTATTGGGGCTGCCCGATTCCGATGATCCAGTGTTCGGAGTGCGGCATCCTGCCCGTGCCGGAATCCGACTTGCCGGTGGTCCTGCCCACGCAAGTTGAATTTCGCGGTGTGCAGTCGCCCTTGGGCGACATGCCCGAATTTCTCAATCTGGCCTGCCCCAAGTGCGGTGGCAAGGCTCGGCGCGAGACCGACACCTTCGATACCTTTTTCGAGTCGTCTTGGTATTACGCGCGCTTTGCGAGCCCTGCGCCCAAGGCGCCGCTGATTGACCCTCAGGCAAATTCCTGGCTTCCGGTGGATGTCTATGTGGGAGGCATCGAGCACGCCATCCTGCATCTGCTCTACGCACGCTTCTTTCATAAGATGATGCGGGATTCGGGATTGGTGGATTCCAACGAACCCTTCAAGCATCTGTTGCTGATCGGCATGGTATTAAAGGATGGCAAGAAGATGTCCAAGTCTTCCGGTCGCGGCGCCGACCCGGAAAAACTCTACACGCGATTCGGTGCCGATGCGGTGCGGCTGGCCACCATCTTCGCCGCGCCTCCGACCCAGTCCTTTGAGTGGCGCGAAGAGAGCGTTGAGGGGGCCTTGCGCTACCTGCGCAGGCTCTGGAGCCTTGGATGGCGAGAGGCCGAGGCCGAAATCACGCCAAGCGAGCCGGGCGAAGCGTCGGAATCAGAATTGGAGCTGCGGCGGTTGGCGCGCGAGTCGCTCAATAAGGCGGATGATGATTTTGGGCGCAGACTGCACTTCAACACGGTGGTGTCGACCGCCATGATGCTGACCAATGCCATCTCGGAACAAGCGCCGAGTGCGGCCACGCGAGAGGCCTATGAAGTCCTTCTATTGATACTCTCCCCAATTGTGCCGCACATCACCCACTTTCTCTGGCTGACGCTCGGCAAAAGCGAAGCCATCATAGATTCCGGATGGCCCGAACTCGCACCGCTCGCAGAAGGCCGAAAGTCGGTGCAGCTCGGGGTGCAGGTCAACGGAAAGTTCCGCGGCGTCATCGAATTGCCGCCCGATGCCGACCAACTGCAGGCCGTCGATACCGCCCGCGAGCACGACAATATCGGCAAGTTTCTTGCCGCAGGCGAATTGCGCAAAGTCATTTACGTGCCCGAACGAATTCTCAATCTGATCCTGAGCTGATCCTGAGCTTGCGGTAACCTTAACCCCCAAGGTACTCTACCAAGCCCGCCGCCCCTGAAGCCCCCGGCCGAATGTGCAAGCCCTTAACCCTCTTGACCTTGGCGAGCGCCGGTCTCATTGTGGCTGGTTGTGGGTTTCAGCTTGTGGGTGTTGGGCCGGCGGAGCAATATGACGGGTTCCAGCTCAGCGCCCCGGCGGGTTCGAAGGTCGGCAAACGGCTTGAAATGCGGCTTGAAGACTACGGGATGTCTTCTGGAGGCGATCAGTCGATAGAGTTTCAGATTCTCCGCGAAGCCTTCACCTCTGGCCGATCATTGGCGTCAAGGGTCGCCACCCTGGCAGAGATTCAGTTGAATTTGTCTCTGGAAGCCGTGATTACACTGCCCGGCGAGGAACCCTTTCGGGTGGAATACAGGTTGCACGACTTCTATCCCATCAACTATACGGACCCTCACGGCAACAGGGCGCTGCGCAGCAGCCTAGAGGACTATCTCGCGGGCGAGGCGGCGATTTTGCTGATCGAATCCGTATCTAATCCGACTCGCAACTAGTTCTTCAGAGGGTCGTCGCTTGCCTCAAACTCTCGAATCCCTTGAGCGCGACCTCGCCAATGGGGAGATGCGACCGCTGTATTTGGTCTCCGGCGATGAAACCCTGCTGGTGAGCGAAGCGGTCGAGGCGATCATCGCTCGCGCCCGTGAGCTCGGCTATTCGGAGCGCGAGATTGTTTTTGCCGACGAGGCCAAGAAATTCAAGTTTTCGTATCTGCGCGAACAAGCGGGTGCCGCGTCTCTGTTTGAATCCCGCCGCGTATTTGACTTGCGCGTGCCGCGTCCGCAACTCGACAGAAACGCCGCAGACGCCCTGGTCAAGTACTTGGAACAGCCTTCGCGGGACGTCTGCGTCTTGATATCGACCGGACAATTTGAAGCGAGGCAACGCAATGCAGTCTGGTTCAAGAAGCTGGCGGACACGGCTTTCACCGTCTTAGTCTGGCCATTGAGGGAGCGCGAGCTGCTGCCTTGGCTGTCGCGTCGCGCTGAAAACGCCGGCTTTCGTCTCTCCCGCGATGCCGTGCGCTTCCTCGCGATGCAGGTGGAGGGAAATCTGCTGGCGGCGTCGCAGGAGATTGAGAAGCTTTCGATCATGGCGGCCGAACGCGATGGCGCCGAGGTTTCTCTTGCCGACCTGCGTTCCGAGGTGGCCAACTCGGCGCACTTCAATAGCTTCCAGCTCATGGATGCCGCGTTCGAAGGTTCGGGTCGGCGAGTGGCGCGGCTCTTGCGTAGCCTGCGGCTTGAGGGAGAGGAGCCCATGAGACTCATGGGGTTGGTCGTGAGTCAGCTTCGTATGATCAAGGCGGGCGGCAATCAATTTCGGTTGCCCGCGGCGAAACGTCGCGCCATGGAACGAACCTTGCAGCGGCTCGGCACTCGTGGGGTGGAAGATTTGCTTCAGCTCGCGGAGCGGATGGATCGTCAGGTCAAAGGCGTCGAGCCCGGGGATCCGTGGCGAACCTTGGAGCGATTGCTTTTGGAGCTCGCCGGCTACCCCTTGATCGCCGGGTCGCGGGGCTGATGCGCCGCAAGACGCGCGGGTCGGCGTTGAGGCGGGTGTTCAAGCCTGCTCTGGATCAAACTGCTCGCCGAGCTCGACAATTGAAAGTTCACCGTCATTGTTCGCGAACCGAAACACCGCCGTATTCTTCGGAAACGCGCAGACGACGCGATCATCATTGGTAATCGCGCCGACCACCACGTTGATGGCGATGAAATGCGAGAAGTAGATTCGCGCCGTGTTCGCCTCACGCAGGCACCTTAGCAGGGCGTCACGCCATTGGTTCTGCGCGCCATCCAACTGTGACCATCGGCTTGAGGTGATGCGCGACAGCCATTCGCCCCGGTCTGCAAGCGCGATGTCCTCGCTCGGAATCTCGCGCACGCGTGGTTCGATGGCGGCGGGTCTCTTCCAGATTCTCGACAGCGGCTCGGCAGTTTCTTGTGCTCTCTTCAGCGGGCTGGTGAAGAGTTCGAATTCCTTCAGATGAGCGAGGCGCTCGGCAACTTCAAGTGCTTGCCGACGACCAAGCTCCGAGAGTCCGGGGTTGGTGCTCTCGCGGAAGTTGGCACTGGCCTCACCGTGCCGTACCAAGATGATTTCTGACATTTCATGATCCTTACAGCACAACTCGCCCAGATTCAGGCGAGTTTCGCACATATGATAACGAGCTTCGTATGCTTTAATTATGGGTTTGGACGACGATATTGGATGAGCGGACTGGGATAACCGCTTGCCCGCTATAAGATATGAGCGAATTGGCAACAAAATTGACGCAGGTCGGAACCGAGCGAGTGTTGGATGGCGAAGTTGACAGCCAAGAAGTGTTCGGCTTCGCCTGTCCCTTTCCGATCAGAAAATTCGCAGCGGCGACCGAACATGTGCCTCTGATTGACGAAGCCTACAAGTTTGATCCCGGCACGACGCTTGCGATTCTCGCCGGGTTCGTATTCAACCGCCGGGTCATGATCCAAGGCTACCACGGCACCGGCAAGTCAACCCATATTGAACAGGTGGCGGCACGCCTTAATTGGCCTTGCATTCGCATCAATCTTGATAGTCACATCAGCCGCATAGACCTCGTCGGTAAGGATGCCATCACCTTGCGCGACGGCAAGCAGGTCACCGAGTTCAAGGAAGGCCTGCTTCCTTGGGGATTGCAACATGGCGTGGCGCTGGTGTTTGATGAATACGATGCCGGGCGTCCGGATGTCATGTTTGTGATTCAGCGGGTGCTTGAAGCCGACGGCAAACTCACCTTGCTCGATCAAAGCCGGGTGATCACCGCGCATCCGCATTTTCGTCTGTTTGCGACCACCAACACCATTGGGCTTGGAGACACGACTGGCCTGTATCACGGCACCCAGCAGGTCAACCAGGGGCAGATGGACCGCTGGAACATCGTCACGACGCTCAATTATCTGCATTCCAAGGAGGAGGTCGCCATCGTCCTCTCCAAGGTACCGGAATGGCGCGGCGAAGAGGAACGGGCGCTGGTGCGGCGAATGGTGGGCGTGGCGGAGCTGACGCGACGCGGATTCATGCAAGGAGAAGTCTCCGTGGTCATGTCCCCTCGCACCGTGATGACCTGGGCGGAAAACATGATCATCTTGAAGGACTGCGAGCTCGCGTTTCGGCTCACCTTTCTCAGCAAGTGCGATGAACTCGAGCGCGGCACGGTCGCCGAATACTATCAGCGCGCGATGGGGGAAGATCTCGGCGACTTGACGCAAGACATCACACTCGAGGGCAAGGGATAACCGCGGCCATCTCTTAGGGTCAACCTTCAACGCGCCATGGCTGAACCACCCACTCGAGCAGATGAGCATCAGGCAGCGGCATACACAGCCGAGCATGCACGATCAGACGATACCCGGACCACCGCCACCCCGGCCGCTATGTGCATGCTTGATACCGTCACGCTGGGAATTCGTTTTATGAACTTTTGCAATCGTCTTTCCGAAGAAGATGCCCCATGGATGACGGCAGGCGGAAAGCCGGCACTCAAATTCCACTGCCAAATCCTAGCAAGAGAGGTTATGCCATGTTGCGCAAAAATGCGCTGGCCTTTCAGGCGCTGAGCAGGAGGGCGTACAGGATTTCATTGACAATTTGCGGCGGATTCAGCCCCTGCCTGAAGGGCAACACCTACCTGAAGTGGGAAAACCAGATCAACAATGATAGAAGACTCAATCGCCAATCATGAGTCGCCCTGTTTCTTCAAGAACTGTGTCTCCTTAATAATGGGAAAATCGGCGATGCGTTCATTCATTGCAATCTTGACACGCAAACTTTAACATGTTCGCTCTGTGGGCAACGGGGGATTTCATGTCAACTGAAAAAACCCTCTTGGAAAAGGAACTAGGCACCTATCGCAAACGCGTTTCCGAATGGGACGACAAGATTGGGCAATATGCCCTCATTCAGAACGAAACTGTAGTTGGTTTTTATACAAGCTATGCGGACGCAATGGCTCAGGGTTATGCCAAGTTTGGGCTTGAGACTTTTTTGGTGAAACAAATCAATGTTGTTGAGCAGACTCATTTTCTCCCACCACTTATGAGTCCCGCTAATGGCGCATTTCACAAGGCCCATTGAGCAATACGGCCCCCTTTTAAACGTCCTGCTAACGGTGAGCGCTCCGAGAATGGTCGCGCTGGACGAGATGAAAAAACCCATTCCACAAGGCTTCGTCGCCTATGGCCTTGTTGACACTGGCGCAAGTTGCACGTCCATTGATCCAGTTGTCATTGAGGCTCTTGAATTGCAGCCCATCAATAAAGTTTCAATGGTCACGCCTTCTACGGGGCCAGATCCTATACTTGTTAATCAGTACGATATAGGCGTGACCATATATTCAAGCGAAGACCAAGAACCAATGCGCATCCCCGCACTGCCAGTATGTGAATCAACCCTGCGCAACCAAGGGTTTCAGTCCCTTATTGGTCGCGACATTCTCTCTCTGTGCCTGCTGTTTTACAACGGGGCAACACAACAATATTCGCTCTCGTTTTAGCTCCTAGCCATAGCACCAAGCCCGTTGCTACTCGCCGGCTTCCACAGCGGATTCATGGGTCAGACGTGGAGGGAAGTCACAAATCCGAAATGGCTAGCTGCTTAACTTAGCGTGGGTAAGATTGCATATAATTCCCATCTCTTAGGGTCAACCTTCAACGCGCCATGGCTGAACCACCCACTCGAGCATCTGCAATCGACGACTTCAAGCAGGCGGCGCAAGCCGCCATGCGCGCCGTCTCGCG
Source organism: Pseudomonadales bacterium (assembly GCA_963663145.1). GTDB lineage: Bacteria > Pseudomonadota > Gammaproteobacteria > Pseudomonadales > Azotimanducaceae > Azotimanducus. Next base: position 2,380,195 of record OY760134.1, on the reverse strand, counting down.
TGACGATGCGTTGGAGGTCTCCTTCACTACCGGCACACCCAAGCTCGCAGGCTCGAGTGCGGAAATACCGCTGCCAAAACTTGGTTGCGATGCCTTCGAACTCGACGCAATCCGCGGCGTCGGCGACGAGTTTGCCCTGCGGCGTCGCTATCACGACCCGCGCGTGCATGCTGCGGTGGCGCCCAAGGCGGGGGTCGGCCATGAGATGTTCCGCTGGATCGAAGAGGCGCGCGTGACTGCGGCCGGTACGCGCGATTTCGCCGGAGTGGCACAAAACCTTGATGTGTCGCTTGAGTCCCTGTGTCGCCAGGCGGCATTCGACACCATCACCACCGAAACTCAGGCGCCGCTTTCCGTGGCCGTGGGTCTGTTGGTTCGGCAGGCGTTGACCGGCCGCAAATTGCCGCCCTCGGCCGAAAACTTGGCGAGGCACTGGCGGGCATGGGTGGAAGAACGGGCGGGAGAAAGTATCGAACGTTTGAAGCAGCATGTGGATCAGCAGGAGGTTTTTGCGCGCACCTGCAGACAAGTCTTCCAAGACCTCGGCATCGAGGCCGAATTCGACGATCCCTTTCAGGGCGAGGCCGACGAGCAACCTGAATCGGAGGCCGATTCCGAGGACGGAGACTTGAGTCTGACCCCCGATGAATCTCAAGGCCAGGATGAAGGCTCCGAAGAAGGGGAAGATACGGATTCGGTCGCCATGGAAATGTCTACGGATGTCGACTTCTCCGAACTGCAAGGCGATTCGGATCAGGCGGAGGCCCCGCCAGACACGCCCATGGACGAGTTGGGACGCATTCGGCCAGACCTCAACTATCACGCCTTTAGCGAAGAATTTGATGAAACGATCAGGGCGGGAGACATTTGCCCACAAGATGAACTCTTGAGACTGCGGGGTCTGCTTGACCAGCAACTCCTGCCCCTGCGCGCGGCCACGGCGCGGCTTGCCAATCGGCTGCAAAGGCGTTTGCTCGCACGACAAAACCGCTCGTGGGAGTTCAACTTGGAAGAGGGCATTCTCGATACCCATAGGCTTGCCGGCGTCGTGACCAATCCGAACACGGCGCTGGCGCACAAGCGCGAGAAGGATTCGGACTTCAAAGACACCATCGTGTGCATGTTGATCGACAGTTCGGGGTCCATGCGTGGACGCTCGATCGGCATCGCCGCCATTTGCGCCGACATATTGGGCCGCACCCTGGAGCGTTGCTCGGTGAAGGTCGAGACGCTTGGCTTCACCACCAGCGCTTGGCGTGGTGGCCGGTCGCGCGAACGCTGGATCGAGCAGGGCAAACCCGCCAACCCGGGGCGCCTCAATGACCTCAGGCACATTATTTATAAGGCCGCCGAAGAGCCCTGGCGCAGGACCAAGAATAATCTCGGTCTCATGATGCGCGAGGAACTATTGAAGGAGAATATCGACGGCGAAGCGCTTCTCTGGGCGCACAACCGCATGGCCGTGCGTCAAGAGCAGCGCAAGATTCTGCTGGTGATTTCTGATGGCCTGCCGGTGGACAACTCCACCCTGCTCGCCAATCCGAGTGACTACCTTGTGAGTCATTTGAAATACGCGATTCACAATATCGAGCAGCACTCGCCGGTGGAATTGGTCGCCATCGGCATCGGCCACGATGTGACCCATCACTATTCGCGCGCGGTGACCATCACCGATGCCGAGCAGCTCGGCGGCGCCATCATCGATCAACTGGCGGATCTGTTCATGCAGCCCCAACCGACGCGCAGGGCAGGGCGGCATTGATTTGCCCCGATCGTCAGTCCCTGCTGGAAATGCTCGACGCCTATGGCTGGTCGGCAGAGTCGGGCGTTCGCGATCATATCCGCCGCTTCGTCGCGAGCGAATCCAGGTGCTTTGAGAACGATTGCTGGGCCGGCCATGTCACCGGCTCCGCTTGGGTGCTGTCGAAGGATGCTTCCCACACTTTATTAATACTGCACCGCAAGCTCGGCAGGTGGTTGCAGCCGGGCGGCCATAGCGACGGCAACCCGAACACGCGGGCGGTGGCCCTGCGCGAGGCAAGAGAAGAAACCGGCATGACCATTGAACTTGATTCGCCCGCTATTTTTGATCTCGACATACACGAGATTCCGCAGCGCGGCGCACAGCCCGCCCATCGGCACTTGGACCTGCGATTCGTCATGTGCGCCGATGCGTCTGAAGCGCCCGTTCGCAATCATGAAACCCGAGACATCAGGTGGGTGCCGCTCGCGGAGGTTCAGCACTACACGTCTGAAGAGTCCGTATTGCGTATGGTTCGGAAGTCTGCATCACGCTCGCCGTGAACCGCGCAATGCCCTGCCGGAGGCCATGCCGGTCAGAGCCTGTTCAGGAACTCCTCGCCCGTTTCGCAGTCGATGATCAGTCCGCCGAGTTCCATCAGGCGCTCGCCGTCGTCGAGCGCCGGCAGGCGTTTCGACCACTCTTGGGCGGTCTCTTCCCCGAACTTGCGCACGATCTGCCCGCGCAGCAGTCCGCGTTGCTTCGCCAAGCCCCGGGCGCGTTCTTCGACCCGTCCTTCGACGCGTCCCTCCTCCCGGTGCTCCTCGATTTCCTCCAGTATGCGTTCCGCAATCATGTCCATTTCCTCCGTCAACGATTCAAACCTGTTCCAGTCCGCGTCGGGCAGCTTCAGCGGCATCAGCACCTCGCGCGCCCAGACGAAGTACTCCCGCCACAGTCCCGGGTCCCGCCGCAGCAGGAACTTCCTTTCCGATTCGAGCACCCCGATCAGTTCCGAGGCCCCGCGCGCCGCCTCCATGCGCGCGACCACCGACACCAAGTTCCCTTCCGGCAGCGCCCCGGCCGCCAGCGCCCCGACATCGAGCAGAAGGTAGCACGAGTCCGCGAAGTAGGTCAACAATCCGGCCTCGCGCGAGGCGCTCCCCGCCAGCGACCGCTCCGCCCGCCAGGGCGCGCTGCCGGTGTGGAACACCACCGGCAGCACGGCCGGAAGGGGTTCGCCCGGCCTCGTCCGCTGGAGGTTCTCGCAGAACATGCCGATCTGGACGGTCATCCGCCCCGCCATGGCGCGGTCCTCGGCGGACTGGGCCTCGAAGATCAAAGCCACCTCGGCGCCGCTTGCGAGCGAGAAACCCCAGGTGGCGTCGGACTCGCGCCTGTGGTAGCCGGAGTCCACGCGGTCGTCGGGCAGCGGGCGCAGGCTGCCGCGGTCGAACCCGCGCAGGGCGGGCGAGGGCGCGAAGCCGCCCAAGAGGTCGGCGACGACCTCGGGATGGGCGAATAGGCGCCTGAAGGCGCGGTCGCTTGCGTGGGGTATGCGGGGTGCTTCGGCCATGCGCACATCCTGCACGGTTTGCGCGAGCATCGTGGTGCGACATTTGCCTCAATTCGTGTCAGCCTTTTCCCTCACTTCTTGTGCGATATTCGCCCGGCGAGCCCTTGGACGGGGTTGCGCCGTCACACCCCAGCGCCAAGCTGATCACAGGCGAACGATCAGGCTCAGCCAGAACTTGGTGATGTCGGTGGCGTGCGCTTTCGCCGAGTAGTCCGCGAACTTGAACTCCACATCGAAGTTATCCTTGATGCTCCAACTGAGCGATGCCCCGATTTCATAGCCGTAGTCCGCACTGCCTTTGTCTGCTTGGAAGTCGTGATAGGCTAGGCTGGCGATGATCGGGCCCTTTCGAGCGGTGAGGGTGACATAGGCGTCCGCGACACCATTGAGAGGCGTCGCCAGAAAACGGTCGGTCCACCCTTGAAACTTGTGCAGCGTGCCGAGCGGGGTGCGAAAAGCACTTTCCCTGCCGCCATGGCCGAGTACCGCATAGCCTCCGGTGAAGGTCATCGAAGCCCTTCTCAGGCTGGCTTCCAAGGAGTAGTAGTTGGCATCATAGGCGACCGGATTGTCCGCGTAGTCCGACTGGCGGGCAAGGATTCCGGTCACCGAGAACGGGCCAATGTCGCCCCTGTAGTCCACCCCGTAGGTTGCGTTTGAGTTTGCCGGGCCGTTGTCGTTCTCGAAATCCATGAGATAGCCGAAGGCGGCGAGCCTGTGACCTTTGGCCGGTTCCAACTCGCCGCGAAAGGCATGGGTGTCGCCATTCCAATCGGCCGGCTGTGCCCCATTGTCCGGCCCGAAAATCCGGTTGACCTTGGCAATGTAGGTGTAGTCGAGATTCGTCACGCCGCGAGCATACTCTAGGCGCAGTCCATCGTAGGTCTGCTCGTTTTGCCGGAAGGCGACTCCGCCGAGGAATCGCTGCGCGGAGTGCAGGATTTGCTGGCGGCCCGCAGTCACGGTCAGACCCTTACTGCGGTAGCGAAGAAAAACCTGGTTGAGATCAAAGCCCGAGGGGTCCGCGACGATGGGATATTCGGTGTGGCCGTTCTCCGTGGAGTTGAATTTCTCTCCGGCGCCGGGCGGGAATACGAGCACATGGTCGATTTCAAAGCCAAGGCTTAAGCCCTCGTCCGCGGGCATGGTCCACGACATGCGCAGTTTCGCCGTCGATGCGCGCGCCTGCTTCCCGATGCCCTGCTGATCCACGCTCTCGAACCGGTAGCGGATATTGAAGTCGGGTTTGGTTTCGCTTAGCGACTCGGCGAATCCCGCGAAAGCAGGCGGTGCCATCAGCAAGGCGAGCAGGGCGACAGGGAAGAATCGATTCATGGTGGGGTAGTCCGCATCTAGAACATGATTTATCAGGGCGGTTGACAGCGTGTTTGGAGCGCCCATTCTCGCACTTTCGGCAGCGGGTTTGCGGTCACTCGCTGTAGAGCGAAGGACGGGTCCGCCGGAAACGCCTAACCATGCACATTTTGTTCGTATGTGACGCGCCGGTTCCAATCCGTTGTGCGGGTGATGTGTCTACGACTCAGGCTTGACTTTGTGTCCCTAATAAAATGCACAGTTGTGTACATGTGCAGAGGAGATGCAATGGACTTCATCAGTGTCCGAGAACTACGATCTCGATCAGCCGCGGTCTGGGAGGCATTGCAGACCCAGCGGCGCATGGTCATCACCTCCAATGGCAGACCTATCGCGTTTCTTGTGGCCACGTCCCCGGAGACATTTGACAGCAGAAACCCTGCGACAAGCGGAGTCGCTGGAAGCCATGGAGTCAATTCGGCAAACCGCTCGCGAGACCGGTGCCGCCGATCTATCCCTTAATGCGATGAATGCGGAAATCGCTGCCGTGCGCGCCGAGCGCCGTTCGTGAGGGTCGTCTTGGACACGAACGTACTCGTGTCGGGCCTGCTTTCGCCGCACGGACCGCCCGCAACCATCGTCGATCTTGTGAGTGCCGGCGCACACCGCCTGTGCTTTGACGGGCGAATCTTGGGCGAGTTCCGCGATGTACTCACTCAGCCCCGATCGCCTTGCCATCCAAGAGCGTCGAAACGGTGCTCGCGCGATTCGCGATTGGTGAGCAGTGGTGGTCGGCTCACTGTACAGCCCCTCAACACCAAGCTCGCTGATCCGGGCGATCAGCCCTTCTTGGAAGTCGCGGTGGCCGCACAGGCCGACTTCCTGATCAGCGGCAATCGGAAACACCTCCCCGCAGAATGCCGCCGAGGCGTCGCCGTCGTCAACCCGCGCGAGTTTCTTGAAGCCATCTGCGAATAGAAGGAACATCGCCGAGTAAAAAGGCGATGTCAAGCTGATCGAGTGAACCGTGTCACGATCCTGTCTTGGCACAAACCCCTTGACACACCCCAAGGAATGACTGAACATGCGCCCTAGCCCTAGGGCATGAAACTAGTTTTCTGGGCAGGGAGTTACATTATTTTGCAAATTCTGCACTTTCCTTGTGACTATCACCTCAATTTTGGGTAGTATTGCGCAATGCGTCTAGCGTGTGCTTTAATTTCACCCTTAGTTGGGAGACGCTCGTCATGCCAACATATCTCGTTATCGGAGCCAATACCATGAATTGTGATTCAACCACGAACTCTGCCTCAGCTAGTGGTCAGGAACTCGAACCCCAAGGCCTTAAGTTCAGGGTTGCGAATGTAACTCTCCTCAACGGCCAAAACACCGTTCGAGGGTTTTCTTTGGCAACCCTCGCGGCAGCCCTCGCTGCCTGCGGCGGCGGCGGCAGCGGCGGCCCCACGCCCCCACCCCCGCCCCCACCCCCGCCTCCCCCGAATAACGCCCCCACGGCTACGGATGCCTCAGGCACGGCCGTTGAAGATGGCGATCCGGCTACCGGAAGTGCGGTTGGTTCCGACGAGGATGGGGATGCCCTAACCTATAGCGTCACCAAAGACGGCGACCTTGGTTCCTTGGCGCTCGCCGATGACGGCAGTTGGACCTACACCATCACCGACAGCGACGATATTCAGGCACTCGGCGTGGGTGCGACCCTGACCGATACCGCGACCATCGAAGTCAGCGATGGCGAGGCAACGGCATCGGCGACCGTCACCATCACCATTGAAGGCGCTAATGACGACCCGACTGGCACCGACGGCACAGGTGCCGTCACCGCTGGTATGGACATGGCTGCAATGGGCGATGTTGGCGCAGCGGATGTTGACGCTGGCGACACCCACACCTTCGCCGTTGGCGATGCACCCGCGCACGGAACGCTTACAGTTGATGAGGCAGGCAACTGGAACTACGTGCTCAATCAAGAGGACCCGGCGGTCATGGCGCTGGACGCTGACGAAACCGTTGACGACTCCGGCACCATCGTCATCTCCGATAACAACGGCGGCTCCGCAACCGTGACGATCACCGTCACCATCACCGGTGTCAACGATGCGCCCGGCGCGCCCACCGTGGACGCGAGCGCGGACGGGCTCACCGTCAAAGAGAACGACGACAGCGGCCAGAACCTCGGCACCGTCTCCGCCACCGATCCCGAAGGCGACGCCGTCACCTACAGCGTGGACAACGACCACTTCGAAGTCGAAACCGTCGGCGGCACCGCGCTGCTTAAGGTCAAGGACGGCATGGGCCTCGACTACGAGGCCACCGAGGACGGCACCATCACCCTGATGGTCACCGCCACCGACGCGCACGGAAACGCTTCCGAAGCCACCTCCGTCACCGTCACCGTCACCAACGTCAACGAAATGCCGACCCTCACCATCTCCGAGGATTCGGCGCTCGCCATCGGCGAGAACATGACCGGCGCGGTCGCGATGGTCATGGCCTCCGACCCCGAGCAGACGATCGGCGCGGACGACATCAGCGTCGACGACGAGCGCTTTGACGTGGTCGCCGACGAAGACGGCAACCTGTTGCTGTCCGTCGTAGCCGACGGCGGCATCGACGCGGACACGGAGGAATCCGTCACCGTCGAACTCGAGGTCATCGACGACGGTGGCCTCGCCGTGCGCACCGAGGCGGTCGTCAGCATCGTGGGTGAAAACGAAGTACCCACCGTGATGGTCCAAGACGCCACCACCCCCGACGGCAAGAGCGCCCGCGCGCTCGTCAGCGAGAACACCTCGGTATCCGTGGCCGTCGGCCAGATCGTCCTGACCGACCAGGAGGAGACACTCGACGCCTCCAACGTCACCCTCAGCGATGATCGCTTCAGCACCATGACGGACGCGCAAGGCGGCATCTGGCTGATGCTCGACGAAGCCGTCGACTACGAGACCGACGGCGACACCGTCAGCGTCACGGTCACGGTCACCGACACCCAGGGCCTGACCGCGGACACGACCGTCAACGTCGCGGTCGTCAACGTCAACGAAGCGCCCACGATCACCGCCGTGGACGGCGAGACCACGGACGGCATACCGGCCACATCCAGCATCCTCGAGCATGTCGGCGACGGCGAGTTCGCCCCCGTGCCGGTGGCCGCAGTCACGGTCTCCGACCCGGAGCAGGCGATCACCGCCGACGACATCTCCGTCAGCGATTCCCGCTTCTCGATCATGACCGACGCCTTGGGCGGCCTCTGGCTCATGCTCGACGAAGGCCTCGACGCCGAAGCCGAAGAGGGCCCCGAGGTCATGGTCACCCTCACCGCGACGGACTCGAGCGGCCTCACCGCCGAAGCTGTGGTCACAGTCACCGTGGGCAACGTCAACGAGGCCCCGACCATCTCCCTGACCCCGGACGGCGTCACCGCCGTGCTCGAGCAGGACGAAAACGCTTCCGGCCGCATCGCGCAGATCACCGCGACGGACCCAGAAGACGCCCTCACCGCCGACAACATCGTGCTGTCCGGCGACGACAGCGCCAATTTCTCGGTCGAAACCGACGTTGTCGGTGGCCTCTGGCTCGCCATTGACGAGGTCAACTACGAGGAAGTGGGCGCCACCCAAAGCGTCACCCTCACCGTCACCGACATGGACGGTGTCGAAGCGGTCACCATCGCCACGGTCAACATCAACGACGTCAACGACCCGCCCATGCCCACAACCGACGGCGGCTTGGGCGTCATAGTCATCAACAAGGCGGCGACCGACGACAAGCCGCAGGAAGACGAGACCTTGGTCAACCTCTTCGCCAGGCGGGCTCGGGCGTCGTCCAGATGACCCTTGACCTTGATCAGTTGTTCACCGACGAGGACGGCGACGCCAACTTCCGCTACCACCTCGAGAACGCGCCCGACTGGCTCAAGCTCGTCAACGTCTCCTACGGCACGGACGGCTCCGTCACCGGCGAGCTGACCGGCACCGTGCCGCCGGGCATCGACAAAAGCGCCTTCGACGTCATGCTCGTCGCCACCGACGAGGCGGGCGGGCGCGGCATGACCAAGTTCAACATCATCGTCGACGACGGTAACGACGCCATCACCGGCATCAACCTGACCAATGCGGATGGCACCGACAACGCCTTCAAGACCGTCAGCCTGCCCGAGAACGACACCTCCGGCATGGTCATCGGCACCCTCTCCGCCGACGACCTCGACAACCCGCGCCATCCGAACGGCATGCACACCTTCGAGGTGGCCAAGTCCCAGCAGGACACCTTTGAAATCGCGGAGGACGGCGTCACCCTGAAGGTCAAGGACGGTGTCGCGCTCGACCACGAACCTGCCACGGGTGGTGCGAATAGCATCGAAGTGTCCATCACCGCCAAGGACGGTGGCGGAGAGAGCCTGACCCAAAGCATCACCGTCAACGTCACCGACAACAACGATGCCCCCTCGGTCAAGAACGAGCCGGGCAACTGGTGGGTCACCGTGGACGAGGATCTCGATGCCGACGACGTGACGGAGCCGGGCGAATGGCTCAAGTTCTCCCTGGAGACCGGCAACGACCTGCGCGCCCTCTTCCAAGACCCGGACGCGGGCGAGGTGCTGACCTACTCCATCGTCAGCGGCCCGTCCTGGCTTGAGATCGATGGCAAGACCGGCGACTTCGACAGCAAGAAGGGAACGGTGCCGACGCGCGGCATCCACGATGTCCACCGTGAAGGCGACCGACAAGGCGGGTGCGAGCGCCGAGGCGAGCTTCCAGATCGCGGTCGTGCTCTCCGACACCAGCCCGCGAAACGACGACAATTCCGAACCGGACATCAAGACCGACGGCGTCGACATCAAAGAAACCGCCAAGGCCGGCGCCAAGGTGGGCACCATCACCATCGAGGACGAAGACCTCGACGTGGCCGGTATCCACCCCTGGGGCGACGTGCAAGTCGCCGTGGTGGCGAAGGCGGATCTTGACGGCAACCGCACTATTGGTGACGGTGAGTATTTCCATAACGAAACGAATGACTCCACCACGGACGACGGCTTCCTCGAGTTGAAGGAGGTATCTAGGGGTAGCGATTCCATCACCTACGATGTGTTGTTGACCGCCAAGGGTGCGAAAAAGCCTCGACGCCGAGACCTTTGACGAAGTGGAGGTCACAGTGACCGCTTGGGACGGTACGGTGGCCAATTATGATGCGGCCAAGGCCGACCCTGCGGGTGCGGATGTCGAAACCTTCGACTTCGATGTCGATGATGTCAACGAAGCGCCCAAGTTGATCACCACGGAACTAGGTCAGGACCACTCCAGTAGAGACCTATCCTCCGCCGGTTACAAAGTCAATCAGTCGGAAAGTCAGAAGAAGACCATTTGGCTGAACCTCACGGAACTGTTCGAGGACGAAGACGACAATCACGAGGATGACGACATCAGCTTCACGGCGAGCGTCAGCGGCGGGGATTGGATCAAGATCCGCAGCGACTACAACGATGACGAGGACAAGAAGACAAGCAAGCCGGTCCAGTGGAAGGACATCAAGGATGGTCCGGACGGGGTTACCGGCGGCGGCGACGACCTCACTTTTGGGTGCGACGAACACCCCGAAAAACGACGACTACGTCCTGATCGTCGAGGTTGACCGTACCAGCACCAGCACCAACGCGCAGGATAACGACGCGGAGATCAGCATCACCGCGACCGATGATGACGGTGCGAGCAACACCGGCAAAATCAAGGTCACCGTGACCGATGAGAACCTCCCTCCGGCCACAGGTTTAACCGCCAAGAACGGTGTGACCCTCTCCGATGCGACCCCGCACCAGAAGGACACCCTCACCTTCACCTTCAGCCCGAACGTGGACCCGGACTTCACCGGTGCCAAGAAGGGCACCCCGATTCTGGTGATCAACCAGGTGATCAAGGATGTAAATGGCGATACAATCGATCGTTCCACGCAAATTGGCACCACCGCCAAGTACAAGGTCACGCAGGATGATGTCGGGGCTGAGATTCAGGGCAAGTTCTTCTATTACGAGCAGTTCGGTAACAACATCGTGCGCTCGGATACAGGCAATACCTCGCTTCAGAAGAACTCCGGGATGGTCGGCGACCGCCAGGATCCGGCCAGCGGTACTTTCACCTGGTTGACCAATACGGATGACGAGCTCGTAGCCAACTGTAGCGATCACGGACCCGGACGGCGTGGGTGACTTTACCTACACTTGGGAGTATTCCAACAATGGCCGTGGCGGTTGGACGGCATTCGATGACGATGCCGACACACCCAACAACAACCAGACTGGGATTCCGGAGAGCGTTGAAGGCAAATTCGTCCGTCTTGTCGTCACCTTTAAGGACGCTAACGACGTGGACGAGCGGGTGGCGAGCACCGATCCCTTCAGGGTCGGCGAGATCGTCACCCTTCCCGACGCTGATATTCCGACCATCAACGCCGGTGGGCAGAGAGAGGCGCCGGTGGGTAGGACTCTGCGCATCAAAGATCTTGACAAAGCCAAGCCGGAAGGCGGCTCCGTCAAGGCTGAGTGGTTGGCGGACAAGGTGCCGGTACACACCGGGGAAACCTTCACCGTCACCAGCAAGGAGGCCGGCAAAATCATCTCGCTGCGCCTGACCAGCTACGACAAGGACGGCTACGTCACCTCCATAGTGACATCCCCTGCTGGTAACGACATAACGGTTCCGTCGGATAGCGCGACCGACTCCGCGCCCGATCGCCAATGTGACAACCCACACCATCGATCTGGGCGCCGCGCCCGCGAAGGAAGGCGAGCTCGTAAACCTGTCAGCCACAGTGGACATGGCGAATCTCTTCGAAGACGTGGAAAGCGAAGCTCACCTACAGCTTTGCGAAGCCCACCAACGGTCCCGGCGAGTGGGACAACAGGGACGACAAAACCGGAGTAGCCAATAGCACTAGTACTATCGCCGTCTTCCATCAGGAAAACGGCGACGGCGATGCGGCAGACATCGCAGGTGACCAACTCCTGATCATCGACGAGGCGACAGGCGCGGTTCGCTACTACACCACCAAGTCGCAGCAGCACGACAATTCGGGTAACGATGGCAGCGGCAACTGGGTCGTATCGGTCTTGAGCGCCAAGGACGCGATCAACGACCCGGTGACCGTCAATATCAATTTCCGCATCGACGTGAAGGGATCTTTGGCTGAAGAAAACGTGGCGGATCAACAAGTGCTCACCGAGACGATATCGAGCGGGACTGCGCCGAAAACTGACACAGATGTAGCGACCATCAACGTTCAGGACCAGAACGATATGGACCATGAGTATGGTCAGTACGACTTCAAGGTCTCTGACAATCGCTTTAAGGTGGATGAGGATAAGACCGACGGCAGCCAAGGGTTCCTGAAACTGAAGAAGGGCATCGCGCTCGACTTCGAAGCGATTCCGGGTGTCCCCCTCAACAATGGAAACAAGGTGATTGAAGTCAAGGTCACGGCAACCCCCAAGAGCGGCAACTTTGATGCCGTCTTCGTGACCGTCAGTGTCCAGGTGAGCAACGTCGCCAGCACCGTCGACGATCCGGACAACGACGAGGTGAGCTTCGCCGGCAACACGGTCCCCGGCCTCAAGGACGACGAGACGCAGCCCGACAGCGCTGACGAGGATGACGACACAACTGACGACGACGACGACGGTGGCACTCCGGCCCCCATGGACGACATGGCGGCCATGGCCTCCATGCTCGACGACGGCATCTTCTAACGAGGTATGGACAAGGTCGTGTAGAGACATTCCAACACTACGCGCTCCAAGGAAGGAGCGCACGCCCAAGAATGCCCCGCCCCTCCCCGCGCGGGGCATTTTTTTACCCCCAAAAAACACAAGAACGAAGACCAAAAGGACACCCACCCACAACGTCCATTCGGAGCATCCCCGCAATAGCCAATCTCCCACAAACACCAAGGACTATCTCTCCAACGCCTGCTCCCGAAACCATGTTTGATACGGCCTGAACCCCGATTCCCCCTCAGGAGTATACTCATGCAACCGGAAGCCCAAACCATCATCGAGATGTCCGAGACCCTGCAAAGCGCGAACTTCACGAAACACCAGTCCGACGCGGTCATCGAGTCCGTCGCGCTGGCGATGCAAACCTTCGCCGTCACCCCCAAACTCCTCGACGACCGCCTCGCGAAACTGCGCGAGGAGTGGAAGCAAGACCTGAAAGGCCACAAGGACGATATCAACGCTCGCCTCGACGACATCCAGGACCTCCAGCGCAGCCTGCTGCGCTATTTCCTGAGATTCACCCTCGCGATGTTCTTGGGCGCCTTGGGCCTGCTTGGGGCGCTGTTGTTCTCCTAGACATTATGTATTGACCTTGTCCCCCGACGAGTGCCGGTGAGTTCGGCGCGTCGGGTGGAATGCCTTGGAGCGCCCCCGAAGCGATAGTGCACAAAAAGGACACCCACCCCAACCGAGCCGCACTCCCCCTTTTCTCGGATCACAACCTATCGGTACTGGGAGGGCGTTCCGAAGCGGTAATGACGGGGTCGGGGCGCAGTGTGCCGAAGGCGAATCGGGTAGTCGATTGCAGGAATGTGGTCTGCGCGGTGGAGCTACCCGACGTGGACCGCGGGGAGTTTAGCTTGACGGATTACAGAACGCGTCATACCAGACGGACGCCCAGAAAAAAAGGGACACCCATCCCAACAATGGCGTGAGATAACGTTGACTCCAAGTGCCTTCAGACATAGACTCATAACCCTTCGCAACTCGTACACCCACAAATGGCCACAGTCCTCGACGATGTCACAAGCGACTGCATCGACGCTCCGTACATCCAGCGGCGCGTGGACGACTGGATTCACAGGGTGTCTTCGCTCTACGGAGAATTGAGCGCCGCGCTCCCCGAAGGATGGTCAACCAAAGCCGAGGCCGTCACAATGCATGAGCCGCTCATGCGAAAATTCAAGATCCCTGCCGCATCTGTGCCCTCCCTTGCGTTCGAGCACGAGTCGGGCGCTACCGTAACCCTCACTCCACAAGTTCTGTGGGAAATCGGCGACAACGGAAGGCTGGACCTCATTGCGAATGGGCAACGCTACCTCGTCGTCGATCTTGCGGAGAGTTTTGCATGCCCCGAGTGGCGGGTTTGCACCGCCCAGGACAGATGGAGCAGGGAGCCGTTTACGCCGGATTGGCTTAATCGTATCCTACGGTGAAGGATCTCCCCGCCATCGCGGCCTCGTACACGGAGGTCGAGAGTTTCCTTGATGGTCTGGGAGATACCGCTTCGCGCACACCCACGGACGCAATCGAACAGAAACTCCGCATCAATGATCAGGCATATTTCATTCTCGCGTGGGGACAACTTGAGAGCGCCATTGACGACGCATGCCGACCCGCCATTGATAGGGGACAAAGCCAGCGCGATTGGCGGCAGCGCAGATCATGGTCTCTTTACAATCCCGAAGACCGCCGGCTCTCCGGTCTTCGCTTCGAGGATCGAGCCGCCTTGGTTCTCGACCCCGATGCCGAGGGTCGCGAATTCAGTCTGACCATGCAGCATTACAACATCCGCAATCAAATCGCCCACGGCACACTCCTCTCCAAACGCATCAATGTCACGGCAGTTGTCCAGCAGTTTTTCATCATTCAGGCGGCACTCATTACTTAGCGGAGTCACCGTTGACCACCAGCCATTGATAGCCCGGCACCGCTAAAACAGGACACCCACCGCAAGCACCCCCCACTCCTATCTTGAGGGGGAGTCAAAACTGCGTAGAGACCTAATGTAGCTATTGAATCTAGCATGTTGCCGAAGAGTATCGGAGAACATATTATCGTCACCTACACAATCACAATGTACTCTTCCCAAGTGTGCACTTAATGACAGAAATGCAATACAGCCACGCCCGTTTCTGGAATTGCGCTTTGCAGGTTAATTCGCACAGCTACAGTGGGAAGTACCGGGGTCAAGATCACGGCTTGGATGCCTCAGCTTATGCAGATGCGCTGCTGCGTTTTTGCCTTCAGGAAAAAGTAGAGGTCATTGGTATAGCTGACCACGGCATAAGACCAAAAGGACACCCACCCACAACGTCCATTCGGAGCATCCCCGCAATAGCCAATCTCCCACAAACACCAGGGGCAATCTCTCCAACGCCCGCTCCCGAAACCATGTTTGATACGGCCTGAACCCCGATTCCCCCTCAGGAGTATACTCATGCAACCGGAAGCCCAAACCATCATCGAGATGTCCGAGACCCTGCAAAGCGCGAACTTCACGAAACACCAGTCCGACGCGGTCATCGAGTCCGTCGCGCTGGCGATGCAAACCTTCGCCGTCACCCCCAAACTCCTCGACGACCGCCTCGCGAAACTGCGCGGAGATCTGCGCGAGGAGTGGAAGCAAGACCTGAAAGGCCACAAGGACGATATCAACGGTCGCCTCGACGACATCCAGGACCTCCAGCGCAGCCTGCTGCGCTATTTCCTGAGATTCACCCTCGCGATGTTCTTGGGCGCCTTGGGCCTGATTGGGGCGCTGTTGTTCTCCTAGGCCGCATCAGGATGCCGATGGAACACCCACCCAACCCAACGGATGTTGCAACAAGCGCACAGATCTGTTGAACCGCACTCCTTTGAGGGTCGCAAACACGCGATTTGTGAGAAATCAGCGTTGCAACAAGCCTATAATTCGTTACAAAGGTTGGTTCACTCATGAACAAGCGACTGCGAGTCCAACGGATAGGTCCCATCAACGAGGCCGACATCACTTTCGGGGACCTGACAGTATTCGTCGGCCCCCAAGCGACCGGCAAGAGCATTTTTCCTGCAACTTGTCAAACTCGTAATCGACAAGTCTGCCGTGCACAACACGATGCACTACTTTAGTTTGCAGGGGAACGATGATTCGACAGTGTTCTTTGATCGGTATTTCGGCGAAGGCATGTCTTCCATCTGGTCCGAAGAGCACAGCAGCCTGCAATTGGATCGTTCCTCCAAGAAGACGGAACTAGCCTTCTATGCTCGCGCAAGAAGGACCAAATCTGCCGAAAAAATGTTCTACATACCCGCCCAGCGTGTGATGAGCCTGCGAGATGGCATGACGCGGTCTTTTTCGGAGTATCGTGCGGGCGACCCGTTTGTACTGCGCGACTTCAGCCATAAGCTGCATGGAATCGTTCAGAACGAATTCGGTTTCGACAAGGAGGTTTTTCCACGCGTGCAACGATTGGCGAGTGCTCTGAGGCAGCCGGTCGAGGAGCACATTTTCGGGAATTTCAAACTGCGAACGGACGACTCAAAATTTCAGGGACGGCTTGTGCTTAGCAACGGCAGCGACGGTTCGTCATTGCCGTATCTGGTGTGGTCAGCCGGCCAGCGGGAATTCGTGCCGCTCTTGCTCGGGCTTTACTGGCTGCTGCCCGCCTCAAGGGTAGCGCTTCGCGACGAAATCCGCTGGGTGGTCATTGAAGAACCGGAGATGGGGCTGCATCCGAACGGAATCGGTGCCGTCATGTGTTTGATTCTTGAATTGCGCTCGCGTGGATACAGGGTTTGCGTCTCCACGCATTCGCCTCATGTGTTGGATATCGTTTGGGCGCTCAGATTCCTTCAAGAGCACAAGGGACGGCCGGCCGATGTGCTCAAGCTTGTTGGCCTCAGATCCGACAACAAGACGCAGAAGTTGGCAATAGATGTGCTGAAAAGTTCGCTCAGGACATACTATTTCTCGCGCAGCGGCCCAGTACACGACATTTCAACCTTGGATCCCGGTTCGGAGAACATTGACGAAAGCGGGTGGGGTGGTCTGACCGAATTTTCCAGCCGAGTTGGGGACGTTGTCGCGGAAGTCGCCGGGCGGGAATCGGCGGATAGCTCGTGAAGTTTCGGGATGCCGTTGGACAAGCGGAGCATCCGGTACCCACCGCGTTCGAACCCGGAAAGAAAGCACTGGAGAAAAGACACCGCAGTCTTGTGAACTGTGACGACCCTCGGAGAATTACAGGTAGTATCGATCTCGATGCGACTCTGACAAAGGTGCCGAAATACGCAAGCGAGCCTCGCTGGGATTATGGTTTGGGCTACATCCCCGAAACCGGCTCTGAATGCGCGGTGTGGGTGGAAGTCCACTCGGCCACCACGAAGCAAGTTTCCCCCGTTCTTCGAAAACTTGAATGGCTAAAAATGTGGCTGAGCTCGAATGCGGATGAACTTCGCAAGCTGACAGATTCGGCGGATGAGAATCACCGCTTCGTCTGGATTGCCAGCAATGGTGTACACATTCCACCCAACTCAAGCCATGCCCGAAGGTTGAGCGAAAGCGCAATTCGCAAACCGAGGAAGATGCTGAATCTGCCTTGATCAACCAACGAAGACCTGCCCACCTAGCATGCTCCGCATCTCTCCGTGAGGGACTCTCGTGCCCAACAAAGCCAAAAGCGAAGGCCACCCGCGCCCGGAGGCGAGATCGAACAGAAACTCTGCATTCCACTAAGAACCAAATCAGGACACACACCGGGCCCGACTTGATCGCAACAGGTCGGCATGCCAAGTTCGGGGAGCACGGTCGGATTGTGTCAACGCCGGAGACGTGCCGGTACATCCTGCACGCGCTGCTAGACCACCGCCTTGCGTCCGGGTTTTCGGGGAATGTCTGCGACGTTCCAGACGTAACACGTGCCTGACCGTAGTCCCATTTCGCGAAAAAACGCACTAGGATTGGAGTCAGGGGGCAGGAGTTCAAATGCTTTCAACGCAGTTAGGATTTCTCTCACGGGAATGGCCTCTTTATCGAAGACCAAAAGGACACCCGCCCACAACGTTCATTCGAAGCATCCCCGCAATAGCCAATCTCCCACAAACACCAAGGACAATCTCTCCAACGCCCACTCGCGAAACCATGTTTGATACGGCCTGAACCCCGATTCCCCCTCAGGAGTATACTCACGCAACCGGAAGCCCAAACCATCATCGAGATGTCCGAGACCCTGCAAAGCGCGAACTTCACGAAACACCAGTCCGACGCGGTCATCGAGTCGGTCGCGCTGGCGATGCAAACCTTCGCCGTCACCCCCAAGCTCCTCGACGACCGCCTCGCGAAACTGCGCGAGGAGTGGAAGCAAGACCTGAAAGGCCACAAGGACGATATCAACGCTCGCCTCGACTATCTCAAGGAAGACTCAAACCAGCGCCTCGACGACATCCAGGACCTCCAGCGCAGCCTGCTGCGCTATTTCCTGAGATTCACCCTCGCGATGTTCTTGGGTGCCTTGGGCCTGATTGGGGCGCTGTTGTTCTCCTAGGCCGGTATTTCACCAGCAAGTGCAAGAACGCCGATGGGACACCCGCCCCCAATCGTCAAGAATGATCCTTCGCAAAGCGGCAACAACACGCTCGCGCAGCTCAGCCAAACGAAGAATACGGAAGCCGGAGCAACACTCCCGCCGAAGGTAGTTTCACCCCACCCAAAGCACACAAGCAAACACCAAGAACAAACTTTTGGCGACTCCTCAAATAACAGTCCCCATAGAGTCATCCGTTCAATTTAAGCGTATAATCAATTGGATGTCGTATGTCCTTGAATACGGAAAAAAGCTTGTACTCCGCAGCATCAGTAGCAAACGCGTTCTTGTCAAAGTCGTTTGATAAGAAGAAAACGATCAGCCCAATGAAAATTCAAAAGCTGATTTATTTTGCGAATGGCTTTTATCTCGCCGAACAAGACAAGCCGCTGGTAAACGAGGTGTTTGAAGCTTGGAGATTCGGACCCGTATTGAACTCCCTTTACCATCAATGCAAGTACTTCAATAAGAATGGAATCAGCAAATACTTAGGCGATTTTGATTCGGAACTCGGAAAACTCACGCCAGCACCTTTCCCTGAAGAGGAGTCGGCTATGGAAGTCATAGAGTATGTCTGGCGCGAATTCGGCGATGTCCCTGCGATGGCCCTTTCGAAGTGGACACATCACAAAGGGGGCCCTTGGGATGTCGTGACGAATGGTGGGACGCAGACTCTGCTTCATCAAGAAGTCCCGAATGCAGCCATCAAAGAGTACTTTGAGAACCGCATGTATAAACAGTAACAACGGCGTGCCAATACGACGACAACGACAAGGAGCGGCGAACGCACCCGAAGGCCGTGATGGAACAGATCGGGAGAGCGATTACACAGCTCGCACAGCAAGCAATAGAGCTTTCTTTTTGAACTTTGGGTTTATCCGATTCGGAACAACCGACGCACTTCAAGGTGCAGCAATCCTGTTTGGTGTGCTTATTCTGCTGTTGGCACTGGTGGCCATAATTGCGGGTGCTTGGAATGCCGATTGGGCGCAAACGGTCCTCACTTGGATTACGACGCCCTTGGCGCTTGTGCTTGGTGTCGCAGTTGGCAGATCTTCAAAAAGTAGTGATGAGGACGATTGAAGGTCGTGAGGAGAATTCCGAGTGACACAAGCCTTGCGCCCACTAAGTGAACTGCACCTTAGACGCGGCTGCAACGGTCACGCTCAACACAAACCGAAGCGTTGAGAATGGCAAAAAAGACACCCAACAAACACCGCACTCGCCCGCCCCACAACCTGCCCGACCCCCTAATTTGTTCCGCACATTCGTTGAAATCACTTCTTCCTATCTCTTTATCAGAGAATCAGGGTTACAACGCCAAATCCGCTATACGAACGATATGGAGAAGCCGAAATGTCGGAATCGGATAAGGCTCTGATCGAAAGCAAATTGAAGGTGTTTAAGGCCGCCAAGAAGATTCTGAGTCAATCGACTGTCGATAAGGTTGCGCTATGTTCGGCGATAACGGATCTGGAAGTTGCCGATAGCGAATTGAAACCGTTCAACGATGCATCGGGAACCGATGGGACTCGGCTCCGGAAGCTGAGAGCAAAGATTTTGCGCCTCATTGACAGGCTTAAGCTGAAGCGTGACGGGACCCCGGAAGACAAAGACTTGAGGCCGCCCGATCTAGGCCTAGGCCGTTGACCGCATTCCAAGGTGTTGCGCCCCACCGGGCCCGCGAGCGGGACTGCACAGCGATTTGATTGCGGGGACGGGCGACAAACCCACGGTCGAAGCACCGCACTACGGCAATTGCCCCAAAGGGCATCACCTTGGGGGACTTCATTAATAGTTTGTCCAACGCGAAGTGCGCCCAATGCTAAGCGCCCACAGGACACCCACTGCAAACACCAACCTTCGGCAGATAGCTGCGCCTGCGGAGAGCAGATGGGACACCCACCGGTTTGCACCGGTTTGTGGAGTATTCCTTGCATTGGACACGATCGCACTTAAGGCCGGGTATGGAGTCTGCGCCGCATTCGAGGTCGGACAGGAGGCGGAACCAGCCGTGCGACCCGAGGATGATGGTGAGGTGCTGCTGTACGCGCACGCGAAGGGGACGCTCTCGTTCAGCCGGATAGCGGCGAAGCTGCGGACGAGGGAGTGGATGGAGACGGAGGCGTGCCGAAAGGCGTACAGCGATCGGTCGTGGAGGTCGGGGGTGCCGAACGGGTGGATCAGGCGTGTGCTGGGGTTCCGGCAATTCAATGTTCGCGGCCTAGAGGCGGTGCGCAAGGAGTGGAGCCTGGAGTGTATGGCGCCTAACACTCATCGGAGAACGAGTTATCATCACTCGTGCAATCACATTGACGTCTTCCCGAGAGTGCACTCGATGACAGAAACGCAATACAGTCACGCCCGCTTCTGGAAATGCGCGTTGCAGGTTAATGCACACAGCTACAGCCAGAATTATCGAGGTCAAGATCACGGCTTAGATGCCGCAGCTTATGCGGAGACTCTGTTGCAGTTCTGCAATCAGGAAGAGATAAGTGTCATTGGTATGGCTGACCACGGCAGCGTGCAAGAATTAGACTTGATACGTGACCGGCTGTCGAACAATGGAATACTAGTTTTCCCAGGCTTCGAAATAAGTTCGACTGAGAAGATCCACATGGTTTGCCTATTTTCCGAAGGCACGTCAACCGAGGAATTGCAGCGATTTCTCGGTAAACTCGACCGTACCGATCCCAGTGAACCTGTCGCTCCCTCGAGCCTGGGCTGTGTCGAAATCGCCAAAATAATTCAGGACCTCAATGGATTTTGGTACGCGGCGCATATGACCGGCAGTAATGGATTGCTGCGCCTGAACCAGGATGGCGGAGGGTTAGTCCATGTGTGGACGGATCATCGACTGGTACAAGTAGGTCAGATTCCGGGAACCGTCGATGACCTCGAGGACAGGTACAAGCAGATTGTGCTCAACAAGGACCCGAATTATAGACGCCAGCGCCCGATAACCGCGATAAATGCTAAGGATGTCGCCAAACCCGAGGATCTCACGAATCCTCGATCCTCGACATATATCAAAATGACCCGTCCCTGCTTCGAATCCTTATTGCTGGCATTCAAGTATCCCGAATCACGCGTGCGACTCCATAACGAAGTGCAAGAACACTTTGCAAGCAGAATTGATCGCGTGAACATTGAAGGAGGCTATCTTGACGGGCTGACTGCGGAATTCTCTGGGCATTTGGACGCCGTAATCGGAGGCAGGGGTACGGGAAAGTCAACACTGCTGGAGTGTATCCGCTACGCTCTTGAATTGCCCCACAAGGCAGAGGATGCAAGGAAACAGGGTGATCAGATTGTGCGCGAGAACCTTGGCAGGGCGGGTGGCAGGGTCATCATCGAACTGCGCTCGTCCGTCAATAACATGAAGTCCTACAAGGTTATTCGCCGCTACGGTGAGCCCGCTCGAGTGATCGACCAAGAGAACAACGAATCGACATTACGTCCTGTTGATCTACTCCCGAGGGCAGAGGTGTATGGACAAAACGAAATCTATGAACTCGCGAAGAGTCCAGATGAGCAGACGCGCGTACTTGATCGATTTCTACCGGCGGATATTGCGGAACAAACCGAACTTCGATCTGCTTGGGACAAACTGAAGAAGAATGGTGAAGACCTCGAGAGGGCCTTAGATCAGAAGGATGAGGTTGATGCGGGCATCGCGCAGCTTCCAAAGCTCCAGGAGCAAGTGAAGCAATATAGAGAGCAGGGCCTTGACGAAAAACTAAGGGTAGTTCCGTTATTTGAGCAGGAAAGGCAATTGAAGCCCCGCATTGAGGATGAAATTGATCGAGTACGCAAAGCGAAACGAGTTTTTGACGAGAATGTGCCCGATCTGGAGTTTTTAAGTGACCAGCGATTGCAAGACTTGCCACATGCCGAACTGCTGCGAAAAGCGAGACAGGTTTTGGAGAGACTCCTGACCAGCTTGCACGGGCAAGGCCAGGGGGTCGACCGGGCATTGAATGAAGCCGATGAGGGGCTGCAACCCATATTGCGGGGTTTGCAGCAAGCTCTGACAAGGTCTGAGCAGCAGCTAGAGAGTGAATTCGCGACTTTGCCGACAATGGCAGGCAAGTCTGGAAGAGAAGTCGGTATGGCGTTCAAGAACTTGCTTCAAGAAATTGAACGCATCAAGCCGAAGCGGGATCAATTGAAAAAGATAGAAAGGTTTGTCAACGAGCGTGAGCGGGAACGCAGGAACCTATTGGGTCAGATATCGGATCTCCGAAGCGCTCGTGCGGATGCCCGGCGAAAAGCGGTAAAAGATCTTAACAAGCGTCTCGAAGGCAAACTGCGAATTGACGTAGTTCCCGATGGTGTGCGCGAACCTCTCAGGTCCTTCCTACAAGGCTTGAAAGGGGTGGGTCGAGAGAAGACCAAGTGGGTGGATGAAGCTGAAGGATTGACGATTCTTGGACTGGTTGCGGCCATTCGCAAAGGCAAGGATTTCCTCCTAGAGAAAGAATGGGGGTTGACACCTCTGGTTGCGGAGACCCTCGCGAAGCTCGATACGTCCCAACTCCATGCGATTGAGTCCATTGATCTTGAAGAACGTGTAAGCATAGAACTCAACGTTGCGCACTCTGGTCCTCCGCGATTTCAAGCCATGGAACGTTTGTCTACCGGACAACAATGCACGGCAATACTGCAACTGCTCTTGCTGGAGAACACCGATCCGCTGATCATGGATCAGCCAGAGGACAATCTCGATAACGCCTTTATCGCGGACCGAATCGTTAAAGATCTTCTCTCGGCGAAAACAGACCGCCAGTTTCTGCTCGCGACGCACAATGCCAATATTCCTGTATTCGGCGACGCTGAGTGGATTGGAGTATTCACTGCGACACAGGATGGTGCGGACATGCCCTCTGAGAGACAGGGGTCGATCGATATTCCAGAAATCCGCGACCATGCAGCAGCGATTCTCGAAGGTGGTAGAGAGGCGTTCGTGCAGCGCAGAGAGCTATATGGGCTGGACGACCTGTGACCAAGGCCGAATTGCTTGAACTGATCGCCAATGGCGAAAACTCCGGTGTGGAGTTCAAGAATGATGATGTCCGCCCGGAACAACTAGCGAAAGAAGTCGTTGCGCTGTTGAACTTCAACGGGGGACGAATTGTACTGGGAGTGGAAGACGATGGAACCATCTCCGGAATCAAACGAGATGAATTGGAACATTGGGTGATGGATAGCGTCTTTGGGCGCAAAGTGCATCCACAGATTCTTCCCTTCTACGAAGAGGTCAAGTTTGATGATGGACGGCATGTGGCCGTCATCACCCTGACTCAGGGAACCGCGAAACCCTATGTTGTTCGTCACAATGATCGCGAAGAAGTCTATGTGCGCGTTGGCAGTACCTCAAGGCTGGCCACGCGAGAACAACAAGCACGGTTGTTTTCCATTGGTGGCATGATCCACGCTGAACTACTCCCAGTTTCGGGGAGCCGGTTTCAAGACTTCAGCCAAGAAAGGCTCTTGGACTACCTTTTGAATATCGTTGGCGAACCGAGAACACCAGCGCCAGATGTCAATGCATGGTCTGAGCAGCTGTGTCGGCTGGGGTTTATGGTTGAACGAGAAGACGGACCTCCGGTTTGTACAATCGCTGGGCTGGTACTGTTTGGCACTAGGCCAAGACGGCTGCTGCGTCAAGCCGGGATTCGTTGGATGGCGTTTGACGACGATGACAAGGCTTACGACGCGCTAGATGATCAAATCTTGGACGGCCCGCTTATCGCTCAGTTTGAACAGTCCTCAGAGGGGCATCGAGTGATCGCAGAAAAGGGTTTGATTGAGCGCCTTACCGACGTGATGCGACCTTTCGTTTCTGAGGAACCGAGAGAGTTAGACGATTCCATGCGCCGAGAACGACGCTGGCACTATCCGGTGGAAGCAATTCGCGAGGGAGTAACAAATGCACTCGCACATCGAGATTGGACACGCAACGAAGAAATTGAAGTCGTTCGCTTTGCGGATCGGCTGGAAATCTTAAGTCCTGGTGCCTTGCCGAACACTATGACTTTGGCCAAGATGATCACTGGACAAAGATCGCCACGCAATATACTCATTGTCGATGTCTTGCGCGATTATGGCTACGTGGATGCGCGCGGGATGGGCGTTCGCAAGAAGATTATTCCCCTACTGCGGCAAGCGAACGGCGTAGCCCCTGAATTTGACACAACCGAAGACCACGTCAGGCTCGGAATGCGAAGATGTCCGCAGGAAAGCGATTGACGAAATATCTATTAGGAACTGTGCTACGGACGCATAACCGAGGGAAGGCTGGTGTGATACTGGGGCTTCTTGTATTGAGGCGTGTCGGTAAAGACTTTGCAAGAATCAGCGCCGCTGTGATTCCCTACAAACGTCGACTCACTCATGAACAAGCGACTGCGAGCCAAGCAAATAGGGCCCTCAGTGACGCCGACATCACTTTCGGTCCGGTGGCCGAAGCGGTTATTCGCAAATTCGATGAGCTGCGCTTTGTCCGAGTCTGCCAGCCCGGATTGCGCAATCTCCATCATCACCCTGATTTGGTCCGACCCCGCCTGCGGCGGTCGCTGCGGCGCAATTACACCCGATTGGGGTTCTCCGCCATTGGCCATATTCGTTTCTTTGCCCCAATTGGGGCAATTTCCTGTGCTACTGCATCGGCATTGTGATATCAACCAACAGTGCAAGGGTTGTCCAATGCTGCGCCTCAAATGTGCAACCTCGGGCAACGACGGGTCAGACTCGACGAACGCAACCACACGAGTTATTCGAAACCTTGGTTATCGGCCACCCCTCCGCGCCTGCTCCGGCATGGTGGGGAGGAAACTGGCGATCACCTTGTTCCGAAGCACCGCCACCGCGATAGCCAATCTCCTACAAACACTAGGGATAATCTCTCCAACCTGCCTTCTCAAAATCATGTTTGATACGGCCTGAACCCCATTCCCGATCAGGAGTATACTCATGCAAGCAGAAGCCGAAACCATCCTTGAAATGTCTGAAACCCTCCAAAGCGCGAACTTCACAAAAGACCAGTCAGACGCCTTCATCCAATCCGTCGCCCTGGCAATGAGCACCTTCGCCGTCACCCCCGAACTCCTTGACGGGCGCCTCGCCAATCTGCGCCAAGAGTGGAAAAAAGACCTCACCGAACAAAAGGCCACCATTGACGAACTCAAGGGTACCGTCGACGAACTCAAGGGCAATGTCGATGGACTCAAAGACACCATGCACGACCTAAGGCGTAGCGTTCTGAACTACCTCCTCGGGTTCACCCTCGTCATACTCGCCGGACTCGTGGGCACCTTGGGCACTTTGGGAGCCCTCCTCGCGTCCTAGCCATCTTCGCAAGCCCAAAACAATTAAACTAGGCCTCAACATCGGTTATTCCGGCGCCAATCTCAGCCTCCCGCTGGAAAAAATACAGCTCGCCGAGCGCCTCGGCTACGATTCCGTCTGGACCGCCGAAGCCTACGGCTCCGACGCAATCACGCCGCTCGCCTACATCGCCGCCCACACCTCACACATCCGCCTCGGCACCGCCGTCCTGCAACTTGCCGGGCGCACTCCCGCCAAAGTGCACAAAAAGGACACCCACCCTTTGGGGGTGAGCTCCGGTGGTCAAAAAGGGACACCCACCCAAACCGAACCGGACTCCCCCTTTTCTCGGATCACAACCTATCGGTACTGGGAGGGCGTTCCGGAGCGGTAATGACGGGGTCGGGGCGCAGTGTGCCGAAGGCGAATCGGGTAGTCGATTGCAGGAATGTGGTCTGCGCGGCGGAGCTACCCGACGTGGACCGCGGGGAGTTTAGCTTGGCGGATTGCAGAACGCGTCATACCAGACGGACGCCCCACCTTGTGCCAGCGATGTGGCTAGCTCCCTAATGAAGGAATCTTTGTCCTCACTCGCATGCGAAATGAAAAAATCCTTGCTCTCCACAGGGACTGGGCTGTGAGGCGCGATTACTAAGTGTTTCCGTTGACGCATCTCATTGGTGATTTGCCTATGTGATTGACTGAACAAAAATCAAGAGGGGTGGTTGATATAGGGGGAATCGGTTGTTATTCAGTGCGACAATAGAGCATCGCAAATACCAAAGCAGTGCAAGATTGATAACCTACACCAGTCTGCGCGGACCGCTATACCTTTAGACGGCAATCGATCAAGATAGTACCTTGTAGCAGTGTGAAGAAATCACTATTGTGTTTGTCTATCTCCGTTTGAGGTGGTCGTCTTAATCCTTGACATTCGAGGTTCTCCACTTGTCGAAGAAAATGCTTGATGTTTTGCTTGACAGAGTAGCCGGCACAAAGGTGTGTCGAATAGGGTGAGATTCACGATATGACCGTCCAAATGAATAGCCACACTTGGCCCTTTCCAGGTTCACGTTGGTGGAAATTCGACTTCCACACGCATACTCCGGCTTCGCGGGATACTCCTGCTTGGCAAAAGGCTGTAGGCACGAAGAACGAGGTAACGCCAGAGAAATGGCTTCTCAAGTTCATGGGAGCTGGCATCGACTGCGTGGCGGTAACGGATCATAACAGCGGGGATTGGATCGACTCGCTCAAGGAGTCATACCAGACGATGCGCCAGCAGGCGAGGGAGGGCAATCCCCCCGATGGGTTTCGAGCGCTGACCCTTTTCCCCGGAGTGGAAATCTCTGTCAATGGGGGATTTCATCTGCTCGCCATCTTTGACCCAGAATCCACAGCGGTTAATATCAATGACCTTCTCGCCGTAGTCGAATACCAAGGCACCAAGGGGGAAAGTGATGGTGTCACCAAAAGAAGCTCCGCCGATGTTGTGGAGGCTGTGCTCAGTGCCGGTGCCATCCCCATACCTGCCCATTGTGACGGAGACAAGGGTCTGCTTCGGACAGAGCCGGGAACTCGCAAGAGCGCCTTGGATCCGCAAACAGTGCGCCAAGTAATGGAATCCGAAGGTCTATTAGCAGTGGAGAAGCTGGACCCAAACATCCCATCCCCCGACATCGTGGAACGGAGGATGGGCGAAATGGCAATTGTCTTGGGCAGCGATTGCCATAGTTTTCAAGATAGTAGCGCACCTGGTTCACGCTACACTTGGATCAAGATGTCGCGCCCCACGCTGGAAGGCCTCCGTCTGGCACTTCTTGATGGCGATCAGGTTTCTGTGAGGCGTAGCGATGAAGGTCAGTTCGAGCCGTTTCAAACGCCCGAGCAATTCATCACCTCAATCGAAATAGATTCGGCCCGTTTCATGGGCAATGGAACTCCGGAACGCATAGGGCTTTCTCCCTACTACAACGCCATCATCGGCGGACGCGGCACAGGAAAGTCATCCATCGTCCATGCTGTCCGGCTTGCCTATCAAAGACGCGATGAACTCAAGCAATTGGGAGAAAACAGCGAGCCCTGTCGAAATTTCAAGAGTTTTAGCGAGCCCGTAAAAGGTCGAGACGGAGACGGCGCGTTGCGTGACACGACGCAGATTCGAGTGTGTGTGTCTCGGGAAGGCACCCTGCAAAGGCTCCAGTGGCGTCAACACACCACAGAGTTCGTCAGTGAGGAGGACGAGCACGGTGAGTTTCGTGCGTCTGCCAGTCAGTCCGTGAGTTCCGAGCGATTTCCGATCCGGCTGTTTTCCCAAGGTCAGGTTGCGGCCATGGCGGGGGAAGGCCGCCAGGCGCTGCTTTCGATTATCGATGAGGCATCGCGCGTTGGCGAGTTACACAAGCGGGAGGAAGAGGCCGTGCGCACCTATCTTTCGCAGCGAGCCAAATTGCGCGAAATGGAGGGACACTTGCAGGAGCGCCCGGAACTGGAACGCAAACGCAACGATTTGAATCACAAGCTCAAGACTCTTGAACAATCTCAACATGCAGAGGTCTTGAAGGCGTATCAGAGAACGCGGCACCAACAACGGGAAGTAACTGCTCTGCTCGACGAGCTGCAAGTGATGCCCGGCCGCATCAAGTCATTGGCACAGGAGCTGTTGCTCGACGACTGGGAACAGGATGTGTTCGATTCCTCCAAAGAACAGAGTATGCTCGCATGGAGGAAAGATGCGGAACGAGTGCTCCAGGAAGCGAAGGACTCTCTTCACCGAACCGCGCGAGAGTTTGAAGAACGGGTGCGGTCCTTACGCGAAGATGATCGGGTCGTTCAATGGCGTCAGGGCGTGGAACAAGCGCAGAAAAATTATGAAGTGCTGCAAGCGACCCTTGCCGAGCAGGGTGTGGCCGACCCACAAGCATTCGCGAACCTCATTCAATCGCGTCAGGAGTTGGAACGCCAGCTCGCGCTGCTCGAAGATCTAGAATCGGAGCGGAACAATTTGAAGAAAGAGAATCTATCCCAGTGGAAGAGGGTCTTGGACGCACGCAAGCGCATCACAGAAGCGCGTCAGGAGTTTATACGAAACAAGTTGGCTGAGAACAGATTCGTGCGCATGGAAGTTGTCGGACTTGGCTTCGCGGCACGCAGCATCGAACGCGAGCTTCGCGCGCTCTTGGATTGTGAGGATGAGCGATTCGAGACCGACTTGTTGAGCGTCGGAGAGGACCGGCAACCCGATGGTGGTCTGGCGTTCGACATTGCCGAAGCGAGCGACAATTCTAGGTACGAAGCATTGGACAATGCCAAGCAGAGCCTGATCGACCCTACCGAGAACCGGAACATGGGAGGACACTTTCGGAACTTCCTTGCCAAGAAACTGGAATCGCCGGGATTTGAAGATCAAGTCCGCTGCTGGTTCCCTGAAGATGATCTGCGTATCGAATACAGCCGCACCGGGGAGGGTGACAATTGGTCGCGTATCGAGCAAGGCTCTCAAGGTCAGCGCTCAGCAGCTTTGCTCGCATTCTTGCTGACGTTCGGCAACGAACCTCTGGTGCTCGATCAGCCTGAAGATGATCTGGACAATCACCTGATCTACGAATTGATCGTACGTCAGATTCGCGAGAACAAGTTACGACGCCAACTGATTGTGGTGACACACAACCCGAATATTCTGGTGAATGGCGATGCGGAAATGGTGCATGCGCTTGACTTCCGGGGCGGTCAGTGCCGTGTCGTAGAGCATGGTGCCTTGCAAGAATCGAGGGTCAGAGAGGAAGTCTGCCGCGTCATGGAGGGGGGCCGTGAAGCCTTTGCGCGCCGCTGGGCGCGGCTCGGGCGGGAGGTGTGACGGGTGTTCAACTCACGCAGGGAACTGTTGGAGAAAATAAGACTCGGAGAAGACAATTTTCTGGAACTGAAGGAGGTTCGCTTTGCCGGTGGCAAAGTGCGTGGGCCCGAACAGAATGACCTTGCCGATGGGCTTGCTGCTCTCGCCAACGCCCGGGGTGGTATCTTGCTCTTGGGGGTGCATGACAAGACCAGGGAAGTGCTGGGTATTGCCGTGGAGCGTCTCGATGCTGTGGAAGCACTGGTGCGTCAAGCCTGTGAAGATTCCATCAACCCGGCCGTCGCGCCCGTAATTGAGCGCATCAGATTGCCGGATAGCGCGGGTGTTGAACGTGCGCTGGTGCGCGTTGAGGTGTCCCAAAGCCTTTTCGTACACAAGAGCCCAGGCGGCTACTATTACCGTATCGGCTCTTCGAAGGGACCGATTCCTCCGGATCAACTGTCTCGGTTATTCCAACAACGCAGCCAGGCGAGGCTTATTCGGTTCGACGAAACGCCCGTTCCTCAGGCGACTGTCGGCGATCTTGAAGAGGCGCTATGGCAGCGGTTCGCGACGGCACGCACCATGGATTCGCCGGAAGGGCTGCTCTCCAAGCTGGCCATGGTCACTCAAGATGACGCTGGAGTTTGGCGTCCCACAGTGACGGGAATACTGCTCGCCTGTCGCTCGCCTCAGGCATTTCTTTCAACCGCGTTTATTCAGGCCGTTGCATATCAGGGCACGTCGGTCTCCCCACAATCGGAAGCCGCGTATCAGCGGGATGCGCAAGACATTACCGGGCCTTTGGATCAACAGATACTCAATGCGTGCGACTTTGTAAGGAAGAACATGCGCATCTCGGCGACCAAGGGACTGCAGGGCGGGCGCCAGGACACCCCTCAATTCGATATGCTCGCCGTATTCGAGGCTCTCACCAATGCGGTCGCGCATCGGGACTACTCCATGTACGGAAGCAAGGTTCGGCTCCGGTTATTCGACGATAGATTGGAGTTGTACGCGCCGGGGCTTTTGATGAACACCATGACCCCGGAAAGCTTGCCTTACAGACAGGCGGCAAGAAACGAAGCCATCACCAGCATGCTGGCTCGCTGCCCGATTGAACGGGAGCTGTTCGCAAGTCATCGTGAGTACATTATGGAAAAGCGCGGTGAAGGTGTACCCACGATCCTCTCACGTAGCGAGCAGCTTTCTGGACGCACCCCGGAGTATCGCTTGATCGACGAATCGGAGTTGATGCTCACAATTTACGCGGCATGATTGCTTGAGAAGAGCGTTACGATAAGGACGTCAACGTCGTCTCCATTGTGTACTCGACAAACAATGACGCTTCGCAATCCAGAAAGGCAAGGTCGTGTGGAGACCTCCAACTCCAAGCGCTCCAGGGAAGGAGCGCACCCCCAAGAATGCCCGCCCCTCCCCGCGCGCGGCGTCGGCACACACGCGGATGCCGGCACAAAACAAGCCGCCGGGAGCTGAATCCAGGGTCGTCGGCGGGGGGAGAAATGTAAAGGATGTTTCCGGTCTATTATGTAAACCCTGTTCCGGTTGCACAACTGCGCTCACGTTCCCCTCCGCTTCGCACCATCCATCAAAAGAACTGAATTCCCCTTGCATCTCTATTGGTATACACCTAAATAAAGTGTAGAATTGCCGCCACAACCCCAACCTGTAGTGGTGGTGCTATGCCTCTTAACCTTGCATTCAGCGTCGTACCGCTCAACGATGCCCCAACCATCGACGTCACTGACGGGGAGACTTCGGACGGCACCAAGGTCGTTTCCACGGTCGACGAGAACGTCGTCGGCGCCCTTCTGGGCGCCATCACAATAAGCGACCCCAACGAAACCCTGACCGACGACGACATCACCACCTCCGATGACCGCTTCGTAGTAGTCACGGATGCCCAAGGCAAACTCTGGCTTGCCCTGGCCGCCGACGCGAGCCTCGACTACGAAACCGAGCAAAGCGTCGATGTCACCCTCACGGTCACCGACAGCCAGGGCGCCGCCGCGCGCAAGACGGTGACCGTCGCCGTGCACGACATCGACGAGGCCCCCGATTCGCCGACCATCACGGCGAGCGCCGTCAACTTCATGATCGAAGAAAACCCTGCCCACGGCCTGAATCTCGCCGTGCTGGACTCCTTGGACCCGGAAGGCGACGATGTCTCCTTCTCGGTCGACAACGATAAATTCGAAATCGAAGTCATTGGCACCGTCCACATATTGAAACTCAAAAACGATGTCGTCCTCGATCGCGAAGCCACCGAGGACGGCACCATCACCATCAACATCACCGCCTCCGACACCAAGGGAAATGTGTCGGACCCGACCAAGGTGATCGTCACCATCCTCAACCAGAACGAAGCACCCACCGGTGACGATACCCTCGGCGCCGTGACCGCCGGCGCGAGCCGTGCGGCCACCGGCAATGTCAACGCCAAGGATGTCGATGCCGGCGACATCCTCACATTCACAGTCAGCGACTCACCCACCTATGGCGCCCTGACGGTGAATAGCTCCGGGCGCTGGACCTACACGCTCGACGAGGCCGATGCCGCCGTCATCGCCCTCGCCAAGGATGCCACCCTCGAAGACTCCGCCACCATCACCATCTCCGACGGCAACGGCGGCACCGCCGATGTGGACGTCGCCATCACCATCACCGGCGCCAACGAAGCGCCCACGGCCCAAGATAGCACCGGTGCCATCACGGTCGGCGGCGATCCGGTCGGCGGCAATATCAATGCCGCCGATCTCGACACCGGCGACACCCTCACTTTCACGGTCAGCAGCGCCCCCTCCTATGGCCGGCTCTCCGTGACCAAGAACGGCGGTTGGACCTACCGGCTCAATCGCTCCGACGATGCCGTCAAGGCCCTCGCCAAGGATGCCACCCTCTGGGACACCGCCACCATCACCGTCACCGACGGCAGCGGCGGTGCGACCACGGCCGATGTCACCATCACCATTACCGGCATCAATAACGCCCCCACCGGTCAGGATTCCTCCGGTGCCGTCACCGCCGGTGCCGGTCCCGCCACCGGCAACGTCAACGCCACCGACCTTGACACCGGCGACACCCTCACGTTCACGGTCAGCGAAGCAGCCACCTACGGCACTCTCAGCGTCGACGCCTCCGGCAACTGGACCTACATGCTCGACCAGAAAAACAACACCGTGGTCGCCCTCGCCGCCGATGCCACCCTCAATGATGCCGCAACCATCACCATTACGGATTCAAGCGGCGAGATGGCCACAGTCATGGTCGCCATCACCATCACCGGCGTGAACGAGGCCCCCACCGGCGATGACACCTCCGGCGCGGTGCTGAAAGGCGCAGCCACCCCGGTCACCGGCAATGTCGACGCCGCCGACGTGGACACAGGCGACACTCTCACGTTCACGGTCAGCGAAGCAGCCACCTACGGCACCCTCACCGTCGACGACGCCGGCGCGTGGACCTACACCCTCAATGAGGAGAACGAAACCGTCGTCGGCATGGAGGAAGACGCCACCCTCGATGACACCGCCACCATCACCATCACCGACAGCAATGGCGGTTCCACCAAGCTCGACGTTTCCATCACCGTTTACGAATCCAACGACCCCCCCACCATCGAAGTGGCGGACGGACAGACCGACAGTGGCGCCTCGGCGGCGAAGAATATCAACGAGAATGCCGCCGGCCTCGCGCTCGGCGTCATCACGGTCACCGACGCCAATCAGACCCTTGACGCCGACAACGTCACCACCTCCGATGCGCGCTTCGTGGTCAAGACGGACACCTCCGGCGGCCTCTTGCTGGCCTTGGCCGAAAACGTCAGTCTCGACTACGAGACCGAGCCGACGGTCGATGTCACCGTCACGGTCACCGACGATCTCAGCGTCACCAGTGATGCCACCGTCACCATCACCGTCAACGACCAAAACGACCCGCCCGACGCGCCCATCGTCACGCCCGCCTCCAACAACTTCCGCGTCACCGAAAACGACACCAGCGGCATGAATCTGGCCGACATCAGGTCGAGCGACCCTGACGGCGACAGCATCACCTTCGCGGTCGACAACTCAGACTTCGAGATCGAAACCATCGGCAGCGCCGTACTCCTCAAAGTGAAGGACGGCGTTGGGCTTGATCGTGAAGCCACCACCGACGGCACCATCACCATTCAAGTCACGGCCACCGACTCCCACGGCAGCACTTCGGCCCCCACCGAGGTCGTGATTACCGTCGTCAATGTCAACGAGGGCCCATCCCTCACCATCGCGGACACCACCTTCAGCATTGACGAAAATACCTCCGGTCGGCTGCGCAGCCTCACCGTCACCGACCCTGAGCAGACCTTCGCGGCCGACGACATCACCCTGAGCGATGCGCGTTTTTCCATCGAGACCGACGATGCCGGCGCCCTCTGGCTCACGCTGAACGAGGGCCTCGACGCCGAGACCGAAACTTCCGTCTCCCTGGAGCTCGTCGTGATCGACGATGGCGGACTCGCGGCCCGCACGGACATCACCATCAACATCACCGAAGTCAACGAAGCCCCGAGCCTGACCGTCACCGATGCCACCAGAGCGGATGGCATCAGGGCTCGATCCCTCATCAGCGAGAACGACACAGGCGCAGTCGGCCTCATCACAATCACCGACCCGGAAGACGATCTCGACGCGACCGACATCACCCTGAGCAACACCCGCTTCACCACCGAGACGGACGCCCAAGGCCGCATCTGGCTGATGCTCGATCAGGCCGCCAACTATGAGCAGGACGGCAACACCCTAAGCGTCACCCTGACCGCCACGGATACCGGCGGCTTGAGCACCCCCGTCCAATTCGACCTCAGAATCGTCGACGTCAACGAAGCCCCCACCATCTCTGTGCAGGATGGCGAAACCATCGACGGAGTCAAGGCGCAGTCCACGATTCCAGAGAACTCCACCGGTCCCGTCGGTGCCATCACCCTCACCGACCCCGAGGAAACCTTGGACGCGGACGACATCACCTTGAGCGATGCGCGCTTTTCCGTAGACACCGATGCCTTCGGCGGCCTCTGGCTCGTGTTGGACCAAGCCCTCGACGCGGATATTGAAGAATCCCTGACGGTCACCTTAAGTGTGGTCGACGGCGGTGGACTCGCATCGCAAGCCGATGTCACCATCAACGTAGTCGGCGTCAACGAAGTACCGACCATCACCGTCACTGATGCCACCAGGGACGATGGCACCAGGGCCCGCCCGGTCATCAACGAAAACAAGACCGGCGCCATCGGCCTCATCACCCTCATCGACCCCGAAGAGACCCTCGACGCAACCGACATAACCCTGAGCAACACCCGCTTCGCCACCGAAACGGACGCGCAAGGCCGCATCTGGCTGATGCTCGATCAGGCAGCCGACTATGAAGTCGACGGCGGCGTTCTGAGTGTCACCCTCACCGTCACCGACGCGCAAGGCCTGACGGCGACCTCCGATGTGAGCCTTCGGGTCATCAATGCCAACGACCCGCCGACCGCCAATCAAACCGGTGTCGTTGTGATCACCAAGGAAGCGACCGAAACAACGCCTAAGGCGGTCGAAACCAAGACCGATCTCATCGCCACCGTCGGCGAAGGTGTCGCGGACGCCAAGCTCGACCTCGCCGCCATGTTCACCGACCAGGACGGCGATACAAACTTCCGCTATCAACTCGAGAACGCCCCCGATTGGTTCAAGCTCATCAATGTCCAGTACGGCGCCGATGGCTCCATCACCGGTGAGCTGTCCGGCACCGTGCCGGCCGGCAACGACACCAGCGTGATGAACATCAGCCTCGTCGCGACCGATCAGGATGGCGGCAAGGGTTCCGTCCTGTTCAACATCATCGTCGATGACGGCAACGACCAAATCACCGACATCAACCTCTTCAACAAGGACGGCACCGAGAACGACTTCAAGACCGTAGTGGTCGCCGAAAACGATGCTTCCGGTGTCTTCATCGGCACACTGACCGCAGACGATCAGGACAACCCGCGCCACCCCAACGGCCAGCACACCTTCACGGTGGCCGCCGCCTATCAGAGCCAGTTCGAAGCCGCGAAGCAGGGCGATGATTGGGTCCTGAAGGTCAAGAAGGGTGTCGCCCTCGACTATGAAGCCGGGGACAGCATCAGCCTTGAAGTCATCGCCGAGGACGGCGGCGGCGACAGCCTGACGCGCGTGGTCACGGTCAACATCACGGACAACAACGATCGCCCGACCGTCAAGAACGATCCGGGCAACTGGTGGGTGACGGTCGATGAGGATCTTGATCAAGATGACATCACCAAGGGCCAATGGCTGACCTTCTCCCTAGAGACCGGTACCGACGCGCTCGCGCTCTTCGAAGATGTGGACGCGGACGACACCCTGACCTATTCTATCGTCAGCGGCCCCTCTTGGCTTGCGATCGATTCAGCCACCGGCGCCCTAGAAAACAAGGAAAAAACCCTCCCGACTCGCGGCATCTACGATGTCACCGTACGCGCTACCGACGAGCAGGGCACGAGTGCCCAAGCGAGCTTCAAGATCGCCGTGGTGCTCTCGGATACCGGCAATCGGGACAATTCCGAACCGGACATCAAGAGCGATGGGCGCGACATCAAAGAGACCGCCAAGGCGGGCGCGGTGGTGGGCAGAATCACCGTCGAGGACGAAGACCTTGATGTCGCCGGCATCCACCCCTGGGGCGACCTGACCATCGTGCTTTCGGCGACCGCCGATGTCGGAGACCAAACCGGTGTGGTGATTCAAAGCGCCGAAAACTTCATGGACGACGACCCGAGCAACGATTTCTTTGCCTTGAAGAAGGTGTCCGAGAACAGCGATTCGGTCACCTACGACATCGTCCTCACCGAGGCGGCCTTCACGGGAGACAATGCCATCAATGCCGAGAGCTACTCGGAAGTTGACATCACCGTGACCGCCTACGATGGCACGGTCACCGACAGCTTCGACGCAATCACAAGAAGCACCGATGGCGCGGACATCGATGACTTCGACTTCGAGATCGATGATGTCAACGAGGCGCCGGCCCTCGTGGTCTCGGAACTCGACAACAACCACACCAGCGACGACCTGGCGCAAAACGCCGCCACGGGCGCGATTTACTATCCGGTCGATCAGCAGGAGGGCAGCGTCGAAACCATCTATCTGAACCTCAGCAAGCTCTTCGAGGATCCCGACGATGATCACGACGATGGCGACTTCACCTTCACGGCGTCGCTCAAGAATGGCGGGTCATGGCTGAAATTCGTCAGTCATTGGAACGACGACGAGAACAAGCGCACGACCGGGCCGGTCAAGTGGGAAGACATCAAGGATGGTGCGGACGAGGACAGCAATACGGAGGACGATGTGACCTGGGTCGCGGGCGGCAACAACCCTGCAGACGACGACTACGTTCTGATCCTCGAAGCCGACCGAACTGGCATGGACGGGACGGGTGATAACGCCAAACCCTCACCATCCGAAATCCGACAGGATGTCGATGCCCTGCTCACCATCGTCGCAACCGACGAGGACAGCGCGCGCAGCACCACCAAAATCGCCATCACCATCACCGACGAAAACCTGAATCCGCGCGCCGACGGTTCCACCACGACCAACGGTGTGCGCATCTCGGATACCACGCCGCACGAGAAGCAGACCATCACCGTCACCTTTGATGACAAGGTGGATCCGGACTTCACCGGTGCCAAGGGCGGCAAACCGGTGGCTGTGCTCTATCAGGTGGTCAATGTTGATAGCAATGACCAAGAAACCCCCCTCGCCGCTTCGGTCGGCAGTTCGATCAGATACACGGTCAAGCAGGAGGATGTCGACGACAAGATCCAAGGCAAGGTGTTCTACTACGAACTCTTCAACGGTAACATCGTGCCTTCAAACCCGGACAATCCCGCGCTTGAGACCAACACGGTGGCGGTCGCGGACCGACAAGATCCGGCGAGCGGTACTTTCACCTGGTTGACCAATACGGATGACGAGCTCGTAGCAACTGTAACGATCACGGACCCGGACGGCGTGGGTGACTTTACCTACACTTGGGAGTATTCCAACAACGGCCGAGGCGGTTGGACGAAGTTCGATGGCAACGGCGACACAGCGACCGCTGATACCAACGAGGCCACGATTCCATCGAGCGTCGAGGGCAAGTTTGTCCGCTTGGTCGTAACCTTTGATGACAGCAACGATGTCGCCGAGCGGGTCGAGAGCACAGTGACGGTGAGTCCCTTCAAGGTTGGCGACATCGACACGGTCACCAGTGTGCCGACTATCGATGCTGGTGGACAGAACATCGACATCCCGGTCGGCAGAACCCTGCGCATCACGGGCCTTGACGACGCCAAGCCGACCGACGGGACCGTCAAGGCCGAATGGATCATTGGCGGCAAAGTCATCGCCACCGGCGAAACCTTCGCGGTCACCAACAAGGAGGCCGGCGAAGATATCTCATTGCGCATCACCAGCTACGATGAGGATGGCAACGTCACTTCCATAGTGACCGCCGACCAGACCGTGAGTATCGCCGGCAGCGCCACCGATTCGCCTCCCATCGCACTCAACGCCACCAACACCATCGATCTGGGCGCCGCCGCCGAGGAAGAAGGCACGCTTGCCTCCCTCACGGCGACGGTCTCCATGTCCAAGCTCTTTGAGGATGTGGAAGGCGGCCTCAGCTTCGGCTTTGGAGCGCCGAGCGAAGGTTCTTGGGAGGCCCTCTTTAACACGGACCTAGACTTGGATGTCTTCCACCAAGCCAACGGCGACGGCGGTGCGGACGACACCGAAGGTGACCAACTCCTGATCCTTGATGAAGCAACCGGCGCGGTTCGCTACTACACCACCAAGGCACAGAACCACGATGGCGACAACACCGATGGCGCGGGCAACTGGATCACTTCGCAATTGACGGCAACCGATGCAAGCGACCAGAGCGTGAACACCAACCTGCAGTTCCGTATCGATGTCGCGCCGACCGGCTTCCAAGTGGGCACCGACGCGACCAGCGATCCGGACACCGAAGCAACCGCCGTGACCGACGCGACCAAGTCCTACGACTACGAAGCCGACGGCAACACCCTCACCGAGGAAATCACGGTGGTCGCCGACAGCGACGGGGTTCAGATCAACCAGCAACTCGCCGCCAGAATCGACGTGCAGGACCAGAACCAAGGCAGTCACGCCTACGGTCAATACACTTTCACCGTCGATGACAACCGCTTCGAGGTGGTGGCGGATACCACCGACGGCAGTATGGGCAACCTGCGCTTGAAGACCGGCCAAAAGCTCGACTTCGAAGCCATCGACGCCCCGCTCAACGATGACAACACCAAGAGCATCGTCCTGGTCGTCACCGCCACCCCCACCCCCACCAATGGCAACTTCGACCCCATCACCATAGGCGTCACCCTGAAAGTGGAGAACGACACCAGCGACGACCCGCCGACCCCGCCGACCCTAGGTGGCAACACGGTCCCCGGCCTCAAGGACAACGAGGCAAACGACGACGATGATGAGACCGACGGCACCGACGACGGCGACGACGGCGAGGACGACGAGGACGACGGCGGCACCCCGGCCCCCATGGACGACATGGCGGCCATGGCCTCCATGCTCGACGACGGCATCTTCTAAAAGACCAACAGCCAACAGCCGAAGAAGCAAAAGCTCCGCCTCAATCGGGGAGTTTCGGCCTCGGGCTTCCCCGGCGCGTTGGAACCCCTCGCCCTACGACCCAGAACTCACCCTCACCCGCACCCCGGCAGAGCAATTGTTGTCCGTCTTGCTCTCGTTACTGTCGGCATCCACGCAAGCGCCATAGTAGTAGGTGCCCGTTTGGCTGGGCGTATAGTCAAAGGACTCATTGGTCGATTTCGAAGGATCGAGACTCTTGATGGAGTCCGTGCCGATCTCGGTGTCATCGGATTCACCGATGGTGCTGTCGTCCGATTCGTAATACTTCAGCGTTGTTGCCGCCGCCACCCCGCCGCCGCGGTTGCGCACCCTGACGCTGATCTCTACTTCGTCGCCCTGCGTGATGGTGGAGTCGTCCACGCGCGGCGAATCGACCGTCAAGTCCGGGGCCGGTACAGTGACCTTCACCGCCTTGGAGCAGTTGTTGTCCGTCTTGCTCTCACCTGTGACCGCAGCCACGCAAGCCCCGTAGTAGTACACGCCCGGGGTCGCTGGCGCCGTGATCCGAATTGACTCTTGATCGGACTCCGAAGCCGACAGCTTGCCCACTGAATCCGTGCCTTCACTTTGGTCATCATCGACGGAAATCACGTTGTCCGTCGAGCGCAAATAGGTCAAAGTCGTCGCCGTGGCACCTCCTCCGCCCCGGTTGCGCACCCGCACGGTCAACTCGAACCGCTCCCCGGCCAAGGGTGTCGTGTCATCGACCCGCACCGAATCAACCACCAAGTCCGGCGCCGGCACGGTGACCTTGATGCCCGGCGAACAGTTGTTGGCCGTATCGCTCTCATTGGCCACAGCGTCCACGCATGCACCGAAGTAATACTCACCCGGTGTCGTCGGCGCGGTCACCGAGGCCGATTCGCGCCTGGTTCTGCCAGCATTCAAACTGCTCACCGAGTCTGTCAAATTGAGCGAGGTATCGTCAGTGGTAATCGTCTTGTCATCAGACTGATAGTAGGTGAGCGTGGTCGACGGTGCCTCCGCACCGCCGCTGTTTCCGACAATGACCTGAAGCGTGAACTTGTCACCCGCTTCAGGCGTCGAATCATCCACCGAAGGCGATTGAACCACCAGGTCTGGCGCCTTCACCGTTACCTTCACCGCCGCCGAGCAATTGTTCGTTCGATCATCTTCGTTGCTGACGGCTTCGACGCAAGCCCCGTAGTAATAGGTGCCGGGAGTCGTCTGCGCGGTGATATTGATCGACTCGTCGTCGCTGCGACCCGATTTCAAGCTGGCCACCGAATCATTGCCCTCGGTGATATCGCCTACTAGGTTGATCGTCGCGTCGTCGGAGCGAAGGTACACGAGATTTGTCGATGCGGACTCGGCCACGCCGCTGTTCCGTACCTTGACGCTCAAGCTGAATCGATCCCCGGGCTCGGGTGTCGTATCGTCCGCCCTCGGCGACAGCACCACCAAGTCCGCCCCCGGAATCTTCACGCGCACGCCCGATGAGCAGTTGTTCGCCGAGTTGGTATCGCCTGAAACGGACCCCACACAGGCCCCGTAGTAATAGACGCCAATATCATTCTCTGCCGTGACTGAGGTGGACTCGCTTCTCGATTGCCCCGCCGAAAGCGCACTGATGTCGTCTGCCGTACCAACTGGCGTATCGCTACCATCAATCGTCGAGTCGCTGGACCGATAATAGGTGAGCGTCGTCGCCTCCGCACTCTCATTGCCGCCATTGCGCACCCGCGCGCGCAGCGTGAAGGTCTTGCCCGCCCCCGGATTGGAGTTGCTTACCGACGGCGAGTCAACCCTCAAGTCCGGACCGTCAACCTGGACCCTGATGCTGGCACTGCTCGAACAGTTGTTGTTGACATTCAGCTCGTTGACCACACTGCTCACACAGGCCCCGTAGTAGTACGTGCCGGTGTTCGTTGGCGCATTCAATGACAAGGTGAAACTGCTTGAAGCGGAAGCCGCCAGCACATCCACGCTTTGGGGGGTGTTTATGTTTTCGTCGCTGGTTGTTATGCGCGAATCATTGGACAGGTAGTAGGTGACGAGTGACTGTTGCGCGGACGCGCTGCCGCGATTGCGCACCTTG
Source organism: Pseudomonadales bacterium (assembly GCA_963663145.1). Classification (GTDB taxonomy): domain Bacteria; phylum Pseudomonadota; class Gammaproteobacteria; order Pseudomonadales; family Azotimanducaceae; genus Azotimanducus. Next base: position 2,339,260 of record OY760134.1, on the reverse strand, counting down.
ATGGTGAGGTCGAAACTGAACGCGTACCCCCCGCTTGAGGTGCTCACCCGCACCGAATCCACCGTCAGATCCGGGCTCTTGGTGGGAATCGAGCCGCCTCCGTCGCCCGGATTGTTCCCGCCCCCGCTATTGCTGCTCGAAACCGCCACGCGCACGGCAGTCGAACAGTTGTTGTTTCGATTCACCTCGTTGTTCACCGTTTCGACGCAGGCCCCGTAGTAGTAAATCCCCGTGCTGGAAGGCGCGTTGATTCTGATGGACTCGTAGCTCGTGCCCTGGGAGGCCAGGGTGGGAACGGAATCCGTGCCTTCCGCGGTATCGCTGGTGGTGATGGTCGCATCCGTGGAGCGGTAGTAGCGCACGGTGGTTGCGGGAGTCGATTCATCGCCGCGGTTGCGTACCGTGGCATTGAGGGTGAAGGATGCCCCGGTGGTCGGCGACCTATCGCTGACGCCGGGTTTCTCGACGATAAGATCGCGACCATCCACGGTCGTATCAACCGGCGTCACGGTGACGCGCGCACCCCCAGAGCAGTTGTTGCCCGTATTGCGCTCGCCAGCAACGCTGTCGATGCAAGCCCCGTAGTAGTAGGTGCCGGGCGTCAAGGGTGTGAGCAAGGATTCGGACTCGTTGCGTGCCCCGGAGGCGGCCAATGCGCTGACCTGCTCCGTTCGCACCTGCTTGTCGCTGCTCGAAATCGTCGCGTCGGAGGATTCGTAGTAGCGCAGCGTGGTGGCGGCGGATTCGCCGTCCCCTTCATTGCGCAAGGTCACGAGAAAGGTGAAGGGCTCCCCCGTCTTGAGGGTATTGTCGTTGACGGTCGGCGACGACAGCACCAGATCGGGCGTGCCTTCATCGATGATATCGGCTTCTTCCACGGTGATGGTGAAGGCGACACTGCTGCTGTCACCATCCTCGTCCGTCACCCTGTAGGTCATGGCGTAGGTGCCGGCGGTCGTCGGCGTGCCGCTCAGCCGTCGGGTCGCGGCGTTGAACGCAATCCCCGGCACAGTCGGTGTCAAGCTGTAGACCAGTGCGCCTTCCCCGTCGGTCGCGGCCGGCAGTGTCAGCCTTGTGATGGTCTCGTTTTGAGTGTAGGTCTGATCGCTCGGCGCATCCGCGGCCGGAATCTTTGGCGTGGTGTTGGGTGTCGGCGCTTGGACACCCTGTAGCCGTTCGATGCGCCACACGCCGTCGCCCTTGTGCTCTGCGCGGAAATCGTAGACCTTGCCCTGGTAGGTTCGGTTCGGCAGGTTGATCGCGCGCGAGGAGGTCACGACTAGGAAGCTGGCGCTGCCGTCCGCCTTCACCGAGAAGGCATCGGTGGTCCCCGGATAGTTGCAGCTTTGGCGCGCACGCACCAGCAAGCCGAGCAGACAGTCCTCGGAATTTGCATCGCGCACCACGATCAAAAAATTCAGAGTGCCCGATTCGCCGTCCGAATCCGTGGCGGTATAGATCATGCTGCGCACACCCGATTCTGTCGGTGTGCCGGTGAGTTGGCGCCTGGCCGCATCGAAACCGAGCCCGGGCACCGCGGGCGTGAGGCTGTAGGTCAGCGCTCCCGTGCCTCCGGATGCGGCTGGCAATATGAGCGTGCTGATCGCTTGGTTGAGATCGAAGTTCTGGTCGAAGGAGCGACCGTCGGCGGCGAATCGTGGTCCGCTTTCATCCCCCGGCGCGGGCGGTGTCGCGTCTTCGACAACCGTCCAGCGACCGCCGCGCCAAGTCGCTTGCGCATCATCCGACCCGCCACAGCGCGAGGCATACCAGCCGTCGCTGCGCGAAGAGAATTGCAAATTGGTGATGCAAGGATCGCCTTGAGAGTAGTTCAGCCTGAGTTCGCCCGCATCGCGATTGGCCCGCGTGTAGACGTAATTGCCGGATTGGGTGCTAGAGCTTCCGCCCACAGGTTCGATTGTTTCCGAAAACGCCTTGCCGGTGCGGATGCTCAAGCTGCCCGTCTGGTGTTCGGAACGGGTGCTGATCACCCTGCCGACGAATCGTTCGTCGAACACAAGCGCATCATGTGGTGCGAGGCCGTCCCTCGCCGCCGATGAGAGGTTATCCAGACGACCGGTGGACGATTTCACCAGATTGACGACTTCGATGGGTTGATCTGCGGACACCAGCAAGCGCCACTTACCGCTTCCCGCGCCAAGCTGGCCACCGAGCCCGCTTCCCCCAGCCTCGAGATCCTGCGCCGACACCCTGCGTGCGGCGCCTGCGGCGAGCGTCAATCGCAAGGAACCGCTGGCCGCTTCGGCACCGGAGTCATCGCGACCAGTGATGGTGACACTCGCGGACCGGCCGTTCGGATTGATGAGTCTGAGGCTGCTCGCTTGCGACAGGTTGCTGGCCGGGTTGAACACCCGAACCCGGTATTCGTAACCGCCGCTCGCGGTCATTCGCGCTTGGATCTCGTCGTGCAGCACCGCAAACGTGTCGTCGCTGGTGCGCAAGTACGCGAGCGCGTTGATCGACAAGGCCGTGACGATTTCGAGGCGCACACCGCCGGTGATGGTTCCCACGCCGCCGCTGACCCCATTGGCGCTGTTGCCCGACACGAGATCGTCGGCATCGATTTCGACTGCGGCGTTGGCCGCTAGCGTCAGGGTCGCGGGACCCGACTTGCTGCCTGCGTCGTTAACGGCGTAGATGGCCACCGTCCCGGACGAGCTCGAGGCATTCTGAATTCGCAGCACACCCGTCTGCCCCGAGTCGGTCGTGCCCACAAACAACGGCAACCGATAGGTTTCGGCCTGCGCCAAGCAGGCGCAAAACAACACCGCGACAAATGCAAATCGGCCCCCAAGAGAGTACGCCGGTCTAGGATGGGGACACTGCGCCGATCGGGACATCAATAGCCCTTTATGCCTACCATTGAGTCATTTTACTTCTTTTCTCCACAAAGAGGCCAAAACTGCGTGGGTATGGAAGAATTGACGAATCAAGCGGAGAAGGGCGCGGCGGCAGGACGCCTCCAACCACCCTGCAACGAAGCGACAACATTCCTTCAGCACACCGCCCCGTACAATTCGATTACCCTACCCACCCCAAGCAACGCCAGCCGCCCCAACCAATGAAACTAGGCCTCAACATCGGTTATTCCGGCGCCAATCTCAGCCTCCCGCTGGAAAAAATACAGCTCGCCGAGCGCCTCGGCTACGATTCCGTCTGGACCGCCGAAGCCTACGGCTCCGACGCAATCACACCGCTCGCCTACATCGCCGCCCACACTTCACACATCCGCCTCGGCACCGCCGTCCTGCAACTTGCCGGGCGCACTCCCGCCAACGCTGCGATGGCCATGGCCACCCTCGACCAATTGGCCGGCGGCAACCGAGTGATCTGCGGCATTGGCGTCTCCGGCCCACAAATCGTTGAGGGCTGGTACGGCCAGCCTTGGGGCCGACCCTACTATCGCATCAAGGACTACGTGTCCATCATGAAGAAGATCTTCGCGCGCGAGCAACCGGTCGTCCACGAAGGGCGGGAGATCAGTCTGCCCTTCACGGGCGAGGGCGCAAAGGGTGTCGGCAAGCCTCTAAAGTCCATATTGCACATGAACCCCGACATCCCCATCTGGCTCGGCACGGCCATGGAAAGCACGGTGCGCCTCACGGCCGAGATCGCCGACGGCTGGCTGCCCTTGGGCTATGTGCCGGAATCTGCGCACCTCTATCAGGACTGGATCGATCAGGGCCTTGCCAAGGCCGGCAAGACGCGCCGCGACTTTGAAGCCCAAGCGGGCACACAGGTGATTGTCACCGAGGACTCCGGCGAGGCGGTGCGCAGCGCCCTTCAGACGCTCAAACCCACGGCGGCCCTCTATGTCGGCGGCATGGGTCACAAGAACTTGAATTTTCACAAGGAAATGATGATCCGCCGCGGCTTCGGCGACGCCGCCGAAAGCATCCAAGAACTCTATCTCGCCAAGCGCAAGGACGAAGCCATCGCCGCCGTCCCCGACGAGTTCGTGGACCAGGGCGCACTCGTAGGCCCCGAAGCCCGCATCCGCCGCCGATTCCGGGACTGGGAAGACTGCGGCCTCACCGGCCTCACCATCACAGGAGACACCCAGGCCATACAATTCGCCGCCCAATGCGCCCGCCTCAATCCCCAACCGGCATCCAAGACCTGACAAAAAGCATCAAATCTCCTACAAGCCCCCAAGCAAATCTCTGCAACGCCTGCTCCCATAAACCTGTTTGATACCCCAACAGTGCACGTTCCAAACAGGGGTATACTCATGAAAGCACAGGTCAACCAACTGCAAAACATGTCCGAGACTCTCGAAAGCTCCGGATTCAGCCGCCACCAGTCCGATGCGGTGATTGAATCGGTGGCGCTGGCCATGGAAACCTTCGCCGTCACACCGGAAATCTTGGAGACGCGCCTAAAAGAACACACCGAGCAGATTCTGAAGGTCATCAGAGGACGCGACGAGGACATCAACGACCTCCAAACCAATATGAGGCATCTCCAAACCAATATGGGCAACCTCCAGACAGCCATGCTCAACCTGCAGAACAGCATGCTCACCCTCCAACGCAGCGTGTTTCGCATGATGATCGCGATCATGACCACCCTGATCGCCACAGCCCTCGCCCTATTCGGCACCCTGGCAACCTGATTCCCAACACACGAACCCACAACCCACCCACATTTCGTTACAATAGCTTGCTCGGATGCGGGGTGGAGCAGTCCGGTAGCTCGTCGGGCTCATAACCCGAAGGTCGCAGGTTCAAATCCTGCCCCCGCTACCAAACTTCCGCCCAAGACATACGGAGTCCCGCTGTGAAGTCCCTGCCTCTTGTCGCCCTCACGCTGCTGCTCTCCATACCGAGCGCATCAGCTATCGCACTCCTCGCCGAGGAAGTCGAAGTCGCTGAGGGCGAAACCTTGGATCTTGGCCTTGATGTCAAAGACTGCGCCTTTCCCGAACCGCCCGTGGTTCCGGACGGCAACACGGCAGCCCAAGCAGACCTCGCGGCAGCCAGTGCGGCCATACGCGCCTACCAAACCGATATGCAGGCATCTTTCGCCTGTATTGAAGAGGCGATCGAATCCCTCGGTGAGGACATCACCCCAGAGCAGAACTCCGCGCTCACCAGCCTCTACAATAATGGTGTCGAGCAGATCGAAGTCATCGCGGCGAGCTTCAACGCGCAATTGCGCTTGTTTCGTGCGCGCCAAGCGGAACAAGCGGAATAATCGAAACAATCCCCGCATCACGCCCCTCTCGCAAGCCTTCCGAGAGGGGGTACGCGCTCACCGAAATGCATGGTTCCAAAAGTCGGCCCACGGCAGGACTCGGCGCACCTAGAGCCTGATCCGCCATGCGCCTGCGTCAGATACGCCTCTCCGGTTTCAAGACCTTTGTCGATCCGGCCGTCATCGATCTGCCCACCAACCGAACGGCGCTGGTCGGACCCAACGGTGCCGGCAAGTCGAACATCATCGATGCCGTGCGCTGGGTCATTGGCGAGCGCTCGGCCAAGAGTCTGCGCGGTGAAATCCTTGAGGATGTCATCTTTAAGGGTTCGGATGCGCGTGCGCCCTCGGATATCGCGAGCATAGAGCTCATATTTGATGAAGTGGAGGGGCAGGTCGGGCGCTTACGCGACGGAGGCAGCGAACTCTCGGTGCGCCGAGAAATCTCCCGCGACGGGCAATCCGTCTATCGCCTCAACGGCACCAGATGCCGGCGCCGGGACGTACTTGATGTGTTTCTCGACACCGGCTTCACCTCGCAAGGCTATGCCATTATCGAGCAGGGGCAAATCTCCCAGCTCGTGCAAGCCAAGCCTGAAGAGCTGCGCGGTTATCTCGAAGAAGCCGCTGGCGTTTCGCGTTACAAGGAGCGGCGCCGGGAGACCGAACTCAGCATGGAGCACGCCAAGCTCAATCTCGAACGCGCCAACGACCTGCGCCACGAGCGCGAAGAACGCATCGCGAATCTCAAGCGTCAGGCGAGACGCGCCAAACGCTATCGCGAGCTTGCCCAGCGTCGGCGCGATCTCGAAGCCTGCGAAGTGCACACGCGCAAGGATCAAGCCGATGCCGAACTCAAGAAGCTTGAGTCCGAAGTGGCAAAGTCCGAGTCCAGGGTCGCCGACTGCGAGACCCGCCGCGCCGCCAAGGAGGCTCGCCGCGATGCGCTCTTTGCCGAGCGGGATGCCACCAACGCAGAACTGAACAAGGTCAATGGTGCCTATTTCGATGCCGGCGCGGAGATTTCACGCACCGAGGGTGCCATCAAGAGCCTTGAGCAGGCAGTGCAACAGCACTCGCAAGACGTGACCGCGGCCATGTCTGAGCGCGCAGCGGTGCTCGACAGCATCAAAAACACCAGACAACGTCTTCGCGACACCAAGCAAGCCATCCAAGAGCACGCGCGGCAAATCGAAGTCAAGGATGGCGCCAGACGGCAGGACAGGGAAGCGCTGCAAAAATTAGACGAGCGCCTGCGCACCCGGAGAGCCGAGCGCGATGCGGCCACTGCCCAAGCCTCGCGACTCGGCCAGGAATTGGCACTCCTCGAAGCGGATTTGGCGAGTACGGGCGAGCGTATCGTCGAACATCAAAATCGAATCGGGCAGCTCGAAATCGAACTTGAGGGAGACGAGGCGGATTTACTCGCCGATCTCAAGATCGAGGTGCAGACTGCCGAACGCGCCTACCAAAAGCTCTTTGAACGCAAGGAGCAAGCACTTGGCAAGCGCGGCGATCTTCGCCGCGAGTTCGCCGCGCTTGAAGCCGAGGTCGAAGTCAAGCGAGGCGAAGAGCAACGACTGCGTCGCGAACTCTCGGCGATCCTCGCGCTGGTCGGTGAAGCCGGCGAGACGGATTCCGAGGCCATTGACGAGTGGCTGGCGGCGCAAAAGGCCAAGGAATTGCCGCGGCTCGGCAATTCGGTGCAGGTGGAAAAGGGATGGGAAGCGGCGGCGCGCACATTGCTCTCGGGCAAGACCGCGGGTGTTCTTGCGCCCTCCATCGACAGCCTTGCCGTGCATCTTCAAGGATTGGCAGCTGGCGAACTACTGATCCTCGAACGCGCGGCTCCGAGATCGGGTGCGCGATCCCCGCTCAAGCGCGTCCTTGGCGTGGATTTCGGCAGCCTGTTTGCCGGAATTCGCCTTGAAGAGAACACTGCGGATGCGCTCGCCAAACGCGCTGATCTCTCCGCGGGCGAGTCCATCATCTGCCGTGATGGCACTTGGGTGGGTAAGGATTGGATTCGCGTGAATCGCCGTCATCTGCCCGAGTCGGCCTTCGACCTTGCGCCGGATGTGGAGGAGCTGAAATTCAACTGCGATACCGTCGGCAATGCCGTGCAGGCCGCAGAGCAATCACTCACCGAAGTCCGCGCTTCGCTCGAAGATACGCAGACCGAACTCGATGACATCGAGCGGCACCTCGACGCAGCGCAAACGACGCGCGGTCAAGCACTAGCGCGCCGCCAGGCGGAAGAAGCGCGGCTGAGCGAAGCTCGCCAGCGACGGGAAGAAGTGGCTGCGGTGCGTGAAGGGATCCGGGAGCACATTGAAACTTTCAATCAACATCTTCGCAAAGGTGAATCGGAACGTGATGCGCTCGCCGAGCGCTGCCGTGCGCAAAACCAGACCAATTCGCGCATCGAACTTCTTGTTGAGAGCGGCGAGGCAGAGCGTGATGCCCTGCGCGAGGCGGTGCAAGAGAGCGAGGCCCAATATCAGAATACACGCGTGGAGCATGAACGGCTGGTGGTTGCCGAAGGGTCGCTCAATGAAGCCTTACCCCAGGTGGTGAGCAGGGCCGAAGCGTTGAAGGAGCGCATCGATCAAATCAATCGGCGCATCAAGGCGGCCGGCAAGGGCCGCCCGAAGCTTGAAAGCGAGCGCGAGCACTGGTTACAGCAGCGGTTGCAGATTGAACAACAACTCCAATCAGTGCGACAGACGCTCGACAGCACTGAGGAAAACATTCGTGCCGAAGTACAAGCGCTTCGCGATATCGAGGCGGCGCTTGAGGCGTTGCGGGAACATCGCGAGAATACGCGCGTTGCTGCCGGGGAAATGAGGGCGCAGATGGTCGAACTCGCCGCGCGCATTGAGCGGCTCGGCGCGAGCGAATCTTCTTTGGACGAAACGCGCGCCTCGCTTGAAGGCTTGTCGGCCGATGAGATTGAAGCAAAACGCCTTGATGCGGAGCGTTCGCTCGCCCGCATTGGCGATGTGAATCTGGCGGCCAGCGAGGATCTGGCGCAGGAACAGCAGCACTATGACGAGCTGGTGGCGCAAATCGAAGATCTGGAGCAATCGCTCGAAACCTTGTCGAGTGCGCTCGACCAGATTGATGAGGACATGGTGAAGCGCTTTCGCAGCACCTACGAACTCGCCAATGAAGGGCTTGCCGATTTGTTTCCGAAGCTCTTCGGCGGTGGCATGGCGAGGCTCGAAATTCATGGCGAGCGCCTGCTCGAAACCGGCATCACCTTCATGGCGAATCCTCCCGGCAAACGCAACACAAGTGTCGCGCTTCTTTCCGGTGGTGAAAAGGCCATGTCGGCGATCGCCCTGGTGTTCTCGCTGTTTCGCCTGAATCCAAGCCCGGTCTGCCTGCTCGACGAGGTGGACGCGCCCTTGGATGATGAAAACGTCGGGCGCTTCGTCGAACTCCTGCGCGAGATGTCCGGAGAAGTGCAATTCCTCATCATCACCCACAACAAACTGACCATGGAAATGGCCGACCACCTACTCGGCGTCACCATGCGCGAACCAGGCGTCTCCCGCCTCGTCTCCGTCAACATCAACGAAGCCGCCACCCTCGCCAACGCGGAAGCGCCATAAGGACTTCTTTTTTCCCCGCGATCTTGAGGTGTTCCGTCAGGACGAGAGAACTGTACCGAGAATGCCCATGAGGCCCGCGAACATCACGAATGTGAAGCCCAGAAAATAGCGCAGTTGGCTGCGTTGCAGTTCGTAAATGGCCTCGCGGAGCTTTGGAATCTCGTCGAGACGCTTGTCCACGCCATCGAACCGATGGTTGGTCTCCTGCTTCAAATCGGTCATGTCTTGTTTCCACTCCCCGCGCAATTTGTCCATGCGGTCGTCGAGGACTTTGGGCGTGACGGCGAAGGTTTCCATTGCCAGCGCCACGGACTGTATGAAGGCGTCCGACTGGTCTCTCGTGAACTGTGCGCTTTCGAGTGTCTCTGTCATCGTCGAGATGGTCTTGGCTTCTGCTTACATGAGTATACTCCAATTCAGAAGTAAGTTGAGTAGGAGCATCAAACACAATTTCGAACGGGCGCGTTTCAGAGATTGTCCAGTAGCCATGTAGGAAATAGTCATCTATTCTCAAACAGCGCTCAAAGTCGAACAAATTTCCTTTTCTCCCACCCGAAATCCGCACAGAAGTTACAAATAGCGTCATAATCCGCTTCAAGCCGACACTTCTCCCCAGTATGGAATTCTGGTTGCTCGTCATAGGTGGCGTCACGATTGTTGGCGTGATTGGGTTCGCGGTGGCGAGTTCGCGAGGCAGCAAGCGCCGACGCAGGGATCTCGAGCGCAATACCACGATCACCACCAGCGATATTTATGGGGATTTGGGGGCTGGCGACAATCACCAATCGAACAAAGACGACAAGCAAGGTCGTGGCGGTCGCCGCAAAGAGCCGATACTCGCCGGGGACCCCAAGCACCGGGCTTCCGCTCAAGTAAATCCCGATCAAGCGGAGTCAGAGCAAGATAGCGAGACTGAAACTGCCGAATCGAGCGAATCGCGACAAGGCACATTGATCGAGGAGGGCGCTCAAGCGAATGCCGATGCAGGTGCCGCGGAATCAAATGATTTGCCATTGAAGCCGCTAAGAGATGAACCAGCCGGCGCGGTCGAGATTCAGACAGAACATCAAGTCCTCGTGGTGTACGTCATGGCTCGCAGCCAAGGCGAGTTTCGTTGTTCAGGTATCAGTCGTGTGCTGACGAGGGCGGGGTGCATGCTCGACGAACGTGGCGTGTTTCAAATGAGGGACGATGACCAGAAGGAGGTCTTCGGGATCGTCAACGCATTCGAGCCGGCCACCTTCGAACTTGAACGCATGGATATTGACACCACCCGCGGTCTCGTCTTCTTCATGGAAGTGCGGGGTCGGCTTGATCGGCAACGGTTCGACACCATGCTGGGTCTCGCGCGCAAGCTGGCCTTGGAGCTTGACGGAGAACTCCTTGATGATAAGCGTGAGCCACTCTCAAGCGTTCGCGAGCACAGCTACAAGGCCGACTTGGTTGACTAGTGGCGAATGGCGGACGACCCCGGCGCATCCATAAGGCGCCTGCAAGAGGATCTGCGGCGCTACGACCATGCCTACTTCGTACTGGACGACCCGCAAGTTACGGATGCCGAGTATGATCGGCTGTTTGCGGATCTAGAAGCGCTCGAAGATAAGCATCCGCAGTACGTCAGCCTTGATTCGCCCACTCAGCGCATCGGCGGAATCCCCGACGATGCCTTCGCTCAAGTTCAGCATGAGGTGCCCATGCGCTCGCTCGGCAAGGCTTCGGATGCCGCCGAACTCGATGCTTGGTATCGCCGTTCCCAAGAACTCCTGAAAGATCCCTCCCCGCTCGAATTGACCTGTGAGCCGAAGATCGACGGCGTGGCCGTGAGTCTCCTCTACCAGCATGGTGTATTGGAACGCGCCGCCACGCGCGGCGACGGGCACACCGGAGAAAACATCACGGCGAACGTTCGCACCATCGGCAGTGTCCCCTTGCGATTGACGGGCAATTCGCCCGCGCGGCTGGAAGTGCGCGGTGAAGTGTATCTGCGCGATGAGGATTTTCACGCCTTCAATGCCGCGGCGGAGGCGGCCGACGAACGCCCGATGGTCAATCCGAGAAACGGTGCGGCGGGAAGCCTGCGCCAAAAAGATGCCCGCGTGACCGCTAAGCGCCCCTTGCGCTTCTTCTGCTACGGCATCGGACGCTTAGAGGGCGGCGCCGCACCCGGTTCGCAATCGGAGGCGCTTGAGATGTTGCGAGCCTGGGGATTCCCAATCAACGCCCGCGCTGAGCACCTGCCCGACCTTGAAGCGGCGCGCGGCTATATCGAGCGCCTCTTTGAAGAGCGCAACATGCTCGGTTACGCCATCGACGGCGTGGTCATCAAGGTCAACAGCCTCGCCGCGCAACAAACCCTCGGCAACATGCTGCGCCGCCCACGCTGGGCCATCGCTTGGAAGTATCCGGCCGAAGAAGCCGTTACGCGCGTGCTGGACGTGGAATTTTCCGTCGGACGCACGGGCGCGGTCACACCCGTGGCGCGCGTCGAGCCGGTGCACGTCGGCGGCGTGACGGTCAGCAATGTCACGCTGCACAACATGGATGAAATCAGCGAACGGCTCGATCTTCGCATCGGCGATTCGGTCTGGCTGCTGCGCGCCGGCGATGTGATCCCAAAGATCATGCGCGTGCAGAAGGACTTGCGCCCGGACGAAGCCCGCACGGTCGAGGCACCAAGTGCCTGTCCCTCCTGTGGCGGCATGGTGGATCGGCCGGAAGGCGAGGCGATTTTGCGTTGCTTGAGTGGTCTCACCTGCCCTGCCCAGCAGCGCGAAGCACTCATGCACTTCGCTTCCAGGCTCGCGCTCGATATCGAGGGACTCGGTGTCAAGCGTGTCGATCAACTCTTGGTGGCGGGATTGATTCACCGACCCTCGAGCCTCTACACCTTGACCCGCGAGCAACTCATGGAACTTGAGGGCTTTGCCGAACGCTCCGCGCAAAATCTGATCGATGCGATCAATAGAAGCAAGCGGACAACCTTGGCGAGATTTCTCTACGCGCTGGGCATTCGCGAGGTCGGTGAAAACGCCGCGCTCAATCTCGCCACCCACTTCGGCGATCTTGACCCGCTCATGGCGGCGGATGTCGAGGCGCTGCAAGAAGTGCGCGACATAGGCGAGATCAGCGCAGGCCACATTGCCGGCTTCTTTCTCGAGACGCCGAACGCCGAAGAAATTCAGGCACTGCGCGATGCGGGCCTGCGTTGGGATCCATTGATGCCAACGGCCTCCGCCAAACCGCTCGCCGGCGAGACTTGGGTGTTGACCGGCAGCCTTGAAGGCATGACGAGAAATCAAGCCAAGGCGCGGCTGGTGGCACTCGGTGCGCGCGTGGCGGGATCAGTCTCCAAGGAGACGCACCAGCTGGTGGCTGGGCCGGGCGCGGGCAGCAAGCTCGCCAAGGCAGAGTCCTTGGGTGTGCCGGTGATGAACGAGGAAGCGCTCGTTCGGGTGCTCGATCAGCATGAATCAACCTGACGACATCCTTGGCCGCATAGAGGACCTCTATCGGCAGTGGCTCGCAGGGGTGGGAGGTGAGCCACGCCAAGGCCAGTGGCAAATGATGCGGCGCATGGCCGAATCCTTCTTGCAAGAAGACGATGGTTCACGCCTCGCGGTCATTGAAGCGGGCACGGGGACAGGCAAGACCCTCGCCTATCTCCTTGCGGGTACGGTCTGTGCCGACGCACTCGAAAAGAAGCTCATCGTCGCCACCAGTACGGTGATGTTGCAAGAACAGGTGTTGCGCGAACTGGCCAATATCGCCGAACACACCTCGCTCGATATCAAGGCCGGCGTGGTCAAGGGACGCGGTCGCTATCTGTGTCCCTTGAAGCTGCATCAGAAACGCGCCGCAGCGCAAGGCGAACTCGGGTTGGGGCGCCTCGCCAAGGAGGGCGCGCTGGACGCGGGCGATGCTGAGCTAGATGACGAAACCCAGGCTGCCGCCGAAGACGGCAGTGGGCTTCTGCTGCGACTTGCCGATGCTTGGCAGTCGGGGGAGTGGGATGGCGATTGCGATCACTGGGTTGGGAGCTTGCCTCGGTCCTTGTGGCGGGAGGTGACCAACAGTCGGGTAGGGTGCCTGCGGGACCGTTGCGCGCACTTCCATGCCTGTCCCTTTTTCATGGCGCGTGATGCGTCACGGGAATTCGATCTGTTGGTGATCAATCAAGACATCCTGCTCGCCGACCTCTCCTTGGGAGGCGGCGCTATTTTGCCTCTGCCTGAAGAGGCCATCACCGTGATCGACGAAGCGCACAATTTGGCCGACAAGGCGCGTCGCTGGGCATCCTTCGCCGCAGACCCCGGCGCATTCGGGCGATTTGGCGGCGAGGTGGGAGAGTCCCTTGAAGCCGCCTTGCGTCTCTTGGGAGATGATGCCGAACTGCGCGAAGCGGCCGAATCCTACGCGGAGCGCTTAAACCTCTTGGCCTCACCGGAGGACCTGCTGGTCAAGGCGCTTTCTGCATTGAAGTTTGAGTCCTCCACCCAGGATGCCGGGCTCTGCTACTTTCATGGTGGCAAGCTGCCGGCGCAAATTCTCGAACTCTGCGGAGAACTCCACGCGCACCTGCAAGTCATGGCGCAAGAAGCATGCAAAGTCACGGATGCCTTGGAGGCTGCACTCGACGCTCTCGCGCCCGACGAGCCGAGAAGTCGCTACGAGGCGCTCTTGATCGACCTGCGCGAACAGACTTCAGGCTTGCAGGAGCAAGCAGTGGTCATGAGGGATTTTTCCCCCGAATTGGACGATCATGAGCAAGGGGTGCCTGTCCCCTCGCAGCAGCGTGTGCGTTGGTCGGTGCAGGACAAGAAGGAGACACCGGCGCGTCGATTCGGATTGCGCAGCGCACCGCTGTTTCCGGGAGAGCGTCTGAACCTCATCCTCTGGCCGAGATGCTACGCGGCGCTGTGCACCTCGGCGACTCTGCGCGGCCTTGGCAGCTTCAACAGCTTCAAGCTCGAAACAGGCATTGGTGAGCAGGCGGCATTTGCGCACATAGAGAGTCCCTTTCCCTATCGCGACATGGTGACCTTTTCCGTACCCAAGGGTCTGGCAAGCCCGCGCGAATTCAAAGCGCACACCAACGACATCGCCCACCTGCTGCCCGAACTCATGAACGAAGAGAAGTCCGGGCTGATTCTCTTCGCCTCTTGGCGGCAACTCACCGAGGTCCACAAGCGCCTGCCTGCCAAGTCTCGCAAGCTGGTGCTCTCCCAAGATGCCTTCCCGTCCGGACGCTTGGTGCGCATGCATAAGGAGGTGATCGACCGAGGTCGGCGCAGCTATCTCATGGGCGTGGCCAGCTTTGCCGAGGGCCTCGACTTGCCGGACGAATATTGCCGGCATGTGATCATCGCCAAGCTGCCCTTCATGGTGCCCACCGATCCGGTTGAGCGGGCGCTGCGCGAATGGTACGAGGAGCAAAACGAGGATGCGTTTCGTGTGCTTTCCTTGCCCTACGCATCCTTGAAGCTGCGCCAAGCCTGCGGACGTCTGGTGCGCAATGAAAACGACTACGGCCGCATCACCCTCCTGGATAGCCGCGCCGCCAACACCAACTGGGGCCGCGAAATCATCGACTCCCTCCCTCCCTACCGCATCGAGCAATGAAACCGCAAGCCAAAGCGCGCACCACTGCCCTGCTCGCAGGCGTTTTGACCACCCTCCTCACCGCCTGTGGAGATTCCAACACATCACCAAATCCCGTCATCAACACCACCTCGACAATAGTCCAAGCACCCCTCCCGTGCGGCCCCTTTACCACGGACGCCTCGACAACCACGACCGCTCGCACCATCCCCTACTTCCCGTCGGCCCGCGACCCGCTCGGCAGGCTGGGTGTCCTGCGTGTCATGAACCGTTCCGATGAGGAGGGCGCGGTATCCATCACCGCCATTGATGACCAAGGCAATGCCTTTCGCCCCGTGACGCTTTCCATGTGTGCAACGCAATCAATTGAACTCGACTCCCTAGATATGGAGAACGGCAACTCGGCCAAGGGACTTGCGGGCGCCACCGGCGTCGGCCGAGGAGATTGGCGACTGGAATTCTCGAGCGCGCTTGATTTTGATGTCTTCTCCCGCTTGGTGATGAGCGATGGTCACGCTGCACCCATTCGGGCCACGGCAACTTGGGAAGACGGCGGGCACCGAATCGCAACCTTCAATGCAGGCAGCAATCGCGACCAAGAAAGTCGCTTGCGACTGATCAACCTCGGCGAGTCCACGGCCAAGGCGAGCATCGCGGCGACGGACGATGCGGGCAATCCGAGTGTCGGCATGCTGAGCCTTGAGTTGCCCGCCGCCGCTGCCGCAACCTGGTCCGCGGCGGAAATCGAATCCGGCAACCTGGCCGGTCTTGTCGGATCGCTCGGCGACGGTGTCGGTAAGTGGCAACTGGCGATCAGTTCGGATCGCCCGCTCTTGGCCATGAGCCTGCTCGCGGCCCCAAACGGCTACTTGTCGAACCTGTCGCCTGTCCCCGCTCATCCGGCAGATGCGGTCCACCGCATACCCTTCCTACCGTCCACGTCAAATGCGCAAGGCCGTCTTGGGCTGGTGCGGGTCATCAACCGCTCCAATCGCCCCGGAGAAGTATCGATCTTGGCGATTGACGATACGGGACGCGCGCACGGCCCGCTGACCCTTCCCCTCGCCGCGCGCGAATCAAAACACTTCGACAGCAAAGACCTTGAACAAGGCAATCTGCGCCTCGGACTCACTGCCAGCGCGAAGGGGACACCCACCGCCTGGAGCGCCAAGGGGACACCCACCGGCATGGGGACAGGCACCGGCGACTGGCGGCTCGAACTCACGAGCGCTCTTCGAATCCAAGCAATGGCCTATGTCAAAACGCCCGACGGCTTTCTCACCCCAGTGCACAACGAGGTGCCGCGAACCGACGGTGCACACCACCTGCCCGCTTTCTGGTTTGGCGGGGATGCAAGTCAGGGAAGCCTGCTGCGCCTCGTCAATGCCGGCGAGGCATCCGTGCAGGTGACCATCAAGGGCCTTGATGAACAAGGCGAAAGCGCCATGGGCACCGCCAGCCTTGAGCTCGCCGCAGGCGCCTCGCGAACGCTCGAAGCGCAAGATCTCCAGTCCGGTGCCGACGGCATAGACGGCACCTTGGGGACAGGCGCTTCCGCGGGGACAGGCACCCTGGGGACAGGCACCCCGGCGGGGACAGGCACCGACCTCTGGCAGTTGGCCGTCGAATCCGAACAGCCAATCACGGTGCTCAATCTCTTGTCGAGTCCTGCCGGTCAGCTCGTAAACCTATCCCTTGGCGCAGCCGAATCCCAGACAGTCAAGTTGAATTTCGATGCCGGTACACACGGATTCGTCGCCGACTTCTCCGGCTATCCACCTAGTGACGCAATCCACTATCAACTCGAGTCCGCGCACCGGCGCATGCCCGCGCCACTCGATTCCGAGTCTGGCCTGTTCATTTCCGGTAAGAATCTCAGCGCCGGTCTCTTCATGTTCTTCAAGGGATCGGTCGGTGGCCTCGTTCCCGGTGCGCGCTACGCGGTGACCGCAGGTGCCGAGATCGCCACTAGTGTCCCGGCTGGCTGTGCCGGTGCCGGCGGCCCCCCTGGCGAGAGCGTTTGGATCAAGGTCGGAGCGTCCGATATCGAACCATTCCCCGAGCATCAGGACGATTGGCTGCGCATGAACATCGACATCGGCGGACAGTCCCACAGCGGCAAGAACGCCCAAGTGCTCGGCAATGTTGCCAACTCGCGACGCTGCGAACAGACGCGCCAATGGGAACGCAAGTCGTTTCCCGCAGGAGCCATCACCTCGCCGGTCACCGCCTCGCCCGACGGCCGAGCTTGGATCCTGCTCGGAGTCGCCTCGGGTTTCGAAAGCCGAACCGAAATCTACTTCACCCAAGCCTGGGCAACCTTTGCGCGACAATAGCGACACACTTTCACCAATTCACCAAGCCCTCGTACGAGCGCACCGATCTCTATTCAGACGATAATCCGTCCGATTACCGGTTGTGATCCATGTCTTCCACGCAACACATCAAACCGATCAGCCACTTCAAGGCACATGCTGCGAAGATCATTGGAGCACTACAGGAAGATCCGCGGCCCTGCATGATTACCCACAACGGCGAGGCGAAGGCGGTGTTGCAAGGATTCGAGGAGTATCAGCAGAAGGAAGAGACCTTGTCGCTACTCAAGATTCTTGCGTTGGGCGAACAGCAGATCGAGTCAGGCCAATTCGAACTGGCGGCCGATGTCGTCGCAAGATTGCGGGAGCAGCGAAAAGCCCTTTGATGTCCTTCCAAGTGTATGTGACCGCTGCTGTCGAAGAGATTTATGGCGATATCCAGCGCTACGACTCAGCTGATCAGGCAGATCATGTCCTCGCGCAGATCGAAAGCGTGTATCAGTCATTGGCAGATCATCCAGAGCGAGGCGTCCGCCCGTCGGAACTGCTCGACATTGGAATCCGCGAGTATCGCGAAATCTTCTTCAAGCCTTATCGCATCATCTATCGGGTAAGAACACCGGACGTTTTGTGCACTTGATAGCTGATGGCCGACGTGACATGCAAACACGCCTACTCCGTCGAATGCTGCAAGCCTGATTAGCAAGCGATAATCTTGAATTCGTCGCCCCTGAAAACCCCTTTTTAGTGAGTAAAATACTGATTATATTGTAAAAATTTACCTGCTTTCCTGGACTGATTTTGCCGGACTGGGTACAATTCGGGTTCGATTCCCTGCAATGTCGGAGCGGAAAATGCCGCCTAAAACGCCCCCGGAGAACGAAACCCACGACATGTCCCGCAACCGGCTGGAAAACCTGATCGACATGGGGCACGAACTGGTCAAGCTGCAGTACCCGAAGCACATCCGCGGTCTCTTGGACGAGGCGGTGGTGTCTGGGTGGGTCGAGACTCCCTATTGGCAACACTTCTGCCGGGAAACGTACTTCCGGCACGATCCGCCGACCAATCCGAGCAGGATGACGCGGTTCCGCAAGCGGATCGGGGAGTCTGTGTAGAGCGACAGATTGGATGAGAACACATGTTGCCTCATGCGAGAATGCTCCCCGGAAGGCGTGCCATTGCCTCACCAAGATGCTCCCCAGCGAAGTGTAGACCAGAGGGTCCGATTCAATTGCGGACTGCTTGGAGTCGCGCGGAATCTCGATCACGATTTCCTCCGGCCGGCCCGGTGGTCCTGCTCCGCGGCTGGCAGCTCGCCGAACACCGTTGCGGTCGCCTTCTCCCTTCGTCAGACTTCCGAAGACGCGGACTTCCTTCGAATGAGCCCGCGGCAGCCCTTCGATTCCGGTGCACATCACCCTTGGTATTCAAGAGGCAAGTGCATCTATCTCGGGTTCATACTCTCAGTCTGGCCAAAGTACTCGGCGACCGCCCAGTCAAAGTGTCGTGCCAAGGCGATTTCACTCCTTGGAATCAAGACACTTAAATCGTCAATCGAGAGGTGAGCAAATTCGCTGGAGTCATCTCCACACTTGAGGATGATCTCAGAGTAGGAGGTTGTAATCACCAGTCTACGTGTGTCGTTGTCCCGATAACCGCTCACAACCGGGATCAGACCCACATCAGCGTCACTCGCGGAATCCAATTCCTTTTGGGTGACGTATCCGATGTATGACTTGCCGCCCTTTAGCGAAAGCTCTACCAGCGATGATGACTCCAATGCATTTTGGAGGAGCCAGTCAATCAACTGGCCATGTTCTTTCAGATCTCTCTCGGAAATTCGCCTCCGAACGTATTCGGGCTTCGCAAAGTAGTTCAGGAGCCAAATCAGAAAAGCCGCCAGCAAAAAGCTGAGAACAACTGCATCGAAGTTCTCAAAAGGAGCGTATTTCCCAAGAAATTTGTCAATTTCCGGATACAAGGCCCGCCAGGTAGCCGCCAGACACCATCCAAAGAAAAAGAGAACAAGGCCCAAAAGGCGGAATTAAAGAACAGATGGTAACCAGATTGACGAACAATCCCGTATCTCGTGACCTTGGCCTTAGTAAGAAACCAGTATCCGGCAACTACCGTAATGACAAGGCTGATATCCAAGACTTATGGTCCCGAATTCGAGGCGGTTCCCGCGTTCTGCCTTCTGACATGCGGGAAACGTTCTTGGATCTTTTCGAGAGTTTCTCTAACTGAGCGCTGCGCGACGAGTTCCTTCGAGTCCACGTACTGGCGACCAGACTCGTCAATATGCACAGCAAGAACGGAATCAGAATCAGCAGGTTTATTCTTTGAATCCATAGCGTCTTCCAATCATCACATAGGTGTTGCACCAGTTTAGCGCACCTTGTGCGAGAGTACGTTGGATTTCCGAAATCCTCAACTTAGTCAAATGGATTGTTCAATAACATGTGTTGGTTAGCCCGCGAGCCCAGTGATCGCAGGTTTCCCCCCTCAACAAAACTGCTGTGTGGCCCTATGGGGTAAATCCTGTACCCCACCCTTCAGGCGCCGGACACGCTCGTGTGTATCTCAGTCTTCAGCACCTTGGGGACAGGCACCTTGGGGGCACCTTGGGGACAGGCGCCCTCAGGGGGACAGGCACCCCCATCCCAAGGCTTGCACTTGACAGTTTCGGCGCACAATCCTACACTGGGATTGAAAGGATATTTCATGAATGTATTAATTTGGAGGGCATGTGAAATGTTACGTCAACCCTGTTTCCGCTTAGGCTGCGGCAAAGAGCACTTGGAAGGCATCGTCCGAAAATGGCGGGTCTCCCTCGGCCTTTGTAGTGTCCTCTTGCTTTTCTTAATGACGGCCAACACCCACGGCATCCTCCAAGAAACCGATGAATCGGCGGAAAATGAAGCGGAGCAAGAGGAAGTCTCGCAGGCCGACGAGTCGGCGGACGAGCGTCTCATAGAAGAAATCGTCGTGATCGGAACCTTCCGGCGAAGCCTCAGAGAAGCCTTGAGTGAAAAGCGAGGCGCCTCGGAGATTATCGAAGCCTTGTCGGCAGCGGATATCGGCGAGCTTCCGGACACGAGCGTGGCGGAGTCTCTCGCGAGGCTGCCCGGATTGTCGTACACCCGCAATGCTTTTGGCGCGAACAACCTTTCCATTCGCGGTCTCGGCGCCGTTCTGACCAGCGGCACGCTCAATGATCGCGATCTTGCCAGCGAATGGGGTGATCGGAGTGTGGCCTACAACCTGTTTCCGGCGGAACTCATCGCACGGGCGAGCGTCTATAAGGCACCTTCCGCGAGCCATGTCGAGGGAGGCATAGGCGGCACGGTGAATCTCAGAACCGCACGCCCGCTCGAATGGGAAGGCCGCTCGATGGCGTTTAATTTCCGCACGCGCTACAATGATCTCGCGCCCGACCTGCCGGATGCCGAGGCCATCGGTTACAGGGGCAGTGGCACCTACGTGGACCAATTCAAGGGCGATACGCTTGGTGTCGCTATTGGCTACGCCGTGCAGTCCTCGCCGCTGGTGAGCGCTGATGCGTACATATATGAACCCAGGACCGTCGCCTATGCCGGTTTCATCGAAGGAATTCCGGGCGGGCTTGGCGAAACGAACGATTTCAATATTCCCTATGGTGCCGAAACCGGCGTGTTCAACGGCACCAGTCTGCGTCACTCGCTGCTCGCCACCGGGCAGTGGCGGCCATTGGGTAATCTTGAACTGAATATCGATGGATTTTTCTCGCGCCTGAATCAGGACAATACCGCGGTGGGATTGGCACTCGGAGAGTTGGGGACTTTTGCCAACGCCTACACCGATGTTGAAGTGGATGGGTTTAACCTGATAGGCGCAACCCTTGCCTGCACCCATCCGGCGCCCACTGACTGTCGACAACGGGGCTGGGGCCAAGACCTCAGGGTACTCAATGCCATTGACGATGGCGAAAGCGAATTGGGCAGCTTGGGAGTCGGCGCGGCATGGTTCAGCGGTGGCCTCACGCTGGAGTACGACCTTTCCTTTTCGCGCGCCCGGGGAGATAGCCTCTACCACACGGTCGGGTACCGGCCCTACGAAGGGCCATTGGACTCGCCGCGGCTGCTGCGCCCGGTTTCACGCTTCGGAGAAAACCATGATGGCGCGGCGTTCCTCACCTCCCCGCTGGATTTCACGGATCTGTCGACCGCGCGGGTGGATTCGCTGCGCTTGATCGAGGGAATTCGAGAAGATGAGATACTGAGTTTTAAGGCAGATGCGCGCTACGAAGTCGATTCCTCCCTGCTCTCTGCACTCAGGCTGGGCCTACGGCTCGTCAACCGGGATAACACCCTCGTGCGCAAGGACAACAGGATACAGGCCGGGAGCGTGCAACCGGTGCCCCTTGATGCGCGCTTTGTTCAAGGCGTGTTCGACCAGACCAAGGTTGATTCGGTGTTCGACGCGAGTCCGCTGCTCGTGCTCGATGCCGAATCGGTTCGCGACAGTGTGTTTCCCGGCATCCAAGCCGAGATACTCAACCCAAGCAGCCACTTTATTGAGGAAGATGTCTTCGCCTATTACCTGCAATTGGATTTCGGGATGGAGCTGTTTGGCTGGCCGGCGGACGGAAATATCGGAGTTCGTGTGGTCGCAACGAGCCTCGACACCCAAGGCACCGCCAGCCTTGACGGGGTGGAGGCACCGGCGGCGACGAGCGACGACTATACAGAGTTGCTGCCCTCGGCCAATATCAATCTGTACGTGGGTGGAGACATCATCATCAGAGCTGCCGCATCAAGGGTTCTCGCCCGCCCCGCCGTCAACTTTCTCAGTCCGGGCACGGACACCTACGGCAAGGAGATCTATGGTGGGGTCGAAGGCGGAGGAAATCCATACCTAAAGCCCTTCCTAGCTCGGCAATTTGACCTGAGCGTGGAAAGGTATATGGGCCGGGACAGCGCGGTGGCGTTTGCGGTCTTCTACAAGGACATGGAGAGCTTCATCACCCAGGATGTCATTCTTTCGGGCCCACCCGACAACACCACGGCCTACATTCCGGCCAACGGCGATGGTGGCCGCATCATCGGTGCTGAAATCACCTTCCAGCACACCTTCTCGGCACTATTGCCCGAGGGCTACGGTGATCCCAGCCTGTACCTCACCTACACTCGAACGGACTCCAATGTGGAGCTGACCGAGACCTTCAACTCGAGCAGCTTCGGCCTTGACGGACAATCGGACCACGTCGCGAACCTGACGCTGAGCTACTATCGAAATCGCTTCGGAGCGCGTATTTCCTACCGCTACCGATCGGACTTCACGCGCCCACAACGTCCGGCACGGGCGTTCACCACCAACCGCGGCGAGGGAGATCTTTCCTTCCAAGTGAGCTACGACGCCAACGAAAACTTGCGCTTCTTCCTCGAGGGCTGGGGACTGCTCGATGAGCCTCGCGACAACTACTACGGAGCGAAAAGCTTGCAAGGACACTACGGACTGTTCGGAAGGAGCTTTCAGCTCGGCGCGAGCTACAGGTTGTAGATGCCAGCGAGCCTGCGTGACCATCTGCGAGACCCCCGATGGCGAGGCGGTGTCGCAATCCTCTGTGTTGCGCTGGCTTCAATGTCGATGTCGGCTGGGGTGTCGGCACAGGATTTGACGGCATCCTTCGAGTCGGAGTTCCAATGGTTTGATAAACGCAAAGTGCCGTTACTTTCCGGCGATGATGCTTGGTCCGCGGTGGCTTGGCGGGGGGAGCGCCTGCGAAAGCAGATCCTCATAGAGGGAGCGGTATCACACGAAGGCTTGTCCGTGACCGCCAGCGACCTGCTTCACGAGCTCGGCGCGGTGGACGCGATTCCGTCGGGCGTGGTTTCCTTCCGATTCCCAGGCTTTGTGAAGGGCGACTTGCAGGCGAGAGATTGTGGCGGCTACGGGCAACGTGGACCGACTTCTTGGCATTCGGACGCACTTCTTCCCACGCCCCCGTCCGGTTTGGCATCCGCTGATGTTGAGGCATATCCACTCATGCTCTGGATGACCATTGATGTGCCAACAACGACCTCGGTCGGCAAGTATCGGGGAAAGATCAGCATCGCGGACAGTCACGGAGGAGAAGCCACCCTTGATGTGTCCGTGCATGTCGTGGACTGGAGTATGCCGACCGCCTCAGAGCGGCGGTTCCATCTGGACCTCTGGCAGTTTCCGGTGACGGTGCTGGACAGGTACAACGAATCAAACAGGGAGGAGACGATTGAAGCATGGTCCGACGAACATTTTGCGCTGCTGCGGCCGTTTTATGTCTATCTGGCGCAGATGGGCCAGAGGGCCGTGACGACCTACATTTCCAACGGGTCGCTTGGCGCCCCGTCGATGATCGAATGGCAGGCCAACCAAGACGCCAGCGACTTTACCTTCGACTACACGGCATTCGACACCTACCTTGAGCAAGCGGCGCATTGGGGCTTGGATGGGCAGATCAACGCTTTTTCGGTCGCTGGTTGGAACGCTGGAACCATCACGTACATGGAAAACGAGACCGGCGATACCAAAGTACTCACGACAAGGGTCGGGTCGAAAACCTTCAACCGCGTCTGGAGCGCGTTTCTGAGCGACTTCAGAGAACACCTGAACAAACAGGGCTGGTTTGAACGGACGGTCCTGTTCATGGATGAGCTTCCCAGTCATCAGGTGGAGAGTGTGATTCGGCTGATTCGCTCCGACCACCCCGGCTGGAAGACGGGCCTCGCCTTTGGACACCAGCCGAGCAGGCGGGTCTTGGAGAGTCTCTACGACCGCTCCGGCAACTTCGGAACCTATGACCGCTTCAAGCTCAGGGACGCGCACGACAAGGTGACAAGTTTCTATACCAGTTGTACGCAAGTACGCCCCAACAGCTATGTCGCGGCTGATGCGAGTCCGGTGGACCTCGTGGCGATTCCCTGGCACGCCTTTGCGAACGGCCTCGACGGATACCTGCGCTGGGCCTTTGACAACTGGAAGAATCCCGACCCCTTCGATCCTCGCGATGGCGCACACACTGCAGGAGACTTCGCAATCGTCTATAGAAGCGGCAATGGCCGGGATATGAACCTGGTGCCGAGTGTGCGTTCCGAATTGCTGCGCGACGGCATTGAAGACTACGAAAAACTCTCGGTGTTGCGGGCAATGGGACTGCTCTGCATTGGGCCTTGTTTCCCGATGCGCCCGCTCGATGACCACCAACGGGGGTGCCGGGCTCATGAGTTGGCGTTCGTCGCGAAAGGCTTTTCGGTTTCGCGGCTCGCGGCCGGGGAAGCGGGAGCACTGGTGAGGCGCGCCCGCAAAGCGCTAGACCGGTATTCGAAACGGATGTCCGCCTATGAATGTGCGCCCAACTCCGGTGGGTAGGCGCTACCTGCGGCAGAACCCCTTCAGTCGCTCATTCCCGACATTGCAGCGGATCGATCCCGGAGGAAAGTCGATCCAGAATTTCCCGTCCTTCGGAGAGCAGTTGCTTGGCTCTACCCTCCATGAGCGCCTCGGTGGTGAAGGCATCGACCGCTCGGCTGATGTCCCCGAGCAATGCGCCTTGATCGCCGCATTGTGTCAGCGTGTCTCGGAGAATCAGCAGCTTTTCGAAGTCTTCAATGCCGTCTCGCAACAATTCCGAGCGCAGACTGGGGATGACGGTCATGTCGAGGTGATTGCTTGACCGGTAGACGAACGAATAGTCGCCTGCAGTGAAGAGTCCATCCCTCAAGTCCAAGGGATCGAAGGACTTCCAATTATCGAACGCCCAGCGGAGGTAGCCATCGTGCCCGCGGAACATGGCATACCAAGGGAGCGCCGCCATGTCAGCCGGGTCGGCGTCGGCGGCGACGTAGTTGTTCGGCCGCATCAGCGAACAGCTTGTGTAGAAAGTGGTGAGCTGGTGCGGGTAGGTTTGCACGTCGATTTCAGACTCGTAATAGCCGGAGACATCGTAGAGACTTCGAACCACCTTCGGATCGGGCGCGTGTCCATAGGCGAGGCCTATCTTCCACGCTTCGTTGTTGTAGCGGATGAGTCCAATCGCCGCCTCCATTTGCGCCTGCGGAACCTCGTCCATGTAGAGCACGGTCTTCTCGAACCAGCCCTTCTCACGCAGATGACGGCCAAAGTCGGTGAGGAAGTTGTTCCATAGCGCGTTGTAGACTTGGGATCCGACCGGGGCATCGAACACCTTGTGCTCACGAGTGTCCGAATCCCAGAAGGGAATCTCATCCGAGTTCCAGCCGACGGTCGAGAAGGCGTTGATCTGTCCATCAATGCCCCAAGCCGCCAGCCGCTCGACATGCCGGTCAAACGCGGCGTAGTCGAACGTCCAAACCTTCCCGTTTTCGGAGGCGATCCAGCGCACCATACCAGGGGCGCCCATGGCACCATCCTTGATGTAGGTGGTCGCGGCCCCTTGGCCGAGCCCTGCCAGATACCGATAAAAGGGTTCGAGCAACGCGTAATGCGCGTCAGACCAGGGGGCGACTGACAGCACGGGATTGGCGTCATGCAACCGGTCGAGGATGGACACCGGAAACTGCCAAAGGTCGAGATGGAACCGCCATCTGGAAGTGGTCGGCATTGCCCAGGGCGTCACCCGCAGCCGCATGCGCAGAGTGATCGCTTCTCCCGATGAGTCGGCAATGCGCAGACTTCCCGCGTAGTCCCCCGGCTCGGCATCTTCCGGCACTGCAACCGACACCCAAATCATTGAGGGATAGAATCGAGGAAGGTTGGTTTCGAGTTCGTCGGCGAGTGCGTCGGAGAGCAGGGACACTTGGCTGCGCACCGGGTAGCCTTCGCAGTCGCGCGCCTCGATATCGCCAACAACGAATCTTGGGTACCGGAAAGTAACCGCATCGGGCGGAATCCGATGGCCCTCTCGGGTCTCAAGAGCGGTCGCGGAGACCGACAGGCCCGTTTGGCGAACGCCACCGACGACGAGCACCTGCTTGTGAACATGTTCGCCGCGCCAGACGGTCTGGTTCCAGACGGCCCGATTCGAAAAAACCGGCGGTTGATCGCGATCAAACCAAGAGAGTTCGGTTTCGAAGGATGCCGCGAAGTGGCGCGGATAGGAGGGGTGGGCTACGCCGCCGGGGCTGGCGGCGTTTTCATTGGCAGCCCGCTCCGAGGATTGTAGGTCTAGAACTTCTATGGTGAAGCGCAGCGAGTCGCCGTCGAAAGCGGCCCAGTTCTCGTCATCATCGTGCACCCACAGATGGTGGGTTCGCTTTCTGGCGATGGCGCTCGGAACGCCGTCGAGAACCCGCGTGAAGCGGTTAAACTTGAGGCCCGGGGGCAGGTTTGCGGGGTCGAAGCTGTAGTCGCTGAGTTCCCCCTTGTTGATGGCCGCGTCGATGTTGCCGCCGGTTGCCCGCGGAAGGGTGATGCCGGGAACGAGAACGCCCTTGGTGAAGACCAGATCGCCAATGCTGGCGCTCCGCTCGAACGAAGGTGCGGTGTCCGGCTGGGCAGCAACATGCCCCCCACAGCAGGCGATCAGCAGGGCGATGCCCGGTGTCCGGCGGATCATAGTATCCAACGGGTTATGGAGATCAATGGGTGAGGTAACGAAAGTCGCTTGGCCATTCTCCGAACTGCCGGTAATTCAGTCCCATGGCCTCGTAGCGCTGGCACTGGACGCGCAGCCTTCGCACGAAGTCGTCGAGATCCTTGTCTCCTTTCGGGCGCCAAGCGATTTCGGCAAGCGCCGAGATCCTTGGATAGAGCATGTACTCGAAATACTCGTTCGAACGAATGAATTCGGTCCAGAGATTGGCCTGTAGCCCGATGACCAAGGATTCTTCCGTCGCGGAATAGGTGGCTGGAATCGGTTCCCACTGATGGATCAGTTCGAACGAATTGGGCCCGTTGTCGTTGCCTTCCCAAGGGGCACCCGGCTCGCCCGGGCCATTCGGGTAGTCGAAATACAGGTAGTTGGTCGGAGAAATGATCACGCGGTGGCCTTTTTTTATCGCAAGGTCGCGTGCCTCCGGGCGAAGGTGCAACCACCACTGCACAATGGTGTCTGGATGCACGTCGAATTCGGCGACCTCATCCCAGCCGATCGGTGTAAAGCCCTGTTCAGCGATGAAGTTTGAAACGAAGCGGTCGAAGTGCCCCTCGACTTCGCGAAAGTCCGTGTAGCCCTGCTCGCGCATGAAAGCCTCCATCTCGGGAAGTTCGGCCCAGCGGTGGTTTCGCACCTCGTCCCCGCCGAAATGAAGGTGGCCGGAAGGGAAGAGCGCCATGACCTCGCGCAGCACCTCGGCGACGAACTTGTAGGTTTCGGGGTTTGCGGGATTGACGGTCTGCCGTCCATCGAAGTACTCGGGATAGGCCTTGGCGGCGGCCAAGGAGTGCCCCGGCATGTCGATTTCCGGCACCACCATAATGCCCCGTTCGCGGGCGTGCCCCACAATTTCGCGGATATCGTCCTTGGAAAAATACAGCCGCTCAGGGCCGTTGGGATTTGTTCTGTCCCCGACGGCACCTATGTGCGTGAGATCAGGATAGGCGCTGATCTCGATTCTCCAGCCGGGATCGTCGGTGAGGTGCAGGTGCAGCACATTGAGTTTGTGCATCGCCATGGCATCGATGGTTTTGAGCAATTGTTGCTTGGAGAAGAAGTGTCTGGAGACATCGATCATCAGTCCCCGCCAAGCGAATCTTGGATGATCGGAAATACGGACATTGGCGATCGACAAGTCCGCTGGGGAGCTCCGCCCGGCATCCGACGAATAGACAGCCGGCGGCATCAATTGCAAGAGCGTCTGCGCGGCGTGCAAGAATCCCGCCGACTCGCTCGCGCGTATTTCAATCACATCACTCTCGATGCGCAGTTCATAGCCCTCGGGTTGGCCAGCCGCGCCAACCGACGAAGGGTCCACGAGGCGAAATTCGATTCGTGTCGCTGAGACCGGAGGGGCATTGGCGAGTATCGGCAAGGGATGCCCCGTCGCCAATCTCAGTCGCTCCGCGAGCAGCGCCGCCGGGCCCTTCGCTGGCTCGACTGCCACCAGGTGTGTGTCGGCACCGAAAACAAAGGAGCCGTCCATCGCTTCGACCCGCAGGGGCTGGGGAATGATGGCAATATCCGCGGACTTCGCGAAGATGCTTGGGGAGCTGGCGCACAACAGCAGCGCCGCCGCAAGTGCGAATATGAAGAGGTACCGAGGCATGCCTGAAGTCGTCGAGTCGGAGTGCGGCATCAGATGATCCTCGCGACATCAAAAAAGAAAGAGAATACCATTTACACACTTAGATTGACAAAATATGTTGTTGAATGTCATCCTGTTCGTACTGTTCTGAGGAAGAGAGGTGCATATGGGTATTGAGAGAATAGGAACGGCGGGGCAGGGCAGCGGAGGTCAACCGCTCCCATTCTGCCAAGCGGTGAAGGCGAACGGATTCGTGTTCGTCTCGGGACAAGTGGCGATGGATGAGACGGGTGAAATTGTCGAAGGTGGCATCGTCGCGCAGACCCACAAGACACTGTCGAATATTCTCCGCATTCTTGAAAAGTGTGGATGCGGTTTGGAGGATGTGGTGAAGGTGAACGCGTGGCTGGATGACCCGCGCGATTTCCAAGCCTTCAACCGTGTCTATGGGCAGTACTTTGGCGGCCATCCTCCCGCACGCTCCTGCGTGAGGTCTTCAATCATGGTTGACGCGAAGCTCGAAATGGACGTGATCGCCTTCAAGGCGGAGGATGGATCCTAGCTGGCTCACCGGGCAGCATGGGCTCAAAATCAATGCCTTCTCCCTACGACCTGGTGCTGTCCGGCGGGACGCTCATTGATGGCACGGGGCGGCTCGGCTATACCGCCGACATTGCGCTGAAGGGAACGCGCATCGCCGCCATCGGCGGGCTCGCGTGCCAAGGCTCGGCGTGTAGTATCGACGTCAGTGGGAAGTGTGTTGCGCCGGGATTCATCGACACGCACGCGCACGACGACGTGGCGTGCCTTTCTGCGCGATCCATGCAGGCGAAGATCAGCCAAGGGGTCACCACGGTGGTGGTCGGAAACTGTGGCATGAGCCTGCCGCCGCTATTGCGCCCGTCCTCGCTGCCCGAACCTTTGAATCTTCTCGGCGCGGCCGCGGATTTTAGGTATGGGGATTTTCGATCTTACTTCGAGGCGGTCGACGCGGCGAAGCCGGTGGTCAATCTGGTATCGCTCGTTGGTCACAACTCGTTGCGGCTCGCGACCATGGAGGACGAACACCGTATTGCGAACCGAAGCGAACTTGCAGATATGGTCGAGTTGCTCAATGAGGCGATGCGCGCCGGTGCCGCAGGCTTGAGCACAGGCACTTTCTATGCCCCGGGCAGTTCGGCGGACAACCGCGAGATCGTGCCCTTGGTCAGCAAGGTGGCGGAATACGGCGGCATATACGCTTCCCATGTGCGTGATGAATACGACTCGATCATCGACTCGATGAACGAAGCCATCGGCGCGGCGCGCGCAGGCGGGGCAGGTTTGGTGATTTCGCATCACAAGTGCGCCGGACTGAATAACTGGGGAAGGAGCACGGAAACCTTGGAGCTTGTCGAGCAGGCGAATGAGGAGACTCCGGTCAGCGTCGATTGCTATCCCTACGATGCCGGTTCGAGCGTACTCGACCCCGCACTCGTCGAGGATGACATGAAGGTGCTTATTTCTTGGTCGGAGCGCCACCCACAGGCAGCCGGAAAGTTGTTGACGGATGTGGCGAGAGAATGGGGATGCAGCCCCAAGGAGGCCGCCAAACGCCTCAGCCCCGGCGGAGCCTGTTACTTCCAGATGTCCGAAACGGATGTGCGGCGCATCGTCCAGCATCGCTTGGCGATGGTTGGTTCCGATGGCCTTCCGAACAGTGCCCATCCGCATCCCAGACTCTGGGGGACCTTTCCGAGAGTTATTCGGCGCTATGTGCTTGAGTTGGGTCTGCTGTCGATGGAAGAGGCGATCCGCAAGATGACGGGAATGTCGGCGGAGAGATTTCATATCCGCAAGCGCGGCGTACTTGAGGTCGGAGCCTACGCGGACATCACAGTGTTCGACCCCCGCCATATCCGCGACATGGCGACCTACGACAATCCGAGACAAGTGTCGGAAGGTGTTGACTACGTGTTCGTCAACGGCGGATTGTCGTGGCACGGTGGGCTTGTCGCGCAGACGGGTTACGGAAGGGTGTTGAAAAATACGGCGGCCAAAAGGAGATCCCGGGGACAGGCACCATGAGGAAATCAAGGGGACAGGCACCATGAAGCTCATCTGGATCGACTGGGCCATCATCGCGGTCTTTCTATTCGCCTCGCTGATGATCGGCTTTTTTGTCAGGCACCGGGCTGGAAGAGACAGCCAATCCTTCTTTCTCTCAGGTCGAAACCTGCCTTGGTGGCTCTTGGGAGTCTCTATGGTGGCGACCACCTTCTCCACCGACACGCCCAATTTGGTCACGGAAATCGTGCGAACCCATGGGGTCGCGGGCAACTGGATGTGGTGGGCATTTCTCATCACCGGCATGTTCACCTGCTTTCTCTACGCGCGCCTTTGGCGGCGCTCGGGGGTGTTCACCGACCTCGAATTCTATGAATTGCGTTACAGCGGCAAGCCGGCCGCAGCCGTGCGAGCCTTCCGCTCCATCTATCTCGGTGTGTTTTTCAATGTGATGGTAATTTCCCTCGTCACCTTGGCCGCCATCAAGATTGGCGCGGTGGTGCTCGGCCTTGAGCCGCTGACCACGGTGTTGATTGCCGGGCTTGTCACCCTGACCTTCAGCGCCTTGGGCGGGTTTCTCGGCGTGGTCATCACCGACCTCATACTCTTTGTTGTCTCCATGCTCGGCGCGGTGGCTGCGGCCTACTACGCGGTCAACCTGCCCGAGGTGGGCGGCTTGACGGAACTCTTGACGCATCCCGAAGTGGCGTCGCGCATGCACCTGTTTCCAGAGCTTTCGAATAGGGATCTGCTGGTTTCGCTCATCATCATCCCCTTGGCGGTGCAGTGGTGGAGTGTCTGGTACCCGGGTTCGGAGCCTGGAGGTGGCGGCTATGTTGCCCAGCGGATGCTTGCGGCGAGAAACGAGCGGGATGCCACGTCCGCAGTGCTGTTCTTCCAATTCACTCACTACGCGATCCGCCCTTGGCCTTGGATCCTGGTCGCGCTTGCATCCATCGTCGTGTTCCCGACGCTCGATTCGCTGCGTGCGGCCTTTCCGGACTTGGATCCGGGCATTGTCGGCCATGATCTTGCCTATCCGGCCATGCTGACATTCCTGCCGCATGGCTTGTTAGGACTGGTGCTGGCCTCGCTCATCTCAGCCTACATGTCCACCGTCTCGACCCAATTGAACTGGGGAGCTTCTTACGTGGTCAACGACTTCTACAAACGCTTCATCGAGCCGAAGGCGACCGAGAAACGCTTGGTGGTCGTCGGCCGGCTCACGACAGCCCTGCTGATGCTGCTTTCCGGCGCCCTCGCGCTTTATTTGCAGAGCGCGGTGCAGGCCTTTCAGATACTGCTGACCGTCGGCGCGGGCACTGGACTGCTGTTCTTCCTGCGCTGGTTCTGGTGGAGAATCAGCGCGACGAGCGAGATTGTTGCCATGGTCGCATCCTTCGCCGTGGCCCTCTCTTTGCAGTTCGCCGAGCTACCCGCATGGAGTGCGGCCACCAAACTCGTCCTTGGAGTGGCAATCACCACCCTGTGCTGGCTTTTGGCGACGTACCTTGGTCCGCAGACCAGTCAGGAGGTGTTGCGGCGTTTCTACAGGGAGATCTCGCCGGGTGGCCCGGGTTGGAAGCCCGTTCGCGATCGATGTGCGGCAGACGGAGACGTGATTCGAGGGGCGGACAGCATTCCGAGAGGGCTGTTCAATGTGCTGCTTGGATGCGTGAGCATCTATTCGTTGCTGTTCGCGATCGGAAGCGCGCTCTATGGCAACGTGACATCCGCGGCGCTGTTCTGCTGCCTGGGGGCCGCCGCCGCGCTGCCCGTGCTGAAGGATGTTCGCACCGCGCAGGCAGGCCGCTAGTCGGCGTAGCGCGAGCCATGCCCGCGGACAGGAAGAAGTTGAAGAAATCGTCGTCTACGGACGCTACCAGGACAGTTTGCGTCGATCACTCGACCGCAAGAGACTATCGGACCAAGTGATCGAGGCTATGTCGGCCGAAGATATCGGTTTGCTGTCCGATACTACGATTGCCGATTCGCTCGCCCGCCTTCCCGGCCTCTATGCCATCAAGGAACGTGGCAAAGAATGAAATGGGACACCCACCGCGTGGGCCGACCGTTGAAATAGGACACCCACCGCGCAGGCCGACAATGAAATGGGACACCCACCGCGCAGGCGGACTGCTAGTTCGCGTACCGGTGAGTCACGCTTGCGAGCAAGTCAGCCTCAGTCTCCGACCGGTTGCTGAGGAGCGATGCCGTGCATCGAGGCGATGCTGGCGCGGGCGCGCTCAAGGAAGCCCTCTCCGCGCTCGTCGAGCAGAACCGCGACCCTGCAGGCGAGGCAATCGATCACGAGAAGTTGCGCGTAGCGCATGGGGTTGGGTTGCGGTAGGGGGACGCCGGTCTGGGACAGATGCACGTCGAGGCAGATGTCGACCTCCCGCGCGAGGTGGCTTTCCTTCTCGGTGATCGCGATCGTTTTCCCGCCGTAGTGCCTGCAGAGTTCGGCGATTTCGATCAGCGAGCGGGGACGGCCCGTGGAGGAAACGAAGAGGGCGAGATCACCACTTTCAAGTGTGGCGGCTGACATACGCTGCGTGTAGGTGTCGAGGTAGTGCGCACTGGCGATACCGAGACGGAACAGGCGAAAGTGCAGCTCCTCGGCGAGGACGCTCGAGCTGCCGCCGAGTCCGAATACCGCGACGCGCTTGGCGGTTTTGATCATCTGGGCGGCGCGCTCGATCGCCTCGAGGTTGAGGTTCGACACAGCGCCGCGCAGGCTCTCCGTGGCCGAGGCGCAAATCTGGTCGATATAGTTTCCCTGTGCTTCTTCCTCTGCATAGGTCATCGCGTCGAGTTTGGCTTGGCGCGCCGCGAGATGCTGCGCCAGGATGATCTTGAAGTCACGGAACCCCTGGCAGCCCAGCGTGCGTCCGAAGCGAACGACCGTGGCCTCGCTCACATCGGCTTCGGCGGCGACATCCGCAACGCTGCGCATGATGAAGGTTGCCGGTGAATCAAGAAGGATTCGAGCGACCTTCTTGTCTGAGCGGCTGAGGCTCAAATACTTGGCGCGAACAGTCGCGAGCAGGTCGGAGGAACCAGCGGCGGGGTGCTCGTTTTCCAAGGATCCTTCGCCCGAGGATTCGGAAGGCGTGTCCGAAGGTCGCCTAGACATTATGTTTCCTGCCCTAATGTAATTTTCCTACATCTTATCATCACATGCCTCCAACTGTATGAGCTTGATTTGATAAGGAAAATAAAATGATATCTAGTTCAAAGATTAATGGATTTTTATTGCAGATAATGGTATATAGAAATTTCAATAGCAGTTTTATTTCATACTGGAGATTGCTATGAAGGCTCTTCGAGTGCTTATCTGGTCGGTAGATTCATGCGGAATCCCGCCAGAAGCTCTTCCCAGTTTGGCAAAGCAAGCGGGTGTCCCTGGTGGGTGGGTATGGAATGTGTCGCAATGCCTGAACCAACGGCGGGGTTGCTTGGGACGCTTGATATCGCTGGCGCTTGTGGGGGCGGCGCTGTGCGCAATCCCCTCACAAGTCTTCGCGCAGCCGAGTGCGCCGACTGGCCTCACCGTCGACGGGAAAACCGCCACCTCGGTTTCGCTGAGCTGGACGGCGCCATCCAATGGCATCGTCGGATACAGCATCTATCGTTGCGTGCAGGGAGCAGGGGCCGACTGCACGCCCGCATGGCATGTCTGGGTGGCCAATTCGGGCGATGCTCCGCCGGCACCGACGAGCTACGTTGATTCCGGTCTCACTTCGGGGACGACTTATCGCTACCAAGTCACCGCCAATGATTCGAACTATGCGGAAAGCCCGAAGTCGGGCGCTGTGACGGCGACAACGCTGACTCCGCCGGCCGCGCCGACTGGACTAACGGTCACTGGCAGCACCACCAGCTCGGTTTCGCTGAGTTGGACGGCACCTTCCAATGACATCGTCGGATACAGCATCTATCGTTGCGTGCAGGGAGCAGGGGCCGACTGCACGCCCGCATGGCATGTCTGGGTGGCCAATTCGGGCGATGCTCCGCCGGCACCGACGAGCTACGTTGATTCCGGTCTCACTTCGGGGACGACTTATCGCTACCAAGTCACCGCCAATGGTTCGGACTATGCGGAAAGTCCAAAGTCGGGCGCTGTGATGGCGACAACGCTGACTCCACCGCCTGCGCCGAGCGTGCTGGTGGCGAGAGCCGCCGAGGAGGGGATTCGGCTGTTGTGGACGGACTCGTCCACGGACATTGTGGGCTACAGCGTCTACCGCTGCGAGCAGAGTGAGGGGGGCGAATGCGAGCCGGAGTGGAGGTACTGGGTGGCAAACGGCGCGAGCGTGCCTCCGGCACCGAAAACCTTTTTGGATGTGGACGTGTTCGCCGGGAGGACCTACCTCTACGAGGTGACCGCCAACGACGTAGGCCGACTCGAGAGCGCGAGGTCGGAAGCAGCCACAGCGACGGCGACGGCCGGGTCGGCAGCGCCGCCGGCGGTGCCGAGCGGGCTGTCGGCGAACGCGGTAGAGGAAGGGATCGCGCTGTCTTGGGCGGGGCCAGCCGAGGACATCGCCGGCTACAGCGTTTACCGTTGCGCACAGGGTGAGGAGGGGGACGAATGCGAGCCGGAGTGGAGATACTGGGTGGCGAACGGGGCGGACGTGCCGCCGGCACCGACGGCCTATTTGGACACGGAGGTAACCGCGGGGACGACCTACCGCTACGAGGTGACCGCCAACGATACGGACTACTTCGAGAGCGCAAGGTCGGAAGCGGCGACGGCGACAGCCATGGCCGGGTCGGCGATGCCGCTGGCGGCACCGAGCGGGCTGACGGCGAGCGCGGTCGAGGAGGGGATTGCGCTGTCGTGGACGGCGCCGTCCGAGGATATCGCGGGCTACAGCGTCTACCGTTGCGAGCAGGGCGAGGGGGACGGGTGCGATCCCGAGTGGAGGTACTGGGTGGCGAACGAGGCGGACGCGCCACCAGCGCCGACGACCTATTTGGACACGGAGGTGACCGCCGGGGCGACCTACCGCTACGAGGTGGCCGCCAACGATGCGGACTACCGCGAAAGCGCGAGGTCGGAAGCGGCGACGGTGGCGGCCGGGGCGGTGGTTGAGCCGCCGGCGAACCCGGCGCCGGCGTTCGCGCAAGGCGCGGAGATCGGCGATCTGGTGTTCACGGCCGGGGTGGAGATTGAGGCGCTGACTCTTCCGGCGGCGCAAGGCGGGGATATCGACGAGTCGCTGAACGAAGGCGAGCTGAGCGATTACAGCTTCGACCCGGCGGATCTCCCGGAGGGCTTGGTGTTCGACCGCTTCACCCGCGAGCTGAGTGGAACGCCGGCGTCGGTGCTGGAACGGACGGATTACACCTACTGGGTGCACGATGACGACGAGGACTATTCGCCGGAGGATGCGGACACCCTCGCCCTGTCCATCACCGTTGAGGTATTCGTGGTACCTCCCCCCGCCGCGCCCCGCCCGAAGGGTTCCTCGGTGCGCAAGGCGCTCGCGGGATTCGGGAGGACAATCGCGTCGGATGCCCTAGACCTCGTGGAATCCCGCATGGACAGGTCGACGCACGGACAAAGCGGTGATCATGGGATGACTTGGGGTGGTCAGTCCAACTTTGCCGGATCCGCCGCGTTCGCCCAAAGGAATGGAACTGGACAAGGCGATCCGACCTCGGCCGCCCAAGGCTGGGTGACTAGCCCGGAATCTCGCGTTCAATCGGCGACAGGCAGACCGGTAAATTCTATGATCGGACTATTGGCAAGAACACCATTCGAGTATCGCCTTCAAGGCGGGAAAGACACAGGTGCGGAATCCGGGTGGAGGTTCTGGGCGCGCGGTTCGGTCAACGAGTTCGATAGCGATTCCGGAGGGCACTCTCCAGTTCAGGGGAAAGCGTCGTCAGCCTATCTGGGTCTCGACTACCGATTCGGACAAGACGGGATGCTAGGCGGAGCGATTTCCAGAAGTTCCGGCACCGTGGACTACGGGGGTGGAGACGACAGCAATGGCGAGCTTGATGTCTCTCTGATGACCGGATACCAATACGGAGCTTGGCATCCGAGCGCTGATACGTCCCTATGGGGCATGTTCGGGATCGGTGCTGGAGACTTGAAACTGAGCGAGTGGGAGACACATCTTGGCGACGCGGACCTCGCGTTTACGATGGGCGCAATCGGCCTGCGCCGGAATCTTGCCACCCTTGCGGAAATAAGCTGGGCAGCGAAGGCCGATGCCTTTCTAAGCCGCCTGGAGACTGACAACATTCCAGATCCCCTCGCTGATGGCGAGAGTCCGCTACTCTCTTCCCTCGTGGCATCGACATGGCGTTTGCGGGCGATGATGGAGGCCAGCCGACAGATCTGGCTTTCTGAGGCGGTCCTTGCCACACCGAGTTTCGAATTTGGCTTCCTCCGCGAAGGGGGTGACTATGAGGGGGAGTATTTTGGAGAAGTCGGAGCGGGTGTCAGCGTTTCGCACCGAGGCCTCGGGCTGGAAATGGAAGCCGCCTTTAGTGCTCAGGCTTCGGGCGAAGACCGCGAATTCGACGACTGGAGGGCCAACCTGACGCTCACCATAGATCCGGGAGAAAAAGGCACGGGGCTGGCTCTCGCGCTTTCCCCGGTCTGGGGACACTCACGGGCCGACGAGACTGCGCTACGGCGCCAGGGAGGTGGATTTCAGCGTGTATTACACAATCATCCAAGCCGAAGGAATACTCCTCTATTTGCGGAGGAGCGGGTGGATCTGCGGCTAAGCTACGGAATTGGAGTGAATCGGGGAAAAGCGAAGCTCTTTGGCCAGTTTGAGGGGAGGAGCGCGGAACTCGAAAGGTATCAGCTTGGCGGACAGGTGGATATGGATCTGCGCGGTGCCGGGATTCTGCCGGGGATTTTGCGGATGGAAATCGCGTACGTCCCGGGGGTCGAGCAGGGAATCCATCTGACCTTTCGCCACCGGTTGCATTGATTGCCCGCATCTGGGCTAGGCGAGTCGTGAGAGGTTGGGCTTGTGCGGGCTGGGGGACAGGCTCGGCTATTTGGCCGAGTTCTGTTGCCGCCGGATTCCGTCATTCGAACTCGTCGCCTATGTTGATCCCGAGCCGGTGTGGCTCGGCCGCATAGACACCGGCCGGGCCCGCCGCATGAAACCTTACGGGTCCGTGGAGGCGATGCTGGAGTCCGAGATGTTGGATCTCGTGATGATCGGGTCGCCAAAAAAAGTTCCACTCCAGCCAGTTGTTGCTCGTGCCGAGCGCGGGTATCAGAGCCTTGCGTGAAAAGCCGGTGGTCGCGACGGAGCAGGAGACATACAGACTGCTCGAATTCCTGCGGCGCTTCGGGGCGGCGGGGGAGATGCTCGGAGATATCGTGAGCATCGACGCCATCCTAAAGGGCAATCGA
Organism: Pseudomonadales bacterium; assembly: GCA_963663145.1. Lineage (GTDB taxonomy): Bacteria > Pseudomonadota > Gammaproteobacteria > Pseudomonadales > Azotimanducaceae > Azotimanducus. The sequence goes on along the minus strand of OY760134.1, from coordinate 2,301,888 downwards.
AAGGGACACCCACCGCGGCGGCGGGTGGGTGTTCCTTTTTCGTTTTCGTCAAGACAACGGTGGGTGTCTCCTAAAGATGATCCGCATGTATCCTGAAGGATCATGTATATTACGGGTCTTCTAGAGACCTCGGCGGGATGAAGATGTTGAGATCCCAGATTGCGGTCACGTCCGTCGATCACCGTTCAATCAAAAGGCGCACACCATGGTCGATCCGCGGGTCTTGGCCGAGGATTTGGATCCTATTTGGGACAGTTTCCCTCGGTTGCCTGCTGAGTGCCTGTGGTTCGGTGAACGAAGTCCACCAGACAATCATGGACGCGACGGATAAGTATCGTCAATTCAATACCGAGTTTTCTTATGCAGGAATCAAGTTGCATTGGCGAGAAGGGCCAGTAGAGTCCGGCGCTCAGGATTCAGACGACACCCCTGAATTCAGGAGTGCTTTCGATAAGACGTTTCGAGAAGAGATCAACAGCAGAGCCCCCAAGATTCTCCAGGGAGATCGCCCAGTGAAGATCGTGGTGACCCTGTCGGACGTATATCATCCCGGAGCCTTGGCGAGAGGCCTTGTCTTCAGGGACCCGTCAATTGAGATCACTGCAATTGTCCAAGCTGCTTCAGATCAAGAGACTCTTCATGCATATGAGGCCAAGGTCGTGGATGTTCTTCCACCCAATCTCTCAGGAGGAATCCAATTTCGAATCGGAAAAGTACCGAATAGGCTGGCAGGTAAAGCAGTCAAAGAACTAATGAACTGGCTGCGGGGCCTAGAGTCACCATCGCCAATCAAGGAACAGAACGGCGCGTGAGACGAGCGCTGGGGCGGCAGCCCTCCGTTGTTCTGGCCATTTGAGACTTCGGCCGCTTTGGATTCGCCAATCAGGCTTTCGCTTGGCGCCCGTTACACAATTTGTTCAATCACGCGAGGAGGGCTGGCACCGGGAGCCGGGCGAGGCCGAAGGGAGGGGACGGCCAATGAGGGCGCCCGCGTTCTGCGGAGGTGCTCTGAAAACGAGCCGTCGGGAGCTCGCTCCGGCTCCGTCGCCGCAGGGGGGGCATGTAAAGGATGTTTCCGGTCTAAAATGTAAACGATGTTCCGATTGCACATTTCCTTGCTTTCAAGGATATCAGTTCCATGGAACCGGGAAGCGCGGAATGACTTTGGAACCGCGCCATCTCTAACGCACCATCTCGAATACCCAACTTTTGCGGATGCCGCTCGCTGTCTGCATAATGCGGTCATAGTCGGGGGATATATCCGATATGCGCGACAGTCCTTCATCATCATTTGTTCGATCCGATGCGGGAACTCGCGGTGCCGAGTCGCTGAGACCGCCTCAAAGAACGCGTGACGAGGATACTCCGCCTCCCTTGCCCGCTTGGTTGCTGCGGCAGAAAATCACCGTCCCTGATCCCGTCCCTGCATATGTGCCCCGTCCTGAACTCGTGCAACGAACCATGCCGACGCAGCGTCGGCTCACCATACTCAAGGCGTCCGCAGGATTCGGAAAGACAACCTTGCTTGCCCAGTGCTGCCGCCGCCTGCTGGATGAAGGCGTGGCCACTGCTTGGATTTCTCTCGACGAACACGACGAACCCGCCCAGCTTGAAACCTATATTGCCGTCGCCTGTCAGCTAGCAGGAATACACCTCCGCGAGCTATCCTTCGCCGTGGGGGCCAGCTTGGGGTCGGCCCTTCGGCTTGGAGCCTTGATAGGCGAGATTCAGTCCTTTAACGCGCCGTTTGTAATCGCGTTTGATGAACTTGAACAGGTGAAGAACCCTGCTTGCCTGTCGCTTTTGGAACTTCTATTGCAACACGGACCACCCAATCTCCATGTGGCGGTTGCCTGCAGGCAGCTCCCGCATGGCTTGAACTTGGGGAGTGCCGTATTGGAGGGTCGAGCGGAAGTTGTGCGGACAGAGGATTTGCGATTTTCAAGGGCAGATATGGCCAAGTTCTTCGATTTGCGCCTCTCGCGTCAAGAATTGGCGCGGCAGATGGATAGAACGCACGGTTGGCCACTCGCCATGTGCATTTCTCGCAACAGGATGAAACGTGGTGCGCAAGAACGCATTGGTGGCGAACAAGACTTTGTCCGGAACTGGATCGAATCGCGCTTGATTGCGGATCTTGATGAGGATGAGCGGGAATTCCTTTTGGATCTAGCCTTATTTGACTGGATTGATGCGCCACTTGCAGATGAGGTGCTGCAGAGAGGGGATTCACAGCATCTCTTGAGTTCAATGGGCATGTTGGACGGGCTGCTGGAGCCGTCTGGGAGCGATGCGAATAGAAGCTGGCGATTACATCCATTGGTGCGTGAGTATTGCATCGGCGAGTGTTTTCGCGAAACCCGGGACCGATTCCGAGCCATCCATCGGCGCATCGCCAAGGCGCTCGCGCGTCGCGGCGAGACAGTGTCGGCCGTTCGTCATGCCACCGAAGGGAATGACCATTCCCTCGCCGGAGAAATCCTTGTGCGCGCAGGTGGGGTTCGCTTGTGGACCCGAGAAGGGGTAGTGAGGCTGCTTGCCGCAAACGCGCTACTGAGCGACAAAGTTATCGAGCATCATCCGAGGTTGGCACTGATGCGTTGCGTTGCCTTGGGACTTATGGGGTGTGCGGCGAAGTGTCGAAATCTCTACCGTGACGTGTCCGCGGCGCATCGGCGCTGCGACGAGAGCGAACAGGATGCCGACTTCGAGTATGTGGTGGACGATTGTATCGTTCGTGGTGGTATGGCCCTGTACGGAGTGGAATTGGTTGCCTCGGATTGGATGCAATCCTTGACCAGCGACATGGCACGTCTGATGGGGTCGCGCCGTCTCGATCCGTCAACACGCGGTCATTTGGAGTATGGACTCTGCGTTATTTACTATTTGAAGGGCGAGTTCGCGGAAGCGACCAAGCGACTTGAGTCGGCGCGGGAACTGTGTGCGGGAAGCCAATACATCGAGGTCTATGGGAATCTGCTGCAAGGCCAGATCGAGTTTGTTCAGGGCCGGGTGGAGAATGCGGAATCACACTTTCAGAGGGCGAGACGAATTGCTGGGAAGAGTTTCTTGTTCGATCCGGTTCCCATGGCGGGCTGGGAAGCGGCATCGAAGGAGCTTTCGCTGGAACTCAACAAGGTTCTATCCCTTGCGGAGCCGAGCGGTGCTGCGACCACATTAGTGAACCGAGGTGTGCCTTTTTCGTTCTTCGCCACGGCCGTGAGCCTTGGGATCGAACTGAAGCTCAGGGATGGTCATATTGATCAAGCCTTGGGCGTGGCGGACAAGTTGTGGACGCATGTGCGCTCGGAAGGGTTGCAAACCTTCGTGCGGTTCCTTGCCGCGCTTCGCATTTCCCTACTCGTAATCGCCGGGCGGTTGGATGATGCCGAGCGCGCTTGGAGGCAGGACGATCTGCCAGCGGGTATGGATGGCTGCTTGGACTTGGACGCGCAGACCTGGAGAGAAATGGAGGCGATTTCTTGTGCCCGCCTACGTCTGTTGATCGCGCGTGCGCAGCTCGCAGAAGCTCGTGATCTGGCACGAGAGTTGCGGGTTCTCACCGCCGAACGGGGCTTGCGGCGAACCCAGATGCGCGCTTTGGTGTTGTCCATGGTGCTTGAACAATTCGCTGGCAAGTCAGAGTCTGCGGTACGCCATCTGGAGGAATTCTTAGGGTTGTTTGCCGTTTCTCCATATGCTTGGCCCTTGGTGCAAGAGCGGGCAGCTTGTGCGGAGGTGCTGCGCACTTTTCTTCGAACCAAACCAGATTCAGCTCATCGAAACTCTGCCGAGTCTCTGATTGCGGCGATGCGTTCGCGCGATGAACCCAGGACAGCGAGGTTGAGCGAGCGCGAGCTACAAGTGCTGCGACATCTAGAGGGAAGTCGCGACAAGCAAATTGCCGAGGCGCTCGGCATTGGCGTTCACGGTGTCCGCTATCACCTGCGCAAGCTCTTCAACAAATTGAAGGTGGCCCGACGGGCGGAGGCCGTGGTGCGCGCGAGGGAATTGGGATTGATTCCGGAGGACTCCTGAGTTCCGTCATCGGGCGGGCCGGCACCAAGACTCACTCATCCTCTGCAAGTGTGTGCTGACCCGCGCCCGGGTGTCGGCAAAGCACCGCGAGCGAGGTGTGACTACAGGTTTTTCCTGTCCACTACTAGTCACAGGGCTCCTAAACTAACAGCAGTCGAATTTCCCTTGGATGTGTGCTTGTCGAACAAGGTGTGCCAAGTTGTGTGTCGGTCCATTCGCAAGTCGCGGTGTTTCCCCGTGTTCTTACTTGCCGGACTCTTGTTCTTCGCCCCGGCCGCGCTCGCGGAGACCTACGAACTTCCGCTGTTTGTATCCCGGACTGACTCCGGCCAGCAGGGCGTGTTGCGCGTGCTGAACTACTCGGACGAGGCCGGGACGGTGGAGATTCACGCGATCAACGACGCCGGCCTGCGCGCCGGTCCCGCGATGCTGTCCCTCGATGCGCTGGCTTCGGTGGATCTCGAGGCGGCGGATCTCGTTTCCGGAAACGGTGCCAAGGGGTTGGCGGGCGGGCTCGGCGCGCTCTCGGGCGATGTGCGTCTGGAGTTCGACACCGACCTGCGGATCCAGTACCTGGCCCGGCTTCGCTCGGCGGACGGCACGGGCATTGCGATTCATGACCTTGTGCGGCTGGAGCCGGTGGAGGTGGAAGGCGGTTTCGAGTATCTGGTGCCGATGTTCAATCCGGCCACCAACATGGTGCAAGAAAGTCAGCTGCGGCTGATAAATTCAACAGATCTAGCGGCGGCGGTCGTCATTGAGGGGCGTGACGCCACCGGAGCTGCAGCGACCGGGGGGAGCGTTCGGCTGACCCTATCGGCGGGCGCGGCGATCAGGCTCACGGCGCAGCAGCTTGAGGCCGGGGACGCCTCAATCACCGGGCGGCTTGGTGCCGGATCGGGCAGCTGGCGGCTGCGGGTGTCCTCGGACCGGCCGATAGGGGTGGTGAATCTGGTCGTCGCCTCGACGGGTCGGCTGGACAACCTCTCCACCGTCGGCCTTGTGGGGAACGCGCCATCCAGTCAATCGGCGTTTTACGCACGATTCGCCGCGGATGATTCGGTCGTGATCGGGGCCGGAAACGAGCGAGATACCCTGAGCTTCGACTCCGAAGACCGGTTCACGGAAACGGATGAGGAGGACGGTGTGAAGGTTTCCTACACGGGAAGCTACGCCTACCTGCGGACCGGGGAGGATGTCGGTCGGCTGACGCTGACCTACGACGACGGCGAAGAGTGCGCTGCGAATCTCTACTTCACCTCCATCTCTCCGACGAGTGGCTGGTACGCCTCGCGGTGTGTCGACGCGGAGAATCCCGACGGATACTGGACCGGCGGAGCCTGGTCGGTCTCCGACGATACCGGGCCACCGCCGGCATCCGACACTTCCCCCACCCTTTCCGCGACCGGGCGACCTGGCGATCGGACCTACAGCGTCGGCGCGGCCATCGCCCCGATCACGCTTCCGGCGGCGACCGGCGGGGACGGGCCGCTGTCGTACAGCCTCACGCCCGGCGTGCCGGGCCTGAGCTTCGACGACACCACGCGCCAGCTCAGCGGCACGCCCACCGCCGCGGGCACCCACGGGATGACCTACACCGTGACGGACGCGGACGGCGACACCGACACGCTGTCCTTCACAATCACCGTTCAGGCCTCGAGTGGAGGCGCGACGGCCGGCGAGTGCCAGGTAGGGCAACTGGTGTCGCCCGGGGGGAGCTGCAACTATCCGGGCACGGAGGACGCCTTCAGCGTGGACGCGGACGGTCGCGGCAGCTTCCTGGTGATCAAATCGGGACGCGCGATCAACATCAACAACGTCACCTTCAACGGGAAGCGCTATGACTTCCGCGCGTCGCACCAGGGGGACGGCGTGTGGCGAATTGACCGGCTGGAGGGCAGCACGACTCCCCCGACCGGCGGGGGCAACGGTTCGGACACCTCCCCGGAGTTTGCCTCCAACGCAAGCCCGGGCGACCAAACCTACATGGTCGGCACGGCGATCGACGCATTAACACTGCCCGAAGCCACCGGGGGTGATGGGACGCTGACCTACAGTCTCTCGCGGTCGGTCCCGGGCCTGACCTTCAACACCTCGACACGACGCCTGACTGGCACGCCGACCACAGGGGGCAGCTACGATTTGACTTATACCGTCACCGATGCCGACGGCGACACCGACACTCTCCGCTTCTCTGTCGTGGTGGAGAGCGCCGGTGGCGGGGGACAGGAAACAAGGTTTGAAGTCGGAGACACGCTGTCCAGTCTGCCCACGGGGTTCTGGACGCCGGATGTCTTGGCGGGAGGCGCTTCGTTCTCGTCGTCCGGCGGCAGGGTGACGATTCGGTTCGACGATGGCGGCTACATTGAGGAGGGTGAATACCGGTACACCTGCCGGAGTGCGGCAGGCTGCAGGGTTGAAGACCGGGAAGTCTCATCCGGCACAATCGCGCGAACGTCGAAGGGCACCGCGCCGGGTGGGGGTGCCGATCGTTCGCCGAGCTTCGCGTCGGGAAGTGGCCCGGGCGACCAAACCTACATGGTCGGCACGGCGATCGACGCATTAACACTGCCCGAAGCCACCGGGGGTGATGGGACGCTGACCTACAGTCTCTCGCGGTCGGTCCCGGGCCTGACCTTCAACACCTCGACACGACGCCTGACTGGCACGCCGACCACAGGGGGCAGCTACGATTTGACTTATACCGTCACCGATGCCGACGGCGACACCGACACTCTCCGCTTCTCTGTCGTGGTGGAGAGCGCCGGTGGCGGGGGACAGGAAACAAGGTTTGAAGTCGGAGACACGCTGTCCAGTCTGCCCACGGGGTTCTGGACGCCGGATGTCTTGGCGGGAGGCGCTTCGTTCTCGTCGTCCGGCGGCAGGGTGACGATTCGGTTCGACGATGGCGGCTACATTGAGGAGGGTGAATACCGGTACACCTGCCGGAGTGCGGCAGGCTGCAGGGTTGAAGACCGGGAAGTCTCATCCGGCACAATCGCGCGAACGTCGAAGGGCACCGCGCCGGGTGGGGGTGCCGATCGTTCGCCGAGCTTCGCGTCGGGAAGTGGCCCGGGCGACCAAACCTACATGGTCGGCACGGCGATCGACGCATTAACACTGCCCGAAGCCACCGGGGGTGATGGGACGCTGACCTACAGTCTCTCGCGGTCGGTCCCGGGCCTGACCTTCAACACCTCGACACGACGCCTGACTGGCACGCCGACCACAGGGGGCAGCTACGATTTAACTTATACCGTCACCGATGCCGACGGCGACACCGACACTCTCCGCTTCTCTGTCGTGGTGGAGAGACCCGATGGCGGCGGCCAATCGCCCGACCTCGTGGTTGAGTCTGAGGCGGTGGACGACTCGACGCCAGACTCCGGCGAATCCTTCACTTTCAGCGCGACGGTTCACAATCGCGGCGATGGCCAATCCGGGTCGACGACACTTCGCTACTACCGCTCCACGAATGCGACGATATCTGGGTCGGATACCGCGGTCGGCACGGATGCGGTTGTAGCGCTCGATGCTGGGGACGAGAGTGGCGAGTCGATCACCCTCACCGCCCCATCAAGTTCGGGCACCTACTACTACGGCGCCTGTGTGGACAGCGTGTCGGGGGAGTCCGACACTCGGAACAATTGCTCCTCGGGTGTGCGCGTGACCGTAAGCGATAGCGGCGGTGGTGTCCCCTCCCACCCGAGTTCAAGCGCCAGATTTTCTCCTCCAAGCTTCTTTATTGGTGATCCGGTGGATCTCATTGTCTCTTGGGGCCGAGTATCTGGAGCAACCAATTACAAGGTCTATATCAACAGAGCCTTCCCCATTTCCTATACTCGGCGGGGAAATCAATGCACTGCGAGTAGTTCAACAGATCATTCTGGTAGAATAACGAGTACGTCTTATACCTATAGATTCACGGCATCCGCCATAAACAGCTACTACTACTTCGTCCAAGCCTGCAATTCCGCCGGTCAATGTTCGTGCCCCTAGCCGGTGCTGTGCGGCTTGCCGAGTGGCGAGGTCAAGTGAGGTGTGAAAAGTCTTCGACTTAAGTATCCAGCGATTCTGACCCTGCTGTTGTGCGCACCGCTTGGGCTGGCGGAGAAGTGCGAATTGCCGCTGTTCGTGTCTGATGTGTGGGGTGGCCAGCACGGTGTGCTGCGTATGCGAAACCCTTCCGAGGAAAACGCGACCCTGGAGATCCATGCCATCGACGACGGAGGGGTGCGGGCGGGACCTGTGGTTCCGAACGTGGTCCAAGCCCCGGCGGACGAGACCGGAACGAACCCGGTTACGCTCGGGGAAGGTCTGGCCAAGCGGTATTTTGCTGCCATCGGCAGGGTCGTCTTGGCAAATCACGCGGGAGACGATGTCTTTTCGAACCCAGATATCTTCGTCCGCGTCCAGCGGCGGGATCTGGATATTCTCACATCGATCCATCGTGCGCAGGCTCAAATATCGGCTTTCGTGGGCCAAGGACGCGCTGTGCATGAAGAACTGCAGCCGCTCAGGGAGAAGCAACGAGACAGCGAGTTGAGTCCGGGTGAACCGCTGTCCGCGACCCGGGCTGCAAGACTGGACGAACTTTTCCGCGATCTTGGAGATGTCTGCGACGACTCATCGAGGCGCGCAACATGCAACACCTGCTCTCGCTACGACGAACGGCCGGTGTGTGCGGAATGCGAGGCCTGCGATGAGCTGCGTTTCCTGCAAGAGAAGAAGGCGGCGAGCGAAATTGTTCCCGGCCCTGCGCTCACGCCACAGGAACGCCAACGGCTGCAGGAGCTGGAAGGGACGAGTGCGCGTATTGCGAGTGACCAGCAGAAGACGGAGCTGGAGAAAAAGCGTCTTTGGGACAGTATCACCGGAGAAACGCATACCATCACTACCCCAGGCTACATACTGGATTTTGAGGGCCGGGTCATCCAAGAGGTATTTCCCGGCGATGAGGTGTGGATATCGGTGTATGACCGGGACATGGGCAAAGACGACCCCTATGGATCGACATCGCTCCGCATCGGGGACGTCGCGATGGGGGGAGGTGATGTGGAGCTCACGATGCCGAACGTGGAATCACTGATTCTTAGGATCATATCGCGGTGACCGAGCGCGCTCCAATTCGCCGCGCACCCTCAAACGCATGGTCGCGAGGAAGCGCAACCGGAGCGCCACTCGCGAGTGCTTGCGGAGTCTTCGCTGGGCAGAGCCTCGAAGTAGGAACGATCTCTCCCAAGTGAGGAAAGACCTGGTGCTGAGGTTCGCTTGGGAAGAGACCGAAGGCGGGCGGCTCTGCTTGCTCGGTCATAGGCGATTCTCGATTGGACTTTTCTAACCGGATTCCGTCAGATGAAACCCATGCGCCGCGCAATCCAAGTCTGCGTAGGCGGTGAATTTCCACTTGCCGTCGACAAGGTCGGCAAGGTACCAGCCGCACGAGAGTTCGTCGGGATCGTCTTGATAGCGATCAATCCAACTCGCCTTGAAACTGATGGTGGAAGGATTGATTCGATCCACCTGCAAGTCCTTCAGCTTCGAACTCAGCCAACCTTCCGCCAACCAGCCTTTGATGGGTTCGGCAACCAAGTCCTGCGCTTGGACAAGCGCAATTTCCCCATCTGCCCAGTGCGCCTTGACGGCATCTGCGTAGTACCCAATCATCTGCTGGACCCGCCCACTTGGGTCCTCTTCCCAAAGCGGCCCATAGCCATCCCGATACCAAGCCTCAGGATCCTGTGCGGTTTGGTCTGCAAACGTCGAAGCCATCAGGCCACACATAAGAATGGTTAATACAAGTCTAGCCACTTTAATCGTCTCTTTTATGAAGATCGCGAAGGGGAGTATAGACCTGATGCTGCGGGACTGATTAAAGGGACACCCACCCACCTGCAAGGCGGGTGGGTGTCCCTTTCCCCCCCTTTCGCCGGTGGGTGTCCCTTTCGCCCCGTCGGCAAGTAACAAAATCAAGTTGTTGGATGAAGGCCGCGGCGTCGCGAAGGGTTCGATGGGTCGAACGGAGGGCACACGCTCCGCCCGGGCGGCGGAGGCGCGGCCCGGTACTTCGTGGTCCTCAGCAGCCGGCCGCGGCCTCCCCGGTCCCGGCCGGCCGCCGCTCCCGTCCGGCGGGCGGCACGTCCCCGCGGCCCTCCCTGCGGCCCCAGCGCCGGTCGTAGCGCCGCACCAGCCTCAGGAACCCCTCCGGGTCGTCCATGCCCGCCGGCGCGCCCAACGCCGCCGCGTTGCGGCCCGCCCGCCGCTCCAGCCCGCTCCGCGCCGTCCAGTCCAGATGCTCCAGGTAGGTCGACAGGCGCACCTCCAGCGACGTCGGCGGGGCCGTGAACACGCGCCCGGCCCCGGCCTCCAGCCTCAGCGGCGCCAGCGCCTCTTCGAGCTTCCCCGCCTCGCGACGCGACTCCTCCACCCGCCGCCGCGCCGACGTGCGCTCCCCCGCCTCCGCCACCTCCCCGGTCGCCCCCGCGCGCAGCGGGTTCAGGTCCACGTAGGTCATGCACGCGTGCACCGCCTTCAGGTCCCTGAGCGGCTTCGAACTGTGGAACCTCCCCTCCCAGAACCGCCCGGTGCAGTCGTCCTCCCGGTTCGCGCGCCTCGCGACGTGCTCGTTCAGGCACCGCATGAACCACGACAGGTCCGCCAGCCGCGCGCGCCGCACCGCCACCGCCTCCGGATCCGCCAGCAGCGCCGCCACGGCCGCCTCCCGATGCTCCGCCCTTCCCCGCGGGAACACCGACGGCCACCGCCGCGCCACCTCCTCGTCGGTCAGCGCGAGCGCGTCGCGCGGCCGGTACTCCAGCGCGATGTGGCAGTGGTTGGACATCGCCGCGTAGCCGTACACCCGCACCGTGAAGACCTCCGAGAGCGCCAGCAGGCGCTCCTCGAGCCAGCCCTTGCGGTGCGAGAAGTCGACCCCGGAGTCCGCGTCCTTCCCGCACAGCCACGCCCGGCGCACGCAGCGCGACACCACGTGGTGCCACCCCCCGTTCTCGCGGTCGATCAGTTGGGATCTCGGAAGCGTCATGCCCCCCATTGTCCTACATGCCGCAAGCGGCGGACAGTGCCGAACCCCGCGTCCCTTGTGAGACATTTCAGCGAGTTTGCGTGAGCCTGAGTCGTTTTTCCGCCTTTTTCCGCATCGCCGTCAGAAATTAACCCCTTTCACGCCCCCCGGCCGCGCAAGTGTTGTGCAGGACGGGGGGTGTCCCTTTGGGGTGCGTTGAGGTGCCCGGTGGGTGTCCCTTTCTGGTTCCTGCGCGCGGTGGGTGTCCTGTATCTAAAGTAGGGACAGCTTGTAGGTAGAAGACTTGCGGTCATTGAACATTACGTGCCGCAGCAGCGGAAGCGCATTGGTGCCATCGTCCGGCAGACGCAGCCAGACGATTTTCCAAGAGATGCCCGGTCTCTCTTGAACATCTTCGCGCCCTGTCTCTGCTGTGACTTGCAGGCCACAGTCGCGCGCGAGCCGTTCCAGTTCATTGGTGCGAACCTCGCACATTGGGCGGCTTGGATCGGGCGGACCCTGCCGCAAGCTGATCATCATGCTGGCGCCGGGGCTCATGACAGAGACCAGATTGCGAAGCGCTCTTCTCTGGTGCTTGGGTGGCACATGCATCCACATGGCGCTCAACCAGACAAGGTCAAAGGTCAGCTTTGATCGGAGCACCTCTTTCAGTGAAGGCAGTCGGTCGTTTATCCAGTGGATGTTGGGGCTCGTTTGACGGGTTCGTGCTGCCTCCCGTAGCTTTGACGAAGGTTCAACCGCCGTCACTTGGTAGCCCTCGGACGCAAACCAAGCGGCATCGCGACCGCTCCCCGCCCCCACATCGAGCACGCTCGCACCTGCCTCCGGCAGCAGGTCGAGGACCTGTGCATGCACGTTTTCGAATGCAAACTGCTCATACCGCTCCGCGAGTTCGACCGCTTGGCGGTCGTACCCCGCCACCACGTCGCGAACACTGAAACTCTGTTCCCTGCGATCGCCCAAAAGAGATATGCGGTTTAATTGCAGCAGATGCGGATGCTACACCAATGCTTCGGGAACTGACAGTTGATGATGCGCCTCGCCTGTACGCGGTTGTGGACGCCAATCGTGCCTACCTCCGGGAGTGGTTGCCCTGGTTGGACAGTCAGCAAGGACCAACAGATTCACTCGAATTCATCAAGAATTGCAGGGAGAAAAACAAACAGGGCGCTGGGCTGACTCTAGGAATAGCACACCAAGGCGAGATCGTCGGCATCGTCGGGTTTCACGAGATTGATCGCGAGAACCGCCAAGCCTCCATAGGCTATTGGATTTCCGCCTCCCATCAGGGGAAAGGACTTGTGACGAAGAGCTGCAAGCAATTAATCGACTACGCTGTGCATGACCTCAAGCTCGAGAAAGTGACCATGAGAATTGCCCCAGGCAACATTCCTAGTGGAAGGGTGGCAGAGCGATGCGGGCTCAAGCCGGAGGAGACCATCAGGCAAGCGGAATGGTTGTACGACCATTATGTCGACTTGGTCATCTATAGCATGTACGCCAAAGACTGGCCGGCTCGGCGTGCGGGTAAGAAAATCTACAGCGATTCCAAGAAAAAAGAGCTTCTGACATGAGCTATATCGACGGTTTTGTGAATCCGGTACCCGCTGACGGCAGGCGGATGATCTACGGCGGGTTTGCTGCCCTGCTGGAGACGCAAGACCCATGAATCGACTGGAGGCACTCTCGCCTCGAACTTGCTGCACAATGTAGGGGCATTCGCAGCAGGGAAGCTTGTGGCGGTCGCTGAGCGTCGCACCATCATCACCTTTGGCCGCTTGGCGATGCGCGAGTTGCGTCTGAAGGCTGCGCGTGAGGGTGCGCACGGGCTTCAGATCATGACCATCGAGCAGTTCGCGGCGCGGCTTGCTGGCGGGTTTCTGCTGCCAATCGATAAGGATCGGTTGCGCGAAGCTATTCGAGTTGCGCTGCCGAGGGCCGATCTCGGTGAACTCGAAGGCATTAAAGAACTGCCGGGCTTCGTGCGCGCTGCCGTGGATACGCTCTCCAAGGCTTGGCTCTCCGGTATCGACCTTCAAGCTCGACGTTCCGAGCACCCTCGCATCGCTGCGATCGCCAATCTCGAACAAGCGATTATTGCTGAGCTTCCGGCGAACCTGCTGCGCCCCCTCGATCTTGTCGGCAAGGCCCTTGAGCGCATCGATCAGGCCCAAGCCATCTTTGGCGATATCGAAGTCCACGGACTGACCGAACTCTCTCCCTGCTGGCGGAATCTGCTGCACGCGATTGGGACACCCACCCCGAATGGGACACCCACCGCTGTCCGCTGGGTGGCCGGGCCGCGTAGAGTCCCAGATTGGCTGGATGGGTCAGTGTTGGGTGTCCAAATTTCTGCCGCCCAATCCCCCGGCGTCACATGCGTGAGCGCCGCCACCGCCTATCACGAATCCATCGAAGCGATCCGCTGGGCGCGGGAACTCCTCGCTTCGGGCAGGGCCAAACCGCAGGAGGTCGCCATCGCCACCGCGGCCACCGCCGAATACGACGATCACCTGCTCGCCCTCCAAGCGGATGCCAACCTCGACATACACTTCGCCCAGGGTGTGAAGGCTGCGGCATCGCGAGAAGGGCAGGTCGCCGCAGCGCTGGCGGATGTCCTGCTGCGCGGACTCTCGCAGACCCGCATCCGCCGCTTGGCGTCCGTCCTCTCCAACCACCCCGGCCCATTCGAGGCGCTCCCGCAAGGTTGGATGCGCCTGCTGCCCGCCGAAGCCCCGCTCACCAGCCTCGAGGCTTGGACCAACCTCATCAATGGCCTGACCCCAGAAGACTGGCCCGAAACCAACGATCAGGGCGAAGTGCTCTTGGATCTCATCAAACTCCTCGGCCAAGGCAAGGACAAGGCCGCCGAAATCGGCGAAACCCTGCTCACTGGCCTTCCGCTCAACGTCTGGCGCAGAGCCCTGCTGCTCGGCCCGCCCGCCTCGCTCGAACTCAGCCTTGAAGATTTGCGCAAAGACGATGCAATCGACCCTAGCAATGCGATCGTCTGGGCACCCGCAAGCGCCTTGGCGGCCGCGCCAAGGCCCTACGTCTACCTGCTCGGACTCAACTCACAACGCTGGCCGCACGTCGCCTTCGAAGACCGGCTACTTTCCGATCACATCGTCCAGATGACAGAACTCGAACCATTGCCGATCAACCTCGCAGATACGCGCGACTTTGAGACGATTCTCGCCACCAGCGCGAAAGAGGTTGTCCTCTCAAGGGCACGACGCGACAGCGAAGGCCGATTGCTCGGTCGTAGCGCACTGCTACAAAACCACCCTGAAGAGACATATCTCAGGCGAAACCGCATACCCCATCACGCCTTCAGCGAGACTGATCGATTGAGCGCGCGCCAAGCGGAATTTCAATCCCTTCCACAGGCCGAAAGCGCCCACACCTGCTGGCTCAACTGGCACAGATACAAGGACATCACACCCCATGACGGCCTTGTTCGATCAGAGCATCCGGTCATCGAGAAAATCCTGGCGCGCACCCAGTCGGCGAGTTCTCTCAGACTCCTATTGCGCAACCCACTGGGATTCGTCTGGCAGTACGGTCTCGGACTAAGGCACCCGAGGTCGGGCGAAGACCCGCTCACGCTTGATGCCTTGGCCATGGGCGACCTGGTGCACGAATCTCTTGAACAAGCGCTCGTCGCACTCGAATCCGATGACGGGTTCGCAGGCGCGCAAGAAGCGGAAATTGCCCAGGCCATTGCCGAGGCCGTGTCCGATGTCGCGGGACAGTGGGCGCTCACTCGACCCATCCCACCGCGTAGTGTCTGGCAGCAAACGCTTGAGGATGCGCGAGCGCTTGGCACCATCGCCCTCACGCGGCGGGAAGATTCGCGCTTGGCGCGCGCCTATGCCGAAGTCCCCTTCGGTGGTGTCGAGTCCGAGTCGCAAGCGACCTTCCCTTGGGACGAGACAGCCTCGGTCGAGATTCCCGATACCGGTTTTCGCATCAGCGGCTACATTGATCGACTCGACCTCTCGGAAGACGCCAAGACGGCCCGGGTGAAAGACTACAAGACCGGCAGGGTGCCCAAGGTGACGGCATCGCGGCCATTCATTTTGGATGGGGGAAAGGAGTTGCAACGTTGCCTGTACGCTTACGCCGTGCAAGCCACCCTCGGTGCCGACACCGAAATCCGCGCGTCGCTGCACTATCTGCGCGAAGATCGTGATCTGCCGCTGGAAGACCCGGAAGGCACCTTGGCGGAACTCGCGGGTTACTTGAAGTTCGCCAAGCAGAACCTCACGAACGGCGGCTGCATCATCGGCGCAGGTTCGGGAGAGGCCTATGACGACCTCGCCTTCGCGCTGCCGGCTAACGCCGCCAACATCTACTGCAAACGCAAGTGGGATTCGGCCTTAGAATTCATCGGCGATGCCGCCAGAGTCTGGGAGGCTGAGTGATCCAAGGCGCGACGCTTGCGGATGAGGAGGCGCGTCTTGCGGCCCTCTCGTTGCATGACCGCAGCTTTTTGGTCGAGGCGGGGGCGGGGTCTGGAAAGACTGCCGTGCTGGCGGGCCGCATTGCCATGATGCTTGCGGGTGGCATCGCGCCCAAGCACATAGCGGCCGTCACCTTCACCGAGCTCGCCGCGAGCGAACTCCTGATCCGAGTGCGGCAGTTCTGCGACAGACTGCTTGCCGGCGATGTGCCGCACGAGCTGGATATCGCCCTGCCGCAGGGTCTCTTGCCCGATCAGCGCACACACCTCAGATGCGCGAGCAAAGCCCTCGACGAAATCACCTGCTCGACGATTCACGGATTATGCCAGCATCTCATCAAGCCGTACCCGGTGGCTGCGGACATAGACCCTGGTGCCGCCATCATGGATCGCGATCAGGCGGACATGACCTGTGGTGAGGTGGTGGATACCTGGCTCAAACTGGCGCTCGATCAAGAGGACGAGAGCCTGCTCGGCACTCTTGTTTGGCACGACAGGGATGAGACTTTGAGGCTCATCCGAACCATCTTCACTCACCTCAGGAAGTATCGCGACCTCAGGGTAGGCAATGCTTCGGATATCGTCAGCCTGCTGGAGGCCTTTGGGCATGCGGTTCAGGCATTCTGCGAATTCACCCGAAGGGTGGCGGTGGAGGAAGCGGACACGCGCGACATGGCAGACACGCTTTCCCGGTTGGCGGAGTCCATCAGGCCCGATCCTTCGAGCGATGAAGCCTCCAACCAGTTAAGGATTCTGCGCGCCGAACGCGACCCGAGGGTGTTCGCACGGACAGGCAGCTTTCGCGCATTTCAAAAGAAAGGGAAGTGGCAACAGGCCGCAGCGGCGCAAGGTCACTCAAAGGCCGAGGGCACGGTCTGGTTTGAGAGTGCCAAGGGGCTTTTTGATGCCTGCGGCGAGGCGTGGCAACGCATCCGCGACTCCGCCTGTTCGAGGCTGCTTGAGTTGGTGCTCGAAGAGGTACGCCCGGCCATGGAAGCCTATCGCGACCACAAGCGCTCCACCGCGCAACTCGATTTCGACGACCTCATCTATTCCGCCTGCGAGCTCCTAAGGAACCACGAGGACATACGCCGTGCGCTCGGCAAGCGCTACGCACACCTGCTGGTCGATGAGTTCCAAGACACCGACCCCATGCAGACCGAAATCTTCTGGCGGCTCTGCGGCGAACCCCCAAAAGGGACACCCACCGACCAAGGCGAGCCGCCGAATGGGACACCCACCGACCCACCAAATGGGACACCCACCGAGCAGAACGACCCTCCAAAAGGGACACCCACCCATCACTGGTCGGACTTTCGCATTCGCCCCGGCGCGTTGTTTCTCGTGGGCGACCCCAAGCAGGCCATCTACAGGTTTCGCGGCGCCGATGTCGGCGCCTACCTGCATGCGCGGGATGCCTTGATCGCGCAAGACCCGCAAGCACTGCTGCACATCTCGACCAATTTCCGCTCACGGGCGCCGATTCTCGACTTTGTGAATGATCGATTTGAGGAGCCACTCTCGGAAGCCAACGGCCAGCCGGGATTCACTGCGCTTGAGGCATTCCGCTCGGCGGCTGATCGACAGCAGTGCGTCGCAAGCTTGGGTGTCCCCGTCGAGGCCGTCGATGAGGTCAAGACCCCTTCGGTCGAGTTGCAGCGCAACGCCGAGGCCGAAGCGGTGGCCGAGCTTTGTGCACGGCTCATAGGCAGCTATGTGTTCACGGATGCGCAAGGCAAGGAAAAGGTCTGCGAACCCGGCGACATCGCTCTGCTCGCGCCGGCGGGCACCGATCTCTGGCGCTATGAAGAAGCCTTGGAAGAGCGTCGGATTCCCGTCGCCACGCAGGCCGGCAAGGGTCTCTACCGGAGACAGGAAATACAGGACCTCATCGCACTCACTCGTGTACTGGCGGACAGCCGCGATACGCTCGCCTTGGGTGCGTTGTTGCGCGGGCCCTTGGTGGGCCTCAGCGAAGAAGCGCTTCTGGATGTGGTCGCGGCCTTGCAACCGAAGGAGAACGAAGACGGGGACACGGGCTTTGCGAGAATTCATATTGATCTCGATGCCGATTCCATCGACAACCCCTATGCCTCGGACATCATCAAGAAACTGCAATCCCTTCGCGCCATCACCACGCCGCATGATCTCCTCTCGCAGGCCATCGACCTTCTGCGCGTCCGTCCCATCCTCATGCAGCGCCATCGCGGTCAGGCCGAGCGCGTGCTCGCGAATGTGGACCTCTTCTTGTCGATGAGCCGCGCCTACGCGGTGCGAGGTCTGCGCGCCTTCGCCGAAGCCATGACAAAAGCCTGGAGCGATGAGTCGCGAGCCCCCGAAGGCCGGCCCGATGCCCAAGAAGAATCCGTCGCGCTCTTCACCATGCATGCCGCCAAGGGACTCGAATGGCCGATCGTCGTGCCAATCAACACCATGACGGTTGCGAGGTCGGTGGATGCGGACATCACAGACCGCGACCAGGGAGACCTCTACTGCAAGGCGTTCGGCGCGACGCCGGAGGGGTATGGCGAGGCGAAGGCAGCCGAGCAGGCGGAACTTGATCGAGAGCATCTGCGGCTCTGGTATGTCGCCTGCACGCGCGCCAAGGAACTGCTGGTGCTGCCTCAGTTGTCGGTGCAAATTCGGGATGCCGCTTGGGTCAAGGTGCTCGATCTAGCCCTTGACGATCTGGCGAGCCTTGATGTCGAGGGCTTGTCGGCAGCACTTCCGGATCCGGAAGCCGACGCGCCCAATCGGCAGACGCGGAAAGTCTTTGAGGACGAGGCGCGAAGGATTGTTGCCGCCAAGGATCGGATTCGCTGGAGTGCGCCGAGCCGGGATGAGGATGCCTCGGGACCCGTGATCCGGACCGAGCGGCGAGAGGCGGTGTTTTCCGAGGGTGACGGCGCGGAAGCGCAAGACGGTGAAGCGACTAATATCCGCGGCGGCCGCCACCGGGGCATGATCATTCACAAGCTGCTTGAAGAAGTGCTGACGGGCGAGACCGTCGAGACGGAGGCGGACCTGACCGCTCGCGCCGAGGCTCTTATAAGGCAGTTGGGTAAGGAAGCCGTGGATGACCCGGCCGAAGGACTCGCCGCAAGCGAATTGGCCGCTTGCGTCCGGCGCGGCCTGTCGATTCCCGAAGTGGCTGAATTGAGGCCAAGGCTCGTCCCCGAGTTCAGGGTATTCGGGTCGAGACTGCGGGAAGGGCAGGAAGAACACCTCGCCGGCGTGGCGGACGCGCTGGTGATTCGAGCGGACGGCACGCCGGAAGTCGTGATCGACTGGAAAACCGACGTGAATCCGAGTGACAAGACCGTCCACCACTACAAAGCGCAGGTGGGCGTGTATATGGAGCTGACGGGCGCCCGCAGGGGTATGGTGGTGATGGTGACGAGCGGGACGGTGTACCTGCTAGGCAGT
Organism: Pseudomonadales bacterium; assembly: GCA_963663145.1. GTDB lineage: Bacteria > Pseudomonadota > Gammaproteobacteria > Pseudomonadales > Azotimanducaceae > Azotimanducus. The sequence goes on along the minus strand of OY760134.1, from coordinate 2,282,917 downwards.
TAGGGGCGCTGTTCCCTGCTTCGTTGTCTGCGCCTTGGGAGCGGCTGTCTATAATGACTTATGCCTGAGCCTGCGAATAGAGAGCCCTTTCACCTCACTTTGGGCGTTGAGGAGGAGTTCTTGCTTGTCGACCCTGAGGGGGGCGATGTACTTGCCGAACCGGACCCTCGCATCTTCGAGTACTGCGAAGCACAGGCCGGCCCCGATGCCATAGTGCACGAATTCTTGCGCTCTCAGATTGAAACCAACACGCGCGTTTGCGGCTCGCTCGCCGAAGTGCGTCAGGCGCTGATCGAATCTCGTCGGGTGGTCGTTGAGGCTGCGGAGCGGCATAGGGCGGCTGTGATGGCGACTTCGACGCATCCATTCGCCGCTTGGCAGGCGCAAGTGCCGACTCCGAAGGAACGTTACGAGCGGTTCGCCATCACCTTCCAAGACACGGTGCGTCGCGTGTTGGTTGGCGGCATGCATGTGCATGCGGGATTCGCGCACCCGGACAGGCGCATTCGGGTGATGACCGCCATGCGAAGGTACCTGCCGCTGCTGCACGCACTCTCCACCTCATCGCCCTTCATTGAAGGCCGCGAGACGGGATTCAAGTCCTATCGATTGAGCGTCATGGGCGCGCTTCCGCGCACCAGCTTGCCGCGTGCGCTCGGTTCTCACGCCGAGTATCAGAGCCTGATCGAGGAATATCAGCGCCTCGCATTCGTTCGCGACGGATCCGAACTCTGGTGGGACATACGGCCTTCGAGCAAGTACCCGACGATTGAACTCAGAATCTGCGATGTGTGCACGCGCATTTCCGATGCACTTGGCGTGATCGCCCTCTACGCCTGTTTGCTTCGCTGGCTCTCTGAATTAGACGATAGAAGCGCCCTGCCCGAAGAGCCCCCCACCGAAATCATTGCCGAAAACCGCTGGCTCGCGCAGCGATACGGCGTACTCGGCTTTCTCGGCGACCTCAAGTCCGGCGGACGCAGGGACATCGAAGACGAGGCGCGCGACCTCATCGAAAATCTCGGTCAACACGCGGCAGCGCTCGATTGCCAAGCCGAATTGGATCACGTGCTCAGAATCATCCGCGAAGGCACCTCTGCGGACAGACAGGTAGACCACTACCGACTTCGCCTGCTTGAGGGTGATACCCGCGAAGAATCCTTGAAGAGCGTCGTGAGGCGCGCAATAGAAGAAACCCGCGAGGGTTTGTAGCGTTCTGGCGCGCCGAGAGTCGCGGGGCATCAGAGTTTCCCGGCGCGGCGGCATTGTCTCATGACCACCTGTTCGATTCGTTGCAATGCCGGGTATTCTCCGTACAGATTCTGAAAGGACTCCATCGACGGGCGCAAGTGTTGGCGCAATCCGGCTGCAACCTGCTGGACTTGGTTCTGAAGAAATCGCGGACGCACGCCGCATTCTTCTGCCAGCGCGTCCCAGTGTATCTTGGCAACGACCCCCGGCTCGCGTGCATCTCCAATGGAAAACGCCAGCGAAGTGTCGATGTCCTCGACGGCGCGAGTGCAAACGAGGTCATAAAAGGGGGCGAGGCGAACTCCACTATCGGCGTGGTGGAGCAGCGACAGGTTCTTTGCATGACCATCCGAATTGCCTGCCAGCAGATTGAAAATCTGCCATCGCAGCAGGTGCTGCAAGTCCGTGGCGGGTTCGGTAGAAACGTCCCTGACGAGCCGATAACAATCTGCGAATCTTGGACCGCGATCCTCTTCGTACTTTCGCTGATGCGCGAAGCCCAGTGCTTGACAGAAATCCTCTTGATGCAGCCGCACGATTTCGCCGCTTGGGGATTTCCGCCGATCATAACGCTCGATCAAGGCGTAGCGCGTACCGGAAATTGATCGCAAGCGGATATCGACGACCGGCAAACCGATGGCGTCGGCGAGCATGGTCGTGAAGGTCTCGTAAGCGGGCAGGTGCCGGTAGTCGGGGGGTTCAAACTTAAGGATGTGGCTGGAAGGAGACTCGCGCATCGGCAGCCAGTGGGTGTCCTTTTCCACCAGCAACCCAATCTCGCTCCTGTGGCCATGCCAAAGACGCGCGTCCTCGAAACGGAGGCGAAAAACCGAAGCAGTAGTCGCACCCGTACTTGGGACCGAGAGTTCGGGCCTGACTCGACTTATTCGACGCGCTTACACAACCAACCCAGCGACATCACCCCCAATCACCCGCCCCCAGCCAACGCATCCGGATGCAAGGCCTCAAGCCGCTCAAACACCGCGTCGATCACGTTCCGCTTATCAGCAAAGGGCGGGTTGAAGAAAGGGACACCCGCCGACAGTCGCTTGGTGGGTGTCCCTTTTCGCGCTGTCGGTTGGTGGGTGTCCCTTTTCGCGCTAATAGCTTCTCTGGCGGCGACTCGTCCCGGGACTCTCGTTCCCAGCTGCGCAGTGATCGAACAGCTCCGAAGAACTTGATTGGCAGCGTCGCGCTCGACGCACAGTAAAAACACTCTCAATTTAGACAGTACGAAGCGAATGAGCCTATTTGATAACGTAAATCTGTTCGCGACTCTTCAATTGCGGGCACACAGTTCTGGCATGTCGGGCACACATAACAACGACATGGAGGACGCTATGCGTTTACTTGAAGAAAAAGAGACTTTGGTTGTAGCCGGAGGTTCGAACGGCGATCTCGCGGATGCGGTGGATCAAGCTGAGAAAGCCTGTGGAAAAGGCAAGGTAAAGTCAGTGAAGGTGGAATGGAACGAGGACGGTTCGAAAAAGTCGATGTCCTTCACATGCAAAGATGGTGACAGTGGGAAGGGAGGTGACTAATGCGAGAGTTCCCGGGCGGTCTTTCATTTGAATGTAGTGAATGGTCTGGCAGACCTTTCGTGGCGGTGATTCTGGCTGTTAGCTTAGGTTGTTCCTTTGGACATGCCGATTCTTCTGAAGTTGAAGATCCTGTAGCTCAGGTTGCAACAGATGAGAGGGTTGACGACCCGAGTGAAAGTTCCTTAGATCATGCAGAGGTAGAGGAATCGCAGAAGCGTTTAGAAGAGGAAATGTCCGTTTGGGAGATGGCGGTCGATACCTGCGGACCGGAAAATGTACGATTCGTGAACGTTGAATACGGCCGAAACGGAATAGTACTCAAGTATGAGTTTCAGTGCGGCAATTGTGAGAACGGAGAGGAGGATACCGTTCAGGACGACTGAGTTGTTCATCCCTTTCGCCCGATATTGATTGGTTGACCATCTCTCCTATTGTTGCGCGCTCGTTTCGCGTTTTCCGGTGCGGGTTATCTTGCACTCACGATTTGCAGGTTAGAACTGAGCCAAACGCAGGATAGGTAAGGAGTATTGTGCCCTTCGCCTGATTTCCGATGCTGAGAGCAAAAGCTCTAGCGCACGAGTTGAGCTAAATTGTCCGCAACTCTGCGCGGCCATCGAGGTGTGCCGGTACTCCCTATCCTGCGTGCATCTCAGGCCGGAGGTGCACACGCCGTTTCAATCATTGCCGCAGAAGATTGCCAAATTGAATGACAGTTCTTGCGCTTCCAGGATACTTCGAGCGCGGTTGGAATGCGTGTTTGTGCGCTGGTGTCTCGGTGCGAGTTCGTCGAACGCATATGAGCTATAGAGAAACGACTTTCAATGCTTCAACTGAATTGTTCCGAACAGAGGCACTTGATGAGCTCAACTCAAAGCCTTGGCAGCCGCCGCTACTTTCTCAAACACTCTCGGGTTTAACACTTTCAGTCACAGTTTCGCTTTCGCTGGCGTTGTTGATCAGCTTCGCCGCGCTATTCCCTTTCGCGCAGACTGAACGGGCGAATGGTTATCTGGAGCCAGGAAAAGGTTGGACGACACTCAGAGCGACCAGATTTGCTGTGGTGCGCGACTGTGGAGTTTCTGAAGGCGAAGCTGTTGTACGTGGCGATGTCCTCTGCGAGTTGTCCAGTGACGATGGTTTGGCGGAGGGTCGGCTATTGGAGTTTAGACTCCTGGATGATCTGGGCGAACGCCGCGAGGCGCTCATTGAGCGAAGCACGGCACTTGAAGCGCAGCTCCGTGATGACTTGCTCTTGCTTGAGAATGCTCGCTCGGCAGATCTCATGGAGGTCAAATACCTTGAGAATGAGGCCGAGGCGCTAACGGTTAGGCTAGAGATTGCAATTCGCCAACATGATCAAGGCTCAGTTCTGTTCAAATCCGGCACGTTGCCTGAGAGGGATTTGACAGAACTTCAAGACCGCGTTCAGGTCAGATCAGCAGAGCTGGCGCGGGTACAGCGGGAAATCGAGCTCGTGGAATCGAGGATTAGCAGTCACAGCGTGCGCGTCCATCGATTGGAGTCCGACCTTATGGAAAAGCTCTCTCTTGTTACGGAACAACTAAAGGCGCTAGATATGGAAGAAGCTCGTCTAATGGCGAGAGGCGAACAGCGTGTTCTATCGCCTAAAGCCGGACAAGTAGCTTCAATTCAGGTCAGAGCAGGAGATTCGGTCTCTCCCGGAGATGCTTTGCTCGACATAATACCCAATGACATGAAACTGAGGGCCCGACTATACGCCGATCCTGCTGCGATGAGCACTGTCGACATCGGCCAGCCCGTGAGGGTGTACATTGATGCACTTCCGTACGAGCACCATGGTGCTCAGACAGGAGTTATCGAGTCGATTTCAAAAACCACGTTTCCTTCCGACAGGGTCGACTCAACTCCAGCATATCGCATCAGGGTTGTGTTTCCTGAAGGATTCGACCCGTCACCGGAACATGTCCGCGCACTCAGGCCGGGCATGACGGTGTCTGCGGATCTGATACAAGGCCACGCCACCTTGCTCGATTGGCTTACTGAGCCGCTACGCCGGGGTGCGGAAAGACTCTGACCCTATGCGTGTCCCTGTTGTGCTTCAGGCCGACGCCGCAGAGTGTGGCATCGCCTGCCTTGCGATGGTGGCTGCGCATTTTGGTCATCGTGAGACTCTCCGGGAATACCGGTCGAAGTTCCGGGTTTCTCAGCGAGGTACGACGCTCGCGAATCTTCGGAGCTACGCGGAAAGGCTCGGCTTTCAAGGCCGAGCGGTTAGGCTCGAACTCGATGAGCTGTCGCTGCTCCGTAGGCCGGCCATTCTGCATTGGGAGTTCGATCACTTTGTTGTGCTCGCCGGTGTCAGCAGAAAGAAAGTACGAATAATCGATCCAGCGGTTGGAGAGCGACGTCTCCCCCTCGATGAAGTGGACGGAAAATTCACGGGTGTTGCTTTGGAATTGCTGCCCACGCCGGCCCTTCAACCTAGAAGGTCCGAAGAGGCCATTCGCCTTGACACCTTCTTCCCCGCGTTCAGGGGGCTTGGAGCCTCGCTCGCGGGCGTGTTCCTGATGTCTGTGGCTCTGCAGGCTTTCGCACTCGTGATGCCGCTTCATGTGCAATTCACTGTAGACCAGGGTATCCGACAGGGCAATTGGAACCTCACTGCGGCGCTCGCCATTGGATTTGGACTAGTCGGGCTCGTTTCGGCTATCACCCAATGGCTCCGAACACTGTTGGCGCAGTATGTCGGCAACACATCGTCTTTTCGCTTGGTGGCTGGACTTGGGCACCACCTCCTACGACTCCCGGACTCTTGGTTCGAGGCAAGGCACACCGGCGACGTGATGTCTCGATTCGCCTCTACTGAACCCGTGCGCGAATTCCTGATGACCGGCATATTTTTGATGATCGTCGACGCGGCCATGGCCCTCGGCGCCTTCGCCATTCTGTTTGCGTACTCTCCGAAGCTGGCGTTGGTCAGCTCCGCCTTCCTGCTCGCTATTCTCGGTGTCCGGCTTGGCACGTTCAGCTGGTTGAGAAACCTCACGCGCGAGATGATAGTCGCCAGTGCCGGGGAGGACACAAGGTTCATCGAAAATGTTGAACGACACCGAGCGATAAAGCTTCTCGGCGCGCAGGCTTCTCGTGAGGATGCCTGGGTCGAAAACCTCGTGGCGCACTTGAATTCCCAGACAAGGCTAGTGCGATTCAACGCACACGTCGGTCTCGCAACCACCTCACTCGCGACCCTGCAGGGCGTGCTGCTACTCATGCTCGGGGCTGGTCTTGTAATTGATGGAAGATTCACCCTAGGAATGCTCATGGCGTTTTCCTCGTACGTGGCAATTTTCTCCAGCCACGCTCAGTCGCTGATAGAGAGAGTCATTGACCTCCGGATGTTGCGCCTGCACCGGGAGCGCATAGCGGACATCGCCATTGAAGAGGCTGAACAGTCCAACCCAGAGAGTCCAATGCTAGGCCGAGTCTCGGGACGCGTGGAGGTACGTGGTCTAGGTTTTTCCTATGACGACGGCAGCCCGGACGTGATTCAGTCGCTGGACTTAAGGATTGAGGAGGGGGAGTTTGTCGCCATCGAAGGCGCGTCGGGCAGCGGAAAGTCGACCCTGATAAAGTTGCTCTGCAAGCTCGTCCAGGCGCGGGAAGGCGTGATTCTAGTGGATGGAATGAATCTTAAGTCCATCGACACTAGCTCCTATCGACGGTGCATTGGCATCGTCATGCAGGATGATGATCTGTTCACCGGCAACCTCCTAGAGAACATTGCGGTTGAACTGGACACGCTTGACCCGAAGCGCGTGGAGGAGGCTTCGCGCATGGCTTGCCTACACGACGACGTAATGCGCATGCCCATGGAGTACATGACACGCGTGGGGCACATGGGATCTTCCTTGTCAGGTGGTCAGAAACAAAGGGTAATGATCGCCCGCGCCATTTACCGGCAGCCGACGATTTTTCTGCTGGACGAAGGTACGGCACACCTGAACGACGAAATTCAACAAATGGTATTCGAAAACCTCAGGGCGACGGGAGCCACGATAATTGCGGCCACTCACGACGAGCGAGTGGCAGTGCGTGCAGACCGCCGAGTGACTCTCGTTTCGAACCGATGAGTGGGGGACAATTCGAGGAAGGGCACGTAGAGAATGGCTAGCCCAAGGTTACCAATGATTTTTCAAAGGCGACTAAAAACAGTGGTTTACGGACGAATATTTTTCGTTTTGGCACGACACGGTGCCCGAACGCGTTGTTTTTGGTTGCGCTAGGCGACCGTACTGCGGACGCCGTCGGGACAGTGTCCGATGCCGAGCGCGTCGTAGATCTCCGCCTGCTCCGGCTCGGCCTCGGTGGCCCTGCGGATGTGCAGCGCGCGCCCGTCGGCGGTGCGGAAGCTCGCCGTCACCCGCTGCTGACCCGCGAGCGTCTCCCTGATGGTCGCCTAGTTTGAATGGATGCCCTTCGCCGCGAGCCGCCTCCTGATCACCTGCGCGGCCTAGTAGGCGAGCACCGTGATGAACAAGTGCCCCTCGGCGTGGCGCGTCACCCGGTGGTGGATGGACCCGGGCCCGAGCTCGGACTTCAGCGAGCGGAACACCGCCTCCACATCGGTGAGCATGGTGTAGTTCCGCCAGAGTGACTCCGTGTCCTGGTCCGGGAGGTTCGTCCGCAGGCAGTACACGCCGGGATGGGTCGCCATGGACCACGCCTCCGGGTTGCGCTTCCGCGAGACCGCCGTCGCCTTCTTCCCCGAGGTGTGCTGCAAGTCGCCAAACTAAGCTTCGAGTCAGCCTGTACCTTTAAAGAACAGCCTCAAACAGTTCGAGGTCCGGATGTCCTAGGTAGGTGCCCTTCGGTGCACTGGTTTGCGCATGGGCCTTGCGAAAATTCTCGGACTCAGTCCAGCCTTCAAAGGCTTGCCGTGATTCCCACATGCTGTGCGAGGCGTACAGGACGTGCTCTTCTCGTTCCGGGCCCTTGAGCAAAGAAAAAGACTTAAATCCAGGCACTTCTGAGAGAAATGACTAGGAGGAATGGGACACCCACCAAACGGCTAATAGGTGGACGTCCAGTTCGGCCCGCTCTCGCAATGAGGCGGCCGGGGTTCCTTATGAACCAGGGGTGCGGTGAAGGAGCGAAACCCGCATGGCAGGCCATTAGCGCGAACGCATTCGGCGCACGGCGCCATCGAGTTCGGGGAGGTTGCGACGCACGACCTCCCAGACTATATCGAGGTTGATGTCGAGGTAGCCGTGGGTCAAGCGGTTGCGGAACGTCTTGATCTCTGGCCACGGAACGGCGGGTTCGGTGTCTTTGATCGAGTCGCTCAGCCGAGAGGTGGATTCCGCAAGCACCTGCAGGTTGCGCAGCACCGCGTCTTGGACGAGTTCCGAGGCCATAAAGCGTTCGTTGGAGCCGCCCGTGTGGCGCTCGATCCGGGCGATGCACTCGGCGATGTGCTCGAGGAGCACTTCGTCGCTTTCGGGTCGGGTCACAGGGACACGGCTTCCCGGACGGCCCGTTCGCGCATAGGGGTGTATAGGCATCGCTCGGTGACCACATCCACGGGCCGTTCAAGGAGGCGCTCGGCGTCGATGGACAGGCCGCACAGGTCCAGGGCGGAGGTTCCGGGCGGCGCGTCGACAAGCAGGTCCACATCGCTCAGCGCATGGTCGTCGCAGCGCGCCATCGAGCCGAATACCCGGACGTTTCGCAGTCCCCGGCGTTCGGCGAGCGCGAGCAGCGCCGCCCGGTGCTCGACGAGCAGCGGCGGCAGCGTGCGGGTTCCGATGTCAATGGCTGTTTTCATCTTGGGGTCATTATAGCGGCGGGGCCGACTCGAGTCCTTCGGCGAAGGTCGCGTTCCAGCGCCTCGAAAAAGGCGAAATCCCGCAGGGGTGGGTATTGCGCGGTTGATGCAGAGAGTCGGATCCCTGTTTCCCAGCATAATGGGTCAAATGCTTACACGAAAAACAGCCACATCCCACAATGAACCGGGCAGATGTCTCAAACGCCCCGTCTCCAACCGGTGCAGGATGTGCGCATGGCAAACGCGAACGGCACATCCGGCATTCCGCAGTCGCACGACCGCGCCGCGAGGCGGCTGTTCGGCCATCCTCAAGTGGCGGCCGACCTGCTGCGCGGCTTCGCGCCCGAAGGGCCTCTTCGAGACTTCGACCCCGAGAGCCTGAGCCCGCGCCCGGACGATCGCGTTGACGAGCACCTCGGGCGGCACCAGTCCGACCTGACCTGGGCCTTTACGCTGGCGGGCGGGCAAAGGGCAGTGTTGATCATTGAGGCGCAGTCGACGGTTGACCGGACGATGGCGGCGCGCATGGCTGTGCAGACGGCGCTGCAGTGCGAGCACCACCTGCGCACGACCCCGCGCGAGCCGCTTCCGGGGGTGCTGCCCCTGGTCTTCTTCACGGGCCGCGAGCGCTGGCGTTCGCCGCGCTCGCTGGCCGAATCGTCGTACGCGGCGCCGACCGACCTCTTGACTTACTTCGCTCGCCAGTGCTATTTTCTGGTCGAGGCTCGAAGGATGCTGGCGGAGAGCCTGCCGGAGCGTAACCGGGTGTCGCTGATGGTCGCGATGTTGAATGCGGAAACCAGTGCGGAGCTGATTGACGCGCTGCGTTCCGAGCAGGCGTGGCTCGCGGGGGAGGACCCCGGCCTGTGGCGGGACTACGTCGCTTGGGCCGCGAAGGTGCTGGCGCCGCTGGAGTTTCCCGACATGGAGGTTGAACAACTACAATCCCTGCAGGAGGGCATAGACATGATCAACGAAGGCGTGGTGAGAGAACTGGAGGAATCGAGACAGGCGGGCTTCGCCGAGGGCCTCGCCGAGGGCCTGGCGGAGGGTCTGGCCGAAGGCGTGGCTAGGGGACTCGCGGGACAGCGCATCCTGCTGCGGCGGCAGATCATCTGGAAGTTCGGAGACGAGACCGCGGAGCGGTGCGCTGACAAACTTTCCGGCACGGGCGACAAAGGTCGCATGGAGGAGTTGGGCAAACTGATCTTGGACTGCCGCACCGGGGAGGAATTCCTGGCGAAACTCTGAAGGGTCTTTCTCGGAACAAGTGACGAAGGAAGCGAAGAAGGGGAATACTCCACCCTTTCTTGGAACAAATCCAATCCGCGAACTAAAGAGCGCGGGAAACTCCCCCCTCTTTTGGAATAAATTAAGAAACAAGCGAAGCGCCGTTTTTTCGGTGAGGGGGAAACTGGCGGTAAGTTTGAAGTGGGAAGTCTTCAAGTGCCGATGGCGTCAGTCGGAGCATAGGGCTCGGGCGATGCGCTGACCTCATGTGGTCGCGAGTTTCCCCCTCACCACACCGGGAACAGACTCGGGGACAGCCAACCACGTTTGATGTGATTTGCCTCGTAGATGGGGTCCGATATCAGTACGGCTTCTCCGCTACCCGCAGGGCCATTCACAGCGAGTGGCTATTTGCCTGGCCACTAGGCCGAACACAGCTTTGGTTCGAGCGGCACAAATCAGAAACCTCTGCCGACAGCTTCAAGTTTGGCGATAAATTGTCCGGTGACAGAGAGGTATGGCGCCGTGCTACGCGCTCGGATGCGCTGTTCTTATCCACGGCGGCCTCCCTAAACAGTGCCCAACTGAAGCCCATTTGGGACTGGTTTAGTTCTACGTTGCAGGTGGTGGTAGACGGACGGTCCGCAAATTTCACGCTGAACTATTGCAATAGTGATGGCAAAGCTGCTGTCGTGAAATTCTTGAATGCGGCGGATCTAGCAATAGACGGGATCAATATTACAGAAGAGAAATTCTCACCCGAAATGCTCTCGGATGATATGCCATCTTCAATGAAGGAGGAGATCATCAGGAAGTTGGCTGACTCCCCCATCTTAAGTGCAAGTCTTAATCATGTTCCGGAGAGGGGGCAGGCTGCCGAAATCGATTTGGACGAAGAGTCCGTCGGTACGCAGAAGATGCTGGCGCTTGCGGGTCCTTGGTTGGATGTCTTGGAGAAAAGCCGAGTGATTGTTATTGATGAGCTCCACAATAGCCTGCACCCCGAACTCGTGAGATTTCTTGTGCAGCGGTTCCATGGTTCCAATGGGTTTCAAGAGGGGGCCCAATTGATCTTTTCAACCCACGACACGTCCATATTGAACCAAGAGATCTTCCGCCGGGACCAAATCTGGTTTTGTGAACGAGACCGCAATCTGGCGACATCTCTTTTTCCCTTGTCCGACTTCCGGCCTCGCAAAGGACGCGAGAACTTGGAGCGGGCCTACCTTTCCGGACGCTATGGTGCAGTGCCCTATATCCGTTCACAGGAGCGGACATTCGCTCGACGACGCGTTGTTCGTGGTGGCTCGTAAGAGTCGATCAAAGAAAGACCTGCGTCGCCGAGAGAATCGGCGCGAGTCCTATGACCGTGTTCTTATCGTCTGCGAGGGAACGCGCTCTGAATTCAACTATTTCTCAGGTCTTGTGGACGAGTAACGGCTAAGCACGGTGAACGTTAGAGTGAAGGGAGTGGGAAAAGACCCAAGCGCTCTCATCAAGGAAGTTATTAACCTTCAAAGGTACGAACAGGAGCTAGACGAAGAGTACGACCAAGTCTATTGCGTATTCGACAGAGACCGTCACCATCATTTTGAATCTGCAAGTGAGGACGCCAAGAGGAATGGGTTTGAGCTTGCGCGCTCATGGCCATGTTTCGAGTATTGGGTTCTGTTGCATTTCGAGTTTTCTCGCAGGCCGTACCAAGATGGCCCCTACACGCCTTGTGAGAATTGCACGAACGACCTCAAGAAACATCTTCCCGACTATGAGAAGAATACTGTTGGATTGTTTAGAACACTGGCTCGTCTCTTGGACGATGCCAAGCAGCGAGCGGCGGAGGCTTTGCGAGATGCCGAGGCTACTGGCAACCCCGATCCGTCGACTGAAGTGCATGTGCTTGTTGAGTATTTGCAGTCCTTGAAGGGGTGAATGGATGGGTGGGCGACGACGGCAGACTGCCGGCAGGCCAATTGCGATCTGCTTGCCGCGTGTGCTTTCTTGATTCTTTACCAATTCTGTGGCCTAGGTGGTGGGTGTCTTTTTTCGCTTGTTTCCCACAATAATTGGTCAAATGCTTACACAAAAAACAGCCACATCCCACAACACACCGGGTCGATGTCTCAAACGCCCCGTCTCCAACCGGTGCAGGATGTACGCATGTCAGACGCGAAAGGCACATCCGGCATTCCGCAGGCGCACGACCGCGCCGCGAGGCGGCTGCTCGGCCACCCGGAGGTGGTGGCCGATCTGCTGCGGGGATTCGCGCCCGAGGGGCCTCTGCGAGAGTTCGACCCTGACAGCCTGAGCCCACGTCCGGACGACCGAGTCGATGAGTACTTCGGACGGCATCAATCCGATCTCACTTGGGACTTGAGGCTGCCCGGCCGGGAGAGAGCGGTGTTGATCATTGAAGCTCAGTCGACCGTCGACCGGACGATGGCGGCGCGCATGGCGGTGCAGACGGCCTTGCAGTGCGAACACCACCTGCGCACGACGCCGAGCGAGCCGCTTCCGGGGGTGCTGCCGCTTGTTTTCTACACCGGCCGCGTTCGCTGGAGGTCGGCGCGTTCACTGGGCGAATCGTCATATCCGCAGCCGGCCAGCCTCTTGACTTACTTCGCTCCCCAGTGCTATTTTCTGGTCGAGGCGCGGAGGATGCCGCCGGAAAGCTTGCCGGAGCGCAACCGGGTGTCGCTGATAATCGCGATGCTGAAGTCGGAAACCAGTGCGGAGCTGATGGACGCGCTGCATTCCGAGCAGGCGTGGCTCGCGGAGGAGGACGCTGGCCTGTGGCGGGACTACATCGCTTGGGCCGCGAGGGTGCTAGTGCCGCTGGAATTCCCGGACATGGAGGTTGAACAACTACAATCCCTGCAGGAGGGCATAGACATGATCAACGAAGGCGTGGTGAGGGAACTGGAGGAATCGAGACGGAAGGGCTTGGCCGAGGGCCTAGCCGCAGGTATGGCCAGGGGACTCGCGGGACAGCGCAACCTGCTGCTGCGGCAGATCGTCTGGAAGTTCGGAGACGCGACTGCGGAGCGGTGCGCGGACAAACTTTCCGGCACGGGTGACAACGGGCGGATGGAGGAGTTGGGCAAGCTGATACTCGACTGCCGCACCAGCGAGGAGTTCTTGGCGAAACTCTGAAGGTCTTTCTTGGAACAACATCCCGCAAACCCGACTTGACTTCCGCCTTGAGAGAGGACGAGGCTACAACGGGGCGGTGCTCAAAGGCGGTCGGCAGCCCGGAAATTTGCACGACTTTGAGCGTGTAAAGTAGAGGGAACGTGAGGCCTGCCGAGTGTCTTGCGCTAGAGTCGCAGGATTGGGCGCAACTGGGTGAGGAGGAGTTGGTCTCTGAATTAAATGAGGCGGCGGAAAGGTTGGGCGTCACGTCTTCGGCCCTCAGATGGCGATTGGTCGTCCTCAAGGGGTTGGCCAAATCGGTTGCCAAGTTAATACCGGAATCGGCGCTCCGAAACAATGGTCGCCAACCGCGTGCGGATCATCCTCCGCTGTTTTCGAAACCATTCGCGGAAGTGTTGGCAAAGGCAATTGCCCGAGGCTATGTATCTGTTCGACGCGCAGCAAAGCTGGTCCGATTGACGGTTGAAGACCTTCAGGAACTTTTTTTGGAACATGGCATCGACTGTCCAATTGAATTGTGAGTTCTCCAGTTGGCCTTCAATCATGCGTACTTGTGGATACTAACGTGATCCTTGAGGCGCATCGAACTGCTTGCTGGCCATCGCTCACTGGAGGCTTGCGGGTCGAGACTGTCGAAGACTGCGTGACGGAAACACAGACGGGATTCCAGTGGCGTCGGCCATAACAAACAATTTAGCCGTTTCCCTACAAGACATCGGGACGACCTCCGCAACACGCCTCTTCGAGTTCATGTTTGATGCTCCTCCTCAACTTATTTTCCAGTCAGGCGTATACTCATGCGCGCGGAAACCGAAACCGTCTTCAAGATGACCGAAACGCTCGAAAGCGCGAACTTCACGCCGGACCAATCCAAGGCCATCATAGAATCTATAGCGCTCTCGATGACGACTTTTGCGGTCACCCCAGAGCTACTCGACGAGCTACTCGACAAACGCTTCGCCGAACCTCGCCGCGAGTGAAAACAGGACCTCAAAGAGTGCAAGGACGAAATGATCGGGCGTTTCGATGATGTCCAAGAACTCCAATGCAGCCTCTTGCGTTACTTTTTCGGATTCGCCCTTGTCATACTCGCCGGTCTTATGGGTGCGCTGTTAACCTTACTCACATCCTAAAGGAACAGGCAAAAAGCGCCATCGCCCACTTGTATGGACCAAGTCCAAAACGGGGTATTCAATCAGTCGGTGTCTTTCCCTGCGTTCATCTGAGGTCACGACAATGCCGCTTGGCTTCGCTCGTTCAATCCTCAAGCTCCGCATACAGCTGCCGCAGCTGCTCGGTCAGTTCAGCCGTATTGTGCTCCGAACCGTGCTTCGATAGCAGGCGACACGCCTGCTTGAGCGCTTGCTCTGCCGTTGCAGCGTATGTCGTCGTTTGCACCGAAGAACCCTGTTCTATGGTGATCCTAAATTCGGTACCTGCATTCCCGAATGCATATCCTGCGAATATTTTCGCGACCATTGTGGCAGCATGGACTTCCATCACGCCATCTTCGGGTGGAAGCACCTTTATCTTTAGGTTCCCATCCTCGCATTGGTGGGTCTTGGACTCGGCTGCATCGTCAGCAATGGAAGTTGACGCTACCAATGGAAGCGCCAGCAGGGTTGCACAAAGAGCGAATATGGAAACGAAAGAAGTATTCATGCGGTGCTTGCTCCGGTTAATCTTGCCGAGGAAGCCGTTGCTTCGGACGCACACTCGGGTCGACAAGGCGCGAGTATGCTGTCTCACGAATAGGCGTGATTATTCCACATCCTCTCCGCTGACGGTAACCGGAAGGTACACTCTCATGCCAAGAAGAGATTTCAGCGAGACTTTGCTTCGGAGCATTAACACGTGCCGGACTGCTTTCATGGCCCCTTCGCAACTCGCTGTCGCGCTTTGCCTGATGGTGCCTTGGGCCTCAGCGATCAGCGAGTCAGAGGAGCTGCCGAGCGCAGATACATCCGGCTTCATTGAAGAAATCGTCGTGGTCGGCGACCTTGGCAGCTTGCCCGGCGATGCGGTGAAAACCGTGTTCGGCTTCGACAAGTCGATTCTGGAGACGCCGAGGTCCGTTTCCACGGTCAGCGCGGAAATGATGGAACGCTTTAGCATGCGCGACATTGATGAGTTGATCGCGCTGGCGCCCGGGAGCTTCACCCAGTCGTTTTTCGGCGTGGCCGGGTCTTTGGACATCCGCGGCACACCCGGCGAGACCTATTTCCGCGGGGTCCGCAGGCTCGACAATCCAGGCAACTATCCGACCCCGATCGGCGCGGCCGACCGCATTGATATAGTGCGCGGCCCGGCCTCTCCCATCTACGGACCCGCCAAGATTGGGGGCTACCTCAATTTCAATCCCAAGTCCGCCCGGGCTGAGGAATCCGGACAGATCACCTCGGATCGCACTGGGGCGGTCGGAGTCGATGTCGGAAACTGGGACAAGCGCATTGTCAGCGCCGAATTTGGCGGCGCTGATCCTTTCGCGGGCCGGCGTGTCGGCTACTACTTTTACGCCGAAGTGGAGGATTCGGATAGCTTCTACCAAGACACCGGAACGAGGCAAACGCTGCTACAGGCATCTTTCGACATGGACCTCAACGATCGTTGGCAGCTGCAATTCGGCGGCATGTATCACGATCATGATGGAAATCAAATCGGGGGCTGGAACCGTCTGACGCAGGAACTCATCGATCATGGCATCTATGTCACCGGGCAACCACTGCCGCTTGATGTCGATGGCGACGGGCGCATTTCCCATCAGGAATTCGATCTCGATGGCGATGGATTCACGGACCTGAATCCTTTCATGGCTGGTCTCACACCGGGAAATCGCGGTGCGCTGCGGCAATCGGACCCCCTCTCTCAAACCTGCGTCATCGGCGAGACACCCCTGTTCGGCTGCCATCCAGAGTTACTTGCGCTGGTGAATCCGGATACCGCGCAACTCGAACCCAGTCAAGTGTTGGTCGATCCTGAGGACCGGCTCGACAACCGCGTGCTCACGCTTTATTTCGATTCGATCATCTATGCGGACAGCGGCTGGGAGTGGAGAAACCAGATCTTCTTCGAGTCCTTGGATACGCTGGCAGAATCCGCCTACGGATTTTCTCAATTCCACGATACTTGGGTGCTCGAAGAGAAACTGGTCGCGTCCTATCGGGTCAGAGGCAGAGCGGTCGAGACGTCGATTCAGATCTCTCCGTCCCTGCGCTACACGGATTTTCGCCACGCCGATGACTATACCAACGAGTATTTTGATCGCCGTGATCTGACCTTGCCCGGCGGACCACTCGACAGGCGGCTGCTTTCGACGCGAATCGACGATGACTACACGGAATACTACATAGGCAAGTATCTTGATCTGGGATTTGCCCTGTTGGTCAACACGGACTGGCATTCCGGCCTGAGTCTCATTGCGGGCGTCCGCTATGACCTGATCGATATAGACAGTCGGCAGCCGGTCGATAAGCTCTTGCTGCCAAGCACCAACAACACCTGTGTGCCGCCCGGCGAGTGTATTCGGCAACAGGCGGCAGATCGGACGGACGGTATTTCTTGGACTCTGAGCCTGAGCTATGCGAGCTCGCTCGGTCTCACGCCCTATGCGACCGTCTCGAACCAGTCCACAGTGATTGCTGGACAAGGCTCGGAAGTTACCACCTCCAACATCGCCGACGGCACAGTGGTTGATGGTTCCAAGTTGCGCGAACTGGGCCTCAAAGGCAGCCTCTTGAATGACGTGTTGTATTTTGCGCTGGCCGCCTACGAGCAAGAGCGTACCGATTACTCGGCGCAGTCCATCGTCACCAATCAAGCGACGAGGACGAAGGGTACGGAACTCGAAGTCAGGTGGGTGGTCAATCCAAAGCTCGTGTTGACTTTCGGCTACTCGAAGATGCAAGTGGTCAATCTCAACACCCGGGAGACCGGCGCGCGCTTCAGCATCGTTGGTGCGGACGATGTGCCCGGAGTCGCAAGCGGTGCCTTCTACGGCGGCGCGATTGGCGGGATCATTCTTCGCCCGGGCTCAAGCGGGGCTCGGCGAGCCGGCATGCCGGAGCATGTTTGGACGCTGACCGGTACCTACGACTTTGGCAATGGATTCGCCTTGAGCGCAAGCGCCGTTGACGCCGAGGCGGTGCACTCCGGGTTTTCCAACTCGGTCTCGCTGCCGGGCTACAGGCTCTTCAACCTCGGCGCAGTGTTCGAGACCGAACACTGGTCCTTGAGCGCAACCATCAAAAACCTCACGGACGAGCGTTACTTTCGCGCGAACTTCCCGAATCTCTTCGGCGGCGCGATCGTTCTACCGGAGTTGCCGCGCCACTATCAGGCGCGAATCCGATATCGCTGGTAGACGACTTCTCCCCATTTGGCGATTCCGGCGGATGCCTCGCCGGTTATGCCGCCAGTCATACCGCCGACCATGCAGTCAAAATGCACGAGACTTTGCTCCACTATGTGTCGCAAAGCTTGCGCGAAGGGAACTCTCGGCACAGGGATTCGCCGTAGGCGTTGTCGGCGGTGACTTGGAAGCCGCCTTCAATGAGTGTGACCTCAATGGTGAGGTCTGTCTCCTGCGATGAAGGTCGCCAGCCGATTGCATCAAAGAGACTCTGATCGTCTTCGCCTTCAAGCTGCCACGACCCTTCCGCATACCGCCCGCTCTTGAGTTTGTGCGCTTCTTGAAACGGCGCGATACTCGATATGCCGGCATCAAGTACGCCGAGGCGAGCCGTTTCTAGGTAGTCCCGGTAGAGCACCACAGCGACCGTCGCCAGAATCGAGCTGATCGCCAGCACCAGCATGAGTTCCAAGATTGAGAAGGCGTGGCTCTTGCGGGCCTGCCGCCGTTCCCACATTGAATTGAGTTGTTGGGTCTTCAGGTTCATGTGCGTTCTTGCCAAGCAATTCATTAGTGTAGCTTTCTCGCCCAATACAAAGTTGCAGGATCGCGAAAAGACTTCAGATTTCATCCCATCGAATGCTCTGGCTTTGCGTGTTCGAAAAGTCGGCATAGGCCGGACGGGTGACTTCGACTGCGTAGTCGCCGTCGGCAATCGAGCCTGTGACCGCAATGGCGATTTGCCCTGACGCATCATCGGCTTCGGCGTAGCTGCCGGCTTTGAAGGCCGCGGCGCCGGTTGGGGAGCTGCCTCCGGAGGCATTCAGACGTTCGGCGAGCTGTTCGGAGGTGAGGAGATCGTCCATGCCCTTCGCGTCGAGCAGCCCCATGGTCAAGTTGGCCTGTAGCCTTCGAAGTTCGTTTTCAACAAAGCGGGTGCCTTCTTCCATATGCGTGTTGACGCGAGTCATGTTGGCGTTCTTCACGTAGTTCTGATAGGCGGGCACGGCGATTGCCGAGAGTATGCCGATGATGGCTATGGCGACCAAGAGTTCTATGAGGCTGAATGCAGCCTGACGGGCGATGGTTCGGTGCATGGGCGTGTCCCTCAAGTACGACATGACATCGCCAGTGTGCATTGCGCGCCCGAAAGCAATGTTGCGATATTGCCGCAAACCCATGTGAGAAATCTCGGAAACTGATGTGCGAAATGTCTGTGGCGATGCCCCATACCTCCTCTCGAAGCGGAGTTTTCTCCCTTTTTTCGATTGTTTGGTGATTGGCCTTATCATGCGGCTGCATCGCTTCTCGTCGGAGGAATCACACCGATGGAAATACAAGATGGAGTCATGGTGGTTACGGGCGCTGCCTCGGGCATTGGTCGTGCGCTCGCAAAAGCCTTTCATGCTGAAGGTGCGCGTCATGTGGTCGTCGCCGACCGTGACGCGGCCGGTGCGCTGGCCGTTGCCAAGGAAATAGGTGGCACCAGTGTCGGACTCGACGTGGCGAATGAGGAAGAAGTGCAGACTCTGGTCGAGTCCACCGCCGCCAACATAGGCCCCATCGATGTCTTCATGTCCAATGCCGGCTATGTGACTTGGGGCGGCCTCGAAACCTCCAACGAGGACATCAATCAGATGTGGCAGGTGCATGTGATGTCGCACATTTACGCCGCGCGTGCGGTGCTCCCTTCAATGATCGAGCGAGGCCGTGGCTACATCATGAGCACCGCATCCGCAGCGGGCCTCTTGACCCAGGTTGGCTCGCTGGCCTATTCCTTGACAAAGCATGCGGCGGTGTCCCTTGCCGAGTGGATTGCGATCACTCACGGGCATCAGGGCATTGGTGTCTCCGTGCTGTGTCCGCAAGCGGTTGAAACGAACATCATGCGCAACAGCCCGAGTCCGGAGGTCGACCAGGCGCCGGGAGTCGCCTCGGGAGATGGCGTGCTCAGCCCGGAATTCGTGGCCGAGGCGTGTCTCGAAAGCATTCGCGAAGAGCGCTTCTGGGTACTGCCGCATCCCGAAGTCGCAGAGTATGTTCGTCGCAAGGCGACCGATATTGATCGTTGGCTCTACGGCATGCGGCGCTTTCAGGCGCAGAACTTTGAAGGCCGCGAACTGCCGGCGGACTGGCTCATTGCCGCTGCGAAGGAATGAATTGAAGGCATGAATTGCTGACAAGCACTCAAAGTGCGCGTACAATCGCGCCCTCGCACAAGCGGCTCCTTGCCTCACGATCACCCTGTTCGGATCGGAGGCGAATACACCGAAGGGAGATTCACATGAGACATTACGAGGTCGTGCTACTGGTGCATCCGAATCAATCGGATCAAGTGCCGGGCATGATGGAACGATACAAAGCCCTGACTGAACGCGAAGGTGGCAAAGTCCATCGTTTGGAGGACTGGGGCCGCCATCAGTTGGCATATCCCATTCACAAGATTCACAAGGCCCACTACGTGCTGATGAACGTGGAAGTCGGTCAAGCCGATTTTCAGGAGTTGCAGTCGGCGTTCAAATTTAATGATGCCGTAATTCGCCATTTGATTATCCGTCGTTCCGGACCTATTACCGAAATGTCCAAGATCTACGCGGAAGAACTCAAGGAACGTGAGCGCGAGCGTCAGCGTGAGGAAGAAATCCTTGGTCGGCCCGAGCCCGATGAAGAGGAGATTGTTACCGAACTTGCCGACGCGGAGGATGAGCTTGAAGAAACGAACGATGAGGATGTGAAAGAACGCGCCGAGGAGGAAAGCTGATGGCAAGACAATTTCGACGCCGCAAGTACTGTCGGTTTACGGCGGAGGGCATCAAGGAGATCGACTACAAGGATTTGGATATCCTGCGCGAGTACATTTCGGAAACGGGCAAGATCGTGCCGAGCAGGATTACCGGCACCAAGGCCAAGTACCAACGGCAACTCGCCACTGCCGTGAAGCGCGCCCGTTATCTGGCATTGCTTCCTTATACAGACCGCCATCACTAGGGCACGGCAGTGAAAGTCATATTGCTTGAACGTTTGGGAGCCTCGGGTGCCATTGGCGATGAGGTGAATGTAAAGAACGGATACGCGCGCAACTACCTGCTCCCGAAGGGCAAGGCGGTGCGCTCCACCGCGGCGAACCGCGCATACTTTGAGAGTCAAAAGGTCGAAATTCTCAAGGCCGATACGGATCGGCTGGTGGCTGCCCAGGCACGCGGCCAAGAGTTGACCGGAGCCGAAATCACCATTGCCGGGCGTACCACGGAGGAAGGACGTCTTTATGGATCCATAGGTTCACGCGAAATCTGCACTGAACTGGAGCGCGCCGGTCACCAGGTCGAGCGCCAAGAAGTGGACCTTCCGGAAGGCAATATCCGCACCCCTGGAGAGTTTCAAGTGCGGCTCGTCCTACACCCGGAGGTCACTGTCGATATCAAGGTCGTAGTCATCACCGAACAGGTCTAATCGGCAGAATCCGATGTCCTGTGGCGCTCGGAAACCCTTTCGCGGGCTTCGAGCCGACCGTGAATAAAGACCTCCAACCAACCTGAGGCGCGGTTGTAGCGTCCCTCGATCAGGTGGTGTACCTCCCAATTGAGTTCGACGTTGGTCCACACATAGGCCTTGCCGCCGGCGGGAATCCGTCGTCGCTTGCGCAGGGTGCCTTCTAGCCAGAGGTCGAGTTCTCCCTCGGCGGTGACCTCGCAGCGGATACGTCGTCCTTCGTACTGGATGTCGATGCGCGCAGTCAAGCCTCTGCGCTCAGCATGGCTTCAAACATGACAATCCCTCGGAGAACCAGACGTGCAAAGGGGAAATTCTAGACATTATGTATTGACCTTGTCCCCCGACGCGCCGAACTCATCGGCACTCGTCAGGGGACAAGGTCAATACATAATGTCTAACGTCGCTTCGCGTCGAGCGAAGCAGCACAAACGCCTTGGTTGAGGACGCGCCATTTCGTCTAACATTCAGGACATGACCATGCGACGCAAGATTATTGTATTCCTGCTAGGTCTCTTCGCCTGCGTGGGGCTCGCGCTGGTGCTTGGTGGGTCGATGATCTGGCATCTGATTGGCGCGCGAACTGCGGAAATCGAGGGTCATGCACCGCTGGTCGACCGTCCGGCGAGCACCATCGGGATTGGAGCGGGTTGGGAGCACTACGGCGGCGATGCCGGCGGGCACAGATACAGCCTCGCGAGCGAAATCAACCGCGACTCTCTCCACCGTCTGAAGGAGGTTTGGCGCTATCAAACCGGCGACCTGACCGAGAAGGCAGAGTCCATGGGTTGGTCGGCGGCGCAAGCAACACCGATTCTCGTTGAAGATTCCTTGGTCTTCTGCACGCCCTTCAACGAGGTGATCGCACTCGAACCAGGCACCGGTCGTGAGCTGTGGCGCTTCGATCCAGAGATTAACCTGCAGCAGTTTCCCGCCAATCAGTTCGTCTGTCGTGGGGTCGCCTATTGGCATGATACGGAACAATCAGCCGCTTGCGCCAGTCGGCTCTTCATGGCCACCAATGACGGACGCTTGATCGCCGTCGATGCCGTGCGCGGCACTCGCTGTGCGGGCTTTGGCGATCAGGGTGAGGTTCGCATCGATCCCGGCATGGACTTGATATGGCCGGGGGAATTTCAGTTCACCTCGGCGCCGGTGACGGTTGCCGACACCCTGATTGTCGGCTCTTCGATCAGCGATGGCGTGCGTCTTGCGTCACCCGTGGGCTCGGTGCGAGCCTTTAATGCCAGAACCGGCGAGCCTCGCTGGAGCTGGGATCCCATTCCCAGAAACCGCGAAGACCCGGCATCCACAACTTGGCTCGGTGCCGAACCGCCCAAGGAAGGGCGCGCCAACGCTTGGGCGCCGCTCGCTGCGGACGAGCGACGTGGGCTGGTGTTCGTGCCGACCAGTAGCGCGAGTCCGGACTTCTTCGGCGGCCTGCGCCCCGGCGACAACCGGCATACCAATTCGCTGGTTGCCCTGGAAGCGGAGTCCGGGCAGGTTCGTTGGAGCTATCAGATCGTTCACCACGACATTTGGGACTACGACCTGCCCGCGCAGCCGGGTCTCTATTCGGTGTGGCGAGAGGGCAGGGTGCATGACGTGGTCGCTCAGGTCACCAAGACTGGTCATGTGTTCGTGTTAGATCGCGACACCGGCCAGCCATTCCTGCCGATTGAAGAGCGGGCTGTTCCGCAATCGGGCGCGCCGGGGGAATGGCTCTCTCCGACCCAGCCTTTCCCGGTCGCCACGCCAGCTATTGTCCCCACCCACTTGACGCCGGACGATGCCTTCGGGCTGACTTGGCTCGACCGATTGGCCTGCCGCAACCGGATTTCAGCTTCCATGAGTGATGGCCTTTTCACGCCACCCTCGGAACGGGGAACGCTGCTCTACCCCTTCAACGGCGGCGGTGCGAATTGGGGTAGCGCCGCCTACGATCCCGCCCGCAACCTGCTCATCATCAACATGAACAGCCTCGCGCACCATGTGCAGCTTATTCCCACAAAGGGTCTTGAAGAAGCGCGCGAAGTGTTTCACGATCAAGAGATCCTGCCCCAGACGGGCGCACCCTATGCGGCCAAGCGGGAGATTCTCCTTTCCCCCTTAGGCATTCCGTGCAGTCCTCCACCCTGGGGAGTCCTCGCGGCCATTGATCTTTCGACCGGTGACATCGTCTGGCGCACGCCGATTGGAACAATCATCGGGTTCGAATTGGGTAGCCCGACGCTTGGCGGGCCGATGGTCACCGCCGACGGTCTGGTGTTCATCGCATCGACCATGGATGACCAACTGCGCGCCTTCGATGTGGCAACCGGCGAGCAACTCTGGCGCGGGGGATTACCCGCAACCGGTCAGGCGACACCCATGAGCTATGAGTGGCGTGATCGGCAATTCGTAGTCGTCTACGCCGGAGGCAACGCGAGGTCCGGTAGTCGATTGGGCGATTCGATGGTGGCGTTCGCGCTCGAATAGACGGGTTAGAATCTTCTCCATTGAGCGACTCTAGTGAGACTTGTATGAAGATCCATGTCAATGGAGACACTCATGCGTTGCCCGAGGAGTTTGATTCGAACACTCCGCTCTTATGGGTGCTGCGTGATGAGCTTGGTCTCGTCGGGAGCAAGTATGGCTGCGGCATAGGACAGTGCGGCGCGTGCACGGTGCATCTTGATGGCGAGCCGGTGAGGTCTTGCCTGATGCCGGTGGGCTCGCTCGGCGATGCCCGGATCACCACCATTGAAGGCCTTGCGCGGGATGGCGAATTGACCGAGGTGCAGCAAGCCTGGATCGACGCCGACGTGCCCCAGTGCGGCTATTGCCAAGCTGGACAGATCATGACCGTCTCGGCATTGCTTGAAAAAACCAACCTGCCCAGCGATGCGGAGATTGACGCGGCCTTGGCGGGAAATCTGTGTCGCTGCGGGACCTACATGCGCATACGCCAAGCGATCAAGTCTGTCGCTCGCCAGCGTTCCTCCAAGAACATAGAAGTCGCGGAGGCATGATCGTGAAGTCATGGAACAAGGAACATCCGCTTCAGCTCGCTTTGCGCGAGCAGTTGGAACCTTCCGATGATCATTTGTCGGCGGCGCCGAGTCGTCGCACGGTCGTCAAGCTGACCGGTTTTGCTGGAGTCGGCCTCGCACTTGGGTTCTCGTTCGCTCCGCGCAAGGCTCCGGCAAGCATGGAGGCGTCGCCCCGGGGCTTGGAGCCCAATGGCTATGTACATATTCGCCCTGATGGATCTATACGCATTTACGCGCCGAACCCGGAAGTGGGGCAGGGCGTCAAAACTTCCATGCCGATCATCATCGCTGCCGAAATGGGAGCGAATTGGGATGATGTGCGTGTTGAGCAGGCGCCAGTGGATTCGGAGCGCTTCGGGCGGCAGATGGCTGGCGGGTCCACCTCGATTCTGCGCGGTATGGAGAGCCTGCGTAGGGCCGGTGCGACCGCGCGGCTCATGCTCGAATCGGCGGCGGCTGAAGCTTGGCGGGTGCCTCTTGATGAACTGTGGACATCCGCCAGCCGTGTGATGCACAAGGCAAGTGGCCGCAGCGCGTCCTTCGCCGAATTGAGCGAGGCCGCCTCACGACAGGCGCTGCCCAATGTGGATCACATCGTCGCCCAGATCCGCAAGGATTTCTCTCTCGGCAGGAGGCGTATTTCGGCGGTCGATAACCACGCCTTGGTGGTCGGTGAGCCGCTTTTCGGCATTGATCAGCGCTTGCCCGGAATGCGTTATGCCACTTTTAGCAAGTGTCCATCCGCCGGCGGGCTGGTCAAATCCTTCAATCGTGATGAGGTGCTGGCCTTTCCGGGTGTGGCGCATGCGTTTGTCGTCGAACCTTGGGGCAACATCTGGGATCTGCGATCAGGCGTGGCGATTGTGGCCAGTTCAACTTGGCAGGCCTTGCAAGCCAAACGGGCCTTGTCGATTGAGTGGGACCTTTCCAACGCGGCCAGCGATGACGTGCAGGCATCTCTTGCGAAAGCGCTCGCCTTGGAAGACCAATCGGGAGTGCGCGAAATCGAACTGCGAGGCGATGTCGAAGCAGCCTTTGCGTTGGCCGCCAGCAAGGTTGCCGCGAGCTACGCCTACCCTTTCCTCACGCATGCCGCGCTTGAGCCGCAGAACTGCACCGCTTGGTATAAGGGCGAGGAAGAGGGCATCGAGGTATGGGCACCCTCGCAGACCATACAGATGGGCAAGGCAATGGCCGCGGAAATGCTTGGTCTCGCCCCAGATAGGGTGGTGATGCATCAAACTCGTGCGGGCGGGGGCTTCGGGCGTCGGCTCGCGAATGATTACGTGCTGGAGGCGGCAGCGATCGCGCAGCGCATCGAGGGTCCGGTCAAGCTTCAGTGGACGCGGGAAGACGATATGGCACATGGCCAATTTCGATCGGCGGGGGTGCATCATTTTCGCGCCGGCCTTGATGGGGATGGTCGACTGGTGTCCTTTGGCAACCATCATGTGAGCTTCACCGCCGATGGAGAGAAACCTGTTCGAGGCGGCCGCTACTCGAAGGGCGAATTTCCAGCGCTTGCCGTGAAGAACGTGAAGGTGACCCAGACGCTGCTGCCGTTCGACACGCCCATGGGATTTTGGCGCGCACCCAATTCCAATGGCGTCGCCTTTGCGACTCAGTCCTTCCTGCATGAACTCTCGGTCGCCGCCGATCGCGATCATACGGAGTTCTTACTTGAACTCTTGGATGACCATCCGGCGACGGGCGAGGGTGCGTGGAGCTTCAATCCACGCCGTGCTCAGACGGTGCTTCGCGCACTCGCCAAGCGGCATGCGGAACTTCGCTCCAAGGGCGAAATTCCCGATCCCGGGGTGACGCTGCGTCGAGGCCAGGGGGTTGCCTTTCATTTTAGTCACGGCGGATATATTGGGATCAACGCCGATGTGAGCATTTCGCAAGACAAGCGCCTCAGGGTGCATCAGGTGCTGGTCGCTGCAGATGTTGGGCCGGTCGTACACGAGTCGGGCGCCAAGAATCAATGCGAAGGCTCGGTAATCGATGCCATGAGCACGCTCATGGGGCTTGAAATCACCTGTCGCGACGGCTGCGCCGAGCAGGATAACTTCCATGTCTACCCCTTGGGGCGCATATCCATCGCGCCGAAGGTGATCGACACGACGTTCGTTGACTCGGATGACCGCTCAACCGGATTGGGCGAACCAGTCTTTCCGCCAGTAGCCCCCGCCATCTGCAACGCCATCTGCAACGCCACCGGCGAACGCCTGCGACAATTCCCCTTGTCGAAATTTGGTTACAGCTACGCTTGAGGCATGGAACCGCAGAAGGGGGCGCTCCTTTCTACACCTGCGAGAGAGCCCTGAGGGTCATTACCCTCACTAGTTGACCTCGATACTGCACAGATGCGTGTAGATCGTTGTTGAAGTTGGCGAGGTTGAGTGAGACGTTTGAGAGGTCCTTGACGCCTGGTCCGTGGCTTTCCGCTTCGGTCCAGCGGAAGGCGCAGTGACTCGCGCCAGTCACGCCGATACGGGTGGTGAATTTGAACCTGGTCGCGAATACGCCGACGATCGCATAGCGGGAGGCTGGATTCGGGAACTTCTCATAGGCACCCGCATCCGGGATTGCGAAATCGACCTTGGTGATGAGTTCGCCGGGCCTGAGGGCGGTCTGAAACAAGCCGAGAAAGTATTGATCTGCCGGAATCTTGCGAAGATTGGTATGAATCACGGCTTGCAGGGCCAGCAGCGCGGCAGGATAGTCCGCAGCCGGGTCGCTGTTGGCGATGGAGCCGCCGAGGGTGCCGCGATTTCGCACCTGCGCATCGCCGATGCCGCCCGCCAACTTGCTCAAGGCCGGAATGGCCTCGTGCACTTCGCTCGAAGCTTCCACGTCGGCATGGCAGGTCATGGCGCCGATGGATAGCGTGTTCTTTGATCGGGATATGCCAACGAGCCCGGCTGCGGAAAGATCCACCAGTCGCGAAGGCGCATCGAGTTCTTGCTTGATCGAAGGTAGGAGCGTCTGGCCGCCAGCGAGGTACTTCGCGTTTCGGGATACGCGCTGCCGTCGCACGGCATCGCGGACCGAAGTGGCTCGTTCATAGACAAATTCATTCATGAGCGTATCCCTTAAGACTTTGCATTGCCCTGTATCGCGTGCCACACCTTTTCGCTGGTACAGGGCATGGACAGGTCGTTGCGACCGATGGCGCGAGTGACCGCATTCATCACTGCGGCCGGTGCACCAATGGCGCCGGCCTCGCCGCAGCCCTTCACCCCCAAAGGATTGTGCGTGCAGGGTGTGACCGTCATGTCCACCACATAGTTGGGGACATCGTCCGCCCGCGGCATGCAGTAATCCATGTAGCTGCCCGTGAGCAGTTGTCCGTTCTCATCGTAAATGCCGTGTTCAAGCAGCGCTTGCCCTATACCCTGCGTCAGCCCGCCATGAACCTGTCCCTCCACGATCATGGGATTGATGACCTCGCCGAAATCATCCACGGCTACAAATTTGATGATTCGCACTTCGCCCGTCTTGGGATCAACTTCCACTTCGCAGATATGCGTGCCCGCCGGATAGGTGAAGTTCTGCGGATCATAGAAGGCCTTCTCGGCAAGACCGGGTTCCACCTCGTCGGTCGGTACGTTGTTGGGCACGTATGCGGCAAACGCCACCTCCGCAAAGGTGAGCGACTGATTGCTGGTCGGAACAGAATAGACTCCTTCGTCGAAATTGATTTCATCGGGCGGTGCCTCGAGCAGGTGTCCGGCAATCTTTTTCCCCTTGGCGATGATCTTGTCGCTGGCACGAATCAGTGCGGAACCGCCCACGGCAATGGAGCGTGACCCGTAGGTTCCCAGACCGAAATCAAGGCGACCAGTATCGCCGTGCACGACTTCCACATCTTCAAATGGGACGCCGAGCTTTTGCGAAACCACCTGTGCGAAGGTGGTTTCGTGTCCCTGCCCGTGGCTGTGCGAGCCGGTAAAGACCGAAACCGAGCCGGTTGGATTGACTCGAATTTCGGCGCTTTCCCAGAGTCCGACACCGGCACCGAGATCCATCGCGAGCTGCGAGGGTGCCAAGCCGCAGGCCTCGATATAGCAGGACAAGCCAATACCCCTGAGAACCCCGTGCGTTTCGGCTTCTCGGCGCCGCCGCTCAAAACCTGCATAATCGGCAAGCTTCAGTGCCTTATCGAGGCTCGCTTCGTAGTTTCCGGTGTCGTAGACCAAGGCTACCGGCGTCTGGTAAGGAAACTGATCCGGCTGGATCAGGTTTCGGCGCCTGAGCTCGGCTGGGTCCATGCGCAACTGCCGTGCCGCAGTTTCCACGAGTCGCTCGACGACAAAGGTTGCTTCCGGACGGCCCGCGCCCCGGTAAGCATCCACCGGACAGGTGTTGGTGAAGGTGCCTTGCACTTCGACGTAAATGGCGGGTGTCGCGTACTGACCGGCCATGAGCGTTCCGTAAAGATAGGTTGGAACGGCAGACCCGAAGGTCGAGAGATAGGCACCAAGATTGGCCTTGGTGGCCACCCGCATGCCCAAGAACTTTGCTTGTTCATCCAAAGCGAGCTCGGCTTTGGTGATGTGGTCGCGCCCATGGGCATCGGTGAGGAAAGATTCGGAGCGCGTGGCCGTCCAACGCACCGGCCGCAAGAGTCGCCGCGAGGCCCAAGCCACCGCCACTTCTTCGGCGTATACAAAGATCTTCGAGCCAAAGCCCCCACCCACGTCGGGTGCAATCACGCGCACCTTGTGTTCAGGTGCGAGTTGCACGAAGGCGGCGAGAATGAGACGCAGCAGATGCGGATTCTGCGAGGTGCTGTGGATCGTGAATTCCCCGCTTCCGCTCGAGTATTCGGCGATTGCCGAGCGCGGTTCCATGGCATTCGGAACGAGCCGGTTATTGCTGAGTTCCAATTCGCAGACGTGGGCAGCCTGCGCGAAGGCTGCTTGCGCGGCCGACTTATCGCCGATTTCCCACTCGTAGCAAAGGTTGCTTGACAGTTCCTCATGAATGGCTGGACTGCTCGCCGCGGTCTCGAGCGAGACCACCGGCGTGAGTTCAGTGACTTGTATGGTCTGTTCGAGCGTGCGTGCGGCCTTGGCGGCCTCGTGCTCCGATTCGGCCACCACGAGCGCAAACGCATCTCCGACATAGTTAAGCATGCTGTGTGCAAGCGGAGGGTGTTCGGGTTGCTGCATGTCGGTGCCGTCTTTCGATTTCACCGTCCATCCGCAGGGTAGTCCGCCAAGTCCATCGGCCGCCATGTCTGCGCCGGTGAGCACCGCCAGCACGCCCGGCATGGCGGCAACCTTGTCGGTCGGCACGGCATCAATGCGCGCGCTCGCCCAGAGCGAACGCGCGAACGCCGCATAAGTCTGTCCGGTGAGGTAGATGTCGTCCGTGTAGTTGCCGGTGCCGGTAATGAAGCGGCGATCCTCCTTGCGGAGCACCGAGGCACCGATACCCTTGTGATCCTGTATCGCCATAATTGCAAGCCTCCGTGTGTGCGCCGAGATGGGGACCGAAGCCTCAAGCCTTCATGCGGCGAGCGCCGTCAAGCACCGCCGCGACAATGTTCTGATAGCCGGTGCAGCGGCAAATGTTCCCTTCAATCCCTCTTCTTACGTCACTTTCGGTGAGTTTCGTGGCCGATTGCGCGAGGTCGATGGCGCTCAAGATCATGCCGGGCGTACAGAATCCGCATTGCAACGCATGATGGTCTCGAAAGGCTTCCTGCATTGGATGCAGCGCCTCTCCGTCCGCTAAGCCTTCAATGGTGGTAACTTCATGGCCGTCCGTCTGCGCGGCCAAGAGCGTGCAGGACTTGACCGAACGCAGGTCGAGGTGGACCACGCAGGCACCGCACTGGCTCGTGTCGCAACCCACATGGGTGCCGGTCAATCCGAGCTGTTTTCGCAGCACGTCCACCAGCAACGCATTGTCAGCGATTTGAAGCTGGTGCGCTTCGCCATTCACTTTGAGAGATATTTGCATGGAACTCGTGCCTCCGAGGTGTCCAATTCAAAGGCGGGAAGCTTGCTTTGCGCGGTATCGGCTATAAGACATAGGCAATCGCCGAAATCAAGACAATCACTCCCGCTGCCGCCGCCACCCACCACATCGTATTTGATCCGCCTGAACGCTTTGGGAGCGCAGAAAGAGAAGCAGACATGCCTCCCAATTCGGCTTCGAGCTTGCCGAAAAACGAGGCGGCCATTGAACTTGTCGCCGATTCCACCAAGCGGGCACCGATTTGTGCCAGCTTGCCACCGACCACCGCATCGATCTCGTAGCTGAGGATTGTTACACGCTTGCTTTCTTCGGCGAGTGAGACCTTGGCTTGGCCTCGACCGAACCCGGCGGCCGCACGCTCAAGTTCGACGCCCAAGCGAAAGCTCTGCACGTCCGGGTCGCTTTGCGCTTCTTCGGCAAGCTCGAGGTTTGCTGCGAAGAGCGCGTTCACGGGGCCAATCTTCGCGCGAATCTTGGCATGGAACGTCTGCTCGCCGATTGCTTCAAAAGACTCGCAGCCCTCAATGCAGCGTTTCAGCACCTTAGTGTCGTTGAGTGCCGCCCGCACCAAGTGACGCGGCGCGTGGATTCGCTGTCGCCCGGATTGCTTCAAAGAGTATGTACCGGACCAACCATTGAGCAATTGTTTCATAAGCCTTATCCTGATTCAAGATGACGAGCGTGGCAGAGGCAGATGAAGAGAAAGATGCCAAGATGCACTGGCCCAACCTTTCATGGCTTCGATTCTCGCGCTGGCGCCTGCAAAGCGCTGGCGAATGAAATTGGTCGCGAACTCTCTGAAACCTTAGACACTTCGGGTGTCGCGAGCTTTGTCGCGAGTGGTGGCAGTTCGCCTCAAGAAACCTATCAACACCTGTCGCGGCTTGCACTGGCTTGGGAAAAGGTCAGTATCCTGCCGAGCGATGAGCGCTCAGTGCCGGCCCATTCTCCGAGAAGCAATCTCGGGATGATTCGATCGAATCTTGCGGTCGAAGCGCGATTTGTCCAACTCGATGCGTCTTCTGAAATCCACGCCCTGAGACCTTTCGATGTGGTGCTTCTCGGCATGGGCGAGGATGGACACACGGCTTCGCTGTTTCCGGGGGACCCTGACATCGGGGCGGCGCTCTCAAGCGATGAGCTTCTGCATGCGTGTCACCCACCCGGCCTCACCGAAGCCCGCATCAGCCTGACGCCAAGCGCGCTTTTGGATGCCAATCATATGTTCTTGCTGATCTTTGGGCCCGAGAAGCGCGAGCGCTTCCAATCAGCCCTCACCCCCGGTTCGGAGCAAGACCTTCCGGTCCGCTTCCTGCTTCGCGATAAGGCTGTCAAGCTAGAGGTGTTCTGGGCACCGTAGAGGTGCCAGTGATACTCCCCCGACAGGGATTACCCCTACGCCTTGTTGCAAGAAATCTCCGCCCACCGAAGATTTCTTTTCTCCAAGAAACTAGGCGCGTTCTCCGCTGAAGGTCGCGGTGCCGAAAGCGCCGAGCTTCACGCTGCCGGAAATGCTGTCGCCATCGACCGTGCCGCTGAACTCAAGCGTCATTGGCATAGGCTGGTTGATTTTCGCGTGCCAGCTCACCGAATCGCCGTCTACCGTACCGTTTTCGAGATCGAGCGTACCTTGCGCACCGCTCATATTGCCGGTCAAGGTGCCGCCATCGACTTCTAGCGTCAAGGTTGCCTTTTGTGCACCCATCGGGGTGTTGGTAGTGATATTCCAAGTGCCTGCGGCGCTCATAGATAACTCCTTGTATGTGGTTAATGAGAGCAATCGGCACACAAGTATGACAGAAAAGGAACCTTGAAACCGCTCTCCAAGACTGGAGCCGGTAATTCTCATTTTTTGGCGACTGATGTCAAGCTTCGGCGCACACAGGCCGCGTTTTGAGTCCAATTCAGACCAGCTCAGCTGCCTGAAGTTTTCTGCGGACAAGATCAGAAACCAATAGGCTATTTGCTAGCAACTCATTATTAATGCTTGAAAAATCTCTATAATCTTCGAATAGCTTGATATATCAGACTGGAATCACAATTTGATGTCAGTTTCTGCGAAGGGGAGGATTGACTTCATCTTGCTTATGGCATGTTCCGCGTGGGACTGCTTGTGCCCTCCGCACCTGCGGAATTTCCTGATGTTGAGCTACTGTGCATTGTGTACCGGACGCCGGGGCCGCCAGACCGGTGCCGTGAACTGGACCGTCGCGCTCACCCTCGCCTTCGAGACAGTATTCTCAACCCACGAAAAAGTCTCTTTTGTATGAGAGTAGCCTCTTTGCAAGATGCGAAGCCAGATCTTGTGAGCAACCTTGCTCGGCTTGAGCTTGAGTACCTATCGAGCGTCTCGGAAGATCGGCCTCCCGACTGGAAAGACAGTCGACCGCCCAGATGGACAAGCTCTTTTTTCGTACTTGCTATAAGAGGGAACATCCCATCCACTTGCATGTCAGAGCCTCTTGCAGTCCGAATGCAAGGTACGCATTGCTATTTCGCGACTACTTGCGGGCAGACGATGTTGCTCGCTCGGTTTACGGCAAGTTCAAAACTACTCTTTCCGACCATGTTGCCAATCAGTCGCTACCCGAAAGAAGGCAAACCTATCTAGACCTCAAAGATCCTATTTTTGACATGCTCATCTACGCCGCTGAGCAATGGGCAGAAAGAGTCAACTGGAGGCGATGATTATTCTCTGCCATTCGGTGATTGCCTTACGTGAGGGCAGTGAAGCCTACTAGGCTCTCCCACTCCCTATGGATGTCCGCTGATTTCATTCGGCACATCAAGAGACACACCGGCGCGAACCTAACTTTTCGCTACAACTCAATTGGTCGCCGCGTGTGCGTGCACCCGTCCAACCCATAGATGTGTAGATCGACTTTTACGTCTTTCGGTAAGTACAGCAACACTGACGGATCACCTCCTGATTCCACTCGGTCGTAGGCGGTCTCATCTGGACGAGTAGGGTCTCGAACCTCGATCACGCAAGCCGTGTTTTCGCATTCCGGGATGGGCACCTCGACAGCGCGTCGGCACCCGAGCATGTCCATCCAAGTCGGACGCCCGTTCGAATAGCGAGTGCGCGGTGTGAGCAGACGCAAATCCACATTCGTGTCAGGGTTGGGGGGTTCTCCTTGGGGATAAACCAACATGACTGGCACGGCGCCCAGTAGTGCTTTTATTTCCGCCTCAATGCGCCAAGGGTGCTCATACTTGGCATTGCTATGTTCGCTCAGCAATGTCTGATTCACGGTCAAGGGATCAATTCCCCTGAGGTCTTTCAAAAAGTACGCCATTGGAGCCCAACGTGACGATGGTACTTCCCTCACATGACCCCATCCGCAAAAGACAAGCACCTTTGCTTGCGGATCTTTCTCGAGTGTCCTGCTCGCTATGTTCCGCGCCTGCCAGTACTCTCATGCAAGGCGCTCCCCTTGTCCATGTAGGCAAGCGCGGCACTATGATTGCCGACAAAGGACTCAAGCTGAGAGCGGTATGAGAGGTACCGGGGCATGCCTGCGCACGTAGGTTCGATATGCCTAAACCGCTCAAGAGGTTTCCAAACAAGTTCTTCGATCCCAGAAGTCGCAAGGTTCCAAAGGTCGCCGCATAGGCGCTCTCCCTCGCTGACCTGTTCTGCTTCGCCCGCAATGGCATGCGACATCAATAGGCAAAGCAGGATGGGTATTCCTCTAGAGGTCATCTGAGCGCCCTTCAATTTGACAAAAAGCACTACCAATGTAGTATTAATGACATAATTCATAACAAACAAATATATTACCAATTAGCGGTGATACCAATTAGCGGTGATATATGAGCGGCAATTTACTTGTTGAGTACACATTCCTAGTCCAAATAAGGAGTTTCAAGATGAAGCGCATCCACATAAGCAAGCTTGTTGCCTTCGCATGCATTGCACCGTTCGCCTTCGCCTTTGCAGGAACCGGGGCGGCTTATGCGCAATCGTCGGACGAACAGAACCTGGTCGAGGAGATAGTCGTTACGGGCTCCAGAATTGAACGGGCAGAATTGACCTCCTCGACTCCGGTCACAACGATTGCAGCGCAGCAGATCGTCGCCGACCGCTCGGTCACCATTGAAGATATTTTCCAACGCTTACCCCAAGCGGGGGGCGGTGCCAACGCGACCGGTGCCGCGGTGGGGGACTCGCTGGGCTCGTCAACGATTGATTTGCGAGGGTTGGGCCAGAACCGTACATTGGTATTGATCAATGGTACGCGAGCGGTACCTTTTAGTTTTAGAAACGCTGTGGATACCAACAGCTTGCCGACGGGGCTCATCCGGCGGGTCGAAGTGCTCACCGGCGGCGCCGCCGCGATTTATGGTGCCGATGCCGTCTCCGGTGTCGTCAATTTCATTCTCGATGACGAGTTTGACGGGTTTCAGTTGACGACCACGGGCGAGGTTCCAGACGGCGGCGGCGAAAGTGTGAATCTAGAGGTGATCGGGGGTGCGGAACTGAAAGCCGGGCGCGGTCATTTGGTTGGGTATTTTGGCTATACCGAGCGATTTGAATTGCTGGCTGGCGATCGCGACTTCACCTCCGGCATAGTCACCGCGATTCCCTCCGAAGGTGGAAACTTTACCGATGTCGCGACCGGCAATTTCTTCGCGTTTGACGACAACGGCAGTTTCGGCACCACGCGACAGACGGTCGATGTCACGCCGCACCGTTTACTGATACAGCCTTTGACTCGACTGCACGCGAGTGTGCTGTTCAAGTACGAGTTGTTGCCGCAGGTCGAGATCTACGGGCGTGCTTTCTTCACCGATATAGACCTTGAGGGTGCCGGTTCGACTGGACAGACTCCGATCAGCGTCAATGAGCAAGTTGCGATTTCCCAAGGCAATCCCTTCATTCCACCGCAGGCCGCCGGGCTTCTCACCTTCGTTGATGGCGCGGCGATGGTGAACGTGGAGCGAAATCTGGGATTGGGTCTGCAGCGCACCGAAACGAGCCGCGACACCTATCAGGTGGTGGGCGGATTGCGCGGGGATTTCACCGAAAATGTGGGATGGGATTTCTACGCGCAGTACGGTCGCACCGAAGAAAACGCCACCATTTTCGGCAACGCCATTCGCAACAGTTCGAGCGGAGCAAGCCGCTTCGCTGCGGTCGCCGACACGCTTGACATCTTTGGCCCGGATGCCGACATGAGTTCGTTTGGCACGGACATTTTGCATTCTGACCGAGAGAGAGATCAGTTGGTCGGTTCCTTGGTGGTATCGGGTGATACCAGCGATGTCTTTGAATTGCCGGCTGGCCCGGTGGGATTCGCCGCAGGATATGAATATCGCGACGAATCCGGTCGTCAAACGCCGGGCGTTGCGCTTCGGAACGGGCTCGCTTTCGGGCTTGGTGGCGTCAACAAGATCGATGCCGGCTTCGATACCAGCGAAGTGTTCGGTGAAGTGCTGGTGCCGCTGCTGGCTGATCTTCCCATGGTCCAACAATTGAATTTCGAGGGTGCATACCGGCAATTCGATTTTTCCACCACCGGTTCGGGCGATGCCGACAAGATCGGCGTGACTTGGATCGTCAACGATCAGGTTCGCGTCCGCTGGCAAAGCCAGAACACCGTCCGATCACCGAACCTGGGTGAATTCGCGGGGCCGGAAGGACGTTTGCCGCTCTCCTTGTTCGACGCGACGAGCCCGCGTTTCATCCCTCGCCTTGGTGGCCGCTTCAATGGCGACCCCTGCTTGGATGGGAGCGGCGATTCGGCGCAATGCGCGGCCTATGGTGCGCCTGCACCCGGAACGCCGTTCGACACCGGTCAAGCGGTCTATAGTTACGGCGGCAATCCGAATATACAAACTGAAAAAGGCGATACGGCGACGTTTGGCGTGGTGTTCACGCCCGAGTTTTATCCGGGTGCCAGCCTCATTGTCGATTATGTGAGTATCGAAATCACCGACGCAGTTGGCGTGATTCAGCCGGCTGCGGCACTCAAGAATTGCTACATCGATAATCCTGTGGTCGGCAACCCACTGTGCGGCGCGGTGCTGCGCGATCCCGCGACCGGCTTGATCAGCCAAGCGCTCGTGAACGATTTCAATCTTGCGATCATCAAGCAGGACAGTTTCGATATCCGTATGGTCTTGCCGCTGGACATTTTCGGCGGTATCGGCGAACGCTTCAGTGTCACCTACGAGGCTTCCATCGTCACCGACCAGAGCCGACAGGCGAACGTCACGGTTCCGCCCGTGGATTGCCAAGGCACGTTCGGCGGTTCGTGCAGTGGCGACTTTGCGAGTTTCCTGCAGCACGACTACAAGCACCGCGCCAATCTGAATTGGATGACCGGATCGTACAGCGCGCAATTGTCGTGGCGGCGCATCGGCGAGGTTGCCAACGCCGCTAATTCGGAGGATACGATCAGTGCACAGGAGTATGTTGACATCACGGCAAGCTATGATGTGAACGACACTATGCGCGTTACCTTTGGAGTCAAGAACCTTCTCGATGAGGAGCCCCCCATTCCGCTCGGCGGCGGTAATTTCTTCGGCACGGTGAGCGAGTACGATCCCATCGGCAGGTCTCTCGGAGCGTCGCTGCGGGTACGCTTTTAATCGAAATAATGGGTGTGGGGTCAATAAGGTAGAGGCATAAGGTAGAGGCAACAGACATCTCAAACTGGCGTTCGCCGCCATAATGAGAATTGGCAACTTCTCGCACGCCATTTCGCCGCGCCCGCCGCATGATGTGACGGGCCGACAACTCACCGACCGTTCCACCCACCGCCGGCCGCGGTGAAGCCATTTCCCTTGACGACGGGTTCACGACACGCGGCAAGCTCAGAAAAGATGCGGTCGACGCCCGGCATGGCGGGGCGCCGATGCCGGCGGCAACCCCGCCCAAGGGCTCGCCGGGCGAATATCTCACACGAATTCACCGACAAGGCTGACACGAATTGAGGCAAATGTCGCCCCACGATGTTCGTGCGAACCGTGCAGGATGTGCGCATGGTCGAAGCACCCCGCATACCCCACGCAAGCGACCGCGCCTTCAGGCGCCTGTTCGCCCATCCCGAGGTCGTGGCCGACCTCTTGGGCGGCCGCCCGCCCTGCGCGGGTTCGACCGCGGCAGCCTGCGTCCGCTGCCCGACGACCGCGTGGACTCCGGCTACCGCCGGCGCGAGTCCGACGCCACCCGGCCCGGAAAATTCATCAGTTCGCTCGTGTTTGCATGTAACCTTTTGAAGCACATGAAGACATTGTCCCGTAGCCCAAGCCACATTCTTGCAGGAGCAAGAATGCACGGCGCAGCCGCCCGAAGGGTCGGGCACACGGATATGCCCGATGAAACTGGTGAAATTTCCGGGCTGTGCTTCTCGCTCGCAAGCGGCGCCGAGGTGGTGATGATCTTCGTGTGAGGGCTGGTCGGGCGCAGCCCGACGCGAAGCATGCTTCGCGAAGCCCGAACGGGATGACAAGATGTCATCCCCGGGTCCTTTCGCGAAGCATGCAGCCAACGGCAGGATGCCACCAAATACCTGCCTTGGAGCGTCCCATGGCGGGGCGGATGGCGGTGCAGGTTGCCATGTTCTGCGAGAACCTCCAGCGGACGAGGCCGGGCGAACCCCTTCCGGCCGGAAAGGTCGCTGGCGGGGAGCGCCTCGCGCGAGGCCGGATTGTTGACCTACTTCGCGGACTCGTGCCACCTTCTGCTCGATGTCGGGGCGCTGCCGGAAGGGAATCTGGTGTCGGTGGTCGTGCGCAACTTCGGGGACGAGACCGCCGAGGAGTGGTCGAAACGATCACCCACGCTCGACGGCGGCGAACGCCTGCTGGAACTCGGCGGATTGATCATCGACTGCGAAACGGGCGAGGAGTTCCTGAACAGGCTCTGACCGGCAAGGTACTGGGCGCATCGCGGCGGGCCAGGCTTGCAAACCCTTCGCCAATCGCAGGATTTTGACCCCGCCGCAATCTGCGAGTAATGATGAGAATTGTTCGCAGAGATGGGGCTACGCTGTCACTGCGGCCCCAAGTTGCAAACTGCGGATTTCGCTGACTGCCCTTTGCCATGCATCCTCGTCGGGCACCGGCGCGGGTCGAGCGCGCATCCTCCGCAAGGCGGCATTGTTTGGGATATTTTCCCTTTCCAGCCAGTCGGCGGCCCGCATTGAATCTTCAGGGGCGTTGCAGACGAGCAACATGTCGCACCCGGCCGCCAGCGCCTTTTCCAGCCGGTGCTCGACCGCGCCAGCCGCATGGGCTGCGGCCATGCTCAGATCGTCGCTGAATATCGTTCCTTTGAAGCCGATTTCTTCGCGCAGCACGCTGTTGAGCCAATATCGCGAAAAGCCGGCAGTCTCGGGGCACAGGGCTGAATACACCACATGAGCCGGCATGACGCCCGCCAGGGACTCGTGGCAGCGAACGAAAGGTAGCAGGTCGCTAGAGCGCAATGCCTCCTCATCGCGCGCATCGACTGGCAATGCCTTGTGGGAATCCGCATTGACCTTGCCATGGCCCGGGAAATGCTTACCGACGGCCGCCATGCCCGCCAGCGACATGCCATCGATAAAGGCTTGCCCCAAGCTCGCTACTGCTTCCGGGTCGGCGGAAAACGCACGGTTGCCGATCACCGGCGACACAGAATCGTAAAGATCAAGGACAGGCGCGAAACTGAAATCGAGGCCCGCGTTCAGGATCTCGGTGGCCATGACCCAGCCGCAATCTCGCGCGAGCGCCAAGCCTCTGTCCACATCCGCTTCGTGAACTTCGCCAATCCTACGCAGTGGGGGCAGGGGCTCGAATCCATCCCGGAATCGCTGCACCCGCCCTCCTTCCTGATCGGCCGCGATCAGCAGATGCGGTGCGCATTGCCTGATGGCCGCAGTGAGTTCGCGTAATTGTTCCGGAGAGCTGTAATTGCGTGAAAACAGAATGACTCCGCCGACGCAGTCACGTTGCAGGAGTTCGAGCTCGTCGGTCGCTAGCATCGGCCCGCGCAGATCGAGCATCAGTGCTCCGGGAATCTTCTCTTCCGCACTCATCCACATCCTCCAACGCAAGGCGAGGGGCTAGCAGCACACTAGCATATTGCCCATCTCAGTTGGCAGGACAAAAAAAAAGGGGGTGCGCCGGAGTATCCGACGCCCCCCGCGATGTTGGGACTAGAAGTTGACTCTTACGCCAACGAATATCCGACGACCGTTCACGTAATACGCACGGGGGAATCGTTCCGCTTTTCCGAACTTGTAAAGCGACTCGTCAGTCAGGTTCGTTGCCTCAAGCGTGAGTTGGACATTGTCGGTGACCTTGTACGCAAAGCTCGCGTCCAATTGGCCGATGCTGTCGATCTGCAACTCGGAGCCGCGGTCCACCTTTTCAAAGTACTTATCGCGCCAGTTGTAACCGAAACGCGCGGTGATCCTTTCGCTTTCGTAATAGCCGATCAGGTTGTAGCTATGCTCGGAGTTGAAGGGGATTGGGGCATCCTCTGGCGCTTCGGCATCGGAATAGGTGTAATTCACAACGAAGCCAAACCCGTTGTCGAAATCCCGCTGCGCCGATAGCTCAATACCCTGGTTGGTGCCGCTGCCCGCGTTGACGAAACGGGTGACGGTGAACTCGCAAGGCGTTGTGCAGATTCCGGTCACGTGCTGTTCGGTCGTGGTCTCGAAGCCGAGATAGCCTTCGATGTCTTTGTGGAAAATGCCTGCCGAAATCAGGGTGCCATCTTCAACATACCACTCCCAGCCCAGATCGAGCTGATCGGAGAACTGCGGCTCCAGATTCGGGTTGCCGCTGGTGCCTGCGAGGGTGTCGTCGTTCAGGCTGAGATTCGGCGAGAGACGGAAGAACTCAGGCCGGGCCATTGCCCTGGCTGCGGCAAAACGCAATGTCATGTCGTCATTCAGATCGTATGCGACATTGAGGCTGGGGAGGACATCCGTGCTGGAGCCAGCGCCTGCGGAAATCCGCTGCAGGAAGACGGGGGTGTCGCGCAGAGGCAGTACCCAGGGACTCCCTGTCAACAGATAGGCATCGGCGGAGCTGTCGGTCTGGACAACGCGGACGCCGAAGTTGCCGCGCCAGCGGTCCACTTCAAAGGTCGCCATGCCGTATGCGGCGATGATCTTCTCTCCAATGTCCCAGGAATCGCGAGGGTCGAGCGGCACCTCGGGATTGGTGCGCGCGATCTCGCCCTGAAAGAAGCCGATGTCAACCAGCGGATAGGTGTCCAGAGTGCCCGGCCCGGCGATGCCGTTCAGGAAGTCGCTCGGTGTGCTCCCTGTGGTCGTGCTCACGAATTCGAAGTCCGGGTTGCTCCTTTGTGAAATGAGGTAGAAAAGGCCGAATCGGTCCACTTGGCTCCTTTCTTGGTCGCGATACTTGAGGCCAAACTGAAGGGAATTGATTGCTCCGAACTGGACATATCTCGTGTAATCGACTTGAGCGTAAACTTCTTGGTCGGTTGTGTCGCGGCGTAGGAGATCGACCCGATTGAAATACAGGTCGGCCGGATTCGTCGGGTCGATTTCATCAAAGGTCACCACCGGTGCGCTGCCGCGGATGTCAAAACCGCCGCTTGTGTTTCCTCGGTATGAGGCTGCCGTGTCGTGACTGCCGCCTGCACCCTCCGTGTAGCCGGCTTGGAAGTGGAGTTCGTAATCTCTGCCCGAATAGGCCACATCGAGATCGAATACCTCTGTCTCCATTGACGCGACACGTCCGATGGCGTCGAGCTGCACGAACAACGAAGAGGCCTCGTATCGGCCGGAAGTGATGATGCCATCATCCACCGTTACGTTCGTGAGCGGGTCTCCCCGGAACAGTGGCAATGCGAGATAGTTGTGGTTGCTGTTGTCGGCACCCACTTCGGAGTAAAGATAATGCAGTCGAATGTTGAGACTGTCGTTGGGCCGGAACTGGGCCACGGAGTTGAAGCCGCGGCGCTCGCGCTCCTGCTTGAACAGCGCGGAGCCAATCAGAGTGGGTTTATCGGAGTAGCCGAGCACTTCAATGCCGTCGCGCCGTATGGTCCGATCCTGATAGACGCCGGAGATGAGCACGCCAAATGTCTCGTCTGGATTCTTGAAGCTGTACAAGCCGGAAAGCTGAGGGTCTTCTTCATCTGCGAGTTCGCTGTAGCCAAGCTGGAGATTGGCCTGCGCCGTACCCGACCTGAGATCGAGTGGGTCGCGCGTACGTAAGATCACCGTGCCGCCGATCGCGCCTTCATCGATGTTCGCCTGAGGCGTCTTGTACACCTCAAGCCCACCGACCACCTCCGAGGCAAGCATGGCGTAATTGAAGGAGCGCGAGCCGCCACCAAAAATCCCCCAATCCTCGGTACCTATGTTCTGGCCATTGAGCAGCGTTCTGTTCAACTCCGGACCGGCGCCGCGAATCGCGACTTTTTCACCTTCGCCAAAAGTTCGATCAATGGAAATGCCGGGCACCCGCTGCAATGATTCGGCGATGTTCTTGTCCGGGAATTTGCCAATGTCTTCCGCCGTCACGGCATCGACAATGGCATCGGCATCTCTTTTGATCTCGATGCTGTTTCGCAGTGAAGCGCGGTAGCCAATCACCTCAATGAGTTCAATGACCTCGGCGTCCGCAGCTTCTTCAGCCGCCTCCTGCGACTCCTGAGCTTGAGCATTTGCGGAAAAGACCAAGCTGGAAAAGAGCGCGAGGCCCACGGTCTTGCTGCAAAATCGCCCAAACGAAGTTCTCTTGTCGTCTTTCATGTTTCCACCCCCATTTATATGGTGTCTGGACCCGGCGGCGAGGAAGCCCATTCTTGACAGGCAACGCACCTCCGGTTCTGCTTTGGTTTGCCAACAATATTACAAGTATAATACTAATGCAAGCCATATAGAGCCATTTAGAGCGATATTGGTACTATATTTGTCCGGTATACATCTCCAAGATTGACGAAGCTTGATGAGGATTCATTGAGATGAGGCGCGCCCGCATGAAATCGGCACGACGTGAATGGTATTGTGGGTGATATGGCATCGCCGCTGACACTGGTTGACTGGTCGATTATCGCCCTCTATGTTGCCGCGGTGATTGGCGGCGGGGTCGCGCTTTCCCGCAAGCCGGTGAGGTCGATGCGGGAATACTTCCTCGGCGGAAACCAAATGTCCGCTTGGCTGGTGATGTTCTCGGTCATCGCGACAACCCAATCGGCAGCAACTTTCCTTGGCGGACCTGACTACGGCTTCCGGGGCGACTACACCTATCTCGCCTCTTCGCTCGGCGCTGTCTTGGCGGCTTTGTTCGCAACGCGATATTTACTTGGACGTTTCTACGAACTGAAAGTGACGACGGTGTACGAGTTGCTCGCGACCCGCTATGGCGAATCGGCCAAACAGGCGGCCGGGGCGATGTATTTGGTTGGCCGGGTGTTCGCCAGCGGCGCGCGCGTGTACATCGCGGCAACCGCGGTCGCAATGATGCTGTTCTTCAACATTGAGCCGCAAAGCGTGATTTTGGCGATCCTCGCGATCGCGGTTTTTTCCTTGGGCATCGCGCTGATGGGGGGCATTCGTTCCGTCATCTGGAGCGATCTTGGGCAGTTCGCCGTGTATTTTGGCGCGGCACTGATCGCCTTATTCAGCCTTTGGTCTCAGTTGTCGCTCAGTCCGGCCGAGACGATCGCGGCCTTGCGTGAAACGCCGGAAGGCGTGAACAAGCTCGAGCTGTTGGATTTCTCGATGGATTTCTCGAAACCCTTTACGGTCTGGGCAATTCTCACCGGCATTTTCCTGCTCAATGTCGGCAGTTTCGGGATGGATCAGGATGTCACTCAGCGGCTTTTAACCTGCCGCGACGCCAAGGCGGGCGGGCGGGCGATGATTGCCTCTTCGCTGGTGGCGATTCCGATTGTTCTTGTGTTCGTGACCATCGGCCAGCTCTTGCATCTGCTCTACGAGCGCCCCGAATTGATGGCCTCGACGGGC
This sequence comes from Pseudomonadales bacterium, assembly GCA_963663145.1. Taxonomy (GTDB): domain Bacteria; phylum Pseudomonadota; class Gammaproteobacteria; order Pseudomonadales; family Azotimanducaceae; genus Azotimanducus. The sequence goes on along the minus strand of OY760134.1, from coordinate 2,240,129 downwards.
GATAGCCAACTGATGCGGGAATTCAACGGGGAGAGTATTACCGTATTCATGTCGTACATATTGTCCGAGATGCCGAACGGCGTGCGCGGACTGGCTGCCGCCGGCATCGTAGCCGCCGCCATTTCAACGATGAACTCTGGCTTGAGTGCCATGTCCTCGGTATTGATCAACGATTTTTTCCGCCCTTGGAAAGAGGCCGCCGCAGGCGCAAGTCCCGAACGGTACGTGGTCGCCGGCCGATGGGCTATGCTCCTGTTTGCCGTTCTCCTCTCGGCGATGGCTGTCTTGTGTTTTTTCTGGCAACGCTATACCGATATGGCTTTGCTTGAGTTCGCGCTGGCCGTCATGTCGTTCGCCTATGCCGGACTCATCGGCGTTTTCTTCACGGCGCTCTTCACTCATCGGGGATCGTCGCTTTCGATTATTGCGGCGCTTGTCGCGGGCTTCGCGACCATCCTCTTGCAGCAAAGCTACATTGTCGACTCGCTCGGCTTGCCGGCGCAGCTGAAATCCTTGTCCTTTCCGTGGCAGTTGCTGATCGGCGTTGGCGTTTCCACAATTGTCTGTATGGTCGGGACGAACAAACCAGCTCGAAATGAATAAGGCAGGATTAACCTTTGCAATATGTTCTAGGCATTGATGCCGGCGGCAGCCGCTGCCGGGCGCGACTGACCAACCTTGAGGGTGCCGTTCTGGGCGAGGCGCAAGCCGGCCCGGCGAATGCCCGCATTGGCCTTGAAAATCTCCATGCCGTGTTGCTGTCCGTCACGAGGGACGCGATGGCCGAAGCGGGGCTCGACGAAGGCGACATGCCGTCGATCGCGGCCGGAATGGGGATTGCCGGCATCTCCCGGCCGGGAATGCAGCGCGCAGTTTCCCAACTTGAATTTTCCTTCCATTCGGTGCATCTCGAAACGGATGCCGCGATTGCCAATCTGGGCGCTCACTTGGGCGCGGACGGGGCGACTCTGGTGCTGGGCACCGGTAGCTGTGCGCACATCAAAGTCGGCACGCTCCGCATCACCATCGGCGGCTATGGGTTTCCCATTTCCGACGAAGGCAGCGGCGCGGCGCTCGGACTGAGCGCGATGCGGCACGCCTTGCGGGCGCTCGATGGTCGAACTACAGCCACGCCGCTGAGTGCCGCGGTGACGGCGAAATTCGATCACGATACCGGGCGGGCGATCAAGTGGATGGATGAGGCGACACCGGAGGACTACGCGGCTTTTGCGCCCATGGTCATGGATTATGCCGAAAAGAATGACGTGATCGCACGCTCGATTGTGGAAGATGCCGTCGGACACGTCGAGCGTTTTATTGAAACGATTTTCGACAAGGGTGCGCCCAGATGCGCCTTGCTCGGTGGATTATCGCAGCGCTTGCAGCCTTGGCTGCGCGAGCGCACCGCCGCGAAGCTGATCGAACCCAAGGGTGACTCGCTCGATGGAGCGATCATATTGGCGCGCTCAGAGTATTCTTCCGAGCGCACCTGCCAATGAGGCGCAGCCTCATCTGGTTCATTTGTGGGACAGTCGCACACACAGCGCGGTTATCGAGAATTTTCTGATGTCCTTGCCGGTGGCTGGCCGTCGCGCTGCTAGACGCCGCCAATCCAGACCTGACGAATTTCCAAGCTTGGCGAAACCCGCAGCAAATCGGCTCTGCGCCCGGCGGCGATGGAGCCTGTGCGGTCGGCAATGCCGAGAAACGAGCATGGAACTGCGCTTGCCATTCTCGACGCCTCTTCAATGCCCAGATCCAGCATTGTCATAGCGTTCTTTACCGCATCGATCATGGACAACGCGGTGCCGGCGAGAGTTCCGTTTTCCGACCGGCACACGCCATCGGCAACACTGATGCGTTGCTCGTTAAGGTAGAAATGATCCATATCCGCGCCGACGACCGGCATGGCGTCCGTGACCAGCATCAGCCTACGATCCGATTTCGCCCGCAAAGCCAAGCGCAGCATCGCCGGATGAACGTGTTCGCCGTCGATGATGACGCTGCACCAAGCACTTGATTCCAAGGCCGCAGCAATGACGCCCGGATCGCGGGACTGCATCGTCGGCATGGCGTTGAAAAGATGGGTGAATCCCGAAACGCCGGCTGCCAGCGCGCTGCGAGTCAGATCAAAGGTCGCGTTCGTGTGACCGATGCAGACTTTGACACCGCAATTCACGAGATGCGCGATCTGATCGATCCGGGCTCGCTCCGGCGCCAATGTAACCACCACTTGCGCGTGTTCGGCCGAGGTCAAGATTCTGATCGCCTCGTCCGAGAGTTGCCGCAACTTGCGTTGGTCGTGCACGCCCCTTTTTTCGACATTCAAGAATGGGCCTTCGATGTGTACGCCCTCTATGCCCGGCGTATGGCGTCCGACTTCCCCGTCGATGGTTCTGATGGCCTGTTCGACCTTTTCCAGGTCGTCGCTGATCAAGGTTGGCAGTAAGCTGGTTGTGCCGAAGGCGCGATGCGCTTCGGCGATCTTGATCGCCGTCGCCGCGCTCGGATCGTCATTAAAGAGCAGTCCTCCGCCTCCGTTGACCTGCACGTCCACGAATCCCGGCAACAGGTAGTCATCACCGAGGTCGATGCAGTGGGCGTGCGAAGCCTCCAAGGCGACCGAATTCTTCACGGCGGTGATCAGCCCGTCGCATACTTCAACGGAGCTCTTGTCGAGTATTCCGTTTGGCGTGACGATACGTCCGTTGGCGAACACTACCCGTCGCATACCACTCCTCTAGACCGTTCTTGTCACTTTATTGAGATTCTTGGGCTGATCCGGATCAAGTCCGCGGTGCAATGACAACGCATTGGTGAACTTGTAAAACATCTGCAAAAATACCAGCGGTTGCAAGTTGGAATCGGGCGCGTGCGGCATGGGCAGACACAAGGTGCCGTCCATGGGTTCGCCGACCACCAGCAAGCGGGCATTGCAACCGAGAAATTCGCGCACTACGCAGTCGATGCTTTGCTGGGAAGCATCGAAGGTGGCGATGGCGATCACCGGAAAGCCTTCGTTAATCATTGACATGGGGCCGTGGCGAACTTCGGCCGCGCTGAATCCCTCGGCTTGGATCATGCAGGTCTCTTTCAGTTTGAGGGCGGCTTCCTGCGCTCCGGCAAGGCCGATGCCCCGGCTTAAGATCAACGCCTGCCGGGCGGCGCCGAGTGGCGCGAACGCTTGTGGCCAATCGAGCGACCATGCTTGGGTGAGCGTTGCCGGCAGCTTGGCGAGTGCGTTGAACATTGGATCCTCGCCTCGCCAAGCCGCACACAAATGATAGAGCGCAGACATGGCTCCGATGCAGGACTTGGTGGCGGGGACGCTGAGCTCCGCGCCCACGCTGATGGGCAGAACGTCGTCGGCCAGGTCGGCGAGCGGACTGGCCTCATCGTTCACGATCGCCAACACGTACGCACCGCCTGCTCTCGCGGCCTGCGACGCGCTCAACAGGTCCGGACTTCTTCCGGATTGGGAAATAGCGATAAAGACCGCTTCTTTCATGTCGGTTTGCGCCGCGTAAAGCGATGCCACGGAGGGCGCGAACGAGCAAAAGGCCAACCCCATCCGCGTTTCGAACAGATACTTCGCATAGGTCGCCGCGTGGTCCGAACTGCCCCGTGCGCAGGTCACGATGAACTTTGGCGCAATCCTTTTCAGTTTCTCGGCGATCGTTCCGACCAGCGCGGCATTGCGCGTTTGTTGCCGCTCGATCTGTACCGGAATTTCACTGGCTTCCAGATACATCTTGGTGACGGGGTGCTTGAGTTCGAGCGCGGGCAAGTTGTTTCAGTTCCTGATGGGAAAGTACCACTATACCCTTGATTGGTTATTACCACTATAAGACTAGCGAGGCGGCACGGCACGCCAAGGAGGCACGCACTAAGACGCGGGACGGTGCTTCGCGCCTGTAACGATCATCGTATGTCGGTCACAAATTCGTACCTGTCGCCGCGATATGCCGAACGTGTGAATTCAATGACGGTGCCGTCATCGAGCCATGTGACCCGCTCGATACGCAAAACTTCGCTGTTTTCTTGGATCGACAAGAGTCCCGCCTCGGTTGGCGATGCAAGCGACGCGCGGACTTTTTGGCGGCCTCTTTGGGGCCGGTTGCCTTTGTTCTCTAGTGCGGCATACAGAGAGTCCCCGATTTCTTCTATCGGCGGCAGGTGGTATTTGGCGACCACGGCATGTTCGATCGCGAGGGGATCGCCCCCCGACAGGCGGACGCGGCCAAGGCGCGCGACCACGGACGAGGTTGAGAGGTTCAGTTTCGCAGCCTCTTCCCGCGTTGGGTTGGCGTAATTCTTGATCAGCCAGATCGAGCCGGGCTCTTGACCGCGTGCGCGCGTGTCTTCGGTGAATCCACCCAGATAAGTGGCGGGTACTGCAATCCGCTCGGCAACGAAGGTGCCGGACCCTTGCTTACGCCAAAGCAATCCCTCGTCAATGAGTTGATCGACGGCTTTGCGGATGGTGACGCGCGATGCGCCGGTAAGTTCGCACAAGTCGCGCTCGGAAGGGATCGCCTCTCCCATCGCGAACTGGCCTTCGTTGATTTGCTGGCGGATACTGTTGGCTATTTGAATATAGAGCGGCGTATTGCTGGTTTTGCTGGAGGAAAGATCGATCATTGCCTGCTTCCTTGCGATGTGGAATTTTCGCGCCACTCGTCAACCGCATCCCTCAGTATGCCTGTGTGCTGAGACAAAAGCCGTTCCGCTGCGGCAAACTCCATGCCCAAGGCACACAGAACGCCAAGCTTGATATTGCCTTTAGCGGCATCGAGTGCTGCGCGTGCGAGCGCAGTGTCAACGCCCGCGATCTGCTCAATGATGTCCACCGCCCGAGATCGAAGCTTCTGATTGGAGATCACCATATCAACCATGAGACCCTGGTAGACGCGCCCGCAGCGAATCATCGTCGCAGTCGAAAACAGGTTCAAAATGGCCTTCTGCGCAGTGCCGGCCTTCATGCGCGTTGAGCCGGCGATCACTTCGCTGCCGGTGTCGGCGCAAATGCCGACCTGCGCCTTATCGAGCAGCGGCGACGAATGGTTGTTCGCAATTCCGATGGTCAGTGCGCCGGCACTGTTCGCGTGGTCAATGGCGGCTAAGGTGTAGGGAGTGCGCCCGCTTGCCGCCACGCCGACGAGCACGTCATTTTTGGCGATTGAAAGTGCTTTGAGATCATGCACCGCCGCTTGCGCATCATCTTCGGCGAGTTCAACGCTGCCGGCAAGCGCATCCGCACCACCAGCCAAGGCGTAAGCCACACGCGCCGTTGGCCAGCCAAAGGTCGGTGCCAACTCGACCCCGTCTTGCACGGCGATGCGTCCTGACGTGCCCGCGCCCGCATAGACGAGGCGACCTCCTTGCATCAAATTCCGGGCGGTCGCTTCTGCCGCACGGGCGATGGTTGCCAACTCCGTGCGCACCGCCGCGATCGCCGACAACTGCGCTTCGAACATGGCGCTAACAGCACTTTGCGTGGACCAGCGATCAATATCGGCAAATCGTTCGCTTGCGTTTTCCGTAGGCATGTCGTGCTTCAGAATCTCGTACTCAAGAACATATCTCCCGAATCCCGGGTTGGTAATGCCGCGCTAGGGCCATGCCGGTATTTTAGTGGTATTACCCCACCTATTGCATCCGCAACGTCTGACGGCTTGAGTGCAACTCAATAGAGGCCGGGATTGGCGATTTGGATTTATTTTGCAAGACGCGGTGGTGGTCGCGCCGTTCCTTGCTCGGCGACGCGGCTTTGCTGGTGTGCTGTCTCGCAAATCGACGTGATTATCTGCGGGACAGCACATTCGCATGTAGTAAGGTGTTCGAGCGACTTGCTGTAAGCGCTTTGCGAGCCGGCGAGTTGATCAAACGCCAACAACGAGATTACGGAGGTTTTGGGTGTCGGAAGTCGTAGTGGTTGATGCGGCGCGGTCCGCGATTGGCAAGCGAGATGGTTCTCTGTCGGCGGCGCATCCGACCGATGTACTCGGTCAGGTCATGATGCGGCTGCTCGAACGAAATGGCCTCGAATCAAGCCAAGTGGGACAGGTCATTGGAGGCTGCATTAATAAGGTTGGCGCGCAATCCATGAATGTGACGCGCACCGCTTGGCTTGCGCATGAAGGCGATGCGGCAGTGCCCGCCATCACCGTGGATTCGCAATGCGGATCGTCGCAGCAGGCGACCAACCTCGCGACGCACATAATCATGTCGGATCAGGAACAGGTCGTGCTTGCCTGCGGTGTCGAGAACATGAGCCTGATCCCGATTGGCGCGGACAGCTATGCCGGTGTCAAGAGCGGCTACGGGAAGCCGGTGTCGCGGAGTTATTTTGCGCACTATGAATTTACCAGCCAATTTGAAGGTGCGGAGCGAATGGCCGAGCAGTATCGGATTTCGCGTGAAGACACCGATCGATTTGGTCTCGAATCGCAACTGAGGGCGGCTCGCGCGATCGCCGAGGGTCGATTTGACAGTCAGATTCTGCCCATTGATGTGCCGATCTTGGACGAGGATGGCAAGAAAACAGACTTGGTGAGAAGCATTGAGCGAGACGAGATTCCCCGCGACACCAGCCTTGAAGCCTTGGCTGGGCTCAAGCCCGTTGCGCGTGAAGATGGCATCCACACGGCGGGGAGCTCATCGCAGATCGCCGATGGTGGTGCGGCAGTCTTGCTGATGAGTGCCGAGAAGGCCGAGTCACTTGGACTCACAGCGCTTGCCCGTGTGCGGCGAACTGCGCTGGTTGGTTGTGATCCGGTTCTGATGCTCGAAGGGCCTATACCCGCAACGCGCAAGCTGCTGAAGGATGAAGGCATCGGCATTGAGGACGTGGATGTGTTCGAAGTCAACGAGGCCTTTGCGTCGGTGGTGTTGGCTTGGGCCAAGACCTTGGGGCCGGACATGGAGCGGGTCAACCCCAATGGAGGCGCGATTGCTCTGGGTCATCCGCTTGGTGCAACCGGCTGCGTGCTGCTCGGCAAGGCCGCGCATGAGCTGCAGCGTAGCGGCGGACGCTATGGCTTGGTCAGCATGTGCTGTGGCGGCGGATTGGGTACTGGGACACTGCTTGAGGCGGTTTGACTAGTGCGCCATTTCCTCATCGAGGTAGAACTCGTTGCCGTCTGGTTCCACGAACAGTGCCATGTAGCCTCCCCAAGGCTGTTTGGTGGGTGCTTGGGTGAAGGTCACTCGTTCGGCGAGCTCGGAGTAAGCGGCATCTAGATCTTTCACTAACAGACCAATCCCGGTGTGGCCGCCCACCAGCGGAGGTTCAGACTTGACAATGGCGAACTGCACATTGGCAGCCCTGAATGACGCATCGCCGAAAGACTCGTCTGTCATCAGGAGATCAAGTCCGAGCACATCGCGATAAAAGACCGGTGACCCCTCAAAGTCGCTCACATGCACATTGACGTAGACCGAAGCGATATCCACTAAAACTGCGCCTCTTCGGTTGACCCGGTTAGAGCTGTTACCGAAGAGGACCCGCCTTGGACAACTCGTGCGACTTCGTCGAAATAGCCCGTGCCGACTTCCTGCTGGTGGCTGACGAAGGTATAACCTTCCTTGGCGGCCGCGAATTCCTGCTCCTGAAGCGCCACGTAGGCGGTCATTTGGTTTTCAACGTACCCCTTGGTGAGGCTGTACATGTTGTACCACATGCTATGAATCCCGGCCAAAGTGATGAACTGGAACCGGTAGCCAAAAGTCGAGAGTTCCTTCTGGAACTTGGCGATGGTGGCATCGTCGAGGTGCGCCTTCCAATTGAAGGAGGGTGAGCAGTTGTAGGCCAGCATCTTGCTCGGGTGTTCGCGGTGAATCGCCTCGGCGAATCGCTTGGCTTCGCCAAGATCTGGGACTGCGGTTTCGCACCACAGCAGATCGGAATAGGGGGCATAGGCGAGACCACGCGCGATGGCTTGGTCGAGACCGGCGCGGGTTCGATAGAAGCCTTCGGGCGTGCGTTCGCCGGTGAGGAACGGCGCATCGTACTCGTCCACGTCCGATGTGACCATGTCCGCCGCATTGGCATCCGTGCGCGCCATCAGCAAGGTAGGCACGTCGCACACGTCCGCCGCGAGGCGTGCGGCGATGAGTTTTTGAATCGCCTCGGAGGTTGGTACGAGCACCTTGCCGCCCATGTGTCCGCACTTTTTCACGGAAGCGAGTTGGTCTTCGAAGTGGACACCGGACGCACCCGCGGAAATCATCCCCTTCATGAGTTCGAAGGCATTGAGCACGCCGCCGAACCCGGCTTCGGCATCCGCGACTATGGGAACGTAGAAGTCGGTGCCATGGTCCACGCCCTTGCTCCACTGGATCTCATCGGCGCGCCTGAAGGTGTTGTTGATTCGATTCACGACGGACGGAACCGAGTTTACCGCGTAGAGGGACTGGTCCGGGTACATGGTCTCGGAGGTGTTGTTGTCCGCCGCCACCTGCCAGCCAGACACGTAGACCGCCTTGATGCCAGCCTTCACCTGTTGCATGGCTTGACCGCCGGTCAGTGCGCCGAGCGCATTGATGAATTCGTGTTCTTTGAGCGACCCCCACAATTTTTCGGCGCCGTGCGCTGCCAGCATGCTGCGATGGGGGATGGTGCCTCTCAGGTTGACGACATCCTCGGCCGAGTAGCCCCGCTTTACATCGGTCCAGCGTTCGTTGGTGCGCCATTCTTGGGCGAGTTCGTTGATTTGTTCGGCCCTTGGTATTCGTGGGACATAGTGCAGTGCCATGGATATATTCCTTATCAGCGCGTGGTAGTCAATAAAGCCCCCAGTCGACGCCTGACAGCCGCTGTCAGCCGCGACGAGAAGTGCTCTCCAAGCCGCGCATCATCCTTATTCGCGCCGTTCGCGTCAACTGATTCAGCTATGGTTCGCAAGCCCCTCCGAACATGGGATGTACTACCTGATCGCCGACGCGAATATTCAGCCGATCAGTCGTGCCACCAAGGATTTCGAGCACGCCGCGAACCGGTCGAACCGAGGAAATTGAGCGCAATGAAAAGGGCGTTGTGTCCCGCTCAATCCGTAGGATGCGCCCTGACTGCGCAATAAACAGCATGTCCAAAGAAAGCGGCGTGTTCTTCATCCACATGCTGACGGGTTGCGGGGTCTCAAAGTCGAACAGCATGCCTTGGTCTTGAGCGAGCTCCGTACGGTGCATGAGCCCCTGGCGACGAGCCTCTTCGGTCAAGGCAAGTTCGACGCGAAACTCGTGCGTTTCGCCGTCAAGAGAGCGAATACACAAGACCTGCCGGTCCGCGCCGTCGCAAGCGTTGCAGGTGATCGAAACCAGCAGCCAAAGTAAGTACATCTGAGAATGAGGCGGTCGGCGCATTGAGGTGCTTCAATCCTTGAGCGAGATTACTGCTATTCTGCCGAATTGTGTCGTATCAAGGAGCACTGACCCATGAGCTGGGAGTTTGAGACCGACCCAGAGTTTCAGAAGGAACTCGATTGGATAGACGAGTTTGTCACTGAGGAAGTGGTCCCATTGCAATTCGTGTTGGGCAGCCCCTATGACCTCAGAGACCCCAATCGCGAACGCCTGATCCGGCCATTGCAGGAGGAGGTTCAACGTCGCGGGCTTTGGGCCTGTCACTTGGGGCCCGAACTCGGCGGGCAAGGCTATGGACAGCTCAAGCTCGCCCTGATGAACGAGATTCTCGGCAGGGCGCCGCATGCGCCGACGGTCTTCGGCTGCCAGGCACCCGACTCTGGCAATGCCGAAATCTTGGCGCACTACGGTACGCCGCAACAGAAGGAAAGATACCTTGAGCCACTGCTCAAGAACGAAATCGTTTCCTGCTATTCCATGACCGAACCGCAGGGTGGGGCGGATCCCAAGGTCTTCAAGTGCCGGGCGGAGCTGGTTGGTGACGAGTGGGTGATCAATGGCGAGAAGTGGTTCTCATCCAACGCGCGCTACGCGTCCTTCTTGATTCTCATGGCCGTGACCGACCCGGAAGCGCCACCCTATCAGCGCATGTCCATGTTCATCGTGCCGCGCGAAACACCCGGCGTTGAGATCCTGCGCAGCGTGGCCGTTGGTCTTGAAACGCGCGAGGGTAGTCACGGCTACCTGCGCTATTCCGATGTGCGAATCCCCAAGGATCATCTCTTGGGGGAAATCGGACAAGGATTCGTCGTGGCGCAGACACGCTTGGGCGGTGGACGCATTCACCATGCCATGCGCACGGTCGGTAAGGTGCGCTCGGCGTTTGACCAGATGTGCGAGCGGGTCCTTTCGCGGGAAACCCAAGGCGAAGTCCTCGCACAGAAGCAAATGGTGCAGGAGAAGATCGCCGATTCCTGGCTGCAAATCGAGCAGTTCAGGCTGCTCGTGCTGCGCACCGCATGGCGCATCGACCGCTACAAGGACTATCGCCGCGTACGCAAGGACATCTCGGCGGTCAAGGCGCTGATGCCAACCGTGTACCACGATGTCTATTCTAGGGCGCTGCAACTGCACGGGTCGCTTGGCGCCTCCAACGAGATGCCCTTCGCGGCTGGGGTGATCGACTCGTTTCACATGGCGCTCGCCGACGGGCCCACGGAAGTCCACAAGGTGACGGTGGCCCGCCAGGTGCTGGGTGAGTATCGCGGCACCGATGATGTCTTCCCGACAACGCATCTCCCGAAGCTTCGCCAAGCGGCGCTGAAGAAGTTTGCGCATGCGATTGAACTGGAGGTGGCGGCCGAGTGAAGCCCGACGGGAAGTGTTCCAGCGCAATGAGTTGCAGAAGCTCGGGGTCTGGTGGGAACTAAGACTTCCATGACCGACCGCTACGCCAGATACACCCATTTTGACTTCGACCGGCCTGCGGACCGGGTGCTTCGAATCACCCTGAACAATCCCAAGACGCTGAACTCGCTGGACAAGGGAGGGCACAGTCAATTCACCTACATTTGGCGCGATATCGACGATGATCCGGACATCAGCGTGGTCATATTGACGGGCAAAGGCAAAGCCTTTTCCTCGGGCGGGGACTTTGGGTTGATCGAAGAGAACACGCAGAGCGAAGAGTCGCGATTGCAGACTTGGAAGGAGGCGCGCGATCTTGTTTACAACATCATCAACTGCAACAAGCCGATCGTGTCTGCCATCAATGGTGTCGCGGTGGGTGCGGGCCTTGTGGCCGCGTTGCTCGCCGACATCTCAATCGCCGGCAAATCGGCGCGCATCGTGGATGGTCATACGCGCTTGGGCGTCGCCGCCGGTGATTCGGCGATCATCAACTGGCCGCTGCTTTGCGGTATGGCCAAGGCCAAGTATCTGTTGCTCTTGTGCGAACCCATCAATGGTGAGGATGCCGAGAGGCACGGACTCGTGTCCCTGTGCGTTGAGGATAGTGAACTTGAAGCCAAGTCGATTGAGGTGGCGACTCGCTTGGCGGCGGGTGCGCCAAACGCCATCCGCTGGACCAAATACGCGCTCAACAACTGGTATCGCATGATGGGGCCGGCCTTCGACGCATCAACCGCCTTCGAGATGCTCGGCTTCACAGGTGTCGAAGCACGCGAAGGATTGGCGGCACTGAAGGAGAAGCGTAAACCGGATTTCGATCCGGAATCGCCTGTGTAGGTCCTGCGGATGGAACAGCAATGCTCGCATGACATTTATTCGCGCTCCACAGACTCGCGTGGAAATGGGACCCCCACCGATGGTCTTGTGGGTGGGTGTTCTTTCTCGCATCGGGGATTCATAATCGCCACAGCCGCGGTGAGTCTTGGGGCGCCCTTCTGATTCGAGCTGCAAATAGATACTTCTGGCCTTGATCGAGGAAGGAGAAAAACTTCCCCTTGCGCAGGTGTCAAAAGAGCAAGCAAGCGCAGGGCGCTCCGATTGGAACCGGGCCGTGTGAGACATCGAGCCGACTTCTTGTGCGACATGTCTCTTTTTGACGTGAGCGTTTGGCTATTTCGGGTGCCGAATCCGGCGGGCGCGCTGAGACGGAACGCGCAGGGAGCGATTCCCGACTCCAACCGCGGACCACTTTCCCTTTATGAAACAAGAATTTGCAGGCGAACAAAGGGTTTCCTCCCGCATTGACGGGGAACTGTCAAAGGGTGCCGACAGAGGCGGGCGCTGGTCGCGAACGAGGATTTCAGCCGCTTCGGCCGAATCGCCCCCGCCCTAAATATAGAGGGCGCTCGTCCCAGTGACGAGCGCCGGCGTGGTGGAATCGGTAGACACAGGGGATTCGCACTCCCCCGGCCTCTGTAGCTAACCCTACATGCCATGCGAGTTCGAGCCTCGCCGCGGGCACCGGATTCCTGTCTCCTTCGTTTCCGAGACGGACGATTGGGGACGGAACCACGAAACGCAATTTACCATAACCCGGCATTCAATCGACTCAACTTCTTCTGACTTTCCTTGGTAATTCCCCCTTCATGGAACCAATCCAATTCTCGAATGAGAGACCGCTGAAAAAGGGTTGTTCAGGGCAGACTGCTTGGAAATGTTGCCACGTCGAGAATTGGAACGCCTCTGAACGGATGCATGTCCAGCAGGTCGCGGTCTCTCGTTACCAGGCAAGTGGCGTCTCCGACGAATGCGGTTTCAATCAGTTTGTCGTCATCCGAATCCCGGCAGCCTAGCGTTGCGCGGCTGATCGACACCCACTCGGATACCGCGATCAGCTGACCGAGAAGGGCGGCCCGGTTCTCCCGCATGACCTATGGATCGAACTCCGGTTTCAACAGCCGATCATAAACCTCTGTGAATGTCTCATCCGAAAACACCAGAACGCCGCCGGCATTGCGTAGGACATCAAGCACTTGGCGTGGTGGAGTGCCGCTTCGCAGCGCGGTCCAGCAACTGTCCGAATTGGTTCTTGGCTTCCCGAGCGGTGAAAACTTGCATGGCGATTGTCAGAGCCAAATGGGACACCCACCGATGGCCTTGTGAGTGGGTGTCCTTTTTCGCATCAATTGGGCACACCTCAAGGCCATTCACTCACCGGATAGAATCGTGGAGATTGAATTTCCCAGCAGTCGCTCCAGAAGTTGGGGTGAGATGGATCAGAGGGTTGGCCTCATCGCGACTTGGTTAACTTCTCTCGGCGTGCAACAGGGGGATCGAGTTGGTGTTTTTACTCTAAAATCGATCCATTGTAGAGATCGACATTGCGACCTGACGTGCGGCATGCTGCAATGCCTTCCCTAATAAGCCCTAGTCGTACTAGACTGAGGCACGCTGGCTCAAACCCTTGAGGATGGTTTCCAAGTCACGAGAGCCATGAACAAAATCCAGCACGTATAACTCCTGGGGAGTATTTCGGTAGATTATGAAGTGCCGACCCTCTCGATAGTATTCAAGGTCAAGTGTATCGCGCGTTCCTGCAAGCAAGTTGTTGCACGGTCGTCCACGAGGCAATTCATTCTCTGAAAGGGAGTACAAACGGCTAATCAATTGATCTTTGTACTTTGCAGCCTGCTCGATACCAAAGTGTTCTATAGTCCGGTCAAAGATCTTCTCTAAAGACTGCTCCGCCTGCGGCGATAGCCTATAGCTCCTCATGCGCGGTGCTTGTTGACGGCACTCTCGAACGCCCTTTCAATGGCCTCTTGACCCGATCCCTTCGCGAACAGTTTTTGTTCCACCTGGTCAAACCCTGCAATGATGCCGGCCTGAATGTCAGCGAGTTCGGCTCGCTGGCGTTGCAGCCTGTCCTCGAGCAAACGCAAGCCGTCGCGGAGCACTTCACTAGCGTTTTGATAACGACCAATATTCACTAGCTCGCCGACGAAGGCTGCTTGCTGCTCGGTTAACACAACATTTCTCGTTGGCACGCCTGACCTCGTCCCTGCTCAAAGCACACAGATAGGGTTGGCAATATATGCCAATGACACTTCCTGAGTCAAGCTGGTGCGGATTCCCGAGAACGCGACTTGGGTCTGGTGCCTGAGGAATTGAAGCGGCCGCCTAAGACAACCAATGAAAGTGACGCCGTGCGGACCGGTGAAGGTAGCTCATCAGCGAATGTCTCAGGCGAGAAGAAGGCGAATACGCCTACTCAAGGCGCGACATCTGGATACGCAGGGAATCAGCCCGATGGTGCCCCTCCTCATAGACCTTGTGTATTGCGCCGCTGACTGTCCGAAACCGCAGGGCGGGCGTGGCGTTCTCGATGGAGTTGTCGTAAACGTCCCCGCGTTCGAGCTCGGGTATGATAGTTTTCAGCTTTCTTAGAGATTTGTCGAAGCTGCGGGAGAATCAGCGTGTGAGTTCATGGCTGTCGGGCGGACCTGATTGATCGCCGCCGCGCCCATGAATCGCGTCATCTAGTCTGCGACGAAACTTTGACTGCGCTTCTCGCTTCCTCGCGACCACGCTGTCCCGGACAGCACTCATCAGCGCACGCAGTTCTTCGTGCGTGGGTTCGACGGATGGATCAGCAAGATTAACTCTTGGCACCTTGGGCATTCTTTGGTTGCGCTCAATTTATACTAAGTCTCTTCGTGAATGCGGCGCCTGGGGCGGAGCCCGGAGATCCGCTTCAAATGATACGTATCTTGATATACTACATTTGCTGATGCTGAGAGGTCTTCTAATTCGAGGTAACAAAGATGGCAGAGACAAAAGTCGATTATCAAGGGGTTGCAAAAGTCTTTTGGAATGGGCGCAGCCAAGCGGTGCGGCTCCCCGCCAGGTGCCGCTTCGATACTACCGAGGTGGAAATTGTCAAGCAGGGAAACTTGGTTACATTGCGGCCGCTCGGCAAGAACTGGGGTAACTATTTTGATTCCGAATCGCGCGCGTCCTTGCCGGCCCGTGAACAACCGCCTGTGGACAAACGCGATGAATTGATCTGATGTATATGCTTGATACCGACACCTGCATTTTCATCATGAATAGACGCCACGAAGCGTTGCGGCACAAGTTTCAGCAGCATGGGGACATGGTGTGTATTTCTTCAATCACGCACGCTGAACTCTGCTACGGGGTCGCACACTCTTCACGGATTGAAGAGAATTCCGCTGAACTCGAATCGTTCTGCCTTGACCTCAATGTACTTCCCTTCGATAGACCTGCGGGCACTCACTATGGGGACATTCGTCACGTCCTCACAGCTCGTGGAGAACCAATAGGCGGAAATGATCTGCTCATAGCAGGCCACGCACGCAGCGTTGGAGCGGCTCTGATCACCAGTAATGTACGGGAATTTCGCAGGGTTCCCGGGCTTCGGATAGAGAACTGGCTATCAGACATCACCTAAGTCTATAAAGGATCTGGTGCCTGGGGAGAGACTCGAACTCTCACATGGTTGCCCATACCAGATTTTGAGTCTGGCGCGTCTGCCAATTTCGCCACCCAGGCGTGAATGCATTAGGCTACCACGATGCAGCGGAAAATAGAGTCCCTCGACGACCTCGACTATGCCCTGCCGGAGCGTCTGATCGCGCAGGTGCCGGCTAGGGAACGCAGGTTGAGTCGATTGCTGGTGGTCACGCCAAACGGCGTTGAAGACCGCGTGTTTCGAGATCTTGGAGACTGTCTGCGTCCGAATGATCTTTTGGTGCTTAATGACACCAGGGTGATTCCTGGCCGAATACCGGCCATGAAGGAATCGGGTGGCGCGGCTGAGATGCTGGTGGAGCGCATTCTCGGCGAGCGCAAGGCCTTGGTGCAGATTGGCGCGAGTCGGTCGCCCGGTCCGGGTTCGATATTGAGACTACAGCCTGGAAGCGCCCGCGCGCATGTAGTTGCGCGAAAGGGGGCATTCTTTGAGGTGGAGTTTGAAGAACCGCTTTCCGAGGTCTTCGCCTCACTCGGTGAGACACCACTGCCGCCCTATGTGCGACGCAGGCCGGAAGCGGCGGATGCGGCGCGCTATCAAACGGTCTATGCGGAGCGGGATGGCGCGGTGGCAGCACCGACGGCAGGACTTCACTTTGATGAGTCGATGCTCGATGAACTGCAGGATAAAGGTGTGCACATCGCACGGCTCACCCTGCACATTGGCGCTGGTACCTTCAGTCCGCTACGAGAAGAGATTCTGGAGGACAACACGCTGCACTCGGAGTGGATGTCGGTGCCCGCCGAGACCATGCGTGCAGTGCAAGAAACGCATCGGATTGGTGGGCGCGTCATCGCGGTGGGCACGACTGTGACCAGGGCGCTCGAAACCGCCTTCGCCAAGGGTGCCGATCAAGGCTATGAGGGGGAGACCGATCTCTTCATCCAACCGGGCTTTGAATTCCAGGCGGTCGATGTGCTCCTGACCAATTTCCACCTGCCGCGCTCATCCCTGCTCGCGCTGGTGTATGCCTTCGGGGGTATTTCGCGCATTCGCGCCGCCTACCGGCACGCTATTGAACGAGAATACCGCTTCTATAGTTACGGCGATGCCATGCTGATTCCGGCAAAACCCTCATGACGCTTGCATACCGGCTGAGTGCACGCGATGGAATGGCGCGCGCTGGGGAGATTCTGGTGCGTAGTAAGCGTTTCCAGACCCCGGCCTTCATGCCGGTGGGCACCTATGGCAGCGTGAAATCGCTCACTCCCTCGCAACTCGCGGAAACCGGTACGCAAATTCTGGTGGCGAACACCTTTCATCTGATGCAGCGGCCGGGCGCAGACATCGTCAGGGAACTCGGAGGCTTGCATGGATTCATGCAGTTCAATGGTGCCGTATTGACCGATTCGGGCGGGTTTCAGGTGTGGAGCCTTGGGGACTTGCGCAAGGTGAGCGAACAAGGGGTGAAGTTTCGTGCGCCTGTTGATGGCACTCTGGTGAATCTCACGCCCGAATTGGCCGAATCCGTGCAAGAGGACTTGGGATCGGACATTCACATGGTGCTCGATGAATGCACCGAGTATCCCGCGAGCCATGAACGCGCCAGGGAATCCCTCGAACTCACCGAGCGTTGGGCGCGGCGTGCAAAACAAGCGCATGAAGGCAGCCAAGCGGCCCTCTTTGCCATCGTTCAGGGTGGTATGTATCCGGAGCTGCGCCGCGCGTCGCTAGAAGGTTTGAAATCGATTGGGTTTGATGGCTATGCCATAGGCGGGCTCTCCGTTGGGGAGCCGAAAGAGGACATGTGGTCGGTAGTATCCGCGCTCGCGCCCTTGATGCCGGAAGATCGCCCCCGCTATCTCATGGGGGTGGGCACGCCGCAGGATCTTCTGCAAGCTATTGCGTTGGGCGTGGATATGTTTGATTGCGTTTTGCCGACCAGAAACGCGCGCAATGGTTACTTGTTCACCCATTCAGGCATCGTCAAGATGGGCAATGCGGCCCATCGCCACGATGAACAGGCGCTCGATGCCGAGTGCGGCTGCTACACCTGCGCACACTTTTCGCGCGCATACCTGCATCACCTCTATGCCTGCAACGAAATCCTCGCGTCGGTGCTCGGCACCCTGCACAACGTCGCCTACTATCAGACTCTGGTGACCGGCGCGCGGCAGGCCATTGCCGAAGGCCGTTTCAATTCCTTTGCGAGTGCATGCCAGGAAGGGTGGAACTGAAGCATGAAGTCCTTGGGTATGCGTTTGGTGAGGGTCGAAGACGCCGAGGGTCAAAGGCTCGACAACTTCTTGATGGGACTACTTAAGGGTGTGCCGCGAAGTCGCGTGTACCAGATGGTGCGGCGCGGCGAGGTGCGCGTCAATGGTTCTCGCGCCAAGCCTGATACTCGCCTCTCCAATGGAGATGAGCTGCGGGTTCCGCCCGCGTTTACCAGCGAAAAGAGCGTTCCGCGTGCCAATTCCCGCTTTCTGGATCGCTTGCAGGCATCGGTCGTACATTGGGACAGCGATTTCATATGCCTCAATAAGCCCTTCGGCATGGCGGTGCACGGCGGCAGCGGGGTGAATTCGGGCGTCATCGAAGGCCTGCGCATGCTCGATCAGAAGAGTAAGCAGCTTGAACTCGCGCATCGGCTCGACCGGGATACCTCCGGAGTGCTGCTTGTTGCCCGCAATCGACGCACCTTGCTGGCTCTGCATGATGCTTTTCGTCGCGCAGAGGTGGAAAAGACCTATGATGTTTTGGTGCATGGGCACTGGCCGGCGGGCGAGAAGCGCGTGCAATTGCCACTTGCGCGGCGAGACCGGCCGAGTCGAGGCCGTCTCGTGGTGGTTGATGAAGAGGGCAAACAAGCGGAAACGCATTTCGAACGCCTCAGGACGAATTCGTGTGCTAGCTGGCTCAAGGCTTTTCCAAAGACCGGACGGACGCACCAGATTCGGGTGCATTGCTCGGCATCGGGACACGCGGTGCTCGGAGACAGTCGCTATGCGACGCGGGAGCAATTGGCTTTGAGCAAGGTGCTCAAGCCTGCTCGGCTGTGGCTCCACGCGAGAAGTTTGAGCTTCGAACTTGCGGGTCAGCAAGTGCGATTTGAAGCCTCGGCGGATGAACAATTCTCCTCAGCGTTCGAGACGATGGGGAACAGAGTTTAGCTGTGCGAATCGTGTATGGAACTAATGACGAAGCAAACGAAGAAGGTGGCTCGGGCGCACTGGGGGAATCGTTATTCGTTCGACTCTTGGGATCTTGGGCGCATCATGCCCGTCACGGCCTCCTCCTCCTTTTCGGAGATCAAGCCTTCGAATTTCAAGCGAGCCGCAATTTTCTCTTGTATTTCCGGCAAGATTGCCATCAATTTATTCTGAGATACCAACATTCCCTCTGCCATCAACTGCGGTATCAGTTCAATGGACTTCTGGCCTAGGGGCGTTTCATGCCAAGCAATCATCTCTCTCACTTCGTCGAGGGAAAAGTACTTGGCATAGATTGGAACAAAGTCATTCACCATTTCCTCATGGAGATTCGCTTCATTAAAGACTTCCAAGGTGATTTCCATAATCCGCGCAACCCTATCAGGAGATTTCGGATCCAACAATTGCACCATTTGTTGCCCCACCATGTCGCTGATTTGTTTCCCCATCTGGTCGGCATTGATAATTTCCATCAGGCGCTCAATTTCCGCACGGTGTTCGGACGTGATCTCCACTGCATCCGATGCCGAAACCACTGCATACCCCAAGTAAGCAAGCAGTGACAGAACGGTTGTTCCCACAACGCGCAGGGCAGTGTTGCGAATTGCCCGATTTTTACTCTCTGCTGTTCTCATGCCGATGGCTTCCCGACGCGCAACTATTGTAACCCGCGCATCGGAAACCTAATGGCTCCCAGCAGGTCTGAATGGCCGCACCCCGCCGCTAACGCGAAGAGAAAGTTAGGGAATCTCAACCCCCTCGGCGCGCAAGAAGCTGGTCAATCTGATCAAGGGGAGGCCCACGAGTGCTGTCGGGTCTTGACCATTCATGTGGTCGAATAGGCTGATGCCGAGGGATTCGGATTTGAAGGCGCCGACTTGGCCAAAGGGGCGCTCCGCCTTGACGTAACGTCTTATCTCGGCCTTTGAAAGCTTTCGAAACACGACGCGAAAGGGCTCGACCGAGACCCGAAGTGAATTGGTGCTGGCGTTGAAGAGCGCGACACCCGTGTAGAAGCACATCTCGCGCCCGGAGGCGCGCTTGAGTTGCGAGATGGCGGTTCTTGAGTCGCCTGGTTTGCGCAACAGATCTCCGTCGAGTTCGGCGGTTTGATCGGAGCCGATGACGAGGATGTCTTCAGACGCTCCATTGCCATCGAAGCCGGGAGTATTGTTTGCGCCCCACAACGCCTTGGCTTCGGCAAGCCGACCGGCAAGGCCCGCCGGAGATTCGCCGCGTCGCGGGCGCTCGCTGAGCTTTGGAACCAAGGTCTCAAAGGGCAGGCCCAGCCGCTCGAGCAGCATTTGGCGGGACGGCGACCCGCTTGAGAGTACGAGTCTCGGAATGGCACCCTCCTAGGCTTCGCAAATGACGCAGAAATGCAAGCATACCCAATGAAGGCGAAATTGTGTTTCCAAGGTGAGAGATTGATGCTAGCCAGACTTACTCTGGCCTCGCACATCACCATTTCTTAACTGGCTTGGCATCTAACCACGCGTTGAATTGTGCTTCTGAAATGCCAAGGCCGATGATCGCGCCTGTGTGCAGGCTGTTTAGATCAGCAAGCGTGATTGCCTTGAATTTATCACTCTCTGCGATATTCGTGTCGGCGCAATAGTTTTCGATGTACTTTTCGATCGCATCACCGTGTAAGCCTTCTCGAATCACGCGGCCCATCACCTCCTTTCGTTGCTGGCGGAACTGAATGCGGAAGACATCAATATCACCGAGTGGCTGTTTTACGACACCGTACTGTTGGCATGAACGAACATAAGCCCAGCAAAATAAGTCCAACATGGGCTGAACCTCATTCTTTTCGTAGATTGCCAGCAGCGCTGCCGTATAGTCGTCTTGCGATACGTCGATGAAACTCAACGGGCACAAGTTCTGTTTGATAAATGGGATATTGCAGCTCAGCCTTGCCGCGCGCTTGTTGACATCTTCGAACGCCTGCAAATAAGACAGGTGAACCAGCAAAAGGAAACTCTGCTCGAAGGGGTCTTCGGTCTTCCTAGCCTTCAGCAAAACCAGTTCGAATAGCTCTTTCAGGACATGTGGGTTGCCAATAGGTGTGTAGGCAGATTTCCCGATGGTAACTTCTATCTTCCGAATGTTGCCGCATGCCTTGGGGTTCGCGAGCAGGTCTTGTGAGAGTAAATTGTGGAGATTGAATAGTGTGAACCCGTTCAGCTCGATTTCTTGCGCGTTTTCGACCAAGAACAATATGGCTTCCTTGTGGTTTATGATCATGACGGTTTCTTCGCGAACCTTGCCTTCAGCGCCAATACCTTCTTC
Source organism: Pseudomonadales bacterium (assembly GCA_963663145.1). Taxonomy (GTDB): domain Bacteria; phylum Pseudomonadota; class Gammaproteobacteria; order Pseudomonadales; family Azotimanducaceae; genus Azotimanducus. The sequence continues at coordinate 2,219,354 of OY760134.1, read as the reverse complement.
CACAAGTTTTTGGGTATCGAGTCTTGAATAGGTATTACCTTCCAATCGGCTGGAGTGATAGGAGAGATCGATCAGGAGGCGCTGGCAGATTTGCCGTGCGTAGGTTCCCGCAGCGAATGTTTCGTCAAACCGCTTCCCTGCTTTGAGCAGTGCTTCTCGTCGTTCTTTAGAGACATAAGACGTCTCATTAGGGACATAGTTTTCTATCAGCTTCCTGTTATAGGACACTTTTTCGCGGGTGTGAAGTGGAGATTCCAGAAAATTCAGGGCCCTTTTGCTTTTTGGACTAAAGATTTCGCCTTCTTCCTGCTTACTCTGTCCCTTAAGTTCCTGATGAGGAATGCCAGCGGGATAGTATCTGGCTGCCTTTCGATCACCGGTTTTGACTATGCTTTCTTCCTCTGCAAGAGCGGATAGCACCCTTTGTAACGTTTTGTAATTTATAGAAAAAGATAGGTTTTCAGCAATCTTGCCACGCGGGATTCCTTCTGGATTCTTCTCCAGAAAGCGCACAATCTCAGCCATTTGCTTTCTTCTATCCTGTGCCATAACTGTCTCTAAAAGCATCTCCGAATTCAGAATAACTGTCTTTAGGGACAAAAACAATCCTTAAAGGACAGTTAAACGCCCTAGCTCTCCCCTGTCCGGCCCTCCAGCGCCCTCTCGATCGCTTCGCGGTCGGTTTCGTGCTCTACGAACTGCAGACGGTGCAGGGTTGCATAGAGTCCGTCCTTGGCAAGCAGTGCTTCGTGCGACCCAATTTCTTCAATGCGTCCGTGATGCAGCACCATGACGCGGTCCGCCTCTTGGATGGTTTGCAGCCTGTGGGCGATGATGATGGAGGTGCGTCCTTGCGTGACTTCCCTGAGCGCCGTTTGAATGAGACCTTCGGTCTGCGTGTCGATATTCGAAGTCGCCTCGTCGAGCACGAGAATTTCCGGGTCTGCGGCGAGCACTCGTGCAAAGGCCAACAACTGTCGCTGTCCTTGAGAGAGATTGCGCCCCCGTTCCGAAAGTTCGGTGTCGTAACCTCGCGGCAGTTCGCTGATGAATTCGTGTGCGCCGACTTTGCGAGCCGCGTCTTCCGCCCGCGTCCGAGTCACCTTGGGGTTCGAGAGGGCGATGTTGTGGTAAATGGAGCCGGCAAAGACGTGGAAGTCTTGCAGCACGACGCCGATGCGCGTGCGCAGGTCACGGCTGTGTATCTGATTGAGGTCAATGCCGTCAAGGAAGATGCGACCATCCTCAAAGTCATAGAAGCGTGCCAAGAGGCGAATCAATGTGCTCTTGCCTGAGCCCGTTGGGCCGACGATCGCGAGCGATTCTCCGGATTCGATGGAAAAACTAATGTCGTTCAGGACTTGCGTGTCCTGAACATAGCTGAAGTCGAGATTGCGGAACTCAACCTCGCCCTCGAGCCTATTCGGTAGCCTCGCCGGTTCCTCCGGTTCGTGTATGCGCTCATCCCAATCGAGCGCCTGAAAGATGCGTTCGCCGCTGGCCATGGCGCGAAACAGGAGGTTGGTTTGCTCTCCCAGCATGACCACTGGGTAGAACAACATATCGAGATAGCGGGTAAAGAGAATCAATGCGCCCAGCGAGATGTGTTCCTGGATAACGGCCCCGCCGCCGTACCAGACGACGATGCCCACGGCCGCCGCCGTCAATGAATCGATGAAGGCGTGATACAGGGTCTCGATGCGCATTGAGCGCGTTTCCCAGTCGAGGTTCTCTTGGTTGACCTCTTGGTAGCGGCGAAGATTGAGCGATTCGCGCCCGGAGAGTTGCACCACGGCGAGCCCCGCCAAGTTCTCTTGCAGGTTCTGGTTGAGCGCGGAAACACTCTGCCTGACCTTGCGAAAGAGTTCTCTCGATGCACGCCGAAAGAGGGCGGTCACCAGACCCACCAGAGGCAGGATGCACACGAGTAAGAATGTCAGCTTGACGTCGATCGAGATGATGATGATGAATGCGACCAGAAACGGAACGAACTCGCCCACTAGGCTGCCCATGCCGCGAAACGACTCATAAAGCGCTTCTATGTCGTTGGTTACGCGTGTCATGACGCGACCGACATTCACATTGTCATAGAAGGACGAAGGCCGGGTGAGCAGATGCTTGAAGAGGTCTCGCCTCAGGTCGCGCAGACCATTCAGTACCCCTAGGGTCAGTTTCATGGTGTGCTGGTGACGAAGAATCCCCCACCCAACCTGCAGCACGCCATACATAAGGCAGGCCGCGCCGATGGGGGACAGGTCGAGCAGCAGGGAGAGCCATTCCTGCACCGCGATCATGCCAAGCGAGGGCGTTTGCCGAGTGCCGAGGATGATGTGGTCGATCACCACGACGGTGAGCACCACCGGCATGAGCACCGCGAAGAGCGAAGAAAGCAACACCAGCACGGCGCTCGCGAGGAGGGTTCTGCGATAGGGCTTTAGCCAATTCCAGAGCCTTCTGAGCAGACTGAAGTTCAGGAGTTCGCCCGAAAGGTCGGCATCGAAAATGGAGTGGTCGCGGGGCGGTGCTCTGCTGCTCATGCTTCTGCCCCTATTGAATCCCAGACCGAGTCCACGTCTTGCCTGCCTTCTCTTTGCAGCATTTCCAAGGCCGCGAAGAGCCCTCCCTCGGCGAGCAGTTCACTGGGCGTGCCGAGTTCGACGATGCGCCCGTGATCGAGAATCATCACCCGGTCGGCATGGCGGGCCGTCGATACCCTGTGCGACACGACAAGCGTGGTCTTGTTTTGGCGCAGTATGCGAAGGTCGGCGAGAATTCGGTCTTCGGTTTGCGTGTCCACGCTCGCAAAGCAGTCGTCGAGCATGAGCACGGGGGCATCGCGTATGAACCCGCGCGCCAGAGTCGCGCGCTGCTTTTGCCCACCCGAGAGGGTGGTGCCGCGCTCGCCGATCACCGTGCCCAAGCTGTCGGGTAATTCGCGGATGGCCTGTGCGAGCGCGGCGGATTCAGAAGCAACCCATATTTCATCGTCCCCACGGCCAAGGTCGTCGTAGGTGAGGTTGGTTCGAAGTGCCTCTCCGAACAGAAACGCATCCTGAGGCACTAGGACGACTTGAGATCTTAATCGGGCGAGCGGAAAGTCGCCTATGGGATGCCCGTCGATGAAAAGTGAGTCGTCAGGTGCGTCGAGCAGACGAACCAAGAGGCTGAGCAGGGTGGACTTGCCCGAACCCACGCGCCCCATGACGGCGATGGTTTCGCCCCGATCGATGTCGAGGGAGATGCCGTCAATCGCGTTACTCTGCGCACCAGGATAGGTGTAGCTCAGACGTTTGAGGCTGATCGCACCTCGAATGTGTTCCGGAGCATGGTTACTCGGCTTATCGGGTATCTCCGGGTCGAGGTCGTAGACCTCGAAGAGCCGCGTGGAAGCCACCGCGCCACGCTGAATCAAATTGACGATGAACCCCGCTACGCGAAAGGGTTGCACCACCATGTTGAGGTACATTACAAAGGCCAATAGCGTCCCGATGGTGATTTCGCCATTGAGCGCGAGCGTGCCGCCGACACCCAAAACAATCAAGGTGGAAATGGCCGCCAAGCTCGGCATCCACGAAGTCATGTGGGAATTGATGGCGGCCTGTTCGTAGAAGGCATCGGCGTACACTTGATTGGTGCGCTGGAAGCGCGTGAGTTCATGTTCCTCCTGCACCATGGCTTGGATGGTGCGTATGCCCGAAAGCGACTCCTGCACATGGGTGCCCAAGTCCGAGAGCCGCTCTTGTACGTGCGCCGAAGCGATGCCCATGCGTCGCGAGCAGTACCAGGCATGTACCACCACGAAGGGCAGCGGCGGCAACACGGCGAGCGTGAGTATGGGCGAGAGATAGAGCATGTACCCGAACCCAACGAGGGTAGCGAACACGAGGATCACCAGCAGGATGGTGCCCATGGAGAAGAGCCTCTGGATGAGCGCTATGTCCGCGACGGCGCGCGTCATCATGTCGCCGATGGTGTGGCGATTGAAGAAGTGCACACCCTGGCCTTGCAGGCAGTGATACAGACGTTCGCGGAGGTCGAAGGAGACGCGCAGACCGACGAGGCGCACGGTCATGCGTGCAAAGCTGACAACGCCGAATCGGCAGAAGACGGCGGCAAAGATGGCAAGGACGAATAGCGCCACATCGGGATTGCCGTCCGCCAGCCGGTCGATGGCCTTGGCGAGCAGCAAGGGGACACTGCCTTCGAGCAATCGGGCCAGGAAAAAAGCGCTTATGCCGAAGATCAGCAGCCAACGGTTCTTATGGACATACTCGCGCAGGCGCAGTAGGGATTTCAGCACGAGATGTCTCCGGACTTGGGGACTTCCAGGTTCTTGCGAAAAGGCACGTGCTCCAAGAGTTCATGCAAATGCGCGCTTACATGGGCACGCTCGTGCTTCAAGTAATCTTCCAAGGCGAGCCGCAATCCTTCATGCGCAATCCAGTGGGCGCTGTAGGTGAGGCTGGGCACGTAGCCTCGGGCAATCTTGTGCGCTCCCTGGGCGCCGGCTTCCACGCGCCCCAGTCCCTTGGCGACGGCGAAATCTATGGCCTGGTAGTAGCAGGCCTCGAAGTGCAGGAATTCGTGATCCTCAATGCAGCCCCAATTGCGTCCGTAGAGCGCATCGCCGCCAATGAAGTTGATGGCGGCGGCGATTTCGCGCGAGCCGCGTTTGCACAGGATGAGGAGTATGTTCTCAGCCATTCGCTCGCCCACGAGGCTGAAGAACTCTCTGGTGAGATAGGGAGTGCCCCATTTCCGTGAGCCTGTATCCAGGTAACAGCGAAAGAAGAAATCCCAATGCGCCTCGGTGAGGTCCTTACCTGTCACCCATTCGATGGATAGCCCGGATTCTTGTACCGTGCGCCGCTCTCTGCGGATGTTCTTGCGCTTTTTCGACGAAAGCTCTGAAAGGAAGTCGTCAAAACTGCCGTAGCCTCGGTTACGCCAATGAAACTGCTGATCGACGCGCTGCAAGAGGCCAAGCTCACCGAATTCATGCCATTGCTGCTCGGTGGGGAAGGTGATGTGCAGGCTTGAGGCCTTGACTTGCTCGGCAAGTTCCGTCGCGGAGCGCAGCAGCAGGGCGCGCACCGAAGCCGTGTTTGTCCCGCGACGCGTCAGCAAACGAGGGCAAGTCACGGGCGTGAACGGAATACTGCATTGCAGCTTCGGATAATAACGACCGCCCGCCCTATGCAGGGCGTCCGCCCAAGCGTGGTCGAAGACATACTCGCCCTGAGAGTGATTCTTGAGGTACAGCGGCATGACGCCACAGATGTTGTCGTCATTTGAGAATGCCACCAAGTGCAGTGGCTGCCAGCCGGTGCTGGCCCGAACACTGCCACTCGACTCGAGCGCCTCCAAGAAGTCCCAGCGCAGGAAGGGGTTTGTACGGTCGGGGGTTCCTTCGTGCGCGTCCTCTTGCGTGCCAATCGCACAAGCATCCCAAGCCTCTCGCGAAATCTCGGCGAGACTTTGCACCACTTGGACGCGGAGTGGCTTCGCTGTTGTCGCATTTTGGTTGATAAGGGAGCCATGCATAACTCTTTAGCTTAGCAAAGCGGACGGGGAGTGCATTGGGGTAATGAAAGTCGCGGGGTGCACAGGTTGCTCTTTGGTTGATCTTGCAACGTCAGAGGCTTGAATCTTCAGACTGCCTGCAGCCCTTGCGCCCAAAATAGCGAAACGCGGGCCGCAGCCCGCGTTTCTATGTGGTGCTGGTCTAGGCTTGTTAACCACCCGACCGCGAATTCTGATCGCGAATAGTATAACCTATATTCTTGAGCAGGGAGTCTGGAACAGATATGACTGGCGAAGAAGTACTTACATTCAGATTGGGCTTAGATATTGGCACAAACTCAATTGGCTGGTGGCTGTACGAAACCGAATCGCGTGAAATCAAGCGTGTCGTGGACGGTGGAGTGCGCATATTTTCCGATGGAAGGGTTCCAACAAAATCCGGTGCTCCGCAGGGCGCTTCGCTAGCTGTCGAGAGACGACAGAAACGCGCTATGCGCAGAAGGAGAGACAGATACCTTCGTCGTCGTGCCGCGCTGTTGAGGGAAATGGTCATAGCCGGCCTCATGCCTTCAGACAAGAAGGAGAGGACAGGTGTTTTCGGACTTGATCCATACATGCTTCGCGCTAAAGCCCTTGACGAAAAGTTGGAACTTCACGAATTTGGCAGGGCTCTTTTCCACATCAACCAACGGAGAGGATTCAAGTCAAACCGCAAGACTGATAGGAAGGACAATGAGGCCGGAAAAATCAAGCAAGGGACGAAGCGACTCGAAGACGAAATGAAGCGGCTTGGCGCAAGAACTTACGGCGAGTTTCTCCATATTCGCCGCCGCTCAGCTATAGTTGAGCACCAAACCCCACCCGTACGTACCCGAATGGGGCTGTTGCGCGGATTGAACGAGCCAGACCAACACGGCTACGAATTCTATCCAGACCGCAGTCACTTGGAGGGAGAATTCGACAAGATTTGGGAAGCTCAACTGGGTTATTTCCCTGAGGTACTCACTGACGACCTAAGAAAATCACTGCGGCGCATTATCTTTCATCAACGGCCCCTCAAACCTCCGAAAGTTGGTCGTTGCCTGTTCTTAGATGAAGATAGGCTGCCCAAAGCGCATCCGCTGGCTTCACGACGGATTCTCATGGAAACCGTCAATCACCTGCGAATAGTCACCCTAGGCGAGCCTGACACGGCCCTTTCTTGGTCTCAAAGAACCCAAGTACTGAATGCCCTTGACTTCAAGAAACACACTAAATCAATGTCTAATATGAAGGTGTCGTTCAAAACGCTGCGGTCGACGCTCAGTTTGCGGAAGTCGCAATCTTTCAACTTGGAATCGACTCGCGACTCCATAGCCTGTGATCAGGTATTGGCGAGCCTGTCGCACCCCGATAGGTTCGGCACTAGATGGAGAGATATGACTTGGGAGGACCAGTGGAGCGTTGTGAATCTTCTTGTGAATCAAGAAGATGAAGACGAGGTTGAAGGAAAGCTGATTGATGAATGGGGACTAAGTGAAGGGTGTGCTCGGAATGTCGCCAATGCGCCACTGCCAGAGGGCTACACGCGCATCGGGCTCACAGCGACGCGGAGAATTCTCAGCACACTTGAGGAGGACGTAATTGTGTATAGCCAAGCGGTCGAAAAGTGTGGTTGGCATCACTCCGACCTTAGGGGCGAGGGGGCACGGGACCTGCTCCCCTACTATGGCGAGATTCTGGATAGGCACGTCATTCCTGGAACACAAGAGCGCGGTGACGACGACATAAGACGCTTCGGACGCGTTACGAATCCGACGGTCCACATTGGCCTGAATCAGCTCCGTCGACTAGTCAATCAGATCATCAAAGCGTACGGGAAGCCAGATGAGATTGTGGTGGAGCTCGCGCGTGAACTAAAGCAGTCTGCAGAGCAGAAGAAAAAAATTCAGAAAATGAACCAAGAAGGTCGTCAAGCTGCCGAAAGGCGTGGAAAGAAGCTTGAAGAGTTGTGCCAACCCAACTCGGGTGCCAACCGTGCGCTGCTGAGAACCTGGGAGGAACTTGCGGAAGACTGCATTGCCCGGAAGTGTCCTTATTCCGGCGAGAAGATCTCGGTGATGATGCTCTTTGATGGTAGTTGTGACGTTGACCACATCTTGCCTTACTCGAGGACGCTTGATGACAGCCCTGCGAACAAGACCGTATGTATCAAAGAGTACAACCGCATCAAAGGCGACAAAACACCATGGGAAACTTGGGGGGACACACCGCAATGGGAAGTAATCCAATCAAATTTGAAGAATCTGCCAAAGGGCAAACGATGGAGGTTTCTTGATGGAGCGATGGAAATGTGGAAGGACGAGGAGAGTTTCATGGACCGCGCGCTTGTCGATACTCAGTATCTGAGTCGCATAGCCAATGAATACTTGACCTCACTCTATGATAGTTCGGATGGACTGCGTCACGTTTGGGTCGTACCGGGGAGGCTCACTGCGATGTTGCGGAGACATTGGGGCTTGAACAATGTTTTTTCCGCCGGTGATATTAGAGGTGCCCTCCACAAAAATCGTACGGACCACCGGCATCACGCTGTCGACGCGGCAGTCATAGCCGCCACAGATCAAGCACTCGTCAAACGTATCAGCGATGCGGCTCGAGAACTTGAGGAAGTCGGTGCCGAGGGCATTGCAAGATCCACTCCTCCGCCTTGGGATGGCTTCAGGTCTGATGTCGAACAACGGGTGAATGAAATTGTCGTCAGCCACAGGACGGACCACGGCAAAATTGGAGCTGGTGCTCGTCTTCAAGGAGAAGACCGCACTTCGGGACAACTGCACAACGAAACTGCATATGGACTCACAGAGCTAGAAGGAAAAGGGGTGCCATTGGTGACGTTCAGGGTTCCGCTTGAGCAATTGGCTGAGAAACTCAATCGAATTGAGAACATACGAGATGTACGCTTGCGGCGGGAGCTGACCCAAGTTCTCGAAGGACGCACTGACAAGAAGGAAGCGGCGAACGCGCTCGCAGACTATGCGCGGGTTAGTGCGACTTATCGAGGAATCAGGCGTGTTCGGCTAATCGAGCCGCTGGAGACAGTCCGAATTCACGACCGCAGTGGAATGGCGTACAAAGGTTACAAGCCTGATAGCAATCATTGCTACGAGATTTGGGAACTGCCAGATGGAAAGTGGAAAGCCCAAGTACTTACGACCTTTGACGCGCATCAAGGTCGCGAGGCAGAAAGACCGCACCCTGCAGCGAAAAGAATGATGCGCTTGTACGCGAAAGATATGCTGAGGCTCTCTCACCCTGAGCAAGGAGCGATCATAGTTTCCGTGGTTAAGTTTGTTCGCGATGGCCGGCTGACACTCGTACCGCACAACGAAGCCAACGCGGATGCTCGGCACAGGAACAAGGAGGATCCGTTCAGGTTTCTGCCAGCCAGTCCAACTAAATTGAAGCAATGGAAGGCCAAGAGAATAAGAGTCGACGAAATGGGGAGGTGCTCGGATGCATAGCTTGGCAGCGTAGGACGACTGGAAGATGGATCAAATCATCGACATCGCAGGGGATGGCCGCCATTTAGCGCGCTTCAAAGGGTTTCTCAAAGTCTCCGTGGATGGGGATGAAGTAGGTCGGGCCCCCCTAGACCAAATCGCAGCGGTAATTGTCCATGGCCACGGCACAACATGTTCAGCATCCTTGCTCGTGGAACTCGCCAATCGAGGAGTTGCCGTCGTGCTTTGCGATCAGAGGCACGCTCCGCGAGGAGTCTTGATGCCAATTGAAGGCCACCATTCGCAAGGGGCCCGCATGAGAGCGCAATGGGAAGCCAGTCGCCCCTTCATGAAGCAAGCTTGGAAACAAATAGTTGTTTCAAAGATTCGTATGCAAGAACAAGTGCTTGAATACGTGGGGCAGCCCTCCGCGAGGCTTAAGCAGCTATCGGGCAAGGTCACATCTGGCGACACGAAAAATGTTGAAGCGCAAGCTGCGCGCTACTACTGGCCTCTTCTCATGGGTATGGACTTCAAGAGGGAGTTACAAGGAGGGGGAGGCAATAGTCTTCTGAACTATGGTTACACGATATTGCGTTCAGCTGCGTCTCGAGCGATTGTTGCCGCAGGGCTGCATCCAACAATCGGGATACACCATTCCAACCGCGGTAACGCGTTTGCCCTTTCAGACGACATCATGGAGCCGTTCCGCCCTCTCGTTGACTGCTGTGTGCGCAATGTCGTCCATGATCGAGGTACTGAGGTTGACTCTGTTGCGAAGAAGGCACTGGCAAAACTCATTGCTCTCGACCTTCCTTTAGGAGATTCAAGTACGCCGCTTGCTTTAGCTCTGGTTAGGTTAGCTGCATCTCTGGCGCGCAGTTTCGAAACTCAAGAACTACAGCTAACTCTTCCAGCAGCACCGGGCCCGATCTTTCTATCCAGTTTAGGCCGATGACTTCCCAACAGTTTCTCTTGTCTGGATACCGCCTCATGTGGATGATGGTGATGTTCGATCTTCCCACGGATACCAAAGCTCAGCGCAAAGCTGCGGGCAAATTTCGGAACTTTCTGTTGGATGAGGGGTTTGAACGAAGTCAATTCTCTGTCTATGCGAGATTCGTCAATGGAAAAGAGGCGTTCGCCACCCGCGTTCGTCGAATTGAGCGTTCTCTTCCAAGCGACGGGGATGTGCAAATCCTGAATTTCACTGATCGACAGTACCGCGACGTGGTGCATTTCACCGGGAAATCTCGCAACGAACCGCGAGAAAATCCAGAACAACTCGTGATGTTCTAATGTGGATGCACAGATTTCTTATTGTGAAAGAAGGGCAAACACCTGAAAAAACAGGTATTTGCCCTTGCTACTGATTGTAGCTGATCAGAATTCGCGGTCAGGCCGCAACGTTGCAGCACTTCCGGGCTGAGGCGCACGAGATTGTAGCTGATCAGAATTCGCGGTCAGGCCGCAACTGTCCGAGGTCGACATCCGCATGGTGCTGGGATTGTAGCTGATCAGAATTCGCGGTCAGGCCGCAACATGGCTTTCCGGTCAAGGCGTTGCTGAACGGATTGTAGCTGATCAGAATTCGCGGTCAGGCCGCAACACGCGAAGGCCTTCGTGGTCGCCAAGGCCGGATTGTAGCTGATCAGAATTCGCGGTCAGGCCGCAACTTCCTAACTTGTTGATCAGTCACCAGCTGCGATTGTAGCTGATCAGAATTCGCGGTCAGGCCGCAACAACATAGCCTCTGCTATTGCCCGCTTCAATGATTGTAGCTGATCAGAATTCGCGGTCAGGCCGCAACTTTCCCATTCCCGAATGCTCGCGTCCTTGAGATTGTAGCTGATCAGAATTCGCGGTCAGGCCGCAACTGGCAGCGTTTCTTTATCGCTGAAACAATCGATTGTAGCTGATCAGAATTCGCGGTCAGGCCGCAACCCATCCCGAAAATGGATCATCATTTCCGGGGATTGTAGCTGATCAGAATTCGCGGTCAGGCCGCAACCTGCGCGGGTCCCACACATAGTTGGCGCCGGATTGTAGCTGATCAGAATTCGCGGTCAGGCCGCAACACACGCTGCTTGCGATCATTGATGAATGCGGATTGTAGCTGATCAGAATTCGCGGTCAGGCCGCAACCCTATGGAGCGCCAGTCACCCGATACGATGGGATTGTAGCTGATCAGAATTCGCGGTCAGGCCGCAACGTTTGAAGCGGGCTGGTGCGGTTGGTGTGTGATTGTAGCTGATCAGAATTCGCGGTCAGGCCGCAACGCGCGCGCGGGCGATTGTATTGGAGCCGGGGATTGTAGCTGATCAGAATTCGCGGTCAGGCCGCAACCTGGAATTAGTGGACCGCCCGGAGACGCTGGGATTGTAGCTGATCAGAATTCGCGGTCAGGCCGCAACGTATTCAATGGTTTCATCGGATTACCTCACGATTGTAGCTGATCAGAATTCGCGGTCAGGCCGCAACCAATCATGCTGCCCAGCGTGTCCGTTGTGCGATTGTAGCTGATCAGAATTCGCGGTCAGGCCGCAACTAGTTAGGTGGTGGCGACTCCATCTTGCGCGATTGTAGCTGATCAGAATTCGCGGTCAGGCCGCAACAGCCGCTGATGTCCAAGTTGTCCGTGACGGGATTGTAGCTGATCAGAATTCGCGGTCAGGCCGCAACATGAAACCACGCGCACCAATATCGCCATCAGATTGTAGCTGATCAGAATTCGCGGTCAGGCCGCAACAGTCGGGCTTCCACCTCGTTCGCGAACCACGATTGTAGCTGATCAGAATTCGCGGTCAGGCCGCAACCTACATTCCCGGAGATTGGAAATCCGGTTAGATTGTAGCTGATCAGAATTCGCGGTCAGGCCGCAACGAGAAGGAAGTGCTTGAGTTGCCTCGCGTAGATTGTAGCTGATCAGAATTCGCGGTCAGGCCGCAACTTGCTAGACAACTTCCAAGCGAACACTATAGATTGTAGCTGATCAGAATTCGCGGTCAGGCCGCAACTCGTCTGATCTTGTCGAGTGGCGCGATCAAGATTGTAGCTGATCAGAATTCGCGGTCAGGCCGCAACACTGGGTAAAGTTGCCCGAAGAAATCTTCGGATTGTAGCTGATCAGAATTCGCGGTCAGGCCGCAACTGAAAACTAGGCACGTCGCAATACCTCGGGGATTGTAGCTGATCAGAATTCGCGGTCAGGCCGCAACTCTCGGGGACGGCGAAGGGGTCCGGCCAGAGATTGTAGCTGATCAGAATTCGCGGTCAGGCCGCAACAGTTAGGCCCGGGCACCCATGCGGCCAAGCGATTGTAGCTGATCAGAATTCGCGGTCAGGCCGCAACACGATATCCTCGCAATAATCGCGGTCATAGGATTGTAGCTGATCAGAATTCGCGGTCAGGCCGCAACTAATTCGGGGGTGGGGATTCCATCTTGCGCGATTGTAGCTGATCAGAATTCGCGGTCAGGCCGCAACCGCAAGCGGTATTGATACGTCCCGGCCTCCGATTGTAGCTGATCAGAATTCGCGGTCAGGCCGCAACCCCGTGAAGAAAGTGATCATCTCACGTACAGATTGTAGCTGATCAGAATTCGCGGTCAGGCCGCAACACACTTCAAACACGTTGACATTCCGGGATGGATTGTAGCTGATCAGAATTCGCGGTCAGGCCGCAACTGTTTTGGTCGCATGACGCGAAGGAAACAAGATTGTAGCTGATCAGAATTCGCGGTCAGGCCGCAACTGCTACTGCTTCTTAGGCTTTGCTTTTGCCGATTGTAGCTGATCAGAATTCGCGGTCAGGCCGCAACTAGAGGCGGGTGTGAATGTGTGTGTGCGCCGATTGTAGCTGATCAGAATTCGCGGTCAGGCCGCAACACACAGGCGCTATCCAAGTCTTGGCGAGCGGATTGTAGCTGATCAGAATTCGCGGTCAGGCCGCAACAAATAGTCGGCCAACGTCACGATCACCGATGATTGCAGCTGATCAGAATTCGCGGTCAGGCCGCAACGCGTCGATGTATTTGAAGTCGAGGATGTAGGATTGTAGCTGATCAGAATTCGCGGTCAGGCCGCAACTCATACCACGCGAGGCCGTTGACGGATGTCGATTGTAGCTGATCAGAATTCGCGGTCAGGCCGCAACGAGTTGGCGGTAATACAGAGGTAGACGTTGTGATTGTAGCTGATCAGAATTCGCGGTCAGGCCGCAACAGTGTCGGTGACGGCATCGCCATTCTGCGCGATTGTAGCTGATCAGAATTCGCGGTCAGGCCGCAACCTATCCCGGATAACCAACTGCCCAGTAATAGATTGTAGCTGATCAGAATTCGCGGTCAGGCCGCAACTCACATTCGGGCTGAATGTCAGCGTCGTGTGATTGTAGCTGATCAGAATTCGCGGTCAGGCCGCAACAAGGCTTTCGTGGGCTTGACAATCGACCCGGATTGTAGCTGATCAGAATTCGCGGTCAGGCCGCAACCGTCGCGTTGCAGCACCGTCGCTGTCAAATGATTGTAGCTGATCAGAATTCGCGGTCAGGCCGCAACACCGGAGAAACTGATGACTCGGGGTGTGTTGATTGTAGCTGATCAGAATTCGCGGTCAGGCCGCAACCCAACTCGGAATGGCAAGGTCAAAGTTTTGGATTGTAGCTGATCAGAATTCGCGGTCAGGCCGCAACGCCAACGCGACGCGCTAATGGTGCATGGCGGATTGTAGCTGATCAGAATTCGCGGTCAGGCCGCAACCCGCCGGTAATCCAATCGCAGGCGCGGAAGGATTGTAGCTGATCAGAATTCGCGGTCAGGCCGCAACCGTACAGTCCACCCGAACTGCGTCGCGAAAGATTGTAGCTGATCAGAATTCGCGGTCAGGCCGCAACCTGCGCCGCGATAGGTGGTTGGGATTATGCGATTGTAGCTGATCAGAATTCGCGGTCAGGCCGCAACTGCTTGTCCACGGCCTCGCAGTCTACCCAGGATTGTAGCTGATCAGAATTCGCGGTCAGGCCGCAACCAATGCGTACAGACCTCGTGGATCGTGACGGATTGTAGCTGATCAGAATTCGCGGTCAGGCCGCAACAACAACTAAACAGGAGTTATCAGCAATGAAGATTGTAGCTGATCAGAATTCGCGGTCAGGCCGCAACGTAGCGTTGTATACAACGGCGTGCGCTATGGATTGTAGCTGATCAGAATTCGCGGTCAGGCCGCAACGGAGTGGCCATCGCCTACTATAACGAGGCAATTGTAGCTGATCAGAATTCGCGGTCAGGCCGCAACAACAACTAAACAGGAGTTATCAGCAATGAAGATTGTAGCTGATCAGAATTCGCGGTCAGGCCGCAACGCGTGCGCGGGCGATTGTCTTGGAGCCGGGGATTGTAGCTGATCAGAATTCGCGGTCAGGCCGCAACCACCATCGGTGGATGTGGCGGACGCGACAAGATTGTAGCTGATCAGAATTCGCGGTCAGGCCGCAACCTGCACCCAGTGCTACCTTTCCGAGGAATAGATTGTAGCTGATCAGAATTCGCGGTCAGGCCGCAACTGAAAACTAGCCACGTCGCAATACCTCGGGGATTGTAGCTGATCAGAATTCGCGGTCAGGCCGCAACTACAGTGTGGACATATCGACGCCATCAAGAGATTGTAGCTGATCAGAATTCGCGGTCAGGCCGCAACGGACGGCGCGTGGCATGCTCACGGCTTGGTGATTGTAGCTGATCAGAATTCGCGGTCAGGCCGCAACACCGGCAAGGCCGAGTACCTGCGGCTGCACGATTGTAGCTGATCAGAATTCGCGGTCAGGCCGCAACCCGATCTGGTGTACGATCCGGATATCCCCGGATTGTAGCTGATCAGAAACGCAGCTCACGCTCCCGTGCAGCAGCTTCCGGTGATGAGGCACCCGTGCCAGTTCGGCAGCCCCCCGATACAGTCGTGAACGTGGCCGGGGTGGCGCCCTAGACCGCGCGCCCCCCTTGCGCCTCATGACCGCCCCGCCGCCAAGGTGCGTCTCGATGTACACGCAAGACAAAACCAAGTCAGGGCTTACGATACAAGTCCAATTGATAGGTTGATCACTTTGGAAGCCTTGACACGGCATGGAGACGAAGTCCTCAAGAAGCTGTGAAGTCCGCTGATTCTCGGTGTTGCTTTGAAACGTTTGCGCACAATCTCATCATGAGCACGACACCCAAACAAGTTGATTGTTGGCTAGCCTCTCCGGTTGAGCACCAGCGATTGGAGTTTAAGGAAGCGAAAACGCAATTCGATAACCGCAAGTTGTATAGGTATTGTGTTGCTATTGCCAACGAAGGCGGGGGGCATCTGGTGCTCGGAGTGAGCGATTCCAAGCCGCGCCGAGTGGTGGGTAGCGCGGCATTCAATAACCCGTCTGAAATGGCTGCAAAGATATTTCAGGCGATTGGTTTTAGAGTAGACATTGACGAAGTACATCATCCTGACGGGCGTGTGCCTGTGTTTCGCATACCGAGTCGACCAATGGGTACCGCCTATAGCCATCAAGGGGCGTAACTGAAGCGACTCGGAGAAGAACTCTAGCCAATGAGGGAAGATAAGCTCAGACGGATCTTTGCCGAAGGCCAGCCGGGGTGGCTAGAGCAGCCTGCAAAGCGTGGCCTTTCATCACGAGAAGTTGTGCAACTCTTCGATACGCAAGAATTCTTTGACTTGCTCAACCTGCCTTATCCGAGCGATCAAGGGGGAGTGATTGAAAAGCTCAAGGCAGAACGATTGGTCACTCAGGAGGCGGGCGGCTACGCGATTAGCAATCTTGCGGCCGTGCTGCTCGCAAAGGAGTTTCGCAGCTTTGAGGGAATTGCCCGAAAAGCGCCCAGAATGGTCACTTATTCTGGGATCAATAAACTGGAGACCAAGTTAGACGTCACGGTCGGCAAGGGTTACGCGGTGGGTTTTCAAGGGCTGGTGAGACTGGTGATGAGTCAACTCCCGCAAAACGAAGTGATCGAGGGTGCCGTTCGGGTTGAACGCAGACTGCTGCCGGAGGTTGTGATTCGAGAGGTGTTGGCGAACTCGTTTATTCATCAAGACTTTGCAGCCCAAGGCGCCTCCCCAATGGTGGAGGTGTATGCGAATCGAGTAGAAATCAGTAACCCTGGGGAACCCGTGGTGTCCATCGAACGATTTATCGACGGCTACCAATCAAGAAACGAGCGACTTGCGGACCTGATGCGTCGCTTCGGTCTTTGCGAAGAAAAAAGCAGTGGCATTGATCGCGTGATTCAAGCGGTTGAATCACAACAATTGCCCGCGCCAGACTTTCAGGCACATATCGGGCGCACTGTAGCGATTCTGTTTGGGCCGCGAGCGTTCAAGGATATGAGTCGGGCGGAGCGTATCCGCGCCTGCTACCAGCACTGCGTCTTGCAATGGGTATCTCGGGACACAATGACGAACCAGTCGCTTCGTCGGAGATTTCAAGTACAGGACAACAATACGAGCACCATTTCCCAGATCATCACAGCTGCCATGGAGACGGGATTGATCAAGCTCAACCCCGATGCTCCCTCCTCGCGAAAGTACGCGAGATATATTCCGAGATGGGCGTGACTCTTATTTTATTTTGAACCGCGCATATGAAGCACCTTGAAATAAAAGTCTTAAATATCAAATCCTTCTTATTTTATTTCTACCTGTGTTCGTTCCGATTTTCGGCACGTCCGAGTTCGGAATCAACAACGCATCCGCCTAACAGACTTCGAAGTCTTGGTCTTTGAAGTGCTTATCAAAGGCAAAGGCCCTTGCGATTCGCTGCTCTCTCATTGCGGTGATGCTCACCCAGTCGGTGAGACTGACTTGGCGCCGAGAAGCGGCAAGTAACGCTTGCACTGATTGACGCAACAGGTCTTGATCAACGTAAATTATCTCCAGACTTGGCATGATTTTCGAGAAGAACATGCGCACCGCTTGCATGCCGACCCTGTGTTGCAGGAGTGCGACTGTTTCCTGAATAACGAACGAAGTAGTCACGAGCTGGGCGCGCTCATCTCTCAAGCCATCCAGAGTCAGGCGCGCTGACTCGTGGTTCATATCCCGATCAACCATAACGGCGTAAATCGCCGAGGTGTCGATGAAAACTCTACTCACTGGTATGTCGTTGCGAGATACTTGTCATGCTGTTCGGACACGTCGGTCTGCCCATCCTCGGATTGGCAGCTGCCAACTGCCTCGAACAATTGCTCCCACTTGTCCTTTTCGTTTCTTTGCTGGGACAGCACATGATCCACCCCGTCTCGGACAAGCTGCGAAATCGAAACGGACTGCTGTGCAGCAAGCTCCTTGAGCGCTTGGTATTGTGCTTGCTGCATTTGGACTTGTGTTCTGATCATATGGATACATGATGTAATTTGAATGTAACATGATAACACTTGAAGTTCGATGGATGACATGGTTCTTTAGCGGCGTCGCTGCTGACTGGACAAGCATCCCCCCCGCGTTCACCATGCCGTGATGCCCACGAAAGCAATCAAACGAGCACCATTGCGCCTCGCGACTCGGCGTAGCCGATTGGCTATGGCGCAAGCCGAGTTGGTCGCTGCTGAGTTAGCTTCGCGCAGCAATCGGTCGGTGGAATTGGTGCCGATAACCTCGACGGGTGATACCGAGGCGCATCGACCCTTGCGCGAGATTGGTGGCAAGGGTGTGTTTGTGAAGGAACTTGAACAAGCGCTCTTGGATGACCATGCGGATTTGGCGGTGCACTCATTGAAGGATGTGCCTTCGCGCCTCGAGCCGGAATTCACGCTGGCGGCGATCGGCTGGCGAGAGGATGCGCGCGATGCGTTTCTATCGAACCCTCGGATTGCCTTTTCCGACTTGCCGGCCGGTGCGCGTATTGGTACTTCGAGTCTTCGTCGCAAGCTCTTGTTGCGCAAGTTGCGTCCAGATCTGCTGATCGAGCCGATACGCGGTAACTTGGATACCCGTATCGGCAAGCTTCAAGCTGAGGAATATCAGGGGCTCGTGCTCGCGGTGGCCGGTCTGAAGCGTCTCGGACTCGCAAATCACATAGTTGAGCGGTTTGTCGTTGATGAGATATTGCCTGCGCCGGGCCAAGGCATGCTCGGTATTGAAGTGCTCTCTCGGCGGCGAGACCTGATTCAGGAAGTGTCTGAATTGGTGTCGCAAGAAGAATCCATGATCGGACGTGTGGAGCGGCGCGTGAGTGAACTCTTGCAAGGCGATTGCAATCTTCCCATCGCCACCCACGCGCAAGTGCGGGCCGGTAGCGTTCGGCTGAGGGTCTGGATCGCGTCGAACTGCGGAAGTCTTGAAGCGAGCGCAGATGTCGAGGGCGATCTTGCACTCGAATTGGCGGACCAGGCGGTCGAGCGATTACTCGTGAGCGGTGGGCGTGAAGTCATGGAGTGCTTTGCATAGGTTCTTTGTCGTGATCCATCCCGCTCAAGAAAGCAAGAGGCTGCGGATGACAGTGAAATCCAATGCTTTTCGAGTCTTGGTGACGCGGACGGAACCTGGTGCGAGTCGACAGGCTGATGCGCTCGCGGCAAAGGGCTTGCAGCCTGTGAAGTTGCCGCTCATAGAGGTTGAGCCTGTCGCCTGTTCGTTGGGAATGGACGTTCCCGAGGTGGTTGTTGTGTTGTCCGCGCATGCGGTCCGGCATGGTGCTGACGTCATTGCTCGCTGGGGAGAGGCGCCTGTATGGCTTGCGGTGGGCAAAGTCACGGCGCGCGCACTTGCACAGAGGGGCGTTCACGCGGGAGGTCCTGAACGTGAATCTTCGGAGGGATTGCTTGAAGTACCCGAACTCGTTCGCTGTGCGGGTAGGAAGGTTGCGATTCTCTGCGGAGAGTCTCCGCGTCCGCTACTTAGGGAGACGCTTCAAGAGCGCGGTGCCGAAGTAACCGAGTATCACCTCTATCGAAGGCTTCCAGTGAAAGACATCTCGGATTACCATGAACATCTTTCCGATGTGAGCGCCGTCATAGTGTCGAGTGTGGAAGGGCTTCACGCCTTCGCGGACCTGTGGAGTACGCTTCAGGGTTCGAAATCGGTGATGTTGTGCGCGAGCTCGGTTCGCATTGCGAGAGCCGCCGTTTCGGGAGGATTCGAGAACCTGCGCCTACTTGAGGCCCAGACTGGAGCCGCGATGGCCGATGCCATGTTGGATTGGCTGTCCAGACCACATGAAGGAATCTGGCATGAATGACGTAGAGACGCCGAGCCCATCAAAAAGGACCCTTGGTTTCAAATCCATCGCATTGATCACCTTCCTTGCGGTATTGATCGTCATATTGGCTTGGTGGTATCTGTTTGGTGGGGGCAGGGCAGTATTCGCGGGCTTCTTCTCGGATGAGGCCGAACCGGAAACCACTTCGGTTCCCGCAGAACCTCCCCCACCTCGTGAGGAGGCGAGTGCGCCCATCGATCAGAGGCTTGAGACGCTGGCGAATTCTCTGAACGCCGCTCGAACCGAGCAGCAAGCGCTTCTTGAGAGTCTCGAGGACTTCGTGCGTACTGAAGACCTGCAGGCTTCGGCCGCGCGCTTGCGCGAGGAGATTCGCGCGGTGCGGGCATCTTTTCCGCAAGCCCAGGAACTTGAACGTTCGCAAGTGACCCTCGCTTGGCAACTGCTGCAACTTGCTGAAATCGAGTATCGACTGTTTGGCAACAGACAAGGCGTGGCTTCACTATTTGAGCGCGTCGGTCAACTGCTTCGCGAAAATCCGTCGGCCATAGAGCTCATGGTGGATGTGGCAAAGCTCGAGCAGGACATGAAAGAGTCTCAAGTGCCGGGTGTGCTTGCAGTGTCAGAAGAACTGGCGGCCATGGGTGAGTTGGTCGTCAAGATTCCCTTGCGACAGAGCGAATACGACCCGATACCGGGGAACTCATCTGGAATCCTTGAACGCTTGGGTGCCGGGCTTCGCAGTCTTGTGCGCATCGAGCGGCTTGAGTCTGGCGATCCGCAGGATGGAGTGAATCGACTTCAGCTACTGCTTGGACTGGAGCGCATGCAGGTAGCACTGCTGCGACGAGATGGCTCTTCGTTTGAGCGCGAACGGACATCAATGGTTGCTTGGCTGGAACGCTACGCGCAAACAGATCATCAAGACTCGCAAGATATGCTCATCCGCTTGGCGGCCTTGCAAGAAATTGATCTGGGTGTTCAGCCCGTCGACTTCGCTTCGCTTCTAACCCGCGTCGGGGCACTGGTGGAATAGCCATGCGGCGCGATCTGGTGCTCATGGGCATTGCACTGCTCGTCGGCGGTGCCTTGGGAACCATTGCGATATTGGATCCGGGCTATGTGCGCATTGAATCTTTTGGTTGGGTGGCGGAGTCGAATCTGATCGTCTTCTTCGGGTTGCTGGTCTTCGCCTACTTCATCCTGCGTGCGCTGGTGAAATTCATCGCTGCACTCGTACACAGCGGCGCGAGTTTTCGCGGCATGCGGGAACGCTATAGATTCGGCAAGGCCATGGCGAGGGCGCGTTCAGGCATCCTGCAGTTTGCGGCCGGCCATTGGAAGGAAGCTGCGGAGCAACTGGCCAAAGCGGCGGGTAGGAGCAACGAACCTGTGACCATTTGGCTCAGCGCAGCTTCGGCGGCCAGAAAAGCCGGCGACAGCGAGCAGATGAATCACTGCATTGCCGAGGCGCGAAAGCTCACGGGAGACGTTGCGGAACTCTCGCTGCTGGAAGCCCGCTGGCAGATAGAAGATGGGGATGCGCAGAAAGCTGTGAGCGCCCTGCGGCAAATGGAGGAACCGAAAGATGCCAAGCTTGCCGGTCGCCGCCAGTTACTGCTTGCCGATGCCTTCTACGCCATAGAGGATTGGGAAAGCCTCTCGAACACCCTGAGTTCCTTGGCGAAAGCAAAGAGTGTCGAGGCAGGTGAATATCGGTATCTGGAAATCGCGCAAGCCCGCACTGCATTGGATGCGCTTGAACAGGGTGCCCAGTCAACTGGAACTGCCCCGGCCCAGAAGGAGATTGACGCGGCTTGGAAACAGGTGCCCAAGGCGCTGCGCAACGAGCCGTCGCTGGTGACGCGCAAGAAGGAGATTGAAGACTTGAAAACGGTCCTCTCAGGTTAGGCCGTCGGATTGCCCCCGAATTCGAATCTCTCAGCGTCCCCCACGCATGGACAAGAAAAACTCTTCGTTGGTCTTCACGCCCTTGAGCTTATCGATCAGAAATTCGATGGCAGCGATATCGTCCATCTCATGCAATAGCCGCCTCAAAATCACCACGCGGGCATAGTCCTCGTCGGAAAGCAGGCGTTCCTCGCGGCGCGTGCCCGAGCGACGGATGTTGATGGCCGGGAACACGCGCTTTTCGGCGATCTTGCGCTCAAGGTGCAGTTCTTGGTTGCCCGTGCCCTTGAATTCCTCGTAGATCACTTCGTCCATCTTGGAGCCGGTATCTATGAGCGAGGTGGCGATGATCGTCAGGCTGCCACCTTCCTCGATGTTGCGCGCGGCACCGAAGAAACGCTTGGGATGCTCAAGTGCGTTGGCATCCACACCACCCGTGAGTACGCGCCCAGTGGAGGGCTGGACGGTGTTGTACGCACGAGCCAATCGCGTGATGGAGTCAAGCAGGATCACGACGTCCTTGCGGTGTTCGACAAGGCGGCGAGCCTTTTCGATCACCATGTCCGCGACTTGGACGTGGCGGGTGGCGTTCTCATCAAAGGTGCTGGCGACCACCTCGCCGCGCACGGAGCGCTGCATCTCGGTGACTTCTTCCGGCCGTTCGTCGATCAGCAATACGATCAGGACGACCTCTGGGTTGTTGGCGGTGATGGATTGCGCGATGTTTTGCAGCATCAGGGTCTTGCCCGCCTTGGGCGGAGAGACGATGAGACCGCGTTGGCCCTTCCCGATGGGCGCGATCAAATCCACGATTCGCGCTGCGACATCCTCCGTGCTGCCGTTCCCGCGTTCGAGCACCAACCGCTCGTCGGGAAACAGGGGCGTGAGGTTCTCGAATAACACCAGGTCCTTGCGGGCGGAAGGTTCGGCACCATTGATGTCGTCAACTTGCAGCAAGGCGAAATAGCGCTCGCCGTTTTTCGGCGGGCGGATTTTCCCAGACAGGCCATCGCCGGTGCGAAGTCCAAAACGACGGATTTGGCTTGGGCTGACATAGACATCGTCCGGCCCCGCCAGATAGGAACTATCCGGAGAGCGAATGAACCCAAAGCCGTCCGGCAGGATTTCAAGGGTGCCCTCCGCCATGATTTCTTCGCCATTTTTGGTTTGGCGCCGGAGAATCGCCGCGATGACTTCTTGTTTGCGGGAACGGGCGAGATTTTCGAGGCCAAGTTCTTTTGCAAGTTCGACCAGATTGGTGACTGGTTGACGCTTCAGGTCTGCAAGGTTCATTCTCTGGGTGTGTCCATGGAAAACGGAAATTGAGTCTTTCGCCATTTCGCGCAGGGCATGGTTCCAATAGGTGAAGCGGATGCGCGAAATAGGTAGGTGGCTAGTCGCGCCGGGTCTTTTTTCCTTTACCTTTCCCTTACTTTTCCTTTGCAGGAATTTCTGCTTTCGGACGAAAGGACGCGACTTCAGCGCTACGCAGGGAGCAATATACCACCATTGCGAGAGGCGTTGTCAACGCTATACCGATGCCTGCACAAGCGTTTAGCATAAGCGATTGGAAATAGTCGTGGGGTCCTGCGAGGACGTGAGATACATGCAAGCTTCTTTCGCCATGCTCGGTTTGGGTCGCATGGGCGGCAATATGGTGCGCCGACTTTTGCGCGCCGGACACGCCTGCGTGGTGTTCGATCCTGATGAGACTGCGCGCTTGGCGCTTGCCGGGGAAGGGGCAAGGCCTGTCGGCAATCTCAATGACGTCATCGCGCAATGCGCACCGCCGCGGGTGGTCTGGATGATGTTGCCTTCCGGGAAGATTACGCGACAGACGATTTCCGATCTCGCAGGTTCTATGGAAGCCGGAGATATTCTGATCGACGGGGGGAATTCTCACTGGGAAGAGGACTGGGCGCGTAGCCGGGCATTGGCCGATTATGGCATCGACTATGTTGATGTGGGCGTCAGCGGCGGCGTGTTTGGGCTTGAGCGGGGCTATTGTCTGATGATCGGCGGTCCTGAGCGGGCTGTTCAACGGCTGATCCCCTTCTTTGAGAGCTTGGCACCGGGCCAGGGCGGTCTCCCGCGTGCCGTGCCGGGTCGCTCAGAGGGGTCCACGGCGGAACGGGGATATCTGCATTGCGGAGGAGCCGGGGCCGGTCACTTCGTCAAGATGGTGCACAACGCCATCGAGTACGGGATGATGCAAGCCTATGCCGAGGGCTTCGAACTCATGGGCGCTCGCGGCGACGAGACCTTGCCCGCTGAGCGCCGATTGCAGCTAGATGCGGCGGAAATTGCGGAACTCTGGCGACGCGGTAGCGTAATCACTTCTTGGCTGCTCGATTTAGGAGCCGAGGCGCTTGCCGAGGATGCCGAACTTTCTTCCCACGCGCATCGTGTCTCTGATTCCGGTGAAGGCCGATGGGCCATGCAGGCGGCAATCGAGTCCGGCGTGCCGGTGCCGGCGCTCGCATCGGCCATGTATGCGCGCTTTCAATCTCAACGGGAGTCGAGCATGGCCAATAGGTTTTTATCGGCTCTGCGCAAGGGCTTTGGGGGGCATAACGAGTCAGGGTAGGGGCGTGGCACTTCTTGACTATCCCTGCCGGGTTGTACCAGATAGACTGTCCGGCGCGAAACATACGGGCGTTCAAATGGCAGATGCCGACAATCAAAGCGAGGCGACAAGCCTGACACCGGAGGTGCGTCTCGAACACATGTATTTGAAGGATGTGTCCTTTGAGTCCCCCTTGGCGCCGCAGGTATTTTCGGAATCCTTAGAGCCTCGAATTCAAGTAGACTTTAACGCTTCCACCAAGTCGCTTGGCGGGCCGAGGTACGAAGTGATTCTGACAACGCGGCTTGAAGGCAAGGTTCGCGAAGGAGAAAGCGCCTTTATCATTGAAGTGCAGCAGGCCGGCATTTTTGGTATTGAAGGATTCAACGAACCGCAAATGCATCAGGTGATGGGCACCTTTTGTCTGACAACCCTGTTCCCTTACGTGCGAGAGACCATAGATTCGCTGGCTCTGAAGGGTGGGTTTCCTCCGCTTAAGTTGGCACCGATCAATTTCGACGCCCTTTACGCCCAGGGCGTGCTGCGCGCGCAGCAACAGGCGCAGCAATAAGCCGGACAGCAACTCGATCACCTGATGCCGTCGAAGTACTCCTCGGCGAGTCTGAAGGCGTCTTCACCGACGCGTCGGCCCATGAGTCGGCCGGGGATGTCGTCGATGGGAGGGTGAATTCCTCCCCAGATGCGTGAAAGGGCGCTTTGGTCTGCGGCGTCCCGGTAGGTTGCCCATTCGAGCGTCAAGTCGACCGACGGGCCGCGCTCGAACACGAGAAAATCATTGGCCTTGATCTCGAATCCACTCTTGCCACCGGGAAAAAAGGCGCTTCCCGTGAGTGCTGTCAAGACTTCCGCAGCCGCACGCGAATAGGTTGAGTGACCAGAGACGTAGCCGGCAAATGGCGGCGTGACGAAGGTTGGGCGCTGATAAGGCCACCAGTTTTCGGCCAGTATCCAACCGACCCCCGCCGCATCTTCGCGGACATTCGCGATCTGGTCGGGGCCGCGCCAAGACTTAAACTTGATCTTACCCAGATGCTCGTTGCCCTCTCCCACCAGCGAATCACCCTGCGTCACCAATTCGACATAGCCCGGCTTCAAGGGGATGCCCGTCGCATGGTAGGAGGGAAGGGTTGAGTCACTGCTTTGGCCTCGGTCCGCCATGGCTCTCAATGCCGAGATGGGTCGCACATAGTCGTACCATCCCTTGGCGCCCCAAGCTGCGACGGAGGCATCGTGCATGGCGCCGCCGAGTGCGAAGTAGGCTTTGATATCCCATTCGAGCGGGTTCAACATTTCCCCAAGTCCCTTGAAATCGCGTTGAAATTCCGCATGGTCTTGGACGCTGTTGAGTATCACGAACCAGTGCCCGGGAGGGGTTTCCGAGTCCGGACCATCCGCCCAGAATTCGGCGAGCACTCTCGTGTAATCGCCGCGCGGTACGATTTGGGCATCGTATGGTTGGGCAGTCACCGGATTCATCGCATGACCACGGCTCCCTGAAACGCCTCCCTGATCCAAGTAAAAGTCCTGGTAGTCCGCGAACCGGTCGGGATACGCTTCAATATCGCCGATGCTGCCGGGCGAAATATCGATCTCCACGCCATCCTCTGGAGACAGGTGTGAAGCCCACACGGCGACTAGCGAAAACCCCCATTTGTAGAGGCGTGAGTGCTCGCCTTTGATGCTCGGAGGCGCGCCCGGATCATGGTAGACCCAATATTCGCCATCGTCGCGCGAATTGATGCTGAGGTCGAGTTCAGCGAGCGCAAAAGGTCGGACGCTTCCCCATTCGGCACCGATAAAGGCGGGCTCCGATTCGGATGGATTTCCGGCTTGGTCGACAAATTCCCGAAGACGCAGCGGCTGCCAGCGATCAAGCAGCCTGATGTTCGGGTTGCCCGGCAGGTGCGGCTCGAGCGCACTGTTCGCCGGTTTATAGTGTCGATTCGCGTAGTCTTCGGATTCGTTCGATTCGTCCCCAAGCCCAAATAGGATGTAGCAATTCGCGATGCGATTGCCGATTTGGGCGGCGTATTCGTCGCTGCTGTAGGCAGGGTCGGCGGCATCGAATCCAGCATCGACTTGAATCGCACCCATCAGTGTTTTGGCGTTTTCGATGATGCCGAGGCGTCCGGGCGATTGGTCGAATCGATGCCGGATCAGGCGGTAGGCGGCGAAACTGAGCGCCACTTCTTGAGCGCGGGCGGCATCCTCAATCTGTTCTGAGTCTCTCGCTCGCGTGCATGGATCTGGCTCTGCGGAGTTTTCAAAGAGATACGCAGAGGCGGTGTCTTGGAAAAATGCCCATCCGTCGTACATGGCCGCGGACAGATAAAAGAGGTTGCGAGCATGCACGACCGGGCGCGCCAAGTCATTGCGAATCGCATCAAGCAGCACTTCGTTCCACTTGCGAGCGATGGAAATGTCCGCATCTCGAAAGCTGGGACCCGGCAGAAAATTGGCGCGAAGCGTCGTCTCCTCGTGGCCCATGATGAAGCTGGTAACTGAGGAACGTCGATCCACAAAGCTGCCGCCACCTGTGCTCGACCAATGGCTGAAGCTCAATCCTTCGGGTGCCTCGTTTGCGCGAATCGGGACTTCTTCCCCCGGAAGGTAGAGTCCTCTTCCCTCTCCCCCTGCGACAACGAGCGCGAGCGGTTCCGGGGGCGGCTTTTCCAAGGTGATGTATTGATCGGCATTGATGTCGTGAAAGGATGTTACCTGCCTGCCGGGCCCGGGCCACTTGACTTCCACCCTGTCCACTTTCGAGTCAGGGCCGAGCCCAAAGTGCAAGGTTGATGGGCCTTGCGACAAGTAGGTTGCTCCGAGCCGCATTTCGCGAACTTGTGTACCGGATTCGGAAATCACCGTGACGAGCGCCCCAATGGCGTCTCGGTTACCACCCGTCGCGGTCAAGTCAATGCTCAAATAGTGATTGCTATTGGCGTGGTCGTTCTTGTAGACCTTGGGGGAATTGCCTTGATTGGCAATGAAAATATCCACTTTGCCATCGCGATCGTAGTCGGCGCATACCAGCCCGCGCCCGCTTCCATTGTGGGCAATGCCGAGCGTTCCCGTGGAATCCGAAAAACTTCCGTCTGCATTGGACATGTAGAGTCGTGACCCGCCTTCCTGGGTGATGAACAGGTCGAGGTTTCGATCATTGTCAAAATCGGCGAAGCAAGCGCCCCAAGCGTCGCCGGTGTCCAGGAGGCCGGCGGCTTCGGCCACATCTTCGAAATTTCCGTTGCCATCGTTTTGATAGAGGCGGTTGCCGACATAGTCCGCTTCTTCGCCTTCGGCGGCACCGGCCACGAACCAATCAAAATCGCCATCGGAATCATAGTCGCCGAGCGCCGAGCCGCGTCCATAGTTCTGCGTGACGGTGGCATCGGTCACGTCGCGAAAGTCACGCCCCGCTTGATTCTTGTATGTGCGGCTCGCGACTGGGTAGCCGGCGACCAGCAGATCGGGGTAGCGGTCGGGGCGCACATCTGAAAATTGCGCCGAGTAGACGGCTTCCAAGGACTCCGAATCCGAATCCCCAGAACGGGCGTATATCCACACGCGTTCGGTCTGGTCTTCAAATTCGCCGGAACCAAGATTGCGCCACAAGTATTGAGAAAGTTCCGCTGGCCGCTGACCGCCAAAGTGCGCGAAGAAGAGGTCGAGATCATCATCAAGATCGATGTCGGCCGCCACCATCGAATGGGTGGGCCGGTCGTGGAGGATGCCAAAGCGCTCCGACAGGCTGAATCGACCGGATTGATCATTGGCAAAAGTCTCGACGCTGTTTTCCTGCACAGACACAAAGTCGGGCCAGCCGTCGGCATCGAGATCAACAAAGTAGCCGGCCTTGTCAAGGCGCGAGGGCGCAATGCCGAGCCCGTCTTCAATAGCAATGAACCGTTCCCCGTTGTAACGAAACAGACGACCTTTCGAATGATCGCCGTGCGCCACGAGGAGTTCGAGTTGGCCGTCGCGGTCAATGTCGACAAGCGCAAGGCCGCCGCTCGAATGTGCCGCCTCGTCGCCATCGAGTGTGTCCTCTTGCGTCGCGTCGTAGCAGAGTCCCAAGGCGGATGAAACGTTGATGAAAACGCCGTTTTCGTTGCCTTCGCAGTGGGTGAGTTGCGACGGCGGCGGGTTAGGCGGATTGGGAGGTTCAGGCGGCTCGCCTCCTCCGCCGGAGCCTCCTCCGCCGCCACAGGCGGCGAGCAGGAGGGTTGCACATGTGAGCTTGAGGCATGCCGCCGTGCGGGTCGTTCGGTTGGTTGACCATTCGTGCAATGTGGATTCATTTACGGCAGGATTCGATGGCGATTTTGCGAAAATTGGAAACTGTAATAATCGCGTATGGTGCATATTCCACAAAGCAAGATGAGAGACGCATGAAAGCATACTCGGAAGCTGACGTGCCGTCACAGTCAGGACGCGTGTTCCTGGTAACGGGTGCCAATACCGGTATCGGATTCGAGGCCGCCTTGGTACTTGCGATGTGCGGTGCGCGCGTGTTGCTCGGCTGCCGGTCGGAAGAACGGGGGCGGGCAGCTTGCGAGCAGATCTTAAGCCAGGTACCGGAGGCGGACGTGAAACTCATCTTGTTGGACCTAGCGGACCTCGCCTTGGTGCGTGAGGCCGCCGATGAGGTGCTCAAAGAGCCGCGCCTCGACTGTCTGATCAACAACGCCGGCCTTGTTTCGAGGCAGCGTGCCGTGACCAAGGACGGGTTTGAAGCGCACTTCGGGGTCAATCACCTAGGCCCTTTTGCGCTGACCGGACATCTGCTCGCGAGGCTTGAAGAAACCGGGGATGCCAGAGTCGTCAATGTGTCGAGCAATGGGCACAGGATGGCGATTATGGAATGGGACGATCTTCAGGCGGTTGATTCCTATCGCATGTTTGCCCGCTATGCGATGAGCAAGCTGGCCAATCTGCACTTCACCTTCGAGCTTGAACGGCGCCTGCGGGAGCGAGACTGTTCAATCGTTTCGCTTGCCTGTCATCCCGGAGGCGCGCTGACGGAACTTGGCCGAGACATGCCGAAGCTGGTGCAACAGATACTCTTGCCGCTGGCGGTGCCGTTTGTGAACACCCCCCGTCAGGGAGCCTTGCCAACCCTACGCGCCGCCACGGATGCGGGGGCGTGCGGCGGAGACTACTTCGGACCAAGAGGTGCCTTCGAGGTGGCGGGACCGCCGGTGCTTCGTTGTCCAGATGAACGTGCGCTGAACCCAGCGCACGCCAAGCGACTTTGGGATATTTCTATCGAGTTGACCGGCGTGGATCCTTTTGCACACCTATGAGCTCGTGAAAGCGGCCATCACGGAGAACACACATGGCATACGAATACGAAACACTGCAAGTGGAAGTTGGTGACCGGGTCGCTTGGGTGACCATCGATAACCCGCCGATCAATCTGATGAACCAGGATCTGTATGTCGAGCTCCTCAAGCTCTCGGCCGAATTGGAGGCGGACCCGGATCTGACGGTGGTGGTGTTGAAGAGCGCTGACGCCGATTTCTTCATCGCCCACTTCGATATAGCGCTCATTCTCGAGTTTCCCTTGGAGGGGGAGGCGGTGCGCGAACAGGCACTCAACCCGTTCCACCAGATGTGCGAGCGCTTTCGCACCATGGACAAGCTCGTGATCGCACAGATCGAGGGCAGGGCAGGCGGTGGCGGCAGCGAACTCGCTTTGAGCTGTGACCTACGTTACGGGGTCAGAGGAAAGACCGTCATCAACCAGATGGAAGTGCCGGTCGGCATTTTGCCTGGCGGTACGGGTACGCAGCGATTGCCAAGGTTGGTGGGTCGTGGTCGTGCGCTTGAGATTATCTTGGGCGGCATAGACTTGGATGCCGAGACCGCGGAACGCTGGGGCTATCTGAACCGCATATTCGAGGCCGACGAAATCGGATCCTTTGTGGATCAATTGGCCGAACGGGTGGGATCGTTTCCCGTGGAGGCGGTGCGGCTTGCCAAAGAGTCCGTGAATCAGGCGGAAAGGCCTTTGCTCGAAGGGCTGAGGGAGGAGGCCTACCTCTTTCAGCGCACCTTGCGCACGCCGGAGGCACGCGAGGCGATGGCGAAGTTCTTGGAACTTGGTGGGCAGATGCGCGAAGGCGAACTTAAGGTGGCTGAACTGGTGCGTGAGGTCAACGAGGCTTTGAAGTCTTGAGCGCACCGGCAACCGCAAGCGCGAGCCGGCCGCGTGGCTTTCTTGTCCTCATCGCAGCGATGGTGGCCATCACACCGCTCGCGATAGACACCTACCTGCCTGCCATGCCGGCAATGGCCTTGGACTTCGGGGTCAGCATCGTAGAGGTCAATTACACCTTGAGTCTCTATTTGGTGGGGTTCGCATTCGGTCAGCTCTTGGGCGGCCCCATATCCGACCAGATAGGTCGCAAGGGCGTGGGTCTATGTGGCTTGCTCATGTATTTGATCGCGACGGCACTGATCATTTTTTCGGTCGGCATAGAGCAGGTACAGGCGCTTCGGGTCTTGCAGGCCTTTGGTGGAGGTTTGTGCGGTGTGGTGTGCATGCCCATGGTGCGGGACTCCTACCCAACGCGTGAGGCTGTACGCAAGTTTCCCATCGTCATGATGGTGATGCTGGTGGCACCGCTGGTCGCACCAATGATCGGCAGCCTGATGCTGCCCTTGGGCTGGGAATCCATCTTTGTTTTTCTCGGAGTCTACGGCCTGCTTGCGCTCCTTGCCTTCTCGCGACTTCCGGAAACGGCGCCGAATGCCGGCGGAAAAATACGATGGAGACGTATATTGCCGCAGTACATCGCCGTGATTACGCGTCGAATCGACGGCAAACCAGTTCCGCTCATGTACATATTGGGTAACGGCTTCGTGACGTCTCTGATGCTGGTGTTCATCACCCATGCACCCTTCATGTACCTGGAGTATTTTGATATTGGCGAAGCCATGTTCCCCTTCTATTTCGGTGCCAACGTGGTTTCCATGCTCTTTTTTACCCTATTGAGCGCGCGCCTGATTCGCCGCGTGGCACCCTTCACGCTGTTTCGTGCCGGACGCGCCGTGCAATTGCTGTTCTTTACGGCGCTGGCCGCCTTGGTGCTTGGCTCTGAAGAGATTCCGGTGCTTGTGTTCACGCCGTTGCTCGCGCTCTCCATGGGCATTAATGGACTCATCGGACCAGCGGTCTCAGGGCTTTACCTGACGCAATTCAAGCGGCTGGTCGGCAGTGCGTCTTCGCTCATGGGAATCACCATGTTCCTCATGGGCGGGATACTCGGGGCCATCTCGGGGGTCTTTCATGACGGCACGCTCAAACCCATGATCTACACCATGATCGGTTCCATCGTCATAGGCAATCTCATTCTCTTGGGTATTCCCAGACCGAAGAGCGTCGTTGGGGAGGAGGATACGGAAGGGTATTAATTTGCTGCGCTGAATCAGGTGGCGTCGCCTCTGAGCGACATCACCTCCGTGCGCAAGCGGTCCGCCGTCAGGACTTCGGGGCTCAAGGCTTCGCCGGCCACAATCTTCACGCGGCTCCAAAAGCGTCCCGTGTTGCGAAAGCTGCCGCCCTTGTGGCTAAAGAAGCTCCCCCACAGACCCTGAAGCGCAAGCGGGATGGTGGGTACGGGCGTGGTTTCGAGTATGCGCTCTACGCCGGGGCGAAATTCGTCAATCTCTCCATCGGTGGTCAGCTTGCCTTCCGGAAAAATGCACAGGATGTCTCCGGCTTGTAGACCTTCGTGAATTTCCTTGAGCGCGCCTTCATAGGCCCTTGCATCGACCTTGGGCGACTCAATGGGAATGGCGCGCCCCGTGCGGAACACGAAGTTGAGCACCGGAATGTCGTAGATGCGCTTGAGCATGATGAAGCGCACCGGGCGGGGCACCGCCCCGCCAATAATGAGCGCATCCACATAGCTGACATGGTTGCAGACCAGCATGGCGGGTCCTTTTTCGGGGATGCGGTTCAATGCCTGATGCGTGACGCGATACATGCTATGCGTCAGCGTCCAGATGATGAAACGCATGGCGAACTCGGGTACCTGATTGAAGATGAACGTCGCCACCAGCAGTGTGGCCACCGCGAGTGTGAGAAACAGAGCTGGAATCGAGAGTCCAATGATGCTCAGCCAGATGATCGCGAAGACCGATCCCAAGACCATACAAAGAGAATTGAGAATATTGGTGGCCGCAATCACGCGTGCTCGGTGCTGCATGGGCGTGCGCGCTTGAATGGAGGCGTACAGGGGCACCTCGTAGAAGCCTGAGAACACGCCGAGCAGGAAAATATCAGTCAGCACTCTCGGCGCCCCCTCGGCGGCCAGGAATGAAAGCGCGCCGCGAGCTTGCGTGGGTTCTATGGCGTTGATTGCGAAGAATATATCGACGCCCGCAAGACTAAGGCCAAGGGCGCCGAAGGGTACCAGCCCGATTTCAATTTTTCGTCCGGAGAGTTTCTCGCAGAGCAGTGAACCCAGGGCGATCGAGAGCGTAAAGACTCCCAAGAGCAGGGTCACCACTGTTTCATCGCCAAAGAGGTACTCTTTGGTGAGATTTGGAATCTGCGCGAGATAGAGCCCGCCGAGCAGCCAGAACCAAGAGACCCCGAGGATCGAGAGAAACACGGCCTTTTTTTGCCTTGCCAAGCGGAGAATTTCGAGGGTGTCCTTGACTGGGTTCCAAATTGAACCGGCAACCTCTGCTTTTGGTGGTGCCTGCGGGATCATTCGACTGGCTAGGTAGCCTGTGAGGGCGGTCAGCAATATCAGCGCGAAGAGGACTCCGTAGGCGGAGTCAAACCGGCCGCCGCCAACGGCGGTGCCGAGTAGGGTGCCGAGCAGAATCGCCACGAAAGTGCCCATGGCCACCATGGCATTGCCGCCCACCAGCTCCGATTCATGCAGGTGCTGCGGCAGGATCGAATATTTCAAGGGGCCGAAGAAAGCCGACTGGGTGCCGAACAGGAAGAGGACGAACAGCATGAAGGGGACGTTTTGTAGCAAGAGCGCCAAGCCCGCGAGCGCCGCGACCGCCACCTCGGCGATCTTCACAATCCGTATGAGCCGGGATTTTTCGTACTTGTCCGCGAGGCGGCCGGCGGTGGCGGAGAACAAAAAGAAGGGCAGCATGAAGAGCCCGGCGGCCGCGTTGACAAAGAAATTGATGTCCTCGGCGGCAATGAGGCCGCCAAACACCAGGATCACGCCCATGGCGGCGCGAAACAGGTTGTCGTTGAAGGCGCCGAAGAACTGGGTGGTAAAGAGCGGCGCAAGGCGCCGAGTCGACAGCAGTTCAAATTGACCGAGATGTTCGCTCATATCGTGATTTAAGCACAGTATCCCTTGGTAAGATGAACAAGTCGAAATCTCCCTGCCGAAAATCTGGCTTCGGAAGTCAAGGATGCATCTCTCATTGCTGACCGTGACCCTGCGCTTGCAGGGATGCTCCTCCCTAAAGGAAAAACGCCGACGGATACGCGGTGCCATGACTCGCTTGGGTGCCATGCCAAACTTGGCCGTGCACGAAAGCGGATTTCAAAATGAACGCCAACGCGCCGAGTGGAGCTTTGTTTGCATCGCCATGACCGGCGCGCAAATCGAGCAATCGTTTGATCTCGTGGAACGCTGTCTCGTGGAGCGGGTGGATGGCGAGATCATCGGCGTGGAAAGGAGCCAGCTGTGAGTCTCGAGAGAGATTCGGCTGCGACTTCGCGCGGCCTCCTGCATCGGCTCGCGGAGCGAGCACTGGCACTCTTGCCCGGTGATACCGTGGACTGGGAGAAGGGCATCGCGGCGCTTTGGTCGCGGTCGATGGCCGGCGGCTACCTCAGGTCATTCGAAGTGACAAGCGATATCAGGCTTGAGGACCTCAAGTGCATTGATCGACAAAAGTCGGTGCTGGTGCGCAACACCCAGCAATTCGTGATGGGCGCGCCAGCCAATAACGCCCTGCTGACAGGCGCGCGGGGATCCGGCAAATCCTCCTTATTGCATGCGCTTTTGAACGCCTTTGCCGAGGATGGGCTGCGCCTCGTGCAGGTGGAAAAGTCGGCGCTTACGCACCTCGCCGAACTAACCGCAAAACTGCGCGGACTGCCATTCAGATTCTTGGTCATGTGCGATGACCTTTCGTTTGATCTCGGCGATGATTCGTACCGGGAACTCAAGAGTGCGCTGGAAGGATCGGTGTTCACGGCGGCGGAGAACATGTTGATCTACGCTACCTCCAACCGTCGCCACCTGATGCCGGAACGCATGAGCGACAACTTGGTGGCGAACCACACGGAGAGCGGCGAAGTGCATCCGGGCGAAGCCGTTGAAGAAGCCCTGTCTCTTTCAGACCGGTTCGGCGTGTGGTTGTCCTTCTATCCCTTTCCACAGGACGATTACCTGACCATCGCCGAGCATTGGTTGCGGTCTTTGGCCAAGCAACATGGCCTAGATATTTCTTGGGACGAGGAGGTGCGTGCCGAGGCCTTACGCTGGGCACTCGCCCGCGGCAGCCGCAACGGTCGAACCGCGCATGCGTTCGCGCGGGATTATGTTGGTGGCTTGTTGGTGGATCAGCAGGAAAATGTTGGTCCTCAAGTCGTTTCCAGCGACTGACGAAACTCAGGGGCGGCGATCGCGATTAATCGTTCGCGGCGGGCTTCGAGCGGCTGACCTTTGAGTTCGGCGATGCCGTGTTCGGTGACCACGGTGTCCACATCGGTTCGAAGCGCTGTCACCGGAGTGCCTTCCAAGAATCGCGGCACGATTCGTGACAGGCTGCCGCCGCGAGCCGTGCTTGCCAATGCGACGATGGACCTGCCTGCGGGTGACAGCATGGCGCCTCGCATGAAGTCCACGGATCCCCCGGTGCCGGATACTTGCCGGCCGGCGACCGATTCGGCATTGACCTGGCCTGTCAAGTCGATTTCGATGGCGGAGTTGACTGAGTAGAAATTCTCCATGCGTGCGATCACGCGCAGATCGTGGGTGTAGTTGGCGCCTCGGAATTCTACTTCGGGGACTTCCGTCAGCCATTCGAGAAGTTTCGCGCTTCCGATCGCCATGCAGGCGATGTGCAGGCCTTGGTCGAAGGTCTTGTGCGAACCAGTGATGTTGCCTTGTCGTATGAGCGCCATGCCCGCATCGTCAATGAGCCCGGAGTGCATGCCAAGATCATTGCGATTCCCTAGGCAGGACAACACGGCTGCGGGAATGGCGCCAATTCCTGTTTGTATGCAGGCAGCGTCGGGGATCAGACTGGCAACATTGCGACCTATTGCGCGAGCCGTGTCATCGAGGGTCGGCATCGGCATTTCGGGAAGTGCATGTGCCGTCTCCACAATGAAGTCAATCCGCTTGATTGGAATTGTGAGGGCGCTGGCGGGTGGTCTCAGTTCCTGGTTAAGTTCGGCCAGAATCGCCTTAGAGTTCGCGATCATGGGCTGCGTGTAGTCGAAGCTGAATCCGTGCTTCGAGAGTCCGGAGGCGTCGGGAGGCGTGACCTGCAAGAGCATCAAGTCAAAGGGTGGCTGCGCCGCAAAGAAATCGTAGAAACCCCTCATGCTGGTCGGGATAAAGCGCACGCGCCCCGCTGCCTGTGCCTCGCGCAGGTGAGGAGCCATGAAGGGTACGCAGATGCGAGCGTCCTCGTGCAGCGACGAGTAGTCGAATTGATTGAGCGCGGGCAGAGGAAACTGATAGAAGCTCACGCCCGCCGCGGCCTCAGGGGCCTCGCGCAATAGATCAATCAAACCAGTGGGCTCACCAATTCCACCAGGCACGGCAACACGCATGCCTGGGCGGAGAATCATTCCAAGATCGGCGGCTGTGACCTGCTGAGGCATAGAGGCTCCCACAGTTCTTCTTGAAGGACTTGTTCCCATCTATGGTACTCAACATGCCCGAAGCGGCGAATTCAAGGGGGGAGTGACGCCATTCTTCGCTTGGCTTGGGGTCTCTGGGTAGGCATCGCCAGAAATCCCGAAAGCGGCGAGCTCAAGGCCGGCAACCACTACTTCACCAACGACAGGGCGTTCGCTTATTGAAGGGTTCACCAGCTTTTCGGGTAGCACTTTCAGGCTAGATCAAATTCGGCTGGCGAGTCACCCCAAGGCTTCGGGTCTAACGAGAAATCGGAGTCTTCGCGAAGATCTGGATGAACGGGATGCCCAAGGGTCACAACAACAAATTGAACACCTTCCCTTCGAGTGAATTTTATGGGGGAATAAAGAACCAGCGTCAATGAAGCTCGCGTAAGTTCTCACTATAAGGCCACGGGGAATTTGAGAGGAAGCCAAGGCCGCACGCGGGAGACCAAACTCCACTTTAAAGGGACGTGCGGATAGCGTCTTTTAAGCCTGAACACCACTTTAGAAGTGGGCACCCAGTTCCCGCAAGCTATCTCAAGAGTGTGTTGCTTGTCAAATCGAGCACTACAGATGCGACTTCAAGAATCCGACGAACGCTTCCGAGGCGGCGATGCGGTTTTCTCGGCGGGAGAAACCGTGGCCTTCGTCCGGAAACACGACGTATTCCACCGGCGTGCCATTGGCCCTGACCGCATCGACGATTTCGTCGCTCTCCACCTGCAGCACGCGGGGATCATTGGCGCCCTGGATCACCAACATGGGGGTCTTGATGTTCTCTGCGTGAAAGAGCGGTGAGATGCGGCGCAGGCGCTCGCCATCGACTGCAGGATCGCCGAGTTCGTCGAACAGTGCCTTGCGGTTGGCACCCCACCAAGGTGGGATAGATTCCAGCGTGCGCACCCAGTTCATCACGCCGAAGATGTTGATGCCCGCCTTGAACACGCCGGCACGAAAAGCGAGGGCGGCGCCGACCATGTAACCGCCGTAGGAGCCGCCGATGATGCCGATGCGTGTCCCATCCACCCAATCGAGGCCCGCCAAGTAGTGTTTGCCGTAGACGATGTCGTCGAGATCGACTTCGCCGTGACGGCGGTCGTCCATGTGGAAGAAGGTTTTGCCGTAACCCGATGAGCCGCGGTTGTTGGCGGCAAGAATGGCGTAGCCGTGATTGACCAAGTGCTGGATCATGGCCGAATAGCCGCGTCCGCTCTGACCACCGGGGCCGCCATGCACCCAGACGAGGGCCGGTACCGGGTTGTCGGCAGAGGCCGCCTTTGGCCGGTACAGGATGGATGGAATCTCAAGTCCGTCAAAGCTCGGATAACGCACCACCGTACTGGCTACCAATTGATCTTCATCGATCTCTGGATTGGGCGCTTGGGTAAGGCGGCGGCTTGTTCCTTGCGCGAGATCCACGACATAGACATCGTTCGGGGAGGTGTCGGTGCTGAGCAGGAGGGCGACTTTCGACTCGTCCCGCGAGAAGCGGATCTGCCCCGGATTGCCCTCCGGAAGCCCGGGCAAGTCCAGCCAATCTCCAGTGGCGGTGTCCTTGATTTGCACCGCGATGCGGGCATCTTCATTGATGCCCTGCACCAGGTGTCGACCGGAGCGCGAATGGAACGCGAACACTAGGTCCCATTCCGCCTGAATCTGCGGGGTCTGCTCTCCAGTTGCAGCATCCCAACGCCACACGGCCATGAATTCTCTGCCTTCGTTGGAGCCGTAGAGCAGGGCTTGGCTGTCCGGTGTGAACTCATGCACCGCGTGGCTGATGTTGCCCTCATGGGGTGTGATATGCCTTGGCAGCGCATCGTCGGAATCACGGTCTAAGATGTAGATGTCGTTGTCGGCGCTTGAGTTTTGGCGCAGCAACGCCAGATAACGTGCGTTCGAAGAGATGGCGCCAAGCAGCCAGTTGGCGTCGTTCTCGAAAAGCAGTTCGCGTTCATAGTCCTGAGCGGCGTAACGGTAGAGGTCGAACACCGCGTTTTCCCGCTCGTTGGTGGCCAGAAAGAAAGCACCGTTGTCCTGTGACCATCCGAGGAAAATGGCTTTAAGACCGTCACCGGGTGTTAGGTCGATGGTTTCGCCTTCAGGCGTGAGTACGTAGATATGATCCAATTCATCGCCTTGATTGTCGGCCGCATAGAGCAGCCGGTCATCGTCTGGAAACCAGGACAGGGGGCGATGCGGATTGTCCGCTGAATGGGTCAGGGGGACGGCTGTTCCTCCGGACACCGATAGTGCGTAGGCATTGAGTGCACCCTGAGTATCCGCGCCAACCAGCAATCGCTCGCCGTCCACGGACCACGCATAGCCCGAGGGCATTCGGTAGGTCGTGGTGTCGTAAAAGGCCGCTGCTGAATAGGCCTTACGCGGCTCCTTGTCCATTGGTGGCGGCGACGCGCAGGCCGCGAGAAGCAAGAGGCACGGTGCAGTCAATGAGTATTTCTTCATGGGTGCAAACTCCTGTCCATGCGAGTTCCGATTGAGAAGGTTCCCAAGTCTAAGGCGATCAGTCTCGACGCACAATCAAGGGATTCACGGTTTCTTGCCCTCGCTGGAAGTTGGCGCGAAAGATTTTTGAGACCTGCAGTCTCATCCCAGTGAGTAACCCTTTCCCCTAGTCTCGTGCGATTCAATAGGTTACATGCGAGAAAGAGTGTACTGGTGCATTTACCGGGCTGGCGCGATCGCCCGGCTACAGCAATTGCGACAGAAAACTCCGCGCGGGAACAACCAGCGGGGGTCCAGGCTGCGCGAAGCTGTCCGCCTGAACATGGTCCAATTCCACAACCACTTGAAAGGCGAACGGAGCACCGAGTCGTTCCTGATAGTTGGCCAACTGCCTGCCAATACTCGTGTCCGTCAGCTTCGCCTCTACAAGGCACCAGGGTTGACCATCGCGTATGACAATGAAGTCGACTTCCCGGCCTTCCTTGTCGCGTAGATAACGAAGCTGAAACTCCCCCAATCCCAAGTCGTTCCAGCCATCAACGGCCTTCAGCAGATGACAGGCAACAAACGTCTCTGCTCTGAGGCCCGCATCCTCCACCAGCGTCCAGTCGCGCACGTACCATTTGGGCTCCTTTCGCAATGAGCGTGAAAGGTTCCTGTACCACGGACGAACTACAAACCCATAGTGCATATTCGATAGCGCGACGATCCAGCGTCTCACCGTGTCAATGGATGTGCGTATCTGTCGCGCCAGGTTCGCGTACACAAGTTGGCGGCCAGAGTCCGCAGCGAGCAGTCGAGCCAAGACCTCAAGCTGGTTGAGCTGCTGAATCTGTGTGAAATCCCGCACGTCCTCGCGAATCAATTGTTCGAAGCGCAAGTTTTTCCACCTTCTCCAGAAGCGAGCCTCGCGTCGCACATACGGCTCCGGAAACCCTCCGAACTGCCAAAGCGCGTCGTAGTCCTCGTCGCTCAGCTCACGTGGAGGTTTGTGAGGCACCGCCGGCCGAGATAGCTCGGCTGCGCAGAGCTCCGACACCGAAAGTGGATGCATCCTGTAGGAAAAATAGCGCCCCATCAAACTATCACCGCCTCGACGATACACCGACAAGCGACTGCTGCCGGTCACGATGATTCTTAGACGATTTCCGTAGGTATCGAACAATCCCTTCAAGAACGTCTTCCATTGCGGGAATTTGTGCAATTCGTCGAACATGACAACCGGGTTACGCTCAGCCAGTCGATCAAGTGACAATTCGCCCACCAGCCTGCGAGGTCCCGCAAGCACGAGGGCACGACCATCGTAGTCATCCCAATTGACGTAGGCATCCGCCATTGCTCGAAAGGTAGTGGTCTTCCCGACCTGTCTCGGACCACTGATGAACGCCATCTGCGACAACCTGTCCAGATGGTACGAGATCACCGAAGAATAGACGCGCTGCAATTCCATAACTGACTATTATCGTTAGGATCGTAAAATAGTCAAGACTAAAATGAGATGCTATGGATAATGGTCAGATTGCCCGCGAGATTGACAAATGGATACCCCAATAGACCACCATGGACGTGACGGAAGAGTAAGGCCTGTCAGACCCTCGTCGGGATGTCAACTCTCAGATGTTCTGAGGTAGAGGGACGGATGAGTGAAATATTGGTGTCGTAGCGTTGGAAGCATAGGTTAAGCGGATCAACTCGCCCTCCGTAACGTGTCGGAATTCACTCTCAACTTCGCTTCGTGTCATGACCCCGGTCAAAGGGAGGCGACACCAGTGCGAACCAAATTGCCGAAATCCCATCCTCGGCAGAAAGTGCTCGCATCCTTTCGGTAGGCCATCGACCTGTAGCTCCAAAACCCTCGTTTTGCGGGTGCCGCAGGTTGAAACTGAATCCCAAATCAGGAATTCTTCCAGCTGCCGTCCACGATTGGATTCGGCGGCTCGAACATATGAGACTGTCAAACGGTTGTCCTCTGATGTGTACGCTTTCACACCCAACATTTCCTGCTCGCTCCACAAGATGTCGACATGGCATTCGTTCGGGCGAGAAAGCAGACTTTGGAGCAGTTTTCTTGTCTTTCGTTTGGGTTCGTCTGCGCGGACCAGCATGTCCAACAACTGATCTTCCTTTCTTTTCGCCAACGGGAACGAACCCAAGAGTGGGCCAAAAGCTGTCCGCATCGAAGTCGTTTCGACAATTCAACCGAATTACGCACTGAGTTGTGCATCTTGCTATCAGCTGGCCCATCAATTGCTTTGCTACTCCGCTACGTCTCTGGTCTTTCGATACGCACAAGTGAACGACACGAATTCTCTCAGGGTAACTTGCGTACATCAGATACCCCATAAGAGTTCCGTCATCGTTCCTAGCACCAATGACTGCCTTTTGGTCCAAGAACTCGCAAAGCACTTGCTTTGGTAGAAAGCCGAGCGTAGAGCTGTTCTGCTTCATCAGAGCATCGACTTCATCCACCTCTAATTGGTCGAGAATAGGGAACGAAATTGCCATCAACGTACAGGGAGACCCTACTCTAGACTAGGGAAATTGCTGGAGACAAAATTGAGAAGAATTAGGAATGAAGAGTACTTGATTGAATGACCGATTAAGTTTGCCTCTAGAGTTTGTCCTCAGAGGTATGGGCTAATATTTGCAGATCATCTTCTCACCCGCAACTGCGATGTACAACCTATTAGTGAGCGCAACGAACGGCATCTGGGAACGCTCACCTGCTACCTTTCCTTTAGAAAGACTCTTCGAGCATACGGAGAATTCAATCGCCGAGGAGTTTGGTAACCGGGATGAACCAAACTTGGCGAAGCTGCAGTCCCTGCCATGCCTGTTCGCCTACGAGTCA
This sequence comes from Pseudomonadales bacterium, assembly GCA_963663145.1. Lineage (GTDB taxonomy): Bacteria > Pseudomonadota > Gammaproteobacteria > Pseudomonadales > Azotimanducaceae > Azotimanducus. Next base: position 2,178,478 of record OY760134.1, on the reverse strand, counting down.
TGCCTAAACTTCAATGCACGTATCGGAGTAATCAAGAAGCTGCGTATCAGACCTAGAGAAATTCGAATTGACTTTGAGTTTGACAGCAGACTCCCTGCGATTTCATTCGAGTGGTTAGAACAATTCGCGTGGGAACTTGATATTGGAGAGTGGGAACTAAACCGCACTCATTGGGCGGTAAAAGACATCGATTTACCCAAGGAGCTAGCCGACGCAGAGCTCATTTCACGATCCCAGCTTTCGGCTAGCACACTCTCGACCTCGAATCAGATTGGCCAGCGACAAGACATTGAAATTCGGCCAACAGTATTCAAGGTGCCAGAAGGCGGTATCGAGAAAGACCTCGTGGCGGTGATGAGACCCTTCGACCCACAATTCGAATCGGTGCAATTGACCCTTGAGAAGGCCTGTAGCGACCACGGTCTTTGATGCCAAGACGTCAGCAAGGTTTGGAATGAGAGCGAGATCATTCAAGATGTGTTCTCCCTAATCTATCGTTCCCTATTCGTGATCTGTGATTTCTCCAACCAAAATCCGAATGTGTTCTATGAAGCTGGCATTGCGCACACCCTCGGGAAAGCTGTAATCCCGATTGTTCAAAACCCTGGCGACATCCCATTCAATTTGAAGCAACACAAATACCTTGAGTACTTACCCAATAATGAAGGTCTAGAAAGCTTGGCCGAAAGACTGAAGCCGCGAATCGGCTCACTAGTCAAGCGCAGTTCCTAATTCCAACCATTCTTGCGGTCGAAATTGCCGTGTTTGCAAGGTACAACTCCGGTGGGCGTTCTGCTCAGTGTCGCCGATTTTGTGCCTATCGGAACGTCCTCAGAAGGCTTCCTGCGAGAACGCGATGGTATACTTTCAATCGCCCCTTTCAGGAATCCTATTAGTGACCGCCAAGAGCCAGCATGTCGTCCCTCGCGGGAGCAAATGGGCGGTACGCAGGTCCGGTGCCAAAAGGGCTACGCGTCATTTTGACACCCAGCAAGAAGCGCTCAAGGCTGCCCGCAAGATCGCTCGAAATCAAGGGAGCACTGTTTTCATTTTCGGGGAGGATGGTCGGATTCGTGGACGCGAAACCCACGGGGAAGCTCTCCTTTCTTCGGGCGGATAGCGGCACTTGCCAAAGGACGACGACTTTGACCGAAACGTCTTCGTAAACTGCCCGTTCGACGAAGATTATGATCGCATTCTTCAAGCCGTGCTGTTCTGCCTGGTGCGGTTCGGCCTGAAACCACGAATCGCGTCCGAACGTAGCGATGCCGACGAGCCTCGCATCAGCAAGATACTCGAACTTATACAATCGTCCCGATACTCCATTCATGATCTCTGTCGGTGTCAAGCCCGGGAGGAAGGCGAATACTATCGCCTCAATATGCCGTTCGAATTGGGGCTGGACCTCGGATGTCGTCACTACGGTGGAGGGAGGCTGAAGGAAAAGGTCATTCTTGTGCTTGAGGAGAAGCGGTACCGCTATCAGGCAGCGATCTCAGACCTTGCCGGTTCGGATGTTGAAGCGCAGACGGCAGGTATCAGGACGCGGTCAGAAAGGTTCGCAATTGGCTCGCTGGCATGTCGGAATTCGAGGCCATCGGTGCGGCAAGAGTGCTGGACGATTACGAGCAATGCCAAGAATGGTATATCGAACGGCAACGTAGCCTTGGATCCTCGGAAGATGACATCCGGGATTATTCCACCGCCGAACTCCTAGGCGCCATGTCCGAGTGGTGCCAGTCGCGCCACACGCTTGATTGAGTTCGATGGTATTGGCCCACTCCCTTTTTGAATCTCATCCGTTGCGAAATGTCTCATGCAGAATGGCGGACGAAAGGGTGTCGATATCTTGAGAGGTTTTTTCACGTATTTGTCGTACGTTTTGGGCCTTGACGAGGATGCGGTTGAACCAATGCTGTGCTTCTATTGGGGGTATAGGGACCATGATGGCCGCGAGTTTTTTCAAACCGAGCGTACGATTTCTCCCTGCTCCTCCGCGTGCGGGTCCTCCAGTAGCCCGGCCACGGACTGGGTCAGCCCGGTCCTCCGGTCCACCTCCGACAGCAGCTGGATGCCGCCGTTCCCGATGACGTGCCCGCCGTCGAATCCGCATTCGATTCGGCGGCCCAAGACGGTGGAAAATCCGATCGGAGAATGGTAACGTTTCGTCATGGCGGGTTTTCCTGAGAGAACGGATGTAACACCCTGATTTTACGGGGTTCACGCCATTTTTCTTTACTTACTGATGAAATATCCGGGCATGGGCCCGAGGCAGCCACCTGTTCTACAAGACGCCCTGGCAGGGAGAGCCGTTCGTCAACATCCAGTCTGTACAGGGCATGGCGAAGCCCTATCAGGTTCGACAGGTAATCAGGGCAATCGACAAATTGGATGAGGAATCGCCATGAAGGTACATGACCGCTACGCCTACCGGATCCTCTGGTCAGATGAGGACGAGATGTACGTGGGACTGTGTGCGGAGTTCGGGTTGCTCAGTCACCTGGACGACACGCCCGAAGGGGCATTCGCAGGCATCAGGGATGTCGTGGCGTTTGCCGTGCATGCTCTCTGCGAGGACGGCGCGTCGGTCCCGGAGCCGCTCTCCACGCGGCGATACAGCGGCACGCTCACGCTTCGCGTCCCCCCAGAAACCCACCGTTCCCTGGCGATGGATGCGGCCGAAGCGGGTGTCAGCATGAACCGCTTGGCCACCGAACGGCTGGCGATTCGCCGTTGACGGGTGCACGTCTACGCAAGCAAGCACTGCGCAAGCAAGCATGGACAAGCGCCGCGACTATCGGTAAAGTACATGCAATTTGACTGACCAAAAGTACTCCAGCGCGAAGGTGCTTAGGCACAAACCTTAATGTAGCTTAAAAGATCCGCCTCTTTCTTCCGTGAATCCAACCGATATCCACAATCCAGACTACTTTCACAAGGTGGTCGACTGTCAGTGGGCTTGTCCTGCCCATACCCCTGTGCCTGAGTATATCCGCCTGATTGCGGCGGAGCGCTATACCGAGGCCTACATGCTCAATTGGGACTCCAATGTGTTTCCGGGCATCCTCGGACGCACTTGCGACCGCCCTTGCGAACCCGCCTGCCGTCGTGTGCGCACGGAAGAGAAGCCTGTTGCCATCTGTCGCTTGAAGCGCGTCGCGGCCGACTACAAGGGGGATGTCAAGGATTACCTGCCACCTGTGCCAAAGCAGAAAAACGGGTTTCGTATTGCCCTGCTTGGTTCGGGACCGGCATCGCTTGCGGTTGCGAGGGATCTCCTGCCGCTCGGCTACGAAGTGCACATGTTCGAGCGTGACCCGGCAGGCGGCGGCATGATGCGCACGCAGATTCCGGCCTTCAGATTGCCAGCGGATGTCCTTGAAGAAGAGGTGGATCTGATCCTCGACATGGGGGTCGAGTGCCACTTTGGCTATGACATCACCAGTATGAAGGACATGCTGGACATGGATTTCGATGCCTACTTTGTGGGAACGGGCGCGCCACGCGGTCGCGAGCTCGATATTCCGGGCCGCCAGGAGTCCGATGCCCATATCAGCATCGGCATAGACTGGCTGTCAAGCGTCGCTTTTGGTCATACCACGTCGATTAGCGGCAAGGTGATTGTCATGGGCGGCGGGAACACGGCGATGGACTGTTGTCGCACTTCGATGCGACTCGGCGCTGAGTCCGTGCATGTGGTGGTTCGCTCCGGTTTCGATGTCATGAAAGCTTCTGAATGGGAAAAGGAAGAAGCCATGATGGAGGGGATTCCGATTATCAATAATCGCCCGCCGAGGGAGTTCGTGCACGAAAACGGCAAGCTCAAGGGCGTATGGTTCACTTGTATTGAACAGGTGCCGGACGAAAACGGCCGCCTCAAATCCATTCCAACCGGTGAACCGGACGTGTTCATGGAGGCGGATCACGTACTCATGGCCATTGGGCAGGAAAACCACTGCCCTTGGGTTGAGCGCGACATAGGCATTGAATTCGACAAGTGGGACTGCCCGGTGCTCGACGAAGTGACCTTTCAAACCACCCATCCGAAAGTGTTTTTCGGTGGAGATTCGGCCTTTGGCCCGGAGAACATCATTTGGGCATCGGCGCACGCGCACCAAGCCGCCATCTCGATTCACCTCATGTGTCAAGGTAAGGACCTTCGAGGCGACCGGCCGCCGCGCGGCGTCAATTTGGTCAGCCAGAAGATGGGCGTGCACGAATGGAGCTACGACAGCGAACACGACCCCGCGAACCGGTACTTTGTGCCGCATTCCAAGCTCGACAAGACACTTTCCAATATCAAGGTTGAAGTCGAGCTTGGGTTTGACGCGAGGCTCGGCAGACACGAGGCGCAGAGGTGCCTCAACTGCGACATCCAGACGGTGTTCACCGAGAAGCTGTGCATAGAATGCGATGCCTGCGTGGATATCTGCCCCTTGGATTGCATCAGCTTCGTGGCAAACGGCGAGGAAGACGAGCTTCGCACCCGGTTGATGGCGCCGGCGGACAATCTTGAACAGGACCTCTACGTCTCCGACACCCTGCCCACGAGTCGTGTCATGGTGAAGGACGAAGACCTGTGCCTTCATTGTGGTCTGTGCGCCGAGCGTTGCCCAACCAATGCCTGGGATATGCAAAAGTCGGTCTTTCATCTGCCCCAACTTGGCAGCTACGCCGAGTGATGGGACACCGCCGCCAATAGCAAAGCGCGCTTCGACATGACCCCGCAGTTGAAGAAAAAAGAAACTGTTTACAACGATTTCGTGATTCGTTTTGCGAACGTGAACGGGTCTGGTTCGGCGAGTGCCAATGGCATGTTCGCACACGCCATTTTCCGCATGGGCGTGCCGGTCACGGGTCGCAACATCTTCCCGTCGAATATCCAAGGACTGCCCACCTGGTTCGAGGTGCGCGTCAACGAGAAGGGCCACCTTGGGCGTCGGGATGGGGCGGATATCGTCGTGGCGATGAATGCCCAAACCTATGCGCAGGACGTGGATTCTTTGCTCCCGGGTGGCTATCTCATCTATGACAGCAGCAAGCCCATGGCCCGCACCCTGCGCGCGCAACGCAATGATATTCATCGCATCGGCATCCCCATCGCGAGCCTATTGGTGCACGAATTCGCCGACCCCAAGCAGCGCGGACTGTTCAAAAACATCGTCTATCTCGGCGCATTGGCAGAACTCTTGGAGATCGACATGGATGTCCTCAAGCACATGGTGGACGATCAATACAAGGGCAAGGATGCGCTCATACAACCCAACTATCAGGCGCTTGATATAGGAAGCTCCTATGCGCGTGACTACATAGACGAATCGGTACATTTCCGCGTTCGTCCAAGTGATGCGGTCGGCGAGCGCATCATTGTCGATGGCAACACGGCGGCGGCGCTCGGTGCGCTCTACGGCGGCGCCAGCGTTTGCGCTTGGTATCCCATTACCCCTTCGACCTCCATGGCGGAAGCCTTCGAGAAGTATGCCGCCGGTCATCGCAAGGACCCGCAGACGGGTCAGTCGATGGCGGCGATCATCCAAGCCGAAGACGAGCTCTCGGCCATCGGCATGGTGATAGGGGCCGGCTGGAACGGGGCGCGGGCCTTCACCTGTACCAGCGGGCCGGGTGTATCGCTTATGAACGAGTTTTTGGGGCTGGCCTACTTCGCGGAGATTCCCGCAGTTGTCTTTGATGTGCAGCGCGCGGGCCCTTCGACGGGCATGCCAACCCGCACCCAACAGGGAGATTTACTGCTTTCGGTCTATGCGTCGCACGGCGATACCAAGCATGTGGTGCTGCTGCCAAGTACGCCGAAAGAGTGTTTTGATTTCGCCGCCGACGCATTTGATCTCGCGGACCGTCTACAGACACCGGTGATGGTGCTTTCGGATCTCGATCTTGGTATGAATGACCATCTTTCCGAGCCCTTTGATTGGGAGGATGGACGTCGCTATGACCGAGGCAAGGTGCTGTTTGCGGAGGATCTAGACAACATCGATCAATTCAGCCGCTATCTCGATGTCGATGGCGACGGCATCGGATATCGGACCTTGCCGGGTGCGCATCCGTCGAAAGGGGCGTTTTTCACCCGTGGCACTTCGCGAGACGAGCACGCGACCTACACCGAGACGCCGGAAGCCTATATTCGCAACATGGAAAGGTTGCTGGTCAAGTGGGATACCGCCAAGTCGTTGGTGCCGGTCGCCGAGATCGATGCTCGCGGAAATGACATTGGGATCATCTACTACGGGTCCACCGAGGCGGCCATTGAAGAAGCGTTGGAAATGCTTGCCGACCAGGGCATTCAAGTCGATGCGATGCGCATTCGCGCGGTGCCCTTCGGCGATGAGGTATCGCGCTTCATTGCCCTGCACGAAACCTTGTTCGTGATCGAACAGAATCGTGACGGTCAAATGCGACAGCTACTTATATCCGAATGTGGAGACCGAGGCGCCGATGCTTCGAAGTTGCATTCGATCCTCTACTACGGGGGATTGGCGATTGCCGCGGGCGAGATTTACGACCAGATACTCTCTTGGCTGGAAGAACAAATGCGCGAGAGAATGCGTCCGCGCGTGTTGAGGTTTTCTTGATGGACGAATCGAGAGCATATTGTGCGAAGGCGGAGTGAGACACAATGACCTTTGTCGAAAAACCCATAGCGCGTCACCCGGCGCTGAGCCTCAATGAGATTGGCCTCACACGGCGCGACTACGAAGGCACGGTGTCCACCCTGTGCGCGGGGTGCGGACATGATGCCGTGAGCGCTTCAATCGTTGCCGCCTGCGCCGAACTGGGCCTGCCACCTCATAAGTTCTTGAAAGTATCGGGGATTGGATGCTCATCGAAGACACCCAACTACTTTCTTGGCCATTCGCATGGCTTCAATTCGGTGCACGGGCGCATGCCGTCCGTTGCCACGGGCGCGAGTCTCGCCAACAAGGAACTCTATTGCTTGGGCATCTCCGGCGATGGAGATAGTGCCTCGATCGGCTTGGGTCAGTTCGCGCATGTGGTCAGGCGCCGCATCAACATGCTTTACGTTGTGGACAACAACGGCACCTATGGGCTGACCAAGGGACAGTTTTCGGCGACTAACGATATGGGTTCCACTTCCAAGCGGGGTGTGCCGAATCTCTACGAGCCGATTGATCTCGTCACCATGGCATTGCAAATCGGCGCCACGTTCGTCGCGCGGAGCTTTTCCGGGGACAAGCGACAGCTCGTCGGGTTGATTAAGGCCGGTCTCATGCATCAGGGATTCGCCTTCATAGACGTGATCTCACCCTGCGTGGCATTCAACAACCATAGTGGCTCCACCAAGAGCTATCAGCACATGCGCAGCAAGCAGGGGCCGGTGATCAGTGCGGACTATGTGGCCCCGCACGCCGAGATGATCGCCGAATACGGGGAGGGCGAAAAGCAGGATGTCACCATGCCGGACGGGTCCAGACTTCGCCTGCGCAAACTTCGTGCCGATTACGACCCGCACGATGCCTTGCGCGCCGCGAGCTACATCGGAGAGAAGCAGCGCGAAGGTGAAATCGTGACCGGGTTGCTCTATGTCGACCCCGAAGCCCAGAACACACACCATATATTGAATCTCTCCGACACGCCGCTCAACGCGCTGGCCGAAGAAGACCTTTGCCCGGGAAGAGATGCGCTTGATGCCATCAACGAGAGCTTTCGTTAGCGTGATTGCTGCGCACTTCAGAAGTCCATGACACTGCCTCATCTCGAAGACTACTTTCCTGATTGGAAGGAGCGCGAGGCGCTGGCAGAGGCCATGATTCCAATCATTGGCTCGCTGTATCGTCGCAACGTGGTGTGCTACTGCTACGGTCGCGCTCTGCACAGCCGAAGCGTGATGCAGATCATGAAGACGCATCGCTATGTTCGACAGGTCGCGCACAAGGAGCTCTCGGAGTTTCACAGCTACCCCTTGCTGGAAGCCTTGTCGAAGTTGGATCTGGGACCGTCACATATTGATATCGGCAAGCTCACCGTGCGCTTCATGGACGAGAGTGAAGGCAATGGCATTACGATAGGCGCATTTCTTCAACGCGAATGCGCGGAGATCATCGGTCGGCACGTTCCGCCGATCGAATCGCCTCAAGATGTTGTGCTGTATGGATTTGGGCGAATCGGGCGACTGCTGGCAAGGCTGTTGATTGAGAAGACTGGGGGCGGGCAGCAACTGTGCTTGAGAGCCATAGTGGCGCGCAGGGAAGGTTCGGGTGATCTCGCTAAGCGTGCGGCGCTACTGCGCCGAGATTCGGTACACGGCACGTTTCTCGGCACTATTCGCGTCGATGAGGCGAATCAGTGCATCATTGCCAACGGCAACGTTATTCGATTGATCCATTCCGACGCCCCGGAAGATGTCGATTACGAGGCCTACGGTATTTCGAACGCCATAGTGATTGACAATACGGGCGTGTGGAGAGACCTTGAAGGTTTGGGCCGACATCTGCAAGCCAAGGGAGCGTCCAAGGCCATTCTGACCGCGCCGGCCAAGGAAGGCATTCGCAATGTGATTTCGGGAATCAATTCGCGTGACATCTCCCAAGACGAACATTTGCTCGGCGCGGCATCCTGCACGACCAACGCGATCGTGCCGGTGCTCAGAGCCATGCAGGACAGATTTGGCATCGATCATGGTCATATAGAGACGGTGCATGCCTATACCAACGATCAGAACCTGATCGACAACTTTCATAAGAAAAACCGCCGAGGTCGTGGCGCACCGCTCAATCTTGTCATCACCGAGACCGGAGCCTCCAAGGCCGCCTCTGAATTTCTGCCCGAATTACATGGCCGACTGACCAGTAACGCGATTCGCGTGCCCACCCCCAACGTGTCCCTAGCGATCTTCAACCTTGCCCTGCACAGCGAAACTTCGCGTGAAGAGGTCAATGAGTTCCTGCGCAACGCGGCGCTGCACTCGAGTTTGCAGCGGCAACTCGACTACACCGAGTCCGAAGAGGTAGTGTCATCAGACTTTGTCGGTAACCGACATGCGGTCATCGTTGATGGCGGCGCCACTATTGTTGATGGCAACCGTGTCGTCCTCTATGGTTGGTATGACAACGAATTCGGTTATGCCTGCCAAGTCGTGCGCGTCGTGCAGAAGTGGTCAGGAATCAACTATCCGCTGGTTCCGAAAGACGTGGCGGACATAGGCTTCGGTTGATCGGTGAGGCTCAATCTTGTGACCAAGCAAAGCGCCCACATCACCACGACCGTGACCTTTCTTGAGCTCACTAGTCGGCCCAAGGCGCGCGCAAGCTTGGCCGAACGCGCCGACATTTCCGGAATATGGCGCGCGCACCCACCGAGCCTGAGGTTTTATAGGTTTCTGTATGACAGTGTTGGGGATTCCTACTATTGGTATATGCGCAGAAACATGAGCGATGCGTCTTTGCGCGAAATCATTGAGCACCCGGAGGTGGAGATCTTTGTCGCCTACGTGCATGGAACGCCTGCCGGGTACGTTGAATTGGACCGCCGAACCGCGCACGAAACTCAAATCGCTTATTTCGGGCTCTTGCCGGAGTTTGTGGGACGGGGTATCGGGCCTTGGCTGCTCGATTGGGGCATTCAGCGTGCGTGGCGAGAAGATTGTGGGCGCGTTTGGCTGCATACCTGCACGCTTGACCATCCTTCTGCATTGGCCATGTATCAACGTGCCGGGATGCGAATGTTCAAACAGGAAGAAGAACGGGTTGAACTCACCGAATTGGAACGGGCGGGGTTCCACTACAAGGCGTCGGCATAACCGAGGTTCACATAGGCGTTGTCGGGGCAGGATGTGCGTCGCCCAATGCGACCGCGCAGGTGAGTGGGCACTTGCGGGAAGTCGTCGTGGTTGCGGCCGGGCGCATATTTTGTCGGCACGGGATCGATCGGTGTCGCGCAGACTTTTGTGACCTTGGGTCTGGTTCACTTCGTTGTCATGCTGGCGGCCGCTTTTGCCTATCGCCTCTCCGCTGAAGACTGGCAGCTCGAACAGGGCATCCGCTCGGGGCCGCTTGCGAATACCAAGGGCGTGGTGCCCGGCATTTCTATGAAGAGGATTCGACTCCTCTACTCAATCACGCACTCCGCACGTTCCGGGACAATCCTTGCTTCGAGATGCCCGAGCTTCTCGATCTCGATGCGAACGACATCGCCTTCTTTGAGGAATTTCGGTGGACTCATGGCTGCTCCGACACCAGCCGGTGTGCCCATGAAGAGCACATCGCCCGGATCGAGCACGAACGCCTGGGAAAGGTGCGCGACGGCATCATAGCAGTCGAATATGAGGTGCTTGGTGTTCGAACTCTGCCGCACCTCGCCGTTTACCAATGAGCGGATGTCGAGCTGGTGCGGGTCGCCCACTTCATCGGGCGTGACCAGATACGGGCCGAAGGGGCCGTGGGTATCGAATGACTTGCCGATCTGCATGGTCATTGCGGCCCTTTGCCAGTCGCGCACGCTCACATCGTTGCCGCAGCAGTACCCGGCTATCACCTCGTGTGCCCGTTCCCGCGGTACGTGCTTGCAACGCTTGCCAATGACCGCGCACAGCTCCGCCTCATAGTCGAGCTTGTCCGATACCGCCGGCAGGTTGATGTCGGCATAAGGCCCGTTCACGCAGTTGTGCTGCTTGTTAAACCACATCTGCGTCTGGGGCGTGGCCATGCCAGTCTCTGCGATGTGGTCGGCATAATTGAGGCCTATTCCCAGCATCTTGCCGGGAGCGGGTAAGGGGGCATGCCACTTGATCGCATCGAGGGGCAAAGCATCGCAAGCTGCCGCGGTTGCCGCTCTCACCTCATCGTAGGCGGGTTGTCCGCCGGTCAGGTAGGTCGCCATGGAGTGCGGCGCGCTGGCGATGGCACTCAGGTCGATCATTCCATCCTCGCGAACGACTCCGAGACGGGGGCTGGGGTTGTTGGCGGTCGAAAAGGTCGCGAGTTTCATGATCGAGTCGTCTCCTTGCAGTTCATTCGAGAGGGAATGCGCCCTCTTAAGTCACACGAATAGAAATACGCACGAGTGGGATTCGAACCCATATTCCGCTTCAGTTCTCTTCATAATCCCAAGCGCCCTTGAGCCAGCGATTCTATTGTACGAAGCCGCGTTTGCTCTGTAGTCCCTATGCACCGGTGGTTACGTGCTACCAACACTGCCAGCCTTGAACTATCGTGCGCCGCAAGCGGAATTGTACACCTGTAGCCTTGCACTGAATGCCCCGCCTTCGGCATGAACGGAGAACCCCCCCTTCAAGTGGGGCGTTTTCGGCCTTGTTCGCTTGTTCGTCATTTGTTCGAAGAAAAGGGGGAGCTAACCCTTTCCCCGCATTCAGGTCGCGGTCAGCTTGTATGTCGCTGTCATACGAGCTATGATGAATTTTGATTCGGTGAGGGTGTTTCAAATTGAGGGTCAACGCGAGATTGGACGATGATCGCGCAGCCAAGTTGCAGGAACTCCAGCTAAAGACTCAGAAGGGTGCCAGTGACCTACTCAAGCTGGCGATCGACTGTCTTTACAAGGAACAAGTGGAATCAGCGCGGAGGAAAGTTCAAAGGATACTGGCTAGTGAATTCATTGGCTGTGCCCAAGGGCCTGAAGATTTAGCCCAAGAACACGGGCGATATCTCATCAATGACCTAGGCGGCAAGCATGGCATTGGCTGACACAGGCTACTGGCTCGCGCTGGCCAATAAAAGAGATCGATGGCATGACTCTGCGCTAGCTGCCGCTCGTAGCTTGGACCAGCCGATTGTCGTTACCTGGCTTGTGCTCGTTGAGACATGCCACCTGCTCGTTTCGCGCTTGAGTGTGAATGCGGAAATCCTCTTTCTGAGAGAGGTATCCAGGAATGTGACGGTGCACGAAATCAGTCCGCAAAGACTGCCGGAAATATGCGCATTGATGGAAAAGTACCGGGATTTGCCGATGGACCTGACCGATGCCTCTCTCGTGTTGGCCGCAGAAGATCTGGAAGATGGATTCATTCTCTCTACTGATCAGAGAGATTTCGATACCTATCGTTGGAAGTCTCGGCACCCGTTTCGAAATCTGCTGGCGGAGGTCTAGTTTGGCGCTTGCTCGATATGCGGAGTCACTACCTCTGAGGGATTTCAGGGAGCTCCAAGTTGGGAGTCGAGATGCTTCTCGGAGGCTGAAGGACTGATGCGCCTCTCTTGGAACGAAGTTCGTGTGCGGGCGGCCAGCTTTGCCGAGCACTATAAGGACGCCGCCTACGAGAAGGGCGAGACGCAGAGCTTTTACAACGATTTTTTCGACATCTTCCACGTCCGCCGACGTTCTGTCGCGCGTTACGAACAACACGTTTCCAAACTCGACAACACTTCCGGTTATATCGACCTGTTCTGGCCGGGGCAGTTAATTGTTGAACAGAAAAGTGCCGGTCGTGACCTCAAGAAGGCATACGATCAGGCCGGAGAATATTTCGACGCGCTACCGGAACACGAGCGTCCGCGCTACATTCTGGTCAGTGATTTCCAGACGTTTGAGCTGCATGATCTCGATGAGGGGCAAGAAACCTCCTTTGCGCTCAAGGATTTACCCCGGCACATCGAGTCGTTTGGTTTTATCCAAGGGGTGCAGAAGCGCGCCTTCCGAGATCAGGATCCGGTCAACGTCAAGGCCGCCGAACTGGCGGGTCGGCTGCATGATGCGCTGTTCGAAGTCGGCTACCGGGGGCACGATCTGGAGCAATTCCTTGTGCGCGTGGTGTTTTGTCTGTTTGCGGATGACACCGGGATTTTCGAGCGCGACATCTTCTTGGACTTCGTGGAGTCGCGCACCTCGAAGGATGGGTCGGACACGGGTGCCCGCCTGATCGAGTTGTTCCAGGTGCTGGATACGCCTGAGGCGACGCGCCAATCCACCCGTGACGAGGACTTGCTGCGCTTCCCCTACGTCAATGGTTCGCTCTTTTCGGGGGCCTTACGCATCCCTGCCTTCAGCGGGGCCATGCGGGACATGCTGATCGATGCCTGTGATTTCGACTGGTCGAAGATTTCGCCGGCGATTTTCGGTGCGTTGTTCCAGTCGGTGATGGACCCGGCCCAGCGCCGTGCGCAAGGTGCGCATTACACCACCGAAAAGAACATCCTGAAGGTCATCGAGCCCTTGTTCATGGACGAACTGCGTGCGGAGTTCGAGCGAATAAAGGCACGCAGGGACAGTCGGCGTCTTGCCGAGTTGAGGCGCTTTCAGGAAAAGCTTGGCGGCATGACCTTTTTCGACCCGGCCTGCGGTTGCGGAAACTTCCTCATCATCGCCTACCGCGAGTTGCGGCTGCTTGAAATCGAGGTCATTCGCGAGATTCGCGACGCAACCGGCGCGGCCGGACAAAAGGTAATCGATACGGCTTGGCAGTCGATGGTAGACGTGGACCAGTTCTTTGGGATCGAACTCGGCGAATTCCCGGCGCGCATCGCCGAAGCCGCCATGTGGATGATGGATCACATCATGAACAATCGGCTGAGCTTGGAGTTCGGCCAATCCTACGCGCGAATTCCGCTTGAGAAATCGCCGCACATTGTGCATGGCGACGCGCTTGAGACCGACTGGGCGCGGGTGCTGCCGCCGGATGAGTGCTCGTTCGTGTTCGGCAATCCGCCGTTCGTGGGATCGAAGTACCAGACGGAGGAGCAGCGCGCACAGGTTCGTGGAATTGCGGCACTCGGAAAGAGCGGCGGTACGCTTGATTATATCTGCGCCTGGTTCATCAAGGCGGGGGAGTACGTGAAGGCGGGCGAGGCGCGCATCGGATTCGTCGCGACCAATTCAATCACGCAGGGCGAGCAGGTGGCGCAGCTCTGGCCGGTGTTGTTTGAACGCTGCCATCTGGAGATTTCGTTTGCCCATCGCACCTTCGCCTGGGGGTCGGATGCGCGCGGCAAGGCGCATGTGCATGTCGTCATTCTCGGCCTTGACGGGCGGGATGGTGCGCGACGGGAGACACGCCTGTTCAGTTATCCGGACATCAAGGGTGAGCCGGAGGAAAGCCGTCACGCGGCGCTGTCGCCGTATTTGTTCGATGCGGGTGGATTGTCGGATGCGCATCTGGTGGTGCGCGAGGAGAGTGCGCCGATCAATGCAATGGGGCGTCTGATCATCGGTTCCAAGCCCATCGACGGCGGGCATTTCATCTTCGACGCGGTGGAACGCGCCGCGTTTCTCAATGAGGAGCCACAAGCCGCGCAATTGCTCAGACCCTTCATTGGCGCCCGCGAATACTTGCAGGGTGGTCAGCGGTGGATTTTGGCACTTCAGGACGTTCCGCCCAACCTGCTCACCCGGCTGCCGCGCGTGCGCGAGCGCATCGCCGCGGTGCGCGCCTATCGCGAGCGGAGCAGGAGCGCACCGACCCGCAAACTCGCGGCGACGCCGACGCTCTACCATGTCAACGTGATTCCCGATGGACCATTTCTGGCGATTCCCGAAGTCAGTTCCGAGCGACGTGAATATGCGCCCATCGGCTGGTTGGAACCGCCGGTGATTCCCAGCAACCTTGTGCGGATTCTTGAGAACGCAACGCTCGAAGATTTCGCGCTGCTCACATCATCCATGCACATGGCCTGGCTGCGGCATATCGGCGGACGATTGAAGAGCGACTACCGCTACTCCATCGGTCTCGTCTACAACACCTTCCCGCCGCCACCCCAGGATTCCGACTCGTTGAAGCTGGAACCGCTCGCCCAAGGCGTGCTCGACGCGCGCGCCGCACACCCGGAGGCGACGCTCGCCGACCTCTACGATCCGGATCTTATGCCGCCCAACCTGCGCCGGGCGCACCAAGCACTCGACCGAGCGGTGGACCGACTCTACCGACGCGGCGGTTTCGCTTCAGAGCGCGAGCGGGTCGAACATCTGTTCATGCGCTACGAGAAGATGCAAGCGCCGTTGACGGCGACCAGCACCAAGCGACGCCGACGTCGTCGATGAAATAGGTGGGCTGGAAGCGAAAACCTGTGCAACGGACCACTTTCCCCCAAGGGCAGAGTGTTCCCCTGCGCCGACTCGGAACCTTCGCTCTAGCGGAGCGCCACGTCGAGTGCGTAGTAGGGAGGATGTTCAAAGTACAAATCTGTTTCCGCTCTCTGGGAAAGAGACACTTTGGCATAAGCTCGCATAAAGCTGGTCAATCGACGCACCAATGCGTTGTATTGAGAGTGACCGCCTCCCGCTTCGCACACGGCGTCATACAGGGCGATATCTGGTCTTCTTATGAGAAACGCTTGCTCAGGTAGAGAGACGCCTAGATCACTCAATCTCGTGGCGGCAAGGGCAACCAGAAAGGCTTCTTGAGTCCCTTGGCTTTGTTTAAGGTCGTCAATCCCTTTGCAGACCAGATCAGACCCCGGTAAACGAAGGGAAGGGTTATCTTGTGGGGCGTGCGGGATCATTCAACACCTGAGGAACGCTCTTTCATTCCTTCAATTGGCAACACATGGATTTGACTTGATCACGAAAGAGCTTGGGGTCCAATGAGGGATAGCGCAAGAGATCCGGTTCGATCTTTGTAAAGTAGTCCATTAGTTTCGCAGGGTCGATGAGATCTCGTTCCCATATGGCCTCCACATCCGTGAGATCCAACTGATGACCTCGTTCGATCTTAGAGAGTGCTTGCGCATAAAAGTCATAGTGTAGAAACTCAACCTTTCCCTTTGGTCCATGCACCACTTCGATTGGATGGCTCCGTTCTCGCCATCCCGGCAATGGCGGAATGAAATCATCGGGGGCCGCCAACTCGATATTCATATTCAAAAGCTCTTTGATGTGAGCGATGGCTTCAAAAGCGCCTTTGGGTTCGGGATCCATTTTGAGATCAACATCTATCGTCAGATCACGCCAACCAAACAGTACCGCACAAGCGCCACCGGTCAAATACACGCGACCATTGCTTTGAACACGCTGTGCGAAGACCTGCATAAATTGCTGGACTTTTTCAGCATTGCTTGGTCTTCGAGACATGAAAGAGATCGCACTCAGTCAAAACCTGTCGCTTCGATCATGGTAAAGAAAAAGAGCACCGATTGCCTCTCTACCGCAGTCCATTCTTGTTGGTAAACTGCGTAGAGTTTTCAAGCCAGACCATGAGAGGAACGCGATGACAACCGCAGAACCAACCCAAGAAGACATGCAGGCCGTACTTGACCGCCAGAAAAAGGCCTACCTTGCCGAAGGTGTCGTCACGGCGAAAACGCGAATCGACCGGATTGATCGCGCAATCGATGTCTTGAAGAAGCACGGGGACAAGCTCGGCGAGGCCATGGCGGCCGACTTTGGCCATCGTTCGCTTGAACAGTCCAAGTTCACGGATGTCGACGGTTCGATCGCTCCGCTTGAACACGCCAAGAAGCGAGTTCGCGAATGGATGAAACCGGAGCGGCGCAAGGTGATGTTTCCCTTGAGCTTAGTCGGCTCAAGGGGCCGAATCGAGTACCAGCCGCTTGGGGTGGTCGGCTG
The DNA here is from genome assembly GCA_963663145.1 of Pseudomonadales bacterium. Lineage (GTDB taxonomy): Bacteria > Pseudomonadota > Gammaproteobacteria > Pseudomonadales > Azotimanducaceae > Azotimanducus. Next base: position 2,161,990 of record OY760134.1, on the reverse strand, counting down.
CATCAGCCCTTGGAATTTCCCGGTCAACCTCACCTTTACGCCGCTTGCGGGTATTTTCGCGGCGGGCAACCGCACCATGATCAAGCCCTCCGAGTTCACCGCTCAGACGTCCGAGCTGATGAAGGCGTGTTTTTCCGAGAACTTTGATGAAGACGAGGTGGCCGTGTTCACCGGTGGGCCGGATGTTGGGGGCGCCTTCTCACGGCTGCCGTTCGATCACTTGCTGTTCACCGGCGCGACGAGCATTGCAAAACATGTCATGAAGGCTGCGGCAGAAAACTTGGTGCCTGTGACCTTGGAACTGGGCGGCAAGTCACCGGTGATCATTGGACGAAGCGCGGACATGGAGCTTGCCGCAAGCAATATCATGGCGGGCAAGACTTTGAACGCGGGGCAGATTTGTCTCGCTCCGGACTATGTCTTCCTGCCTGAAGAATCCCGTGATGAGTTTGTCAAGCACGCGCAAACTTCGGTTGCCAAGATGTACCCGGATATCAAGGACAATGCGGACTACACTTCAATCGTCAACGAGCGTCACTTTGATCGCCTGAATCGCTATGTCGAAGATGCCAAGGCGAAAGGGGCGGATGTGGTCGAGATCAATCCCGCCGATGAGGATTTCACTCAGCAGCAGCATCACCGCATACCGCCAACTCTTCTGCTGAATCCCAGCGATGATATGAAGGTCATGCAGGACGAGATATTTGGCCCGCTGCTGCCGGTGAAGGAGTACAGGGAGGTTGATGAGTCCATTGATTACGTCAACAGCAAGGACCGGCCGCTTGGACTCTATTACTTTGGCCAGGACAGGCGCGAAGAAGAGAAGGTGCTCACGCGCACCACATCGGGTGGTGCGACTGTGAATGACGTGATCATGCATGTGGCGCAGGAAGACCTGCCCTTTGGCGGGGTGGGTCCGAGCGGGATGGGTTCATACCATGGCTATGACGGCTTCAAGAATTTCAGTCACGCGAAGTCGATCTATAGTCAATCCAAGTTGGCCTCGAAGTTGGCCTCGGCTTTAAGGCCACCTTATAAGAAGCAGTCTGAGTCCTAATGGTTCGCCAAACGTGACGAACGGCTATGGCCGACGCGTGATATTTCGAGCTTGCATGCAGTGCTCGGCGGGCTGTCGTGCGCGCGCAACCGCGATGTAATCCAGATCCCGGAGTTCATTAGCAAGCAGCAATAGAAGATAACTGTCTCTTGAGTGCAGTAGTCAATTCCAAGGATTAATAGTGGGAATGCCTGCCGCTAAGAATGGATTGGTATCGCGCGTGGCGATGGTCATCCTATTGGCGGCCGCAGTCGCAGCGATAAAGGCATCGCATTTACCAATCGCGGAGCCAAGTTTTCTGGCATTCGCCAAGAGGTTTGCATACGCCTTTGTTGCTGGCATGTCGAAGGGTAGCACCCGCTCGGCGAACAGAGGCAATATATCCATTTCCAGCTTGCTTCCGAGGGCGTCTCTCCGCTTTCCCGGTGGGAGCAACGCCACACCAAATCGAAGCTCGGCTACTGTGATAGCCGACAAGAACAAGGATTCAATTGCCTGAGCGTCTATCCACTGAGTGACACGAGGGTCGGGAGCTTTGCTCAGTGGTTCAGAAACGACGTTGGTGTCCAGTATAATCACTCAAACTTCACGGGTTCGGCCGGAGTTTTGTCTCGAACCTGTTGAAAGATTGCGAATTCTTCCTCCGTTAACCCCACCTCACGTCCGATTTTCGCCAACAGTGATCCGAGCTTGATCCGTGTTTCTGGCTTGACACTATCTTTCAGAATTGCTCGCACCTCGGCCTCGGTACTTTTGCCATTGCGGGCCGCCCGCACCCGCAACGCCCTATGCACCTCATCGGGTAGATTCCGTATGGTCAGACTGGCCATTGCGAACTCCTGTGAATGCTGTCAATGATAGCATCTTTGCATGTTTGATAGCGCCATGAAGGGGAGTGTGGCGATCGGACTCTCGAACATGACTCCTAAACTGACAGACTTGATCATTCAAACTAATTGAATTATCGTTCACTTTTAATGAATGAATGCGCTTGTTGCAGTGACTCTACTCAGTGAAGCCCTGTTCACCACCACGCAGCGGAAAGTCCTCGGACTTCTGTACTCTCACCCCAGCCGCAGCTACTACACAAACGAAATCCTGCGCGCGACGGGGATGGGAGTGGCTACGATCAAGCGCGAACTGGACCGCATGGTGGCTGCCGGAATACTCTCCCGAAACCGACAGGGCAATCAACTACACTACCAAGCCAATCCCAATTGTCCAATTCATCAAGAATTGTTGAGCATCGTTCGAAAGACACTTGGGGTTGTGGATGTGTTGAGGCAGGTGCTTGAACCACTTGTCGAACACATTGAATGCGTGTTTGTATTCGGCTCGCTAGCAGATGGAAAGGAATCGGTAAGAAGCGATGTCGATCTCATGCTAATTGGTGACATTGGCTTTACGGAAGCCGTGGCGGCGCTCTATCCGGCGCAGCAATCATTGTCACGCGAGATCAATCCCAGAGTGTATCGACGCGATGAGTGGAGCCAGCTACTTCAATCATCCGACGCATTCGTAAGAGACGTGTTGTCAAGACCCCGCTTGGACATCATCGGAAACCGGAATGAGCTTGAAGAATCTGGTTGGGATTAGTCTCGAAACCATAGAGCCCGACCCTGTTGTAGTTCAGAGGTTTCTGGCCGCCGCCAAGCGCAACATTGCCGATTCACAAGTCCAAGCCGTGAGTCTGGAGACGCGGTTCGATGCCGCCTACAAAGCGATCATGCAAATTGCCAATCTTGCCTTGCAGGCGAATGGATATCGCACGCTCACTAGCAGACCAGGTCACCATAGGACTCTGATTCAGGTGCTGAGTCAGACTATTGGACTGAATAGTCAGACGGTAATCGTCCTTGATGCTTTAAGAAAACAGCGCAATATTCTCGACTATTCTGGCGATTCAATCTCCGCCACCACCGCCGAGGACTGCGTGCAACAAGCAGAAAGTCTGCCTGTTGAGGTGAGTCACTGGTTGGCGCGCGAGAAGCCTGAGCTGCTCGAATAGACATGCTTGAATTGAGCGTCACACCTCAAGGCGTGTACCAAATGGGCGAAGTGTAGGCGCGCTCCTGAATAATCTTTGGCGCCTTAATGCCAACGCCGACCTCATAGATGCGAAGCAGCGGTTCCTTGTTTGCCGAGAGTGCGAGCAGGTTAGCGATAGGCTTCAAACGCTGTGAAACCTCGAAGGGATCATCGCCTATATCGAGGCGCGTGGAAACTCTTAAATTTGAGCATGCGGAAGTGCGCGAGTTTGACATACCACGCAGTTATGTGCATGATACGCGTCGTACTTTCGTGCTTGCCCATGGAAAAGTTTGCCACAGTGTTCCTCCGGGGAATGACCTTGACGAGGTGTTTCAAACGCCACGAAAGGGTAACAGGGAGTATATCCCCGGACAATATTGCCCCCCCCCCCCCCCCCCCGCAACTCCCCGATCACCCTAAATATTTAGCTAATAAAATATCTGTAGGGGTGCGAGCACCCCTTAAATCTCATACTCTCTTGTGCTGGCTCCCGTTCGCATGGAGCCTCTCGACTTGGTCGCAAGCCTTATTCACTCATGCCATGCAGTTTTCTTGCATGTTGTCCAATCGAGGGACCCTTCTGACCCTCAAGCCTTAATTCACTCAAGGTGCCTCCCATGTTCCACCCATTCGTTCAAGCCTACCAAAAGATTCACGGGGGCAAAGCGTGCTCGGTCCGCATATTGGTTCTTCAATACTTCTCAGTTGTGTTAGGTCTCGTGCTTGTAACGACGATTCCCGATTGCACCCATGCGCAAGAAATGCAGCTTGAGGCAAGGACCGCGGTGTCATCAAAGCTTCGGCACCTTGATGGCGGAGAATCCTCTGGGTTCTCAGATTTGAGTAATGGAGACTCGCGCATCGTATTTCCGGACTTTGCTTCGGGTGCGGTGGATGATCGTCTCTGGCTTTCGTCTAGTTCGCATCTATCCACGAGTCGTGGAACTCACCGGGAGACACCACTTCGGTATCGGGGCAACCTTGCTCCGACGCTCAATTGGCAAGAGACTAGGGACGGTCAAGTCATGGCGACTCTATCCGTGACCGCTTCCGGCGCGCCCGCGTTTCGCACACAGTTACGGGCTGTTCTCTCGTCTGGGGCATCCATACGCTACTTTGAATTTTCTGATGATGGTTCCAGCAGGCTGCTGCACGAACAGTCAATCGAACCTTCCCGTACTGCCTCGGCGCGCGCAGTTTCAACTTGGTCGCCGACAGCGCGCTCCGACAGCATGGGAATCGAGATCGTCTTGCCGGATTTGAGAAGCCTAGCCGACTTCGCCTTTGAAGTCCCGAGGATATCGGTTCAGTTTCCTGCCACTGCCGGCGGTATTGGCCTTGCCACGCCCAATTTTGCTTTTTCACCCCAATGCACGAACCATGTGGATGCCCACTGCAGCAGCGACGCTTCGCTGCGCAATAAAGTGGCATCGGTCGGTCGGATTCTGGTGGAGAGGAATGGCGAACCAGTATTTTGCACCGCCACACTGCTGAATTCCAAGGAGCCGTCGGTTGATGCGCTGACGCTTGGCGACGGACCAGCGCCCTACCTGCTCACTTCAAATACTTGTGTCGCAACGCAGCAGCAGGCGGACAGCATGGAGGTGACTTGGTTCTACGAAAGCGGCACTTGTGGAAGCGCGGCGCTCAACCATCGTGCGACAACCACCTTCGGAGGCGGAGAGCTGCTCTCCACCAGCGTTGCGGAGGATTCCTCCTTGATCCGGCTGCGCCAAGGCCTGCCGGGCGGGCTCGTCTATTCGGGTTGGAGAGCGTCCCGCTTGGGAGTCCCCAAGGACGTAGGCACCATCCATCATCCGACCGGCGGCGTCAAGAAGGTCTCTTCCGGTCAAGCAAACAGTCATGCGGGCCAAGGACAGCTGCTCGATGCCATCCGTGTGCAATGGAGTCAAGGCGCTGTCGAAGAGGGCAGCAAGGGTGCTGGATTGTTCGCGGACGGGTATCTGGTTGGGGTCCTCTCGCAGCCCAATCAGTCCTGCGAGTCCGGTGTTAGTCACTTCGGTGCGTTTGAGAAATTCTTTCCACGCATCCGGGGGTATCTGCTTGGCGACCACGGGGACAGCGCCGCGAGCGCAACGGAAATCCCCGTTCCGACATCCATTCAGGCGGGGCTTTCCGCTGGGGACAGCGACTATTTTCGGATCGAAATCACCCAGGTAAGTCGCTTGGTGGTTTACTCCGAAGGCGACACGGACACCAAGGCATCCTTAACCCGGGGCTCCACGGTGGTTGCCGAAGCCAGTAGCGGTGCCCGAGCAGACAATTTCAAGATCGAGGCGGATGTCACGCCCGGAAGCTATGTGCTGCAAGTTCAAGGAGAGTCGAACACCGTTTCGGGCAATTATCGTCTCCGCACCACTCTCGACAGGGTTGGCGCTCCAACGGCGGCACCGTCGAATGTCAGCGCGGAGCGGGGTTCAGGGCACATAAGGGTCGCTTGGGACGCTGTGTCCGCCTCAGCGAATGAAGGTTCCGCGATCACGGGATACATTGCCATAGCCTCGAATACGCAGGGTGGGGGCGGTTCTTGCGACGTGCCTCCCATCGCCGGGGAATGTGTCATCGCGGGGTTGCAGGACGATCTGGAATACAGCGTGTACGTTCGAGCCACCAACGCCTTGGGGGAAGGCCCGGACTCTTCGCCTGTCTTGGTCAGGGCCTCGGCGACACCGCAGCGAGCGGTGCCGCCAGCACTCGAAGATGTCCGCATAACCATCGATCAGTCGGAAGGCAGGGTATTGGTTGAATGGCGTGCATTGCCGAGCCGATTCAGGAACGAGGACCTGGTATACAAGGCGGAGGCAGTGTCCGGACAAGAGAGATTGAACTGCGAAGCTGCGGCCGACAAGCTGTCCTGCGAAATAGCGGTGCCTGATTCAAGTGATGGCGTGACTTATTCCTTGACGGCCTACGCTGAGAATGCGCTGGGTGCTGGCGCACGTTCCGTGCCGGTTCGCATCACGCCGCGCTATACGCGGGACCATTCGAATTTGTGGTCAACCGCTGATGTTGTGGAAAACTATTCCATGACGGCGGCGAGCCTGAGCACTGCGGCCGACGTGGACTGGTTCCGGGTGGATGTCCTCGATGCCGGGACGCTGTACGTGTGGACGTCGGGGGCGACGGACACCTGTGTCCTCTGGAGCGATGGAGCATCCTGTGCCTCGAGTGCATATCTGCGCACCGAAGGCGAGGACCGTAGGTTTGACGGCGGCGGTGACGATCGCGGGCGGGGGCGGAACTTCTGGCACTACGAAAACCTGCCGCCCGGCACCTACTACTTTGCGGTGGGCGGCGCGGTGGGCGACTACACCCTGCATGTGGAGCTGGTGGAGGACGACCATGGCAACAGCTATCGGGATGGCACGCTCGTGGGGACGGATTCGGAGACGCCGAGCCACTTGGCGTGGGGCGACGTGGACTGGTTCCGGGTGGATGTCCTCGATGCCGGGACGCTGTACGTGTGGACGTCGGGGGCGACGGACACCTGTGTCCTCTGGAGCGATGGAGCATCCTGTGCCTCGAGCTATGCATATCTGCGCACCGAAGGCGAGGACCGTAGGTTTGACGGCGGCGGTGACGATCGCGGGCGGGGGCGGAACTTCTGGCACTACGAAAACCTGCCGCCCGGCACCTACTACTTTGCGGTGGGCGGCGCGGTGGGCGACTACACCCTGCATGTGGAGCTGGTGGAGGACGACCATGGCAACAGCTATCGGGATGGCACGCTCGTGGGGACGGATTCGGAGACGCCGAGCCACTTGGCGTGGGGCGACGTGGACTGGTTCCGGGTGGATGTCCTCGATGCCGGGACGCTGTACGTGTGGACGTCGGGGGCGACGGACACCTGTGTCCTCTGGAGCGATGGAGCATCCTGTGCCTCGAGCTATGCATATCTGCGCACCGAAGGCGAGGACCGTTGGTTTGACGGCGGCGGTGACGATCGCGGGCGGGGGCGGAACTTCTGGCACTACGAAAACCTGCCGCCCGGCACCTACTACTTTGCGGTGGGCGGACGTGGTTCTGGACGCGTTTGGCCGTACACGCTCGTAGTCGACTTCGCGGCCTGCGACATTGACGCCTTGACTGGCAATCAAAAATGCGAATTGCCGCAATAGATAATCGGGTCACGACACTGCCGTATCGCGGTGCGCACAGCCTCCGGAGTTACCTAACCTCTTGATTTTTCAAATTTCTCTCTTTCACATCTAAGGAGTTCGTCAATGACCACTTTCCGTCTGGCAAATACATGTGGCTGGCTCGTAGCGACTACGTTGCTTTGTTTAATCGTTACCGGCTGCGAAACCACCGCTCCTCCCTCCACCACAAGTGCGGCGCGGGTCGCGCCGAGCTTCGATTACACGCCCGCTGAGGTCGCAGGTGGTGACTTGGACATCACGCTCGCGGTAGTGGGATCTTCCGTCGAAACTTCCGTGCCAATGTTCAAGTCCTTCGTCTCGAACATGGAGGAAGATTTCTTGGAGGTGCTGAACGCCATCGGCTATCGCGTGCGGGGCCCCTTTGGCTCCTACGATGAGATGACCTTTCCTGAGAAGGAAGGCAGCGAACTTCTATTATCGGCTGATCTCAGCTTCGACTATGACACGTCTGGATTGAAAGCGGTTCCGGTTGCCTCGATTTTCGAATTGTTGAGTGCCACAAGTGAAATCCTCGGCACAGGATCTGGCAGAGAATCCGACTCCAGTACCTACACGTTTTCCGGCCCCGTCATCCTGACTTCGCGGGTCACGCTGGTTCTTTATGAGAGCCTAACGCGGGAGAGGATGTGGACTAAGAGCCTGAATCTCAAGCCAATCAAGTTGGCGTTGAAGGGGACCCACGCGTTTCCACGCAAAGAGCCTCCGAGTCTGAGAGAACTCTTGACTGAAGAAAACCAGTTCTTCACCGACCTCGGTAGGCAGCTGAATGCACAGTATCAATCGGCGCTGCACAGCACATACACGCATCTTGATCCCAGAGAGGTGCGACTGGTGTCTGAGCAGGCAGAAACGCTACGCGCACGCAAGCGGTTTTAGCAATGGTGATGCCTGTACAAGCTAATCCACATAGAGCACTAGTGCTTTCTTTCGGCTCAGTCGGCACCGAAAACCATTTTTCGAACAAGTAAAATACTGATTTTATTGTAAAAAGGTGGCTGTTTTCTTGGTTTGTGGTACTCGACTCAAGCAAAGTGTCGGAAATGCATATGTTCCCTTGAGCCTTGTGGTCCCCCACATATTGGTCGACACGTCCCGCTGCTTCGCCGTTTGGGTTGCTTCTTTTGTCCGCCCATTCCCATTTTCGGTATTCGTGATCATGGCCTCAGTCGCCTCCCCGTCTCTGCCTCACGCATCCCTCGGCGATTTAGCAAACGGCGGACGGTCGGCGAAGCAGGAGGCCAACGGTAATCCAGCGCGGCAACGCAGGTGCGTCATACCGGAACCATATTCCAAGAATGCTGAAGGCATTGAGTGGGAGCATTGTTTGCGCACCGGCCGTTTCTTGCGGCTGGTAGATAAATACGGCGTTGAAGCGCCGAAGTTTGAGGAAGTCCTACTGACGAAAGAGGCGTTTCCCAAGCTCACCTTCAATGTTCCCGCTCTGCGAATCTCTTGGGCTAATTCAAAGTTTTTCAACTTCAATCAGGATGAGTTGAGAACTGATGCCAAGCTCATCATCGAACTTGTTGCCGATGCGGTTACGCGAGACATAGGCGACGTAAGTCTCTTTGTTGTTGGACACACGGATGCCGTGGGGGCAGCGCCCTATAACGAGGACTTGTCGCTCCGCCGCGCGCAGCACGTGGCTGAGATGTTGGTGACGCAAGGTGTGCCTGAACGACAGTTATCAATTGCTGGTGTCGGATTCAGACAGCCGGTCGCCTCCAACATTACGGAGTCCGGACGGGCGCTGAACCGACGAGTGGAGTTCATGCTATCCGCCTTTAGTGAAGTGAACTTTCAGCTTGTGGAGAACAGACAGGTCGATGAGGAGTTCTTGTCCGTTCCAGAACCGAAAATCCCGAGCTTGCCTGAGGGGATTCCAGACGAGCCGGACGCACCCCAGGTGCTCTCCCTCGTCAACACCAACCCAATCGTAGTGTTTGACGTGCGTCGCGAGAGACGCATTCGCATTCTCCAAATACCCGAACGCAAGCGCATAAGAACCCTGCCCAAACTTGATAAAGAGAGGAAGTCCTGAACATGAGCAATGATGCCAGAGAGATACCTTCACTCACTTCGGAACAGCTCAAAAAACTGCACGAATTGGCCAAGAGCGCCCGCGTCAAGTACCAAGCTTTAAACGAATGCAAGGACGAGTTCAACACGGGAGACAAACCCAAATACGAAGAGTCTGCCATTAATAAAGACAGCGTTTTCAAGTATTCGCAGTCGCAACGTGGCAGCAGGAAGCCCCTTGATGTGTACAAGACTGCGTGGTGGTATTTGGGTGCCTTATTCCTCGTAGGTGCTTCGGAATGGTTGATTAACTACGATTCCTTCCTTGCCAAGTTTGGAGTTCCTGCGTTTGCGGCGGGTTTGACAGTTATTGTCGCGCTGATTATCGCATATGGGAGTCATCTCATCGGAGTTTTGTGGAAGCAGCCCGAAAAACGCGACGAACTAAGAAAAGGAAGCGACGCTCACGCCAATTCGGGCGCCGGCACCATATGGCTCTACGCAGTCACCGTTGTCGGCCTAATCGCGGCGTTGATTATGGTGGGATGGAACAGATACACCTATCTTGCCGAAACACAAGGACTTCTCATCGATCAGTCAGTATGGCCCTCAGTGATCTACACCTTGCTCGCGAACGTGATTGTGTTCGTAGTTGGATGCCTGTTTTCCTTCGCGGCACATAGCCATGGAGTGTACGGGAGTGATCTGAAAGATTTGAACATAAGAAAGAAGAACTACAACAAAATCAAGTCGAAATTAGAACGCGAAACCAAAAAATTGATGAGCGCAAGAAAGGCAGACGCAGAACTGAATCTGCAAGATGAGGAAGAAGGGCAGGTTCTCAACCAGGTTGCAGAGGTCCTTGGCGAGGTTTTCATAGCAGTGCTTTGTGACGGTAACGACCGCCATCGACATCACGAGAAACTTGAAAAGTATAAAAGATACAAAAAACAACTTGAGAAGCACTAGGTGGCACGACCATGACTAAGCACTCGAGACAAACGCCTGCGTTGCTATTCGCCGCCGCCTTCGTGCTCGTGGCAATCGTACACTCGACAACCGTTTCAGCTCAGTTCATGGGGGCGGAATTCAACATTCAACAGTTTTGCGAGGAACCGCTATTCGGGAAGGCGGCCCCGTTACGGCAAACCATGGTCTACTTCGATGAGTCAATGATATTGCCTCCGGATGTCGCAGATATGCCCTCTCCGTATGACGGGGAAGACCTACTCGAAGAGTGGCGAGTGAGCGTACGAGATGCGCTAGCCGCACTGGATTGGTATCGACAGTTGGAAGACAAGCTCTCCGGCAGTCTGCTGCCATCAGAACCGGTTGCTGTTCTCGCGATTGAGGCAGACGGGAACGTGCGAGAAAGAGGGAGATTCTGCTGGCCGGCATACACCGCGGCCCAAGAATCTGAATTAAAGGACAGGGGATTTTTCGAAAATCTGTTTGGCTCCGACCCGATTAAGGACTTGGAAACTCAACAACGCGTCTTTTTCGCGTCAATACGCAAAGCCTTGGCTGATGGTCTGGGAGATATAGGGCACGATGCCCGTAGCAAGAGCTATGTGCGGGCTCTGTTCGCGAGTGAAACAAACCTGAGGAGTACTCGAGACGGAGTTTTGAGAGTTGTGATATTCGGAAACATGCTTGAGGCTTCCGACTACGCCGATATTGCAACATTCGAATCCGATCAGGCTGCTCGCGAAGCCGCACAGCAATTGGTCAACAATCATTTGCCGAGCTTTGGCGGCGCGTCCTTTTACGTCTATGGAATCAATCCTAGGCAGGCGAACGAGAGAGTCCGCACATTTTGGGATGCCTTTATAAGCGCTGGTCAAGGCCAGCTCGCTTCGTTCGGGATTGATTTGGCGCTCACTGCCAAGGCTCCCACCACCATGTATCGCTTAAGTCTGGCAATTGAGGTGCCGGAAGAAATTGATGTCTCGGATGACAATCGAATTCGCAGAGGCAAGGGCGTGGTATTGGCTGCGGAGGACAACGAACTTATTGACAGCTTCATTATTGTCGACGGTCATTTTCGCAGTGCAATCAACGGTCAAATGGATTGCGGTAGCTCCAAGGACAGATGCTCAAATATCTGTACGCTCTCGGCGGAAACACAAAACGAAGTAGTGTTCGCCGACGTTCGGCATGAACTTGTTTTAGAGGGGCCTCTATCTGACATGAGGGGCTACATCGGGGAGCCAGATCGAGGACAGCTCTTGAGTCAGAGAGCTTATGCCCAAGCATCCGCGAGCCTTGATGGATGCCGGTAATTGGCAGCCATAGCAGTCCACTCGTCAATGATTCATTTTTTGCTTATCGAGGAGAATCAAATGAGAACTTTCAGAACCCGAATCACTTTCCTCATGTTGACATGCGGCGGTTTGATGCTACATGGATGCGAAACAACTGGCTTAGCCAGTCGGGATGCCTATACGCAGTGCATCTTAGCGGCACTCGGCGGTGCGGCTGCTGGCGCATTAGTGAGTGACGACAGGGAGGGTGCGTTAATCGGAGCTGCCTTAGCTGGTGTAAGTTGCTTGATATACAAGCACATGAGTGCGTCGCAAATAGCACAAATGGAAGCTGGGACGGAAGAGTATCTGAGCAGCGGCGATACGAGTGGCGAATTCGAAATAGAAGGGGGGACTGTCAAGGTGCATGATCTTGAAGATATGAAACTTGAGGAACTTGTCACCGAGAGCGAGTTGGCCGACGTTCGCATTGAAGACACGTCGACTTGTCGCGGCTACACCAGCGATGTCTCACTGGATTCAGGCCCGAGGCTTGAGATCGAACGAGTGAGTTGTGTGGACGAAAACGGAGACTTTGTGCATGTCAAGAAGATAGCTAGTACAGTTTCCTAGGAGCCGAAGCGGATGGAAGTAATATTCATATTCATCTTGCTGATGGTTCTTGTCGCATTCCCTCTCTTTGTGTGCTTCCAAACGCACAATGAGCTCAAGGGCTGCCACGAGTCCGTCAAGAAGTCCTGGTCCACCATCAATGGTTATCGGGAGAAGCGAGACTCGATCTTGGCTGACATTGCCACGGTCGCGGAAAAGTACGCGGGCCATGAGCAAGCGACACATATAAACGTAGCCAGTTTGGAAAACGACGGTAAAGGCAAGGAAGGGGCGAGTGCTTTCTTGGGCAATCTGACTAGAGCCTACCCGGAACTGAAATCAGATGCGATGTTTCTGAACAGCCAAGAGCAGCTTGTCCAACTGAGCGAAGAGTTGAGGACGTCTGCGGAGGACTTTGACTCTGAGGTTAAGAGATTCAATACGCGTCGCAACTCCTTGCCTACGAAATTATATGCGCCGGCCTTGGGCTTTGATCAAGACCTCGAGTATTCAAGCCAACTCTTTAAGAAGGACGATGGAAATCAACTTCTTGAGCGAGCTTACGATGACACCAAGGTTGACGACCTGCGAACAAAAGGCTTCGAACTCCTGTCCGAGCGTAAGGCGGCGATCGAGAAACAGGGGGCCCGTTTGATAGAGGGTGCAAGATCGACTGCAAAGGCCATTGACGAACGAACAAGAGAGCAAGAAGCCGAGAGCGGCAAGTAGGAAGGGGCCGAAGCAATTCAGAAAGGTGACGGAGAACTTTACAAAGCTAGTCGCCTCCAACGAAGTGGGTCAGCCGATTCGCATCAATCATGATTCAAAGTTATCCAACCAAAGACGCCGCCGCCCTCGTAACGTTCATGATTCCTCGGTGTACGCCGGGGGCGGCGGTTCTCATCAATCGTCCAATCAATTCGCACCGTACAAATGCCATCAAGACACATTTCATGTGGATGAAACCGTAGGTCAATATAGGAGGCCATATCCATGTCTGAACCAACTACGCCTGTCACTGAAGGTAGTCCTTTCTTCCTTGTGCTCTTTCTGATCCCCTGTGCCTTGACCTACATCCCAGGTCTCGGCTTCATTCCTGGTGCGTACATCATTCTCTACGCCCTGATGATTGTGGCCTGCTATTTTCGCGGTCGCGCGATCAATAAGATATGGCTAATCCTATTTCCAGTGTTGGCGGCGCTATTCGACATCGTTCCATTGTTGAACTTCATTCCTTTAGTTCCCACACTGATGAATATCGCCGCGATTGTGACAGGACTTCGCAATCGTTCGAACAACAGCTAGCTCGGAGGCCTTGGGCTAGCTTCTCGAGTCGTTCCGGCGTGGTCGGAGGTCCGCCTCCGCTACGATAGCAGCCTTTCGAACTTAGGTTGATTCAGAGTTGAACAAGGCGTTTTCGCGGCGTTGGAGCGACATCCCGCTCGGTGCTTTGGTTCTTACGGTTGGGATCCGTCTGATCGGTTGGTAGGCGCCACGGCGGTTTGGATGCCTCTCCAAGCGACGATATCTTCGGGACGGCCAGCACAACCCAATCACGCCATTTTCGTGTTGTTCAATCGCTTGCAGCTATGAGCGAGCACCACCAGCGCCAGCATCGTCGTCGGAGGGCGCTACGCCGACCCCGTCCCGCGGCCCGTTTACCTTGAACGCGCTCATTGGCATACGCTCCAACGCCTCCAGCACTAAGTGCGGCAGGTCGTACTCCGCCGCCACCACCGTTGAGGACTGCGTGCAACAAGCAGAAAGTCTGCTTGTTGAGGTGAGTCACTGGTTGGCGCGCGAGAAGCCTGAGCTGCTCGAATAGACATGCTTGAATTGAGCGTCACACCTTAAGGCGTGTACCAAATGGGCGAAGTGTAGGCGCGCTCCTGAATAATCTTTGGCGCTTCACCCACAGATTCGTTGCCGAAGTACTTCACATCGTAAGCAGTCCAGCGCGGGGTTGGAATTTCTAACACGCGCACGTAATAGACGGCCGACTGTGAAGCATCGAACTCAGGGTCTTGCCAGAATCCTATCAACTGCGCATCGCCTATGGTGTCGCTCCAGCTTGCGTTTGCCGTGTCCACGGTATTGCCGACCGGGGGAATCTGACCGTCGCCATCGAGTTCTCGCTTGTGTGCGTCGCCCCAGACCACATTGAAGATCTTCTCGTGGGTCTCGCCTTCGGCATCGAGCCACCCCTTCACGATCTGGATGCGATCTAGGTTACCGCTCAGAGGATCTTTGAGCGCAGCCACCAAGAAAGAGGGTGCGTCGCTGCCCTCCTCACCGCGCAGGGTTCCGCCCATGGGCACGCCCTTGCCATAGCCGGTAGCCGCCAGGGTCTGTCCATTGGCATCATCTTGCGAATAATCCCAACCGCCGAAGAAGCGCACCGTCATACGCGGTCCGGTAGTGGCGTAGACTTCTCTGCGCGCCATTGCATCCCATATCGCCTCGCGGGTGTTCTCCTCCGCCCAGACCGCCGCATAGCCGGATGCGCTGGTCTCCCAAGTCATCCATGTGTCCGACTCACCAATGGCGCCCGCCATCGGGAGTGCGATACGCCCGGCTTGCGGCTCTCCATTCGCCATCTTCCCCCAAAAGTTGTTTTCCTCAGCAGTCGACAGGGCGGTGTGGCTATCTGTGGAACCCACCATGCCGAATTGGTAGGGGTTGGTGCCGAGGGCGCGCTCGAGCTTGAGTCCGTTCTTCAGCGCCGCTCGTGCGTATTCGTATTCGAGCATGTCGTTGGTTTTTGGCACCGTCAGACTCACGTTGCCCCGATCCCAAGTCTCGAAATCCGCAAACTCGTCGGTGGGCGAGAGAAACGGATGTGCCTCGCTATCGCCCTTGATCTGTGTCACCTCGTAAAGTGGCTCCCACCTCGCGCGCGTCGTCACATAGTCGGCATCGATGTCCGCGCCCGTATTGGGATTGGTCTCGACCGGAAACATCTGTCCATTGGAGAGGTTGCCGTTGTGCGCGAGTGCGAGTACCTGACCGCCGGTCTGCTCTTCATAGCGCTGCATCCATTTCCACAGGTCTTGCGGATTGATGCTGTCGGCGGCGGTGTAAGGCATGAGTTGGCGCGCGGTCTCGGCACTACCGCGGTAGAGCACATTGCGATGCAACTTGTCTCCGCTATAGGTCGGAGTCCATTCATAACCAATCATCGCCGTGAATCGGCCCGGTTCGTTGTATCGGTCCGCCGTTTCCACATAGCGCTCCCAAGTGGAACGCATGATCGGAACATTGAGCATTGGCCCTTGATAGTCTTCTTCGATCAGCACGCGAGCAATCTCCGGCATGGCCTCGACGGCCGAGGACGCGGAACCGGTCAGCTTTTCATAGAGTTCGCGAGCCTCCGGATCCTTGAGCAGCTCACGATCGCCTCGCATTAATTGATTGACCACGCCAAGCGCTTCGGAATGATCGGTCACCACCAGAAAGTCGAGCGGTCGAGACAGTCGTGCGGGTTGGCCGCTCGAAGCGATAATCTGCTCGCCACGAGCGAAGCGGTAGGCTTCCTCAACGTCCAGCGTCACCCCAAGCATGCGCGCATCCAGCGAGTTGGCGGTGTGCAGGTGCGTGTCCCCCCAGAGTACGCGCTCGGGATAAGAGACGTCCGCATAGGGCGAATAGGGCTTGCTCCCAGCGAATACCGATGCCAGCCCGAGGCCGGCGACAAGGCAGCCAAGGAGGGCAATGTTCCGGATTTCTGGATATATCTGCATGGGTAAGGGTGTCTCTGAGGAAGATGCGATGGTTGATGCGACTTTACTTCAAGCAAACCGGAATATGAAGCAGTGTCCTTGCCTCGCGTGCGCCAACCTCAATGCGTTCCGATTCAATCGCGAGGTGCGGATTGAGAAGAGGCTTCACGAAGCGTTCAAGGCATGTCAACGGTTCCAGGTGCGTCAAATGCTATCCCGCGCACTGGGTTCACAGATTTGGAGGTAGATTAGATGTAGGCCATTGATCGGACCACTCTGACCAGATAAAGTTTCTCCATGTCTAGGATCTACTCCTTATACGATGCCAAAGTGCGCTTTTCGCAGGTGATCCGGGAGGTGCGAGATGGTGAGACCGTGACAGTCTCCTATCGCGGCGAGCCGGTCGCCGAAATACGACCGATTTCGCGAGTCGAACCGGTTTCGCTGGAACAACGCATTGAGGAATTGAAGCGTCGGGGTGAGATCATCGAGCCGGAGAATCCACACTTCAATTTGGAACCGTCTGCCGACATTTCGGGCGCTTTGGAACGCTTTCTGGAGGAGCGCGACGATTATGTGCGGTAGGGTGAGGTCGCGACCGCGCTTGGGTTCAAGGCTATTGGCAGTCCTTGACGACTAGTCGATGTCGTTCTTGTAGAATCTTGCCTCGCGAATGGAAAAATTGATTTACGCGCTTTGGCGTGCGGAGTCTGAATCGCGCGAAGATTTCAATGCAGCGCTGCTAGATTGCGTTCCCGCGCACATCGATGCGCTCACCTGCGGGCTGCGGATCAATCTTCAAGATGGTTCGGTTGCGGATGGAACGAGTCCGAGGCTCGTGGCGACCCGCCCGCAAATGGAAGCTGTCGTCCAGCTTTGGGTTGACAGTGCGAGCCAGGCCAGATGCGCAGCCATTGAATCCGCGCTTGCAGCCGTAGCTTCGCGAACCGAGGGCTGGCTCGTGTGCGAGTCCACGCCCTTGGTGAACGACACCCACGCGCCCGGAACCCCAACGCAAGGCTTTTCGCAGCTGGCGTTTCTGCAAAAGCCCTCTGCGCTCGACCATGAAACCTGGCGCAGCAACTGGCAGAACCTGCACACGGAGGTTGCCATCAAGACGCAGAGCACTTTTGAATATGTTCAGAATCTGGTGGTCAGGCCGGTTTCGCAAGTGGCCGCGCCCTATGTCGCCATCGTGGAAGAGTGCTTTCCCACGGAGGCGCTCAGCGACGCTTCGGTCTATTTCAATGCGACTGAAGACCAGCAAGCGCTCGTCGCGCACACCCAGCAGATGATGGAAAGTTGTGCGAGATTCATGGATATGAGCGGATGCGACTGCATACCGACTCGTCAGTACGAGATCAAGCCGCTTTAGAAGGAGAATGGCATGGCCTACACACTGCAGCAGTTGTCGGACTTTGAGGATATTCGGACCTTGAAGCACCGATATTTTCGCGGCATAGATACAGCCGATATCGAGCTCTTGAGACCCTTGTTCAGCGAGGATGTCGAGATCGACTATCGAGGCGGCAGCTACCGGGCGAGGCTGACCGGTCGCGACAATATGATCGAGTTCCTCGCCAACAGTTTCCATGCGGGTGCGCTCGCGATGCATCATGGTCATATGCCGGAGATCGCCCTCACGGGCGAGGACAGCGCAGAGGGAATCTGGTATCTGGAAGACATGTTCGTCCTTGTGGATGCCGGCATCAAGACTGAAGGTACGGCCCTATACAAGGATGTGTATCGCAGGGAAGAAGGCGAGTGGAAGATTGCACGCAGTGAATACGACAGGGTGATCGAACTCATCTCGCCTCTAGGTTCAGACGTCAATGTCACTGCCCACTACCTTTCCGCCACGGGTCGCAATCCTGACCAACTAAAAGACATAAGCCATATGCTCAGCTTTGGCTGATGTCCAGCTAGGACACCATGTCGAGTCATCGCAACTCGGCAAATTTGAACCGGTATTGAAAACTGCCTCGGCAATTTTTGAATTGGGACATTGACGAACACCGCAGCCGGATTCTTGCGTGCAATCTGCCTGATGCGGGTCTTTGGCTGTTTGATGAAATACACAAGTACCGTCACTGGCGCAACTTTCTCAAGGGGCTGTACGATGCCCACGGGCCAAGCCAGAGGATACTGGTCACCGGAGGCGGCAGGCTCGATCTGTACCGTTTCGGCGGCGATTCGCTTCAAGGCCGCTGCCATCTCTTGCGATTGCACCCGTTTTCCTTCGCCGAACTGCAAATGAGCACACACCGCGAACTGCGTGAGCTGTTGACCTTGGGCGGGTTCCCTGAACCATGGCTCGGCGGGAGCGAGAAGGAAGCTCGTCGTTGGTCGATACAATACCGCAGCCGCATTGTCCAATAAGAAGCCGCCTCGCTTGAAGGCATCCGCGATCTAGGCCAAGCGGAGGCAACCTTGATCGCGCTGCCCGAACGGGTGGGTTCGCCACTTTCGATCAATTCTCTGCGGGAATTGCTGTGCGTCAGCCACCACACCATGAGCGCATGGCTTGACGCCTTCGAGCGTCTGTACACGATTTTCCGGCTTCAGCCGCTGACGAGTCGAAACAGCAGGGCGGTACGCAAGGAGACCAAGCACTTCCACTTCGACTGGTCGATTATTCCCGATGACGGCGCGAGATTCGAGAATCTTGTCGCCTGCCATTTGCTGAAGTGGGTGCATTGGCGTCAGGATGCCTACGGGGATGATCTGGCGCTGCATTATTACCGTGACCAGGACGGACCCGAAGTTGATTTCGTCGTCACGGACCGTCGCGAGCCGAGTCTGCTCGTGGAGTGCAAACTCTCCGATGGGGATTCGACGAGAGGACTGAACTACTTGGCTGGGAAGTTCCCCAACGCGCAAGCTTGGCAACTCGCCGCCGAGGGCCGCAAGCACCACAGAACAGCGAACGGCATCCGAATGGCGCCGGCTGGGGTTTTCCTTTCCAAATTGGTGTGAGCACTATTTCCGGCATCTGGATTTGGATGGCTATGTGTCTGTGATGGCCGACGCCCGGTGAGTGCAATACACAGCCAAGCGCCCAATTTGATTCAATAAGCCATGAGAAGGAAGCCTTTGGCCGCACTATGGATTTTCAATTTACCGAAGAACAAATCGCTATCGAGAATGCGGTCAGCAAGATCTGTAGCGAGTTTGATGACGAGTATTGGAGTGGTAAGGACATCAAGGCCGAGTTTCCGCATGAATTTCATCGCGCCATGGCCGAGGCGGGGTGGCTCGGCATCACCATGCCGGAGGAGCTTGGCGGCTCTGGGTTGGGTGTGACCGAAGCGGCGGTGATGATGAATACGGTCGCCAAGGGCGGGGGTGGCGGTGCCGCCATGTCCACCTTGCAGATCAACCTCTTCGCGCCGCACCCGATTGTTGTGCTCGGCACGCCGGAACAGAAGCAGCGCATGCTTGTGCCGCTCATTCGTGGTGCAGAAAAAGTCTGCTTTGGTGTCACCGAGGCGGACGCGGGGCTCAATACAGCCGCTATTACGACCTTCGCTCAACGAAGAGATGGCGGCTATCTGGTCAATGGCAGCAAGCTGTGGACTTCGACGGCTCAGGAAGCCGATAACATTCTGCTGCTCACCCGCACCACGCCGCTCGCCGAATGTGCGAAGCCGACGGATGGCATGACCATCTTCTTCACCAAGCTGGACCGGGAGAAGATCGAAGTTCAGAAGATTCCGAAGATGGGTAGGGCGGCAGTAGATTCCAATGCGATTTTCATCGAAGACCTGTTTGTCCCTGACGAAGATCGGATTGGCGAGGAGGGAAAGGGTTTCTACTACCTGCTGCACAGCCTGAACCCGGAGCGGATCATTGTCGCTGCGGGTGCCGTGGGTATTGCCGAGGATGCGTTACACAGGGCGTCGAAGTATGCCCAGGAGCGTGAGGTGTTCGGCAGGCCAATTGGACAAAACCAAGCGATACAGCACCCGCTCGCGGAGAACTGGTGTCAGATCGAGGCCGCGAAACTCATGATGCTGAAGGCGGCGCATCTCTACGATTCCGGGAAGCCCTGTGGTGCCTACGCCAATGCCGCAAAGCTGTTGGGAGGTCGCGCCGCCTTTGACGCCTCCACTCAGGCACTGCTCACACATGGGGGCATGGGTTACGCCAAAGAGTACCAAGTGGAGCGACTCATGCGGGAAGCGGTGCTGCAACGCATCGCGCCGGTTTCCGAGCAATTGATTCTTTCCTTTATTTCGGAGAAGGAGCTGGATTTGCCGAAATCCTATTGAGGGCACTCTTCTCGAAGCACGAATGGACGATTTCGCACAAATACTGACTGAAATATCGCACAACGCAGCTTCTTGAGCTTGGGTAGATTTGGCCCTTGCATAGTTCGCCGCAGGGCCTTCCCGATATGTCAGTTGCTTCGCCGAATCAAGACGCGAGTTCTCTCGCACCGAACAGTCATTTGCACAGCGAGTTCGCTGCCACAACTCGGCTCGGCCGAGTTCATGGCTTACCGAGCGTGGACTTGAACGCTTTCGATGCCACCGCCTTGCAAGCCATAAGGCGATTTTCTCATCAGGCGCAGATCAGGTTGCAGTCCGTGCCTGCCGTGCCCGTGGACCTCGGAGCCGGTGACACGGCCTTGGCGATTGCCGATCCGGCCCATGAGCATCGAGTGCGAAGCATTTTGCAGGAAGATTTTGGCGACAACCCGAAACTGCTGCTGACCACGCCAAAGGCCTTTGAAGATTGCTTGCGGCAAGTGGGCGATTGGCACCTGAATGCGCCCCTCCAGCCACCCGCGCCGAAGGCGTCAAGTGCTCCTCAGGGTTCTGAAGTCTCGCCCTTGCTTCCTGAGAGCGGCACCCTTGACGGAGGGTCGGAATCCGACGCTCCGGTTGTGCGGCTTGTGAATCGAATCTTGGGAAAGGCGATTGCGAGCCGAGCTTCGGATGTGCATTTCGAACCCTTTGAGGGGAGCTACCGCGTGCGAATACGTCGCGACGGTGTACTGGCGACCTGCGAGAGGCCGGCACTCAGTCTCTCGCCCGCCATTTCCGCCCGCATCAAGGTCATGGCGAAGATGGACATCTCGGAACGACGCCTTCCACAAGATGGGCGCATCCGTTTGCTCATGTCCAATGGCAACCAAGTAGACCTGCGCGTGAACTCTCTGCCCACGCTTTGGGGCGAAAAGCTGGTACTGCGAATTCTCGGAGGTAGTAGTGAAGCCCGCGAATTGGAGGAAATCGGGATGTCCGAACGCCAGTGTGCCATCTACGAACAGGCCTTGCGCAGATCGCAGGGACTCATACTGGTCACCGGGCCCACCGGCAGCGGCAAGACGGTTACGCTCTACGCCGGACTCAAGCGTCTCAACGACGAAGAGCGCAACATTCTCGCGGTTGAAGACCCAGTGGAAATCACTCTGCCGGGCGTGAATCAGGTGCAGGTCAACAGTCGTATAGGTCTCAGTTTCTCCAGTGTGTTGCGAGCGTTCTTACGACAAGACCCGGATGTCATCATGCTCGGCGAGATTCGCGATCAGGAGACTGCCGAAATCGCGGTGCGCGCAGCGCAAACCGGACATTTGGTGCTTGCGACGCTGCATACGAATTCTGTACTTGAGACGCCGGGACGACTGCTCGACATGGGCATCCCGCCGTTTCTTCTCGGTGGCGCTTTGAGTCTTGTGGTGGCGCAACGACTGGTGCGCAGACTCTGCTCGAACTGCGCACGGCAGGGAAGTGACGGCATGGAGGCGGAGCCTGCCGGCTGTGAGCAATGCCTTGGCGGCTATACCGGCCGACAAGGCGTCTACGAGATGCTGGCGATCACTCCGGTACTGGCGGATGCTATTTCTCGCCAGGCTTCGCTCTTTGAGGTTGAGAAAAAGGCGTGCGCGGAGGGCCTATCGAGCCTTCGCGAGGAGGGCCTCAAACTGGTGTCGGAGGGTGTCACCAGCCTGTCTGAAGTTCGTCGGGTGTGCGGCTAATGCCACGCTATGCCTATCAAGGGGTGCTGCTTGGCGGAAAGCTCGCAGAGGGCGAGATCGAGGCAATGAATGCCGCCGAGGCGAAACGCGTCATGCTGAGAAAAGGTGTCGCGGTTCGACGGTTGCGCCGATTGGACGCGACTCAGCGGCGGCAGAAGGCATCGCTGGAAGGGCTGGCGAGAATGACGCGACAGTTCTCGGTGATGTTGAGCGCCGGCCTGCCGGTTGTCGAGGCATTGCATCTGGTCGCGGATGGTGCTCGCAAAGATTCCGAGCGATCGCTTTTTGGCGATCTCGCGGAACAGGTTGCCAATGGAACCTCCGTTGCAGAAGCCATGCGGTGTCATGCGCAGACTTTTAGCCCGCTCTACCTTGCCTTGGTGAGTGCCGGAGAGCAGTCGGGCACCTTCGATGTCATGCTGTTGCGAATCGCTGAGATGCTCGAGAGGAGCCTCGTCCTGAGAGCCAAGATGCGCAAGGCGCTTGTATATCCCTGCATAGTGGTGCTTGTGGCGCTTGTGGTCATGGCCGTGATGCTGATCTTTGTTGTGCCCATGATGGAGTCGGTGTTTGAGGGGTTCGGGGCAGAGTTGCCCGCGTTTACGCGGCTCGTGCTCGACCTTTCGGATAGTTTGGCAAGGCGCTGGTGGACTCTCCCCATCGCCCTTGTGCTCGCGGCGGTGGTCTACAAATGGCTTGTGACAAGATTTGAGGGATTGGCGCTGTTTGTAGATCGGTTTCTACTCAAGGCCCCATTGGTGGGCAAGCTGATGCTTGAATCCCGCATGGCGAGGTTTTGCGAGACGCTGGCGACGAGCTTCGCGGCTGGTACTCCCTTGATTGATGCCTTGAGCTTGCTGGCCCCGACCGCCCAGAATCGAGTCCTCAGCGGCGCGATTCTCTTTGTTCGAGAGAGAGTGAGTAATGGCGAACCGCTGAACGGGGCGATGGATGAGAGTGGAGTGTTTCCGGGTCTCGTGGTGCAAATGGTGCGCATTGGCGAAGAGTCCGGGCGGCTCGACACCATGTTGCTGCGCGCCGCAAAGCACTATTCGGAATCGGTTGACGAGCTGGCGGATGGTCTCTCCGAAGCCTTGGGGCCTGTTGTTATGATGGCGCTTGCCGTGCTTGTTGGTGGGTTGCTTGTTGCCATGTACATGCCGATTTTCTCTCTGGGAGGGGCGCTAGGTGGTTGAAACTTGGGGGCCGTACGCACTGGCGCTTATGGCAGGCCTCATTGCTGGCAGCTTCACTACAACTCTCATTCACCGCATGCCGAAGATGCAGGCCGCAGAAGTGTGTGACGGTTCGGATGCGGCCGGGACTAGTGAGACACTCAACATGTGGTTGCCCGCGTCGCATTGCCCGGCGTGCCTCACGCCACTTGGCGTCAGGGACTTGCTGCCTTTGGTTTCTTGGCTGTCCCTGCGTGGCCGCTGCCGCCATTGCGGGCAGCACATTCCCCCAATGTACCCTCTAGTCGAGGCCAGCTTGGCGCTGCTTGCCTGCCTGTTGGTGATGGCCTTCGGTTTCGGTGTTCAGGCACTTGCCGGCCTGATATTCGTCACCTTTCTGCTGGCGCTTGCGGTGATCGACGCGCGCACGCTCACGCTGCCCGATGCCTTGACGCTGAGCCTCTTGTGGCTGGGATTGCTTTTCAACGTCATGGAGATGTTTACCGACCTTGCGAGCGCTGTGATTGGTGCCTTCGCAGGCTATGCAATCCTGTGGCTGCTATTCCAAGCGCACAGGTTGATCAGAGGAGTGGACGGCATGGGGTATGGGGATTTCAAGCTACTCGCCGCCATTGGCGCCTGGCTCGGGTGGCAGGACTTGCCGGCCGTCGTGCTCATCGCTTCCATGACCGGATTGATCTGGGCACTCTTGCGCTGGAAGAAGGGCGCTGGAAGATTGAGCGGACAATTGCCTTTTGCACCTTTCCTTGCCTTGGGCGGTCTCGCCGGACTCTTCATTCAAGGGCCAATTGAGTGGATACGCCTATGAATTTTGTGGTTGGACTGACCGGAGGCGTAGGCTCGGGCAAGTCGGCCGTTTCGGATCGATTTGCCGAGCGTGGCGTGACCATTGTGGATGCCGACCTCGCAGCTCGGGTGGTGGTGGAACCGGGATGTCCGGCGCTTGAACAAATCTGTGAACGCCACGGACAAGGGATCCTGCATCCTGATGGCACACTGGATCGCAAAGCCCTGCGCGAAGTCGTGTTCGCGGATGAGGAAGAGCGCTTGTGGCTCGAAGCCTTGTTGCATCCATTGATTGGAAATGAGTTGCGGCGTCAGCTCTCGGAGGCGAGCGCTCGATATGCCATGTTGGTTTCGCCGCTGCTTTACGAGGCTGGTCAAGTGGCGCTCGTGGACCGGGTGCTGGTGGTGGATGCTCCGGAGGAGGTCAGGGTGATGCGCACGCTTGCTCGCGACGGGGGCGAAGCGTCCACCGTGCGTTCCATCATCAAGACGCAAATGGCGGGCGATCAGCGGCTCGCCATGGCCGACGATTGGATCATCAACGATGCTGATTTTGCGCATCTGGATAGCGAAGTGGAGCGATTGCATCGCCGCTACATGGATCTCGCGTTAGCGGTACACTAGTTTGAGTCGAGGCAATGCGAGCGACCAAGAGACATGTCCCTTTCAACCACGCAGCTTGTTGTTGAGCACGAAGGCAAATCCTATTCAGGCATTTTCTCCGTTTCCGGTACCAATATGATTGGTCGGATACCGGGAATCGGTTCAAGGTCGAGGGTTGTGGAGGCCGACGCCTCCGTGGAGGATTACCGTAACAACGCAAGAGAACTCTTTGCCGAGATGCTTTCGGCGGTTGAATCCCAGCGACCACCCATGGATGCATAGAAGGTCGGGCGCCTTGTCCGCTGGTTGGCACGGTGACGGCGATGCTGGATACGAGGCACGATTGAATTGAGAAAGTTCGCGATTGCCCTGTTGGCACTGTTTCGACGCATCTCCTTGATGCTGCTCAAGCTTCGCGGCAAGACCGAAGAAGACCGTGCCGCCGAGCGCGTGGTTTCCGGGAAGGCTTGGGACGAATTTTGCGATGCGCTCAAGGCGGCCGGTGCCTCGCTGAACTTCCCCGGGGCACCTCGCGATGCCTTCAACCAAGCCGAGGGTTACAGGTACCTGAGTCGTCTGGTGCGAGGCGGTCTGCTGGCATTTGTCGAACACGCCGACCCCAAGGCGCCGGTGTTCCACAGAATTGCCAATGAGACCGTCAAGCTGGGTGCCGATAATCCGGACAACTACTATCAGACTGCGGCTGTGCGTGGGGACTTGGAGTACCGAATACGTGGACGGCGCAACACCGTAAAGTATCTCGGCTTTGCGACCCGTACGGGTCACTACGGTCAGGCTGGTAGCGATCCTATTACCACGAATTTGGAGTCCGCCGACATCGAAGTAGAAGAAGATGGCAGCTTTGAAATCTTTCTGAGTGTTTCGCCGAAAGAGAAAAATTGGCTGCGCATGGTGCCGGACACCGGCACCCTTATGGTGCGACAGACGTTTCTCGACAGAGAACGCGAAGTGCCGGCCGAACTCGAAATCGAATGCATCGGGCACGCGCAGGATGGCAGCCGCCCAACTCCGTTGACCGCCAAGCAAGTCGATGACGGATTCAAGTCGGCGAGTACGCTGGTGGCCGGGGCATCGCTCCTGTTCGCCAAATGGGCGAAGGACTTTCAGAAGCACAGCAATCAATTGCCGAGATTTGATCCCGAAGTGTCTCTGGCGGCGGGTGGCGACCCGAATATCGCCTATTACCATAGTCATTGGACATTGGCGCAAGACGAAGCACTCTTGATTGAAGTCATGCCTCCGGAGTGCGAGTACTGGAACTTTCAGCTCAGCAACTACTGGATGGAATCGCTCGACTATAGATACCACCGCATACACACGAATAAGCACCTCGCCGCATATGAGCCGGATGGTTCGGTCAAGATCATCGTCGCGCATCAGGACCCGCGAATGCCCAACTGGTTGGAAACCACCGGACACGATCAAGGCACCATGTGCTTCCGCTGGGTGCGCGCGAAAGAAACCCCGGAGCCCAAGACGAGGGTGGTCAAGCTGTCTGAACTTGGGTGCGGTTGAGCCAGCTACCCACACACCACGCCGTTCCCATCTGGGTCGGTCATGTAAGGGTAGGCCGGATGACCTCGATACACCGGGGCGATGCCATGCGCGCTTGCCTCGCTACAGGATATCCGGCCGTTTCGGTTGTCATCGTACAAACTCAGAGGATGATTCGCATCTACACCGCCCACTGGATCGCTTGAATCCGACACTAGGAACTGCATGCACACCTCTTCGGCGGTCGGCAAGGAGTCAACAGATGCGGAGTTGTCGAATACCTGACCGCACCATTCCGGTTTCGTCCCACCGAGGTACACCTGTGCGTAGTTCAGTTGCAGAAGATCATCAGCGAGACTTTGAATCGTTCCGTTCTCGTCCTTATAGAAGACCCAGCCAAGCACTCGGCCACCGTATTTGTCTTCTGAAACGCCGCACACCAACACCGATTCGTCCAGCAACAGGCTGCGGACATGATCGCGAACGAGGGTCGCAAGCTGCGACTCGGCCGCGCACTCGCCGCGAATCTCGGGCGCGTCGATTCCTTGTACTCTGACACCGCCGTTCCAGCGTATCCCCGGCCAAGTCCCAGCCTCAACGGTCAGAGTATCCCCATCGTACACATCAGTCACAATCCCCGAAACGGTGACCTGCGTACAAGCGTCGCTATAGATCAAAACACCGATGAGCATGGTTGCTAATCTTAGGATGTCCATACCCTGCATTCTTCCTTGAGTTCCATGCAAGTGCGCAAAACTAACTACTATCTAACTAAATCACATGGCTATGGTTTAGTCAAGCAGCCATGCCCGCACTCGTCACCAGTGCCTTGCCGAGACCTATAATCTGCGCTGAAACCCGATCATTGAGGTAGGCAAGGGCGTGGCCATTTCTCGCGTGAAGGTGGAGGCGACCTCCACGGACTATGCGCATCCGCGCCGTCCGCTGCCGGTGCGGCTGCTGAATTGGATTGGATGCGCTGGCGTTCCGAGGCGTTATTTCGGCGAGTTGGATGCCGAGCAAGTGGTGTCGAACGCGCGTGCGAAGTCCGGCTTGGTGGATTGTGGCGATGAGTGGTTCTTGCAGCCGCTCACAAGACTCATTGATGCTATCAACGCCGAGGCCCAATTGAATGCGCTCGGGCGGGTGATTCAGCGAACGCGCATTGAAGACCTGCTTGCCGCACACTTGCGCGTGCAAGCGTACATGCAGGCGCACCCCGATCTCGAAGACACGCCTTTAGAGCCGATGATCGTGATTGCGGGATTGCAGCGCACGGGCACGACGACCCTGCATCGGCTGATCGCCTCGGACCCCAAGATGCGCGCGCTTCTTGCTTGGGAGGCGATGAATCCGGCGCCCTTGTCGGACGACCCAGACACCGATCTGGCTCTGCGTCGCAGGCAATCGAAGCAAGCGGAGAAGATGCTTGCTTATCTGTCTCCGGAGTTTTTTGCCGTGCATCCTGTTGAGCACGAGGCACCCGAGGAAGACGTCTTGATCCTCGATCAGTGCTTCATGAGCCAGTCTTGGGAAGTCCTCATGAATGTGCCGAGCTTCGGCAAATGGCTTGAAGCGCAGGACCATAGGCGCGCCTATGAGTATTTGCGCCAAGTATTGAAGCTCCTGCTCGGCTTCAGGGCCGGCAAGCACTGGGTCTTGAAGACACCTCACCACTCCGAATATCTCGACTTGGTGCTGAAGGTGTTTCCGCAAGCCACGATCGTGCTCACGCACAGGGACCCCTTGGTGTCCACGACATCCTTCTTGAGTATGGTCGCGCACGGTCGAGGCGTGAGCAGTGATTTGGTCGATGCCCATCGGGTCGCCGACCAATGGGTCAGCAAGATCGAGCGCCTCATGCATCGTTCGATTGATGTTCGCCGCCGTGCGGACCCGGAGAGATTCGTAGATGTCTCCTACTACAGTCTACTGAAGGACCCCTTTGAGGAAATGCGACGCATCTACGCTCGCGCCGGAATCCCCTTCACGCAGGAAGCGCTGCAAGCAGCTCAGAGCACTGCGAGAGCCAATCCTCAGCACAGATATGGTCGCCACAGGTACGATTTAGCGAGTTTCGGACTGGACAAAGCGTCGCTTGACCGTCGGCTCGGTTTCTATCGAGAAGAGTACAAGATTCCCCATGAATAGACTGTTTGCCGCATCTGCCCCTATCATGTCGCATCGCGCAGTTGAGACCATCACTTGGCAGGACACCAGACCATATGGACGGCCATGCGCACCGCCGTGCGGGACCGGTTGAGCTCACATGGTGAAGTGCGGCCGGTCGGTCCGGACGTGCGCTTGGACGGCAAGGTCTGCTTGGTGACGGGCGCCAGCAGCGGCCTCGGCAAAGCCGTGGCGATTGAACTCGGCAGTCGTGGCGCCCGCTTGGTTTTGATTTGTCGTCCGGGTCATTCGCGCCTTGCGGAGGAAATTCAGGCGACTTCCGGGTCGCCCCGGGTGGAACTCGTTGAAGCCGATCTTTCCGATCTTGAGTCGGTTTCCGCAGCCTGCGACAGGTTGCGTTCGCGGCCGGGAAAGATCCATATTGCCGTCATGAACGCGGGCTTGATGCCTCGGAGGGCGCGCAAGTCCAAGCAAGGCTATGACCTCATGTTCGCAGTACACTTTCTCGCCAACCGGCTGTTGTCGGAGCGCATGCTCTCTGACGGGGTCTTGGCCACGGGAGAAGATACGGCGCGAATCGTGTTTGTCTCATCGGAGGCCCATAGGTCGGCGAGTCCGATCAACTTTGACGCCTTTGCTCGCTTCACGCCCTATGGGGTTCGCGATGGCATCAAGTACTACGGGCTCAGCAAGTTGCATCTCACCACCTTTTTCTCGACTTTGTGGCGGCGGCTTGAGCGCGAGGGCCGACAACAGGTGAAGGTGCATGCGCTCTGTCCAGGCCCTGTCGCGTCGGCGATCGCCCGCGAAGCACCGGGACTCTTGAAGCCTGTCATCTCCACAGTGATGAAGGCCTTCTTTCTTGCGCCGCATATAGCCGCGATTCCGGTGATCTATCTGTGTTGCTCTGCGGATGCGGGAGCGCGAACAGGTATCTACCTGCATCTGTTGCGGGAAAAGCCTGTCTCGCCCTTGGCGAGCGATGAAGACAATGGTCGCAAATTGATCCAAGCCAGCGATGTCATCCTGTCGGAACACTTGCACTCCTCCGGCACCGAATCATAAGGAGAACAGACATGCCCAAATACACCGTGGAGTCAGAAGAGGTGGTGATTGATGCGCCGATCGAGCTCGCGTGGGAGATTCTGACCGATCCCGAGCACTACCATGAGTGGAATCCTTTCACGCCGAAAATCGAAACCGACTTTCAGATTGGATCGCAAGTGCATCTTGAAGTGCATCTCGGCAAGCGGCTTATGCATGAGACCGAGTTGCTCGAAGTCTTTGAGCCTCCCAATCGGATCGCTTGGAGCCAGAAGAAGTTCAGCTTGGGCACCTTTGCCGGCGTGACGGCATTTCGTGAACAGTGCCTTACCAGGCTCTCTGAAGGGCAATGCAGCTACAAGTGCCATGACTACATGGGCGGTCCGCTCACCCCGCTTGTGAAGCTCTTCTTTGATCGCACACTGAGAGATTGCTTCACCAGTGTAGGCACGGGCCTCAAGCAATACGCGGAGGCGAAGCTTCGCGAATCCGGGGACGGCTAGCGAGCGCTGCGCGAAAGTCAGCGGCCTCTCCAGATCGGGTCACGCTTTTCGGCGGAGGCCTTGGTGTCTTCCTGCGTGTCCTCGCGTTTCAACGCCGACGTCAATGTGTTGCAAGAAGGCTTGGCAGGGCCCTGTGTGCCGCTGATGGCGCACATGGATTTGGGGTTCAAGCGCCGATCAAGCTTGACACTCTTCAATTTCCTTGCAGCTGCTTGGCCTCTAGCTTTGCGCGTATGAACTCGCCATGTGAGACATGCAGGAGCTCTGAAATGCGCCTGATGGCTGATTCCTCATAGGTGCCAAGATTTTCGTCGGCGAGCGCGAGTTGCCAGAGCGCGACCATCAGCTCGTATCGTTCGTGAGCTGGCAAGGCATCTTTCACCTTGCGCGTGAACGGGTACATGGAGGTTGCATCCACATGGTCCATGCGTGCGCGTTCGGCTAGGCGCTCGGCGGTGCCCGGCGAGACCCCAAAAAGGCACTGCAGCGAAGCGTCTATGCGCGCAAGCTCTTGCGGTGTAATTTCGTGATCGGCCCAAGCCACTTCGAACAGCAACATCGCGGCCGCGTAGGCGAGAGATTCGCGTTCATCGACTTGGGTTTCTTCTGAATCAAGGTCAGAGCGGGAGAAAAGCTTTGCGAACATGTCGGCCCGCCAGCGCCCTATGTGATCACAGCACTATTGAAGGCTATGCACCAAGGGTGCGGGAAGCATGGACATGCCCCCATCCACAACGAATTCTTGCGCGGTAATGAAGATGGACTCATCGGATGCGAGAAATACCACCAAGTTGGCGATATTGTGCGGCAATCCGAGCACCCCTGCTTGCGCAGGGTCCGGCGCTTCGGCTTCACCTGCCATGGTGACACCCGCCTCCTCCGCCTGCCGGCCAAAGTTCTGCACCATGGGCGTGTTAATGGTACCGGGGTGTATGGAATTGCAGCGGATCTTGTAGCCCGCTTCCAGACAATGCGCCGCGATTGATCTTGAGATGCCCTCTACGGCGCCCTTGGCGGCGGCATAGCCAAGGATGGCGCTATAGGCGAGTTTTGAGGCGACCGACGCCATGTTGATGATAGCCCCTCCGCCGCTTTGCGCCATGAGCGGAATAGCGTACTTGCTGCCGAGGAAAGTCGCATCTGCGCTCACCGCCACTTGCGCCTTGTAGTGCTCGTAGGTCTGGCTTTCAACCGTGCCGGGCAGGACGATGCCGGCGTTGTTGACCAATACGTGCAAGGCCCCGTACTCATCCTTGATTTCGGCCATGATCTCCTGCCAGCGGGCTTCATCCGTAACATCCTGATGCTTGAAAACGCCACCAATCTCATCGGCAACAGACATACCGGCTTGGCTGTCGACATCGGTCAGTATGACGCGCGCGCCTTCTCCGGCGAGTGCCCGTGAGTCGGCTTCGCCGAGCCCTTTGGCCCCGCCTGTGACAAGCGCAACCTTTCCTTCAACACGTCCGACCATGAGCGCGAACTCCTTTTCGTAGATGGGAACACGCTGCTCATCTTGCCAGAGCTTTCACCGAGCAAAAACTGTCGCTAATGAGAGTCTGGCAGGCTTTGGATTTCATGAATCATAGAAGTTGCTGACGCACTTGGTGAGGGTGCATTGCGCCATTCAAGGCCTATGCCATGACAGCACAAGAAGTCTCCGCTGAATTTGACCTTCGAATTCCCCATTACGTGGGACTCCTCGGATGTTTGGTATTCCTCTTTGGAGCTCCCATTGGCATGGCCTTCAATATAGGCGCCATCATTGATAGTTTTGGCGTTTCGAAGGCGGCTGCGGGCATGATCGCCACGGCGGAGTTGTTTGCGGTATCCATAGCATCCTTGGTAACCGCGCGTCTTTCGCACAGACTGAATGCGAAGGCTATCGTCTCTTCCGCCCTGCTTCTCGCCTGTCTTATGAATTTGGTCACCATTCTCGCCTTGAGCTTTGAGTGGTTGGTGGTCACGCGGTTTGCTGCGGGCATCGCCGAAGGGGCGGGCATGTCCATCATTATTTCAATCGCGGCCCGCAGCGGCCGGCCGGTCTTATCCTTCGGCCTGATCAATGCCTCGGTTGGAGGCTACATCATCCCGCTTTCGCAAGTGATTCATTTCCCCATCACGCAATACGGGGCGGATGGAGCCTACGGCCTCTATCTTATGCTCAATCTGGTGGGACTATTGCTGGTGGCGCTGATTCCACGCGCAAAGAAAGTTTCGGCCAGCCAGACAGGAGAGGAACAGCCGGCGGCAAGCGCACCGAGAGCACCGGCGCTGTTTGGCTGGATTGGTCTCTCTGGCTTGTTCGCGCTCTTTTTCGCGCATGGAGGACTTCTGTTGTTCTCCGAGCGCATTTCGCTTGGGGTCGGCATGTCACTGGTTGGCTTCAGTCAAATCGCCACCATCGGGGGCATCCTCACGGTCGCCGGCTCGCTGCTCATGGGCACCTTTGGGGCGCGATTTCAGGCAACCCTGCCGACGATCATGCTCTTGGGCCTCATGGCGCTGCTTGCCTATCCAATCAGTGCCACAGGCTCACCGTTGGTCTTGTATCTCATCCTGCCAGTCTTCATGGCCATTCCCATTGCTTGGCTTCCGGTCTTCCTCGGGGCATTGGTGCGGTTCGACCCGAGCGGCAGATTCGCGGCCGCCAATCCCGCCTTCATCACCATGGGCGGGGCCATTGCGCCGATGATCACAGGCAGTATTGCGGATGGTCTTGGATTTCCGTTACTGGGTATTTTTACAAGCGTCGCAATCGTCTTCGGATTGGCCTTGTGCCTAGTGACTTGCCTGAGGGCCAAGTAATAGCTGCCTTCGGCGGGTGACATGTGATCGACGCGCGTTACAAGCGTGCGTCGATTCGTTCCAGTTTGCTTGGCCAGCTCAGAATCTGGCGGTCGGCTGTGACAAGTCTGTGTCCCTGAAGACTGGTTGCGACGATAAATCGATCTGCCGGGTCCTTGTGGAAATTGGCCAATTCGTTTGCTCGAATTGCTACATTGCCATCAACTGGAATCTCCATGAGTCCGTCTCGCAACAGTTCTTCTCTCAATTGGCGCAGGTCTACTTCAAGTTGGATTCTTTTTTTGCGAGTGAGGGTGCCCAATTCCCAAAAGGAAATCACGGAGACGCAGACTTCATCCTTCTTCCATGAACGGTGAATCTCCTGACGCGCCAACGTGCCCAAGTGGGGATGGTCCAACAAGTGCCAGACCAGCGCATGAGTATCGAGCAGAATCATGGATTGAGAACTCTGTCAGGGTCGGTCTCCGCCTCCCACTCATCCCAGAGATCTTCGACATTTATGATGTCGCCCAGAATCTCAATGCGTCCGCGTTGGCTACCTAACAAAGTTTCTTTTTTGTTGCCATAGGGAAGCAACCTCGCAACGGGCTTGTTGTTTTTCGTGATGACGATCTCACTGTTGTAGCTTGCCACTTCGTCCATGAGCTGAAGGCACTTGGCTTTGAATTCCGAAGCCTTCATGACCCTTGGGCCGGATGGATTCGCACCTGAGGACGCTTGAGAATCTGCGTTCATCTCGAAAGGGCCTATCAAATTGAGGTGATAATATAACCATAGTCATGACCATGGTCAATTCGATCTGCTCTTGCATCTTGTCAGGCCGCGAGCGCATCCTCCAAGGCGCGCACATACCCTTCGCGCATTCGTTTGCTCACAGCGGCATTTGACACCAAGCCATCGGCGCCGTGATAGAGACCGGGAAGCACGGCCAATTCGGTGGCAACGCCGGCTTCGTTCAAGCGTCGCGCATATTCGATATTCTCATCACAAAAGAGATCCTCCGTGCCCACGCACAGGTAGGCGGGTGGCAGCCCTTCAAGATTGGCCGCGCGTGACGCAGCCGCGTAGGGCGATGCGTCTTCTCCCGGTTCCCCGTTGAGGTACATTTCCCAAGCCCGGAAGGAGGTTCTGCGATTCCATACCGGGTGATTGGTGATGCTGCCTGAAGGGGTCGCGTGCAGATTGTCGATCATGGGATAGAGCAGCAACTGCAGCTTGAGCGGGAAATTCTCAAGGTCTCTGTTCATGAGCGCCACGCCAGCGGTCATGCCGCCCCCAGCACTTGCGCCGCCGATGGCCACCCTGCCAGTATCGACGCCATAACCGGAATCTCCAGACATCATCCATCGAAGCGCCGCGTAGCAGTCGTTTGGTCCGGCGGGAAATGGATGCTCGGGTGCCAGCCGGTATTCGACGGAGAACACGGTGCAGTCGCAACGTGTCGCGATTTGCTGCGCCGTGCCGTCCTCGGCGTTGCCCAGAATGTATCCGCCACCGTGAATCCACAGCACTGCGGCTTGACCGATTGTCTTTGATGTCCGGTAGACGTGGATGTCCAATTCGCCATCCTCGGTGGATATCTTCACCTTGTCGTGCAGCAGGTTGGGCATGGGAATGGGCGGCATGAGCTCGGCAAGTTCGCAGCGTAGATCCGCAATGTTCTCGCGAGTGATTTCGAGCGGGGGCAGAACATCCAGAGCGGGTAGAAGTTCCGGGTCGATACGCTTGTAGTCAAGTTCCATAGATTGATGGATCGAAGCGGTTGCAGGGTATCGATTGTAGAGCAAAGTAGCGAGTGGCAATCTGCGGGCTAGGGGTCAAGCGCTGCAAACCTGATTTCTTCGCCGGTGTTCCTCGGATCAACCGTTCGCTACGAATACTACCTTGTAGTATCATTTGCCGGATTGGTGTATGGTCATGACGCTATCTGACGCAGTACAAACGCTCGTATTGGGGCCGGGAAGAGATTTCCCAGTCCTCACCACTCGCGATTTGCAGCTGCTATTCAACAAGGACCGGGACCCCGCTTTCAATAAGGGTCTGAGAGCACTCGTCAAGGAAGGCTTGCTCGAACGGGTCGCCAAGGGCGTCTATCTCAATCGCGCTGCGCGGATGGGCATGAAGGGTCTTGGTGAAGTCATACGTCGGCTTCGCGCTGGAAGCCTGTCTTATCTCAGTTATGAAAGTCAGCTGTCCGAGGTGAGCTCGATCAGCCAGGTCGCGTGGGTGTACACCATCGCCACGACCGGCAATTCGGGAGACTACACAACGAGGTAC
Source organism: Pseudomonadales bacterium (assembly GCA_963663145.1). Classification (GTDB taxonomy): domain Bacteria; phylum Pseudomonadota; class Gammaproteobacteria; order Pseudomonadales; family Azotimanducaceae; genus Azotimanducus. The sequence goes on along the minus strand of OY760134.1, from coordinate 2,127,283 downwards.
GGTGACATCGAGTTCACGCACACTGATCGTGCGGACAGTGAAATCTTGGCGAACACGGTGTTTGATGACACAAGGAGGCTTCGCGTGGCATCGCCGGCACTTGCCTATGACGATCTCATGCGCACTCGACCAGCCGCATTGCATATGGTCGATGCAGAAACGCATGCCGAAGTCCTCGCGGACTGGAACATGCCGCTTGCACAATCCCATGCTTGATTTTTTATCTGTCGCAGCCTCCATTGTTGATGGAGACACTGATCTGGAGACATGTGGGCCTGTCATTGAAAAAGAACTGCTGCATTATGAGATCCTCAATGCGATGCACAGCGCTGGTTACCTGCGCAATTTGGTGTTCAAGGGGGGAACATGCCTGCGGCTGTGCCACGGCGCCAGTCGGTTTAGCGAAGATTTGGATTTTTCAGGCGGCGGTATTCTAGAAGATCGAGACTTTACGAGCGGGTTGGAAGATACCCTGCGTGACCGCATCGCCGCCACTTACGGCCTCGACGTGAGCGTGACAGCCAAGAATGCCGCACCGGGGCCCACCAGCACATCTTCTCGATGGGTGGCGCGAATCGTTACCCGGCCAGCAGGTGCAAGAAACCAACTTGGTGTTCAGCGTATCAATATTGAAGTGAATGGGAGGTCGCCCAAAACGCATGAGACTGAATTGCTGAAAGTCAATAATCGACACGAAGCCATTGCGGGGTATTTTTCGGAGTTCCCAATACGGGCGGCATCGCTTTATGACATTTGCACGGATAAGCTGGTGGCTTTGCCAATGTCGGTTTTGAAGCCTGAAAACCCCCGTTTCCGGGACATTTGGGATATTGATTGGTGTCGGCAGCACTTGGATGCATTCAGGCTCATCAAGCAAGCCGCGCACCATGCGAATTCGTTTGTGCAGGCCGACGAGTATAAACGCGCACTGTTGACAACCGTGGAAAATTGCGAGGCGTTGATTTCCTCTGAGGTGTGCCAATTGACACTCGGTCGGTTCCTGCCCAAGGGCAAAGCCGAGCGGTTCAGGGATCCGTTGCACCAATCCTATCTGGGCAAGTCGCTGTCAACCTTGTTTGAAGGGATCCTTGAGGAGCTTTAGCCCATAAATTTCACCTTGCCCTACATCACAGATAGCATCTAATAACGTGTCACCAAAGGAGCGAACATGGCCGCAGATCTGACATCTCACCAAGCACCGGAAAGAGACCCAGAGGGCTTGCGCTTACCGATCAAGCTAGATTCTGCATCTAACGGTGAGTTTGTCCCCCAGGCACTGCAAAAACACCACCACCTCGCGAATCAATTAGCCCACGAACTGGCTACACGCCATGCCAAACACACTGGCGTAAGGCGACGACAGTTTCTGGTTTCTGCGGCCGGCTCTGCAACGACCTTGCTGGCGTTTAACGCTGCCTATGCAAAAGTGGGGAAGACCGGGGGCTACTACGACATTGCTGCAGATGCGGCTCTTGATGTTGCAGAGGCGAAGGACACCTTCGCAAAGTCCGGCTTTATCTTGGACGTACAAGGCCATTTCGTGAATCCGCAGGGATCTTGGTTAAAAGGCTTGCCGGAAGAGGCAACCCCACTCAGGGGGTTGCCAAAAACCAACTGCGACTTAGGGTCGGCTACGGATAACCGCAGCTACTTGAACTGCATCGGCCCGGATGAGTTTGTCAAAGATGTGTTTCTCGATTCAGAGACAGACCTGATGGTGCTGTCTTTTGTCCCCTCCACTCGAGAAGCAGAACCTCTGACCATTGAGGAGGCTCACGCCACGCGAGATATTGTTGAGCGCCTAGACGGCACTGATCGCTTGCTAATCCACGGCCGGGTGAATCCAAATCAGGCGGGAGATCTGGAAGGCATGGACGAACTGGCCGAACGATGGCGCGTGTCCGCCTGGAAAACCTACACCCAATGGGGCCCACAGGGTCATGGGTTCTCCTTTATGGATGACACTGGCCAAGCGTTCATTGAAAAGGCTCGTAACCTAGGGATCAAGAACATCTGCGTTCACAAAGGCCTACCATTCGGCCGACAGTCTTATCAGCACTCGCTCTGCGATGACATTGGCCCAGCCGCCAAACAGAATCCGGACATAAACTTTCTGATCTACCACTCTGGCTACGTGGCCGGACAAGCGGAGGGCCCATACGACCCAATGCGCAACGAGGGGATAGACTCACTGATAAAGTCCGTAATCGAAAACGACGTGGCCCGGCAGGGCAATGTGTATGCAGAGCTGGGAACGACCTGGCGCCTGCTAATGCGCGACCCGGATAGCGCGGCACACAGTCTGGGCAAGCTGTTTAGGTACATGGGCAGCGATAAGGTTCTATGGGGGACCGATTCAATATGGTACGGCTCTCCCCAAGATCAGATTGAAGCCTTCCGCACATTCCAGATATCAAAACGGTTTCAAGAGGAATATGGCTATCCCGCGATTACCGACGCTATACGTGCGCAAGTGTTTGGTCGAAACGCCGCACCGCTCTACGGCTTATTCGAAGACGACATGCGGCAATGCCTAGGTAAAGACCGAGTCAATACAGACCGGCTGGCCTACGCACCAGTGGCTGACCCAAGCTTTTCCACTTACGGGCCAAAGAATCGCCGTGAGTTTATGAATTTGTTGCGTTGGGGCGGGCAATGATATCGACAGGGGAGAGCGGATCCTCGGACTTATACACCAAGCGAACCTTACCCCACGCGTGCCTCGCTGCGTCGGGTAGTCATCTGCTGGTATGCTAGTTTCCTGAGCGAGTTGCCGAGCTTGTCTGGTCTCAAGTTCGACTTGGCCCTTGGTCGAGGGTGAGAGAAAGATTAGCCAAGAAGGAAGAGAATTGTGACAGAGTTCTGTGAAGTGGAGATTCGTGAGCGGGTGATGGTCGTCACCATCAATAGACCCGAGCGGATGAATGCGCTGCATCCCCCGGCCAACATCGAACTGGGCGAAGTGTTCGACGAATTCGATGATAGCCCCGAACTTTGGGTCGCCATCATCACAGGCGCCGGTGACAGGGCATTTTCTGCCGGCAACGATTTACGCTATCAGGCCGAAGGAGGTGAACTGCTTCCCATGCCGCTCGGTTTCGGCGGACTCACCGCTCGCTTTGATCTGCACAAGCCGGTCATCGCGGCAGTGAACGGCGTTGCCATGGGAGGCGGCTTTGAGATTGCGCTTGCCTGCGATTTGATTATCGCTTCCGAAAACGCACTTTTCGCGCTTCCTGAACCGCGCGTGGGTCTTGCGGCACTTGCGGGTGGCCTGCAGCGCCTTCCGAGACAAATCGGCACTAAGCGCGCTTTGGGCATGATTCTCACCGGTCGCCATGTGCCGGCAACGGAAGGCAAGGAACTCGGATTTGTCAACGAAGTCGTGCCGCAAGCCCAACTCATGGACACTGCCTTGCACTGGGCTGACGAGATATTGAAGTGTGCACCCCTCTCGATTCGCGCCAGCAAGGAAGTTGTGTACGACAACTTCGACTACGCCTCGCTGCAAGAAGCCATGCAAGCGAACTATGACGGCATTTTCAACATGCGTGATAGTGCCGATTTTATCGAGGGACCAAAGGCGTTTGCGGAGAAGCGACCGCCGCAGTGGACAGGGGCTTGAGTCGAGCCTATTCGGATGCGGCAGGGCTTAAGCGTTTAACACGCCGCCAATAGTCCGCCTCAATGAAGTCGAGCTTGTCTTTGATCACTTGTCTTTCGACCCTCGCCTCATCGCGAATTACCAACCAATTGTCTTCATCTGATTGGTATTGTGGCCATGCGGGCAAGTGACCATCATTCGGGTTGCCCGCACGCGCGAAATTGACCCAATAAGCGCGCAGGACCTCTCCAAGATCTAAGGTCTCGGCAGCTACTTGCCCTTCGGTGACCATTCCTGAAACGCCAAACAACACCATGGACAAGAATCCGTGCGGCGCCCCAACCCAGACCTCGCGCATGGAAGCTGGTACGTGATCAAAATAGTAGAGATAACTTGGCGCGAGACCGCCATGGAGACGCGCGATCAGGCGAGAGCCTACGACATAGCGCACATCACCAAATAGGCGCGTGGCGGCAACCTGCTCGCCATGTGCCAGATCGCTTGCGTAGAGCTGGCGCGCACGGTTGTTCCGATCGCCCCACGAATCGAGATAGGTGTTTGGATCGAATCCAGCACCCGTGATGGTGGTGCCTTCGAAGCTTGTACCTCCCAGAATCATTGGAACTTGGTGCTGGGCGCCCTCGTGAAACGCCTGCGCGGGTTCGAGTGGAAGGGAAACGCCATCGACGATGGGCAATTGGAACTTGCTGTAAGTGCCCTCCCAATCTGCCGCCGAAAGAGCCTTCAACGACTCCAGCGAGGCATCCTCCGGCAGACCGGCACGCTTCGCAAGCAGCGCGCCGCGACGCTTGGCTTGGGACATATTTGCCAGCGGCCAGGTGCCGTAGCCGCTTTGTGCGATCGCGCCGGAAAAGAGTCCCGCCGAGAGCGGGGAAGTCATCAGCATTTGCACCGCCATGCCGCCGGCGGATACCCCGAAGATAGTCACCTGCTCCGGGTCACCGCCAAAATTCGCGATGTTGCGCCGAACCCATTTGAGGGCATGCACCATGTCCAGCAATCCAAAATTGGCGACATCGGAATCCATGGCTTCATGCGCGAAGAATCCCATCATCCCAAGCCGGTGTTGAATCGAAACCAGCACGATGTCTTCGCGCACCACGGCCTCGATGAAAACGTCGGACAATTGACCCGAACCGCCACGAAACCCGCCGCCGTGAATCCATAGCATGACCGGACGCACTCCCGAGAGGCTATTGGTCCAGACATTGAGGTGTAGGCAGTCTTCGTCACCTCCGGTGGAGAATTCCCGCCAGTGACCGCATTCGGGACCGTAGGCGACGGCATCGTATGGCGCTTCCCAGGACTCGGGATCGATCGGTGGCGACCACCTCAATTCGCCGACCGGCGGTGCGGCGAAGGGAATACCCAGAAAGCTTAACAGAGCATCGTTTGCGGCACCGCGAACCGGACCCGATGAAGTTTCGGCGATTTCAGCCGCCAGATGGCTGGCCAAGGCCGTAGCGGCCAGAAGGAATAAGAAGAAAAACCGCATGGCCCTACCTCATGCACCGAAAGGCGGCGCGCACTTCGTCCACGAAGCGCTCCGGTTGCTCGAAGGCGGCAAAGTGCCCACCCTTGTCGAGTTCATTCCAGTAGACGATATGCTTGTAGTTCGTCGCGGCCCACTCCTCGGTGATTCGGAAGATTTCCTTGGGAAAGATGCTGCCACCCATGGGAACCTCCACCTGCGGATAGCTGCGACCCCCAAAGCTCTCCCAGTAAAGTCTTGCCGAAGAAGCGCCTGCCGCCGGTAGCCAATACATCATGACGTTGTCGAGCAATTCATCCCGCGTGAGTACATTCTCCGGGTGTCCATCACAGTCCATCCAAGACCAGAACTTCTCAAGAATCCAAGCCGCCTGGCCCGCGGGTGAGTCCACCAGACCATAGCCAAGCGTTTGCGGCCTTGTGCTCTGCTGCTTCGAGTAGCCCGAATCCCATTCTTGGTAGTGCTTGGCACCTGCCAAAGCTTCAAGTTCTCTGGGGGAAAGTTCCTTGTTGAGATCGAGTTTCGAGAAATCAACAATCGGCATATTGACATGGATGCCCATGCAGCCTTCTGGATCCCGAGCTCCGATTTGGGTGGTGACCGTCGCGCCCCAATCGCCTCCCTGCGCAAAGTAGCGGTCGTACCCAAGTTGCCGCATGAGCTTCGCCCAGAGATCGGCAATTCTCTCGACACCGGTGCCTGGGCGCGTGGGTTTATCGGAAAACCCGTAACCGGGAAGAGAAGGGCAGACCAGGTGAAAGGCATTCTCTGCCTCGCCGCCGTTGGCTTCGGGGTCTGTGAGCGGTCCGATCACCTTGAGGAATTCGACGATTGACCCCGGCCAGCCGTGCGTCATGATGAGCGGCGCGGCATCAGGCACCTTTGAGCGGACATGAACGAAATGGACGCCGAGGTCATCGACCTTGGTGCGAAACTGCTCGAAGGCGTTAATGCGCGCCTCGCGTTCACGCCAGTTGTAGTCAGTGCGCCAGTATTCGACGACCTCGGATACATAGGTGAGGGGAATGCCTTGGGACCAATCGTCTGGGGTTTCGGCCTCGGGCAATCTGGTGCGCCCGAGCCGTGTTGCCAAGTCTTCGAGCTCGGCATCCGTCGCGGATATGGAGAAGGGTTCGATGGTCATGTCGTGTCAATCTGAAATTTCAGACACGCATCTTAACCAATGCCGCAGAGGAATCAGTGATTGGCATGGGTGTTCAGGGCATGGTCGACTCGAACATGCGATTGAAGCGATCCAAGTCAAAGGCCATCGGCAGTTGGCGGGCCTCTTCAAGACCCGGCCCGACCACGAATCGAAACGCGTAAACAGGTTCCGAACCCATGCGTAAATCCGTGTAGATGATTTCATCGCCTTCGCGGCGCACCGAATAGAAGCCCTTGGAGAACCACTTCAGACGCGCTATGTCGGCTTCGGCGGGCAGTCCCTCAAGGAGTTGGGGATCTGTGTCGAAGGATTCAAAGCGCATTTCACCGCCGAGCCGATAGATGCCCTGCAAGTAAGCATGCGGCGTCATCGCCACCAGACGCCAATTGCGCGTGCCGAAGGGGAGGGGTGTGCTGATCAAGCGTTCGAATTCGATGCCGTTTGCCTTCAGCGTCTGGTGCGCGATGTGATTGACATGGAGTTTCGCCCCGATGCTCCAAGTGAGATAGGCGATGATGAAGGCGATACCCGCGAGATTGACGCGCGTTGCGGGTGTCTTTCCATAGCGGTGTCCAATGCGCGCGCCGAGGACACCAAGCAGGAGCGGTGCGGTCACCAATGGGTCGATGATAAACAGCGTCGACCAAGTGGTTGGCGGCATTGGAAGCGGCCAGAATATTTGTGTGCCGTAGACGGTGAAGGCATCCAATACCGGATGCGTCAGCAGCGCGAGAAAGACCAGGAGCCGCCATTCCTTAGCCGTGCCTCGATTGGTGACGGGAGTCCTTTGTAGAACCCAAGCGACCAGCGGAGCGAAGAGCGCGAGAACGAATACCGAATGGGTGACACCACGGTGCCAAGTGAAGGAAGCGACCGCATTGGCATAGGGATAAATCACATCAAGATCGGGCAGGCTAGCAACCGCACCACCCACCAAGGCAGCGCGGAATCCAGCCTTCTTGCCGAGCACAGCCTCTCCGATCGCGGCGCCCAAGGCGAATTGTGTAATGGAGTCCACTGTCTCAAGCCAAGGGGAATCTACCCGTCCCGCCTCTCAAAGATCGCGAATTGCGTGGGCGCACCGAGGGTGGGGTCGGTGTCACCTATGCCACCCTGCTTCGCGCTGTAGCCAAACCTTTTGCTCACATTCTCGCACCAGCCGACAAATTCCTCGCGAGTCCACTCGAAGCGGTGATCCGGGTGCCGCATCTCGCCGGTTTTCAAGGCCGGAAACTTGACGTTGTACTCGGCATTCGGCGTGGTCACCATGATTGCTTGCGGCCTTGCGAACTCGAACACCGAGCGTTCGAAGGCACCGAGTCTGTCCAGCTCGATGTGCTCGATGACTTCGGCGGCGACCGCCATGTCGAACCCAGAGAACCGTGCGTCCCTATAGGTCACGGAGCCGTTGATGAGGTTGATTCGTTGCCGTTGGTTGTCAGGCATTTCATCCAGACCAAGCCGACGCTTGGCGATCCCCAAGGCCGAACTTGAAACCTCCACGCCGACGATCCTCTTCAGGTTTTGCATTGTCAGCAGCGCCTTAGTGAGCCCGCCTTCGCCGCAACCAAGGTCGAGCACACTCGATGCCCCGCTCGCCTCCACCGCCTGCATGATCGCCATCAGGCGAAGTTCGCCCAAGCGAATCGGCCTTTCGAGCATCTCTTCTCCCCGCGTACAGGATTCCGCGTCCTGACCCCCAACCCCCAACCGTTCTAAAGCTCTGCGCGTCAGTCCACGCTGCAATTTCAAGTAGCGCGATACGATGAACTCCTTATCGGGGTGCGACTCAAGCCATTCGGCCCCATGTCGCAGCAGCTTGTCGATCTCGTCCTCGCCCACCCAATAGTGTTTTTCCCTGTCGAGCACCGGAATCAACACATACAAGTGACGCAGCAGGTCTCGCAAGCGCTTCACCGCTCGGAGGGTGACAGTAAAGTACGGGCATATCCCTTCGTCCCGGACTTCGTCCTCAAGCGGATGGGGATGCGCACGCACCTCGTAGCCGAGCGGTGCAAAGAGCCGAAGCAGGAGCGCCTCTCCCTCGGGGCAGGGCAGGCTGTACACCTTCGCTTCGAGCGGTATTTCGGTTTCTGCAAGTTCGCTTCTTTCCGCGCAGTTGCCGGCAAGCGCCGAACGAAACACCGAGTTGAGCGCAACGCAGAGCAGTGACGAGGCAACGTAGGGGCGGTCATTCACATAATGCTGGGCGAGCAGATTTTTGCCTCTGCGCAGCAGCCCTATGGGGTCGATTTGAAGCTGCAATGCGGCCGTACAGCGACTCTTAGAGGCTTCCGGATAGAAGACATGCGCCTTGCCGAACGACAGGTCGAACTCTTGCAGCCTGTCTGGATGCTTGTGCAACAGATAACCAAGGTCGGTGGCCGGCTCGTGGGTTGTGGAGATGGTGAGCAGCATGGTCAGAGCCGTGGATCCACTGGTTCGGATTCCAATGCAAGGACGCCAAACGCGCATTCGTGAACCTGTCGCAGTGGAGATTCATTGACAAACCGATACAATCCCTCCAGTCCGAGCATGAACTCGCGCAGCGCGAGACGCCGCTTGATGCCCAGAGTTCTCGACTTCAAGCGTTCGAGGTGGTCGCTTCGCGAATACTCGGGACCATAAATGATCCGCAGGTATTCGGCGCCACGGCACTTGATGGCTGGCTGGACAAAGCCCTTCCGCCCCTTCGCCATGAACTCGAGCGGTTTGACCACCATGCCTTCGCCGCCATTTTCGGTCAGCCTTTGCCACCAATCAATTGCTTGGTTGCAAGCCTGATCGTCGCCCAAGGTCACGGCCTGATGCGAAGTTGCGACAAAGATCTTGTCACCGGTCTCGCCGAGTTTCGTCGGTATCTGCATATGCCAGTGATGGTCCTTGTCCGCATGGACACAGCCTTCGCTGGCCATCAGGTGAAAAGGCGCGAGGCGCAGGTTGTCGACCGAGCCGACCTGCCATTGATAGCCTTGGTAGGCTTTGACGTATTTGTCTATGAGCGGCAATCGCTCGCGCTGTTCCTCGAGCAGGGACTCGACGGGCAGGCCTCGATCCTTGGCCGCCTCAAGCAGGTCGATACTTGATGCCAATGATGCCCGTGCCGCTGTTCCGACCGGCGCGTATTGATTGAGAATCAGCTCCATGGCTTTCATCGACCAAGGCATGAGCTCGCAATCAAGCGTCAGCCAGGTGGTTTGCAGGGCATCCCAGATGCCTGCCTGCGAGACGGCATTGCGAAGACGCTCTAGGAATTCCGTCTCGATCGCCTGATCATCAAAGAAACGACGTCCGGTTCTGGTGTAGCAGACACCCGTCTCGCCTGTCTCGACCCCGAACCGATTGCGGGCCGCCTCGGCATCTTGGCAGATCTGAATGACGGCGCGCGAACCCATGTGCTTTTCCTCACAAATGACGGTCGCGATGCCTTGTTTGCGATAGTAGTCGAAGGCTTGCTCGGGGTGTTCGAGCAGACATGCACTGGAACTCGTTTCACAGGGCGACATGGTTGGTGGCAGGTAGTTGATCCACTTGGGATGGACAGCGAATCGGCTCATGACTTCGAGTGCCGCAAGGCTTTGCTCCTCGGTCACCAGCACATGGGTGTCCCATTGGGTGTGGATGCGGCGCTTGCCCCAGACATCCTCGATATCGAGCATATCGTCGTGCGCCTGCTGTGCCGTCAGCGACGAAGCAGAAGGCGCATCAAGCGGCTTGATCGGTTCGTAGTACTGCCTTGCGGCTGGTGCCTGCAGCAGTTCTTTTTCAGGGTAGCGGAGCGCGGTCAGTTTCCCGCCAAACACGCAGCCGGTGTCGATGCAGATGGTGCCGTTCAGCCACTCGGGTTCAAGTACCGGCGTATGCCCGTAGACAACCATGGCCGATCCCTTGTAGTCCGAGGCCCATTGGTAGCGGACCGGAAGGCCGTACTCGTCGGTCTCGCCGGTCGTTTCGCCATAGAGTGCGAAGTTGCGCACGGCTCCTGAAGCACGCCCTTGAAAGGCCTCCTTCAGGCCGGCATGGGCCACCACCAGCCGCCCATCGTCCAAGATAAAGTGACTGATCAAGCTCGCGAAGAAGGATTTGACGCGCGTCAGGAATTCGTCACTCTCGTCGGCAAGCTGCTCCATGGTTTCGGCCAATCCGTGCGTCAGGTTGACCTTTCGTCCAGAGAGCTTTCGCTCTAACTTCACTTCGTGATTGCCGGGCACGCAGATGGCGTTTCCGGCATCGACCATGTCCATGACGAGGCGAAGCACCTCCGGACTATTTGGCCCTCGGTCTACGAGGTCTCCCAAGAATATGACTTTGCGTCCGCTCGGCGGCGTAACCTGGTAGCGAACTTGGGAATGTTGGGCGGATTTGGAAACGCCGTACCCGAGGCGACCCAAGAGCTCCAGAAGTTCGTCGAAACAGCCGTGAACGTCGCCGATGATGTCGAAGGGTCCGGAATCTCGGCGCCTGTCCGTCCACATGGGCTGCCTTGAGAAGGTCACCGCATCGACCTCTTCGACTGATCGCAGGCGATGAATCTGCCGAAATCCCTCGCGCTTGAGTGACTTCATCGAGCGGCGAAGCTGACGAGCCTGATTGCGAATTACATGGGAACCGAAGTTTCGGTCTTCTCTGTTGGAGTTGCGCTCACGGCACAAGCCTTCCGGCAGGTCCAGCACCACGGCCATCGGAATCACATGATAGTCGCGTGCGAGGCGCAGCAAACCGCGCCTGGCATCCTGCTGTAGGTTGGTCGCATCGACGACGACCAGCTTGCCAAGGGAAAGACGCTGCTCGGCGATGTAATGAAGGACTTCAAAGGCTTGACGGGTTACCGTCTGGTCATTCTGATCGTCCGAGACCAGCGCCCGGCAGGCATCCGAGGAGAGTATCTCCGTGGGCTTGAAATGCCTGCGGACAAAGGTCGACTTGCCGCTGCCGGACACTCCGACAAGGACTACCAAGGACAGTTCAGGAAGTCGAATCTCCAAATTCTGTGACGAGTGTTGCGTCAAGTCTGCTGTTCGGCCTAGAGTTCCATTGGCCTCAAAAGCTTGGGCCAGGATTCCTTGCTGGCACGCATGGCATCGCTGATTTCGTCGAGCGTCCAGCCTGGCTCTTCATGCGACTTGTCGGCAATCTCGGTGGTTTGCCAAGAAAGCAATACTACGCGATTGCCAGCAACATAGAATTGGCGTCCGGTCACGTCCTTCGCTTCATCGGTGCACAGCCAGACGACTGCCGGGGAAACGCGTTCCGGTGCATACATGTCTTCAACACCGGACGGCATGATGTCCTCGGTGAGCCTCGACCATGCGGCTGGGGCCAGCACGTTCACGGTGATTCCGTACTTGGCACCTTCGAGCGCCAGAACGCGCATGAAGCCGGCGATCCCCGCCTTTGCGGCACCGTAATTGGTTTGGCCAAAGTTGCCGATGAGGCCGGACGTCGAACTGGTCATGATGATGCGACCGCCCTCGTTCTGCTCAATCAGTCGATCCCAGGCGGCCTTGGTGACCAGATAGGTACCGCGCAAATGCACATCGACGACGATATCCCAGAGGTCGCTGGTCATGTTCTTGAAGGACTTGTCGCGCAGAATCCCGGCGTTGTTGATGAGGATGTCGAGCCGCCCGAAACGCTCAAACGCGGTGTTCACCATGCCGACGGCATCCGATTCACTGCTGACCGAACCATGGTCCGCGACCGCCTTGCCCCCTGAGTCGGTGATCTCCTTCACCACTTGATCCGCCATTGACGAACCCCTGCCAGTGCCGTCGCGCGCACCCCCAAGGTCATTTACAACCACAGCCGCACCTTCTTGGGCCAACAAATGCGAGTGCGCGCGCCCAAGGCCACCCCCCGCACCAGTCACCAACGCCACTTTCCCATCAAGCTTGCCCAATTGAGAGCCTCCAATCGACTAATGACAAACGCGGCATGATGCGGGTTTGAAGTCCGATTCGCAAGAGGAGGAGTGATACGCGCAGTGATGCACCCCATTGGATAGATCAAGAGGAGGAAATACGCCCTCTCAAGGGGGCATTTGTTTTCTTTAACTCCTTGACTGCTCGGACGATCTTCTTCTGAGCCATTCGACGGTGAACAGGAAGAGGACTGCGAACAGGATGAGCAGCGTCGCCACGGCCAAGATTGTCGGGCTTATTTGCTCGCGGATGCCCGACCACATTTGGCGGGGGATGGTGCGTTGGTCTATGCCGCCCATGAGCAACACCACAACCACCTCGTCGAAGGATGCGGCGAAGGCGAATAGGCCTCCGGAGAACACGCCTGGGGAGATGAGGGGCAGTTGAATGCGGCGGAATCGCGTGAATGGGCCGGCGCCGAGGCTGGCTGCGGCGCGCATGAGGGTGTGGTCGAATCCGGACAGGGTTGCGGTCACTGTGATGACCACGAAGGGTGCGCCGAGGGCGGCGTGGGCGAGGATGAGGCCGATATGGGTCTGTGTCATGCCGAGCCTGGAGTAGAAGAAGAACATGCCGACCGCGACGATGATCACGGGGGTGATCATCGGCGAGATGAGCAGACCCATGGCGGCGCGCCTGCCGGGCATGGCGGGATTGGCGAGGCCGAGGGCCGCCAAGGTGCCGAGCACGGTGGCGAGGATGGTTGCCGAGATGCCGATCACGAGGCTGTTGATCAAGGCTCGACTCCATTGCTCGTCTTCAATGATGCTCTCGTACCAGCGCAGCGACCAAGCCTCCGGGTCGAGGCGCAACATGCCCTCGGTGAAGGTGAAGTAGGGTTCGGCATTGAAGCTCAAGGGCACGATCACGAGGATGGGTGCCACCAAGAACACGAAGGCGCAAGTACAGAAGGTCAAGTAGGTGTAGCGACCCACTTTCCTGCCCAAGGGTGTCGCTGCTTGAGTCGTCATCCGAGCCGCATCCGGTCGATGCCGATCACTCTGTCGTAGAGCACATAGAGTCCGATCACGGCGAGCAGAAGAATCGCGGCCAGCGCGGCCGCCAGGCCCCAGTTGAGCGAGGTCTGCATGTGATAGGCGATCATGTTGGAGATCAACTGGCCGCTCTGGCCGCCGACCAGCGCCGGTGTGATGTAGTAGCCGATCGCCAGGATGAACACCAGCAGCGAGCCGGCCCCCACACCGGGAAGCGTCTGAGGCCAATAGACTCGACCAAAGGCCTGCAGCGGCGCCGCGCCGAGGGAGGCGGCAGCCTGCATGTGCCGCGCCGGAATCGAGCGCATGACCGAATAGAGCGGCAGCACCATGAAGGGCAGCAGTACGTGGGTCATGGCGATGAAGGTGCCAGTCATGTTGTAGACCATCGCGAGCCGATTTTCCTCCGCGACTAGGCCGAGCGCCACGAGAATGTCGTTGATCACCCCTTGGTTCTGCAGCAGCACGATCCAAGAGGTGGTGCGCACCAGCAGCGATGTCCAGAAGGGCACCAGCACCAGCATCAGAAGCGTTGTCGCCCAGCGAGCAGGCGCATGGGCGATGGCATGCGCGATGGGATAGCCGATCAAGAGGCAGAGTAGGGTGACGCCGAGACTCACCCACAGGGTTCGAAGGTAGAGCGGCAGGTGGATTCGAAAGGTCTCCGGCACGGCGGCGATGCTGCCGTCGGCGCTTCTTTCGAGATCGACCGCGCTCAAGAAATGTCGCAAGGTGTAGGGCTGGCCGGCTTCGTTGATGGCGCGCCAGGTCGAGTTCTCGGACCAGGCCTCATCGATGCCAACAAGGGCATCGCGCCAATATCCGGGTTCGGAGGTGTCGCCCTCGACCCCGCGCGCGAGCCGACGCGGGGTCTTGATGATGACGCTGCGCAATCCGCTTTCTATGCGGTTGATGCGCGTTGCGGCCCGGCCGACCCTGCGGTTTTCGCTAGCCTGCGTCAGTTCATGCGCGACGCTGGCGTAGGCGGCTTCCGAAGGCGTGCCCTGTCCATCCCAATCGGCGAGCACCGATAGGGTCTCCGGCAGGATTTCCGCCACCTCTGCATCGTAGAAGCTGCGCACGAGCAGGCTGCCCAAGGGCGCGATGAAGGTCACCGCGATGAACGCCATCAGGGGGAGCGCAAGGCCGACGGCGCGCGTTCTCGGCGAGAGCGAGGCATTCATCAGACTACACCTGCACCTGCGCGGCGTTCACCTTAGGTAACGAAATCGATTGCGCAGCGCTAAGGCATCACGTCCCGTGACCTGCGTCAAAGTGCCAGCCACGCAGCGAACCGCATATTCATGTCGTCGCGATTGTCGCTCCACCACTGCCAATCGTTTTGCAGTGCGCGTTCTAGGTTCGCCGGGAAAGTTGGCAGGTGCGGGGCCATGCGTTCGCCGGTTTGTGCGTGGTTGGTCACCAGGGATTGCGCGGAACGGCGCGTCGGGCCGTAAGAAATGTGATTGGTGATACCAGCCATCGAAGCGGGTCGCGAAGCGAACGCGATAAACTGACGCGCCGCCTGCACATTCGGTGCATCGGTCAGTATGGCGAAGTAGCCCGTGTCAAGTACTTGGCCGTCCCACACTATGACGAATGGTTGCTCCTCGATCACCTGGGCATTGAATATCCGTCCATTGTAGGCGGTCGACATGATCACTTCGCCGTCCGCCAGCATCTGCGGCGGTTGCGCGCCGGCCTCCCACCAGACGATGTCATCCTTGATCGAGTCGAGCTTGCGAAACGCTCGCTCAAGACCTGCGCGGGTGTCAAGCACGGCATAGACTTCCTCGGTTGGTACGCCGTCGGCCATGAGCGCGAATTCGAGATTGACCACCGGGGAACGGCGCATGCCGCGGCGTCCGGGGAATTTTTCGAGATCGAAGAAGTCTTCAATGGTGGTTGGCTTCTCACCCTCTATGCGAGCAGCGTTGTAGGCGTATACGGTGGAATAAAAGAGTTGGTTGGCGCCGCACTCGGTAATCATGTCGGGAAAAAAATCATCCGAGGCAGCGCTGCCGTCCACGCCCTTTGACAAATCGCCAGTTTCCAGTGGTTCGAACAGCCCCTCATCGCAGCCGCGCACCCCGTCGGCGAGTTCCACATCCACGACATCCCAGTGCACCGCGCCCGCATCCACCTGTGCGCGCACTTCGGCGAGGCCGCCGTTGTAGTCCTCAAGCTTGATCTCTATGCCGGTTTCGGCGGTGAAGGGCTTGAACATTCCCTCGACGCAGGCTCTCGCGTAAGATCCGCCCCAAGATACGACGGTGAGAGAATCTTGGGCGTTGGCAATCGCGCTAACGATCAACAGTATCGCAATGACGATAGGATTGAGGCGGAATCGAAGTAAAGAGGTCATGGGTTGCGAGTTCCTTGTGCGTATTGACCAGTGAAGCGAAACGCAGCACAGTCTAGCATCGCCCATACGCGAGAATCCCATTCAAACTTGTTCGCAAGTTTCAATACTCCTAGAAACTTGCGGGATGGCACACTAGCGTCTGGGGAGTGTTGCCGGACCTACCCGCCTTCGCTAAGGTGGTGATTTCGAGGCAATCGCTTCAGCCTTCTACATTGAAGATGAATGGCTGATTGATTCGATCAATGCGACTCTGCGCTTGGGGTTGAGCAGCGAGCGCTTTGAGAATCAGAACGCCGATCGGGAGTGCTTTGGGAAGATCACCGATCAGTTTGCGTCGCGCATCGCCTTTGAATACCACTTCGCCGGAGGCGAGCTGACCGTCCGACTCGATGTGTTCAATATCTTCGACTTCGACTCGGAAACCGAAGTGGGCGGTGATGCAAACTTCGACCTTGGCTAGGGACTGGTTTTTTGGTCACGAATTTGTGTGCTAATCGAAGCAGACCGGTGCAACATGCATGTCTAGAGTTCAAACAGGTCCATTTGTCCAGAGAGCGCGGACTTTCGGAACTTCGTGGCATCGAGATCTGCCCTTTCCGGGAGAAAGCCGAGCCGTTGCCTGGCGATTTCGAATCGCCGTTGAATCAGTTCCGCGACCGGACCCTCTCCGCGCATTCTCTTGCCGAAGCGGGGATCATAGGCCTCTCCGCCGTGGCACTGGCGAATCAGCGCCATTACGTGCTCGGCACGGTCCGGCAAGTGCGCTTGCAGCCACTCTTCAAACAAAGGCCTTACCTCGTTCGGCAGACGCACGAGCACGTACCCGGCGCGGACTGCGCCTGCTTCTTTGCAAGCCTCCATGATGGCTTCCATCTCCTGATCATTGACTCTTGGGATGACAGGCGCCACCAACACGCCGGTGTCTATGCCGGCATCGCTTAAGCGCTTGATCACCCGAACCCGTCGCATCCCGGATGGCGTGCGCGGTTCGAGAATGCGCTTGAGGTCATTGTCGAGGGTCGTGACACTGACCATCACGGAGACCAGCCGACGCTCGGCCAGGGACGCGAGCAATTCGAAATCTCGTTCAATCAGGGTGCTCTTTGTGACGATGGTGAAGGGGTGGTTGGTTTGATCGAAGACCTCGAGCAAAGCGCGCGTGATCTTCAGATGACGTTCGATAGGTTGGTAAGGGTCCGTATTGGAACCCAAGGCGATAGGACTTGGCTTGTAGGCAGGCTTGGCGAGCTCCGCCTTGAGTAGTTTCGCCGCATCGGGTTTGAAGAACAGCTTGGTCTCGAAGTCGAGCCCCGGGGAGAGATTCAGATAAGCGTGTGCGGGCCGTGCGTAGCAGTAGATGCAGCCATGTTCACATCCCCGATAGGCGTTGATGGATTGCTCGAAGCCTATGTCCGGAGACTTGTTGCGTGTGATGATTGAGCGCGCCTTATCTTCAAAGAGCTCGGTTTCAATCTTCGGCAGCGCCTCTTCTTGAATGAACTCCGGATCTTCAACAAGCACATTGGCTTCAAAGCGCCCCTCAATGCTGGAAAGCGCACCTCGGCCCTTTGCGGGAGTTTGCAGCTTGTGGCCCATGCAAAAACCAGGGTGCCCCGTACGAGGTTCAGTTTCGCATGATTGGAGGTTCGGGGTGAGCCCAAGTGAGGCGTATACTTGCCGAATGCAAAAACAACCAACGAACAAGGAGAACACTCATCCTTAAGGGGGAGTGTTCCAGTGCTTGGATTGAAACCAACCATTCACGGAGCCCTCTAACTTGCCGACCGGCGATCTTCTGCAATTCTTGATCTCCGGCGGGCCCCTGATGGTTCCCATAGGGCTGTGCTCGGTCGCGGCGCTTGCGATTATCATTGAGCGATCGGTGAGTCTTGCACGGACGCGCGTACTGCCCGCCGAGGTCCTTCCAGGGGCTATCGCAGCGCTCAATTCAGAATCTCAGGCCAGCCTCGGTGCGAGCGAACTTGCGCGCGTGCTTATGAGCGGATTGGATGCCTCCGAGAAGGGTGCCGGCGAGATGAGCGATGTACTTAACGAGGCCATAGAGATGGCCGTATTGCGCCTTGAGCACACGCTCACTTGGCTTGGTTCGATTGCCGCGATTTCGCCGCTGCTCGGTCTCTTGGGCACGGTACTCGGCATGATCGAGGTGTTCGCGGAACTCATGAACGCGAGTGGCGCGGAGGTTTCATCGCTTGCCGGAGGCATTTCACAAGCTCTCGTCACGACTGCCGCCGGACTGTCCGTGGCCATTCCCTCCTTACTCTTTCACAACCACTTCGAACGACGAATCGCGCGCATCACCGCCGAGATGGAATCGGCTGCGCGTGAATTGGTGAGAATGAAAGAGGCGGTGGATCGGTGAGCCGAGGTCAAGCCAAGCGACGATCGCAGGTGCGCATCGAACTCACCGCCTTGGTGGACGTTGTGCTGCTCTTGCTCATATTCTTCATGGTAAGTGCGCGTTTGGTGCCGGAATTTGCATTCGAGCTTCAACTACCGCAGGTGGAAAGCGCGGCGCCACTAACCGACGATCCGTCCATTCTTCGCGTGGTGGTGGATGCCCAAGGTCGGTACTTTATCGACAACGATCAATTCTCCAGTTCGGAACTTCAGCACCTCTTTTCGCAAGCCTCAAACGACCGTTTGGTGTTGCTCGAGGCCGACGAGGCCGCCAATCACGGCGATGTGGTGCGGGTTCTCGATGCCGCCAAACTCGCCGGCGTGGAATCGGTGCGGCTTGCCGCGCAACTGACCCGGGAACCCTAGGCCGTTGAGCGATATCAAATTCACGGTGGTGATTCCGGCTCGTTATGGGTCAACGCGATTGCCCGCCAAGGCCCTGGCGGACATCGCGGGCGTTCCAATGGTTTGCCGCGTCGCACAAACGGCGCAGGCTTCCGGTGCCGGCCGGGTGATAGTCGCCTGTGACGACGAGCGCATTCTCGATGCCTGCGGAGCACACGGCGTTCGCGCCGAACTCACTTGCAAAGACCACCCTTCCGGAACTGACCGGGTGCTTGAGGTGGCGCTGGGCCTTGCCCTTTCCGACGAGGAAATTCTGATCAATGTTCAGGGTGATGAACCCTGCATGCCGAGCGTCGCCATTCGGTTTCTCGCGGAGCGCATGCAGGAAGGGCAATTGGCCAGAGCGACCCTGATGCAAGAGATATCGGATGAATCTGAGCTCCTTAACGCCAACATCGTCAAAATGGTGGTGGACCGCCATCACCGAGCCATGTATTTTTCACGCTCGCCGCTCCCCTTTGGGCGCAATCCCGTTCCAGATGGCTTTCGCCATTGGCGGCATATAGGCATTTACGGGTACAGGATTGCCGCCCTCAAAGACTTCGTGGCGTTACCGTCGAGCGCCTTGGAGCGCATCGAGGCGCTTGAGCAACTACGCCTGCTTGAGAACGGGCGCAGCATACATGCGTTTGAATCCCCCGAGCCCGTGCCTCCGGGCATTGATACGCCTGAAGACCTTGAAGCGGTACGCAGACGACTCGGGTCGCCGATACGAACACCCACATAAGAAGGACACCCACTGCGGGATGACGGGTAAACCACTCAAACAGGGGGGTCACAAGAGAGAAAACCTCTGGTATATTTCTCCTCGTCCAACCTTGTTTTTGGTAGCGTCTCAACAAGTGAAAATGCGAGCGAGCGTCGAGGTGAGAAAAGGAGGTGAAAAAAAAGAGGTGAAAGAAAGAGGTGAAAGAAAGAGGTGAATAATGGCTGAGAAAAGCCCCGGCGTGGCGAATGACGGTGCTGATGAATTTGCAAATGCACTTCGAAACATGGTTTTTGAAGCCTCAAAAGAGGCGGCGCATTTGGCGGTGGAGCCTGTGTTGGAGGAAATGTCGGCAATGGAGGGTCGTCTTGGCGGCCGCATCGACGCGACAAACGAACGCATCGACGCGACAAACGAACGCATAGACGCGACAAACGAACGCATAGACGCGACAAACGCACGCATAGACACCACCAATCAGAACATGCAAGCTCAGTTGGCGCAGCATCGCAAGGATGTGTCTGAAGACGTCAGGAAGATTCTTTCAGAAATGGCCTAGGGCTAGGGTGCGAACCGCATTTGCCACGAAGCGCACCCAAGGCTAGCTCGCGGGTCACTTTGGTGCCATTCTGATGCCGCCGTCGAGGCGAATGGTCTCTCCGTTCAGGTAGGGGTTTTCGATAATCTGCTTACAAAGGAGCGCGAACTCCGGAGGCTCGCCGAGCCGGTGCGGGAACTGCACGGCATCAATGAGTGGCTGCTTGACGCGGTCGGGCGCCCCCATCATGAGTGGCGTCTCGAATATCCCCGGCGCTATGGTGCATACGCGCACACCGATGCGGCCTAGGTCGCGCGCGATCGGCAGTGTCATGCCAACCACGCCACCCTTGCTCGCGCTGTAGGCGGCTTGGCCTATCTGTCCGTCGAACGCGGCGACCGATGCGGTATTGATGATGACACCGCGCTCGTTGTCGGGATCCGTCGGATCGTTCTTGGCCATGGCCGCGGCGCAAAGGCGCAGACTGTTGAAGGTGCCGATCAGGTTGATGTTCACGATGAACTCGAAGTTTTTCAAGGGCATGGGGCCATCACGACCAACCGTGCGCGCGGCGGCGCCCAAACCGGCGCAGTTGACATTGATGTGCAATGCGCCGAAGGCTTCGACGGTGCCGTCCACGGCCGCTTGCACCGAATCCTCGTCGCGCACATCGGCGGCAAAGGCGATCGCTTGATCGCCGAGTTCTTTCGCGGTGGCCTGTGCGAGGTCGCCGTTGAGGTCGACCAAGGCTACGCGCCCACCCTGTTCAACAATGGTTGTTGCCGTGGCCCTGCCGAGCCCCGAGGCGCCGCCGGTAATGAGCGCAACCTTGTCTTCGATCTGCATTATTCTTAGTCCTTGTATTGAGAAAAGGCGCAATAGTGTGTCAGGCGCGTTAAAAACTCAAGCCAACGCTTTGCGTCTGATTTGTCGTGCGGAACAAATCATTGAGGCGTTTGACGAGCCATCCTTACGCAAAGCTCTGCGCCTGGCGCTGGGGTCGCGACTGCCTCTGACCGTCCTTGGAAATGGCACGAACGTGGTCTTGGGTTCGGAAATCGAAGGCGCCGTTGTCTTGATTCGCAGCCGTGGCCGGTCACTTCAGCGGGACGGTTATGATTGCCTGCTGACGGCCGCCGCTGGCGAGAATTGGCATGATCTGGTGCGCTTCAGCTTGGCGCAAGGAATCTTCGGGCTGGAAAACCTAGCCTTGATTCCCGGGCTCGTGGGCGCCGCGCCGATTCAGAATATAGGCGCTTATGGCGTGGAACTCTCGGAGGTGTTTGAAAGCCTTGAGGCGATACACCGGGACACGGGAGAGCGTAAGCACTTTGATCGGGATGCCTGCGAGTTCGGCTATCGCACCAGCGTCTTCAAGCGCGGCGCTGCAAATCCTTGGATCATCTGGCGGGTCACTCTGCGCCTTAGCTCGCAGCCCCTATTGAGGATGGAATATAGAGATGTCCGGGAAGAACTTGGGCGTCTCGGCATCGACAAGCCCTCACCCGTCGATATCGCCGAAGCGGTCGTGCGTGTGCGGCGGCGCAAACTGCCCGACCCCCGATTCATGCCCAACGTCGGGAGTTTCTTTAAGAACCCTCTGGTATCGGAAGAAGAAGCGGATCGGCTTCGCCGTCACATTTCCGACTTGGTGGTCTGGCCAATGGAGCAGGGGAACACCTACAAGCTATCGGCAGCGCAACTGATTGACCGTGCCGGGCTGAAAGGATTGCGCATGAACGGAGCGCGAGTCTGGTTTCGCCAGCCTCTGGTACTCGTCAACGAGAGTGCGCCGGAACGTGCTTTATTCATGACCCTCGCCCACCACCTGCGAACAGTCGTGGCTGAGAGATGGGGCATCAAGCTCGAATACGAACCAGATTTCTATCCAGTTCTTTGTTTGCCTCATCGGGGCGGGGATTCGGCTTGTGAGTCTGAGAGTCGGTAGCCGAGTGCTTCGGCGAGATGGCGTTTGGAGAGTATGGTCTCGCCTTCCAGATCGGCAATGGTTCTGGCGACCTTCAAGGTTCTGTGGCAGGCACGCGCGGAGAGATGGAATTGTTCGGCAACTTGGGTGAAGAAGGTCGCCACCTTGGCTTCAAGCCGGCAGTCGCGCTCGACTTCTCTTGATGTCAGATCGCGATTGAGTTTGCCGGCACGAGCAGCTTGTCGGTCGAGGGCCGCCGAAATATCCCTGCGCAGGTGTCCCTCGCCCAAGTACGGATCTTCGGCAGCGGGAGCGCTCAGGAGTTCGGCTGGCGGCACCCGATTGACGCGCACTCGGATATCGATGCGGTCAAGCAGGGGGCCGGAAAGCCGGTTGCGGTAGCGGTTGCGTTCGGCTGTTCCGCATCGGCACGTCTCGTCGCGTTGACAGTCATATCCGGAAGGACACGGATTCATGGCCGCGACAAGCTGAACGTCAGCCGGATAATCAATGGAACCCTTGGCCCGTGCGATGTGCACTTCGCGGCTCTCTAGCGGCTCTCTCAAGGCTTCAAGCACTGATCGATTGAATTCGGGTAATTCATCAAGGAACAAGACACCCTTATGCGCAAGTGAGATCTCGCCTGGTCGAATGGGTTGGCCGCTGTAAGATTTGGAAATTAATCGGACTAATGCACTCATAAAACTTATGCTTTAAGCCATTTTCCCTCAAGTGATTCTGAAAATAAACCGTACTGAATATAAGAAATAGCCTGGATTAGATTGCAAATGAGATATAATTGTTTCAACTATGATCACAAGTCTCGGTCATTACGGAAAATCCCGGTCAAACGCGAAAGCGTTGCTGGAATCCATATGTTTCGCGGCGAACAGCCAATCGAATACGAGTCAACCCTGGAGCGCGACTTCATCTACCGCACCGAATTCTTCATTCATGTGCTCGACGTGATCCCGCAGCCCGTCAGCATCGAATTCAAGGCCGGGAACGGTCGCATACGGACCTACACACCCGATTTCCTAGTCTACTTCCGCCTCGGCAACCGCGAGTACCCCACCTATCCAAAGCCCATGCTCGTCGAGGTCAAACCCCGGGACGAATGGAAGAGGCATTGGCGCGCATGGAGCCCGAAATGGAAAGCCGCGATCACCCACGCCAAACAGGAGGACTGGTACTTTCGAATCAAGGACGAGTCCCGCATCAGGGACCAGGCGCTCGCGAACATTCAATGGCTGAGACGTTTCAAACGCACCCAATTGGACCCATGTCTCACGGATGAGATCCTTGAAGATCTCTGGCAACTGGGTTCCGCCCAAGCGAGTCTGCTTGTATCGCGGCACTTTGGGAATCACCAGTGCCTTGATGGCTTCCGGCACATCTGGGCACTTCTGGCCCAGCGCCATCTCCAGTGCGATATCTCCCGCGCTCCTCTGCACGGTTCGACAGAACTCTGGGTGGCAACCGATGAGTAAGCGCCGTGGTGATTTCGATTCAAGAATACGCCAAGGATCGCTGGTCGAGTATGACGGGCTGATTCACAGAGTCCTCCATCTAATTGACGAAAAATCAGCGACGGCCACGCTGCTTGAAACCGGTGAGACACGGCTGCTTTCGTTGCAAGAGGTCGCGCTCTTCAGACCGGAAGCCAACGATTCCCGGCCCGCCCTTGACGCGATCTCCGAAAAGGACAGGCAGACCGCCACCGAGCGCCTCGACGCGCTGCGACCCATCCTCGATGTGGAGCGTCCCACGAGGGCAGATGTGGAGGCTAGGGCAGCCGAAGTCGGAGTCAGCACAGGAACGATGTACGACTGGCTGCGCCGCTACAGGGCCGGCGGCGACATCGCGTCGCTGATCCCCGCCAAGCGCGGATGGAAACGCGGACAGCGGCGCATCGACACTTTTGTGGAAGAAGTGATCGCCGAAGTTATCGAGAACTATTACCTCACCACGCTTCGGCCCTCGGTCACGGACACGGTCTCCCAGGTGTGGCAGAAATGTCGCGAACGCAAACTCGCCGCTCCAAGCCGGATGACCATTCAATCGAGGATTGATCGAATCCACGCTGCGGAAAGGCTCAAGAGGCGGGGACAGCCGGACCGCGCGCGCAATGAATATCAACCAGCCGCCGGTGAGTTTCCCGATGCGGAATACCCGTTGTCCGTCGTCCAAGTCGACCACACACGGACCGATCTGATGCTCGTTGACGAAGAGCACCGCATGGTCATTGGCCGTCCATGGATCACACTGGCGATCGATGTCTTCAGCCGGATTATCACAGGCTACTACCTTTCCTTCGACGCCCCCTCGGCAACCTCGGTGGGCATGTGCCTCGCCCAGTCCATGCTCTCGAAGGAAGACTGGCTGCTCCGTCACGATGTGGACGCGGAGTGGCCGATCTGGGGCGTTCCGGACAAGATCCACGTCGACAATGGACCGGACTTTCGCTCGGAGTCGCTCAAATTCTCCTGCAACCTCTATGACATCGATATCGACTACCGTCCCGCTGGCGCCCCGCACTTCGGGGGCCACGTCGAGCGCGTGATCGGAACGCTTATGAACGCGCTTCAGGGCCTTCCCGGCGCCACCTTCTCATCCGTGGCCCAGCGGGGCGAAACCAAACCCGAAAAATCGGCGGCGATGACCAAGGGGGAATTCGAGAAATGGCTGCTGATCTGGATTTGCAAGTCATACCACAACGCCATCCACCGGGGCATCGACACGACGCCGCTCGCCCGGTGGAAACAGGGTCTTGTCGGAACGGCGTCAGAGCCGGGCCGGGGCGCTCCAGAGCGTCCGTCCAATCCGGAACAGGTCACCCGCGACTTCCTGCCCGCATTCCATCGATCCATTCAACGCCAAGGGGTCTCCATAGACAACCTACGCTACTATGCGAACTGCCTGTCGGGCTGGATCGCCGCCAAGCAAGCCGACGACCGAAACAAGGCCCGCAAATTCACCTTCCGGCGCGACCCGCGCGACATCTCGAAAATCTGGTTCTTCGATCCCGACCTCGAGGAGTACTTCGAGGTTCCCCTGGCCGACCAGGCACTCCCGCCGATAAGCATCTGGGAGTTCCGCCATCTGAGAAAACAGCTCGCGGACGAGGGGATCAGGCGGGCCAGCGCCGAGCAGGTGCTGGACGCACGCGCGGAACTGCGAGAAGTCGAAGAGTCCGCGCAGGGCGCCACCAAGAAGGCGAAAAGCGCCCGACTGCGCAAACAGAAGCGGGCGGACCACGAGGCGCAAACCACGCCGCCCGAGGGGGCTGAATCGAATACGAAATCTTCGGATTCGGATCCACCGCAGGTGCCCGGCCTCACCTATGGCCCGGTCAAGGGATACGATGTCCTCGAATGAACGGGCCGGCACACATCCACGAGAAGTTCCGGCACGTTGCCGGCCTTCCAGACAATGACCGCATTCGCTTCCTGATGGAGGCGCACTGGATCCAGTATCCGGCAGCGGCCTCGATCATCGACACCCTGGAGTCCATGCTCGATGCGCCGAAGAAGCCGAGGATGCCGAACCTGCTCATCGTCGGGGAATCCAACCAGGGCAAGACGACCCTCGTGCAAAGGTTCTACAAGCTGCACGGACAGGGGTACGTGAACGAGGACGTCGAGCCCGTGAAACCCGTCATTCTCACGGAAACCTCGTCCGCGAACGAGAAAAGCCTGTACCTGTCCATTCTGGAGAAATTTGCCGCCCCCTTCCGGCCAGCCTCGTCCACTAGCGTGCTGCTCTACCAGACCCTTCATTTGCTCAAGGCGTGCAACACGCGGATGCTCATCGTCGATGAAATCCATTCCCTCCTTACCGGCACGCCGAAGGCGCAGCGGCAGGTCATGAACGCGATCAAGCACCTATGCAACGAGCTCGCCATCCCAATCGTGGGTGTGGGAACCCGCGAAGCCGTCTACGTCCTTCACACCGATCCGCAACACGCCAGCCGCTTCGACGTGGTCGAACTTCCACTGTGGGAATTGAATCCGGAATACCAGAACCTCCTAACTTCCTTCGAGGCGATTCTGCCACTTAGAAAACCATCGAATCTCCACCATCCTGAACTGGCCAATCGCATCTTTTCGATCTGTGGAGGCAACCTCGGCAACCTCAACCGACTTCTGACCGAATGCGCGCGGCAGGCGATCGAGAGCGGTGCCGAACGGATTGACGCGGACATCGTGAAAAAGAACCAATGGCTGCGACCGACACAGGGCCTGCGCAAGCGTCCCGCGTAGTGCGTCGCTGGACCCTGCCGGTACCGCTCCTGCGGGGCGAAAGCCTGGGTTCATGGCTGGTCCGGGTGGCGCTATCCCACGGGTGCAGTCCGGGCATTCTCAGCGCCTGGGTCTGGCCCGATTGGCGGGCCTGGATCACCGATGTGGACAGGGGAATCTCTTCCGAGCGCCTCGGAATGCTAGCGCAGGCCTCCGGCCTGGACGTCGACGCGCTCCGGTCCGCGACGCTCGCGCCACTCGCCGAAGTGATCGAAGGAGCGACACCCGAGGCCAACGCCGCCTGGAATTGGATCATTCCCCGGGGCAGAACCACCCCCGGAGACTCGCCCTCGCCGCAGTACTGCCCCGTCTGCGTCGCCACCGATCCCGACCCATACCTACGCCTGCACTGGCGGCTGGCCTGGCACACCGTATGCACCTCCCACAACACCCGTCTGAGCGACAGCTGCCCGGAATGCGGCGCCAAGGTGATTCCCCACCGTCTGAGGGAAACCGCCCGGCACGCGTGCATCTGCGCGTTATGCGGCGCGAACCTCGGCGACGCCACCCTTCTGGAACGCGACCGAAACGCCGCTGCGTTCCAGAGCGCCGCCGACGAAGCGCTGCGACACGGTTCCGCCACGTTTCTGGATTCTAGACTCGAGGCCCCGGAGTGGTTCCAGGCCGCGCGGTTCTTCGTCTCATTCCTCCGGCAAACAAGCCGACATCCCGGAGGCACCGCGCTCAGCCTGCTGGAGCACCTGGGGACCACGCCCGCCCCTCCGGCCAGCCGACCGGGGGGCGTCGCGTTCGAGCGGCTGCCCACCACGGACCGCCAGGCGATTCTGGGCCGCGTCTGGCCGATCATGAATTCGCGCGCGGATGCGTTCCGCGATGCGGTGCTGCGGTCGGGGATCAGCCGGCAATCGCTGTGCGGCGACGGCCAGAAGTTGCCGGACGCCGTGGACCGCGCCCTTCCCGACGTGCCGGACAACAGTCGGGCGCGGTACCGCCCGAGGTCGGGGCGCCCGACTGGCCCCCGTGACCGACACGAGGTGGTTCGCATGATGAACCGACTCAGACGCGATCTGGGGGCACCGCGCGCATGATTCCCGAAGAACGCCTAGCCAAGAACAAAATGTGCGTCGAATGCTCGCGGACCACCACGAAATTCGTTCGTCGATACGGTGGCGCCGGATGCTGCAGGTCATGCTACAACAGCCTCTTCAGACCGCGGGAATGCCCCGGCTGCGGCCGGGTGTCGCGCCTCCACGTGGACCACCCAAAGGCGGTCTGCCGCGATTGTGAACGCCGCAAGCCGTGCGTTCGCTGCGGGAGGGAGGGCAGGCCGATCGGCAAATTCACGCCGCATGGCCCGGCCTGCGCGTCCTGCGCGCGGTACTTCAAACAACCCGAGCCCTGCGAGGTGTGCGGGGCCCTTTCCCAACACCTGTCCCGGAACTCGCGACTCGGCCACGACAGGCGCGTCTGTCCACGGTGCTCGGGCACCGTCCGCGGCGTCTGCGCCGCGTGCCGCCGACACAGGCTGCTCGAGGATGCGGGTGACGGCCGACGACTCTGCCGCACATGCGGGGAGCAGGGCGAGATTCCCTGCCCGGAGTGCGGGAGACCCATGCCCGCGGGCCGCGGCAAACGCTGTGAGGACTGCTATCACCAGTGGCTCGCGGAGCGACGGATGAATATCGATCAAGCCGCGTTTTCAGCTTCTGAAGTCGCCAATCACTTCGCGGATTTCGCAGCGTGGCTGGGGCGCACGCGCGGCGCGAGGAAGGCATCGCTCACGATCCACCGATATCTGCCGTTCTTCCTCGAGATCGAAGACGAGTGGGGCGACATCCCCAACTATGACCGCCTGCTGGAACATTTCGGGGCGGGTGGCTTGCGGCGATCCCTTCTGCCAGTCCGCTGGATGACGGAAACCGGCCTGATCGTGCCAAACGCGGAAGCCCGGCTAGCGAACAGCGACAGGCGGCGCGTCGATGCATTGATGCAGAAGTTCCCCGCAGATTCGAGCGCGGGTGACGCGCTGCAAGGGTACTACCTGAACCTGGCCCGACGAGTCGAGGCGGGTGACTTGAAACTCCGTTCAATGAGGCTGGCGCTCACCGCGGCCGCGGGCCTGCTCGCGTTCACCAATGAAAACGGCGAGAATCTACCAGACCAGCGCGCGCTTGAAGCCTACCTCAAGCATTCTCCTGGACAGCGCGACGCGGTCTCCGGATTCGTCGGACACCTTCGCGAAGAGGAAGGCGCACCATTGTCACTTCCTAAACGCAACGCGCTTTCTGCTCGAAGCCGGAGGCGCCGGCACCTCAAACAGAAACTGCTCGCCATGATGCGCGAGGACGCGGACTCCGACGAAATGGACATCGAATGGATTCGCACCGCGCTTGCATACTTCCACGACCTGCCGACAAAGGTAGCGAACTCGGTTTCAGGTGCGAACGTCGTTCCCGACCGCAAGGGGTTAACAATAACGATTCATCAGAAGCGCTATTGGATACCGCCGCGCAGCAATAGCGTCTAAGTGTATTCGTTGCTCTTCGGTGCTCAGGGTAGTGCTGCAGCACTACACTCAAACATCTCGGTATGCCCGATTTTCAGAGACCTGTCAGTCTTCCCTGTTGCTCCACTTCAACGGATTACTTCAATGAATATGCGGTGTTTGCCGTTGGGAAACTTCCGCGTAAGCCATCGACCAAATTTCTCCATCATTTCTATTGCTTCATATTGTTTCGCAGGGATTGCTGCAACATTAGGACCACACCTCCTAGGCGACAGTGGCTAGCCCGTTAGCGACAGATGAAATCACACTATAGATTCGCCTAAGGGGAGACGAAGCGCGAATCTGCCCACGAGCTTGCCCTCCACCCACTATATGTAGTACTGTTCTTGCCCTTTAGGCACTACGCACACGCGTCAATACACTGAACCCCGGGAGGCATTAACGGTCGGGATTCAGGGCTGTTGTACCGTTCAATGGAGGGCGTGAGGCGAGTTGGTTTAAGGGCGCTGACCAACCCTTCGATTTCCGTTGCTCAATGCACAGGATGCGCAATTGTTGGAAATCAAGGAGTGGAAAATGTCAAAAGACTTTTATTGTGGATTTAGTGGTGCTATCGACCCTAATTCTGTTCAGCGCATAGCCGCTGCTTTCAACCATGCCGTAAACCAGAAGTTTTCAGAAATATATTGTTGCTTCAGTTCCAATGGCGGAACAGTTTCGGACGGACTATTTCTTCACAATCACATTCGTGGTCTTCCAATATCAACAACCGTGCACAATACAGGGGTGGTTGCTTCCGTCGCGGCTATGATCTACATTGCAGCTGACCAGCGGTGGTGCACCAAGTATGGTTCCTTTCTTCTTCATCCCACCACCATTCCCACTAATCCGGACATGGCGGCGGAATCTTTGAAGAACGCGTTAGACGCCGCGCTGGCGGCGGATCAATGTACTCATGACATCTTGCGCGATCGGGCGCGCATTCCCGATAACATTCTGGAACGCAGGAGGTTCACCGACGTCATCATCACCCCTAAGCAGGCGCTCGAATTCGGTATCGTGCATAGAATCGATGAATTTTCTCTCCCAAACGGGATAGAGATATTTCAAATCTGACTTATTCATTCATCTATGTCGACTAGTCCCAAACTGGACGCAGTGGTCCGAGCTCCTCGCTAAGGCATCAATAGAACACGGTCCGGTGTTGGTTTCCAAACTGTGCAACGCTACGGTTTAGATTCGCTTTTTTCTCCTGCATTGCCGCGCGTTTGACACAGCCTTGATTCGCTCCCATTCGAACTACTCCTCGCATAAGTTGGAGAAAGAAGATTGTGCTTTCATGGAACAATACTACACATAGTATACGGAGAGAATCGTGCAATCCAGCACTAGTTCATTGGAAAAACCTAACGAATCAAACGCAGTGTGGCTTGTAAAACCGCCAGGGACACTATTTCCCAGCAACTCGATGAACCGCGACGAGAGATAATCCCTAAGGCCGAATGCCGCCGAGCCAGCAACGTGTCGATGCTCTTGGACTCGAACTTCACTGAAAGTGATTCAATTCACATGATTGCATTAGGCGCGTTGATGTTTAAGCAGGTACTTCAAACGAATAAGTTCTTTGGACTACTTGAATTCACTTTAATCCATGTTATCCTCCTTTCCATTGTCGGGCGTAGGGCGACACTCACAGGATAACTTGCTGCTCAACCTCAGTGTATTTTGACGTGAAGCGATCAAATAGGCATCGAGGATATTGAAGACCGTCCGCCATTGGGTTATGGCAAGCTTCAACAGCCCGAAGAATCCGCGGCCAATTGGCCACCTAAAGTGACTTTGCACGAATTTGGAACACATCCCAATGGAAGAAAAAGAATCAGTAAACGAAATCGCAAATGAGTACGCAGCTAAGAATGACTGTGATGTGCTCCTATGCAGTGGTCCGATGGGCGACGGACTGGACCACGCGATGTTGCGGGTGCTAACCGAGAGAAAGCACGAGACACTATTGCTATTTCTCACGACTGCTGGCGGTGACGCGCATATCGCCTATCGCGCGGCGAGGCATCTTCAATCTGCATACACCAAGATAAGTGTGTTTGTTTCTGGCTGGTGCAAGAGTGCTGGCACTCTGCTTGCTGTATGCGGCAACGAGCTAATTGTTAGTGAGCGAGGCGAACTGGGTCCAATTGACGTACAAATGGGGAGGACGGACGACCTTTGGGACAGTTCGTCTGGACTTACAGAAATGGCAGCGGTTACGACCCTAGAGGAAATTGCGTGGAGTCTTTATAGGAAACTTGTAACTGAAACAAAGAAACTCTCTGATGGTCAAATCACCTTCAAGACTGCTGCGGATGCCTCGTCTCCGTTGGTTTCAGGAATGTTAACGCCAATATTCGCTCAAATCGACCCGCTCAAGCTTGGAGAAAACGCGAGGGCGCTAAACATCGCAAGCGAATATGCTAACCGACTCAATAGACATTCAAGAAATCTCAAACAGACTGCGGAACAAGACAGCGTGCAAGAGCTTATTTCAGGCTACCCGGACCATCGATTTGTTATTGATCGCAGGGAGGCTGAAAAGCTATTCAGGGAGGTTAGAACCCCGGACGACGATTTGATTCGTCTTTGCAATGCACTGGGCGATGCTGTAATGTACCCGACCGATCCACCCCTCCTTACCTTTTTGAACACGGCTACTGAAGAAATTGAAACCACCTCGACTGGGAGTCCAGACAATGAGAAATCAGAAAAAATCAGCAACATCACTGAAAGATCAGCACGAAGTGCAGATGTTGCTACGCAATCAGATGGATCAGTGGCGGACGAAAAACCCGCTGCGTCCTCGACCGGATAGAGTCTTGTCTGAAACTCCCACGTACCATGGTGATTTCCCGAACAATCAGCCATCAGCGTAACTGGATCTAATACCGGCTCTATCTCCTTCCCATTAGGTCGAACCCATGGTGTCGATTTAGTCGTCACTGCTTAATTTCGGCCTTGATGCATATAGTCCCCGGCTTCAATCCAGTTGAATTCTAGCTTGGACGCCCTTCTGGATGAACTCCGCCACCGTCTGACAACGAATGACCGCGACCCAGAAATCCCGTGGACGCACCGGACACTCACTGCAGAGGCCAGCAGGAGGCGGGAATCCATCTGGGTCGGTCGCCCTAACTAGTTTGCTCTGGAAGCAGCTTCTTTACGATTTCATCGATTTCTGGAAATATTCCATCTTCGGTCAGCAGCTTGCGAATTCGGTTTGATAGTCCCACCTGACCCAAGTTACGAGTCGCTCCATCCGCATTAGCAAACCAAGTCGCAACCAATTCTTCGGCCTGCTCGGTTAGGCCGGCGAGTGCCACATGATCCGCGTTTTGTTCGTCATAGCGCTTGATCGGCACTTTGCGCCACGGGTACTTTGAGAAATGCCTTCCACTGGCACGGCACTGCACAAATGCCTCTCTCAAGCAAGGGGCATTCAACAGCGCAACTAAGTAGGCTGCTTCTTCATCGCTGGTGGCAGAAAACCAGAACAAGCCGTGCCCCATCACGTTGCCCTTCGGCCGAAGTCTACTTCCCCGCATCAAATCGCCCGAAACTGGATGGACTACGACGAACTGGGTGGAATTGCAGGTATCCAGTTGCTTCGTTAGTTTCGAAGAAAAATCCAAATTCGCTAGCAGACTCTTTGGCGTGTCGGCACCTTTTCCGCAGTATTCACGATAGATTTCGTCCAGAGACTGCCAGAAGGAATTTGCATTCGCTTCAATAGATGATGGCCTTCCTAGGCTGTCCACCGGCACAATGGCGCTCCCTTTAGTCGCGGGCAAAACAAAAAACGGCAGGAGATCACCAGAAGTTACCAATGGCATCACCCATCGCTCCGGTACTTCCCCCTGCTGAATCTCAACTTCTGACCAAGGCCGGTTTTGCGAGGGAACCGTTTGCACAAGAGTGTGCCCCACCCGCTCCCCTGCTCCCAGTTTTCTCGCAACGCTCAGCACCTTCGGAAAAATCGTTGCTCCATTGCGAAACAAGGGTTCTCCAGCTTCGTCACAATAGTCCGATGGCGACTGTTCCACTGCCATTGGCGCGTCCACGATCTTCAACTTGCTCCAGGCAGACTTAAGCGGTTCGTTTTGAAGTGGCTTCATTTGGGCCTCGCAAGTTGCGACTAGTGTTTCCCCCTCAAAGCCAACGACCGAAGTCCTGTCGAATAGCACACACGATCTCCGCGCATCCCCGCCACCGAACGCTTGCACTTTCTCTAGATCAAGCCTCTGCTCAAGCACAGACTCATGCCATCGCCGAAACTTCTCCCAATTGCCTGAAGTGAACGCCGCCTTCTTGACAACCCAAGCGGCACAATCTTGCCCGGGATCCGAGAGATACAGTTGTCGACATCGCTTGACAAACAATTGCGCAATGTCAAAGTGCGGAGCCTGAGTTCCACCAACCCATAGGTCCATTCCATCCTGTTTCGCAAACTCCTCAAGCGTACGTTTCCGTTCCGGCGCTTGAATCGTTGACATGGTTACCCAAGGCGGATTCGCAATTATCCGGTTGACCTTCTTTTCAGAGAGTAGATACGGGCCCGTGACATTCCAAATGTACCAAGACCACACCGAGTTACCCTCACGCTCAATGATCTCTACGAACTGTTCATAGCAGGCGCAAATCGCTTTTCTCTGGGGCTCATCAAGCCCCTCCACAAACTTTTGTGGCACGCCTGACTCTTCCATAGCACAAAGCACGAGGCGACGCAGATCGTCCGCAAACTCTGGTCGTTCTACGAACCAGAGGGGCAAATGCACATCGCTTCCACCAGGCGTGTGTATCCGAATCTCCCCTTCCTGAGCTCGAAACAGCGAGTGTTTATCCTCCAAACCCGATGCCAACAAGGCGTCTCCTTCATATATCCGAAGTGATGCCTTCTCATGCCTAGGTGCTGCCGGCAGAGCCCTCAGCAATGTTGCCCTTGCAATCTCGGCAGCAACCGGATGCACATCGATTCCGTGAACGAGAGCACACACAATCATTGCCTTATCTGCATCACTCCGGTGCCCCATCGACGGATGTGCCACCAAACGTGAAGCTGCGTGGTAGAGGAATGTACCGGATCCACACGTCGGATCAAGAACCCCGATTCCGCTCAATTCGACATTGTTTCTAACGGCTACTGCCGCCTTTGGAATGGACTCCTGACACCAATCGTCGTCGCAGACCTCTCTCACCAGCAGCTCTGCCAACCAATCCGGCGTATAAAACTCGCCGAACGCTTTGCGATCCTTTTGGCCAACAATTGACTCATACATGGGGCGAAGCACATCCCCCGGCCTGCGCCGCCATTCATAGGACTTGATTTTCTTCATTACTCGATTCGCCCACTGCCTACCCCCCTGCGTGTCCAAGATCCATGCCACAAACCCATCATCTAGGATCGTTTTGATATTTGGATCTGCGTTTGGCTCGTGTAAGACGTGAATAACCCCTCGCGCAAGCGTGACAAGGAAGGAATGGGACACAAACAGGCGCGCACGTGCGATTCCTTCCTCGGGCACCATGCTTGAAGTCGTGAGCATGTCCACCCACAACCTGAATTTCGTATGAGTTCGTTTACTTCGTTCACCGGTAAGACCCGCATACAGCCCGCGCAGTTCTTCCAAGAATGGCGCGAACAGTTCGGACACATCCGCTGGAATCCACTCACGACCTACAAGCTCGCCTCTAACAAATCCGTCTATCGCGTTGACCAGTTCCTCCGGAGTCGTCGGACTGAAATCCACGACAACCCTTGTCGATTTGAACATTCCGCTATGGGGATACTCCCAGACGTGCCAGACTCGGCCATCAGTAACAATGCCAATCCAATCCCGCTTTGATTCGCCCTCTAGGCCGAGAGATTCGCGCTCGTACGCAATCTCGCTTCGCAGGTATCGCTCCAGTTGTTCCTTCGGGCTTTCCGGATTATTCTGGCGATACTGTGGCTCCTCAGGCCGATCTGCCAAACCGACCCTCTTTGTTTCAATTATCGTGCGCCGCTGTGGAAGATACATATCACATTCCCCGGCTGCCCCAGGAGTTCGGTAGTCAACCTCGCACTGGACATCCAGGCTCTCCAATATCGTTCCGATGCGACTTCGTATCTGTCCTTCCGACCGCCCTTTGGAATGGTGTAGCAACCAGTTGGCAGCTTTTCTTTGACCGTCAGTTAAAGTCATGTCATGAATCCAGTGAAGTTAAGGGCGCTGTGAAGAGAGCGTGACACGGTCACGAAAGATGTTCAGAATGCCAGGCCATGAAAATAATGTTGCACCGCATTTGGAACCTGATAGGGGCAGTCTTGCTTTTTGTTGGCTTGGGGGGCTTGCGAGCGATATCAAGACTTGGCAGGTGTGGATTGAGGCCGCATTGAATTCTCCGAATTTCCTTTTTGGCGGCCTCACAGCAATCAGTATCGTGATGCTTGCCGCCCCCCATTTCTTGAGGCTAAGGCCATCCTTAAACAGTCCCTTCAATTGGGAGCGGGCAAAGTGGAAGTTGCGTCAAGTGGTCGGGCACCTCGGATTTGTATTGTTGGCCATTTCCACGATCCTGATCGTTGGTTATTTGGTTCTTAAGTCGATGGCTGACGGAACATTCTATTACAAGCCAGTGCTAGCGGCGGTCGCGCCAGTTTTACTAGGCTTATCTTGGAAGTTCATTGAAGCCCTGTGGCTCGACCAGGACGCTTGCAGTAGGTCCGCGAAAGAGCTGATGGACATTGCCTTGGCAGGTTACTCGGCGACCGATGGCGAACAAATAGAAGAGCACATCGGTTCTTGGGTGATCGTCACTGGCGTAGTAACTGGAGTTGACCAGACCTATAGCTTTGACAAAGATTATCAGTATTATCAGACGGCAGATTCTCCAAAGTTCCACAGAATCACCATTTGCTCTAGCGAAAAAGTCGAGGTGCGGGTAGTTTTCTTTCCGCCGCGCGCCTTGTCGGCACACCCGCGCTTAAAGTCGGATGTGCTATGCGGCCTGTTCGAACTTCCTAGACTCGCCAATACAGAGGCGACCCGATGAGCGAGGCATTTGGTTGACCGACCTCTGGACCCCGAGTAAAACTAGGGGGACGATCATCAAGAAGCAGGTGAATGAGAAAAGGCGCTCGGCACGGAAGTGTTTCGACGTGCGTCTGCCTGAGGTTATGGCCGAGGAGGCGGCAAAGAACCCTCCAGCTCCGCACGAAACACTGGAGAGGTTCTTCGGAGCAGGCAGTCTCGCCCGTCTCATTCGGCACGATGCTATACACTTGTCTGCCATTAGCCCACAACGCCCCCGAGTGAATATAGTTGCCTGATTCATTGAGATTGGAGATAGATAGCAGTCCTGTTGCAGGGGCCTCGGAAAGCACGCAAGAGCGCAATACTCCCGAAGGTCTTGAGATCGAGAATCTCCCCTTCAGGGTGGATCCTCACATGCTTGAGGATCTCGGACTCAACCTTTACTCGAGCCTCTCCCGGGTTCTTGTCGAGTTCATTGCCAATGCCTACGACGCGGATGCGCAGAACGCCAAGGTATACATGGATTTTTCACTAATCAAAACGCAAAGGGACGAGATGCGGAAGCGCTGGAAGCAGGAATCAGATCTCGCGAACGGATCCACCGAGGGAGTCGAACCACTTGAGAACCGATCACTTCCCGTCGAAACCACGATCAGCATCGCTGATGACGGACATGGGATGAGTCTAGATGAGCTTAGGGACAAGTTTCTCGTGGCCGGACGGCGCAGGCGCCAGAAAGATGGCACCGTAAGGACATCCGGCGGACGACTGTTGATGGGCCGCAAGGGAGTTGGAAAGCTCGCAGGATTTGGCGTCGCGCGCACCATCGAAGTCGTCAGCAAAGGCGCGAACGAGCCCGTGGCCTACGGAATCAAGCTGGATTTCGACCAGATCATGGATCTTGGCGACACGAAGAATGTGAAAGTTCCCACATTCGAATATTCGGACGACCAGGGCCTTGGCCAGCAGGGCACCCGCGTGACGCTCTCAAAGCTCGTGCACGAAAGCGTCAAATCTGGACAATTGGCCTTGCGAAAGGAGATAGGCGATCACTTCGTTCTAGTCGAGCAAGACGACTTTGCCATTTCGCTCAACAACCAGCCTGCGAACCCCACTCCAAGAGAATTCGTTTATGCTTGGCCTAAACCCGAGCTCCCGGTTGGAGAACTAGTGTCCCACAAGATCTCCAAGGCCAAGGCCGGCAGAGATGTGGAGTTTCAGTACCGGATCAGATTCGTCAAAGACCGATCAGCCCTCCGGGCGTTTGAGCGCGGAGTTCGCGTGTATGCCCACAAGCGGCTGGCCGCGGCACCAAGCCTGTTGCACGCCGATACAAACATGCATGGGTTTCGTATGACCGACTATCTTGATGGCGTGGTTCACGCGGACTTCCTCGATGGCCTAGATCGGGACTACATCGCCACCGACCGCCAGGACTTGCGCTGGGAAACTCCGCTCCTGCAACCCGTCCACGAATTCCTGGGGAAACAAATCAAGGAGGCCTGCAAGAAATATCAATCAGTGCGAGACGAGCAAAAGAAGGAGGAGGTGAAGATCGATAGCTTCACACAGAACCTCGTCGAAAGTCAGTTGCCTTCCCAAAGAGAGCGGATTCTGGCGTACGGCATCTGTTCCAAACTCGCGAGCTTCCACAAAAAAGGCGTCTCGTCCCCGGAGTATCAAGAAGCCGCGAGGCAACTAGTCCAAGGGGTCGGAAAAGGAGAGATCTTCACCGCAATATCCAAGATCTCACAAGAGAGTCATCCGCGACTTGAGCAGCTGGCAGGAGAAGTGACACGGCTCACCCATGCGGAAATCGACCAAGCTGTCGGTGGAATCAAAACTCGCGTGCTTGCCATCAAAACCCTGCAGCGCATTGTCGAAGCCACAAATTTCAAGAAAGGGAACAATGAGGATGAGGTACACGCACTCCTTAAGGAAAGCCCTTGGCTAATCGACCCAACCTATTTCGAATTCCTCACTTCCAATAGGACCACAGGTTCATTATTCAAACTGCTCGAAAAGCATCTGGGAATTGATAAAGGAGTACCTGACAGCTATGACAAGAATGCAGAAGACGAGGTGGAGGAAATGGGGCAGAACCGGCGTCCAGACCTGGTCTTTCTCTGTGGCAACCAAAGCCTTGGACGTGTTGTCATCATCGAGCTGAAGGCTCCAAACACCCCACTTCACGGCGATCATCTGCAGCAGCTACGAGACTACGTGAGCGATACAGAAGTGTTCTTGAAGAACAAGCAAACGAACGCGATACGCGTTGAAGGTCGACTGATTGGGACACTGGCACTCGAGAGAAATCATCGGAAGGTAATGCGACTGAAGAATTTCATGGATGATGACTCCGAATCACGAAAAATCAGAGTTTCCGACTGGATGCAAGTACTTGCCGAAACCCTCGCGGCTCACGAGGAATTTCTCGACATGCACGATTCCCCCGAAGAAGTTGAAGAGCAAAACTAGCGTGACAACGCCCATCGGACGCCGCTCGCTATGGTGCGTCCGAGTGCTGGTGGAACACAATTGCCTATCTGCCGCGCGATATCAATCGGATACCCAACAAACCGGAAGTCGTCCGGAATCGACTGCAGTCGCGCCGCCTCGCGCAACGAAATAACTCGATCTTGGTCTGGGTGGATGTAGCGCCCCTTTGAGGCGTTGTTGAAACACGTCCGGATGGTGTTGCTTGGCCCATCCCATCGCAATCGTCCCCACACATCCGTGAGTTCCGTCCGAGAACGCCACCAAGATGGTGGGCACAGCTCGGGAGCAAGCCTCATCAAGTCTGACTTGCCGCCTCCCGGAGGAATCGCCTCCATACGCCGTCGGGCGATTGGCGATGGTGCCGGTGCATAGTGGCTGTTCACTCCATTGGGACGGGAAGCTAGACCCTTCCAAGCGTCGCGCACGGTACTGTCTTGAAATTGCGGAAGCGCATGAAACTCTATCGGCCCCACGCGTGTGCCAATGGTGAAGGATCGAAGCCGACGTTGGGCCGCGCCGTAATCCGTAGCGTCCAACACATTTGCTTGCACGGTGTATCCCAGCGCGTCTAAGCCATCTGCCAGCTGCCGCCACTCCGCTGAGCGCAGGAATGGTGCCACGTTCTCAATGACAACGACTTTCGGAAGTAGCCTTCGCGCCCAGATCACGAACTGCAGGGCCAGCGTATTGCGTGGATCGTATCCGACCCTCTTGCCAAGGGTCGAGAATCCTTGGCAAGGCGGCCCCCCGATCAGCACATCGCATTCGCCGAAGGGGCTGATTTGGGACACGTCGCCACAGATGACATGATCGCCAAGATTTTGCCGGTACGTCTCAACCGCACGGGGGTCGTTGTCAATAGCCAGACTGACTTCGAATCTTTCGCACTGAAAAGCAAAGCTCAGCAACCCAGCGCCGGAATACAAATCGCTTACACGTAGGCGTGGACCATCAGAAGTTGAACTCATACAGAAGCGCTTGTAACTGGGGTATTGCAGATTTGCATCAAATATATCATGCTTATAAGCATGAAACCAAGTGAAGCCGAGCTTCAGGCGCTACGAGATCGGATATCCGGCCAGCAGTCTGCAAAGGGGTATACATATGCCCAGATAGCGCGGGACGCAGAATTGGATGCTGGCCACGCCTACCGAATTTGCAGGGGAGAATTCAAGACGATCAACAACAGCGTCCTGCAAGTTTGTAAAGTGCTCGAAGTGGATGTGGAAGGCGTCCGTCGCTCATCCGATCCGTCTGATCCGTGGAGAAAGAGGATTAAACGAAGCGTGGAGGCACTTTGGGACGGTACGCCCGAGGATGCTCGCCGGATTGAAAAAATGTGCGCAACGATCGCGGAGCTACGCTCCCGCTAGTGGTCGAGTCGATAGCCTTTTCGAAGGCCTGTGGCCCAGCCAGTTACACGCAAGTTGCCACGACCCAGACGGACGCACTTTCCAACGCCTTGGCTAGGTGAAGACTGAGACGTCGTAAGAGCTATTCTTCTCCGATCCAAGCAGTGCCAATAGCTCCCTAGACCTTGCCCGTGGGCAGTTCACTTACGGCCTTTCTTGCTCTCACACCACACGCTGAATACTTTCTCCAGTTCCTGCTTCCAGAACTCCACCCGGTCTGTCGTGTCGTGACCCAGCGAGTTTGCGAGTTTGAAGAAGCCTTTTCCCGGCATTTTGTCGCCCTGCTTGTGGACCACCACAACCGTCAGCATGCCCCGTCCAGCATCGTTTTCGGCCTTCGAGATCTCACCGAGCATGTGGTCGAGCTCCGCGCTATGCGGTTCAAGTGAAACACTCTTAATCTCGGACACCAAGTCTGAGTAGGGGATGGTGTTCTCGCAGGCCGCTTTGGCGATCATCGCCTGGCGAGCCTCCTCCCTTGCCGCCTCCCAGTCTGCGTCGGCAAAGCCATAATGAAGACTCACTCGTTGCATTTGCTCTCAATCTGGCAACACTGGCCCGGACGAGCCATATTATTGCATCTGGTGAGGAACACTACGCTCATACAGACTGTCGCTCGACATGTCTCCAATATAGCATCTCATGTATCACCACTTCTCACGGACGTTACGCCTCACCATTGTCTCCCGCCTCCTCAGCGTCTCCGTTGAGAATGCTCCAAGAGTATTCGTGTCCGTTTGATCAACGTCTCGATTGCAGGCACTTACTGTTCCTGGCCTTTTGATGCAATCTATGATCGCCACTTCACCGGTCGTCCGCTATGTCGGGCCACCCGTTGAATACAACAGCCAGCCATGCGCGCGGGGGCCATGTCCCGTGCGTTGGTGAATAGACGGGACTTCGCTAGGGCAACCGCGTGAAGTGGCATGGCCCGGCGCCATTTCGCGCCAGCGTTCATGGTAACAGCGACGGGAATACTGGCATGAGGCGTGTAACGGAGAACGACTGGGCAGGTGCGCTCAAAGTCTTGGTTGATCGGGAGCTAGGAACACTGAGCACCGGAGGGCGAGAATCCGTAGCCGATGGCAGACTAGCAGCACGCAGCGACAATATTTCTGCTTGGATGCGTAGTGCCCCCGACGGCCTCCTGCCTGCCGGGAACGCCGAAATGAGGCTCGAGCTGAATCGACTGGCCCTGCGACAACCAGACTCGAGGCATGTCCCCGTGGATCTGCATCTTTCCCCACCAAGTCGACTCGTTCTCTTGGCGATCATCGACCGTTGCGTCTACGACGATGGTGTCGTGCGCAGCGAAATCTCGCGAAGGGCACTGGCCAGGGCCACAGACATTGAACGATCAGTAATCTTCAGTCACCTTATTCCAGAGCTGGAAACTGCCGGATATCTGGTGAGGGAGCGCGCGACTCAATCGCGGCCGGGGGCGTTTCGGCTGCTCATCCCGACGTTTGAAAGACTCAACGCGGTCATTCAATTGGCCTATGGCGATCCAACATAAGATCGATCATTGAGCGATCATACAGCCACTCCCCAAGAGCGGACGATTTAAGCCTAGCGGGCAAAACCATGTGTAACTTCTTGCTTCAGAGTTTCACGCCTACTCTTGACATGACCTGCTGCACGGACTGCAGGACCCGGTACATTTGAATTAGTACTGGCACGTCACGCCGTTGAGATACGAGAAAGTGCCGTCTCTCCGAGCTGTCACACCACAGGGCAGGTGTCGCTGGCGACTGGACGAAAAAACGAGAGCGCCGATTGACTAGGAACAATTCTAACCTACGTCGCGGAGTATTCCAAGGGTATTGGACTCTGTCCGCACTAGGAAACGCTACAGAAACCGGGTAAAAGCCAATACAGCAGTGGCACTACCCGATTCCTAGCCGCTAGCGGGCGATAGATTGACTCCCATTTTTTTCAGCGCGTTGCGTGCCGCCGCCTCGCAGGCAAAGCGTTGCTTCGGAGCGTGACCGTGACGGAACACCGCCGACCCGTCCGGGCAGGATTGGAGAATCTTTGAGAATACTCCGCTAGCATCCGATAGCACGGACAAGATAGGAGCAAGGCGAATTCCCAGCTCGTCTGGATGCTCTAGCGGAAAGGCAAGGCCTGTGAATTGTTCCTCCTTGTCGATTCCCCGCGGGCGCCGCTCGATTTCCAGCACGCAGAAGTCCCGACCATTCGCGCGAATATGAATCGCGAGCACGCCGCGCGGAACTGCATCGTCAAGCTTGGCCCCGGGGTTTATCCAATGCCAACCGCGAGCGCTTCCACGGCTTCCCTGATCCGGTGGACTTGGTGTCGGAACGGCGTTCAGGTTCGGAGGATCCCCATCACCAAAACCTTCCGCAACACTAAACCACCGGGCAATCTCCAAAACACTGGGAAACTCCTCTCGAAGCCGACGAAGGGCCTTCCAGATGTCAAGAAGGACGCCCTCCCCCGCGAAGACCACGGGGCTGACGATAGCCAGTTCCCCGATGCCGCTTCCAGACTCACCCGGCTCCCCAGTCGCAAAGCTCTGTGGTTTCTCAGGTTGCGTGTACGACTGGGAACTCGACCCTGCATCTGTGCTACCTCGCAGACGCTGAACTTTTCTGGGATTCCCAAGTACCTGAAACCTGGAACTCTCGGCAACTGAATAACCGGTGGTGGGATCAGGCCCGCGGTCCGCGTGCACAGGCAATTCTCCATGAGCGCGGCTAGGCCTGAAGCGAGGCAACGTGGTGCTTTCGAGCCTAGTCTTAGGAATCGCACCTTCAATTCGATCGGGACGTTCGGCCGATGTGTAGCTGACCGGAGGTCCGATTGGATCGCTGATCCCATCCACGCGAATCCCAAGAAAAGAACCAGGACTAATCCACTGTCCCCGAACTTTAAGCTGCCCCGGGCCCTCATGCCACGGACCTGCCTTAAACGCCGTGTCGCCACGATCCTCCACCCACCGCGCCTCGCGCTCGGCGTATAGCCGTTTTACTTGGTCGCGGGCGGATCGGTCGTACCGTATGTGTGCGAGAAAAACAGCATCCTCCCTACGCATCTTTGGCCCGAGATCGACATGCCAGAACTCTTTCGGGGCTTTCAGGTGACGCCCCGGCGGTCTAAAGATCCGCCTTTCGACTTCTTGCCATGGGTATGTCAACAGCACCCTATGCAATTCCGAATTCAGCCCGTAGCAGCGCCCAAAATATTCGAAGCAAGGCACATAAAGCTCCGCGCCATCATCCAAGTGGAAATTGATCAACCAGCCATCCAGATCTATCCCCTCCAGCCAAGGGATTCCGCCCTGAGAACTTGTTTGCAGCAACGTCGCGGCTTTCTCGAAACACCATCCATTTGAAGAAAAATTCACATCGAGTACTTCATGCGAGACTTTCAATAGATCCGTTGCCGTCTTCAGCATGACGGTGGCACCCATTCGAAACTTCCCCAAAAAATTCCCCGGGATCGTGCGACGCGTGGGCGAGCCTAGATCCGAAATCTCCACAAATGGCTCCGACGGATCGTAGTTCGGACATTTCCGAACGCTCACGCTGACCAGTGGAACGCTCGAGTTAGAAAAGTTTGGCGTCAGGCAATGGTGCCAACAGATCAGGTGTGGCGATAGCACAGGCCTTTGCAGACTCAGTAGCCTTATGCTTGACCGAATTCCCAAGTCATCAGAATCCTCACGACTGACCTAAACATAACACACTCGCATACAGTCCAGCTTATTTCCGAACAGTCCAGTCAATTGCCAAAAATCACAGCCGCCGCCGATGATCGCGGCGGCGCTGGCGGTGTGGTGCGGGCAGCGAAACGGGCATTCATGAAGGAATTGGGTCAGATCGCCGCTGCCGGCGACCGAATGAATTTTGATCGACTCCAACGCATCGGCGCGGGTGGGTTTTGGCCTTAATCCGGCAAGCCTTCTCGCCAGCATCGTTTTGCCAGTCCCCGGTGGCCCCTCCATGAGCATGTGATGTGCACCGGCGGCGGCGACGATCAGCGCGCGCTTGGCACCGGCCTGCCCTCGAACATCCTTGAGCGATAGGCTCGGCTTCGAACCTGCACTATTTTGGTGCGAGCGCGTATGACATGACGGCTGTTTACGCGGCGGGTGCTCCAGCGGTTCTTGCCCGGAGAGTATCGGCATGATGTCCGTCAGCCGGCGGATACCGTGAATGCGTCCGGTATCCGCCAGTTCCGCCTCAGCAAGGTTTTCCCAAGGAACGATCAGGCCGCGTCCCTTGGCAAGTGCCAGCGCGGCCGGTAGTACTCCGCGAACTGGGCGGACAAGGCCGGTCAAGCCCAGCTCACCAAGGAATTCAAATCGCTCCCAATGATTGCCTGGCAAATGCCCATCCGCAGCGAGTATGCCGACCGCAATGGCAAGGTCGAATCGGCTGCCTTCCTTGGGAAGGTCGGCAGGCGCGAGGTTGACGGTGATGGACCCTTCATGAAATGAGAAGCCGGCGTGTTGAATTGCACTCCTCACGCGGCTACGGGCTTCGCGCACGGCGGCCTTCGGCAGTCCAACCATGTGCATTTGGTCCAAACCCCCGCAAAGCCGAATCTCGATGGTCACCAATACGGCATTGAGGCCGAGTTGTGCCCTGCTGAATACGCGTGCAATTCTCATGGCAAGAAGTATGCAGTTGTTTTCGAGAGTGGCTTGTGAGATGTCGCCTCATTGGTTTGTAGGAAATGCCTGTCTTGAAGTTGGCACGAAACCTGCTATGTCTTCTAATGCTAGAGTCAGCATTCACAGCAAGCGCCGAATGTTCGGCCTTGAGAGCATCATTTGCATAGTCCACATTGAGGAGCACAACATGAAACACTTCTTCACTTGCGCACTGAGCCTGATGGCTCTGGCAGCGACCAGCCTCGCGAGCGCCTATGAATTTTCCGGCAACGTCGCGCTCTCTTCAGACTATCGATTCCGTGGCATTTCTCAGCTCGACAAGTCGCCCGCGATATCGGGCGGATTCGATATCAGTTTCGACTCGGGATGGTATGCGGGCACTTGGGCATCCAATGTGGGAACCTGGTCGAACGGAGCGATCGAAATCGACTACTACGGCGGCTATGCGTTCGAGCTTACCGATGCTCTTGGCGCGGACTTAGGTGTCCTTTACTACAATTACCCCAAAGACGGCAACAGCCCGGATCTTGACTATGTGGAGGTGTACGGAAGTCTGGCCTTTGGCAATGCCACGCTGGGATTCAATTATTCGCCCGACTATTTCGCTGAAACAGATACCTTCTGGTACATTTATGGAGCCTATGAATTCCCTATCACCGA
Organism: Pseudomonadales bacterium; assembly: GCA_963663145.1. Classification (GTDB taxonomy): domain Bacteria; phylum Pseudomonadota; class Gammaproteobacteria; order Pseudomonadales; family Azotimanducaceae; genus Azotimanducus. The sequence goes on along the minus strand of OY760134.1, from coordinate 2,082,681 downwards.
CAGCCTGTCTGTTGGTGCGCACTTGGCCTACAACGCATTCGCCGACGAAGATGCCTTCGCATCCTTCATGGGAGATGACCCGGCGATTCTCGGCGAAGACGGATACTTGGACTATAATCTGAGCCTGAATGCGGCGCTAGCGATTGTGGATCTCTCTTTGGCGCTGGTCGCCACTGACCTTGACGAGGATCAGTGTTTTGCCGGTTCGGACCTTTGCGAGGAGTCGCTGGTCTTCACAATCTCCAAATCTCTGTAGATCGGGCGCTTATCAATAGCGACTTGTACTATCATTTGAAATCCATCACGGAGGAAAATCGATGAAACTCGTAACGGCAATCATTAAGCCATTCAAGCTTGAAGACGTGAGAGAAGCACTTCAGAAGAACAACGTACATGGAATGACCGTGACTGAAGTCAAGGGGTTTGGTCGTCAGAAAGGACATACGGAACTGTATCGCGGCGCAGAGTACGTGGTGGATTTTCTCCCCAAGGTGAAGCTTGAAATTGCGGTGGCGGACGATGTGCTCGATCAGTGCATTGATGCGATTGTGAGCGCCGCAAGCACCGGCAAGGTCGGCGACGGGAAGATCTGGGTGGCGGACCTCGGGGAAGTGGTCCGCATACGTACCGGCGAGACCGGCGCCGAAGCGGTCTAAGCCGCGCTCGGGTCGGTCCGGGCTTGGCTCAGAAGATGTTTGGGCTTCCATAGAAGGCGTAGACCAGCACCAAGCTCATCATCAACAGCATCACGAAGGTACCTTGCACACCGAACATCCGAGGGTGGTTGGGATCGGGGTTGTCCACGTCACAGGTGCCACGCGAGAGAGCAGCACCGGTGCGAGCTGCGGGTTCTTATTGAAATATGCTTGTCACGTCTCGGTTTCAGCCCGCATTTCTCATAAATCCGCTTCTGATCGCAGAAAGGTCATGATAAGTCGAATGTTTATGGTCCGGCTCATAGATACAATGTGTGTCGAGGTGCGCTTTGCGGCGTCTGGCTGGATCTTTTGTGCCAGATTCGCACGTGCTCCCGCAGCAGTAGGTTTGGCTACTACTTTGGTCGCGAGCACGAATCCGCAACAAAATCTCTCAGCCATACACCACAAATTTATGAGAACTGCGGGCTAGAACTCAAACACCCCTGGCGCGAAGGCCTCCAGCGTGCGACCGGAATCTTCTGGACTTGCGCCCAAGGGTGCGATGATGTTGGTGTGGATGCCCGCATCGGCGCTCCATCTGATCCGCTCTCGGCACTCGTCGGCGCTGCCAATCACGGCAATCTCGTCCACGAGATCGTCGGAAAAGGCGTTGGTGGTGCGCGTTCGGTCCTTGGCGGCCCAACCTTCACGAATCTCTGCAGCCACCGACTCATAGCCGGCCCAACTCAGGAACTTGTTGTAGACGGGTGTCGCGTAGTAGGGCGCGAACGCGGCGCGAAATCTGTTGCGCGCTTCCGCCTTGTCGTCGGTGACCAGCACCATGGCGCGATTGACCACTTCGATTGAATCCGGGTCTTTCCCCGCGCGTCTCGCACCTTCCGCCTTGTGCTCAAGCATCTTGGCGAGCGCGCTCTTGGGCCAGAGGTTGAGGATAACGCCATCGGCCAACTCGGCGGCCATTTCGATCATTTTCGGCCTGAGCGCGGCGACATAGATGGGTGGCGGTGCGGCCAAGGACATTTGACGGTATCCACGGCTCTTCAAGGTTTCGAGGTCGAATTCGGACTTTTCGCCGCGCAGCATGGACTGCACCATGTGTAGCGTTTCCTTGACGCGCGTGAGCGGCCGCTCGAAGCGGACGCCGTTCCAACCTTCGACGATATTGTGGCTCGACGACCCCAAACCCATGACAAAGCGTCCGGGCATGAGCTGTTCGAGCGCGTTGGCGGTCGCCGCGAGCACCGCGGGCGTGCGCGTGAACACGGGAGTGACCGCCACGCCGATGCGAATCGTGCTGGTGCGTTGCGAGAGTGCGGCACAGAGGGTGAGCGAATCCGGGGGTGACCCGTCGGCAAACCAAGCGTCGGTGAATCCCGCACGCTCCGATGACACGACAAAGTCAATCGTGTGCGCGACTTGGGGGCCTGCGGGCAGGGTGATGGCGATTCGTTTTTCGGGGGTCATTTAATAAGCCTTGGGATGGTAGAGTGAGGAACAACATACAAGATGAGTAGCCGCACAGACTAGTATGACGCAGGTGCTTGATCACACGCCGCTGACCGAGGTGCGAAGTGCGCACAGATTTGATGAGTCTGCGCTTGAAACCTATATGCGGGCGCATATTCGAAGCTTCGCCGGCCCCTTGGTTGTTCGGCAGTTCGAAGGCGGACAGAGCAACCCGACCTTTCTCTTGGAATCGCCAAGTGGACACTACGTGCTGCGCAAGCAGCCCCCCGGAGAACTCTTGCCTTCGGCACACCAGGTCGACCGCGAATATCGGGTCATGCATGGTTTGGGGCTTGTCGATGCACCTGTTCCAGAAATGCTGAGCCTGTGCACTGATAAGGGGGTGATCGGAACAGACTTCTATCTCATGAGTTGGGTGCAAGGTCGGGTCTTCTCCGACCCTGCCATGCCCGGTGTCGAACCCTCTGAGCGACGCGAAATCTACCTTGATCTGGTGCGTGTGCTCGGCCAGATCCACAATGTGGACTACAAGACGGTCGGCCTCGCGAACTTTGGGCGTCCCGCCAACTATGTGGCGCGCCAAATATCTCGATGGAGCAAGCAATATCTGCTGGCGAAGACGCTGGAAGTCGAGTCCATGGAACGCTTGATGGAATGGCTTCCACGGCATATACCCGAAGAAGACGGCAATGAAGCGCTGAGCACCGTCGTACACGGCGACTTTCGACTTGGAAACTCCATCGTGCATCCCACCGAGCCCCGCGTGATCGCTGTCCTGGACTGGGAGCTTTCGACGATCGGCAATCCGCTTGCGGACCTCAGTTACCTTTGTCAGCAGTATCACAGCGAAGAGGACAGCGAGAACCCCATTGCCGGGGTGGGGGGCGAGGTGCTGGGCATTCCCGCCGAACAGGCGCTGATCGACGAATATTGCAAGGCAACCGGGCGCGTCGATGTCGAGCATTGGGGCTTCTACATCGTCTACAACATGTTCCGCTCGGCCTCGATTATCCAAGGCGTGTACAAGCGAGGCTTGGATGGCAATGCAAGTTCGGAGACCGCAAAGGAGTATGCCGACGCCTGTCGATTGCGCGCCGACTGTGCCTGGAAGCTCGTGGCGCTACTGGGATAGCCGATGATCCGCGTCGAATCACTTGATTTCGACTACGGCGCGGTCAGGGCGCTGCACGACATCAGCTTTGAAATTCGTGAAGGATCGGTCGTGGCGCTGGTGGGCCCAAACGGGTCTGGAAAGACCACCCTCATGCGCAGCATCGCCGGATTGCAGACACCCGCAAGTGGGCGCGTATTCGTGGGAGGGCTAAGTGTCTCGGAGAACCCGCGCAAAGTGCACCGGCAGATAGGCTTCTTGCCTGACTTCTACGGCCTCTATGGCGATCTCAAGATTCGTCATTCTCTAGAGTTTCATGCAGGGGCGAAAAAGCTTGCGCGAGAAGATGCCGAGGCTGCAATAGATTGGGCCGTGCGAAGTGTTGGGCTTGAGTTTCATCCGCATCAATTGATCAGAGAACTCTCGCGCGGGAACAGCCAACGTCTCGCCATCGCCCAAGCCATATTGCACAAACCACGAACAGCCTTGCTTGACGAGCCTGCTTCCGGACTTGACCCCGAAGCGCGGCGGCAGCTTTCGCAGCTCATCCGCAGTCTTCACGATGTCGGCATGACCTTGGTGGTGTCCTCGCATATCCTGCATGAGCTTGAAGAGTACGCCACACACGTCATGGTGCTGCGCGAAGGAAGGTTGGTGTCCTTTGAGGGGCTGTCGGCATCAAATGAAGATGGACGGCGAGTGATCGAGATACGGCTGTCGGAACCCCAGACGCGGTTTGCGGAGATTCTTGGCGCAGAGGCGGGTGTCAGTATTCAGCGGGCGGACTCACAATCGGCGAGCATCGAACTTACAGGCGAACCTTCTTCCCTGCTTGCCAAGCTCGTGGACGAGGGTTTTGGCGTCGAACACTTCTCGACCGAGGGACGCTCGGTGCAGCAGGTGTATTTCGACTGATGAATCCCGAACTGCTGCGTAATTTGCGACTTGAGTTCTCATTGCCAAGACTCATCGCCATGCCGGTGATTCTCGCCGTCGTCTTCGCGCTTGTATGGTTTATGGAAATGGGAGAAGCGGCAGAGCGGCTATATATTGGTGCACTTGTGGTGCTCTACGTCATAGTGCTGCTATGGGGTGTGCGCAAGTCGGCCGGTTCTCTGGCGGGTGAGCTTGCCAACAATACTTGGGATGCCCAGCGTCTGTCGGCCATGTCGGCCGGTGAATTGTTGCTTGGGAAACTCGTGGGTGCGGCATCCTATCCGCTCTATGGTGCCGCAATATGTCTGTGCACCGCATTCGTCGCTACCTTCGCGTTTGACGGAGCCTCATCACGGCAGGCGCTTCTTATTCACCTGATGATTTCCGCCCTCGCCCTCGCGTTTGCCTTCTTGGTCGCGGCCGTGCTTATGACGCGGCGAATGGGCAGGACAGGCGTGTCCGTCACGCTCTGTCAGATCATCACCCTGCTGCTCATACTCTACCTCCCCTTTGTAAGCCCCTTGTTCGTCAGCGAAGAGATGGGCAGGGAAGCGCAGACTGCGTTCGAGCAAGGGAGCCCGCTTCTATGGCTCTCAAGCCTCTTCGGAGGAAATGCGACCTGGTACGGTGTCGAAATCTCCGCATTCATCTTTCGCCTGTTGACACTCTCCTCGTTGCTCTTTTGGGCGATTCTCGGTGCCATACACATCCTGCGCGTTGAACTTCAGTATCGGAGCATTGGTTGGTCACTGGCCGCGTTCATGTTGTTTTGCATGGTCTATTTTGGCGGCTTGGTGTATTTGGACTTTGCTTGGATCACGCACCTCGCGGATGCGCCGTCAATCATCAGGAAGTTCTATCCGGTCACTCTGCAAGGGTTCATGGTCGCTCTGGTCCTTGCCTACTTGGTGATGTTTCTTGCGCCCAAGTCGGAAAACGAGTTGCAGCGCTTCCTCGCCGCTATTGGGTCGCGCGACCCGAGAGGCGCAGCCGTGGATGCGCCACCATGGCTGGTCGCCGTGGCGGTTGTGTTTCTCGCATTTCTGGCGCATGTGGTCCTGGTGGCGGTCTCGCCTCCCGCTCAATCGGTCTTGAATCTCGATGAGTTGCTGGGGAACTTCGATTACATCAGCAATACGCCGCTTGATCTGGTGGTTCAAGTGGTCAGTGCGGTGGTCTCGAATCAGAGTGCTTGGACACTGCCTCTGGGCCTTTTCGGCTTCTGCGGGCTCCTGCTGCGCGATCTCGCATTGTTACTGCTGCTCAATCTGGGCAGAAATTCCGGCCGCGCCGATCTCACTGCGCTTGTGTATCTCATGGTGCTGTACTTGGTGCTGCCGGGCCTGCTCTACGCCCTGAATTCGCCAAGCAGCGTGGCCTATCTATTGCCAAGCGTACGAATTGGCGCGTTCGATGCGATTGCCGTGCATTGGCTGCAAGCAATGCTTGTCACGGGCCTCTTCGTCTGGCGCTGGCGACAAATCCGCGCGGTGCCCCATGCGCCAATCGCTACAGCATGATCTCCGCGATCAACTCTAGCGCCTCGGGTGATCCGGCGCCGATCATCATGGTGCCGACTTCACCGCGTTTTTTTGCTTCGATCCAGCGCGTTGCCCGCTCGCGCACACGCGCCTTGGGACCCACCAAGTGCACGGCATCCACCAGCTCATCCGGCACGGCGGCCACGGCTTGCTCGCGCCTTCCCGACAAGAAGTGGTCTTGAATGGTGACCGCCGCTTCTTCAAATCCGAGCGCTTTTGTGTAGTCGTTGTAGAAGTTCTTGTCACGAGCGCCCATGCCGCCGATGTAGAGCGCGAGATTGGCCTTGATCGGCATCATGCACTTCTCAATGTCCTCTCCGACCGAAACCGTGACGAAGGGCGCCACGTCGAAGTCGGCAAGTGATTTGTCACCGGCCGCGGCGAAGCCTTGTTCCAGGGGCTCCTTGAATATATTGAATTTCTCCGGGTTGTACCAGATGGGCATGAATCCGTCACAGACCTCAGCCGCCGCCGCAACACCGCGCGGTGTAATGCTTGCCGAATAGATGGGAATCCTGTCGGAGCAATGTAGCATGCTCTTCAGCGGCCGACCCAATCCGGTGGCCGAGTCGCCGGTGAAGGGTAATTGATACTCCTTGCCTTCGAAGGTCACCGGCGCTTCGCGCGCAAAAATCTTGCGCATCACGGCGACGTATTCCTTCAGGCGGGTAATGGGTCTGCCGTAGGCCACACCATGCCAGCCTTCGACCACCTGCGGTCCGGATGCCCCAAGACCGACGATGAAGCGACCTCCGGAAAGCTGCGCGAGCGTCATGGCGGTCATGGCGGTGAGCGCCGGCGTGCGTGCAGGCATTTGCATGATGGCCGTTCCGACCTTGATGCGTTCCGTATTGGCGAGTATCCAGGTGGCGGTCGTGACCGCATCACTGCCCCAAGCTTCGGATGTCCAGACCGAATCAAATCCGAGCGATTCAGCCTGTCGAATGCGATCAAGTGGAATACTGACTTCGCGTCCACCCACTCCGGCGAGCATTGCAAGTTTCATACTGGGGATCCTATGGATCTTTTGCAAAAAGGCGGCAGAGTAACATAGCGTGGACCGCCAATATGCCTGCGAGGAACCACTTGCCGGCAACCAAGCCTGACAGCCCGTCCAGACAGGTGATACCCTCTTGATGAACCAAGCGGAAGTCAGCATGTGAGTGCCGAGCCTGAACAAATCAAGCAATCCGAGAGCGAGGCTGAAGCCATTCAGGAAGGCCGCAGTATTCCGCCGCTCAGCGTTCAGGCTACCGCGATCATCCGTGCCATAGACGCGCTCGGCGCACTCTCTTGGTGGAGTTTGGCCGGGATGGCGTTGAGCCTGCTCTTCGCCGGGCTCATGCGCCTGCAAAGAGACATCACCTTGGATTATGTCTATATTGGCGAGTATCAGATCCCTACCGAATTCCTTCCGCATCTGGGGGTTGCGTTCGGAATATTCGTTCAGTGGATGCTCGTCACCCGCGTGTTGCACATTTGCCGCGTTTTTGAATCCACCACGGTTCCGGTGGACGCGATACGCGATATGGTTCGTCTCAATCCGCCGATGATCAACCTGTTTGAACAGAGCGGAACCGGTCGAATCAACACGGGATTTGGCGTGTTCGTCGCCATATGGGCCGTCTTTTATGGCAATCTCATCGGGATCATGGTGTTCATGTTCGTGGCGCGCGCGACCACCCTGGGGGTCGCGGACTCGACAGGGCCTTTGGTGTTCGTCGCATTGCTCGCCGCCAACCTCTACTTCGCGTTCCGTCACTTGGGTCCGGCACTGAATAGGTTGCACCAACTCTTGTACTCGCAGGCTTTGAAATTCGGCAGATATCGAGCGATTGTCTCAACGCTCCTGTTCGTCGCGACAGTTTCCTATCATCTCGACCCACTGTTTTCCGACATCACCGAGCAGGACAACGGCTTACTGGGGCCAGTGGTCGCCAATGCGGTGGATGGTGATACCTTGTTTGTCAATGGTTGGGAGGTGGACCTGCTTGGCATCGATGCGCTTGAACCGGATCAGACCTGTTTGCTTGCCAATGGAGAGCGTTTTGATTGTGGCGCGGAAGCGACCGCACACTTGCAATCCTTGGTACAAGACACGCCGGTGGTGTGTTTGCCCTTTGTCAGTACCGGCGATAAGTCGGTGGCCGCCTTGTGCCTGCTTGATGAAGGTCAACCTCTGCCGCAAGAGGCAGGGACGGGCTTTGTCGCACCGGAGCAGGCGCCGCATAACCTAGCGAGGCGGCTGATTCGTGATGGCTATGCGATTCCCATGAGTCTGGGCCCGGACGAATTCAAGCAGGATCTGGAAATGGCGCAAAGCCAAAGGCGTGGCGTGTGGCGTGCGAGTGTTCAGCCACCCTGGGTCTATCGAGCACGAGGGAATTAGTGTGCTGCGTCACGTCTCTTGGCAATATGCCAGATATTCCCTGCGGGACGCGCCTTGCCACAGATCCTCAGCGGCGCGCTGATTGTCAACGAACTTATAACGCAGCACACTAGCCAAAGGAGAAGATTGATGGCGAGGAAAGGCAAGGCGCAGGAACGTGCCGCAGAGAAGCGGCTGCGACATCTGCGGTCGATGATCGTGGTGGTGGTGGCCATTGTCGTGGTGGCGGTGGTGGGCTTCGGCCTGTTCATGTCAGTCAAGCCGACCGAACTCGGACTTGAGGAGGGCAGCACCTTCCGAACGGCCGAGGGGGTGTCTGTCGCAACGGAAGGCCCGATCCGGGTCACCGAGTTCTTTTCCTACGGTTGTCCCGCCTGCGCCATCTTGGAACCAAGGATTCAGGAATGGGTGGCGGGGCTGCCGGAGGACGTGGCGTTCGAAGCCGTCCCCTTTGTTGGCAATCCGACATGGAGCGTTTTCGCACGAGGTTATTTCGCCATGAAAGACAGAGATCTGTTGGAAGCGAACCACAGGCGGCTCTTTGAAGCGATCAGCGAAAGGGGCATGAACCTCGCGACGCCTGAGCGCTTTGCGGAATTCGTGGCCGGGGAGGCTTCCGAAGCCTTCGTGCGTGCCATGAATGGGCTGCGCGTGGACAGCGCCATAGAGCGGGCGGATCAACTTTCCCGCACACTTGGCGTGGTGGCGGTGCCAACACTTGTGGTGGACGGCAGGTATCTGGTGATCGGACAAGGGGCGTCGATCGATGCCCTGCGCGTGGCCGAAATGCTGATCGACAAGGTACGTCGCGAGCGCGCGGAGGCCGCGGAGACAGCGCCGCCTATTCTTGAAGGTTCATGAACCGCTGGTCACCTCCCTTGATCGCCAATCATCGATTTCGGAGTTCGAAAATCCGTATTCGATCAGTATCTCGTTGGTATGCTGGCCAATGCTGGGGGCCGGAAGGGTGACACTTGATGGGGTTTGCGAGAAGAGTGCCGGGAGCCTTGCCTCCAAGTAGTCCCCGGCGATCGGGTGTGTTCCGAGTCTAAGTGTGCCGCTATGCTGCACCTGCGGATCTTCTGGCAGATCTTGCAAAGTTTGTGCCGGGGCGAAGGGAACGTCGTGGAGGATGAAGCGCTGCCCGGCCTCGTGAAGGCTGAGCGTCTTCGCTGACTGCGCTACCCGCGTCCGATACACCTGCCTCAGAAACTCAAGGTTTGCCATGCGCGCGCGAATCGTTGTGATGCGCGGGTCGTCGACGAGATCATCGAGTTCAAGCGCCAGCAGCAGACCGCGAAACTCTTCGTCCGATAGGGCGAATATGACTCCCCAACCGTCCGCGAATTCGGTGACATACCCGGCAGCGCCTGAAGGCGGAAACTTATCTATGCCGTCTCCACGAAGTATCTGGTGGCTTGCCGCATCACTCCAAATGAAGCCTATGGCCACATCGAACATAGAGACTTCGACGTGCTGCCCCGTTCCGCTCACGCCTCGGCTGACCAGTGCCGCCAGCACGGCTTGCACACCGGTATGAGCGGTGAGCTTGTCGACCAAGAGCTGGCGAACCTGCAGCGGTCGTTTGTTTTCGCCTCCTTGTACGGACGCCATGCCAGAGAGAAACTGAATCACCGGATCGTAGGCGCGCTGCTTATGTCTCGGGCCAGTCGCGCCGAATCCGCTGATCGAGAGGTACACCAAACGATTGTTGAGCTGTTTGAGTGACTCATAGTCTATGCCGAGTCTTTCGGTCACCCCGGGCCGAAAGTTCTGCACAATGACATCGCAGCGCTCGGAAATGGCACGAACGGCGCGTTTGCCTTCGCTGCTAGACAGGTCAATGGCCAACGACCGCTTGCCGCGATTGAGCACTTGGTGAAAGCCGCTCATATTGTTGCGTCGGCTACCGACCTCACGCTGCAGGTCGCCCGTGCCCGGACGTTCGACTTTGATCACGTCCGCTCCGTAGTCGGCCAGTATGGTGCCGCAGAGTGGCCCAGCCACGAAGGCGGAGAAGTCAAGTACGGTCAGGCCAGCAAGCGGTCCGGGCATGGTTCGAAATCCAGTTTCGTTGAGAGCAACAGCCGCACATTATTGCGCGAAGTCCGAAACGGTGCCTGTCCGCTAGCCCGGAAATTTCACCAGTCTCATCGGGCACATCCGTGTGCCAGACCCTTCGGGCGGCTGCGCCGTGCATTCTTGCTCCTGCAAGAATGTGCGGAATTCTGGTTGGATCTCTTGCCCCGGATTCGTGCTCGCGACGATAAGCGTAGATACGCCTACACCTTCAGCGAATGTGCGAATCCGGGGCAAGAGATCCAACCACAAGCCGCAAAGCGGGCGTGGATGCAACCCGTGTTTTTGGCTACGGGGCAATAGCTTCAAGTGCTTCAATAGGATACATGCGAACAGGAGCGGACTGGTGAATTTTCCGGGCTATGGCATCATGTGGAGAAAGTGACTTGAGAACCGCATATGGGTGACATCTTCGACTTGAACGGAAAGGTGGCCTTGGTGACGGGTGGAAGCCGGGGTCTTGGTCGCGAGATTTGTCTTGCGTTTGCGGACAGGGGCGCTGATCTGGTCATCGCGAGCCGCAAGCTTGAGAATTGTGAATCATTGGCGCGCGAAATCGAGGCGAAGGGAAGGCGGGCGTTGCCCCTTGGGGTGAATGTTGGCGATTGGCAGCAGGTTGACGAACTTGTGGAGCAGGCCTATGCCACCTTCGGAAAAGTTGACATCCTAGTGAACAATGCCGGCATGTCACCGCTCTATGCGTCGCTCGATGCCGTGAGCGAAGCGCTGTTCGACAAGGTGATCGCCGTCAACCTCAAGGGGCCCTTTCGCCTTGCGGCATCGATCGGAAAGCATATGATCGAAGCAGAAGGTGGCAGCATCATCAATGTCAGCAGCACCGCGGCAGTTCATCCGGCGACGGACGCGGCCGTCTATGGGGCCGCCAAAGCCGGCCTCAACAATTTGACGGAAACCTTGGCGCAAGTGCTCGGCCCCAAAGTGCGCGTGAACTGCATCATGCCCGGACCCTTCCTCACCGACATCTCCAAGGCGTGGGACATGGATGCCTTCAATGAGCGCGCACAAACCAAAGCCCTGCGCCGCGGCGGCCAACCCGAAGAAATTGTCGGCGCCGCCCTCTACTTGGCCTCGCAAGCCTCATCCTTCACCACCGGAGCGATCATCCGAGTTGATGGAGGTTGACGCCCGGTCGCCCGAACTCGGTCGCAGCGGCCTGGGCGAGGGCAGGTTCTTCTGATGTTGTCGTGTGGCGGTGCTTTGGGCGAACACCCGTCGCGACAACTCCTCCACGACCCGAGGCGCCAAATCCTCCCCGCTGAGCTGCTCAATGGTGGCCAGTCCGCCGGGGTTTGCGATATTGATCTCAATCAGGTGCCCCGCGCGAAAGTCGGCGGCGGCAAAGCCTATGCCTTGCTGGCCGAGCCACTGCTCAAGGCGTGCGATCTTGTCTTTGATGCCGGCATCTATGTCCAAGATGGCGGCTGTCCCGCCTCTGGCGAGATTTCCGGGCTGGTCATCCTGTGGCAGGCGACCGTAGTTGCCGATCATGCGGCCTTCGGCGAACAAGACGCGTGTTTCGGGCTGCCCGCCTAAGGGAACAAATCGTTGCGCCACCACGAAATGCCTCGCGCAAGCCTGTTCAAGCATTTGTTGCAGATTCGGCGTTTTGGCGCTCACGCGGACCACGTCCTCTCCGAAGCTGCCGGCCGCCGGTTTGATCACCCAATCGCCCTCTGTAATTCTTGAAAGCAAGAAGTCGATGCATGCGCTCGCGTAGGAATCCGGAAGCATGTCTACCAAAAGAGGATCTATCAGATGCAATTTGCCGTGGCGCAGGGTCAGCGCTTGGGCAGGCGTCACCAGCAATGCGTTTGGCAGCATGGAGAGCGATTCCATGCGGTCGAGAAAGGTGTTTCGCACGCCTAATCCAAGATGCCACACGAGGTCGAATTCGTGCAGTGCCTTGAGAGTGCCCTGTTCAGAGACCATGAGCCTCCCCGCGTCCAGGCAGAGTGTCTCCTGCCCCGCGCGCAGCACTCGCCAGCCGCACGCTTCAAAGGCGCGCGGCAAGCGCCGATGATTGTCGTTGTGCGGGGCTTCATGCCGGTCAAGCAGAAAGCAAATGGAAGGCGCTGACATTGTCCTATTGGGAGTCACCGGCCGTGAGCCCGCATTGTCCCATTGGCGCTCGGCGCATGCTTGAAATTCCTATCAATCGCCCCATATTCATACACATGAATAGGCTATGCCACACCACCCGAAAGTCTGTAGAAGCCGTGGGACGCGGTTCTCTCCTGCCCCACGCCTATGCGAGCTTGTTAACGGATGCCATCACAAGGGATCTTTGTGGGCTCGCGCGCAGATTCAATTTGAAGGGATTGAAGTCCGCCGTCTGCGATCAGTCGCAAAGCGAGCTCGGTGGCTAATTGAGAGAGAATTGGGAGAGAACTAGGAGAGAATGAGGACAGTGTGCTCGTTTACAAGCCTAGATGCTCGCTACCTGCTCCGACTCACCTTATTTTGCGGTGCATGTCAATGCTTGTGTTGCTCGGTCTGTCTCAATAACGAAATCTCGCATTGAGGGAATGGGTATTTCGCAAACATCCTTGTCGTTGATGGTGACAATCCCGGCCTGGAGTGCTTGATTGAACGCATCCCTGCCTTGGGGAAAGTCATTGCGCAGCTCCTCTGCCTCTTCAGAAGTGTTGTCGTCCATTGCTCTTTTGAGAATACTCGCGGCCGCTTTCCTTGATATTGGTTCCTTATCTACCCGTTCATAGAAGGCGCTCACAATCGAAGCGGGAAGACCACTTCGTTGAAGCCGCTGCTGGTAATAGTCCTGTCTCAGTTGGTGACCTTTCTCAAGGGTTTTTTCAATATCCACCTTCGCCAGAGAAGGCGCTCTTTGAGTGATCAGCATCTCGCAGACGCCATGCAAGTAGCAGGTGAGATGGCGCGGCCAATGGTCCGATGCCTCCGCAATGCGTTCGGCGAGCGAATAGAGCGTTTTGTCGTGACCCTCAATGCCCGTGCCCACAATCACGCGAAGTGATTGCGTCGCGGCTTGCAAGGTTGCTTGATGTGACAGCCTTCCCAAAGAAATGACATGCCTGTGTTCGTAACGAGTGATCCCAGCTTCGTACAGACAATCGTGGGTATTCGCGAGCCCCGCGCACACAAGCAAGATGGGATAGTCCTATTGTGTGTGAAAGAGTTTCGCTATGGCGGCCGCACGAGTTTGCGCTTCAATATTCTGAGCTTCGTCGATAAAGGCGACCACCATGGGTTTGACAGGTCTGTTCGCAAGTAAAATCAAGTTCTGCAGGCTTGGAGTGCCTGTGTTTTGTTTTTCCGTCTCATATCCACCTTCAAGCCCACCAAGACCCTCCAAGGTCGCCTCAGCACTCAGCGACCTCTCTTGTGCTTGTGGGATGAGTTTCCTGAGGTCCACATCGGTAAGTGCTGACGCAATTTGCCAAAGGAACATCTCTGTCTGTCCCTCACCTGAAGTATCCGGGCAAACGACGGCCTTGACGCCACTGTCCCGATCTTCAAGTTGTCTTGCCGTTTCCATGACAAGCGATGTTTTGCCCGCGCCGGGAGGACCTTCTATGACAAAGGTTTGACCTCGAAGAATCTCGGTTTTACGCAATTTGGCGACATCATGAACCTGTTGAATAATATCCTCGCGACCGGCAAAGGCAAACGGTTTGCCACGTTCACCGTGTTGGATTAACAACTTCTTGAGGTTGACATGTGTCGCGTTGTCCGTGGCCGGGCTTTGCGGCTCACAAACACGCACACTTTATAACACGGACGCTTCTTTGAGCCGCTATAATCTTTGAACGATGACAAGAGAAACGCCCTCATCGTGGCTGCCATGACGAAGCGATCGGGGATCCGAAACGGGGTAAAGGCATGAGCGCCAGCCTATCCGAGCTCGACTATACGCTCGATGCCGCCGACATCCCGATTCACTCGCCGGAAATACTCGAAGCGCGAGAGCGAACCGCACTCATTGACGAATGCGGGGCGCTGCTCGATGCCCGCGGCGCGGTGCTTGTGGCGCACTACTATGTGGATGCGGACATACAGGATCTGGCATCGGCAACCGGCGGAACCGTGGCGGACTCCTTGGAAATGGCGCGCTTCGGTCGAGACCATTCGGCCGACACCTTGGTGGTGGCTGGCGTGCGCTTCATGGGCGAGTCAGCCAAGATATTGAGCCCTGTAAAGCGCGTGATCATGCCTAGGCTTGATGCCAATTGCTCGCTCGATCTCGGCTGTCCTCCCGATGACTTCGAGGCGTTTATCAAACAGCATCCGGAGCGCACCGTGGTCGTCTACGCCAACACCTCGGTCAGGGTCAAGGCGCTGTCCGATTGGGTGGTCACGAGTAGCGTGGCGCTCGAAATCGTTGATCACCTCGCCTCCAAAGGGGAGAAGGTGCTCTGGGCACCCGACAAACACCTTGGTGATTGGATCGCGAAAGAGACCGGTGCCGACATGCTCCTTTGGAATGCGGCCTGCATAGTGCACGATGAGTTCAAGGGCAGGGCGCTCACTGATATTCGCAGAGTGCATCCGAACGCGGCCGTGCTGGTCCATCCGGAATCCCCGCGCAGCGTGATCGCGCAAGCCGATGTGGTCGGGTCGACAAGTCAGATTGTTGCCGCGGCCAAGTCGCTCGCCAACCAGACTTTCATCGTTGCCACTGATCGAGGCATCTTCCACAAAATGCGCCAAGAGTGCCCGGACAAGATCTTCATTGAAGCGCCGACGGCGGGGCATGGAGCCACCTGTCGAAGCTGCGCGCACTGTCCTTGGATGGCGATGAACGAACTTCGTTCGTTAAGAAACGCGCTGATTGACATGGATGGTCACGAAATTCACGTCGATTCCAACTTGGGTGAGCGCGCCATGCGGCCCTTGACGAGGATGCTGGATTTCGCTGCCGCTACTCCTGCGTCGCGCTGAACCCCTCGTGATTGAGACGCTTTAGAACGCCGTTTCGATCTTCCGGGCGGCGCAGTTGTAGTACGAAGGACACGTCCACAGCGCGCGCGGAAGTGCCGGCGAAGACGCGCCGATGCGCAATATCTACTATGTTGACGCCGAGTTCGCCGAGTATTGCGCACACCTTGCCGAGATTGCCGGGGTCGTCCGACATTTCAAGGCGGATTCGCAGCAATTGCCCGCTTTGGGCGAGTACTCTCTGGATCACGGACGAGAGCACCAGCGGGTCTATGTTCCCGCCTGTGAGGACTATGCCAACACGAAGATCCCGGAAGCGATCAAGATTGTTCATGATTGCGGCGAGTCCGGCGGCGCCCGCGCCTTCGACCAAGGTGTGGTCGGTTTCCATGAGCGTGACGACCGCCTGCTCTATGGCAGCCTCATCGACCAACAAAATGTCGTCCACGAGTTCTCTGATCACTTGACTCGGGAGCTCTCCGGGCACCTTGACGGCGATGCCTTCGGCAAGGGTTGTGCGTCCAAACTCCGGCCCGTCGCCGTGAATGAGGCGGTACATGGACGCGAAGCGCGAAGCTTCGACGCCAAATATCTTGATGTCGGGCCGTATTTCCTTGGCCACGATGGACATGCCGGCAATCAGCCCGCCGCCACCAATGGGAACGACGAGCACATCGAAATTCGGCACGGATTCGAGCATTTCAATGGCAACCGTGCCCTGCCCCGCAATCACCTCGGCATCATCGTAGGGGTGGATCACAGTCAGCCCGCGCTCTTTTGCCAGACTTTCGGTAAATTCGCGGGTCTCATCAAAGAGCTTTCCGCAGAGCAGCACCTCGGCGCCGAAGCGCCGCGTTTTTTCCGACTTCGCGATGGGTGTTGTCTCGGGCATGACGATCGTGGCGGGCACTTTTAGCCTACGCGCGTGGCAGGCAACGGCTTGGGCATGATTGCCCGCAGACATGGCGATGACGCCACGCTTCCTGTTTTGGTTGTCAAGCCGGAGCAGTTTGCACAGCGCGCCTCGATCCTTGAACGAATTGGTGACTTGGAGATTCTCGTGCTTCAGATATATCTGTGCACCGGTGAGTGCGGAGAGCTGCAGCGAGGCGCGACAGGGCGTGGCGAGGATGCCCGGTGCAATGCGTTTGTGCGCCGTTCGGATATCGCAAGCTGAAGGTGGTCCGTTCACGCGCTGAAGAAACCTACCTGCTTGCGGCGATGGCGCCTCGCAAATCGCGAATGCGTTGCGTCAACCCGGCGAGCAGCTCAAATTGAGAGGGATTGGCGCGTTCGGTCGCGAATTCGAGTTGATTGATGGAGCCTTCAAAGTTGCCGGTCAGAGCAAAGAACTCTGCCCGCGCCATGTGCACTTGGACGATGTCATCGGCCAGACCCGCCACTTCGGCGAGTTGATACCAGATGTCATAGTCTTCGGGATGCAGCATCGATTGTCGTTTCAGCACTTCTGTGGCTTGGGCGTAGCGATGCTCCGCAGAGAGTGCCTCGGCTTTGAGCATTGAGAGCGGCGCATTATCCGGATTGAGCGCCAACTGGCGGTCGAGGTAGGTCAGCGCCTGCGCAAGTTCTCCCGCCTCGATCAGGAGATCGGCTTCCGTTGCCGCGAACAAGAGGCTGTCGTCGAAGGCGCTACGCATGGGTTTGAGGGTGTCGAGACCATGCTCGGGCTTGCCATCCAAGGCGAGGGCCAGGGCGAGTCCATAGCGTGCCACTTCGGAATTCTCGCCTTCGTCCAGTTGGTTCCGCCAATAGTCGACGGCGGCCTTTGGGGATTCCGCATAGCGCACAAGCACGCGCGCGCGCATCATCTGGTAGGAGCGCGAATCGCTGTATTCGTGACGCGGAAAGCGGGCGGCCTGTTGACGAGCATCGGCGACCCTGTCCTCTGATAAGGGGTGACTCAAGAGGTACGCGGGTGGAGTGCGTCGAAATCTGTATCGGTACTGCATGCGTTCGAACATGCGCGCCACGCCCAAGGGGTCGAGCCCAGCCTTGTACATGGTGTTGACAGCCACGCGATCAGCTTCCCCTTCCAGGCTTCTGCTATAGCGCATGCTGCCCGCCGCCGAGATGGTTTGCGCACCACCTAAGGCGGCCAAGCCGGCATCGCCTCCGGCGCTCGCCGCGACGACGAGCGCTGCGACGAATGCCGCGATGTCGCGAAACATGGAGGCGCGTCGCTCTTCAAGGCCGCGCGCGAAGTGGCGCTGGCTCAGATGGGCGAGTTCGTGCGCCAAGACGCCGGAGAACTCGTGTACGTCCTCGGCATCGATCATGAGGCCTAGATTGATCCCGACAATTCCACCGGGGGCGGCAAAGGCGTTGAGTTCTTTGCTGTCGATCAGCACTGGAAACAACTGCGCGTCTTGAAGATCGGCGTATTCGGTGATCCGATACAGGGCGACTTCGGCAAAATACTTGAGGATTGGGTCGCTCACCGTGGGGACTTGGCTGCGTACTTGCCGCAAGAGTTCCTTGCCGATACGCCGCTCCTCACTGATCGAGACGATTCCCGAGGTGGTATCGCCGAGCTCCGGCAGCTCGACATTGCTTGATTCCTGGGCAAGCGCCAAAGGCGTAGCAAGATAGCCTAGACATAGCGACCAAGCCAATGGGGTCCACGATCTGCGCAGGAATAGTCGCATTGACGGGTTAAGCCTCAGAATGAACCATGATAATACGCTTCCCCTCAAGTCGATTGTCGATATTCATTGTGGAGCCTCTATCCCGCTACGCGCCGTGAGATACTAGTGTCGTCGCGTTCACAACAAGTTCACTTGAGCCAAGCCGATATTCATCTCGATGTGAGAGGGCTCAATTGCCCCATGCCGCTTCTCAAGGCCAAGCGAACCCTCAATGGAATGGAGGTGGGGCAGAGGCTCTTTGTGCTTGCGACCGACCCGGGCTCGGTCAGAGACTTCGAGTTGTTTTCATCGCAAAGTGGTCACGCATTGCTCGAATCGAGTCTCAGCCAAGGCACCTATTCGTATCTCCTCGAGAAGAAACAGGGATCGAGACACAATGTGCGCTGAGTTTAATGGCAGCATGGTGGCCTTGGTCACACCCATGTCTAAGGACGGGTCGGTCGACTGGCCGGCGCTCGATGCGCTCCTTGAATGGCATATTGCTTCTGGCACACGCGGCATCGTCTCAGTTGGAACCACGGGTGAATCCGCCACGCTTGATGTCAATGAGCATCTCGAAGTCATAGGACGCAGCGTGGATGTGGTGGCTGGGAGGACTCCGGTGATTGCGGGAACCGGCGCCAACGCCACGAGCGAAGCAATTCACCTTTCGCAGGCGGCCGAGCGCATGGGTGCCGATGCCTGCTTATTGGTCACCCCCTACTACAACAAGCCCACGCAAGCCGGGATGATCGCCCATTACTCCGCGATTGCCCAAGAGGTTTCAATTCCGCAGATCCTGTACAACGTTCCCGGACGCACGGCATGCGACCTCTTGCCGGAAACCGTCGCACAGCTCGCCGAGAATCCGCGCATTGTCGCGATCAAGGAGGCGAGTGGGGCGGTATCGCGGGTCGCAGAGATCCGATCCCGCTGCCCGGACGACTTCGGCGTGCTCTCCGGGGAGGACGGTCTTACCCTTGAGATGATGGAGTTCGGTGCATCCGGCGTGATTTCGGTGACCGCGAATGTAGTCCCTCATTTACTGGCGGACTTTTGCCGGTCGTTTGCATCAGGTGACCGGGCCGAAGCACAACGTATTGATGATCGCCTGCAGCCCTTGCATGAGGCGCTCTTCATAGAGCCCAATCCAATCCCGGTAAAATGGGCGCTGCATCAATTAGGGCGCATAGATTCGGGAATCCGATTGCCGCTGCTGCCGCTATCGGAAGAGAACAGGAGCCAAGTTATGAAGGCTTTGCAGGGTGCAGTCTCCGAGGAGGCCAGATGAAGAATGTGAGACTCCGATACTCAAGCGCAAAGACGCCCTTATTGCCGATGTCGCTGCCCGCCTTGCTTGTCATTGGTATGTCTGGATGCGCTTGGCTAAGCGATGACCGCGGGCTCATTGTTGATCGATCCGACGACTATCTGGATGCGGAAAGTCACCAGCCCTTGGTGGTGCCTTCCGATCTTGGCTTGGTCGCCCTTGAAGGCGGGGTGGAGTTGCCGGAAGTCGCTACGATGGACGCCGCGAACTATTATCCCGGCGACCCTCCAAGGCCTGAAGTGCTCTATGGACTCCGAGAGGGCGAGAGCATCAGAATGCAGCGTCTTGGAGCGCGCCAATGGTTGTTGGTTCCGCAGCCGGTATCCGAAGTCTGGCCGAAATTCATGCGCTTCTTGTCCGAGTTCGGCGTCAGCACCGAGGGCGAGGCGCCCGTGTACGGAGAGGTTGCGACGGCTTGGATCGAGGCGACGAGTAGCGGCGGCAGCCCGGTACAAACGCTTATCCGCGATTCGCGCGGGGAAGGGCGGGCAGGCTCGCGTGATCGGTTTGTCTTTCGCCTTGAATCGAGCTTGCGCGAATCCACCACTGAAATACATGCGCGCCACCTGTCCGATCTCGACACGTCGGAACAAAAGGAATGGCCGGACACTTCCCAAGATGCCGACCTAGAATCGGCCGTTTTACTTGAAAGCGGCAGATTTCTCGGCTCGAACTTCGGCACCTCGGCGATTTCTCTGGTGGGTGCGGATGTTCGTGCGCGACCCAAGGCGCGCATTGAGGATGGCGAGAATGATCGCCCCATATTGATCTTTGAATTGGATTTTGAACGTGCGTGGGCGACCTTGCGTCTTGCGATCGAGGAGGCGGGCGCCGAGATTCAGGACCTGAATCGCGAAGAACGGGTGATCTATGCGACCTTTTCAAAACACCGTCTGCTCGAAGGCGAAGAACCCGGCTTCTTCGCACGCATGCTCAATTTTGGACGCAGCGACTCGGTGGAGGTCAAGCTATTGGTCTCTGAACTTGATTCGGATTGGGGCGTGCGCGTCAGTGGTCCGGATGACCGTTCCACCGATCGGGAAACCGCCGAGGGGATATTGGGTCTGATTCGCGAGAACGCATCTTGAGCTTAGGCCAAGATCCGGCATTTGAATCTAGGCGAACCCACCAGATGGAAATTGGTCCAGCATCGCGCGCGTATTTCTCCCAACGGCTGCGGCTGCATTACGTGGATTGGGGCAATGAAGATGCGCCTTTGTTGCTCATGGTGCACGGAGGCCGCGATCATTGCCGCAATTGGGATTGGGTGGCCGAGGCGCTTCGCCATGACTATCACGTGATCGCCCCCGATCTTCGCGGGCACGGAGATTCACAGTGGCTGGTGGGCGGCAGCTACACTCACACGGACTATGTCTACGACATCGCGCAGTTGGTGCATCAGGTGGCGAGCGACAAGGTCACCATCATGAGCCATTCGCTCGGTGGCTCGATTTCATTGTTGTATGCCAGCATGTACCCCGAGTCGGTTGAAAAGCTCGTGGCGATTGAAGGGCTCGGTCCCCCCAAGAGCATGCGGGATGCGATGATGAAAACGCCTCAGCATGAGCGCTTTAGAACCTGGGTGGCGGATCTGCGAAGCGCCGCCGGAAGAATTCCTCGGCGCTATCAGACGCTCGAAGATGCGTTCAAGCGCATGCAGGACGAAAACCCGCATCTCTCCACCGAGCAGGCGCGGCATCTCACCCTGCATGGCGCCAATCGCAACGAAGATGGCACCTATAGCTGGAAGTTCGATAACTACGTGCGCGTGTTCGCGCCGGGCAATTACCGGCAACAGGAGCTCTTTCAAGGCTTTGAGCGAATCGAGTGCCCGGTGCTCTTGGTGCATGGCGCCCAGTCGCCCTTCTCCGACCCCGATCCGGAGCTCATCGCGTGTTTTCAGGACGTTCGTGTAGAAACCATTGAGAAGGCGGGACACTGGGTTCACCATGATCAGCTTGAGTCCTTTTTGCGCTTGAGCCGCGAGTTTCTTGCCTGACCTGCGAGCTGCGAGCCACCTTGACATCTCAGTTGGTCAAGCAGATTCATGACTCTGATTGGCAGGGCGTGCTCTATGTCACGGGTGGCGGGAGTGGCTTGCTGCAGAGCTTGCTGACAGCCCCCGGTGCGTCGGCGACCCTGCTTGAAGCGAGGGTTCCTTATAGCGCCGCGGCGCTCGCGCAATTGATCGGAGGGGTTGAGTCTTCGGTCGAAATCGGCACGGCGGGCGCCTTGGGCATGACGGCGCTTGCCAGGGCGCGCGAGCTCGCGGAAGCAACAGGGTCTGGCAAGGGTCGCGCCTTTGGCTTTGGATTGACTGCCGCGCTTGAGACGGAACGCGCTCGGCGCGGCGAAAATAGGGCGCACATGTGTGTGCAAACGCTTCACGCCACGCATCGTCTGACCATTCACCTCGCCAAGGGCCGAGGCAGACCGTCCGAGGAAGTCTTGATTGCGCGACTCGCGCTGGAATTCCTGCACAACTGCCTATTAGGATCAAGGGACTATCGCCCCCAGCTTGGGCAAGGCGATGCGTTCGACAGCGACACGGCGCGTGTCGACGAGCGCACCAGCGATCTCGTGTGGGGAAACCTGCGTCGGCTGTGTCTCGCGGCGTCGGAGCAGCCTCCGAAGGCTATCTTAAGCGGTGCCTTTCATCCTATCCACGCGGGACACGAGGCGATGATGTCATACGCCCAAGATCGGCTCGGATGCCCGGTCGCACTCGAACTTTGCGTCGCCAATGCGGATAAGCCGCCGCTCGATTATGTCGAGATCAATCGGCGCGTTGAGGCGCTCATCGACAAGGGGGAACTCTGGCTGACGCGACTGCCGCTCTTTGTGCAAAAGGCGGAGGCGTTTGAGAAGGTCACCTTTCTGGTGGGTGCGGACACCCTGATTCGCATTGCGGACGCCAAGTACTATCGGGACGAAGCTGACCGACAAAACAGCTTTCGCCGCTTCGCGGATCTCGGTGTGCGTTTTCTGGTCTTCGCAAGAGTATTCGGCGATGGGTTTCAAGCCCTCGAAGACCTCGATCTGCCACCTTCCTTGCGTGGGCTTTGCGAAGGCGTGCCCAAAGACGAGTTCCGCATGGATGTTTCTTCCAGCGAGGTGAGAGGTGAGGTTCGGGACTGACCTTCTGCCCGTGCTCCCGACCTGCGAACAACTGCTCTTCGGGGGCATTTTCCCCTTCTTCGCCTGTGCTACTCTGCGTTCCTTCTTCACGAGACACTTGATTTCTCATGACCTATGAGTTTCCTGAGCTTGGCGTGAGCTTCGATGGCATGGTTGCCACGGTTGAGATTCAGCGACCGCCGCACAATTTCTTTGATTTTCAGCTTATTGAACAAATCGCCGATGCCTTTGAGCAGCTCGACGAAGACGATGCCTGCCGCGCCAAAGTCCTCGCTTCTCAGGGGAAATCATTCTGCGCGGGCGCAAACTTTGGCCGTGGGGAAGATGATCCCGAAGCCGATAGCGAGTTCGTTCATCAGGGGTTTCGCGATGACACGACGGGCCGCCTGTATCGGGCGGCGGTGCGACTATTTCGCTGTAGAAAGCCCGTGATCGGCGCCATCCAAGGCGCGGCCATTGGCGGCGGCTTAGGTGTTTCTCTGCTACCCGACTTTCGCGTGGTGTGCCCGGAAGCACGCTTTGCGGCTAACTTTGTCAAGCTCGGCATCCACCCGGGCTTTGGCATTAGCGTCACGCTTCCGCGTATTGTGGGTATTCAGCAGGCCAACCGAATGTTGCTCACGGGCACGCGGGTGGGGGGTGAGGAGGCCTTGAAGATAGGGCTTGCGGACAGGTTGACAAGTCTCGAAACCTTACGTTCCGAGGCGGTCGATTTCGCGCGCGAGATCGCCGAGAATGCACCTCTCGCAGTCGAGTCCGTGCGCGCCACGCAGAGACAGGGCCTCGCCGACGCGGTGGCGGAAATCACCGAGCATGAGCTTGAAGAGCAGCGGCGATTGCGCGCCACGGAGGATGCTTCGGAGGGCATTCGCGCGGTTGCGGAACGGCGCCCCGGGAATTTTCAACGTCGTTAACCAACATGGCAGGAGCCACGATGAAACTTGGAAAGATTGGTGTGTGGCAGTTTGTCGATACGCTTCCCGCAACCGAAGCCGCTGAGGCCGCGAAACGGGTCGAAGGTCTTGGATACTCCGCGCTCTGGATTCCCGAAACCGTCGGTCGCCACCCCTTTGTGTCCGCGTCCTGGCTGCTCGCCAACACCTCGAGCCTAATCGTCGCGACCGGCATCGCGAACATCTATCATCGCGAACCGGGGGTCACCCTCGCCGGTCAAATGACGCTCGCGGAGCAGTCTGGCGGACGCTTCCTCTTGGGACTCGGCGTGTCCCACAAACCCTTGGTGGAAGGCGTTCGCGGCTTAAGCTATGGCAAACCCGTGGAAACCATGCGTTCCTACCTGCAGGCCATGGGCACATCGCCCTTCAGTTCGGTGGCGCCCGAGAAGGCACCGCCGACAGTCATTGCCGCATTGGGGCCGAAGATGCTGGAACTCGCCCGCGAGTCCGCCGATGGTGCGCATCCATATTTTGTGTCGCCCGACCATACGCGTGAGGCCCGCAAGATTCTTGGCGATGATGCGTGGCTTTGTGTGGAACAAAAAGTGATCTTGGAATCAGACATGGAAAAGGCGAGAGCCGCAGCTCGCGCGACCTACGGCATTTATTCGTCACTGCCCAACTATCGCAACAACTGGAAGCGCATGGGATTCACGGAGGCGGACTTGGACGATGGCGGTTCGGATGCCTTCTTGGATGCGACCTTCGCGATGGGCGACATCTCAGAAATCGTTTCGCGGGTTGAAGCACATTTCGATGCCGGCGCAAGTCATGTGTGCGTGCAGGCGATCTCCACCAGCGGCGTTCCAGGCTTGATCGATTGGAAGGCGCTCGAAGCGCTCGCCGAGGCTCTGTGCTAGCTCCTCACGTGGTTTGATGCTCGGGCTAAGCGCCGCTTAATGCCCGCAGCGTAATCGTCCCGCGTGCGCCCGATCTATACACACCAATCAGGGCATCTTCGCGCGAGCCTTGCAATTCGCGCACCAGATCGTTGATGTCGCGCACCGGAGATCGGTTGGCGGATGTCAATATGTCTCCGGCTCTGAAACCAGAGTTCCACGCGTAGCTGTTGTGTTTGATATCGGTCACCAGCACACCAAGACTCGTGACCGTCTGGGCTTCCTCATCCAAGAAGTTTTGCAGCGTGGCATCGGCAAAGCGCGGATCAACCCGTCTGCCCTCAACGGGCTTGGCATCGGGCGGTGTGATTTTGACATTAAGCCTGAAGCGCTTGCCATCGCGCAGGAATTCAAGCGCGAGGTCTTGACCGATGATAAAGAGCCCGGCGCTACTCGCATAGTCTGATGCGTTCTGTATCGAACGTCCTTCAATGGTCAGCAGCAGGTCGTGAACCTTGACACCGGCGCTGTCGGCGATGCCACCCGGCGTGACGCCTTTGATGCGCACACCTTCCATCTGCGCCATGCCAAGGGACTCACCTTCGCCAAAGCGCAAGTCTTCGACCCACACACCAAGATCACCCCGTCGCACTGTGCCACTGGTGATGAGTTCTTGCGCGATTCCGTAGGCTAAATTGCTCGGAATGGCGAAACCTATGCCGACACTGCCGCCGCTCGGTGCGAAGATGGCCGTATTGATACCGACCAGTCTTCCCGCGAGGTCTACCAGCGGGCCGCCTGAATTGCCCGCGTTAATCGACGCGTCGGTTTGAATGTAATCCTGAAATCCTTCCCCGCCTGCCCCTCTTCCCAAGGCGCTGATAATGCCGGAAGTGACGGTGGATTCGAATCGAAAGGGATTGCCGATCGCCAACACAAAATCGCCAACTGAAAGACCGTCCGAGTCGCCCTGTTCGATGCCCACCAAACTCTGTGCGTCCACCTGCAAGACCGCGAGGTCGACCTGCTTGTCAAACCCGACGATTCCGGCAGTGACTTCACGCCGGTCCCTCAGGTTGATTTGAATCTCTTCGGCTGACTCAATTACATGATAGTTGGTGAGGATGTAGCCGCGTGCCGCGTCGATAATGACTCCGGACCCGGCGCTTCTCATGCGGCGTTCGGTGCGTGGGCGCACATAACGGCCCCAAAAGGGAGAATCGAGCAGGGAGCTGCGCACGCGCACCTGGGCATAGGTTTCTATGTTGACGACCGCGGGCAATACCTGCTCGACGACAGGGGCGAGGCTCGGCATTGGTGTGCCATCGGCGAGGGTGGCCGGCAGGGCGGCGTTCGAGGGAGCGCTAAAGGAGACGAGTACGCACAGGGACAGAAGACCCTTGAGCACCAATCGGGCACTGGAGCGGGTGAGCGGAATCGAACCGCCATCTCCAGCTTGGGAAGCTGGGGTAATCACCACTATACGACACCCGCCTCGTGTTGATGATACGCCTTGCGTTGGCTCATAGGGAGTGATTGTAAATGACCGGCGACGAGTAGCGGTACGTCGGTTTCTTGGAATTCCGGTTAGCATGAGGGAATCCGGCACCGAAGAGTAGCGACATCGTGCGAACTTATTCATTGTTCCTCAACGGTCTTGCGTGCGGATTTTTCCTTGCTGGTTGCCAGATCCCTGCATTGATCGAACCCCAACGGGACCTCACGCGCGAATACGAGGCCGAAATTACCGAGCTCAAATCCCGTGCCCAAGCGTTTTGTGCGGTGGCTGGCGGCGAAGTCGACAGCTTACAGATTCGCATCAAGCGAACGGACGAAGGCGCAAGGGTGCGTATGGAGGCAGATTGCGATCCGGGCGCGTCGAAGATCCAATGCACTCTGCTTGCAGGGGCTGGCGAGACACCCGAATGCGCCCAAGTGGGCGGGTGAGTTCTCCTGCTTGTTGTTCACACACTTCAAGGCCGGTGGGCAGATCGACCTATGGGCGTTGACTAGTTCGGCAATATGCCGTAGTATCTTTGGAATATTGCCGAATCGGGGATTCTCCGCCATGAGTGATCGACCCTTTTCATTGGTGGCCGCTACGGTCGGGAAACTTGGCGGGGCTCGGGTGTTGGGCCACCAGGTTGTTACGGATGCGGACATGGCACGAATCGTGATCAATGGGTTTCCCACCGCATCCATTGACGAACTTCGAAAGGGCGGGATGTCCGAAAAAGAGGTGAGCTATCTCATCATCAAGCCGCGCACACTTTCGCACCGCCGCGAGCATGGACGCAGGCTCACACCAGAGGAATCTGACCGCGCCGCGAGAGTCGCACGCATTATCGCGCTGGCCGAGGAGACCTTCGGAAACGTGGAGAAGGCGGCCCGTTGGCTGCGCGGTCCTTTGAGCTTTCTGGAAGGAAAAAGCCCGATGGAGCTTGTGCGGAGCGATTCAGGCACCCGGATCTTAGAGAATACGCTGGCGAGAATCGCGTGGGGTGCGGCGTTCTGATGTGGATATGGCGGATCTCAAGCGCGAAGTTCGCGCAGCGATTTGATGGTGGCTTTGGTCTCGGTCAGGCCGGACGATGGAATGAGTTGGGACGGCTCGTCACCTATTGCGCGACCGGTCCAGCGCTCTGTGCGCTGGAAAAGCTTGCGCACATGAATGAACTCAATGTGTTCCCTGACGATAGCTTGCTCGTGCGTTACGGGGTGCCCGACGATGTCAAGATTGAAACAGTCGAATTGCCGGATCTACCTGCGGGTTGGCGAGACCGGCAAGAATTCACGCAAAGTATTGGGACTGCATGGCTCGATACGGTATCGGCCTGTCTGCTCATGGTTCCGTCCGTCATTGTGCCGGTGCCTGAATCAAATGATAGAAACCTCCTCGTGAACCATCGCCACGCGGACGCTGCGCGGATTGGGGTTTCCGAGATTGCTCGGTTTGAGCTAGACACAAGACTCCGTTCTTGAAGCTTCATTCACACCGACCTCCCGATGCCATTTCCTTGGGCGACCATCCTGCTCTGGATAGAAGCTGTCATATCGCATGATGATTTCAATAAGGGGTATTTGCGCACGCCGAATCTCGTGCTGACACCGGCAATGACCAGCGAGGCGCGAGAATACTACTTGCGCCTGCTTGTATAGAATGCCCAGCCACTAGGGGCTTTGCGCTTGCTGGCGCGCACCCTGGGGGGTTCGAAGACTTGATATGAATTCAGAAGGAGAGAAAGAAGTGAGTGACACCGATCCCATACTCATCGAAGATACGGGTGCAGTTCGCTCGATAAAGCTCAATCGCCCAGAAGCGATGAACGCCATCACCCCGAAGATGTTGATTCAGCTCAATGATGAACTGAAAGCCGCCGAAGATGAAAAGAACGTCAGGGTCGTGGTGCTCACGGGACAGGGACGTGGATTCTGTTCCGGGCTTGATTTGAAACAGGCCGCCGCAGGGCAGGGCATCAGCGGGCAGTTGGCTTCGAGTGACGGGTCGGCGCATGTTTCCACGCGTGAGATTTGTACCGTCACACTACAGCGCATGGATACGCCGGTGATTGCGGCGATCAATGGTGTTGCGGCTGGCTACGGCTTGGATCTCGCGCTTGGCTGCGACCTTCGCTTGATGAGCGATGACACCTATATCGCACCTGCTTTTGTGAAGATGGGAATCATTCCTGAGAGCGGTGGAACTTGGTACTTGCCGCGCTTGCTCGGATGGGCCAAGGCCTGCGAAGTCGCCTTGCTCGGCGACCGACTCTCGGCCGAGCGCTGTGTCGAGCTTGGTTTGGTCAATCGCGCCGTGCCGGCCTCGGAACTGATGAGCGAGGTGACCAAATGGGCAGAAAAGATCAGTTCGAACGCCCCACTTGCCGTGATGGACATGAAGCGCCTGTTTCGCCACGGACTCACGCAAGACTTCGAGAGCCATTCGCACCATGTGCTTATGTCTGTCATGAATCTGGTGAGGTCGAATGACTTCAAAGAGGCGGTTCAGTCGTTTGCCGAGAAACGACCAGCGAAGTTTGTGGGCTCTTGAATGGCGCCCAGCCTTCTTCCGGTGCGTCGAAGCGATCTCGTGTGATGTCCCAGAATTGTTCATCGAATGAAAAAGGCAAGGTACAATAAATCCTCCCGCTTCCGCCTTAGCTCAGTAGGTAGAGCAGCTGACTGTTAATCAGCGGGTCGCTGGTTCGAGCCCAGCAGGCGGAGCCTTAAGACGCTTTGAAGATCAGCGCTGTACGAATAGGCGACGAACGATCTGGAAACTTGGCCGATGCCAAGTCGGCAATAGCTTCCCAAACGGAATAATTGATCTAACGAGGAGCGAAGCATGGGCCATCATCTACTTTTGAACGCGAGGGAACATCCAGCCAGAACCGCCGCGATCAATTCGATTCAAGCGATTGAATCGAAAGATAGGGAGACATGGCTAGCCATGTGGGACGAAGACGCCATCATTGAAGATCCGGTTGGTCCCTCGCCACTCGATGAACAGGGACGTGGGCATCGTGGCATCACCGCGATCACCGCCTTCTACGACAAGGTCATCGCCCCGCAGAATGTTCGGTTTCACATTCGTCACAGCATGGCTTGCGGCAATGAATGTGCCAATGTCGGTACGATCACGACAAAGGACGCTGCCGGCAACGTCTTTCGCACCGAGTTGGTGACGGTGTACAGGGTGAACGAGGCGGGGAAACTTCTGTCCCTGCGGGCGTTTTGGGAGTTGGAGGATACGGTCTCGGAGATCTTTTGATTCGCTCGAGCTAGCCCGCGACCGGTTTGGCTCTGTTGATCCGTGCGCGACGATTTGGCGTGTTCAATGCCCTCTGGATGTCGTTGCGTTGTTGCAGATTTAACCAGATGTTCTTCGATCGCCGAACGAGCGAGTCACCAATCGATAACAATGTTCTCACGGAATTCGCGCAAACCAGGCGTTCTACCAGCGTGCGAATCCGCGTATCCCAATTGTTGTTGCAGAACAGATTAGGAATCAACCGAACAAGAGGAGAGTTATCCCTTTCTTCGCTTTCCCGCGGCTTGGACACCTCGCCTCGCTAGGACGTTACAGTACGCAATCAGCCCATTCAGGCAAGGAACGCCATGACGGAAATAAAAGGAAATTGGGATACTCACTTCAATGCGGTGCGCGACAAGTTCGCGGAAAACATAGCGAAGGGTGAGGATCTGGGCGCAAGCTTCGCGGTCAGCATTGACGGTGAGATGGTGATCGATATCTGGGGAGGGCATCTCGACGAAGAGCGGCGGATCCCATGGCACAGAGACACCATTGTCAACGTTTATAGCAGCACCAAGACCATGTCGTTTCTCTGTGCGCTGGTGCTTTGCTCACGCGGACTCATTGATTTCGACGCGCCCGTCGCAGACTACTGGCCGGAATTTGCCCAGAATGGCAAGCAAGGGGTGCTGGTATGGCATTTCATGTCCCATGCGGCCGGTCTCTCGGGTCTCAACGAGAAGGTGGGTGTGGAAGATCTCTATGACTGGGAGTACATCACAGGCCTGCTGGCGGCGCAGACGCCTTGGTGGGAACCGGGTACCGCAAGCGGGTATCACGCCGTGACCCAGGGTTTTCTGATCGGTGAATTGGTGCGGCGGGTGACGGGCAAATCTCTCGGCAGGTTCTTTCGTGAAGAAATTGCCGAACCGTTGGATGCCGATTTCTACATTGGTGTGCCGGAGACCGAGTTCCATCGAATCGGAAACCTGATTCCACCGGATGCGCCTTCCGGTGCCCTGAGCTTGGTGGCGGAAGATTCGATTGCGGCTCGAACCTTTAGAAGCCCATCTGCTGGAAGCGCTAAGATCAGCCGAACCCCTGGCTGGCGCAAGGCTGAAATTCCCGCCGCCAATGGTCATGGCAATGCTCGGGCAATCGCCCGGCTGCAGACACCATTGGCCTGCGGCGGCACGGCCTTCGGCGTGACCTTGATGAGCGAGGCGACCGCCAGGTCCGCATTGATAGAGCGAATCTCCGGAAAGGACTTGGTATTGGGTGTGCCGATTCGCTTCGGCCTCGGATTCGGCATGAACTCGGATATGGTCCCCATGTCACCAAACCCCAATACGGGATACTGGGGCGGATGGGGAGGATCGTCCGTGCTTGTTGATCAGGATGCTCGAGTCTCGGCATCCTTCGTGATGAACAAGATGGTTGACAATATCCTTGGCGATCGCCGATCCTACGATCTGGTGCAGACGTTCTATAGGTGTCTCTGAGATTCCCGCGTCGCAACCTTTGGGTCACGCCTTACGCACAAGATGAATTGTTTGCAGCCGCTGCTCCATCTGCAAATCTACATTTTCAGAATGCGGGCTTGCCGTTCTATACGTAACGGAACAGAAGCATTGAGAACAAGGATTTGAAAGGACAAAACCCTTGAAACCCAGAATTACATATTGTAGTCATAGCCTATGGAGTTCCAATGAGACCATGACAAGAACCGGTCCAATGTCAGAAAACATGGCGTCAGTTTTGAACTCGCACGCCGAATTTTCGAGCGACCTGTTCTCGCATGGAAGGATGATCGGCAAGATTATGGCGAAGATCGGTCCATCGGAATCGGCATGATCGATGAAGTTGCTGTGATTGCGGTGGCTTATACGAGGCGCGCAATCGGAAATGTCTCGTCGCAATTTGTGCAGTTGAATATCCAAGCCACAAGAAATCGGTGAGCCCCCGCCGAATGGATCGGAGGCTCACCAGGCAGGAAGTGGTTAAAAGGTGTAAACGAGGTCGCGTTGGCTGCCGTCTGCCGAGATGAGCTGTAGTACCACCGTGCCGCCGCCAGCTCCGCCGCCATGCAACGCCTTCACCGGCGTCAGATCAAACGCCAAGTCTTCGGTGAGCCACGCCTCGCAGGGGTCGTTGTCGGCATCATGCAGTAGGGTGGCTTGAAGGCGTGGCGGGTCCATCATCATGATGGCATCCGCGAACTCCAAGTCGAACTTGTGGTCGCGGCAGCCGCCGCCGTAGGAGACGGTCACCTTGAGACTGTCGCCTTGGATGCCCGCGGCAACGAGTTCGTAGGGGTCGGTGATCCAATCAATGTCCTCGATCGGCGTACCCGAGTCGGCGTCGTCATTCCCCGGCTGGTCCGGCATACCGGGCCCCGAGGGGTTGACAATTGCGCTGATGGAATGTCCTTGTCCTCCGGCATCTTGTCCAACATCGTGGCAGTCGGCGGGCACCGATAGGATGCCGACGGGGCCCTCCAAGAGGTTCATAACCTGCAGCGGTTGGTTGGCGATGACCGACAATCGCCAGATGCCAATTCCGGTTCCGAATTGTCCGCGAAGGCCGGTGGCACCATATTCGAGGTCACGTGAAGAAAGCCTGCGCGACTCGCCCGACGCGAGGCTGAGATTCACTGCGCCGGCTGCGGCGGGCTGTCCTGCATCATCCAACCCAGAAATCACCACTTGTGATGCTTCGGCACCTAGGTTTGTCAATCGCAGCGAGCTCGCGTGGGTGGGCTCGCTGGCGGGATTGAAGTAGGCGATGGCGCATGCGATATTGTCATCCACGGTGGCTGCGGCGTCGAGTCGGCTTATGAAGCCGTCCGGCGTGCGGGCATAGGAGAATGCGGCAATATCGA
Source organism: Pseudomonadales bacterium (assembly GCA_963663145.1). Lineage (GTDB taxonomy): Bacteria > Pseudomonadota > Gammaproteobacteria > Pseudomonadales > Azotimanducaceae > Azotimanducus. Next base: position 2,051,022 of record OY760134.1, on the reverse strand, counting down.
GTTCGCTCTCGATCTCCAGGCGCCAGTCACCCACACCAAACCCTAGGGTGCCGAACACGCCTTTCACGGGATTGCCCCAAGCTAGGTCGCTCGAGGTAAGTTGAGAAGCGGAATTCGCCGACATCAGCAGGTTGACCGGGCCGAATCGCGCACCAGTTTCGTCGATGGCGTAAATGGCGACGCCGCCGGATACTTCGGAATGGTTGATAATGCGCACGAGACCCTGCCGATCGGGGTTGAATCCGGACAAGAACAGCGGCACTCGCACCACTTCGCTGGAGGAAGAGACCACGCCATCCAAATCGCTTTGCGCGTGCGCTGCTGCGATGGTCGCGCATCCGAGCACAGTCGAGGTGAACAGTAAGAGATAACGCGTGACCGCGCCAGCGTATCGCTCTTGAAGCCTCAAATCGGTCGTCATTGTTATGTTCTCCGTGTGTTGTGCGAGGGGCGCGAGTAGTCTCCGTCGCGCTTGACTTGTAAGGCCCCGGACAGGTGCTGAGTTTTGCCTTGCCCATCGAGCTCGAGTGCATGGTGACACTCTGGAAATGAACGATAACTGAACGCAAAATTCTTTGCTGTGTGCCCTATTGCGTTGACTTCGAAAATTGTATCAACCGGTGGCTGAAGACTTGCTGTTTGCATTAGCTGTCAAGCTGTTGAATCACCTGTTCGCCGAACTCGCTCAATCTGTCAAGCCCGCCGGGTCCCATGAAGAAGAACCCGGGCACCATGATGCGCTCCACGCCCATCTGTGCCAGTCGCTCGATCGCCGGCAGCGGATCCGCCATGTGTGCCCCGAACATCGCATTGATTTGAATGCTCTTGGGATCCCGGTCAGCGTCTTCGGCCGCTTGGTGCAGACGAGCCAGCAAGGCGCCCAAGCGTTCTGGATCCCCTTCTCCCGGGAAATAGCCGTCGGCAATCCGAACCGTGCGGCGAATGGCGGCATCGCTATCCCCGCCCACCAGGATGGGGATAGTTCCGTTGACGGGGCGAGGGCTGCAGGTGACCGGTTCAAAGTTCACGAACTCGCCATGAAACTCCGCGTGCGGACCGGCCCAGAGGGCGCGCATGGCCGCGATATATTCATCGTTGCGCGCACCTCTGCGTTCCCAGGGTACGCCCAAGGCATCGAATTCCTCCTTCATCCATCCCACGCCGATTCCGATCTCTAGGCGTCCACCAGAGAGCCTGTCGAGCGTGGCCAACTCCTTGGCGAGCACCAAAGGATTCCGTTGCGGCACGATCAGTATGCAAGTGCCGAGGCGAAGCGACGGAGCGGCGGCCGCTGCGAACGCGAGCCAAATGAGGGGGTCGGGAATGGAGGTCTCAGGTTCGGCCGGAATCTTGCCATCGGCGGAGTAGGGGTATTTTGATTCGATGGCATCCGGCATGATCACATGCTCTCCACCCCAAACCGATTCGAATCCTGCTGCTTGGGCGCGTCGGCACACCTCAAGCGCGGCTGCGCCTTCATTGCACATGCTGCTGGCAAATGCCAATGCGACTTTCATAAGTGCGTGGTCTCCTTAGCGTGTAGTGGTTCGTTTCGGCGCTGTCAATCCGATTCACTGCATTCGACTCACCGCACGGGGGCCTCATCTGAGTCGCCGCGCTTATGAACCACCATATCAACTTGCCCGATATCGTCAATCCCAAACAGTTGCGACATGATCTTTTGTGAGTCGGGCCTGTAGCTTGGGTGAGCCCAGGCCCCGGCCGTCAGGCCGCCATCAACGACGATCGCTTGGCCGGTAATGAACGAGGCTTCGTTGCTGGCAAGAAAGCACGCCGCGTTAGCGATGTCTTCTGGTGTGCCGGGACGAGGAATGGGCTGCATGAGGCTCAGCAAAGGCTTTACGGCCTCGGCGTAGTCCAGATTGCCGCCTTGGTGAACGAGTTCCCCTGCGAATATGGCTGTGGCGATGCCGCCGGGGCAGATGGCGTTGACGCGCACGTTGGCGGCACCCAGTTCCAAGGCAACAGACCTCGTCAGGTTAATCACGGCTGACTTGACCGCCGAATAGATGTGTGGCCCATAGCCACCGGCAGTGCCGGCGACGCTGGCGGTTGAAATGATGCTGCCGCCGCCGGCCGCCTTCATGATGGGTGCGGCGTGCTTCATGCTGGCAATCACGCCCGTGAGCATGCCCCCAACAGTGCGCTCGTAGGGTTCGCCGAGATCGGTCGTTTCAATGTCGCCGGTGATGCCGCCAAAGCCCGCGTTGTTGAAGAGGCAGTCGAGTCGCCCGAAGGTGGTGATGGCATGGTCTATCATGTGCTTCACATCTTCTTCAATGCACACATCTGCCGATACGAATACTGCCGCCTCTCCAAGCTCTCTCGCCAGCGCCTCGCCCTTCTCTTTCTGAATGTCCGCAATGACGACCCGCGCCCCTTCGTGAACGAACTTGATGGCGGTGCCTCGGCCTATACCACTTGCCGCGCCTGTGATCACCGCAACCTTGTCCTGTAGTCTGTCAGCCATGCTTGCGAATCCTCTGTGCCGTCGTGAAGTCCGTGAAAGTGGGCAATACTACGCAAATTTGGGTGCGCAAAGTGTGCTTGTCCGATTTTCATTCGCTCAAAGGACCTCTAGTCAGCTTAGGCTGAAGCGAAATGTCAAGAGGCGATGATCGAAACGTTCGATTCAGCTTCAAAGGACGCGTCGTGAATCGCAAGAGCGTACTCATTTCGGGCGGCGGTATTGGTGGGCTGTCCGCCGCTTTGTCCTTGGCATCCCAGGGGTGTGAAGTCAAGCTCTTCGAGCAGGCCGGCGAGTTTGGCGAAGTTGGAGCCGGCATTCAACTCTCACCCAACGCGATGCGGGTTCTATTCTCGCTGGGTTTGGAGGGACCCTTGCGCGAGTGCTGCTTCGTTCCGGAAGGTACGCAAGTTCGCGGGTGGAAGACTGGTGCGGTGCTTGCCGAATCCCCACTCGGGGAGCAGATGGAGACAGTTCACGGGGTTCCCTACCTTCATGTGCATCGGGCAGATCTTATCGAGGCGCTTGTCTCGGTTGCCAACATGCAGGAATCAATTGAGCTCGTGACGGATGCAAGGGTCACTGGGTTTGCCGAACACGGTCATGGGGTACGCGTCTTCTCCCTTCAATGCGGTCGCGAAACATCTGAGGTGGCTGATCTGTTGATCGGCGCGGACGGCATACGCTCTGTAGTGCGCGAATCACTGTTTGGGGCCGAATCGCCTCGCTTCACTGGCAATGTGGCCTGGCGGGCGTTAGTGCCTGCTTCACGGCTTCCAGACGGGATGGTCAGGCCTGTGGCGACGGCTTGGTGGGGTCCCGGAAGTCATTTTGTGCATTATTTCGTGCGCGGTGGGGAAATGGTCAATTGCGTGTGCGTGGTCGAGAAGCGTGGATGGGAAGTCGAGTCATGGAACGAGCGCGGCAGCCACGAAGAACTCAAACAAGCCTTCCAAGGCTGGCATGAGGATATACAGACGCTCATCGACAGCGCTGAACGAGACAGTCTCTACAAGTGGGCGCTCTTCGATCGAATGCCCATGCCTCGTTGGGGTAGGGGACCTGTCACCCTGCTTGGAGATGCCTGTCACCCGACACTCCCCTTCATGGCGCAAGGTGCGGCCATGGCCATAGAGGACGGAGCGGTCTTGGCGCGCTGTCTAGATCGCGCCGAGAGTGCGAGTCAGATCGCGGCGGAACTGGTCATCTATGCAAACCTGCGCCGCAATCGCACCGCGCGAGTCCAACGGGGTTCGCGAAGAAATGGCCGCCTCTTTCATATGCGTGGGGTGTCGGCCGGATTCAGAAATCTGGCCCTCAAACTCATGCAACCACGTGATCCTTGGTCGGGTCTATTCGAATACGATGCGCTGCACGCGCATGAATCGCAAGTCTGAGCGGCATTGAGGCACTCGCGGAACGTCCGCAGAAGCGCTTGCTTGGGTCGGGCTTATAATGTGCGCTAAATCATCTTGCCGGGCAGCTTTTGTCACAAGGTCCTCGTAGCTGCATTCGGCATACTAGGATGCATGGGGCCTATGCTTGGATATTGAGTGGAACAATCAGCCATAGACGCGCTTCACACGAGCGCGAGAAACAAGCCAGAAGCACCGCAGCGCAAAGAGAGCACGCGAGGGGCCATCTTGGATGCGGCGGTAGCGCTTTATCACGAGCAGGGTGTCACGCAAACAACAGTGAGCGAGATTATTGCTCGATCCGGCGTAGGCAGGGCGACCTTTTACCGCTATTTCGCCGATCAGGACGAAGTATTGAATCAGGCGCTCAAGCGAGACTTCGAGGCCATGATTGCCGCCTACGAGGCGCAATGGTACGAGCAGTCGAATCTTGAGGTGCAAATCGTGGAGGACATGGTGTGGTTCCTTCGCCAACTCAAGATTCAGCCGGCACTCGGTCTCCTTTTTGGCGAGCAACGAGATCAGTTCTTGCCGCGCATCAATGCCACGCTGGCGGAATTTCACAATGCGGCGCTCACCTCCGTGAGGCCAATCTTCGACCGCGCCAAGCTTGAAGGCCGAATTCGTGAAGGTGTCACCTTACAAGCCTATGCCGATTGGGTCACCTTCGTGGCGACCTCACTTCAGGTGGTTGATTCGCCTTTCTCGGCAGATGAGTTTCGACTCCGCGACCTCTTGCGACACTATCTATTACCCTCTCTCGTGAACGACGCGAACTAGCGGTTTGCCGATTGATCCGAGCAGAGTTCTGCTCGGATCATTCAAGCTTGGAATCGAGCAGGCTATGAATTTGCATTTGTTCTAGTGGTATCCATGGAAAGCAAAGATCAATCGGTGCCATCCACAGCGCCCCAATTGGGGCAGGCATCCCTCAAGGAAGTGATCGAATCACTCAGCCTTGAGGAGAAGGCCAGGCTGTTGCGAGGCAAGGGCATGAACCTCCCTAGCGGCTCCGGTGAAGACGAGGGGCCGAGTGTCGGCATGGTCATGGACGAGCGGGTGCCTGGCGCTGCAGGCAGTACGCATGAGGTGTCGAGACTCGGTATTCCCTCGCTTGTCGTCGCCGACGGTCCAGCCGGAGTGCGTATTTCTCCCATGCGTGCGGGCACGGAGCGGCGTTTCCATGCCACCGCCTTTCCCATCGCGACACTGCTTGCCACCTCTTGGGATGAGGAACTCGTCGAGCAGGTGGGCAGCGCCATGGGTCATGAAGTGAAAGATTATGGGGTCGACGTACTTTTGGCGCCTGCTTTGAATTTGCACAGATTCCCGCTGGGCGGTCGCAATTTCGAGTACTACTCGGAGGATCCGCTGGTTTCCGGGAAGATGGCTGCGGCTATGGTGAGAGGCATACAGTCGCAAGGAGTTGGTACATCCCTCAAGCACTTCGTGGCGAACAACCACGAATGGAACCGATTCACGCTGGATGTTCTGGTGGACGAACGCAGCCTGCGCGAACTCTATCTTCGAGGGTTCGAGATCGCCGTGAAGGAAGGTCGTCCGTGGACCGTGATGTCTTCGTACAACAAGGTGAACGGTGAGTACACATCGGAAAGTGCGGGACTCCTCACGGAGATTTTGCGCGACGAGTGGGGATTCGAAGGGATGGTCATGACCGATTGGTACGGTGGTCAAGACTCCGCCGGTCAGATGCGGGCGGGCAACGATCTCCTGATGCCGGGTACCGACCGACAGGAAGAAGCTCTCTTGAAGGCGGTGCGGGATGGGTCGCTCGACGAGGCGCATTTGGACCGCAATCTAGAGAATGTCTTGCGCCTGGTACTCAAGACACCGACCTTTGCAAAGCAGGCTCACCGTGACCAACCAAATCTCGCAAGGAACGCCGGAATCGCACGCGAGGCTGCGGCAGCGGGCATGGTTCTGCTTAAGAACGAGCAAGGCGTTCTGCCGCTTGTGCCGAATGGCCAGCTTGCACTTGTCGGAAATCACGCGTATGACTTGTTGATCGGCGGTACCGGCAGTGGAGAAGTGAACGGGGCCTATTCTGTCTCTTTGCGGGAGGGTCTTGAAGCTCAAGGAGTCGCCCTTGATGCAGCGCTTTGCTTGGACTATGTCGCTCATGTTGAAGCGGAGAAGACGAAGCGGCCGACATTGGAGGGTCTCGCAGCATTCATGCCCGTGAAGCCGATCCCAGAGCTGCAAATCGAAGCCAATCTCATCGAGCAGATTGCGGAGCGCAACGGGGTGGCTATGGTGGTTATCGGACGGAGTTCGGGAGAGTTTACCGATCGCGAGGCCGAGGGCGATTTCTATCTCACAGAGGTCGAGCAAGCGCTGCTTGAGAACATCAGTCGTGCGTTTCGTAGCCAAGGGAAACCTGTCATCGCTATCTTGAATATAGGTGGTGTCATCGAGACCGCAAGTTGGTGCGACAAGGTAGATGCCATTTTGCTTGCTTGGCAGCCCGGGCAAGAGGGCGGCAACGCAATTGCGGACTTAGTGCTGGGTCGAGTCAATCCTTCAGGCAAACTGGCCGATACCTTTCCCGTGCGGCTCGATGATGTTCCCGCAGCCGAGAACTTCCCCGGCAGGGTCACGGGTGAACCTTCCCAGATCTTGGGATTCATACCGACCATGCCTGCGGAGGTCGAGTACAAAGACGGAATCTGGGTGGGGTACCGCTACTTCAATAGCTTCGCCAAGGAGGTTTCCTATTGCTTTGGTCACGGGCTTTCCTACACGCAGTTCGACTATGGCGAACTTGTATTGGACGCCCGGGGGTTCGAAGGTGAATTGACCGCCAGCATCGAGGTCACCAACCAAGGTGAGCGGCCCGGCAAGGAGGTGGTGCAAGCCTATCTGGTGTCACCCAAGTCCGCGCTGGACAAGCCGAGCGAAGAATTGCGGGCATTCGCCAAGACGAGATTGTTGGCTGCGGGCGAGTCCCAAACTTTGACCTTTCGCATAGCCGAGCGGGACTTGGTATCCTTTGATGTCGGGCGGGGCGCTTGGGTTGCGGCCGCTGGCGAATACAGGCTCAGAGTCGGGGCTTCGTCAAGGGATATCCGCGCTTGCGCGACGTTCCACAAGTCTTCGGAGAGTCTTCTGCCGCCTTGAGCACCAATTGTGAACATCGAATCAGAAACGGAAGTGGCTTAAGTGCTTTTTCGGCACTCTTCGCAGCAACTCGATGAAGGGACGCTCGGCCCGCAAGGAGATTTCGAATGAAACAGGTCAAGCTTGGAGAATTGCAGGTCGGTGTCATAGGGCTTGGGTGCATGAGCATGACGGGCAATTATGGCGCGGCAGATCCCGAAGAGAGTCAAGCCACGCTGCTGCGGGCCGTCGAATTGGGCGTAAGCCTGTTCGACACGGCGAACGCCTATGGCATGGGCGAGAACGAGCGTCTCGTTGGTCGGGTGTTGGCACCCTTTCTGCACGAGATTGTCCTTTCCACGAAATTTGGTTTTGTGCTCCGGGATGGACAGCCTGCGATTGATGGCCATTCCGACCAAGTGGAGGAAAGGTGCGAGGAGTCCTTGCAGCGGCTCAATGTGGACACCATCGATCTTTATTTTCTTCATCGACCTGATCCCGAGGTGCCGATTGAAGATACCGTCGGAGCTATGGCCCGATTAGTGGATAAGGGAAAGGTGAGGCATCTCGGGCTCAGCGAAGTATCGGCGCGGACCTTGAAGAGAGCGCATAGCGTGCATAAGATCACGGCCGTGCAGTCTGAGTACTCGCTCTGGACTAGGGATCCCGAGGCAGAAGTGCTCCCCATGTGTCGGCGGCTTGGCGTCGGATTCATCCCATACTCGCCGATAGGACGGGCTATTCTGACAGGCAAAATCTCCGTTCAAGACACCTTCGAGAAAGGTTCCGACATGCGTGCAAGCATGCCGAGGTTTCAAGGTGAGAATTTGAGGTCAAACTTGGATTTGGTTTCGGCACTCGAACAGATAGCCGTCGAAGCAGAAGCCAGGCCCTCGCAAGTGGCATTGGCTTGGCTTTGCGCCAAGGGGGATGACCTGGCGCCGATTCCCGGAACCAAACGCAGGGCCTATCTGGAAGAAAATGTCGCGGCGGAAAATGTAACCCTGAGCCCGGAGACCGTGGCGCAGCTCGATGAGCTTTTCAGTCCCGATAAGGTCGCCGGCGCGCGTTATGGCCAAAGATGGATGCGATCTCAAGATACCGTTTGAGTAAGCCAGTGGGCTAATTTGCCCAGCAGATGCCACATCCATTTCGGCGCATATTCGCATGGGGCCTGTCAGGAGACGCCTTGACCAATTCAGGTTTGCCCGCATCGCCCTGCAGCGCCACTGTTTTCACGGCTACACCACTTGCAGAATCTTCAGCGTGTTGGTGCCGCCTTGGACATTGTGGTAGTCACCCTTGGTGAGCACCACGCGCTCTCCGGCCTTGACCACATGGTGGCGTTTGAGCCAATCGATGGCGCTCTGATTGATTTCGTCAAGGTCGATTGCGCTGGTGTCGAAGAGTACGGGGTGTACGCCTCGATACAGCGCGATTCGCGCCAGTGTACGTGGATTGTCGGCCAAGGCGAAGATCGGGGGATTGGAAGCGACTCGAGACATGAGTTGAGGCGTGCGCCCTTGTGCCGTGAGGCAGGCGATGGCCGTAACGCCTTCAAGGTTGGAAGCCACTTGCGTCGCCGCGAGCGCGACCGCTTGGTCGATTGGTTCGCACAGCGGGTCTATCGGGCTCGCCACGTTAAATTGCGAGTTCCTTTCCGCCCCCTCGATGATCTCGATCATGGATTTCACGGTTTCCTCGGGGAAACGGCCGGTCGCAGTTTCTCCGGAGAGCATGACCGCATCGGTGCCATCGAGTACGGCGTTGGCTACGTCCATCACTTCCGCTCGTGTGGGTTTGGGATGCTCGATCATGGATTGCATCATTTGCGTCGCGGTGATCACACTGCGCCCTAGAGATCTCGCCATGCCGATGAGGCGCTTTTGCACGGCGATGAGAGCGGCATCCCCTATTTCAATGCCCAAATCCCCTCTCGCCACCATCACCGCGTCCGACGCGAGAATAAGCTCCCGCATGGTGCTGTCGTCGGCAACGGCTTCCGCTCGTTCGAGTTTGGCAATAGTTCCGCAATCAGGATCCTGAGCCTGTACCAGCCGACGCGCTTCGCGCATATCCGCAGCGTTTCTCGGAAAAGAAACCGCCACGTAGTCCACCGACAGACTACAGGCAAATTCAATATCGCCAGCATCCTTCTCGGTCAAGGCGGGTGCCGATAAGCCGCCACCCCGCTTATTGATTCCCGCATTGGATTGAAGCTCGCCGCCGCTCACCACTTGGCACTGAACCCTGTGCGCACCGGTGTCTGTGACTTCCAGCTCAATGAGCCCATCGCCAAGCACCAGCGCGTCACCCTTGGAAACTTGAGCGGATAGGCGAGTCCACGTCGTGCCGACGCGGTTTGGATTTCCGCTGTGGTCGTCCAAGGCGGCATCGATTGAGAAAGATGCACCTTTCTCCAAGAGCACCGGCGACTCACGAAATCCACGGATACGGATCTTCGGACCCTGCAAGTCTGCGAGTATGGCGACGAAACGCCGATGCCGCTTCGCCGCGCGCCGAATTCGGTCTACCCGAGCCTTGTGTTCGTCATGGGTGCCATGCGAGAAATTCAGCCGAAAGACATCTACGCCGAGACCGATCAAGCGGTCGATAAGTTTGTCGGAGGCGGGCCCAAGCGTTGCAACGATCTTGGTAGATCTCATCCACATGGGCAAGGCGACTCCGGGCGCAAAGCGCAAATTGTACCCTTGGGGTGATCCTATTGAATCTCAGGTGAAGCAGAGCACAAAGACTCTCGCGTTGAGGGGAGGCAAAATCGCGTAGCGATTTCAGTTTAGGAATCTTGCCCTTGTCGCCCCTCGGCGGACTTTCGAACGTACAACACGAGGGCGTGGTCCACCAGCTCATAGCCGCGCGCCTGCACGACTTGTCGCTGAAGTGCTTCGATCTCCTCGTTCACGAACTCGATCACCTGACCGGTGTCCATATCCACCATGTGATCATGATGCTCGTAACTCGAAAGTTCATAGACCGCGTGGCCATCATCGAAATTGTGCCGATCAAGAATGCCTGCGGACTCAAACTGGGTCAGTACGCGGTAGATGGTCGCTAGACCAATTGAATCATCAGATTCAAGCACGCGCCGATACACATCTTCCGCACTCATATGCCGCTGCTCGGACTCTTCGAAAATCTCCAGTACGCGTAGACGGGGCAGGGTGACCTTTAGCCCGGCCTTCTTCAGTTCCTTGCCGCTAGCTGCGCTTGGTGAGGGCACGTCATCAATCGCCGAATGGACACCGGCGCATTATGGCATATGCGAAGCCTGCGGCTCACACACAATCCAATAGCCCCCCGATGCCGCTGATGGACTCCTCTGAAATATTGCCGCTTGGCAGGAGCAGTCGAAATTTGAGGCCGCGAAGCGAGTGAGGCCGATATCCGGATACTTGTTTGAACCTCTGTGAAACGCTGTGATGTATCACGGGTAGATCGGATGGGTCTTGGCTGGGTTCGTCGTCGATACGCACACTCACGAGGCGAGGTCGTTCCATGCCGGCGCGCGATATCAAGCCGGAGTGGGTATGCAGTGCTCCGTGCACCATGGGGTAGATGAGGAGATCATCGACTTTGATATCCCGTACTCGGTCCCCCTGTGCTTTGAGTAGCGTTTGCAGGCTTACCTGATCACCCTTGTGAATCCTGATGTCGTCTCCGAGCGCTTTTTCGCACTCGCCAATCATGAATTCAAGCGCGAGGTCGGCCAAGCCGTCGAGCCAATACCCTCCGCCCACATCGCTGTGAACGCCCGGAAACCAGACCTCGAGGATGCGTTTCGGATGCTCCGGATCCTTGTTGATTTGCATTGGAGTGAAGGGAATTCGGGACTCATCGAGCGCGAGAATATGTACGGCGCGCCGCACTCTTTCGTCAAGCGTACCGTTCTCGAATAGGATGTCTGTACTGATCTTCTCCCCAATCCGATGCACGCCGTCGAGGGCGGCGACCGTATCGAATACACCCAGAAAGGCGATCTCCTCGCATTCATTCGATGCCAGAACTTCTCCGACAAACTTTCGGGCCAGCGCTGCACCTCGACTGAAGCCAAGCACGAGCACCCTGTCACCTTGCTCGTAGATGTCCAATAGGTCCTTGCGCGCATCGGCAAGAATCCTTCCGGCATCGCCCCAAGTCGGGGCCCATACCATATTGAAGGCTCGGCGCACCCTGTGAAAAGAACGCCCTACCCGTGTCACACGCTTGTCTTTGCGGCTGGTGCCTATCCCGGAGTAATAGAAGGTGCATTGCGGGTTGCCGCTGGGTGTGGTGGTATCCAAGCGCCCGCCCTCCGAACATCCGCCCATAAGTACGTGCATCTTGAGCACGTTACTGATGCTCTCATCCTTCGTGAAGCCGACGACATCGCTGGGCTCGTTGCCCGTACCATCAAAGCTGAAGGCGATGGTCTTGTGATTCTCCGGTTCTGACATGCGGCTCACGAGTCCGGTTTGATGGTTTAACTTTAGGCGCGGGAGGCCGCCGTTGCAAGCCTCAATACATAATTTCTAGACCCATCACTTATCCACGTGCGCCGGATGCGAGCTCCTGACGAAGGCGTTCCTTTGAGATGCGCCCAAGAGCTCGACGAAACCAATCTGTTTCACTACAACGACGAATTGCGCGATGAGGGAGAAGAACGGTATGAAGGAAAATGGGAACTACTCGCACGCCGTTTCGCCGCACCCGCCGCTTGAGGTGACGGGCCGACAACCAACCGATTGTTCCGCCCACCGCCGAGCGCGGCGAAGCCATTACCCTTGACGACGGGTTCACGACACGCGGCAAGCTCAGAAGAGATGCGGTCGATGCCTGGCATGGCGGGGCGCCGATGCCGGCCGCGACCCCGCCCGAGGGCTCGCCGGGCGAATATCTCACAAGAATTGACCGAAAAGGCTGACACGAATTGTGGCAAATGTCGCACCACGATGTTCGTGCGAAAAGTGCAGGATGTGCGCACGGACGAAGCGCCTCGCGCGAGGCCGGATTGTTGACCTACTTCGCGGACTCGTGCCACCTTCTGCTCGATGTCGGGGCGCTGGCGGCCGCGCCGCTGCCGGAAGGGAACCTGGTGTCGGCATTCGTGCGCATGGAGGCGGCGCACGGGGCGTCCGAGCTGATCGGGGTGCTCGAATCGGAGAGGGTGAGCCCCTTGCGGAGCACTGCTCCGCAAGGGGCTCAAGGGCTGACAGGAGGTCAGCCTTGGGCCATCAGCGAAGCAAGGGTTTGCGGCAGGACGCCACCAGTGCCGAATGAATCGAAGTAGACTCAAAGCCGAGGTCGGTTGATTGTGTCGGGGTGACGGGCTCGCGGACTGGACCAGGTTTGAATCCTTGACGGAGGAAATGGACATGATTGCGGAACGCATACTGGAGGAAATCGAGGAGCACCGGGAGGAGGGGCGCGTCGAAGGCCGGGCTGAAGGTCGCGTCGAAGGTCAGCGCGGACTGCTGCGCGGGCAGATCGTGCGCAAGTTCGGGGACGAGACCGCCGGGGAGTGGTCGAAACGATCGCCGACGCTCGACGACGGCGAACGCCTGCTGGAACTCGGCGGGCTGATCATCGACTGCGAAACGGGCGAGGAGTTCCTGAACAGGCTCTGACCGGCATGGCCTCCGGCAAGGCACTGGGCGCATCGCGGCGGCCCAGGCTTGCAACCCCTTCGCCAATCCCCGGATTTTGGCTGCCTCGCAATGTGCGAGTCGTTACAGAAATTCTTCGGCGCTACCCCTTTACGAATCCAACGCGCCCCTTTTCTCAGATCACGATCTGGTGATTGTTGATCTGTGGTTGACGCGTAATTCTGGTAAAGCAAGGAACGGGTCTCAGTCGCTCAGAAGATGAGAATACGAAACGACTGCGTGCTGTCTAGCGATCTGTCGGTTCTAGAGGATTCTCAGTGCGTAGTTCGGGAAATAGGGCGAAGTCGCGATCTCGTGTGAGTAGAGGGTCGATGCCATGGGCGACACACAGCGCGGCAATCCGCGCATCATGAACAACTCCGCCCCTGACTCGGGGGCGATTAACGAATCCTTCCAAAACTTGACCAAAGTTCTCCGTTTCTCCAAGCATTTCGAGGGTCGGGGAAGCCGCCCAAGCTTGGAATTGTTGCCAAGCTCTTTGAGGATGGGTCGCTTCGTCCTTCCAGAGGCGACGGTTCGTCACCACGCTCAAGAATTCGTAACAGCAGGGCCAGGGAATGGCCCAAATCTGATCACCTTGCGATAGCCCTGCCATGACTGCCCGGGCACGATCATGGGATTGAGATTCCCTGCGGTGGGCATAGACCAAGATGTTGGTGTCTACGGCAATCATCCAGAATCGCGATCTTCGTAAATGATGTCGCGAAGATCCTGCCAAGAGTACTTCTCAAGGGGATCCGGGGCGGTGCTGTCTCCCTCACTGCAATCTGGAAGCTCATATCTATTGCGCCGTACGCCGGATGCCAGCACCTGACGAATGCCTTCCTCCACGATTGACCTCAGACTCCTTCCCTGCTTTCGTGCGGATTCCTTGGCACGAAGGAGGAGTGTGTCTTGGATTTCAAGTGTTGTTTTCATTGCAGCCATACTACCCATATTCCTAGCTATGGTAAAGCCATATACATTCGCTGGATTAGTCGGTCCACCCATGGTGAAAGGCGATGGTATTGTGATTCGCTGTTTCTGACATGCCGCCGGCGAAACGTCGCAGCGCATGACTTACTCTAGCCAGATTCCTACGCAGACAGTTCCGACGACACCACCGCAAATTGATTCAGAGATTCAATGAATCTGCTTGCCTTCATATCGTGTGCCCGAACATGTTCCGCGAGACAGAAAATGGGCACCCCGCACCTTGTGTTCAACATGCGAACTTCGTGCATTTTGATCGACCCCAGCAGCCATCGGACCACTTTGCTCACCGACGCTTCAAGATTGGGTTCGGCCTGGAGGGCATCGAGCACCTCCCGTGGCGAAGAGTCGTGGTTCATTCCCGCGCAATAGGCGCCCATGAGGCTCCTTACAAGAGCCACCGAGTTTGGCCTTTCCGGTAACGCGTCGACACATTTGGGATTTGCAAGGAAGGCTTGCCGCGACCGCAGCTGGGGCACTATCTTTTGTATACGCGCTTTGTACATGGGAATCGCGGTCTCATTCTTACCGCATCATTCTATCCTGGGTCCCCTCGGAGGATTTTCAACTGAAGGAAATCGCAAACCGTAGAAATCAAGTCCTCTTGGGTTAGCGCAGAATCCACCCCAATCAAAGGTTTTTTCGCGTCAACCACCCAGGATGCCGGCAGTTCTTTCAAGGATTCAATCAAATCGATTACATCATCGCGTGGAATCCGAGAGAAAATCTCTTCAAGAGCACGGGAGTCGCGCTTGGTCGATACAGCGATGTCGAAAACATCTCGTACCTCGAATCGATTGTCCAACATCATCCTGTTGTAGATCTTCTTGACCAGAATAGTTGAATTCGCTTCTGTTTCGATGTTCGTGCTTGGGACCAGAAAGCCACTGGCTCTGTCCTCAATGATGGGCGATTCAACGGGCGCGATGGTCAGTTCTGTCCCATAAATCTCACAATATACTCCGAAGGTGTTTACCCGCAGTGAGCCTGGGTCGATGCCGCCGGAATGAGACAACGCCAGTACCAGTTCATTCCGCTCCGATTCAATCCCGACGCTTCGGAAATATCTCTTTGGGGAGATGAATAGATCAATATCTGTCGAAACCCGATGACCCCATCTCGCTTGCAGAATTGTCCCGCCCCCCATCTTCAACGCACCTTCACTGCCAAAGAATCCCTCTAGCACCGGAGCCAAGTGTTGGAGCTTCGCTAGAAGCTCGTCTGCTATGTTGGGTTCTGGTTGAGCCATATGAGCCGCTTCTCTCAATCAAGCCGCATCGTCGGCAATTCCTCTCACGCACCCACATTCTACGCCTTCTTTCTTGAGTCATTTTCACGTTTCCCCGTGTCTTTGGAGTACGCCTTAAGTCGCGGTAACAAGATGCCAAGAAATCCAGCGGACCAGCCATGAAGAAGCTGAACTTGGTGAAGAACAGGGGCATTCAGATCATGATGGACAGGCACGAGGACGGACATGGAGAGAGTTCCGATTGCCGACATGCGATTGCGGCCCCGGTTAGATTGTTTGGCGCTTCAGTCAAAAAGCCGCGCATCTCATCAGACCCGCGATTCTAATCCCACGACTAGGCTAGCGAACTCGGGATGCCGACTGTTAAAGACAAGATTGTTCTCCATGCGTGCCGCAACGGATGGAAAGATCAAGATGGCACTTCTTGATTCAGAATACCAATCTCCCCCGTAGCGCCGAGATGCTTGTTGATTCGGTTCGAATAGACCCGGAAGGGATTGCGCTGTCACCACCTCGTAGCTGGTGGCTTGCGGTATGATGACCTTGATGAAGTGTCGGTTTGGCGGCAAGGTGCCGTTCCAGTTCACTAGGTTTTCCAGCAGGGCGGTGGAAAGGTGTTCGGAAGCATAGATTACTTCCGCTCCGGCCTCGTGCCACCTCTCCGGGACGCGCTTGGCCCCTTCCGCGCTCCACACTGAAAGCCGACCGTCCGGATCACCAATTCGATACGCCCGCAAGGGCGCGGGCAGGGTTCGTGGATTCATCAAACGGCAACGCCGGCTTCAGCGCGACGAATCAGATTGAGAACTGCTTGTGCACCTGCCGAAATCAATTGAACCATTGCATGCGCGCTAGCTACCCGTTGCTTCAAGAGGATTCTCAGTGCGTAGCTCGGGAAATAGGGCCAAGTCGCGATCTCGTGTGAGCAGAGGGTCGATGCCATGGGCGACACACAGCGCGGCAATCCGCGCATCATGAACAACTCCGCCCCTGAGTCGGGGGCGATTAACGAATCCTTCCAAAACTTGCCCAAAGTTCTCCGTTTCCCCAAGCATTTCAATGATCGGGGAGGCGGCCTAAGCTTGGGACTGTCGCCAAGCTCTTTGAGGATGGGTCGCTTCGTCCTTCCAGAGGCGACGATTCGCTACCACGCTCGAGAATTCGTAACAGCAGGGACAGGGAATGGCCCAAATCTGATCACCTTGCGATAGCCCTGCCATGACTGCCCGGGCACGATCATGGGATTGAGATTCCCTGCGGTGGGCATAGACCAAGACTTTGATATATAAAACAATCTACATGACGAGCAAACGCTTTTCCGACTGGGGAAAGCGTTGCGTGTGTACACACTCGGTATTTACATTGGCATTTCGAGCGACTAGACTAGCGAAAAGCGCTCATTCCCAAGAGATACGTGATGTCCGATTCCAGTCCCCGGCCAACTCGATTGTTTCGTAATGGAAACAGTCAAGCAGTCCGCATCCCAAAGGAACTCGCGTTTCAAGGAACTGATGTCGCTGTCGAGATTCGACGTAGCGGCGAAGAACTGATTGTGAGTCCTGTCAAGCGAAAGGTGTCTGGATTGGGTACTGCGTTTCGCCAGCTCGGGCCGTTCTTTCGAGACTTTCGTCGCGACCAGCCTGTTCAAGATCGTGACTGGAATCGCGACAATGTGCGCCGTCGCGAC
Source organism: Pseudomonadales bacterium (assembly GCA_963663145.1). Lineage (GTDB taxonomy): Bacteria > Pseudomonadota > Gammaproteobacteria > Pseudomonadales > Azotimanducaceae > Azotimanducus. Next base: position 2,034,431 of record OY760134.1, on the reverse strand, counting down.
GATGATTGAGCGTTTTTTTCGATCCTTCCGACCACTCAAGAGAGAAGATTCAGAGTCCTGTGAAGTACATGCTGGATACAAACATATGTATCTACGCGATACTTGGTGGGAACAAATACTTGGATCGACGTCTCGATCTATGCGAGACGGGCGATCTTGCGATTTCTACGATCACACTCGGAGAGCTTGAGGCGGGGTTTGCCAAGAGCCCAAACCCGGAAGCGGCGCGAAGATACGCAGCATCAATTCTAGAGTTTGTGCTGCCTGTGCCCTTTGATCAGGCCGCAGCAAGAGTATTCGGCAGGATTCAGTCGATTGCGATGCCGAAGCGCGGTGCCTACGACCGGCAGATCGCGGCCCATGCGCTCTCGCTTGGTGTTGCGATAGTGACCAATAACGAAAAGGACTTTGTGGGCATCCCTGGTCTTGTTGTGGAGAATTGGACAAAGCCTTTGCCCGGTGCCTAGCGCAAGTCTTCTAGGTACCACCCCGCACCCTGCGTTCAACATCCCGCCTCGTGCCACCTCCCCGAGACGCGCTTGGCCCGTTCCGCGCTCCACGCTGAAAACTGACCGTCTGGATCACCAATTCGATACGCCCGCAAGGGCGCGGGCAGGGTTCGTGGATTCATCAAACAGCAATGCCAAACTCAGGGCGACGAATCAGATCGAGAAGGGCTTGTGCACCTGGCTGCAAAATATTCGTTGATTCCCGACTAGCCGCTGAGCGAAAATGACCCAATGAGTGAAGCAATTGCCTTTGATACGCACCGCTTTGTAAAGCGATTGTCCGAGACGGTTTTACCGAACAGCAGGCCGAAGTCCTTGCTGATGAGCAGATGCAGTTGCTGAACAGTAATCTGGCCACCAAGGCTGACCTATTTCAGGTACGGGCGGATCTGCTCAAATGGATGTTCGGCGCATTGATTGCTCAAGGTGGGTTGATCGTGGCATTGGTGAAGCTGTTGTAGGGCCGCCTTTTCGCAAGCCTGCGAGTAGCACGCTTGATGAAGGCATTCCACATTCTTATCGCTCCAACTCCCGGCCGTCCGCAACCCTTCTATAGGAACCCTTCTCGGTCGAACCCCGAAGCCGCATAGGTGCGAAATGAAGGGACTGGCATACGAAGCGTCTCATCCATGACGTCTACTTCTTCAAATATGCCGCAATGTATCGCTTGGTTGTACGCTCCTTCCACGGCATCCTCCGACATGCCACATTGCGATATTGCTACTCCGTCGATTTCGATACGGGTGAACGGCTCATCAGGCGCTTTACTTTTCAAGACTATTGAAGTTGCTTTCTTATACCGTTTGAGTTCAGGGAAATCGAACAACTCATCGTAATAGTTGAGGCGATTTTTATGGCCTAACTTGAGCAAATCGTCGAGTGTGAGGAACGCCCCATTGGGTGTGCGCTCAAAGGTTGTCGTCATGCCTTCCAGGTAGCTCTGAATATGTCTTGGATAGCAATCGCTAGCTTCGACGATGGCATCAGTAATCGCTTCCTTGATGTGACTTGGAAGCCTGTACAGACCCAAGAATTCGTGAGCCAGCGTCTTTTCCACAATCCGCCGCACCTCCGGTTCTTCAAAGGCTCCAAGCAAATGTGTTTTTATTGAATCGCTGATGAGCCTTGGAGAAACCCCGACCGAACTCAAACGGGTCCCCGTATCTGGTAGACCTGCGAATACGGTCATGATTTTAAGGGAATCAGTATTCTTGTCGGACAAGGCGACCGCAAGCGTGTTGATGCCTCCTTCTTCACCTTTGTCGGAAAGTACCCGTTGTGCTTCATCAACAAGTACAAGGAACACCATCTCCTTAGACATCTCCAAGCACAAGTCGAGTAGCTGCAAAACGGGCATACCACGCTCGATATGCTCCATCGGCGAGATCTGCGACGTTCCGTATTCCCCGCCAACGCCAAGCCAAGAAGCGCCTAAGCGTGCCGACACGCGTTTTTGACGTGATTTGAAAAGCAGGTACTTGTCGAAGCCGCAGGCTTGCACGAATCTCTGCGCGACCGCTTTCGGGTTGTGTAGCTCCTCGCCCTTCAAGACAACCGGAATAGTCGGGGTGTTCTTGTACCGCTTGTCAAACTCATTGAGAAGCGCGCTTTTCCCGCTTCCGGGCGGACCTCGTACAACCTTCGCGTTTGCAAGCGACCCGCCGTGTTCCCTCACTTCCCGAAGTTGTTGTTCAATAGTTTCAAACACATCTTCGCGTCCAACAAAGAACAGAGGTTCGCGACGACTCCCTCGCGCCGCGAACGCTCTAAGGGCTTCGCGCTCATCTTCTGTGAAATCGACTTTCGTTTTCATCATCAGCGTATCGGATTTGCCAAAGCCTACAGCATTGTACCGGCAGTGTATCGGGCAATTGACCGGACCGGCATGCTGAGAAATCCACCGACTGAGAGGCGTTCCTCTTTCCGTCAATATGGGCAATTTCCTACAAGAACTATGAACCATATCTCCGTTTGTGATACATTTTGAAACATCATTGCTTGTGCCGCAGGTTGTCTTGTACGCATGGTTTGCCTACAAGAGAAACTGAAGCGTGGGTGTCATGGCCGCAAGGGGGCTTAGGCTTGCCAAGTGGTTGAGGTCGCTGTGTTTGAAACCGCGGCCAATAGTTCTGCATCGCTTCAATCGAGATGAAGGGTCAACTGAAAAAGGAGACGACAATCATGAAGCTTATTTCAAGGATTCTCACTGGCACCGGGTTTAGCAAGTCGCTATCCGGGCTAGCGGTCTTTTGCTTGGCGCTCGCGCCGGCGTTGACCATTGCCCAAGAAGACATTGACACCGAGGAAGTGGCTGAACAAGAAGAAGAGGAAGTCGCTCCGGCTGCGCCTGTGCGGTCGATCGAAGAAGTGGTGGTGACAGGTTCTCGATTGAAAAGAGATACCTTTTCAAGTGTCTCCCCGCTTCAAATCATCACCGGCGAGGTTTCGCGCGAGGCGGGGTTGATGGATGCCGCGGATATTCTGCAGGAATCGACTGCCGCGTCTGGGCAACAGATTGACCTGACCTTCCAAGGATTCGTGCTTGATGACGGTCCCGGCACTTCGACAGTCAATCTTCGAGGACTCGACTCCGCCCGCACGCTGGTTTTGGTGAATGGGCGGCGTATTGCGCCGGCCGGCGTTGAGGGTGCGCCGACTTCGCCAAACCTCAACTTGATACCAGCTTCTATCGTGGCGCAGTACGATATACTCTTGGACGGTGCCTCTTCAATCTATGGTTCGGATGCCGTCGCTGGAGTCGTCAACGCCATATTGCGCAAAGACTTTGATGGCTTTGAAGTAGAGAGCTTCTCCAATGTGCCCTATCACGGCGCCGGGCGAGACCATGTGCTTTCATTTACTTGGGGCAAGAACTTTGATCGAGGCTTTATCGGTGCGGCGTTTGAATACGCTGAATCCGAGGCGGTGGAGCTTGGCGATCGGCCGTGGACTGAGGAATGCGAAAGGCACGCGGAGATTGACCAGAACGGTCGTGTTCGATCAACGGATCTCTACTGGGCAACCAACTACAACATGAGGTCGGATGACTGCCAGCTTGGTTCGCTCGCGGGCAGAATCCAAGTACCCCAAGCCGGCTCCATCTATTACACACCCGGCTATAGCAACGGAGGCTGGCCAAACTTCTCGGAAGCGAACAGCATCTACGGCACCTTCGGGGTGGACGGTGATGGCGACGGTGTGACCGATGTGACCTACCGAGATTACAGCATCAATGGACGGGACACCTTTGCCCATCTGTATCCCGAGACCGAGCAACGGAGCTTGTTCGCCTATGGAGAATATACGTTTGAAGGAGAAATGAATCTCACTCCCTATTTTGAATTCCTATACGGCTATCAGGATTTCTTCGCCGATGGCGGCGCCTACCAGCTCTTTCCTTGGGTTCCGGCAAATAATCCGTTCAATCCCTGTAATCCCGCAGCCGAGGGAGGCGTTGACTGTGGCCTCGCGCAGAGGGCACTGCTCACGAATCCCAACTATGTTCGTTCCTTTTCCGAGTATTACACTAACTTGAATGGTTGTTACGGGCTCCCGCCAAGTCAGTGCTCCCCTGCGAACTTTGATCTTCTTCCGGGGCCGTTCGGACCGCAAAGGGTTCGGCCTATCGTTTCAGTTCGGGGTGACCGGACGCTGACCTATACCGAAACCGATACCTATCGATTTGTCGGCGGAGTATCGGGGGATATGCCGTTCTTGAACGTGGCCACCTTGAGCGATTGGTCGTTTGATTTTGGCGTTGTTTATTCGAAGTCGGATGCCTCCGCTAGTCGCCCAGGCGTTCGAAATGATCGACTGAATCTTGCGCTTGGTGCCTACTCTTCGACCAATACGCCTTGCGAGAATGATTTGGGCGCGACATTGGCAGCCGATGCCGCTCCGGGCTGCGTACCGATTAACATGTTTGCGCCTTCTCTCTACCCCTTGGGCGTGGTCGTTGGCGATTTTGGAACGCAAGCCGAGCGCGACTATGTGTTCGACTCCCGCGATTTCGACACGGAATACGAGCAGACCTTCGTGTCCTTCTTTATGACCGGCGGCCTTTGGCAGTTGCCGGCAGGTGCGATTGCGGGTGGCATTGGCTTTGAGTGGCGTAAAGACAAGATTAGTTCGATTCCTGATCAGGTTGCGGGCGAAGGCTTGTTCTTCGGGTTCTTTGCCGATGGCGGTGCCGAAGGCGACAAGATCACAAAGGAACTCTTTGCCGAAATCGAATTTCCCTTAGTGGCTGGTGTGATGCTCGCCGAAGAGGTCACCTTAAACCTCTCGATGCGGCTCACGGACGATGAATACTATGGGACGGCGTGGACGGAGTCCTTCAAACTAGGATATCGTCCGTTCAATTCGCTCCTGTTGCGCGCCACCTACGGTACTTCATATCGGGCGCCGAATCTACGCGAACTCTTTTTGCGCGATCAAACGGGCTTTTTGTCGCTCTTCGACCCTTGCTTCATTCCAAACAACGCTTGGGATCAGTTCGAGAACCGGTACGTGCCGGAAAACGACCAGCGTGAACCCTATGTGCTCGAAAACTGTCGCAGACAGGGGGTTGACCCCACCACAGCTTGGAACGACGGCTTCAATACCTTCTCGACCGAAGTATCCGCCGGCGGTGCGACCGGATTGCAGGAGGAGACCTCAAGTTCCAGCACCATCGGCTTTTCTTGGGAGCAGCCCTTCACCAATGAATTTGACCTCGCGGTTGGTTCCACCTTCTATGAGATCAAGATCAAGAACACCATAATCGAGCCGAGCGCGCAGTTCATCATTAATGACTGCTATTACACGGAGACCGGTGAAAGCCCGTTTTGCCCGAGGATTTCTCGAGACTTTTCCAATCCCGTGATTCCGCAATTCGACATCATCGACCGTGCGTTCATCAACCGAGACTTGGAGAGGGTGAAGGGCGTGGATGTGAACGCCACCTTCACCGATAGCATCAATCTGTTTGATCGACCCTTCGAGGTGGCCTTTGATTTCAATGCGCACCGTTTGCTGGAACGCTCCACCCAAGAGGTTGACGATGAGGGCAACCTGGACTTCAGTGAATTTCAGGGCGAATGGTACTTTCCCTACTGGACGTTCCAGTTTCAAGGGCGCGTGACCTATGACCGCTGGCGGGTTATTTGGACCGCCAACTACATTGATGGGCAAAAGAGCGATGCCGCCTTTCAGGATGAGTGGGACGATATCTCCGGGCTCAGTGACACCTGTCTTGGACCGCCCGATGATGTCTTGTGCAAGGACATTGATTGGACCAGCAACTACATGACCCACTCCCTTGCCGTGGTCTATGAGCCGCAAGGGGGTGCGTGGAGCATCAGAGGTGGGGTCAGGAACCTGTTTGACGAGGAGCCTCCCTTCATCAACGAAGGTGCCACCACCTATAGCAACGTGCCTTTGGGTATCGGCGGCTATTCTGTGGATGGAAGAGTCTACTTCCTGAATCTCTACTACTCCTTTGGAGGGCTCTTCTAGGCGGGGCACAAGATCGGGAGTCGGTTCATTGGCCAAGAGTAATCGGTCAGCGGCGCAGGACCGCTGACCGATGAGTTCAGGCGTGGGCGCAATCGGTGTTGGATGGCGCTTGTAGGAGATTTGCTTGACTTGCCGCGAAATGCTGGACATCGGCACTGCGGATTCGTTAGAGTCAGATTTCGAGAGCGGGGCTGGCTTTGAGCGAGCTCCTAGCTTAAGTAAGAGGTCTTTTCGGGGTCGATTCTCTATGTCGGCTCCGCCTCCATCACGCCACACAAGCAAAAGGAGCAAAAAGAGGTAACGCCATGATTCCTCAGGATTTCAAGAAGTCATTCTTCGCCGCGCTGCTCGCTTCAAGCCTCGGATTGAGTGCGCTCGCTTCGGCCGAAGCGCCGGAACCCTATCCCCTTGAGTATTGGGCGCTACGTGATGCCATAGCAAGCGTGTCGCTTTCGCCAGAAGGGGACAAGCTTGCGCTGATGAAGATACCCTCCCGAGACGGCGATCCGATTATTGAGATCTACGATACTTCCGATATATCGAAAGATCCCTTTCGGGTTGGGGCCGACCCCATGGAGATTATCGGCTACGATTGGGTGAGCAATGAAGTTATCGCCTTTGTAGCGCGGCAAGCCGTTCGAGAGAAGATCGACGACTTCAATCGGGGCGTTTTTGAATACAGATTTGCGCTGCTCAACCTAGAGACGGAGAAGATCAAGACGTTTGATCAGGAAGAGAGTGCCGATGTGGTGAATCTTCTCCCTTACGACGATGATCACGTCATCGTCGCTTACGAGAATTACGACGCTGGTGGGCCGGGTGCGAGGATTCGGGATGCGTTTCGTGCGAGGGCTTATTGGAAGTACAACGTCAAGAAGGGCACGAGGCGACTCCTTATTCGCGGCACATTGAGCATGGGTGCCATTACCTTCGATGCGCAAGGAAATCCTCGAATTGGAGGTGGGTTCGATGTCAAAAACGGTTACTACACTTGGTACTACCGGGGTGAGGGCGAAAGTGGCTGGGAGGAGATCATCCGTGTTCACGAAGAGGACTGGGAATTTCAATCCATAGCGGGCATCGACGAAGAGAACCCAGGACATCTATACGTATACGCGCACAACGGAAAGGACACCCGGGGATTGTGGTCATTCAACGCCGAAACCAAGGAATTCGTGGAGCCCGTCTATCATCGCAACGATGTCGATGTGGGAGGTATGGCGTATCACAGCAACACTTGGGCCAATTCTGGTATTGAAACAGGTGTTGTCTGGTACAAGGACAAGCGGCATGTGGAGTACTGGGATTCCGAAGAAGAGGCGATCCACCGTCAGCTCGAAGGCGTGATCCCTCACGCATACAACATTGCCTTTCACCGCTCCCGAGATGGTGCCACGATTTTGATACGCAATAGTGGCCCTCGTGATCCAGGCACCTACTATCTGCTAAAAGACGGAAAGCTTGACGTGGTTGGCACTCGCCAAACATTGATCGAGAGCGAGAAGCTCGCGGATGTCCGCTACATCACCTATGAGTCGCGCGACGGTCGCATGATCCCGGGCTATATCACAGTCCCGCATGGAGACCCTCCATACCCCTTGGTCGTCATGCCTCATGGTGGGCCGTTCGTTCAAGAAGTTGTGTCATAGACGACTGGGGACAAATGCTTGCAAACAATGGCTACTTAGTGCTTCAGCCCCAGTATCGAGGATCCTTGGGGTATGGCTTGGAGTTCTATCAATCGGCCTTCATCCATGGGGGACAGGGCGGCTACAAGATGCAGGACGACAAGGACGATGGTGCGCTCTATCTTGTGGAACAAGGGCTTGCCGATCCTGAACGAATCGCCATGTATGGATGGTCATATGGCGGCTATGCGGCTTTGGTGGCATCATCGCGCACACCGCAGTTATACCAATGCGTGATCGCCGGCGCGGCTGTGGCTGATCCCAATGAACAGGTCAATCACTATCGTTTCGATCTGCGCGGTACACAAAGGATTGCGCAGCTCAACATGTGGGACGACAGCGTCGCGCCGGTGAAAGAAGCGGCCAAGGTAAATGTGCCGCTCTTGCTGATTCATGGCAGCGTGGATCAGCGGGTGCCTCCGAAGCAGTACCAAATTTACCGCAGATCGCTCGACAGAAACGACGTGTCATACAAGTTCGTTGAGCTTGAAGGCGCTGATCATTTCTCAAACACGCTTCGTTACGGACACAAGTTGACGCTGTATGAGTCGATGATCGACTTTTTGCGGGATGATTGTGGGCTTGGGGGGCTTTAGCATAGCAGCGTGCGTCTTTGGTGCGCGTCATCGCTGATTCACTTCGTCCTGCGACTGTGTCGTGAAAGGCGTCCCTTCCACTGCGATGCGCAGCGACGAGTTTGATCTGTTGCGTACCCAACGTGCGCCTTGTCGGAAGTAGTATCTGTCCTCGATTTCCCAGCCCGGGGAAGCCTTCTGTCCCTCCAGATTTGATCGCGTGGCATCCAGAATCAAATCTCTCGAATTCCTGCGAAGATAGATGGCGTAGGTGGAGCCCGCCTCCAGAATCGCGTCAGGCGGTGCGGAAAAGCTCGGCTCGCGTGCGCCTAGTGTTTGCGGTGGGGACAAATCGAAGAGTCTCTGAGAGACGTCCTTGCTCTCGTCCACGGAATAGAGGGCCATGTCCGGTGGCCCCATTTGGCCGGCCCCGGTCCTAATCTTGATCCCGTGCAGCTCGTATCCGTCCCCGTCGTATGGAGTCGTGAAGTATTGGGCAATGTGGCGAGTAGCTCGGAACGCGTTGCTTGAATCGGACTGGTTGAGATTACTCACGAGGGTTTGTGGTTCAGCGGCGAGGCTGTTGCGAAGCACACTGAGACTGTAAGTCTTCTGAATTTTTTTGTCTTTTCCGATGGCCTCTAGTAGAAACCTATTCACGCCGGGATTGATGGATACCTGGCAGCCTTCGTGGTGCGGGTCTGAGTCGGCCACAAGAGAATCCTCGTGATGAAGACACCTCAGTCCCATTTGTGGAGTGTCGAAGAACCCAAGGATCGTTAGTTCGTTGAGGCGGCTGGAGACCTTGAGCTGGTAGGAATCTTGCGCCGGGTCAAAGCTCGGGCGAATGCGAAGCGCTTTGGGAGTCGGTTGAATGGTCTGAATCTTCAGGTCCGTCAAGCCGGTTTGTTGCTGTGAGAATTCCTGTGATCTGGCTGTCGGACTCCAGGCAACGACGATGAGCGCGAAGACGATGAAGCCGAGGAACATGACATCGAGCTTCTCGAAGCGGGAGAAGATGCGCCGGAAGCCCTTGAGGCGCTGGAAGAGCCGCTCGACCTCGTTGCGCCGCTTGTACAGCTCCCGGTTGTACTCCCAGGGATCGACGCGGCTGCTCTTCGGCGGGACGACGGGGTCGAAGCCGAGGTCGAGGCCAGCTGGCGGGTGGCGTTGTCCTCGTAGGCCTTGTCCATGACGAGCGCCGGGGCGTTGGCGGGCCTCTCCAGTTGGCTCATGAGCCTGCGGCCCTCCGGAGCGTCGTGCGCGTTGCCGGGCAGTCGGTTGAAGCAACAGTTTGGTGTCTAACGCAAACCGTTTGTCGCCCAAGGCCCGAATCTGTGTTTTAGGTCTCGAGAAAGGAATCGGGGAGAATCAAGATGCTCTCGTCAAAGTCCTCTTCAAGGTCACCATAGTTATGCTGGTCGGCTTTTTCCAATAGCGCAGCTTGATACGGCGTAAGTCTCTCGCCAACTATGTCCCCAGTGGCTTCATCAATCGAAAAATAGTATTCGACATACGCCTCGTATTCAACATCGGTCATCAGCACTTTCTTATAGTCGTCCGGGTCAGTGCCTGTGATCATGAGATACGCCCTCCAAGCGCAAATTGTAGCCGATAAGGTTCGGCATACCTAGGTCCGGGAAGTTTGGACAGTTTGTTGGCAGAAACAAGGTCCTCTTGCGAGAGTTCGCTCTTTAGAAATACAAGTTCGAGATCGACGCACGTTCAAGGTCAATCACCGCACCGCCTGTACTTTGAGGTTCAGACCCTCGTGTTCCTGAAGGCAGCTAACGATCTCGAAGAGGTTGCGTGCTTGCGGATTGCCGTTCGAGCTGAGCATACGCATCAGGCTCTTCGGCGACTTCGCAGTGAGCCCGCCGAGTCCCTGAAACCCGATAGTCGCGTTGACATAGTCGCGCAGAATCGACTTTCCAACATCGACCTCGCCGGTAAGTAGGCACTGCACACCTTCTTCGAGCAGTGCTTCCCGGAAGCCCGGGTCGCGTTCGAGTCGCTTCCGGATTGTCACTTTGAAATCCCGTGTCAATGTCATAGTCTCAACCCTCCTGCCGCCTCACCGTTCTGTGTTGCGGGTGTTGCGCGGCGATGCGCTCAGTCGCTGCACATTCCATCTTCTCAACGACGCTCGCAAAGAGCTCGCATTACTTTGCGTCGAGGTGCATCTCTCGGAAAGCGTACCTTGCCTAGCTAGCCATGCTAGCCTCGGCCACAAACGCCTCGACGACCGGAGACTCTCTGTCCACGACTGCGTCCGGACCGAATGTCTCCATGTGAAACGAAATCGCTGACTGAACATCCTCGAGCGCGGCTTGATAGCTGTCTCCCTGGCCCACAATCATGCCCTTTACGCCAAGCGGATAGGCGACGTAGCCGTCAGGGTGTTTCTCGACGATCACTTTGATTTGCACTTCAATTGTTCCCTTTGGTAATTGAATGCCAAGTCAACCTTGACGGACGACCACTCGGAGCACACTTCACTCCGATGGTCCAGCGCTATTGCCATTGTATATGACTCGTAAGCGTCTCAATGTAGACGGCCTGACAATTCAGCCGTTAAACAGCTATTCGCGCCCGACCTCGTCGATATGCACACTGGACTGCGGGTCGCCGGATTCAATCATGCCGACGTAGCGCATCCACGGATTTGATCGATTCACCGGGAGCGCTACCCGCAACGCAGGCCGCAACAATTCTGCTGGCGAAATCCGCAGCCGGGCAGGAGCGAGTCGCACTGGACGTGAGACGTACTGAGGACTACAACCTCGGATGATCCAAAGTGAGTCGCTGATTGATTTCAAGGCTCCGCATGAACGTCTCGCTCCCATCCGGCCACTCGACAGTGAGTGTATCCACGCGGTTCGCCGAGCCCAGCCCAAAGAGCTGGTCGGTAGCATTGTGGGAAGCATAGTTGCTGGCGAGATTGACTTCTCGCATTTGCTCCCTGCCACCGGACTGAATATGAATGCGGACGCCCACAGCACCAGTATTGGGCGGGTCGCCCCTCAGTGTGACGCCAAGGTAAAATTGTTGCCCTCGGTATCGTTCCGCCACAGGGTTGCCGACTCGCTCGTGCTCGTGTGCAGCAAGAGGATGTCCGTGTCCCCATCTTGATCGAAATCCGCGCACGCCACGCCTCGCCCCCATAAGGATCATTCAGTCTGAGATCACGTCCCAATTCTTCAAACCGGCCTTCACCGTCCGAGACAATGGCACGGCTCAGGTCGCGCGCAAATTCACCGTTCTCATGCTGTTCCCGCCAGCCATTGGTGTGATAGATGTCGAGGTCGCCATCGAGGTCGTAGTCCCCGAAGGCGGGAGAGAAGTTGAATTCGGCTTGAATCAAATCAAGTCCGGAGCTTGGGGTCACGTCGGTGAAGGTTCGGTCGCCGTTGTTGCGATAGAGAAGCGACGGATCATCGCCAAGACCCGGACGCGGAGGTCAGGTCGCTAAAGCCGCTTGTTGGCGCCGGAGGCGTGACTGGCGGATCGCCCGGATCCGGGGCGCGGAGGTCTTGCGGTCTCACCACGGCTGCTCCCACCCCCACAGGCGCAAACCAGCGGCAAGCAGACCATAAGTGCCGTCCGTCGAATCAACCGTGAGATAAAGAGCGCGAAAAACTCCCCCTCAAGGGAGGAGTCATGGCCCCGCGTTCGCGATTTCCAGCTCTGGGATGGTCGCTTCAATGACATCCTCGAGCCGCTCTGCGAGTGCGATGGTCATTTCGCCGCGCACGTTGTCGGGGAGCTTCTGCAGGTCGGGTTCGTTGGCCTTGGGCAGCACGAGGCGGCGAATGCCGGACCTGTGCGCCGCCAAGATCTTTTCCTTGATGCCGCCTACGGGAAGCACCAAGCCTGTGAGTGTGATCTCGCCGGTCATGGCGGTATCGTCGCGCACCGACTTACCGCTCAAGGTCGAGACCATGGCCACCGCCATGGTGATGCCCGCCGAGGGGCCGTCCTTGGGTACCGCGCCTTGCGGAACGTGAATGTGGATGCCGGTCTGCTTGATGCGTTCGCGGTCCACCGAGACCTTGTCGGCAATCGACCAGACATAGCTGCGAGCCGCCTTGGCGGATTCCTGCATGACATCGCCGAGGTGTCCGGTGAGTGCGAGCTTGCCGTTGCCGTCTGTCGTTGTGGCCTCGACATAGAGCACTTCGCCGCCCACCGCCGTCCAAGCGAGACCCGGCGCGACGCCGGGCAGTAGATCCTTGCGCGGCTGCTCATCTGGGTACTTTGGAGGTCCAAGCAGGTTATCGAGATGCTTGGCATCGATCGGGCGCAGGCCAGGGGTTCGATTGGTGCGCTGTTTGCGATCAACGATAAACCTTGCTCGCTTGCGGGCAATCTGGCCGATATTGCGCTCAAGTTCGCGCACGCCTGCTTCCCGGGTATAGCGGCGTATCACGCGGTGCAGGGCGTTCTCCGTCAGGCGCAATTGCGAGGGCTTGAGGCCGGCCTCTTCTTGCCGGCGCGGGATGAGGTACTGCTGCGCTATGTGCTTCTTTTCGTAGTCGCTATAGCCCGAGAGTTGAAGCAACTCCATTCTGTCGAGTAAGGGGCGCGGTATGCCTTCGGTCGTATTGGCCGTGGTGATGAAGAACACCTTGGACAGGTCAAAAGAGAGATTCAGATAGTTGTCGCGGAAGTCCTTGTTCTGAGCCGGGTCGAGAATTTCAAGTAATGCGGCGGCCGGGTCTCCGCGAAAGTCGCGGCCGAGCTTATCAACCTCGTCGAGCATCAAGAGCGGGTTGCACACGCCGGCGCGATTAATGGCCTGTACGATTCGTCCCGGCATGGCGCCCACGTAGGTGCGTCTGTGTCCGCGAAGTTCCGCTTCGTCGTGCATGCCACCCAAACTGATGCGCTCGAAGGTGCGTGACATGGCGCGTGCGATCGACTGCCCAAGGGAGGACTTGCCGACACCGGGCGGTCCCACGAAGCAAAGGATGGGCGCATTAGCCTTGGGATTGAGGTGCAGTACCGCGAGGTTTTCGAGTATGCGTTCCTTGATGTCTTCGAGTCCGTAGTGGTCCTCTTCCAAGACTTCCTCCACTCGCGAGAGATCGAGGCAATCCTCGGTGTACTTGCCCCAAGGCAACTCTACGATCAATTCGAGATAGCTCCTTGTGACCTGGTAGTCACCGCCTTGAGGAGACATGCGGGCGAGCCGCTTGAGTTCCTTTTGCGCCTCCTTAGCGACATGTTCTGGAAGGTCGATCTTTTCAATCTGGGCGCGCAACTCCGCAACATCGCTATCGCTGTCATCGAGTTCGCCGAGCGCGTCTTCTATCGCCCGCTTTTGCTGGCGTAGCAAGTGCTCGCGCTGATGCTGTTCGAGGTCTGACCTCGCTCTTGACGCGATTTCTTGACGTAGCTGCGTCACGCTGAGTTCCCGCGATACGATCTCGTGCATGATCTTGACGAGCGCCAGAGCCGTATCGGCCTCAAGCACACGCTGATCCTTTTCGACTTCCAAATCCACCACTGACGCGATTCGATACATCTGGGTGATCGGATTGCTGATAGTACCGATCATCTGCTCGAACATCTCTTCGCCGTGCTCGGAGTCGTACAGCAGCGCGACTTGGCGGCTGATGGCGAGGGTTTCACGCAGCAGTGCCAGTGCCTCGGTTTCTTGTGAGCCCAGTTCGTCCAAGCCAATATTTTCAACTTCAACGTACTCTGCCGATAGATAGCGCTGAGTTTGAAAGGTTCGCAAGATGCGGCATCGGCGAACGCCCTGCACCACGACTTGGCTTCCTTGCTTTTGGCGTTCTACGCGCTTGACGTGAACGATGGTGCCGACGCTGTGGAGATCCTCGGTCTTCGGCGATTCAATCTCGGCGTCGCGTTGGGCAATGCAGATGAGTTTCGACTCCTTCTGCGCGACCGCTTTGACGGCATTGAGGGATTTTTGCCGCCCGACAAAGAGCGGCATGATGAGTTCCGGATACACCACTGTGTTCTTCAGCGGCAATATTGGAAGATATTGCGCTTCGTCCATCCGCGCTTCGCGATCTTATAGGAAGATCAAGAAGTGGGGGCGAAGCCTAACATTTCAATGCCCGTCAGTCGATTGAGGCGACACCCGCCTTCCGCCGTCCTCGCCCACCGCTGCGAACAAGCAGCAATCCTTTCCTTGGACAGCCCCGCGCTGAGTGACATGGATCATGCTCCGCCACGAGTCCTCGATATTGAACCGAGAAAGGTTGCGACCGACATGATTTGAATTCCCATGGTCCGTTCGGGCTTGCCCATGAACTCGCCAAAATCCCTGTAGTCTCCGGTGAGCAGGTGGGTGGCGGAGCATGCAAGGGCAGCTTGGAAAATTGGTCGGTCTTTTTCCGGTAGAGGCCTTGGATAAAACAGGCTAGGGTGATGTTCCGCCCGTTTGATGTGCGCGAGTAGCGCATTCAGATTTTCGACTGCGCTGGGGAATTTTAAGAGCAGATTGCGTCTGGCCTCGTCAATCGCGTAGGAGCTGGTGACGACCTCCCAGTGACCTCTTGCGGACAGTTCGATGAGAAGTGCTGCCTTCCCTTGTGGACGGTGCGCTGCAGAAAACAAGATGTTTGCGTCAAGAAACAGCCTCACTTTTCCGAGGCCAGTGCCTTGAGAATGGCTTGTTTTTCGCCCACGTCAAGCTTGTCTTCGGCATCCCAAAGCGCAATCTGCTCGTCGCTGTATGTCTCGAATTCCAGTACGACCGCCGGTTTTATGGCAACCTCGTTTTCCCGATCTTCGAGAATCAACAGGTCGCCAGTCTGTATTCCAAGCCGCTTACGCACGGCTGCGGGAAGCGTAATCTGACCGCGCCGGGAGACTTGGGCATAGTCAACCATATGAGACGACCGTGAGCTGGGAGGATTGTCAGGGTAGCAGAATTTCGAATATTCTGAGTATCCGTTTCTCGCAACCTCCGTACTCAGCACAAAGGTCAATTGTTGCGTGAGCTCTCACACTTCAATATTCCTATATCGTGATGAGCGATCAGGGGAAATCCAATAGAAGGGCGATGCGTCCATCGCGCGGGACACCGACCATAGGGTATGTTCGCCAACTCCTTGCGAATTGGCTGCTGGTGATTTGTTTCGCCTCGGCATTCGCTGACGATGTCCAATCCGAGGCCGATCTTGTACTACACGGCGGAAAGATCGCCACACTCGACCCTGAACTTGGTGAGCAGCAGGCAATCGCATTGCGGGGTGCATGGATTGAACGAGTCGGTAGTGACTCGGCAGTCAGCGAATTGCTGGGTGAGGGCACACGGGTTATTGAACCCGATGGGCGGTTGGTGGTGCCCGGATTCATTGCGGGTCATGGGCACTTCTTGTCATTGGGGCGTGCCAAGCAGGTGCTTGACCTGTCAGCGGCCAGCAACTGGGAGGAAATTCTGAGCCGCGTTGCCCAAGCCGTGCTCAGTAGCCCGCCTGGCCACTGGATTCGTGGACGCGGCTGGCATCAGGAGAAGTGGGATTCGTTGCCCGAAGACAGTGTTGAGGGTGTGCCGCGAAATCGGGGCCTCTCCGAAGTCGCACCGGACAATCCCGTACTCTTGGCCCACGCCAGTGGTCACGCCGCATTCGCCAATCAAGCGGCGCTGGAAGTCGCCGGCGTTTCCGAGTCCACATCCGACCCGCTAGGCGGCACGTTGGTGCGCGCTCCTGACGGTTCGCTCACGGGTCTGCTGCGAGAATCCGCAGCGGCACTTGTGGAGCGCGCCGCCGATGCGGAAGAGTCACAAGGCACCAATCAAGAACGAGAACAGCGCCTGCGCGAGCGCGTGCGTTTGGCGGGAGAAGAATCGCTCAAACACGGCACACTTCATTTCATGATGCCGGCGCTTCTTTCACCGAAATCGACCTATTGAAGAAGATCGAATCGGAGGGGGCGCTGCCGGTGTGCCTCTACGTGATGATCATGGGTCCTGAAAACGAGCAACTCGAAGCCATGCTGCCCGAATACTATATGCCGTCCGAGGGAGACGACTACCTCAGCGTGAGATCGATCAAGCGTCAGATTGATGGTGCGCTCGGTTCGCATGGTGCATGGTTGTTGGAACCCTATGCCGATTTGCCCAACACGGTGGGACTCATTCTCGACCCGATCACGCAACTTGAAGCAGCGGCGGAAATCGCCGCACGACATGGTTTTCAAGTCAACACCCACGCCATAGGGACTCGCGCCAACCGAGAGACGCTCGATCTCTATGAGCGCGTCTGGGAGCGGCTTGGGCTTTCGGGCGAGCTATTACGCTGGCGCATCGAGCACGCACAACACCTTCATCCGTCGGATGTGCCAAGATTTGGCGGGCTGGGCGTCATCGCTGCCGTGCAGGGAATCCACTGCGCTTCGGATGCTCCTTGGATTCCGCTCCGACTTGGGGAGCGAAGGGCAAGCGAAACGTCCTATCCTTGGCGCGACCTTCTGGAGACCGGCGCACTGATCGGAAACGGCACCGACGCGCCGATTTAACCCATCAGTGTACTGGCGTCGTTTCACACCGGTGTGACGCGCATGGATGTGCATGGACGCGCATTTCATCCGCGTCAGGCCATGACGCGCCAAGAGGCCTTAAGGAGCTATACAATCAATAATGCCTAAGCCGCGTATGAAGAAGACTTCAAGGGCAGTTTGGCTGCGGGGAAGCTGGCGGATCTGGTGGTGCTGTCGGCTGATATTCTCACCGTGCCTCGGGATGAGATTCTTGAAACCACGGTTGACTACACCATTCTCGGCGGATGGGTCGCCTATGATCGGGCGGAGGACTGAAGCCCAAGGACCCTCCTTTCCACTTATTGCCAATGGTTCGATTTGTGGCAGAATGCCTGACTTTTGCCGGAATAAGGCGAGAAGAACCATCAAGCCACTTGGACACTTTATAAACCTAGAAAAATGAGAGACGAAACAGCAGCCATTCACGGCGGTTACCACACAGATCCAACCACAAAAGCAGTCGCGGCGCCAATATTCCAAACGGTTGCCTATGAGTTTGACGATGCCCAACACGGTGCGGACCTCTTCAATCTCGCTGTACCGGGAAACATCTATTCGAGAATCATGAATCCGACCAACGACGTGCTTGAACAGCGCGTGACCTTGCTTGAAGGCGGGGTAGGGTCTCTGGCGCTCTCAGCCGGCAGCGCCGCCATCAACTACTCGGTCTTGAACTTGGCTTCGTCCGGGGACAATGTGGTGTCGGTTCCACAACTCTACGGAGGCACCTACACCCTGTTTGGACACATGCTTCCCGCACAAGGAATCGAGGTTCGTTTCGCTACGGGAGACTCCGCCGAAGAGCTCGATTCGCTCTGTGATTCGCGTACCAAGGCAATCTTCATGGAAACCATTGGCAACCCCGCCGGGAATATTCCCGACATCGCCGTGATCGCGGACATGGCGCGAAGCCGGGGCATCGCCACCATCGCCGATAACACCGTGCCGACACCGGTGCTGCTCAAACCCTTCAAACACGGCATCGACATAGTCGTACATTCCTTGACCAAGTACATGGGCGGACACGGGACAACCTTGGGCGGCGCGCTTGTCGACTCGGGCAAATTTCCTTGGGCGGAGCATGCGGAGCGCTACCCCGGACTCAACACGCCCGAGCCTTCCTATCACGGCGTGGTGTACACCCAAGCGCTTGGCGCCGCAGCCTACATAGGGAGGGCGCGCACCGTGCCCTTGCGCAATACGGGATCAGCGCTTTCGCCCATGAACGCCTTCTTGATCATGCAGGGGATAGAAACCCTCTCGCTCCGCATGGAGCGCCATTGTTCCAATGCCTTGGCCGTGGCCGAGTACCTTAAAGGGCATCCGAAGGTCGAGTGGGTGAGCTTCGCGGGCCTTGCTGACGACCCATACCACGCGCTCGCGCAGCGCTATATGGGTGGAAAGGCGTCGGGCATCTTGACCTTTGGGGTGCAGGGAGGGTTTGATGGCGGCGTGAAGTTCTATGATGCGCTTAAGCTCTTTAAGCGCCTTGTGAATATAGGCGATGCCAAGTCATTGGCCTGTCACCCCGCTTCGACAACGCACCGCCAGTTGACGCCCGAAGAGCAGGCGTCCGTGGGCGTGCTGCCTGAGACCATGCGCTTGTCGGTGGGCATTGAACATATCGACGACATCATTGAAGACTTGGAGCAGGCACTCTCGCAGGTGAAGTGATGCAGCCGAGAATTTCCGAAAACACTCAGGATGTCCGGCTTCGTGTACTTGGCATGGCAGCGTTGCAGGCGCGCCACAATGTCGAAATTCATCTTGATTGGCAGAATCAAGGCTACGCCTATTATCGGGCGGTTTGGGTGGAATGTGCGGAACTTCTTGATCACTTTGGTTGGAAATGGTGGAAACGGCAAGAGGCCGATCTCGACCAGGTGCGTCTTGAGATTGTCGACATCTGGCATTTTGGTCTTAGCGAACTCTTAAGAGACGGCCGAATTGACCTTGCGAAGCAACAAGTGGCCTCAGACGTCACTTCCGCACTGATGCAGGCGGTCGCAATGCAGGCGCTGGACTTTCGCGAGGCGGTGGAACGATTGGCGCAGAAATCCCTTCAAAGCGAGAGTTTCGATCCAAGTGCCTTCGCGACCCTTCTCGCCAGCTTGCCCATGAGCCTCGCCGAACTCCATCGCCTCTATGTGGGCAAGAATCTCCTCAACAGCTTTCGTCAGGCACATGGCTACAAGGACGGGAGCTATCTGAAAATCTGGCAAGGACGCGAAGACAACGAACATCTGATCGAGATACTGGCCAATCTCGACCCGCTGGAAGAATCGTTTGAAGGACAGCTAAGGGCAGCGCTGCAGGCACGCTACCAAGAGGTGATCGCGTCCAAGAGCACCTAGCCGACTAACTCGGCGCTTATCCCGCCTTGGCGGCCTGCACGCTTGGCCTCGCCGCGACTGCGTTCAACCAACGCCGCAGGCTCACCTGCGCTTCCTTTGGTGTCACCTTCACCCACTTGGCAAAGTCGACGGCGACAAAGGCCGTGATGTCCGCATAGGAAAACGCATTGATCGCGAGGAACTCGCGGTCGTCAAGCTGCTGGTTCAGCGACTGCATGAATCCCTCAAGCCGAGACCGTCCGCGTTCGGCGAGTTCGGGAATCTGCGCATAGTTTTCCGGGCCCGGTAGCGCTCGGTCTTTCATACGCGATGAAGAGTTTCGCAGCACTTCTGCAACGGCCATCAAGCCGCCCATCTCAGCTTGTGTCGCAGCGTTCACCACCCGGCCCATGTCTTCGGGACCGTGGCCAAACAGCGGCGGGTCGGGATAGGCCGCTTCGAGATAGTGTGCGATAGCTGAATTTTGATTGAGCAGAGTGCCGTCTTCGAGTATCAGCGCCGGCACGGTACAACTCGGGTTGATGCGCTGGTAGGCTTCGGAGAGTTGCTCTCCGGTCGCAAGGTCGACTTGAACCGACTCGTATTCTATTCCCTTCTCGCGCAAGAAGATCCTCGTCCTCAAGGGGCTCGGTGCGGCGGTGAAGTCGTACAGTTTGAGGGTCATGAACTGGCTCCGTTGAACAGGCGAGGCAGGCTTTGATCGTCGGTAGAAAGGAGTCGATCCAGCCAGTGGTGAAAGCACTGTCCGCCGCCTTCGTTGCGGCCGAACATGACCGTCTCCTTGAGGCCGGTCTCAAGTGCTCTTTGCTGCCGAATACCTGTCGCGTAGTCTTCTTCACGTACCACGTACTCCAGCAGCTTGAATTGATCTCGCGCCAGTGGAATCGCCTCCTCGGACGGTTCGTGCTCCATCACATAGTTTTGGATTGTGTAGGACTGGCTCGGCGAATCGCCTGGGAACAACTGCGAGATCATCACGCCACGACCCCCGCCATCAAATGAAGCAATGGAGACGTGCGGAAAGATGGTCCATACACCCATCAGCATGGTGGCTTCATTCCATTGATGGTCGGGCTTGTCTTCAAATTCAAGCAGCAAGGGATTGGGCGAACTCACTCTTTGGTGGGGGCCAAAGGCCCGGTAGATGGCCTGATTGGGCATCTGCGGACCAAAGGTATCGCGATGCAGCACCGGCAGGTGATAGAGGTCCATGTAGCCGTCGTAAGCGATTTTCCAATTCGGCCCTTCGAGCCGCCTCGATTCAAACAAATGCCAAGTCTCGAACCCGAAGTGGTCAAGTAGCCCATCGTACCCAGACAGGAACTCGCCAATATCGAGCGAGGAATCCGGATCCAATGTCACCCAAATCAGGCCGGCGCACTCAAGTGTGGGAAGCGCTCTGAGGCCATGACACGACTTGTCGATGTCACCGAATTCATGGTTTGAAAGTATGGCCACCAGCTTGCCCTTGTCGTCATAGGTCCAAGCGTGATAAGGACAGGAGAAACGCCGCGTATTGCCCGTGCCCGCCGACAGTATTTGCGACCCCCGATGCGAGCAGATATTGAGAAAGGCCCGCACCCGGCCATCTTGGCCGCGGCTGATGATGACCGGAACGCCCACCGCCTCCATGGCCTTGTAGTCGCCTGGATTGCGCAGTTCACAGGACATGGCAAGCATGAGCGGCATGCGTTTGAAGACTCGACTGACCTCGAGATCCCAACGCTCCCGGTCGTAATAATGCTTCGCGGGCACCTCCAAGACCTGATCGGCGAGCGGAATATCACCCGATTTAACGTGGGTGAGGTTCTGCTTGGCCATTTCTAGCAAGAGTTCGCGCGACATGCGATTTCCCCGTGAAGCGAGATGCAGGACCTCTGCTTAGTTGCTGAGGATGCAAACCCCAGACAGTCCCGGCGCGCCATAGACATGCGTATACCCGGCCTTGGGGGAACTGGGCACTTGGCGCTCGCCAGCACCGCCTCGAAGCTGCAGAGCGACCTCGTGAACCTGACGCAGACCGGAGGCCCCTATGGGTTCACCATTCGCCATACACCCTCCGTCGGTATTCACCGGCAGCTTGCCGTCTATGTTCGTCCAGCCTTCACGTAGCCACTCCTCCTGCTCGCCATGTTCGCAGAAGCCATTTTCCGCCATATGCATGATCTCGGCACCGGATTCCGTGTCCTGAAGCTGCGCCACCTGTATGTCCTCAGGTCCTATGCCCGCTTTTTCGAAGGCGGCCTTGGATGCCTGCACGGTGGGTGCGTCGGCGCGCTCAAGTGCTTGAGATTGCGAGAAGACTTCGAATGAACCGAAGAGGCGCGTCTTGACGCTGACCGCCTTGAGGAACACGGGCTTGTTGTGCGTGTACTGCTTCACCTTGTCGGCACGACAGAGGATCATGGCGCAGCCGCCTTCGGCGGGCGAACAGAAGTGAAACTTGCGCAGCGGGTGACAAACCATCATCGAACTGGCAATCTCATCGTAGCTGACGGCCTGACGGCGCCAAGCATTTGGGTTTTTGGCACCATTGGCATAATTCTTGACCGCGACGCGATTGAGCGCGTCTGCACTGATGCCGTAATCGTGCATGTAGCGCTGAATCTTCATGCCGAAGAACTGGGGCGTGAGCGCGAGGCCTATGTCTCCATACCACTTGCCAAGGCCGCCGCCGGACGGGTCGACGCGAAAGGCGCCCCGCTCGTGCTTGTCGAAGCCGACCGCCATGCCGACATCGAACATCCCCGACTGAATCGCCATGTACGCCGACTGAAGTGCACTACCGCCTGTCGCGCAGCCGTTGGAAACATTGACAAACTGAAGTCCGGTCAGTCCCATTTCCTTGACCATGGCATCCGCAGCGCCCGCTGCGGCGCTGCCCCCATAGGCGAATTCAAGATCACTCCATTCCATCCCGGCATCCTTGAGTGCGGCGCGCGCCGCATGAACACCCTGGTCACGCCCGGTCTTGCCGGGGGTTCTGCCAAAGGGGTGAATACCAAGTCCGATAATTGCGATGTCCATGATGCTCTTCCTTAGGTTGATTCTCGTCGATTTTTGCTAGATTTCTTCAGCCGGTTGAAAGAAATAGGCCATGACCTGTTTACCTTCCCGCTCGATGTACTTCTCCACCACCAGCTTCATTCTCATGCCGATGCTGAGCTTGCCAACATCCTCGGTCTTGATCCGTGCTTGAACGCGCACCTGTCCGGGCAACTCGATATAGCCGACACCGAAGGGTTTGAAATTCTCAGGAGTTTCTGGTCCATCATAGGGTGGACGCTGCGGGTAAAAGCCTTGAACCGTCCAAGTCCATAGAGTGCCTTCGCGCTCAAGTTCGATGGATTCAACCTTGACGCTGCTGCACGCCGGACAGCCCGATTGGACGGGGAAGGTCACCACGCCGCAATCCTGACACTGGCTACCGAGCAAACGCGGATCGTTGGAGGGCCAAGTGAACAGCCCCTCGGCGATCGGGATTGTGTTCTCGTAGGCGTTACTCAGTGGTCTTTCTCCATGGCCTGTTGAGGTGTAAGGTTCGAGTATAGTCGCCATAGGGCCGGGTATCACCCTTAGAATTGTAGAGTTATGGGAACGCCGCGCGTGGCCAGGAAGGAAGTGACGGCAAAGACACCGCGAACATTTCCGAATCTGCCGCTGCTCTCCTATAGCTCGGTGGCCGTGCCGCTCGGCATGACCGTCATCCCCATGATCATCCTCATTCCGCCGCTCTATACGGTGGAAATCGGTCTGAGTCTCGCCTTGGTTGGATCAACCTTCACCTTGGTCAGGTTGATTGATGTTTTTACGGACCCCTTGATCGGCTATTTGAGTGACCACACGCGCGCATCCTTGGGCAGACGAAAGCCTTGGATCCTGGTCGGTGCATTGGTCTCCGCGCTCGCCATTTGGAAGCTGTATATGCCCCCTGAGTCGGCGGACGGCTTGTATCTTCTCACTTGGTGCATCGTGATTTGGAGTGCCTGGACCATGATTGCCATCCCCTACTATGCGTGGGGCGCGGAGCTCTCCGAGTCCTATCACGAGCGAACGCGAATAGCCTCCATACGTACGGGCGCGGGACTTCTGGGAACGCTCGCGGCGCTCGCACTTCCCACCCTCTATTGGGGAGTATCAGGCCAGGAGCCATCGCCGCGCGAGACGGTTGCCATCGTCGGCACCGCCGCCATCGCGCTGGTGCTGGTCACCACCGCCGCCTGTTTGTTCGGCGTGAGCGAGGGCGTGCCCAAGGATCGAGGTCGCGTCGAGTTCGTGAAGGGATTGAAGCTCATGGGCCGAAATCGGCCTTTCTTGCGCCTCATGCTGGGGTTCATGCTCAATGGCATAGCCGTTAATCTGCCAGGTCCACTCTACGTCTTGTTCATGCTCCATGTGATTGGAGTGGAGATGGCAGGGACGGCCATTCTCTTGTTCTTCTATTTCGGCAATCTCATCGGGGTGGTGCTTTGGAATGCCCTCTCGCGGCGCGTCGGCAAACTGAAGGCTTGGATGGCTGGCATGTTGTGCATGATCGTCGTCAACCCAATTTATCTCACCTTGGGACCAGGCGATATCGAGTGGGTGGTCATGATTCTCTTGGTGGGTGGCATAGGTGGGGGCGCCTGGACCGCCCTGCCGGCCGCCATGAAGGCGGATGTGATCGACTTGGACCGATTGGAGAGCGGAGAGGACCGCACGGCGCAGTACTTTTCCGTGTGGTCCTTCGGCGAAAAGTTGATTCCCGCGTTCGCCATAGGCCTCTCGTACAACCTGCTTGAACTTGCCGGATTCGATGCCGCCGGAAGCAATTCCGCGCAGCAAATCTGGGTGCTGAAAATTCTCTTTGGTGGGCTTCCGGCCATTTTCTGGATCAGCGCCATACTGGTGATGATCGGCTACCCCATTACCGAGGCTCGGCAGCGCGAAACCCTGGCCAAGCTTGAGCAGCAGAGAGGCGCGCGGGACTTGATGGCGGGACAATGAGGCGACCCTTAGGCGCGTCTCCAACGGATACTGTGATCGAAGAACCAATAGGTTAGGATAGGCGGCATTAAGGCGACAGCATCGGAGTGGAGTATGGCAAAGGCCTTCATGGCATATCCCGAGTATCGACATCCCTTTGAGCAGACACCCATACATCCTCTAGGCAGCACCACGGTGCTCTATCAGGGAAAGACGATCAAGCTCACGGAAACCGGGGCTGGCGAATCGCTGCTGGTGAGCAGCAAAGACCTGACGCGAATCAATGGATTTGAATTGAAGCCAGAGGGCGCATGCCTTGACGATATCTGCGTCCCGGTTACCGAGGCGCTGTTCAAGAAGCAAGACGGCAAGACTTGGTTTGATCTATCCGCATTCGCGGATTTGCTTGAGCAGCCGTTTGTTGCCGACACCGAGGCACGCGTCTGGAGCTTTGCCGAAGTACCTGCGCGACGCGAGCGCATGACGGCTGATGCTATTGCGCCGGACTTTGCGGTCAAGGACCGGCGGGGAAACTTGATTACCAAGGACGGTCTCAAGGGTAAGAAGGCCATGATCGTGACTTGGGCCTCCTGGTGAGGCTGCTATCTCGACGTGCCCGTGTGGCAACGCCTCTACGAACAAATAAACGACCCCAATTTTGTCTTGATCTGCGTTGCGGAGGATACCGCGGGCGAAGCGACGGCCGGCCGCGTGTTTGATGCCGCCAATCCCACCTATGTACAGGTCATAGATCAGGATCACGTGATCAGCAGCGCGTTTCATTTCGTGAATGTGCCCTCGGCCGTGTGGATTGACGAAGAAGGCCGAATCGTGCGAATAGACGAAGGCACCTATTCCCAGATTCATGAGTTTGGCGATGGTGACCAGAAGATCGTTTTCGGCAATGATGTCTACGCCCCGGCGCTCAAGGATTGGGTGGAGAAGGGGTCAAAGAGCAGATATGTCCAGTCTCCACAGACCGTCTCTGGACATATTCGCGAGCATGGCTTCAATGAACTGCAGGCCGATGCCGCGTTTCGACTCGGCAACCTGTTCCGCAGCCGCGGCCATAAGGAGAAGGCCGAACACTACTGGGACATGGCCCGGTCTCTGCACCCGGACAGCATCAACTTCATTCGACAACACCTGACGCTCACCGAGGAAGGCTCCGCCGGGGAGGCCTTCCGAGAACTTGCGACGCAATACGCCGAGCAAGGCAAGGATTACTACCGACCCTTGGACTTGTCCTAAACAATGGGACACGCCCACTCAAGCGGGAGTAGACCCCTTCTTTGCTGGGGGTGCGAGCGTTGACGCTTGATGAGAGCTTCCGGCATAATCACTTGTTGGTGCCAAGAGTTGGTAGGTTAAACTAGCTCGGCGGCAACGGGAGAGCGGCTTGGCATGGTCGAAAGTACATTGAGAATGCAAAGGAGAAAGAAATGCGTCTTTTGATTTCAACCCTCGGTATATGTGCGGCGTTTTTGCTGGTGACCCCATCAACCAATCTGACGGCCGAGGAGGCCCAATCAGAGACTTCCAATGTGATCGAAGAGATCGTGGTGACCTCCCGGCGACGCGCCGAAACCGTGCAGGATGTGCCCTTGTCGGTGACCGCATTCGGAGAGCGCGAACTTGAGAGGCTCGCACCCACCACTCTTCGCGACTTGGACACCATGGCACCCAATGTCTATATTGGCATGAACACCGCCGGCCCCGGCGCGAGCGCGATCTATATTCGCGGTATTGGCTATGCGGATATTGAGAAGTCGCAGTCGCCACAGGTTGGTGTCATTGTCGATGGTCTGCAGTTGGGGTCTTCGACGGGTCAGCTTGTGGACATGACCGATGTGGAATCGGTGGAAATTAACCGCGGTCCGCAAGGTGTGCTCTTTGGGCGCAACACCATTGGCGGGAACATTGTCATCAATCGTACCCGCCCGCAATTCAACGAGTTTGGATTTACCGGTTCTGCGCAGTTTGCCAACTACGCTTCTCGACTACTTCGCGCCAAGGTCAACATACCCGTCCTTGATGATCAGCTCGCATTGAAGCTCAGTGCCTATGACCGAGAGGCGGATGGATTCTATTCAAACGACACGCTTGGCGGCTCGGCTGGAGATGTAGAGGTCAGTGGTCTGACGGCATCGCTTCGCTGGGCACCGTCGGAGAATTTCGATGCCGTGCTGACCTATGATCACATCAAGGACCGAGGCCAGATTCCACCGCAGGATCCCCGTTTCGATGGTGAAAATCCGCATCAGAATCTTGCCGATAAGCGTGAGCCGATGCGCTACGATGTTGATCAGTGGGGTCTGCGCATCGACTGGGATATTGGCGGCTTCAATGTTCGTTCAATTACTGGTCACCATTTTGGGCACGACTTGGTGAATCAGGATTTCGATGGTGCCAACATTGCGGGTGCCGCGGTACCCTTTGCGCAATTGCATACGCTTCGCAACCAAGAATTTGAAATCCTATCGCAGGAGATTTTGGTGACTGGCGACATCAATGAAGACCTCAGCTTCTTGGTGGGAATGTACTACTTTGATCATGAGCTTGAGTTTCGTCAGGACACCAACAATATACTTCAGTTACCGCCGATCGCGGTCGCGACAGGCCCGTTGAGCCTTCCCTTGCCTTTGGCGAGTACGCTGACCACCTGTGCTTCGATTAACGGGTTTTTGCAGGCGGTGGCTGGAATACCAGGTGGATTGGGCTTGAGACCGAATCCTGGCTTGGGTGATGCCTTGTGTCAATTCCCAAACGCACGCAGTACGCAATATGCGGGTGAGGAGGCGACCTCGCTGGCCTTCTTCGGCGCGCTTACTTGGACGCCAACCCCGGCGCTCGAGGTGACCTTGGGCCTGCGCAACATCGACGAAGAAAAAGATGCCTTCAACTCTTATTTCGACTATTCGACCGGTACGTTTGATACCGGCTCAACCGCTCAGGAGCACGATTTCTCGGCTATTCCTGGACGCGCGGGCAAGGCCTATTCTGGCGGTGACTCGTGGGGTGACACGATTTTCACCGCGTCTGCAAGCTATGCTATCAATGATGGTTCTCGCGCGTACATCAGCTATAACGAAGGGTATCGAAGCGGCGGATTCAGTATTCGCTCGGCGCGCGACCCCGCGGAGGCCGCGTTTGAAATCGAAGAAGCCTTTCAGATAGAGGTTGGCATCAAAAATGAGTTCTTGGATGGCCGACTCACGGCAAACGCCGCCTATTACTACCTTGAGAGAGACGGCGGTCAATTCTCCAGCATTATCACGCTGCCGCCGGGATCGATTCCCGGCACGACCACCATCATCAACAATGGGGCTGGTTCGGAATATTCAGGCATAGAGTTTGAACTCTCCTATTTGGTCACAGACACGCTGAGTCTGTTCGCCACGGCCGGATGGCTGGATATTGAGAGCAGCGAATTCACCATTGCCTGTGAATTACTGGATGGCTGTACTGCCGGTGGAGTGCTGGGTGCCGACCCGCCCGGAACACTGCGCACCGTGGGTGGCAATTCGGACTCGCGTGCGCCTGAGAATACTTGGAGTCTTGCGGCCGCCTACAATACCCAGCTTCGCATCGGACAGTTGAGTGCCTATGTCGGCTACAAGTACACGGGCGACTTATTGCTGGTCAATACCGGCGGTGGTGCCGACCAGCGTTTGTATGCCGGAGACTATGGTCTGATCGATGCCCGCGTTTCGTGGGAAGTGCCGATCGACGATGATCTGCTCACGCTATCGGTCTACGGCAAGAATCTTGGCGATGAAGCGTATCTGGAGCAAGCACTGTTCTTGGGCGGCTTCAATACAGGATTCCAAGGCTGGGGCGCGCCGCGCACCTACGCACTTGAGATTCGCTATAGTCACTGAGTTCTCGCGGCATTCGTTTCGGAGGCATGGCCGTGTGGCGCTTGATACAGGATTTCTTCCGTCAGAATTGGGTCATTCGCGGGGTCATTGCCGTGGGCTGGCTTTGCATGTTGATTATGCTGACCAGTGCCTACGTCAGCATTGCGGACTTCATGAAGTCGCCGGCAGTTGAACAGCAGGAGCAGACCGACTCTGAAGACTCCCTCTCGCAGTAATCCTTTGGAGTGAGTCGTCATGTGGCTGATGACACTGACTGACTCTCAGCGAGGAGCGCTCATCGGGCTCGCGCAGCATCTCATCCATGCGGACGACGTGATGGATATCAGCGAGGAGTTCATCCTTGAGGACTTCCGCAGGCAAATGAAGCGCCACGGCAGTTCCGGCGCGCCCTCGGAGTCCGTTGAGCGGTTGGCGAAGTGCTTTGACACGCACATGTCCCGGTCTGTCGCCTTGCTGAACTTGCTGCGGCTCGGCTACGCCAACGGTTCCTTCGACGTTGAGGAAGAGTCTCTCATGCTGCGCTTCGCAGACGCGCTCGGATTTTCCGATGCGGAGTATCGTACCTTTGAAGACTGGGTACGGCGCCTCGCAATGCTGGAAGCGGAAGGTAAGAAACTGATGCTGTCGTAAACCGTGCTGTGCTACCCTTCGAGCAGGACTTCTTTGGCGCGGTTGACGACTGCGGCGAGGTAGTCTGAGCCGCCTGAATCTGGGTGGAGTTTCTGCATGAGTTGTTTGTAGGCGGTGCGGATTTCGGTTTCGTCGGCTTTTTCGGTCAGGCCGAGTACGCGCAGCGCTTCCTCTCTTGTCATTGTGACCTCGGCCTGTCCGCGCCGCTGGCGCGTGTGTTCGTGACGCTTCCCGTTCCTCCAGCCGGCATGGTTTCGATCCAGCCAGGTATCGAGCAGGCGAAGTGAATCCGAGTCGTTGATGGCCTCTCGCAAGGCGAGGAGATCGGCCCGGCTCAGTTCGCTCAAAAACTTTCCTGAATGGTCGCCGAACAGGATTTCTCCTTCCATGTGTCCGGAATCGTGGTCGAGCGTCATGCAAAGCCAAGCGCTTCTTACTTCGCTCGTTCGCCCCCGCGCTTGTGTTTCTGCTCCCATGCTGCCCGCTCTAAACCGGCGCAATAGCGCAGGAATCAGTTGCGCAAAGACGGGGACCAAGAAGCCGATCAGGGGAGCGATCCAATGCACCGAACCCCTCAAAGCGAGAACTGCCAAGGCGAGTACGAGACCCACAAGCATGAGACCGAGCGTGATCTGCCGACCAGAAGGCCGCTTCCTTGGCGAGTTCTTGGCGCGGATGAAGAGATAGCGTGCAAGCAATACGCCCACGACACCGAGTACGACAATCAGGATGAGGGTCATGTCAAGGCGAACTCGGCTTGGGCAATTGCTTCAGGACTTCGCGGGCGGCGGCCGAACCGTCCTGTTCCAAGCGTTCGCGGCCGCCTACGGCAAAATTCACGGCTGCGCCCAAGAGTCGTCGCAAATGCTCGGCACTGCCTGATGCAAATGGCAAGTGCGCGCCTCCGGAGAGTTGTGCGATCTTCGAGAAGGCGCTCGTGGCTTCGGGGAAACCGCCTTCTTGCAGCATGATGACAGGCGTGTTCAGCAGCGAGAGTTGACCAGCCAAGGCCAACACTTCGTCCTCGGATTCCTCGAAGCAGTCACCGACAAAAATAAATGCCTTCACAGGGTGTTTCGCGGCTTCTTTGGTCGCTTCCTTGAGCAACCTTGCGATTTGAGTCATGCCGCCGGAACAATATACCCGTTGCATCAGATCGAGCAGTCGCTGCTTGGAAGTGATCCAGGGACTCTTCTTGAGTTCTGCGAGACCACGATAGAAAAGCAATTGCACCGCCACTTCGCCTACTTCCCGCGCCGCGAGGAAGAGTTCAGCGTGGAGCGAGCAAGCCATGTCCCAAGTGGGTTGTCTGCTGGCGGTTGCATCGAGTGCGAACATGATGCGTGTGGTCGCGCTCGGCTTTTCTGAAGACATCGGCAATTGATTCGCCGCACTCAGGAAGGCGTCTATTTCCTTGGAGCTTTGATGTGCCGGAGGGCGAGCCATGGGCGTTCATGTTCGTGCTAAACAAAGATATTGCACCAGTCGCGAATTTGATGCCACTCACGGCCGAGTTGCGCAAAGATTTGTACGCTGGCGGCCGAGAAATCCCGCAGGGGTCTGTTCAGCCGAGGGCCAAGGTTATATCATGCAAAGAACACGGGGCATGGCGTAATTCATCTTGACCAATTCGCAAGAAGAGCTGGAGTCATGGTTGGAGCAACTGCGAAAGGAGCATCGCGCCCTGGATGACGAAATCGACGAGCTTGTTTCTCGACGGGAGCCCGACACCTTGAAGATCCAGCGACTCAAGAAGCGCAAGCTTCAACTCAAAGACATGATGGCCAAACTCGAAGATGAACTGATACCAGATTTGAATGCATGAGTTCGATTGAGCAAGGCGGAGTAAAGAACGATTCGCCTATTCTGACGGTCGCCATTAGTTCACGCGCGCTCTTTGATCTCGAAGAAAGCAATCGCGTGTATGAGGAGCAGGGCTTGGCCGCTTATCGCGAGTATCAGATCGCCCATGAGGATGTCACGCTCATGCCGGGAGAGGCATTCGAGTTTGTGCGAAAAATGCTGCTGCTCAACGACCGGCTTGGGCGTCAGCTTGTTGAAGTCATTCTGCTGTCTCGCAATACGGCGGACACGGGACTGCGCGTCTTCAATTCGGTTGAACAGCACAAGCTGGGCATCTCGCGGGCGGCGTTTTGTGGTGGAGAGCCGCCTTGGCGCTACATCCAGGCGTTCGGCTGTCACCTCTTCTTGTCAACGCACGATCTCGATGTCGCCCAAGCGCTTGAACAGGGTATTGCTGCGGCTAGGCTGCTGCCTTGGTCAAGAGACGTTGCCGGAGACGATGTATTGCGCATCGCCTTTGACGGCGACAACGTGCTGTTCGCCGGGGATGCAGAAGAAGTCTACTTGGCGAAAGGCAGAGTTGCTTTTGAACGCAGTGAAGTCGAACAGGCGGATCAAGCGCTTCCGGGCGGCCCCTTCAAGCCAGTGCTGCAGGCGATTCACGACATGCAGCTTTTGTTCGGTGCCGAACACTGTCCGATTCGAACGGCTCTTGTGACGGCGCGCTCGGTGCCAGCCCATAAGCGTGTCATCAGAACCTTGCGGGAATGGGGTATACGCCTTGACGAATGTCTTTTTCTCGGTGGCCAGGACAAGGGTTCCTTCTTGAAGGCCTTCAATGCAGATATCTTCTTTGATGATCAACCCGGAACCTGTGCTTCCGTCGCGAAGGAAAATCTTGCCGGCCACGTACCCGCCGGTGCGGAGCGTTCTAGAATCGTGGAGTCCGCCGGCGAGGAAGAAAGCCACAAGGAGTCTGAGAGACTGAGCGCATGAAACTTCAACAACTCAAATACATGCTTCAGGTGGTACGTCACGATTTCAACGTTTCGGCGACGGCGAGGCATCTTGACACCTCGCAGCCCGGCATCAGCAAACAAATTGCAGCGCTTGAGGCGGGCTTGGGGGTTCGCGTGTTTCAGCGCCAAGGTCGTCAGATCACCGGCCTTACCCCTGCTGGTCGCGACATCCTGCCGCGAGTTCAACGCATATTGCAGGAGGCCGAGAATATCGAGAGTGTGGCCGCAGAGCACGGAGGTGCCAATACCGGCAGCCTGTCAATTGCCACCACCCATACCCAAGCGCGATACACCTTGCCCGATGTGGTGGAACGCTTTCGCGAAGAGTTTCCGGAAGTTTCTTTCCACATGAAACTTGGTGCGCCGCTGCAAATCGCTGAGATGGCGATGTCAAGGGAAGTCGATCTGGTCATCGCCACCGAAGCGCCGCATTTCTTCCAAGGCATGGTGATGATGCCTTGTTACCGCTGGGGAAGATCGCTCATCGTGCCGAAGGGACATGCGCTTGCTTCGCGTGATCAATTAAGCGTACCGGAACTCGCCAACCATCCGATCGTTACCTACTCGTTTGGGTTCTCCATGGGTTCTCCCCTGCACACTGCCTTCGCCAGTGCCGGCATTGAGCCAAGACTTGCGCTCACGGCGACGGATACGGATGTGATTAAGACCTACGTGCGCCGAGGTCTGGGTGTCGGCATCATCGCAAGCATGGCATACGAGGCCGAAAAGGACTCTGATCTCGTGCATATTGATGGTTCGAATCTGTTCGCCTTCTCCACCACCTACATAGGCTGTGTGCGGGGTGCCGAATTGCGCGATTTCGGGTTCGAGTTTATTCGTTGGTTCGCACCGCATCTGAAACGTGAGGTGGTGCGTTCCTTCCGAGATGCCGTGAATGATCGCGAGCGGGAAGGTATCATTCGCGAACTTGAGTTGCCTCGGCGTTAGTCGGCGTTACGCCATCAGCCATGTCCGAGTCATTCGCATCCGACCCTTTCGCGCCAGAGGTGGATGCCATCCCGCTGTTTCCGCTGGGTCTCGTGCTCTATCCCGGTTCGCAGCTCGAGTTGCGCATCTTCGAGCCTCGCTATCATGCGCTGATCGAACGATGCATCGACTCGAATTTGGGATTTGGCGTGGTACGCATCGAGGAAGGAGTGGAGGCGCTACGCGAACCCGATGCCCGCCAACCTACGATTGCGCCTGTCGGCAGTTTCGTGCGGATCATTCATCACGCCGAACTGTCATCCGGTCAGCGGCTGGTGCGCGTACTGGCCGGGCGACGCTTTGAGGTGCTCGTGACCGAAGAGCAGAAGGACCGACTGATGATCGGGCGGGTTTCTTGGCTCCGGGAAGAGCCGGTGGAGGAAATTCCCGCCGAGTTTGATCGTTTGATCGAGGTGCTTCGAGACTTTGCCGCACAGCATCCGCAGGTGGCTGATGCCATAGACTTTGCCGATGCGTCGGAGGTGAGCTGGTGGCTGACACGTCTGCGAGTGAAAGACTCGAGTTTGGGCCAAGAAATACTGAGCCTCAACAATCCGATTGAGCGACTTCGTACCATTTATCAGATCATCGCACTGGAAGGGGACTCCTAAGGTGGCCGCAGCCGAACTCAGCCGTTTTGAAGGCGCGATTCCGGAATACGTTCGCGCCTTGGGTGCGCGGGCAAGAAGCGCATCGCGCGAGCTCGCCGCGCTCTCATCCGGGAGGCGAACGCGCGCCTTGGATGCTATGGCCGAACGCTTGGATGCCGGGCGCGCTGAGGTGTTGGATGCCAACCAGCGCGATCTCGTCAATGCTCGACATCGAGGCATCGCCAAGCCCCTGCTTGATCGGCTTGGTGTGAATGAGGCCGGCATCGATCATATGATCAAGGCCCTCGGCGAAGTGCGCGACCTTCCCGATCCAGTGGGGCGAATTTCCGAGTTGTCGCAAAGGCCCACTGGAATTCGGGTTGGTCGAATGCAGGTCCCCTTGGGAGTGGTGGCGATCATTTATGAATCGCGTCCCAATGTGACCCTTGATGCTGCGAGCTTGTGCTTCAAATCCGGCAATGCCTGTATCTTGCGAGGCGGATCCGAGGCGATACTGACCAACCGCGCTATCGCTGCCTGTATCTCGCAAGCGCTCGAATCGACCGGCGTGAATCCTGATGCCGTGATCTTGGTTGATATCACCGAAAGGGCGGTGGTCTCGGAACTTGCGCGACTCGACGAACATGTGGATGTGCTGGTGCCACGCGGGGGCAAGTCCCTGATAGAGCGAATCAGTCGCGATGCCAAAGTGCCCGTGATCAAGCACTTGGATGGGGTGTGCCACCTCTATATCGCCGAGGATGCCGATCCAGAGATGGCGCTTGCCCTCGCCGTCAATTCAAAAACCGAGAAGTACGCAGTGTGCAACGCACTCGAATCGCTGCTGGTAGACAAGAAAGCAGAGCACCTGCTTGCGCGGATTGCCGAAGCCTTGCAGGCGGACGGGGTGGAACTTTTTGGTTGCGAGCGAAGCTGTGCGCTTGTTCCGAGCATGAGTCAGGCGAGGGAGTCGGATTGGTATGCAGAATATCTTGCACCTCAGCTCGCAGTGCGCGTCGTTGCGGGTCTCGATGCCGCGATTGACCATATTCACCGCTACGGTTCCGCGCATACGGATGCCATCGTGACCCAGGACTATGCCAAGGCGAACGAGTTTCTTACAAGAGTTGATTCGGCGACTGTGCTAGTCAACGCCTCGACCCAGTTTGCCGATGGCTACGAATTTGGACTCGGCGCGGAGATCGGCATCTCCACTGACAAACTTCATGCCCGCGGTCCGGTCGGGCTCGATGGTCTCACCAGCACCAAGTTCATTGTGCTGGGGGATGGTCAGATTCGCCAGAGATGATGAGAGCGATCTTTGGGGGAAGCTTCGATCCAGTGCACCATGGCCATATCGCCTTGGCCAGGCAGCTTCGCGATGCGGGTGCGACGGTGTCCTTGCTGATGTCCTTGAAACCTCCGTTTCGAACGGCGCCGCATGCTTGTCCTCACGATCGCCTCGCCATGTTGCGCCTCGCCTTCGCAAACGATCAAGACATCAACCTGCACAGGGGGGATGCGGTGTGTGAATCTCCGTACACTATTGACGTGCTGCGAAAGGTGCGCCGCTGTCTTGGAGATGAATCATCCTTGGCTTGGGCCATGGGGTGCGACCAATATGCGCAGCTCAATAGCTGGCGGGACTGGCGGCGGCTGACGGACTACGCCCATTTGGTGGTCTTTCCGAGGCAGGGGACGGACGCGCAAATTCATCCCGAGGTTGCGAGTCAGTTGGACGGATTCGACGGTCGATTTGAAGAGTTGTTTGCCGAGCCTTGTGGGCGGATCGCAAAGCTGTCTTGTAGCCTGCCCGAAGTATCCTCATCTGACATCAGGGATCGGCTAAAACGGGGCGACAGCGTCGCCGAGAGTGTGCCGGAATCCGTGCTCGACTACATCGAGTCTCACGGCCTCTACGGGGCCTCTACAGGACAAGCGCCGCGTGATTAGCGACAAGCAAGAGACATCCTATACGCCCGAAGCCTTGCGGGATATTGTGCTGCGTCTGCTTGATGATCGGCTCGGTGAGAATCTGGTGGCACTCGATGTGCGCGAAAGCGCCAGCTTTACCGATTACATGATCATTGCGACCGGCACCTCCAACCGGCATGTCAAGACGCTCGCCCAACACCTGATCGAAGAGACCAAGGCCTTGGGGATCGAGCGACTCGGCGTCGAAGGCATCGAGAGTCTGGATTGGGTGCTCATAGATTTGGTCGACGTGGTAGTTCACGTGATGCGCGATGCCGCGCGAAAGTACTATGATCTTGAGCGAATGTGGGCGGAGCCACCCGGCGAAAGTCAAGACCCATCCGATGGGGTTTCACTTCCATGATGGCGCAGAGCCTTGACGCACCCGGCATCGAGTCGGATACGCACTCGATTCGCGTACTGACTTTCTTTGTGGGGATGGTGGTGTTGCTTTCGCTGCTGCTGTTTCGGTTTGTGCAGCTACAGGTGATCAATTACGACAAGTATGTATTGCGAAGTGAAAGCAACCGCATCATAGATCGCCCGATCGAACCCATTCGCGGGGTCATTTTTGATCGCGACGGGGTGCCGCTCGCCACCACCCGTTCATCTTGGACCTTGTCCATTATTCGAGAAGAGGTGCCGGATCTCGACGGACTCTTGGGTCGCTTGCAGCAGATGCTCGGGCTCACCCAAGTGGAGCTGGAGAGCTTTGATCGGCGCCTTCGAGAAAATCGGCGCCCTTACGAACCTGTCGCGCTCAAATTTGATCTCACCCTGCAACAGCGGGCGACCTTGGGAGTGGACCGCTACCACCTGCCGGGGGTACGAATCGAATCGAGGAATCTGCGCGATTATCCACTCGGCCCCATGTTTGCCCACGCGGTCGGGTCCGTGCGCCGAATCAGCGCCGATGACTACGCGATGATCGACCACAACAATTATCGCGGCGCCGAGTACATAGGCAAGCTTGGGCTGGAACAACACTACGAATCGAGACTTCGCGGCAAGGTTGGCACCGAGACCTTGGAGGTGCGGGCTTCCGGGCGCGTGACCCACCCGCTCGATACCATCTCCCCGGTAAAAGGCGAAGACTTGCGCACCGAGCTCAGTGTCGCGCTTCACGAGACCGCGATGCAGGCGCTTGCAGGACAACGGGGCGCTGTGGTGGCCATTGACCCTCGCAGCGGCGCGATTCGCGCCCTCGTGAGCACGCCGAGCTATGACCCCAATCTCTTTGTGGCTGGACTGAGCGGGGAGGAATTCACCAACTTGACGACGGATCCGAAGGGGCCGCTGTTCAATCGAGCGACCTCGGGCCTCTATGCGCCCGGGTCTACGGTCAAACCAATCGTCGGGCTCGCCGGGCTTGCGCATGGCTTGACCGATTGGGAGCGTTCCATTCCGGACCCAGGATACTTTCGCCTGCCCGGCAGTTCGCGCCAGTACCGGGATTGGACCTGGCGTCCGGGCGGCATTGGTGGGCACGGCACCGTGGACCTCTATAGAGCCATTTACAGGTCGGCAAACGTGTATTTCTTCGAGATGGCCTCAAGGATGGAGCCCGAGCATATTTCCGGCTTCCTTTCTGATTTTGGGTTAGGACGCATACTGAGTCTCGATGTGCCGAGCGCTGCGCCCGGATTGGTGCCCACGCCTGAGTGGAAGCGAGCAAACCGAAATGACGACTGGCGGCCAGGGGACAATCTTAATATGGCGATCGGGCAAGGCTCCATGCTGGTCTCGCCGCTTCAACTCGCCACCGCCACCGCCATACTGGCGCGCCGAGGCAGGTTGCTGCATCCCTTTCTGTACCGAGCGGCGGCCGAGGCTGATGGGGTCTCGGAGATTGATCCGGCCGTATTGTCTTTGCCCGGCCAAGATGATTTTGAGCACATGGTTGAAGCGATGGAAGCCGTGGTGCATCGTGGGAACATGGGCTACGGCGGCAACGGTACGGCGTGGGCCCATATAGGCATGGACATCCCCTATTCGATGGCGGGGAAATCAGGCACCTCGCAAGTCGTAAGGCAGCGGCAGGGAGAATATGTCTCGCCAGAGGATACGCCGCTTGAGATGCGCAACCATGCGTGGTTTGTTGCCTTCGCTCCAACTCGAGCGCCGAGTATCGCGGTCGCGGTATTGGTGGAGTACGGTGGGAGCGGAAGCTCGGCGGCTGCGCCGGTCGCCCGCGCCGTGGTCGATGCCTGGATGGCGCAGGAAGCCTGATGCGATTGCCGGCCGCACTTGGCGGTTTTTGGGATGCGCGCCGTCCGGTGCGGCAATACCGCTGGCGCGGTCTTGACTTACCGCTGCTTGGCACCCTGTGCGCGATATTGGGTGTGGGTCTGGTCGCCCTATCGAGCGCGGCCGAAGCAACGCCCCATCTGCTGGCGAGCCAAGTCATACATGTGGCACTTGGGCTCGCTTGCGTACTCATCATTTGGAACATCAATCCGCATCTCATTCACTTTTGGACACCGTTCGCCTACTTCGTACTTATTCTGCTGCTTGTGTTGTTGCCCTTGGTGGGCGATGTTGTCAAGGGGTCGCGCAGATGGTTCATGGTCGCCGGTTTTGGCATGCAACCATCCGAATTTATGAAGATTGCGCTGCCCGCCATGCTTGCATGGATGTTTGCTCAGCAGCGAATGCGCTTGGGACTCCGGCAGATTGGACTCAAGACCTTGCTCGTCTTGGTGCCGGTGAGCTTGGTCGTCGTTCAGCCGGATTTGGGTACCAGCGTCATCCTCTTACTGATTGGCGCGTCGGTCATAGTGCTCGCGGGTGTTTCGCTGCGATTCATTCTGAGCGTCGGGGTGTTGGGCCTCATGTGTGCCCCCTTGCTGTGGATGTTCATGAAAGACTATCAGCGTCTTCGCATATTGACCCTGTTCGACCCGGAGCGGGACCCGCAAGGGGCTGGCTGGCACATCATTCAGTCCACCACCGCGATTGGTTCGGGTGGCCTCTTCGGCAAGGGTTTCAGACAGGGCACACAATCCCACCTTGAGTTCCTTCCCGAGCGCCATAATGATTTTATTGCTGCGGTTATAGGTGAGGAATTTGGGCTGCTGGGCCTATTGGTGCTCCTCGTCCTCTACTTGCTGCTCTTGGGGCGCTGCCTCTATATTTCGATCCAACTCGAAGATGCCTATCAAAAACTGACGGTAGCGGGGATCGCGGTTGGTCTGTTTACTTGCGTGTTCGTCAATCTGATGATGGTGTGCGGATTCTTGCCGGTTGTCGGCGTTCCGCTGCCGCTCGTCAGTTACGGCGGCACCTCGATGCTCGGCACCCTGATTGGCATGGGCATCATCTTTTCATTCTACGCTCACAGGAAATAACGCTGTGCACATACGCTATCTACTCGTTACGGTCTGCCTTTGGGTCTTCCCCCAGATTGGCTTTCCCAGCTATCTTGATCGACCAGAAGCCACGGTGCTGATTGATCGCTTGGTGGGTGAATACCAATTGGACCGATCCTTGCTTGAGGAGGCGCTTGTCGGCGCTCGGCATCAAGCGACGGTCATTGACGCAATTTCTCGGCCTGCGGAACGGCGGCTGGCTTGGTACGAATACCGAGAAATATTTTTGCAGCCGCTGCGCGTTCGTCGAGGAGTTCAGTTTTGGAATGCCAATAGAGAAGTATTGGAGCGGGCCGAATCGGAATTTGGCGTTCCGGCAGAAGTGATTGTCGCTATTATTGGCGTGGAAACGGACTATGGGCGCGTCATGGGTTCCTATAGCGCCTTGGATGCGCTTGCGACCTTGGCGTTCGATTACCCGCCGAGGTCTGAATTCTTTCGCAAGGAACTCGGCCAACTCTTGGTGCTTGCCAGCGAGGAAGGCAGAGCCGTGAGAGATTTCAAGGGTTCCTATGCCGGAGCGCTTGGCATGGGACAGTTCATGCCGTCGAGTTTTCGCGCCTATGCGGTGGACTTCAACGGTGATGAGCGCCGGGACATTTGGACGAATACCGATGATGCTATAGGCAGCGTGGCCAACTACCTTGCGGTGCATGGATGGCAACCCGGCGATCGCGTCATCATGCCGGTGACGCTCGGGGAGGGAAGCGACTTGGAAACGTTGAGATTCAGCGGCGAATTCGATGACGCGCCCACCCGCGCCGAACTTGAAGCCGAAGGTGTGGCGTTCGAAGACCCCGCTTGGGATCATATTGAGCCGACCGAACAACTGATGCTGACCAGTTTTGAGCGGAAATCTGGACCCGTCGCCTACGCTGGGCTCAAGAACTTTTATGTGATTACTCGCTACAACCGAAGCCATATGTACGCATTGGCTGTTCACCGACTCTCGGAAATGCTGCGCGGGGGATGAGAAGACTCGGGTATTTGGCGGTAGACTGATCCCCCTTGGCTCCGGCAAGGCTGGGGCGACGCAAGGTTTTGCATTGATCAACCCGGTAAGCAACCCGGTAAGAAGGAATCGAGATGGCTGTCGAGAAATTCCCGATTGAAGGAAGTCACATTCTCATGTTTGCGCGCAGCGTTGGCGATGAGAATCCAATTTATTCCGACGAGGCCTATGCGCAATCGTCAGAAGTCGGCAAGGTGATTGCCCCGCCCACCTTTGCGCAAGCGAGTGCGCAGTTTGACCCGGAGTATTTTTTGCGGCCGAAGCCTGGACAAGCTTGGTTTGGTTCCGGAAAAGAGGCGACCGGTGTGAAGCGTGAGTCTTCGAGCTCCGCAGGTGGATCAGGCGGAAGTTCCGGCGGCGGGCTGCACGCCGAGCAGCACTTTGAGTATCACCGCCATGTGTCGCCTGGAGACGTGCTCACGGCAGAGGTCAAGCCCGGCAAGACTTGGGAGAAGGAGGGCAGACGATCGGGCAAGCTGATCTTTAGCGAGTCCATTACCGAATACCGCGATCAAAACGGTGAATTGGTGATCACCGCACGCGGTGTGGGTGTGCGAACCGAGCGCCCTGTCGACGGCTGAGTCGATCAGGCAGGCACCGGGCACCATTGAACTTAACGTGGACAAGAAGATGGCATTGAAAGCAAGTGAAATCAAGGTCGGAGATAGCTACTCAGAGCGACTCGTCGAAGATCTCAAGCGGACGCAAATCGTGCAATATGCAGGCGCATCGGGTGACTACAACCCGCTGCACACCGACGAGGTGTTCACCACCGAAGTCGCGGGATATCCCTCGGTATTCGCGCATGGCATGTTGACCATGGGCATGACGGGCAAGCTGCTCACGAACTATGTTGGTGATGGGCGGCTCACCAAGTATGGGGTGCGATTCACCAGACAGGTATGGCCCGGGGATGCGCTCGACGCAACCGCGACCGTCGAAGCGGTTCGCGAAGATGGCGACGAGCATTTTGTGGATTTGTCTATCGAGACCTTGAATCAAGAGGGCCAAGTGGTGCTGTCGGGCACCGCCACCGCGCGAATCGACCCGTAAGGCGCTGGCACGACGGAAACGACGCTTGCCTTGAAGTTGCCTGCGCCGCGTTTCCTGTGGCATCTGCTCCGATTGGAGCCTGAAGTCACCCTCCTTTTTGCAACAAATCCAATTCGTTCATCAAAGAGCGCGACGCTCCTCTGAAGGCGGGAGTTGAAGTCCCTTGCCCGAAAAAATCGGATTGATGGAGAAATAATGGAAAAAGTTTGGCAGAATGTGCGGTTATCTTGCCCAAAGCGCTTGGCGTACTACAGTGTCCGACATGCCTGAACTCCTCTCCGGAGGGGATATGCTCATTCGCGCCCTTCAAGATGAAGGCGTTGAATACATCTTCGGCTACCCCGGAGGTGCGGCACTGCATATCTACGACGCGATTTTTCGGCAACAGCGAATCGAGCACATTCTGGTCCGCCATGAACAGGCGGCAACTCATATGGCGGATGGCTATGCGAGGGCGACGGGCAAGCCGGGGGTTGTGCTCGTCACATCGGGTCCGGGGGCGACCAACGCGGTGACCGGCATAGCGACCGCCTTCATGGACTCTTCGCCCATCGTGGTGATTTCGGGGCAGGTTCCTTCAAATCTCATCGGTACGGATGCATTTCAAGAGACCGATATGATTGGGGTGTCCCGGCCCGTCGTGAAGCACAGCTTTATGATCTCTGGTGCGGCATCGATCCCCGGAGTCGTCAAGAAGGCCTTCTATCTGGCGGAGACTGGGCGCCCTGGGCCTGTCGTGATCGACATCCCGAAAGATATGACTGACCCGGGCGTGACCGCACCCTACGAATACCCGAGTTCGGTTTCCATGCGCTCGTACAATCCTTCCGTGAAGGGCAATTACCGTCAGATTGCTCGCGCCGTTGGGCTCATGCTCGACGCGCGGCGACCGGTGTTTTACGTGGGCGGCGGTGCCATGCACGGTGCATCGCCCGAGCTGCTTTGCTCGCTCGCACGGAGGCTTGGCTATCCGGTGACATGCACCCTGATGGGGCTTGGCGCCTTTCCGGCGTCTGATCCGCTCTCGCTCGGTATGCTTGGCATGCATGGTACCTATGAGGCAAACCATGCGATGCACCATAGCGATTGCGTCATCGCCATAGGTGCACGATTCGATGACCGGGTGACCAACGACCCGAAGAAGTTCTGCCGTGGCGCGACCATCATTCACGTTGATGTGGATCCAACCTCTATTTCCAAGATCGTACGCGCCGATGTCCCGGTGGTAGGTGTCGCCGAGGTTGTGCTGAAGCAGATGCTGGAAGAGGTGGACAAACAATTGGATTTGAATCCGCAGCGAATCGATCAAACCGCAATCGATGCATGGCGTGAGCGCATCGGGCAATGGCGCGGTGCCCATGGACTCGACTCGGACGAACGGCTTTCACAATCGTTGGATCCGATTCTGCCGCAACAGGCCGTGCGCGCACTGGCGCACGTTGCGCCCAAGGATGCCTATGTCACCAGCGATGTTGGCCAGCATCAGATGTTTGTTGCGCAGCATTTTCCCTTCGAAACTCCTCGTCGCTGGATCAATTCCGGAGGTCTTGGAACAATGGGTTTTGGACTACCGGCGGCCATGGGTATTCAATTTGCCTACAGCGACGCAAGCGTGATTTGCGTCACCGGGGAAGGCAGCTTCATGATGAATATGCAAGAGCTGTCCACCTGTCTTCAATACGCCTTGCCGATCAAGGTGATCTGCCTGAATAATCAAGCCCTTGGGATGGTCAAGCAATGGCAGGACATGCAGTACGGGGGCCGTCATTCCCACTCAACCTACCAAGATTCGCTGCCGGATTTTGTCGCGCTCGCCGAGTCATTTGGACACGTTGGGATTCGGGTGACTCGGCATGAGGAGTTGCAGCCAGCACTTGAACGTACTTTCAGCTCAGAATTGAAGAACAAGCTTGTTTTTGTCGATGTCTTGGTGGACCCGAGCGAGCATGTCTATCCCATGGCGATTAAGGGTGGTGCGATGTGTGACATGTACCTCAGTAAGAGCGAAGAAACCAGGGCGGAACCCGAATAAGCCGTGCGTCGGATCGTCGCCGTGCTCATCGAAAACGAGGCGGGTGCCCTCTCTCGGGTCGTCGGCCTGTTCGCGCAGCGTAACTACAATATCGATAGCCTGACGGTGGCTCGCACCGAAGATCCGACCCTCTCGCGCCTCACCATCGAAACGCATGCCGATGAGTCTGGGATCGAGCAAATCACCAAGCATCTGCACAAGATCGTGGAAATCGTGAAAGTCGACGAGCTCACCCGTCATCGTCACATAGAGCGCGAAATCATGCTCGTGAAAGTTCGCGCGGAAGGCGCGGCGCGGGCTGAGATGAAGCGCATGGCGGACATTTTTCGCGGCCAGATCGTAGGTGTCACCGACACGACCTTCACCATTCAACTGGTCGGAGCCGATGACAAGCTCACGAGTTTCATCCAAGCCATAGACTCCAAACTGGTGCTCGAGGTGGCTCGTAGCGGCGTCACGGGGCTGGCACGCGGTAAGCGCACCCTCAGGGCGAAGTAAGGACCGAAGACAAATCGAAGTCAGATCGAGAAAATCGATCAAACCAGAGGTATCAATTCATGCAGGTATATTACGACAAGGATGCCGACATTTCGCTGGTGAAGGAAATGTCGGTCGCGGTGCTTGGCTATGGCTCTCAGGGCCATGCGCACGCTAACAATTTGCGCGATTCCGGTGTGCGCGAAGTGCGCGTTGGGTTGCGCTCGGCCTCGGAGTCGGCAACCAAGGCGAAGAACGCCGGATTCAAGGTGTTCGAACCCGCCCAGGCAGTGGCGGGAGCGGATCTCGTGATGGTCTTGGTGCCGGACGAGGTTCAGCCCGCACTCTACAAGGATGTCATCGAAGGACATCTGGGATCGAATGGTGCCTTGGCGTTCGCGCACGGATTCAACGTGCATTTCGGGCTGATCGAGCCGCGCGAAGACCTTGATGTCATCATGATTGCGCCCAAAGGGCCGGGACACACGGTGCGCGCGACCTATGTGGCTGGCGGTGGTGTCCCTAGCCTAGTGGCTGTTGCCCAGGATGCGTCCGGCAGAGCGCGCGACATTTCGCTTTCCTACGCAGCCGCGATTGGCGCGGGTCGTGCCGGTGTGATTCAGACC
The DNA here is from genome assembly GCA_963663145.1 of Pseudomonadales bacterium. Taxonomy (GTDB): domain Bacteria; phylum Pseudomonadota; class Gammaproteobacteria; order Pseudomonadales; family Azotimanducaceae; genus Azotimanducus. The sequence continues at coordinate 1,990,872 of OY760134.1, read as the reverse complement.
AGCTTTCGCGAGGAGACCGAGACGGACCTCTTTGGCGAGCAGGCAGTACTCTGCGGCGGGCTTGCCGAGCTGGCGCAAGCTGGGTTCGATACCTTGGTTGAAGCCGGCTATGCGCCGGAAATGGCCTATTTCGAGTGTCTCCACGAGCTCAAACTGATCGTGGACCTCATGTACGAGGGTGGTATCGCGAATATGTGGTACTCGGTGTCAAATACGGCTGAGTACGGCGGTCTCACACGCGGCAACCGAGTCATTACCGGAGAGACCAGAAAGGAAATGAAACGCATCCTGAAAGAGATTCAAGCCGGAAAATTCGCGAGGGAGTTTGTTGGGGAGAATCAGGCGGGCGCACCGCATATGAAAGCCATGCGCCGAATTCTCGCGAAGGACGCGATTGAAGATGTCGGTGAACGCCTGCGCGACATGATGCCTTGGATTCGCGAGTCCCGCTTGGTCGACCGTAGTAAGAACTAAGATATGAGGTTGTGGCGATCAAGTGATGATGGTCGCGGCACATCGCCTGTCGCTTGCCTGTCTGAAAATGCTTCTATACTAAAAGCCTTCGGATTCCCGAGCCACTTGTGAATGATGGGGGAAGCCCTTTGGAGGCGTCTTCTCAAGACGCCCAAGCATAGACGGCAGCTTGTTCAAAGGCGGCGCGGCATTTATCTGTTGCCAAACCTGCTGACCACGGCCGCGCTGTTTGCGGGCTTCTACACGATTATCGCGTCGATCAACGGTGACTTCCAAGCGGCCGCGCTCGCCACCTTGGCGGCTATGGTGCTTGACTTCGCCGATGGCCGAGTTGCTCGATATACCCACACCGAGAGCGAGTTTGGTGCCGAGTACGACAGCCTTTCGGACGTGGTGTCTTTCGGTGTCGCTCCGGGGCTGATGGCCTTCATGTACGCGATTGGCAATCTGGGACAACTGGGCTGGGTGGTGACCTTCATCTATCTCGCCTGTACCGCCCTGCGCTTGGCGCGCTTCAATACAGGTGCCGAATCGGAGTACTTCACGGGACTCGCGAGTCCTGCGGGCGCCGGATTGGTCGCGAGCAGCGTGTGGTTGATGGAGAGCTTTACCGGCCCCGGGCAGACCGATTCGGTGACGATTGGCATCCTGCTTTCCGCGGTGGTCTTGGCCGCCGGACTCTTGATGGTCAGCAATATCCCTTACCTATCGCCCAAGGCCGTACGTCTTGGTAAGCGCGTGCCATTCACCGTGCTGGTGGCGGCGGCGCTTGTTTTCGCTCTAGTGCTCTTGGATCCGCCCTCATTGCTACTTGCACTGTTTGCCGCCTACGCGGCATCCGGGCCCTTGCAACTATTCTTTGGCAAGCGCGAAAGTCAAACGCTCGATGAGGATGATGAGCTCGACAAAGAAACTGAATCGCGCACCGAGGATTCGAATGCACAACACGAAGAAGTACAAAAAGGAACACCAAAATGACGCTCCTCATTCGCCAGCCAAGCAAGATACCCTCAAGTGAAATCACGCCCGAGTCGGCCTACAAGTCGAGGCGCGCCTTCATGGGAACCACCGGCGCTTTGACGGCAGGTCTCTTGGGGGCACTGTCGATGCAGGCGCATGCGGCATCGGAACTCTCGGAAATTCTGCGATCAAGGATTCCCGCAGGCTTCGGAGCCCCCGATTTCGCGGAACCTATCACCCCCTTCGAATTGGCGAGTAGCTACAACAACTACTATGAATTTGGATTGAATAAGTCCGATCCCTCCAAATATGCCCATCAGCTCACCACCGACCCTTGGCGTGTCGAAGTCTCAGGCGAAGTGGCGAAGCCGGGCAGCTACACCCTTGAGGACATTCTCGCGCCGCACGATTTTGAGGAGCGCGTCTATCGCCTGCGCTGTGTTGAAGCCTGGTCCATGGTCATTCCCTGGATAGGCTTTCCGCTTGGCGACCTGCTTACCCGCTTTGAACCCACCAGCAACGCCAAGTACGTTGAATTTACCACCCTGTTTCGACCCGAAGAGATGCGTGGGCAACGCGTGAGCGGGTTCTTGACTTCCATCGACTTTCCCTATCTGGAAGGCCTGAGAATAGACGAAGCCATGCATCCGCTGGCGATATTGGCGGTCGGCATGTACGGGCAAGTCCTGCCGAATCAGAACGGCGCACCCTTGCGGCTGGTGGTGCCATGGAAGTATGGCTTCAAGAGTATCAAGGGAATCGTCAAGATTCGATTGACATCGCGGCGGCCGGACACCACTTGGAATTTATCCGCACCCCAAGAATACGGCTTCTATGCCAACGTGAATCCGAAGGTTGATCACCCGCGCTGGAGCCAAGCTAGGGAAAGGAGAATAAGCGCATCCTTCTTTAACAAGAAAATAGATACCTTGATGTTCAACGGTTACGCCGAAGAAGTGGCACATCTCTATCAAGTCATGAACTTGAGGCAAAACTATTAAGTTCGAAGCAGCTCGGTCACTGAACGTGAAGATCGTCTGGCCCAAGCTGCTTGTATTCCTCGCCTGCCTGTTTCCCTTCGCGATACTTCTCTGGGAAGTTGTTCGCGCCGCCACGGGTGATCTTTCCGCACTGGGAGCCGATCCTGGCGAAGCCATAGTGCATCGCTTGGGCCAATGGGGCATTCGGCTACTCTTGATCACGCTCGCCGTCTCCAGCGTCGCGAGACTCGCGAGAAGGCCGGGACTCATTCGTTACCGGCGCATGCTGGGTCTGTTCGCTTTCTTATACTTGGCGCTGCACTTTGTCGCCTACATCGGAATTCTTGCTGGTGCGGACTTGGCCGAAGTGTTGGCAGACTTCACAAAACGCCCCTACATCATTGCCGGCGGCAGCGCTTTCCTCTTATTGGTCCCCTTGGCCGTGACATCCACTCGCGCGGCGCAGAAGAGGTTGAGACGCAACTGGGCGCGATTGCACCGGCTGGTGTATCCCGCCCTTTTGCTGGGGGTGGTGCACATTGCATGGCTGGCCAAGGTCAGCTATGTTGACGCCTTCATCTATGGTTCGCTCGCGCTGTTGTTGCTGGGCGAGCGGGTATATCAGTGGATCAAGAGACAGCGGAGCAGAGCCCGGCCGGCGGCATGAGCGCCGGAGACTATTGGATGGCAAATTTGCGGCTGATTGCCGGATGCTTGTCGGTCTGGTTCGCTGTCTCTTTTGGCTGTGGTCTGCTGTTGGTCGACCGGCTCAATCAGTTCGCGCTGGGTGGGTTCAAACTTGGCTTTTGGTTTGCCCAGCAAGGCAGCATCTACGTGTTCGTATTGGTGCTCATTTACTACGCATGGCGAATGAAGCGTCTTGACGCGGAGTATCTTTCCAGGCGGGTCGGCGAGTGACTGAAGATAGCGAGCTGCGCTGGCTGACCCTGCTGGTGGTGGGAGCGAGTTTCGCCGTCTATATAGGCATCGCCATTTGGTCTCGGGTGCGCACCACCGGAGAGTTCTACATCGCCGGAAAGTCGGTGCATCCGGTCGCCAACGGCATGGCGACCGCGGCCGACTGGATGTCCGCCGCTTCCTTCATTTCCATGGCTGGATTGATTGCCTTTCTGGGTTACGACGGTTCGGTATACCTGATGGGATGGACGGGTGGTTACGTGTTGCTCGCGTTGCTGCTTGCGCCCTATCTCAGGCGGTTCGGAAAGTTCACGGTGCCCGAGTTCATTGGTGAGCGCTACGCATCCAAGGCGGCATCGGCGGTTGCCGTGATTTGCCTCATCATGGTGTCCTTCACCTACATCGCCGGCCAGATGCGTGGTGTCGGCATCGTCTTCTCAAGGTTTCTTGAACTCGAAATCGGGCAGGGACTTGTGATTGGTATGGGAGTGGTGTTCCTCTATGCCGTGCTTGGTGGAATGCGGGGCATCACCTATACCCAGGTCGCACAGTATTGTGTGCTCATCTTTGCCTACACGGTGCCAGCGGTATTCATTTCCTTGCAGGTCACGGGCATTGCGATTCCGCAGGTCGCCTTCGGCGCCAACCTGCTTGACGGTTCCGCCACCCTGTTGGCGCGTCTCGACGCCGTGGTGCAAGACCTTGGGTTCGCGAGCTATACGGAAGGGAGCCGATCTCGAATCGATCTGTTCTTCATCACTGCGGCGCTGATGATAGGTACTGCTGGACTGCCGCATGTTTTGGTGCGATTCTTCACGGTGCGCAAGGTCTCGGATGCCAGAAGTTCGGCGGTTTGGGCGCTGATCTTTATTGCCATTCTCTACACCACCGCGCCGGCCGTTGCCGCACTCGCGCGCTACAACCTCACCGAGACCATTCAGCCCGGACCGATTGGACACCCGGAAGGAAATATGGTTTACGAAGAGCGCCCCGGTTGGTTCCGTCGCTGGGAGGATACCGGTCTTCTGCAGTTTGAGGACAAGAATAAGGATGGTCGCGTGCAGTACTACAACGACGGCAATGCCGAATTCAACGAGCAAGCGACCGAGTACGGCTGGCAAGGGAACGAACTCAGCGTGGACCGCGACATCATCGTGCTGGCGAATCCCGAAATCGCGCAGCTTCCCGCTTGGGTGATAGCGCTGGTGGCGGCGGGAGGCATTGCAGCGGCGCTTTCCACCGCCGCAGGACTGCTATTGGTGATTTCCGCCGCTGTTTCTCATGACCTCATCAAACGCCAGTTTCGGCCCGATCTGTCTGAGCGTGGCGAACTTCTTGCAGGTCGATTAAGCGCTGCGGTGGCGATTCTCCTTGCGGGATACCTTGGCTTTAATCCGCCCGGCTTTGTCGCCCAGGTCGTGGCCTTCGCGTTTGGCTTGGCTGCCGCCTCGCTGTTTCCGCCGATTGTCATGGGGATTTTTTCTGAGCGCATGAATAAACAGGGAGCGGTGTCCGGCATGCTCGTCGGACTCCTGTTCACCTCTGCCTACATAGTCGCCTTCCGAGGCATTGGCGGTATTTCGCCCTTCTTTGCGGACACCTCCGAGAACTGGCTCTTCGGTATTTCTCCCGAAGGCATAGGCGTGATTGGCATGTTGCTGAATTTTGCGACTGCCATCAGTGTCTCAAGCTTCACCTCGAAACCGCCTGAAGAAGTTGTCGAACTCGTTGAGCGCATACGTGCGCCGGGCGCGGACGAAGCTTGAGGTGGGTTGAAGGGCTCTTGTAGCTCCAGAGCGAAACGGCTAGGTGATGACTCGACAGGTGCCCCTCAGCGAATTTCAATATAAAGCCTTGGAGTCGATGGGCATTGATCTCTGGGTGCCTCGTCGCGACCTGCCATTATCCGGGCCGGTGAAGTGGCGAATTGCGGCAGAGGTCGAGGTCGAGGTCGAAGTAGAGGAGACACCGCGTGAGCGATCAATGTCCGACTCGCCTACGCTCCAGCGGCAAGAAAAGTCCTCCGAATCGGACCCTGCCCCGCTTGGCCCCGCCATCAGGTTTCAATCGCTGAGCCTTCAAAGCCGTGAATGTCATGTGTTGATTGATGACGCCACCTATGCCGAGACGGCGTTTTGGACGGATTTCTTGCGATCTTTGCAGGGTTTCACCGACCGCGATGTCGTTCGTGAGAGAAGATTTGATTGGCCGTTGCCAGGCTTAATGGATGCCAGTGCGGAAGCGGCCCAGAAGGCGCTTCGCGGTTACTTGAGTAAGGATGGGCGTGTCTGCGTTCGCGGAGATGCCATCGCCAATCTCCTCTTGGGTGCCGGCACTTGGCATTCTTTTCCTGAAAGTCATCGTCATGGCGGTGCCGAGATTTGGGTGTTTGGCTCGGATCTCGACCTGAAGGACGTGGGCGTTCGGCGTGCAATTTGGCAATCCATCGTTCCACTCGAACTTGGGTGAGCCAAGGCGCATGTCGGGGCGCAATCGCGAGAGACATCAAGTCGAGGCGCAGCCGGCACCGGTTATTCGTGCCATGCGTGTTTCCGACTTGTCGGAAGTGCTCGAAATCGAAAAGCGCATTTACGAATTTCCATGGCCGAGGCGCGCCTTTGAGGACTGTTTGCGCCTTGGGTATTACTGCGTTCTCGTCTGCGAGCGGAGACCGCGCGAAGAAGTGGTGTGTGGCTACGGGATCATGGAACTCGCCAGGGATCAGGCGCACATCTGCAATGTTTCGGTGGCGGAAGATCGCCAAAAACGGGGGATAGGCCGATTCCTGATGCAAGCGCTGTTGACCCGTGCGAGGAGCAAGGGCACCAAATCCGCCTATTTGGAGGTGCGACCCTCCAATCAGGGCGCCCAAACCTTCTACCGCAAACTTGGCTTCAGCCACGCAAGCACCCGGCGCGACTACTATCGTGCGAGGGTGGGTGTCGAGGATGCCTTGGTGTTTCGGATCGAGATCGCTGCATAGCAGATTAGGGCGTGCAGGCGTCTAGGTCTCCGCTCTGCGTTTGCTAGGACATGGCCAAATTCCTATTTCCAAATGGCGGGGACCAAGGCGCTGTGATCCTTTAATCGTTCAAGCAGCGCATCGGTTTCCTTGGTTGACTCGTCTTCGAAGAAGAACGCCACAGCGACCAAGCAGTCGAGAACGAATTCACTCATCTTGGACCTTCATCGCGCAGTTGTCTCCAGTTCAACCCGCCGAGAGTGATTCCCGACCGAATCGCACGAATTGCATTGATCGCATCCTCCACTTCTGTTCGTCGGTCTTGGTTGATGGGAACAAGATGCGCCACGGGCTTACCGCGGCGCTTTATCAACACCTCTTTCCCCTCATCACTTGATCAAGTAACCCAGATAGGTGAGCCTTCGCGTCAAAGGCACCTACTTCAATCATGATTGAATCCTATACCAACTAGTTGATTAAACTAGGACGATAAGGGGAATTTCAGTATCTAATCAAGCCTTTAGCAGAGAGCGCTTCAGTCCTCACGAAAATACTCCGGAAATGGATTCGCGCTGTCGAGCGCGACGGGGTTTTCGAAGCCGGGTAGGCCAATTGACTGATCGTTGATGTCCAGATCTTCGCCGTCCATGACATCTTCTCCGAACCGGTAGATGGTGCGGAACTCGCCCTTCGAAGCGCTGTGGTCATACTCCTCGCGCGCCTTCTGTGAAGCCTCCAGCTTGCGCTGATGTTCGAGCATCGCCTTATCGCCATGCTTTGTACGTATGAGCCGTTCCGTGATATGGGGCGCGAGTACCAAGGCGGTAGCGTTGTTGCCGCCAAACCCTTTGGAATTCACAAACGCCATGTCCATGCCTTGCGCACCCACTTCAATTGGATTCAACGCAATGCGCAGGTTTTCTTGATGGACATCATCGGCGATTTCGGTGATGGTCGGAATGCCCGGTATCAGCCCATCCTCCCAAGTGCCGAGTGAAGCGATGACTTGGTCGCCCGAAGCGCAGGCAAGCGAATGCCCGAGCATTGATTTGATGGCAGAAACCGGCCACTCATTGATGCCGAACGCCTTCGCCAATTTGCTCAGGATGTGCGATTCGGTGACGCGATTTTGTGGGGTCCCAGTACCGTGCGCGTGGACAAAGCTGCGCTCTTGAAGACTCTCCTCTCCGAGCATGGAGCGCGCGAGCGACATGGCCTTCGCAACCGTCAGATAGTTGCCGACACCGGGGCCCGGGATGGAGTGCTTGAATCCATCCGCATTGCAATAGATGCCTGCAACGGCGCCGTGAATGGGCAAGCCGAGTTCGAGTGCCAAGGCATCGTCCATGAGGATGGCGTATACCGACGCCTCTGAGAGCGTAAAGCCCGCGTTTTTGGCAAAGGGTCGGCAGGCCCTTGTGCAGTCGGGTTCATCCGAACGCCCATCGAGTGCCATAAGGTCGTCGTCGGCGCCGAGCGCACCCATGACTCGAAAACCCTCGATCACTTCCGGGACCAATGGTGCCTCGGACCCGCCGGCGATGGCGAGGCGGCAGCGACCCTCGCGAATGGCGAGGACCGCTTGCTGCAGGTTGAAGAGATAGGTCGCGCAGGCCCCAACACAGGCACCGGTGAGACCCACGCTGCCGAGCACATAGGCATTGACGAATGCGCCGGGCATGTCCACGAGTCCCAGAGTCAACTGCTTCGCGGACGTCCGTTGACCGAGCAGCGGCGATCTCAACAGGCCGCCATTGCCATTGGTATCAAGTTGGCTCAGGCAGCTACCGGAGAATACCGCCGTCTGGTCCGGGTGGATCTTCTTGTGCACCTTCCCCATGTCGATGCCCATGGAGTTGAGGGCATCTGAGGCGCCGAACACGGCCAGTTGAAGCCCCTTTGGATGGCTGCGCGATTGATAGTGATCGGCCGGGTCAAATCCAGTCGGCAATTGCCCGGCCGAAGAGACGCCGAGTGGTTGCTGGTCAGGAATTAGAGACACCAAATCTCCGCTCACGGTCACTTCCACCCGATCTTTGTCCAGATTGCGAATTCTCCAGTTGTGCGGAATATCGCGTGGAAGCTGGCGTCGTCGAGTCATGAAGCTGGTCGCCTTTCCATCTGTGGGACGCAGCTTCATCTGCCGGTGGCAATAGAACCTTGACGCATCGAAGTACTCGATCTTGCGGATCAGGGTGTGTTCCCGCATGTAGGCACGGCGATCGTCCGTGCGAGGCGATTCGTCGATTCCCATCAATCCTGCGAGCGACGAGAAGGTGGCGTCTTGCTTTGCGCTCGGCAAGCTATCGAGCACCATGCGCCGATAGGCATGGTGCATTGACAGGCGACCAGCGGGATTGACACCGCCGAAACCTACAATGACGGGAAGCTGAGGCATCAGGGGATTATATGGGGTTCTTGCCTCGCAAAGCACTGTTTTGCAAGGCACCCGCGCCGCTCTGTGTCAAGGCGTTCTCAAACTTACCCGACACCCCCCAATGCGCAGTGCGTTTTCCGGGTCGCCGCTCACAACCGCGAGACCTCGACACAGCTCCGGTTGATCGGGAGATGGCGCACTCGCAACCAGCACTCCAACGTCTCGCCCGTGCGTATCGACGAGCTTCGCACCTATGTCGATATCGGTGGTGTGCTCGTTCTCCCACTTGAGCCGCACCAGCCGACGCTTCACATTGCCTCGATGTGCGGCACGCGTCACGATTTCCTGTCCGAGGTAGCATCCCTTCTCGTAGCTCACACCGCCAATATCTTCAAGGCCGATCATTTGTGGGAGAAACTCTTCCCTCGTCTGTTCAGAGACATGGACAAAACCTGCGTCGAGTTCATGCCAGACCCAAAGGCGCGCATCGGCGGGCGCAGCGGAAGCGCACAGCTCATTCCATTGCTTTTCGGCCTGTTTCGGTGACGCGATCACGAGTTCCAAGGGCTGCTCGCCGGAGAAGCTGAGACGATAGGCTCTTGTAGTTGAAGGCAGACCACCAACGCAACCAAAAACGTTCACCTGATCGCAGAGCAGTGTGCATCCTCGGGCGAATGCCAGATATTTCTTGAGCGACGCGAGCACCGGCTCGATCATCTGTTCCAGCATGACAAGGGTCACTTGGTTGGCCGTTGCAGACACTAGCGCGGTGGCCAGTACCCGGCCTTTGAGATTGCAGAAGGCAGTGGGATACCACAGCCCGCGCTGCGCCTCGGCGAGATCAGAGGTCACGTAGCCCTGCAAGAATTCCCTCGCACCATTGCCTGAAAGCGTCCAAGTGCTTAGATGTGGTAGTGGTGTGACAGCAGGTGGGGGTTCGCATTGACCGGATAAGGCCCAGCACGCCGATTCGCAATACCCAAAGGCTTCGAGGAAGCTCCAGTTGTTAGTCACTTCGGACTCTTTGGCGAACACGCCATCGCTCCCCGTCCAGAATGTGTTCGGCTTGGATTCCTGCACCGTGCGCCGCGATACAGTGGAACGCTAGGGATGTGACGATGGCGAGCTTGCCGATCATTACGCTCTACTTCTCTCGTCTTATGGCGTGGCGAATACTAGCATGTGGGCAATGTGTGCCAAGAGGTCGGCGCTGATCGTTTGCCCCCAATACGCTCGTAGAGCCAATGACCGGCAGGTGGGCTCTTTCGTCTTGAGGGGGCGCAACAGGGAAGAATTGGCGCGTCCGAGAGGATTCGAACCCCTGGCCCCCAGGTTCGTAGCCTGGTGCTCTGTCCAGCTGAGCTACGGACGCATCGACAACGCATTATGTTGGAACTCCTTTGGGTCGTCAAATTCCATTCCAGAATAATTGGCTCTGGGCCTTGTCAGATTCGTATGAACACCCTAGCATTGCTCAGATCATAAGCCTCTTACAAGCAGAGTCCAGCGCTCAATGTCTTTTAGTCAATTAAGCTCGAACGCCTCTTAGGATAGGCGCTTGTCATGACAGTCCAAAGTGAACTTCGAGTAATCGGTTCGCTGGGCGAGCTCGCCCTGACTAATGTTCCAGACAAATCAATAATGAGCGAGGGGACGTGTCTCTTGCCGCGCAAAGTCACTCCGAAGGCTCCGCCAATTAAGACGCAAGGAATAAAGACCAAGGTCGTCCCACTAATCGCGAGCTCTATCATGTGGTCTGGAGACGGACGCTGGATTGAGCCTTTTTTCGGGTCAGGCGTTGTCGCACTCAATATATTGCCGAACAGAGCGATACTTGCCGACATCAACGAGCATCTGATTAACTTGTATCGAAGCATCCAAGAAGGCACGATAACTGGTCGCACAGTGCGCGCCCATTTGCAACGGGAAGGCGCGACGTTGTTTGAGAAAGGTGAAAGTCATTACTACGCTCTTCGAGATCGCTTCAATGAAGAAGGAGACCCATTAGACTTCATCTTCCTAAGCCGTTCCTGTTTCAATGGGATGATGCGGTTCAACAAGCGTCTAATTGCACACCATCGGAAACACTCGTGCAATCTCTGGAGTTCTCTTAGGTCATATACTGTGTCTTTCCACGACTCCTCAAATTGCGAATGACACAACAAGAGGACATGGAGCCTCAGCTTGAGAAGGATAGAGGTTCCGGAAAGTTTCGCGGTTGGCGGCTGCTCGGGGTGCTCTTGCTTGTCGTCGGATTCATTGCGCTTGTCAGCGCGGTAGTGGATTGGCTGTTTCTGGCCGGGGTGATTGACGTATACGAATAGTCCAAGCCTTAGTTCAAGCAGGGAGCTATGGTCACTGGTTTGGCTGCTAGAATGTTTTAATGCAATCCGGGGACGAACTTTTCTTTCAGGGCGTGGAACTGATGCTTGCCGGTATCGGTTCGGTGTTTGTTTTCTTGATCATGTTGGTGCTGGCAACACGCACCATGTCTTGGGCGCTGATGCGATTTGGTCGCGCTGGGGAGGACGATCTTCCGCTCGCGCATGTCGCTGCCATATCTGCTGCGGTCAGCGCTTATCGGCGGAGTAGGAGAGTAGAGGAATGAGCGAAGCAGCGACATCTCGCCCGCTGGCCATCACCGACGTGGTGCTGCGCGATGGTCATCAGAGCCTGCTCGCGACGCGCATGCGCATCGAGGATATGCTGCCGATTGCGCCACAGCTTGATGACTTGGGTCTTTGGGCGGTGGAATCTTGGGGCGGCGCAACCTTTGATGCCTGTATTCGTTTTCTCGGCGAGGATCCTTGGGAACGCATCCGCAAACTCAAGGCGGCCATGCCGAAGACTCCACAGCAGATGCTGCTCAGAGGTCAGAATCTGCTTGGCTATCGTCACTATGCCGATGATGTCGTGACCTGCTTTGTCGAACGAGCGGCTAAAAACGGTGTCGATGTGTTTCGCGTCTTCGATGCGCTCAACGACATGCGCAATCTCGCCACCGCCATCAAGGCCGTACGCGATATCGGCAAGCATGCGCAGGGAACCATCTCCTATACGGTCAGCCATGTTCACGACATCGATCTCTGGGTTGATCTCGCTCGCCAGGTGCAAGACATGCAGGCGGACTCGCTGTGTATCAAGGATATGGCCGGCCTGCTCAAGCCCTACGTGGCATTAGAGCTCGTCAGCCGCCTCAAGGAAGCGCTGGAAATCCCCATTCACATTCAATGCCATGCCACCACAGGTATGTCTACCGCCACCTACCTGAAGACGATTGAGGCTGGCATAGACAACGTGGACACGTCGATTTCCTCCATGAGCATGACCTATGGCCATTCTCCAACCGAGACCTTGGTGGCGATTTTGCAGGGCACGGACCGGGATACGGGCCTTGACATTGCCCGCATAGAAGAGGTCGCCGCGTACTTTCGTGAGGTGCGCAAGAAGTATGCCGCTTTCGAGGGTTCCTTAAGGGGTGTCGATTCGCGCATTCTCGTCGCACAGGTGCCCGGCGGGATGCTGACCAATCTTGAGAGCCAGCTTGCCGAGCAGAAGGCCACTGATCGGCTCGACGAAGTGCTTGAAGAAATTCCGCGAGTGCGGGAGGAGCTTGGCGTGATTCCCTTGGTGACGCCAACTTCGCAGATGGTCGGCACGCAAGCGGTGATCAACGTGGTCACGGGCGAACGTTACAAGACCATCACCCGTGAAGTCTCCGGCCTGCTCAAGGGTGAGTATGGCGCCACGCCGGCGCCCGTGGATCCGGACCTGCAGGCGAAAGTCCTAGAGGGTGAAGCGCCCATCACCTGTCGCCCCGCCGACCTCATTGAGCCTGAACTCGACAAGCTCAGCGACGAGCTGCGATCGGTTGCGGTCAGTCAAAACATCCGTTTGGCTGAAAACGAGCGAGACGATGTGCTGACCTATGCGCTATTTGGGCAAATTGGATTGAAGTTCCTGAAGGAGCGCGACAATCCGGCGGCTTTCGAGCCTCCACCCGATGCCATGCCGGCTGTCGATGCTGCGTCCAAAGAATCCCCTGTCGCTGCGGGCATTGAACGCTACTCGGTGCGTGTGGATGGGGCGGTCTACGATGTCGAAGTGTCGCCGAGCGGCGCATTGACGAATGTGCAGCCTACCAGCACGCCGCCTGCGGCGAAGTCCGAGTCGGCGCCCGCGCAGGCAAGGAGTATCACACGGGCGGCCTTGGCCGGCAATGTGTTCAAGGTGCTGGTCAAATCCGGAGACCGGATGGACGCGGGTGATGTGATGCTGGTGCTCGAAGCCATGAAGATGGAGACCGAAGTCGTGTGTCCGCGCGGCGGCACCGTTTCCGAAGTGCATGTCGCGGAAGGTGACAAGGTCGATGTCGACGATCCCCTTGTGAGCTTTGCTTGAGTTCACGGTTCTTGGCGCGGTCACATAGATTTCCAGGATCTGTCAACGCAGACGCTTCACTATGGATGTCATCTCCACAATCTTGAGCGAAACCGGATTTGCGCAGATCACGTTCGGGCAAGGGGTGATGATCCTGATCGGACTCACGCTCTTGTATCTCGCGATAGTGCGCGGCTTCGAACCGCTCTTGCTGGTGCCAATCGGATTCGGGGGCATTCTCGCCAATATTCCCGGTGTCGATATTGCCACGGGTGATGGGCTGCTGTATCTGCTTTATCAGGGTGGGCTCGAAACCAGCATCTTTCCGTTGCTCATCTTCATGGGGGTGGGCGCGCTCACCGACTTTGGGCCGGTGCTGGCGAACCCAAAGACGATTCTGCTCGGGGCTGCGGCGCAAATAGGAATATTCGTGACGGTGCTCGGTGCACTCGGTCTGTCGGTGGCGGGGGTGATGGACTTCAATATCGCCGAGGCTGCCGCCATAGGAATCATCGGGGGGGCGGACGGGCCGACGGCTATCTACGTGGCGAGCAAGCTCGCGCCCGATCTCTTGGGCGCCATCGCCGTGGCCGCCTATTCCTACATGGCATTGGTGCCCCTCATTCAACCGCCGATTGTGCGTGCCCTGACAAGCCTGGAAGAACGAAAAATCGTCATGGCGCAGGCGCGCGAGGTGTCCAAGCTTGAGAAGATTCTCTTCCCGCTGCTGCTGTTGCTGCTGACCGCACTCCTGCTTCCCTCCGCCGCCCCGCTGCTCGGCATGCTGTGCTTCGGAAATCTCATGCGCGAGTGCGGTGTTGTAGAACGCCTGTCCGACACCGCCCAGAACGCGCTCATTAACATCGTGACCATATTGCTCGGTCTCGCCGTGGGCTCCAAGCTCGGCGCCGAGTATTTTCTTGAGTGGAAAACGCTTGGCATACTTGCCTTGGGGGTGGTGGCCTTCGCGCTAGGTACAGCCGGAGGCGTGCTGATGGCGAAGCTCTTGAATCTCGTGGTGAAGGACAAGGTCAATCCCATCATCGGAGCGGCCGGTGTTTCGGCCGTGCCCATGGCCGCGCGCGTCTCAAACCGTTTAGGCATTGAAGCTAATCCGGAGAACATACTCTTGATGCATGCCATGGGTCCGAATGTGGCCGGGGTCATAGGATCGGCCACGGCGGCAGGCATCATGATCACCTATGTCGGCGGCGCAGGCTAGTTCGATTTCGCAATGACCCATTCGAGATTGCTCGTGTTGCGATGCATATGCCTTTTGGCAGTGCTCTTGCCAAGTGTCGCGCTTGGCGAGCCCGGATCCCCGGAATCAATTCTGACAGAGGCGGAGTTCAATGCCATAGTGAACGACTTCAGCTACTTGGAGCGTCCGCGCGATCTGACCAAAATCGAGCAAGACCTGTTTCACTTTGATGGATTCGTCGACGAATCCTTTTGGGTGGAGGCGGTGACATTTGCCAAGTTCCATGTGGTGAGTCCGGCAACGTTTGTAACGCCGCGCTATGCAACGCAAGCAAAAATCGTCTATTCGGATCAGGGTTTCTATGTCGCCTTCATCGCGGAGCAACCGCCCGAATCTCTGATTGAGCGACCAAGCGGTCGCGACAGATTCAGAGGTGTCGTGCGGGATGTGGTGGGATTCGCGCTTGACGCTTCCGGCAAGGGACGCTTTGGATACTTCTTCAATGTTGCGCTTGGCGGGTCCTTGAGAGATGGCACGATTCGTCCAGAGCGTTCGTTCAAAATAGATTGGGATGGCGCTTGGGAGGCCAAGACGCAGCGCACCGGTACAGGTTGGAGCGCTGAATTCATGATTCCCTGGTCGGTGATTAGTCTTCCCAAGACGGGCGTGAAGCGCCGATTGGGCCTGCGTCTGTGGCGTGAAATCGGCTACACCGGCGAGGAACTCTCTTGGCCCGCCTTGGCGGATCAAAGCCCAAAATTCCTTTCGGCATTTCAACCGATCAGCGTTGAAGGCATTAGTCCGAGCAATAAATACCAGTTTGTTCCTTATGTGTCGTCAGGCTACCGCGATGCCCAGTCAAGTTATCAAGCGCGCGCTGGATTCGACTTTTCGTGGCGGCCATCGAGCAATTTTCAAGTTACGTCAGCACTTTATCCGGATTTCGGCAATGTCGAAGCCGATGATCAAAACATCAATCTCTCCGCATTTGAGCGATTCTTTCCCGAAAAACGCATATTCTTTCAGGAGGGTGTGGACATCTTCATCACCTCGCCTCGGTCGAATTCCTATTGGATGGGCGGATATAACCCGGACCCGATTTATATGCTGCATACGAGGCGCATTGGGGGCAGGCCGAAGCTTCCCAAGCTTGCCAACAATCAGGAAATTCAAGATCGTGCACAGTTTCTTCCAAATGAACTCTACGGGGCCGCCAAGATCACCGGCCAGGCTGGTCAATTGGAGTACGGACTGCTCATGGCTTCAGAACAGGACGAACTCTTCAATGTGATCGAAACCCTTGAGTCCGGGGAGCGACGGCGAGTCGATGTGCGAGGTGCGGGTCAAGACTTTGGGGCGGCGCGCCTGAAGTACGAGCGACGGGCGGATGACGGCACCTATTTTGGGATAGGCAGTTTTTCGGGCGGCGTGACGCACCCGCGGGAAGACGCGTTTGTTCAGGGCCTTGATTGGCACTACCTAAGTCCCGGCGGATTGTGGCAGGTTGATGGCCAAGCGATTTATTCGGACACGAAAAGTCACGGTCAAGGCGAAGCCGCGCATATGGAAGTCGCGCGCAAACCCGGATTTGGGGTGACCCAGGTCGTGGCCCTTGGCTACATGAGCGATCGATTTGATCTGAATGATATTGGCTATCATCGTCGAAACGACTCGATGACCTTTGAGGCGAGGTACGTCCGAGAAACGGCGGAAAGGTCAGGTTTTCGCTGGTTCGAAACGGGGTTTAGCACCTATCAACAATGGAATACTTCGGGCGATCTGATTCGTTCGGGGTTCTTCTACTCCAACGAAATGCAGTTCTATAGCCTCAAGGAGTTTGAATTCGACCTGAGGTTCTTTCCCGCCGCGTACGAGGATTGGAACACGCGCGGCAATGGCATTTACAAGAAGGAAACCCGCGGGAGTGTCATCCTTGGGTACGGTGCGGACCGATCGAAACCCTTGTACGGAGGCTTGGAGTTCGAACTCGGCAATGAAGAACTCGGCGGTATGAGATACATCGGAGGTGCGGGCTTGAATTGGCGTCCCGAGGAAACCACTGAAGTTTCCCTGCGACTCAGACTTGATCGCACCCTTGGTCAAGTCTTGCATTACGACGGACGCGAAATGGGGGAATATGATCGCAAGGGTTTCGATAGCCGCTTGGAGCTTTCCTATTATCCGAATGAACAGCATCAATTCAGCGCCTTGATTCGCTGGAACCTGATTCGTGCCGAGGAAATGAATCGATTCCTCGTGCCGGAACGGGCTGGTAAGTTGATCAAGCTTGTTCGGCAGGCAGATGACGAGCCTTGGGATTTCACCGCAACGCTTCTGACCATGCAACTACGCTACCGCTGGCAAATCGCTCCCCTCACGGACTTGTTTGTGGTCTACAGCCGAGTGTCTGATGAGCGTTTCGACGGCCTTCAAGGCATCGGTGAGGTCGCCGAGGACTCTTGGGACCAACCCCTCTACGCGGACTTCATCGTCAAGTTTCGGTATCGGCTGGGGAATAGCTGATTTATACTCGTTTAGTGCTGCGCATGACCTCACTTTGCCGTGTTGTGCTTGCTTCGCTAGAATTGTGTCGTGGGCATCCTGCCGCGGAGGCCTGCTTCGTCGATGTCCCAAGGCTGCCACCATCCTTGGCAGCCCGCTCAGACTTGGCAGAGCAGTGCTCTGCCTCGCGCTACGCGCGACCAGTCTTCGCCCCCGTAGCTCAGTAGGATAGAGCGGTCGCCTCCTAAGCGATAGGCCAGAGGTTCGAATCCTCTCGGGGGCGCTCGCCGATAAAGGTGACGCACTTCGTCGCCCGGCGAGCGCGGGGTGGCGCGAAGTCAGCGCGGGGCCATCAAGGAAGCACCCGACGACTCTCGATATAAGCTGTGGACTGCTTCCCCAAGGGAGTCATTCATTTGTTTGATCGCTTCGTCTTCTCTTCCATATTCGGCGAGAATGTGTGACCCTGTATTGGATTCGTCCCAATTCTCAGCATAGTCATCCCTACGCTCAACGAGTCTGACAGCCTTTCAGTCTTACTCGAGGACTTGGAGCGAGTGGCACTCCGACGGATGCCGAGCGACATCATTGTGGTCGACGGAGGCAGCCAGGATGATACCCGCGCCATGGCTCAAAAGTTCGGCGCGCGTGTCCTCATCACCGAAGCGAGCCGAGGAGGTCAACTTCAAGCAGGATTCTTGGCCAGTCGTGGAGAGACTGTCTGGTTTCTGCATGCCGATACACGCGTGGACGCTGAGACATGGAAGGCGCTCGAACCTCAGATTGGTGCGCCGGTTTGGGGGCGCTTTGACGTCCGGCTCGGCGATGAGCCTGTGCCTTCGGCATATCGCATCATCGCGTCCGTCATGAATTCACGATCACGCTTGACCTGTATCGCCACCGGAGATCAAGGCATATTCGCCGCTCGGGCGCTTCTGGAACAGATCGGCGGTGTGCCCAATCAGCCGCTCATGGAGGATATAGAACTCTCGCTTCGTTTGCGACGGCTCGCACCACCGGTTTGTCTCGCCACGCGCCTGCAAACATCTCGAAGGCGCTGGGAAGAAAGCGGGCTTGTGGACGTCACCAGTCAAATGGTTCGTCTGAGGTTCGCCTACTACTTTGGTGCTTCCGCGCAAGCGCTCGCGCAGCGCTATTATTCGGATCGCGGCTGACGGCACAGGAGCCAGCGGATATGGAAGATCATCAGCTCGCAGTCTTTGCCCGGGTGCCGGTGCGAGGCAAGGTCAAGACGAGGCTCGCCGAACAGGTGGGCACATCCGAAGCCTTGCGCGTTTACCGTGAATTGCTCGAAAGCACCTTGTCGAGGTTGGAGCCGCTGAATTGTCCGGTTTTACTCTATGCGGATGGCCTTGGACTCGAAGACACGGCGCGCCGATTTGGCATGGAAGCAAGGGTGCAAGAAGGCGCGGGGCTGGGGATGCGCATGGCCAATGCCTTTGAAGATATGCTCGAGAGGAGCCTCGCAGCCGCAATCCTGGGAGTTGACATCCCGCTGCTCGATGCCGATTACGTGAACAGCGCATTCAAGCTGCTGACAGACTCGGATCTGGTGCTGGGGCCGACAGAGGATGGCGGGTATTGCTTGATTGCCATGAAGCAACCGAATCGGGCCCTATTCGAAGACATATCTTGGGGAACTTCAAGGGTTTGTGCGCAGACCATGGCAAAGGCCGAATCTCTTGGCCTCAGCTTCTCCTGCGCGCAGACGCTATGGGATGTGGACGACGTGGCTGGTCTTGAACGTCTTTCGCCTTGAACCCTGGACTGCTTGCCCTCAAGGGGGGGGGGGCCTTTCTTTGATGCCGCGTGTTCATATTCCATGCGAGTGGCGTTAGTCCGGTCCAATCAGCATTCCCGCCTCGGTTTTCACTCGTTCGACCAGTGATCGCAAACCGTTGCCTCTTGACGGGCTGAGATGGGCAAGTAGATCAAGTTCCGCGAATAGAGCTTCAAAATCCTTTTGCACCACTTCTTCAAGAGGTGCTTGATCCACCGCCGAAATAAGTATTGCGATGAGTCCACGCACGATACGCGCTTCGCTGTCGAGCTGAAGAGCGAGTCGGCCGGCATTGTCTGATGCGACGATCCAAGCGTTGCTCATGCATCCATGCACGAGGTGTGCCGAGGTCTTGAAGCGGTCTTCCAGATGCGGCAGGGCATCGCCGAGTTCGATGATGTACTTGTACCGGTCCTCCCAGTGATCCAAAAAGACAAAGTCTTCCCTGATCTGGTCGAGCTCGGGAGCACTGTAGGTGGTACTTGAGGAATGCACGATTGCGGGTTCCTTGGGGTCTTCGTTGCTAATAGAGCCCGAGCTGCAACTGCGCTTCCTCGCTCATATGCTCTCTGGTCCAAGGTGGATCAAACACCAGTTCGACATCCACTTCTCCCACGGCTTCCGAACGCTTCAAACGCGAGACGATGTCGTCCACCAGCACGGGCCCCATACCGCAGCCCGGCGCCGTGAGCGTCATCTGAATATGAACGTCGCGCCCATCAATTTTGCAGTCGTAGATGAGTCCGAGGTCGAGGATATTGACGGGTATCTCAGGGTCGTAAATCGTGCGCAACAGGTCTTCCACTTCTTGTTTGCCGAAACTCCCGTCGGGTTTGGTCTCAAGCTGAATATCCTGCGCCTCGAAGCCCAGCGCGTCGGCGTTGAAGGGATCGATGCGCATCATATTGCCGCCGGAAACCACCGTGTAGGAGCCTCCCATGGCCTGCACTAGGGTGACGAAGCTCCCTTTGGAAAGCTCTGCTGGATCGCCGGTGGGCACGAGGCGCGCCGCGCAGTCCCGGCGCACTTCGATTAGCCTGCGTTCAATGATGACGACTCGTCTTCGGTTGAGGTAAGGGAAAAGCTCTCGCCACAGCCGCAGCTTGCCTCCGCTCTGGGGTTCTCAAAACGCAGCGTGGCGTTCAGGCCTTCCGTGACGAAGTCGACACGGGTGCCTTGGACCAGATGAAGCTGCGCACGCGGCACGAAAATTGGTACTTCTTGGCACGCCCGCACATGCTCAGACGCCTCTTCCGTGCCCTTCATGTATTCAAGCTCATACATGTATCCGGAACAGCCGCTTTCCTTGAGCGCGAGCCGAAGGCCGTTCGCTCCCGAGTCTTCCAATTGACCGCGCAGATGGGAAAGCGCCGTCTCGCTGAATTCGAGCGGTTCGGAAGGATGATGTATCGTTACTTGCGCCATCGCACAGCAATTATATCGCTAGTGCTGGAACCAACTGATAATGCCGCTGATGCGACGTTATCAGTTGGTTCCAGCACTAGGCCAGCAGCGTCCGCGCCTTGTGAATGGCGGCGATCAGCTTGGAGATGTCCTCTTCAGTGTTGTAGGAAGCCACCGATACGCGCGAGATGCCGGCAACGCCAAGACGTTCCATCAGCGGCATGGCGCAGTGGTGACCGGTGCGAAGTGCGATGTGCTGTTCATTGAGAAGGGTCCCCAAATCCTGATGGTGCACATCTTCGACGATGAACGAAACCACGCCTGATCGAGGCACATCGGGTGCTATGACGCGCACCCCATCGATTTGCTGAAGTCCGGATTGGGCGAGAGACAGGAGCTGGTGCTCGTGTTTCAGCGCGGCTTCCCTGTCGAGCGAACCGATATAGTCGGCCGCGGCCTGAATGCCTACGGCACCGGCGATGTTTGGGGTGCCTGCTTCGAACCTGTATGGAAGGCGGTTGAAGCTTGTGGATTCGAAACTGACGACTTCGATCATTTCTCCGCCCGTCTGCCAGACTGGGAGGGTTTCGAGTACCTGCTCGCGCCCATAGAGCACGCCGATGCCAGTCGGGCCGAACATCTTGTGGCCCGAGAAGGCGTAGAAGTCGCAGCCGAGCTTTTCGACATCCAGCGGCAGGTGTCCAGCGGCCTGGGCACCGTCCACCAGCGATAGCGCACCCCTTTCGCGGGCGAGGCGACACATCTTGGCCACCGGATTCAAGGTGCCAAGGGCGTTGGACACATGGTTGAAGGCGACGATCAGCGTACGTTCCGAAAGCTTCGATTCGAAGTCCGCGAGGTCGAGGTCTCCTCCCGAAGTAATGCGCGCGACCTTCAGCTCGCCTCCGAGCTTAAGGGCAAGCTGCTGCCAAGGCACGATGTTGGAGTGGTGCTCTAGCTCGCTGATGAGAATTTCGCGCCGCTCCGAAGGCAGGTCACGGAGCGTTGCCGCCACCAGATTGATGGCTTCCGTTGTCCCCCTTGTCCAAATGATCTCGCGAGTACTCGCCGCGCCGATGAATTGTCGAATCGTTTCGCGCGCCGCCTCAAAGTGCATTGTCGCTTGATCGGCCAGCCTGTGCGCGGCTCTGTGAACGTTCGAGTTCTCCTCTTGATAGTAGTCACGAATCGCATCGAGCATCGCTTGAGGCTTCTGGGTGGTGGCTGCGCTGTCGAGATAGACCAGCTCTGGATGATTCGCCAGCAGGGGGAAATCCGCGCGCATTTCACCGGGTTGCTTGCCTTGGCTCATGCCGCCATTCCCTCGATACGTTCTATAGCCGGCGCATTCAGTGGGATGGCCGCATCGCTTTCAAACAGACAGTCGTACGCAAACGCCTTGAGCAGCAATTCGCTTGCTTTGCGCTCAGGAATGCCTCGTGAGGAGAGATAGAAGAGTTGTTCGGCATCGATCTCGGAATAGGTGGTGCCGTGCGAGCAGGCCACGTCATCCGTGTAGATCTCCAGTTCAGGTTTGGCATTGATGCGACTTTGCCCACCGAGCAACAGGTTGCGAATATTGAGTTCCGCATCCGACCCAGGGCACTCGGGTTCTATGTGCACTCGCCCGCGCAAGGTGATCTGAGAATGATCGGCGGCCAGCGTCTTCATCATGTGTCGGCTGCGCGTATTTGGGGCGCCATGGCGGATGCCCATCTGTAGATCCTTGCGTTCACGCTCCCGGCCAAGAAGCAGGTGACGCGTATCGAGGCTTGCCCCTTCGCCAAGGAGATTCAAGCGGCACTCAACCCGTTCCCTTTGTGTGCCGTAAAGCAGACTGGAAAGTTCATAGCGGGCGTCCTTCGCAATATCTGCTTCGATCAGCGTCCAGGCGCGACCATGACCACCCGATGACCGGTAGTGTTTGATCGATGCGCCGCAGCCGAGGATGAGGTGTATCACGAGATTCTGCAGGCCCGTTGTTGAGTTCCCGCTCTCGAGGATATCGATGTGGCTGTGAGGTTCGGCATACACCACCAGCCTCCGACAAGCGAGGTTGGCGGCGCGCGCCGGGAAATCCACATGCGTGCGGCTCTTGGTGCCGGTGCCGCCACGAATCAACAGGCCATGATCCAATCGTGCAAGGTTGAGATCCGCCAGCGGGTGCTTGACCTTGGCGATGTGTTCTTGAATCAGTGTCTGTGACTCAGGTTCGAGGGAGCGAAAATCTTCGGCGCGCACATCCTCCCAGTCCTCCAGTCCGTTCAGCTCCTTGATTGGTGTGGGCGCGAGCTCCGGAGCCTCGGGTAAAAATTCCGCGATGCGCGTGTACTTCCAAGACTCCGGCTCCAGTGCCCAAGCGCCTTCTCCGGCGGCGAATCTCTGCTCCGCCTTCACTACTTGCGGCCGAAGCCAATTAATCGATCCAGCCATAGCCGTTCGCTTCGAGTTGCTCGGCAAGCTCAGCGCCGCCTGACCGCAGAATCTTGCCCGCCTTCATGACGTGGACATGATCCGGCGTCACGTAGGCGAGAATGCGGCTGTAATGGGTCACCAACACGACGGCCCTGTCGGGTGAACGGAAGGCATTGATGGCGTGTGCGACCACCTGGAGTGCATCGATATCGAGACCGGAATCGGTTTCATCAAGCAGTGCCAATTGCGGCTCGAGCATCAGCATCTGAATGAGCTCATTGCGTTTCTTTTCTCCCCCGGAAAACCCTTCACTCACACCACGGCGCAAGAATTCGGCGTCAAGTTCGAGTTCCTCGGCTCTTCTGCGCGCCTCGCGCATGAAGTTCGCCGTCGACAAGACTTCCAGACCCTGGGCTTTCCGTTTGCTGTCCACCGCGGTCTTCAAGAACTCCATATTGCTGACGCCTGGGATCTCAATGGGGTATTGGAACGCCAAAAACACACCTCGCCGTGCGCGCGCTTCGGCATCGAGATCGACGATGGACTCGCCATTGAGCTCAACGGCACCGCCGGTCAATTCGTAGCCGGGCCTTCCCGCAAGCAGATTCGCCAGCGTGCTTTTGCCGGAACCATTGGGGCCCATGAGTGCATGGACTTCACCCTTACAGACATCAAGATCGATACCCTTGAGAATCTCGGTGCCGCCGACCTCGGCGGTCACCTTGCGAAGTTTGAGCATGGATACTCGACCTGTTAACCGACGGCGCCTTCGAGACTGACTTCGAGCAGTTTGCCAGCCTCCACCGCGAATTCCATTGGCAATTGTCGGAAGACATCCCGACAGAAACCATTGACGATCATGCTCACCGCCCGCTCGGCATCGATGCCTCTCTGCTGGCAAAGAAACAATTGATCTTCGGCCACCTTTGAAGTGGTGGCTTCGTGTTCGATGGTTGTGCCTTGGGCTTGATTCTCTATGTAGGGAAAGGTGTGGGCGCCACATGTGCTACCAAGCAGCAAGCTGTCGCATTGGGTGAAATTGCGCGCGTTAGTGGCGGTCGGTGTCATGCGCACCAATCCCCGATAGGAATTCTGGCTGCGGCCGGCGCTGATCCCCTTGGAGATGATGGTGCTTGAGGAATCCTTGCCAAGATGGATCATCTTGGTACCGGTATCGGCTTGCTGGAAGTTCCGAGTCAGTGCGACTGAATAGAACTCGCCCACGCTTTTCTCGCCGCGCAGCACCACACTCGGATACTTCCAAGTAATGGCGCTTCCGGTTTCCACCTGGGTCCAGGAGATGCGAGAGCGCGCACCAAGACAGGTGCCCCGTTTGGTGACGAAGTTCAATATGCCGCCGCGGCCTTCTTCATCGCCTGGATACCAGTTCTGCACGGTGGAATACTTGATTTCAGCATCTTCCAAGGCGACCAATTCCACCACGGCCGCATGAAGCTGGCGATCATCGCGCATGGGCGCGGTGCAGCCTTCGAGGTAGCTCACATAGCTGCCCTTGTCGGCGATGATCAGGGTGCGCTCGAATTGACCGGTGTTCTGTTCATTGATGCGAAAGTAGGTGGAAAGTTCCATAGGGCAGCGAACGCCTTCCGGTACGTAGACGAAGGAACCGTCGCTATAGACGGCGGAGTTGAGGGTCGCATAGAAGTTGTCGGCAGGAGGGACGACGGTGCCGAGATACTTCTTCACCAGTTCGGGGTAATCGCGCACCGCTTCCGAGATAGGGCAGAAAATTACCCCTGCCTCGCGCAATCGCTCACGGAAGGTGGTGGCGATGGATACGCTGTCGAATACGGCGTCTACGGCCACTCCCGCCAGTGCTTCTTGCTCATGTAAGGGGATGCCGAGCTTCTCGTAGGTCTTCAAGAGTTCAGGGTCTACCTCGTCAAGCGATTTGGGTGCATCGGCCCGGGATTTGGGCGCTGAGAAATATGAGATGCCATCAAAGTCGATTGGCGCGATCATGAGTTGCGCCCACTCGGGCAACTTCATGGTGCGCCAGTGGCGGTAGGCCGCGAGTCGCCATTCGAGCAGCCATTCGGGTTCCTGCTTGCGCTCGGAAATGAAGCGCACGACCTCTTCGGACAGCCCCGGCGGAAGCGTCTCCGATTCTATGTCCGTGACAAACCCGGCCTCGTATTCCGAAGTGAGGCCTTTTTCTACGTAGTCTTTAGCGGTCGCCAAGTGACAGGCTTCCTGAGCAAGTACATCGGCATTGTACTCCGCTGCGTGACTTGAGCCTTCCGCCGAAACGCCGGATACTGGTTCAGCCGGAAGTCTAGGTGAAGTCCCGGTACTTGCCGAGCAGCAGTAGCGGCAACGCGCCCGCGAGAAATAAGCCGGAAGCGATCATGAGCATGGTGTTGTAGTCGCCGGTGGCATCAAAGGAAGCGCCGAAGACACCGGGGGCGATGCCCGCGCCGAGCGCAAAGAACCCATAGAGAAAGCCGTAGATGCGTCCGTAGTTGAACATGCCGAAATAGCGCGAGACCAGATAGGCCATGAGGTCGTACTCCACACCCGCGGCGGCACCGAGGATCATGATCGCGACCGCGGCGTTCAGGTAGCTCAGTTCCGGCTGTGCGAGCATGAAGGTGGCGATTGCGGGGAGGCTGAGGAAGATCGCAGCGATTGCCGGTGCCCAGAAATAGTCAAGCAGGAAACCGCCGACGACGCGACCGATGATGACTGCCACGCCAATGAATCCGGCGAGAGTGACGGCATCTTGCGCTGTGAAACCCTTTCCACCGAGCAGGGTTTCGAGGTTTGGAATGGGTCCGCCCACGGCGAAGGAGATGGGAATGAATGAATAGGCGAGCAGCCAGAGACGCCAGTCCTTGACGGCCTGTAGCAGGGACATTCCAGTGAGTGGACCTTTGTGATCTGACGAGGCTTGGTCCCTTCGGGCGACGCGTTCCGCCGCCTTGGGGTCGGTGGTATCGCGAAACAGAATGAAGGCGATTGGCCAGGCGATACAAAGCGGCAGGGCGCCGACGCCCACATAGGCCAGTTTCCATCCAACAGCTTCGATCAGAAAGAAGGCCCAGTGCTTGGCCAGCAAGCCGAACAGGCCGGTGCCGAGCAGCGATAAGCCGAGTGCGAGACCGCGACTCTTCAGGAACCAATTGTTGACCGCCTTTGTCCAAGCGATTGGCAGGGTTCCGGCACCGCAAATGGCGAGCAGGGTCCATATGGTGAGGTAGTGCCCGACTGAGCCGTTTAAGAGTGAGAAGGACATCATCGCTAGAGAAAAGAGGGCGATGGAAGTCAGCACGATGCGACGCGGGCCGAAACGGTCCGTCAAGAATCCAATCAAGGGGCTCACTAGCACTGCGGCGATTGTGAAGGGAATCATCGCGGAGAAAATCTGGCCTCGACCCCAACCGAATTCCTGTGAGAGCGGATCGGCGAACACCCCTATGGTGTAGAACGGCAAGGGTGACATGCCGAGGCCTATGCCGATCGCGGAAGCAAACACCACGCCCCAACCGAATCGAAATTCGGCGTACTTGGACATCACGGATTCGCGTGGATTGCTCGTGTTGGTGGACATGGGTGCCTTGCTTTCGTGTTTGCCGAATCGTCAATGTACGCGAGGTTTGGTTAGAAGGGGTGAATTTATTGCCTCGATGGCCGTTGAACCTGTCGTAGCCAAGAGACGGAGCAGGCTAGAGGTCTTCGCTTGGCGCGGCCCTAAACCTTCAGCCAAAAATGAGTACGCTATTGAGAAAATTACTCAAGAGCGTACTCATTTTGTGTGAGCGGTAACGAGTGCAGAGTGCAGCATGTCGCGGAACTGGTGTTAAGAAGATATGACCGGGTGCGATTGAGGGCTTCGCGGTCGAACGAGGTTGTTCTTGCTTGCGCTCACGCGACTCAGCTCGACTCCGAGCGCTTGAGACGTGTTCGAACATCTCGAATAAAGTCCGCCACACTCCAAAGCCAAGTACGTTGGTCCTCGGTGTAGGTGTCCTGAATTGGCAGCGGCACCACCAGTTGCAGGCCGGAGGTTTCCATTTGGTGAGTCTGTGGCTTGGAAATCCCCGGCTCAAGCGTAAGCAGATGCTTCTTGGGAATTTTCGCCGCTTCAGCCAGAACTTGCCTCCAACGTTCATTGCAACTTGACTTTGCTCCAAGCATGCTCAGGCGTGCATCGCCGGAGTTAGGAGCGGCCCTGTAGGCTTCTTCGCTGGGAAAGAGGAAATCGGGCCGCTGCTTGTATTCGGTCACGGCACCGCGAACGTAGGAGATGTCGTGAGCACGGAACACTGCCTCAAGATGGTGCTCAAGCGACTGCCCCATGCGCGCCTTTCTTCGGTTGTGAACACTCAGCGAGAACCGAAGGAAACTCTCAACATCGATTTCTCCGCCGCTCTCGCGGAATCCTTCTTGAAGGCGCGCAGCAACAATCCTTCGTTCTAGGCACTTGAACAGTGCTTCCTCATGGCTCAGCCACGCCATAAGTGCGGCATCCGGATCATCCTCGGCCTTTACGCCGGGCAGCGTGGCGCGAGCGAGCTGGGAAAACTCAACCGTCTTCGGAAACTTCAAGTCGAATTGTTCAATGATGAAGTTAAGTTGTCCTGAGTCCGGCTGTTGGAATTCGAATCCGATCTCGTTGAGAATGAAGCGTGCGGCAAAGTCGAGATCCCGATGGTGGTCCAAAACTTCCCGCGAAACAAAGGTTTGCCCGCTCGGCTGAAGGTCAAAAAGCCACGAGAGTTGCCGTTCGCTCGTTGAGCCTTCCGGTGCAACTATGAAATAGAGGATCTGGTCATTGGTCATGGCCAAAAACAAGGTGTCGCCTTGCCGCATGGCTTCCGTGACCGGATTGGAGGGGTAGTACAGGCGCCATTCTGGTGCCCGGTGCACCTGCTGCTCCCGGGCATCGTAGTGGGTCGCGGTTCCTTCCGAGCTGAGTGCTTCCTCATGCTCGCCGAGCCAGATGTAGACGGCGCGGAATCGCTGATGCTGTGTCTCACCAAGGAATTGATGCCGCATGTCCCGCGTGGTACCAACTTCGTGCTGGCTGGAGCTTTGCGGCTCTGCATCCACGGCGCTCAGACGCTTGACGCCTGCGCCGACGAAGTAATCACGCAGCTCCCCGCGTCTCATCGCAATTTACTGAGTCTTGCGCGTCTGCAATGCCCAAGCGCAAGTCTGCAGAATCCTCAGGGTTTGGCCCGACACACTCTGCCGCTCACAAGACTCTTTGCTCACTTGAGGATTGACGCGGTCAATCTCATGTGGATTTTGGTTCAATATGTCATGAACCCTCCCAAAATACAATTCGAAAGGTCCTCGCGAGCTGACTGGCAGCAACATTATTGACACTCGTCAAACACGGGGTGAGAATGGAGACAAACTGTCGCGTTACCACCCGGTTTCCTGAGTGCTTCAAATGTCACCTTCAATGATGTCTGCCCCGTTTTCAGACGACCGAGATACCCAACAAGCACTCTTGTTTGTGAGTCGCCACCTAGGCCGAAGGCATGTAGCGAGCGAGTTGGGGATTAGTTTGCGGACTCTTGACAGGTGGGGCTCGAATGGTGCTCCGAATCCGAAGCTGCTTAGGCACGCGCTCAACGACATTTTCCTCCCTCTTCGTCGCACAAGGGATGATTCCAGATTCACCTTTATAGACCTATTCGCCGGAATAGGAGGTACGCGTCTAGGATTCGAGGCCATAGAGGGCGAGTGTGTTTGGACCTGTGAGTGGAACAAGTTTTGCCAGCAGACATACCGAGCCAACTTTCCATTGACGAGTCACGGAATTGTCGGCGATATACGGGATGTTGAGGCTGGAGATGTCCCAGACCATGATGTTCTGGTGGCGGGATTTCCCTGCCAACCCTTCTCGGTGGCGGGGGTCTCCAAGAAAAACTCGCTTGGTCAGGCGCATGGATTCGCTTGTGAAACGCAAGGGACGCTATTCTTTGACATTGTGCGGGTACTGGATGCGAAACGGCCTCATGCGTTTCTCCTCGAGAACGTGAAGAACTTGGTCGGTCATGACAAAGGAAATACCTTTAGAACCATGCTGCGGATTCTCCGGGACGAATTGGGGTACGAAGTTCACTTTAGAACCATTGACGCAAGTACCTTTGTTCCGCAGCATCGAGAACGCATATTCAACGGATTCGATATTCCTGCCCAAGTCTGACGCCCCACTGCTCGGCGACTTGCTGCATCCTGAGGACGGCACAGAAGAACCGGAACCCCATTACACGATTGGTACCAAAGCTAAGGTCAACTCGCGCTACGTATTGAGCGACAAGTTGTGGCGATACCTGCGAGACTATGCCGAAAAGCACCGTGCAAGAGGAAACGGATTTGGATACGGGCTGGTTGATAGCGAGCAACAGTGTCGAACGCTCTCAGCCCGCTATCACAAGGACGGCTCCGAAATTCTGATCTCCCGGGGTAAGCGAAAAAACCCTAGAAGACTGACGCCTAGGGAGTGCGCTCGGCTCATGGGATTTCCGGATAGCTTTAGGATTCCGGTCTCGGACACCCAAGCCTACCGGCAGTTTGGAAACTCCGTAGTGGTGCCTGTGGTCCAAGCTGTTGCTGAATCCATGTATCCGTTTATTTTGGAAGCAAAGCAAAGCGTTGAACCTGGACAAAGGGTGATTGCGGTATAGCATTGCTCGTCGCGTACAGCCCTCGCCGCTTGCGGAGCAGTGCTCTGCGTCGCGCTGCGCGCGACCGGGGCTCATCCTTCAGCCAGCAGCGTTCTTAGATCATTTAAGGCGGCATTGGTGCGGGATACGTAGGAGGCCATGACGAGTGAATGATTGGCGAGCATGCCGAAGCCGCCTCCGTTCAATACAACGGGACTCCAGAGCGTCTGCTGCGAGCCTTCGAGTTCTCGAATAATCTGTGCGAGGCTGACCCTGGCATTCTTGTCTCCGAGCACTTGCGCGAAATCGACCTCGACCGCCCGCAACAAGTGCAATAGCGCCCAGGTCTGGCCGCGTGCTTGATAAAAGTAGTCATCTGTCAGATGCCAAGGGGTCTTCAAGTAAGTCTCGGAGGGCGTTTGGGTGGCTTGGCTTCCCGAGGTGTCGCCGGCGAGGGCCAAGTCAAGCTGCGGTTTGCCAACGCTTGCGCTCAAGGATTGCGAGAGACTGCCAAGGCGTGAGTCCACAGCGGAGAGCCAAGCGCGCAGGTTATCCGCACGCGCGTAGAACTGTGCTTCCGGCGCGTGTTCGTCGGCGATGCGGGAAAGATAGCGCTCTACAAATGCGATTCCGTCTCGGTACTCGCTTTCCGATGCGGGGAACACCCAGCTCGAATTGTCGTAAAAGAATTTGCCTTCCGCTTCCGCTAGGTCAGGGTCTTCCGCGGATTGGCTTTGCGAACGACTGAATTCATGGCGCATCGCTCTGCTGAAGTCTCGCAACTGAACCAGTACGCCAAACTCCCAATTGGGCACGTTGTCCATCCATACCCCGGGAGGTGTGATGTCATTGGAGAGATAGCCGCCTCGGGATTCGAGCAGGGTGCGGGCGATTTCGATCATGGTTGCGGTGGTCGCATAGCCGGTCACCACTTGCTGTGCGGAAGCTTGAGCCATGGCCCCGGCCCGCTGTTTCGCATCGAATTGGTCGGGCTCGACATCCCACCACCACCAGAGAAAGAGAATGAGCAGCACATAAGCGCCGAATACTCCAGTCAGGATGCCGCCAACGACCCCCAGCTTTGAGAAGGAATCCCTGACACGGTTCAGTAGAGCGAAATCGGGCATGGATAGGGCCGGCAGTTTTTGCCGCAGGCGTATGAGGAAGGAGTTTTCGGCCATATTGGAGTTCACTGATCGAAAGAGAGGATTTCTACTTTGTAGGGTGGGGTTGTGACTATATCAGCACGAATTCTCCGTTCGCCGCGCGACCTCGACAGTTGTTCGTACACCCACCTTCCCGACGCGTCGCTGGGTACGAAAATGCGCACTATGCTTCCGTCTTCACGGGCCTGGCGTCCGAACGCTGCCAAGTCGGTCGCAAGTCGAGGTGAGCGCGCCTTGAGCGCCTCGCTGCTCAAGTCGAGACTGTGTCGCTCTGCGCTGCGCATGCGTTTCAATTGGCGCTCGACGCGCGAGATCTGCGCATAATCGGGCAGCACCGATTTCGCCCGGTCAATGAAAATGCCCGCACGGCCGAACGCATCTCTTGCGATGGCTTGTGCCGCGAGCTGGAGATACCGTTCGGCGACGCGCTCGATCCCGTCCAAGGCTCGGTCATAGTCGGGTAGAATTTCGAGTGCCTTGTTGAACCACATGAAAGCGTTGTCCGATTCGGGGAGGAGTAATCGGTCGTTCTGAAGAGCGACTAAGCCCTGGTCGAGAAAGGACTGGGCTTCCCTTCGTACGGCAAGTGAGGGCCCTGTCGGCACCGTGGTTTGAGCCGCCGGTGGTGATGGTGGAGTGGGGACCGATGGAACGGATGGTTCGCAGGCGGTGAGGAAGAACCCCAACAGGATGAAGGCGGAGGTGCGGTATTGACGCATCAGCCTGAAGTTAGCGGTCGATAAAGGCCAATTGTGGCACAAGCTTGGCCGCTTGAGACTTGATTCTTGTGTGCGGGCGTGGTGGGGCGAATGTGCGCCTTGACAAGCACTGTTGGAGATGATTCCATCGCTTTAATATAACTGAGAATTATTTTAATAGATTGATTATATGTCTATATAGTTATATAAAGGTGTGGTAGGTGACGCTGAAACAACTCAAATACCTGCTTGGCGTGGTGGACAATGGGTTCAATATCACGGCGGCCGCAGAGCGGCTTTTCACCAGTCAACCAGGAATCAGCAAGCAGCTTCGACAACTTGAAGATGAGGTTGGCGTGCCGCTCTTCTCGCGCAAGGGGAGAAACCTCAATGCGCTGACGCCGGCGGGGGCGAAAGTGGTTGACTATGCGCGGAGAATCAATCGGGACGTGGAGAACATCCGCGACATTGGACGAGAATTCGCACATCAAGAGGCCGGGACCATTGCGATCGCCACCACGCATACCCAAGCGCGATACGTGCTGCCTTCGGTCTTGCGCCGCTTTCACGACCTCTATCCAGGAGCGCACATCGAACTTCATCAGGGAACTTCTGAGCAGATTGCCGATCTGGTTGCCAAGGACAGGGTGGACTTCGCGATCGCTACCGAATCAAGAGAAGATTTTCCAAGCCTCAATCTACTGCCCTGTTTCTCTTGGGATAGGATCATCTTGGTTCCCACGGACCACCCCTTGGTGTCCGATCAACAGCCGCTCAGCTTAGAGCGTCTATGTGAATTTCCGCTGATCACCTATGTGGTTGGCTCGGATCACAAGTCTTCCTTCTTGGATGCTTTTCAGGCTCGTGGCCTTGAACCTCGGGTCGCCTTCACGGCGCGCGATGCAGATGTGATTAAGACCTATGTGCGCATGGGCATGGGTGTCGGCGTGATTGCGCCAATGGCGCTGCAAGCGGAAGACTTGCAGGAATTGCGTGCGATCAATGCGGCCGGACTATTCTCTCGCCTCACTACTTGGGTCGGCGTTCCCCGTGATCACGCTTTTCGCCTCTCAATGGCCGACTTCGTGTCGCTATTTGCGCCGCATTGGCCGCGCTCTCTGATCAAAGCCGCAATTTGCGCCGCGACGCAGGATGAGGCGGATGCGCATGCCAGGTCGGTGAGTTTGCCGGTTGTGGATTTGTTGCACCAATCGGATCAGCCGCTTGATCCAGTATGAAAGGGTAGGTCGCTAGCCTGCGGCGAAATCGAACTCGTGCAGTCCGCACTCGCGTTTGAGGCCGAAGAATCGGGTCTCCTCAGGATTGTTCACTTCGTGCAGCGAGCGTGTGGTGTGATGATCGCCTATGCTCACGAACCCTTCGTGCCAGAGCGGGTGATAAGGTAGATCATGCGCTTGCAAATAGCTGTGTACCTGCCGGTCGGTCCAATCGATAATTGGGTGGACCTTGAATCGGTCGCCCGAGCGCTGTACGACCGGGGTTTGGCTGCGGGATGGAGATTGATCCCTGCGCAGGCCGACGAACCAAGTGCCGACCTCCAGTGAATTGAGCGCCCGCTTCATCGGTTCTACTTTCACTTCTCGGTTGTAGGCCGCAAGTGCCTCGGCTCCACGCTCCCAGCGCCTGCCATGACGCGCTTCCTGCCACGCCGGAGAATGCGGCGCGCGGAATACCTTGAGGTTGAGCTTGAGCCGGTCGGCAAGCTGGTCAATGAAGCTGTAGGTTTCTTTGAACAGATAGCCTGTGTCTATGAGGATCACCGGTATATCTGGAATCTGTCGGGTGAGAAGGTGAATCCCCACTGCGGCTTGTGCACCGAAACTCGAACTCAGCACATGGGCACCCGGCAGCGTTTCGAGCGCCCAGCGAACTCGCGCCTCGGCACCGAGATTTTCGAGCATCCGATTGGTCAGTAAGAGTTCATGGCGGTTTTCCGCGTCGTAGACCTGCAATGTGTCCGCCCCTAGGGCATCTTCATCCCAGTCCATTGCGATGTCCGCGCCTGACTTCATTGGCTAGGCCGCATATTGCAGCAGTTTCATCGGGCACATCCGTGTGCCCGACCCTTCGGGCGGCTGCGCCGCACATTCTTGCTCCTGCAAGAATGTGCGGAATTCTGGCCGAGAGATTTCGCCCCAGGTTCGTGCTCGCGACGATAAGCGTAGATACCCCTACTCCTGAGGAAGCACGTGCGAAGCTGGGGCGAAATCTCTCGGCCAGAAACCGCAAAGCGGAGCCTGAAGCAAAACGCAATCTTGGCTACGGTGTATTTCGTCATTTTTATCAAGACGTTGCATGCGAACGAGAGCGGACTGGTGCAATATGCGGGCTACGCATCCTTGTGAGGAAGCGTCCGCTGAGTGAAGTCTCCGAAAGACTCACCTGAATGACGCTCGCGCGCGAACCGCTGCAAGGCGGATGCGAGGAATTCGAAGATGGCGTCCTCGTCCGCGTTCTCGAGTGCCACCCGATTCATCCGATCGCCGAGCGCACTGCCGCCGAGCATCAGGTTGTAGCTGCCCAGTGCCTTTCCGACTAGGGCGATTTCCGCCACGTAGGGTCTTGAGCAACCGTTTGGACACCCACTCAATCGAACCGAGATCGGCTCTTGCGACAATCCATGCTCCCCGAGCAAGGCATCGAGCTTTGCAGAAAAGTCCGGCAGGTACCGCTCCGCTTCCGCGAAGGCGAGCGGACAATTGGGAAGCGCCACGCAAGCGAGCGCTTGCTGACGCATGGGTGAGATGGATTGAAGATCGTCAAGTCCGTATTGCTTGAGCAGCGCTTCTATCCTCGGCTTCTCGTTGGTCTTGATGCGCGCGACGAGCAGATTTTGATTGGGTGTTAGACGAAAGTCGCCAGAGTGCGCCTCGGCGATTTCGCGCAAGGCCGTCGCGAGTTGATACTGGTCGGTGTCTTGGATTCTTCCTTCGGGGATGAATAGGGTCAAGTAGCAAAGACCTTGATCATCCTGTTGCCAACCTATGGTGTCGCCCCGATGCAGGAATTCATAGGGACGCGCAGCAAGCAATTCGAATCCCAAGCGTTTGACAAGTTCCTCCTTGAACCAGTCGAGCCCGCGATCATCGATGGTGTACTTGAGGCGCGCATGCTTTCGGTCGGTTCGGTCTCCGAAGTCCCGCTGTATTTTCACTACCTGCTC
Source organism: Pseudomonadales bacterium (assembly GCA_963663145.1). GTDB lineage: Bacteria > Pseudomonadota > Gammaproteobacteria > Pseudomonadales > Azotimanducaceae > Azotimanducus. Next base: position 1,956,809 of record OY760134.1, on the reverse strand, counting down.
TGCGACTGAAACGGCATCCTCGGGCCTGCAAAAGCCAATCACATTGCCAAGGCGCGGATAGGTGGCGGACTCCCCATGCGTCATGCCCATGCCACCACCCACAGTGAGGTTGTAGCCGGCCAGTTGCCCTGCCTCATCTATTGCGATGAGCCCGAGGTCTTGCGCGAACACATCGACATCGTTTGTGGGTGGAACCGAGATCGAGATTTTGAATTTGCGCGGCAGGTAGGTTGGCCCGTAGATGGGTTCTTGTTCTGTGCTCGTAGCAACCTTCTTGCCATCCAGCCACAGCTCGTGATAGGCACCCGTCTGCGGTGTCAAGTGGGCACTGATGGCGCGTGCGGTCTCGTAAGCCCGCGCATGCAAGGGAGAAAGCTCGGGTAGCACGGAGCACATGACGTTGCGATTCACATCCCCGCACGCCGCGATGGTATCGAGTAGGCATGCATTGATTTCCGCGATCGTTGTCTTCAGGTTGTGCTTGATGACGCCATGCAATTGAAAGGCTTGTCGCGTTGTCAGGCGAAGAGCACGGTTGGCGTATCGTTCCGCCAATTGGTCCATTGCCAACCATTGATTGGGTGTGACCACGCCACCCGGTACGCGAATTCGAATCATGAAGCTGTGCGCCGGTTCGAGTTTTTGCGCCAAGCGTTCGGTGCGCAGGTCGCGGTCATCTTGCTGATAGAACCCGTGGAATTTGACGAGGTGCGTGTCCTGCTCGGCGAGCGTGCCGGTCGCCTCGTCCAAGAGGCTATCCAAGATGCTGCCGCGCAAGAGATTGCTGCGCGCCTTGACCTGTTCGACTTGCGTGAGTTGTGCGGACACTTCTCTGACCTGTGATGGATGGTTAGTAAATGTCGCGCTGATAGCGCCCGCAGTCGCGCAGCCCGGCGAGTCGCTCGACGGCGAGTTCCTCGCTCAATCCGCCCTCCACCTCAAGGACCTTGAGAATCGCGGCATGGACATCGCCGGCCATAGCATTCGCGTCCCCGCACACGTAGATATGCGCACCCCGTTCAATCCACTCATAGAAGCGTCGGCTTCGCTGTTTGATTCGATGCTGCACATACACCTTTTCCGGTCCATCCCGTGAAAAAGCGAGGTCAAGGTGCTTGAGGTAGCCGTCTTTGCGGAAGTTGAGCCATTCCGCTTGATAAAGGAAGTCGGTGAAGAAGTTGCGGTCGCCAAATATCAGCCAGTTGTCGCCGACGTGCCCAAGTTCACGGCGGTGTTCCACGAACGCCCGATAGGGCGCGATGCCGGTGCCCGCACCAATCATGATGATCGGAGTTTTCGGGTCAGAAGGAAGGCGGAAATTTTCGTTGGGTTCGACCTCAACTCTGAGTGTTTTCGCTCCTCGTGCCATGTAGTTTGAGGCACTGCCCCAATGCGTTCTTCCGAAACGTTCGTAAAGCACCACAGCGACCGTCAAGTGCGCCTCTGCGGGATTGGCATCCAGGCTTGAAGCAATTGAATAGAGACGCGGCGGCAGTTCCCGCAGGGTGTCCACAAGCGTTTGCGCGTTCCATTCGATGGGGTAGCTACTGAGCAGATCGATGACCTGATGGGAGCGCAGCAGTTCGCGCAGTTTGTCGCGATCCATGAGCAGCGCTTCGAGCTTCCGGTGTTCCTTGCCGAGGGCTTTTAAGAGTGGCTGGCTCGCTGCCGTGATCTCTCGATGCTTGAGAAGGGCCTCCTTCAGGTTGAGTGTCTTTGAGTCAAGGATGATCGAAGCACGCGCGTCAAGCCCCAGTTCGTCAAGCAGTTGTTCGACGAGTTCGGGCGGGTTCTCCGGCATGATGCCGAGCGAATCACCCGGAAGATACGAGAGCCCTGATCCATTGAGGTCCAGTTCCAGGTGACGCACATCCTTGCTGGAGCCCCGTCCGGTAATGCGTTGATTGACGAGCACCGGACTCTCGAAACTGCTCGGCGCCATGTTTGGAAGAATGCCGCCCACCGCATGCAGGTGTCTGATCTCTGCGCCCGATCCCTGCGCACGGCGCTCAGCTTCCTGTAAGGCATGCAAGGACCATTGCTCGGATGAAGAGCGAAAATTAAGATCGCAATCCACTCGTTCGACTATGCGCTCTGCGCCCAAAGCTTCGAGCCGTGCGTCGAGTTGTCGGCCGACTTCGCAGAAGTCCGCGTAGCTCGAATCACCGAGTGCCAGCACCCCATATTGCAGTTTTTCGAGACGGGGCGGTGCATCGCTCATGAGATGGTCGAAAAAGGCCTGTGTGCCTTCGGGGGGATCCCCGAGGCCATGCGTGGCGACCACGAAGAAGGCGCGCTCGACCTTGGTGAGCCGATGGGCGCGAAAGGCGCGCAGGTCCTCTAGGCGAGTTGCAATCCCAAATTCCCCTGATCGCTGATGGAGCGATTCCGCCACCTTGCGGCTGTTTCCGGTTTCCGAGGCAAAAAAGATTGTCCAGAGTTGGCCGTCCGAGTGCTTTGCGACAGCCAAGGGTGAAGGTGCGAGACTTTTTGTGGCTTCGGCGCTCTGCGCGAGTGCCGCCAAGTAGCCGCTGGTCCAGATGAGTTGGTCGCGCTCAAGCTTGGAGGCCAAGGCATGAAGCTCTGCCAAAACATCTGTGCCTACTGGCTCTACAGCGGCTTTTGGTGCGGCGAGACTGATGGTGATTCTCCTAGACAGTTTGGACCATGCTAAGAGCGAGGCTCGCCCAAGGGAAGGAAAAAGAACTTATGCTGACATAACGTTATGGAATATTAATGCGTTTTCTTTATTCCATAGAGTATGTAACGAAGGTTCGGCGCGCAAGGACAGATTTTCGCCGACGAACAATATCGCCGGAGAATTGATGCCTTGTTGCGACGCAAGATCGGCAATTTTGGCGAGGGTCGACTCGAAAAAGCGCTCCTCCGGCAGGGTTCCATTCTCCACCAAAGCTGCGGGCGTTGAAGCAGCTAGTCCGTGGATAATCAATTGTGCCGTGACATGCTCGAGGGAGCGCACGCCCATGTAAAGAGCGAGCGTCTGGTCTGCGCGTGCGAGTGATGCCCAGTCCGGCTCGGCGCCCCCTATGGTGATGCCTGTCGCGAAGGTGACGCTGTTCGAAATGCCGCGATAAGTGAGTGGAATGCCGACCGATGCCGCGCATCCCTGTGCCGCGGAGACGCCCGGCACGATCTCGAAGGGCAATCCTTCCTTTTCCAGTGCCTTAGCCTCCTCGCCGCCGCGCCCAAAGATCAACGGATCGCCACCCTTGAGCCGGCATACGCGGTAGCCCTTGCGAACCAGTCCCACCAGGCTACGGGTGATTTCGGCTTGCTTGTGCGACTCTCCCGGCCGCTTGCCGACAGACACCCGCTTCGCGTCCCTGCGTGCGAGGTCCAGAATCGCTTCCGGGATCAGGGCATCGTGGAGCACTATGTCGGCTTGTGAGAGTAACTGGTGCCCACGAAGGGTCATGAGGCCGACGTCTCCTGGACCTGCGCCGACCAGATAGGCCTCTCCCTGGCCTCGACGGCTCAAGGGGTCATCCAAGAGGCGAAGAAATTCCTGCTCGGCTTCGCTGTCTCGGCCAGCGAGCAAATGCCCCGCGATGGGTCCAGAAACCACCCGCTCCCAGAAGTGCCGACGATCTTCTGAATCCCTCAATCGGCGCTTGACTTTAAGCCTCCATCGACCAAGTGTCGCCGCCAAGTTCCCAAGCCGAGAAGGCAACATGGCTTCGATTTGCCGCTTGATGCGACGAGCGAGAGTAGGGGAGGCACCTCCTGTGCCAACCGCGATGGTGACCGGGGAACGGTCGATGATCGCCGGGACAAAGGCGGTTGAAAGTTCCGCCTGATCGACGACGTTGCACCAGACCGCAAGTTTGCGAGCGGCATCAGCGACCTGTTGATTGACGCTGTCAACGCCGGTGGCGGCGATGACTAGGTGCTGACCTTGGCACATCTCGGCTTTGAAGGCGGCGTGGAGGAGCTTGACCCGGCGTGGATCGAGCGACATGAAGTAGTCGTTCATGACCGGCGCAACCACCGTCAAGCTGGCCCCGGCGCGAAGCAGCATCCGCGCTTTGCGTTCGGCGACACTTCCCGCGCCAACGATCAGGCAAGACTTGGAGTTGAGGTTCAGGAATAGGGGGAGTTGTTCCACTCAAACCTCTGGGGACGATCCGAAGGGCGCATCTTATAACAATTTATGCTTTATAAATATAACTATCTATAATATTTAGTGATATTTGATGGAAGCTGATTGGGGTTGTCCTGTGCTCAGGACTCGCCAAGAAGTGCGCCAGCGGATTGATGGGGTACGTCCCGTGCACCGACCCTTGGTCCGCTCGCTTTGCTCGCATGCCGCCATTGCACTCAGAAGTAGCGAACTCTTTAGATGATTTCCACGTTTGGACGACTTTCCGCTGCTGCCGCCTAGCCGATCAAATCTAGACATCGCCCGAAGACCGCATACGCCCTGCAGTCTCTGCCTGTACCATTTTGAAGCCCGGCATCCACTCTTAAGCCATGAGCACCAACGGGCTGAAGCGCGGCCGATGGGGCGCTGAATCCGGTTGAGGTCTCTCGAAGCCGTCACGCGAGTTGCGTGCAGGCGGGCCAGCTTTCCCAACCTCCGGCTAAGTCCTCGCGAAGAAACGGAAAGCGGGAGCGAGACAAGTACCGTCGCGCACTTGATACGGAAACGCCGAGCAGGCGCATGAGCAATTCAAGACCCAGAGTCTCAAGCAAGGCCCGCCACAGGGCTTGCCCAATACCTGCCTGCGCCATGCTTGATTCAAGGCCGCCGTCTTAGCAGCTGATTTTCTCTGCTAGCAAGCCCATCGCGTCGGTATTGCGCAATGCAGTGACGGCTGCGGACATCAGCGCGGGTTCTTTGTATGGAAAAGTAACGGACCGAATTTGGAGAGCTGTCATATTCCGATCTATCTGATATGTTTCCCACAGCTCAACTGTGTGCGCCCATCTAACTTCACGCGCACGGGTAATCCCGTACTTGGCAGACGGTCCTTGCAGTCCTCTTTATTACAGCAATTGATGCTGTCAAATGCTGATGGTTGGAACGTGGGGGTGTTCATTGCTTGTGAATGTCGCTCCGCTGAAGTTTATCGGCGATCGAATTTGCCGTCTGGCGCGCCTTCTGTGCATGGTGCGTGAGCCGTGCTTGAATCACCTCTTGCGAATTCATGATCTGGTCGGTGTCGTGTTCGAGTTTTTCCACTGCGGCTAGGCAGTCCTTGAATGCGGACGAACGCTGCACTGACTTAGGCAATTCTGACTTTAGCCAGGCCGTGCTTCGTTTCGCGGAGCTGACCTCGCGCTCAAAGTTCTCCAGAGTCTTGACGAGTTCACCTGGCTCCTTGAATACTTCTGTCAGCCTGATCAGGTGCTCGGCAGCTTCTCGTAGGTGAAATATGAGGAGGTCAAGAGTATCGACCATCGAAAGCGATTCCTGCTCTGACGCCATCGACACTTCTTGCACCAAGTCTGCGGCAGCCACAGAGGATTGTTGCAGCGCGTGACTTAACTGACTAGCCCAGTGGCTAATTGTCATTTCTTGCATGTCAGCCTTTCATATCGACCGCTAATATGACTTAGTCTATTGGTGCGTCGAAACTAGTGCTATAGCGTTTTGGAATGACAATGTCAGTATGGGGAATAAAGACTGATCCTGTAATAGCTCATTGTCGAGCGGGGTCGCCGGATCGGATTTGAAGTCAAGTTCAGCGAAGCGCCGAAAATCTCCAGAGCGACACATTCAATCATCGAAACTTTATCGTTGCATCGATTGTTTGTGGTTTGCCCCACGCGTGAAGGTTATCCGGTGAGCGATAGGATTCAAGTTCTGCCTGTTCGAGACATCACGAGTTTGCCTGCTCTTGTGGGGCGTGGGTCGCTTCAATGAGGCCCCCCCCCCCGGTGAAGAGGGGGAAATGCCTTAGGAATTGAGGTGAATTGTGAAGGGGCGTTTGCTTCAATGAGGCCCCCCCGGTGAAGAGGGGGAAATGGAGTGACGCTTGGGAGCAGATTCTCGACAGGATGGGCTTCAATGAGGCCCCCCCCGGTGAAGAGGGGGAAATTAGAGAAACCCCGCCGGGGGTTGCTAGAGAAGGTGTGATGCTTCAATGAGGCCCCCCGGTGAAGAGGGGGAAATCGCGTATCCAAGTCTCGCGCAAGGCAGGTGCGGATTCGCTTCAATGAGGCCCCCCCGGTGAAGAGGGGGAAATAGGTTTTGTGCTTGAGCGCCGTGTAAGGTGTTGCGCTGCTTCAATGAGGCCCCCCCGGTGAAGAGGGGGAAATACCTTGACACCGGAACAAAGGTTGTGTTCAGAAACCAGCTTCAATGAGGCCCCCCCGGTGAAGAGGGGGAAATCCGCAGCTCGATGAACTGGCGGGAGTACTCCCAGTCAGCTTCAATGAGGCCCCCCCGGTGAAGAGGGGGAAATGTCGGCGGCGATGCCGAAGGTGTTGCGCATCACCATGAGGCTTCAATGAGGCCCCCCCGGTGAAGAGGGGGAAATCACGGACACGATCGCCTTCGGCAGGGCGGTGCACCGCGGCTTCAATGAGGCCCCCCCGGTGAAGAGGGGGAAATGGCGAAAGCACGCGCAGCACCAACCGGCCTTCCGAGCTTCAATGAGGCCCCCCCGGTGAAGAGGGGGAAATCGCCAAGAAATGGGAAGCCCGGATAGAAGTTGACGGGCTTCAATGAGGCCCCCCCGGTGAAGAGGGGGAAATCCACCGCCAGCGTGTCGCATCCGGCAAAGCATTTCAGGCTTCAATGAGGCCCCCCGGTGAAGAGGGGGAAATCGAATTCGAATTTCTGTTCGACACTGAGAAAGCCACGCTTCAATGAGGCCCCCCCGGTGAAGAGGGGGAAATAACCCTTTGCCGTCGAGCTGAAGCCAGCGAGATGAGGCTTCAATGAGGCCCCCCCGGTGAAGAGGGGGAAATCAAGCTGGCGGGGCAATTGTGACTACTGCTTCCTCAAGCTTCAATGAGGCCCCCCCGGTGAAGAGGGGGAAATCGCATTCGCGGCGGCATCGAAAGGCACTTTCTCGCGGCTTCAATGAGGCCCCCCCGGTGAAGAGGGGGAAATCGGGTTGTACGCACGCGACTTCAGTCAGTCTGAGTTCGCTTCAATGAGGCCCCCCCGGTGAAGAGGGGGAAATAACCAATCGTCCGCAAGTCACCGGTCTTAAAGCGCGAGCTTCAATGAGGCCCCCCCGGTGAAGAGGGGGAAATACGCCGTAGCGACAAGAAAACTCAAGCACACGGGATCGCTTCAATGAGGCCCCCCCGGTGAAGAGGGGGAAATGGCATCCCCCATCCGCTTATACACTCGCGACAATCAGCTTCAATGAGGCCCCCCCGGTGAAGAGGGGGAAATTCCATCGTGAGGGCCGCCGCCAAGCCCGTATTGGCGGCTTCAATGAGGCCCCCCCGGTGAAGAGGGGGAAATACGTTTATCCAGATGAGTTAGAAACGATCCAAATATCGCTTCAATGAGGCCCCCCCGGTGAAGAGGGGGAAATCTCGTTGGCTGTGCGGCCACGCCGGGGAATCATCATGGGGCTTCAATGAGGCCCCCCCGGTGAAGAGGGGGAAATGGTTTCCTTGAGAAAAACCCACACTGCCACCGATGCGCTTCAATGAGGCCCCCCCGGTGAAGAGGGGGAAATAATTCGCGGGTGAATGGCAGCGCTATCTCAGCACCTTGGCTTCAATGAGGCCCCCCCGGTGAAGAGGGGGAAATCGGCGGTGGCGGGCGCAAATGCGAGGGCTGCTGAACTGCTTCAATGAGGCCCCCCCGGTGAAGAGGGGGAAATGTGGGGCTGGAGGCGTTGTAACCTTCCCCGGCGCGTCGCTTCAATGAGGCCCCCCCGGTGAAGAGGGGGAAATTTCGCCACTAGTGCCGAATGCCGAATTGATGGATTCGCTTCAATGAGGCCCCCCCGGTGAAGAGGGGGAAATGCCCGTCCGCCGTGAAGAACATGGCTGAACTAAAGTCGCTTCAATGAGGCCCCCCCGGTGAAGAGGGGGAAATGGCGATGGCCGGGATCGGACCGGCGTTACCAAGTTCGCTTCAATGAGGCCCCCCCGGTGAAGAGGGGGAAATAGCCAGCCATCCCCGGATGGCGCAAGACCATCAGCACCTTGCTTCAATGAGGCCCCCCCGGTGAAGAGGGGGAAATCTGGCTTCAATATTCTGAGAAGTTTACTACCTACTAGGGCTTCAATGAGGCCCCCCCGGTGAAGAGGGGGAAATGTTGGGTGTTGTGCCGCCCACCACGCCGGTAAAGGTGCTTCAATGAGGCCCCCCCGGTGAAGAGGGGGAAATTTCAAATGGACACCTCACATCAACATCAGGTCATAGGAGCTTCAATGAGGCCCCCCCGGTGAAGAGGGGGAAATACTTTAGTCAAAGCGAGTTTGAACAATTCGCCGATCTAGCTTCAATGAGGCCCCCCCGGTGAAGAGGGGGAAATGTGGAGGGCGAAAAGTGCGTATTGGCGCTACTCGATGCTTCAATGAGGCCCCCCCGGTGAAGAGGGGGAAATGAGACGGGTTGTTGCACTTCTCGTACAGCGTTTCGCGGCTTCAATGAGGCCCCCCCGGTGAAGAGGGGGAAATAAGCCTAGCCTCTTGTCGAAGCTTGCGGTGGCGCAAGGCTTCAATGAGGCCCCCCCGGTGAAGAGGGGGAAATGCAAGAATACCCAATGGCCCATTGATGTATTTGCTGGGGCTTCAATGAGGCCCCCCCGGTGAAGAGGGGGAAATCGAGACGGCGAACGGCAACTACCTGTTCGGGACCGTGCTTCAATGAGGCCCCCCCGGTGAAGAGGGGGAAATCCGGATTACCCGCGTCAATCCTGTCGGATGTCTATCGTGCTTCAATGAGGCCCCCCCGGTGAAGAGGGGGAAATGACTGCTTCCTCACAGAAGATAACCGCAACACTATAGCTTCAATGAGGCCCCCCCGGTGAAGAGGGGGAAATGGTACCAACAAGGAAGTCAAGGTGCGTGAATATGTGTTGCTTCAATGAGGCCCCCCCGGTGAAGAGGGGGAAATGTTTCTTCATGGCGAGTACTTTACACGAGTCACTTGAGCTTCAATGAGGCCCCCCCGGTGAAGAGGGGGAAATCTGGATGTGTGCGGCGTGAGCGCGGCGCATATCGACTTGGCTTCAATGAGGCCCCCCCGGTGAAGAGGGGGAAATCCCGGCCCGTAAAGGAGTACCTGGAGGCAAGAGTTAAGCTTCAATGAGGCCCCCCCGGTGAAGAGGGGGAAATGTGGCATGTTTCATATTCAACGCACGGGTTATAGTCGCTTCAATGAGGCCCCCCCGGTGAAGAGGGGGAAATATCGTCTGGTGTTTACGGGGTTTACGCCTGTACCTCGCTTCAATGAGGCCCCCCCGGTGAAGAGGGGGAAATAGCGCGTCTTGCGGCGAGGCCATCGCCAAGTTCCTTGCTTCAATGAGGCCCCCCCGGTGAAGAGGGGGAAATATGAATCCGATTTGGTGGTGTCGTATGCGGTTGAGCGGCTTCAATGAGGCCCCCCCGGTGAAGAGGGGGAAATAAGGCGTTGAAGTTGTCCAATTCGTCTTGGAAGCTGCTTCAATGAGGCCCCCCCGGTGAAGAGGGGGAAATCGCATCCCGGTATCGGGTGATTCGTTTAAGATTCCGCTTCAATGAGGCCCCCCCGGTGAAGAGGGGGAAATATTTCATGCCGCCACCTTCTGTGGTGCGAATTCGCCGCTTCAATGAGGCCCCCCCGGTGAAGAGGGGGAAATATGCGAAGTTAACTGATCGCACACCTGCGGTCGGCACGGCGCTTCAATGAGGCCCCCCCGGTGAAGAGGGGGAAATGGAGGGCGCGTGTGGACGAACAACTGAAGGAACTGGAGCTTCAATGAGGCCCCCCCGGTGAAGAGGGGGAAATATCCTGACCGCGATCAAGCTCTAGCATCCTAAGTCCCGCTTCAATGAGGCCCCCCCGGTGAAGAGGGGGAAATATCCTGACCGCGATCAAGCTCTAGCATCCTAAGTCCCGCTTCAATGAGGCCCCCCCGGTGAAGAGGGGGAAATGCTGATTTGCGCGAACGAGAAGATCGTCGACACCTTCGCTTCAATGAGGCCCCCCCGGTGAAGAGGGGGAAATGCCGTATCCGATGGTCTACGATGCGCGACGGAAGGATCTGCTTCAATGAGGCCCCCCCGGTGAAGAGGGGGAAATGTCTTTTGCGGGCAATCCCGTAGCGGGCACGGAATATGCTTCAATGAGGCCCCCCCGGTGAAGAGGGGGAAATGATTTAAGGAAAAGCCCAAACTCAGAGAGGTCTATGAGCTTCAATGAGGCCCCCCCGGTGAAGAGGGGGAAATCAGTTTTACGCGAAGTTGGGCAAGGCGATTGCCGCGCTTCAATGAGGCCCCCCCGGTGAAGAGGGGGAAATACGGCCCTTCGAGGCCGAGTTCCCTGGAGTCGTACTGGCTTCAATGAGGCCCCCCCGGTGAAGAGGGGGAAATCACAAATAGCCTTGAGTTTGAAGGCTGGCAAGTCTTCGCTTCAATGAGGCCCCCCCGGTGAAGAGGGGGAAATGGCATTACAGTTTCTTCGAGCGGCGTAGCCGTTACGCTTCAATGAGGCCCCCCCGGTGAAGAGGGGGAAATCTATCGGTGAAGACGACATCCTGGGCTTCTACTGGGCTTCAATGAGGCCCCCCCGGTGAAGAGGGGGAAATCACATTTACCACCCGCCTCGCAGGAGCAGAAAAATGGCTTCAATGAGGCCCCCCCGGTGAAGAGGGGGAAATTGTGGGACAGGATGCGGTGGGTTAGTGCTTGGAATAGCTTCAATGAGGCCCCCCCGGTGAAGAGGGGGAAATCGGCTACAAGCTGCTGTTCGGCAAATTCCATCAGGTGGCTTCAATGAGGCCCCCCCGGTGAAGAGGGGGAAATCAGGAACCGGAACGTCCACGCCCGAAATATCGAGGTTGCTTCAATGAGGCCCCCCCGGTGAAGAGGGGGAAATGGCTTACGACCGGCTGCTACGTGACAGGGAGGTCAACGGCTTCAATGAGGCCCCCCCGGTGAAGAGGGGGAAATATGACCAGCGCCCTTTTACATGCGGTAAAGTCTCGAAGCTTCAATGAGGCCCCCCCGGTGAAGAGGGGGAAATGGCGTGTCAGGCTCTATACGCAGCGTCTCAGCGTCGCGCTTCAATGAGGCCCCCCCGGTGAAGAGGGGGAAATCAGCCGGCGCTCACCTTCTGGCACCCGATCCAGGGATTGCTTCAATGAGGCCCCCCCGGTGAAGAGGGGGAAATCGTGCGGGAAGCCCCACACAAGTTACCAGATAGATTTGCTTCAATGAGGCCCCCCCGGTGAAGAGGGGGAAATTGGCGCTTGGGGCGAAGGTGGCGCTAGGTAGCTACCTGCTTCAATGAGGCCCCCCCGGTGAAGAGGGGGAAATGATGGAGAAGGCGAATGCTGCGGGTGAGACGCTGTAGCTTCAATGAGGCCCCCCCGGTGAAGAGGGGGAAATGCATACCTGAAATCATGCGGCTGCGCGAGACCGGGGAGCTTCAATGAGGCCCCCCCGGTGAAGAGGGGGAAATCTACCGGGGGCAACCTCGTTTGGTTGGGTTCGGATGCGCTTCAATGAGGCCCCCCCGGTGAAGAGGGGGAAATCGGCCTCCAGACTATCGATGATTGACTGATCGAGACGCTTCAATGAGGCCCCCCCGGTGAAGAGGGGGAAATCACCTTGACCGGCTCGTGGATGGTGATCCCCATCCCGCTTCAATGAGGCCCCCCCGGTGAAGAGGGGGAAATTCTGCCGCCATGTCCACATGGACGATGGAAGCGATGGCTTCAATGAGGCCCCCCCGGTGAAGAGGGGGAAATCTCCCTGCGCATCACATCGGACGGCAAGATCAAGATGCTTCAATGAGGCCCCCCCGGTGAAGAGGGGGAAATAGCAGGCATGAGAGCCCGCATCTTGCAAGGGATTGAGAGATTAGTTGCGAGCAACCGGTGGGTAAGCCGCAATCTGGGGAGAGAAACCACCACCGATTACCTAGCGCTCGGTTGCATCAATCTAATTGTTAAAGAAAAAACCCAATGCGAGCGCCCTTTGGAGGAATCCTGCCACTGAGTCCCTCGCAATAGTCCGGCAGCTTAACCGATGATTGCATCGCGTTCTATAGGTAGATTCGTAGGCAGGCTTTCCCCAAGGACTGAAACTTGGGTTCGTCCGAGTCCGCAGGCTTGTTTACGTCACCTATCTTCAGAATCCTCGTTCGGAAAAGCACCCGAAACGTCCATGCGCGGGTGAAGTACGCGGAGCACAGTGATGCCGCGTTCACTCTCAACGTAGAAAGCAACATGTCGCCCAATCGGAAATGATCTTACGGAGGGTGCCACGTCCCCGCGCGTACGACCTAGGCGAGGCGACAGAGCGAGCTTTTCGATACCAAGCTCGAGTTCCTCGCGATAGAGCCGTGCCTGCTCCCGCCCCCAGGTTTTCAAGGTGTAGCGGACGATATCGCGCAAGTCCGTCAGCGCCCGCCTCGTAATGTAGTAGCGGGGCATTAGTCCTTGAGATCTCGATCAATCGCGTCGAAGGCTGTGGCTCCATCAACGATGTCGCCGGCGTTCAGCTCCGCAATCCCAATCTGTACCTCGCGGCGGAGTTGCTCAAGCTTGAGGCGCTGATGAGTTTCGAACTCTTCCATCGACATCAGTACGGCGACCAGCCGACCCTTCTTCGAGATTGTGAGCGGTTCCCTCTGTGCCTTCTCGAGCAATTCACCAAACTTTGTCTTGGCTTCTGCGGCAGGTATGGCTTTGTTCGCCATGAATATCCCGATCATCACTTTTGGCCGGTCATTTTGAATGAAATAATCATAATGATCAATTGAGAGAGGCGGGGGAGAGAATTCATGGAGTATTGACCGCATTCGTTGCTCGGAGCGTGCTTTGAGGGTGCGCCGACAATACCCCGATGCGAGCATCCCCCCGACATTTCCCTCCGTTCAGTCACGGGCAATTCAGACGATGACGGCTTCACGTTCTACTGGTTCATAAGCACGCTTTCCCAAGGACTGGATTCTGGGCTCAACTTTGTCCGCAAAACCGACATCCACCAAGATCACGTGATCTTCGTCGTCTTGGATGATCTCGCTGAGTTCGGAGACTAGGGTGGCTTGACGGGTCTTGCTCAATCGGCATTGAAAGACGCTGAGTTGAACCCACTCTCCGTATCCTTTCATCTTCTTGTATACGGCGCGCCAGCGTTTGGGGTCGGAAATGTCGTAGACGACAAAATAGATGCGTTCATCGGTTGCCATGTGTTGCCGTCCCCTACCGAGTCACGAAGTTCGGGTAGTTTGGGATTTCTCCCAACAGGTGTCTTCCGAGCAGCCGACTCTGGGTTTCCAACAGGCGTCGGTACTCGATTCGGTAATCGAACAGGGGATGTGATACTTCTTGGCCGAGGCGCCGCTCGAAGCTCGCGATGAACCTCTTTCTGCCACCTGAAGTCAGGTTGGTTCCCGTTGGAGCACGCACGAAGTCCTTGGCCTTGATTGTTCCGGTGTTGATAGCCGTAATCACCGCAGAATCGACGATGAGGGGTCGAAACGGCTCCATCATGTCCAGCGCGAGGGCTGGCCGCCCATATCTCGGCTGGTGGTAGAAGCCGCGATACACGTCGAATCCAGTGGCGGAGAGTGTAGTCACGAAAGTGCGTGTGAGCATCGCATACCCGAACGAGAGTAGGGCGTTGACCGGGTCTTTTGGGGGGCGGCGGTTTCTATTTGTCATGTCGAATTCGAGACGAGAGTCAGCTTGCGGTTTCAAGAGATTTGAAAAGCTCTGGAAGTACTTGGCTGCCGCCGCGCCCTCGATACCTAGCAGAGTATCCATCTCTTGTGTTCTCCCCGCCCGTTCGGCGAGTCGCTTGAGGTCGAGCAGTACCTGTGCCTTGTCTCCATCTTCGGAGTCCTCCTGCCAGTTCCTTCGCAGCAATATCCGACAATTGCGAATCTTGGCTTGCACCCAACCGCGAGCCAAACTCAAACACTTTCGTTCATCAAAGGATGCGCGGTACTGAGCAGTGCGCAATTCGACGTTTGCATGCCCGGCACCTACCGTGTGCCCCAGAAACCATCCTCCATAGGACATCCAGGTGATGGGAATATCCCGTCGCATGAGTTCATGAATGGTCGGCGTGGTGATGTAGGTGTTTCCCATGACAACTACTTGCGAGGTTTCTCCAAGCCTAGCTTCCGCCTGCTTTTCATCAGCAACCGAGATGACCAGTCGCTCCCCACTGGTCGCCACCTTTGCTCGATTCTCCTGCACATACACAGGCATGGCATGGGTTCGCCGCACGGAGATTGGACGCACTTCGCTTTCCATGGTGCGAAGCAGGTTTATTTCGTCGGGCAGACAAATGCCGACCAGTGAACAACGCGGGCATTTCGGACTGTTTTCGAGTGGCGGCGGGATTCTTCCGCCATCAACCACGCTGCGCAGCCTGTCTAGGGAATCAAGCGTCAACGTGCGAAGCTCGGCGTCAAAGGGAACCTTGACCCGTTCCCGTGAGCCGGCGAAGTAGAGAATACCCTCGGTACACTTGTAGCCATGTTCTTCAAGCAATAGTCCCTGCGCACAGAGCTGCACACGCTCGGGGTCGTAAGCGTTCTTGCTCGTATGGGGACGCTTTCCTCGCTTGTAGTCCACGGGAACTGCGGTTCCGTGTTTACTCTCAACAAGGTCGATTTTTGCGATGAGGTTGAGTTTGGTGGAGGAGAGTTCCACGCTTCTCGCCGTCTTGAGGTCTTCTGGGCTGTCTTCGTCGGGGTCTGGGAGTTCGCCTCCCTTCTTGTCAACCCTGCGATGTGTTCGGCGACCTTCAACCGTATCGGATGATTCTGCCCATTCCTTCTGCACCCATTCAAGGTAGGCAAGCCTCGGGCAATACACAAACTCGTTCAGAATGCGTGCGGGTATGGGTGGCGTATCCACCCGACCCTCTCCGAACCGAAGCGGTAAAGCCGCTTGATAAGGCTGCACTGCGATAGTGGGAACGACCTTCTCTGCGGCGCTCATAGTCCCTCCTTAAGTTGTGCGAGAGAGGGATTCTATACAAACTTTGGCGCTTACTTTGGATTTTTGCCGAACGCGACCATATCCGCGAGTGCGAGATGCAAGACGATTTGTCCTGATTCGGTAACTAGGCGGCGTGCTGCATCCTGGCCCCGGTGCGATTAGTCAGTTGCGGTCAAAAGGACATTGGTATCGACAAAGATTAGGTCACCGACCTTCGCGGCCGTATATCTCATCTCGGTTCCAATATCTGGTCCGGCCAGTCTTGACCGTGACCAAGTCTAGTGCTGGAGCCTCTCCGACTTCGGGTGCCAATCGTGCGGCCCGATCAAGGATATCGTGCAGCTCGCCCTACAGGGACCTGTGGTGGATACGTGCCAAACGCCTCAACGCCTCGAGCGTCGAAGGCTTGATATGTCTGACGTGTAGTGAAGTCATGCTAGTTTCATACTAATACTATTCTTGATCCTCAATCACATGGATTGTTTGTGCCCGAGTCGAGCTCGCTTCGCTGCTCGACCGTGATGTTCAAGTGTGCAATCTGGATTGCGCAGCGGCGAGCGGTGCGTGAAGGGGATCTCATTCAGACTTCGGTGCGAGCTTTGTTCTTTGCGCTGACTGACTCGATCTACTTGTCAACGGGTCTTGGTCGAGTCTGGCTTAGGCGAACCCGTTTCGGCAAAGAATCAACCTCTAACAGCATGGCAATTTCGTCTTTCGCGATGTCGCTCAGTTCTTCGAGCTTAGAGAGATTGCCCAGCACAAGAAGCGCCATTGCGAGCGTACCGATGCCTACGCCGGCATCGCCTTTTTCCAGTGCGCGAAGGGTGACGATGGAAACGCCCATGCGTATGGCCATGTCCTTCTGTCTGATGCGGCGCCTGACGCGGGTGATGCGTATGGATTCGCCAAGAAGTTGCTGATTCGCTATCATATGACTACTTTTATGACCACATTGGAGTGTCATGGTCACCGTCAACTTGGCGCAGGCGAAAGCCCGCCTCAGTGAACTATTGGACAAGGTGGAGTCTGGTCAAGAGGTGGTGATCACCCGCCGCGGCAAGGCCGTGGCGCATATTTCACCCGCTATCCGCCCAAAGAAGCCGCTGCCGTTGCAAGATCTGGCCGAGTTTCGTACGACCATGCCGCGCTTGCGGCGGCCGGCTGGCGAGATGCTGCGCGAGATTCGGGACGAAGGTTTGTGATGTCGGAACTCGACCGCAATGCACTACTTTGACACGAGTTTTCTTGTTCCCCTTATTCTTCCCGAGGCCACCAGCGAATCGATTGCCCTGCATATGGAGGAACTTCTGACGGAAGTTCTGGCGGTCAGCGATTGGACCTTGGTCGAATTCGCTTCACTGCTTGCCCGTGAGGTTCGTATGGGCAATCTAGATAACGCTGCCGCGCGCGAGGCGGGTTCTCGATTCGAACAGATGGTCGAAGAGTCGTTTGTCATTCTATTGCCAGACCGCGGAGACTATGATCGAGCCAAGGACTGGCTCACTCGCTTTGAAACTGGTCTCAGGGCCGGGGATGCGCTGCACCTTGCCGTTGCTAGCAATCACGGAGCGAGTGCAATCTACAGTTTGGACAAGCTGATGATTTCGGCGGGAAAGACGCTCGGCTTGCCCGTGAGCGCGGGAATTCCTCTTTCAGGCTATGGTGATTGAGGTTGCGGAAGGACGCTTTAGGGTGGTGGCCGGCTACTGGCCACAGTGACGCACTTTTCATCGCTTGACCACACTGCTGTCCCAACGTTTTTCGGTGGGTTGTGTGTAACGATTTAATGAATAAAACATCATAGATGATCCAGTCTGTTTTCGACTTGAACTCCGATCGGCCCTAGAGCATTGTCGAGCTTTCCCCGCACATAAACGCATTTTGTCAAGTACGCCGGAAAGCTCGTGTTGCGAAAGAGTCTATGCATCAAATTGAAGGCACCCATTCATCATATTGATGCTATTGTCTTGCCAAGTCGGGATAACAGGTGAATTCATGACGCGAGAAGCTGGACATGCGGCTTCCAATATCTTGGCGGGCATTGACTTGCCGGCATCCACCTTTGATAACACGGCCAAATTCATTGATACCGCGCGAAAGGGCATAGCGGGCAAGGTTGTGAAACAGGCTGTGGATCTGGTCGGTCAACGAGACTTGTTTGTTCGGTTGGTGGGTGTTTCGCCTGGAAACCTGCATCGAGTGTATCGGCGCAAGACGCTCAGTCCAGCTCAGTCGGAAGCGCTCTTGGACGTCTTGAGGGTGTTTTCCCAAGCGTCAAATGGCGTTGGGCGGTCTGGATGCCGCGCACGAATGGCTCGATACGCCGCTGTCTGCGCTGGGTGGGGAGCGTCCCCTTGATCTGTGCGACACATTCGGTGGTCGCCGTCTGGTGAGAGAGGCCATTGCGAAGATCGAGTACGGCGAGTTTCCTTGATGCGGCTCTACCGGATTATGCCGTTCCGAGTATCTTGAGGAATTCGGGGGGCCGCGGCGCCAGCTACAGAAGTGGCGGGCGCTGGAATAATCCGGGTGTTCCAGTCCTCTATTTCGCCGAGACTGCAAGTGTCGCGATGCTCGAGATGGCGAACTATCTGCCTTCGCCGCGCCTGATTCCACCTTCGTATCGGCTTGGTGTGTACCTCATTGACGAAGGTGCGTCCACAATTCGCTGGTCTTCTGAAAACCTGCGAACTGGTTGGAATGCGTTCCCGCACCCTCGATGGACTCAGGAACAACGCTCACGCGGAAATTCGGACACACATTGGTGGGTACGGCTCGGGCGTCGCTGGTAGCCAGTGGGCACCCACTAGGATCAGGATTTCAACGCTCGTGTCTCTTGGCTGATCCCTATTGAACTGCTGGACAGGCTGGAGTTCCAGTGACTAATACCGTCACCGCGCCGATGAAGCCAAGAAAGGACTACTTTGAAGCTTTGAAGGCATGCGATGAACGTGACCCGCGCCTGTTGTGCGACATCCGGTGTCGGTGTATTTGCCACAAAGCTTCTTTGTAGCTTGCGTCTGCGTCCCCAACCAACCCTGTGCAATGAGGCCGAGGCCGTGGCCTCGGAAAGGGTCATTGCTGGAGCGAAAAACGCTTGCTTAACCGCATCTATTCTTCAATGAGGGCAATCCTTTAGTCGTGGGCTCTATTGACTTGGACAGGTCTAGATGTTCGAGAGATTGTCTAATACTCCTTGACTTTCCTCAAAGAGTACGCATAATGCCTTTATAGAAGTAGTAAAGCAAGCTGACAGGTAGGAGCGTCCGCAAAATGACTAAGGTATCCAAGTCTACCAAGATCACTGTAACCAAAACTGAGTCAGTGTATGTGGAAATCCGGCGTACCGTGTCTACGGATCAATTTACAGTGCCGGAAGAGCAGACGGAGGAGGGTGAGAAGGATGTACTCTTGATCGACCGTCCCTTGATCGAGAAAGTGGTACCCAAAGATAGCAACCAATGACCTCGAATTTCGATTTCGACCAATCTTTCACTGCGCTAGCAGGGTTTCCTCCTTTTCCATGGCAGCGTCTGCTGTTCGATCAATATCTGTCCAAGGGTGAGTTGCCAGCGGGCGTTGATATACCAACTGGGTTGGGCAAGACGGCGATCATGGCAATATGGCTGTTGGCAAGGGCGAAGCAGGGACTATTAGAACTGACG
This sequence comes from Pseudomonadales bacterium, assembly GCA_963663145.1. Classification (GTDB taxonomy): domain Bacteria; phylum Pseudomonadota; class Gammaproteobacteria; order Pseudomonadales; family Azotimanducaceae; genus Azotimanducus. The sequence continues at coordinate 1,938,043 of OY760134.1, read as the reverse complement.
CGAAGCGATTCACCGCGAAGCGATTCACCGGGTCAAATCGGAAATCAATCGTTGCCACGCCGTCTTGTCTATGTGGTGGACCGGCGGGCAGTCGTAGATCAGGCTACGAGTTTCGCCGAAGATATCCGTGATCGACTTGATTCATGCCAGGAACTTGATGCTGTGCGTTATGGCCTGCGTCTTGACAATGGCAAAAGGCTGCCTATCTCGACCCTGCGTGGTCGGCACATCGACAATCGGGAGTGGATGGAAGACCCAAGTGCAGCGGCAATCATAGTCGGCACTGTGGATATGATTGGTTCCCGCCTGCTATTCGAGGGTTATGGTGTAACTAGGAAAATGAGACCTTTCGCCGCTGGCCTATTGGGGTGCGACACCTTGGTAATGCTGGATGAGGCGCATCTTGTGCCGCCCTTTAGGAAACTGCTCAAAGACATCGAGACAGGGTTGACCAGCGACATTTTCGGTCCGCAGACCGAAACAGACCGTGGGATAGTACCGTCATTCAGGATGTTACCGCTTTCAGCGACAGGCTGGGAAGACAGTGCAGTCAGTGAAGAGAATTTTGGATTGTCTGAGGAAGATTGGAAGGACAAGACCGTCAAAGAGCGCCTACAAGCACGAAAACGGCTCACCATCACAGTTCTTGATGACAACCCTGAATTGGTTTCGGAACTTGTTGAGCGAGCATGGAAGCTCGGCACGGGGCCAGCTCGAGTGCTCGTCTATTGTGACCGTCGACAAGATGCTGAGAAGGTGAAGGCTGAAATCGACAAGAGATTCAAGAAGGCAAAAACGTGAATCTGTTTCCGAGCTCTTGGTTGGTGGACGGCGAGTATTTGAGCGGGAAAGGCTATCTGAATGGTTGCGCAAGTATGGTTTCGTTGGTGATGCCGAGACTCCGCCTGAGCGGCCGACCTGTTTGATTGCGACCTCAGCGGGCGAAGTGGGCATTGATCTTGACGCGGATCATATGGTGTGTGATTTGGTTGAATGGGAACGCATGGTGCAGCGACTTGGCCGTGTGAATAGGCGTGGTAAGGGAAATGCTCATATTGAAGTTGTTGCTGCCCCTACCACCAATAGGCCCAGTGTTGGGAAAAGGGCCGAAGAGTGGGAAAAGCAGTGGGAGGAACGCCTATTTCGCCTCTGCGAACCATTGAAGAATTTACGCTTTGCCGACAAGGAGAGTGTTTACGGAAGCGGCCAAATGGGGTTGTTTTCTAAGGAAAGCAATGCAGGCTCCAACGAGAACTACAGGAAGGCTTCATTGCGGGTCACAGAGAGTGAACGCGCTCATCACGCATGCCCCCGGCGCCATAGTTGAACTCAAAGAACGCGCCAAGCAAGATGCGAATCTGCAGACCACGCTTGAAGACGCAACAACGTCGGCACCTTTGCGTCCAGCTCTGACCCGTGCCTTGGTTGATGCATGGTCAATGACCTCCTTGGAAAAACACACAGGTCGCCCGAGCGATATTCAGCCTTGGTTGCGCGGCTGGGATGAGAACCAGCAGCCACAAACTACTACGGTAATCTGGCGCAAGTACCTGCCGGTGCGAATCGATGGAGCGGAGGCAAGTCAAACAGATATCGCAGACTTCTTTAAAGCTGCCCCGCCGCACACCAGTGAGAAACTTGAAACGGAGACCTCTAAGGTGTTTGATTGGCTTATGAAACGCGCCAAGAAAGTCCTTGAAGGCAATGAGGTAAAGGCAGAGGTGGTGATGAAGAAGGAAGATGTTGCCGTTTTGTGTCTTGTCTTCTCCTCGAAATCACAGGGCTAATCTGAAATTGCAGGAGCTAAGAAATATTCCAGCGAACGAGAAAAAACTGCAAGAACTAGCAAAAGACCTCCTTCCGGGTGCCATCTTGGTAGTGAACGCTCGCTTCGGAGGCCTTTCCGAAAACGGCATGCTTGATGAGAAGGTCAGCGTGAGCGATGTGGCCCATACGATTGACAGCGAAAACGAATGGCTGCCTGCGCGAGATGATGGACCTGCTATTCGGTTCCGAGTGCGTTCCGTCGCCGGAGAAGGAAGCCCGGAATCGGACGTGGATTGGAGGGAGCGACATCGTTTCATTGCCGAACAATCAGACGAAGGAGAAGCGCGGAGTTTTCTGATTGTTGAGAAGTGGTGCCACGACTCAGAAACCGAGGATGATCGCTCGGTCGGACATCCACAAGAATTGGCGGAGCATCATGCTTGGACCGAGGACAAAGCACGCGCCATAGCTGACGCAGTCGGGTTACCAAATAAGTACGCAAACATGCTGGCCATCGCCGCGCGCCTGCACGATGAGGGCAAGCGAAATCCCCGCTGGCAGCGGGCTGTCAACCCTAGTGCTGATGGAAAAATCTATGCCAAGACAAGTGAGCGCATGAATTCTAGACTGCTTGACGGCTACCGTCATGAGTTCGGTTCGCTGCCTTATGCTCAGAATGATGCCGACTTCAGCACTTTGCCCAACCACCTACAGGAACTTGCCCTGCATTTGATCGCTGCACACCACGGATGGGCGCGGCCCGTCATTTCCCCAAGCGGTGGCAACGAGTGCCCTTCTGTTTCGGAACAGCGAGCCTGCGAAATCGCATTGCGTTTCGCTCGATTGCAGAAGCGTTGGGGCCCGTGGGGGTTGGCATGGTGGGAGGCACAATTGCGCAGCGCAGACCAGCAAGCCTCGCGGGAAAACGATGAGCGCGGAGCCGAATCCGTGAGATGTACCTGATGACTGAGGCGTCGATTCCCGTAGACCTTTACAGTCCCGGTCAGGTCTTCGCCTGCCTTGGCCTTTTGGAGGCCGCAGAATTGCTCTGTGGAGATGTCGAAGGCGGCTTTGATTGGAACGATGAATCGGAGGTGAAGTTTTCCCTGCGAGCGAACGGTGACAGAAACCCTGTCGCGACGGTTCTGGAATTTCTGGCAGGAACGGAAGTAAGGGCTGTGGCTCCCGAACGCTGGCGTCCAAGAAAAGAACCTGTAACAGAGCGGGACAAACGAAAGCTGGAGGAGGAATTGGACCGGCAGGAGAACTCCAAGGTATTTCCGTCACTTTCGCCCGACAAAAGTTCAGGGATGCCTATCCAGATTACCGATGGCAAGAAAAAGGTCGTGCTCGGGCACTGGGCAGATGGCTCCAGCCGCAATGAGTTTAAGCTCTATGCTGGCAATCGCTCTGCCCTCGGCATTGCAACCACGATGATCAAAGGTATTGTCCACCTTTGGGGAGAGCAACAAGATGATCTCATTGAACGACCTTTCAGTATCACCATGCCTATGAGGGGAAGTTTTAATTTTGATCCTAGAGGTGCATGGACGACTATTGACGCGGGCTATTCGCCTAATGATCAGAAGCATCAGGTCGAGGCTTCTCCAGTTGTTGAACTCCTTGCGGCTTGGGGCATGGAAAGCGCTCGCCCAGAAGAGTTCAAAATTCGCAAAGTCCGCTACGCAGTGTGGGGAATAGCTCTCCAGCCCATTCTGGCTCGCGTTGCTCTTATCGGAGGCATACCTGCAATACCGATGAAGCTTTTTCGCTTCAAACTCGATATGTCGGGCAAGAACAAAGTTGTTACATTCGCAGAACAGGAAATTACTTATGACTGATTCACTTTCCCCTGAAACGATTAATGCTTGGGCCGACGATGATCGGGGTCCCGTGGCGCTATGTCTCAATCAGAAACTACTGCCTGTCGAGGGCGAAGGCGGCGTCATCTTCCCACCGACCTATGTGGATATCGGCTACAACATCGACACGCTTGCCGACGGAACGAACGTGGCTTTGATCGATAGTGTTGGTTCTCAGGCCAATCGCATGGAGCCGATTTTCAAGCGAGAACCATATTCGAAACTCGTACCGCAGATTGAAATCGAATTACACACCAAGGAAAACGACGGTCAGCAACATGTCGAGAGGCGTTCTCTTCTCGACCTCGCTCACCGAAGCGCGGATGCCGTTGTTTATTCTTGTCCAAGACTTGTGCCAAACGTTGAAAGGGCTTTCCGCGCGCTCAGGCAATATGGGGACGCGCAACTGCTGTGTCAGCTCGCGCCTACTTCCCTAGTATTTGGATTCTGGGATTCACGAGGCGCATCAGGCGAGAAGCACCCTCGCTTAGTGCGCTCAATCATTCGAGCTTGGAACGTTCAACCGCTTCATGCCGCCGCGCAATTTAATTCCATTTGGAAGGCTCTTGACCACGATCAGCGGGGGGATCTGGAGAAGGAATCAAAGGTAAAGAAGACCAAATTATCTGAGAAGGGTTTTGCGGATGCTCCAGCGACATTTCGAAATACCAAGGTCCGCCAGTATGTCGACAACAACGAGCGCCCCAATCCAGAGGCACGAGTTCTCGGCGGTGTGCTGACAAGCGAACCGATTGAGCGAGTTGTGACCGTCAATCTCGTTGCCCTGCGCTCGATTTATGGTGCTGACGAAGAGAATACGAGGAATATACGTCGTTATCTTCTGGCACTTACACTGATCGCAGCAACGGCGGAAATCGATTTATTTCTCCGCGAAGGATGCCAACTCCGCTACGCCGATAATGATTATTGGAACGCTGTCCCTCGGCGAGGGGAGGTGCAACCCATCGAGTCCTTGTCATCGAATGAGGCGCCAATGCTGCTACTTGAGTATGCGGAGCAGGCTGTCATGCCCTTCAAGGAGAAATGGCCCCAAGAATTGATTTACAACTTCGACTTGAAAGAAGCCAAAAAACTGCTTGCGAAAAAGAGCCAAGATGAGGAGGGCGCGGACTAAACTATGAGTCGTGCACTTGTTGTTTCGGTCCGTTTCCTCGACGGGCGATATCATGGGGCCGGTGAGTGGCCGCCTGCGCCTGCAAGAGTGTTTCAGGCGCTGGTAGCGGGCGCTGCCAAGGGCGCCAATCTTTTGGATGAAGACAAGACGGCTCTGGAATGGTTGCAAAATCTTGAAGCTCCTATGATTTTCGCGCCAGTCGCCCTGCGTGGCCAATCCTTCAGTAACTTCGTGCCAAATAATGATCTTGACAAGGTTGGCGGCGACCTGAGGCGAATCGGCAAGATTCGAACTTCCAAGAACATCCATCCACACATTTTTGATTCAAAAGCACCGCTAATTTTTTTCTGGTCATTCAGTGGCGGCGAATCCTTTGAGAATCGTGCGCGAACCATCTGTACGATCACGAATCGGCTCTATCAACTGGGACGGGGAGTCGATATGGCATGGGCTTGTGCGGAACTTCTGGATGCAAATGAAGTGGAAACACGATTTGCACTTCATCGCGGCATTTTGTACCGACCGAGTACAGAGACGGCAGGCAAGTTCACTCTACTGTGTCCCGAACAAGGATCATTGGCTAGTCTCGAAAGGCGATTCAAAGCGAGTGGCTCCCGATTCAATTGGATTACGCAAGGCGGAAAGCACCAGCAAATTTTCTCGCAACCTCCGAAGCCCCGATTCGCCAAGGTCGCGTATGACACTCCATCAAAACGTTTCTTATTCGAACTCCGTGCAGCCCAACACGATGAATCCTATGCGATCTGGTCTCCTACCAAGACAGCGGCGCTTGTCGTAGTTCTGCGGGACATGGCAGCAGGGCGACTGAAAGAAGCGCTACCCGCAGAGGCTGGGATGATTGATCGCGTACTCATAGGCCGTGGAGCCACAGAAGCAGACAAGGCCATTCGAGCACGAATCCTACCCCTGCCTTCAATTGGTCATTTCCACGCCGATGGGAAGATTCGCCGCGTGTTGGTAGAGATTCCGCCGAATTGTCCGTTGCAAACCGATGATCTGGCCTGGGCGTTCTCAGGTCTTCCCGAAATTGAATTCGAAACGGGAGAAATCCTGTGGAGTCTGGTCCGGTCAAATGAAGACGGAATGCTGAAGCACTATGGTATCGATGCTAATGGGCGGAGGCGCTTCCACGTTTGGCGCACGGTCACTCCCGCCGCTCTGCCATTCGCGCCAAGAAGACTCGAAACCACTGGCTCCAAACGTGCCGCTACGCAAACCAGGGCTGCCCGAGCGGTCATGCGAGCTTTACGCCATGTAGGCGTACGAACTTCCGTTGCAGACATTCGTGTGCAACGCGAACCGTTTGACCGTTTCAGCAGGCGCGCTGAGACGTTCGCTGACAACGCGCGATTTACAAAGGAGTCACTGTGGCATGTGACGGTAACTTTCAATGAGCCAGCTAGTGGCCCGCTAGTCTTGGGAGATGGTCGCTATCTCGGACTTGGGCTAATGCGCCCGATCGAACTTTTGACGGGCGTTGAAGCATTTGACATTGAGAACGGGCTCGACGATAAGGCGCAACCTGCTGTCGTTGCACAGGCGGCGCGGCGTGCGATGATGGCAAGAACGCAGAACACACTGGATGCTGGTCAGCGGATACCCACGTACGTGAGCGGTCATGAAGGTAAAGGAACTCCGTCTTGTAAAGGTGATATCCATAGTCACGTCGCAGTGGTCGCGGACTTGCCGAGGCGGCGCATTCTCTATTTGGCACCTACGCGATTGCATCGAACTGGGATCAGTTGGCACGAGATTAGTAACGAACACAGGAGAGTGTCGCGAGCGCTGGAAGACATGACCATTTTGCGGGCGGGATCGGCCGGATGCCTGTCGCTTGCCGCGACCACTATTGATTTGGACAATGATCCATTGTTCGCTCCCGCGAGAGTATGGGAGAGCGTTACCGACTACGATGTCACCCGGCATCTGCGCTGCTTGGATAGCCAAGAAGCTCTGAGAATGGATGTTGCGTCCGAGCTCCAGCGTCGCGGTTGGCCGTTGCCCCAGAGTATTGATGTTCTCAAGGCTCGACAGGGACCGCGTGGTGGTCTTTCTGGCCGATTGCGCCTGGTATTCGCGACCGCGCAACCCGGTCCGTTGGTAATTGGTCGTTCAACGCATAGAGGGGGCGGTTTGTTTGCCAATGGCTGAGCGATATCGCGTAGTAGACAACTATAGGCATCCTGTCTGTGTAATGTGTCCCAAGGGTCGGTTGCTCGTTAAATCAAATTCTCCTGTCCGCACCGTATTGCCACATCGGAGAATCTCGGATCGAGCGCCCTCAAGAGCTTAGTTGGCACAAACGTCGTGCCCAAATCTATGTGCGCTGCTCCGGAATCCTGCCCACTCCTGATTGCTAGCCGCTAGCTGGGAGGACCACCGTTCGGAAAACGGTTCCTCAGTTCAGCTTGCAGATCTCTCAGGCGCTGTCTTTGTGCCTTAGGACCTCGATAGTGACCTTCGATATCTCGTGTGCGCTTCGCCTCAATAATTCGTCTTCGTATTCGGTCAACACTCGGGGAGTGGGCGAGGTACCGAGCTTCCGATTGAGCGTGTCGATCGAAGGGGTGGCCGAAGTAGTCTTGCCACCATTGTTCGAATTCTTTGCCATCAGGCTGGCGCGTAGCGTTCGACCGAAATCTCATCGGCCTTCGAACGCATTCGTACGACATCATGCCACGCCTGCATTTTCAGCAGGAGCTCCATGCTGACACCGAAGCCCTTTTCGAGGCGCAAGGCCATCTCCGGGGACAGAGAGGACTTTCCGTTCAGTAAATCCGACAATGTTGCTCGGCGCACGCCAAGAATACGCGCCGCTTGGGAAACGTTTAGGTGTAGTTCCTCTATCACCTCATCCCGGACAAAGCAGCCGGGATGAGAGGGGGTCATAGCTATTTCAAGGGGCTTGCTGTTCATCAGTGATAGTCCTCAAGGTTTAGTCCTTCGATCTTGCCATCGTTTTCTTGGAACGTAATTCGCCAATTACCCGATACAGAAATACTCCAATCATTCTTGCGCTCCCCGGAAAGCCGATGGATTCGCCATCCTGGCGGAGACTGTGCGCGAAGGCTATCGATGCTCTCAGCCAAGACCAGTGCGGTCAAGACATTTCGTATTCGGCGCACAAGGTCCGTTCTCAGCAGTCGAGTCGAGTCCCGCTCAAGAAACTCCCGCAATCCACGATGGCGAACGGTCCAAATTTCCATAGGTATTATTGTACGGTAACACCGAACATATAGCGATGCTTGGCCCTCCTGAAACTTGAAGCGCTGGCAGCCGGATGCTCAGACCGGCGGTCGAGGACGGCATGCTAGACCGTTCCCCGACGCTCGCAGAGAGGTTCTGCCATTCTCCAGCTCCTGTGGGATTTCTTCCTCGGCATTGTCGTGCTGCTCTTTCTCGGGTGGCCCCTTTGGCTGCTGATCATTACGCACATCATTGTGGTCAAGGAACGTCGCCGGTGGTGACCCGCAGCACCTCGTACATTTTGTTACCGAGGCTCCCACAGCCCGTTTCATCGGGCACGTCCTCCGTGTGCCCGACCCTTCGGGCGGATGCGCAAACTGGTGCAATATGCGGACAGCGTCCTATGGTGGCTATATCCCCAGATACTCCAGTATCTTGAGGCCGGCAATCACAAGCCCTGCCATCAGATAAATCTTGAGATTCAATCGAGATTCAAGCTCATTCAGGCTTGCCTTCAGGTCTGTCTTGGTCACAAGATCGCCGTGATCCTGGGAGCGTACCTTGACTACTGCCTCCGCTTGAGGCTCCGGCATGCCGGAAGCTGTAAGGCTCTTCAGTGCCTCCGCAGTGTCGATTAGAAACGTGACCATTCGCCTATTCTCCGTGAATTGCATTCTAGCCGGTCGATGTTCGTCTCGCCACTTCTTGGCATGAATCCTTCTAAGTTCATTCAGGTGCCCGTCACAGAGCGCAAGCTTAGCAGAGTAGGGCTTGCCGGCTAGTACAAGCGCTACGGCCTCATGCCCTCCTTGCTTGAGAATGTGTCCGCGCAGGTTTGCAACGGACAAAACTCATCGGGCGTTAACTCCTAATTGGTTGAACCAATCCGAAACAAACTTCGGATTAGTCTTCAATCGATCCCGTCCCATCTACGCGCTACCCCGCGCCCACGACTACCACCTCCCCTACAACCCACTCAGCGGTATCGCGAACCGCCGGTCGCCGAAACTCATCGGCGATTCACCCAGAAAGAGGACTATGGAAGTGACCGTCATCCGTTTCCCAGGCCCTTTTTGTCGGAACCAATCCAAGTGCTTGAAGTCTTGGGTACCGACTGAAGTTGACGCTTTGACTTCAATTGCGACGAGCCGATTGACTGCTTGGGCAAGTATGTCCACTTCTCTTCCTTGCTGGTCCCGCCAGTGGTACAAGTGAAAACTCTCATCCTGATATGGCGCACTGCGAGTGAGTTCGGAATACACAAAACTCTCCATGAATCCTCCAAGCGCTTTGGCGTCAGCGTCCAGATTGAATGAACGCGGGCCGAAACCTCGAATCGCACTCGCCACTCCGGTGTCTAGGAAATGGTGCTTGGCGTTCCTAATCTCGCGTCGAGATTCGATCGATGTCCAGGCGCCGAGCCTCTCTATCAGAAACAGTCGGGTCAGCACATCCATATGCTGCTCAAGTGTTTTGCGCTGCACACCCACCACTCGGCAAAGCGCTTGGATATTCATCTCGGTTCCCGTCCGCACTGCAAGCTGGCTAATCAATCGTCTTAGGGCGTCGGTCTTTCGGACTCTCAGATGCTCTGGTCGGACTGTTACGCGACCCTCGCGTTGGCCGCGACGCGTACGTCGCGCATCAGCATAGGTACTGGCGTGGCGGTCTCGGGAACGCGGCCCGCACCAGTCACCGCCGCCGCCATCGCCACCATCAATGCGCTCGCGCCGGGACGCACCTTCTTGGGCGTAGGTACGGGCAACACGGCGATGCGCGTGATGGGCAGGAAGCCGCAGAACATACGCGAATATGATCGTTATCTGACAAGCCTTCGACCGCTCCTGCGAGGAGAGGAAGCTCCGGGCGATGATGGGCAGCCAATCCGTCACATCATGCCGGACAAGGGGTTTGTCAACTTTGATGATCCCATTGCTCTTTCGGGAAACCGTTCGCGCAGCAGGGTGGACTTTCCCGTCTGCCGTGCCCCAGAGGAATGCGGATTATCTCGGAGCGAGGTGTAGGACGAGTTGACGGAGGAAACTCATCGGATATTCGCTTCCAATTGGTTGAACTAATCCGAAGTTCACTCCCGATTGGTCTGAAATCAAGATGCGTGGAGAAGGCGAGCTGCGAAGGCGGGCGCGCCGCATGTTGTGATCGGGTATGACTCATGGTCCCAGCGTATTGATCGGCACCGTGCCCACTTCGCCAGGCCGGAAGTGGCCGTAGCCGTTAGGAACGATTACCGCAAGCGCCGAGGGTTTGCCGTGGTCGCTTCCCGCTAAGCGTTTTGCGAGTCGAAGCAGGTTCTTCCGTCCTTCTGCAATCCAACGCTCTCCTAATTTGATCTCGAATGCAGCCCAGCGCCCGTCCGCCGTTTCCACGATGGCATCGACCTCGAGACCGTCCTTTTCCCGATAGTGGTAAACCCGTGCGTCCGCAGCTTGGGCGTAAATCCGCAAGTCGCGGACCACCAGCGCCTCGAACAGAAAACCGAAGTACTCAAGGTTGTCGAGCAGGCGATCTGGCGTAATTCCCAAGGCCGCCACGGCGAGCGAAGGGTCTACGAAATGACGCACTCCCGCTGCGCGAAGCCGCGTGCGGGAGCGCAAATTCGGAGACCAGGCTGGCTGATCTTCCACGACCATCAGCCGGGTGAGTACTTCAAGGTATTGCGCGGCCGTATCGGGGTTCAGCGTCTCACCGTTCGCTCCGCCGACATCAGCCGCTAATTTGCTTGTCGCCACCGGAGTTGCCACGTTTCTTGCCAGCGACCGCAGCAATCGCTCCACCTTGGCGGGATCATGCGACTTTCCGCTCGCTTGAGAAATGTCGACATGGCAGATTTCCCTGATATAGCCGCGATTCGCGCGTATTGCTGCGGCCGAGGGCTTGCCGACATTTGCTGGCCAGCCGCCAACGCAGACAATCTCAGCGAGCGAGGAAATGGTCATTTCTTGTCGTGAGGCACTTTGAGGCTCGTTTTGCAGCAGCTTGAAAAGTGAAATCTTGCTCGATGATTGCCCCGACTCACTCAGGGCGCAGGGCCGCATCCTCAGTCGGGAAAAACGGCCCGCTCCGGAGTGCCTCGTATGGTCGTCTGCGGGTTTGGCGGAGCCAGTGAGGATGAATTGACCCGGAGCCCGCCTGCGGTCAACTTCGTGCCGCACATGGTTCCATATCCTTGGCGCGAGTTGCCATTCGTCGATCAAGCGCGGCGTTTCACCGGCCAGCACTGTCCCAACATCCAAATCGATCATCTGTTTTGCGTTTTCGTCACGGTCGAGCCGCACCTCGCTTGCCGCCGCACGCAGTGCGGTTTCGGTCTTGCCGCAGGCTTTCGGGCCTTTGATGAGAACCGCTCCGGTTGCCTCGAGTAATAAGGACAGTTCCGCATCGACAATTCGAGGAAGATACTTCATGATCTAGATAACTCTGTACCGGATCGCCCACTCAGGTCGCCAAGTTGCAAGATCGGCAATGAGTCAATGATCCAGCAGGTGATTTGTCGAAAATATAACCTGTGATTTGTCGAAAAGTCAACCGGGTATTTGTCGAACTTAGATCTCGATAGATGTCATGGGTTCGACCGGCGAATTATTGTGCTTGCAACGGAACTTTAGCCCGGGCAGGTCTTGGCATCATCAATGTAATCACGAACTTTTGGCGCAAAATTGCGACATTGATCACTCATCTCTCGTTCTCAATGGGTGAGCCGTTCTTCGTCGGTGAGCCTGTCCTCGTATACGCGATTCTGCCGAACTTCGATACGCGCTTTGACGCACTGGAGTCTGTTGCGGCCAATTTTATTGACTGGGTATCTTAGGCCGCTCTGCGCTTGATTGAATCCGCCTAGCGAGTTCCATGGCGGCTGGCGAATCAAGGGTTCGCAGGTGATTGGACATGCGCCGCAACTCGTGTGCCGACCAATTGGTGGGCAGCGTCTCAAGAACTTCCGGATCCTTCAGCGCTTCCCGCGCACGCCGTTCGGCCAGCGCCCGCCACGGGGCACCGGCATCTTGCGAAGGGCTCGACGCATCGGCCGCACTCACCGGCCGCAGATCTTTCATCACTCGATTGAACATTTCGAGCGCGCAAACGGAATGCACCGCACCCGTTTCGAGCTTGGAGAGTTGATCGAAGAGGTTGCCGTGGCACTCGCCCGAATGCAAGGCGACATTGAAGGCGGGCATGAGCGTATTCATAAGGTCTATGCTGTTTTGCTGCGGCACTACCCAGTCCTGCTCGGCATGAAACAAGTGGAAGAAGGTGTCGGTGGCTTCTACTGTGCCCGTCAAATCCAACAGATTGGTGAATGAATTGAGTTGTAACAGGACCTTGAACCTGTCGAATTTCGCATCAAAATCGAGATAGCCGGAGACGAAAGAATCCACAAACCCTTCGTCGTCCAAGATGTCGCTCGATGTCAGTCCCGTGTCCAAGTACTTGAAATACCCCGGCGTGGTCCATCGCTCCACGTAATACAGGAGCGCCTTGTCATCGATGTTGCACCAACCGCTGTTGTCGCAGCGGTTCGCAAGTCGCAGCAATCCGCCGCGGAGCATTCTATTGAGGTCATAAGGGCCAGCGCCTATATAGACTTCGCGAATCTTGGTGTCACGTTCCCTGAGCGCGTGCGTGAGCCATAGCGCCATGCCGCTATGCCCACCCTGTGAATAGCCGATGACGGCAAGGTGCGTGGTTTGCGCCGGTTCCAAGAAGGTTTGGAAACGGTCCTCCTTGAGGACCGCGTCAATCATATCCAAACTGGTATTGGCGACGCGGCGAGCCATCATATAGGTCTCTGGGGTATCTTCAGAGACGGTTTCGCCATTGCCCCAATTGTCTGGTGCCAGCACCAGATAACCCCTGCCCGCCAAGAGATTGCCCAGCACGAGCCACACATCTTCGAGATCCAGACTGCTCGGCTGCGAACCCGTGCTATGGCTCAGTACAACGACCCGGTCAGCTCTCATAAAGCGTGCTTGGTCGATAATTCGTGGACGCACGATCAGTCCTGAGAGCATGGCGGCAGTGCCGTCCGCTTTGCGACTCGGGTAGGAGACCCGTTCGGAAAACGTGCCGAATTGCGTGCGACCGCTGCCCAGCTCGTTCCAATTGGCCTTTGCGAGCTGGGCGACAATTGCGGCGCCGAAGGCACCGAGCACGTCAGTGTCGAATTCCTTCAGGGCCGCATCGCGCACGAACCGTTCATAGAGCCGAGTGATGGCGCCTTCCGAACGCTCTTGGCTTTCGAGCGTCCGCACGCCTTGGGTTTCGCTATTCGTTTGGGTTGTGAAGGCTAGGCTGGCTTGGTACTTGGTTCCATCCTGTGCGGTGGTATCGATGCGAAATTCATAGTTGCGACCCGATTCGAGCGCACACATGAGGTTGTGATCGACGACTTCGGGAGAGATAGTTTCATCACTCAAATCAGTCAAGCTGCGGCGCACAGTCACGCCTTTTGGCGCGCAGTCTCCAGCATACCTGTATTGCCATTCGCTCGTGCCCAAGTGGGCGATATTGAATTCATCGCCACTGGCAGACACGCTTGTTCTGGAGCCGGGAATAGAATCGATGAGGCGAATTGGCTGGGCCGGGTCCGGCTCAAAAGGCGCAACCTCGCCGACACTGTCTCCGCCACCGCCGCACGCGGATAGCAGCAGGAGCAGCGCTGTCAGGTCGCATGGGCGGAGGGAATAGCGAGGGCATGACGCCACCCCAAGGGAGAAGTGATGGCGAAATTCGTTCACCTTGCGCAGTTAAGAGGCTTTGATCGCTCTCACGCTGAGCGTGAGCCCTTTCACGCTTGTTACTTCAAGCGGGTCGCCTTCATTGACATCCGATTCTGGAACAGCGTTCCACACCTCGCCCGCATATATCACCTGGCCCCGCTTACCTTGTGCGATTGCCGCCAGCGCCTCAACCTGCTCGCCCACCATGCTCGAAGTCCCCGACACAACTTTCGAGCGCAGGGATTTGAACGCCGCTCCGCTGATGATGGCCACCATGATGAGCACAATGGCCGCCACACTCACCAGCAGGCCGATGGACACTTCGAATCCGGGCACATCCGTATCGAGCAGGAATATGCCTCCAAACACAAAGGCCACCGCGCCTCCGAAGCCGAATATACCAATGGTTGGAGTGAAGAATTCGGCGATCATGAGGCCGAGGCCAAGCAACAGAAGCGCGAGTCCGGCGTAGTTGATGGGCAGCATCTGCATGCCGTAGGCGGCGACGAGCAGACATATGGCACCAACGACGCCCGCCACGCCGGTACCCGTGTAAAACTCGGCAAGCAGGGCAATCGAGCCAATGCTGAGCAAGAGTACGGCCACGCTCGGATTAGTAATCACGGCGAGCAGTTGCGCCCGCCAGTCGGGCGTGACCGTTTCGATCATTGGGTCTTCAACCGCCAATTGGCGTACCGTTCCATCAGCGGTCTTGTATTCCTCGCCGTTCACCTGCTCGATGAGTTCGCTGAGGGTTGGCACGATCAGGTCGATGACTCCCTGTTCGAGGGCTTCGGAAGAGGGCAGGTTGACACCTTTGCGCACCGACTCTTCCGCCCAGTCGGCGTTGCGGCCTCTGAGTTCGGCCAGACCCCGGATATAGGCCACCGCGTCATTGATGACCTTCCGTTCCATGGCCGTGGATGGCTGCGGTACGCTTTGATCTTCAGCTTGGTCGGAGTCCGCCTCGGCCGCGTCATCTTCGGACTCGGCCTTGGCTTCGTCATTCTGCTCGGATGCCTCCTGTGCACCGTCCTCCGCCTGAGTCTCCGGTTTCGTTTCGCCCTCGTCACTCGAAGGCAGCGGGAAGGGGGAGCGCGGAGGTGAGGGCGAAGGCGACTGCGGGGAAGTGAGGTCGACCGGCGTTGAAGAGCCGAGATTGGTTGCCGGCGCCATGACGGCGAAGTGGCTTGCGTACATGATGTAGGTGCCGGCGCTCGCCGCCCGTGCTCCGGAGGGGGCCACCCAAGTAGCAACGGGCACATCGGAGGCAAGAATCGCCTTGATCATGTCGCGCATGGCCGCATCGAGCCCGCCCGGCGTGTCCAAACGCAGCACCAAAAGTTCGGCGCCGCGTTCATTGGCATCTTCAAGCGAATCTATGAAATAGCTGGCCGATGCCGGACCTATGGCATCTTCGAGTTCCACCACCACTACGAGATCCTGCCCCTCCTCTTGCTCTTGGGCGGGTGCAAGGGAAGCGAGCATGCCGAGTGCGCCCATGGCAATCAGCACGAGCGAGATTGGACGGCGTCGCCCGGTCTTGTGCAGCGCCTTCATCAGTCTTTGCATGGCCTTTCCAGTTGTGTGAAGCCGAATCCTCGATAAACTACCATGAATTGAGGTTCCATCAACTTTGCGCCAAGCCCTTCGAGGCGAGCCACTCAGGGTTCCAGAGGCTTGATTGATAGCGGGCCCCCGAGTCGCAGAGCACGGTGACGATGCTATGTCCCGGGCCCACGCGTCGGGCCGTCTCGACCGCGCCGCAGAGATTGATGCCTGTCGAAGTCCCGAAGAACCATCCTTCCTCGATGAGCATTCGCTTCACCATGCGTACCATGTCCTTATCCTGAACCTGAAGTGCGTCATCGATGCGTGCCGCCGCGAGATTGTCGGTCACTCGGCTGTTGCCTATGCCTTCCGTGATCGAAGGGCCCTTGCTCATGACCGGCGTACCAGTTTTCACCCAAGAATAAAGGGCGCTTCCCATGCAGTCCGCCAGCACCACCTTGAGTTTGGGGTTGCGTTCCTTGAGGTACCGGCTTGTTCCGGCAATGGTGCCGCCGGTTCCGGCGGCGCTCACAAAGGCATCAACCCTGCCTTCGGTTTGCGCCCAAATCTCCGGGCCGGTGCTTTCGTAGTGCGCGCGCGCGTTGGCGAGATTGTCAAATTGATTGACCCATACCGCATTGTCGAGTCGTGCCGCATGACGGCCAGCCTGCTTTTGATAATTCATGTCGTCCTTGTAGGGGGCGGGCGGCACAAGTACGACTTCGGCACCCAAGGTGCGGAGCAGGTCAATCTTCTCCTGAGATTGGTTGTCGGGCATGTAGATGAGGCACGAATATCCGTGCGCGTTGCAGACGTGAACGAGTCCGATGCCGGTGTTGCCCGCAGTGCCCTCAACCACAATGCCGCCGGGCGTGAGCCTTCCCTCGACTTCGGCTCGTCGCAACATCCAGAGCGCGGCACGGTCCTTGACCGACCCGCCGGGATTCAGAAACTCGGCCTTGCCCAGGATCTCGCAGCCAGTCTCCTCGCTTAAGAGGTTGAGGCGAATGAGCGGCGTGTGTCCGATCGCATCGGCGAACCCCTTGCGGGCCCCATTTGACCTTCTCTTCACAAGCAGTCCCTGTGCGCCTTCGAAAAAGCCAGTGTCCGCGTTCAAGTTCGGCCTGTCCCTATGACAAAAGCACAAATTCTAACAATCGGCCTCGCGCTCATGCGAACATAAACGCCATGTCGGCTGTGCGCTTGGAAGATTGGGGATGGCGAGAGGAGTGGAATCGACCTTCACCCCCTCCCGCTAAGGATGCCGAGATTGGGCGGGTGGTGCGCGAGGATAGGCGCCGACTTCGCATCGTGACGGCAAGAGGCCTCAGGCTTGCCGCGCATAGAGGAAAAGACTTCGCCCAATCAGGCGCCGCGCCTTGCGTGGGGGATTGGGTGCGTTTGAGTGCGGACGAGTATCCGCAGGACCTCGCCCAGGTGATAGAGCGGTTGCCGCGCCTGAGCGCACTCCAGCGGCAAACCAGCAATGGGACGCAAATGGTCGCCACCAACCTGGATCATGCCTGGTTGCTGGTGGATGCTTCCCGAGCGCCGAATCCGGCCGCCATTGAGCGTTACTTGATCGCCATTGAGGAGTCCGCTGCTCAGCCGATGCTGCTGGTGAGCAAAGTTGACCTCAATCAACGCTGGAGGTCGCTGCAGCAAGAGTTCGGGAATCTGTTCCCCGATGTGCAGGTGCTCGGCGTGAGCGCGATTGAGGGCGAGGGCGTGGAGCAGCTCATGGGGCTCATGCAAGCGCGCTTCGCGTACTGCCTGGTGGGAGAGTCCGGTACGGGCAAATCGACATTGCTCAATCGTCTTGCCGGAAGGGACATTGCGCGCACCGGCGCGGTGCGAGGTCGCGACCGCAAAGGGCGCCATGTCACCACTCATCGAGAACTTTTCCTGTTGCCGAACGGGGCGCTCATGCTCGATACGCCAGGCATGCGCGAGTTCATTCCCGTGTTGTCGCCCGGCACCCTTCCCAAGCGGTTCATGGCCATAGGCGAACTCGCCGAAGGCTGCCGTTTTAGTGATTGCCGGCACTTGAACGAACCCCATTGCAAGGTTCAACTCGCGTTGCGAGAAGGAAAACTGCCCAAGTCCCTGCTCGACAACTACCATCGGCTGCTCGGAATCCGAGCACCGTGATCTAATCGCCTTTAGGCCTCTCCCAAGGTGCCTCCGGAACTGCGCACAAGCTCTCGGATCTGCTCGCAGAGTTCCTCGAGCAGATGTCGATCGGTGCCGCGCACCACAAGACGAGTCCCGTATCCCTGATCATCGCGAAATGGATAGCTGCCGATATCGACTTGGGGAAACTCCGTCTGCAATCGACCCAAGTCCTGGGCGACGGTGCTTTCCGCGATGTATGCGGTGACCGAAGCCGAGAACACCCGTTCACCAGTTCGCAGCTTGCCCTCAAGCGTGGCAAGCATATCCCGCATGACGCTCGGAATACCGGCGAGCACATAGACATTCTCAATGAAGAATCCGGGTGGACCGCCAGGGTTCTCGACCAGCCCGGCGCCCTGCGGAATCATTGCCATGCGCATGCGGGAATCGAGCACATGCCGGGGCACATCCTGACTGCGGCTACGAATGAGCTTGGCAATGGGCTCGCTCTCCACGAGTTTCACATTGAACGCCTTGGCAATGCAGGCGGCGGTAATATCGTCATGCGTCGGCCCTATGCCTCCGGTGGTGAACACATAGTCATAGCGGGCCCTGGCCTCCCTGACCGCCTCAACGATCACGCCCTCGTCGTCGGGAATCACGCGCGCTTCGGCGACACGAATCCCCCACTCGCCAAGCCGATTGGCAATATCACGCAGGTTGGTATCCTGCGTGCGACCGGACAAAATTTCATTGCCTATGATAAGTACGCCGGCGTTGACGACCTGCGTGGACACGAGTGTGCTCCGAGTAGCTGAGCATTCAGTATAACGGGGTGTGCTCGTTTGCCGGCAAGCGTCGATCCGGAGCTTGAAAACACGGATGAGTCTTCCCGATCCTCGACTTCAACTGATCGAACAAGTATCTTGCCGACTTGTCCGCGACCGAGGTGCCTAAGCCTCAAGGTTGAATCCTACGTGAACGTCCGAACCCTTATATTTCGCTTGATGTCGCCCTTGGCGCTGCTCTTCACGATCGCGGCCTGCGAACCTCGCGACCATATCGGGGAAGGGGCGACAAATGGGCTGAACGACTGGCAGATCGTAGAAGCCTATGTCGCCTTGGATCGGGCATGGCACGCGCGCGATGAAGAGATCATGGGGATGGATGCGTCCGACGATGAGAAGGCGAGACTGCGTGAGGAAACAAGGGGTGAACACCCAGACATCACCCTGGCCGCTATCGCGGCAACGCGCATCATCGAATCCGGTCAGCCGCGAGTGCGTGAAGCGGCCGAGTTTCTCGTCGAGCAGACGAGGTCGTTACCTATTGGAGAGCAATACGTCACCTTGGGCATGGCGACCTTGGTCAAGGAGCTGGGACCTGATTGGACGCTGGTAGAGGCCCACCACCAAGAGGTCGCCGTTTGGACCGAGGCAATGGAAACCATTCCTGGGGCCGAAGTATCGGACGAGGAGAAACGCGACCTGCGTGAGCAACTTGGCGAGAGGCCAAAAGCCATGCACGCCATCGCCGCTGCAATGGCTATTGTCGATGCGGGTGCAGATCACCCATACCTGCTTGAAGCTGCCGAGTTCCTGATCGGAAAAGGGGCATACGAACCAGGTGCCAACACCCATGTGCTGATGGCGGCGAACGCGCTCTCGGCCCACTTCCCGCATTACGACGACTGGTCGCTGATGCTTGGCCAGATTGCCGGTATGTTCACGCCGAGCGAGGAGATCTCCGGGTTCGTCCGCAGGCTGGCCGAGCAGGCCGAGGACCCCTTGGTGCGCGCGACGGCGCGCTACCATGCCGCCGCCATGCTGATCCCGAAGATCAATGCGGGGACGATTACTTCGGAAGAGCGCGAAACCCTCCGCAAGCAAGCCATCGAATTAGTGACGGGTATGAGTCGCGGCGTTGAGGAGGCTGAGTTCGTCTCATGGGAATCCATTCATCCGACCTTTGCTGAGCGAGAAGCGGATTTACTCGCCACCATTCAGACCATGACGGTGGGTGTGCGTGTGCCGAACATCGCCGGAAAGAGGCTTGATGGAAGCCAAGAGAACCTGTCCGCGTTCGCTGGGCAGGTGGTGCTTGTCGACTTCTGGGCGACCTGGTGCGGGCCCTGCGTCGATGCCTTGCCGAAGCTGCGCGAAATGGTCGGCGGCTTGCCGGCGGAAAAGTTTGAGATATTGAGTATCTCCGTTGACGATGACGTTGAGACTGTCACGGAATTTCAAGTCGATGAACCCATGCCTTGGTCTAATTGGCATGTCGATATCGATGGGGAACTTGTCAACTCATGGCAGGTGAAGGCTTTTCCGACTTATGTATTACTGGACACGGACGGCTTGGTTTTGGCGAGGGATTACCATCTAGGCGAGGCACTCGAGACGCTCATCCGACAATCCGTAGCGGGAAAGCAACCCGAAACGAGCTAACGCGGAAATTCGTTTTGCGGGCCGTGACGCAAGGATGAGCGCTTTAAGGAAGGAAGGTACGCTCACTTGCCTGATGCGAGGCCTTGTTCCAGCGAGGTCAAGGCCTTGTCCGCTTTTTCGATGAGCTCGTCTACTTCTGATCGGGTGATGATGAGCGGCGGTGCGATGAGCATGGTGTTGCCTGTGGCTCTCATGACCAAGCCTTGCTGGGTGCTGAGGTCGCGGCAGATATCCCCGACCTTGACAGATTTCTCGAACGGCTGACCACCCGCTTGGGTGAGCTCAAGCGCACCCATGAGTCCAATAAGACGAGCCTCGGCGACAAGCGGCTGGGCCTCACCGAGTTGTGTCCAAGACCGACGCAGATAGGGTTCGATGTCTTCTCGCACACGCTCGAGAATGTGTTCTTGTCGCATGAGTTCGAGGTTGGCAAGCGCCACCGCGCAGGCGACCGGATGACCGGAGTTGGTGAAGCCGTGCGCGAACTCGCCGCCGTGCGAGGTGAGAAGATCGCTCACTCGCTCACCTACAATCACTCCGCCCAAGGGCAGGTATCCCGAGGTCACGCCCTTGGCGAAGCTCACCAAGTCCGGCTCGAAGCCCATACGCTGATAGGCAAACCATTCGCCAAGGCGCCCGAAGCCAGTGATCACCTCGTCTGCGATCAGCAGCACATCGTGCCGACGACACACCTGGCTGATGGCGGGCCAGTAGTTCTCAGGCGGAATAATCACGCCGCCGGCGCCCTGAACCGGTTCGCCGATGAAGGCCGCGACGTTGCCGGCGCCAAGCTGTTGGATGCGTTCATCGAGTTGCTCCGCCAAGCGTTCCGCGAAGGCTTCGGGCGATTCGTTCGTTTGCGCCCCGAAATAGTAGGGTTGATCGACGTGTTCTATCCCGGCGATGGGCAGCTCGCCTTGTTCGTGCATCGACTTCATGCCGCCAAGACTTGCGGCGGCCAGAGTGCTTCCGTGGTAGGCGTTCCTGCGACCGATCAGCAGGCGCTTTTCCGGCTTGCCTGCAAGCTGCCAATAGCGTTTGACGAGCCTTAGCTGAGTGTCGTTGGCCTCGGACCCGGAACTGGTGAAGAATACATGGGAGAGCCCGCTAATTTCACAGAGTTGCTCGGCAAGCTGTATCGCGGGAGGTGTGGTGCACTGAAAGAAGCCGTTGTAGTAGGGAAGCTGCTGCATTTGCGCGGTGCTCGCGTCAATGAGGGTTTTCTGCCCATAGCCCATGGTGACGTTCCACAGACCGGACATGGCGTCGAGCAGGCGCTTGCCTTCGTGGTCGTACACGTAGATCCCTTCGCCGCGGACGATCAGCCGCGTCCCTGTTTTCGCAAGCGAGGCGAAGTCCGTGAAGGGATGCAGGTGGTGCGCGGCATCGATGCGCCGCAATTCGGCTGCGCTGCTCGTCACGCGTTCCTCATTTCACAAGGCACCAAGATGCGCTCAGAACATCAAGCGCAAGACGCTATGGGCAACACAGGCGGGTTTGTCCGAGCCTTCGACCTCGACTGTCAATTCATTGACGGCCTCCAGCATATGCTCTCCCTTTACCGATACTTCGATCAGCTTGGGGGTGGTTCTGATACGCGCGCCCACCGGCACCGGAGTCGGGAAGCGTACTCGGTTCCAACCCATGTTGACACCCATTTTGACCCCGTCGAGTTGCGGAATACCGACGCCCTCTGTACCGGGCAGGAACATCATCATCGACATGGTGAGTTGACCATGCGCAATGGTCGTACCGAAGGGGCCGGCCTTGGCACGCTCCTTATCGACGTGGATCCATTGGTGATCGAGCGTGGCGTCGGCGAAAGCGTTGATGCGATCCTGCGTCATTTCAAACCAGTCGGTGGGTGTACCGGCCTTCCCAATGCGAGATTCTAGTTCGGCTTTGGCGTTCATGAGTGCTTCTTGGGACATGGAAACTCCTCTTGGGTTGTTGGAAGTAATGCATTAGCATAACCGATCAGCTTTGAAAGCCTAGGATTGCCGCATGCTGGATATCAACTTCCTACCGCACCCTCTCGTTGGCACGCCCTTTGGTGTCGCGCTCGATGTTTGCATTGTCCTGGCGATCGCCTGCTATTTGCTTGCCCTGATCACCCGCGAATACTCTTGGGTGGACCGTCTTTGGTCCATCTGCCCACCCGTTTACTGCCTGATCGTGGCGGTGGAAACCGGCTTTGAGTCCCCGAGAATCAATTTGATGACCTTCTTGGTGGTCATTTGGGGAATCCGCCTGACCTACAACTTTGCCATTAAAGGGGGGTATAGCAAGGGTGGCGAGGATTATCGCTGGGCGGTGGTCAGAGAACGCATGAGTCCAGTGATGTTGCAAGTGTTCAATGCGACATTCCTGGCGCCCGGTCAAATGCTGCTCATTTGGGCATTCACCGCGCCGATTCATTTTGCATGGCTCAATCAGGATGTCCCTCTCAATTGGTTGGATTATCTCGCGGCGCTTGTGTTCTTGGTCGCCTTCGTTGGCGAAACCGTTGCGGATTGGCAGATGTGGGTCTTCCAGGAGGATAAGATGAAAAAGATTGCCGCGGGCGAGCCGGTCGAGCAACAGTTCCTCACCACCGGCCTCTACCAGTACAGTCGCCACCCCAACTACTTCTGTGAGCTCGCGATATGGTGGAGCTTCTATTTGTTCGCTATTTCCTCGTCTGGCGCGATGCTCAATTGGACAGGCATCGGTGTGGTTCTACTCACGCTGCTGTTCCTCAGTTCCACAAGGCTGGCAGAGACCATTTCGCTCTCCAAGTATCCCGAGTATGCGGCGTATCAGGCCGACAAGCCGCGGCTGATTCCGTTCACTAGGATCGGTCGAATCAGATCGTCCTAGCAACGCCTTGAAGCATACGCTCAGATCCCATACAAGTTGGCCCGATCAATGATATTTCTTGCGATACGTATGGTTGCGGCATCCACCATCTCGCCATCGATGGTGATGGCGCCTATGCCTTGGGAAAGCGCTTCGGAATAGGCCTGATCGTGCGCCCGCGCGCGCGCCACGGCGCCCGCATCGGGTGTGAAAATCTCCATGGCCGGCGCAACCTGATTGGGATGAATCGCCCATTTGCCCGACATGCCGAGGGTGATACAGCGCTGGCATTCAATGCGAAAAGTGTCCATATCCGAGAAGTTGGCGAAGGGGCCGTCCACTGGATCGATCCCGTTTGAATGGCAGGCGACGATCATGCGGTATCTGGGATAGTGCCAGATGTCTGGCGGATAGTCGCCTGAGCCGCCAATTGATTGGAGCTGCATCCTTTGGCTGGCAGCATAGTCCCCCATACCGAAGGTCAAGGATTCGAGCCGATCGGAAGCGGCGGCGATTTCATCCACCCGTGCGATGCCTTCGACTTCTTCGATGAGACATTCGATGCCGATACGCTTCTCGATGCCAAGCTTGATTTCAAGTTGATTGAGCAGATTGTGTACGAACATGACATCTTGTGCGGATTTGGTTTTGGTCAGCATGATCGTGTCGATGCGATTCCCGGCGCCGGTCACTACTTCAATGATGTCGTCATGGCAGTAGTGGGTTTCTACATCGTTGATGCGCACACAGATGGTCTTCGGCAGCCATTCATGACGATTGACCGCTTCCACGATTAAAGCGCGCGCATCGGATTTCGCGGCGGGTGCCACCGCATCTTCCAAATCGAGGAACACCTCGTCGACTTCAAGGCCGGATGCCTTTTCGAGCATGCGTGGATTGCCTCCGGGAACGGACAGCAAACAGCGACGGGCTCTTTTTGGTTGTATGCGATTCATGAGCATGTGACGGGTCAAGGTGAGTGTATCTTGCCTCAGCTTGCCCGTTCCTGCCAATCGCGAAGCTGGGACTCTTGCGCAAGTTCGCAGTGATACACTTTCGCTCATGGGACAGGAAGGTTTCGATTGGGTGGTGCGCGCAGGCCGCGTCCTTGATGGGACGGGTACGTCAGCCTATAGCGCCGACATAGGCGTGAAGGACGGCCGCATACGCGAGATTGGTCGTATCTCGGCTCGCGGCGCGCGCGAGTTCGAGGCGGACGGTGCGCTGGTGACGCCCGGTTTCGTTGATATTCACACCCACTACGATGGCGTCGTCACTTGGGGCGAGCGACTCATGCCGTCGAGTCATCATGGCGTTACCACGGTCATCATGGGCAATTGCGGGGTGGGTTTTGCGCCGTGCCGCGTGGAAGATCATGAACTTCTCATCGATCTCATGGAAGGTGTCGAAGACATCCCGGAGCCGATACTTTCCGCCGGGCTGCCTTGGGAGTGGGAGTCCTTTGAGGACTATCTCGATTTCGTTGACGCGCGCAAAACCGATATGGATTTTGGTGCGCAGCTCCCGCACGGTGCATTGCGCGTATTTGTGATGGGGCAGCGCGGTGCGGATGGTGAGCCGGCCTCAGAAGAGGATATTTCCGAGATGCGCGCCTTGACCGAGCGCGCCATAACGGCCGGTGCCATAGGTGTCACCAGTTCGAGAACGCTCAATCACCGCAGTTCGAGCGGAGCACCGACACCATCGCTCAAAGCGGAGCGCGATGAACTCGTCGGTCTGGGGCTTGGCCTTGCGGATGCTGGAGGCGGCGTCTTTCAGGTCGTGTCCGATTTCAAGGATTTGGATCATGAATTCGGCCTCATTGAAGCAGTCGCGAAAGAAAGTGGAAGGCCGCTGTCGATTTCTCTGGCGCAAGGCATCTCCGTGCGTGGCAATCGATCCAAGGATTACTGGCGAAAAATCCTGCAACGGATCGGCGATGCCAACAGAGAGGGCATGTCCATCCGAGCGCAGGTGGCGCCACGAGCCATCGGCATCACGCTCGGTCTCGATGTCACCATGCAGCCGTTCATGTTGACCGAGGCATGTCGGCGCATTGCCCATTTGCCGCTTGCGGAACGCGTGGCGCGCATGTCGAGTCCAGAATTTCGCCGCAAGCTGCTGGCCGAGGCAAGTGGTGCGGTTGAGCATCCCCTGCAAACTTTTATAGGCAACCTTGAGCGCGTGTGGGAACTCGAAGACCCTCCCGATTACGAACCAAGCCCGAGCGCGAGTATCGCGAGCCGGGCTCGCAGGCTCGGCAAGGCGCCGCAAGCGTTGATGTATGAACTGCTGATCGCGGAAGGAGGCACAAAGCTCTTCTATTCCCCTTTCGCCAACTACGCGGAAGACTCGCTCGATTGCTGCCGAGACATGATCCTTGATGAGCACTGCGTCATGGGATTGAGCGATGGAGGCGCGCATGTGTCCACCATTTGCGATGCCAGTTTTCCCACCTTCTTGTTCACCCATTGGGGGCGCGACAGACAGCGTGGCGGACTCATCGAGCTGTCGCAGCTCGTCAAGGCCCAGACTCACGACACGGCGCAAGCGGTTGGGTTGAGTGATCGCGGTATGCTTGCCGAAGGCTACAAGGCCGATTTGAATGTGATCGATTTCGACGCGCTGAAAGTGTGCAAGCCAAATGTGGTGTTCGACCTGCCCGGCGGTGGGCGTCGCTTGGAGCAGCGTGCGCAAGGGTATTTGGCGACATTTGTGAGCGGTGAGATGACCTATGAGAAGGGTAAACCAACCGGTGCCCTGCCAGGATGTCTGATTCGTTTGTAGCCGACGAGTTCGACGGCGTCGAGGCGGTGCTTGAGTCCATCGCCCGCGGCGAGCTCGTCATTGTGGTCGATGATGCGACCCGTGAGAATGAGGGCGATCTCATCATGGCTGCGTCGCATGCCAAGCCGGAGCTGGTCGCGTTTATGATTCGCCATACCAGCGGTATTCTTTGCACGCCACTTTCTGAGGAAAACGCGCGACGCTTCCGTCTCGATCCCATGGTGGCGCGAAACGATGCGCCCATGAGCACCGCCTTCACCATTTCGATTGACTACAAGCACGGGCTGACAACCGGTATCTCTGCGGAGGAACGCGCCAATACGGTGGTTGCCTTGACCAACACCAACACGTCGCCTGAAGATTTCGTGCGGCCAGGCCACATCTTTCCGTTGATCGCGAAACAAGGAGGTGTGCTTGTGCGTTCCGGGCATACCGAAGCCGGTGTGGACCTCGCACGATTGGCGGGCCTGCCGCCGGTGGCCCTGCTCGCCGAAGTCGTGCACGATGATGGAACGGTCATGCGCCTCCCCGCCTTGAGGGAGTTCGCGAAAGAGCATTCGTTACGCATGGTGTCGATTGCTCAGATCATCGAATACCGTCAGCGACGCGAGAAGCTTGTGACAAGGGTGCGGGAATTTCCCATTCGAACCTTCCTCGGCTCGGCGCGGGCGTTTACCTATCGCACCGAGTTTGAGGAAGCGGAACACCTAGCGGTGGTATTTGGTCGCTTAGACCAGTCTAATCCTGTGCCGGTCAGAATTCACCGCGAAAGATTGGTCGATGACGTGTTTGGTTCGCAGTCGCAGCACGAGCAGAATCTCTTGCATGCTTCCTTGCAGCGAATCGAAGCGCTCGGCGGCGGTGTGCTCATCTACCTGCGTACGGGGTTCGTTGGCGTCCCCGTGGAGCCCATGTTGGGTGAGGGTGAGGTGCCCAAAGACGCTGAAAGTCTGCGAAAGCGGGGATGGCTCGAAGTGGGCGTGGGTGCGCAAATCCTTGGTGACATGGGGGTGTCCCGCATTCGGCTGATCACGGGTAGGCCCTCGGAGCACTATGTGGGTCTTGAGGGATTTGGGTTGAGACTTGAGGAAATTGAAGTACTCGGCGATTAGCGGCTATGCCGATAGTTTAAGTTGTAGGGCTTCCAACACCTTTTGCGGATGATCGGCCGCTTTCGCAACTCTGCGCCAATGCCGCTGCACCTTTCCATCCGGGTCGATCCACACGGTTGACCGAATCACGCCGTTGGTTTTCTTGCCGTACATCATCTTCTCGCCGTAGGCACCATAGGTTGCCATCATGGACTTGTCCGGGTCGCACAAGAGTGTGAAATTGAGCTTGTACTTGTCCGTGAACTTCTGGTGCGCCTTGGGACCATCGGGGGAAACCCCGACCACCGCGGCACCAAGCTTGGCAATCTCGTCATTGAGGTCGCGAAATCCGCACGCTTCTTTGGTACAGCCCGGGGTGTCATCTCTGGGATAAAAGTAGAGGATGAGGTGCTTGCCGGAAAAGTCGGACAGACTTACCTCATTGCCTTGCGTATCTTGAAGGGTAAAGTCGGGCGCAGCGGCACCTTCTTGCACAGCCATATCGGATCACCTCGGGAAGGGCGAGTGATGATACCGAGAGCATCGGTCATTCGGCAAGCGACGCTTGAGGTCCAATTCGAACAACTCTCCTCAAGGGCGGAGTAATCCGCGGTTGAAGCCGGAAGTCGCTTCCTTTTCGTTCCGTCCCGCAATCATCGGCTGAGGTAGCATGTGTGTTCCTCCCAAGCTCTTCTAGGTCGCTCAGCCGTGAAATCCCCGGTTCGTACCTCGCATTTCTTGCTCACACTGCTTACCGTCACCTGTCTTGCAGGTTGTTCGGCGATCATGCCTTCATCGCCGGGCACCGGCGGAGCAGGCATTTTTTCTGACAGTTGTTACGACCGATCCGCTGAACCCCAGACGGCCTTGGTGGATAGCCATGTACACTTCCGTCCCTTCGGAGGCGGTGTGCTGCCGTTTGAAGACATGGTTGGCTATCTGGAACGCACGGGAGTTCGATACGCCAACATATACGGAATCGGTCAATCCCTGCCGCTCGATTCGGACTGCGTCTACTATCTGGACTGCCCAGGAGTCCTCGTCACGCCGAGTCTCAAGAATGACTTTCTGAATGCGCTCGACTTTGCGACCAGCAATTCTGACCGGGTGCATTTGACCTTGTCCATGACGTTTCCGGATCTCGCGAATCCCGATTCCGTCCTAGAGGGCATCGCAGTGCTGGACAGAGAGTTTCCGGGTGCGTTTGGTTGGATGGGAGAAGTCAACCTGGTCAAGCAGGCGCTGTTTGAAAATGGGCATGAACCGGTGCCGCTTGAGGTGATCCCTGACTGGGCGGCCTTCATGAAGATTCTCAGGGAACGCGACATTCCATTGGCGATTCACTCCGATCTTGGCAGCAATGAGGAACCCACCAAGTACGTCGAATGGATGCAGGAGGTACTGCGTCTGTACCCGGAAAACAAGATCGTATGGATGCACCTTGGACTTTCGCGAGAGCTCACACGGATCGATCCGAGCTTGCATATTCAGGTGATGAGGGACTGGTTCGATGCCTATCCATTGCTCATGATGGACCTCTCTTGGCAAGTTGTGGATCAAGCCATTTTTGCCACCCCGGCCCAGCGTAGCGCGTATCTGCCTTTTATTCACGACTACTCTGATCGGTTCCTGCCTGGGACTGACTTCGTCGCATCGGTGAGTACCAGCTTCGAGCATTACCGGAGCGAACTCTATAGCACCAGCCGCATACTTCGGTATCTGGACGATTCGGCGTTTCGAAATATCGCGCTTGGCCAAAACTACTTTCGCCTTCTCGGGCTTGAAGCGTCCGCGCCCGAGCTTTGCGGCAAGTGAAGGTGCCAATGTGACCGACACGGGCGCAGACCTCATCGCCGAAGCATTGACTTCACTCGGAGTTCGTCAAGCCTTTGGCATCATCAGCATTCACAACATGCCGATCTTTGATGCCTTGCGTCGCCGTGGCGTCACCCGCATTACCGATAGCAGCCACGAACAGGCTGCCACCCACGCGGCGGATGGTTATGCGCGCGTCACCGGCGAGCTCGGTGTCGTCATCGGCAGCACCGGGCCCGGCACCACCAATACTCTGACAGGCCTCTACGAAGCACAGGTCGCCTGTTCGCCCGTGCTGCTCATCACCGGCCAATCGGAGACCGGTTTCTTGGGCCGTGGTTTGGGGTACATCCACGAACTTGACAATCAGGCTGAATTGCTCGGAACGCTTGGGATTCCTGTGGCGAGTCCATGTTCGAGTGCTGACATTGGTTCTGAGTTTCGTCGCGTTGTGCAAGCCATGAGAAAAGGTCGACCAACGCCGGGTGCCATTGAGCTGCCGATCGACTTGCAGTACGCGGAGGCAAGTGCTTTTGGGTTCAATTGGGAGCAGCCCATGTCCGCGCTTGCAGAAGAAGCGGAGCTCGACGCCATTGCTGAGGCGATGTTTTCGGCGCGTAGGCGGCTCATCATCGCGGGTGGCGGTGCCGTGCAGTCCGGCGCAATCAACGAGATCACCCAACTCGCTGAGTCGCTCGGCGCCGCGGTGCTCACCACCTCGACGGGGCGCGGCGCGATTGATGAAGGGCATCGCCTCTCGATGGGGGCGCTTTGGAACAGTCGTTCCATGTACAAGGCCTTTGAAGAGGCGGAGGTGACATTGGCATTGGGCACTCGCTTCAAGGTGGGTGTGGATGGGGCGGACGCGCAATTCAAGCCGCCGGGAAGACTCTTGCAGGTGGACGTGGACCCGCGCGCACTTGGATTGGTGCATCCGCCTGCTCACGCTCTGGTCGCTGATATTAAGTGTGCGGTTGAAGGCCTGCTGGCGCGGCTGGAGCTATCCTCGAACGAGGTGGCCGAGGCGGATGAGACTTGGCTTACGGAAGGAATTAAGGTCCGTGATGGGCTACGCGGGGCGATTTGGAAGCGGCTTGGGCCGGATGTGGCCTCGGCCATGAAATCTTTGGCTGCCTGCTTACCCTCCGAATTGGTGCTGGTGCGGGACACCACGATGATCGGCTATACCTTTGTGAATCAACTCACGCGTGTGCGTTCGCCGAGACGCTTTGTGTATCCGGTGACGGCGGCCATTGGGCCGGGACTGCCCCTCGCCGTGGGTGCGGCCAGCGGTTCGGGGCTGAGCACCTTGCTGATTTCAGGTGACGGCGGTTTTCTCTATCACGCGACGGAACTGGCCACGGCGGCACGTGAGGGCCTACCACTCAAATGTATCGTCATCAACGATGGTGGCTACGGCGTGTTGCGCGGGCTTCAGGCAGCGCGATTTGAAGGACGTTGGGAGAACACCGACTTGGGCGTGATTGACTTCGCCAAGCTTGGCGAGGGCTTGGGGGTGAGGGGACGGCGCGTGAGGACACCCATCGCTTTCTCTGAGGCTGTGAGGGAAGCGTTCGAGACAGACGGCCCCTATCTGGTGGATTTTGACGTGACCGGGCTTGTGCCCATGGCGGGCCAGTTGTTGCCTAGAGCGAAAGTTGAAAGCTAGTCGCTATCCCGCAAGCGCAATCACCGCGCTGCCTTCAAGTGCGATGCCGCGTCCTTTGACTTCAAGCCATATGCGGCAATCAGCGAGCTGTTCCCCATCTTCTTGTCGCAGCCCGGTGACTTCTCCGCGCGCGGTGGCGCAGTCACCGTCGAGCACCACCTGTGGAAAGGTCATGATGATGCGCCGAATGCTGCGCGGGCCCTGCCACAGGTGCAGCATATTGATCATGTAGGCGAGGCCGAGCGGCCCTTGATTGATCGTGTGATTGCCGAAACCAAGGGCTTCGACGGAGCCCGGGTCCCAATGCACTGGATTGGGGTCTCGTAGTATGGCCGCCATGGTGCGCATGCGCTCGGGCAGCACATTTGGCATGACCCATTGCGGAATCTGGTCGCCAACCTTGACGCTTCGATTGGGCGTTTGCTGCTCCTTCATGTCTTCAGTCCTCTCCGATAGTGCCAAGTGATGGTGCAGCGGGCGGCATCCTTTCCGCTTGGTTCGGTGACGGTGAACTCAAAGGCGATCCGGTCGTAGGTGGGGCCCTGTTCGTACTGGTGCCGGTCGGCTTCGGTGACCCGCCCGGAAATTTGATAGCGGGTGTCCTCAAAAAGTGGCGCGAATAGTTCCCAGTCGTAGCTTTCGATGCCGATTGAAAAGTCCGACTCCGCTTGGCCGAGCGCGAACATTTCCGCGATGCTGGTGTTGCAGCCAAGGATGGGTACGTGAAAGAGGGCAACCGGATGCACCATGGCATCCGGCAAGAGCTCGCCGCCGGTGCATTCGGTGAGCAAGAAATTCTCCCAGTGTTCGATGGTGTATTCGCCTCCCGGGAACTGATACCCGACAAGCGCTTCGATTTCGTGGGCTGGAACCATTGATCTTCTTATCCTCCGTAACTTCGGCCTAGGCCGACACGCGCATCGGATGTCAATCCATAGGCCGGAATGGGATAGCGCAGGCCATTTTTTGACAGTGCCTCAAGCCCGGCGATCGCTGCCGGTAGAAAGGATGGCGGGGTGGCCATGAGTAATTCGTCCTCGAGCACGCCACCGTAGCGCCGCTCCGCATAGCAGGGAATGGACACGCTTGGCTGTCCTGTTTTGAGCGCTCGACCCCAGGAATCGGCACAGGAAGACTCTCCAACGCAGCCCCATTCGAACTTTTTGTAGCCGCTCCACTGGAGTCCGTTGATCAGCAGGATCATTTGTGCGGGTGTCGCATAGATGAGGCAAATGTCCGGTGGATTCAGGCATCCCGAGACGAGTGGGCTTACCACCACAGCTTCATGCGTGCCAAAGCTGGGCAAATCCATGGCCTGCTGATGTGCGCTCGAATCTTCTTCATTTTCGAACCATACGCCGACCATGTGCCTGCCCGCGAGCCACTTGTCATCGCGCGGATGCAATCCGAGCACGGCACCGCATTGTGCGCCGACCAAGTCTTTCATGGTGAATCCGACCGTCCAAGCGTTGCGCGCTGCCTGTCCGACAAGCTGGTCGGCGGTATGGATGCTTGAGGGGCGGCGAAGCCGTGGAATCTCATCAAGGTTGGCTTCGGATGCTAGGCGTTTCATGCCGATGGGGGTTGTGCGCAACCTCAGCAGGCGATTGAGGTCATCTACGATGCCTCGCCATTCAAGGTGCTCAGCATCGCTTGCGATGCGGTCATTGGACATGTCAGTTTCGGAGACCCGTCAATCGGCGGAGCCGATACGCTTGAATTCCGGGGCGCGACGTTCGATAAAGGACCGTACCCCCTCCTTGAAGTCTTCGTGCGCCAAGCTTTCTCGCATAAGCTCGATGGATTCGCGTGTGGCGGCGCCGACATCCATCTGAAGATGGCGATAGACCTGCTGTTTCATGATCATGATGGACTTAGGGGAGCACCCCGCAGCGAGCTGACGAATATAGTTGCCGGCATCGCGTGCCGATTCTTCTGCCCCGCTCAAGTATTCGGCGAGACCAAGTTTGTGCGCGTCTTCGCCATTGATCTTTTTGCCGCTCCACAGGAGATCGAGGGCTTTTCCGGCACCGATCAGTCGCGGTAGTATCCAGCTTGATCCATGTTCGGCAATGAGTCCGCGTTGCACGAACGCGGTGGTGATTTTCGCTTGGGGTTCGACGAATCTGATGTCGGCGAGTAGGGCAAGGCAGAAGCCGAGCCCCGCGCAAGCACCATTGACGGCAGCGATCACCGGCTTGCGCACGGTCAGCAAGTAGAGAAGGCTTTGATCATAGCCATCGCCCATGGACGGGTCTCCCGGGCTTGCATCGAACGCCGAAAGGTCTTCCCCTTCGCCTCGATTACCGCTCGAAGTTTTGGCAAGCGCATTAATATCCATGCCTGCGCTAAAGCCGCGTCCCGCACCGGTCAGCACTATGCCCACTACCGACTCGTCGCCTTCTGCCTGCTCCACCGCATGACATATTTCAGCGAGCATGCGGATAGTGAGGGCATTGAGTTGGTCCGGGCGATGCATCGTGATGGTCGCGACGGGTGCATCGACCTCGTAGATGATGTCTTGATAGGTCGTCTCGTTGGACATGGTAATCGCTTCTGCCGCTCGCTGTGAAAGACGCACAGACTACGCATTTTTAGTCTCCGGCACCACCAAGAAAGGACACCCACCGCCATGCGCGGTGGGTGTCCCATTTATGGTGGTGGGGATTCGGCGGTGCGCCGCCCGGCGAAAGCGGCGCCTGCCGCGCTGTGGGGAGTTCGGTTGCGCAAACGGCGGGCAGGGACCAGACCCGGGAGGCCGACGGGCAACCCGGCGTTCGGATGTCGTCAGCAGCCTTCCGCGGCCTCCCCGCGCCCCGTCCGGCAAGGACGAAGCTCGATGCGCGGCAGGTCCCCGCGGCCCTCCTTCCGGCCCCAGCGCCGGTGGTACCGGCGCACCCGCTTCAGGAACCCGTCCGGGTCTTCCAGCGTGCGCGGCGCCTCCGGACGCGCCGCGCCACGCCCCACCCGCTTCTCCCACCCGCACCGCGCCGCCCACTCAAGGTGCTCCAGGTAGGCGCCGAGGCGCCACCCGAGCCCGCCCGGCCCCGCCGTCACCACCCGACCCGTCCCCGCCTCCAGCCGCAGCGCCGCCATCGGCTCACCCAGCTTCCCGGCCTCCCGCTCCGCCTCCTCCACACGCCGCCGCGCCGACGTGTGCTCCCCCGCCTCCGCCACCGTCCGCGTCGCCCCCGCGCGCAACGGGTTCAAATCCACGTACGCCATGCACGCCCGCACCTCCGCCAGGCTCCCCATCGGCCGCGAACTGTGGAACCGCCCCTCCCAGAACCGCCCCGTGCACCCGTCCTCGCGGTTCGCCCGCCGGGCGACCCATTCGTTCAGCCGCCCCATGAACCACGACAGGTCCCCCAACCGGCCGCGCAGCACCGCCAGCCTCTCCGAATCCGAAAGCAGCGCCTCCACCGCCCCCTCCAACAGCTCCGCCCGCTTCGGCGGATACAGCTTCAGCCAGCGCCGCGCCACCTCCTCCTCCGAAAGCTCCCGCGCCTCCCGCGGACGATACTCCAGCGCGATGTGGCAGTGGTTCGACATCATCGCGTAGCCGTGCACCCGCACGCAGAACACCTCCGTCAGGAACAGCATCCGCTCCTCGATCCAGCCCCTGCGGTGCGAGAAGTCCAGCCCCGAGCGCGTGTCCCGACCGCACAGCCACGCCCGCCGCACGCAGCGCGACACCACGTGGTGCCAGCCCCCGCGCTCCCGGTCGATCAGTTCCCGCCTCGCAATCGTCATGACGCCATTGTGCACCCCTTCCGCGCCCCACCCCATGGCCGATGTCCCAACCTCCTTGTGCGACTTCGACCCCAATCCGCGTAAGCCAATCGCCTTTTCACGCTTTTTTCCGCCCGGAACCCGAAATTAACCTCCCCCAACGCCCCGCGCCCCGATCTTGTCGCAACCCGGCCGCCCCCGCCCGGCCCGCCGAACCCCTCCCTTCGCCGGCGGGTGTCCTTTTTGGACTTACAATGCCGACCTTTATCGCAAATTGGAATGCAGGTCCGTGGTACTCACTGAAGAAGAACGCATGCTGCGAGAATCGGCAAGAGACTTTTGCGCCAAGGTCAGCCCCGTCTCCGCATTCCGTGCGTTGCGCGATGCGAAATCGAAGAGCGGCTACGATCCTTCGGTGTGGAGTCAAATGTCGGACCTTGGCTGGATGGGTGTCCCTTGGAGTGAGTCCCTTGGCGGTTCTGAATTTGGTTTCCGAGGCTTGGGTCTCATTAGCGAGGAGACTGGGCGCACCCTGCTCTCTAGCCCGTTGCATTCCACCGTCTGGACCTGCGGTTCGATCATTGACCTCGGTGCGAGCGAAGACATCAAGCAGCGCGTCATGCCTCGGCTCTCTGCCGGCGAGTGTCTGTTGGCGCTCGCCTTGGAAGAGTCCCCTCATCACGCCCCCTACAGTACCTCGTTGCGCGCAAGAAAAACCGACACAGGATTCACAATCACTGGAAGCAAGCGTTTTGTCGCCGATGCCGGTGTTGCCGACTGTCTGATCCTTGTTGGGCGTACATCCGGCGAGCCTGGAGACTCGGAGGGCTTGACTCTGCTGCTCATGCCGCGTGAAACGGATGGCATCACCATCAAGCCCCTGTCAATAGTGGACAGCCGTCACATGGCGGATATCGAATTCAACGATGTCCAAATCAACGACAAATCGCAAGCGGTCATTGGGAAAGTCGGCAAGGGTGCCGAGATTTTGCAAAAGGCGCTTGATCGCGCGCGCATTGGACTGGCCGCCGAAATGCTCGGCATGAGTCAAGAGCTCTTTGACCGCACCATGGAGTATCTCAAAGAGCGCAAACAATTCGGCGTGCCGATCGGATCCTTTCAAGCACTCAAGCACCGGGCGGCGGACATGTTCTGCGAGATCGAACTCGCCCGCAGCACACTCTTCGAAGCACTGACGTCTCTTGACGATGAAGCGTCTCAAGGCAAAGTGGAAATGCTCGCAAGCTTGGCCAAGTGCAAAACCGGCGAAACGCTCAAGCTCGTTTCTCGCGAAGCATTGCAGATGCATGGAGGTGTGGGCATGACGGATGAATTCGATATCGGGTTGTTCCTCAAGCGCGCCGCCGTATGCGAGCAACAATTCGGCAACACGAGCTTTCACGCCGACCGCTACGCCGAACTCGGAGGTTTCTAGCGGAGTGTGTGGCGGACGGTTTCAGCTTTCCGCCCAAGCGCGTGTCAAGTAAGCTATGAATCTGTGAGTCCACAACCAAGTCCATACCCATGTCTTTAGAGATCTTTCAATTCCCCTGTTTGTCGGACAATTACGGGTTTCTCATTCATGATCCCGATTCAGGCGCGACCGGTAGCATAGATTCGCCGGATGCCACCCTCATTAATCAAGCACTTGAGGCACATGGCTGGAAGCTGACACACATTCTCAATACCCATCATCACTTTGACCACACGGGCGGCAATCTCAAACTCAAGGAAAGATGGGGCTGCATGATCGTGGGGCCCGCCGCCGATCTGGCGCGCATTCCGGGGATCGACGTCGCCGTCGGCGAGGGAGACACCTACGAATTCGGAGGCGTTCGTGCGCAAGTGTACGACGTGCCCGGACATACACGCGGACACATTGCCTATTACTTCGCTGATGAACAGGTGGCCTTCGTTGGCGACACCCTGTTCGCGCTCGGATGCGGGAGGCTCTTTGAAGGCACGCCCAGCCAGATGTGGACAAGTCTGCAAAAGCTCTTGGCACTTCCGGACCAGACACGCATCTATTGCGCACATGAATATACGCAAGCAAACGCCCGTTTCGCGCTCACCGTAGACCCTGAGAATGAAGATTTGGCGCGTCGTGCGCGGGAAATAGATGACGCGCGCGCGCAAGGTTTACCAACGGTACCAACCAGCATCGGTCTAGAGCGCCGCACCAATCCCTTTCTGCGACCCGGCAGCGAGACACTGCGGCGAACGCTCGGTATGATCAATGAGAGCGATACCCAGGTGTTTGCAGAGGTGCGCGCGCGCAAAGATCGGTTTTAGCGAGAGATGGAGTCGAGTCCGAATTCGCGCATTCGAGAGGCATGCAGCGTTCTTCAACCTGATACAGTTCGTTTTGTTGAACACAAATCGCTCATGACGAGGAATTGTCGAGCACCATAAATTTGCAGGAAAAGGAGCAAACCGAAAGGTGTTTTTTGAGAGTACAGAAACTTACATAACGACTGATGAATTAAGTATGGCGGTGGAGGCGGCCGTGACCTTGGAGCGACCGCTTCTCGTCAAGGGAGAACCCGGCACCGGAAAGACCCTGCTCGCGATAGAAGTCGCTACGACGCTTGGCGCTCCGCTCATCGAGTGGCACATCAAATCATCGACCAAAGCCCAGCAGGGCCTTTATGAATACGATGCCGTCACCCGCCTTCGCGATTCGCAGCTTGGCGATGATCGGGTCAACGATATTCGCAACTACATCAAGAAGGGCAAGCTCTGGGAGGCGTTTGAATCGGGCGAGCGCTGTGTGCTGCTGATTGATGAGATCGACAAGGCCGATATCGAGTTCCCCAACGACCTGTTGCAGGAACTCGATCGCATGGAATTCTTCGTCTACGAACTCAAAGAGACCATCAAGGCCGCACATCGGCCGGTGGTCGTCATCACCAGTAACAATGAGAAGGAACTTCCCGATGCCTTCCTGCGTCGTTGCTTCTTCCACTACATCAATTTCCCTGATCGGGAAACCATGGAAGAGATCATCGATGTGCACCATCCCGGCATCAAGAGGGAGCTTGTCAAGGAAGCTTTGGATATCTTCTTCGATGTGCGCAAGGTGCCGGGCCTCAAGAAAAAACCTTCCACCTCGGAGCTGATAGATTGGCTGAAGCTGCTCATGTCGGATGATATTCCTGAAGAGATACTGACGAATCGCGACCCATCCAAGGCCATTCCTCCACTCTACGGCGCACTGGTCAAGAACGAGCAGGACGTGCATTTGTTGGAACGTTTGGCGTTCATGAGTCGTAGAGATAGTCGCGGCTAGGGACTCAATTCGCGCGATCAGGAAGATCATCCCATGCTGGTCAATTTCTTCAACACGCTGCGCCGCTATGAGGTGCCCGTCACCCTGCGCGAACTCATGGACCTCTTGCGAGGGATGCGGGCGCAGCTCGTTTATGCGGACGTTGACGATTTTTACCTGCTCTCTCGCGCCGCCTTGGTCAAGGACGAGAAGCACTACGATAAGTTTGATCGCGCGTTTTCGGCCTATTTCAAAGGATTGGACAACCTTGAAGGGCTCCTTTCCTCGCTCATCCCCGATGCTTGGCTCAAGCGCGAGTTCGAAAAGTGGCTTTCTCCGCAAGATTTGAAACACATCGAATCGCTCGGCGGCTTGGAAAAGCTCATTGAAGAGTTCAAGAAAGCGCGTGAGGAAGCCGAGCAGCAGGCACTTCAAGAGGCGAAGCAAGCTCGCGAAGGCGAAGAGGGCGAAGAAGCGCGCGAGAATAGCCGCGAGGGCCCCGGGGGACTCGGCCAAGGCAAGAAGAAGAAAGCGCGCAAGGTGTGGAACCAGCGCAAATACAAGAATCTGGATGATTCGGTCGAACTCGGCACGCGCAACATCAAGCTCGCGCTTCGCCGACTGAGAAAACTCGCCCGCACCGGGAGAGACGAAGAACTTGACCTGGACAACACCATTCGCAAGACGGCGGATAACGGGGGGTTGCTCGACATTCGCATGCGTCCCGAGCGTAGAAACACGGTGAAGGTGCTGTTGTTTCTCGATATCGGCGGTTCCATGGATGCCCACGTCAAGATCTGCGAGGAGCTGTTCTCCGCCAGCCGCACCGAATTCAAGCATCTTGAATACTTTTATTTCCACAATTTTCCCTACGAGTCCATGTGGAAAGATAACCGGCGACGCATGACCGAGCGCATCGCGACCTACGACATACTGAACAAGTATCCGCACGACTATAAGGTCGTTTTTGTCGGCGACGCCACCATGGCCCCCTACGAGATCACCCATGTTGGCGGCAGCGTCGAACACTGGAACGAGGAGACGGGTGCGGTATGGATCAAGCGATTTACTTCGCATTTTGACAAGGTCATCTGGATTAACCCCACGCCCAAGGAAACTTGGGAATACTCAACCTCCGTGGGGATGACAAGCGAGCTTGTCGAGGGCATGATGTACCCGCTCACCATTCGTGGGATAGAAGAGGGAATGAGCCAGCTTTCCAAGTAGGCATAAGAAGTTAGGGATAGGGTACAGGTGATGAACGGTGGTCATGTGCGCTTAAACCCAAGCTTGGGAGCGTTTTCCCTTGTTTGCCTTCTGCTTGTGCTGCAAGGCTGTGAGCTGGCCGCCGTGCACGTCACGCCTGAGAACATCAAGTCCGAAAAGCATGTGTTGAGCGACCCCGAGCGGGATCCCTACGAGCGGATGAACCGCAAGGTGTTCGAGTTCAATAGCTGGGTTGATGATCGAATGTTGCGCCCCGTTGCCGTCGCGTACCGGGATTCAGTACCCCAGCCGGTGCGTCTCGGCGTTGGTAGATTCTTCAATAATCTCGATTACCCACTCGTCGCCGTCAATCAATTCTTGCAGGGAAAGCCCAGATTGGGGTTCCGTGACCTCGCGCGTTTCGGTCTGAATTCCACCCTCGGCATCGGTGGACTGTTAGACGTGGCCACGGATATGGGCTTCATTGAGCACCAAGAGGATTTTGGGCAAACGCTTTCCGTGTGGGGTCTGCCGGACGGGCCGTTCGCGGTCGCGCCGCTTATCGGGCCGGGTGCCACGATTGATTTTGTGAACACCGCGACGATTATTTTTGTCGATGCCGGCAATCTAATCTCCGATCCCGCGCTCCGCTACTCAGCCCGCGCGGCAGAAGTCGTATCCGTTCGCGAACAGGTTCTCGGATTTGAACAACTTCAATTCGGAGACCCCTACATATTTCAGCGCGATGCGTATCTTCAACGGCGCGCATTCTTGGTGCGTGACGGTGCGCCCGAGGAAGACGACGGATTCCTTGTCGAAGAAGACGATTTTTTCGTCGACTAGCCTGCTCAAGGCGGTCATGCTCCCGTATGCGGGGATACCTATGCGGTGAGAGGTGCCCCATAGGCTGTTGACGTAGTATGGAGAAATAATGGAGTTGCGAAGCGAGATGAATAGGAGTAGTCTCTGCACCGGATTCGCGTCTTGACAAGACTCTCAAGGAAGGTGAGCACGACACTCGGTCAGAGAATTTCTATGGATTCCCATAGGATTCATTGGAGGGTTGGGCGATGTCGGTGACTCTTGCCCTCTATCATGGCGCTGGGTCGAAGGAATATGGGCTCGCTGCAGATTTGCGAGAACATGGACTTCCCGTTGAGACTTTCTTCATTATTGACGAGTTGGTGGACTGGGTTGAAGGCCACAGACGCTCGTTGGTGTTGGTCGATAGCGTCAACGGCGGAGCCGACGCACTCGACACCCTAAAGCGTCTTCAGGTCGAGTGTCAGGCGAGCCACCTTGCGCTGGTATGCCGTAACGCGCTGCCTACTCGGCGCGTCATGGTGGATGCCATGCGCTTGGGTGTGCGCGATGTGATCGAATGCGCAAAGGGGTTTGACGAAGCCCAGCGCCAGATCAGAGCGCTCTTGGCGCGCTTTGAAGCGGATGAGTTTGAGAGTGGGGAGTTGAAGCGGCACCTTCAAGAAATCGAACGAGATCAGGAATCCGGCCGCTATATTCAACGCAGGCTTCTTCCAACCACGCCTTTCGACATTGGTGCGTGGCACTTGCAGCACCAAGTGGTGCCCTCGCTCATGCTCTCCGGCGACTTTGTCGATTACTTTCGGCTCGACGACGACTGCTTTTGTTTTTATATGGCCGACGTGTCCGGTCATGGTGCTTCCTCTGCGTTCGTGACTGTGATGATCAAAGACTTTGTTCGTCGTCTCGCACGCACCGAATGCGAAGCGGTCGTCGAGGACCCCTCCTGTGTTTTAGATGCCCTCAACAAGGATTTGATGATCAACGACATCAGTCGCATCAGCAAGCACGTCACCATGCATATAGGGGTGGTGGATGCGACGCGCAAGCGGCTTCGCTACGCCAATGCCGGGCATTTTCCGACAGCACTTTTGTCGCAGGCGTCGGACACCAGATTCTTGCAGCAATCGGGGCGCCCGCTCGGTCTGTTTCACGATGCGTGTTACAAGAGCGAGAGTTATGGTTTGCGAACCTCCAAGGATCTACAGATACTCCTGTGCTCGGATGGTGTCTTGGAACTCATGGGGCGCCAGCCATTGCCCAATAAAGAAGAGGCGCTCGTACGCGCTGCCGGAGTATGCAGGGCGAAGGGAAAGAAAATTTGGGATGTGCTGGAATTCGATCAGAGCGTCCAGTATCGGGACGATGTGTCCTTCCTCAGTTTGCGCAGGCGGGCCGCGTCGTGACCGGGCAGATTCTTGCCGGCGGGCGGCAAGGGGTGTTTCTCGTGCGCTGCGTCGGAGACGTGCGCCTCGGTATGAGCACCGGGATGGACAGCTACTTTGAGAATCTCTTGGCGACCGGGGAATGTACCTCCATCATCATTGACCTGAGCGAAACCCACAGCATCGACAGTACGTCGCTCGGTTGCTTGGCTAAGCTGTCGATTGTCACGCATCGATTGCTCGGGCGTTCACCAACCTTGATATCCACCAACCCGGATATCACGCGTGTGCTGAGGACTATGGGATTTGACGAAGTATTTCAATTGGTGGAGCAGCCTATTGATGATCTCGATCAACTCGACTTGATTGACCGCACGCAATCCAAAGCGGGTAACGAAGAAGAACTGCGTCGCTACGTCATTGATGTCCACAAGGCGCTCATGTCCTTGAATGGTCAGAACAGGGAAGCCTTTCGTGACCTCATGGAAACGCTCGAGGATGAGTAGGAGCTATGCGAGCGAGCGACGACACAGGCGAAACCACAGGCGAGAACTGCCGATCGCTGTGCCGGAAAGTTACTTACCAAGTATCCACATTGGGTCGTTTCTTGCCTTGTCTTGGGGGTGTTTCTGGAAGGCTCTTGAGCCCCGCTAGGATCCACTCCCGCGAGACGCAAGGATCAATCACGTCGTCCACGCCATAGAAGCTCGCGGCGTTCACGGCCTTCGCGCGATCATAGGCTTGCGCCACCATTTGATCGAATTTGGCGCGCCGTTCATCAGCGTTCTCGATGGCGGCGAGGTCGCTTCTGTAGGCAAGCTTGATTGAACCTTCGATATTCATACCGGCAAACTCTGCCGTCGGCCAAGCGGCAACGAACAAGGGCACCATGGAACTGCCCCCACACATGGCTTGCACACCGAGGCCATAGGCCTTTCTCAAGATGATGCCGAACATGGGCACCGAGAGGTTTGCGCCCGTGTTGTAGAGTCGGCAACAGTGGCGAACCAAAGCGGTCTTCTCCACTTCCGGCCCCACCATCATGCCGGGACAGTCCATGAGGGAGATGACCGGAAGATCGAAGGCGTCGCAGAGCTGTAGGAAACGGGCCGCCTTGTCGGCGCTATCCGAATCTATGGCCCCGGAAAGATGATGGGCATTGTTGGCAATCAGCCCAAGCGGGCGTCCTTCTATGCGCACAAAGGCGGTGATGATCCCGATTCCAAATTCCTTGCGAATTTCGAGTACTGAATCCTTGTCGGCAATGGTGGTGATGATGTCCCGCACCTGGTAGACACGTTTGCGATTTTCGGGGACCATGTGCCGAAGGCGGCGCTGGTCGTGTGCTTCCCAGTCAGAAACGGCACCCTGAAAGTAGGAGAGATACTGCTTGGCGACTTGGGTTGCTTCCGTCTCATCCTCGACCAGCATGTCCACCACGCCGTTCGCCACCTGTATGGACATGGGGCCGATCTCGCCCGGAGAAAATATGCCCAGCCCACCGCCCTCGATCATTGCCGGTCCGCCCATGCCGATATTGGAATTGCGCGTGGCGATAATCACGTCGCAGCAGCCAAGCAGGGCCGCATTACCGGCAAAGCAATAGCCCGAATTGATGCCGATCATGGGCACTAGGCCGGAGAGCTTGGACCATTGCGAGAAGGTGAACACGTCCATGCCGAGGCCGCCGACTACGTCAGAGTCTCCTGGTCGGCCGCCGCCACCTTCCGTGTACATGAGTATGGGCAGGGCGAAGCGTTCGGCAAGGTGAAAGAGTCGGTCTTGCTTGTAGTGGTTCATGGCCCCTTGCGTGCCCGCGAGCACCGTGTAGTCATAGGCGACCAGTGCGCAGCGCGCCTTGCGCTCATCAAAGAGGTGCCCATTGACTTGCCCCAAGCCCATGACGAGACCATCTGCAGGCGTGTTCTTACGCAGCCAGTCCACGTCTCGTCTTCGCCGTTGCGCGGCAAGCACCAGCGGGCCATATTCAACAAAGCTCCCCCGATCACAGAGATCAGAGAGGTTTTCCCGTGCTGTCCGTTGTCCGCGCTCTCGCCGTTTCGATACGGCGTCTGGACGATTCTCGTCCAATCCGAAGGCGCGTCGCTCGAAGAGTTCCGCCAGATCGTCGCGAATATGGTCGAGGTCCATCTCCTCCTCGCTCGCTTCCTGCTCCGCATCGACTTCGCCTGCTTCGATGATCAAGAGTGGGCTACCTTCAATCACCACGTCGCCGGAGCTGACTTCGACACCGGTCACACGGCCGTCGAAATCCGCCGTGATTTCGTGCTCCATTTTCATGGCTTCCATGAGCAGCACCCTGGTGCCCGCGGCGAGCTCTTGGCCCGGCTCAACCAGAACTTCAAGAACCGTCCCTTGGATCGGTGCGCGCACGACCTTAGACGAACTCGATACTTCCTGTTGGAGACCTGATGGGTGTGTTTCTATTTTCGCCTTGGCCTCTTGTTCGCGTCCGAAGTCAAATACCGCCAAAGGATCACGGCTAGACAGGCGCGCGCCAGCAAAACTCCCATGCGTTTCTTGCTGGGTTTTGTCGGGAGTAAGCGACTCAAGCTGTCCGAGCAGTTCTGGAAGGCGCTGATTGAGCCACTCCGTGTGAATGGTACCGCTGAGGAATGCTTGATCGCTAAGAATTGCAGCGAGCAGAGGGATATTGGTCGCGATTCCCTCGATACGGAATTCGTCCAAGGCCTTCGCCGCTCGTCGCAATAGGGGAGGTGGGGACGGGTCGCGGGAATGGAGGATGAGCTTGGCGAGCAGTGTGTCGAAGCTGGGGTTCGGCCGGAACCCCCTGTGACCGCAACCATCGATGCGCACCCTGGGTCCACTCGGTGGCTCGTAGACGCTGATTTCTCCGTTCGCGGGACGAATTTGGCCATCGGTATCAAGTGATTCGGCGTTGATGCGCAACTGAATCGCCAAGCCATTCGTTTTGATCGGTGCCGAGAGGCCGAGTTGTTCAAGCGTTTTGCCCGACGCGATTTCAATTTGTGCTTCCACCAAGTCAATGCCGGTGACCTCTTCGGTGACCGTATGTTCGACTTGCACTCTTGCATTGGCTTCGATAAACGCAAATCCATTCGACAAACTAGGGCTCACCAGGAACTCAAACGTGCCGAGCGATTCGTAGTCGACCGACTGAGCGAGCTTCATGGCAGCTTGCGTGATCTGTTCGCGCAGTGTGGCATCGAGATGGGGGGCGGGTGCCAATTCGATGAGCTTCTGTCTCCTGCGTTGCAGGCTGCATTCGCGCGTTCCGAAATGAATGATGTTCCCTTCTTGGTCTCCCAAGATCTGCACCTCAATGTGCCTTGCGTCGCCAAGCCACTCCTCAATATAGACTGCGGCAGATCCAAAGGCTTTTTCGGCCTCCGATCGACATCGGGCAAGGGCGTCTTTGAGGTTGCTCGCCTTGGTGACCGGTCGCATGCCGCGGCCACCGCCTCCGGCAACGGCTTTCAGCATGACGGCGCGGTCTCTCCCAAGCGAATCGAAGAAGGCTCGGCATTCTTCAAGGCGCGTATCTTGATTGGTTCCGCGCAGAACCGGCACACCTTGCGCTTCGGCATGGGCTCTGGCCAAGGCTTTGTTGCCGAAGAGCTCAAGGATTTCCGGCTTCGGACCGACAAACGCCAGCCCCGCTTGTTTGCAGGCCTGCGCAAAGCCGGCATCCTCAGCAAGGAATCCGTACCCGGGATGCAGGGCCTCACATTCTTCACCGCGAGCGGCTGAGATCATCTCGTCGCGATCCAAGTAGGCGGATACACCGGCCTTGGACAGTGCGACATCATTGTCAACAAAGTTTCTATGCGCACTCGAAGCATCATCCCGCGAGTACACCCCGATGGGTGACATGCCGAGATTGGTCACAGCTCGGGCTATTCGTACCGCGATTTCCCCGCGATTGGAGATAAGTATCCTCTGGAAGCTCATGCGCTTGCCTGACAATTGAAGAATGCAAGAGGT
Source organism: Pseudomonadales bacterium (assembly GCA_963663145.1). Taxonomy (GTDB): domain Bacteria; phylum Pseudomonadota; class Gammaproteobacteria; order Pseudomonadales; family Azotimanducaceae; genus Azotimanducus. The sequence continues at coordinate 1,893,621 of OY760134.1, read as the reverse complement.
CAATCCTACCCGACAGGCATGTGGGTGTCCTTTTGCGCACGCCCCTTTATTCTGGTTCACGCCGCGATGCGCGGCGCTGGAGGCGAGACTATCAGCAAAGGTATGTGTATGAGGAGGTCTCCTCACTTGAGCAGACGCGGCAGCTTGCGCAGATGCAGCTGTTGATGGAGAGACTACAGGCGCTTGTGGCATCGCCACTTTCCATCAACAACCTAAGGGAGGATTTGCGGGTTGCGCATGGCACTATTACGACTGGGCCGTTGTTGAGGATCTTGGCGCGCGATTTGAAAACCTGGTGGCTTGCCATCTCCTTAAATGGGTCCATTTTTTGCAAGATAGCGAGGGTGAGAACTACGACCTGTGGTACTTTCGCGACCGAACCGGCAGGGAGGTGGACTTCATTGTCACCCAGAGCCAAACGCCGCGGCTGGCCATTGAGGCGAGGAGCAGACAAACCGAGGTGAGCAAACACCTGATCTTTCTGAAAAGAAAATATCCGGAACTCAGGGCGATTCAGGTTCACGCCAAAGGCAGGCGGGAATATGTCAACAAGGAGCGGGTAGAAGTGCTGTCTTGGCGGACGCTGCTTTCACATCTTGCGTGAAGAATCAAGCAATGCTTCGCAGGTCATCCTCATCTTGGTGAGTTCATACAATCTTGCGGAAGTATTGGAGCGGGAAACCGGGTTCGAACCGGCGACCTCAACCTTGGCAAGGTTGCGCTCTACCAGCTGAGCTATTCCCGCGCCGAGAAGCGGCATTGTGCGAGAGTCGCTCTGAGGTTGCAAGTCCTACGGGGTTGATTTTCTCGCTTACTTGCTCGAAGGTTCCTCTGTGGTAAGCGGTTTAGGTCTCCTTAAATGCGCGACCCAGGGAACCCTTGATGGGTTGAATGAGGTAGTCCATGAAGGTGCGTTCTCCGGAGAGTATTGCGACTTCGACCGGCACACCCGGCTTGAACCCACTTTCAAACCCTTCAACCTTCTCAAGTTCGGAAGGTTCGAAACCGATGCGTGACAGGTAGTAGAGAAAACCGGAATCCCTTTCCTCGAGGGCATCCGCCGATACCCACTCAACCGTGCCGTTGATTTCGGGCACATTGCGGGGGTTGAGTCCACTCAAACGAATGCGCACCGGCAATCCGACTTCCACACTGTCGCGATCAAGCGAATTCACCCTGGCTTCAACCAAGAGCCGCTCATTTTCCGGCACCACTTGCAGGACTTCGGCACCCGAATCCACGACCGCCCCGGGGCTGTACACGGCCAGTCCCAGTACCACGCCATCGTCCGGGGCGCGAATCTCCGTGCGTTCAAGTACGTCGCGGGCGGCATTGAGTTGCTCGCGAACATCGGAGAGGGTGGACTGTGCATCGACGAGATCGGTGTTGATTCTCTCCTGCGCTTCGGAATCGAGTTGCCGTATCTGAAACAGCGTCTCGCTCTTTTTCTCTTCGAGCGCGCCTATGTCGGACACCAACTGGCCGATTTCGCCTTGAATTTGGGACTTGCGATTTTGTAGTTCATAGACTTCGGAAATGGGTGCAAGCTGCTGCTTTTGCAGGTCTTCGGTCTGCTCGAGTTGCTGGCTGGTCACCTCAAGTCGCTCCCTGCTGGCTTGTAACTGGTCATCCTTGCCTTCAACTTGTTTGTCGATCTGCAAGACGCGTTGGCGCAGGATATCGGCCTGCCCGCGAAGTTCCTCCTTGCGGCTGTCAAACAAGGATTTCTGATCCGTCAGTATTTCGTCGAGCCGCGAATCGGGTTCATAGACCAGGAGTCGTTCCGACCACTTCACATCATCAAGGTTGCGCTGCTCGGAGAGCAGACGGTCCACCGACGCTTGCGCAGTGAAGAAGCGCCCCGTCAGCAGGTCAAGTTCAGCTTGCGGTTTGGTGCGCTCAAGCGCAATCAAGACTTGGCCCGCTTCAACGCGATCACCGTCCTTGACGAGAATTCCCGAAACGATGCCGCCTTCAAGGTGCTGCACAGATTTTCGATTGCCTTCAACCACTACCTTGCCTTGCGCGATGGCACCCTCATCAAGGGTCTTGAACGATGCGAACAGCAACAATCCAAGGAAGCCGCCGACAAACGCCACCACGCCCAAGAGTACCAGCGGATCACGCAGCGCACGCCTCATCTCTGGAGGCGGCGAGGTGGTGTCCGGGTTCATGGTCGAAGCCAAATCAATTTGCATGATGCAACTCCCCTTGGCGGTGATTTCTAGCCCGCACGCTCGCCGTTAGCGTTCTGAAGCATTTCAGCGGTTGGTCCGGCGCGCACGCCGCCATGATCGTTTAAGACCACCATGAACTGCGTTGCCTGAAGCAGCATGGTGTTGTGACTGATGAGAATGACCGTGGTTTTGGTCGCTTTCAATCGATCCAAGGTTTCACGTAGCCGCCCGAATCCGTGCACATCGAATCCCGTGTCCGGCTCATCAAGAATCAACAGATAAGGGTTTCCGTACAGCGCCCGCGCGAGAGAAACCCCCTTTTGCTGGGCACCGGAAAGGTTCTTCCCAAAGGGCTGCAGTTTGGTGTCGAAGGCGTTGGGGAGACGCAATATGAGGTCCTCGACACCGGCGGCGCGTGCCGCCGCCACCACGTCATCATGATCGACATCTTCCTGAAAGCGCGCAATATTGTCCGCGACCGTACCTTCAAAAAGTTCGCTTTCCTGTGGAAGGTATCCGACATAGCGCCCTCGGTCTTCACTGTGCCACTGATGCACATCGACTCCACCCAAACGCACGGTGCCCTCAAGTGGCTTCCAACTTCCCGTGATGACGCGCCCAAGGGTTGACTTGCCGGATGCGTTCGGGCCAACGATGCCGAGCAGCGTGCCACCAGGCACTGTCATATTGAGATTGCGCAGCAGCGGATTGTCGGATTCCGGAGGTGCGACGGACAGATTCTCAAGAATAAGATTGCCGTTGGAGATGTCGATTGGCTTGGTATCGCGGGTCAGATCAATGCCGACCAGCGCCTGCTTGAGCCGTTGCCAAGCGGTGCGCGAGGCGATGAAATTGCGCCAAGCGCCGATGGCTTGATCGAGCGGCGCAAGCGCCCGGCCCATGATGATCGAGGCGGCGATCATAATGCCCGGCGTGATGGCGGGCGGCGTTTGCAAGACGAGAAGGGCGCCGGAACCGAGAATAGCCGACTGCAATCCAAGGCGCACAGATTTGGAAACACCGGACATGGAGCCAATCAGGTCGCTCGCTCGCCCTTGCCAGCCTGTGGCGGCTTCATGGCTTTCCTGCCAGCGCTTGGTCAGGGTTTCGCCCATGCCCATCGACTGCACCGATGACTGGTTCTTGAGCACCATGCTGGTGAGTCGCGAAGCTGCATTCTTGAAGGGAATGGAGCGTTGCAAGGGAGGCTGCGACATGCGGTTGACGGTCAATGCCATGCTGAACATGAAGATCGCGCCCACCAAAGCGATGGAGCCCAACAAGGGATGCATCAGGAAGATCACCAGAATATAGATGGGGCTCCAAGGCGCATCGAAAAACGCAAAGAGTGCCGGCGAGGTCAGCATGCCACGTACCGAATTCATGTCGTTCAGCAGTTGATTGGAACCCTTCGGGTCTTTCGGCCCGCTGGCTCGCGACAGGGAGTTGAAGAGGTCTGGGGTGAGCTCCTTGTCGACGGCTTGGGCGACCCGAATCATGCTGCGGGAACGGGCCACCTCAAGCATCCCGAGTACGATAAAGAGGCCGAGCACGAGGAGGCTGAGTGCGACGAGTGTGTCCATGGAGCGCGAACTCAGCACCCGGTCGTAGAGTTGCAGCATGTACATGGGCGCCGTGAGCATCAGCAAGTTGGTGCCGATGCTCAGAATGAACACGCCCACAAAGGTTTTGCGCAGACGCTCGAGCGCTCGACCGAGTGGAGAATTGGCCGCCAAGGCAACCTCGCTATTGTCGCCGAGTTTGGCGATCAAGCCCCAGAAGAAGTCGACCATGCGCCTCGGCAGCGATGCAACCTGATAGGACGGCTTCGCGACCTGGCCGAGTGATATGGTGTTTTTCTGATTCAAGTGCTCGAATCCTTGGGTCCGAATCCTGGCCGATCAGCCTAATCGCCGTTGCCGAAGGTCACCGCAGGCTGTTCTGCTTCTTCCTGCGGGTTACGCTTGAGCACCCCGCGCTTTTCAAGACCATCAACAGCCTGCTGGAAAATCTGCAGGGTGCGCAGGAACCCTTCGATCGGCATGATCAGACATTGATTAGTCGTGATTTCAGGAGGCTGGTCGTCGTCGCCTATGCGTGGTTTGTTGGTTCCGAGCAGCAGCCGGACGATGCCGCCGGTAACCTGAACTTGGGCAACATTGTCGGCAAAAATCATCTCGACAGATTCGGACATGGTGATCTCCTGGGCAATTCTTGAGTATAAGTCGGGTTCGTCGGTGGGATTTTGTTATTGGGGCGGTGAATTGGATGCAGAACCGCACGCAAGCTGCATCCGCAGGCCGTCAAACAAGTCATTTTCTCACATTGGGTAGGCGCATATGCATGTGCGACCGCGAACCTGCAAGTACTCATAATTGGGGGCTGATTATGTAATTGCAAGGCGCGACTTGAATTCCTGCGGCGAAATGATCGGCACCGAGAAGTCTTCCCGTAGCACAAGCAAATCCTTGTCGATCGAGAAGCTCCAGCCGGTGTTCCTCCATTAATTTGAAAAGGAGTGAGCACAATTCGCCCTCTTTCCGGGACAACTTCAAAGTACTGGGCGGCTGGACACGCCGAAAGCGCCGCCTTCGGCAAAGTAATCTGATTCTTTGATGTCAGTTTGGCAAGCAAGATATGGCCTTGAAATGAGGAAGTTAAGGAAGTGCTATGCAGTCGAGATTTTCAACCGTGCTAGGACTTCCGAACTTGCGCGCGCAACAATCGTTGCTTTTCTCGATTCCAGTCGCGCTGCTTTTCGGCCTCGCGTTTGTCGTGTCGTTTCTTGCCTCGTGCTAGGGCGATTTCGCACTTGACGCGGCCGCGGCGCCAATAGAGCGATAAGGCGATGCAGGTCGCGCCGCGGTGGGAAGTGTGGATAAACAATTTGGAGATTTCTTTCGCGTGCAATAGCAACTTGCGGCTGCGGGTGGCATCCGCATGCTCGTGCGGCGCAACCGTCGGCAGGGGTGTGATGTGCGACCCCATGAGCCAAGCTTCACCTTCGCGCACTCGCACATAGCTGTCGCTTAAGTCCGCGCCGCCAACACGCAAGCTCTTGACTTCCCATCCGAGCAAGACAAGCCCCGCCTCGAATCGGTCAAGCAGTTCATAATCAAAGTCGGCACGCCGATTGCGTGCGATCTGGCTACGGCCGATCTTTGACTTGCCTGACTTTTTCATCGGAATGCCCGGGTGCCGGGAGCACAGATTGACATTAGCATAGGATAAACAGGGACCTTAGGGCGAAAGGTTGATCGCATGCAGAAAATCACTTTTGAAATCGTTTACCTTGGCCCTGGAGGACAATTTCGCAAGCACTTGGCGGTGGAGCAGGGAACAGGTCTCGCTGAAGCCGTGGTGTTTGCGCGCGCGCAATGCACCGAGTTTCCGGAAGAGGCGTGGCGGTATGAGCAGTTCGCAATCTACGGAAGGCTGGTCGAGAACGCCTCGCGACCAATCGCGGACGGAGACCGAATAGAGATTCTGCGCCCTTTGGAAATTGATCCGGTGGATGCCCGCCGTCGGCGGGCGTGGAAATAACAAGGCTATTGCGTTCCCATGTTCGGCGCGAGATCCCCTTGGATGCGCACCAAGGTGTCGCCTTCAAAGTAGACGCTGACACGTCGGTTCACATTGAAGCCTTCGCCGGTCGCGACCGTGTAGATGTAGTCCCAACGTTCGACCCGGAAAGGATTGACATTGACGGGTTGGCCGAGGACATACACCACTTGGCGGCGGGTCATGCCGGGGCGCAGCTCGTCAACCATGCGCTGTGTCAACACGTTGCCTTGATACACGGTGATCTTGTGAATCTTCGGAATGCCGAACTTCGGCATGGAAATGTTCGGCAGTCGGGCGCAGCCCGTAAGGATGAGGCCGACGCAAATGAGTATGAGAAATTGCTTCAAAGCGAGTGGGTGACCGTGAAATTCATCAAGCATACCTAAGTACGGCCACTCGTTGGGAATTGCTACGCCGACTGCAGGAGTTTGCGGGCGTATTCGCGAGTGGAATCCGCAAGGTGTGCGCCTCCAAGCATGCGGCTTACTTCCTCGAGCCGTTCTTCATCCCCGAGCTCGCAAATCGCCACGCTTTCATCTTCGGCCTTCACAACGCGGTAATGAGCTTGCGCTCGAGCCGCCGCCTGCGGCGCGTGGGTGATCATGAGAATTTGCGTGCGCAAGGAGAGTTCCGAAAGCAGTTTTCCGACCTCATCGGAAAGGCGTCCGCCAATCCCAACGTCGGCCTCGTCGAGAATCAGGGTGGGAAGCTGCGAGTGTTGGGCCGCCAGCAGTTCGATCGCCAGCGCAAGCCTGGAGCGCTCCCCGCCCGAGGCGACCTTGTCGAGCGCAATGGCCTTGAGTGTCTTGGAAGCCGCGTAGTCGAATGACACCTTCTCGAAACCTCGTTCGTGAACCTGTTCGGCAAGCACCACCTGAATGCGCGCGTCCGCCAGTCCGAGCCTTTTCAGATAGCCGTAAAGCGCGGATTCGAATGATGGCAGGGCTTCGCGTCGTCGTTTGCCGATGGCCTTGGCTGCCGAGTTGAACGCCTTTTCGCGTTTCGTGACCTCGGTTTCCATATTGGCGAGATCGCCGTCTTGGCGTTCCATCCCATCAAGCTCGGCGCGTAGCGCTTGGCCGTGAGCGAACAGCGCTTCCGGCTGTACCCTGTGCTTTCGCGCGAGGTCAATGACACTTGAGAGCCTTTGATCGATTCGTTCGAGTTCCTGCGGGTCGGCCTGAAGGCTGTCGAGATAGCGGGTCAGCTCCGTGGTCACGAGGGCGAGCTCCGAGGAGGCCGACGCGCTGCCATCCCGCGCCGCCTGCACAGACTGGTGGCTATCGCGCATGCGTTCAAGCAGACCATTCAATTGACTTAGCCTCGCCGCAAGCCCAAGGTCTTCCTGTTCCAAGAGGTCGATGGCTTGGCCTGCCTGGGTGCGCAGCGCATCAAGGTTTGAAAGACGATCATGCGCCTCGATGATTTGCGGGTATTCGCCTTCATCGAGACTGAGCCGATCAAGCTCCATTACCTGATAGCTGAGCAGGTCGATTCGATCCCGCTGGGATTGGGTGCGTTCTCGCATCTCCTTGGCCTGTGATACGGAGGATTGCCATGCATGCCAACATGCGCCTAGGTGCTTGATCTCTTCTTCACTGGCGGCGTACTCGTCAAAGAACGCCTGTTGTACCTGCTGGGTACGCAATGCATGATGCTGGTCTTGGGCGTGTATATCGACCAAATGGGCGCCGAGTGAGCGAAGGGTTGACAGGGTCACTGAAACGTCGTTCACGTAAGCGCGTGAACGGCCACTGATGTCTATTCGCCGATGCAGGAGACACTCGTTCGGAGCATCCGTGTTTTCGAGGTCGTGGGCCGCAAGGAAGTCGGCTGCTGCCGGGGTGTCCGTCAGGTCAAACAAGACGCTGATCTGACTCGCCGTCTTGTCCGGGGAGATACGCGCTAAGTCGGCGCGGTCGCCAAGCACCTGCCCAAGCGCACCGAGCAACAGCGATTTGCCCGCTCCAGACTCGCCGGTAATGGCCGAAAGCCCCGCACCGAACTCAATCCTGAGGCTTTGCACCAAGGCGTAGTTCTCGATGTTGAGTTCAAGCAGCATACGCGCTCAATTAAGGCTTCGCTTGCGCCCATTATGCAGAGTAAGACACACTGACGGCTATGCCAAATCTTGAATCAAACGATCTCGACCCGCGCAGCAAGGCGCTTCTGCGCATGCTGGTTGAGCGTTACATAGATTCGGGCGAACCCATCGCGTCCAAATGGCTTGCGAGCCTGCCCGGAGTGAAGGTGAGCTCGGCCACGGTGCGAAACGTGATGGCCTCGCTGGAACAGCGTGGTCTGGTGCGCTCGCCGCACACATCGGCCGGTCGGGTGCCTACGAACGAAGGCTTGCGCTTTTTCGTTGACAGCTTGGTGTCCGTGAGCCCAGTGAGCGACTCTCAACAGGAGGCCATGCGTCGCACCCTTGACCCAGATTCGAGTTCCGAAGCGTTGATTGGACAGGTGTCCCGGCTTCTCTCTCGCACCACGGACTTGGTCGGGGTGGTCACCATGAAGGGAGAAGAGCACGGCGTCTTGCGGCAAATCGAGTTCTTGAAGCTCTCCGGGAGTCGCGCCCTAGTCATCATGGTGGTCAATGATCGAGAGGTGCGCAATCACATCATTCACACCGAGCGCGAATATACCGAACGCGAACTTGAAGAGGCGGGCGGCTTCGTGAGCAAGCACTTTGGCGGAATGCGGCTTTCGGAAATCAGGGACGAGGTGCTGTCAAGCATGGAAGCAGACAGGGAGAAACTCGACTCTTTTCTGCACACCACCTTGGAGGTTGCCGGCAAGGCGTTTGGCAGCATGGGAAGCGGCAACGACAATCTCGCCTTGTCTGGAGAAACGCGATTGCTTGGTCAGCATCGCGACCTCGAGTCGGCACGCCGCGCACTCGATGCCTTCGCAACAAAGGGACTTGTGTTGGATCTCTTGGATCGCTCCATGCGTTCGGACGGCGTGCAGCTTTACATAGGCGGAGAATCCGGATACAAGCCCTTCTCGGATTTCAGCGTCGTGACGCGTCGCTACCGCAAGAAGGGCGAGATCGCCGGGGTGCTCGGCGTCATCGGACCGAAGCGCATGCACTACGAAAAAGTCATAGGCGTGGTGAATATGACCTCGAGACTCTTGGAGTCATCGCTGGAGTAAGGCTCGCCGGGTCACGCTGTCCGCTACGGCGCAGGCGGCGCGACCACTTGTATTTTTCAATCCCGCCCCAATTTTGGCAGGGCTTCGGCCTTGTACCGAGACTTGTTCTCAGGGTCGTGCAGACGAATTTCTGAACATCTGATCGAGCGGGAGTTTCATGGCCACATCCAAAAATCAGGAGGAAAACGCCGCGCAAGAGGCTGAGTCGGTTGCCGAAGGCGATGAGGCGCCGGAAGAAGCCCAGGCGGCGCAGCATCAGGAAGAGCAGGAAGTCGGCACCGAGTCGGAGGTCGAGGCCGAGGTCGAAGATGAATCTTCGGCATTGCGAGAAAGGCTCGCCGACGCCGAAGATCGCGCCTTGAGGGCGCATGCCGAAGCCGACAACATCCAGAGGCGTGCGGCGCGCGACGTGGAAAATGCGCACAAATTCGGTGTCGAACGCTTGGTGCGCGACCTGATTCCCGTGATCGATAGTCTGGAGAGGGCGGTCGAACTTGCCAAATCAGGCGGAGAAGAGGGGTCCGATGCCGAGGGAGTCGAGCTTGCGACCAAGCTGCTCATAGATACGCTCTCCCGCCACGGGGTCGCACGCATCGCCCCGCAAGGCGAACCCTTTGACCCCGCGTGGCATGAAGCCGTGGCCACTGCGCCAAATGATGCGTGCGAAGAAAACAGCGTGCTCGATGTCGTGCAACCTGGATTCTCGCTGAACGGACGCTTGGTGCGCGCGGCCAAAGTGGTCGTCTCACGGGCATCGACGGCCTGAAGTCTTGAACTCCGAGAAATCGAGCAAATATACAGTCTATAAGGCCATCGCAAGACGGAAGCCAAAGGAAAATCCAATCCACGCAATAGGCTATTCACAGAATAGATTGCAATATCGGGAGCCAACATGGGAAAGATAATCGGTATTGACCTCGGAACGACAAACTCCTGCGTCGCGGTGCAGGAAGGCAGTTCGGTCAGAGTCATTGAGAATTCGGAGGGGGATCGGACCACGCCTTCGATCGTTGCCTACACGGACGACAAGGAAACCCTTGTCGGACAGTCCGCAAAACGTCAGGCGGTCACCAATCCGCTCAATACCCTATTTGCAGTCAAGCGGCTGATTGGGCGACGCTTCAAGGACGATGTGGTGCAGCGCGACATCAGCATGGTGCCCTACAAGATCTCCGAAGCCAAGAACGGTGACGCTTGGATCGAGGTTCGCGACGAGCGTCTCGCACCGCCACAGGTGAGCGCCGAAGTGCTGAAGAAAATGAAGCGCACGGCAGAAGACTATCTCGGAGAGACAATCACCGAGGCGGTCATCACGGTGCCGGCCTACTTCAACGATTCTCAGCGCCAAGCCACCAAGGATGCCGGAAAGATTGCCGGGCTTGATGTCAAGCGCATCATCAATGAACCGACGGCCGCGGCGCTTGCGCATGGGGTGGACAGGGAGCAGGGCGACCGCAAGATCGCCGTGTATGACTTGGGCGGCGGCACCTTCGATATCTCCATCATTGAAATCGCGTCGGTGGATGGAGAACAGCAGTTCGAGGTGCTCTCCACCAATGGCGACACCTTCCTTGGCGGCGAGGATATTGACATGGTGCTGATCGAGTACATCGCCGATGAATTCAAGCGCTCCAACGGGGTGGATTTGCACAATGACCCGCTCGCGTTGCAGCGCCTCAAGGAAGCTGCGGAAAAGGCAAAAATCGAACTCTCCAGCAGCCAGCAGACGGAAATCAATCTGCCCTACATCACGGCAGATGCATCCGGTCCCAAGCACTTGGTGCTCAAGTTGACCCGAGCGAAGCTCGAGTCGCTGGTGGAATCGCTGATCGAAAAAACCCTTGAGCCATGCCGTATCGCACTGTCCGATGCGGGGCTCAAGGTGGGCGATATCTCCGATGTGATTTTGATCGGAGGACAAACGCGCATGCCCTTGGTGCAGGATAAGGTGAAGACCTTTTTCGGCCGTGAACCGAAGAAGGATGTCAATCCGGACGAGGCGGTTGCGGTTGGCGCCGCCATCCAGGCCGCGGTGCTTTCGGGGGACGTGAAGGATGTCTTGCTGCTGGATGTGACGCCCTTATCGCTCGGTATCGAAACCCTGGGCGGAGTGATGAGTGTGCTGATCGATAAGAACACCACCATTCCGACCCGCAAGAACCAAGTCTTTTCGACTGCGGACGACAATCAGACCGCAGTGACCATTCATGTACTTCAGGGCGAGCGCAAGCAGGCCGGCATGAACAAGTCGCTCGGGCGCTTTGACCTTGCCGATATTCCGCCCGCCCCGCGCGGCATGCCGCAAATCGAAGTGAGCTTCGATATTGATGCCAACGGTATTCTCAACGTCTCGGCGAAGGACAAGGCCACCAACAAGGAGCAATCCATTGTGATCAAGGCCTCCAGCGGTCTCTCCGAAGAGGAGATTGACCGCATGGTGCGCGAGGCCGAGGCGCATTCCGAAGAAGACAAGGCGTTCGAAGAACTGGTCCAGTTGCGCAATCAGGCCGATGCCATGGTGCACTCGGCGCGCAAGAGCCTGACCGATGCGCCCGACACTGTGACCGCCGAAGAAAGGCAGGCCGTGGAAGATGCGGCCAAGAATCTTGAAGAGGCACTGAAGGGTGAGACCTCGAAAGAAGATTTGGAGGCCAAGGTGCAGGCCTTGTCTGAGGCGGCCGCCGTGGTTGCCCAGAAGCTGTACGCCGAGCAAACTTCGGATGCCGCGCAAGGTGACGATTCGGGCGGCGCGGATGCGGCTGCCGGGAATGCCGACCCCGGCCCGGATGACGCGGTGGATGCCGAGTTCGAGGAAGTTCGCGACGACGAAGATGCCAAGAAAGCGTCTTAATCCGGGTGACTACGGCGAGAGATATGGAGTCAGGACACTGATGTCGCATGGCCGATAAGCGTGACTACTATGACGTGCTTGGTGTTGCGCGCAACGCCGGTCAGGATGAGATCAAGAAGGCCTATCGTCGTCTCGCGATGAAGCTGCATCCGGATCGCAATCCGGATGATGAGAAGGCCGCCGAGGGATTCAAGGAAGCCTCGGAAGCCTATGAGGTGCTCTCCAATGATGAGCAGCGGGCTGCCTATGATCAGTTCGGCCATGCCGCCGTCGGCGGCGGTGCTCAACAGGGCGGCTTTGGCGGACGTGGCTTTGGAGACATTTTCGGCGACATTTTCGGCGATGTCTTTAACCAAGGCCGGGGAGGGCGCGCCGCTCGCGGCCGCGACATGCGCTACAAGGTGAGCCTGACACTTGAACAGGCCGTCAACGGCGATGACATCAAACTGCGCGTGCCGACGCGCGTTGCTTGCGAGGAGTGCGCCGGATCGGGCGCACGCAAGGGAACATCGCCAGCCACTTGCGGCACCTGCAACGGCGCTGGTGTCACTCGCACTTCTCAGGGATTCTTTTCGCTCGAACAAACCTGTCGACGCTGTGGCGGGCGCGGCTCGGTCATTCGCGACCCTTGCCCCAAGTGCCGAGGTCGAGGCCGGGTGGAACAGCAGCGTACCCTGTCGGTGAATATTCCCGCAGGCGTGGATATCGGGGACCAGATTCGACTCGCCGGAGAAGGTGAGCGCAGCGATTCCGGAGGGCCTGCGGGGAATCTTTACGTTGAAGTGGACCTCAAGGCGCACACGATCTTTGAGCGCAAGGCCGAACACCTCTGGTGCGAAGTGCCCATAGGCTTTGTGCAGGCGGCCTTGGGAGGGAGTATTGAAGTACCGACGCTCACCGGACGCGCGCGCATTGACGTTCCGGCCGGCACGCAATCCGGCAAGACCTTCAAATTGCGCGGAAAGGGCGTGAAGCCGGTGCGTGGCGGACCCGTGGGCGATCTTTACTGCCGACTTCGCGTGGAAACACCGGTGAACCTGAACTCAAAACAGCGCGAACTCCTGCGCGAATTCGACGAATCGCTGCAAGGCAAGCATTCCCCAGCCGCCAATGGCTGGCGCGGCAAGCTCAAAGACTTTTGGGATAAGGGCTCGAAGTGAAGCAAGCGAAGAAAGGGGTGTGCCCCTTATTCGCTTGCTTCTTCTCTTGTTCCACGAAAGGGAGAGTAGTCCAGGGTGGTCGTGAGAAATTACAATGCGCGCTGCAAACGAACCTCTGACACGTCATTCCGTTCATGAAGCCTAGCCGACTGCTTGTAGTCCTGCTGATCTGCTTGCCGAGCTGCGGCGGCGGGACATCGGATTCAGTCATCTTGGATGCTTCCCAGAGCGTGGAACCTGACCCGGTGGCGATGGCCTTGGAGAATCCAATTGAGGAAGCCATTGAATTCGGCTCAATCACGCTCAACGCGGTCGATTGGATACGGGCGCCGCGAACCGAAGACCCGCTGGTGGTGGGCAACACCAATGACGCCTACGCGCGCATTCACTATCTGATTCCGGCGCCAGACGCGGCGCGACGTCTGTTTGTAGTGGAGGAGCGCGGCATTGTGTACTTGGTGGATGGTGCCGGTGCGACACTCAGCACCTATCTCGACCTGCGCGAACAGGATGTTGGATTCTATCCTGACCAGTTCCCGAACGAAGCGGGTCTCTTGGGTCTCGCCTTTCACCCGGACTTCGACCAATCAGGCACGCCGGGGTACGGCAAGTTCTACACGGCCTTCATAGCGCATCCGGATGCCGGAATTGCGGACTTCGCCGAATCAGCGGATTCCATTCAAGAGAGTGTGATCTTCGAGTGGAGCGCGGAGGATCCGGCCAGCAACAGGTTCGCAGGCGAGGCGCGAGAAATCATCAGGGTGGGGGAGTTTGATACCAATCACAACATCGGCACCATCGCCTTCAACCCAACAGCGGACAAGGGTTCGACGGACTACGGATTGCTCTATGCCGGCTTTGGCGACGGTGGAAGTCGTGACGACCCACAGGAGAATGGACAGGACCCGCAAACACCGCTCGGCGCGATTTTGCGTATTGACCCTCTTTCGCCTGAGGGCGACAAGGGCTACGGTATACCGGCGGATAACCCTTTTGTCGGTGATGATTCGGTGATCGACGAAATCTGGGCCTACGGCCTGCGGCATCCACAGCATTTCTCTTGGGATGCCGAAGGGAGAATGTTCATCAACGACATTGGTCAAGATCAAATCGAGGAAATCAATCTGGGTGCGGCGGGTGCCAACTACGGTTGGCGACTGCGGGAAGGCATGTTCGCCACGGCCTTCGGTGTGGAAACGGACGATCAACCAGGGTCGGTCTACGCGCTGCCGAGTGCGGCAGACAATTTCATCTATCCTGTCGCACAGTATGATCATGATGAAGGCAAGGCAATCGGCGGCGGCTTCAGCTATCAGGGCACGGCCATAGCAGAGCTTGAAGGGCAGTATATATTTGCGGATATAGTGCTCGGTCGATTGTTCGTCATGGACACGCAAGCGCTTGTCTCGGGGGAGCCCGCCGCCCTCACTGAGATTGCACTATTGCTCAACGGTCAGGAGACTCCAATTGAAGAGGTCGCTGGCATCATCAACACCTACCTCAATACGCCGAGGCGTGTGGACATGAGGCTCGGGATTGACCATGAACACGAGCTCTACTTGCTCACCAAGGGCGATGGTTGGATTCGCAAGCTTGAAGCGTGGCCGCAAGGCGATGCCAATTGAACTGACCTTGCCCGTCACTTGTCGATGTAACGCTATGGAGAAGTACATATGCAAAGCCACCAACTGAATATGGGCCCTCGTCTCTGGCCTTTTGTTTTTATCCTTGTCATTTTGTGTACCGGATTTGCGCAGATGAAATCACATGCGGTTGAAGAGGAAGATGCTTACCTTTGGCTTGAAGAGGTGCTGGGCGAACAGGCGCTCGCTTGGGTCGAATCTCAAAACCAGGTATCCGCGAGCCGTCTTGAGGGCGACGAACGTTTTGCAGAGATGAAGAGCGCCGCACTTGAAGTCTATGCGGCCACTGACCGAATCGCCTACGCAGGTCAAGTGGGAGATAAGGTGCGCAACTTCTGGCAGGACAAGCAGCATGTGCGCGGAATACTGCGCACCGCCTCGCTCGAATCCTATCTGGCCGGCGAACCGGAATGGGAAACGTTGCTTGATATTGATGCGCTCTCGGAGCAAGAGGGGGAGAACTGGGTGTACAAGGGCAGTGATTGCCTGGCCCCGGAATATAGGCACTGCATGGTCATGCTTTCGCGTGGGGGTGCCGACGCGGTGGTGCTTCGCGAATTCGATGCTCATACCAAGCAGTTCGTGGCCGATGGATTCGTCAGCAGCGAAGCCAAGCAGAACGTGGATTGGATCGATGAGGATCATTTGCTCATCGGCAAGGCTGCCGACGGCTTCCGAATTACCGACGCTGGCTATGCGGCCGAACTCCGATTGTGGAAGCGCGGGGAGCCGTTGGAGGACAGCCGCGTGGTGGTTGAGGTGCCCGACTCCTATGCGTTTCTTGATCCCGCAGTGGTTCGGTCTCCTTCTGGCGTGCGGGCGTTTGCCGTTGGAGCACCGGCCTTCTTTCATGAAGAGGTAACCTTTCTCGGTGACCTGGTGTCTGCTGAGGAAGCGCAAGCCTTGGCCTTGCCATTGCCTGCGGACATAGATTGGCGCGGCATGTTTGAAGATCAGATGATTGCCCTGACGCGCTCGCCGTGGCAGGCGGGAGGAGAGACGCATCCGGCCGGCGCCTTGATTGCGGTGCCCTTCTTGGAACTCTTGGAAGGGGATGTGTCGGGCGTGCAGACTCTGGTTGCTCCAACCGAGACGCGAGCAATTCGGGGTGTGAGGGTGAGCAAGTCGGGCCTGTATGTGAGTGTTGCGGACAATGTGCGCATGCAGCTATTGCGGGTGACGAGAGCATCCGACTATTGGTCATCCGAGCCGGTGCCGCTGTCGGCGACCGGTAGCTTGAGCTTGGTGTCGGCCAGCGCCTACAGTGACCTCATCATGGTGAACTTTGAAGAATTCTTGGTGCCTGACACGCTCTACGCGATAGAGGGAACGGAGGCACCACAGGTGGTCGCGCAGTTGCCGATGCGCTTCGATGCCGCAGGTTTGGTCGCCAAGCAGGGCTTTGCCAGCTCTGCGGACGGCACCAGGATTCCTTATTTTCTGATCATGCCGGAAGATGCGGAAGGTCCTGTGCCCACCCTGTTGTACGGCTATGGTGGGTTTGAAATAGCGCTCACGCCTTCCTATCTCAGCCCGCTGCCTGTGGCTTGGCTCAAGTCTGGCGGTGCCTATGCGATCGCCAACATTCGTGGCGGCGGAGAATTTGGTCCGCGATGGCACCAGGCGGCGCTCAAGGAAAATCGGCAGAGAGCCTACGATGATTTCGCCGCGGTCGCCGAAGACTTGGTTGCAACAGGCATCACCGAGTCTTCAAAGCTGGGCATCTATGGTGGTTCCAACGGAGGACTTTTGGTTGGCGTGGCATTTACCCAACGTCCTGAACTCTACGGGGCCGTCGTGTGCGCCGTGCCGCTGCTCGACATGTTGCGCTATCACAAGCTGCTTGCCGGCGCTTCTTGGATAGGCGAGTACGGCGACCCGGACTTGCCCGAGGAGCGGGCATGGATCGAGGCTTATTCGCCCTACCAAAACCTGAGGGACGAGACGGCATATCCTGCGATTTTCTTCACCACTTCCACGCGTGATGATCGCGTTCATCCAGGGCACGCACGCAAGATGGCGGCAAAAATGATGCAAGCCGGCCACGAAATCGTGTACTACGAGAACACCGAGGGCGGGCACAGCGCCGCGGCGAACTTGGAGCAGTTTGCTCGCCGTGACGCGCTGGTCGCGACCTTTCTCATGCAGGAACTCATGGATGCGGAGGGTTAGCCAGTGGATGGTGTGAAGGGAATGATCAGGCGCTTGGCAGCGAGAAGGACGCTTGTTGCCTTTGGCTGCCTCTTGATTTGGCAATGCGCCCTAGCCGATTCCAATCTGCGCGTGGAGACGCGAAACGGCCCGGTGCTCGGGGCTTACTCGGAGCACCATGCCGGTGTTCGCGTCTTCAAGGGGATTCCCTACGCCGCGCCCCCCGTGGGCGAGCTTCGCTGGCGAGCGCCGGCACCCCATGCTGCTTGGGAGGCCCCGCGTGCAGCGCGTAAGTTTGGAACGCCCTGTTGGCAGTCCCACATTACCGGGCTCTATAGCCGAGGCCCGGTGCCGCGCAGCGAAGACTGTCTGTATCTCAATGTTTGGACCGCGGCCGAGCCGGGTGAAGCACAGCCGGTTATGGTATGGATTCACGGCGGCTCGCTGAGGATGGGTCACGGGCACCTCGAGTGGTACGAGGGGTCCGATGCCGCAAGCGACGGCATTGTGATGGTCAGTGTGAATTATCGCCTCGGTGCCTTAGGGTTCTTTGCGCACCCTTGGCTTGCAGGAGAAGATGCCAACGGCAATCAGGGATTGCTCGATCAGATCGCGGCGCTTCGGTGGGTGCGGGACAACATAGAAGCCTTCGGAGGAGATCCAAACAACGTCACGATTTTCGGAGAGTCGGCTGGTAGCGCCAGCGTCTGCTACCTACAGGCGGCACCCGCTGCGAAAGGCCTGTTCCATAAGGCCATTGGCGAATCGGCCGGGTGCTTTGCACCGCACGCGACGCTTGAGCAGGACTCGCGTACGGGTTCTCCCTCCGGATACAGGATGGGGAGGTCCTTGGTGAAGATGCTTGGCGCGGAAACCTTGGAAGATTTGCGGGCGCTGGATGCCGAAAGCATGTGGAGCGCCATTGAGGCCGCGAACTGGAACGCGCCCTATCCGCCGGTGTATGTTGATGGAGACTTGTTTCCAGCGCAGATGCGCGAACTTTATTCCAGCGGTCTTGGGAGCCGAACGCCGGTACTTGTGGGAGCAAATGAAGATGAGGAGACTGCCCTTTTTGGCCAACTGCCTGATCTTACGCGGGATGAACTCATCGAGAGCCTGCGGGCCGAATGGCAGGAGCAATCGCAAGCCTTGATTTCGGCATACGCGCAAGAAATTGAGTCGGGCCCACGTGCGGCCCGCGACCGCATTCTTTCTCACAGGGTCTTTGCTTGGGATATGCGCACCTGGGCGGAGCTCGCGGTTCAAGCTGGGCAGCCAGCCTATCTGTATCATTTCGTGCATGTACCCGAACTACCCGAGTATGGTCAGTCGCTGGGTGCCTTCCATGCCGCCGAAATCCCCTATGTGTTCGGGAATCTGACTCTCTCCGAGTGGAAGCTATCCGAGGAGGATCAAGAGGTATCGAGGCTACTCTCGTCTTACTGGCGCAACTTCGCTCGAACCGGAGACCCCAACGGCGAAGGCTTGGCGCATTGGCCCAAATTTGGCCTTGAGCGAGGCGAGGTCATGGAGCTGGGCGCAAAGCCCCGCGTCATTGAGCACCATCTAAAGACAAAACTAGACGTGATGAGCGCGTTCTTTGATGCGAGAAGCACTTCGGATTCCACGCGCTAAGGATCTGATAAAGGCTTCTTCGCATGGACAATGTAATTGGTGCTCAGATTCTTGGACGCTTTCACCTGATGCGTAAACGGGTTGTAGCGCATGCCGCATAGGTCGCCGAGCTCAAGATTGGCTTGGCGTACGAAGCCCGCGAGCTCGGAGGGTTTGATCAGGTGGCTGTAGTCATGCGTTCCCTTCGGGAGGATATTCAGCACATATTCGGCACCAACAATGGCGAGCAGCCAGGCGCGCGGATCTCGATTGATGGTGGAGAAGAAGAGATGTCCGCCGGGTCGAGTGAGATCGGCGCAATTCTTCACTAAGATCCCGGGTTCCGGCACATGCTCTAAGAGTTCAAGGCAAGTGACGATGTCGTAGCGCTCGGCCTCATCTGGAAGCAAATCTTCGGCGGCGATCAATCGATAGTCAACTTCTGCGCCGGTTGATTGCGCATGAGCGCGTGCGATTGCCAAGGGCTTCTCGGCGAGGTCGATCCCGGTCACTTCGGCACCTCCATGTGCCAAGGCTTCGCTCAGGATGCCTCCACCGCAGCCAACGTCGAGACATCGGCTGGCGCTAACTTCCACGCGCTCGGCAATATATTCGAGGCGAAAAGGATTGATGTCGTGAAGCGGGCGGAACTTGCCCTGCGGATCCCACCAACTCGCGGCTAAGGCGTTGAATTTCTCGACTTCGTCGCCGCTCACGTTAGTCACGCCTGATCTCCGGCGGCGATCTTGTCTCGCCAGTGCTTGGCGCGTTGAATGATCTCCGTTTCATCACAGGTGGTGAGCGCACCTTCCTTGAGGAGAGACTGTCCAGCGACCCATACATGTGTGACACTTGAACCACTATTGGTCAGCAGGGTATTGGCAAGCACATCATAGACCGGCTGCGCGCCGAGTCTCATGGTGTCTATGGCGATCATGTCGGCCCACTTGCCGGGTGCGAGCGAACCAATTGCGTCATCGCGGCCGAGTAGGGACGCGCCATGCAAAGTCCCCAAGCGCACAAAATCAGCGGCGCTTAGCCGACTGATCGTGCCGGTAGCGGCATTGGACAGCAGGTTGGCGGCGCGCATTTCCTGCAACAGATCGAGTGAGTTGTTGCTCACCGCGCCGTCCGTTCCCAAAGCCACTCGAACTCCCGCTTCATTGAGTCGCGTCAGTGGTGACGGCCCGCTGGCGAGCAGTGCGTTGGACTGCGGGCAGTGCACAACCCCGACGTTATTCGTAGCGATGATTTCGAGATCAAGCTCATCCAAGGTCGTCATGTGTACAGCTTGCAGCCGCGGCGTCAGCAGACCGATCTCTTCGAGTCGTCGAATCGGAGATGCGCCGTGCTTGAGCCGGAAATCGTGTACTTCTTGTGGCGTCTCGTGCAGATGAATGTGTACCTGGCTCTGTATTTCTTCGGAAATCTTGACGATCGTCTCGAAGGTGGGAATGTTAACGGTATAAGGCGCGTGCGGACCATGCGCGATGCTGATGAAGTCGTCGCCGCGCCACTGGTCATGCAGTTCGGTGGTGCGCCTCAAGCCCTCTTCGCTGTTCTTCGACCAATTGTTGGATTGTTCGATGATCGGCACCGCCACTTGGGCGCGGATGCCGATTTCGCGTGCCGTTTTGGCAATGGTCTCGGGGAAGTAATATTGGTCGGCAAAACAGGTGATGCCGGCACGAAGCATCTCGGCGATCGCCAAACGCGCCCCGTCAGCTACAAATTCACTTGAAACCCACTTGGCTTCGAGCGGGAAGATGAGTTCGTGGAGCCACTCATGCAGCGGCAGGTCATTGCCCATGCCGCGCATGAGCGTCATAGCGCTATGCGTGTGCGCATTCACGAGACCGGGCAGCAACAGGTGCTCTGGCAGGTCGATCAGGGTGTTGGATTGCCAATTCGCTTCCACCTCTCGGCGAGCGCCGGCAGCGGCGATTCGTTGATCCTTCACTGCAATAGCAGCGTCTTCAACGAGCTCGGCATCGGGCTCGGCACTGAACAGCCAGCCTGTGTGAAGGATGAAGTCCGCTTGCGATGTCATGTCGAGCCGATGAGATTGGTCATAATTTGCAACAGCGATGCGACTGAATCGAATTGGGCGGGAGCGTTCCCGTGCCGGATTCGGTCGAGCCGCCGCGTAGCGGGGAAGATTCTACGCGATTGCGTCGGTGAGAACGGCTTGGTCATGACTCCTTGGGGAATATTCAATGGCGTCCGCATCGACATCTCGCGCTGTGCGAGGGCAGGACTGGTACAGCAGGTTAGCTCGCGACTCTTCGCTGTAGACGTTTCGGATTTCGTTCAACCACCTTGCGCCCGGACGTGGCCTGCAAACTTTTCAAGACCTTGCACATGCGCTCGATGTCGTTACCGTGCTTGGCAGCGAATTCCTGTTCATTTGCCCGCATTTCTTCGACAAGCGGATCAGTTCCCATGATCTTCACTCATAAGTTCCTCCGGCGAGCAAAGCACCGGACAAATCAATCCTGAATCGGACACCAGGTTAGTGATCATAGTACGCATACTGGCGTTGTTTATGTGCTTGAAGTTCCAAGTGATAAGATAGTCCATCCCTTGTGTTGCGGCAAGAGCGATATGCAATGCGTCGCGGGCGCTATTTGTCGGAACAGCCCGGGATGGCAGATGCCAAGGATTCCGCTTCCGAGGCAATCGAGACGCTTGGGATGTCCGCAACCATCGCAAGGCGCTCTGCCGCCGCCGAAGGGTCACCCGCCGCTATCTTCGCATCGGTCTTGAAGCGCCCGATGCGGCTAGCGAGGGACTCCCGGCCGCGATTCCGGTCTCCGAGGACAGCCGGGACATCATCGCCTATCTCGATCAGCCCCTCGAGGCGCTCAAGCCCCTAGGCTATGTTCGCGAGTTCCTGACGGCATACCGGCCGAACGACACCTACTACCTTCCAGAGCTGCTACGGATACATTTGCGGAAGCTGGGCCAACCCCATGCAGGCTACAGTGAGCCCGCACCGGCCTAGACCTTCGGCCGCCAAGTCCCAACCCGGCTGATGTAAGGTAGGACAAGGCAAAACATCTGGGAACCCGACCCCATGCGGTTGGTGTACCGGAAGTTCACCGCGGACACGGTACGGAGCGTAGTCGCCGAGCTGCCGCCGGACACCTTGGCTTGGATCGATGCCCGTCTGGCGCATGTGCGGGTGGAAGACCGAGCGCCCGTGCGGACCCATGTGATCGATGACCTGCGTCGATTGCAAGAAGGCGTGCTGGCGCGCTACGGGCTGCGGCTGCCGGAATACGAACGTTGGCAGGAGCGGCGGGCGGCCTTGTAGCAATCGGACAAATGTCCGATTGTCTTCCATCCTTGTCGGAACAAATGACGAACAGGCGAAGAAGGGGTAGCTATCCCCTTTGAGGGAACACGTCCAAATCGCCACTCACAAAATGTGAAAGACACGCAGGAGTACGCCCTTTCGTTTCGAAGCTCTTTTGAGTAATCGAAGCAGGTCGTTTTGGAGACGCGTGCTTCGCCTGTTTGAGAAGCTCAAAATGCTAAGATGTCGCGTTGAATCCCGCTTGCCAAAATTCCCCTCCGCGACTAGTTCCAAGTGTCCCTGATCGGTAGCGAAATCCTGCCTGTACAGTTCGAAGACGAACTCAAGCAGTCCTTTCTCGATTACGCCATGAGCGTGATCGTTGGTCGTGCGCTTCCGGATGTGCGTGACGGCCTGAAGCCCGTGCATCGACGGGTGCTGTACGCCATGCACGAGATGCGCAATAGCCACAATCGGCCCTATGTGAAGTCGGCGCGGGTTGTGGGTGAGGTGATCGGCAAGTACCACCCGCATGGCGAGACGGCCGTGTACGACACCATGGTACGCATGGCGCAGGATTTCTCCATGCGCTACTTGCTCGTTGAGGGGCAGGGGAACTTCGGTTCGGTGGACGGCGACCCTCCCGCGGCCATGCGCTACACGGAGGTGCGCATGATGCGCATCACCTCCGAGCTCTTGGCCGACATCGACATGGAAACGGTGCCCTTCGTGGACAACTACGATGGCACGCTCCAGATGCCGGAAGCCCTACCGACCCGCATTCCCAACCTGCTCATCAATGGTTCGGATGGCATCGCTGTCGGCATGGCGACCAAAATTCCCCCGCATAATCTCATTGAGATCATCAATGCCTCGCTGGCCATGCTTGACGATCCGGAAATCGACATAGACGGACTCATGGAGCATGTGCAGGGTCCTGATTTTCCCACAGGAGGCACCATACGAGGACGGGGCGGCATCGTCTCGGCCTACAAGACCGGCCGCGGACGCATCCACTTGCGCGGCAAGACCCTTGAGCACGACGACCCCGATGATGCCTTGGACCAAGAGCCTTTTGAGGACGAGGAGTACATCGAGCAACCGGAGGAAGATCAATCAAAAGGCCCAATCATCATCACCGAGTTCCCCTATCAGGTGAACAAGGCGAGGTGGATAGAGCGGGTCGCGGAGTTGGTCAAAGAGAAGAAGCTCGAAGGCATCACCGAGATCCGTGACGAGTCCGACAAGGACGGGCTGCGCGTGGTGGTCGAAGTCAAGGGCACGGTCAGCGCCAAGACCGTGCTCAACAACCTCTACCACATGACGCAGTTTCAATCGGTCTACGCCATCAACCTTGTCGCGCTGGTCGATGGTCGGCCCAAGCTCCTTGCTCTCAAGGAAGCCCTCAGTGCATTCCTGCGTCATCGCCGCGATGTGATCACGCGCCGCACGGCCTATCTGTTGCGCGCCGCTCGCAATCGCGGACATATGCTGGAGGGACAAGCCGTCGCCCTCACGAGCATCGATGATGTGGTGGAATTGATTCGCCGCTCGCAGTCTCGCGACGAAGCGCGCGAGGCCCTGATGGCACGTGCCTGGCCGCTCAATTCCTCAATGACCGAGTTGCTTCGTCGAGCCGGAGGCGACGCCTGTCGTCCCGCCGGGGTGCCCCGAGACCTCGGCTTGCAGGAATCGTCGAGTGAAGAGGCCTTATATCGGCTCTCGGAAGAACAGGCGCAGTCGATTCTTGAGCTGCGACTGCACAGATTGACCGCCTTGGAAGTCGAAGACTTGATGGGCGCCTACCAGAAGGTGCTGGAAGAAATCGCCGAATTGGAGGCGATTCTTGGTTCGGAAGCGAGGCTCACGGAAGTCGTGCGCGAGGAACTCGTCGAGGTGCGTGACACTTACGGTGATGAGCGGCGAACCAGCATTAGTATAGCCGAGGCCGATCTCACCAATGAAGACCTCATCCCGGTTGAGGACTTGGTGGTGACCATCTCGCATGTGGGTTATGCCAAGGCGAGGTCCATTGCTCACTTTCAAGCCCAAGGCCGTGGCGGAATGGGACGGCGCGGCGGAGCCCTCTTGGAGGAAGACTTCATCGAACACATGCTGGTCGCCAACAGCCACGACACGCTCTTGTGCTTCACCAATTCCGGACAGGTGTACTGGATGAAGGTGCATCGCATCCCGAAACTCTCGCGCACCTCGGCATCTCGCGGGACGCATTTGAACAACCTGTTGCAGTTGCGTGAGGGCGAGCGGATTACCGCCATATTGCCGGTGAAGTCATTCGATACCGAACAGTTCGTATTCATGGCGACCGAGAGTGGCAAGGTCAAGAAAACGCCCTTGGCCAGTTTCCAACGTCCCTACAAGAACGGCATTCGCGCCATCAAACTTGAAGAAGGCAACCGGCTTATCGGCGCGGAAATCACCGATGGCACTGCCGACGTGATGCTGTTTGCCGATACCGGCAAGGTGGTTCGTTTCAAGGAGTCCGATGTGCGCGCCATGGGCAGAACGGCAGCTGGCGTCACAGGTATGAAAGTGAGGGGCGGCAAGGTGATTGCTTTGATTGTCCCGAACCCAGCGGATCCACTGCTGACCGTCAGTGAGCGTGGCTACGGCAAACGTTCGCCGCTCGAAGAGTTTCCGGTCAAAGGTCGCGGCGGTCAGGGCGTGATCGGAATGCGAGTGAATGATCGCAATGGGCGACTCGTCGGTGCCCTTCAGGTTGCGCAAGGCGATGAGGTGATGGTGGTCAGTGACGAGGGTACCTTGATTCGCACCAGTGTCGACGCCATCTCGGCGCAGGCGCGAGCCACACTTGGGGTCAGGGTCATGAACCTCAAAGGCGATGCCCGCGTGGTGGAAATCGATCGTATCGGCGATTCTTCACTGGACGCCGCGGCAGAGGCGGAAGAAGCAGCCGATGAAGCCAGCGCTGAACAGGAGGAAGCGCCTGAAGAAGAAGGCCAAGCGAGCCATGAGTCGTCGCCATAACTTCTCCGGCGGGCCGGCCGCACTGCCCGGGGCCGTATTGGAGCGCGCGCGTAGCGAATTGCTTGATTTTCAAGGCATGGGTGCTTCGGTGATGGAGATCAGTCACAGAAGCCCCGAGTTCTCGCAAGTGGTCGAAGGCAGCGAGGCGACGCTTCGCAGGCTCATGGATATACCGGAAGACTACGCTGTGCTTTTTCCTCAGGGCGGTGCCACCGGCCAATTCGCGGCGGTGGTGCTGAATCTGGTGAAGTCCGAGGCTGGCGAGGTGCCCTGCTATGTGGACACCGGCTATTGGGCCTCTCGCGCCGCCAAGGAAGCGCGACGCTATGGCGAAGCGGTGGTGGTCGCTTCCTCGGAGGATAAGGGCTATAGGGAAATTCCCGATCCCGCAACATGGCGACTTCCCGACAAGGCGGCTTTTCTGCATGTGACCCTGAACGAGACCATCGGTGGGCTTGAGTTCCAAGAAGATCCGCAGTCATCCATACCACTCGTTGCTGATGCGTCTTCCTGCATCCTCTCAAGGCCGATCGACGTCTCCCGCTACGGGGTGATTTATGCCGGTGCGCAGAAGAACCTCGGACCTTCCGGCATTGCCGTGACCATCATTCGCAAATCTCTTCTTGGTCGCGGGGATCGCCCAATCCCGACAATTCTCGATTTTGCCACCATGGCGCAAGGCCGCTCCATGGTCAACACGCCTCCCGTGTTTGCTTGGTATATCGCTGGTTTGGTATTTGAGTGGGTTGAGCGGGAGGGGGGTTTACAGGAGATGGCCAAGCGGAACGCGCGTAAAGCTGGCCGACTTTATGAATTCTTGGACCGGAGCGAGTTCTATCGCAATCCCGTGGCGGCTCGCTTTCGCTCGCGCATGAACGTGCCGTTTGTGCTTTCCCACCAAGAGCGCACCAAGGATTTTCTCGCCGCATCGAGAGCCTCCGGATTCTTGGGGCTTGAAGGTCACCGAAGTGTCGGTGGTGCGAGGGCAAGCCTGTATAACGCCGTGACCGAGGCATCGGTCGACGCGCTCATCGAGTTCTTGGAAGACTTTGCGGCAAAGGGTGCGGCATGAGCGATTCGATTGAATCTGGGCGCCATCGCATCGATGAGATTGATCGCAGCTTGCAAGCACTCTTGAACGAGCGCGCCAAGTGCGCTCTCAAGATCAGCCGCATCAAAGCCCGCGAGCTTGCGGAGGGCGAACAGCCAAGCTTTTACCGTCCAGAGCGTGAAGCCCAGATATTGCGGCGAATTCGCGAATCCAATCGCGGTGATATGCCCCCTGAGGTCATGGCGCGTCTGTTTCGCGAGATCATTTCTAGTTGCCTGTCCTTGGAGCAGCCCTTGTCGGTTGCCGCCCTTGGGCCGCCCGGCACCTTCACCGAAGAAGCTGCAGTGAAGCATTTTGGACACTTCGCACAGATTCAACCCCTATCATCCATTGATCAGGTCTTTCGCGAAGTGGAATCGGATTCCGTTCATTATGGGGTGGTGCCGGTAGAGAACACGACCGAGGGCATGGTCAACCAGACGCTTGACTGCTTGATGGATTCGACACTTGGCATTTGCGGGGAGGTCGAACTTGCCGTGCATCAAATGCTCTTGTGCCAGCATGAGGCCGACCCGAAAAAGGCAACCGAAGTGGTTTCACACGAGCAATCGCTCGCTCAGACTCGCCGTTGGTTAGATGTCCACTTTCCGAAGCTTCCGAGAAGAGCGGTGTCGAGCAACAGCGAGGCCGCGAGACTTGCCGCCGAATCGCCCGAACTGCTTGCAATCGGGGGCCTGCGCGCGGCGGAGATCCATGGGTTACGAATACTTGATCGCAACATTGAGGACTTTCCTGACAATAGGACACGATTCGTGGTGATTGGCAAGACGATTGCGGCACCAAGCGGTGAAGACAAGACCTCCATTCTCGTCACGGTGAAGAACGAGCCGGGTGCCCTCTATCAAATTCTGGGGCCTTTTCAGGAACTCGGCGTCAGCTTGACCCGCTTGGAAACGCGTCCGCTCAAAGGCGGGAGTTGGTCCTATGCCTTCTTTATCGATTTTTCTGGTCATAGAGACCAGCCCAATACCGCCAAGGCTTTGGAGCGTGTCGGCAACAAGGTTGTGAATTTGCGTATCTTGGGTTCCTACCCCGCAGCGGCGATTTAATGCGCACACGGTTGGGGGTCGTCGGCACCGGCGTGATCGGTGGTTCATTTGCTTTGGCGGCCAGAAACGCCGGAATCGTAGAGCAGGTGCTCGGGTTCGATGCCGAGCAGGGGGTCTGCGAGCGGGCCTTGGCGCTCGGCGTTGTGGACCGTTGCGTCACCTCCATCGAGGAACTGGTTGCGGGCACTGATCTGGTGCTCGTGGCTGTGCCGGTCGCCGTCACAGCGGACTGTGTTCGCGAGTGCTTGGACGCCGGGGCAAAATTCGTTATGGAAGCCGGTAGCGTCAAGGGCGAGGTGCTTGAGGCGCTCGGTACATTGGCTGACAACAAGTTCGTGTCCGTACATCCAATCGCCGGCAGCGATCAATCCGGGCCGGAAGCCGCGCGTGCGGACATGTTTCAGGAGCGCTTGGTGGTCGTCATGGACAAGGGTAGCGAAGTTTTGAAGCGGGAAGCCGGCGCGCTCTGGTGCGCGTGCGGCGCCACCTGCACGGAAATGGAATCCGGTTTGCATGATCGCCTGCTGGCGGTCACCAGCCATCTGCCGCACTTGCTCGCCTTTTGCTATATGAATGTCGTCGCGCAGGCGGATACCGAATCCCTCAAGCCATTGGTCGGACCGGGATTTCGCGATTTCACCCGGATTGCGCGTGCCGATGCGGTTGTGTGGCAGAACATCTTCGCGGCAAATCGCGCCGAACTCACAGCGCAAGTGGAACGCTTTCAAACCGAATTGGAGAAGCTTCGGGCGGCGATCGATCATCCAGAGGTCATGCGCGAGTCACTGCGTGCGGCGAGTGACAAGCTCGACGTGCTAAGGTAAATTCAAACCTGTTCACACCTCGCGTTGGGAAGTCACCATGTCCGCCGAACCCACCGTTCTTGTTGAGCGCAATGACAGCGTGCTCGAAGTCACCTTGAATCGTCCGAATAGCGGCAATGCGCTCACTCCGGAATTGACGAGTGAACTGGCTGATATTGCCAATGGCTGTGTCGGGGACAAGTCTATTCGTGCGGTGGTCTTGACCGGCGTCGGACCCATGTTCTGTGCCGGAGGGGACCTCTCTGACTTTGCGGGCGCGGGCGATAAATCGCATGCGCTACTTATGGGTATGACCGCTGATTTTCACACAGCCGTCTCGCGATTTGCGCGCATGAATGCCCCGGTCATCACGGCAGTGAATGGCATGGCTGCGGGCGGTGGTTTCAGTCTGGCGATCTCTGGGGATATGGTTCTTGGAGCAGAGTCTTCAAAGTATCTGCTCGCCTATACCAACGCCGGTCTCTCGCCTGACGGCAGTAGTTCTTGGTTCCTGCCAAGAAAAATTGGTCATGCGCGTGCCAGCGAACTGATGCTGACCAATCGCGTGCTCACAGCGGAAGAGGCTTTCGAGTGGGGTTTGATCAATCGGGTGGTGCCAGATGATGCGCTCATGGACGAGGCGCGCAAACTTGCCGGGAAATTTGCGGTCGGTCCGACACAAGCCTACGGGAAGGTAAAACGCTTGCTCAAGGAGAGCTTGAGCAGCACGCTGGAAACACAGATGGAGTACGAGGCGCTCGGTATCGCCGAATCCTCTGTCTCGCATGATGGCCGCGAGGGCGTGAGCGCGTTTCTTGACAAGCGCAAGCCCAGCTTTACCGGCGAATAACCTGACTCGTAACAAGAAGGAGCATTGATGCCATGAGTGCCTTATCCGATTTTGCCCGCAGCAAGAACAAGATTGAAGTCAATGGCCTCAACATGGCCTACCTTGAGCAAGGGCAGGGCGAGGCCATTGTCTTCTTGCATGGCAATCCGACATCTTCCTATCTTTGGCGCGACATCATGCCGCACGTGACCGATATTGGCCGCTGCATAGCGCCTGATCTGATTGGCATGGGAGATTCCGACAAGCTGCCAAATCCAGGCCCGGACAGCTATCGATTTGTCGAGCATCGGGACTACTTGGAGCAACTGCTGGATCGATTGAATATCGGCAATCAGGTGGTCTTGGTGATTCACGATTGGGGATCCGCCCTCGGCTTTGACTGGGCGAGGCGCCACCAAGGACGGGTCAAGGGCGTGTGTTACATGGAGGCGATTGTTCGCCCAGTTTCATGGGACGACTGGCCAGAGGCTGCGCGTGGCGTTTTCCAAGGGTTTCGTTCGCCGGCGGGCGACGGCATGGTACTGGAGAACAACCTCTTTGTTGAACGGGTGTTGCCGAGCTCCGTCATGCGAAAGCTGTCCGACGATGAGATGACTGAATACAGGCGCCCCTTCTTGAATGCCGGAGAAGACCGGCGACCAACACTCACTTGGCCTCGACAAATCCCCATCGACGGCGAACCGGAAGACGTGGTGAAGATTGTCGACGCCTACGCGAGGTATTTCTCTGCCAGCGATATGCCAAAGCTTCTTATCAGCGCCGATCCTGGTGCCATTCTGATTGGCAATCAGCTTGAATTTTGTCGTTCGTGGCGCAATCAGAAGGAAGTCAAGGTGCGCGGAAGCCATTTCATCCAAGAAGACTCCGCCGACGATATTGGTCGGGCCTTGAGGGACTGGCTTCTGAACATAGGGTGAGTGACTTTCGTTGCGATCAGTCTTTGCGGGACCTCGTCGCCACGCGCTTGGCCGCCTTCAATACTCATCTTGAAGTACAGGAAGGCACGCACAGCGCCGTGGCGCTCGCGCTGACCGACGCGGGACATGGGGGGCAGGTGCCTGGCCTTGCCTACCACGAACAGTGGAGTGATCGCGCCGCTCTCATTTTGACTCGACGCGCCAGCGGGCTGCGCAGCCACGCCGGGCAGTGGGCTTTCCCGGGCGGGCGCATGGATGCCGGAGAAACGCCGGAAGAAACCGCGCTTCGTGAGATGCGCGAAGAGATCCATCTTGAGTTGGAACTCGGTGACGTGTTGGGCAGGCTCGACGATTTCGCGACCCGGTCAGGATACGTGATCACCCCCGTCGTCATCTGGGCGGGTGCTCGCAAGAATCTCGTGGCAAATCCGCATGAAGTGGCTTCGATCCACCGAATTCCGCTGTCCGAACTGATGCGCGAAGACGCGCCCTTACTGACCCAAATTCCCGAAAACAATCACCCGGTGCTGAGAATGCCCATCGGGGAGTCTTGGATCGCTGCGCCGAGCGCGGCGCTGCTCTACCAGTTCCGCGAGGTGTGCCTCTGTGGCCGTGAAACCCGCGTCGCCCATTACGAGCAACCCTATTTCGCTTGGCGCTGATGTACAAGTGCTTGCTTCTGGGTCACCGCGTCGAAATCCGCCGCCATCGCTTCGATTTCTTGCCAGTTTCCGGAGATGATCACGGCTTGCAATCACTTCCTGCTACCATAGCCGCTCTTTGGATCGGAGTATTCCCTTGACTATCAGCGTAGGCGAACAAATTCCCGATGTAAGCCTCACCGTCATGGCCGACGGCAAGCCCAGTCCGCAATCTAAGGACACCCTCTTTGGCGGTAAGAAAGTGGTGGTGTTCGCGGTTCCGGGGGCCTTTACCCCCACATGCTCCATGGCGCACCTCCCGGGATTTGTAGTCAAGGCGGACGAGATTTTTGACAAGGGTGTGGACAGTATTATCTGCCTGTCGGTTAATGATGTATTTGTCATGGACGCTTGGGGCAAGGACAAGAACGCCGAAGCGTTGGTCATGGCAGCGGACGGCAACGGTGATTTCACCAAGGCGATTGGACTTGAACTCGACGCTTCGGGATTCGGCATGGGCGTGCGTTCGCAACGGTACGCCATGGTGGTTGATGACGGCGTGGTATTGGCGTTGCAGGTCGAGGCGCCGGGCAAGTTCGAGGTGAGTTCCGCCGAAGCGGTGCTTGCCGCGCTGTAAGCACCTCGGTATTCAAGCGAGCGAAGAAGGGCAACACTCCCGCTTAAAGGGGGAGTAGGGGCTTTACAAGGCGCTCAGCCGGTCCAGTGTCCAATAGGCGGACACCACGCCCATGGCGAATATCGGCATGGAGCGAGCCATATTCGGTAGTTTTTCTATTGGCTTCGCCAATAGAAAATACATGCCAAGCACGCAAGCGATTACGCCGAGCTGACCGGCTTCTATGCCAAGGTTAAAGAGGAGTAGGGCGAACCCAACCTGATTCTGAGGTAGGCCTATGTCTGCAAGCGCGCCGGCAAATCCGAATCCATGCAGCAGGCCGAAAGCGAAGGCCATCTGCCAGGGTTTGCGGGCGATGATTCCGGTTCGCCCGGGGTCGCGCGCTATCTCGTAGGCGAGCAGCAGAATGCTCATGGCGATCACCGTCTCCACGGGGCCTTGCGGCAGTTTGGCTTGTTCTAGGACGGCGAGCGCCAAGGTGACGCTGTGCGCGAGTGTGAAGCTTGTGACGGTTGCGAGCAGTCGCAGTAGCACCGCCTTATCCAAGCGATGCCCGTCGGTGTCGACGAGCCTCGCATTGAATGAAGGCACTATAAGGAACACGAGCCCGAGTACGAACAACAAGTGATCTATGCCGAGCAGCATGTGGCTGACGCCGAGTTGAAAATAGGCGGGCACGCCGATGGATTGGCTTTCCGGTATGGAGACGCTCGGCGCCGATGCCATCAACAGCGCCTCAAATAGGCCTTGATCGGCGAACTGCACGCGCACGAGGGTGTCGGTGAGGGTCGCGCTCAAACCTTCGATCTCGACGCTTTGTCCTCTCAGGCCTTCTGCGCACTGGAGCTGTCCTTGGTAGCTGAAAGCGGTCGGCAGTACTTGTGGCAGGGGATTTTCCGAATAGCCGCAGCTATCGGAGAACTTGGGAGACAGTTTGAGTGTGACATTGCCGGTTCTCGGCAGTTTCCAGAGCGTCTGAAACTCGGTGCCGTTGGTACCGTTAACCTCCATGAGTTCGAGCAGGCCGGGTCGTACCTCATGAGCAAGGGCTTGGGATGACAAAAATACGCAGCCAATCAGCACCGCGGCGAGTCGCGGCCCGATCTTGATCGATGTGTTGAACCAGCCCATGACAATCACGGCGAGGTGGATTGGTCAAGAGAAATCTCATCAGGTAATTCAATCACTTGATACTTCTGTGCAAGATTTTCGATGAAAGCTTGATTAGCCACTTCTCGTTGCGCTCGCTCGTAGTCCGCGGTAAGTTCCTCAAGCACGTCATCGAATTCGGCAATGGTCCGCGCACTGCGATGTTCGATCCAGACAAAGTGCAATCCATAGGCGGACTTGATCGGCTGCGACCAGGTCTGCACCGGCAGTGTGTCCAGCGCGCCGACAAACTCCGAACCCAAGTCGTTGGCTATACGGTGCAGCGGCGCATCCTTGTAGGCGTTGGGAAGAAGAAAGACATCCCCGACTGGCGGGTTTTGGGCTTGCTTGGGCCCGGCCAACTGTTGTGAGACTTCTTTGAGCTTCCGCTCGAGACGCGAACCTTGCGCTTCCGGATTAATATAGATGTGATGAAAGCTGATCGTCGGTGCCCGCGCATACTGGTCTTGGCGTGCCTCAAACCATCCGCGCAACTCGTCTTCCGATGGCTTGCCGAGCAGTAGGGAATCCTCATTCAAGAAGCGGATCTTCTGTGCTAGGCGCCGACGAATAATTTGATCCTGCTGATTCAAACCAAGCGACAAGGCTTCCCGGTAGAGCATTTCCTCGACGAGGTGCTCATCGATGAGCCCGCGCAGTTCATCGTGGTTTGGCGGGCGGCCGAAACTCGCCTGCCAGACCATCGACAGACGTTCGCGCAGCGCCTGATCGACGACGATTTCGAGTTCCGGAGACCCCTTGCTGAATTGGTCGAATGCGAACACCAAACCCCCGAAGAGCAGGAACCAAGTGATGGGTTCGCGAAACAGCTGTTTTATGCCTTGGTTTGCCGTCATGATTCTGAGGTTTCTCGCAAGGCTGGGTACTTTGGCTGGTCGATTTGCAACTGGTTCATGACCGTTTGTCGGAGGTGCTGCGCGAGGCCGGGCGCATCAAGCCGGATGCTGTCGTCCCTCAAGGCTTGGCAGAGCGTCTTGCGCAAGTCAAGGAGGCTTGCGTTCATTCCCAATAGGGCTCGCAGACCATCCTGTTCCTGACGGCGATGGGATTCAATGAGACCCGATTCGCGCATGAGAATGGCGAGGGAATTACTGGCCACGAGCGAGAGGAATCTCAGCCTGCCTTGCGTCTGCGCCATCACATCTTCGCGCAGGAAGTCGTGTACGCTTGCCAGCAACTCGCCGCTCTCGGGCAAATCGAGACCAGAGTGAGACGGGGCGGCTTCGAGCAGGTCAAAATCGCCCGGAATGAGTTGGTTGACGCAATCGGCTTGACTTTCTGACGTGCGCCGTCCAATGGCCGGTCGCTCCACCGTTTGATCTGGGCCGGTTCGGTAATGCTGCGCCATGCCAAGGCAGCTCACCGACCACCAGAAGGATCCGAACACTTCCCAAAACTTGAGATGGTGCGGATCAACTTCGTCACCTGATTCGTGCGCATAGGCCGCAAGCAATTCGGCGCGTGTGCCAACTCCACCCACTTCAAGGCTGCCGCCGAAGCGCCATGAAGGATTGCACAGCCACCCCAAGTCGCGAAGCGGGTCGCCGATATGCGCGGTTTCCCAATCGAGGACCGCGCAGATTCCATCTTCTTTCACCATCAGATTGCCATTGCGAAAATCGTTATGCACCAAGCACATGGAATGCTGTTCCGGAAGATGTCGCAGTAGCCATTTGGCCGTGAAGTCAATCATCGGCTGTGGCACCTCAAGCATCCGGTATCCTTCCCAAGTCTGTTCAACAAAGTCCTTGGGCGGCATGCGATGAAGTCGCTGATCAAGTCCGACAGCGGCGAGGTCAATCGAGTGAATCTTGGCAAGCAGCGTACCGCATTGGCGCGCAAACACCTTTCGAGCGTCTTCGAGTTCCGGTGAAGTGACAATGCGCCGACCAAGCGTTTCGCCCTCAAGCCATTCCATGATGAATCCTTCGCCTAATCCGTCCTCGGGCGCGAAGACATAGTGAATCTCGGGCTCAGGGACCCCGAGTTGACGAGCGGCTCGCATGAGCGCGGCCTCGACATCGAGACCGGGTCGTTTCTCATCGTCGTTGTCAAGCGTCCCGCCGGGCGCCCGACGCAAGCAAAAAAGTTGTTCCTTTGTATTCGCCCGCACCTTGAGCTTGTAGGTCTCTTGGCTTGCACCTCCCGAGAGGCGCTCCAAGGACAACAAGCACTCGACTTCGGGGAAATTTCTCAGCAATAGCTTCTCAAGTGGCTGCTTCGGAACTTCGCTCAAGTCTTGTTCTCACTGCCTAATGTCTGCATAGTGCGCCATTATGGACGGGATTCACGACCTAGGTGGCAAGCAGGGCTTCGGAAAGATTATCCGGGAGCCGCAAGAACCCGCTTTTCATGAGCGTTGGGAAGCCAGCGTCTATACCGCCATGACGGCGATTGTCAGGCGCGGGTGGCTGGGCAACATTGATCGGTTTCGCCACGCGATTGAGCGTATCGAACCCTCAGCTTACTTGACGCATAGCTACTATGGTCGTTGGCTCGCAGGTCTTGAGACACTCCTAGAAGAGGGAGGGCATCTCACCTGTGAAGACCTTGATCGGCTCGTCCGACAGAAGGGGGGCTTCGATGAAGATCAAGCATTGGTGAGGGCTGCGCGTCCGAGTCTTTATTTCAATGTAAGCTCGCCAAGCGAATCCGGCGGCCTCGGGGCGCGGAGGGAAGTGAGCAGAACGCCGCACTTTGCATTGGGGGAGCGCGTGAGGACAAGTGCCCACGGACATGACGGGCACACGCGACTGCCGGGCTATGTGCGCGATAAAATCGGTGAGGTGGTCGCCTTGCATGGCGCTTGGGTGTATCCCGACAGCAATGCGCACGGCGGTGGCGAGCAGCCGTGCCACCTCTACACCATTGCGTTCGAGGGCTCGGAGCTTTGGGGAAGCGGCGGTGAGCCGGGTACGGAGGTGTGCGTTGACCTGTTTGAACCCTATCTTGAATCTTGTGAGGGGTGATGCGCATGACTGATCAATTGGATACTCAGCAAGTACGGCTGCGTGCACAAGCACTCGAGTCCCTGCTTGTTGAGCGTGAATTGCTCAAGGAGAGTGACATCGACGAAGTCATTGAGCGTTTCGAACGTAGGGTCGGTCCCATGAACGGGGCCAGGGTCGTGGCGCGTGCTTGGACAGATTCCGAATTCAAACATCGCCTGCTTGAGGATGCCACCGAGACCATTCGCGAGTTCGATTTTCAAGGCGGTCAGATTGAAAAGCTGGTCGTTGTGGAGAATACGGACAGTGACCACAATCTAGTGGTGTGCACGCTCTGCTCCTGCTACCCGTGGGCGCTCTTGGGGCTTCCGCCGCGTTGGTACAAGGACCCCGCCTACAGGTCCCGTGCGGTGCGTGAACCTAGGAGGGTGCTTTCGGAGATGGGATTGGACCTGCCTGAATCGAGGCGCATACGCGTGTGGGATTCGAGTGCCGAGATTCGCTACATGGTTTTGCCGCGCAGGCCGGATGGGGCAGAGGAGGCGAGCCTTGAGGAACTCACCGGATTGGTAACTCGCGATGCCATGATCGGGGTCGCCGAGCTGTGAGCGAAGATGTGGCCGACAGGACTGAAGCCGTCGGCGCGCCGAGTGCCAACGGGGAGTTGGTGTTCGAAGAACCTTGGCAGGGACGCGTGCTTTCCATGGCGGTGTGTTTGAGTGACTGCGGAGCGTTTGCGTGGGATGACTTTCGTGCGCGACTCATCGGTGCGGTCGATGCGCGCCCTGACGAGCCCTATTACGTACAGTTCTTAGCGGCGCTTGAAGAAACCCTGCTACAAACAGGACTGATCGAGCAGGCGGACATTGCTGATCGGGTGCAAACCCTCGCACAAGCGCCCCACGAACACTAAGGAGAAAATATCCCCCTTGCATGGGATAACTCTCTCTTTTGATTGCAACTGCTTGATCCTGTAAACTTATCTATAGGTCATCTTATTGGCTTTATCGACAGGGGAGGAAGAATGATCAACACCTTTAAACCATCCGCTAATGCAGGCTTCGCACCGGGTAAGCTGCGTATCTTGGTCTGGTTTTTTGGGCTTGCCTTGATCGGCTTTAGCGTGGCGGAAGAAGCACCTGAATCCGGTTCAACCGACGCGATCGAGGAGATCGTTGTGACTGCGACCAAGCGATCATCCACCATTCAGGCGGTGCCGTTTTCAGTCGCCGTTCAATCGGGCGAGTACATTGCGAGGAGTGGTGCGAGCAATTTGGAGGAACTGTCGCGCGATTTTGCCGGCTTGAGCGTGCAGAATCTCGGCCCCGGTCAAAGTCAAGTGGCTATCCGCGGGGTTTCTGCGGGTCAGATTGTTCGTGACCAGCCGGGCGTCAAAGAGCAGGTGGGCGTCTATATGGATGAATCCGTGGTGTCGCTATCCCTGTTCACTCCTGACTTTGATCTCTTTGACCTTGATCGCGTGGAGCTGCTTCGAGGCCCGCAGGGCACCCTGTTCGGAGCTGGTTCGGTTGGCGGCACCGTCCGTTATATCACTCATCAGCCCGAGCTCGAAGAGAACTACGGGTTGGTGGAAGTCGATCTCAATAGCGTTGCGGATGGTGGCGAGGGGGGTCATGCCAAGGGCATGGCGAACCTGGCGCTATCCGATGCCGCAGCGCTGCGTGTGGTGGCTTATGCGACTGAATACGCTGGCTTCATCGATGCACTGTCCGAAAACGGCGCTCGGCATGATGATGTGAATGCTGGCATGCGTCGCGGGATCAGGGCCGCACTCTTGTGGCAAGTCACGGACCGCTTGAGCATCACGCCACGGGTGATCTTCCAAGAGGTCGAGACCGACGGATTCAACCGCGAAGAAGTCTACAACCTGTTCGCGAACCCGTACACCACGAGCCGTCCCGCCATTCAATTGGGGGAACGAGAGCAGTATCTCTTGCTTGAGGAGGCATTCGAAGACGAGACCATGCTGTTTGATGTCGCGATTCGAGCGGACTTTGAGCACTTCAGCGTAAGTTCGGTCTCAAGCCTCATGACCCGCGACCTGCTGGTCAGCCGGGATGCCTCCGCGCTGTCCGCAAGCGTTGGTATTTCGCCCTTGGGCTTCGCCGACGCTGGCGTGCGCTTCGCCTCCAATTTGCGCGACACCACCGAAATGGACCAATTCACCCAAGAGGTCCATTTGACTTCGGTGCGAGAGTCTCAACTGCAATGGTTGGTTGGGATGTTCTATTCGGACTTGCAGCGCGACTATGCGCAGCGTCTACCAACACCGGGGTACGATGCCTATGTTGATGCGCACCTCGGCGGGCCTGTTTCCGATGACACCCGGAATGGCTATACCGTTCTGGATAGCCCATACAATTCGGACCTGCCGTACGATATTTCGCAGCTCGCCATCTTTGGAGAGGTGAACTATGCCGTGAGCGACCGGCTGGAATTCACCCTTGGCGGTCGTTGGTATGATTGGGAGGAAGAGCGCACCTTTCTCTCGGGCGGGCT
This sequence comes from Pseudomonadales bacterium, assembly GCA_963663145.1. Lineage (GTDB taxonomy): Bacteria > Pseudomonadota > Gammaproteobacteria > Pseudomonadales > Azotimanducaceae > Azotimanducus. The sequence continues at coordinate 1,856,349 of OY760134.1, read as the reverse complement.
CTTCTCCAATGGCGACCTGCAAACCGATGCGACGGAATCAAATGGGTTTAGTCCGCGCGTCTTGGCGAGCTACCAGTTGAACGAACAGGTGACTTGGAACGCACAAGCGTCGCGAGGCTTTCGCTTGGGCGGGGTCAACGACCCTTTGAATGCCGGGCTATGCACGCCTGGAGACTTGGCGACTTTCGGCAGCTTTCAGGCCTACGATGATGAGTCCATCTGGAACTATGAGACGGGGTTCAAGGCGGATTTTGACACTGGCTTGCGTCTCAACATGGCGGTGTTCCGTTCAGACATCCAAGACCTGCAGGTCACCTTGGATGCCGGGTCCTGTTCGTCGCGCATTTCCTTTAATGTTGAGGAAGCCCACACCACCGGCATTGAGTTCGAATTGTCGGCGGAACCCGTTGAAGGCTTGGAAATCGCGCTCGCAGGAAGCATGGTTGAGTCTCAATTTGATTCAACAGTGGTTTCCGAGGGTGGCGGTGTCCTTGGGGGTGTGGAGAATGGCAATCGCCTTGCTTCGGTCCCGGAACTGCAACTCGCCGCGACGGCCAACTACTCGTTTCGGGTGAACTGGTTTGGCGGCAGCGATGCTTACATCTATGCGGGCTTGCAGCATGTGGGTGATCGCATCACCCAGCCGAGCGATCAGATTTCCGGTGCCGGCGAATTTGTGTCCGCCTTGCCTTACGCGGGAGCGACGGGTAATGAGGTGACTGTCATCGATTTGGAGCTCGACCCCTATACCTTGCTGAATATACGCTTGGGTGTCATTAAAGAGGCATGGGAAGCGGCGCTTTATGTTGATAACATCACCGATGAGAACGCGGCCTTGTCGTTTGATCGAGAGAGAGGGGGCAGGGCGCGTCTCGGCTTTCGGGTCAACCAGCCGCGCACCATCGGTGTGGTGGTACGTCGGCGGTTTGAGTAGTCCGGCCGCCTAATATTTGTGGTGCGGGTTGCGTCTGTCGTTGCGCTACACTGTCATCAATCGCTCTTGGAGCCAATTGTTATGCGGCGCGATTGGGCTGGCGTCCTCGTCGCCTTCGCCTTTGTGGCGCAGGGAGTCCACGCGGCTGAAGTGCCCCAGGCTCGGGACTTTATGGCCGCAGTCATTGACGAGAGTCGCGGACAATCATCCTATGCCGAACTGACCATGACCATCACGCGCCCTGATTGGACGCGCACCTCGAAATTGGTGGCGTGGACCAAGGGCCGGGATAAGTCTCTGGTGCGGTTCACCGCGCCACCGCGTGAAGCGGGCAATGCCTTTTTGACACTTGAGGACCGCATCTGGACTTGGTCGGCCCGCATCGGCCGTCGAATACGCCTGCCCACCAGCCTCATGTCGCAGAGCTGGGCCGGCAGCGATCTCTCCTATTCGGACTTGGCACGCTCCGATGATCGACTCGACCAATATGAGTTTGAATTGTCCGTTGTCGAACCGGGCGAGTTTGATCAAGCGCTTGCAGGCGATCAACGCATCTACCGGCTCGATGCCACCCCGCTCGACAATGCACCGGTCGTCTGGGGCAAGGAAGAGTTGCTGGTGCGCGCGGATTACGTACTCCTGCGGCAGGTGTTCTTTGATCAATCCATGCTGCCGGTGAAGAAAATCAAGACACTGAAGGTGGAAGAAATCGATGGGCGAGTGTTCGCATCGGAGACCTTGGTGGAGGATCTTGAAGTACGGGGAAACAGCACGCGCTTGGTGTTCGACAGCTTGAAATTTGACTTCGAGATTTCCGACGACATGTTCACCACCTTTGAGCTCAGCAAGCAGTTTGTACAGTGAGCGAGGTCGCGGCCAGGCTTCCGACGAGAGAGGCTTCTCCAAGGGCGGATTGGACTCCGGCGCTGCCCCGCATCGCTTGGCGCAACCTTGGTCGAAGGCGCTATCGTACTTGGATGAGCGCCGGCAGCTTTGCCTTTGCCATTCTCTTGGTTGGCTGCGGGATTACCCTGCAGGTCGGCAGCTATGTGTCCATGATCAAGCGCGGCACCGAGTTGATGTCGGGGCATGGTCAAATCCAGCATCGAGGCTGGCTGGACGATCCGAAAATGGAATATCTGCTAGAGAATCCAGACGAGATCCGGACGCTGGCAGAGCAGGTGCCGGGCGTATCCGGTGTTGCCGTGCGAGTGCAGGGATCTGGGCTGGTTGGGAACAGCGATGCCCCGGACGCGGCGGGCAAGGCCGGCATGGTCATGGGCGTGGACCCGGAATCAGAACCAGGCGTATCGGTGATCGCGAGGCGAATCATTGAAGGGCGCTATCTTCGGTCGGGAGATGAGGCCATCGTTGGTGACGCCTTGGCGCGCAATCTGGGCCTGTCCGTTGGTGGTGAGATTGTGGTCATCGGCTCGGCCTTGGGCGGCGGGACCGCGGCATTCGTCTGCGAAGTTGTGGGTATCTTCGACGCCGGTTTTCCGCTGCTGAATCGCACCCTGGTGCAGATTCCGCGAGATACGGCGGCCCTTGCCTTCAACATGGAGGGAAAAGCGCATCTGTTGGCCATGCGCTTTGACGATCCTTCAGCCTCTGACGCGATCGTGGAAGACATTCGCGCAAGGCTGAAGATGGCCGGGGGGCCGGGCCAGGTTCGTGTCCGCGATTGGAAACAGGTGGAGTCCGAGCTCTACAGCAGTATCCGCTTAGACGCGATAAGTTCGGTGTTCGTCTACGGGATCATCATATTCATGGTCGGATTTACGATTCTCGGTGCCGTAATGATGGTGATGTTTGAGCGTCGCGCCGAATTCGGCGTGCTCATGGCACTTGGCATGAGAGCCTCATCGCTGCGCGCGCTCATGCATTGGGAGGTGCTATGGCTATGGCTCATCGGTGCCGTGATTGGATTGGTTGTCGTAAGTGCGTTCTTGGGATGGTTCGGCAGCCAAGGCATCCCACTTCCAACCGATGCTGAGACCGCGGAGCTGTTGCAGAGCGTGCATATGGATCCCAAGATGTATCCCGCTTACTCGAACATCGCCTTCCTATATATTCCATTGGCGCTCTTGGCAATGGCACAGATCGCGGTGCTGTTTGGCACACGGCGCCTTGGAAAGCACCTGCCCGCTGAAGTTCTGAGATCTGTGTAAATGGAACTTAAACTGCTCTCGCAACTTGCGTATCGCAACCTCTGGCGTCATCGGCGACGCAATGGCTTGCTACTCCTGTCTATCGGCTTCGGGGTTGTGGGTATCGTCTTCGCGAGTTCGTTTATACGCTCCTTTCAAGGCAGCATGCAAATCGATGTGATCGCGGCTTTGAATGGTCATGTCAAGGTGCTCGCCCCAGGCTACCAAGATGATCCCTCCTTGAACTATAGCTTTGAACTCGAAGAGGCTTGGCATCCGGACGTGCCATTGGAGCAGGTCATGGGCTGGACGGCTCGCGTCTCTCTGCCGGCTGTGGTCATGAGCGAACGGGAAACGCGAGGCTTGGAACTTGTGGGGGTTGATCCCGATGCGGAGCTCGCCATTTCGTTTTTGGGCGAATCCGAGATTGAAGGAGAAGGGCTTGATGGGCCGGATGACGGCAAGCTTGTGATCGGGGCCGACCTTGCGCGCCGATTGCAGACCGATGTTGGTCGTCGCGTGGTGGTGATCACCGAAGGATCGGATGGTCAGTCGCGCGAGATTGGCTATCGTATTGCGGGACTCTATAGGTCAGGGCAGCCAGCGGTCGAGAGTGTCATCGCGTTTACGGGCGTAAATAACCTACAGCAACATCTTGACACTTCATCATTTACCGAGGTGTCAATGCGCCTGTATGACGATGAATTCGAATCCGCGGCCAAGGACGCGTTCGTTGCCGATGGCGCGTTCGAAGATCTTGAGGTGTTTGATTGGCGCGAACTCAACCCGCAAATCGCACAGATGGTTGCATTGGCGGATTTCGCCTTCTATATCTGGTTCGTGATCCTCTGGATTGCGCTCGCGTTTGGACTGGTCAACGCACTCTTGACATCGGTGTTCGAACGAATCAGGGAGATCGGCATGCTGCGCACCTTGGGCATGCGGCCTTTTTCGGTATTGGTGCAAATAGTGCTCGAGTCTCAGATCGTCATCTTCTACGGATTGATTCTGGGTATTGCGGTCGGCTATGGGCTTGTCTACTTGTTTCGAGATGGCATTGATCTGGCGGCCTTCAGCGAAGGGCTTGAGATCGTGGGCCTCAGAAGCGTCATAGTGCCCAAGCTGTTGGTGTCGGATATCGTTCGGCTCTCGATCTTGAGCTTGGTGCTTGGTTTGCTTGCCAGCCTGTATCCGGCTTGGCGGGCGCTTAAGCTGCGTCCGCTTGCTGCGCTGCAAAGTTAAGCGTCAGAGTTCATCATGACAAACACAATCGTCCACTGTTCGAAACTCTCCCGCGTCTACAACCCGGAGACCTTGCCCGTCACCGCGCTCGATGCGGTGGACTTCTCGATGGGTGCGGGTGAGTTTGTGAGCCTCGCGGGTCCGTCGGGTTCCGGAAAGTCAACCTTGCTGAATCTCATTGGTGGATTGGACCGTCCGACGAGCGGTGAGATCGAGGTCGACGGGCAGCACCTGAATGGATTGACCGAACGGCAACTCGCCGATATGCGCTTGCACCGGCTTGGGTTCGTGTTTCAAGCGTACAATCTCGTGCCAGTCTTAAGCGCGCGCGAGAACGTCGAGTTCATTCTCCAGCTTCAGGGCGTCGCGGCCGACGAGCGGCGGGATGTGGCTATGGATCTTCTAGAAAGCGTCGGGCTTGCCGAACTGGCCAATCGGCGACCGAGCGAACTCTCCGGGGGGCAACAACAAAGAGTGGCCGTCGCGCGCGCGATTTCCACGTCGCCGGCCTTGCTGCTGGCCGACGAGCCGAGTGCCAATCTGGATTCGGCGACGACCGAAGAACTCTTAAAGCTCTTCTTGAATCTGAACCGCGAACGACAGGTCACCATATTGACCGCGACCCATGACCCGGTAGTGCAGAGCTATGCGCGGCGCAGACTGCGGCTTCGCGATGGTCGCATCGTCTCGGATGAGCAGGATGCATGAGATTTTTGCTGCTGCTGATGGGATTGCTTGTCGTTAAGGCACCTCTCTGGGCCGAAACTGACTTCAGTCTAAGAGCGAGTATGTTCGGCTCGCTTGGGTTGCTGCCAGACGAAGATGTGGTTCGTCCAGAACTCGGCGCCTACTATTCGGACGAAAGCATTGATGTGCGCAGCATCTTCGAGGCCAGCGAGTCCGGATGGGAATTTGCCGTCCATCATCAACTCATCTACAGACACGGCGACCTGCTGGGATTGGGCGGGTCGGAAGACGATTCGGTTAACAGCCTACCGCAGGGCGACGCTGCACGTGCCTTTGAACTCTCTTGGGGCTTGGGTTCGGGCGATTCGCATGCCCTCTGGCATAGGTTTGACCGTCTGTCCATAGGTTGGAGCAATCGCCAGTGGCGAATTCGCGTTGGCCGACAAGCCCTGAGTTGGGGCAACGGCCTCATTTTCCAGCCGATGGATGTCCTGAACCCCTTTTCTCCGGTGGCCGTCGACACCGAATTCAAACCCGGGGACGACATGATCCTCGTGGAACGTCGATTCGCTTCGGGGCAGGAACTCCAGGCAATCGGCGTAGCGAGGCGCGGTGATGGAGAGAGTGTTCAAGGTTCGAGCGGATCCTATGGTCTCAGGTGGCACGCTCCGATTGGTGAGCGCGACCTCGAAGTCTTCGCCATGCGCCACTTTGAAGATGCGATTCTGGGGATTGGCTTCGCGCAGCCCTTTGGGGAGCTACTGTTTCGCGGTGATGTGATTGTGACGCGCACCGTGGCGGGTGCGCATCGGACCTCCGCTGTGCTCAACTCGGACGTCAGCTTCGTTTGGAGGGATACCCAAGTGAACCTATGGGTGGAGTACTTCCTGAACGGCTTTGGGGAGGACGAACCCCGGCTCGATAATCTTCGTGCATCGCTCGCGGCTAGGTTGGAGCGGGGTGAACTAGGGAATGTCGGCAAGCACTATCTGGCGGCAAGTTTACGACTCACCCCCAGTCTGCGCTGGAACTACGGCTTCCTGCTGCTGGCAAATCTCGAAGACGGCAGCATGCTCACGCAGCTAGGGCTGAATTTCCTGCCAAGCGACTACTCGAGTGTCGATGTCGGCCTCACCTACGGAATGGGGAATGACTTGGGCGATGAATACCGCGGCCTCCGCGTTTCAAACGCCCCTGAACTCGATCACCTCGCCTCCGGAGGTGGCGCGCGCCTGTACTTGAGGCTAGCGAGATATTTTTGAGTGGTTTGATCGTAAGCAGGGCAAGCAAAGAGAGGACACAATTCCGGGTTCAAGGCCAAGATCTCTTTAGTGGACTTCTGCGTTCTTCAGCAGGCCGGCTTGCTCCGACCACTCAGGTCGAGATTCAAGAAAGGCCTGTATGTCTGATCGTGTGACTATGCTCTTGATCGGTACTTGAATTCGTTGACTGATGGCTTCAAGGGCGCTTTTTCCGGACGCAACATCGGGATCTTGGCGATCAACACCTATGAGCATGCCGACAAAGGTCGCATTGAAGCGGCGAGCGCGTTCGCGCATCTCAAGTGCTGTGGTGCCAGCCGCCGTAACGTCATCAAGTAGTAATACGCGTCCGGAAAGCGGTGCGCCCAGACCGTCGCCGCCTTCGCCATGGTTCTTGGCTTCTTTGCGGTTGAAGCCGACCGATACCGAACGTCCGTGGTGTTCGGCAAGGGCCGTGGCGGTCGCCGTTACGATGGGGATGCCCTTGTACGCGGCGCCGAAGAGCATGTCGAACTCGATGTCCCAAGCCATGAGCGTATCGGCATAGGCTTTGCCGAGCCGAGCCAAGGCAGCACCCGTAGATAGATTCCCAAAGTTCAAGAAGTACGGTGTCTTGCGACCTGCTTTGGTGACAAAATCCCCAAACAGCAAAACGTTTGATTCAAGCAGGAGATTGACGAAAGCGGCTTTGTCAGGATCGAGCGTTTGATTCGATTTCATGTGTCACGCCGCCGCAATATTCCATGTTCAACCTTAGCACAGAGGCTGAATATCGGAGTCAGGCAACCATTGCGTGCAATTTTGATACTGAACCTATCGAGATTCTGCGAGCGCCTCTAGGTGCTCCAATAGAATTGTAAAGGCCGTTCGAGATCAATAAGGGGCACCGACCTAGGCGCGGCGGAAGAGGCGGGAGTCAAATCCACAGACACCGTTCGGGTCTCAACGGCTTTGAAGGTCTCGAGCCTCATTGGAGACAATGCTCTTTCGAGCGCCGTCTTCCGCTAGAGGAGTTTCGGTGAATAATCCGCGTCCCCCGTCAATAGCAGGAACGCGAGCGCAAGGTCGGCGCGAATGCCCGTTTGTCCGGGCGCGCGCTGGAAAGCGGGCATGGCACACGCCTCGGATTCCCGCATCCCGTAGGGGCGCGCCCAAGTCGCCCGCTCGAGAATGTAGTGCGAGGAGGCATCTTGCGATTCGGAGAAAGTTAAGTATTTTTGGAGCGCCAAAGCCGATAGTGCTTCTCAGTCACTACGGAAATTTCCTCGCCTTCTGAGGCTAGTTCGAACATCGCAACCGTGTCGTCGTCTAGGAACTGAGCAGAAACTGGACGGCATGTGCGGTCGGAGAATTTTTCGGCACAGCAATGAATGTCTTGCCGGGTCTGTACTGACGAGAGCTGGTCCCTGCGGCCCTTGGCCTGCACGGGCAGGACATATTCATTGCCATCGGAGTCAATGCCGACATAGAGTTCGTCGATTTCAATTTGCCCTATGCCTTTAACCGTCGTTCTCAGGTGATTTTGCAGGGAATAACTCGTTATGCCGAGAAATATATCGATAATTCTGTTGTAGCGGATCTTCGCAAGAAGCGCTTGTTCATCAGACAGCGCGCAAGCCGAGACAATGCTGGGCGTGGCATCGGGAATTTGAATTGCCGCAAGCGCAGAGCTTGGTAGTATCCGGTTGACTTTCACCAGTCGAAATAGATAACGACCGCGGCCCGCGCCCTCTATCAGCCACTCTCGTCCTCGAGTTTGTGTTTCAAGCACAGAGTCAGGCATGGAAGTTCGGTAACGAACCGAATAGACGACATCGCCGAGATTCTTGGGAAGAGTGAATCCCAACTGCGTCGCCGCCGTATCGAAATCCGAGCGTTCGAAAGGGATTTCAGTATCTCCCTCGGAGTAACGATCAAAGAACACCTTCTCGACCAACGCCGCGTAGCGGTTTTTTACGGCTCCCTTTTTGGGCTGATGCTTAACCAACGGAAAGTCGTTCCTCACGTGGGGCTCCGCGCTCTTCGGCTAGGTCTTGTCGAGATGACTTTGCAGATCTTTGCTTCGAACCTTCGCCGGTATTGCGGATGCGTTGTGCGATGGGAACGGGCACTCCCCAGTAACGAGCAGCGTGTGTCATGTCTAGGGTCAGGAGCTTGATGTCGCCTAGCTTCAGAACTCTGCTTGGCCGAGAAGGGACTATGCCTAATGCTCGAACAATCTGCTGCGCGACGGCTTTGGCCAGCGGCGGGGGAACGGAGTTTCCAATCTGTCTTGCCCCGTGCCATTTGGTGACGTGGAAACGAAACCAGTCAGGGAACCCATGTAGTCGTGCCATTTCTCTGACAGTCACGCATCTTGGCTTGTCGTAATGTATGGGGCGAGGGCTGGTGAATGCCCCGCGCGCAGAGTCGGTTCCTGCTCTTAACGTGTTGGCCACCCCGTGACGTGCCAGCTTAAACAGACGTGAGCCCTGTTCCGTTGCGCCTGGTGGCGCTTTTTCAAAGCGCCTACGCGATGCATTGGTGTGGTTGGTGCGCGCACTGCTGGTCAGCATGTTTGGTTGCCAATGACGTCGATATCCATCACCCCAGCCAGATTCATCAACGCAGCGCAATCCTCTTGCGTAGTCGCTAGGCTCGCTCCAGTCGTCGGTATGAACCCAGTCAGCAAATAGGAGTTGTGAGAAGACTTCCGGTTCTGGAAGATCACCGATTGCATCTTCACAGGTTGGGCCAGCGGGTCGGTGCGGTCGCTGCGTGTCTGCTTGACTGGTAGAGGGTAGAGGATACTCTGGGGTTTCTAAGCCCTTCTTGGTGCCCATGAGAAAAAGTCGTTCTCTGTGCTGAGGAACCCCAAAATGCGCGGCATTCAACACTTGCCAAGGCGCGCACAGCACATAGCCGTTTTTCGAGAAGGCTGCGATCAATTCTTCTAGGAATGTCCGCTGCCCGCCGAGCGTAAGTCCCTTGACGTTCTCGAATACGAAGTGCTTGGCGTCGAGCTCTGACACCAGTCTCACAAACTCTTTGACCAGCTGATTGCGGGGGTCGTCCAAAGCTCGTTGTCCGATAAGGGAAAAGCCTTGGCATGGTGCACCGCCGAATACCACGTCCACTGATCTTGAGCCAATGCCGGCAGCCTTTCGAATCTCGGCACCCGAAAGCCCAACCACTGTTCTCGGGAGCGTGTGGCAGTTTGGAAAATTAAAAGAATGAACTGCCGCGTGGATGGGATCAATCTCGACAGCTGCGGCTACATCGAAACCGGCCAGTTCGAACCCAAGGCTTAGACCTCCGGCCCCGGCGAACAAATCGATTCCAATGGGTCGAGTCATCGAGCGAAAATACCGACTGCGAGATCACAATGATACTTGTCCACAACGGGAATGCAATGCTTGGGGTTGGGGGATTTGGCATATATTGATATGAAGGAATGGAACTACACAACCCCTTGTGGAGATTAAAGGAACGGAGTTTGCAGGAATGTGGACGCACGGAGCGGCGATGACTTCTCTTCAAGCCTCAGAGTGGCGGTGCCATTGAAGCATGCGTGGAAGGAGCGACCGTGGACTGACTGTCGTATTATTCGGACGTGGTCGAGACAATCAAGCCATCGCTTGCCAAGGTCACCGGCCCGTCATAGGCTTGTCTCACTCCTTCCATGAACACCCTTTCCAAGGCGCTGAGCGGTAAAGGCGGAACTATGTGGTAGAGCACCAGATGTTTCGCACCGGCTTCCTGGGCCGACTCGGCAGCCTCAACCGGCGTCGCGTGATAGCTCGGCACGTCGCGCATGACTTTCGCTAGCATTGGAACGCCGTTCTCGTCAAATACCTCGGCAAGCTTGCCTGTGATGTCACTCGCGAGTGCCTCGTGCAGGAGCAGGTCGACATCCTGCGCGTGCGCGATGAGGTTGGCCGACTTTGAAGTGTCGCCACTCACCACCAGCGAATGCGCTCCATAATCGATGCGATAGCCAACCGCTTGGCTCACCGGCTCGTGTGAGACGCGAAACGCGGTCACGCGCACAGGTGGGGAATCGTCGGTTTCGAGCACCAAATGGGTCTCGCCATCCTCGGGCAGCGGGAAGGGCATGGCCGACATGCCGGCGCCACTCGGAGGCGCCACTTCTTCCCCATGATGCGCTGTTCTATATCGGGCGTCTGCGGCATAGGCCAAATTGAAACCAGCGACCACATCGGAGACCACGGGTGGTCCGTGGACGGGAAGCGGCTCGGTGTGATTGCCGCCGACTCCCACCCAACGCATCATGGCGAGTTCTCCAAGACCGTCAATGTGGTCCGAATGTACATGGGTAAGGAATACTGCTTCGATGCGACCGGGTGCCACGCCGAATCGACCAATGTTGCGAGCCCCGTTGGTGCCGGCATCAATGACATAGAGTCGTGGCCCGGCTTGTATCGCCACGCAGGGGCCTGATCGATTGATGTCGGTGAGCGGCCCTCCGGCCCCGCAGAGCAATACATGAAGGCCGTCTGGCAGGTCTCTTAAGGTATCGCGGCTAATATTCCCTGCGACGGTGCGCTCGAGCATCATGTAGCCAAACGGCTTGCTTCGAATGACCGACAAGACCACGAGGACGAGTATCACCACCACGCCAATGCGGATCAGCCATTTCATTAGACTTGGATTCATCGGATTAGTACCGCAGTTCGTTGTGAGAACCAGTGGCGTGCGTCAGACAAAGAGCTATTCTACGCATGTGAATTCGCCACGCTCTAGCTCGCTTGATGGGAGCGGTGCCAAAGGATATTGGCGAGGCAAATGAACATGCAGACCAGCGTACAGGCGGCCGCGAGGGCGAAGGCGACCCCAGGAAAGTAGAAGGGCGTTTGCGGGGAAGTATAGAAGCTGAAGAGTTGCGTCATGAGCGGTGGTGCCAATATGGCCCCGAGGCCCATCACGCTCGCAATAGCCCCCTGCAATTCGCCTTGCTGATTGGCGTCCACCTGCTTGGTCATGTGGCTTCGCAGCGCCACCGAGCCAATGGCGCCAAGCGAAAAGGGAATAATCGCGAGAATCAGATGCCACCCTTGTGTGGCCAGCGAGAAGCCGACAAATCCCAGCGCTTGAAAGCCAAACCCGACCGGGATGGCGCGCTGCTCTCCAAGCAGTTTGATGGCAGGCGCTACCAGCACGCCGTTTGCGACCGCAATCATCACCCCCGTGAAGGCGACCGAGAGTCCTACTTGCAGTTCGCTCCATCCGAATCGCTCGATGGTGAAGAAAGTCCACACACTCGGATTGGAATCGTGCGCGATCTGATAAAAGAAGTAGGCGCCGAGCAATCCGAGCACGGTGGATACTCTCCTTAAGTGAAAGAGTGCGCCAATGGTATTGGCGCGCACAATCGAAAAGGCGCGGCGATTCTCTTCGCGCAGGCTTTCAGGCACCACCAGATAGCCATAGGCGAAATTGAGGAAACAGACGGCGGAAGCCACAAAGAAGGGTACCCTCGGCCCGAATGCGCCAAGCAGTCCTCCGAGCGCCGGTCCGATGATGAAACCAACCCCCCAAGCGGCGGCGAGGTAGCCTAGGTAACGAGCGCGCTCCCGTTCGGACGTCACATCCGCGATATAGGCGTTGCAGGTACTAAAGGTCGCGCCGCAAGCGCCGGCAATGGCCCGTGCTACGAACAGCCAAGCAAGATTTGGTGCCAGTGCCATGGCGAGGTAGTCGAGACCAAAGGCAAACAGCGATGCCAGCAGGACTGGTCGTCTGCCGAATCGGTCGCTCAAATTCCCGAGCACCGGCGCAATCAGGAACTGGACACCCGCATAGAGCATCAAGAGCCAACCGCCATATCTCGCCGCTTGGCCCACCCCTTTGCCGGTGAGCTCCATCAAGAGTTCGGGCAGCACCGGCACGATAATGCCGAGACCGACCGAATCCAAGCCGATGGTGACCAAGAGAAAGAACTTGGCACTGCCGGTGGCGTTCATGCGCCGAGCAGGCATGAGCGTCATGCGGCTGGAACCTCGCGGCCGCCCTTGGTCCTCGGATACAGCGGTCGTTCCCATCGACGCGTGGTCATGAGCCAATCTCCCGGCGCGTCTTTGATCCAACGCTCAACCAAGCGCAGGTGGCGGGCGGAAAACTCGGCGAGCCGCGCCTGCTCGTCACCCGCCAGACCTTCTTTGGATACGGGCTCGTGAATGGTGACGCGCAACGAGGCGTTGTCCAATCGTTCGCATTGATAGGGAATCAAATCGCATCCGTAGCGTAGGGCAAGGCGCGCCGGCGTGTTCGAAACCTGCATGGGATGGCCGAAGAAGGGCACCTTGAGACCGCCATCAACGCGAACGTCAATCAGCGTGCCGAGGCTCCCGCCGTCGCGTACATGTCGAATGACAGGCTTGAGCGAGGTGTCCCTGTTGTACATCACGCAACCGGTCGTCTCTCGAATCTTGCGGAGCAGGCGTCCAAGATGCGGATTTTGCAGTGGTGCGACGAAGGCGAGCGCCGGGATGCGTTGCAGCGAAAAGACAAGCAGCAGGATCTCCCAGTTGGCGATGTGCGCTCCGCAGAACACACCCGAGCGCTGACGGTTTCTGTAGGGTTCAAGATCGCATTTGGCAACGATTTCAAGATACTCGCCAAGTGGGGCGGCGGCAATTTTATGGAACTGGGTCATCTCGCCAAACAGCGCCCCAACCGAACGCCACGAATCGGTCGCGATCTTTTCGCGCGTCTTCTCATCCTTGTCAGCAAAAGCGATGTCCACGTTGTCCAGCACGAGTTTGTGCTTCGGCGAGAGAGGGCCGAACCGCGCCAAGAGCGCCTCGCCGATTCGTGATGCGCGCGCCGGGCTCAGGAGGCGGGAGGAGGCAAGCAGCCCGGCCACCATCCAAGACTCAACACGCCAGAGAAGATCCCGAACCCAGACCAATCGCCGCGCATAGTCTTCAAGCCGATTGGTGAACAGGAGTCGCGCCATGCCTGTCGTCTAGTTTTTCGGCCAGCGACGAGCAAAGCACAGCCACTCGCTAGGAGATTCGCGAATCCAACTTTCAAAGAGCGTGAGTAGCTGCGCCGTCACGTCGCTTGCCTGCTCGGAGGTACTGCCTTGGATTCGCGGCTTGATTGGCGCCATGAGGGATATTCGAAAGCGCGTTCGCGACAGGCGCTCTGCGCGTGCCGGGATGAGTTCGCATGATCGTCCCAAGGCCAAGCGCGCGGCAGCCGTGTTGCTCGGCGTCTCCACGCCGAAAAATGGCAGCATTGGTCCCGAATCGAGCCTCGTGTCGGCGGCAATGCCGACAAGATGTCCAGCGGAAAGTTCGCGCAAGAGATGGCGCATGCTCGAGTCTCGTGGCAAGAGCGAAACGGGGAGGTCTTCGCGGTAGCGCCGGATGCGGTCGCGGATGCGGGCATTGGATTCGGGCGCGTAAATGATGGTCAAGGGCAGGTCGTATTGAGACGCGAGTAAGCTCGCGAGTTGCCACGGGCCCACATGAGCGGTCACGATCACTGCCGGAGTGCCTTTCTTTCTAAGTGCCTTGATCGAGGGATCGGCAACAAACTCCAGGTGCCGTGAACGTCGCCGCCAGATTTGCTTGGCATGGGCAAGTTCGGCGATCGAACGCCCGAGAGAGCCAAAAATACCCCTGCATATCTGTGCGTGCTGCCGGTCGCTGAGTTCGGGAAAGGCAATGTCCAAGTTGCGCAGGGCTCGTGTTCGTTGCTTGCCCGTGCGCGGTCCCCATAGCTTGAACATCTGCTCGGCCGCATAGGATGCCGGGCCGAGTGGAAGCAGCTCGAACAGGCGAAACAGGCTTGAGAACAAAAGTCCTTCAAGTCGCTGTATGAATTGGGCTAGGCGCGGCGCCGTGCTCAACAGGCGCGTAGGCAGAAAGTACAAACGTGGCATACACTCATTGTGTCACAGCGATTGTGCGATTACTCATGCCGCTGCGGGAGGTTAAAGGAGAACGACCATGCCGAAACCGAAGGAACCACGAAGCTTCTGGACTTGGGGCTACAAGTCGGATGAGCCGAGCGAGTCTGAACGCGCGGAGATGGCGAGGCGGATTTCCGGCCTGTTTGGTGAGGAGGTGACACCCGCGAAGATTCCGCGAGTCGAAGACATACGGCTTCGCCAGAGCCGCATCGAGGTGCCGTCAAGGCTGCGCGAGTGGGTGAGCGATTCGTCGCTCGAACGCGTGACCCATACGCATGGCGGGCACTCACTGGAACTGCTGGATGCGTCGCGGGGAAGATTTGATCAGCCTCCGGATGCGGTCGCCCATCCACGCAGCGAGGATGAACTCGAAGCCACCCTTGAGTGGTGCGACAATTCCGGCATCACGGTGGTGCCCTATGGTGGCGGCACGACAGTGGTCTGGGGTCTGGGAATTCCAACAGAATCCGAGGCTGGCGTGGTCATCGATCTCGACGAACTCTCGCAAGTGCCTGAGATTGATCCGATTTCGCGAGCTGCCCGCATTCAGGCCGGCACCCTTGGCCCGCATATCGAAAACGCCCTGCGGCCTCAGGGATACACCTTGCGGCACTTTCCGCAGAGCTTTCCTTGGTCGACGCTCGGCGGTTGGATTGCGACGCGTTCTGGAGGGCACTACGCAACCAATCACACGCACATAGATGACTTCGTAGAATCAGTACGCATGCTCACGCCGCGTGGATGGTGGGAATCTCGGCGTCTGCCGGGAAGCGGTGCCGGCCCAAGCCCTGATCGCTTGATCTGCGGTTCGGAGGGTGTTCTCGGCATCATCAGTGAAGCTTGGATGAGAATCCAGGAACGGCCGAACTTTCGCGCCACTGCGGGCGTGGTGTTTCCATCCTGGAAGCAGGGTGCGGAAGCGGCGAGGCATATCGTGCAGGCCAAGCTGTGGCCGGCGAACTTGCGATTGCTCGATCCCGAAGAAGCGCGGCAGAGCGCGTCCCTCTCAGGCAAGGAGAGCCTTCTCATCATTGGCTTCGAATCGAGCGTGGTTTCACAGCGTGGACTCATGATGCAAGCTGTTGAGCTTGCGCGCGGATGTGCCGGTAAGATCGATGATGCGCACATCAGGATTGATGATGGTTCCGGGGACGCGACTGGTCGCCGAGGGGCGGTGGGCGCATGGAGAAACAGCTTCATTGGTGTCAATGCTGGCCTCACCAACGGCTTGGGCTTGCTTGCGGACACCTTCGAGACGGCGATTACTTGGGACAAATGGGAGCAGTTTGATGCCGAGGTGCGCGAGGCCGTGGGCGGCGTACTTGAGAGGACCATGGGTAAGAGCGCGAGTCTCTCTTGCCGCTTCACTCACGTCTATGTGGACGGCCCGGCACCCTACTATTCGTTTCGCGGCAAGGTGCCCATGGGCGGCGAGCAGGAGATCTGGCAGGCCATCAAGGACGAGGCGCTCGATGCTGTACTTCGCGCCGGCGGCACGGTCACCCATCATCACGCAGTCGGCCGCATGCACCGGGAGGGCTGGAAAAAGCAGCGCCCGGAACCGTTCGAGATGGTGCTGCGGGCAGCCAAGAAGACGCTTGATCCGAGCGGACTGCTCAACCCGGGGGTGTTGTTTGCTCCTTAGGTTTCTTGGCTGACTCCTCCGAGAGTGCTCTCGCTATCGCGAAGCACATGAGGATCAGTACCAGCGTGAAAGGCAGCCCGATGGAAATCGCCATGGCCTGCAGAGCTTCCAATCCGCCGCCCAACAAGAGGACAATAGCGACCGCGCCTTGAAACATGCACCAAAAGATGCGTTGTGGCATGGGGCCACTGGTTTTTCCGCCAGCGGTGATTGAATCGATGACCAGCGATCCAGAGTCCGACGAGGTCACGAAGAACACCACGATCAGGAAGATACTGACCACCGAGGTGAAGGTCGCGAGCGGTAAGCCTTGCAGCATCGAAAAGAGGGCGATGGGAAGATCGTAGCTATCGATCACGTTCGCCCTCACAAGACTATTGGCATCCGTCAGCACCTGTTCGATGGCGACTCCGCCAAAAACGGACACCCATAGGCAAGAGACCAGCGTCGGCGCGATCAGCACGCAGAGCATGAACTGCCGAACAGTTCGCCCGCGCGAAACGCGCGCGATGAACAAACCCACAAAGGGCGACCAAGCGATCCACCAAGCCCAATAAAACGAGGTCCAATCCTCGCGAAAGGCGGTGTCCTCGCGTCCTATGGGGCTTGCGAGGGCCGGGAGTTTCTGCGCGTAGATGACGAGGCTTTGAACGAAGTCGGCCAGTATCGCCAGAGTGGGGCCGGCGAAGAGCACGAACACCAGAAGCAGCGCGGCGACCATTACGTTGATTTGAGACAGGAGTTTCACCCCGCGCACCATGCCCCGCAGCACGGAAGTGATTGCAAGTCCCGTGATCACCACGATGAGTATCACTTGTACCCAAGGCGCCGATGCGACTCCGAACACATGATGGAGCCCGGCGTTGGCTTGCTGCGCACCGAGTCCGAGTGAAGTGGCGAGCCCGAAGAGCGCCGCGAACACCGCCAAGGTGTCGATCAGATGTCCCAGCGGACCCCAGATACGATCCCCGAACAGCGGATGAAAGGCCGAGCGTATGCTTAAAGGGAGGCCCCGGTTGTAGGCGGCGAGTGCGAGTGCGAGCGCGACGACGCCGTAGATTGCCCAAGGATGCAGTCCCCAGTGATACATGGTGGCGCCGATCCCCATGTACTTCGCCTGCTCGATGTTGGATGCGATGAACCCGCCTTGATCGTCGAGCAGGGGCGGTGTGCCGAGCGGTCTGGAAACGCCCATATGGAACACCGGCTCCAGCGCGCCAAAGAACATGAGGCCGATGCCGACTCCGGCCGCAAACAGCAGCGCAAACCATGAAATCGTACTGAAATCCGGCACCGCGTCGGTGCCACCGATTCTGACTTTGCCCCAGGGAGACAAGGCGATGGTGACGCAGAAGAGCACGAAGGCGTCCGCCGATAGGATGAAGAACCAGTCGAAATTGCTGGTCAGAGTGCCTCTGAGCCAGCCGAACAGGTTGGTCGCCGTTTCCGGCATGACGAGCGCCAGCAACACGAACAGCATGATGCTGATGGCTGAAATCAAGAAGACCGGGTTGTGAATATCAAAGGCGTATCCGAACAGCTTTCCGGTGATGTTGTCTTGCCCGAGCTGGTGAGCCATGCTGTTCCCACGCCATCTGGTGAGGCACAAGCCTTTAGTCTAATGCTTCGTTATTCAGCGCGCCAATCTGTTAGGCTTCGCTGCCTTGGTCCGATTCACTGCAAGGATCGAATATGCGCTACGAGACCCGGGTTGGCGGTGGCTACGCCAGCTATGTGCTGTTTGTTCTGACCATCGTCTACGTATTCAACTTTATCGATCGCCAGATCCTCTCGATCCTTGCGCAGCCCATCAAGGAAGACCTCGGCATCTCTGATGCGGATCTCGGTTTCCTGTTCGGAACTGCCTTCGCTGTCTTCTACGCTGTCTTTGGCATACCACTCGGAAGACTGGCCGACACTTGGCAGCGAGTGCGCCTGATCTCCATCGGGCTCTCCTTTTGGAGCCTCATGACGGCGCTTTCCGGGTTTTCGCGCAACTTCATGCAACTGGCGGTCTGTCGGTTTGGCGTAGGTATCGGAGAGGCAAGCGCAAGCCCCGCCGCCTTCTCAATGCTCTCGGATTATTTCTCGCCTCGCGTTCGCGCCATAGTGATCGCTATTTATTCCGGTGGACTCTATATAGGTGCTGGAGTGGGGATATTTCTTGGCGGAGCGATCACCGACGGGTGGAACGCCGCCTATCCCGATGCGAGCTTGGCGCCATTGGGTCTCAAGGGCTGGCAGGCGGCATTCCTTGCCGTGGGCATGCCGGGCCTATTGCTCGCCATTTGGGTCTGGACGATGCGCGAGCCCGTCCGGGGTATGAGCGAAGGGATAAGCCACGCGCCGCAAGGACATCCGCTCGCAGAGACTTGGCGAGAATTTCTGCGCGTGGTGCCGGTCATCTCTGCGATTCCCAATGGAGGTAGGGCGCTCTTGGTGAATCTCGTCGCCGGAGCCTGTGTCGCCCTTGTCGTCTTGGGATTGGTGCTGGCGACGGGCGATACGGTGCAGTGGGTCGCCTTGGGCATTGGCGTATTGGCGTTCATTTCTTGGGCGCAGAGTCTCTACGTGCAGGATGCGGCAAGTTTCGCGCTCATTTTGAACTCGAGAGCGCTCATTTATACCGTGATCGGGTTCCCGTTGATTTCCTTTGTGACCTATGGCGTTGGCTTTTGGGGGCCGGCCTACATGGTGCGCACCTTCGAAGTCAGCTTGACTGAGGCTGGGCAGTGGCTTGGTTTGGGCGCGGCCATTGGCGGCTTCGTTGGCATCACCCTTGGCGGCTGGCTCGGCGATACCCTTCGTAAGCACACGCGTAAGGGACGGATGTACGTCGGTTACATCGCTATCGGCTTGATGATTCCCTGCGCGTGGGTCTTTGTCTATACCGAGAACGTCGTCGTCGCCTACGTCGCTTCGTTCTTCTTCAGCATCGCATCCCCCTTGTGGGTGGCCATTCCACCAGCCACCGTAAATGATCTTGTCCTGCCTCGCATGCGCGCTCTCGCCAGCGCCTTCTACATCGTGATGCCGACATTTCTAGGTCTCGCCTTGGGTCCCTACCTGATGGGATTTGTCAGCGATCAGCTCATGGGTCAAGGGTTTGATGACGCGACATCATTACGGCTTGCCATGATCTCCGGTGTGATCGTCTTGGTGCCAAGCGCCATTTTGATTTATATGGCGTCCCGTCACCTTGAAGCGGATGAAAACTCAAGAATCGAACGCGCCAGGGCGGCGGGGGAAGTCGTCGAGTTGGTGGGTGAGAAGGTCTAGTCTCTCCGCAGACGAGGGTCTACGGCGATTGGGTTCGGGAAGCGTCGCACGACGATATAGGTTGAGATGCACAAGGAAGCGACCGTGGCGCTGGTGAGAATCAGCGATGCGGATTCGGAAATAAGTACTGTGCCCGCAGCCAGATGTACCACGAGTAGCGAGAATTCTCCGGTCTGGCCAAGACGATAGCTGATTTCCCGTGAAGTCCCAACTTCCTCGCCCGCTACTTGCAGCAAGCCTCGATACACCAGCGGTTTGAGCAGCACGAAAATGGCTACCAGTACGATGACTGGGGCGAGGTAAGACAGGATCGCGACGAGTTCGAGGCTGCCACCTATTGAGAAGAAGAAGAGTACGAGGAAGAAGTCTCGAATCGGACGAAAGCGCTCTGCTTCAACCTGCGCGATACGCAGGTTGGCCATGGAAACACCGGCAATGAAGGCGCCAATTTCAGGTGTCAGTCCGATTACGACGGAAATAGAGGCTATGGCGAAACACCAGCCGATACCGATCAGGTCGATGGCCTCAGAGATGGCGCCGAACCTCACAAACAGGGGCTTGATCAAGTATTTGACCCCGAGAAACGCCGCCAGAGCGAGTAGCGGGGCAAGCACCATGGTCGCGCCGAGCCTCAGTGGAAGATTGGTTGAATCTGCCCCGCTTGTTACCGCTAGTCCGCCTATGACGACGAGTGCAATGATCGCGATCAGGTCTTGGATGAGAAGCTGGCTGATCACCACATCTCCGGTATGGCGGTGGTGCAGTACGTTTGTCGGCAACAGCTTGAGGCCGATGAGCGTACTCGAGAATCCACTCGCGATACCCACGACCACGGCATCAATGAGCGGAAAACCAAACGCGAACATGACGACAAAGCCGAGCGCGAAAAAGACCACCGCACTGGCGAGGGCAATCATGATGGAACTGCCAAACATGTGTTTGAGCCTGTTTGGCGGCAAGTCCAGGCCGACGATGAACAATAGAAACATGATTCCGAACTCGCCCACCTCTTGCAGGAGTTCGGCGTTGGTGATGATTCCAAGGCCGTGCGGTCCAATTAGCATCCCAAGCAGGATGTAGACGATCAGCAAAGGCTGGCGCGCATAAAGCGCCGCAGCGCCAAGCACTGCGGCACCGGTAAAGACGATGGCGATGGACGTGGCGACGCTAGCGCTATGAAGGTCTTCGAGCATTGAGAAATGCGACCTCTTGTCGCTTTTCTGTATTCGGCAATTGTACGGCTAGAATTGTGTGCGCCGATGTTCGTTGTCGACGCTGATCGAAGTCATTCAAATGCGGCTGCGAGTGCGCGGTCGAAGGTTTTAATATTTCTGATGCCCCGGCGTCGGCATGAAGCAAGGTGGCACAAGTCTCTTGCGGAAAGCGCGGGGTGCGTTTGGCTCAATTCTCCCGCCAATGCCACATCTTCAAATTCCAGTGACCAGACCCGTACATTCAGGCGACGAACAAGCCTCATGCAGTGTTCAAAGAGATGGGGGCGTTGCGTACGCAGAAAGACAAACAGCAACTCCTGTAGCACTTCCGATGAGGTGCAAAGCTGTTGATGCGATTCAGGAAGTGGTTCAAGGAATTGGCGCGCCGCGTCTTTCAATGGATGAGCAGTGCCAACCGAATACACAAGTATATTTGCGTCAACAAAAATCATGTGATTTCAAGGCCTTCAATCTTGGAATCCTCAATTATTTTTTTGTATTCCTCCCAGTTGAGTTCTGGCCCATATCCTTCGTTCATGGCATCGCACTCACGAAAGAACGCTCTTACCTCTTCGGCAGAGGCGAATGGACGCTGATCATCCTTCGTATGCTTGTCAATTTTCTCCTGCGCTGCTTCACGAAGCCAAGCGCTCAGCGACTTCTCCTCGCGCTTCGCGTGATACATGTAGCGTTCTCTATCGCCGTCCGACAATACCATTTGGATGCGCGCCATACGATCCACTCGAAAAGGCAAAATTGTGTAAAAATTATACACACCTGTATATCAGGTGTGTATCCCTTAACGCGGCTGGTAGTAGGCGTTTTCCGTAAAAGTGTGGTCGGTGGCGTCGCGAATGGCTTTGAGTTCCGGGATTGAACTCAAGAGCGACTGCTCGACCCCGTGCTTGAGGGTGATATCAACGGCTGCGCAGCCTTGACAACCTCCGCCGAACTGCAGAACGGCCGTATCACCTTCCACCACGTCGACAAGCGTCACCATGCCGCCATGCGAGGCCAGTCCTGGGTTGATTTCGGTGTAGAGCACGTAGTTGATTCGGTCTTCAATCGTTGAATCTTCGGAGACTTTGGGCGCTCTGGCGTTGGGTGCCCTGATGGTGAGTTGACCACCGAACTGATCTTCTCTGAAATCGACCTCGGCATCCTCAAGAAAAGGCTCGCTTCGCTGCTCAATCCAAGTGATGAATGGTCCCACATCCATGGGAATGTCGTCGGATTCCGCTTCCTTGGCGCGGCAATAGGCAATGCAGGTTTCAGCCTGGGGTGTGCCCGGCTGCTGCACAAAGACACGAATGCCGATATCGCCCTTCTCAGAATCTTCGTCGCTGGAGTCATCTCGGCGTTTTTCCAGCAGGCCGACGAGATACTCCTTGGCTGAATCGGAGATGCTGATAAGCGCGCCCATGGTGCTTCTTATCCTATGAGGCCGCCGGAAGCGAAGTGCACGGCACCAAGCACGAGGCACAAGAGAAGCACCACCATGCCAAGCGCGTCCGCTTTCTGATCACTGATTTTCGACTTCATACCCGTCGCCTTTTGCAACCGCGTCTTTCCAATCAAATATTTTACCCTGTTCGCTCGCCTCCAACGCTCTAAGCCACCTGTCGCTCCATCGAGGTATCGAGGCGTCTGGTCAATGGATCGCGCAGCCGCGCCGCTAATCCACGCAAAAGCTGCTCGGTGGATGCCCAATCGATACAGGCATCGGTGATCGAGACCCCATATTCGAGCGTGTGCTTTCCGTCAGCGAGCGCCTGATTGCCGGCCTTGAGGTTGGATTCAAGCATGATGCCCACAATGCTCCGGTTGCCCGCTTCGATCTGCGCTGCTACGTCGTCGGCGACCAGCGGCTGTCGTCTGTGGTCTTTGCATGAATTGGCATGGCTACAGTCAACGACGATGGCGGGAGCGAGGCCAGTACGCCGCATCTGCTGTGTCGCATCTGCGATCGAGGCTGCATCGAAGTTGGGGCCAGCATCCCCGCCGCGCAGTACGAGGTGCCCGTCGCTGTTCCCGCGTGTATGGATGATGGCCACCTCTCCTCGTTGATTGATTCCGAGGAATCTATGCGGTGTGGAAACTGATCGCAATCCGTTGATCGCGACGGCAAGGCTACCGTCGGTCGAGTTCTTAAACCCGACCGGGCATGAGAGTCCAGAAGCCATCTCCCGATGAGTTTGCGATTCGACCGTGCGCGCGCCGATGGCCGACCAAGCGATGAGGTCTTGCAGGTATTGCGGCATGATAGGGTCAAGCGCCTCGGTCGCGATCGGGAGTCCAAATTCTTCTGGATGCGAAATCTTGAGCAAGAGTTCGCGTGCGATGCGGATGCCTTCCTCGATATGAAAGGTGCCGTCAAGAGCGGGATCGTTTATCAGCCCTTTCCAGCCCGTAGTGGTGCGCGGTTTTTCAAAGTAGGCGCGCATGACAATAAACAAGGTGTCTTGAAGTTCGCGGGCGAGCATTGCGAGCTCTCTCGCATACTCCAAGGCCGCGTCGGGGTCGTGGATTGAGCATGGGCCGACGATCACCATAAGGCGTGAGTCGTTGCCGCGAAGAATTTTGCGAATACTTCGCCTCGCGTCAGCCACGGCGTGAGACGCAGGCTCGGACACGGGGAGCGCCGTTTTGAGTGCATCCGGTGTGATCAGGTTTTCCTGCGCGAGCACGTTTGTGTTTTCCGTTTGTTCCATCATGATGAGAGTTCCGTATGCCTCGATACTGAAAAACCCCGTGGCCTTCATGACATGCGCCTGCGGGGTTTGGATGGAAGCCGAGGGCACTCATGGCCGCCTCGGGGATTTGATGACTAGGTGATAATCTACAAAGAATCAGTCATGAGAGGCGGTACCTAGCCGACCCGCCAATATCGCATGGCGAAACAGACGATTCGTCTTCCATGCGTTGGCAAGCGGCTCATCCCGCTAAATCGTTGTCCTGTGAAGGCCATCATGATTTAATTATGTAGCTTTGGCCTCGCGGATGTCAAGCTGCTACTGGCGAGCGAACTCTCATCTGATCGGAGTAATTTGATTTTAGGCGGAGACGATCTGATCGAGTTTCCGACCGAAGCCGTTGCGCTGTAACTTTTTGAGTCAGTGAATTGAGAGAATATGCCAGCGGATTTCGTTAAGGAAGTCCGATCATTCGAAGGTTGGTCAGAACATATGCGACAAGTGCGCCCACAACTGTGAGCACGATCGTGCACAGCGTCACAATCATCCAGCGGGTGTGCGCCGCAATCCTGTTTTCGAAGCGGTTCTGCAACTTAATCTTGTCTTCCCGGTCCTCATGTCGGAAACCCTGCAGTCCCGTTTGGAACTCACCGCGGAACCCCTGTAGGCCATCTTGAAATTCACTGCGAAACCCCTGCAAGCCGTCTTGGAACTCACTGCGGAAACGCTGTAGTCCCTCTTGAAACTCACTCCGGAACCGCTGCTGCTCCTGCTGGTCCTCGCGCCTTATACGCTCCCTCTCCTCCCTGTCCTCATTGCGTATGCGCTCCCTCTCCTGTTTGTCTTCCTCGCGAAAGCGGTTCAACTCCTCACGCAACTCACTGCGGGTTCGCTCATGTTCGGCTTTGTTTTCTGCGCGCATACGCTCGAAGGCGCGAGCGAACATCCGAACCAAGGCTTCGGATTGACCCGAATTGAATCCGCTGTGGCTGAGTTCACCGACCATCTGGCGGTACCCACCATACTCATCGCTCATCCTGCACTATACTCCAAGAATCCAAGTTAAACATTCACTCGGGGACGCCGCAATGCGGGTCGCCCACTCTAGGGACCATGATAGGAGGAAGTCCAGCTTTTCCCTGTGCGACTTTTACTCGAATTCGCGTGAGCATTTTTCCTTTTCTTGAATCAGACGAATCTGCAGCCCAAGCGCGCTGCTTGAGGATGTCCGCCTATTGGCGATGATGTCAGGGCGGTGGAGTGAGTCTTCAGTTCACCGCGTTCGCCCTGATCCAGGCGGGTCTTGCTTCGAGTCGCTTCACATATTCCGCGAGGTTCGTCATTTCTTCGCTTACGCAGCCGAGCCGATTGCTCATCAGGCAGGCATGACCAAGCATGGTGTCTGCGGCTGAAAAATCGTCTATCAGATACTCCTTGTCTCCGAGCCCGTCATTGATCGGTTGCAAAGAGCGCGTGAGCAGTTTTTGCGCCTGTGCGAGCGCGTTTGCATCTCGTCGTTCGGGCGGCAACAGCATTGTATGCACGACAATTGTATTGATCGGAGGCATCACCATGCCTTCGGTGTAGTGGAACCACTGGAGATATTTGGGGAATCGTTCGTCGTCGACCGCGGGTTTGAGACCGCCGTTCTTATGCCGTTCGAGGATGTAGTCAATGATTGCACCGCTCTCCCAGATGCGTATGTCGCCGTCGTCAAGTACGGGAATTCGACCCAAAGGGTGGCGTGCCCTGTGCGCGTCCGACTTTAGGTCCTTGGGATGGAACCGCATCTTGTTGAGTTCGTACTCAAGCCCGAGTTCTTCAAGTAACCAGAGCACTCGCACGGCTCTGGAGTTAGGTGCGAAATGGAGCTTCAGCATGCATCTATCCTTCTTTGGGTTGCCAGCGCGAGCGGTCATTGCTCGTTCTTAGGTAGCGTAACAGACAGCGGCTATCGTGCGCTTGCGGTTCCGGAGGCTCGTCGAGGCCACCAACTTTTCCTTGGAACAGCATCAAGCGAGCCCGTGGGAGCCGGTAAAGGATGTTTGCAGTCTAAAATGTAAATCATGTTCTCGTTGCACAGCGATTCACGTTGAAAGCAGTTCTTCTCTTCCTCGCCATCGGAGTGATGGCACCATTTGCTTGGGCCGAAACAGAACTGCTGATCGAGGAAATCATCGTCACCGGCAGTTGGATTCGAGGCACTGCGGAGGATGCGCCCTTGCCGGTGACGCGCATATCCCGCGATGATCTTAGGGCGCAAGGCGCGCCGGGCATCATCGACCTCATGCGCAATTTATCTTTTAGCCAAGGCGCGGACGGAGAGTCCGATCAGTACGGCACCCGCACCGGGGCGGATCGCGCCACCGTCAATCTGCGCGGGCTCGGCCCAAGCCGATCATTGGTACTGTTGAACGCAAGGCGGCTCACTTGGTCACCCGGCTCCATACCGGACCAAGCACAACTGCTGGTGGACGTGAATCTCTTGCCCGAGGCCGCGTTCGAGCGTGTTGAGATATTGCGCGACGGAGCCGCCGCCACCTATGGTTCGGATGCCATTGGCGGCGTCGTGAACTTCATCACCCGTTCCGAGTTTGAGGGAATTGAAGTGGAGGCCAGGCACAAGTCCATTAAGGGTTCGGATGGGGACTATCGGATTGGGCTGATTGCCGGCACGTCCTTCGCGGGAGGTCGCGGACACCTGGCTTCGTCCCTCGGGCACGCGCGTCGCAAGGCCTTGCCCCTGGTGGAGCGAAAGTGGGCGATTCGCCCCTACGGGGAGAACACTCGCGGTGGTTGGACCGGCACGGGTCGCCCTAGCGTATTCGTTCCCATAAAGGCCTTCGCCGAAACCCTCGGCAATGCCGTCGGCATGCGCAGCGTGAGCATCGCCGACCCGAATTGCGAGTTGGTGGGCGGCAAACACACCAACGCGCCAGCGAACCGGCCCGAAGGCGGTATCTGCCGCTTCCAATACACGCCCATGGTGAATCTGGTGCAGGACACGCGGCGCTGGCAGTGGTTCAGCGAGGTTGGTTGGGAGCTCAGTCGCGACTTGCGCCTCTCCGGAGAGCTGTTGTTCGCCGTCACCGAGGTGCCCAGATGGGCGACATCGCCGTCCTATCCGCCGAGTCAGGTCATTGATCTTGATCGAGTGGTGCAAGCGAACAACCCGGCGCTCGTGGACATGGCGAGCAAATACCCCGAACTCTATAGCGACTATGCGTGGTGCGACGCGGACTACTGTCGGTGGAACGGCGATGATGGTGAACAGGACGCGGCGGGCGTACCGGCAGCATGGCAAAACGTCGCTTGGATCAATGGGCGTTTGTTTGGGCAGGAAGGGCCGCTCAGGGGGCATCCGCGTCGCTCATCCACCGAGCGCGCCGTACTTGCCATTGAGGGTGATTGGCGCCGCGCAAGTTGGTCGGCGATGGTCTCTTGGGCGAGGGCGACACGCAAGGAAGAGGACGGCGACACCTTGGATTATCGCGACACCCGCTCGGTGGTCGGGCTCGGCGGTTACGACTGTGAGGCGCTGGTACCCAACGAGTACGATTCGCACGGCAGCTTGCGCTTCAGTTGGCAAACCTTGAACGAGCATGCCGGACGCGGCCCCTGTCGATACTGGTTTCCCTTTTCAAACGCCATGCTGCCGCATGAATGGGTGCCCGGCGCGAGCAATCCCGACTACGAACCGGCCTTGGATAACACGCACCTCATCAACTACCTGATCACGGCGCGCGGATTCAAAGGTGAGAGTTCGTTACTGGTGTTCGATGCGGTGCTCAGCCGTGATACCGATTGGGCGCTTTCGGGCGGAACGGTCGAATACGCGCTTGGGTTTCAGGTTCGCCGCGAAACCTATGATCGGAGTATCTATTCGCGCGAACAGGGTCCGCGAGGCAGCGCCTTGCAAGATCTCTCGGCCTACCCCTGTCAGGGTGGTCCGGCCCTCACGGACTGCCAAGCAGGGCGCGTCGGCGTGTTCACCTACCTGCCGCCGGGTCACGAAATGGACACCGACCGTGAAGTCTATTCCTTGTTTGGCGAAGCCCGGGTGCCCTTGACCAGCGAGCTTGATGGACAGTTCTCGCTTCGCTATGAAGACTACGGCACCAATGGTGGATCCAGCTTGGATCCGAAATTAGGAATGCGCTGGCAGGCGACCCAAAGACTCGCGCTCAGGCTCTCTGTGGGCACAACCTTTCGAGCCGCAACCCTCAATCAAACCCAAGACGGCATCGCCGCTACTTCACGCCAGTTTGTGTCTCGCATCGGCACCTTCAAACCTATCCTTGCGCTCGGAAATCCTGATTTGGACCCAGAGCAGGCCACAAGTTTGAACGTGGGTTTGATCTTTGATCGAGATGCCCTCTTCACCCCGACGGGCCGACTATTCATCAGCATCGACTATTGGCGTTACGCGTTCACAGATCCCTTGGTACTAGAACCCTACGTGCGTGTCTTGGAGCTCGCCTGCCCGCGTGATCAGGTGACCTGTTCGAGGGCTTCACCCTACTTCAATAATCTTGAATTCGGGGGAGAGCCGCAGGTATCCGACATCGCGGCTATCGCTGTCAGCCTGACCAATGGCCCGGATATCGATACCGACGGCGTGGACTTCAAGATCGAATACTTCCTGCCGCTTCGATTCGGCGAATGGACATTTGGCCTTGCGGGAACACGAACCCTCACTTGGGAGATCGACGAATGGTCTTTCGGAGCGACCTACAACGCGGCCGGACGGCTGAACTACGACACGCCATTGGCACGAAGCCTCGTCGATTGGAAGGGTCGGGTCTTCGTGAACCTGCGCAAGGCGCGCTTCAATTTCCGCTGGACCATGCACCATACGGGCGACTACCAGCACGACCTTGACAGCGAACCGCGCATCCGTGCGCATCAAACACACGACCTCGTAGCCTCCTACGCGACACTGAACGAGCGTCTCACCTTGGAAGCGGCGCTCCTAAACGTCACTGACGACACGCCGCCGAAGGTGTTGAGGCAGCTTAACTACGACCCGGTTACCCACAATCCCCTAGGCCGAATACTACAATTCGGCGCGATTTGGAGTCTTTAGTCAATCAATAGCGAAAACGCACCGCCTAGGAGCCGCTTTGCGACCCGAGCCAAAGCACGCTTGCCCCAGCCATTCCCGGAAAAAGCGCAATCCACTTGCATCGCTTCGCGCTGGCGGGTCTGTCCATGGGTTCTGTATTGACGGAAGCACGTTCTTTTAGCGGCTTGCGATGCTCCCTTGGCACAACTGTTGATGCTTACGGAAGGCGGGCAGACGCGAAGTCTTGCAATTGCAGGGTTTCTCGCAGGTCGCGGGTGAATTCGAGATTGCGCTCGTCGAGAGGTATGCCGGTCGCGTCGGCGATGCGGGTCATGCGTTCGAAGTTGCCGACCACGGCGGCGGTTTCTAGCACTGCTTGTTCGCCAAGCTCGCGGTGCAGTTCGAGACGCGCCTCGGGGAGGTGATCTGACCTTATGACCGCGGCCTCGGCGAAGGCCAGCAGGGCTTGGCCCCCCTCCACGCCACTGCGTTCCTGATCCCTTTCGGTCACGGCCAATAGATTGAGGTCGTCGTTGTCAGTTTGTTGTGCGCTCACACGGAGCATGCTCGCATGCGAGGTAGTTCAGTAGAAACAATCATTGAGCGCTGAGACCCTCGCCGCGACGAGTTCCATCTGCGAGCGGCTCAGGACGCGACCGGGCAGCTTCGCGAAGCGCATGAATCCCGGCATGTCCAGATACTGAACGGCCATGAGGCGAAACAGCATGCGCACGGCATCCGGCACAAGGCTCATGGCGCTGAGCACGTTTGGAACCGGCACATAGTGTGGCGGTAAATCGGCGTAGATGTCGGCATCTTGCGGCGCCAGCGCTTCGCCGTTTAAGACCGGCACCCAAGCGCCGGCGAAGTCGGCCTCTCGCGGGAGGTAGCCGCTCGGTTCTCCGGGTTCGGGATTGGGTAGTGGTTCAAGGTCAAGCCCAAGCGCTTCGTGAAAGGCATCAATGCTGCGTGCGGCCACCAAGACGCCAAGGAGTTCAACATAGTGGCCATAGCCGAACGATGCACCTATAAGACCCTCAAGCCAAGTGGAGGTCAAGCGAGCGGCATCATTGCTGATGCGGTGAATGGCATCCAAGGCTTGCTTGGGAAGCAGCTCGTGCTGCCGCGTGTCGCAGTCCCCGGCGGTTGCGAAGGGCGAAAGTGCGGTTGCCCTCTCTCGGCATAAGCGACAGTGCCGGCTGGCACGCGCCTCGGCGAGAATCGCGACACGCTCTGCGCCGCTCCACCAGTTGCCGGGCTTGGCTATTCTTTGCCAAATGTCTCGGTAGGCTTTTGCGATGTCGTCCCGAACTTGGTATCCGGATTGGCGGTAATCAAAGTGCATTGGATTCATCGGATGTCATTTCTTCGAGCGGAACGGTCAGGAGTTCGGGCGTGCTTGTCAGGAAGAGTGCGGCGATGATCGGACGTTTCTCAAGCTGCTGAAACGCGGCGGCGTAGCGGAGAAGCTGCGGACTGTGCTCCCTGATCTGTCGCTCGCGAAATTTTACGCGAGTTTCTTTTCTGCGGGGCCTCGCTGTCTTGTAGTCGATAATATACCGAGTTCCATCCTC
The DNA here is from genome assembly GCA_963663145.1 of Pseudomonadales bacterium. GTDB lineage: Bacteria > Pseudomonadota > Gammaproteobacteria > Pseudomonadales > Azotimanducaceae > Azotimanducus. The sequence goes on along the minus strand of OY760134.1, from coordinate 1,826,683 downwards.
GATAAAGGTGCGGTCCACCCTCAGATTAGCAAGTCGATGATCGACTATGGCGCTGAGGGCGCTTTCTGAGCGCGCCGAATCGCGCGGCTTGAGTATCCATTGGCAGTCCCTATGCTTGAGCGCACGGACAAGATGTCGGGTCACTTGCCGCAGAGCCGATTCAAGCGCCTTGCCTTCAAGCCATTCCTGCATCAGCCAACGCTGCAGCAGCGGACGCAGCGTCTCCATCTTCGATTCCGAGTCGAGTTCGCATGGATGCTCGGAAAGCCACTTGAGTCCCTCGTGGACGACGTTCCCGACTGAGGCGGCTGTCCGCGACCTCCAATCATTGAAGCGCGGGCGCTCCGGTTCGCCCCGCCAAGTATCTATATCTCTGTCTTCTGCCGGCAGGCCGAGGGTGTCGGCGAGACTAATGTCGGGCAGAGTGAGTTCAGGCTGCCAGACATAACCGCTTGGCAGACGCTTGAGTTGATTGCCTGGCGCTTGGCGTTGGCCTGGCTTGAAGGACGTTCGGCGTCCCGGGTGCAATTCGGCGCTCGACTGAATTTCGTGCCAAATTGGTGTGATGAGCGTATCGGATCGCAGCCGCGCCTTGTCGGTCAATACAGTCTTTCCTCGGCGACGTCCTATCGCCCCTGCGGGTAGCGTAGCGGTGAGGCAGAGGCTCGTTTTCGCGCGGGTGGCGGCGACATAGAGCAGTCTCGTGGTCTCGTTGCCGACGCGAGCCTTGTGCTCATATTCGAGCCAGGTGTAGATCGAACCGTCTGTTTCGCTGCCGTGACGGCTCGCGGCCAAGAGACCTTCTTCGGATTGGCGCCATCTCAGGCTGGGGCGTTCGTCCGAACGCGAAGGCTTGGCGGCAAAGGGCAAGACCACATGATCAAATTCCAAGCCTTTCGCTTGGTGAATGGTCATGATGACGAGCCTCGCGTCAGATAGAGAAGGCGCGTACAGATCCTTCAGTTCGCGGTTGAGCGCTTGAAAGTCGATCCAACCGAGTTGCTGCGCCTCGATGAGTGCAAAGAGCGCCTCCGCCGAGCTTCGAGATCGCACGTCCGCGTAAAGTGAGGCGAGGCCGCACCGCACCCAAGCTCGTTCAATGAGTGGCCGCGGCGGGCATTTGTGGTATTCGGCACGAAATCCCTTCAGCAGCGGCAAGAGCTTGTCGAGGGCTGTGCGCTCGATTTGAGCGAGCCCGCGCACAAATGTCGCGTCCTCCAATGCCGATTCGAGCGTGGCACCTTGGTCGAGCGCCTGCGCAAGGCCATGCAGCGAGCGGAGTGACAAGCCGACGGCGGGACTTCGGAGCAGGGCGAAGTTTGCCAGTCTGTCCGATGAGGATGCAATGGCCTTGGCGAGCGCGAGGATATCCCGCACAACCGGCTCTTCGGCGAGTCGATCAAGTTCGCTCCCTTGGTAGGCAAGGCGGCGTTGCCTGAGTGCTTGCAACAGTTGCGGGGCGTAGGTGCGATTGCGCAAAAGAATCGCCACTCGGTGTTCCCCGTGTTTCTTGAGGAGCTTGGCGACATGGGTGGCGATGAATCTCGTTTCTTGACCGTCAGCATCCGAAGCGCCGCTCTGGGATTGAAACAGATGCACCTGCACACCGAGTTGATCATGAGTTGGATCCACAGCTCTCGTCGCGACCGCGGGTTCAAATCGAACCGAGCCGGTGGGCCGGTCGTTTTCGCTGCCGATGGCTTGCGGGAACACAGCGTTGACCCATTCGACGAGCCGTGCGTCCGAGCGAAAATTGGTTTCAAGGCTCGCAGCATTGAGCTCGATGGCTCGCTTTGCTTGATCGATGACTGGCCCCACGCCTTGCTCTTCAGCCAAGGAAAAGAGTCCAACTTCTGCTTCGCGAAATCCGTAAATGGACTGCATGGGATCGCCGACGGCAAAGAAACTGCGCCCATCGCCCGGCATCCACTCTCGAATCAGGCTGTGCAGGAAATCGGTTTGCGTGACTGAAGTGTCTTGAAACTCATCGACTAGGATGTGCTTGATGGAATAGTCCAGCGCAATGATCAAGTCGGTTGGAACCTCCTCGTCGCCGAGCGAGCGAGTGGCACCGAAGCCAAGTTCCACCAGATCGATGGTGCCGCGCTCTTGGAACAGTGCCTGCAATTCGTTTTGCGCCAGTTTCAGGCACGCCAAGGTAGTGGCAAGACGCTCGCGCTCCTCCGCGCAAGGAGTCGGGTCGGGGAACAGCCGCGCCGCCTGTAGAAGACCCATGTCGATGTTCGACAAGTGGGTGAGCAGGGGCTTGAAGCGTTGCTTCGCCGCTTCGCTCATGTTTCGGTTAAGACTTCGGCGCAGGAAACCCTTTGCGGTCAGACTGAGCTCCGCGAAGCATCGCCAAGTCGCGGGATTGTGAAGGAATTTCTCCGCATCACCGGTTTGATCGGTATCCAAGATTCGTGCTAAGTCGTTCACCGATACCTGGTCTTTGAGGATCGCCCAGAGTTGATCCATCTTCTCTCGAAGCCAGCGAGGTGATGATGAGTGGAGCGGTTGCGCGTGATGCACCTCCAGCTTTCCGCTCCATTGATCCCGCTTGGCAAGCATGTCGATTAACTGACGCCGCACGCGGGACAGATTGTGATGTTCAAGCTGAAGCAGGCGCGCCACGCAGGCCGTCCCGGAATTACCGTGCTTGAGCGACCGGAAGACACGTTCGACGGCCTCTTCATACCAATAGTTGGCGTTCTGAACGAGTTGGGTGTGGGGCGCCACGCCGGCTTCTACCGGAGACGCCTCAACTAGGCTCCGCCTAAAGCTCTCAATGGTTTGGATCTTCAGCCGTGAGGGGTTGGCGACGATTTCCCAGCCCTTGTCCAAGCCGCGAAGGCGCGCCCGTTTGGCGGCGCCAGCGAGGCTTGAGGGTTGCCCCGATTCGGGGTCGCTTAAGCTCGCCAGAATGCGCTCGCGCATTTCCGCGGTGGCTTTGCGCGTGAATGTGATCGCGAGGATCTCTTCCGGCTTATCGACAATATTTAGCAGTTCCAGATAGCGCGTTACCAAGAGCGTGGTCTTTCCAGACCCGGCCGGTGCACGCAGTATCCAGTTGCGCCCCGGCCTGGTTGCGAGCCTGCGTATCTCCTCATCCACTGGCTGGCTTGATGAGCGGTTCATGATCGCTTCAGCGAGTCGATTCGGCACAGGGATTGAAGGTGACAGGTGTCGCAAGCCCGCTGGCGCGGGGTCGCGCTCGCATGTCCGGAGAGGTACTCGGCAACGAGTTGACGCACTGTCTCTCCAGCCTGCGCCAAGACTTTGGCATCTTCTTCTCGCCCGGCGGCTGGCTTACGAAACCTCGCATCGGCGCTACAGTGCAGATAGCGGGCATTACTGGGCTCTCCCACCGTGCCGAAGGCGAGGGAGACAGGTTCGCCACCCTTGGTCTCTCTCAACGCTTCGGCATAAAGCAGCAATTGCGGCTCGTGCAACCCGGCATGGCTGCGCAAGCTCGTGGGTGATGGCGGTGATGACTTGTAATCGGTGATCACCCATTTTCCGCTGTCGATATCCTTGTCGAAGCGGTCCAGTTTCAGCTTCAGCAACATGCCTGCGAGTTCCAGTCCTATCTCTTGTTCCGTGTGAAGGCTGTCGTAGGCCGGGCGGTCTTGATCACAAACCAGCCATGCCTGAATGAGGTCCGAGAGCATGCGCTTGATTCCTGCACGCAATACGCTGGGCGAACCGGATATGAGTTCCAGTACCGCCTGCTGCGCGGAGTGATTGGCAAGGCGCTTGAGGTTGGGGTGATTGGCGATGCTGGCTTGGCTTGGAAGCTCCCTGTAGGCGATCTCGAGTGCTCGATGGGCGGCGTTGCCCATGGCGCGCGCATCCGGGAGGTCTGTGGGATCGTTTGACCGGCCAATCATGAGCCGGTGCCGACCGAAGGCGCGAAAAGGGCAGTTCGATTGGTCTTTGACAAGATCAGCATTACCTCGGCGTTCGGACGGCTCGCAAGCTGGGCCTGATTCATCGACGAACAGTTCGGGGGCGACCGGCGATTGCGGCAACTGGGGATGCGACAGGTGCAGGAGCGCCTTTCGATTTGGCTCAATGAAGAAGCTTGGCGGCGCGCAGGGCACATCTGGTAGCAAGGCGCTCGGGCGGTGCTGCTCATCGCCATCGAATCGCGAGTGACTGAAGGCGACCTCGGCCGCGACTCCTCGCAAGGATTCGGTGATAAACCGCGCTCGAACGAGGCGCGATTCCGGAGTGATGCCGGGCACATCGGCGTTTCGTTGCGAAAGGCGCGAGACGAAGGGGTTGGCGTTGGTCGAGGCGGGCCATTCGGCGTTGCGCATGCCGCCGATCCATAGGTGGGTAAAGCGCAGATGAACCAACGCCTCGATGTCGAGCACGCGGATGGGTGTCCCTGAGCGTTGTACCTCATGATGCCGTTCGTCTGCCGCCCGCGCGAGTTCCGAGACCGCATCCCCCGCGCTCATGCGTTGTACGTAGGGAGAACATTGCCCGACTTCTTTGAATAGTCGCACAAGCTGCATGGCGTGCTGATAGGTGAGACTGTCCAGGCTCTGGGCATGGGTCCATCCGACGGTTTCAAGCAGTTTGTGGAATTCGTGAAGCCAAGCGCTCAAGTGGCGTCTTCTCCGTCCCGATTTTGCGTAGCGCCGCAGGGCCACCGCGTGCGCGCTTTGATTACCCGCGAGCAGGTCGTGCGCGCGAATACGGGTAGGGAGCTGTCGTCGCACTTCGTCGGCAATGGACACGCGCAAGGGGAGTTCCAGGAACGGCGATTCAAGCAGCCGCTCAAGTTCATTGATCGAGACGTCGCGGTAGAAGAAATTCAACAAGAGCAGCGCACTCTCACATACGGAGATTCGCGTGAGCGGAACGCCGCCGGCGATATCGAATACGCGTGGTTCGTCGGGGCCGGCCTCGCCCTCCGGGTATAGCGTATTGATGAGCTGCCGTTCGACTTGGTGTCGTCGCCCGCCGAGGTTCGGAAAGGCGATGCCTATGGAGATGGGTGATTGCGCGCTCTCGAGCAGTCCACGCGCCCACAGGGCAATGGCGCGGAGTTCATCCTCGGGTTGCTCAAATTCAACGATGCGAGGTTGTTTTGAAGTGCGCACCGGCGGCGGAGCGGGCCAGTCAGAGAGCCGCTTCCTTCGCCTCAACTGCTCGAATAGCTTGGATTCCGCAGGCGTTGGAGGATCGGCTTGGCTGAATCCCCAGAGGATGATGGGCTGCTCTGGTGTCCAATCGCCGGCTTCAAGTCCCTTGGTCAACAGGCCGGGGAGCTCGCACTCGGTAATGTATGCCTGCTCTTCGGCGAATTTGCGGAACGCCCTGGCCCAGTCTTGGAAGAGGAGGGTGTTGTTGGTTTCAAGGTGGGCTTCCTCAGGTGCCTGCAATGCATAGTGATGGGTCAGGTGCCAAGCGTGCGCGATGTCCGGATACCAGTGATGCGCGCCTTCAAGATGGTCTGGTGCGAGGCTGAGGAATGCGGCTCTTTGCATCGCCGGTGTGAGAATGCGGAGCTCCGAGGTGATGGTCGTGAGCAGTCGCTCAGCTTCGCGCAGCAAGAAATTTGAGCTGGAGGTGATGGTCGGGCGTATCCAAGCCCGCCGACCGAGCGCAACCTGCCAGTGGTTGTATGACTCCTCGAGGGCGCGTGCGTAGCGGCGATTGGGCACAAGCGCAGCAGCGTCTTCAAGCCTCTTGAAGAGTCGAAGATCCGTCTCTATGAGTGGCTTGGCGTGGACTCGCACCTCGCTGGTTTCCTGTCCACTAAAACCCCTGCGCGGTTTTGACTCCTCCTCACGGGGGGAGTCAAGGCTTTGGTGCTTCGTGTGCGTCGGCCTCAGGGGCACACCATCAGCTTGCCGACATTGATGCCTGAGAAAAGATCCACCAAGGTTTGCGGGAGCTTTTCGAACCCGTGAACGACCGTGGCGCGTTGCTTCAGGAGTCCGGCATTTATCCAGACGTTCATTTCCGTTGCCGCTTCGGCGAAGCGATGCGCGTAGTCGATGACGATGAATCCTTCCATACGTGCGCGTTTGAACACCAGGTTGAAATAGTTGGTTGGGCCGGGAGGCAGAGTCTCTTCGTTGTAGCGCGAAATGCCTCCGCAGATCACCACGCGCGCATTCATGGCGAGCAGGGCGAGGCAGATGTCCAAGATCTCGCCACCCACATTGTCGAAGTAGACATCAATGCCGTCCGGACAACTGCGTTTGAGTTCTTGGCGAATGTTCTGGGTCTTGTAGTTGATGGCGACATCGAAGCCGAGTTCGTCCGTCAGCCAGGCACACTTATCGTCGGAGCCCGCGAGCCCGATAACGCGGCATCCTTTGATGCGGGCGATCTGTCCGGCAATGCTGCCGGTGGCGCCTGCGGCGCCGGACACGACGACGGTTTGTCCCGGCTTGGGTTGCCCCAATTCGAGCAGCCCGAAATACGCCGTCATGCCGGTGCCACCGAGCATGCCGAGCGCCACTTCGGGATCGGTCCCTTTCGGAAGCACGTGCACCGGCAAGGACTTTCCGTCGCTGACCGCGTATTCCTGCATACCGAAGCTGCCCGAAACCATCCCGCCGACCGGAAGACCGTCGTTGCGAGACTCGACGACCTCGCCGATGCAGCCGGCACGCATCAGATCCCCGACTCGAAGCGGTGCCATGTACCCGCCTCGATTCTCCATCCAACCGCGCATCGCGGGGTCGAGAGATATGTGCGTGACTCTGATGAGCGCTTGATTATCGGCAGGGATGGGCCTTTGTGCCTCGTGATATTGAAGGTGGCCGGTTTGAATCATCCCCTCGGGATGGGCGGCTAGGAGGAATTGGCGGTTGATGCTGTTCATATGCAGGTGTTGGATGGCAAGAGCGGTCATACTAGGGCGTGGACGCGTCGCGCTCAACCTGCGCTTCCAAGAGTGTTGAGATAGCGGAGCAGCTGTCCCTCACCGGAGGAGTTTTTGCTTATGATACTGGTTTGGAAGATTGTCCTTGGGCAGAGAGGCAGGTGGAATGAAACTGGGTTCAGCGTGGTTGGGTATTTTGGCGGCCCTGGCGTCGGCGGCCGTGATCGCATGGGCGGGCAGCCAAGGGGGGGTGAGCGTAGGCGGGGTTCCGCTGTTCGCTCTCTGCGTGGTCTGCGCCCTCGTCATCCAATGGATTGCGTTCATCCCGGCGTATTTAAAGCAAACCGAGGCCTTCTACGACCTTACCGGCTCGGCGACCTTTATTGCGCTCGTGCTCATTGCTTTGGCTTTTGCCGAGCAGTCCAGCCTTCGAACCACACTCATCGGCACCCTAACCACTCTCTGGGCGTTGCGGCTCGGTATGTTCCTGACTGCGAGGCTGCGTTCCGTGGGTTTCGACCAGCGCTTTCGCAGTATCAAGCCCGAACCGGCGACCTTCCTCATGACTTGGACACTGCAAGGCCTTTGGGTGATCTTTGCACTGGCGCCCGGACTCGCCGCGATCACTTCTGCCAATCCGCTCCCCGCCGATGTCTATCTCGTCGTAGGCATCCTCATATGGGCGTTCGGTTATCTGTTCGAGATCGTCGCCGATGAACAGAAGCGTCAATTTCGTAACGCGCCCGAGAATGAAGGTCGATTCATCCGCACCGGCCTCTGGGCTTGGAGCCAGCACCCGAACTACTTCGGCGAAATCGTCTTGTGGGTGGGTGCGGCCATCATGGCGTTCCCGGTTCTCAAAGGCTGGCAACACCTGACCCTGATCTCGCCTCTGTTCGTATGGCTCTTGCTGACTCGCATCAGCGGGGTGCGCATGCTGGATGCCTCGGCTGATCAGCGTTGGGGTGATGATCCGGACTATGCTGCCTACCGCCGGGATACGCCCGTGCTGGTTCCGAGGCCGCCAAAGCGGAATACGCCGGATTCATAGACAACCCTCGCTAGTCAAACGCGACGAGACAAGGCATGACGGCATTGCGCGTACTGCTGGTCGAGGACCACCGGGAGCTTGCGGAGACCACCGGTGCCTATCTTGAAGCCTGCGGACATTCTGTCGACTATGCCCGCGACGGTCTCGAAGCCTTACATCTCTCCGAGCAAGGCGCCTATGACGTGGTGGTGCTGGACCTCATGTTGCCTCGCGTGAGCGGGTTCGAGGTGTGTGAACGGCTTAGAGAGCGCGATGGGGCTGGTGCGCCGATTATCATGCTGACCGCTCGCGACCGTTTGGAAGACAAGCTGCAGGGATTTGAGTTGGGTGCGGATGACTACTTGGTCAAACCCTTTGATATGCCGGAATTGGTGGCAAGGGTTGAAGCGCTGGTGCGCCGAAGCACGCATGTCTCGAACCAATATGAGGTGGGAGAGCTCCGTCTCGATGCCACCAGTCTTCAGGTATGGCGGCAGGGGAAGCCGATCGCCTTGTCGGGTACGGGATTCAAGATTCTCGAAACACTTATTCGCGCTTATCCAAACGTGGTGTCAAGGGAAAATCTTTCATGGCAACTTTGGAAAGAAGAGCCACCTGAGAGCGACGCTCTGCGCAGTCATCTGTACATGCTGCGTCAAGCACTCGACCGCCCCTTCGCTTACGGAATGGTGACCACTTTGCCCGGGCGCGGCTATTGCTTGCGGATTCCCGAAGCGGATTGAAGCGCCAACTCCCTCAGCTCACTGGAGCGAAATTCACTCTGATATGGGTGCCTTTGGACGCTTTGCTACGTGCCTGCACAGACCATCCGAGTTGCCGGGCGAGGCGCAGCACGATGGAGAGTCCCAATCCGTGGCCAACGGAGGCCTCTCGGCCTTTTTCTCCGCGGTAGAAGGGTTCGAAGGCATGCTTGAGATCTTCGCGTGACATGCCCATGCCCGTGTCCCGGAAGGATACCGCGTCTGGTTCGAGGGTAATTTGAACATTGCCGTTGCGCGTGTAGGCGAGGGCATTGCGCAACAGGTTTCCGAGGATGATTCTGAGCGCTTGGTCCGGCACTTTGAGCGTGGCTTCTCCGGTGATATTTAGCCGCACAGAATTGCCGTTGGCATCTGCGAGGTCCTTGAGGTCGGCAATTTCACTCTCGAGGATCTCGCTGACCAACACCTCATGCGCGCAAGGTGCCAGAGCTTCTTCCCGTGCCAGCATCAGCAGCGTATTCAGCAAGGCTTCCATGTCTTCAAGCGTGCGCCGCATACGCTGCAAGGCGCGGAGTTCCGCAGTTGGCCAGTCCTGACGGCGTTCAAGCAAGTCGAGGGAGCCTTTGAAGACAGCGACCGGCGTGCGAAGTTCGTGACCCGCGTCGCGCGTGAACAATCGTTCGCGTTCGATGGCGGCATCGAGCCTCGCGGTGAACTGGTCGAGGGCGCCAATCATGGTGGCGACTTCGGAATCGGCTGAATTGCGCAGATCATCAAGGTCGAGACGCGCTCTACCGTAGCGCTCTATATCCACTGCTTCGAGTCGCCGCGCCAAACGAACCATAGGAGAGAGGGCCGCTTGCGACTTTCGGTAGACCACGAACAGCAAGGGATAGATCAACAGCAACACGAGGGTAAGGGGCATCAAGCCGAAGAAGAAGGCGAGATTCGAGACCTGCGCGCTGTCGAACACCAGATAGAGTCGCTTTCCACGGTGGTCGGACACATGCACGAGCGGATTCTCTCCGTTGATCTCGATGCGCGCATACCCGGACGTGTGTGTTCGCAAGGCCGAGGGTAGGTCGGCGTTCCCCGCGGATTCCATATTGACCAAGTAACCCTGTACGTTTGCGGTGTCGGGCAGGGGGTGTGCGGGGTGGCGATCAAACCGAGTCCAAAAGTAGCTTGCTTCCAACTCCAGTGCCCGTCGTATGAGCAGATCTTGCACCAGCAACTGGGTGACAAAAATGCCGATGACGGCGGCCATCCCTATGATCGCAACTTGAGTGGCAAACAAGCGCGCCATACGACGCGGCAAGCCTCGACGTTCGCCCGAACGCCGAAACCCCGAGTGCTGTTCGCTTGCGGGCTTGGCACTCATTGAACGCTGGATTGATCGCACGGTTGTTTGCGATCTTGCTGCGGGCTAGGCCTTGGTCCGAACAGGAAGTGACCCACAAGCCATTCGTTACCGTCATTCCAACCGAAGAGTTCTTCGCAGGCCATGAAGAACAGGCGCCAAGTAGCGAGGCCGCGCGGTGCGGATTCTCGGTCCTGTGCTTCGAGCGCCGCGTCGGCCGCCTGCCGGTTGGCGTCCAACTGATCGAGCCAAGCGCGGGCGGTGCTTGCGTAGTGTTTGCCGGAGACCTCCCATCGGCGTTCAAGCCGCAGATGGTCTTGAAAGAAACACAGGGTTTCGCGGGACGGCATGAGACCTCCCGTGAAGAAATTGCGTCCCATCCAATTGCCGGCACCGTCGGTCTCAAAGGGGTACATCAGATGCCGGTGACAGAAGATATGCACAAACAGCTTGCCGTCCGGGCGCAGCCAGTTGGCGATTCGCGACAGCAACTCGGAGTAATTGCGCATGTGCTCGAACATTTCGATCGAAACGATACGATCAAACTTGTCAGTCAATTCGAGTGAATTCACATTCCGGGTCATGCAGGTCAGATTGGTGATGCCCTTGGCCTCGGCGGAAGCACGGATCCAGCGCCTTTGATTGTGCGAGTTGGACACCGCCAGGATCTGTGCGTTCGGATACTTCTCAGCCGCCCAAAGCGCAAAGGATCCCCAGCCACAGCCAAGGTCGAGCAGGCGCATACCGTCAGCAAGCTGCGCTCGCTGCGCATAGGTCTGAAGCATGCGTTCTTCGGCTTCGGCGAGGCTGCGGGTCCCTTGCGGCCAGAGGGACGCGCTGTACTTGAGGCGCGGCCCGAGCACTTGGGCAAAGAACTCGGCCGGTTCCTCGTAGTGCTGTTGATTGGCGACTTCGGGCGAGAGGGCGATGGGGGAAGCGCGCAGGCTCTCCAGCAGGTTGGAGAATCGTTCGGCCTGTTGCTCGACGCCACCACGCGCTTCTTGACGCAGCCGATCGGCGATCAGCCGACGAATGCCGAGCCGCACGAGCCAATCGGGAAGGCGTCCCTGTTCAGCGAGCTTAACAAGCAAACTCAATGCGCTCGCCATGTCGCTCCCTTCCAATCGCGCATGGAAAACACCATCTGCACATCGCTGATGTCGCGCTCCAGGAATCCGCCCTCGCAATAGCACAGATAGTAGCGCCACATGCGGATAAAGGCTTCATCAAAGCCGAGCGCGCGAACCCGGTCGAGTTGAACTTCGAAGCTTGCCCGCCAGGCCTTGAGCGTGAGTGCATAGTCCTTGGCGAAGTCCTCAAGACTGACGAGGCTCAGGTCTGCTTCGGCGGCGGTGGTGGTCAATAGCGAAACCGAGGGGATGAAGCCGCCGGGAAAGATGTGCTTCTTGATGAAATCAACCCGCTTGAGGGCCTGCAGGTAGTAACTGTCGCGTATCACGATTGCCTGCATCATTATCAGCCCCTCGGGGGAGAGCAGGCTCGCGCATTTCTCGAAGAAGCCTTGCAGATACTCGGCGCCTACCGCTTCGACCATCTCCACGGCCACGAGCTTGTCGAATTGACCTTCAAGGTCGCGATAGTCACTCAGCAGCACTTCTATTTTTGATTCGAGCCCGAGGGATGCAACTCTTGCCGTGGCATATTCATACTGGGCCTTGGAGATGGTCGCGGTCGTCACGCGACAGCCGAATTCTTGAGCGGCGAAGATGGCAAGTCCACCCCAGCCGGTGCCGATCTCAAGCAGGTGATCGTTCGCGCCGAGGTCCAGCTTCTGACAGATGCGTCGGATCTTGCGTTCACTCGCGTTCTCAAGCGAGTCGTCGCCCGTCTCGAACACGGCGGACGAGTACATCATGCGCGAATCGAGAAACAGTTCGAAGAACTCGTTGCTGAGGTCGTAGTGGCTGGAGATGTTCTTGCGACTGCCTTTGCGGTCGTTTCGCTGGCGTCGATAGCGAAGCCGATCAGCGAGCGCCAAGGGCACGCTCAAGGGTGATTCGAACGATCCTATGAGGCTGCGATTCCGGGACATGAGGCGCACAAGCCCGACGAGGTCATCACAGTCCCAACTACCCTTGATATAGGTATCGCCGGCACCAGCGGAACCGCCGAAGACGATATGGCGGAAGAAGTTCGGATCATGCACCTGTAGACGAATCCGAGGCGCTCCTTGGCCGTAGTTGATCGTTTGTTCACGACCAGTCACCTCGAGCGTTCCACCTCGCAATGTCGCCAGCGCCGTGCGCACGCGGCGCTCCAGAAAGCCTTGCGCGAGCGACTTGCTCTCCCTTTGGAAGAAGTCTTTGCTTTCTTTGTCTTGCCTCATTCCGCTGAGTTCCCGGGATGCGCATGAAAGGGCGTTCGCTTCAGCCAAAGCCTTGCGGCCTGATAGTGAATACGCGCTTGGGTACACAGATTCTGCGCCGGGTGGCGCAATGCCGCTCGCACTAGCAATCCCGGGCGCAACGCCTGCATGCGTAGGGTCAGATTGGCGAGGAGTTCCGAGGGTTGCGCATCAAAGGTCATGCCGATGCGAATCTGGTGTTCGTCCAATTCAAGGGCGAGCGTGTAGCTGCCATCCATGGGCAGAAAGGGCGAAACATGCAAGGCCTTGTCGAATTCGAAGTGAAAGCGCCCTAGTTTGTCCGCTTGGCGCTCTGCGGGCAGAGCGTACCAATGCGCTTCGCCCCAGGGCGTGTTGGTGACTTCAAGCAGCAGTGCCACAAGATCACCCTGAACAAAGCAAAAGTAGAAGCTGACAGGGTTAAAGGCGTATCCGAACGCGGCGGGCTGGGTGAGGGCGTATATTTCAATATCTCGTGGCGGGATGTCGAGACCCTTGAGCCGTTCGATGAGCAGCGGCGCCTCTGGAAGGTGTTTGATGGAAGCTAGGATGGACGGGATTCCGCCAAGGCCGACGGGGTCCGGATGCAGTCGCGTGTAGACCATCCATACGGGATATTCGAAGCGATGTTCCGTCGGCGCACGGCGGCTATGGATGACCCGTCCGCGGCCAATCAAATTGCCTTGCATCCCGCGCTCTGCCTGATCTCTTGCGCGGCCTGCACGCCGCTTCGAAAACCATCTTCGTGAAAGCCCCAGCCCCAATAGGCGCCGCAGAATGAAGTTCGGTTCTTTCCGCTGATCTCAAGGCGCCTTCGCCGTGCGCGCGCCGCCTCAGGACTGAACACCGGATGGCGATAGTGGCGCTCCACCCAGATATTGGTCAGGGGTCGCTTTGGATTCAAGGTGACGAAGAAGCTCGGCGGGGCGGGAATTTGTTGCAGCCGATTCATACCATAGCTGAATTCGAATTCGCCGTGCTCGGTTCTGTAGACATTCCAACTCGACCATGCGCGCTCGGCGCGCGGCATGACCGAGGCGTCGGAATGCAGTACCGCGCGGCTGTCGGAGAAGGTTAATGCCGCGAGGATCTCGCGTTCGGTCGCCGTCGCGTCGAGTGAGGCCAAGGCGTCGTCGCTATGGCAAGCAAAGATGACACCGTCGAATTGCTCGGCATCTTGGTCGGTGGCAATGGTCACTGCAAGATGATCGCGCGTGACTTTTCGCACAGGAGAAGCCGTCATGATGCGGCCCTTGAATGTGCGCTCAAAGGCCTCAATGTAGCTGGCGGAGCCGCCTTCGACGACGCGCCACTGCGGACGATCTTTGAGGCGTGTGAGGCCGTGGTTGACGAAGAAGTTTGCGACTTGGCCGATCGGCATCTGTTCTACGGAATCCCTCGCGGCGGACCAGATGGCGGCGCACATGGGAATCAAGTGCAGTTCGGCAAACGCCGGCTTGTATCCCTCGTTGGCGATGAACTCCGAGACCTTGCGCGGATCATCGGGGTCTATGCGGTCAGCCTGCCGATAAAATCGATGTATCTCTCTCAGCATGGACAGAAAGCGCGGGCTTAAGAGATTTCGCGGCTGGCAAAAGATGGCCTTGGCGCCGGTGGTACCGTATTCCACACCGTCTTTCGTACTAACGCCGAAGGACATGCTGGTGGGAATCGAGCTGACTCCGAGTGAATTCAGCCACGCCGCGAACAGCGGGTAGTTCTCTTCGTTAAAGACGATAAAGCCCGAATCAACGGCGAAACTGTGCCCGTCGACCAGTAGATGGTGGGTGTCGCTATGGCCGCCAAGGCTCGTGTTCGCTTCAAATAGGGTGACTTCCGCGTAGGTCTGTGCGTGATGTGCTGCCGCCATGCCGGCAATGCCGCCGCCGACCACCGCCAGCTTCATGGTTGCCCCTCTTGCAGAACCTCGTGTGGCGGGAGTTTGAGGTCCTTCACGAGACCGCAGCGCTCCAGTAATCGAAGTCCCAGATAGCCGAGGTCGAGTTGCCCGGGGAAGAAGCCGAGCCGCGCGGCGCTGGCGTACCTGTGATGATTGTTGTGCCAACCCTCACCCATGCTGATCACGGCGAGCCATGGGAGGTTGCGGCTCCGGTCCTTGGTCTCGAAGGGGCGCTCGCCGAACCTGTGGGAAATTGAATTGACGAGAAAGGTGACGTGCATGAGCGCCACGGTCGATACGAAATATCCCCACACCAAGATCTGCCATCCATTGGTTTGGGGCAGGAAGAGGTGCAGGAATTCGCCGAGCAGGTACATGCTGCAGGCGAAGCCGACGGGTATGGCGAGATCATAGCGGTCCAACCAGCGCAGCTCCGAAAACTTGGCGAGATCCCTCACGATGTGCAAGGGTGTGCGATAGTTTTCTTCGGTCAGAAACCAGGCCATGTGCGACCACCAGAAGCCTCTCGGTGAGGAGTGAGGATCCTGAGTGGTGTCTGCGTGCCGGTGATGGCGCCTGTGGTGCGCCGCCCACCAGAGCGGCCCGCGCTGCGTTGCCGCTGCGCCGAGTACCGCGAACAGCATCTGTGTGCCCCGACCGGCGGAAAACGCCCGGTGCGAGAATCCTCGATGGTAAAAGGCGCTGATCGCGAAGGCACGCAGCAGGTAGGAGAGCAAGGCAATAATGAGCGCAGGCCAACTCACGCCAACCCAGATCACCGCAAAGCAGGCGAGGTGCAGCCCGACGTAGGGCAGGATACGAAGCCAGGCGATCGTTGCTTCTGGCGCCGAGAGGCTGACCTCTTGGCTTAGGTCTCGTCCGTTTTGCCGAGACATATACGGCTCTTTGGTAAACACGACCAGATAGTGTCAACCTCGGCGCGTGAAGATGGCGTGAGCAAGGCTTGAGTTAGCCGGCGCTAGGCTCGCCTATGGGTTCGCGGGTATCTGCCTGCTCTGCCTCATCCATGGCGTTGGCGATCGAGACTTGTGAGGTCTGCATCGCAACTTGGGCGATGGTGGATTGTCGCTCGATGCTGGTTTCCGGGCTGGACCGCATGCGTACGAGGGTGAAGCACAACAAGCAGAGTCCCAAGAGCGCGACGAAGTAATAGAGGCTCCCCGGCCCGAGAAGGGTCATGCTTAAGGAACTCAGGAAGGGGCCGAGCAGACCGCCGACACCACTCACCAAGATGATCGCACTACTTGCCGAGAGTACTCGCTCGGGAGAAGACTGGTCGTCGTTGATGAATGAAATCGCCACCGCATACATGGGTTGCACGGCCCCGCCGACGCAAAGAATGGCCAAAGCCAGCAACCACAAGACCTCGGTCATGGCGATGATTGGCACCAGCACACATGATCCCATGGTCGTCAGGGCAAGCCCGATCAGCACATGGCGTCGGTCGCGCACATCCGAGACCCTGCCGACGGGTACGTAAGCGAGCAGTCCGCCGAGCATCAGCGCGCCGACGAGCATGGAACTCTTCGCGGCCGAGTAGCCCAACTCCCTGCCGAAGATGGCGGTGAGCCACATGAGCGCGCCGAACGCCATACCCTGCAGGAGCACGGTCAAGAATCCGAGCGGGGATGCCCGCAGAAAGCGTTGCAGGCGAATGCGACGGGTGACCTCGATTCTCGGGCCGGCCATTGGGCTTAAGAGCAGCGGAATGATGGCGGCGGAGATGATGACTGAGGCGAGAATGAACGGCTCGAACCCTTCGGCGGGCCAGAGATTGACAGCGAATTGGCCACCGATAAAGCCGATGGAGACGGTAAACATGTAGATCGACAGCGCATGACCGCGTTGATCATTCGTTGTCACCGAGTTCATCCAGCTTTCGGCGACTAGAAAGAGCCCGGAGAAGCAGAATCCGGAGAGTATTCTCAGCAGCACCCACCAGAGCGGGTCCACCAGCGCGGCGTGAAGCAGTATTGTGATTGAAGCGAAGGAGCCGAGCGCGGCGAACACGCGAATGTGCCCGACTAGCCGCACCGATCTCGGAACAGTCCACGCACCGAGCAGGAATCCGACATAGTAGCCGGACATGATGAAGCCAATGCTCGCAGGCGAAAATCCTTCAAGAAAACCCCGCAGCCCGAGCAGCGTACCCTGCATACCGCCGCAGACAGTAATCAAACCCACGCCCAACAGCAGCGCGTGCATTCTCGGACGCTTGCTGCTCATTGCCGTAGGTGCCCACAAGAAAAACGACGCGCATCATAGGGTCGGCAAGATCGGTTTGCGAGACCACAACATGACAATTTTTCAAACAATAGAGACGAAGAATTCCCTCCTTCAGGGGGTTTTTTTCTCCCAATTTTGTTTACCTCGAAATACCACTCGTCGTATATTGCCCCGCAAGCGTCCTCAAGCGAGAACAATGAGAGACCCGGGCATGATTCAGACACTTCTGTGGGCGACTCTGCTCGGCGGAAGCGTCGTGATGCTAGGTGCCGGATACGCGCTCTTCCACGCACTCGGCAGGTTGCGCGACTCGCGGACGCTGATTATGATTTCCATCGCCTGCTATCTGGGGCTTGCCCTCGCGGTTGTGGCACTGACACTCGTACTCGAACTGAGCGAATGGTGGCTTGGACTCACCTGTGCGCTGCTCGTCGGCTACTTCGTGGCCCCGCGGTTCATTTGGCGCTTGTCGGTGGCCGTTCACACCGATCTTGCGGATGCCCCATCGGAGCAAAGCAGTTCCCATGTCTGACGAACACAGTTCGAGCACGAACATACAAGACACCGAGTGGTGGGCCAGCGAGTCTTTCTGGCGAAAATGCGCGGTGTACATCACCGCATTCATGGCGCTCGTGCTGGTGATCTTGACCTTCCACACCTTGAGCGTGATCGCCGCCGGTGCCGATGCCGGACGTGTGCCCGCCTATTCGGTGATCAACTACCGCATCGGCTACGAGTTTGACGAAGAGCGCAACTATCAGGTGCCGGTGATTGGTCCCGAAGTACCCTTGTTCGGGAAGGTGTTGAGCGAGGAACAAGCGCGAGCACTTGTGGACTTGGGCAAGCTCACGGTGCAGGCACGAAACTGCATGAATTGTCACACTATTCTTGGCAACGGTGCCTATTATGCTCCCGACTTGACCAAGGCTTGGCTCGATCCCCTGTGGGGCAACGAGGCCGCGCGCGAAATTCTGATGACCATGTTCCTGAAAGATCCGGCATCCAACGCGCGCACCTTTGGTTCGAATAGACGAATGCCGAATCTCGATCTCACCGACGAAGAGGTGCGCGGCGTGATCGCCTACCTGAAATGGATGTCCGCCATAGACACCAATGGTTTCCCGTCAGGGTTCACGCCGCTGCCGCAAGGAGATTCGTGATGAAGCTCGGAGCATTGAACTTTGCCGAACTCACCGAGGGACAGCGCCTAGCCGTGAAGTACTTCAGCGTGGCTATGGTGCTCTTCATGGCGCAAATGCTGTTTGGTCTGTTGGCGGCCTGGCAATTCATTGATCCGACTTTTCTGTTTGAATTCCTTGACTTTAATGTCAACCGCATGGTGCACATCAATGCCATGGTGGTGTGGATGCTCTACGGATTCATCGGATCCATCTACTGGCTGGTCGAGGATGAGTCTGGAGTCCCCTTGGTGGGCGTGAAGCTCGGCAATCTCGTGTTTTGGGTGCTGACCGCGGCGGTTTCCGTGGTCGTGATCGTGTATCTGGTGGTGCAGGGAGGTCCCGGCGAGCCTTGGAGCCTATGGCTCATCAATGAGGGACGCGAATATATCGAAGCGCCGCGCTGGGCGGATATCGGCATTGTCCTCTGTATGGTGGCGGTCTTCTACAACGTGTTCGCGACCTTCACCAAAGGCCGCTGGAGCGGCATCTCCGGCGTTTTGGTGCTCGATCTGGTGGCCCTCGCGGGTTTGTATCTCGCCGGCATGTTCTACACCACCAATCTGCCCGTGGATCAGTATTGGTGGTGGTGGGTGATACACCTCTGGGTCGAGGCCACTTGGGAGGTGCTGGTCGGCTGCATCATGGCTTGGGGGTTGATTGCGACGCTTGGGGCGCGCAGGCGCATCGTGACCACTTGGCTGTACATTGAAGTGGCGCTCATGTTCGGCTCGGGCATTCTCGGGTTGGGTCACCATTACTTTTGGATCGGCACACCCGAATATTGGTTGGGGATCGGCGGTTTCTTCTCCGCACTCGAGCCGGTGCCGTTGGTGGCCATGGTGGTGCATGCCGTCTACGACGCCGGCAAACATGATTTCCGCTCATCCAATCACCCTGCGCTCGCTTGGCTCATCGCGCACGCGTTCGGGAATTTCTTCGGGGCAGGGGTATGGGGCTTCATGCAGACCCTGCCGCAGATCAACCTGTACACCCACGGCACCCAATGGGCTTCTTCGCACGGACATCTCGCGTTCTTCGGCGCCTATGTGACCATCATCGTCGCCTTCATCTACCTCGCCATTCAGAAGCTGCGTGGAAACGTCTGGATGTCGGGCGGGACTTCGGGTGCTTGGCGCTGGAAATGGTCGATGCTGCTCTTGCATGTGGGCATGGTGGGCATGACGATCGCCCTGCTGATCGCCGGCTACGAACAAGCATTCATCGAGCGCGCGGTCGGAGGCTCAACCTGGCAGGCCTACTTCGAAGCCCAACTTCGCCCCTGGTTCGTGCAAGCCATGCAATGGCGCATGACCTTCGGCGTCATCATGACGGCGGGTGTCGTGTTGCTCCTGTGGGATTTCCTCAAAATCGGTGCAGGGGAGTCGAGGGCGATGAAGCAAGTGGGTTGAACGCTGGCGCTTCGCTTGCGAATTCGAGAGTAGACCTTGCCTGGTGCGAGCTATACTCTGCTTGGGTATGCAAGGCTTGCGACACACCCGGAAATCTTGAGGGGCAATACACCATGACCGTCTATCGCAAAGTTCAGCGCTACGCCGATCCAGCAACCAGTAAGACGCCGGCCGAGAAGGAACCGGACCCCGATCTAGGCTACGACTTCATTCCCAAGGAACGCTACACCTCGCGAGAATTCAAGCAGCTTGAATGGGAGCGTCTGTGGACCAAGGTGTGGCTCATGGGTGCTTGGGAAGGTGATCTAAAGAATCCCGGCGACTATGTGGTCACAGAGATCGGCAGCGAATCCATTGTGATCAGCAAGGACGAGAGAGGTCAATACAACGCCTTCTACAACGTCTGTTCTCATCGCGGCAACCAAGTTGCCTACGGCAAGCGCGGGCATGTGGACAGCTTCCGCTGCTCATTCCACCTTTGGGAATACAACCTGCGGGGCGAGTTGATCAACGTGCCGGATGCCGAGACCTTCGCGCAGGGTGCGCCTTGCGATAAATTATCCATCGTGAAACTGTCCTGTGAAGCATGGGGCGGCTGGGTTTGGTTCAGCATGAATCCCGATGCCGAGCCCTTGATGGACTATCTGGATATGATTCCGGAGCATCTCGACCCCTATCACTTTGATCGCATGACGCTGGTCAACGATGTCACCGTCGAGTGGGATGTGAACTGGAAAACTTCGGTCGATGCGTTCAACGAAACCTACCATGTCAACGGCACCCATCCGCAACTCATGACCTATATCGAGGACTTGGATGTGCAGATCGATTGCTACAAGCGGCACAGTCGCTATCTGATTCCCTTCGGGGTCGTCAGTACGCATTGGAAGGACGGCACGGGCATCTCCGGGCCGATGAAAGAGTACATGCGCATGATGTACTTGGACCCCGATACCTACGAGGGAGACGGTCTGGGCGTGCGGCGCGCCGTGCAGGAGCACCTGCGCAACAACGACAAGGCGCTCGGCTTCGATTTTTCCGACCTCAATGACGATCAGCTCTCGGACGACTATCACTACCTGATCTTTCCCAACATCACCATGAATATTCACGCCAATAGCGTGATGGTCTTCCGCCAGCGCCCACACCCAACAGACCCCAACAAGATGTTCTGGGATTTGCAAAATTACATGCTCATGCCGGAAGGCACGCCAGTGCCCGAACGGCCGGACCACCGGCAGTTCAGGCATGGTGAGGAATCGCTTGGAGAAGTGCTTGATCAGGATGCGTCAAATCTTCCCATGGTGCAGAAGGGGATGAACTCGCGAGGTTTTCGTGGACTCTGGATATCCAAGCAGGAACTCCGTGTGCGGCATCTGCACAAGGTGGTGGACGACTATCTCTATCGCCAGAATCTCAATTGGCTGAGCTAGCGATTGCGATCGCCGAGTTCGATGATGACGGCATGGTGGTCCGCCAGCTCGACGGCATGGACCTGCTGGTGTGCCGGGTTCACGACGATTTCTATGCGGTCGAGGACCACTGTAGCCACGCCCGCTCCACACTTCACACCGGCACGCGTAAGGAACACATCATTACCTGCCCCTTGCACGGGGCGAGGTTCGACCTTAGAGATGGGGCTTGCCTTGGCGCTCCGGCCATGCGGCCGATCAAATCTCTGGCGACTCGGGTTGAGGGAGATCAAGTGATCGTCACCGTAACGGACGCCGATAAGCCCGCCAAGCCGAAATTCGGGATTTTCAACTAGATTCAATCTTTCACTTTCATTCAAACTTTCTCACAACTCACGACCGGAGGTTACTTTCATGGATTTGCAACTCAAGGGCGGCAAGGCGCTCATCACAGGCGGTTCCAAGGGCATTGGATTGGCCATCGCCCATGCCTTTGCCGATGAAGGCTGCAACGTCGCCATCTGTTCGCGCAGCCAAGATAATGTTGATGCGGCCTTGGCCGAGCTGTCCGCCAAAGGCGTCGCCGTCTATGGAGATGCGGTGGATATTGCCGATGCCGATGCGCTCAAGGCGTGGGTGGATGCCGCCGCTGACGCCTTGGGCGGCGTGGATGCCTTCGTCTCGAACGCGACCGGGCCGGGCGGTGCGGACGAAAATGGATGGATGGGCGGTTTGACCCACGACATCTTTGGACTCACGCGCGGCGTGGCGGCTGCAACCCCCCACTTGGAGGCCTCAGATAATGCGAGTGTGGTTGCCATTTCCTCGACCGCCGCCTTGGAGAAGTTCATCGCCGCCATGCCCTACAACGCCATGAAAGCGGCTGTGCTGCAGCATGCTGGCGCCTTGGCGTTTGATCTCGCGCCCAAGGGTATTCGCGTCAACTGCGTTACCCCAGGCCCGATCTTCATTGAAGGCGGATCCTGGGACCGCATCAAGCAGGGCATGCCGCCTCTCTATGAAGGAACGCTCGCGCAGATCCCGCTTGGGCGGATGGGGTCGGCTGCCGAGGTGGCCGCCCAAGTGGTGTTCCTGGCGAGTCCGCTGGCAGGCTTCACCACGGGCACCAATGTGGTCATCGACGGCGGTCTCACCAAGCGCATTCAGTTCTAGGTGCCGCCGATGAGCGACCGTACCGTCCAAGTCTATATGGTGGTGGCCGGCGACTATCACGATATGGACTTTGCGCGCTTGGAGCTGCTCAAGCTGCTCGGCGAGAACGAGCGTATTCGAGTGCATGTGGCCGAGGACTATCACGACCTCGACACCATCAACGCGTGCGATTGGCTGATCACCTACACCTGCAATCTAGTGCCCGAGGAGCATGAGCAAATTGCGCTTCGAGACTTTGTGTCAGGCGGCAAGAAGTGGTTCGCGCTGCACGGCACCAACTCGATTCTTCGATTTCTCGAAGACGGCAGAGTGGATAGCCCAGAGAACGCTCCGATTCTCATGCAGACGCTGGGTACCCAGTTCATCGCGCATCCGCCGATTCAGCCATTCAAGGTGCAGATTGCCGACCCGGAGCACGAGCTTGTAAAGGGTATCAAAGAGTTCGAAACCGACGACGAACTCTATCTGTGTCGCGTGCATGGGCCGCTTCATACGCTGTTGGACACACGCTTTGTGGGTAAGGCGACTGGTTTTGTGGAGGAGGATTGGTACGAGGATGTCTCGCACCCGGTCTACTACATCAAGCAGGTGGGCGAAGGCGAGGTGCTGTATCTCAATCTTGGCCATTGCCGTGGTCACTACGACATGCAGCCGATGATGGAGTACTACCCGGTGATTGAACGTGGCAGTTGGGAGAAGCCCGAGTATTACGAGCTCTTAAGGCGGGGAATAGACTACTGCGTGCGGGATACCGCTTGACATGAAAACGTTTCGCTTTGGCGTTCAATCGTTTAACGCCGAATCGGGGAGTGACTGGAGCCGCCAAGCGAGAAAGGCGGAAGACTTGGGATTTTCGGCGCTTCATTTGGCCGACCACATCTTGGGGCCGGGGCCCGCCTTCGAAAAAGCCAACCATCCTCCTCAGAACCTCGCGGCGGTTCCTGCGATGGCGCATGCGGCTGCGGTCACCAAGGACCTGAAGATCGGCTGCCGAGTCTTTTGTGTGGACTACCACCTGCCCGTCGTGTTGGTCAAGGAAGCCATGACCATGGATCTCTTGTCAGATGGCCGCCTTGAGCTTGGTCTGGGCGCGGGGTGGGTGAAGGAGGAATATCTGGCCTTGGGCATGCAGATGGATCCGCCTGGCGTGCGCATCGACCGGCTGCAGGATGTCGTCGAGGCGATTAAGCGTTGGCGAGAGCCCGGGCTCGTGGAGATCTCAAACGAAACAGTCAGTTGGAAAGACTTCGAAGCCGTCCCCAAACCCGTCTCAAAACCGCCCATCATGATCGGCGGCGGTAGTCCTAGGGTTTTGCGCCTCGCAGGTCGGGAAGCGGATATCGTCAGTCTCAATTTCAATAACCGCATGGGGATGATCGGCCCTGATGGAGTGCAACTCTCCACCGCCTCGGAGACTTTGCGCAAGGTGGATTGGATTCGCGAAGGAGCAGGGGATCGGTTTGACGATTTGGAAATCGAGATAGGTGCCTACTTCACCTTCGTGATGGACGATGCCAAGCCGGTTGTAGCCCAGTTCGGCCAGATGTTCGGGTTAGATGAAGAACAAATGCTCGCTCACCCCCACGCGCTCTTCGGTAGTGTTGATTCAATCTGTGAAGAACTCGAACGCCGCCGCGCGGCTTTCGGCATCTCCTATGTGACGGTGCCTATGGACATGGCCGACGCCTTCGCGCCTGTGGTGGCGAGGCTGGCTGGGAAGTAGGGCGTCTGTGGAAAAACCCAGCGTTCTCTCCTATAGAGTTGCCGCACAGGTGGCTCTGGCCAAGCCAGACCTCGTTGTCATAAGCGCCGAACAAATGCCGCATCGTAGAGCGGCCAGACAATTGCGCCACTGTGTGTGGTATCCGACACGAACCCACCCATGAGTTTCAGCGTGCTGGTCGGCGCGTAACGCGCGACATAAGCATCAAGACTCTTCGCCCGCGTTCGCTTCCCGCTCTTCACCTCGACCGGAATCACCTCTCCTTCGCGGGACTTCATCAAAAACTCAATTTCGCTTCGCGCCTGCTGCCAAGAATAAGTCGGATACATTCCTACGGCGCGCATCTCGTTTTGCACAAAATTCTCGGCGATGAATCCCTTGTGGTAGGTTGACTGGGCTCGTTGCTCGGCATAGTACATCGCCAAGAGTCGACCAAGAATCCCAACATCGAACATGAACAGCTTGAACATGTTGTCCCTTGCGAGGGCCGCCAGGGGCAAGGAGGGCTTGCAATCAACCACGTAACACTTTGAAGCAAGCTTTGCTTTCTCAAGCCAATCGATAGTGCTGCGCAGCTCCGCATAACGGCGCTTTCTCTCAATCACTCCCTTGAAGGTAAATCGCTGAACCGAACCATCCAAAGACTGGGAAAGCTGCCGAGGGATGTTGCGAAAGACCGCTTCCAGGTGGCCCGACAGAAGCTTGCCACTATATTTTCCGAAGTCCATGAGGTAACCGTTGATGAGCGCATCCTGAATTCGAACAACCCGTTCACAGCGCTCGTGTGTACTTCCTCGGACCTTGAACCAAGTTTCGACGGCCTCCGGCATGCCTCCAACAAAGTAATAGTCCAACAGCAAGGACCAAAGCGCTTCATGAATTTGCCGACCTCTCGCCCGTTCACGAAATGCACGCAGCAATTTCACATTGCCCTCGGCCATGACAAATTCTTCAAAGGTCATGGGAAACAATTCAAGGTACTCCACCCTGCCGACCGGAAACGAATCAAGCAACCCTATGCTCGAACCGGAGGCACACACATAGGCCTGCGGCATCTCGTCGGCAAAGTACTTGAGGCTATCGACCGCAGATTGACATTCCCCGATTTCATCGAAAAAGATGAGGTCGGTGCTTGGGTCTACCCTCGTGTTTCGGCGTATTTCGAGGTTTGAGACGATCAGTCCGGGCTGCAAACCATCCGCGAATATGTCTGCAAGCCCCGGTTCGCGCGAAAAGTCGAGCTTATGAACTCTCGGGAAGTGCACCCCGCCAAAAAGACGATCAACGAGATAGGTCTTGCCAACCTGTCTCGCACCGTCAATGAGCAGTGGCTTACGGGTCGCTTGGTTTCGCCAACGTACCAATGCCTCGGTGACAACCCTTTCCATGCCGCAAAATCGTAGAAATCCTCTTGGGGGTTCAGAGCATATCAGAATTTGCACTTTTACGCGCATTAAAGTGTATTTACTCCGCACTTTTATGCGCATAAAAGTGTAACCCAGCTTCCAGCCTTCACAACTGCGGGTCAATCACTCAAATCCGAGCCGACACTTAACGCCTAGCCGGCATTTCTCAAAAGTTCTTCAACGTCCCTTGTTGATGAACTTAACATGGGAGATTTGTGCGCCGGGGCGGTGGTCGGGATGTTTCGGAACACGAATTCGGGTGTGCGGGGTGCCCGGTGACGATGCGGGGAACCGCGCCCCGCACCCCCAAAAGACCGATTACTAAACGTAATAAGAGTGCTGACTGAGGAAAAAATTCAACTTCGAGTCCTTAACAAGGAATCCGGAGCAATTCCGAATCCTCAACTATTCTCTTCCCGGTGGGGAGAGAATTGCAGGCACGGTGAATTTGGCACCCGGTGTGTGTTGAATTACAAATGAGAAAGTGGAAGGGTCCGTGGCTCCGCTTGATCCTTCATCTGGTTGATGTTGCTCCTTCGCGTTTGTTATGGTGAGGTGGCGTTCAGAGGAACCCTCGGACATTCAGCGCCAGCTTCAGCTTGATATGCCAGTGTTCGCCATTTGTGTGGCGGTTGTGCTCTGTGTTTCGGTGCCCGTGTTGGAGGCACCGGTCGCCTCGGCGGAATTCATGTCGGGGCTTTACGAATGGATAGAAGCCAATCTTGGGTTCGTATTCATCTGGGCGACTATCGGCGCCACGATTTTTCTCCTGTGGTTGGCGCTTTCACGACACGGCAAGCGGAAACTCGGCGGTGCCTCGGCGAAAGTTGAGTTCGGCACCTTCAGTTGGATTGGCATGCTGTTTTGCGCCGGTATCGGCGCGTCCATCATGTATTGGTCTGCGCATGAATGGGCCTATTATGTGGATCAGCCGCCCTTTGGTGCCGAGCCCGGAAGTCTCGAAGCAAGGGAATGGGCCAGCACCTACGGAGTGTTTCATTGGGGCTTCTCCGCCTGGGCGCTCTACTGCGTGCCGGCGGTGACGATCGGTTGGGTCTTCTGCTCGCGCAGATCCGGCCAACTGCGTTTTTCGACTGGGCTTTCCGGATTGTTCGGCGAGAAGTTCACCGGTTCTTTATGGGGACGATTGGTCGATGTCTTCTTCATCGTTGGGCTTATCGGCGGCACGGGCACCTCGCTTGGCCTAGCGACGCCCATGCTGACCGCCCTTATCGCCGAATTGGGGTGGTTGCCGCAAGGCTATTGGTCGAGTTTCCTCGTACTCTCGGCTTGCACCCTCATCATCGCGGTGAGCGTATATTCGGGCCTCAATCGCGGCATACGCCGCTTGAGCGAAGCCAATGCTTGGCTTGCGATTGGCTTTTGTGTCTTCGTCGTTGTCACCGGGCCGACGGTGCTTCTTCTGGAGACGGCCACCAATAGCCTCGGACTGCTCGCGACCGGCGCGGTGCGAATGATCACTTGGACGGAGCCTTTCGGCGGCAACGGGTTTGTTGGCGATTGGACGGTCTTCTATTGGGCATGGTGGATCGCTTACGCGCCATTTGTGGGACTCTTTGTCGCACGCATCTCCTACGGTCGAAGCCTGCGCGAGCTGGTGTTCGGCATGCTCGGATGGGGCACCGCTGGCTGCGCGCTCTACTACCTCACCTTGGGCACCAGTGCCATGTGGCACGACATGCAAGGTTTCGTGCCTGTGCTCGATAGCGTGCGCGCAGGCACCCCGGACATCGGTGTCGCCGCGCTCATTGGTTCGATGCCATTGAATCCTTTGCCATTATTGGTCTTTCTATTGACATCGATCATATTTGTTGCCACCTCCTATGACTCGGCATCCTTCGCGATCGCGTCAGCCGCCACCAAGGACTTGGAGCACGACGACCAGCCGCATCGCTGGCATCGTATCTTCTGGGCGTTCGGCGTCATGTTGTTGCCGATCACCCTGCTGGTGATTCGGGACGCTGGCCTTGATGCCTTGAAAGCCATCCAATCGCTAGTGCTGGTGGTGGCCCTGCCCATCTTGGTGGTCTGCGTACTCGCCTGCGTGAGTCTGGTGAAATCGCTTAACACTTCTTCATCTGAGTTGTAGCGTTGCGAAAACCGCCGCTCGTGTAGCGGAGTGCTGGGAGAAACTGGCGGTTATACCCGAGCAGGGATGCCAAACTTGTCAATATGCGACGATGCCAAGGGCAGAAAGCTGGCGAAGGGTGTCGGCATCCCCGTGGTGGGTGTGGCAGGGGTCTTACTGGCTTCAAAGAACGCGGGCCAATTTTCGGCCGTGAGTCCGATGATCGGAGATTTGGTGGACATTGGCTATCGCCTCTCCGCTGGCCTAATTGACGCTGTGCGGCGCAGCGCAAATGAGTGACTACCGGAACTATGGCTTTTAGCAAGACATCAAGCGTCATTCGTCACCTACCACCCAACTCCCTTAAAATACACTCCTCCACACATACATCTCATATCTCTTGGCAGGGTCCAAAGGCATACGCCTTTTTAGGAACAACTTTATGGAGGCACTGACGCATGTGCATCCCATAGTGCCTTTGTGCCTTTGGGGGCCAATTGCCTTGGTGCTCTTGGGTCGTGGTGTGGTGGTGCATGGGTACGGATTTGTCGACCTGCTGCTCATGCTGGTGGCCGGTCTGGTTGCTTGGAGCTTGGGCGAGTACCTTGTGCATCGCTTCGTGTTTCATTTTCGCGCTCGGTCTCGGGTGAGCAAGTACCTCGTGTACTTGTTTCATGGCATTCATCATGACGATCCGAATGACCGTACTCGTCTGGTCATGCCGCCGGCCGGCGCGATACTCATTCTCGGGCTTATCTATGGGGTGTTTTGGACCTTTGTGCCCCACCCATGGATTGAACCCTTCTTTGGTTTCTTTATCGTCGGCTACCTTTGTTACGACTACACGCATTACGCCATCCATTTTTGGCCGATGCCTGGGCGCATCGCAGGCTTTCTCAAGCGAAACCACTTGCTGCACCATTTTCAGGAGCAGCATGCGCGCTTTGGTGTCAGTTCTCCGATTTGGGATTTCGTGTTCGGCACATGCGGCAAGCTCGCGACGACGCGCTGACGATTTGAAGTGATCGTGCCGTTGGTCGGCATGAGGTCGCCGGGCAGTCACCATTCATAAGGATATAAGACATGACAGTCACCCTATACGGCACTGGTCAAAGCAGGGCGATTCGAACCCTCTGGATGCTCGAAGAACTTGGCATCGAGTATGCGCACCAGCCCATCGATTTCCAGACCGACACGAAAAAGCCCGAATTCTTGGCGATCAACCCTAATGGTCGCATCCCAACGCTCGTCACCGAACAGGGGGAAGTGCTTTGGGAGAGCATGTCAATCAATCTCTATCTTGCCAAACACTATGGAGGGCCGCTCGCTCCGACGAACCCGCCTGCGGAGGCACTCGCGATTCAATGGTCCTTCTGGGTGATGACTGAAGTGGAAAAGCCCTTGTTGGAAACGCTTTTCTACACCTTGGGATTTTTGGGTTACCCGAAGGACTTGGACAAGGCACGCGAGCATGAGCAGTTGTTAGAACGTCCGTTCAACGTTTTGGAGTCGCACCTATCAGGAAAAAATTGGCTTATAAGTGAGCAGTTTACAGTCGCTGACCTGAATGTGGCATCGCTCTTTCCCTGGGCGAAGATAGCGGGCGTTGATCTTGGCTTCTATCCGGCGATTTCAAACTGGGTCGATGCCTGCCTTTCCCGACCGGCGTTCGAGCGGGCGCGGCAAAAGCCTTAGGGATTCAATTGAAGACGAGTACTCCCCCACGGGGAAAGTCTTCCGGTTCTGTGTCTGCGTGGACCTGTTTTCCAAGCAAGGGCAGCGCAGGCCACACGGAGTGTACGGCAGGAAGCTCATATGAAAAACGTGATTACGGTTTTCTCCGCATGGTTTCTGATGTCATTGGCGATCATGCAGGCTGCTTTTGGTGACTTCTCTCGCTATGACGCGGATAGTGACGGCGCCTTGGCGCCGGAAGAATTTGCGGATTTCTACCGCGAAGCGAAGGCGCCGTCGATCCTTACGTTCGATCTTGATGCCGATGGGCGCTTGAACAGTGAGGAGATGAACGCGCTGACCATGAAAGTTAGGCAGTTACATGCGCAGGCCAAGCACAGGGCCAAGGAGTATGCGCAAGGTGATACGAAAGATGTCCAAGACGCTGGCCGGGCGATGAAGATCCTTGCTGGGAACCGTTTTGGAATACTGATCCGAGAGTCCCACTATGCCGTCGATCTGCAAAATCCAGAGGCAAGTCTTGCCGGATTGGGCGCCGCGAATCTCTCAATGACACAGGATCTTGCCAGTGATTCCCGCGTCATCTCGGTCAAGGGTGCCGTTCTCAGGCCGTTCAGCTTTGGTTCAATGTCGGGCAGTTGGTTGCTGCCGGGGGTGCAATTGAACCGATTGACCAATGAAACCGATCCGGAGCGCGAAATCGATTCACTGACGTTTCGTATCGGCAGTGAGTTCCTCTTGGAGACACCGAAATTTGGCGGTGGCGCGCTGTTCCTGCGGGTCAATCCACTCTTGACCACCAACTTCGGGTTTGATGTTGATGTGAGGGCGCTCGAATTGCAGCTTGAGCCGAGTTGGGGTGCCGCCGCACTGGGGCGGATTAGAAACCTCGAATGGTTTGATGTGAGCTGGCGACTCTTGTTTCAGTCCGAATACGGAGAGGTTGTGGACGCGGGTAATCGCCTCGATTTGCGTGCGGGCGATTCATTTGCGCGCGCCGGTGCGAAGATGAGCCTGAAGCTCAAGCCCAAGGGCTCGGCGCTCTTCAATGGTCTCGTTGGAGTAATCGACTATGAATGGCACCAAGACTTGGCCGGCGACCTTCGTGCGCGTAGACTCTTCGTCGCCGGACTCTCCTACTCCCTTGAAGAACTAGGCCATTTCACCTTGGAGACCAAGTACATCAGGGGCGACTCGTCAGTAGCCTTGGAAAACGAAGAGACTTGGACAATTGGTCTCGGAGTGAAGCTCTAGGCGATCGATACTAGGCCGCCAGAGGTGGGGATCAACATGGGGACGCACTGCCATTTTCTGAGAAGAAATGACAAACAATTGAAGAAAGGGAGCACTTCCCCTTCAACTTGGGGAGTGATTTTTCCGCTCTTGAAAAATCTTGAACTTGCCCGCATCTAGAGCGGCTGTTGGCAAACACTATTCTTCATTGATCAATTGAGGAGCCAAGCGTGATCACAGCTCAAGGACTCACGCGCTTCTACGGCGAAACATTGGCCGTGGAAGGCGTGAGCTTTTCTATTTCGCCCGGGGAGATCGTGGGACTCCTTGGCCACAACGGTGCCGGCAAATCCACGGTATTGAAACTCATCACAGGAGCGCTCGAACCAGACGAGGGTGAGGTGCTCCTTGAGGGAGAGAGAATGGGCCCGGAATCTCTAGAAGCCAAATCCAAGATTGGCTATCTGCCGGAAAACCTCCCGCTCTACATGGACATGCAGGTGGTGGACTATCTCGACTACATGGCATCCGTGCGTGGTCTCAGCGGCGATGCCGCGCGTAACGCGGTGGTGCGCAGTATGCGCACCACAGAACTAACGGATAGAGCCTTTGAGCGGATCGACCAACTCTCTCGAGGGTTTCGTCAGCGCGTGGGCGTCGCGCAAGCCATATTGCATGATCCCAAGTATGTGATTCTCGACGAACCGACCAACGGGCTAGACCCGTCGCAAACCTTGGCGATGCGGCACCTATTGAAGCGCCTGTCAGAAAACTCCGCCGTATTGGTGTCCACGCATGTGCTTCAGGAGGTGAATGCCATATGTGATCGCGTGCTGATCCTGCGCGATGGCAAGCTCGCGGTCGATCAGCCGCTCGATGCCCTGAAGTCCTCAAGCCGATTGTCTCTCTCGACCACCGCCGAGCAAGCGGAACTGACTCGCCTGCTTGGCCCGTTCGACTGGGTGCGTGCGGTGAGTCCGCGCGAGGATGCCCCGGGCTACCTGTTGGAACTCGCGGACGAGTCGCTGGTGGATGACGAGCCAAAGATCGCCGGCCTATTGAGCGAATTGGTGCGTGGAGGCGTCTCTATCAGCGAAATAAGGCCTGATCGAAGAGGCCTTGAAACGCTTTTTCGTGAGGTGACGGAGGTTGGTCATGCAGCTTGAATCCATGCTGCGCATTGCCCGCAAAGAGTTTGGCCTCTACCTGACCGGCCCGGCCGGTTACCTGTTTCTGGCGAGTTTCGTCGGTGTGTGCCTGTTCGTCCTCTTCTGGGGCGAAGCTTGGTTTGCGCGCAATATCGCCGATGTGCGTCCGCTCTTCGAGTGGATGCCGCTCTTACTGGTCTTCCTGTCGGCCGCATTGACCATGCGCATGTGGAGTGAAGAGAAGCGTACCGAAACCCTTGAGCACGTATTGACGCTGCCGACGGATCTGTGGTCCTTCGTGCTTGGAAAGTTCTTGGCCTGCTGGGGCCTGTTGGGGGTGGCATTGCTCTTGACCCTGCCATTGCCCCTGAGCGTCTCTTCAATGGTCGGGCTCGATTGGGGGCCGGTCATCGCCGGCTATCTGGCGGCGATGCTGCTCGGCGCCATGTACTTGGCCATAGGGCTGTTCGTGAGCGCGCGCACCAGGAGCCAGATTGTCAGTCTCATTCTGGCCGCCCTCGTCAGCGGTGCCTTCTATCTCGTCGGAACCGGTGTGCTGACCGATTTGGTGGGGACTCGGGTCGGCGAATGGATGCGACTTGTCGGCAGTGGCTCGCGATTCGAGAGCATCACACGCGGCGTGATCGACATTCGCGATCTTGTCTATTCGGTCTCGCTGGCCGCGGTCTTTCTCGTGCTCTGCGCGCATAGCCTGGGGGCCGAACGCTTTGCCGGTCGCAGCCGAGAAGGCGCACACAATCGTGCCCGCTTGGTGATTGGCCTCGTGATCGCCAATCTCCTCGCCGCCAACGTCTGGCTGCACGGGGTGAATTCGCTGCGCGTGGATGTCACCCAGGGAAACCAATACTCCCTCTCCGCGACCACCGAGCGATACCTCGCGCAACTGCGTGAACCGCTGTTGATTCGTGGCTATTTCAGCGGCAAGACACACCCATTGCTGGCGCCCTTGGTGCCGCAACTTCGCGACCTGCTTGCCGAGTACGAAGTGGCCGGCCAAGGGCGGGTGCGCGTGGAAATCGTGGATCCCATGCTGGACCCTGAAGCCGAAGATGAGGCGAACAGCAAGTACGGTATTCGCTCGGTGCCCTTTCAGGTGGAGGATCGTTACCAATCGAGCCTGGTGAATTCTTACTTTGACCTGCTGGTGAGCTATGCCGACGAGTATCAGGTGATTGGCTTCGGCGATCTCATCGAGGTCAAGGTCATTGGTGAGGCGGGTGTGGATGTGCAGCTGCGCAATCCTGAGTTCGACATCACCAGTACCATCCGCAAGGTGTTGCTCGACTATCAATCCGGCGGCGAGGTGCTCTCAAGCCTTGATTCGCCCGTTGAATTTGTTGCTTATACGTCCTCCAACGAAGTTCTGCCACCAAGTCTTGCCGAATATCTGGAGGTGGTGCTTGAGGTGGTGAATCAGAAGGCGCAAGCGTCGGGCGGCATGCTAAACGTCTCACGCTTGGATCCGACGGCGGGTGACGGGAGCCTGGCCATCATGCTCAGCGAGAACTACGGGTTCAGCCCCATGCGCGCCAGCCTGTTTGACGAGGCGAGCTTCTACTTCTATTTGACCATGAGCGATGGCGACATCATGGTTTCGCTTGGCATTCCGGATTCCGACGATCCCGAGGGCTTCGAGCGGGTGCTGGATACTGCCCTGAAACGATTTGCGAGTGGGTATCTCAAGTCGATCGCCATCAACTCACCGCAGCCCCTCGCGCCGCAACTCGCCCAGCAGGCGGCCCAACAGGGCTTCAATCCCAACACCTACGAGCGTCTCTTCGAGCAGCTCAGCACCGGCCTTGAGGTTGTTCGCACCGATCTTACCGACGGCGCGGTACCGGAAGAGGCCGAGGCGTTGATTGTTGTAGACCCCTCATCGCTGGGCGAGACGCAAGTCTTTGCCATCGACCAGTTCCTGATGCGCGGCGGGACGGTCATCATGTCGCTCGGCGGTTTCGAATCATCCATCAGTCCAGCAAGCCTTTCAGTCACCAAGAGAACCACCGGGCTAGACGATTGGTTGGGGCATTTTGGTATCGATATTGGCGAATCGTTGGTGCTTGATCCGCGCAATTCGGCGTTTCCAGTGCCCGTCACGCGGCAGGTGGGTGGGTTCTCGTTTCAAGAACTCCAGATGCTTGACTATCCCTATTTCGTCGAGGTGCGTGATGATGGGTTCAACGAGGACTCGCCGATTGTTTCGCAGATTCCGCAGGTATCCGTACCATGGGCATCGCCAGTCGAAATCGATCCTGAAGCGAATGCCACACGGCAGGTCACCGAGCTGTTGGCGAGCTCAGAGGACGCATGGCTCAGCACCAGTACGGATGTCACGCCCAGGTTTTCGGAGGATTCGGAGCTTCCTTTTCAGCCCGAAGGTGAGGTGGGCAGCCAGCTTCTGGGCGTTGTCGTAGAGGGGCGTTTTGAGTCCTTCTTTGTGGGCAAGGAGTCGCCCTTGCTGGTTGCGGCTTTGGAGGCGCAGGCGGCGGAGGCGGAAGGAGAGGCAGAATCGGAAGAAGGTTCGGCAGTGGAAGAGCAGAACGAAGACGCTGAAGAAAGCGACGACACCGGTGTCGTGTCCTCGGTGATCGAGCGTTCGCCGGAATCTGCGCGCCTCATTCTCTTCGGTTCAAACGAGTTCTTGTCGGACAGAAATCTACAGATCATGGGATCCCTCTCCGGGATGGTGTATCAGGGATCTTTGGAATTGGTTCAGAACGCCGTGGACTGGTCGCTTGAGGATGCCGGACTCGTGAGCATACGCTCGCGCGGCCACTTCAATCGAACCCTCCCGCCCACGACGCGAGATGCCCAGGTAGGTTTTGAGTATATGAATTACGCCTTCGCGCTGGTGGGTCTGGGGCTTGTCTTTGCGTTGTCGTACCTCGCCAGAAAACGCAGAAGGCTCCACTATTCAACTTGGTTGCGGGAAGGAGCGCCGTCATGATCCCAGTTACGCGCAAAAGCTTCAGCATTCTCGGTGGCGTTCTCGTCGCACAAGTGGCACTGGCTACCTTCCTACTCACGCCGCAGAACCAAGGTGAAGACCCCTTGGTGACCTTTGACGTGGATAGCCTTGATCACATTCGCGTTTCGGGCATGGAGGCGCACCCTATTGACTTGTCGCGGCAAGCAGACTTGTGGCGGATGCCGAATGATCTGCAAGTTGATTCGTCGCGGATAGATTCACTCATGGAGGTGCTGAGAAGCGACCGTTGGACTTGGCCCGTGGCCTCGACGGATGAAGCCGCCGAACGCTTTGAAGTCACGGAAGAGGCATTCCAACGCAAGCTGGAGCTATCTTCGGATGACGAAATCTTGGCGACGCTCTATCTTGGCACCTCGCCGAGCTTTCGTCGAATTCACGCGCGCGAGTCGGACTCCGAGAAGATCTATTCGATCGAGCTCGCCACCTACGATCTTCCCTTGGACCGGGAAGATTGGCTGGACAAGACGCTGATTCAGACGGTTGGCGGTGTCGATGCCATGTCTAGAGTCGGGGCGTGGGAGGCTGAACTGGTGAGCGATGGCGAGTGGCGCTTTCTCGATGAGGCTCTCACAGCCAACACGAGTGAGCTATCTGGCATGGCAACCCGCTTCGAGACTCTGCGCGTCATGGGCTTGGCCGAAGAACGCCCAGAGCGCGCCCCCGACGTCGAATTTGAAGTGTCCGCTGCGGGCGAGACGGTGCGTTACGCCTTCTACCGACCCGATGAGTCCGAAGAAGAAGAGGACGAGATGCCGGCAGAGGACTCCGACGAAGAAGAGCCCCGCTTCGACACAGCCATCCGCGACACCTTGGTCAAGAGCTCACTTCGCGATGAATTCTTCCGCATCTCAAGCTACACCCTAGACCAACTCGAAAAGCCGATTGAAGATCTCGTGGAAGAAGAAGCTGAAAAACAATCGACATAACTCCGCTGTCAAGGGGGAGTTATGTCCCTGCTTCGATTTCATCGCCCGCTGCTGTCACTCGTTCACAACTGGCCCAAGTCCCCACCACCATTGTTCAGGCAGCTTCTGTGGTTTGGGGAGTAGTCGATTGAGGGTATCGGCATCGTAGACTTCACCGTTTTTGATGACGTGGGAGACGCTGTCGGTGTTGCGTATGTCTTCGAGTGGATTGCGCTCCAGTACCACCAGGTCTGCGAGCTTGCCGACCGAGACGGTTCCTATGTCCTCGCCGATGCCGATGATCTCCGCCCCATGGCGGGTGGCGGCGGTGAGGACCTCCCAAGGCATCCAGCCCCCGCTTGCAAACAGCCACATTTCCCAGTGATAACCGAGGCCCTGTAATTCGCCGTGGGCGCCTATGCCGACCCTGCCGCCCCGGCGATGAATCAGCGCCGCAGACTCGGCGATACGCGGATGGGTATATTCATCGGGCGCGAACCACTCGCCACGCCGGGTGGTTCGGTCGATGACCCACTGTGGTGTGAATCGCTTCAGCTTCGTATTGTCTCTTGGGGACTCGAGGGAATGGAACCAGTTCTGGCCAAAGGGTCCGCCGTAAGTGACCAGCAGGGTGGGTGTGTAGGCAATACCGCTCTTCGCCGTGAGTTCCACTACGTCCTTGTAGAGCGGGAACACCGGGAAGTTGTGCTCGTTGCCGCTGAATCCGTCGAGAACGTGGGTGAGCTCCATCATTTGATCCAGACCGCCCTCGGTTGTGGGCATGAGTTCAAGTTCCTTGGCGGCCTCGGCCAGCCATTGGCGCTGTTCGCGGCTGCCTGAAATGTACGCCTTGAGATTGTGTACGCCGTAGTGCTCACGGTAACGGTTGAGGACCGCATAGGCGTGGGCGGCGGACTCGAAGGCATTGTCGTTGAATATCCCTGGGCCGGTGGACAGGGGTCGAGGTCCCAACATAAGACCGGCGTCAACCAAGTCCTCGTAGATGAGAATATCGATCGTTGATGGCTGCACATCAAGGCCGGTCGTCACCCCCCAAGCGAGATTGGCGAGAAAGGACCAATTCGAAAGGTCGAGTACCCGCCGCATGCTGTCGAAGTGTGCGTGAGTGTCTACAAAGCCGGGCAAGAGGTACTGGCCTGTCAGATCAAGCACCTTGGCATCTTCGGGCAATTCGATCACGCCTCGTTGCCCCACCGCTTGAATGCGATTGCCGTCCAAAACAACCACTGAGTCTTCAATGATATTTCGGGTGCCTTCCATGGGCAGCAGGGTGGCGCCAACCAGGGCGATTCTGCCTTCGGGCGCCGCGCGCGGCATGCTCACTAGGAGGTCGGTGCTCGATACGGCCTCGTGCAACTCCTTGAGGTCAACCTCCCATTCGGAGTGAGGCGCTTCTTCTTCCGTCTCCTGTTCCGTTTCGACTTCGGCCTCGGCAACAACCAAGGTTTCCGTAGGGTCATCGGATGCTTCCTCGTCCTCCCCATCTTCGCGAAAGCTGATGGCATCGACCTTGCGCCTGTGAAGTCGATGGCCTGTTGACCAATAGACTTCGCGTCCGTCCATCCCCCATCCGAAGAAGTCCGCACCAACGCTTGTCAACTGGGTGCTGGCAACAGCCGAGGCACTGAGGTCGACGCTGGAGTGGGGCATTTCCAACGACATGAGTCGCAGCAGGTAGAGTTGATTGGCGGAGAGCGCGAGCGCCATGTCCCCCTTTGGAGAGACTTGAAGGCCATCCACGGGCACGGGGTCATCGTAGTAAAACAGGCCCTTGCCGATGACGCTGGCATGAAAGCGGCGATCGGTGCCGTCAAATCGCATAGACACCAGTCCATTCGGTTCTTGATTGGTGAAGGCTTGCTGATAGAGAAATATGCGCTCCGGGTCCGGGCCGAAATGGGGCGCGGTCAGGTAACGCGCGGGGGTGATGAGCTGGGCTTCGCCGCCTCTGGCTTCGAACCAGACCAGATCCCCTTCGTATGGGTGGCCGGTATCCCAATAGCCCATGAGACGATTGTTGGCGCTCTGCCTTAAGGCCACTATTCGCCTGCCGCCCGGAGAGAAGACTGGATCGGTGTAGTGTGCGGGGACGCGCGACACTTGGGTCGGGCGGCTTCCGTTCGCTCGGATGGTCCAGAGATGGCCACCCTGTGGCGACCAGTCCACATAGGCGATGCGCGATCCATCGGGGGACCAGGCCGGCTGAAAGGCTGGCGACCCTTCCGGCGAGACTTTCTTTGTTGTATTCGTCTCAAAGTCGTGCACATACACGCTATTGAATGCGGTGAAGGCAGCCTTTGTTCCCGAGGGCGACAGGGCAGGGTCTTGCGCAATGCGCGCGGTGACTTCGCCCGTTGCAATACGCCAGGGAAAATAGAGTTGCGCTCCGAGAGATTGCGAAACCTCTGCCGTGAAGGCGATCTGATGCGTCTCATTGGATGCCATGTCCAGTCGTTCAAACCCGCCATCTTTGGTATATACCAGTACGTCGCCGTCCGGCGTGAAGTCGTAGCGCGGAAAGAGATCGCGCGTGTAGCGCGATTCCTGCTCGTCATGTGTGACGGGATACACGAGCCAGCTGTTCTCGCCGGTTTCGAGGTCGAGCTGTTTTAATCCGGTCTCGCCGTGATGGCGGCTGGCGTAGATGAGCAACCGACCATCGGGCGAAAGCACGGGGCGAATGCCGCTTCCCAAGTCTTGCGTGAGGACATCCTCATGGCCCGTGCGCAGGTCGCGACGCGCGATCTGCCACATGGGGAAGTCCGCATCGTATTCGAATCCCCCTTGGCGCGCCGCGTAGTAGAGATACCTGCCGTCCTGAGAATAGACCGCGCCGAGCGCGTTGTGGCCATCACCCTCGGTGACTTGTATGCCGCTCCCGCCGTCGACTTGATAGGCAACCAGCTCGAAGGTGCCTTTGCCCCAGGTGGTGCGCGAGACCAAGAGGTGCCCTCCATCGGGAGACCATTCTGGCGAAGCGAATTCGGTAATCGGGTTTCCTTCGGTGAGTTTCCTTGGTTCGCCGCCGTCAAGTGGCATCACCCAGAGATTGAGATTGCCGTCGCGATCTGAAATGAAGGCGATGGATTCTCCGTCCGGAGCGTAGGTGGGCTGTGAATCGAAGGCCATGCCTTGGGTGACGCGCCTTGCCTCTCCACCCGCGATGGGGAGGGTGTAGAGGTCGCCGAGCAGGTCGAATACAAGGGTCGTGCCGTCCGGCGAGACATCTAGCGACAGCCAAGTGCCGTCCGTGGTGGAGAAACTGATGTCTCGTTCGGCTTCGAGTGGCAGGGTGACCGTGTCATCGAGTGCGGAAGCATGTGCGTGGCTGGCCAGTAATGCGGCTAGGATCAAAGCGTATCGAGTCATGGTCGTCGCGAGATGTTTCGTCGCAGGCATCCTACAAGATTGCTCTGCTCTGTTGGCTGCGCATCGGCTTATGGATTCATTACAAGTAGAATGTGGAAATGATCGGGGCAGCATCTAGGCGTAGGCGACGCGTTCATCTGTTCGTTTTCCTGCTTGGCCTGTCGGTTCCGGGCCTGACCGAGGCGCGTGATGTCATCCAGTATGACTATCTCGCCTACTCGCGCGGGCTGTCCGCTGGCGTAGCGGTGGTTCGCGTGGCCCGCGACCAGCATAGATACGAAATCCACGGCGAAGCCGAAGCCAAGGGATTGGTGGGCTGGCTCTCCCGCTGGCGAAGCCGGTTCGAGGTTGTCGGACGCTTGGAGGCCGGCAAGCCGGTGGTGGAATCCTATAGGCATATGGAGGCCAATCGCTCTCGCGTGAAGGAAGTCAAAGTCGAGCATGGGAAGATCCACTATGTGCGCAACGGTGAGGTGCGCGCACGGAGGGATGCGGTCGCGCCGGTGGATGTGTTTTCGTTCATGTTCATTGGAGGCGAGTGCAAGCAGACGTTTCGTGCCCACAGTGGTCTCATGGGGTATGACTTGAGGCTTGCGGAGCGGGGTGTTGAGGGTGAGGTCGAGAAGTGCATCTATTCGGCGGTCGATGATGAGGAAGATAGTTTTCAGGCCGAGGTGTGGGTGGAAACAGTGGAGGGCGCGCGCGTACCCACTAGGCTCGATATCGAAGGCTACGCGCTTGGCGTATTCGAGCTTGACCAGGCGCTTAGAATGGCTTCGAACGTTGAACTGCAGGACGAATTGGCGGAAGGAGTGCGAGAGGAATGAAGCGCGAATGGATAGCAGTTGAGGTGAGTGGGGGCGCACAAATGCCCGTGCTTGGGATTCTTCCCGACGAGGCTTCGGGGTCGGCGGTGGTCGTGTGTATGCACGCGCCCGGAGTCGATGATTTCATTGAAGAGATTGGGTGCAGACTGGCGGAAGCGGGCTTTGCTGCCTATGCGCCGGACCTCTATCACCGACAGCAAGATCCGTCGGCAGATCCCATGACGCGCTTATCGAGGCTTCAGGATGCCGAACTTGAGGCTGACCTTCGGGCGATACATCTGTATTCGACGCAGCAGGGTCATGCAAAGATAGGGATCATTGGCTTTTGCATGGGCGGCAGAATCGCACTGATCGGCGCGTCGGTCGCCAAGCCTTTGGCGGTAGCCGTGTCCTTCTATGGTGGGTTCATTCGTGATGCTTGGGGACTCGGAAGGCCGCCGATAGCGCGAGTCGATGCGATGGATTGTCCGCTGCTGGTGATTGGCGGGACGCTTGATGCCAATCCCTCACCCCAGGACCTCAAGGACCTGTCAACAGCGCTTGACGAAGCGGGTAAGCCGCATGAACTGGAAATGTACGAAGGCGTCGGACACGCCTTCTTAAACTTTAACCGCCCCGGCTACCAAGAGGACAAGGCAATGCAAGCTTGGCAAAGCTGCGAACGGTTTCTGAAGCGGCATTTTTAGCACGACCTCTCTCAAGCCCATAGCTTCCCCCCCCTTGGAGAGTGGAGTTATGAGCCCTAAGGCGTCATGATGATCGACCCCGTGGTTTTTCTCGCTTCGAGGTCTCGGTGGACTTGTTGCGCCTCGCTCAGTTTGTAGCGGTGGTTGATGTGCGGATGGAGCGTTCCTGCTCCGATGGCATTGAATAGCAGGTCGCAGAGTTCCATGAGTTCTGACCGCGTGCTGGCGTAGCTCATCAGAGAAGTTCGCGTGAAGAACAGGGAGCCTCGACGCATGAGATCGAGGGCATCGACGGTCGGCGGCGGCCCCGAGGCGTTGCCGAATGAAACAAACATGCCGCGTGGCGCGAGGCTGTCGAGGGTGCCCTGAAAGGTGCTCAACCCAACCGCATCGTAGGCGACATCGACACCCTTGCCGCCGGTGAGTTCCCGCACCCTGTCTGCCACATCCTCGTCTCGATAGAGAATGACTTCATCGCAGCCGTTCTCGCGCGCAAGCGCCGCCTTTTCCTCCGAGCCTGCCGTACCGATGACACGCGCTCCCAGCGACTTGGCCCATTGGCAGAAGATGAGTCCGACACCGCCGGCAGCGGCGTGAAAGAGCAGGGTGTGGGAGGCATTGAGCGCGAAGGTCTTGAAGATGAGGTAGGCGACGGTGAGACCCTTGAGCAGCATTGCGGCCGAAACCTCGTCGCTCACATGAGCCGGCAAGGGCACCAGGCTCGATTCGTCAATGAGCCTTGCCTCGGAATAACTTCCGGGTGCGCCGTTGCAATAGCCGACGCGGTCTCCAACTTTGAGTTCGCCCACATCTTCGCCACAGGCTTCGACGATGCCGGCGCCCTCGGCGCCAATGCCCGTTGGCAAGGGCGCGGGATAGAGGCCCTTGCGAAAATAGGTGTCAATGAAGTTGACGCCGATCGCCGTGTGACGAATAAGCACCTCGGTGCCTGTTGGAGCGAGCTCGCG
This sequence comes from Pseudomonadales bacterium, assembly GCA_963663145.1. Classification (GTDB taxonomy): domain Bacteria; phylum Pseudomonadota; class Gammaproteobacteria; order Pseudomonadales; family Azotimanducaceae; genus Azotimanducus. The sequence continues at coordinate 1,785,957 of OY760134.1, read as the reverse complement.
CTCCGTCCATTGAAGCGCTTCCGGCCCGCCCGGCTGCTCGACTTGCCACGCTCCGAATTTCATATCTTGCGTTCTAGAGGGTGAAGACGTTCAGTTTGTCACGAACAGCCTTTGCTGTGCATTCGCAATCCGAGGCGAATACACTAGCGCGCATACTTGAGGTGCCCGATGGTTGGGACTGAATTCGGATATAGCGACGCGATTCGTGTTTCCAAGAGCGAGCGGGAATCCTATCTCGAATTTGCGATACAGCTCGCCGAGCGCGCCGGAAGGGTCATCCTGCCGTTCTTTCGCCAGCGTCAGGGGGGCACGCTGGTCGAGAATAAGGCTGACGGGAAGGCATACGATCCGGTCACGCAAGCGGACCGGGACTCGGAGGCTGCGATGCGCGAGGCGATCGCCGAACGCTATCCGAGTCATGGCGTATACGGCGAAGAGCATGGTTTCAAGCGCGGCAATGGGCTGACCTGGGTGCTTGACCCGATCGATGGCACACGGGCGTTTGTGATGGGATTGCTTCACTGGGGTACTCTGGTTGCCCTTTTTGATGGTCAAAAGCCGCTCGTTGGAGTCATGCACCAACCCTTCCTGCAGGAGACTTTCGCCGGTGATGGGTCGCATGCGCTGTGTCGCCGAAACGGGAGGTCTGAAATCATCGGGACTCGTTCTTGCGATTCGCTGGTAACCGCCCTCTGCGCCACCACATCCCCCGATATGTTCAGAATCGCATCAGAGCGCCAGGGTTTCGAGCGCATTCGAGGGCAAGTCAGAAATCAGCGTTACGGTACGGACTGTTATGCCTACGTCATGTTGGCCATGGGTCAGATAGACTTGGTGCTCGAGACCTCCCTCAAACCCTATGATGTCCAAGCCTTGATGCCCATCGTGGAAGGTGCCGGCGGCCTATTGACCTCATGGGACGGTGGGGACCCCGCCATGGGCGGCGCGGTGCTCGCGAGCGGCGACCCGCGCCTTCACGCACAAGTACTACAGGAGCTTCAATCATGACCGAGCTAGCAAAATCCTCTTGCGTTGCCTGCCGAAAGGACGCTCCGCGCGTTGAAGGAGCACAGATGCGGGAATTGCTCACAGAGATCCCGGAATGGCGACATCAGGTCGTCGATGGCGTCTCACAACTCACCCGCGATTTCAAATTCGGTAACTTTCTTGAGGCGCTTGCCTTCACCAATGCCGTGGGCGCTATTGCCGAAGAACAGGGCCATCATCCCGCCCTGCTGACCGAGTGGGGCAGTGTGGGCGTTACCTGGTGGACGCACAAGATCAGGGGGCTGCATCGCAATGATTTCGTGATGGCCGCTAAGACCGACCAAGTGTTCAGCGCGACGCCCTGACGGCCTTCGCCAGCTTTTCCAAACAACCGATGCTGTCCTCCCAGCCGAGGCAAGCATCGGTGATGCTCTTGCCGAACACCAAATCTTCTGGGTCGGCCAGCGATTGATTGCCCTCAACCAGGTTGCTCTCGATCATCACGCCCATGAGGTGCGCGCCGTTCTCCCTGATGTGTTCACACAGGGATGCGCAGATATTGACCTGGCGCTTGAATTCCTTTTGGCTGTTGGCGTGACTCATGTCCACCATGACACCGGATGGCAATCCCGCCGATTCAAGCCGGCTCGCGCAGGCCTGAATGTCCTCCGAGGAGAAATTGGTGCGCCCGCCGCCGCCGCGCAGGATGACATGGCAATCGTCATTGCCCTCGGTTGAGAAAATCGCCGAGTGGCCTTGCTTGGTCACCGAGAGAAAGACATGCGGATGCTGGGCCGACAAGACGGCATCGACGGCGACTTGCGTGTCGCCTTGGGTGGAGTTTTTGAAGCCAACAGGGCAGGAAAGCCCGGAGGCGAGTTGTCTATGCACCTGGCTCTCGGTGGTGCGTGCGCCGATCGCGCTCCAAGACACCACATCGCCGATATATTGTGGGGAGATCGGATCTAAGTACTCGGTCCCTGCTGAAAGCCCAATGTCATTGATGTCGCGCAATAATGTGCGTCCGACTCTGAGGCCATGGTTGATGTCGCAGGTGCCGTTCAGGTACGGGTCGTTCAGCAGCCCCTTCCAGCCAATGGTGGTGCGCGGCTTCTCAAAGTACACGCGCATGACGATCAGCAATTCATCGACGAATCTCTCGGCTTCTTCCACCAACCTCTGTGCATACACGAGCGCCGCGGCCGGGTCGTGTATCGAGCAGGGGCCGATGATGACCAAGAGCCTTGGGTCACGTTTGCGAATAATGTCGCGAATCTGATGGCGGGTCGCAAACACGACTTGCGAAGATGCGTCGCTCAGGGGAATTTCATTCAGCAAGTCGGCAGGCGCAATCACCTCCTCTTGGCCGGAAATGCGTGTGTCGTCAGTGATGTATCTCATTGTTTCAAGACTGTTCTAAGCTGTTGGGGGCTTGGTGCGCTTGCCGCCGTGCACGGAGGGTTCGTAGCACCATTTTCTGCGCAAGAGACCCAGGTTCTCAAGTGATGACTTTGGAAGGCCGAGAATTTTGAAAACTTCGGCGTCCAAGGCTTGCCTGGTTTCATCGCGATAGGCCTCGTTTGCGGGCAGAAACTTCTTGTCCTTAAAGGCTTCAAAGGCTTGGGCAAACTGCGTCAGTTGCGCATCGCTCAAGGCTTCGCAGTCGATTGTCGGCAGGTCGGGAATCTTGCTGATGGTGAGCACGGACCTTCCCTGCTGCTGTCGAGCGGCGCACCACCAGAAGATCATGAGGCCAAGCGTGGAGTTGCCCCAGATGAGCAAGGGCAATTCGTACTCCGATTTCAGCGGCTTGATGTTTGGCCACGCCCTTCCGCCCATGCTTTTCTCCGGCGTAACGCACAGCGCGAGGGGCTGTGAATTGAGTCGGAAGTCGAGATTGTGGTGTAGCTTCGATGCCGTCTTGTGCCAGGTTTCGACAGCCTTCTGGCGCATGCCTCTACGAACACGTCCCTCAGAATCGGGAGCGACGAGCAGTTGACACTCCCGGGCCGCATCATGGCTCCAGAGGGTTGGGAAATCCGCCCTCCACGCCGAGCGCGTCTGCACAATGTCGAAGGCCCCTCTGTCTGCTTTGCCGTTTATGTCGCGATCAACAACTCCTCGATTCGCAATCTGCTTCATTTTGGTGAGCGCAATCTGCCGCCCCGAAGCTTGGCGCGGCAGAATCAAATTGCCACCACAAAGCGCCATCATCGTCAGTCCGAGGTCTGCATCCTGAACCCCCGCAGCGCCGTAGTCCGCGTCAGTTCCGCTCAGTGACCAATCTGTGTTGTTTCTTGCGTGTTGGTGCGCCTCAATGAGCGTACGCGGCCTGTTGGGGAAGTTAATGAACCTTATGCGACTCCCCTCACAATCTTTCTTGCCTGCTTCTCCCGCCCGTGTGGCCAGAATCAGGCATTCGGCCATGCCAGTATCGGCCGAAAATGCTTGCTCGCGAACATCTCCCGTGGCGGCCGCGATAGATACCACGGTGATGTCGCGATAATGCTTGGAGAGTGCTTTTCTCGCTTTGTCCCAAGACTCTCCGGCCACGTAGGTAAACGGCAGCACCAGTGCCAGCACCCCGCCGTCCTTGAGCTTGTCATGGGCCAGATCCATGAAATTCGTGGCGAGGCCAGCATTTCCGTGGCCAAACTCCGCACTCTGCGACCTAAGCCTCTGAGACATGGCGGCTTGTTCCTCAACCGATTTGCCAAAGCCCGCGAAGGACGGCACAGGCACCTGTTCATGTCCCGCTTCATGGTTTGTCGGTCGGGTGAAAGGGGGATTCATAATGACTAGGTTAAAGCTCTGATGTCCTACGGGAAAGGTCCTGGTATTGCTTGAACTCTTCGTTCCCGAGGCGGTCATGCGTTTGCCTTGAATCTCCACCTCTTGGCCGACACCACTTTGGCTGAAGAGATTGATGGAAGCCATTTCGCTGGTCCTCAAGTCCAAGGCACCAATGTAGATTCTGTTCGGGTCAATCCGATGGCGTTTCGAGACTTCCTCATCGATGCCATAGGGCAGGACGTGAACGAGAGAGTCGTGGTACAAGATGTTTGGGTGCGCACTCGACAGCATGGAGGCCGCCAAGTGTGCGGCGGAGGGCATGATGTCCGTGCCAAGAAGCACGTTTTCCATGAAGTGCTTGTGAAAATCCCGATCATCGAGTCCGTTTCTGCGCAACCTTCGATACATGCCCTGTTGCACAGCGGACAAGAGGGTGCCGGTACCGCAGGCAAAATCCCCAACTTTTAGCGACTTCACGGCCTGTTCGTTCGACCAATCAATATTCAGTTGCGAGATTGCGAGTTCCGCAAGCAGGCAGGCCGATTCGGGCAGGGTATAGAAAGTGGCAAGGAATTTACGGTCGGCGATCAATGCTTGGAACATTCGCGCCGCAAGGTCGTGGAAGGTGGTCGCTCCGACTTTCACCAGTCCGTTAGCTACCGCATCGGCCGTATCGAGCATATAAGATGAGATTCTCGCCGGTATCGCCTCCAATATGTCCAATGCGATGCTGAATATTGGCCAATAGTTGACTTCCAAGACGGAGCGCCACGCCTTGCGTACAAGGCTCTGGTGGAATCCGAATTCATCTGCACATGATGAGATTTGGGGAATGCCCACGCGCCCTTCAATGGCGCGATGAAAAACAAAGGCATTAATGAGGATAGCGGCCGCCATCCTGTTGGTTTGCTCTCCCGGGTCCTGATGCAGGACTTCGCCGATCCGCTCACTCAAGGCTGCGAAGTCCTGACGCAATCGCCGTGTCGCGCTTCGCACACCGGCGCTCAAGATTTCACTGCCTTCAAAGATGCGTTTTCGGGACAGGGACGCCACCTCAACCGCGTCGGCGAGATCGTCAACGCAGGCGGGCATCCACTCTCGATCCTCCTTCGGCCAGCGGATGATCTCATCATGCTCATCAAGCTGATGCACGGCGTAGTGAAACTCGGCCTTCTCTATGCCGGCGGCCGTCAGTCCCTTCGGCCATTTCACGGAAATCGCCGATTCGATCGTGTCGCCCGTACCGCCAACCTGAAGGCCGATACGTTTCTCCACTTGCCGACGCAAAGACTTGTTCGCACCGGCGGTGTCGAACTTTGTTTCTATGGCCACTGGCTGCCCGCCCGGGTGGTCGATCAGCACATCGATCTTGAGCGCGGCGCGTTGCGCGATGGTGTGCGTTGAGTCTATGTGAACGTTTTGTTCATTCCATTGCGGATGCCGTTTGATGAGAAGCCTGCCAAGTTCGGCGTTGAGAATCTCTTCCCGTTGTTTGGGCCCATGCCGACCCTTCGGCGACCCGTTGTTTGTGCTGGGGTTCTGGGCTTCCACTTGCGGTGATTCGGCTGCGATTTGAACTGTTAAGTATATACGCGCATCGCCACAAATAAGGAAAAAACTCCCCTTCAAGGGGGGGGTAGTTATTGCTCAACAACGTCTCTGATCGCTGCTACTAGCAGATCGTGTTCGGCGGCTTTGACCCTCGCTTCTAGTGATTCGGGTGTATCACCATCAAGTACCGCAACGCGGTTCTGGCGGATGATGGGGCCTTGGTCATATACCTCGTCCACGTAGTGAATCGTCGAGCCGGTTTGCTTGTCCCCGGAGGCGATCACTGCTTGATGCACATGATGCCCGTAGAACCCTTGGCCGCCGTATTTGGGCAATAGTGCGGGGTGGCAATTGATGATGCGTCCGCGAAAGTGCTGCAAGACTTTGGGGCCAACCAAGCGCATGTACCCGACGAGTACGACTAGGTCAATGTCGGCTTTGCTCAAGGCGTCGACCATGGCTAGGTCAACGCCGGCATCGTCTCTATGGGTCTTTCGGCTGAGGTGCCGACCAGGAACGCCATGACGTCTCCCGCGTTTCAGTGCGCCAGAGTTGCTGTTGTTGCTGATAACGAGGCCAATCTCAGCACGCAGGACACCGCTTTCACACGCATCGATCACTGCCTGCATGAGGCTTCCCTCGTGCGATGCAAGCAAGGCGATTCTGGATGCACTCACGATTTAGGCGTCTGGAGACTTCGTGCGCATTATCAGAAAGTTTGCGGTGTGCCAGATCTCCATGAGTGGCAAATCGCCGTCGAGCACGGCGATATAGAGGCGCACATATTCATTACGTCGTTTTCGCCACTTGACCTCAGGTGTCGCCACGAGCCGATAATCGTTGCCTGTGCGCAATTTGCGTCGCGCGATGATCCTGGTTTCCAAGTGCAGCCATGCCGGCATGATGAATCGGTTTGTGAGCGCACGATTCGCGAGGTCGAGCCACAGGCGGGGATGCACCAAGCCCGTTTCCCACAAAGAGGGATCGGCCGCATGTGCGCCTGCCGAGGTGATGTTCTCCTCTTGGCTCGGGGTCCAGATGGACTCCGGAAAGGCTTCGCCGGGTCGAACAGCACTCCAGCGGATTTCGCGCCGCACTACTCGGCGTACCGGGGGCAAGGTTCTGCTGAGCGGACTCGGAGCCGGTAAATCTTTTAGGAACTTGAATTCGACCGAGCTGAGCAACTGGTCCTTATCGTTTCGGCAGACGACAAACTGCGCCTCCTTGGTGCGCATTTCAGGGGAGAAGCCAATGTGCAGGAGGTCTCCATCGTAGGCTGGGCGCAGGAAGCGGATCACCAACTCGCTATCTGAGAGCCAAGAATCTCCATAAGCCTGGGTGAGAAACTCGCTTAGGTGTCCGAACACATGCGCGCCGGAGACAAGCGCACCTTCAAAGCCATGTTCCATCGCGACATCATCGGCATGAATACGGTTGACGGTGTTGGGATCCTCATTGATCGCGTGCGCGGTCAAGGCTTCGGTCGCGCTTCCGGTTGCTGAATTAACTGCCATAGGCTTGCTCCGGTAGCCAAGTGACGAGTTGATCATAGTTGAAAATGATGATCATGCCGAGCAGTTGCAAGAGGATGAAGGGTGCGACGCCGCGATAGACACTCGCGATATTGACCTCCGGAGGTGCCACGCCTTTGAGGTAAAAGATAGCAAATCCAACCGGCGGGGTGAGAAAGCTGGTCTGCAGGCAGACGGCAAAGAGCACGGTGAACCAGACTGGATCGAAACCGAGACTCTGCACCACCGGTGCGACCAAGGGCAGGACGATGAGCGTGATCTCGATCCAATCGAGGAAAAATCCGAGCAGGAAGGTGAAAAAGAGAATCGTGATCACTATGCCCGTTGGCTCGAAGGGAAGCCCCAACAGAAGGCGCTCCATGAGTTCGTCTCCGCCGAGTCCGCGCAGCACCAGCGAATAGGCGGTTGCGCCAATGAGCGTGGCGAAGATGAAACCCGTCGTTTTGCTCGATTCGACAAGCACCTCGCGAAATACGGGGCGGCTGAGCTTCCTGTTGAACCAGGCGAGCAGCACGGCACCGAACGCGCCGACGCCCGCGGCTTCGGTGGGCGTGGCGATGCCGAGGAAGATGCTGCCGAGCACCGCCAATATGAGGCCGGCCGGTGGCAGTACAGACAATAAGAGCTCTCCGAGTAGGCGGAAATCGAGACGATTGTTGGAGCGTACAGCCGGTGCCGCACTCGGCTGCAAAGCACCGCGCAGGACGATGTAGAGAGCGTACATACCGGCCAGCAGCAGCCCCGGAAAAACAGCGCCCAGAAACAGATCTCCGACACTCATCGCCATCCTGTCCGCCATCAGCACCAGCATGATGCTGGGCGGAATGAGAATGCCGAGCGTGCCGACGGCGCATACGGTGCCCGAAGCGAGACTTCGGTCATACCCCTGCTTGAGCATGATGGGCAAGCCGAGCAGGGCGAGTAGCACCACCGATGCCCCGATAATGCCTGTGGTCGCTGCGAGCAATACGCCGATGACGGTGACGCTCAGCGCGAGGCCGCCCGGCAAGCGGCCAAAGAGGCGAGAGAAGCTGGTCATCAGACGTTCGGCAATACCTGACTTGTCGAGCATCAATCCCATGAAGATGAACATGGGCAAGGCCACCATGACCCAGTTCTCCATGATGTTCCATATGCGTTCAACGCTTAAGGAGGCGTAGTTCCAATCAACGCCGGTGACGATTCCCAAATCAACTTCGGCGATGATGGCGAGGATTGTGAAGAAGACCGCGAGCCCGGCGAGAATCCAAGCGACCGGAAAGCCCGTGAATACTAGCCCGATGAAGGCGAGGAACATGAAGATAGCGAGTACTTCTTTGGCTGGCATCTGGTGGTCCCTCGTCGGGCGATCAGTCCTTCGTTGAACCGAAAAGGAATGACCAGACCCGCGTCAGGCGGGAAAGGGCGGCGATCAGCAGCAACAGGAAGCCGACCAGCAACATGCTCTTGATCAACCAGCGATAGGGTAGCCCTCCCGGTGAAGACGAAACCTCTTGGTCGAGGAAGCTGTTGATCACGAAGGGAGTGGCGTAGATCAGGACGAACAGGATGAAGGGCAAGAGCAACAGGATGAGTCCATAAAGTTCGATCCAAGCCTGAATGCGTGCCGACAGACGCACGCGAATGACATCCACCCGAATGTGTGAATCCGCTTGTAGCCCGAAGCTCAAGGCTATCAGGAACCCTGCCGAATAGATGTGCCATTGAAGCTCTTCGAATTCGATTCGCCCGAAGCCGAAGGCGTAGCGAATGACGACGTTGATTACGATCACCGCCAGCAAGATGGCCCACAGCCAGGAGGAAACCTCTCCTATGGCCGCAATAGCGCGATCAACGGCGCTGGAGAACCTGGTGTGGGGCAGATGCATGTCGAGCCGGGCTGCTAGAAGTTGCGCGGCAAGTAGGCGAGGTGACTCCAAGGGGCGTATTTTGCGCGAAAGGTTTGTTGGGATTCCCAGACTCTTCGAAAATCCTCATCCTTGGCGGCTTCCTCCTCCATGACCACGGCTGCCGCCGCCTGCAATTCACGCAGAATTTCTTCCGGAAGGCGACTTGTCGTCACACCTTGAGACTCGAATTCGGTGACGACTGGGCCTTGCAGTGATTCTGAAAAGGCAAGGGCCCTTGTCACCCCGCCCGTGCAGGCCGTCTCCAACAGGGCTTGATCTTGCGCCGAAAGTTCTCGCCAAGTATTGATATTCACCAGCATATGATTGCTGGTGAAGGTCTGATGCCAGCCCGGGAAGTAGTTGTAAGTGGTCACCCGATCAAACCCGAGCGCCTGATCCGCGCTGGGCAGAGAAAACTCGGTAGCGTCTATCGCGCCTTTCTCAAGTGCTTGAAAAATCTCACCTCCCGGAAGCATAGTCACCGAAGCACCGAGACGTTGCAGGGTCTTGCCGCCGAGGCCCGCAAAGCGGATTTTAAGGCCCTTGAGATCGTCGAGTTGGGTGATGGGTTCGCGAAACCAGCCAGCGGTTTCTGGCCCAATCAGGCCGCAGAGCATGGGAAAGAGATCGTACTTTGCAAAGATCTCTTCGGCAAGGGGTCGCCCGTCGCCGTTGTACCACCATGAAACATATTCGATCGGGTCCATACTGAATGGGACAGCCCCGAAGAGCGCGGCGGAGGGTATGGCGCCTTGGTAATAGCCGATCCAAGTGAATCCGGCATCGGTTTTTCGTTCCCGTACGGCATCGAGCACACCGAGCGCGGGCGCGATTTCGCCGGGTTCAAACACTTCCAGTACGAAGCGGTTGTCTGTTGACCGGTGGAGGAAATCCGCGACTTGCAGGACCGCATCTCCCAGCCCTTCGAGCGAGGTGGGGATGGATACCGGCACGCGCCAGCGAATCTGCTGGGCGCTCGCACTTGCTCTCGAAACCGTGTTTGCGTTCGGGTTGGATGCCTGTGGCTGCTGTCCGGGAGGGCGCAGCGCAAGGCTCAAGAGCAAGCCGAAAATCAATGCCACAGCGACCGCGAACGCCGCGGCCTTGTGACTCAGGCGCCCCGGGACAGGCTGTTCTTCGCTCATAGGCTGCGCCGATACATTGGTTCGGGTTGAGACTAGCATATTCGGCTGCGTTTCCATTGGATATGAGGATCGAGAACAAAGCACGCCTCCCGTGAGCGAGGGTTCTCGAAACCATGTGCCGCAATCGCTTCCGGTACACTACGCACTTTTGTTCGCGAACCCTTCTGTAGCCACCTCATCATGCGCTTAGGCGTTCCGCTTGAATCTCATCCGCTTGAGGCGCGTGTTGCGTTGGTCCCGAAGAATGTCCAGCGGTTCAGCGAACTTGGCTTTGCGGTCTCGATTGAATCAGGTGCCGGCAGTCGTTGCGGACACCTTGATGAGGAGTACGTCGCGGCGGGAGCGAGTGTCGTATCACGTCATGACGCGCTCGCGGCCGATTGTGTGTTGCGGGTGGCGGCTCCCGCTGTCGAAGAAGTTTCTGCGCTCAGTTCAGGCGCCCTTCATGTGAGTTTCCTCGATCCCTTTCGGCAACGACCATTGGTGGAAGCCATCGCCAACCAAGGTGTGACCGGTGTGTCCATGGAGATGATTCCAAGAATCACGGTCGCGCAAAAGATGGACGCCCTGTCGTCACAGGCGAGCTTCGCCGGCTATGCCGCTGTACTCTTGGCTGCGGAGCGCAGCACCAAATTCTTTCCCATGATGATGACACCGGCAGGCACCATCCCGCCTGCGCGGGTGTTCGTGATTGGCGCTGGCGTCGCCGGATTGCAAGCCATTGCAACAGCGAAACGCTTGGGAGCGCGTGTAGACGCTTTCGATACCCGCCCGGAGGTTAAAGAGCAGGTCGAATCTCTCGGCGGCAAGTTCGTCGAAATCGACTTGGGAGACACGGGGTCAACCGATCAGGGCTATGCGAAGGAACTCACGGCGGAGCAAATCCAACTACAGCGCCAAGGTCAGGCGGAAGTGATCGCACGCTCGGATGTAGTGATTACTACGGCGCAAGTGTTTGGCCGACCTGCGCCACGCATCGTAACGGCGGACATGGTAGCCAATATGCGACCGGGTAGCCTTGTGATCGACATGGCGGTTGATACCGGTGGCAACGTCGAGGGTACCAAGCCCAACGAAGAGGTGCTGACCAAGAAGGATGCCATCCTGCTCGGTGTGACCCATCTACCGGCGCGCATCGCTCAGGACGCGAGCCTGATGTATTCGAACAACCTCTTGAATCTGGTTGTGCACTTGAAGGAGCAGGACTCAGCGGGCGAGTCCGGGGAGGTGGAAGACAGCGCTTCAACTCGGACTCAAGAAGATGACCCCGTGTCTGAGAGGTCTATCATCACGCGTGGCGGCGAGGTCGTCAACGAGCAGATTCGCGCGCACTATGCAGCGCAGGACAAGAGCGAATAATCAACCAACTATTCAATGGTTTAGGACGAAATTAGTGGAAGCAGTATTTTTGACATTCGTGCTGGTGCTGGCGATTACCGTGGGGTTCGAGTTGATATCCAAGGTGCCGGCCACGCTGCACACGCCACTGATGTCGGGTGCCAATGCGATTTCCGGAATCACGCTAGTCGGTGCTCTGATCGCGGCTGGGTCGGATCAGGGCTGGGTATCGGCGGCACTGGGGGGGCTCGCCGTCGGATTCGCCAGCATCAACGTGGTGGGCGGCTATCTCGTGACTGATCGCATGCTCGGTCTGTTTCGCAAGAAGGACTCATAGGTAATAAGCGAAGTGTCTGATATTGCGATTAATTTTGTCTACGTCGGTTCGGCGCTGCTGTTTATTCTCGGGCTGAAGTTTCTCAGTTCTCCGGCCACCGCACGGCGCGGCAACATGCTCTCGGCGCTCGGCATGCTGCTGGCCATATCGGTGACCTTGTTTTCGAACGACATCCTTGACTTCAAGTGGATCGCCATAGCTGCCTTGATTGGGGCCATCATCGGCGCACTGGCCGCGCGCTTGGTCGTGCTGACCTCTATGCCGGAGATGGTGGCGCTCTTTAACGGATCCGGAGGCGGCGCAAGCCTGTTGGTGGGCTGGTCAACTCTGTATCCGGCATCGGACTCGACCTTCACCCTGGTGACGGTCGTGCTTTCGATCCTGATTGGCGGCGTGACCCTGACCGGGAGCATCATGGCCTGGGGCAAGTTGTCCGAAGTCTTTACGACGCGCGCTGTGGTGTTCGGGCTTCAGCGCGTACTGAATTCGGCCATCCTGATTGCGCTGGTCGTGAGCGGCGTACTCTTTGTGATGAATCCGGACCCCACGTCTCCTGCCTTCTTTGCCTTGGTTGGATTTTCGCTGCTGCTTGGCGTGATGGCGGTGCTGCCGATTGGCGGTGCCGATATGCCGGTGGTGATTTCACTGCTCAACAGTTATTCGGGCCTCGCCGCCTGCGCCGCCGGATTCGCGATCGGCAACAACATCTTGATTGTCGCCGGTTCATTGGTTGGCGCGTCGGGGATCATCCTCACCAACATCATGTGCAAGGCCATGAACCGATCGCTGGCCAACGTGCTGTTCAGCGGATTCGGAGCGGTCAAGGTGGCCAGCAAGGTTGAGGGTGAAGTCAAGCCGATCAACGTTGAAGATGCCTTCATGATCTTGGAAGCCTCGTCTGCGGTGACCTTTGTGCCCGGCTACGGAATGGCGGTTGCGCAGGCGCAGCATGTGGTGCGCGAGCTTGCCGAACTCTTGGAAAAGAACGGTGCCGAGGTGACCTATGCCATACATCCGGTTGCGGGACGAATGCCGGGTCACATGAACGTGCTTCTAGCTGAAGCCAGCGTTCCGTACGATCAACTTGTTGAGCTTGAGGACATCAATCCGCGCATGGAGATGATCGATGTGGCGGTGGTCATCGGGGCCAACGATGTCGTGAATCCCGCCGCGCGCCAGGATGAAGGCAGCCCCATCTACGGCATGCCCATTATCAATGTGGATCATGCGCGCACGGTGTTCGTGCTCAAGCGCTCCATGGCCTCCGGGTTTTCGGGGGTCGATAATCCGCTCTTCTTCGGCGAAAACACGCGCATGTTGTTTGGCGATGCCAAGGAATCCATTTCAGGCTTGGTCGCCGAATTTAAGTCCTAAAGGGCCCGAGTCGCTCTTCTCATCGCTGTTTGATGTCGATGGGCAGCCGGTGAAGTGGCGTGCGGTCGACCATACGCCGGTGGTGAGCTCAACGGGGGCGCTCATTGAAGCCAAGATGCGTGATGGTGCGCGTCGCGCATTGAAGCACTTGCGTCCCGACATCAAGCCAGCAGAGCACTGGGGGGCTTCAACAGATCCCCAAAGTTTCTTGTACTGGTGCCGGGAAGCCCTGTTCCATCAGAGCGAGGTAAGCCGATTTGAAACGCAAGGTTTTCGTCCGGTGAGGTGCTTCAACCAGGCGGAGGTTGGTGATGGCATATCGCTTGAGTTTGAATGGGTTGACGGGAGGCCGGGCACCGAGTGGCGCGAGGCCGGTTTTGAACAGGCGGCCTATGCGCTTGGGGCTTGGCAACGAAGCTTGGGTGGAATGCCTGAAGAAGCGTGGGTGTGCCGCGATTGTTTGGGAGGATATGTCGCCTTGCGAAGGGATTTCGATCGTTGTATTCGAAGCGACGAAGCCTGGCAGAGTTTTGGGCGGTTTAGTTCGGCTGAACAAAGACTTGCATTACGATTACTCGATGCGCGTGAGGGGCTCTATCAATCACTGCTACAGCTTCCTCAGCGCCCCGCACACAACGACTTCTGGCCAGCGAATCTGTTTCTTGTAGACGGGCGATTGGTGGTGATTGATTGGGGGTTTTTCGGGAATTCGCCGGTGGGTGCCGATATCTGCACGCTGCTGTTCGACTCAATTTACGATCAGTTCTTAAGTCCGTCCGATGCAATGGACATGCTGAATCGGCTCAAGGCGGCGTATCTTGAGGGAATAGGGTCGAAAGACACCGCCGAGATTGACTTTGCACTCTATGCGGGGCTCGTAGTGAAGTATCTCTGGTTCTTCGGGCATTTGTTCACCTCGGAAGAAGCCCGGAAACCTGAAGGCATGGATGCGAGACTTCAAGCCATGCGCCTCGTACTCGCCGCTGGCAAGCACCTTGAAGCAAGCGAAAAACTCCCTCCTTGAGGGGAGTTTTCTGTTCTTCGTTTACCATGTCGGATTCGCCTCGTTTACTGCCTTTCGATTCGTCAGCAGGGAGCAACAGGCACTCACTGCACACTCGAGGATCCTCATGCGCTCCAACACCACTCTTCAAGCTTGGCGCGAAGGTCGCCAGACGCTTGGTTCTTGGGTTTCCCTTGCCAACACCCTGGTGGCGGAACTCATGGCCAATTTCGACTTCGACTGGCTCTGCGTGGACATGCAGCATGGCTTGGTGGATTTCTCCGATGTCTATGCCATGCTGCCGGCCATCTCCACGACCAGCACTACGCCGTTTGTGCGCGTTCCTTGGAACGAGCCGCATATCATCATGAAAGCCCTCGATGCCGGTGCCTACGGCGTGATTGTGCCCATGATTAACAACGCGGAGGACGCTGCGCGTGCGGTTGCAGCCTGCAAGTATCCGCCGCTTGGCGCGAGATCCTACGGTCCGGCGCGGGCGGTGCTCTACGGCGGCCCGGACTATGGACAGCGGGCGAACGATGAAATTGCCGTAGTGTTGATGATCGAGACGGAGCAAGGCCTTGCCAAGGTTGACGAGATCGCGGCCACCGAAGGCGTGGACTGCCTGTTCATTGGTCCGTCCGACCTGTCGCTGGCCTTGGGCATGGAAGCTGGCAAGGGTTGGGGTCAGCCGACATTCGAAGCGGCAGTGGACTCCATCGCGGCCGCCTGCAAGCGGCATGGGATTGCCGTCGGTGCCTATACCCACAGCCCTGAACTCGCCGCGGAGTATCTGGAGCGAGGCTTTCACATGGTCGATGTGATGGGCGATTCACGCTTTCTGGCGGCTGGTGTCCAAGGCGCGCTTCAAATTGTGAAGCAAGCGAGGGATCGCCAAGAAACAACTGCTCCGGAGACCTACTGATGAAACCTTGGCTTCTTGGTGACCTGCGCATCACGCGCATCGTCGAGCTGGAAATCGCCGGCGGCAGTCGATTCATCCTGCCTGATGCCACGCGCGAGGCCTGTCAAGCCATGCACTGGATGATGCCGCACTTCGCCACCGAGCGCGGCGATCTGGTCATGAGCGTACATGCGCTGGTCGTTGAATCCGAAGGTCGTCGCATCATGGTGGACACCTGTATCGGGAACGATAAGCAAGGCCGTGCGATTCCCAATTGGAACGGCCTGCAAACCGGCTTTCTCGATGACCTTGCCGAAGCTGGACTGCCGCGAGAATCCATCGACACGGTCTTGTGTACACACCTGCACATCGACCATGTCGGCTGGAACACCATGCTGGTGGACGGGGAATGGGTGCCGACCTTTCCCAATGCCGAATATTTGATCGCAGAAGAAGAATGGGCCTATTGGCGAGAGGATGAGTCCACCCATACCAAGACCATTCTGGCGGATTCGGTGGCGCCCATCTTCGACCATGGCTTGGTGAAGCTGGTGGAGACCAACCATCGCATCACAGGCGAAGTCTGGCTTGAACCAACCCCGGGCCATACACCCGGCCATGTCAGCGTGCGGCTGTCCTCGCGCGGGGAGGAAGCGGTGATCACCGGCGACTGTCTGCACCATCCATGCCAAATGTCGAGGCCCGAATGGTGCTCACCGGCTGATTCCGACCCAGCACAAGCCCAAGCGACCCGCGAGTCCTTGCTGGCTGATTGGCATCAACGTCAGACGCTCGTGATTGGCACCCACTTTGCGACTCCGACGGCCGGTCGCGTGAAGTCTCTGCAAGAAGGACGCTATTGGCTTGATGTTGCGGCATGAGCAGCAATCTCGCCGAGATTCTGTTTGACGCGGCGACCACCCATGCGTCGTGCCTGTGCCTGCGTCCGCCGCAGGCCGATCCGTGGACCTATGGTCAAGTTCATGCGCATGCCTGCGAATTAGGCGCGGAACTCCTCAGCCGAGGCGCCGTGCCCGGTGATCGGGTGTTGGTGCAGATCGACAAATCCCCGCAGGCGGTGTGTCTCTATCTCGCCTGCGTCTATGCGGGTTTTGTCTATGTACCGCTCAATACGGCCTACACGGAGTCCGAGCTTGCGTATTTCCTTGAGGACGCCGAACCGGTGTTCTTGGTGCGCGATCAGGCGTGCCCGACACCTGGGCGAACGGAAATGCTGGTAGCGAGCGAACTCTTCGAATCGAGTCGAGGCAGGGTGCCGCTCGACACCCCATGTTCGGCGGATCTCCATGACCCCGCAGCCGTGCTCTACACCTCTGGAACCACCGGCCGCCCGAAAGGGGCCGTGCTCAGCCACGGGAACCTGGTGTACAACGCCCGGGCGCTGCGCGAAGCCTGGGAGTGGCAAGACGACGACGTGCTCCTGCACGCCTTGCCGATCTATCATGTGCATGGCCTCTTCGTGGCGCTGCATTCGGCGTTCTTCAGCGGCAGCGAAGTGCGGTTTCTGCCGCGCTTCAATGTGGGAGCCGTGCTCTCGTCCTTGCCGGGCTGTACGGTAATGATGGGTGTGCCCACGCACTATTCCCGCTTGCTTGAATCCGACGCATTTGATGCCGGTGCTTGCGAGACCATGCGAGTGTTCATTTCAGGCTCCGCACCCATGAATTTGCAGCTCCATGAGCAGTTCGAGGCGCGTACGGGGCATAGGGTGGTTGAACGCTATGGCCTGACCGAAGGCATGATTCTGACCTCCGGCCCACTCGACGAACGACTTGTTCCGGGAACCGTCGGGTTTCCGCTTGGGGGGGTCACGCTGCGTATTTCAGCAGGCGATGGAGCCGACGGCATAGGTGAAGTTCAGATCAAGAGCCCAGGCGAGTTTCTCGGCTATCTCGGCAAGCCAGAGGCCACAGCAGAGACCTATACCCAAGACGGATTCCTGCGCACCGGCGAT
This sequence comes from Pseudomonadales bacterium, assembly GCA_963663145.1. GTDB lineage: Bacteria > Pseudomonadota > Gammaproteobacteria > Pseudomonadales > Azotimanducaceae > Azotimanducus. Next base: position 1,769,129 of record OY760134.1, on the reverse strand, counting down.
CTTGGAAGCCTTGATAGCGAAGGTCGTCTGAGCATCACAGGCCGAGCCAAGGACCTCATCATCAGCGGCGGGCTCAATGTCTATCCCAAAGAAGTTGAAATGCTCATCGACGAATTGCCCGGGATCGGGGAGTCCGCAGTCATCGGAGTGCCTCATCACGATTTCGGCGAGGCGGTGGTGGCGGTGGTGACGGCGGATCAGGAAGTAGAGGTTGCTGATTTGCGCGAGGCGTTGGCGAACCAGCTGGCGAGGTTCAAGCTGCCAAAAGAAGTTATTCGCGTCCCCGAGCTTCCACGCAATCAAATGGGCAAGGTGCAAAAGGTGGAACTGCGCCGGCGCTATAGCCAGCTTTTCGCGTCAGAGAGCGGCGAAGTCTCTTGACCGATCTGCTGTCAAGGGTCAGGGTGGTATTGGTTGAACCTTCACACCCTGGAAACATCGGCGCATCAGCACGCGCCATGAAGACCATGGGGCTTTCGGATCTTGTGTTGGTAAGTCCACGTCGATTCCCCGACCCGCAAGCGGAATGGCGCGCGGCCGGAGCGAAGGATCTGCTACGACAAACGCTTGTCGTGGATGATCTTGCGGACGCGATTGCGGATTCCGTGTTCGTAGCGGGGACTACGGCGCGTGCGAGGCGCATGTCCTGGCCCCTGACCACGCCGCGAAGCGGGGCGCGGGAACTACTCGAAAAGGCGCGTCAAGGGCAGGTGTCAATCCTCTTCGGAAGGGAAGCCGATGGCCTCACCAACGATGAACTCGACATGTGCCACCTGCATCTCAGGATTCCGGCCTCCGAAGTCTATGGTTCCCTCAATCTGGCCATGTCCGTGCAAATCCTCTGTTATGAACTTAGGCTCGCAGAACTCGAAGGGGAGGGCGAAGAGGCGCTGGACGCCAAGTGGGACCGGCCACCAGCTAGCAAGAAGGAGGTCGAACAACTCTTCGAGCATTGCGAAACCCTCATTACCAAGCTCGACTTTCTGCCGGGAGAGCACCACCACGTGGTGATGCGCCGCATACGCCGACTCATGAGCCGAATCGAACCCGACATCACCGAGGTCAGCATGTTGCGAGGTTTGCTGTCGGCAATAGAAAAGCAGTTGAAAGAGCCCAAGTAAGAGGTGAAGGAGAAGCGAAAAAGGTTGATCTCGAAAGCAGGCCGCATGTGCACCACTCTATGTTCCCCTAGGACAAGCCGTGTACCATTAAACCAACCTTATTCCCCCACACCGGTGTGTCCGACCCCATCTATCTAGACTACGCCTCGACCACCCCCGCAGACCCGCGGGTGGTGCAAAAGATTTCCGAGTGCCTGCTTGCCGAAGGCAACTTCGGCAATCCCGCCTCGCGCACGCACAGCTTCGGCTGGCGCGCCAGTGAAGCGGTCGAAGAAGCGCGTTCGAACCTCGCCGCATTGCTCGGCGCCGACCCGCGCGAAATCGTCTGGACCTCCGGAGCCACCGAGTCCGACAATCTCGCGATCAAGGGCGTGGTCGAGGCTTCCGGTGTGGCAAAAGGGCATGTGATCACCAGCCGCATTGAACACAAGGCGGTCATAGACACCTGCAAGCAACTTGAGTCGCAAGGGCATAGGGTGACATGGCTGTCACCCGACCGCGACGGTCTCATTACGCCCCGCATGGTGGAAGAGGCGACCACAGAAGAGACTTTGTTGGTGTCCATCATGTACGCCAACAACGAAATCGGCACGGTCAACGACATCCAAGGCATCAGTGACATCTGTCGTCGCCAGCAGGTGCCCCTCCATGTGGATGCCGCGCAGATGGTCGGCAAACTGCCAATGGACCTGGCGCACACCCCAATCGACCTCTTGAGTATTTCCGGGCACAAGTTCTACGCACCCAAAGGCATAGGCGCGCTTTATGTACGACGCGGGGCGGTCAAGCTCAACGCCCAGATCCACGGCGGAGGACACGAATTCGGGTTGCGGTCAGGCACCCTCGCCACACACCAGATCGTCGGCATTGGAGAAGCCGCGCGCATCGCGAAATCAGAATTGCCAAGTGAGGTTGAGCGCCTGACGAACTTACGTCAAGCGTTCTTAAGCCGCGTCTTGGCAATAGAAGGCGCCCATCTCAATGGCAGCGAAACCCAAAGGCTGCCAGGCTTGGTCAACGTTTCGTTTGAGGATGTGGACGGCGAAACCCTCATCAACGCCATGACAGGCATCGCCGTCTCCAACGGCTCCGCCTGCACCTCGGCAAGCGTGGAACCCTCCTACGTGCTCTCAGAACTCGGCCTCCCGCGCGGTTTGGCCTTCGGGTCGGTGAGGTTTAGTTTTGGGCGATTCACGAAGGGGGAAGACGTGGACGCTGCGGCCGATGAAGTGGTTCGGGTGGTGGGGGCATTGCGGGGTTAGTTTTATTCGAGACCATCGTTCGGCTTCCGCTGCCAAGCGGCCCTCGCAGTCTCGGTCAATGGACATAGGTCAAAGAGATCCCACGGGGTGTTGACGCCGGATGTAATCAGCCAATAGAGGTGCCGCAAACAAGTACCTGCCGTGCCTTGTTTTGAACACTAGCCCAAGTTTACCAATGATTTCTCAAAAGCAATTAAAAACAATGGGTTACGGGCGGATATTTTTCGTTCTGGCACTACACGGTGCCCGAGCGCGTTGTCTTGGGTTCGGCTAGACGACCGTCCTGCGGACAGCGCCGGGGCTGTGGCCGATGCCGAGCGCATCGTAGATCTCCGCCTGCTCCGGCTTGGTCTCGGTGGCCCTGCGGACCTGCAGCGCGCTCCCGTCGGCGGTGCGGAAGTTCGCCGTCACCCGCTGCTGCCCCGCGAGCGTCTCCCTGATGGTCGCCCAGCTTGAATGGATGCCCTTCTCCCCGACCCGCCGGCACACCAGCGGCCATTGCTCGCGCCCCACGTCGAAGTGGCTGCCGAGGTTGAGCAGCGTCCTCTGGCGCACCTTCCCGCCCTCGCGCTCCGAGCGAACCAGGCGGTGGGTGTGGGGTAGCGGGCGCCGTCCGTGCGGCGCGAGGTGGTTCTTCGGATGTACATGGGCGGGCGGTGTGGCACAACCCCGCCAATGATTCAATACATTTGGCGCTACATTCGGCGCCCGGAAATCCACTGTCAATGAAATCAACGACTTGCGGACGAGATCCCCTTGGAAAACGGCCTTTTCCCCGGAAAATTAAGCTCTTATTGGTAAACTTGGGTTAAGGTAGTCGCAACCGATGAGTTGGGAAGCCGAAGACTCGTGGACGGCTCGGTCCCCTTCACTCACAAGCGCAGGGAATGGCGGTACGATTCCGCGCACGTGGAAGGAACAGGAGCGCCGCTCTCGACATTCCCTCTTTAGCTCGCGAATTGGAATTGTTCCATGAGAAGGGAAAGTGTTTTGGGATCAAGAAGGGATTCGAGATTTCAGGGAGTCGTGGAATTGGCTATTGATACCTGCAAATCAAATGCCCCAACCCGCAGAATGACCCTGTGCCGCTGAATCAATCAAATACCGGACGCACTCGTAGGACATTTGATATGCAGGTATCAATAGTCACCACTGAGCTGGCTTGAATAGTTTAGTTGCTACGCAAAGCGGGACACTAGACTCTACTTCTTGCCGCTCGATATACAGCCTTGCGCTCGCGCTTGCCGACGGCTACGACCGCCACGACAAGGTCCATTTCTCGAACCCGATACACGAGTCGATATCCCGCGCTGCGCAACTTTATTTTGTAGCAATCCTTTATGACAGTCAGACGGTCATGCTCGACTTTCGGGTTCTTAAGGCGGGCCGCGAGCTTTTTCTTGAATCTTCTTCGAATATCAGGGTCGAGCTTCTCCCATTCGCGCATTGCGCTCGTGAGGAAGACTAGCTTATAGCTCATCGAAATTGACTTCGATTTCAGTCTCACCCTCCCGTTCGCGGACGAGTGCGGCGAGTTCCAGATCTTCCAGTTTGTTCATCAACGACTCCCAAAAGGTCGCGGGAACCGCGTAGAACACAGGGCGGTTGCGGTTCAAGATCGCGACTGGGGCTCCGCCTGCGTGTTTGATCGTTGCCATGGGATTTTTCTTCAATTCGGATATCCCAGCGCTTATATCCGCAAGGATTGGATGCGTGATGCTCATCAAAAGACCCTTTTTGCAGATCAGATAAAAAACTATTATTAGGTCTCTAATAAGGAGTGTCAAATTGACTGAGGTCGTATCAGCACTTGTGGTCGAGTCAGAATCGCTCAACCCTCCGACTTGATCGAACGTCGGCGTGCGATGCCCGCACCGTCATTCAATTCGTGGCTCGGGACGTTGGCCGTGAGCTTCCATTTGCTTTGGTAGCCGATAGACCCGGGCCTCGGTATCTCGGGCCAAAGAGCGCTCTGCCGGTGCCTTTTGCAAGTTTTCGGAGATGCGCACCTACGTCGTCAGGAAAGTCGGCACCGCCGCGATTTGGGCATCGGCGGTGGCTTGTGTGCGGCACCGGTTGTTGCTTTCCCGGTAGTCAGCATTGGTTGAAGCGAATCTCGGATCAGGTCGGCTTTATCACCGCCTGAACGAAGAGCACCGGCGATCGCCTTAACGAGCGGCGCGTCTCTAAAGGGTACGGTGACTTTGACGCGTTTAGTACCAGTGGCTCCGAGCCTCTTGCGGTGGCGTGAGACCCGCAATGTGGAACTGCTCTTTGCCTCTGTGGGCTTCACGGGAATAAGGTTTTTCAGAAAACGTTACCGGATTAACGTGGATCGCGCTCGCGAGAGTCAAGCGCCCGAACAATTGCTGAGGCTTCGGGACGTCCCCGAAGCGCAATCAGTGAGAGATTGGCTGCGAAGCCTTGGGATAGAATGTGGGCGTTTTGAGTATGAATCCACCCATGAGTAACGACGACGGCAAAGTCACTGCACAGAGTGACGGACACAAATTGTTGATCACCGTTGATCGCGTTGGCAAGCGGAATAGTTTTACGCCGCCTATGTTTGATCAGTTATCCGCATCGCTTGCTGAGCTTGAAGAGAACCCCGATCTTTGGGTCGGTGTGCTTCTGTTTGCCGGCGACCATACGTCTGCCGGTCTCGACATGCCCCGTTTTTTCGGGCCGGGTGCCGAGACGCGTGCTTCCGACCCGGATCGCTTTGACCCTCTCTCGATTGGCCGACGTTGCGCGAAACCGCTCGTCATGGCGGTGCAGGGAGTCACCTTCACCGTCGCCATCGAAATGATGCTTGGCTTCGACATTGTTATTGCCGCCGCCGACTGCCGCTTCAGGCAGCTTGAACCGAGGCGCGGGATTGCGGTGTTTGGTGGTGCCCACGTTCGCTATGTCCAGCGGGCCGGTTGGGGCAATGCCATGTATCACCTGTTGCGGGCTGATGAGTTCAATGCCGAGCGTGCGCTGCAATTGGGATTGGTTCAGGAAGTCGTGCCGGTAGGCCAGCAAGGTGATCGGGCTATGGAAATCGCCGACGAGATTTGCCAGTGCGCGCCGCTTGCCGTGCGGGAGATCAAGCGGGCCGGGCTAGTCTATTTGGAGCGCGGCGAACAGGCCGCGTTCGACGAGATTCCGGCGATGCGCGAGCGAACGCTTAATTCTGAGGATGCCCGCGAGGGGATCATGTCGTTTCTAGAGCGACGCGAAGCCGTCTTTCGCGGTCGCTGATTTGACTTCGCCTTTTCTTGGAGCAAATGACGCGCGAGTGAGGAAGGGGAGTTATCCCCTTCTGCACCGGCGATGTCATCATCTACTCACGCTTATAATGCTCGATTCGCCTTTGGGTCGGTTGATGGCCCGGGCTGTCCTTGGAAGTGTTGATGGAACGAACCCTTTGTATTCTTAAGCCCGATGCAGTTTCGCGCAATTTGATTGGGGCGCTGATTGCGCGTATTGAGCAGGCGGGGTTCACTCTGATTGCGGCGCGTATGGAGCGTCTCGATCAGGATTGTGCAGGAGGTTTTTATGCGGAACACCGTGGCAAGCCCTTCTTTGATGGCTTGATTCGATTTATGACCTCCGGTTCCGTGCTGCTTATGGTGCTTGAGCGCGAGAATGCGATTCAGGGATTGCGCGATCTTATGGGTGCGACCAATCCCAAGGACGCGGCGCCCGGCACTTTGCGCGCCGAGTACGGCCAATCCATTGATGTCAACAGCATTCATGGTTCGGATTCGCCCACCTCCGCCGAGCGCGAAATCGCATATTTCTTTGAGGGGTCTCAGATTCACTTGCGATGAGCCAGTCACCTGTTCACTTGTTTGAATTGAACCGGCAGGCGCTTGAGGAGTTTCTCGAAGGCTTGGAAGTCGCGCCTTGGCGCGCATCGCAAGTGTTGAAGTGGCTCTACCATCAGCGCAAACTCGATCCCGATGTGTGGTCGAATCTCTCCAAATCCCTGCGCGCCCGTATTTCGACTCTGACGCGAAGCGATCTCCCGGAAGTGCTCGAAGAGCGCGTGGCAGCTGATGGCGTACGCAAGTTTCTGATGCGTCCAATTGGTCTCGGCGCAGACAGCGCCATTGAAACCGTGCTCATCCCGGACGGTGAGCGCAATACCCTCTGCGTGTCGTCACAGGTTGGCTGTGCCCTCGGCTGCACCTTCTGCGCCACGGGCATGCAGGGGTTCAGCGCGAATCTCAGCACTGCCGACATCATCGGACAGTTCTGGATAGTCGCGGGACGTCTGCGCGAACTCGGCTGTACGCGCGGCATCACCAACGTCGTGTTCATGGGTATGGGAGAACCCCTGCTGAATTTCGAAGCGGTCATGCGCGCCGTCGATTTGATGATTGACGACTGCGGCTTCGGTCTTGCCAATCACCGCGTCACCATTAGCACCGCCGGCATGGTTCCAGGGATCAAGCGCATGATGGGGCGCACCTCGGCCTCTTTGGCCATATCACTTCATGCAGCGAACGATGAATTGCGTTCGAGCTTGGTGCCGATCAACCGCAAATACAACATAGAAGCGCTTCTATCGAGCGCCAGAGCGTACTTGGACACGCTTGGCCCGCGGCGCCGATTGACCATGGAGTACACCCTGATACGGGACGTGAACGACTCCCCAACGCAAGCCAAGGCGCTTGCAAGACTGCTCGCGGCTGTGCGCTGCAACGTGAACCTGATTCCCTTCAACCCAATCTCGGGCTCTGAATTCAAGCGTCCGAGCGAGGCTTCGATTCGGGCCTTCCAGCGCGTTCTCTTGAACGAGCGTTGTTCGTCGATTGTGCGCAGAACTCGCGGAGAAGACATCAATGCCGCCTGTGGGCAGCTTGTCGGTGGGTTGTTCCCGAAGGGACGATCAATCGGCCGCGGCAAGCGTCGCTACGCGCCAGAGTTTGTTGAACCAGAGCTTGTTGAAATCTCATCGATCGTCGCCTGATGAAACGTTCAAAGACCTCAGCGCACCCGTCAGAACCTGCTACCGGCATTGCGGCTGCGGCACAAGCCTTCAAACAAGCGAGGCTCGATGCCGGATTGACGCAAGATCAGGTCGCCGATGCCCTCAAGATCACGCGTGAAAGGGTGATTCGGCTTGAGAGCGGTGCGCTCGACAATCTTCCGCCGGTGATCTACGTGAAAGGCTATGTGCGGGAGTTTGAACGGCTCTTGCGGCTTGAGCGGCAGAGTATCGAAGGGCCTTACATTCGCGCCATTGAAGAGCACGCTAACGCGGCCAAGAATTCGGCGCCGCCTATTCAAAATACGGTGCAGGCATCGCCTGGCCAGAGAATTTCCATGTTCCTTCGCGCGCATCCTGGTCGCGTGCTCACCGCCGTACTGCTTCTTGCCTTGGCGGGAGTTACCTTCGCGGCTTGGAGACTGTTCGTCTCGTAGCTTCATGGCGCAGCTTCAGTCCATCCGCGGCATGCGCGATCTCTTGCCCGACGAGAGCAAGATTTGGGCGCGGGTCGAACACGCGGTTCAAGACACGGTGCACGCCTTTGGCTATCGCGAAATTCGTCTTCCCGTGGTTGAAGCCACGGCGCTCTTTCAGCGCAGCGTTGGCGACACGACCGATATCGTGGAAAAGGAGATGTACAGTTTCGACAGCCGGGACGGTGAGTCGCTCACCTTGAGGCCCGAGGGCACTGCCGGCTGCGTGCGCGCCGCCCTGCAACATGGATTGGCGTTCAATCGTATTTCTCGTCTCTGGTATCGAGGCCCCATGTTCCGCTACGAACGGCCGCAAAAGGGGCGTTATCGCCAGTTCGAGCAGACCGGTATCGAGGCGTTTGGCATTGCCGCGCCGGCACTTGATGCCGAGCTGATTGAAATCAACCGCTGCTATCTACAAAAGCTCGGTGTCGCCGAGCAAGTACGGCTGCGCATCAATTCGCTCGGAACACCGGCATCGCGCACACTCTATGTCGAGCGGCTCAAGGCGTATCTTGAATCCCGTATCGACGAACTAGATGCCGACAGCCTTCGTCGCCTTGCACGTAATCCTTTGCGTGTGCTCGATAGCAAGGCGGTTTCGATGCGCAAGATCATTGACGAAGCTCCGGACATTGAGGACAGTCTCGACGATGAATCGCGTCGTCATTTCCAAGAGGTACTGAAGCTGCTTGATGTTTTGGGAGTGGACTATCAAGTCGATCAGGGACTGGTGCGCGGACTCGACTACTATACCCATACCGTGTTTGAGTTCGAGACGCAGTTGCTCGGTGCCCAGGGTGCAATTTCCGGGGGCGGTCGATACGATGGCTTGGTCGAGGCTTTGGGCGGGCGTCCGACGCCAGCGGCGGGATTTGCCATAGGGATGGACCGATTGGTGCTCCTCTACAAGGAAATGCAGGGCGAGGAGTCGGTGTCCGCGGCGGATATCATCTATTGCGCGACGGCGGATGCCGACAGCATGGGCTACCTCTTACATCATGTGAACCGATTGCGCGCCGACCTCGGCGGCTATCAGGTGATTTTGGATACCGCAGGCGGAAAGCTGTCCACGCAACTGCGTCGCGCCGATAAGGAAGGGGCGACTTGGGCGGTGATTGTCGGCGAAACCGAACGTAGTGCATCCACCTTGACCCTAAAACCCATGAAAGAAGTGGGCGAACAGCAAAGCCTCACGTATGATGCGCTTGTCGCCCGCTTGCGGCGTGTTGAAGGGTGATTGGATGGGCGAGGCGTGCCGCGTCCGCTTAGGCGTGTAGCGTCAAGACTTGGTTTTGGCCCAGAGGAATACTAGAAACGCTCGTTGTATGGCAGAACATCTCGAAGAAGAAGAATTGGTCGAACGAATTCGCCTCTGGTGGCGCGAGAACGGCGCGTCACTGGTGGGCAGCGTTCTATTGGTGGTCGGCGGCTGGGCCGGATGGAATTGGTACGACACCAGTGTCGAACAGGAAGCGGCGGAGTCTTCCGAAACCTTCTTTCGTTACGTTGAACTGCGCGAGGCGGGGGATGACGATTCGGAAGAGGCTTCGGAACTGCTTGCCGTGCTCGATGCAGAGTTTCAGGGTTCGGCGCCGCAGCTCTTGAGTCTCATGTACCGTGCCGGGGATGCGGTCGCTGGCGAGGATATGCCGACCGCGGCGAGCTATCTTGAGCAAGTGGTTCAGGCTTCGCCCGGTGACCCGCTGGAATCAATTGCGCGATTGCGTCTGGTGCGCGTGTATATCGAGCAGAATCGACTTGAGGAGGCCGAAGCGCTGTTGCATTCGGCGGACGGAGAGGGCTTCTTGTCTTTGCGCAATGAGTTGCGCGGGGATATTCAGAGTGAGTTGGGGGATTGGGACGGCGCGCGAGCTTCCTATGAGCAGGCAATCGCGGCTGAGCAATCCACGGGCGGCGTTGATTCCTGGCCGTTTCTTCCGATGAAACTCTACGGACTTATGTTTGAAGACGAAACCCCGGCGATTCTTGAGGTTGACTTGGAAGAGGAGACCAGCCAAGCCGGCGAGGGGGTCGCCGATGTTGAGGAGGCGGAAGATGCGAGTTCATGAGCCTTTGCGGAGCAGGCTTGCCCAAGGGCTTTGCCTTGCGCTTGTATTCGGATTGCTTACGGGATGCGCGGCCTTGGGCAAGCTCAAGTTCTGGGGCGATGACGATGATGAGGCCGAAGCGCCCATGCCGCTTCCGGATATCAGTGTGGAGGTATCGCTCAAACGTGAATGGAGTACGAGCGTTGGGAAAGGCCTCGGAGACAAGTACGCGCGCCTGACACCCGCTTTGCTGGCTGATTTGATTATCGCGGCGGATGCTTTCGGTTCGGTGGTCGCCTTTGATCGGTTCACCGGCAAGCGAAAGTGGCGCACCCGCATTCAATCCGCCGACGAGGGATTTGGCTGGGGCTTTGGTGCCAAACGGGACGATGCGTTCATCACCTCCGGAGTGGCTGCCGGGGAGGGGATCGCGGTTGTCGGAACTTCGAATGGCGAGGCGATCGCGCTTGATGCGGCGACGGGTCGGGAAGTGTGGAGAGCCGGGATTTCCAGCGAGGCGGAGGGTCGACCCGCAGTCGGCGGCGGGCTCGTTTATGTGATGGCGGTCGATGGACGATTAGTGGCGCTCGATCTGGTGACAGGAAGCGAAGCTTGGAACCATGATGGCCAGGTGCCCGTGCTCACGCTGCGCGGCGGGGGTGCCGTAACTTATGAAGACGGCGTAGTCTACGCGCCCTTCGCCAACGGTAAACTCGTAGCGCTTGAGGGGGAGGACGGCAATATCCTGTGGGAACATCGCATGAGCTTGGCGCAGGGTCGCTCCGAACTTCAGCGCATCATCGATGTCGACGGCGGTGCGCTGGTGTTGGGAAGGTTTATTTACAGTGCGAACTACAACGGGAACCTCAAGTCCTTGCGGCGCAGTGACGGCACAAGCGTGTGGGAGGTTGAGGTGTCGAGCTTCCAGCCGCTGGCGACCGGCTACGGGAATGTCTATGCGGTGAACGATGAGGATGGTGTGATCGCGGTTGATCAGCGCGAAGCGAGTGTTGTGTGGCGGCAAGAGCGTCTATTGCGCCGCGAGCTGACGGCACCCACCGTGGTGTCGAGTTACCTCGCGGTCGGGGACAGTGAAGGCTACTTGCATCTGGTTGCTCAGTCCGATGGGCGTTTGGTGGGGCGCGTGAAGGCTGGTAGAAGTCTCTTTTCGCCGCCGGTGTTCGCCGATGGCTACCTGTATTGCTATGACGGCAGGGGAAGGCTGAGCGCGTACAGCATTCCCTAGCACTACGTGTCCAAATCCCTTGCTTTGGTTGGTCGGCCCAATGTGGGCAAGTCGACCCTGTTCAATCGTTTGACCCGCACGCGCGATGCGCTAGTCGCGGATGTTGAGGGCGTGACACGAGATCGTCGCTATGGGCGCATGCGGCTCGGTGAGGCTTGGGTCACCGTCATAGACACCGGGGGCTTCGGTGGCGAGGATGCCTTCGGGAGTATGGTTGATGAGCAAATTCAGGCGGCGCTTGAAGATGCCGATCTTGCGCTTTTCATGCTCGATGCCCCTAGCGGGCCGGTGCCTGGCGACTATGAACTGCTCGACAGATTGCGTCGGGCGCAGTGCGCAGTGCTTGGCGTGGCCAACAAGTGCGATGGGGTTGATCTCGACGCATCCTTGAGCCTCTTCGCCGAGCTTGGATTGAAGGATTCGATCCTGCCGATTTCGGCGCTTCGCGGACATGGGATGCGTCAACTCATCCAGGGTTTGGAGTCGAGTCTTGGCCCTGTGGAGAGCGTCCCGCTTCCCGAGGAGGGCATTCGCGTCGCGATCGTTGGTCGCCCGAATGTTGGCAAATCCACCCTGGTCAATCGTCTGCTCGGTGAGGAGCGGCAGCTCGTATCGGATCTACCTGGTACAACGCGCGATGCGATGGTACTTCCCCTGGAGCGTGACGGCACCCTCTTCCAACTCATTGACACGGCCGGAATACGGCGCAAGGGCAGGGTCTCGGAAATCGTCGAGAAATACTCTGTCGTCAAGTCGCTTGAGGCGATGAATCGCGCCCAGGTGGTGCTGTTGCTGCTCGATGCCGTCGAGGGGGTCACCAGCCAGGATTTGCACCTGATCGAATACGCCTTGGATGCCGGTTGCGGCTTGGTGCTCTGCCTGAATAAGTGGGATGAAGTTGATGACGAGTCGGCCCTGCGCCTCGCTTCGAACGTTCAGCGGAGACTGAAATTCGCGCCCTACATCCCGGTACGAAAGATCTCGGCGCTGCGCGGTGACAATGTGCGATCAACCCTCAAGCTCGCGAAGAAAATCCACGATGCCCGCCAGATTGAATCCACGTCCGCCCAGATCACCGGCATATTGCGCCGCGCTGTGGAAGCCCAGCCACCCCCTTTGGTTTCCGGCAGGCGCATAAAGCTGCGCTATGCCCACAAGGCGGGTGTGCACCCCCAGCGCATCGTGATTCATGGGAGTCGAACGGGTGTCCTGCCCAGCCACTATGCGCGGTACTTGGAAAAGGTGTTTCGCGAGCAACTTGGGCTGATCGGTTCGAGTGTGCAGCTTGGCTTCAAGGACGCCCCCAACCCCTTCGCCGGCAAGCGCAATGAACTGTCTCGTCGCCAGATGGCCAAGCGCAGGCGACTGATCGCCCACTCACGGCGCCGATAGTTCGAGCGCCAATTCCGGATCGACGCGCACGCCCCCGATCGATAGGGTCCAATGCACATGGGCCCCGGTCGCACGGCCGGTTGCCCCCACCTTGCCGATGAGGTCGCCCTGACGCACCCTCTGCCCCTCTTCCACGAGAATCTCGCTCATGTGCCCCAGCATCGAGATGATGCCGGCGCCGTGGTCGATCATAACCAGATTGCCGCTGAAGAAGAAGTCGCCGGTGAGCGCGACCGTGCCGGATGCGGGCGCTGAGATGGGTGTGCCTGTGGGCGCCGCGAGGTCCAGGCCCGAATGCGGGCTGCGTGGCTGATCATTGAAAAACCGACGCACGCCGAATTCGCTCGAACGTCGGCCTTCAATGGGCTTTTTCATTGGGAAGGGCAGTTCCCGCATGTCGCTGAATGACTCGTAGACCTTTCGTTGCAACGCGGCTTCTCGGGTGTAGCGCGCCACATCTTCCGGGTTTGGTTCCACCAGCCGTTGATTTGCGATTTGAAGCCGCTCCTCTCGGTAGGTGCGCGATTGAACCTCTATCTCTATCAGAGTTTGACTGCCTTCGCTATGGGTGAGCGAGACTTGGTGGGTACCGGGGCGGGTGTCCATGTGCACTGGCACGAGCACCAAGCCGGTTTGGGTGACGGGTATTCGATTATCTCCAATGCTTGCCGACACCAAATCCGAGTGATCCGTTTGCAGTATGGTGACTCCGCCTTGGCGAATAAGGGTCTGGGATGTTTGCGCGAAGCTCGTGGATGCGGCGACGAATGCTGCGCTCAAGGCGATGAGCGCGAGAGAAAGGCGGTTGTATTTCATGGAGGTGTCTTGTGGATTTGATCGAGGGTGACTTCAAGCTGGCCGTCGGCGAGATGCGCGACCAAGGGATCTCCGACGCGGGGCTGTTCAATACTGGTGATGGGCTGGCCAAATCCGGCCGTGTCGACGGCAGGCCTTGCGAGGATGGCGTAGCCACGCTCTAGGGTGCCTTTCGGACTCACCGCCTCCAAGCGGGAGAAGAGCGCACCGAAATTGGTTGAGCATTCTCTCAAGAGGCGCGGCTCGGCGCTGTTCATGCGCGTGAGAAGTTCGATTACAGCGTCTTGAAGCTGAGCGATGCGTGGGCTCGGATCGATTCTCTCTAGACCGCTTCGGGCTTCGGCTAGGCGACGGGTTCGATGCCGATCGAGCGACGTCAAAGCACGCTGCAACCGCTGCTCGTAGTCATCGAGGCGTTGCAGTCCTTGCTGGACCTCCCGCTGCGGGTTTCTCGCGGCAAGGCGGCCCTTCCATTGGCCAAGCCGGTCGCGCTTCAGGTATTGCACCTGCTTGACGAATTGCGCGGCGAATTGGCGAAGCAGACTGGACAGGTGTTCGCCCACTTGATGGTAGTCGGGTGTCGCCAAAGCTGCGGCAGCGGTTGGCGTGGCGGCGCGTTGATCGGCGGCGAGGTCGCTCAAGCTCGTGTCGGTCTCATGGCCGATGCCGGTGATGACCGGAATGGGGCTGGTCGCTATCGCTCTCACCACCGGCTCCAGGTTGAACGCCCAGAGATCTTCAAGCGACCCGCCGCCGCGGGCGAGCAGGACGAGGTCAGGCTGTGGGCCCGCAAGGTGCGACGGCCAGTTCGACAATTGCTTGAAGGCGCGCTGGATTTCCGGCGAGGCGTTCGTCCCTTGCACCGAGACCGGCAAGAGGGTGCATTGACATAGAGCACCGCGCGTTCGAAGCATCTTTGCAATGTCTTGCAAGGCGGCGCCGGACGGCGAGGTGATGATGGCAAGGTGTCGCGGGAATGTAGGGATGGCGCGTTTTTTCTCGGCGGCGAACAAGCCTTCTCTGGTGAGATTTTCTCGCAAGGCTGCCAAGGCGGCAAGCAATTCGCCTTCGCCTGCGGGCTGCATCTCTCGAACAATGGCCTGATAGTTGCCGCGCTGCTCGTAGAGGCTGATTCGGCAACGAAGTCTGACCTGTGCGCCGTCGGAAGGATCGAAGCGAACGCGCTGATTGTCGCCCCGGAACATCACGCAGCGTATTTCCGCGTCTTCGTCTTTGAGGGAAAAATACCAATGCCCGGAACGATAGGGCTTGAAACCGGAAACTTCCCCTTGAATCCACAGGTCGGGAAAGGAGTCTTCAAGGAGGTTGCGGGCGAGGGCATTGACCTCTGAGACCGAGTAAACGGTAAGATTCTGCCCTTCGAGCTGCATGACCGCATTATATGTCTGCAAGAACCGTACTTATTACCGGCGCCGCAGGTGCCTTGGGGCGCGTTGTCGCCGAACGTTTTCGCGAGAGAGGCGACGACTTGGCGCTTATCGACCAGATTGAACCCGATCAACCGGCAGGTTACGTCGGGTGTTGCGACCTGCGCGACCCCGAAGCCTGTCAGGCTGAAGTCTCGAGAATTCTTGATCGATATGGACGCATCGATGTGTTGCTGAATATTGCCGGTGGCTTTGAGATGGGCGAGCCTGTCTACGCGACCAATCGCGACACATGGAGATTCATGTTTGATGTCAATCTATGGACCATGCTGCACATGCTTGAGGCCGTGGTGCCGTTGATGCGCGAGCGCGGACAGGGCAAGATCGTCAACATGGGCGCGCGCGCGGCGCTTCGCGGGTCGGCGCTCATGGGTGCGTATGCGGCCTCGAAGAGCGCGGTGATCCGCCTCACCGAGAGCCTCGCCGAGGAACTCAAGGAAGACGGCATCAACGTCAATTGCCTATTGCCCAGCATCATAGACACCCCACGCAATCGAGCCGACATGCCGAACGAGGACTACTCGCGTTGGGTGTCCCCCGAACGCATCGCCGATGTGATGGAGTTCCTGACCTCGAGCGCCGCCGAAGCCTTGCACGGAGCGTCCATCGCGGTTGATGGGTGCGCCTAAACCACAACACGGCAAGCGAAGCAGGAACGCCCCCACGCAAAGGGGAAGTTGTCGCCTCGGTGTTTTGAGTGCGATGAGGCGACAGGCACCCATTGGGTGCGCGTACAATTCATCGTTTGCGAACAGAGATATTGAAGTGACCTGCATTCTGAGCCCTTGGCGCCACTGCGCATTGTTGGCGGGTATTTTGCTTGCCTTCGCCTGGATACCCGTCCGGGCCTCGGCGGAACTGCCTAATTTCGCTGATCTTGTTGAAGACAATGTGGCTTCCGTGGTGCACATCACGGTGGTCAGCGAAGGCGGGGGCATGCTCGAGGGCTTACGCAGAGCCATCCCAGAAGAATGGTTTGACCGCAGGATCTTCCCTTTCCCGCAGGAAGAGCCACCCTTGCGGCAAGGGCAGGGATCGGGGTTTATCATTTCCTCCGACGGGTATCTTTTGACCAACAACCACGTTGTGGCCTCAGGAGGGGACATCACCGTCAGGCTGCATGATCGTCGCGAATTCAAGGCCGAGCTTATCGGTTCCGATGAGCGTACCGATGTGGCCTTGCTCAAGGTTGATGCCGACGATCTACCCGCGGCCAAGCTGGGCAATTCAGAGAAGTTGCGGGTGGGTGAGTGGGTGTTCGCCATAGGCTCGCCCTTCAACTTTGAGTACAGCGTGACTGCCGGAATCGTCAGCGCGCTCGGTCGCAGTTCGGTGGGCGCTTACGTGCCCTTCATCCAGTCCGACGTGGCCATCAACCCGGGCAACTCCGGCGGGCCCTTATTTGACCTTGATGGAAGGGTTGTCGGCATCAATTCGCAAATTTTCTCTCGTTCGGGAGGATTTCAGGGTATTTCGCTGTCAATTCCGATCGATGCGGCCATGGAAGTCGTCGAAATGCTCAGGGAAGACGGCAGCGTGTCACGCGGATATCTTGGCGTGGCGCTCGATTCCGGGCCTTCCTTTGAGGTTGCCAAGAGTTTGGGACTCGACCGGCCCAAAGGTGCGTTGATCACAAATGTATTGGAGGATACGCCGGCCGAAGCGGTTGGACTCGAAGCCGGCGACGTGATTCTCTCCGTGGACGGCGAGATGGTTGATCTTTCGAGTGACCTGCCATTTATGATTGGACGCCGAAAGAGCGGCGATCAGGTCACTCTCGAAGTCTGGCGCGATAAGCAAGAGATGGAGTTCGAGGTCACCCTCGGCTTATTGCCGGAAGGAGAAGGCGAAGAGGATGCAGCTACTCCCGATGATGGCGAACTCAAGCCCGGTGCGCTCGGGCTCGGGGTCTCCAATGTCCCGGAAGAGATCAGCAGGCGTTTCGATCTCGATGGAGGCGTACTGGTGCGCTCCTCCACCGGCCCGGCCCGTTCGGCGGACATCATCCGCGGCGACATCATCATCGCGGTCCAAGGTGCATCGATCAATGACAAGTCTGATTTTGAGGATGCCGTAGAAGGTCTCGAACCGGGAGAACATGCAAGCTTTCTCATCCTCCGAGGAGGATTCCGCACCTACAGGGCAATCCGGGTACCTAGCTAAAGCCGAGCTGGACAAGAAATTTCTCGTGTCTTTAGGGGTCAGCCTGCTCATCGCGTAGACTTGTCCCGACCACAAGAAGCCAAGGCGTCGTTTGACTCCCCTCTCGCACATACGTAATTTTTCCATCATTGCGCATATCGACCACGGCAAGTCCACGCTCGCCGATCGATTGATTGAGCGATGCGGTGCCTTGGCAACTCGTGAAATGTCTGCGAGGGTGCTGGATTCCATGGATCTGGAGCAAGAACGCGGTATTACCATCAAATCCCAGAGCGTCACCTTGCGGTATGCCTCGGCCTCGGGCCTTGTCTTTCAACTCAATCTCATAGACACGCCCGGGCATGTGGATTTCCACTACGAAGTGTCGCGTTCACTGGCTGCTTGTGAAGGGGCGTTGCTCCTGGTGGATGCCGCACAAGGCGTTGAAGCGCAGTCTGTGGCGAATTGTCTGGCCGCCATTGAACAGGATGTCGAGGTACTGCCGGTGCTCAACAAGATCGACTTGGCGCAAGCCGAGCCCGAGCGCGTGGCGGGTGAAATTGAAGATCTGGTGGGGCTTGATGCCTCTAACGTGCTGCGGGTCAGCGCCAAGACCGGAGAGGGCGTCGATGAATTGCTTGAACGCTTGGTGTCCACCGTGCCGCCGCCGCAAGGCAGCGCGGAAGGGTATTTGCGTGCGCTCATTGTCGACTCCTGGTTCGATCAGTACCTTGGCATAGTCTCTCTGGTGCGCGTGATGCAGGGCAGCGTACGCGCCGGAGACCGCATATTGGTGTCCTCTTTGGGTCGTACCCATGATGTGACCGAGGTCGGCGGCTTCACGCCGCGTAGAGTTGCGAGAGACGTGCTCGGGGTGGGCGAAGTTGGCTACTTGGTTGCGGGAATCAAGGATGTCAACGGCGCGCCAGTTGGCGACACCTTTCTCAGCCCGCAGGATCCGGACCCCCAGCCCTTGCCGGGCTTTCAGCGCGTTAAGCCGGTCGTCTACGCCGGCCTGTTTCCGGCCGATTCGGATGATTTTGAGCAGTTTCGTACCGCCCTCGATCGTCTGCGCTTGAATGATGCGGCGCTGCACTACGAACCGGAAACCTCGGATGCGCTTGGTTTTGGCTTTCGCTGCGGCTTTCTTGGCACCCTGCACATGGAGGTTGTGCAGGAGAGGCTTGAGCGCGAATACGCGCTCAACTTGATTAGTTCCGCGCCGACAGTGCTCTACGAGATCGAACTTGCGTCCGGGGACACCCTACAGATACAGAATCCGTCCACCCTGCCGGACCTATCGCGCGTCAATGAAATACGCGAGCCGGTTGCGGAGGTCACCATACTCACCACCACGGAAACTGTCGGCAAGGTGATGAATCTCTGTGTCGAGCGCCGGGGTAACCAAGTGTCGTTGGATATTCGCGGTTCGCAGGCCGCCTTGGTGTGGAAGTTGCCCATGAGCGAGGTCGTTCTGGACTTTCATGACCGCCTCAAATCGGTCACTCGCGGGTTTGGTTCCATGGACTATGTGTTCACCGGCTTTCAACGCGAAGACTTGGTGCGGCTCGACATTCTCGTCAATGGCGAGGTCGTGGATGCGCTCGCGATGATCGTGCACCGCCAAGTGTCACGGCAACGAGGCGTCGAAATGCTGTCCCGTCTGAAAACGCTCATTCCGCGGCAGATGTTTGACGTGGCGCTGCAGGCGGCGATCGGCAGCCAGATCATCGCTCGGCAGACGGTCAAGGCGTTGCGCAAAAACGTCACGGCCAAGTGCTATGGCGGCGACGTGACGCGCAAGAAGAAGCTCCTGAAGAAGCAGAAGGAAGGGAAGAAACGCATGAAGCGCCTTGGGTCGGTGGACATTCCACAGGAAGCCTTTTTGGCGGCGCTTGCGAGGGATGAATCCGGTTAGGGGAGTCGCCCTCTATCCAGAGGATAGATGGGCGCTTACTGCCTTGGGCTACAATGGCGAGATGGACATAGATTTTACCTACCTCTTGACCATTGCGACCTTGATTGCGTTCGCGATCTGGCTTGGCGACTTAGCTGTTCGTCTGGTGGGCAAGAAGCTGGGCAGAGAGGTGCCTGAGCAACGTACGGTCATCGTGCAGTATGCGCGATCGCTGTTGCCCGCATTGGTGCTGATTGTGCTGGTGCGCGGATTCTTGTACGAGCCCTACCAAATTCCGTCTGGATCCATGGTGCCGACGCTTCAGGTTGGAGACTTTGTGCTCGTCAACAAGCATGCCTACGGCGTGCGCTTACCGGTGCTTGGTTCGAAAGTGTTTGATGTCGATGCGCCCAAGCGCGGAGACGTCATGGTCTTCGTGCCTCCGCACGATGATCGCTACTTCATCAAGCGCGTGATTGGCTTGCCCGGGGACCGGATCGCCTATGTCAACAAATCCGTGTTTGTCAATGGCGAACGAGTTGCGCAACGGCTTCTCGAACGCAACGGCGCGATACAAGCTTTTGAGGAGTCGCTTGGGGACGAGGCGCACACCATCTACGCATCGGGGGCGCAGCCGCCTCGCATGCGCCGGGAATGGTCGGTTCCCAAAGGGCACTATTTCGTGATGGGCGACAATCGGGATTTCAGCGTCGATAGCCGTTCTTGGGGATTTGTTTCCGAGGGGAAGATCGTGGGCAAGGCGATCGCCATTTGGGCGCACAAAGACGCGGGATGGAACTTGCCAACTTTTGAGCGAAATCGTTTCATCTGAAGGAAGGGCCGAGATGCCAAGACCCCGCCCGGGCGACTTGGACGCATCGCTGGGCTACCGCTTTCAGGATGCGGAGCTGCGCGAGCGGGCGCTTCGGCACTCAAGTGTTGGCGGGCAGGACTTTCAGAGACTCGAATACTTGGGGGATGCCGCGCTCTCGCTGGCGGTCGCCTTGTCGCTTTATGAGCGGCACGGAGATTGGGACGAAGGACAGTTGACCAAGGTGCGAGCGGCGCTGGTGCGCAAGGGGTATCTTGTCGAAATCGCCCGACGGATTAACCTTGAAAAGCACTTGCGGGTCTCAGGTCTTTTGGCTCCATTCGATCAACAGCAGGAAGGCCACGGGGTGCTTGCCGACGCCGTTGAAGCACTGCTCGGTGCCGTGATGCTCGACGGTGGTATGCCGGCCGTGTTGAAGGTGGTGGCGCACCTTTTTGACGAAGAAGGCTTGGAAGATGCTGGGCATCCGAAGTCGGTGCTCCAAGAATGGTTCCAAGCGCGAGGCTTGGCATTGCCCGAGTATCGGGAGATATCGCGTCGGGGCGTCGCTCACGCCCCCCAATTTGAGGTCGAATGCGAGCTTCAGTCGCCAGCCGCACGCTTTGTCGGCCAAGGTCGTAGCTTGAAGAGCGCGGAACTCGAAGCCGCATCGCGGGCGCTTGAATACGTGAAGTCTCTCGCGGATCAATGAATTCGAAGTCTGAATCGAATGCCACGCGGCCCGACACCCGCTTCGGATACGTCGTGGTTTTGGGTCGGCCGAACGTGGGCAAGTCCACCCTTGTGAATCGATTGGTGGGCAGCAAGGTCAGCATCGTTTCGCGCAGGCCGCAAACGACTCGTCATCGCGTGCTAGGGGTGGCGACCAAGGGCATCTATCAGGCGGCCTATGTGGATACGCCGGGCGTACACAAAGATGCCAAGAGAGTGCTGAATAGGACGATGGTGAAGAATGCGATTGCGGCGATTCAGGATGCCGATGTCGGCCTCTTTTTGGTGGAAGGCACCGGCCTTCATGAGCAGGACCACGCGGTGCTCAAAAGAATCATGCGCGGTTCGGGGGCGAAGTCCATGCCTTGGCTGTGTGCGCTTACCAAGTCCGACCTGGTGCGGCCCAAGGAGAAGCTACTGGAACGAATCTCGGAACTCAGCCGTATGCAGGACTGGAGTGCCATCGTGCCACTCTGCGCTCGCAGGGGCCAGGGTGTTGAAGATCTGCGCGCCTTGGTGGAGCAGCATCTTCCTGAAGGTCCGCATATGTTTCCAGAGGATCAGGTTTCGGACCGTTCTTTGCAGTTCATGGCTTCGGAACTCATCCGTGAACAGCTCATGCGCCAGCTTGGCGACGAGGTGCCGCACAGGACCGCCGTGCGTATTGACGAGTTCGATGAATCCGAGTTGCGGGTGCGCCTCGCGGCGTCCATACTGGTGGAGCGCGAAGGGCAAAAGGCCATTGTCATTGGCGCGAAAGGTGAACGTCTGAAGTCTATTGGCAGCAAGGCACGGGTCGGCCTTGAGGCCCTCTTTGCCAAGAAGGTTGGCCTGCGCCTCTGGGTTCGGGTGCGTCCGAATTGGTCGAATTCCGAAAAGGCCGTGAAATCCTTGGGCATTCATGAAGGTTGAACGCGTTCTCGCCGAATCGGCCTTCGTGTTGCACACTTGGCCCTACCAGGAATCTTCAATGATTCTCGACGTCTTGAGCGAACATCACGGCAGAATTCGGCTCATCGGCAGGGGCGCTAAGCGGTCCAAGGGTGGTCAGGCATTGCGCCCCTTCAACGAACTTTCATTTTCTTGGTCGGGGCGGTCTGAACTCAAGTCTCTGACGGCGCACGAGCTTGTGGCGCACAGGTGGTTGCAGGGCGAGAGTTTGTTTTGCGGCTTGTATGCGAACGAGGTCACCCTGCGGGCACTGCGGCGTCACAAGGCGGAGGAGTTTCTGTTTACGGCCTACAAGAACCTCATGGCGAGTCTCGATGGCGAAGGCGAGGGAGCGCTTGAATTGTCTTTGCGCCGCTTCGAATTTTCGCTGTTGGCCAGCATCGGCTTCGGCGTGAATTTTGAAGTGGATTGCGAAGGCAGGAAGCTTGCGGAGCATCTGTGCTATGTGTTCGAACCGGACGTTGGTTTCCTCGCGGCTGCTGCTGGCGACCAAGCCTACTCCGGCAAGGTGTTGGCGGGCATTCACCGGCAAGCATTCGACGATACGGAGGTGTTGCGCGGGGCCAGACGCTTGGCGCGCAGCGCCCTTGTGCCGCACATAGGTCCAGGCCCACTGATGAGCCGCGGGCTGTATGTGTAATGGGTTGTCGTGAGTTGCTCCACTCTTCGCTCGCTTACATCTGTGGGCGGTATACTCAAAGGCCGTCTGCGTTTTTTTCGCTGATTGACCCATGAACATCATATTGCTCGGTCCGCCAGGGGCTGGTAAGGGCACGCAGGCGCAGTATCTGTGCGAGACGTTTAGATTTCGCCAAGTATCTACCGGCGATATGTTGCGGGAAGCCATCGCCGCCAAGAGCGAGCTTGGCTTGCAGGTTGAATCGATACTGGCGGCGGGGGAACTGGTCACGGACGAAATCATCATCGGATTGGTGTTGGAACTTCTCGAAACCTCCTCCGGCGGGTATCTTTTTGACGGGGTGCCGAGAACCATCGCCCAAGCCGAGGGGTTGCGGGCGGGCGGTGTGCAAATCGATCTCGTGCTGGAATTTATCTTGTCCGACGAGTTTATCGTTGAACGTCTGACCGCGCGTCGCGTGCATCCGGCATCCGGGCGCGTGTACCACCTCAAATTTCGCCCACCAAAGGTGGTCGGCAAAGATGATTTGACCGGAGAGCCGCTCGTGCACCGCTCAGACGATCATGAAGAAACGGTGCTTGCGCGGCTTGGCGTATACAGGGAGCAGACGCTTCCCTTGATAGAGTACTTCCAGGCTGCCGAATCGCAAGGGTCAATGCGATTCGAGCGCATAAGTGCTGACGGCTCCATGCAGGAGGTGCGCACGCAAGTAGAGGCGTTGGTGAGATCTTTGGGAGGTCGCGGGCCGGCTTAACCGCCATAAAGCAGGCCGTGGAACGGCAGAATCTTCACCTTCGTACCACGTCGAAGGTTCTTGCTTCCGGGATCAAGCCGAATGAGGCAATTCGCGTCGCGAAAGCTACCTATGCGGTTAGAGTCTTGGCTCCCGGTCGGTTGCACCCAGAGGCGCTCGGCGTCAGTTTGGAATCTCCCTCTCTGGAATTCAGTTCGGCCGCGAGGCGCCTTGACCGCCGCATCGAGTTTCGCCTCGACCTCAATCGGGAGCTCGGGCCGGCCGCCTGCGAGTTGAAGAATGGCCGGTGCGACAAAGAGCAGGAATGTGACCACCGCCGATGCCGGATTGCCCGGCAGTCCCATGATCATACACTTGCCAATGCGCCCCGATGCGAAGGGTTTTCCGGGTTTGATGGCTACGCGCCAGAAGTCGATGTCTCCGAGTGCCTGCACCACTTGCCGCACATGATCCGATTCTCCAACGGAGACTCCGCCTGAAGTGATTAATAGGTGGTGTGCTTCGGCGGCCTTGGCAATCGCCTCAAGAAGTAAAGACCGGTCATCGGGAAGTATGCCGAGGTCGCTGATCGACACGGGCAGTTGCGATGCGAGGCTGTGAAGCATCAATTGGTTGGATTCGTAGATCTGACCGAATTCCAAGGCCGCGCCCGGCGGGCGCAATTCATCGCCGGTGGCGAAGATGCCGATGCGAGGGCGTTGAACGACCAGTAGCTCTGCGATCCCGCAAGCAGCCACCCAGCCGAGTTCGAACGCGCGAAGGCG
This sequence comes from Pseudomonadales bacterium, assembly GCA_963663145.1. Lineage (GTDB taxonomy): Bacteria > Pseudomonadota > Gammaproteobacteria > Pseudomonadales > Azotimanducaceae > Azotimanducus. The sequence goes on along the minus strand of OY760134.1, from coordinate 1,745,645 downwards.
CGAGCCTCTTGTCAGAATCTGTTCGCCTTCGCGCACATCATTGCCCATGGCCCGCACATGTCGCTTGAATTCGGGCTTGTGGGCGAATTCGACATGCTCGCCATCCGCCTTCGCATCTTCCTGCAATATGACCGTGTCGGCACCTTTGGGCATGGCGGCACCAGTAAATATGCGCACGGCGCCACGCGCGAGTTCACCAGACCAAGGATGCCCGGCGAAGCTTCTGCCGATCACTTTCAGCCTGTAGGGTGGGGAACCTGCGAAGGCTGGATCGTCACCGCGTACCGCGTATCCGTCCATGGCCGAGTTTTCGAAGGGCGGTAGGCTCATGGGGGCCTTGAGATCCTCCGCCAACACCCGGCCAAGCGCATCGGACAGCTTCAGTATTTCTACCTCGCGAAGACGCTCCACGCATTGCAAGAGTTTCTGACGCGCTTGTGTGATGCTAAGCAATGAGCCTTCCCCGGGATCCGCTAGCTTCGCATAGTAGACTGGTAGTGAACTTGTTTCAGCAGTGGCGTGGCCATAAACTCCCACTTAAGGGGGGCTTTAATACTCTGCTGAACCAATGCGAAACGCGATACTTGGCATAGAGACTTCCACATCGGCTTGCTCGGTGGGATTGAAACTGAGTGACGGGATATTGTTGCGTCACGAGGTGCTGCCGCGTCGGCATCAGGAGCGTCTTCCGGTCATGATTGACGAGCTACTTGCCGAAGCGGACATCAGCGAGGCCGATTTGTCCGGGGTTGCCTTTGGGTGCGGTCCGGGCTCCTTTACCGGATTGCGCTTGGCGGCGGCGACGGCTCAAGCTTGGGCCCTCGCGCATGACCTTCCGGTGTATGCGGTGTCCAGTCTGAAAGCGCTCGCGCTTCAAGCGGCGTGGGAACGCCCCGATGCCTGCAGGATTTGTGTCTTGGTGAAAGCTCGCATCGGAGAAATCTATAGGGCGGAGTTTGATTGGTCGGGTGAGACGCTTGAGCGTATCGGCGATGATCGCCGTTGCAAGGCTTCACAGGTGGAGCTTCAGAGGATGTCGGGAACAGTGCTTCGTTTGGTGGGCGATGGCTGCTCAGAAGTGGATTGTGCCGGTTTTGAGATTTGGCAGGAACTGCTGCCGAGTGCCGAGGCCCTGTTGGAGCTCGTCCACGAAGCCTCGGCAACTTCGCCTGAGATGGCGCTTCCGGCGTATCTACAGCCTGACAGCGATTGGGCGAGGGTAGAATCCGCTTAGTGTGCTGCGTCATTCTCGCAAGAGCATTCCGACGCTCTCTTCCGGTAGAGATTCCGCAATTGTGGCTTTCAGCCTAGCGGCGCGAGCATGACAACGAATGCCGTCCGGATGTTCCGTCAGCGCATGGGTGCCGAGCAAGGCATAGACCGACAGGCGGGCACAATCGCGGGTCAGCGGTTCGGACAATACCTCGGAGAGATGCGCGCTGCGGCGCAGGGATTCGGCAACGAGTGCGTCGCGGGTGTAGGGTTGTGAATTCGGCGCGTCTTGGGCGGTCTCCAAGAGGAGCAGATGACGTTCCAGGGTGGGGACCAACAATCTCGCAAGCAATCTCAGGCGACGTCCCTCGTAAGATGCGCCGTGGTAAGCGCCGCCTTGGTTTTGAATCAGGTTGCGCTTTCGCAGTTCGTTCAGCCACTTTCGGTAAGTGCGGCGATTGAATTTTGGCAAGTGCAGTTCCTTGGCGACCAGGTTCCACAAATCCAAGACATGCACTGCGGGAGTCTCTTCAAGTGGTGCTGAGACCGCCAACAAGGCGAGCAATGCCGGAAATGCGAGAGCGTGCAGGGCGTTGTTCCTGTGCCAAGGGAGCAGTCGATCACCCTTTTGCGTGCTGTTCGCCAACTCAACCCCGGCAAAAGTTTCAAATTCGACGAGTCCTTGGCGTTCGCAGGCGGCAATGCTGGCCTCGGCATCGGTCTCGAGGGAAATGAACTCCTCGACATTCAGCCATTCGATGTAGAGGGCCATCTGCGATTCCAACACATTGCGTTCCAGCCTTCTTCTCGGGGCGCCGAGAAGTGCCAACGCAAGCAGATGCGACGCGGTTGCGAGCGATTTTTGATTGATTCTGGCGAGCACCTCCATCGCCAATTCCGGGATTTGATGCTGGCTTGGGTGGTCGATGACGAACGGTTCGCCAAAGGAAATGCCAATGCGGCCGAGCCCGCTTCGCATTCGAAAGAACCCTCGGAAGAGATCGGGCCACGACTCTCTTTGCTTGGAGGCGCCGGTGAGTTCGTGCGCAAGCGTCTCGCCATCCAACATGCGTTCGAAGCTGTAACGGACCGGAATCAGCGCCAGCGGCCTCGCCGGGGGTGCCTGGGCCGCTCCGAGCGTGACCTGTAGCATGCCCAATCTCGGAGGCATGAGAAATCCCGAGCGGCTACGTGAGCCTTCGAGAAAGAATTCAACCGAATGGCCGCGCAATAGAATCAGCCGGATGTATTGGGTAATGACATTGCGGTACAGGTCATCATCTCGAAAGCTGCGGCGGATATAGAAGGCACCGCATTGCCGAAGCCGCCTCCCAAGCACGGGAAGATTCAAGTTGTCTCCGGAGGCAATGTGCGGCAGGGCGAGGCCCTGCTCGTACAAGAGGAAGGAGAGCACAATGTAGTCCAAGTGACTTTGATGGCAGGGCAGATAGACGAGATTGGCGGTCTGCGCACAAGATCGTGTTGTCTCAAGCCCGTGGATCGAGAAGGTGACCTTTGCGCGCCTCCAGCACCAGGCGACAAGGCCATAGACCCAGCGCAGCGTCACTGGTGAAAAATCGGAAACGATGCCGTGCAGGAGTCGACGCGCGCGACGTTGGGATTGGGTAAGTCGGTGACCGCTCGCCACCGAGTCGCGCTCGATCGCCCGGCGCACTTCTGGATGGGCCAAGACGTTGGAGAGCGCGCGACGCTTCAGGGAAAGCTCCGGGCCAAGGAGCGCAAGCTTTTGGTTCTTGAAAATAACGCGGAGTAAACGGGCGGTTCGTCGCAACTCCCTGTGCGGGTTCGCAGAAACATCCACCAGGTGCGACAGGTCTATGGCGGGTGCGAATACCAGATGCACCAGCTTGCGATTCAAGAAGATCTGAAAGAACCGCCGTAGCCGCGTGGTGGCGGTCCAGCGCTCGGACATCAGGATTTTCATGAAGGACATTTCGTGATGGGGTGAGCGGCTCCAAAACACGCTCACCGGCACCAGCTTCACCGACCGCCCCTCTCTGGCCAGTTGATGCGCCCGTTTCAGGCCCTGCGGATAGCGGTGCATGAGGCTGCGGCGAAGAAACCAGCCGACGTTTTGGCTTAAGAACTCGAACTGGCGCAGATCGCCATCTGCTGCCGAGAGCGCCTCCGGAGCGGGTAAACCTCGATGCTTGGCACTGGCGCACAGCACCGCGAGGTCGGTGAGGGCGGGTCGGGGCAGCACATAGAGGATACATTCAGCATCTCGCTCGGGCACATTCCCGCTCACCTGCGCGCGCACGAGGCTTCCCAACAGGCGCTGCAAGACATTTAAGCGGCGAAGCATTTGAAGAGGTTCTGCAAGTGACGAGTGTGGTAGGTGCTCAACGAAGCAGACTTCACCAGATCATCGCGTCTATTTGCGGGACGGTGCACTACCTTGCGTGTGCGGTTCCCTGGCTCGCTGGTGTGTTGTGCGCGATGACGTGCGTGTGTGGACGGCGCTTGCTTCTGCGTAGTTTGGGCAAATGGTGCGGCAGTGCCAGCAGCGCCGGTGTCATGATGAGCGTGAGTAGGGTCGCGAAACACAGGCCCCACACAACGCCCTGTGCCATGGGCGAGAGGAATCCGGACACAAACCCATCGGAGATGATTGTTCTTTCGATCAGGTCAACGCTCATTCGGTTCGCGAGCGGCAACAGCCCAAACACCGTCGTAATGGTGGTGACCAAGACCGGGCGCAGCCTCTGGGCGGCGGTGCGCACGATCACTTGGACGTAGTCGATGGTGGGATGATCGCGCCGTATCTGGTTGTAGGTGTGAATGAGGACGATGTTGTTGTTGACCACAATGCCCGCTAGCGCGACCACGCTCAAGCCGGTCAGAACCGCCGAAAATGGCGTGTTGAGCACGATGAGACCAAGCAATACGCCGGCCGTGGACATCACAACAGCGGCAAGGATCAGCACCGATTGGTAGAAGCTGTCAAATTGCGTCACCAGCATCACGAACATGAGCAGTAGCGATAGGATGAAGGCGACCAAAACAAAGTCCATCGCGTCCTGCTGCTCTTGATTGACGCCGAGAAACTGGATTTGCATATTCGGACTGAAATCCTGACGCTCAATCCAAGCCTTGATCTCTTGAATGAGGTCGCCCGGCAGCACGCCCTTGGCCGCATCGGCGTACACGTATTCGGTCGGAATCCCGTTCTTGCGAACAAAGCTGTCGACCAGCGGCACCGGCTCGATGCGCGCAAAACTTGAGATGGGAATGGAGCCTTGCGGCGTGTTGACACGCAGGTCGGTGAGTAATCCCAGCGCCCGCTTATCGCTTGGGAATCTCACGCGAATGTCTATTTCCTCGCTCAGGTCATCCGGGCGGTACTTACTGGCCAGTACACCTTCGGTGAGGAACTGCACGATGGTGCCCACCGAGGTGATATCCGCGCCAAGTGCCGCGGCGCGCGCCTTGTCCACGACGATTTTCCATTCAATGGAGGGCGGGGACAGCGTATCTTCGAGATTGATAACCCCCGGCAGTTCGGACATGAATTGCCCGAGCTTCTCAACAGCCGGCTCAAGCAACGCGCGGTTGCGCGAGCTAAATTCGATTTGCAGGGCCTTTCCGACCGGCGGACCAGGTTCATCGACGCGCACTTCCGTCCGTGCCCCGGAGAGTTTCGATGCGCGTTCTCTTACGTCTTCGACGATGTCCCAAGCCGAACGGTCTCGATTCGCCGAGTGGTGGATTTCAAACATGACCCGTCCCACCACGTCGCTACGCAGCGAGGCGTTGTTAATGGTGTAGCCGCGAAAGGCTGCTGCGGTAATGTCCTCAACGCCTTCAATGTCGAGCAGGCCCTGCTGTAATTCGTCAACAATCGACGCGGTATCCTGAACGGAGAGGTTGCCCGGGGCGATGACGGAAATCTCGCCAAACTCGGGTTCGATCTCCGCGAAAAAGCGAATCCCAAGATCGCGTTTTCCGTACTGCCAAAAAACCAACACCAGGATGGAAAGGCCGACAATCAAGGTGATCGGCGCGTACTTCACACACTGGGAGACCATGCGTGCGTAGGCGCCGGTAAAGGTGCGAAGTCGGCGCGGATCCCCCTCTTCAAGCTGGCGAAGCATACGCGCCAATGGTGCATCGCGGCTCGGCCCTTTGCCAAAGAGTGCGCCCATCACCGGACCAAACACAATCGAGTAGATGAGTGAACCAATCAGCACCAGCGTGACCGTGATGGGCAAATAGCGCATGAACTGGCCAGAGACCCCGGGCCAGAGGATCAAGGGAATGAACGCCGCGAGTGTTGTGAAAATGGAGGCCGTGACCGGCCAGAACATTTCCCGTGCGGCAAGTGAGTAGGCTTGTTTGCGTTCAACGCCCTCTGCCATCTTTCGGTCAGCGTATTCGGTGATCACGATGGCGCCGTCAATCAACATGCCGAGTCCGAGAATGAGGCCGAACATCACCATGAAGTTGAACGAAGAGCCGATCACAAAAAGCCCCATGAAGGTGAACATGAAGGTCACCGGGATCGCCAGCCCGACGATCAGCGCACTGCGAATGCCGAGCGCCGACACCACCACAATAATGACCAGGGTCAGCGCCGTCAAAATATTTCCTTGCACCTCGTTGACCATGGACTCGGCGAAATAGCCTTGATCTTGCGTGAAACTCACGTCGACGTTCGGCGGCAATTCAGCCTTGAAGGCTTCCGTGACTGTCTTGATCTTTTGCACCGCTTGCAGCGTATTGGAGTCGGGTGTGCGCAGTGCCATGATGCTGATACCTGGATTGCCGTTGATCCAAGCGAGACTGGCATCGTCGCGGAAGACACGTCTGACTTCGGCGACATCGTTCAAGGTCACCACGGTGTCTTCCACGTTCTTGATGGGAAGGCCGCGAAAGTCGGCAAGTGTTTCAATCACACCGGGAACAGACATGCGGAACCTGCCGTCTCCCGAATCGAGCGAACCTGCCGGGATGACGCGGTTATTGCGCTGTACCACCGAGAAGAGTTCCTCAAGCGAAAGCCCGTAGGATTCCAGCAGCAGGGGGTCCACCAATGCTTCAATAATCTCGGTGCGCTCTCCGTCGATTCGCGCCTCGCGAACCTCGGTGATCTGTTCGAGCTCCTCTGCGAGGCGCACGGCAAGCGATTGCAGTACTCGATGAGGAACACCTTCCTCGGCGATGAGGTTCACGGCGATCATCGGCCAGTCGTCGAACACGCTTCCGTTCACCAACGGCTCTTCCATATCGGACGGCATCTCGCGCCGTGCGCGGTCTATGGCATCGCGCACTTCCGTTTCCACCCGATCCACATCGGCTTGTTCGTAAAACTCCGTGAGTAGCGTGGCGCCGCCTTCATAGGCGTAAGTGGTGAATTCCTTGAGGTGTTCTAGGCTGAGGATCTCGGGGGCTGCGGGCCTTGCCAGCATCCGGTCCGCGTCACTCGGAGAAATCCCGGGTAGAAAGAGGTTGGTGACGACAAAGGGAACGCTGATCTCCGGATCTGGTTCGATGCGAATCTCGGCACGCGAATAGATGCCGGATATGGTGATCACCAGCATCACGAGCAGGGTGGTGCGAGAGCGAAGGATCGCAAAGTCGATGATGTTGCGCATGGGGCTCGGTCTATCCTGCGGGCGTCTCGACTATTCCGGGACTCGTGGAGGCGGAGGCTTCTTCCAGGGTAAGTACATCCTCGCGCGCACTCAAAGCCGAGACATCATCCGGCCGCACGGCTTGTCCGGGGGTCAAGGTGCCCTGGCCGCGCACCACGAGCTGCGCAATCTTGGGCAGGCCTGTGACAAAGAACCCCGACGGGTCATCGCGCAGAATCTCGATGGCGTGGAACTCCGCCCGGTTGGCCGAGCTCACCGTATAGACACCGAGGCGTCCAGCATCGTCGAGGCGCAAGAGGTTGGGGGTGACGCGATGCGCCAAGATGGGACTCAAAGGCACCCGAATTTCGGCGGTCACACCGCTGCGGAAGGATTGTTCCGGATTGGGCACTTCCACTTCCACCCGATAGGTGCGTGTGCCGTCTCGGCTATCGCGTCCGAGGAAACTAATGCGCCCATTGATGGTTTCTCCCGAGATCAGCGTCGCAGCGGCGAGATCACCAATCGAAAGCGCGCTCACCTCGAACTCTGAAACCTTGCCGACCACCAGCATTGGGTCGAAGTCAAGCAGGGTGGCGCAGACATCCCCGCGCTTGAGGAAGTCGCCAACCTCGGCGCCTGTTTCTTCGATGATGCCATCAAAAGGCGCGCGAACTCGTATGCGCTGCAAGGCGATGCGACTGCTGGTTTCGGCCGCCTTGGCACGCGCCAGTTGTTCGGTTCGATTCGCGAGGTCCACATCGGAGATCAACCCCCGTTCGTGGAGCTCGCGCGCGCCGTCGTAATCGAGTTGTGCGCGAGCGCGTGTGGCCATGGCCTCTTCGAGCCTCACTTGACGGTCTTCAACCGCGAGTTCGCATAAGAGGTCGCCTTTGCGCACTTTCACACCGCGCTCCACCGGTCGCGCTTCGACTCGCCCGTCGGCTTCCGTGCGCACCATGACGCTGCGTTTATTGCGTGTAAAGCCTCTCAGCGTGACCACCGGGCTCGTTTCTCTTGCGGTACTAACTAGGGTGCGCACACTGGTTGGCCCGGCATCTCGGCTGGCGGCTTCGAACTCGACGTTGCGTTCGGCGATGGTCAGAGACACCTCCTTTTCGGTAAAAAACACACCGGACACAAGCCATATCGCCATCACAACGGCAATGGCGATCGCGAGTAGGTTGGAACTTCTAAATCTAAGCCTTGGCATGCGCGTGTCTGTTGTAGATGGACGAAAAGGCTAAACGCTTCTGGGCGGGTCAATCAGACATTCTACCCCGGCAGGCGTTGGCAAATGAAGGCGAACAACTATTCGACGCTGCTACTCATGCCGCGCATTGGGCACAAGAAAAGCGATAGGGGAATGACAATCGTCTGACAGTTTGGTGACGAGTACTCAAGTGGTTTGGGCTTGGAGATTACAATAGAACGCCGTTCGCGTTTGCAAGGGAAGGTTTCATGAGCGAAATCGGATATCTCAGTCTGATGGCGGTGTTGTTTGTCTTGCAGCATCTCGGTGTGACGAGTTCCGGGCTGCGCAAGGGGCTCGTTGGCATGATTGGTGAGAAGGCTTATATAGGTGTCTACTCCTTGGTCTCGCTCTTGCTACTTGTCTTGCTGGTGAGGGCCTATAACGCGGCGGTGCCCGGTGAATTCTTATGGCCCACGTTCGAGTGGCTGCGTGTGATTCCTTTGCTGGTGATGCCGCTCGCGCTTTTTCTCTTGATCGGTGGTTTGGTCATCAAGAATCCGACTACCGTGGGTGTCGTGCTTGACGAGGGCGAAGAGGTGCCCGTAATTGGTGTCATGCGCATCTCTCGGCATCCGGTGCAGTCGTCAATTCTGCTCTGGGCGTTGAGCCACCTGCTTGCCAATGGAGATTTGGCTTCCTTGCTGTTCTTCGGATCAATCTTGCTGGTTTCGGGCTACGGCATGCTGCTCATAGACAGGCGCAAGCGCAAGGTCTTTGGCGAGCACTGGAAGGCGTTTCGCGATGCCACTTCCGTGGTGCCTTTCGCGGCGATCGCAAGCGGGCGGCAGACCTTGGAGGTTTCGGAGCTTGGCTGGCTGACGCCGCTTCTCGCCCTGATCGCTTTTGTTGTCCTTTGGTGGGGACATCAATGGGTTTCAGGCGTGCCGGTGGGCTTGGGTTGGTAGACGCCGAAGCGCGGCAATGCGATTTGACTAAGGCAATAGGTGCCTCACGGCATCACGTTCTTCAATGAGTTCCGTTTGGGTGGCGAGCATTCGACTCCGACTTTCCTCACTGATTTGCCACGATTGCTCAATCAGCCACTCACCCGCTTGGGTGTGGCAAGGAAAAGAATAAATGAGGCCGCTTTCTATGCCGTGACTGCCATCGGCCGAGACCGCCATGCTGATCACGTCTTCACCCTTGCTCCCGATTAGCCAGTCACGCATGTGTTCTATGGCCGCGTTAGCAGCCGACGCCGCAGATGAAGCGCCGCGCGCCTTGATGATGGCGGCGCCACGCTGCTGCACGGATGGGATGAAGGTTTCCGAGATCCAAGATTCATCGACGAGTCCGGTTGCCGGTTTGCCATCGACGAGCGCGTTGGTCATGTCCGGATACTGGGTCGAAGAGTGATTCCCCCAGATGCACAAGCGCTCGATACGGTCCACCGTAGAGCTTGCCTTGTGCGCGAGCTGCGCCTTGGCTCGATTGTGGTCGAGGCGGGTCATGGCGCTGAATTGATGCGGATGGAGATTGGCTGCATTGTGTTGCGCGATCAGGCAATTAGTGTTCGCGGGGTTGCCAACCACCAGTACGCGAACATTGTTCGACGCGGCCTTGCTCAAGGCGCGTCCCTGCATCGAAAAAATGGCCGCATTGGCCTCCAAGAGGTCTTTACGCTCCATGCCAGCCCCTCGAGGCCGCGACCCAACGAGCAGTGCAGCTTGCGCATCTCCAAAGGCGACCTCCGGATCGTCTGTCGCATGGACATCCGCAAGCAGATCAAAGGCGCAGTCATGCAGTTCCATGATCACGCCGCCCAAGGCATCGAGTGCCGGTGTTATTTCCAAGAGCTTCAAGATCACTGGTTGATCCGGCCCCAAGAGTTGTCCCGACGCGATGCGAAAAACCAGTGCATAGCCGATCTGGCCGGCCGCACCGGTGACTGAGACAACGACTGGAGGTTTCATAGGCTTGGCTCGGGTTCAAAGGGCTGAATTGTAGCAATCAGCGACCGAACTCAGCTTGTCGGCTTGGTGTGAACAAGTCTCCGCACCGCCGCGACGGCCCGCTCAAGGTCTCGATTCTCGAAAGGTGTCGTGCTTGGCAGTTCACTGACATCCCCGGTGAGCCACTCGGCATGTTTGGCCGCGACCATTCGATCATGGATGCGCGCAAGATCTCGCCGCATTCGGCGGGGTGCGAGGCGCATGGCGAGTCGGTGCGTCAAGGCCTTCAATCGATAGCTTTGCAAATGGCGCCACCACCGAGAATCGGACAAGTCGAAAATCAGCACCGGCTTTGAGGTCGCGAGCGCGTCGGCGAACATGGAAGCGCTATCGCTGGTGACAATGAGGGCATCCGCGCTGGCGAGATAGTCTTGGTAGGGGTTGTTTGGTTCTCCCCATCGCCAAAGGTGATGTGGTGCTTCTAGATTATCCAGGAGCCGAATCGTGGAGATTGGCGTGCGAGCACTGGTAGACACAAGTAAGCTGCCTGAAAGTGTATTGGTGAGCCTGCTGGCGTGTCCAAGGAGTTCCCTCGCGAGTGGCTCATGCAAGGTCAGCGCGCCACTATGACCACCTATGAGCAGCGCGAGATGAGGTCTTGGGAGGTGATCGAAACGCGATGAGACGTTTCGCTCAAAGGCAGCCGTGTTGAGCGGCAGATCGAGGATGAAGATTTTCTCCGCCGCCGCTAGCATGTACTGAGGGGTTGTGAGCACAAGGTCGAAGCGATCTGGGTGATGCCAAGGTCTTCCGAGTTGTACAAGCTTGGTGCTTCCCCGCGAAGCTTTCGCAATCCACAAAGCCGCCGCTTCATTGCGTCGTCCCGCCGTCAACAACAAGTCTGGCCAGGGCGGTTTGATGTGGCTGCGCGTTCTAGCGGATAGGCCAAACAGGCTGGGTCTTGCGGAGAGCGTCACCGGCAATTCCCAAACTGAATAGTGCAGGGGAATCTCTCGATGGCAGTCGCCGAGCGACTGCGCCAACGCACGCATTTGTGCGTTGTCGCCCGCCTTGTTTCCGATCAAGGACCAAATCGTTGGCCCGCTCTCGGTCTGCTGTGCCTCTTGACTACTCAAGCGCGTGGTGTGCAAAAGATTCAACAATACAGCAGTATCGAATGAAGAGCGGATGTCTCCCCGCTTGAAGGGGGTCATCCTCCGCTTCGCCTGATAAGATGAGGGTGAACGTGATCTAGGCTAGGCAGGTGATTGCCGACCGCTATCTGCATCAGTCTGTCTTGAAGCCCATTGCGGTGGCGCTGGCGTTGCTGGTTGCACTGTTCGTTTTCTTTGCCACCGCCGACCTCTTGAATGATGCCGTGGGTCGGCTCTTGTCCGCTTCCTCACTGCCTCAGCTTCTCTTGGTGCAGACGCTCATTGCCTGCGAGGTACTGATTCCGAGCGCCCTTTACTTTGGCGTGGTGGATGGATTGGGTCGCATGTACCGGGATTCGGAGCTGGTCGTCTTCCATGCCACCGGATGGAGTGAGGCGCGCACGGCCGCCACCCTCTGCAAGCTGTTGATTCCCTTGGCCATCCTCATTGGTGTCCTGTCCCTTAGTGTGCGACCCATTGCCTACGAGATCAGCTATGCCTTGGAGGCGGAGTCCGCGCAACGCCTACAGCCGGAAAATCTCGTGCCCGGCCGCTTTTATCCCTTGGGAGATTCCGAGCTGACCTTGAGCGTCGGCGGGGTCGATGGCGAAGTCATGTTCGATGTGTTCGTCCAAGGCGAAGCGAAGGACGGGTCTCGCGTCATTCGAGCGAGAGAAGGACGCTTGCTCAGGGTGCCAAGCCGTGACGGCACGAGCAGTGGAGAGCGACGCATTGAATTGATCGATGGCTACGCCTACCGGCTTGGCCAGGGGTTAGATCATGAGTACACCTACGAGCGCCTGGAACTAAGGCTCGAATCGCCGCAAGCGGCGACGGGTGTGCGCGATCGGCGTGCGAAATCCACTGAAGTCTTGTTCGCCTCCGAAGACCCGAAAGAGATTGCCGAGTTGCAGTGGCGCTTTTCCTTGCCCTTGCTGTCCTTCCTACTGGGCGTTCTCGCGGTGCCTCTGGCCAGAAATGCGGCTCGAAGGAGTCGATTCGGTCAGATGATCATCGCCATCCTTGCCTACGCCGTGGTGTTCAATCTGGCGATCATTGCAAAGGGTTGGGTTGAGAGTGGCTTGGTCGGTGCCCTGCCAGGACTCTGGTGGGTGCATGCGGTGCTCCTGTTCACCATTGTGTTTCTGTTCCGAAGGCCCGCGCTCGGCTAATGCGCCTACTGACGAAATACATATTTGTCGAACTCGCCAAGGGTTATCTCATTGCGGCACTTGCACTGACGGCCTTTTTCTTTGTTTTTGGGCTGGTGCGCGAGATCGACAATTTGGGAGAGGGCAGCTATAGGCTTCACCACGCCGCTTGGTATGTGGGTATGACGAGTTTCAGTACATTGCTTGAATTGCTGCCGTTCGTGGCTTTTCTCGGCGGACTTTTGGCACTCTCAAACCTTTCGCGCCGTCACGAAGCGCTTGTGATGAGCACTGCCGGCCTTTCCATCATGCAGGGGGTTCGCGCCTCGGCGCTTGCTTCTGCTTGTCTTGGCATGTTGGCGCTTGGCCTCGCTCAGTGGGTGGCACCTCCACTCTACAAGGAGGCGGAGTTGCAGCGCATGCTGCTCAAATCCGGGCGAGCGGAACTCCTGCGCGGCGGCGGCTTTTGGGTGCGCGGCGACTATTGGTACCTGAAGGCGGACCGGCTTGGTGCCGGTAAGGACCCGGAATCGATTCTCATCTTGGAGTTTGAACCGTCCGGCCCTTTGAGACGTTACCACCGAGCCGAGAGCGCCGAGATCATGGAGTCGGGTCGCTGGGCGCTCAGCAATGTTGAGACACGCGAGTTCAGTGATGCCGGCGAAGCGGTGGGTCGAAGCGCTTCGCAAGATTGGTCCCCGCCGACGGTAATAACAACCGAGTCAGGAAGCAGCTCGGATTCCGTGCGCGCCGACGCGCCCGGTCGCATACAACCCTTGCCCTTGTCTTCGCTCAGCCTTTCCCAGCTCAGTGCGCGAGTGGATGCGCTGCTCGCCGACAACCTCTCGGCCAACGATGCGCAACTCTTGTTCTGGCAACGGATGATTGCCCCGCTTGCGGTGCTGGCGATGGGATTGCTCACGGTGCCTATGGCGTTTGGCAACGTCCGCTCGGAGGGCTTCGGCATGCGCTTGGCAATTGGCGCTGGTACCGGTATCGCCGTTTGGTTGCTCGGTAACTTCACCGCTTCGGTCTCTTTGTTGATCAGTGCGCCGGCACTGCTTTCGGCCGCCCTGCCGGTCCTGCTCATCGGATGCGCCGCCGGGCTGAGTATTCGCTACTTTGGGCACCGGGTATAGCTTGGTATGCGCCTCTTGATGGCATTCATGCGCGCCTATCCGGCGCAAACGCTGGTGCTCTTGCCGGCGCTCTTGCTCGCGAGCCTCGCTGAAGGATTGAGCGCGGCACTTGTGTTGCCGATCCTCAATCTTGCGGATTCGGAAGATGGTGCGTTCTCCCAAGGCATGGGCGCCGCCGGCGACGAGTTCGCGCAAACCCTCACCGCGTTCATCGAATGGCTGGGATTGAGCGCAGATCTTCAGACCATGCTGGTGCTTATTGTTGTGGGCATTCTCCTCAAGAGCCTGCTGGTGCTGGTGGCGAACAAGCGCATAGGCTACGTGGCGGCTAGGCTGACGACGGACCTGCGATTGGAACTTCTGCAGGCCGTGCTCGCCTCGCGCTGGCGCTATTTTGTCAGTCAACCGATTGGTAATCTCGCCAATGCCATGGCGACCGAGGCCATGCGCGCCGCGACCGGCTACATATACGGCATGACCACGCTCTCGTTGCTCATGATGGCGATCGTGTACATAGGGGCCGCGTTCATGGTGTCTTGGGCAGCCACCCTCTACGCGCTGGTGGGAAGTCTGTTCATCGCCGCCGCCATGCACGGGCTGGTAAGCATGGCAAGGCGTGCCGGCAAGAGCCAAACCAAGCTCTACAGCACCCTGATCTCGCGCTTGACCGACACCCTGCAGGCGGTCAAGCTCTTCAAGGTGTCTGCTCGCGAAGCCTTGGCTGGCTCGGTGTTGATCGCTTCCACCGAAGGGCTCAATCGTGCCTTGCGTCGCGAGGTGTGGAGCAATGCGGCGCTCACCGCCGCTCAGGAGCCACTCTACGTATTGGTGATCGCGCTCGGGCTGTTTGTGGCGTTCAGCTTCTTCGGAATGACGACGGCGGCGGTGACGACCCTCACCATCATGTTGCTCCGAGTCATGGTGAGCTTGGGGAAGGCACAGAAGCAGTATCAAAAGATGATGGCCTGCGACAGTGCCTATTGGTCTTTGAAAGCGAGTATCAAGACGGCGCACGAAGAGGGCGAATCCTGGAGCGGCACCAAGCCGCCAAACCTAAGGCAGTCAGTTCGGCTCAATGAGGTGCGCTTGCTGTTTGAAGATCGCTGCGTCCTTGAAGGTGCGTCCATGGATATTCCGGTGGGATCTATCACGACCTTGATGGGGCCTTCGGGCTCCGGAAAGAGCAGTATTGTCAACTGCGTCACTGGCCTCCTGAAGCCTGATTCGGGATGCGTGGAACTTGACGGAGTCGCACTCGAAGAGACCGATCTTGCCCGTTGGCGCTCGCACATAGGCTATGTGCCGCAGGAACATCTGGTGCTGAATGACTCGGTGCGCAACAACGTCACACTCGGCGAGCAAGCGGTTTCGGACCAGCAGATCGAAAACGCCCTTGAGTCGGCTGGGCTCTTGGCAGCGGTAACGGCTATGCCGGACGGTCTCGACAGCCCGGTCGGGGAGCGCGGGGCACGGCTATCGGGTGGTCAGCGCCAGAGGCTTATGATCGCGCGCGCGCTTCTGCACAAGCCTTGGTTACTCATTCTCGACGAAGCCACCAGTGGTCTCGACCCCGAAAGTGAGCGTGACATAGGACGAATTTTGCAATCGCTTAAGAAGGAAATGGCGATACTGGCGGTGTTTCACCACAGCGAGCTTCGCGAAGTCGCGGATCGCACTTATCGAATCGAAGACGGGCGCTTGGTGCGCGCGAGTGAGTCGCCTCAAGCAAGCTTCAATCAATCTTAAGCGAGTAGTTTCCGGACGCTTGAAATCGCCCGCTCCATGTCTCCGGTTCGACCGCCGGAAGCTGCGGATGCGCCCTCTTCAAGCCAAGCTGCCAGGCCCTCGGCAATCAATCGTTCGTGAACCAAGCGCAGGTCCCGGCTAAGGCGGTCGGGCCCCACGCGCATGAGTAAGCGATAGAGTTCTGTCTTGAGGGTGCGGTCAACAACGCCCGCTGGGGCCAGCTTGTTCATGGCCTCCTTTCCGGCGCCAAGATCGAAGATCCATATCGGCTTCTCGGTGGCTATCGCTTCGCTCAACATGGCGATCGAGTCTCCCGTGACGATGATTTCCCGCGCGAGTGCGAGCATCCCGAAGTATGGATTCTCTCCAGCGCCGTAGCGATGAACCTCGACAGGGGAACACAAAGATTCCTGCAACAGGCCGACCGCCTCGGGATGCGTGCGCGAACTCGAAGTCACTAGGAGCCGCGCGCCTTGCGGCCGTGCCCGTGCATCCGCAAGTCGGGCGAGGCGCTTGGCGGCGTGCTTTCCGAAGGTGTAGGGTCCGCTGTGCCCGCCAAGCAAAATGGCGATGCAAGGGGCATTTTCGGGGTTCAGAAGTGGTGCCCACCTTGAGGCTTCATGGGCAAGAAGATCCTTGCTGATGCCATGAAGCGTTCCAAGGTTCTGTAGGACGCCTGGCTCGACGGGTAGGCGATACTGCGGCGTGGTGATCACGAGATCAAATTCGCTTCTCGCCGTCCAGGTACGACCGAGGAACACGAGTCTGGTGCGCCCACCTGATTGCCTGGCGATCCAGCGGCAGACGGGTTCATTGCGCAAGCCTGCCGAGATGATTAATGTCGGCCAAGGCGGCGCTAGCGGGCTGGATCGTGATTGATCAATCCCGAAAAGTCCAACGCGACGCGCGAGGTTGCCTAAGGCGCCCCAAGATATGTAGTCGAGACGCTTGGTCTCGAAGGGCTCGCCCAACGCCTTTGCGAGCCCGAGAATTTGCGAGTTCTCGCCCGCACGATAGGAAAGTACCGCCCATATTTTTGCAGGTTGGCGAGTGCTTTGTCGTACCATGTGCGCCATGCTCGAAAAGGAAGACTGTCAGAAAACCGTTCTGCGGCTCGTTCAGGGCTATTGCGATGCCCACAATAAGAGGCTTCAGGTGTCGGAATCAACAGACTTGCTCGATGATGTGGGTTTGACATCACTCGATGTGATGGAGTTGGTCGAGGCGCTGGAGGATGAGTTTGACATCGCATTATCCATTAATGAACTTGCGGAGGTGAGGACGGTGGAGGATCTCACGCTCATTGCGCTGAAGGCGGCCCAATGAGTATTTTTGATAAGTTTCGTGCAGTCGCTGCACTCTACGATCAGTTGACCAAAGATGGTGTCGCGCCTGTGGGAACCCCTATCGAACGCGCCCTTTCTCCCACGAGCGGCGTCATTGATGGCCGCGAGGTGATCTTGGCCGGCACCAACAATTATCTGGGCCTGACCTATGACCCCAATTGCATAGAAGCTGGACAGAAGTCGCTGGCGGAATCCGGCACCGGCACTACCGGCTCTCGGCTCGCGAACGGCAGTTATACCGGGCATGGCGCGCTGGAGCACGAGCTCGCGGAGGCTTTCGGCCTGCGCTCGGCCATCGTCTTCACCACCGGCTATCAGGCCAATCTTGGCATCATTTCTACCTTGGTGGAGCGGGGCGACGCCATCGTCATGGATGCGGACTCTCACGCGAGCATCTACGATGGGGCCAAGATGAGCGGTGCGGATGTGCATAGGTTCAGGCACAACGATGCGGCGGACTTGGCGAAGCGTGTCAAGCGTTTGCAATCGAAAGCGAACAACCTGCTGATCATCACCGAGGGTATTTTCTCCATGCTCGGCGATCGGGCGCCGATTCGGGACATCCTTGAGGTGAAGCGTGAATTCGGGGCTTATCTGATGATTGACGAGGCGCACTCCTTCGGAATCTTGGGGCCAAACGGGCTTGGGCTTGCCGAACAGGAGGGTTGCTTACAGGAGATGGACTTTGTGCTCGGCACATTCAGCAAGAGCCTCGGCAGCGTGGGGGGCTATTGTGTCAGCAATCATGCAGAACTTGAGGCGGTGCGCCACTCCATGCGTGCCTACATGTTCACCGCCTCTTCGACGCCAACATCCATTGCGACGGTGCGCGCGGCGCTTGAGGTGATGCGCCGTCGGCCGGAACTGCGTGAGCGACTTAAGGACAATTATGAGCAGGTGTATGCCTCGCTTGAGAAGCTCGGCCTCGCCTTGGGGCCCGAACCGGGGCCCGTGGTGGCGGCGAGATTTGACGATGCGGGCCGAGCGCTTGACGCTTGGCGCAAGCTCTTGAGCGCAGGTGTCTACGTCAATTTGGTGGTGCCTCCCGCAACCCCAGGCCAGTACTCACTCTTAAGGTGCAGCCTGTCGGCCGCGCACAGTCGCGGGGAAATCGACCAAATCATCGCCGGTTATGCGCAGATTATCTAAGTACTAAGGCTGCAAGCAGCGGTCTGACCCATTGGAGGAGCATGGTCGGTGCGTGGTCGGTTGACAAAGCACACCTTGCACAGCACTATTGGGACATCATATTGTTGAAAGTGTAATCATGTCATCACTTGTCAGAACACAGATCCAACTGACGCATGACCAAGCGAGAGAACTCAAAGCTCGTGCGCGCAATGAAGATCGCTCAGTCGCTGATCTGGTGCGTGAGAGCGTTGCCGAGTACTTGGCGCGCCGGCCCGTGCGAGAGCGTCGCGCCCTACTTGCCCGCGCGAGCGCCCTGACCGGGGGTTTTCATTCGGGATATCCCGACGCGGCGGAAAAACACGATGAGCACCTTGCGAAGGCATACGATTCGTGAGCGTATTCATTGATACCTCCGCGCTGTACGCCCTCCTTGACGCTGACGAATCCCGGCACGAGGACGTGGTTGCGGCTTGGAGAGTTGTCACCGACGATGAGCGGGTGCTTTTCACCTCGAACTATGTCCTCGTTGAGAGCTTTGCCATAGTTCAACGCAGACTTGGCTTCAAGGCTGTTCAAGGTCTCGCGGATGTCTTTTTGCCATTGCTTCAGCCCGTATGGGTTGACGAGGCGCTCCATGCGGCTGCGGTTGCCTCACTTTTCACGGGGGCACGACGACACCTGTCGCTGGTGGATTGCACCAGTTTCGAACTCATGCGCCGCCTCGGATTAACCGATGTGCTGGCCTTGGACATGGATTTTGCCCAACAAGGCTTCAACCTACTCCCCCCAGCACAGCCGAATTAATCGGGTCCAGTTCGCCCGGACCCATGGGATGCTGAATGGCTTGACGGCACACTAGCCCCCATCGTAGCTGATGATGACCTGATTGCTGAGCGGTAGACTCTGGCAGACGAGGATGCCCCCTTCTTCGACCTCGTCGGGCTCAAGTGCGTAGTTTTCCATCATCTCGACTTGGCCTTCCAAGAGTTGTGCCCGACAGGTGCAGCACACGCCGCCCGTGCAGGAATAGGGCAGTTCCAATCCGGATTCGAGGCCGGCTTCCAGAATCGTCTGCGCTCCCGACTGCATGAGAAAGCTCCGCCGCCTGCCGGCTTGAAGCACTTGCACTTCTACCTGTTCATCGCGCCGCTCGATGTTCGCCGAAGCCTGATCCTCAGCGACATCTAGCGTGTCTCTGGAGAAGTGCTCGACGTGAATTTTCGTCGAATCAACACCCAGATCAAGTAACGAATCCCGAACCTCCCCGATCATGGTGCCGGGCCCGCAGAGGTAAAAGGCTTTCGCGTCCAAAGGAAAGAGTTTGCCCGCCGTCCGCTCTATCCAGTGCTTGTCGATACGGCCGTTCAACAGTTCGGTATCACCCGGTTCGCGGCTCATGAGCATCGTGAGGGCCAGTCTGCCCTTGTAGCGGTCCTTGAGCGCGAGGAGATCTTCAAGCAGCATGGCGCGCGCCATGTTTCTGTTGCCAAACACCAGTGTGAAGCGCGACTCGGGTTCGTCACGCAGCAGGCTCGAGACCAGAGAGAAGATCGGCGTAATACCGCATCCGGCGGCGAAGCCCACGCAATGTCGCGGCGCCGCGTCCTGAAGTTCGACAAACAGGCTTCCCTTTGGCGACAGCGCCTCGATTCGGTCTCCCAGCGCATAGTCCCGCGCGAGGTGGCGGGAGAAGACGCCGTGTTCATGCACCCGCGGGCAAATGCGAAGCGGGAGCTCCCCGGCGGCCGAAGTCAGCGAATAGGTTCTTCTCTGCTCCTCGCCGTCAATGGACGCGCGCAAGACGATGTGTTGCCCTGGGCGGGCCGTGAACTCGGCCGATAAATCCGCCGGCACCTTGAGGGCTATTTCGATGGCGTCTTCTGCGACTTCCTCGTGTTTGAGGATTTCGAGGAGATGAAAACGGCTCACGATCTACCAGCAAAGGTCCGGGAATGTGTGTTGCATGAACTGCAGTTCCGTAAGCAATTCGGCGAGGTGAGGCGTGTGACGCCCCTGTTTTCCCATTGCTGGGTCAGGCTTCGACTCCGCGTTTGGCGGTTCGAGTCCCACCCCCGTCAGGTGTGCGGATACTTCCTCGAGCCACTCCGCCCCGAGCCCTTCAACTCTTGCGATTCCTTCGCGCTGCACCGCCGTTTCGACCGCATCCGACTCGAGAATCTCCCGTCCATAGGGCCAGACGAAATCGAGCGCGCGCCACATGCGCACATGGCTCTCTTCGGTGCCATCGCCAAGTCTTTTGACCCAGGCGGCGGTGTATCGGTGATGGTAGCGGGTCTGATCGAACCAAGCCTCGCGATGATTCGAGAGGAGCGGGTAAGTTGAACCGGATACGCGCGCCAAGAGCTTAAGGTGCCATACATCGATTAAATATTGTCGCAGTATCAAGTGCGCGAAATCCCTGTTCGGAAGCTCTGCGAGGCACAGGTTGCGAAAGGTCTCCGCGGCGCGCGTAAACGCAAAGCTATCTTCCGTGCTGCCGTTGCCTCGCAGCTCTGCAAGGTGCTGGTACAGGGTGCGCGCACGCTCAAGATGGTCCAATCCGATATTGGTGAGACTGATGTCCTGTTCGATCTCGGGGGCATGTCCGATGAGTTCTCCAAGTCTTTGCGCGGCCACCAAATTGGTGTCTGCAATCCTCAGCAAAAAGTCTTCATGCGGGGTCGTCATAGGTGCTTGACTTCATCCGGAATCGGATAAAAGGTGGGGTGCCGATAGGGCTTGGTGCGCGCCGGCTCGAAGAAGGGGTCGGCATCATCAGGGTCGCTTGCGATGATTGCCGACGAAGGGACAACCCAGAGGCTCACCCCCTCCAATCGCCGCGTAAACAGATCGCGCGCGTGCTCAAGCGCCATGTCGGCATCAGCCGCATGCACACTCCCGACATGCTTGTGTTCCAGGCCAGATTTTGGGCGAACGAAGACCTCAAAAATCGGCCAGGAAGCACTTATCCGGGTGGGCGAAATCACCTTTGACATCAGTGCTTTGCGGCCTGCTTGCGGGCGTGGGCAATGGCCGCTTCGCGAACCCAAGCACCATCCTCATATCGCTTGCGCATCGCTTCCATGCGCTGCCTATTGCAAGGCCCGTCGCCAGCAATCACTCGCCCGAATTCTTCCCAGTCCGGCTCGCCAAAATCGTAGTGTCCGGACTCGGCGTTCCATTTAAGCGCAGCATCTGGAATCTTCAGCCCCAAGTAATCGGCTTGCGGCACGGTGATGTCGATAAATCGCTGGCGCAGTTCATCATTAGTGAAATGCTTGATTTTCCAGTGCATTGATCGCTTGGTGTGAGGCGATTCTTGGTCTGGAGGACCAAACATCATGACTGCGGGCCACCACCAGCGATCAAGCGCTCCTTGCGCCATATCGCGCTGTGCCTCGCTGCCCCGCACCAGCGACAGGATGATGTCGAACCCTTGGCGTTGATGAAAACTCTCTTCGCGGCAAATGCGGGTCATGGCCCGCGCATAAGGGCCGTAGGAGCATCGACACAGGGGCACTTGGTTGAGGATCGCGGCGCTGTCCACAAGCCAGCCGATCGCGCCTACGTCAGCCCAAGTCAGGCTCGGATAGTTGAAAATGCTTGAGTACTTCGCGCTGCCGGAAAGCAGCGCCTCGATCATCTCGTCTCTTGAAGCGCCCAAGGTTTCAGCTGCGCCGTACAAATAGGCTCCGTGGCCGGCCTCATCCTGCACCTTGGCCATGAGGATGGCCTTTCGCTTGAGGCTTGGTGCGCGAGTGATCCACTCGCCTTCAGGCAGCATGCCCACGACTTCGGAATGGGCGTGTTGAGAAATCTGACGAATCAGCGTCTTGCGGTAGGCGTCCGGCATCCAATCCTTGGGCTCGATGCGCTGGTCTCGATCAATCTTCGCCTGAAAGGCCGATTCCAGTGCTTCAATGGATGGGGTATCGGAGCTCGCCATGTTTGCTAATCCTTCAGCGTGAAGAAGTCCGCGCGCGGCGTGCGGGTTTCGTCGTAGACAGGTTCTTCGGCATCGCATCGGTACTTGGCACTCTCGGCCGAAATAAGCCCGAAGGCGCCGATGGTCGCCGCCATCTCCTGATACCAGCGATTGTTGAAGTGATTGGCCAAGGCGGCTTCGTCGCGCCAACGCTCAAAGACGCGAATTCTGCCGGGTACCAGCGGGTTCGGGCACCAGTCATAGTCGAGACATCCGTCTTGAGTGAGCGCGCCTTCGATGAGCGGTTTGCCGGCGGCGAGTGCTTCGTCCACGCGCTCGGCTGGCAGGTCGATTTCAGCGGTGATGATAATGGTGGCCATTGAATGCCTTGCGAGTATCGAATTGCGCATTGTTGGCGAGATTGACGCGATGGTCAAATGCGGCGAGTGCTTGACCCTAGTCCGCATGAATCCGCACGACCAAGCGGTCTAGAACTAGCGAATGTGCTTAGAGGCCTGTGCCACGTGCGTAATGTGGTGCGACAGGTAGGGGTGTGCGTCGACCTTGTTTTGGAATACCCTGTCTGCCGTGACAACTGGGTACTGCAGCTCAAGCGCCAGCGCGAGGTAGAAGCAGTCATACACCGGATGGTTCAAATCGCGTGCTAAACGGGTAGCGGCTGCGGTAAGTGCGCGCATGGGTCTCGGCACAAGTATAGGCGCTACCCGCAAGGCATCAACGGCCTCTGCGAGTTCATTCGCGTCGATGTCGCCGCGACGGTGCATCGCCCAGAGCGCGTTGGCAGATTCGGCAAACACGAGTTCCGGTGCAATCAGAGGCGCACCGCGATCAAGCAGCTTCGCAGCTTCTTCGGAGTGCTCCTCGTCGACGAGCCATTTTACGGCCACCGAAGCATCGATCACATAGCGACTCATGAAATGCGGTCGCGGTCGGTTCGAATTATTTCTGCACTGTCAATCGATGAGCGCAAGCGTTCTCGCAACTTGCGCGCCCGTATGCTGAAGTCTTCGCTGCCTTCAATGAGGACCGAGCGGAGAATCTCGCGATGCTCTGCTTCTGCTGAGCGTCCATTGTTTGCGGCTTGGTGCTTCAAAGCAGTAACCAGTTCGGGAGATATATTTCGCACCGTTAATTGCGCCATGCAGGTTGCCTTCAAAATTATGCCTTCATTGACATCATATTGCCCGCTGAGTTGTCTTGCAATCCCCTGACTTCCGCGAGTTCCCTTGGGGGTGTGGCTGGCAGTTATTATGCAATCAGGAGATCGATGGGACGCATCAACATGAATCTTGACTATGGAGCGGAGGATGAAGCCTTCCGCCAAGAAGTAGCGGACTTTCTCGACGAGCATCTGACGGATGATTTGCGTCGTCGCGCTTCTAGGGTGACCTCCGTGTTCGCCGACAAGTCATTGGCACTGGAGTGGCAGGCGGTGCTGCATAGAAAGGGCTGGGCCGTTCCCTCTTGGCCGGTCGAGCACGGTGGTACTGGCTGGACGGTGACCCAGAAGTATATTTTCGGCCAAGAGTGTGCGAAGGCCGGTACGCCTGGATTGATTCCCATGGGGATCGGGATGCTGGCACCGGTGCTCTTCAAGTATGGAACCCCGGCACAGAAAGCTTTTTACTTGCCGCGCATTTTGAGTGGTGAACACTATTGGTGCCAAGGCTATTCCGAGCCCGGGTCCGGTTCGGACCTCGCGAGCCTGAAGACCAGCGCGGTCCCGGATGGCGACGACTATGTGGTCAATGGCACCAAGATTTGGACCACACATGCACAGTTCGCCGACCACATCTTTTGTCTGGTGCGCACCGATTCGAGTGGTAAGCCACAGCATGGCATCACCTTCCTGTTGATCGAGTTGGACTCGCCAGGGGTTGAAGTCAAGCCCATCATCACCTTGGCCGGAGACCATGAGGTTAATCAAGTCTTCTTCGATGAGGTACGGGTCCTGCAAGAGAACCGAGTCGGTCCAGAGCACCAGGGCTGGACGGTGGCCAAGTATCTGCTTGAATTTGAGCGCGGCGGCGGAGGCGCTTCCGCGCGGCTCGCGAGTTCGCTCGGCGATCTCAAGTTGATCGCGACGCGCGAGGCCGCCGACGGAACGCGGCTGATTGATGATCCGGTATTCCGTCAGAAGATCACGGAAGTCGAGATTGCGCAGCGGTCGCACATGCTGACGGAACTCATGGCAGTCGATGCCATGCAGGGAGCTTCTCCGGGACCGGGGTCGTCGATCTTGAAGAATTCGGCTTCGGATCTCGCGCAGTGGCTTGAAACGCTAAAAGTCGAGGCGATCGGCTACTACGGGCTGCCCAGCGCGAACCTTATTTCCCCGCACGAAGGCAGCAATGAGGGCTGGCCGGGACGGCCTGAAACAGAGCGTGTGATGGGGCGGTACTTGAACGGTCGCGCCGCGTCGATATACGGTGGCTCGCATGAGGTTCAGAAGAACGTGATTGCCAAGCGGGTGCTTGGGCTCTAAGGGTCTTCTCGGGTGCTAATACTGATACCTCTGGGCATGACGCCTCGCCATGTCCGCTGGATGGATGTTGTCGTGGGCGCGGATGATGCCGAGTTGCATGGCAATCGCCACGGCTTGCGCGCGATTGCTCGCGCCAAGTTTGGTCATGGCGTTTTCGACATGGAAGCGTGAGGTGGTCGCCACGCGGTGGATGATCTCTCCGATCTGCACATCGGTTTTTCCGAGGGCGACCCAATTGAGACACTCGAGTTCCCGTTCGGTGAGCCGTACTCGATTGAGTTCGGTGAAGGCTTTTTCGTCTGGATGTTCGCCTTGAATGGAAATCTCCGTGTCGGTGCGCTCGGTGTAGATGAGTTCCATGAAAAAGTGCGCGGCAGCCCGCAGATACGTCCCGTATTCGGACAGGATGGCGTGCAGCTCGGAAGATTCATCGCGACTGATCCACTGTACCGAACCCACACGGCACAGCGGCATATGAACCGGCACCGCAAGCGCACCGAATATGCCGCGCTCGGGGGTGAGGTGCCAATCCGCTGATCGGGGCAGGGCACTACAGGCCTTCTGTACGTCTTCAGCCTTCCAAATGAAGGGCTTCAGTGATAGGCGGCACATGGCGGCGATCGGGCTGACAAGGTGTAAGCGGCGCTCGACCCAATCCTCGCGAAAATCCTCCTCCCAGCCGAAGTGCTTCGCGAGCGGCTC
Organism: Pseudomonadales bacterium; assembly: GCA_963663145.1. Taxonomy (GTDB): domain Bacteria; phylum Pseudomonadota; class Gammaproteobacteria; order Pseudomonadales; family Azotimanducaceae; genus Azotimanducus. The sequence continues at coordinate 1,720,892 of OY760134.1, read as the reverse complement.
TCCATTCTCATCCTTTACGAGCGTGTGGCTGGTGTAATCGGCGATGACGGCCGGAAAGGGGGCGCCTATGGCCTTGCCGATCTCGGTAAGAATGACTGCGGCCTCGGAAATTCGTTCACATTGGCCGAGACTTGTACACAACGCTCGAACCGTTTGGTTCACAAGCACTCCCCTTGTTCAGGAGCAAAGGTTCACGAGAACGCCTAGCTTACTACGGAAGTCGCGCTTATTGGCGGGTCGCGATGACATCGAATAGGCTCAAGAACCCTAGCGCGTGCGCACCATCTGCGGGCCTGAGAATGGATCCGCGTCTGGTTTCTTCACTTCTCGCGGGACTTCGACGCAAATTCCTTCTTCGGTTTGAATAACTGGAAAGCTCGCAATGCCGCAGGTTGCGGGAGGCGACTTGTGGGTGCCGTCGCGCACATCGAACGCGGCACCATGCACCGGGCAAACGAGCAAGTGGTTGAGTAGCCGACCACGAACGAGCGGACGCTCCTGATGCGAGCACTTGTTCTCGACGGCATAGAGTTCGCCTCTGACGCGACACACGAGGACTTCAAAGCATCCGGCCGTGTACAAGCGCTTTTCGCCCTCAGCGAGGGATTCGATCTCCGCAAGCGGGACGAGCCGTTTGTCGCTCATCTTGTGCTCAGTCCACTTTGTCCGCGAGATACCGGTCGAGATTCTGGTGGAAATAGCGAACTCTCCGTTCCTGCAAGGGCATGTAGTCGTCTCTGTAGCCCCGTGAGCGGAGACCTTGCTGCTGGGTGGCCCAGATCGCGACATCTTGATCGATCCCAGGCCCACAGGAGACTTCCCCGACCTTCCCAATCTGATGCTCCGCCGCATGGTCGATGCTCACCCAGTCGTTCATGGAGGCCGAAAAGTACTCGGTTGCGCCCTCGGGGAAAAGGGTCAGGTACCACATATCGAACAGGCACTTCTCAGGATCGGTTGGATGCGGGTTCCCGCGCAGCCAAATGCAACCGTCAGGTTTCATGCTGAAGGAAACATTGGGGAACAGCGTGTAGTGGTAGTGATCCGTCAGTTGTTCGTCTGAGTAGAGCGAAAAGTCATACCCTTTGCTGCCACCGAGCTTGCGCTTTTGCGCCTGCAATGCCGTGCGCAGGCTGGAGAGGTTGTATCTGAAGGGTTCCGGGTCCAACTCCCAAAACTTGATCTCTTCACCGAGGGCGGTAAACACGTCGTCCGGGCTGCCTTGATAGTTGGGATTGGGGCCGCCTCCCGGCATGAACATGCGCGCATGACCACTCGGATAGAGGTCGAACTGACAGTTTGAGTAGTGCTCATCAAGGGCGATACATGCTTGCGGATGCACATAGGGGAGGTGGTAGCTCTCGTTGAAATTGTCCTGTACACACTTCCAATTGAATTCGCCCTCAAGGGTCACCCAGTGGGTGCGTCTCATGCGCTCCATACGATAGCAATCAAGCTGCTGGGCAATGGGATGCAAAAATTCGCCGAGTGGCTTGGCATTTTCGTCCATGCTGTACCAAATGAAGCCGGCCCAGGTGTCGCAGGGGATTTCAACGAGATTGCGCTTGCCGCACGGGCTGCCTTGCACGAAGTCTTCCTCGCAGTAGACCCACTTGAGCGTGCCCGTCAGGTCGTACCGCCAGCCGTGATAGGCACATTCAAAATCGCTCGCCACATGCCCATTCTTGGCATGTGCAAGGCGATTGCCTCGGTGTTGGCAAACGTTATAGAAGGCGCGGATGCGCTGATCTTCCGCACGCACCATGAGAATCGATTCGCGACCAATCTCGCAGGTGATGAAGTCCCCAGGCTCGGGCACCTCCGCCTCAAGACCGCCTATGAGCCAGACCTTGGTCCACATATGATCCCATTCGGCCTGCGCGAATTCGCGGCTGTAATAGCGGTCGCCAGTCACGGGGCGATCAAGAATTTTCGGTTCCGGTGCCTTGCCGCGGTCTATACCTTGGATGAGGGATCCTATGGGTGCGTTCATCGAACTATCGGGTTGTCCCGTGACTTCCATCATGTTGCCACAGGGCTGTGTGACAGAAAGCTCTCTAATGACAGAGTTGCCCTGTCGCCGGAGGGCTATCGAATGGCGATCGGGTTGATCACTACCTGTACCGTACCCACGAAGCGGGGTTGCCCCAGCACAAAGAGAAACTCCCAGCCTTCATCTGCGGCGAGCTCTTCCGTCGCCATGTTTTCGAGAATGTACACGCCGTGGTTCTTGAGAAGATCGACATGCACGGGAAAGGCCTTTTGCGGATCCTCCGCAGGCACCACCTCAAGTCCCCAAGTGTCCGCGCCTACCGCTACGATACCAAGTTCGGCAAGGTAATGCGCTCCGTCTTCTCCGATTCCCGGCAGACCCGCCATGAATGCATCGGGATCCGTCTCGGCGAGTGCCTGCCATCCGGTATTGAACAGCACTACATCGCCAGATTCGATACTGACCCCTTGCGACGTTGCGGCCGCCTCGATCTCCTCTGAATTGAAGGCTTGGCCAGCCTGCATGCGCTCGACGCCGAAAAAGCGCGCCATGTCCAGCAGCACGCCACGCGTGACTATGGGCGGAATCTCATGAGTGCTGAGCTTGCTCAAGCCAGTGGGCGTGACGAAATCCGAGGCGTGCAGATTGTTGTAATAGACGTGCTCGGAGCCCAAGTGCCCGAGCCCGTCGAGTTGGCTGCCGATGCCCATCCAAGACACCATCAAGTCGTCATTGGCGGTTGCTCGATTGCTGCCCGCAGTGGGGCCCGTTCCGTCGGTGTTCTGAGTAATCGTCAGCCGGTAATATCTTGGCGGATAGGCGGGTGTGTCGGGTCCGGTCTCGACACCCAAGGCATAGGTCTTGCCAAGTCGAACCAGCGAGGCAGCCGCCACCACCTTGTCCGCGCTCAGCAGATTGACGGCGCCGAGGGTGTCGTCGCTACCCCAGCGAACGAGCGGCGGATGGTCGTCGCCAAAGCTGCTTGACGACAACCACAAGGAGAGAAAACAAGCGCAGAAATACTCACTCCGAATCACACCAAGACCTCCAGCCTGTGTCCCAAGCATTGTACATAGCGGATAATGCGCATTGACTCTTGACTCGGATGCGTCCTGTGGGCGAAGAAATCCGTACGCGGAACTTTACAGAGTCGGATTTTGCGGAGTTTCGCGAACGTCTCAGGGAAGAAACCTCGCTGCTGCGCTACCTGTTTGAGAATCGCGGACTCAGTGAACGCGAGTATGTCGCCGGGTTCGAGCTTGAAGCCTGGCTGCTCGATGCACAGGGCAATGCCTATCCTGAAAACGAGCACTTCCTAAAGCGCCTGAAGCACGGTCTGGTGGTGCCGGAATTGGCCAAGTTCAATATTGAACTCAACGGTTCGCCAACCAGCCTGCAGGGAAAGGCCTTCTCGCGATTGCACGATGAACTCGGTGCCACTTGGACCAAGTGCGTGAATTGCGCGCGTATGCTTGGCGTCAATTTGCTTCAGATCGGCATACTCCCCACCATTGCGGCACAAGACCTTCAAGCCGAAAACATGTCGGGATTGACTCGATTCGCGGCGCTCAATGAACAGGTGCTCTCAAGACGCGACAATCGCCCTTTTCGGTTAGACATCACTGGCGTCGAGCGGCTCAGGCGAAGCCACCCGAGCGTGCTGATGGAGGCGGCCGCCACATCTTTTCAAGTGCACTTGCAGGTGCAGCCAAGCAATGCGGCTGATCTTTACAATGCGGCGGTGCTGGCCTCGGCGGCCTGCGTGGGCGCGGCAACAAATTCGCCGCTGTTTCTCGGCAGACAACTCTGGATGGAGACCCGCATACCGGTCTTTGAACAGTCCGTTGATGTAGGTAGCGATGCCTACAAGCATGTCACTTTCGGGTCGGGATACGCGAAAGAGTCTCTACTCGAAGTGTTTGAAGAGAACTTGAAGCATTACGAGCCCTTGATTCCACAAGTTGATGACTCTTCGCCGGGAAGATTCACGCACCTACGCCTGCACAACGGCACTATTTGGCGGTGGAACAGGCCCTTGGTAGGGTTCGATTATGACGGGGTACCGCACTTGCGATTGGAGCATCGGGTCATTCCCGCAGGACCGAGCTTGATAGACAACATCGCCAACGCGGCGTTCTTCTATGGCCTCGCACTCAATTTTTCGCAGGAAATCGAGGCGCTCACGGATGAGATTCCCTTTGAGAAGGCAAAGCGCAACTTCTACCGGGCCGCCCGGCACGGCATCGACGCGATGCTCTCTTGGCGGCGCGGAGAGCGCATTGAGTTGCGCGAACTGCTGCTCACGGAACTCCTACCGAAGGCACGGCTCGGCCTCCTGAGTCAGAACATTCCCGAGAACGAGTCGCGCGAATTCTTAGGCGTCATCGCCAAGCGTGTGGAAGAGTGTCAGACCGGGTCGCACTGGATGCGCAGATGGCTGCAAGCGCACGGAGACGATCACCGAGGCTTGGTGCTCGCCTATCTTGACCGGCAGTCTGAGGGCGCTCCGGTCGCCGATTGGTCTGTGTGACTAGGAAACGAGGCGTGTATTTCTCGCAGATCGACTTGAACTCACGATTCACCCGCTCAAACACGTCTGGATTCCGATCGATCTCATGAGCAATCTTGCTGTATATAGCCACGCTCTGCGCGTCCTTCAGATACTGGTGCGACTACTCCGCAAGCGGTTTTTCAGGTGGCTTGAACGAGCTTTTCACAAACATGCCTGCTATCGACTTCGCCTGTCTCTCGCATCTCATTCGATATTTCTTCTAATCGACTCTGCTTGGTCTCGGCGAACATTCATATCGTTCACAACCACGAATCGATCCCCATGAACAATCGAGTCATCCCTATCTCTTTCCAGTTCGGCCTCATTTGTCATTCGGTGGAACTCATCTGTTCGCACTATAGACACCGGGGTTTGCCCAATTTGAAAATGAAGCAGTCATTGTTCAATCTCATCATTTGAGACCGATTGATCAGCTCCCGCTTGCTCTACTTATTGAGAACCTCAATCATCTTGTCTTGGTCTCGGTAAAACAAGGTGTCAATGGCTTCTCCGGTTGAGAAGACGTCGAGATCCCTACTTTCCCGATGGTGCCACCTAGCCTGAAGGGCTGTCGCACCGCCCAAGAACACTTGGTCCGAATCGATAAAGCGTTCCAAAACCTGTTTTGCGGTCAGAATCGCCGCTCGTGGTCGTGCATGAAAATCGCGAGACGTTTCACAAGCTGTAACTCGTTCCTTCCTTTTAGTCATAGGATGCGTTGCCTCATGGATGCCTATAACTCTCCCGGAAAAACATAGTCACCATTCGCAATGGTAAACTCGGTGGCTAGTCTGTCCACCATTTGAGGAGTGTCTCCTATGAAGCATCTCGTTGTCCTGCTAACATTCGTTCTGACCCTTGCTGGCTGTGTGTCAAGCAAAACCATCCCTACCGTCCTACCGTCTGACTATTCGTTGACTTGTGAACAATTGCAATACGAATTAACGAATCTCGGTGCCAAATTTGAGGAAGCCAAGGATGAATCTGGCGTAACAGGCAAAAACGTTGCCCTAGCTATCGTCTTTTGGCCTGGCATCATAGTGAACGAGGTTCAGGCGAACAAGAATGAGGAGTCCGTAAACAAGCGCGTGGAGCACTTATCAAGGCTGTATGCAGACCGCTGTCTTTCAGGAGACAACAACGGTCAATAATTGACCACCCTTGAACCAGGGGCGCAAGAAACATCTCATGAGAGACCCACAGCCGAGGGGTTTGAACGAAGGCCTTTCTTTGCAGTGATAGTGAGATATCCAAAAGGAGAACACCCACCTTTTTCAATGTGGGACAGCACACTAGCGTGGCGACAGACTTGAGCATCATGCGCGGCCTGCCGAGCGGTGTGGAGGATTTGCCCGCTTCGCAGCTCCACCAGGTGTTTGATGGACCAACCCTGATCGAAATCCCGGGGGAACGCGAACCGGGGGTGTTCGTTTCGGTGCTCTTGCATGGCAATGAAGTCGGTGGCTGGGATGCTGTTCGTCGACTATTGAAGTCCTTGATGGGCCGGCCGCCGAAGCGGTCTATGAATCTCTTTGTAGGCAATGTGCAGGCGGCCAAGGCCGACCTGCGGCATCTCGATGATCAGCCGGACTTTAATCGTGTGTGGAATGGGCATGTGGATCACCCCTTGGCGGAGACGGCGCGTCTGGTTACCGACCATATGCGCGTCAAGGGCTGCTTCGCAAGCATCGATATACATAACAACAGCGGCGTGAATCCTTGTCACGTCTGTATCTCCGAGCTTGATTGGTACACGCTTCGGGTTGGTTCCTTGTTTTCGCCGGTCACGGTCTTGGTGGACTACCCGACCAGTATCCAGACTGCGGCCTTTTCGGACTTTTGTCCCGCCGTCACTCTGGAAGCGGGAAGGATAGGAGATCAAGAAGGTGTATCACGTGTCCTTGGCATGCTTGAAGCCATCTTGGCGATTGACTCCTTGGATGACATTGAGGTTGGAGACGGATCCGGTGCTAGGCTCTATACGACGCTCGCCAGAATCGAGTTGCCTGTCGAATGTCGGTTTGAATTCGTATCTAATCCCAAGGCACCCGTGCTGTCGGACATCAACCTGTCCTCGGTAATAGAGTCTCGCAATTTCGAACTCCTACCCAAGGGCACCTTCTTCGCGAAGTTGCCACGAGATGGGCACCCGCCCTTGTTCATGACCAGCCTACAGGGAGAGGTTGATTTGGACGAGTACTTTGAGGTTCAAGGCGATAGCGTGCGACTCGCGCGCGACCTTATTTTCTCCATGTATACAACGAGGGAAGAGAGCGTTCGTCAGGATTGCCTCTGTTACCTGATGGAGCCCATCTCTCTTCACCGCTTGCCACGCGCCTAGTTCGATTGGTTCAGGCCCGGGTCCTACTACCTGCAAGTTGAACTTGGCGAAGAATTCAAGCGTGCAGCGGGAAGCTGAAATAGTGGTCAATGGCGTCGCGCACCGCGTGGACGTGCCCGCCAGCATGTCGCTGTTGGAATATGTGCGTGACTGCTTGAAGCTCAAGGGCACCAAGCAGGGCTGCGACAGCGGAGATTGCGGTGCGTGTACGCTGCTCCTCGACGGCGAACCGGTTTATGCCTGCATCCATACCCTGGGCGCGGCGGAAGGTAAATCGGTGACAAGCATTGAGGGCATTACGGGACAGGGCAGCATGCATCCTCTGCAAGCCGCATTTCTTGCCAAGGGTGCGCTGCAATGCGGATTTTGTATTCCCGGCATGGTGATGTCCGCATTTGCCCTGCTTCGCACGCATGAGCAACCGACTCGCGAACAGATCAAGCAATACATGAACGGAAACCTGTGTCGCTGCGGCAGCTACGAAGCGATCCTGCAGGCCATTGAAGACGTGGCACGCGATGACCGGCAAGACGTCTAAGCTCAAATACATAGGCAAGCCTTTGCCCTTGAAGTCAAGCGAGACCAAGGTGCGCGGAGAAGCCCTCTACGCGGGCGACCTTGAGTTCCCGGACATGCTTGAGGGGGCCATATTGCGTGCAAGCCACCCGCACGCGAAGATCGTTTCGATAGACACTTCGAAGGCAGCCGCTTTGCCGGGTGTGGAGGCGATTCTCACCGGCGCCGATCTGCCGAGCATCAAGTACGTGCACTTGCCGAGGTATTCAGACCGATACCTATTGGCACGGGACAAGGTACGCTTCAGTGGTGAAGGCGTCGCGGCCGTTGCCGCAACTTCGCGGGAAATTGCCCGCAAGGCGCTCTCGCTGATTGAGGTTCGGTACAAGGAACTTCGCTACGCAGTTGATTCCGATACGGCGCTTAAGAAGCGATTTCCGGAAATTAATCTCGGGCCCGGCGGATCCTTCGCGAAGAACCTGGCACTTCGATTTAATCGCGATTTTGGCGATGTGAAGGGTGGTAACGAGCAGGCGGCGTTTATATTGGAGGGTATGTATCGAAGCGGCGTGAGCGCAGCCGTCTGCCTTGAAACAAGCGTGACGGTGGCTCGCTTCGATGCGAAAAGCACGCATCTTCACCTCTGGACGAGCAGCTTGACGCCGTCCATCCTATGTACGGAGGTGGCGGAAGTGCTTGGGCTTGATAGAAAGAAGATACATATCGAACCCATCACCGTCGGTGGTCGGGCGAGCGGAAAGTCCCATGTGGGCGAGCATGAAGCCATCGCAGCCTACCTTGCCATGCAAACCAAGCGGCCGGTGAGAATGAACTTGACTCGACACGAGGAGTTCATGAGCAGCGTTTCAGATCTTGGCGCGGTGATGCATGTGCGCCATGCGGTTGATGGGGACGGCAATATCTTGGCCCGTTCCAGCTCGCTCACCCTCGACATGGGAGCCTACAGTGCCTTTGCCCCCGCCTACCTCATCGCCGGCAGGCAATTGACGGCCTGCTTGTACAGGGTTGGGGCGGCGCATTTCGACTGCCGGCTCGCCTATACCAACAAGAGTTCTGGAGGGAATCGCGTCGGCATGGGGATGCCTCAATTGACTTGGGCGATCGAGGATCAGATGGACCAGATTGCCGACACGCTCGGTAAGGACCGCTTGCAATACCGCATCGAACAGGCAAGTCTTCGCGGCGATGTCACGCCATTGGGTTGGGAGATTCGCGGATGTGAAATGGCCGCCTGCCTCGAGACGGTTGCGTCGCGTATCGGGTGGCGGCAGGCACGCGAGCGTTCCACGCCCTACCGGGGGATAGGCATTGCCTCGATGGTGCATCCGAGTGCGGGCGTACTGTTCGGTGAGGGCGCCGAATCGAGGGCGAGTCTTGAATTGCAGCCCAACGGTCGATTCAAGCTCGGCACGCCGATTGCGGAGACGGACACTTGGCGCCGCACCTTGCTTGTGCAGATCTCTGCGGAAGTGCTCGGTGTGCCTCCTGGGCTGATCGATTCTGTGCACATGCCCGCGCAGGTCTCGAGCGATGCCGGTGATCTGGCCTCGCAGGAACTCTATCTGGCCAGCGCGGCCGCAGCGCAAGCGGCAAAGTCCTTTCGCGAGAAGTTGCGCAAATCCGTGGCCAAGCGTTTGGGCGTGTCTCGAGAAGAAATTTTTCTCGATGGTCGTGGTGTGCGGAGTAAAACAACCGCACACATCGTCCTGAAATTCACTGAGGTCTTTGATCAGTGCGGCGCTTTGCGCGGCAATGGCAGCTATGCTTCTTCGTCACCTCATCCCGACCCCTACACCGGCTATGGAAATTTCTCGCCGGCGCACGCCTTTGGCGCACAAGCTGCGGAAGTGGAGGTGGACCCCATGAGCGGTAAAGTGCGCGTGCTGCGCGTGATTGCCGCCCAAGACGTTGGGTGCTTGATGAACCCATCGGCATTTGAAGCATGCACGCGCGAAGGGATCATGGAGGGTATTGGCATCGCCCTGAAAGGAGAGATCCTGTACGAGAGTGGTCGTCCCTTCACCACATCGATTGCAGAACATCCGGTGCCGAGGTTCGAAGACGTGCCGGAGGTGTCGGTAGTGGCGGTCGCGTCGGAATCAAGCGCCAGTCCGTTCGGGATCAAGTCGATTGGCGATGGCGCCGTGAACGCCACGGTGGCGGCTATCGGAAATGCGATTGCCGACGCCATCGGCGAGAGACTCGCAGATTTGCCATTTACGCCGGACAGAGTCCTCGCCTTGATCGCGCGTCTCGACACTCGTGGATCGGCTTCGACCAAGCCTTGGACTCGGGCGAAGAACCTGCGAGATGCCGCGGCAAGCCTGCTCTATCCGAAGCTGGTGTTGCCGGCCAAACGTAAGCTCTTTGCCAAGTTTCCCGCAGCCGAGCCTGACCTGGTCGAGTATGACTATGCGTTGCCTCATACCTTGAGCGAAGCGATCGAGCTGCTGCTCAAGAGCGAAACACCCGTCAAGATTCGCGCCGGGGGTACGGAGCTGCAGCCCGGCATCAATCAGGGCGTCTACAGCCCCGGACTGGTGGTGGACATATCGCGCCTCAAAGAACTCAAACACATTGAACTGACCAACAAGTACCTGCGAATCGGCGCGGGTGCCAGCTTGCGTGAGGTCGCGAGCCACGCGCAAGTCAACAGGCTCTTTCCGGTGCTTGCCGAAGTGATCGGGCAGATTGCAAACCCGCAAGTGCGAAGCGTCGCAACGATCGGCGGAAACCTCTGTCAACAGAAGCAGTGTGGCTATTTTCGCAACCGATTTCCCTGCCACAAAACGCAAGCGCCCGGCGCTCCCTGTTTTGCCATAGCGGGCGACAATCGTCAGCACTCGATTTTCGGCAAGGGCGCTTGTCCTTCGCCCTGTCCTTCGGACATGGCACCTATATTGGACGTGCTTGATGCGCAGCTCGTGATCGGCTCCTCCGTTGGCCAACGGCGAACGAGCATTCAGCGCTTTTACCGTGGCCCCGGCGAGGCAAAGCTCGATCCCGATGAGTTGGTGGTCGCGATTGAATTCCCCTTGTCTGCCTCTTCAAGAAGGAATGCGTTCGAGAAATTCGCGTCCTTTCAATCTCATTTTGCCGACGCTTCGGTGGCGGTGAGTTTGCACCTGTTTCGCGGACTGATCACGCGTGCGAGCGTATCGCTTGGCGCGGTATCGCCCTTACCCGAAAGGGCGTGTATTGCGGAGCGGATGCTCGTCAACGCCAAGCCGACGCAAGCGCTCATTCGAGAAGCTGCCGAGGCGACCGTTCGCGGTGCGCTACCCATGAGCAAAAACCGCCACAAGGTACATTTGCTCCTCAGCCTCGCGGAAAAGGCGCTTAATCAAGCGCTATGGCGTGGGTGAAAAGGTAATAACGCCCCCTGCCGGCGCCGCCTGTTGGGATCGGGTCAGCGGAGCGGGCGGCGCGAGAACAGGAGGTCGATGGGGCAGTCGAGCGCGAGGAGCGCGGCGAAGCCGGATGCCGCGGCGGTTGGGCCGGCGCCGGAGGAGAGTTCGGCCCGCAGCCGCAGGCGGGGACGCTCGATGCCGAAGACGAGACCGCCGCGGACGGTGCCGGTGCCGCCGCCTTGCGAATCGAACTCGGCGAACGGGGACAGCAGCATGCCTTCCGGACCCGGCGGCAGGCCGTAGCCGACGCGGGCCGCCACCGACATCGCCGGCGCGGCGCCGGTGCCGGACGGGATGCCGCCGAACGCTTGCGGGGGCGCGCCGGCGGCCCGCAGCAGCGCCCCGCCGGCGGTGTTGCCGTAGGCCGGCGACAGCGACAGCGTGAAGCCGCCGCCGTCTTGGCGCGGGCGAACCGACGCGGTGAGCGAATAGCCGACTTCCCGATGGCCGCCTTCGGCGTGCAGCGCCAGCACCCGCGCCCGGGCTTCGAGCGCCACGCGGCCGGAGGCGCCCAGGAAGCGTGCGCCGCCGGCCATTTCGACGCCCGCCCCGGTCACGCCGTCGCCGCCGTCGCGGCGGGCGGAGATTTCGCCGAACGGCGTCAGCGTGCCCGCGGCGAATTCGAAGTCGGCGGAGAATTCGATGCCGAGCCGCAGCCGGGAGGCGTCGGCCGCCAGCGCGTCCGCGGCCGCGACGCCGCCGTCGGCGGCCAGGCGGACGAAGCCGGCATCGCCCACCGCGGCCAGGCTGCCGAGCCCCCGGGCGGCCAGGCGCCAGCGGCCGCCGACGAGGCCCATCGCCAGCGACAGGCCGCCGCCCTCGCTCCGCGCGGCCCCGGCGCCGTCGATTCGGCGTCGCAGGCGGAGGTCGCCCCGGCCGGCGCCGAGCGCGGCCCAGACAAGGCGCCCGCCACCGGCGTCGTAGCCCGCGTAGGGCAGGACGGTGACGAGGCTGGTTTCCAGCGCGCCTTCGCCGCGGCCGCCGGCGCCGTAGACGGGGGCCGCGAAGACGTATTCGCCGTCGGCGGTCGAACGGGTGACGGCCAGTCCCGCCCGCCAGCGTTCGCCCATGTCGCCGTCGATGCCGATGCTGAAGCTGCGGACCTGTCCGTCGAAGGCGCCTTCGGTGCCCGCGCCGCCGTCGAAGGCGGTCGTGTCGCCGCCGCCGTAGAGGGATAGGTTGCGGAAAAGTCCGCCGCCGCCCGTCCCCGCGCCGTCCTGCCCGGCGCCGGGCCGACCCAGCGGAATATCGAACGAGAGACCGGCCAGCATCCGGTCGGCGAAGCCGATATCGGTGTCCGTCGCGCTGCGGGCGCCGCCGCCGTGAGCGCCGACGCCTGCGGAAGCGCCATGCCCAACCGGCCCGGAAACTTGAGCGCCAGGAGCCGCGCCGCCGGGCCGTGCCGGAACCGTCGCGCCGCGCCCGAACCCGAACACCTCCCCGCCGCGGAACGGCAAGGTCGCGGGCGCGTCCGGCCGGGTGCCGCCGAAACCGCCCAACGGCGCCGGGGATGCGGGCTGCCGGGCGCAGGGGCCGGGCGCGGCTTCCGCCCCGCCGTTTTCCGCGCCCCTGCCGGTCCCATTCGGCGTCGCCTTGTGCAACGGAAGTTCCCGGCCGAGGAGGCGCAGCCGCGCGCATTCGTCCCGCTCCGGCGCGAAGCGCGAAGCGATCAGCGTGGCCGCGCCGTTCAGCCTGGCGCGGCCCAGGCCCGCGAGCACGTTCCCCAGCGCCCGCGTTTCCGCGTCGGACAGCACGACGGCGACCGGCACGCGCTGCCCGGCCCGTCCGGCGCCGTTCGACGCGGCGACCTCGATCTCGACGCGCCCCGGCGCGAGCGGGGACACGGTCAGCACCGACCCCGCCACCGATACCGCGGCAACTCCGGGCTCCGGCGACGCCGCCGCGTAGGCCAGCCCCGTGCCCGCGAAGGCGCCGGAGAGCTCCACCCGCGCCGCCTCCCCGCCCGCCTTCAGGGTCAGCGCCGGGATCGAGCCGACCGCTTCCGGCGGCGCGTCGCGCACCGTCAGCGCGAAGGTTTGCGACGCCTCGCCGGCGCCGTTCGAGGCGGTGACCGTGATTTCGGCTTCGCCCGGGGCGAGCGGGCGAAGCGCGAGCGCCGCGCCCTCGACCGCGGCCTCCGCCACGCCGGGCGGCGAGACCGCGGCGGCGTAGCGCAGCGAGGTGCCGTCGAACGCCCCCTTCAGGTCCGCGGACGGGACCGGCCGGCCCAGCGTCGCCGCGATATCGGGCAGCGGTGCCGCGACGGCCGGCGGCGCGTCGCGCACCTCCACCGACAGTTCCGCCTCCGCCGAACCGTATTCGTTGACGGCCGTCACCGCCACCGCGGTTCGGCCCAGCCCCCGCGGCGTCAGCACCAGCGCCCCGTCCGCGACCGCGGCGCCGGCCACGGCGGCGTCCGCCGACCGAACCCCGTAGGTCAGCCCGGCGCCGTCGAAAATTCCCGCCGGATCGATCCGCATCGGCCCGCCGTCCAGCGGCAACACGATGTCCGGCGGCGAACCGGCGCTCGGCCGCAGGTCGAGCGGCGCGACCGGGTCGGAGGCCGGGGAGGCCGCGCCGGCGCCGACCGCGTTCACCGCGCGCACCCTGAACCGGTAAGGTACGCCGGGCGCCAGCCCCGCCACCGACGCGGCGTTCCCCGCCGGTAGGGCGGCAAGGTCGGTCCAGACGGTCCCCCAGGGATTGTCGCCCGCCCGCCGCAGGTACTGCCAGCCGGTCACCGGCGAACCGCCGTCGCCGCCCGGGGTCCACGAGAGCGCCGCCGATTCGTGGCCCGGAACCGCCTCCGGCTTCGAAGGCGCGCCCGGCGCCGCCGCGGCGGGTTCGGGCTCCGGGAGCGCCAGGGTGGTGAAGGATGCCGTCGCGATCAGGTCCGCCGCGGCGCAGCCGGACTTCGAGTAGGCCCCGTAGACGTGCGCCGTGCCGGGCTCGAGGCCCGACAGCGCCGCCTCCGCCGTCCCGGCCGCCACCGGCGCGCAGGCGCCGCCGCTCCGGCCTCCCCGGTGCCACCACGCCCGAATCCAGTTGCCGATGGTCAGCGTCGCCGTCGTCTCCCCGACCGAACCCGCGCTGAGCGTCACCGCATTGGGCCGCGCCGCCGCCGAGGCGTCCGACTCCGCCCCGTTGCCGGTCGCGTTCACCGCCCGCACCTTGAACCGGTAGTCGCCGCTGTCGTCCAAGCCGCTAACGGTGTGGCTCAACGTCGTCGATGTGGAGGATGCGGCCGTCCAGTTGGAATCGTAGTGGCCCGTCCCCTTCTTCTTTTTGTACTCCCACCGGGTCAGCGTCCCGCTTCCGGTCACGGACGACGAGACCGTCAGCTTGCCGCCTCCCACTCCCGACGTGGCGGTCGGCGTCGTCGGCTTGCCGGGCTTGGTCAGGAAGGCGGAGGCCGCGGCCACCTCGGTGCTGCAGGACGAGTCGCCGTAGGCCTTGTAGGTGTAGCTCGTGTTCGGGGACAGTCCCGTCAGGTCCTTGGTGGTTCCGGTCACGGCGCCGGACGAGCAGGACGCGTCCGGCGCGGCGTTGGCCTTGTAGTGCCAGCTTCCCGCATGGTTGGAGATGGTCAATGTCGCGGTTGTCGCCTCCACCGAACCGGCGGCCAGCGCCACCGCCTTCGGCTGGACCGCCGCCGAGGCGTCCGATTCCGCGCCGTTGCCGGTCGCGTTCACGGCCCGCACCTTGAACCGGTAGTCGGTGCCGTCGGTCAGGCCGGACACCGTGTGGCTCAGCGATGTGGAGGTGGAGGAGATGGTCGTCCAGTCCGAATCGAAATTGCCCGTGCCCTCCTTTTGCTTGTATTCCCACCGGGTCAGCGTGCCGCCGCCGGTTACCGACGAGGTGATGGTGAGCTTGCCGGTGCCCGCGCCGACGGCGGCGGTCGGCGTGGTCGGCTTGCCCGGCTTGGTGAGGAACGCGGAGGCCGCGGCCACCTCGGTGCTGCAGGACGAGTCGCCGTAGGCCCTGTAGGTGTAGCTGGTGTTCGACGACAGTCCGGTCAGGTCTTCGGTGGTCCCCGTCACGGCGCCGGACGAGCACGAGGCGTCCGGGGCCGCGTTCGCCTTGTAGTGCCAGCTTCCCGCGTGGTTGGAGATCGTCAGGGTCGCCGTGGTCGCCTCCACCGAACCGGCGGTCAGCGTCACGGCCTTCGGCTGGACCGCCGTCGAGGCGTCGGACTCCGCCCCGTTGCCGGTGGCGTTCACGGCCCGCACCTTGAACTGGTAGTCGGTGCCGTCGGTCAGGCCGCTGACGGTGTGGCTCAGAGACGTGGAGGTGGAGGAGATCGTGGTCCAGTTCGCGTCGAAGTCGCCGGTGCCCTCCTTCCGCTTGTACTCCCACCTGCTCAGGGTGCCGCTTCCGGTCACCGACGATGTTATGGTCAGCTTGCCGGTGCCGGCCCCGACCGCGGCGGCGGGCGTGGTCGGCTTGCCGGGCTTGGTGAGGAACGCGGAGGCCGCGGCCACCTCGGTGTTGCAGGACGAGTCGCCGTAGGCCTTGTAGGTGTAGCTCGTGTTCGGGGACAGTCCCGTCAGGTCCTTGGTGGTTCCGCTCACCGCGGTGCTGGAGCAGGACGCGTCGGGGGCCGCGTTCGCCTTGTAGTGCCAGTCGCCGGCGTGGTTGGCGATCGTCAGGGTCGCCGTGGCGGCTTCGATTGATCCCGCCGCCAGGGTCACCGCCTTCGGCTGGACCGCCGCCGAGGCGTCCGACTCCGCGCCGTTGCCGGTCGCGTTCACGGCCCGCACCTTGAACTGGTAGTTGGTGCCGTCGGTCAGGCCCGAGACGGTGTGGCTGAGCGACGTGGAGGTGGAGGAGATGGTCGTCCAGTCCGAATCGAAATTGCCCGTGCCCTCCTTTTGCTTGTATTCCCACCGGGTCAGCGTGCCGCCGCCGGTTACCGACGAGGTGATGGTGAGCTTGCCGGTGCCGGCGCCGACGGCGGCGGCGGGCGTGGTCGGCTTGCCGGGCTTGGTGAGGAACGCGGAGGCCGCGGCCACCTCGGTGCTGCAGGACGAGTCGCCGTAGGCCCTGTAGGTGTAGCTCGTGTTCGGGGACAGGCCCGTCAGGTCCTCGGTCGCTCCGCTCACCGCGGTGCTGGAGCAGGACGCGTCGGGGGCGGCGTTGGCCTTGTAGTACCAGCTTCCCGCATGGTTGGAGATGGTCAATGTCGCGGTTGTCGCCTCCACCGAACCGGCGGCCAGCGCCACCGCCTTCGGCTGGACCGCCGCCGAGGCGTCCGATTCCGCGCCGTTGCCGGTCGCGTTCACGGCCCGCACCTTGAACTGGTAGTTGGTGCCGTCGGTCAGGCCCGAGACGGTGTGGCTGAGCGATGTGGAGGTGGAGGAGATGGTCGTCCAGTCCGCGTCGAAGTTGCCCGTGCCCTCCTTTTGCTTGTATTCCCAACGGGTCAGCGTGCCGCTTCCGGTCACCGACGAGGTGATGGTGAGCTTGCCGGTGCCGGCGCCGACGGCGGCGGCGGGCGTGGTCGGCTTGCCGGGCTTGGTCAGGAAGGCGGAGGCCGCGGCCACCTCGGTGCTGCAGGACGAGTCGCCGTACGCCTTGTAGGTGTAGCTCGTGTTCGGGGACAGTCCCGTCAGGTCCTTGGTGGTTCCGGTCACGGCGCCGGACGAGCAGGACGCGTCCGGCGCGGCGTTGGCCTTGTAGTGCCAGCTTCCCGCATGGTTGGAGATGGTCAATGTCGCGGTTGTCGCCTCCACCGAACCGGCGGCCAGCGCCACCGCCTTCGGCTGGACCGCCGCCGAGGCGTCCGATTCCGCGCCGTTGCCGGTCGCGTTCACGGCCCGCACCTTGAACTGGTAGTTGGTGCCGTCGGTCAGGCCCGAGACGGTGTGGCTGAGCGATGTGGAGGTGGAGGAGATGGTTGTCCAGTCCGCGTCGAAGTTGCCCGTGCCCTCCTTTTGCTTGTATTCCCAACGGGTCAGCGTGCCGCTTCCGGTCACCGACGAGGTGATGGCCAGCTTGCCGGTGCCGGCCCCGACCGCCGCGGCGGGCGTCGTCGGCTTGCCGGGCTTGGTCAGGAAGGCGGAGGCCGCGGCCACCTCGGTGCTGCAGGACGAGTCGCCGTACGCCTTGTAGGTGTAGCTCGTGTTCGGGGACAGTCCCGTCAGGTCCTTGGTGGTTCCGGTCACGGCGCCGGACGAGCAGGACGCGTCCGGCGCGGCGTTGGCCTTGTAGTGCCAGCTTCCCGCATGGTTGGAGATGGTCAATGTCGCGGTTGTCGCCTCCACCGAACCGGCGGCCAGCGCCACCGCCTTCGGCTGGACCGCCGCCGAGGCGTCCGATTCCGCGCCGTTGCCGGTCGCGTTCACGGCCCGCACCTTGAACTGGTAGTTGGTGCCGTCGGTCAGGCCCGAGACGGTGTGGCTGAGCGATGTGGAGGTGGAGGAGATGGTTGTCCAGTCCGCGTCGAAGTTGCCCGTGCCCTCCTTTTGCTTGTATTCCCACCGGGCCAGCGTGCCGCTTCCGGTCACCGACGAGGTGATGGCCAGCTTGCCGGTGCCGGCCCCGACCGCCGCGGCGGGCGTCGTCGGCTTGCCGGGCTTGGTCAGGAAGGCGGAGGCCGCGGCCACCTCGGTGCTGCAGGACGAGTCGCCGTACGCCTTGTAGGTGTAGCTCGTGTTCGGGGACAGTCCCGTCAGGTCCTTGGTGGTTCCGGTCACGGCGCCGGACGAGCAGGACGCGTCCGGCGCGGCGTTGGCCTTGTAGTACCAGCTTCCCGCATGGTTGGAGATGGTCAATGTCGCGGTTGTCGCCTCCACCGAACCGGCGGCCAGCGCCACCGCCTTCGGCTGGACCGCCGCCGAGGCGTCCGATTCCGCGCCGTTGCCGGTCGCGTTCACGGCCCGCACCTTGAACTGGTAGTCGGTGCCGTCGGTCAGGCCGCTGACGGTGTGGCTCAGAGACGTGGAGGTGGAGGAGATCGTGGTCCAGTTCGCGTCGAAGTTGCCGGTTCCCTCCTTTTGCTTGTATTCCCACCGGGTCAGCGTGCCGCTTCCGGTCACCGACGATGTTATGGCCAGCTTGCCGGTGCCGGCCCCGACCGCCGCGGCGGGCGTCGTCGGCTTGCCCGGCTTGGTCAGGAAGGCGGAGGCCGCGGCCACCTCGGTGCTGCAGGACGAGTCGCCGTACGCCTTGTAGGTGTAGCTCGTGTTCGGGGACAGTCCCGTCAGGTCCTCGGTCGCTCCGCTCACCGCGGTGCTGGAGCAGGACGCGTCCGGGGCGGCGTTGGCCTTGTAGTACCAGCTTCCCGCATGGTTGGAGATGGTCAGGGTCGCGGTTGTCGCCTCCACCGAACCGGCGGCCAGCGCCACCGCCTTCGGCTGGACCGCCGCCGAGGCGTCCGATTCCGCGCCGTTGCCGGTCGCGTTCACGGCCCGCACCTTGAACTGGTAGTTGGTGCCGTCGGTCAGGCCGGACACCGTGTGGCTCAGCGACGTGGAGGTCGAGGAGATGGTCGTCCAGTCCGCGTCGAAGTTGCCCGTGCCCTCCTTTTGCTTGTATTCCCAACGGGCCAGCGTGCCGCCGCCGGTCACCGACGAGGTGATGGTGAGCTTGCCGGTGCCGGCGCCGACGGCGGCGGCGGGCGTGGTCGGCTTGCCGGGCTTGGTGAGGAAGGCGGAGGCCGCGGCCACCTCGGTGCTGCAGGACGAGTCGCCGTAGGCCCTGTAGGTGTAGCTGGTGTTCGACGACAGGCCCGTCAGGTCCTCGGTCGCTCCCGTCACGGCGCTACTGGAGCAGGAGGCGTCCGGGGCCGCGTTGGCCTTGTAGTGCCAGCTTCCCGCATGGTTGGAGATCGTCAGGGTCGCGGTCGCGGCTTCGACCGAACTCGCGGCCAGGCCGCGCGCGGCGGGCTGGACCGCCGCCGAGGCGTCCGACTCCGCGCCGTTGCCGGTCGCGTTCACCGCCCGCACCTTGAACTGGTAGTTCGTGCCGTCGGTCAGGCCGGACACCGTGTGGCTGAGCGATGTGGAGGTGGAGGAGATGGTTGTCCAGTCCGCGTCGAAGTTGCCGGTTCCCTCCTTTTGCTTGTATTCCCACCGGGTCAGCGTGCCGCTTCCGGTCACCGACGATGTTATGGCCAGCTTGCCGGTGCCGGCCCCGACCGCGGCGGCGGGCGTGGTCGGCTTGCCGGGCTTGGTGAGGAACGCGGAGGCCGCGGCCACCTCGGTGTTGCAGGACGAGTCGCCGTACGCCTTGTAGGTGTAGCTCGTGTTCGGGGACAGTCCCGTCAGGTCTTCGGTGGTCCCCGTCACGGCGCTGGACGAGCAGGACGCGTCCGGGGCGGCGTTGGCCTTGTAGTGCCAGTCGCCGGCGTGGTTGGCGATGGTCAGGGTCGCCGTGGTCGCCTCCACCGAACCGGCGGCCAGCGCCACCGCCTTCGGCTGCACCGCCGCCGAGGCGTCGGACTCCGCGCCGTTGCCGGTGGCGTTCACCGCCCGCACCTTGAACTGGTAGTTCGTGCCGTCGGTCAGGCCGGACACCGTGTGGCTGAGCGATGTGGAGGTGGAGGAGATGGTTGTCCAGTCCGCGTCGAAGTTGCCGGTTCCCTCCTTTTGCTTGTATTCCCACCGGGTCAGCGTGCCGCTTCCGGTCACCGACGATGTTATGGCCAGCTTGCCGGTGCCGGCCCCGACCGCGGCGGCGGGCGTGGTCGGCTTGCCGGGCTTGGTGAGGAACGCGGAGGCCGCGGCCACCTCGGTGCTGCAGGACGAGTCGCCGTACGCCTTGTAGGTGTAGCTCGTGTTCGGGGACAGTCCCGTCAGGTCTTCGGTGGTCCCCGTCACGGCGCTGGACGAGCAGGACGCGTCCGGGGCGGCGTTGGCCTTGTAGTGCCAGTCGCCGGCGTGGTTGGCGATGGTCAGGGTCGCCGTGGTCGCCTCCACCGAACCGGCGGCCAGCGCCACCGCCTTCGGCTGCACCGCCGTCGAGGCGTCGGACTCCGCGCCGTTGCCGGTGGCGTTCACCGCCCGCACCTTGAACTGGTAGTTGGTGCCGTCGGTCAGGCCCGAGACGGTGTGGCTGAGCGACGTGGAGGTGGAGGAGATGGTTGTCCAGTTCGCGTCGAAGTTGCCGGTTCCTTCCTTTTGCTTGTATTCCCACCGGGTCAGCGTGCCGCTTCCGGTCACCGACGATGTTATGGTCAGCTTGCCGGTGCCGGCGCCGACGGCGGCGGCGGGCGTGGTCGGCTTGCCCGGCTTGGTGAGGAAGGCGGAGGCCGCGGCCACCTCGGTGCTGCAGGACGAGTCGCCGTAGGCCTTGTAGGTGTAGCTCGTGTTCGACGACAGGCCCGTCAGGTCCTTGGTGGTTCCGCTCACCGCGGTGCTGGAGCAGGACGCGTCGGGGGCCGCGTTCGCCTTGTAGTGCCAGTCGCCGGCGTGGTTGGCGATCGTCAGGGTCGCCGTGGCGGCTTCGATTGATCCCGCCGCCAGGGTCACCGCCTTCGGCTGGACCGCCGCCGAGGCGTCCGACTCCGCGCCGTTGCCGGTCGCGTTCACGGCCCGCACCTTGAACTGGTAGTTGGTGCCGTCGGTCAGGCCCGAGACGGTGTGGCTGAGCGACGTGGAGGTGGAGGAGATGGTTGTCCAGTTCGCGTCGAAGTTGCCGGTTCCTTCCTTTTGCTTGTATTCCCACCGGGTCAGCGTGCCGCTTCCGGTCACCGACGAGGTGATGGTCAGCTTGCCGGTGCCGGCCCCGACCGCGGCGGCGGGCGTCGTCGGCTTGCCGGGCTTGGTCAGGAACGCGGAGGCCGCGGCCACCTCGGTGTTGCAGGACGAGTCGCCGTAGGCCTTGTAGGTGTAGCTGGTGTTCGACGACAGTCCGGTCAGGTCTTCGGTGGTCCCCGTCACGGCGCCGGACGAGCACGAGGCGTCCGGGGCGGCGTTGGCCTTGTAGTGCCAGTCGCCGGCGTGGTTCGAGATGGTCAGGGTCGCCGTTGTCGCCTCCACCGAACCGGCGGCCAGCGTCACGGCCTTCGGCTGGACCGCCGCCGAGGCGTCCGATTCCGCGCCGTTGCCGGTGGCGTTCACGGCGCGCACCTTGAACTGGTAGTTCGTGCCGTCCGTCAGGCCGGACACCGTGTGGCTCAGCGATGTGGAGGTCGACGAGATCGCGGTCCAGTCCGCGTCGAAGTCGCCCGTGCCCTCCTTCCGCTTGTACTCCCACTTCGTGAGCGTGCCGCTTCCGGCCACCGAGGAGGTGATGGTCAGCTTGCCGGTGCCCGCGCCCACCGCCGCCGTCGGCGTCGTCGGCTTGCCGGGCTTGGTGAGGAAGGCGGAGGCCGCGGCCACCTCGGTGCTGCAGGACGAGTCGCCGTAGGCCTTGTAGGTGTAGCTCGTGTTCGGGGACAGTCCCGTCAGGTCCTTGGTGGTTCCGCTCACCGCGGTGCTGGAGCAGGACGCGTCGGGGGCCGCGTTCGCCTTGTAGTGCCAGTCGCCGGCGTGGTTGGCGATCGTCAGGGTCGCCGTGGCGGCTTCGATTGATCCCGCCGCCAGGGTCACCGCCTTCGGCTGCACCGCCGCCGAGGCGTCCGACTCCGCGCCGTTGCCGGTCGCGTTCACCGCCCGCACCTTGAACTGGTAGTTGGTGCCGTCGGTCAGGCCGGACACCGTGTGGCTCAATGATGTCGAGGTGGAGGAGATGGTCGTCCAGTTCGCGTCGAAGTTGCCGGTTCCTTCCTTTTGCTTGTATTCCCACCGGGTCAGCGTGCCGCTTCCGGTCACCGACGATGTTATGGTCAGCTTGCCGGTGCCGGCCCCGACCGCGGCGGCGGGCGTCGTCGGCTTGCCCGGCTTGGTCAGGAACGCGGAGGCCGCGGCCACCTCGGTGCTGCAGGACGAGTCGCCGTAGGCCCTGTAGGTGTAGCTGGTGTTCGACGACAGTCCGGTCAGGTCTTCGGTGGTCCCCGTCACGGCGCCGGACGAGCACGAGGCGTCCGGGGCCGCGTTCGCCTTGTAGTGCCAGCTTCCCGCGTGGTTGGAGATCGTCAGGGTCGCCGTGGTCGCCTCCACCGAACCGGCGGCCAGCGCCACCGCCTTCGGCTGGACCGCCGCCGAGGCGTCCGACTCCGCGCCGTTGCCGGTCGCGTTCACGGCCCGCACCTTGAACTGGTAGTTGGTGCCGTCGGTCAGGCCCGAGACGGTGTGGCTGAGCGACGTGGAGGTGGAGGAGATGGTCGTCCAGTCCGAATCGAAATTGCCCGTGCCCTCCTTTTGCTTGTATTCCCACCGGGTCAGCGTGCCGCCGCCGGTTACCGACGAGGTGATGGTGAGCTTGCCGGTGCCGGCGCCGACGGCGGCGGCGGGCGTGGTCGGCTTGCCGGGCTTGGTGAGGAACGCGGAGGCCGCGGCCACCTCGGTGCTGCAGGACGAGTCGCCGTAGGCCCTGTAGGTGTAGCTCGTGTTCGGGGACAGGCCCGTCAGGTCCTCGGTCGCTCCGCTCACCGCGGTGCTGGAGCAGGACGCGTCGGGGGCGGCGTTGGCCTTGTAGTGCCAGCTTCCCGCATGGTTGGAGATGGTCAATGTCGCGGTTGTCGCCTCCACCGAACCGGCGGCCAGCGCCACCGCCTTCGGCTGGACCGCCGCCGAGGCGTCCGATTCCGCGCCGTTGCCGGTCGCGTTCACGGCCCGCACCTTGAACTGGTAGTTGGTGCCGTCGGTCAGGCCCGAGACGGTGTGGCTGAGCGATGTGGAGGTGGAGGAGATGGTCGTCCAGTCCGCGTCGAAGTTGCCCGTGCCCTCCTTTTGCTTGTATTCCCAACGGGTCAGCGTGCCGCTTCCGGTTACCGACGAGGTGATGGTGAGCTTGCCGGTGCCGGCGCCGACGGCGGCGGCGGGCGTGGTCGGCTTGCCGGGCTTGGTCAGGAAGGCGGAGGCCGCGGCCACCTCGGTGCTGCAGGACGAGTCGCCGTACGCCTTGTAGGTGTAGCTCGTGTTCGGGGACAGTCCCGTCAGGTCCTTGGTGGTTCCGGTCACGGCGCCGGACGAGCAGGACGCGTCCGGCGCGGCGTTGGCCTTGTAGTGCCAGCTTCCCGCATGGTTGGAGATGGTCAATGTCGCGGTTGTCGCCTCCACCGAACCGGCGGCCAGCGCCACCGCCTTCGGCTGGACCGCCGCCGAGGCGTCCGATTCCGCGCCGTTGCCGGTCGCGTTCACGGCCCGCACCTTGAACTGGTAGTTGGTGCCGTCGGTCAGGCCCGAGACGGTGTGGCTGAGCGATGTGGAGGTGGAGGAGATGGTTGTCCAGTCCGCGTCGAAGTTGCCCGTGCCCTCCTTTTGCTTGTATTCCCAACGGGTCAGCGTGCCGCTTCCGGTCACCGACGAGGTGATGGCCAGCTTGCCGGTGCCGGCCCCGACCGCCGCGGCGGGCGTCGTCGGCTTGCCGGGCTTGGTCAGGAAGGCGGAGGCCGCGGCCACCTCGGTGCTGCAGGACGAGTCGCCGTACGCCTTGTAGGTGTAGCTCGTGTTCGGGGACAGTCCCGTCAGGTCCTTGGTGGTTCCGGTCACGGCGCCGGACGAGCAGGACGCGTCCGGCGCGGCGTTGGCCTTGTAGTGCCAGCTTCCCGCATGGTTGGAGATGGTCAATGTCGCGGTTGTCGCCTCCACCGAACCGGCGGCCAGCGCCACCGCCTTCGGCTGGACCGCCGCCGAGGCGTCCGATTCCGCGCCGTTGCCGGTCGCGTTCACGGCCCGCACCTTGAACTGGTAGTTGGTGCCGTCGGTCAGGCCCGAGACGGTGTGGCTGAGCGATGTGGAGGTGGAGGAGATGGTTGTCCAGTCCGCGTCGAAGTTGCCCGTGCCCTCCTTTTGCTTGTATTCCCACCGGGCCAGCGTGCCGCTTCCGGTCACCGACGAGGTGATGGCCAGCTTGCCGGTGCCGGCCCCGACCGCCGCGGCGGGCGTCGTCGGCTTGCCGGGCTTGGTCAGGAAGGCGGAGGCCGCGGCCACCTCGGTGCTGCAGGACGAGTCGCCGTACGCCTTGTAGGTGTAGCTCGTGTTCGGGGACAGTCCCGTCAGGTCCTTGGTGGTTCCGGTCACGGCGCCGGACGAGCAGGACGCGTCCGGCGCGGCGTTGGCCTTGTAGTGCCAGCTTCCCGCATGGTTGGAGATGGTCAATGTCGCGGTTGTCGCCTCCACCGAACCGGCGGCCAGCGCCACCGCCTTCGGCTGGACCGCCGCCGAGGCGTCCGATTCCGCGCCGTTGCCGGTCGCGTTCACGGCCCGCACCTTGAACTGGTAGTCGGTGCCGTCGGTCAGGCCGCTGACGGTGTGGCTCAGAGACGTGGAGGTGGAGGAGATCGTGGTCCAGTTCGCGTCGAAGTTGCCGGTTCCCTCCTTTTGCTTGTATTCCCACCGGGTCAGCGTGCCGCTTCCGGTCACCGACGATGTTATGGCCAGCTTGCCGGTGCCGGCCCCGACCGCCGCGGCGGGCGTCGTCGGCTTGCCGGGCTTGGTCAGGAAGGCGGAGGCCGCGGCCACCTCGGTGCTGCAGGACGAGTCGCCGTACGCCTTGTAGGTGTAGCTCGTGTTCGGGGACAGTCCCGTCAGGTCTTCGGTGGTCCCCGTCACGGCGCTGGACGAGCAGGACGCGTCCGGGGCGGCGTTGGCCTTGTAGTGCCAGTCGCCGGCGTGGTTGGCGATGGTCAGGGTCGCCGTGGTCGCCTCCACCGAACCGGCGGCCAGCGCCACCGCCTTCGGCTGCACCGCCGTCGAGGCGTCGGACTCCGCGCCGTTGCCGGTGGCGTTCACCGCCCGCACCTTGAACTGGTAGTTGGTGCCGTCGGTCAGGCCCGAGACGGTGTGGCTGAGCGATGTGGAGGTGGAGGAGATGGTTGTCCAGTCCGCGTCGAAGTTGCCGGTTCCCTCCTTTTGCTTGTATTCCCACCGGGTCAGCGTGCCGCTTCCGGTCACCGAGGAGGTGATGGTGAGCTTGCCGGTGCCGGCGCCGACGGCGGCGGCGGGCGTGGTCGGCTTGCCCGGCTTGGTGAGGAAGGCGGAGGCCGCGGCCACCTCGGTGCTGCAGGACGAGTCGCCGTAGGCCTTGTAGGTGTAGCTCGTGTTCGACGACAGGCCCGTCAGGTCCTTGGTGGTTCCGCTCACCGCGGTGCTGGAGCAGGACGCGTCGGGGGCCGCGTTCGCCTTGTAGTGCCAGTCGCCGGCGTGGTTGGCGATCGTCAGGGTCGCCGTGGCGGCTTCGATTGATCCCGCCGCCAGGGTCACCGCCTTCGGCTGGACCGCCGCCGAGGCGTCCGACTCCGCGCCGTTGCCGGTCGCGTTCACGGCCCGCACCTTGAACTGGTAGTTGGTGCCGTCGGTCAGGCCCGAGACGGTGTGGCTGAGCGACGTGGAGGTGGAGGAGATGGTTGTCCAGTTCGCGTCGAAGTTGCCGGTTCCTTCCTTTTGCTTGTATTCCCACCGGGTCAGCGTGCCGCTTCCGGTCACCGACGAGGTGATGGTCAGCTTGCCGGTGCCGGCCCCGACCGCGGCGGCGGGCGTCGTCGGCTTGCCGGGCTTGGTCAGGAACGCGGAGGCCGCGGCCACCTCGGTGTTGCAGGACGAGTCGCCGTAGGCCTTGTAGGTGTAGCTGGTGTTCGACGACAGTCCGGTCAGGTCTTCGGTGGTCCCCGTCACGGCGCCGGACGAGCACGAGGCGTCCGGGGCGGCGTTGGCCTTGTAGTGCCAGTCGCCGGCGTGGTTCGAGATGGTCAGGGTCGCCGTTGTCGCCTCCACCGAACCGGCGGCCAGCGTCACGGCCTTCGGCTGGACCGCCGCCGAGGCGTCCGATTCCGCGCCGTTGCCGGTGGCGTTCACGGCGCGCACCTTGAACTGGTAGTTCGTGCCGTCCGTCAGGCCGGACACCGTGTGGCTCAGCGATGTGGAGGTCGACGAGATCGCGGTCCAGTCCGCGTCGAAGTCGCCCGTGCCCTCCTTCCGCTTGTACTCCCACTTCGTGAGCGTGCCGCTTCCGGCCACCGAGGAGGTGATGGTCAGCTTGCCGGTGCCCGCGCCCACCGCCGCCGTCGGCGTCGTCGGCTTGCCGGGCTTGGTGAGGAAGGCGGAGGCCGCGGCCACCTCGGTGCTGCAGGACGAGTCGCCGTAGGCCTTGTAGGTGTAGCTCGTGTTCGGGGACAGTCCCGTCAGGTCCTTGGTGGTTCCGCTCACCGCGGTGCTGGAGCAGGACGCGTCGGGGGCCGCGTTCGCCTTGTAGTGCCAGTCGCCGGCGTGGTTGGCGATCGTCAGGGTCGCCGTGGCGGCTTCGATTGATCCCGCCGCCAGGGTCACCGCCTTCGGCTGCACCGCCGCCGAGGCGTCCGACTCCGCGCCGTTGCCGGTCGCGTTCACCGCCCGCACCTTGAACTGGTAGTTGGTGCCGTCGGTCAGGCCGGACACCGTGTGGCTCAATGATGTCGAGGTGGAGGAGATGGTCGTCCAGTTCGCGTCGAAGTTGCCGGTTCCTTCCTTTTGCTTGTATTCCCACCGGGTCAGCGTGCCGCTTCCGGTCACCGACGATGTTATGGTCAGCTTGCCGGTGCCGGCCCCGA
Source organism: Pseudomonadales bacterium (assembly GCA_963663145.1). Taxonomy (GTDB): domain Bacteria; phylum Pseudomonadota; class Gammaproteobacteria; order Pseudomonadales; family Azotimanducaceae; genus Azotimanducus. Next base: position 1,694,486 of record OY760134.1, on the reverse strand, counting down.
CCGCGGCGGCGGGCGTCGTCGGCTTGCCCGGCTTGGTCAGGAACGCGGAGGCCGCGGCCACCTCGGTGCTGCAGGACGAGTCGCCGTAGGCCCTGTAGGTGTAGCTGGTGTTCGACGACAGTCCGGTCAGGTCTTCGGTGGTCCCCGTCACGGCGCCGGACGAGCACGAGGCGTCCGGGGCCGCGTTCGCCTTGTAGTGCCAGCTTCCCGCGTGGTTGGAGATCGTCAGGGTCGCCGTGGTCGCCTCCACCGAACCGGCGGCCAGCGCCACCGCCTTCGGCTGGACCGCCGCCGAGGCGTCCGACTCCGCGCCGTTGCCGGTCGCGTTCACGGCCCGCACCTTGAACTGGTAGTTGGTGCCGTCGGTCAGGCCCGAGACGGTGTGGCTGAGCGACGTGGAGGTGGAGGAGATGGTCGTCCAGTCCGAATCGAAATTGCCCGTGCCCTCCTTTTGCTTGTATTCCCACCGGGTCAGCGTGCCGCCGCCGGTTACCGACGAGGTGATGGTGAGCTTGCCGGTGCCGGCGCCGACGGCGGCGGCGGGCGTGGTCGGCTTGCCGGGCTTGGTGAGGAACGCGGAGGCCGCGGCCACCTCGGTGCTGCAGGACGAGTCGCCGTAGGCCCTGTAGGTGTAGCTCGTGTTCGGGGACAGGCCCGTCAGGTCCTCGGTCGCTCCGCTCACCGCGGTGCTGGAGCAGGACGCGTCGGGGGCGGCGTTGGCCTTGTAGTGCCAGCTTCCCGCATGGTTGGAGATGGTCAATGTCGCGGTTGTCGCCTCCACCGAACCGGCGGCCAGCGCCACCGCCTTCGGCTGGACCGCCGCCGAGGCGTCCGATTCCGCGCCGTTGCCGGTCGCGTTCACGGCCCGCACCTTGAACTGGTAGTTGGTGCCGTCGGTCAGGCCCGAGACGGTGTGGCTGAGCGATGTGGAGGTGGAGGAGATGGTCGTCCAGTCCGCGTCGAAGTTGCCCGTGCCCTCCTTTTGCTTGTATTCCCAACGGGTCAGCGTGCCGCTTCCGGTCACCGACGAGGTGATGGTGAGCTTGCCGGTGCCGGCGCCGACGGCGGCGGCGGGCGTGGTCGGCTTGCCGGGCTTGGTCAGGAAGGCGGAGGCCGCGGCCACCTCGGTGCTGCAGGACGAGTCGCCGTACGCCTTGTAGGTGTAGCTCGTGTTCGGGGACAGTCCCGTCAGGTCCTTGGTGGTTCCGGTCACGGCGCCGGACGAGCAGGACGCGTCCGGCGCGGCGTTGGCCTTGTAGTGCCAGCTTCCCGCATGGTTGGAGATGGTCAATGTCGCGGTTGTCGCCTCCACCGAACCGGCGGCCAGCGCCACCGCCTTCGGCTGGACCGCCGCCGAGGCGTCCGATTCCGCGCCGTTGCCGGTCGCGTTCACGGCCCGCACCTTGAACTGGTAGTTGGTGCCGTCGGTCAGGCCCGAGACGGTGTGGCTGAGCGATGTGGAGGTGGAGGAGATGGTTGTCCAGTCCGCGTCGAAGTTGCCCGTGCCCTCCTTTTGCTTGTATTCCCAACGGGTCAGCGTGCCGCTTCCGGTCACCGACGAGGTGATGGCCAGCTTGCCGGTGCCGGCCCCGACCGCCGCGGCGGGCGTCGTCGGCTTGCCGGGCTTGGTCAGGAAGGCGGAGGCCGCGGCCACCTCGGTGCTGCAGGACGAGTCGCCGTACGCCTTGTAGGTGTAGCTCGTGTTCGGGGACAGTCCCGTCAGGTCCTTGGTGGTTCCGGTCACGGCGCCGGACGAGCAGGACGCGTCCGGCGCGGCGTTGGCCTTGTAGTGCCAGCTTCCCGCATGGTTGGAGATGGTCAATGTCGCGGTTGTCGCCTCCACCGAACCGGCGGCCAGCGCCACCGCCTTCGGCTGGACCGCCGCCGAGGCGTCCGATTCCGCGCCGTTGCCGGTCGCGTTCACGGCCCGCACCTTGAACTGGTAGTTGGTGCCGTCGGTCAGGCCCGAGACGGTGTGGCTGAGCGATGTGGAGGTGGAGGAGATGGTCGTCCAGTCCGCGTCGAAGTTGCCCGTGCCCTCCTTTTGCTTGTATTCCCACCGGGCCAGCGTGCCGCTTCCGGTCACCGACGAGGTGATGGCCAGCTTGCCGGTGCCGGCCCCGACCGCCGCGGCGGGCGTCGTCGGCTTGCCGGGCTTGGTCAGGAAGGCGGAGGCCGCGGCCACCTCGGTGCTGCAGGACGAGTCGCCGTACGCCTTGTAGGTGTAGCTCGTGTTCGGGGACAGTCCCGTCAGGTCCTTGGTGGTTCCGGTCACGGCGCCGGACGAGCAGGACGCGTCCGGCGCGGCGTTGGCCTTGTAGTGCCAGCTTCCCGCATGGTTGGAGATGGTCAATGTCGCGGTTGTCGCCTCCACCGAACCGGCGGCCAGCGCCACCGCCTTCGGCTGGACCGCCGCCGAGGCGTCCGATTCCGCGCCGTTGCCGGTCGCGTTCACGGCCCGCACCTTGAACTGGTAGTCGGTGCCGTCGGTCAGGCCGCTGACGGTGTGGCTCAGAGACGTGGAGGTGGAGGAGATCGTGGTCCAGTTCGCGTCGAAGTTGCCGGTTCCCTCCTTTTGCTTGTATTCCCACCGGGTCAGCGTGCCGCTTCCGGTCACCGACGATGTTATGGCCAGCTTGCCGGTGCCGGCCCCGACCGCCGCGGCGGGCGTCGTCGGCTTGCCCGGCTTGGTCAGGAATGTCTCGCTCGCCAGCTCCGTCGAGCAGGTGCTGTCACTGTAGGCCTTGTAGGTGTAGCTCGTGTTGCCGTTCAGGCTGGTCAGGTCCTCGGTCTTCGTCGTCCCCTTGGACTTGCAGGTGGTGTCCGCCGGCGTCGTCCGCTTCAGCCACCATGCGCCCGCGTGACCGGCGAGGGTCAGCGTCGCGGTGGCCGCCTCCACCGAGCCGGCGGTCAGCGACGACACCGTGACCGCCACGTCGGCCGCGGCCGCGCTACCGTAGCCCCCGCCGCTGACGGTGTGCGATACGGTGGCCGACCCGGCCGCCACGCCGCTCACCGTGACCGACTGCGCCGTAGCATAGTTGCTCTGTGTGAACGTCAGCGCGCCCGACACCGTGGCCGTGCCCGCGGCGCCGCTCGCCGGCGTCACCGTCACGTCGCCGGTCGGATAAGCGTCCAGCACCACGGAATAGGTCCCGGTCGCGCCCGCCTCGACGCCTACGCCGGCCGCGCCCACCGTCACCCCCGCGCCGCAGGCGCTGTAGGTGCTCCTGGCCTTGTCCAGCTCTAACGTCGTCACCGAAGAGGGAATGAAGGGCAGGCAGGCCAGACTGCTGTTGTCGTCCAGACTCAGGGTCGTCAGGCCGGTCAGCTTGTCGAATACGCCTGCGGGCAGGCTACCTAGGCTGTTGTCGTTCAGAAACAACTTCGTCAGGCCGGTCGGCTTGTCGAGCACACCAGCAGGGAGGCTGCTCAGACTGTTACCGCTTAGCCACATGGTCGTCAGGGCGGTCAGCTTGTCGAACACGTCCGTGCGCAGACTGCTCAGGCTGTTATTGTTTAGCCACATGGTCGTCAGGGCGGTCAGCTTGTCGAACACGCCCGCGGGCAGGCTGCTCAGGCTGTTTCCCTGCAGCCGCAGCTCCGTCAAGGCGGTCAGCTTGTCGAACACACCCGTGGGCAGGCTGCTCAGGCTGTTGTTCTGCAGCCTCAGCACCGTCAGGCTGGTCAGCTTGTCGAACACACCCGTGGGCAGGCTGCTCAGGCTGTTTCCCCCCAGCCAAATGGCCTCCAGGCTGGTCAGCTCGTCGAACACGCCCGCGGGCAGGCTGCTCAGGCTGTTTCCCCACAGCCAAATGTTCTCCAGGCTGGTCAGCTCGTCGAACACGCCCGCGGGCAGGCTGCTCAGGCTGTTGTTCTGCAGCCTCAGCCTCGTCAGGCCGGTCAAGCCGTCGAAATCGTCGGCCTTCAAACTGGTAAGGGCTGAGTTATCAACTATGATAAGGCTATCAGTAATCCCTGCCAGGTCCGTGGTCGTGATCGTCGCGCAGTCCGATTTGCCCGACACCTTCGCAATGATGGCGTTTTGCACTTCCGTGGTGCGTCCGCAGATCGACGCCTCCGCGGGCGGGGCCGCGGCCAGCAACGCGGCGAACGTCAGCAACGCCTTAGTAATGTGGCGGGTCACTCCAACGGTTCCGGAACTAGGGCGCAAAGAACCTCCCTGAGCTTCACACCGTTAGTCACGCAGAGGATTGCAGCGATACCCAGGGTCAGCGTGAGCAAGGCGAGAAGCGCTCTGCGGTTAGGGGGGAGTATTGATGGACGGTCGGCGGACAAGGCGACCCGTGTCCCGGCGAGTGAGTCGGGTTTCAATTGAATTCCCCTCATAGCTGTTCTGCCCGGTGCATGTAGGTTGGGTTGCCGATTCACATCGTGATTCGCCCCGCGGGCCATCGATACGCCGTCCAACCGCACCATTGGTCCAACGATTACGAATTATTCGCGAGTTTAGTGTGAATTGTAAGTTTGATCAAGCCCTCACGTAGTCCAGCGTGAAATGATGCTGAAGCGGTTGTGTCAAGGATCATTGGAGGATGATCGTGACACTACAAAGCCAAGGACCCTCGCCCGCATATTGCACCGTTCGGCTTCTGTTCGCACGCAAGATGTTGATTTGAAGGAAAATCCCATCCGTCGCCGAGGTTACAGTTGGCATCACCGCGCATTCGCCCGTCGCGTTGATTGGACTACTCGCACAGCTTCCTTGAGTAAACCAGCAGCGTCTTTGTCTGGCGATGGAGAGCGAGAGGTGAAACCCATTCGATTCGCTGGAAGGGCTTCAATGATCGGATTCTTGTCCCTTGCTGGCCGATTCATTGGCTGCGGAGCGAAAGATGCCCTTGGTCATGAGCGATGTCTCTCGCGATGCGCGGCCTTGGTAGATTTTGGCGCGTAGCTCGTGCAAAGCGAGATCATCGGGGGATGCGATGCTGGCGAATTCAATGAGATGGCACGCGAGGCGGTGCTCGTCTGCTTCGAAGAGTTCCTCGGCACGTTCGCCGAGCCTGTTCGCGCCGCCCACGAGCTCGGCGAGTTCACGCGCAAGCGATTCGCTCTGAGCAGGTTTGAGGTTGGCCGGATCGCCGTCGTACCAGCCGCCGTATTGTCGCCAGATATTGCGCACGACGAATTCGGGTTCATCGTAGGCCGGGCGCAGCCAGGGCAATTCAAGGATGTGCTTGGCCACACTCACCGAGTGAATGGTGTCATTGAGTGTGGCGCCTTGGTTCATCAGGTCAAGCGTTTCGCTCACCAGTTGTTCCAGCACATCGGCCACCTGCACCAACACCAGTGCGATGCGTTCCTTGCCGGCAATGGGAAGTCCGTGCGCTGGCAGGAAGAGCTCGGCCTGCATGGCCGCCATCTCGCGCAGTGCCACGGACCACTCGAGGGGATAGCGCTGCACCTTTTGCGGATTGCCGGCGTTCGGGAAGTTCCAGATGAAGAAATCGCCCGCGCAGATCGCCTTGTATTTTGGAATCCAAGCCCAAGTATGGTCATCGGTTTCGCCGCGCGCATGCCTGAGTTCCACCTCGAGACCGCCGGCCGAATAGTGCATCTGCGAGCTGTAGGAAATATCCGGTGCCCTGGTGTCTTTGGGCAGGAAGCGCTGTTCCATCCCGCCGATCCCGTAGCCCCGTGACACCATCCCAACGAACTGGCGTGCGTTGATCGCGAGGTTGTAGCCGTTGGTCCGCCGGTAGCGTTCGAGCCTGGCCGCCACATTTTCATGCCCCAAGATGCGCGGGGGCTTGTCGCCCGAGTCGGCGAGAAACGCGCCGCAGCCGCCCACATGGTCCACATGGCCATGAGTGTAGACGAGGCTGTGGAAGGGGTCGCGCGTCCAGCCACGAATGGCATCGACAACCTGCTCGCCGGTCATGGCGCCACTGGTATCGAAGACCAATAAGCCATCATCGGTGGAGAATAGAATCGAGTGGGAAAAACTCTCGACGACGGCGATATTGTCGCGAATTTCCGAGAGTTGGTTGGTGATGCGGTTGATGGGTCCGATTTCAGCCAAGTCCCGCGTGCCTTCGATGATCTGGGTGGACAATTCGATGAGTTCAGACATGGCGGCCTTCCAGCAATTTCGGCCATTCAAGCTTGAGCCAGGGCGTGAAGACATCCGGATGCCGTTCGAGCTCGCTACTCAACTCGTCGATCGCGATCCACCTCCAAGCCTGAATCTCATTGGCATTGACTTTTGGCTCGTGCGCACCGCTGGTCACATACACATGACAGAGCTCATGCTCGCTTCCAACGTCCCCGAAGCTTGCCTGATACTCAAATTTGAACACGAATTCGGGCGAGGTCTGTAACCCGAGTTCTTGTTCTACCCGCCGTGCGACGGCATCGGACATCGGCTCGCCGGCCAGCGGATGGGAACAGCAGGAGTTGGTCCAAAAGCCCGGCCACAATCGCTTTTCTTGGCTGCGCTGTTGAATCAGCAACTCTCCCTGCTCATTGAATACAAACACCGAGAACGCACGGTGCAAAACCCCGTCACCATCGTGACAGGCATCCTTGCTGAGCACGCCCAGCTCTTGGTCTAGGGGGTCGACGAGTATCAAGAGCTCCGAGTCGGAGGACACCTGCGGATGCCGAATGCTTGTCGCGAGCTTGCAGATCATCGAATAGCGGTCACGTGCGGTTGGCGTTAGCGAATATCGAGGCGAAAAGTGTCGTATCCAAGCTGCTCAAGCGCGTTGGTGACTTGGGATTGCCGATCCGGTGCCAGTGCGATCATGGAACCGCCGCCGCCGCCGCCGGTCACCTTGGCGCCCAAGGCGCCGGCTTTTCGGCTCACATGCACCATGCGTTCAATTTCAGGCGATGACACTTGCAGGCCGTTTAAGAGTCCGTGGCAGAGGTTCATCGAAGCGCCCAAGGACTCAAAGTCCCCACTCGTGAGCGCGCTGACGGCACTCAGGGTGAGGGACTCCATTTGATCAAACATACGCTCAAAGGCCGCCGGACTCTTTTCGCGGGCAAGGGCGACTTCCGACAGCATTCTGGCGGTGAGGCTCTCGCGTCCCGAGATGCCGACGACCAAGGGAACCGGTTCGGCGGGCTTGATCTCCGAGTACTGCGGCACACCGTCTTTGGATTGAAACAACAGGGTCTGTCCGTAGGTTGCGACCGTATTGTCAATACCGGAGGGGCGACCATGCGCCGCGGTTTCGCACTCGAATGCGAGTTCGTTGACGCGCGCATCATTCAATCCGAGTGAAAAATGTCTGTCGAGCGCGCGAATGACCGCCACCGCGAGCGCGGCCGAACCGCCAAGGCCCATCGCCTTGGGAACGGCCGGAAAGACTTCGATGATCATCGGCCTTGACTCAAGGCGCAGTTGGCGCAAGACCAATGCGAGTATGCCGATGGTGCCTTGCGGGTGCTCTTCGAGCGATGGAACCCGCTGTTCGATGTTCCAGCGTGGAATCAGGAGCTGCACCCCACTTTCGCTGTCCTTGACGCGTGCCTCGACAGCGAGCGGAACCGGCGAGGCGAGCGCGTGTCGGCCATAGACCACGGCATGTTCGCCCATGAGCACGATCTTGCCGTTGGCGTGGCTGCGCGGTTCTTGCGCAGCCGCCTTACGGGCGGCATCCTTCACCTTGGCGGCGCGTTTTTTGGCAGGTTTTTGCTGCAGGGAGCCGAGGAGTTCCTCCGCCTTCCAGACCTTGATCTGCTCGGATTCTATGAGTTCATCCACGACTTGATCGAAGTGTTCGGGCGGCACGCCGGCACTCATCGCGACACTGCGTGCGTGCAGCGTCATATGGCCCTGCTGTATGCCGACGGTGGAGAGCGCACGAATCGCTGCAAAATTCTGCGCAAGGCCCACCGCGCCCATGATTTCAGCCAAGCTGCGAGCATCGGGCGAGCCAAGCAGACGATGATTCAGCCGCGTCAGCGGATTGGATTCGAGCGAGCCGCCGACGGTGCCAACCTTCATGGGCATGCAGAGTTCGCCGGCAAGGTGGCCGTCAGAGGTCTTGCGCCATTGGGTGAGCGCCTGATAGCGACCGGTTCGCGCCGCAAAGGCATGTGCCGCCGCTTCAATGGAGCGCCAGTCGTTGCCGGTGGCGATGGCGACGGCATCGACACCGTTCATGATGCCCTTGTTGTGGGTGGTGGCTCTGTACGGATCGGCGATCGCCAAGTCGTTTGCCAATATCACGCCGTCCCGAACCTGGGCGCCACTATAGCCCTTGCCCTCCAAATTCTTCTCGCTAATCACCGTGGACGCCGTGACCAGCGCTCGATCCGCGAGATTTGAGAGGATGCGCAGGAACACGCGCCCCTCGGTGATTGATTCCACAAGCGACGCGATGCCCTCGCACATGGTGTTCACTAGGTTCGCGCCCATGGCCTCGCGCGTATCCACGATCAAGTGCACCACCAGCATTTCGCCGGAAGAGGTGTTGTGCCGGTGGAACTCGATGTCTCGTGCGCCGCCGCCGCGAGCCACCATCTTGGGGTGCAGACTGTTGGCGAGCGCGATGACTTCATCCTTGCGCTCGTTCAGCTTGAGCTGGGCTTGTTCAATGTCCGACATCTCGACGACCTGCACTTGGCCGATCAACAAGGGATCGGATGCGCGAGCCGTAAAGCCCCCGGAGAGCCTCGCCATTCGCGCTGCGGAACTCAAACCTGCGACGATTGAGGGCTCTTCGACCACAAGCGGGACGACATAGTCGGTGCCGTTGATCAAGAAGTTGAGACCCAGACCAAGTGGCAGGCCAAAAACGCCGATGACGTTTTCGATCATCCCGTCGGCGCGGCCGAGATGCAGCCCCGCATCGCTCAAAATGGCCGCATCCTCATCATCGAGATGCCCGAGCGCCTTCAGGGTGCGAGTACGTTCCGCCACCGAGAGTTTGAAAAAGTCTGGAATGCGCGATGATGGGCGATGCTTGGCGGTGATTTGAGGCTCAGTCACGGACGACACCTTGCGTATCAATGGCGAGATCGAGGGGCTTCAACCCCGATTGTACGGCAATGTCCGAAAATGATTGCAGGGCTTGAATGGAGGTCGCAAGCGCGATGCCCACGTCTCCGCCGCCGGCCCCCGACTGCTTGAAGAGCATCTTGGTGCCCATTGCGTCGCCTATCTTCTTCGCTCGTGCCGCCAGCGCCTGCTGTTCGGGCGTGGCGATCGCCAAGCTATATAAGCTGTCCAGTTCCAGAATGCGCTCTTGGAATTCTTCAATCAAGTCGAGCAGTCCGGAGGCGCTCGATTGCATTGATCGAGGCAGCTTGTGCGCAGCCTCCAAGAGCTGCCCATGATCGCGCAGGGCACGCCATCGTTCGATGGCATCGCGAGAACTCGCCGCCCGGTTCCAAGCGAAAGCCTTCCAGTGAAACCCCTTGGGCAGCCGTACGGGCGCGGGTTGTGCGCCTTGGCGGTAGATGAGTGCGCCTCCGTAGGTTGAGGCCGCGACATCAAAGCCGCTGCCCAAACCCGATTGCAAATGCCTATGGGCATCGAGTGCGCGCTTGAATATCTGATCGTTCGAGTCCGATGCGCGGCCAAGCAGGGCGATCGCGGCAACACAGGCGGCCGCGCTTGATCCCAGACCCAACTTCCGGCCGTCATGAAACAGGTGCCCGGTGTCAATCTTCAGGCGTTTCAGTTCATGTGGATTGGCGTTCAAGGCGGCCGAGACCGCTAGATGCAAGGGGCTCGGTGTCCGCGCATCTTCAGGAAGCTCGGCTGACAGGGTGGCTCGAGCATGCCTGTTGATGGCAAGCACCAATGCCGGGGCACCTTCCAAAACCGCGAATTCTCCCGCGATGAGGAGTTTTCCGGGTGCACGCGCCGACACCTTGATCGACTCTGTGGAAGACTGTGCGGTCAACTCAAAGGACTCGTGCTCAGGGGCAGGCTCGGCGAACTTCCAATACGCCGGGCACCTGCTCGATGCGCGACCTGACCACCTGCTCATGCTCGGGCAGGTAGACGCACTTGACCTGCGGTCCGGCATCGCAGGTGAAGAAGGCCGGCACGCCTTTATCGTCAAGTGTGGCGACTGCGTGGATGACCGCCTGCGATGCTCGATTGAGATAGGAGACGGGTGGGCGGCTCGATTCCATCACCGAGCACATGCCATAAAAACTCCACTTGGATGCCCAAGCGAGGCGCTCGAAGTCGCGGTGTTCTACCGCCTGTACGGCCTCGGTGAAGAGTCGGCGATTTGCGCTGACCCAGTCGTTGAAGATGGGGGATGTCTCGCGACCAATACGCATGCCTTCAGAGGAGGGGATTGGTTTGTGCGTCTTGGAACAAAGCACCACGCATACTCCGAGGGGCCAGGATTGCCAATCGAGGAGTCTGCGGGCGGACCATGATTCATGCGCCGAACCCTCTCCGTCGAGCACCATGTAGCCTTCGCATACGGAGCGTGCGGCGGAAGCGGAGCCCAGCCTTGCCAGCCTGCTCTGGGCTTGCAGATCCAATTCGAGCCCAAGGAGTTGATCGATGCCCTTCACGAGTGCGGCGAATCCGGAGGCGGAAGAAGCGAGTCCGCTCGATGCCGGAAAGTTGCTGCTTGACTCCACATGCAGGGGAGGGATATCCAGTCCAAAAGAATGTCGCAGCGTATCAAGCCAAGCTGTGATGCGCCCACTCGCATCGCGAACGCCAAAGATCGACACCTCATCGCCTGATCCCTGGTGTAGACCTACCCGCGTATGTGTTGTCAGACCGAGCAAGGGGATCGAAAGCGATGGTGTTGCCGGAATGCGCAGGGTGTCGTTGTATTTGCCCCAGTACTTTATGAGCGCGACGTTGGGATGGGCAATTGCCTCGATCAAAGATCTGGATAGCCTTGCGGTGGCGTGAAGCCGAAGCCTTCGCTTTCGAGCAGGCGGGCGACACCGATGGTGATCAGGTCTCCATACTCAGGGCCGACGATCTGTATGCCGATTGGCAAGCCGGCATCGTTCAAACCCGTGGGAATGGCGGTCGATGGCAAGCAGGCGACCCCTGAAATGCCGGCCCAGAAGACTTGCCGAAAGTATGGATGCGCCTCACCATCCACATCGATGCGTCTCTCGGAGAAGGGCCGATGGTCGTGCTCGATGGCGGCGGTCGGCAGAATCGGCTTCAAGATCACATCGTAGTCCTTGAAGAACTCATGATATGACCAACGGATCACCGCGCGCTGATTGTTGTGGCGCAGCCAGTCATAGTGGGACATCACCATGGCCCTGAGAGTCTTGGCGGTATCGCTCTGCTCGTCTTCATTGAGCGCGGCGGCGGCCTCTTGCCTCGACTTGTAGAGGGACCTTGGCACAGAGCCACCGAGAAAGGCATCGAGAAGGCTTCGGTATTGGCGCCAAAGCAGCTTCGCCCCGACATCCGGTCGCGCCTCAAAGTCCACCTTGGCGCCGGCCTTGCGCATGACCTCGGCCACTGCGTCCACGCGCGCCTCGGTTTCAGCATTCACCGGACAAATCTCGTCATTGGCCCAGACCGCGACCCGCAGGTCCTTGAGGCGACGCCCCCCCAGTCTAGGCAGGTCGTATCGGATGCCCATGGCCAATTCGTCCGGTCGAGCCAGCACCCCCAAGGCCAGTTCGAGGTCCTCGGCGCTCCTCGCCAGCGGCCCGACAACCGCGATATCGGGCGGGGCGACGCCGCCGGGTAGGGCGTGACCGCGTGAAGGGATGAGTTCCCAAGTTGGCTTATGGCCAAAGAGCCCGCAACAATGCGCCGGATTGCGAATCGAACCCCCAATATCGGAGCCCATTTCGAGCGATGTGAATCCAGCCGCCAGTGCGGCGGCGCTGCCTCCGGAAGAGCCGCCCGGCGTGTGGTCGAGATCGTAGGGATTGTTGGTAGTGCCATAGATGTCGTTATAGCTCTGCAAATCGGCGAGATCCAAGGGCACGTTGGTCTTGCCGAACACCACGCCGCCGGCTTCGCGCAATCGCTCTACCACGACCGCATCTTCTGCCGTGATGTTGTCTTTGAAGGCGGGAATGCCCCAAGTGGTGGGTGTCCCCTTCATCTGGTAGCCTTCCTTCACCGTTATGGGCAGGCCCGCCCAATCGCCGAGGGCGGCGTTCGCGGTGCGTGCGGCACGTTCCAGGTCCAGATGCACGACGGCGTTTATTTTCTGGTTGTGCGCTTCTACGCGCCTGACGAAATACTCGAGCAGTTCCGATGCGCTGATTTCGCGGCGGCGAAGGCGACCCAAGAGCGAGGTCGCGGATTCGTAAGCAAGCATCCTGCCGATAACCTAGGATGGAGAGGCCGTAGTGTAGCCGCATAGCTACCTTTACGGCATCTGGGATTGTGGTATATTCCGAGGTACGCCCGTGCGTTGGCTAGGAGCCGAGAGGCTTGAAGTTAAGGCTGGGCTGTTCTTTATTGTCATACACGAGGAAGAAGACAATGGCAGGAAAGGTAATTGTTGGCTTGGTGGCGCTTGCGGCCATTCTGAACATCGTTCCGGCTGTGCCGAACGATATTGTCATGCTGGCCTTGGTCGTGCTTGGGCTCATTCACGGCTACATGGGTGTGAGCGATGACGATGCCTCCGCCTTTGCGATCACTGCGGTCGCACTCGCCGCTGCTGGTCAGCTGGACGTGCTGGCGAATATCCACGCAATAGGTGGCTATCTTGACGGCATTGTTGATGGACTGGTTGTGGCGTTCTTATCTGCCGTGGTCACGCGGGCGGTGCTGGGCATCATCAATGCACTGACAGCAGACGGCTAAGACCCAAGCCAACACTTCGCCAAGACTCGGAATGCGCGGGGTCCGGTGTGGGCCTCGCGGATTTCCGGGTTAGTCAAGCGTTTGGGGCGTTGTCCGTTCCACCCACTTGCTCTTGGCGCTGACATCTTCAAGGGGTTGCCCGCTTTGCTGCCATCCGGCAAAGCCTGTTTCCAAGTGGGCAACCTTGGTAAAGCCCATGGATTGGAGCGTGCGTGCTGCAAGTGCCGACCTGCCTCCGGCAGCGCAAAACAGCACGGTGCGTCTGTCCTCGTTAAAGTAGTCCCGCGCATAGGGGCTTTGAGGATCCGCCCAGAATTCAAGCATGCCCCGTGGGACATGCTTTGAACTTGGAATGGTTCCAAGTTTGACTCGCTCCTGCAGTTCCCTCAGATCAATCACGAGAAGATCAGGGTTCTCTTGCATTTCCATGGCGAGTTCCTGAACGCTCAGATTGGTGATCTCGGCTTTCGCCGCTTCGACTTCTTTGAATATGCTGCGAATGGGCATGTGTGCTCCGTTGTGTGCTGCCTTTGGTATGTGGGTGAACACCATACGCGCTTGAGCCTTTTCCGGGTGGGGCTGGCAAGGGTTGTTTCAATGCTTGACCTTTGCGAGCCGGTATTGTTAAGATCAATATCATTCATATCTAAATGATATTGATCTTGCTGAAGCGATGAGGCCTTTCCAAGACTCTCTTCCGATGATGCTCTACCGCGTCTTGGGCGAGTTGTTGCCGCATTTTCGGGTGATTTTTAGTGAGTTTGGACTCACCGAACAGCAATGGCGCGTGCTTCGGGTTCTGTGGCAGCGCGATGCTCGGCCGCTCTTGGCGCTTTCGGAGGACACCCTGATTCCTGGACCGAGCCTTGTGGGCGTGGTTGATCGTTTGCAGCGGGCGGAATTGGTCCGCAGGCAGCGGTCGAGCGATGACCGGCGACTCGTGCGGATTGTCTTGACGCCCAAGGGCAGGGGACTTGAGGAACAAGTCACCCCCAGAGTAGACGCGGTTTACCTGGCGCTCGAAGAACTGCTTAGCACGCGCGAATGGGGGCTACTTAGAGACTATCTGGGCAAGATTATAGATCGAGCTCACTTGCTCGATCAGCAAAATCGCGCAGCAACCCAGAAGGGGGGGGCAGATGAGCCTTAAGACGGGAAACGAATATCTTGACTCTTTGCGCGGTGGTCGTGAAGTTTGGCTGCATGGGCAGCGGGTCGCGGATGTCACTAGAGAGCCGGGTCTTGCACGCGGCGTTCAGACGCTGGCTTCTTTTCTTGATCGTCAGCATGACGAGGATTTTGGCGATCTGCTTGGTTTTGAGGAAGGGGGAGAGCGTTTTGCCACCTCCTTTCTTATCCCGACACAGCCGCAAGACATAAAGCGCCGTGGCGCGGCCTTTTACGAATGGGCCAAGTGGTCCAATGGAATGCTCGGACGAACACCCGACTACAAGAACTCATCAGTTATGGCCTTCGCGGGCGCGGCCGAGTTTTTGAACGAAGGCCAAGGGCGCAGAGACTTTGCAGCCTCCATGCGCAATTACTACCAAGAAGCGCGCAAAGAGGACTATGTGCTCACGCACACCCTCGTGAATCCACAATTCAATGCCGAACTCGCCATCCAGGGTCGGTCGAGCCCGGAAGTCGCGCTGCGCGTCGTCAAAGAGACCGATGGCGGCATAGTGGTGCATGGTGCGCGGCTCTTGGCGACCCTAGGACCCTTTGCGAATGAAGTCGAAGTCTTTCCCTCCACGCTATTGAAGGCCGCCAAGGAGAACATTCCCTACGCGGTCGCTTTCACCCTTCCAATAGCGACTTCGGGACTCAAGCTGATTTGCCGCGACAGTTACGATGATGGCAAGTCGAGCTTCGATGCGCCGCTCTCATCGAGATATGAAGAGATGGACGCCGTGGTGGTTTTCGACAATGTGCTCGTGCCTTGGGAGCGCGTGTTCATGTATCAGGATCCGGAACTCTGTAATCGTGCGTTTCACGAAACAAATGCCGTGGTGCACATGATGCATCAGGTGGCTTGCGGCAAGCTCGCCAAGGTGGAGTTTGTAGTGGGTGTCCTCTGCGCCATGGCCAAGGCGTCGGGCAAGGATAAGGACATGCATGTCAAAGGCCAGATCGCGGAAGTCATGTGGGTCGCGGAAACCGTCAGAGCCCTGCTCTACAGTGCAGAGAATCAACCGGAGCAGGACAAGTGGAGCATGTATATCCCGCAGCGCCGGCCGCTCGATACTTCACGGAATCTCATGCCGCGGCTCTATCCAAAGCTCATCGATACCCTACACATGCTGGGGTCGAGTTCGCTGATGGCGACTCCCTGCGAGGCTGACTTTTCCAATGCGATTGCGGGCGATGTCGAGCAGTATTTCCAACTCACCAACTTGGGGAGCCGCGACCGGGTGGCCTTGTTTCGGCTCGCGCATGACTTGGCCGTTTCTGGGTTCGGCAACCGCCAAGTCCTTTATGAGCGCTTTTTCTTTGGGCCGCAGAACGTGCTCGCTGCCGTCTACTATGATCTTTACGACAAGGACGGCATGATGGACCGGGTGACGGCGCTTTTGAAGTGTGCATAGTGCCTCAATTGAAGATTGCCCAATGCTGACACCTGACCAAGTCCATGAAGCGGCTCGCCAGCTCCACAGGGCCGAGCGTGAGGTCAGGCAAATCCGTCCGATCAGCCTTGGTCGCCCGCAAATTGGCTTTGAGGACGCCTATGCGATTCAGAAGGCGTGGCTCGATATCAAGTTCGCGGAAGGGCGAAGCGTGATCGGTCACAAGATCGGGCTGACCTCCAGGGCGATGCAAATGGCCATGCAGATAGACGAGCCTGATTTCGGCACCCTGCTCGATGACATGAAATTCGAGCAGGAAGAGGAGATTGACGCGTCGCGATTCCTCGACCCGCGCATTGAAGTTGAGCTGGCGTTTGTGCTCAAGGAGGACCTTGTCCCGGCGGACGGGACTTCTGTGACCTTGGAACAAGTCCTCTTGGCAACCGATTATGTGGCGCCGTCGCTTGAGATTGTCGCTGCGCGCAGCCACCGCGTGGACCCGGACACCGGTCGTCCGCGCAAGGTGTTTGACACGATTGCCGATAACGCCGCGAACGCCGGCGTGCTCCTAGGGGCGCAACATATGGCTCCGCGGGAGACGGACCTTCGTTGGGTGAGCGCGCTCTTGTACCGAAACGGGACAATTGAAGAGACGGGCGTGGCTGCCGGCGTGCTTGACCATCCGGCGCACAGTATTGTCTGGCTGGCGGATAAACTCAGGAGCGTTGGCGAGACATTGAGGGCAGGCGAGATTATTCTGTCGGGATCCTTCACGAGACCGCTTGAAGTGCGCAAGGGCGATGTGTTTCATGCCGACTTTGGTACCTTTGGTTCGGTGGGTTGCTGTTTCCGCTGATGCCCCAGAATCCTTCGTATCCAATTCACAAATGGCGGAATCTCGCTCCATGACGCAAGCACTGCAAGAGAACCTCGACAAACTGCACCCGCTTTTGGCGCGCTTTCGCGGCGCGGTACTTGGACACTTCATTGCGGGAAAGTGGTGCCAGAGTGAGAGTGGCGAGCGTTTTGTCAACCTCACCCCTATTGACAATCAGCCCATCAATCAGGTGACGGCGGGAAACGCGGCTGATGTGGACCGCGCGGCGCGCGCGGCCGCTGAGGCGTTTCCGGTTTGGCGGGCGCTTTCCGGGGCCAAGCGACGCGAACTTCTGCACGCGGTGGCCGATGGGATCATGGCGCGTGCAGAAGAAATTGCGCTGATCGAGTCCTTTGATACAGGCCAGGCGCTCAAGTTTATGAGCAATGCGGCGCTGCGCGGCGCGGAGAATTTTCGCTTCTTTGCCGACAAGGCGTCCGAGGCTGAACAGGGGTTATCGCTGCCGGCTGAGGAGCACTCCAATTTCACCTTGCGGCAACCGATTGGGCCGGTGGGCGTCATCACGCCTTGGAACACCCCCTTTATGCTCAGCACTTGGAAAATTGCCCCCGCCTTGGCGGCAGGTTGCACGGTGGTACACAAGCCGGCGGAATGGAGTCCGCTGAGTGCTTCTCTTTTGGTTGAGATCTGTCATGAGGCCGGGGTGCCGGTGGGTGTCCTCAACATGATCATGGGTGTCGGCGAAGTTGCGGGCAAGGCGTTGACCGAGCATCCGGCGATCAAAGCCATCGCCTTTGTGGGCGAGTCGCGCACCGGAGGACAGATCATGGCGCAGGGAGCGCCGACGCTGAAGCGCGTTCATTTTGAACTCGGCGGCAAGAACCCGGTGGTGGTGTTTGCCGATGCCGACCTTGAGCGGGCAGTGGATGCGGTAACCTTCATGATCTATAGCCTCAACGGCGAACGTTGCACCTCTTCGAGCCGCTTGCTGGTCGAATCTTCAATCTACGAGGCGTTCTGCGCACAGGTCGCGGCGCGAGCAAAAACCATTCGATTGGGACACCCACTCGACCCCGCGACCGAGGTCGGGCCGCTAATTCATCCCAAGCATATGGAGAAGGTGATCGGATACTTCGAGATGGCGAAGCGTGAGGGTGCCGAGCTTCTCGCGGGTGGGGGGCGGCCTGAACGCTTCGGTGAGGTTGGCAACTACGTTGAGCCGAGTCTTTTTGCTGGTGCGAGCAATGAAATGCGCATCGCCCAAGAGGAGATCTTCGGCCCGGCATTGACCGCGATCCCTTTCAATGATGAAGCCGACGCGCTAGCCAAAGCCAACGCGGTCGACTACGGCCTCGCGGGCTATGTGTGGACGGGGGACGTGGGTCGTGCCATGCGCATGGCGCATGGTCTCGATGCTGGCATGGTTTGGGTGAATTCGGAGAACAATCGTCACCTTCCTACGCCCTTCGGCGGCATGAAGGCCAGCGGCATCGGCCGCGACGGGGGTGACTACAGCTTTGATTTCTATATGGAAACCAAGAACATCTGTGTTGCGCATGATCGCCACCAGATTCCCGGCATAGGTTCGGGCGCATAGACTTGGTCAGGTTCTGAATGAGTCTCTATTACGTTCAAAAGCTGATCTATCACTTAAACCGCGATTTGTATGCGCGTCAGCGGTACGAAGACGATTTCGATGCGCTCCTCGGCGACTACGATCTGAATGAAGAAGAGCTTGCAGCCATCAAGCGGCCGGACATCGGGCTTCTGTACGTGATGGGAGTGAACGGACAGTTGCTCATGCACTATGCGGCGTTGCGCGGCTATGCGTGGGATGAATACATTGGCGCGATGCGCGAAGGGCTTGCTACCTATGGACAGGTGCGTGCTGGTCTCTATCTCACCACCGACGGGGAGGGAGCCGTCTAGTGCCTCTGGTGTTCGCGGGAATCGGCAGTCACGCGCCCGGCATTACCGGGCGCGCCGAAAGGGCGGATCCGAGTGTTCGTGAGGACTTTTATGAGAGCTACTATCGATTGGGGCGCGAACTTCAGGATGCTCGTCCCGACGCACTGCTAGTCATCGCTGCGGAGCACTTCGCCAATTTCTTTATGGACAACATGCCAGCTTTCTGCATGGGCATGGCGGATTACTACGAAGGTCCCATTGAAGACGAGGCGTGGCTGGCTATCAAGCGTCGGCGCATTTCCGGCAACGCGGTGCTTTCGCAAAGGATCATTGAACGCATGCTTGCAGAATTTGATCTTGCCTACGCCCAAGAATGGAAGTTCGACCATGGCATCATGGTACCGCTCAATTTTCTCACTCCTGCCTACGATATCCCCGTTATTCCCGTGAATATCAATTGTCAGGGACCGCCGCTCACACCCTTGCGTCGAGCTTATGAGTTTGGGCGAAAGCTGGGGGAGGTTTGCCGCGACCTGCCGGAGCGTATAGCGATCATCGGGACGGGTGGTATTTCTCACTGGCCAGCAACACCCGATTCGGGAAAGATTAATGAAGCTTGGGATCGGAAGTTTCTTGATGCCTGGCTCGCCAGTGATGTCACTGCGCTTACCGCCTATACGGACGAGGACACCCACCGCGATGCCGGGCAGGGCGGTTTTGAGATTCGTACTTTCATAGCCGTTTCAGGTGCAACCCAAGGTCATCCGGGGGAACTCTATTTTTATGCGCCAATCCCCATTTTCGCGGTCGGTTGCACGGTGGCAAGAGTGCATTTGTAGCACTGAAAAGGACACCCGCCGGTAAGACCAAAAAGGACACCCACCGGCGAAGGGAGGGGTTCGGCGGGCCGGGCGCGGGCGGCCGGGTTGCGACAAGGTCGGGGCGCGGGGCGTTGGGGGAGGTTAATTTCGGGTTCCGGGCGGAAAAAAGCGTGAAAAGGCGATTGGCTTACGCGGATTGGGGTCGAAGTCGCACAAGGAGGTTGGGACATCGGCCATGGGGTGGGGCGCGGAAGGGGTGCACAATGGCGTCATGACGATTGCGAGGCGGGAACTGATCGACCGGGAGCGCGGGGGCTGGCACCACGTGGTGTCGCGCTGCGTGCGGCGGGCGTGGCTGTGCGGTCGGGACACGCGCTCGGGGCTGGACTTCTCGCACCGCAGGGGCTGGATCGAGGAGCGGATGCTGTTCCTGACGGAGGTGTTCTGCGTGCGGGTGCACGGCTACGCGATGATGTCGAACCACTGCCACATCGCGCTGGAGTATCGTCCGCGGGAGGCGCGGGAGCTTTCGGAGGAGGAGGTGGCGCGGCGCTGGCTGAAGCTGTATCCGCCGAAGCGGGCGGAGCTGTTGGAGGGGGCGGTGGAGGCGCTGCTTTCGGATTCGGAGAGGCTGGCGGTGCTGCGCGGCCGGTTGGGGGACCTGTCGTGGTTCATGGGGCGGCTGAACGAATGGGTCGCCCGGCGGGCGAACCGCGAGGACGGGTGCACGGGGCGGTTCTGGGAGGGGCGGTTCCACAGTTCGCGGCCGATGGGGAGCCTGGCGGAGGTGCGGGCGTGCATGGCGTACGTGGATTTGAACCCGTTGCGCGCGGGGGCGACGCGGACGGTGGCGGAGGCGGGGGAGCACACGTCGGCGCGGCGGCGTGTGGAGGAGGCGGAGCGGGAGGCCGGGAAGCTGGGTGAGCCGATGGCGGCGCTGCGGCTGGAGGCGGGGACGGGTCGGGTGGTGACGGCGGGGCCGGGCGGGCTCGGGTGGCGCCTCGGCGCCTACCTGGAGCACCTTGAGTGGGCGGCGCGGTGCGGGTGGGAGAAGCGGGTGGGGCGCGGCGCGGCGCGTCCGGAGGCGCCGCGCACGCTGGAAGACCCGGACGGGTTCCTGAAGCGGGTGCGCCGGTACCACCGGCGCTGGGGCCGGAAGGAGGGCCGCGGGGACCTGCCGCGCATCGAGCTTCGTCCTTGCCGGACGGGGCGCGGGGAGGCCGCGGAAGGCTGCTGACGACATCCGAACGCCGGGTTGCCCGTCGGCCTCCCGGGTCTGGTCCCTGCCCGCCGTTTGCGCAACCGAACTCCCCACAGCGCGGCAGGCGCCGCTTTCGCCGGGCGGCGCACCGCCGAATCCCCACCACCATAAATGGGACACCCACCGCGCATGGCGGTGGGTGTCCCCTTGGATTGGATCACTTCATCCGGTAGCGAATTGGCAACGACTTCAGGCCGCCGACGAATATCGACTGCATGTACTGAGGCTCACCGGCAAGTTCGAAGTGATCGACTCTGCGAAGGAGCTCGCGGTACATGGCAGCGAGTTCCATGCGGGCGAGATGTTGACCGAGGCAAACGTGTGCTCCAAAGCCGAACGCTATGTGCTTCTCGTACCGGTCCACTCGAAAAACGTTTGGATCCTCAAAGACATCTTCGTCACGATTGCCGGACAGGTACCACAGGCCGACCGACTCGCCTTCTTTGATCTTGGTGCCGCCGAGGCTGTAATCGCTAGTGGCAGTGCGCGCGAATTGTCTCACCGGAGTTGTCCAGCGAATCGCTTCATCCACAGTGCCTCCCACAAGCCGTTCGGTATCGGCGCGCAACTTGCGCATCTCGTCGGGATGCTGAATAAGCGCCAATAGCCCGCCTGCCATTGACGAACTGGTGGTGTCGTGACCAGCGGTCGCAATGATCGTGTAGTAGCCGCTCAAATCAAGCGGCGGAAGCGGTTTATCATCAACCCTCGCGTTGGCAATCACCGAGGCGACATCGTCTGTAGGCTGCTTGCGGCGACGTTCGGCGAGATCGAAGAAGTAGCCTTCAAAGTCGTGCACAACCTGCACGAAGTCCTGCAACTCAAAGGATCGTTGCGTATCCGGGTCTCCGCTTCCAAAGAGTTCTTGAGTCAACTTAAGCATTAGCGGTTCGTCCTCTTCCGGGATGCCCAGAATCGTCATGATGACTCGCAGCGGATACCAAACGCCGACATCCTTGACGAAGTCGCACTCACCACCCAGTGCTTCAAGACGGTCCACGTAGGTTGCTGCCAATTCATTGATTCTAGACGCAAGCTTGTGCAAGTTCTCTCCTAGGAACCACGCCTGAGTCAGTCTTCGATAGCGGCTGTGATCAGGGTCATCCATCTGCACAAGAGATCGAACCAAATGCTTACGACCAGTAGCCATCTGCACAAAGTCCTGAACCGAGACCGGCCCGAGAATGGGCCTAGGGTCATTGATGAACGTTTTCTTCTGGCTTTCTATCTCTTTGATATCTTGATATTTTGTGATACACCAGAAGGGTTCGTAGCCCTCCGGTGCCATATGTCTGCGGGCATCATTCAGACGCAGCCAACGGAATTGTTCGTGTACGCCTTCTTCATCAGCCCAGCTTGCCGGGTCAATCAAGGCATTTTCCAAGGCAGGGGATTCGGTGTGAAGTTCCATGGGTTTGTAGTGGTTCCAAGAATTGCTAAACAGGGTTGGCGACTTCATCCTCAATGCGATTTGTCAGCGTTCCAAGCTTGGATGACGAGACCTCAACCAGATCGCCAGGCTTCAAGTATCGGGGCGGGTCAAAGCGTGCGCCAGCGCCGGTCGGGGTGCCGGTTGAGATGATGTCGCCAGGCTTGAGGTGCATAAAGGCGGAAATGTACTCAACCAGGTTCGCAAATGAAAACGTGAGATTCGCAGTGGTGTTCTGCTGACGGAGTTCACCGTTGACGTGAGTGCGGATGTCGATATTTTCGAAGCGCCCGACCTCGTCGGTGGTGACCAAGTATGGCCCTAGTGCCCCCGAAGCCTCAAAGTTCTTGCCTTGCGTGACATTGAATTTTCCATGGCGAACATAGTCGCGAATTGTCCCTTCATTCATCAGCGTCAGTCCGGCGATATGTTCAGCCGCCTGTTCCTTGAGGATGCGGCGTCCAGCCTTGCCAATAACTAAGGCGATCTCACCCTCGTAATCGAGTTGTTCCGATTCTGGCGGACGCAATATGGGCTGCCTGTGTCCAACTAGGGATTCACGGGTGCGCAGAAACAAGCTCGGATAGCGCGGTGCCTCGCTGCCATCCCTGTATTCTTGGTTGCGACTGACGTAATTGACGCCCACGCACAGGATGCGCTCGGCATCTGGGATGGTTGGCAGGAATGCGACTTCGCCAAGGTCATGGTCGCCATCACTCTTGTCAAGAATTGCGCTGAGCTGCTCGACCACACCATCCGCAAGCACTTGGCGAAGGCTCGAATACTCGGGCATGCGCGCAGAGAGATTCACGACGGCATCATCTTTCAAGGCACCGAAACAGGGTTTGTCTCCCTGTCCAAAACTGAGCAATCTCATAATTCGATGGCAGTTTCCTAGTGCGAATTCTCAAGCATGGTGCCGCGCAAGCCCGAACAGGATAGGCATAATGCCAAAGAAGCGCTTCGCGTGTTGAGGATTGGTTCCCATGCCACATCTCATTGTCGAATATTCCGCCAATGTCGAGCCCGAAATCGACCTTCCGAGTCTCATGGCGAAGTTGCGCGACACGGCCGTGCAAAGCGGGTTCATGGCGCTCGGTGGCATTCGTGTGCGTGCGGAACGGCGGGACCAATACTTGGTCGCGGATGGGGATCCTGAGAATGGCTTCGTGCACATCATGGTGCGCCTTGCGCAAGGACGGCCAGTCGAGATTCGCAGACAGTTCTCAGACCAACTTTATGACATCGCCAGCGAACATCTAGACGCCTTGTTTGAGCAGCGTGGGTTCGGTCTGAGCATCGAATTGGTGGAAATTGCGCTCGAGACC
The DNA here is from genome assembly GCA_963663145.1 of Pseudomonadales bacterium. Classification (GTDB taxonomy): domain Bacteria; phylum Pseudomonadota; class Gammaproteobacteria; order Pseudomonadales; family Azotimanducaceae; genus Azotimanducus. The sequence goes on along the minus strand of OY760134.1, from coordinate 1,671,583 downwards.
AGTCGTAAGCGCAACAATCTGCATGAGCGGCTGAAAGCGAAAGCACCGCCATAAGTCATCTGATATCAACTGACTAACCCTAGTTGGGTTCGCGCTGATCGAGCATGAACCTAAATTTGGCAAGCGTGTTGGTGGGCTGCCTCGCAATGTGCTCGGGCGATTCGGCTGCCGGCTTAAGCTTCGTCTTCTTCCTCACCCTGCTTGAGAGGGAGTTCCACGTCAATGAATATGGAGACTTCATCGCTCACCATGGGTACGGCGCGAGATAGTTCCCAGTCTGATCGAAGAACTTGCGCGATGGCGGTGACGCCTATTGTGGGCAATTGCAGAAAGGGATGATCCGCCGCCTTATTGATGGTTGCATTGAGCGTGACCGACTTGGTGACCCCCTTGATGGTCAGGTCTCCCACAATGTCAAAGGTGTTCTCGCCGGTCGAGGAGATGCCGGTGGAAACAAAGGTGATCTCAGGATGCTTGGCCGTGTCGAAAAAATTCTCGCCGTTGAGGTGGTCATCGAACACTTCCACGCGACTGTTGATGCTTGCGGCGTCGATGAGCACTTCAATGCTGCTGTCTTCCGGACTTTCGGCATCGGCATTGAGCGAAACTTCGAAGCGGTCGAAGCCCACATGCGGGTTCGAGAAGCCAAGATGGCTGTATGAAAAGGTGATGTATCCATGGGTCTTGTCGAGACCGTACTCGCCGGATGGAACATCCCAGGCGGAGGCGGCGAGGGGCAGTGCCAGTGCGAGCAGTCCTACACGCAAGATGCAAAATTTAGTCACGGCGTGTTTCCTTGTACTTGTTGCCATTCGGATTACTAGCATACTCCAAGAGAGAGATGAGGCGAAGCACCGAATGAATGTCGTAGCTCCGGCCTCGCTGCTGAGCGGGCGTGGCAAACCCTGTCAATCAAGAATCTGCTGTGATTCAACAACCCGCGTGTCTTTGGGATCGCGGATTTCTTACCGGAGGCGTATTCGCCAATGCTCCCCCGGATCCGGTTTTGCGGCAGACGATGACGCTTTGGCGGCCTTCAATGTCCCGTTCGGTGGGTTTTGTACTGGATTGGGGAATGGAAACTTCTATCCGCTCGTTCCTTGAAACGGGCTATTAATCAATGACTTCAACCTCCACCCCCGCTGCTTGTTGGTTTCGGATTTCGAGCAGAAAGTCTGTGAGATGTGTATTGCGCGCCGACAATAGCCCTTGGCGTCGCCGTCGATAGGGAGAGTTGAACCTGGTTCCGCGGCTCGTTCGTGAATTGCTCGACAGACGCATCGAACTCGAGCTTGAACGTCGAGGGTTCGCTGTCAAGGCAAACCGAATAATTGGTTTTCGAGAGGGCATCCCACTGAAAATAACTGAGGGTGAGATTCGTGTCTCGACGGGACTCCGATTCCACTTCCATCCAAACCCGCATCACTTGGTGCGGGAGGTGGGTGTCCCATTTGGTTTGTTATTTGGTTTGTTTGTTTCATGCGGTGGGTGTCCCATTTGGTTTCTTTTGGCCATTTCCACAGGCCACTTGCGGCGGAGGCGATGCAATAATGGCTCATCATCGCGTTCGCGAATTCAATGGGAATGCCCATGTACGACTACCTCATAAAGAACGCCACCATCGTTGATGGATTGGGCGGCACGCCTTACACCGGCGACCTCGCCATAGAAGACGGCAAAATCACGGGCCTGGGTCGGGTCGACGGCCAAGCGAAGGAAACCCTCAATGCCGACGGTGCCTATGCGACGCCGGGTTGGGTCGATGTGCACACCCATTACGATGGCCAGGTGAGCTGGGATGACCGCATCGACCCATCTTTCGGCCAAGGTGTAACCAGTATTGTCATGGGCAACTGTGGTGTGGGCTTCGCGCCTTGCCCTGCGGGCGGTGCAACTCGCTTGGTGGAGTTGATGGAAGGGGTCGAGGATATTCCGGGAACTGCCCTGCACGAAGGGATCGAGTGGGGCAATTGGGAGACCTTTCCCGAGTACATCGATTACCTCGAAACGCGCAGGTTCGGTCTCGATGTGGGCACGCAACTGCCGCATAGCGCCGTGCGCAATTACGTGATGGGTGATCGGGCGCTGCGTCACGAAGACGCCACCGCCGAAGATCTCGACGCCATGTGCCGCATCGTCGAGGAAGGGCTCAAGGCCGGAGCGCTTGGCTTTTCAACCTCGCGCACGGTGGGTCACAGGTCGGTTCGGGGCGAACCGATTCCCGGTACATTCGCCGAGAAGGAAGAACTCTTGGCCATAGGGCGAGCCATGAAGGCCGCCGGCAAGGGCGTGTTTCAGGCGGTGCCCGCCGGAGTGGTGGGTGAACTTGCGGGCCCGGAAAAGTGGACCACGGAACAGGAGGTCGAACTCTTCACAGAGGTCGCGAGAGAGAGCGGGCGCAATTGCACTTTCACGCTCGTGCAGGTGCCATCAAAACCAGATCAGTGGCGCCATTGTCTCTCTCTGGTGGAACGGGCCAATGCCGAGGGCTTGTGGGTTCAGCCGCAGATTCCCTCTCGGCCCATAGGATTCGTCACCAGTATTGACTCGTATCACATGTTTATGCGCCGCAAGACCTATCTAGGCCTTGAGCACTTGCCTTTGAAGCAGCGCTTAGCTGAGATGCGCAAGCCCGAGGTCAAGGCGGCCATACTGACCGATGAAGACGTGCCTCCGGAACAGGCCGGTGTGATGGCGAACCTATACGGGCTCATGGCCTTTGCCGCGGGCTCCATGTACCCGCTTGAATGCCCGGTCAATTACGAACCAGACGCCGAAAGCAGTTTTGCCGCCCGATCCCAAGCCACGGGGAGGGATGTGCACGATTTACTCTACGACTATCTCACGGGTGAGGCCAATCGCTTCGCCATATTGCTTGGCGCGACTACCGTTGACCAGTCTTTCGCGGCCATTGAAGCCATGATCTGTCACCCGAATACAACGATTGGCCTCTCGGATGCCGGCGCCCATGTGAACCTCATTTTCGATGCCGTCGGCCCCACCTATCAGCTGACCCATTGGGTGCGCGACCGCACCAAAGGAAGGCGCTTGCCAATCGAACAGATTGTTCGCAAGCAGACCCACACCAATGCGGAACTCTTCGGCCTGCATGATCGAGGCAGTCTTGAAATCGGCAAGCGGGCCGATGTGAATGTGTTCGACCTTGCGCGCTTGAACCTCGGTCCTTTACAAGTACATCGAGACCTCCCGGCCGGAGGAAGCCGCATTCTGCAACCGGCGGAGGGATACCTCGGCACCTTTGTCGCTGGGGTGAAAACCCGCGAGCAAGATGAAGACACCGGTGCCAGGCCGGGGCGCGTCATTCGTGCGTAGTCTCCGTGACGGGCGTTGGCAGCAAGAATTTTCATGAATAACGCACTCAAGATCGGGCTTGCCGCCCTGCTGATGCTCGGTGCGTTTTTCGCTTGGTTCTACGAACAATTCCCGCCCGAAATTGAGGATTCGGGCTATGAAGTCACGGATGCCATTGATGACTATGTGAATCAGGCACCCATGGATAACGGCCGATTCTACGCTCGCTCGCCTTGGTCTGGCCCACACCGTGACCACCGAAACTCGGATTACATCCCATTGCCATCCCCGGATGCCGTGCGCAGAACTTGGACCGGAATCGAGGGTGCCAACTTCTTTATGGGCCCAACCATCAGCCCGAATGGAACGATCTATGCCACCTCCTCCAAGGGACAAGGGCACAGTCACCTGCACGCGTACGATACGAGAGGCAATCTCTTATGGAAAACCAAGCCGATGGAGAGCTGGGATGACTTGGATTCCGCCGCCTTCTTGTCGGCCCCCGTCACCGATATACAAGGCAACCTGTTCGTGGGCGACAGTAACCAGCTCTGGTCTTTTGATTCAGCGGGACATGCCCGTTGGGTGACCCGTCTATCCGATATTGGAATTCGAGGCTACATCTTCTCCACGTTCTTCACGCACTTGGGTCATGCCGGCGTTATTTCTACCGACGGCAAGGTGGCGATCATCGAGCGCGAGACCGGTTCGCTGGCCATGCCGCTGCTCGATTTGCCCGGCGATCGGGGTCTGCCGTCCTCGCCAATACCGCCAGGACTCTGGGCCGACGGTTTGGTTGATGAGCGCATACTTCGGGACGGTTGGGACGCGATCTTTGGATTCAACATGGAGGTTGCGAACAGCCCGAGCCTGCACGGCGACACGGGCCGTATTTTCATTCTCGCCACCGGACGGCAACCCGATGCGGTGGTGCTCTACGGCATTGATGTCAGTGAAGAAGGCTTGCGCATAGCCTTTGAGACGCCCTTGGGAAACATGGGCAGCGGCACCAGCCCAACCCTGTCGTTCGATGGGCGCTATGTGTACGTGGTAGACGGCGAGGGATATCTGAACGGCATACATACGGATACGGGCGAGATTGCGTGGAAGTCTCGGGAGCGCTCGGTCACCGGCGTTTCATCCACCAGCACTCCGAGTGGCAGCGTGTTCACCTTCGACTTCAACTACTTGGTGTGCTGGGATGGTCGCAATGGCGATGTGCGCTGGAAACGCGACTTGAGAGGACTCGCCGCCCAAGAGGTGCCTAGGAGGGCCGGGTGGTATGGAGAGCCGCAAGCCAGCATCGTATCGGGCATCACGGCTACCGCCGATGGCATTTGGGCGATTGTGTCCTTGGGCACTTCAATCCCCATTCCCGAGGATCGGCAAGGACAGATCCAACCCCCGATCGCCGGCTTGGACACGTCAAGCTTTGCTCAGCCGGTCAAGTATTTCCTTGTGCACTATGATTACGACGGCAATCTTCAGTTCAAGACGCCCTTTGTTGATGCCGCAGCGCTGGTGATCATGGGGCTCGATGGGCGCATGTACGCCACCACGCTTAGCATCAACTCCTCCATCGCCTACTATGGCGCCAACGCGCAAATGCCCTTTTTTATGCGCAATACGCCAAGACCCCACGGTGGCTTGATTGCCTACGAGCCGGTGTCATTTCTGGACTATTTCATAGAACGCATCCGTTGGAACAAGGAATTGCTCGACTCCTTGGAGGACGAGGCGGCAAGCGGCCGGGAGGTGGCGAAGCGGAATTTTGTCGCCTCCATGTCTTCGGTGCACCTGATATTGAACGAGGCGTTTGATCGAGCGGAAATTGGCGAAGCAGACTACAGGCGCATCATGGAAATCGTGACACGCATTAATCAGCGCGCCGATGGCGATGCAGGCGCCGCGCTAGAACGCATTCTTGATCGCTTGCAAGCAGAAGCCCGAATGCCTTAGTTTCGCAGTCACACAAGCAGGGAGACAACTCGAACATGCAATTCACCTTTGCGGAAACCTTCTGTGACCCAAGTCAGTTCGCGAAGCTCGCGCCTGCGGCGGAGAATGCCGGCTTTGACTGCATCTCGGTGCCTGACAGCATCGTTTATCCGAAGCACAGCGATGCCAAGTACCCCTACACGCAGAGCGGTGACCGGTCGTTTGTGAATCAGCCCATGATCGAACCCTTCGTGCTGGCCACCCACATGGCCGCGCTCACGGAAGAAATCAAACTCATGAGCTTCGTGGTCAAACTGGCCGTGCGAAATCCGATCTTGGCTGCCAAATCAGCCGCCTCGGTGGCGGTGATCTCGAACAATCGCTTTCTGTTCGGCGTGGGTTTAAGCCCTTGGCCGCACGATTTTGCGTTGTGTGGCCAAGAGTTCGAGCGGCGCGGAAAGCGCATGGACGAGATGATCGAAATCGTGCGCGGCCTGTGTGCCGGAGGTTGGTTTGAATATCACGGCGAATTCTACGACTTCGAAGACATCAGCATTAACCCAGTGCCGACAGAGCCTATGCCCATCCTGCTCGGAGGCCATTCCGATGCCGCGCTGCGTCGTGCCGTGCTGCACTGCGACGGATGGGTACACGCCGGCGGTGAAAGGGATCAGCTCGCTTCCTTGCTGGCGCGGCTGCAAGAAATTCGAAAGGCGGAAGGGGTGCAGTACAAGCCGTTTCAAATCCACGTCATTTCGATGGACGCCTTCAGCCTTGATGGTGTTCACCGGCTCGAAGATCAGGGCGTTACCGGCGTATTCGTAGGGTTTCGCGATGCCTATGATCCGTCCACCGCAACCATGCCGGTTGAAGACAAGGTGGCCGCGATGAACTACTACGCAGAGACAGTGATCAGCAAGCTGTAGGTATGTGCGCGAGCACTACCGCATTGCCGTCCTAGTGAAGCGATGCACGAATGCTTTACAAGGGGGAGTGCTTCGTAACGGAATCTCCCGCAAGCCTCGATTACTATGGTCTCCTTTATTGGATCAGGAGGTCACAGGATGCGAAGCGCGCTTGAGACTATTCAACTCTTCTGGAACCTACAGGATAGTGGTGACTACACCAAGACGGTTGCTCTCTTCGCCGAAGATGCCGTGGTCGAAGATCCCGTCTTCGGTCGGTTCGAAGGGAGGGAGGCCATCGGTGCCTTCATGGCCAAGATGAACGAAGAGATGTCCAAGAGGGACACGCACTTCAGGGTTGAAGAAATCGCTGCGAGCGATGAGGTGGCGTGGGCACGATGGGTCGCGCATACGCCTCGCGGTGAAATCGAGGGCTGTGGCCTTTATCGTGTTGTTGGCGGCGAGATGACCTTCTATCGCGACTATATGAACGCCGGCTAACCCAGCGTCGCGCTGCGCGTCAATTGTGCCGGGAGCGCCAATACTCCAGAGACGGTAATCCACTCAGACACCGAATCGGAGCGAGGGGAAAAGCCCGCAATTCTAGAAGCCGCAGGGATTTGGCTGGACCGGGAGGACTTGCCTGACTTTCGCCAGATCAGGGCATCTTGGGACAGGTATTGAGTGTATGACGTGCGATTGTTCGATGAGAACGTGCTCATCGGATCGCGCAATCCACTGGCACACACACCGACTTTCGCCCCTTACCCTTTCATTAGCGCGTGCTCTCTCAGCGCCTTGATTCGGTCGCGAATGGCTGCGGCTTCTTCGAATTCGAGGTTCTCGGCGTGCTTGTGCATCTTTGATTCAAGATTGGCCAGCAGCTTTCCGAAGGCCTTTTCGTCCCCAATCGGCACCTTCGTCATTTCTTGTTCGATGGCTTTGCGTGCCTCGGTTTCGGTCGCCGGGGTGGCCCGCTCGATAATGTCGGTGACTTTCTTCTGGATGCCCTTGGGTGTAATGCCGTGTTCAAGATTAAAGGCGAGTTGTTTGTCACGCCGGCGGTCGGTCTCGTCCATTGCGCGTTGCATAGAGCCGGTGACCACATCGGCAAACAGAATCGCGCGCCCGTTGACATTACGCGCCGCGCGTCCGATGGTCTGCACCAGTGAGCGTTCGGCGCGCAGGAAGCCTTCTTTATCGGCGTCGAGCACCGCCACCAAGGAGACTTCCGGCATGTCGAGCCCCTCGCGCAAGAGATTGATGCCAACGAGAACGTCGAATTCGCCGAGCCTCAGGTCGCGCACGATTTCCGTGCGCTCAACCGTGTCTATGTCCGAATGCATGTAGCGCACGCGCACGCCCATCTCGGCGAGATATTCGGTGAGATCTTCCGCCATGCGCTTGGTCAAGGTCGTGACCAATATCCGTTCGCCCCTCTGCACGACGATGCGAATTTCCTCAAAGAGTTGATCAACTTGCGTGGAGGCTGGCAGTACAGTCACTTCAGGATCGACTAGACCGGTCGGACGCACCACCTGCTCCACTGTCTGGTCCGCGGTGTCCAGCTCAAAGGACCCCGGCGTTGCCGACACAAAAATCGCTTGCGGACAGAGCCGCTCCCACTCATCAAAGCGCAGTGGTCGGTTATCGAGTGCCGAAGGCAACCTGAACCCGTACTCCACCAAGGTCTCTTTTCGTGAGCGATCGCCTTTGTACATGGCGCCAAGCTGCGGCACGGTCACATGGGATTCATCGACGATCACCAGCGCGTTGGGTGGAAGATAATCAAAGAGGGTTGGGGGTGGTTCGCCCGGTTCGCGCCCGGAGAGATAACGCGAGTAGTTTTCGATGCCCTTGCAATAGCCGATCTCGCGGATCATCTCAAGATCGAATCTTGTGCGCTGCTCTATGCGCTGCGCCTCTACCAGCTTTTCTTCGTTTTTGAACCAAGCAATCCGCTCCTCAAGTTCTTCGCGTATCAGGTCGGCTGTTTCCAGCATGCGCTTGTGTGGTGTGACGTAGTGGGTCTTTGGGAAGATGGTGTGCCGTGGGAGGTGCTCGGTGACTTCGCCGGTGAGCGGGTCGAAGCGACTGATTCTCTCGATGGTCTCGTCGAAGAGTTCAACGCGAACCGCAAAGCGTTCGGATTCCGCCGGAAACACATCAATGACATCTCCCCGTACTCGATAGGTGCCGCGTTCAAAGCTCATGTCGTTGCGGGTGTATTGAAGCTCGGCGAGACGCACCAGAATGTTCCGCTGCGAGACGGGTTCCCCCGGTACCAGGTGCAGCACCATCTTGAGGTATAAGCCTGGGTCGCCGAGTCCGTAGATGGCCGATACGGATGCCACGATGATGGTGTCGCGACGCTCAATGATTGCCTTGGTGGCCGATAAGCGCATCTGCTCTATGTGCTGGTTGATTGAGGCGTCTTTTTCGATGTAGAGATCGCTGGCTGGTACGTAAGCTTCCGGCTGGTAGTAGTCGTAGTAGGAAACGAAGTACTCAACGGCGTTCTTTGGAAAATAGTTGCGGAACTCGGCGTAGAGCTGCGCCGCGAGAATTTTATTGGGGGCGAGGACGAGGGTGGGGCGCTGGATGCGCTCGATCACATTGGCGACCGTGAAGGTCTTTCCGGACCCCGTGACGCCGAGCAGGGTTTGAAAACGCAGTCCATCATTCAGCCCTTCGATCAAGCCATTGATCGCGGCCGGTTGATCACCGGCAGGCGCATAGTCTGCGACGACCCGCAACGGCCCGGTGCGCGGTCGATCAAGAACTTCGGCGTGCATCTTGATTCTCTAACGCAAACCGCTCGTGCCTGTCACTTCGAGCAGCTTGTGGCCGTGATGGGTGCTGCCGAATTCATCCACAGCCACCACCGAGAGCAAATGTGTGCCAGGTGCCAATTCATCGGGAAGGTCGGCAATCCAGATATGCGAGGATGGCTGAGGCTCGACCCAAGGCTTGATCACGTCGGCGTGGCGCTCGGAAAGTTCGAGATAGCTCGGATCCCAGATCAATTGACGCTGCATTTGCACCCACGCTCCATCCCCAATTTGGAATTTCACTTTGGATCTTGGCCCGCCATCGAAGAGATTCACCACCAGATCTGCCGCCGCCAATTGGTCTTGATGTAGGCGCCCGTCGTAGAGTTCGCCCGGCCGAAAGTCTCGATAGGCGCCTCGTGGGCCATGATGCGCGGCATCAAGCATGATGCGCATCTGATAGTTTTCCGGGCGTCCGGTAGCCTTGAAGGTCACCTTCAATTGATTGCCGTCAACCTGCATGCGATGGTACCCCCTCGGGGTGCCGTCTCTTTGCATGGAAATCGGCAGGGCATCCGCATCAAATGGGCCACTCCACCAGCTTCCCGAAACGGTGGTGAGGACGTGATGATGAAATGCCTGTTCGCCGCGAAAGCCGTCTCTCTCACCGATCCAGACATGCTGAGTGGTATGCGTATGTCCGGCCATGGCGTAGAGATGGGGATAGTCCACCAGTAAATCGAACAGTGCTTGTCGATCTTCCACCGCGCGCTGTTCGGCCTCTACGCCACGGCCTATCAAGAGCGGGATATGCATGGCGAGCACCAACAGCTTTTCGCTTGGCACATGTGCAAGTTCGGCCTCAAGCCAAGCGAGCTGCCGCTCGCCCAAGGCACCGTCATAGCCGCCGTTAAAGCGGGGATTCTGCGCGACCGCGCCGCGATAGCGAACATCGTCGAGCACAACGAATACCGCATCGCCATACTCGAAGGCATAGTAGGGTGGGCCATACCACTTGGAAAAGGTTTCGAGTGAGTAGGCATCCGAGTCGGCAAGGAAATTGAGTTCGTGGTTGCCGGGCACGTTGTACCAGGGAATGCCTAATTGCGCGATGATGCTGTTGTAGCGCGGAAACATGGACAGATCGTCAAACAGGACATCGCCCATGGTCATACCGAACGCGGCCTCGGTGCCGATGAGTTCGGTCACCACACTGTCGCGAACATAGTCAAGCTCTTCCTCGGTTTGCGGCTGGGTATCCGCGAATAGGATCGCCTCGAAGGCCGACGGTTCCTCGTGGCGATGGAGCGGAAAATCGATCTGATCGGGGAGCGGGCCCGTGGGCGCGATACCTTGGTAGCGGAGTCCGGAAGGCGATCCTGCGGGACGGTGCAAATAGTAAAACTGTGGAAGACGATAGCTGTCTTGTGGCGTTATGTACCCCGCCGGCTTGGTGATGAAGATGATGCTGTCGCCATCAATCTCAAGGGCATAATTGCCCGATTCGTCGGTGAGCACCACCTCATGTCCATTTGAAACGCGCACCTTGGCGATGCCCGGTTCCCCATCATCGGCCAAGCCGTTGTGATTCAGATCATCAAACACCCGCCCGGCCAGCGATTCTGCCGAGCCGTTGAGGCTCAATAAGCAGGCGGGGAGAAGCGTGAGGGCAATAAATATAGCGCGCATCGGAATCCTGTAGTGAGAGAAGAAAACAAACTACCAATGCTACCGAACTCGCCGATGCCGCGCCTGCCGCAGCCCGCGAGCGACGGCTCGGTGTGTTTGGTCGCCGAGCGTGGACCGGACATTGAACTGCCTGGCATCATTTTTCGGGTGCGCCGCGGCGCAGCAGCCCAGGGGGATGATCGACCCTTCATGGGTCAGGCTTTGCATCTGAGTTCGCCTGCGCGTGCCTATCTGGACAACCTGCGTCCTTCGCGCAGCCGAAATGGTCGGGTGGCGCGCATGCTATCGCGTTCCGAGCTGGAAAAGCGCTTGGAAAGAATCATGGCGACAACAGGTGTTGAGGGATAAGCCTACTTTTCCAACTACATCGAGGGGACAGAATTCACAGTCAAGGAGGCGGAAAATATTATGTTCAAGGGCCATGTGCCGCAGGAGCGCCACGCGGACACACAAGACATTCTGGGTGTATGGCGGCTGGTGTCCCACCCTGCACAGATGCGGTCAATTGGGCCGGTATTCGCGGGACGATTGAACAGTTGCGGAGCTGCCACGCCTTTGAGGACAAGCGGTCAGCGGATGAGAAAAGTGTCCGTTTACTGCTCCCAGCTAATGCGACACCCTAGTGTGCCGTCCCGCAAGTTTCTGGGACTTGCCGTTTGCCAGTGGCGGCTTTCTCAAGCGCTCAGCTTGGGTTGCTCTGCGGGCACGCTCCAGTTTTTCGGCATATGCTTGAAGTCAAAGAAGGGCTGTGTGTCGCCTTCGCTGATCGCCTCTTGAACCTGACGATAGAACTCGCCGCCCGCCTTGTTAGAGAAGGTGATTTGTACGTCGCCATCGGCGCCCACATCTGGGCGCTGGCAGTATTCGGGGAAGGTCGCTTCTCCGGCATGCCCCGATGCGTACCCCTTGGCGAACACCTGCTTCAAGACTCCGAAGCCGTCATCCTGCACCAACACTTCGCCACGCGGATGGCCGCCCAAGGATTTGAGGCGATCAACGAACGCATCAAGGTTGTAGCAGTCATAGGCCACATGCTGGCAGGCGTGGTCGCCGTGTCGCTCAACAAAGCTCGTCACCTGTGACTTTTCCTCACGGTCTATGCCTTCGATGAGTGCGATGCCGAATTCGCCATAGTCGATACACCAGATTTTCATGCTGCTGTTGGGGTCTCCGGGACGGGCATCGTCGATACGCTTGATGAGTGTGCCTCCCTCGACCTCTATGTGAAACCATGCCCACTTTTCGATACTGCCCGCCGCCACGGCATAGGACACATGATCAATTTTCCGAAGTTGGGACATCTTGTGTTTCTCTCTAGAACCGGGCAAAAAGTTTACGAGAATCTCGGTGGTGCTTGATTGAGGATTCCAAATCCTATTTTCAAATTTTCGCATGATTCATTTATAATATATCGATATAGCAACAGAATCATGTGCAATGGATAAGTTTGACGCTGAAATCCTCCACACCTTGCAGCGAGACGGACGAATGAGCTGGGTCGAGCTTGGGCAAGAAGTGAGCCTCTCTCCGAGTGCCTGCACTCGGCGCATTCAGGCGCTGCGGGCGCAGGGTGTCATCGAGCGATTCACCGTAAGTCTCAATGAAGCGCTGCTTGGTCATCCGGTCATGGCGTTCGTCGCCGTCAGCATAGACCGTCAAGAGCCGACCCTTGCCGAGGCGTTTCGCGAATGGGTACTCGCCCATCCGCGCGTGCTGTCGTGTCATATGCTCTCCGGCAGCACCGACTACATGCTTGAGGTGGTGGAGACTGATCTGAAATCCCTTGGCCGGTTCCTTGATCAGGAACTCTTGAGCCTCCCGGCAGTGAAGGATGCCACCTCCTCCGTTGTTTTGGGGAGGGTGAAGTCCAGATTTTCGACGGTGGATTGAGCCACTGGACCTCTGTCGGTCGGCTTAGCAAAACAACCCTCGAACCGCCTAGTCTGAAAAACGCAACCCTACTCGCATACAATGCGCGCCATGGGAATGGGAGTTGATAGGATTTGAAACTCTTTCTCGCAATGCTGGCGGCGCTGGCGCTGGCTGGTTGCTCGACGCTCGAACACCATCAATTGACGCTTGACGCTTTGCGTGAAGAGGTGCGCCAACTGTCTACGGAATTGGGCCAGGTGGAAGAATCTGTAAGGACTCTGAACGGGCAGGTCAGTGGGTTCGAGCATCTGGTGGATGCTCGCTTTGAGCGCCTTGATGAAGAGCTGGCGAAGCCGATTCAGGTTCCTGCCCCGGTCTGCGAATTCCCGGAATTGACCGTCGCGAACACGAGCAGCGAGGCCTGTGAAACCACGGTGGAGCGGGTCGTCGAGAACGGTACAGAAAAGCTGTTGGTTGGGTCCATTGAACGAATACGGATTACGCCTCCGGGCATTGCGATCGACGCGCGCATTGACACCGGTGCGGACTCGAGCTCCTTGAGCGCGACCGATCTCGAGTATTTTGAGCGAGACGGCGAAGATTGGGTGCGTTTCAAACTGATGGTTTCGGAGGAGAAGAGCTATATTCTGGAACGTGAGGTGCGTCGATTCGTGAAGGTCTATCAGCAATCGGACAGCGAGGGTGGCCGGCGCCCTGTCGTCCGCTTGCGAGTTGAACTCGGCGATATTCGAGATCGTTTCGAATTCAATCTCTCTGACCGCCGACACTTGAAACACCCGGCTATTCTTGGACGAAACCTGCTGATGGATTTGGTAGTCGTGGATGTCTCCGAGGAAAATATAAATCCACTGGCGGACGGGGATGGGTGACCCATGACAACCCAAGGCTTCTCCTTTGTGATGGTCGCAGTCCTGTTGGCTGTTTCCGGGGCGGGTATTGCCATCTACCGCCATCTCGACACGGGCATTCCCTTTGTATCGGATGAAGAGCGGAGAGTGTGGCAGGTTGAGGCGCGCATAGAGTTTCTAGCTGCGGGAGCACCTGCCGAAGTACTCTTGACCCTGCCTCCGGCGCAGGATGGCTTTTTCGTACTGAGCGAAACCGGGGCCTCCCCAGGGTTCGGCTTTACGGTGGATCGCAGTGGACCACAGCGCAGAGCGCATTGGACCAAACGCTTGGCCGGGGGTTCGCAGATCCTCTTTTACCGTATGGCCTTGGTAGAGGATGCGCAGCATGAGATCACTCCTCAGCCGCCGAATCAGGTGCGTACCATGTATTTTGACGGCACCTACAGTGCGGCGGCCTCGGAAGTGCTAAACGATTTTCTGCCCCGGTCGACCAGTGCCAAATCGCTCGCGGACCAGATCGTGGAGGCGGCCAACACGCGCCCTCTCAGCCAGAACATGAATTTACTCAAGCAGGGTTACGAAGACGCTCCGCTCATCGCGGCCTTGCTCAATCGGGCGGGCATTGCCGCCAGAACGGTGAAGGCGCTGCAGCTTGAGGATGGTCGCCGACACCAGCCTTTACAGGATTTCGTGCAGGTGTGGCATGAGGACGCATGGCTGCTTTACGACCCTCAGGCAGGCTGGATCGATGATGCCTCCGAACTCTTGCTGTGGCAGACGGGCACGCCGTCCGTGTTTGATGTGGTTGGCGGCACGCGGAGCCAAGTCACCTTTTCGATGACCAGCCAATCTCGATCCGCGCTGACGCTTTCCAATCTTCGCAGCAGTCCTTTCGACTTGTCGCTGAACGACCTTCCGATTGCCGAACAGGGTATGTTCAAGCTCATCATGACCCTGCCCGTGGGCGCCTTGGTCGTGGTCTTTATGCGCCTCATGGTGGGTGTGCGCACCTCAGGAACTTTTATGCCGGTGCTGATTGCGCTTACCTTCTTGCAGACGGAGCTATTGGCCGGATTGATCGGTCTGGTGCTCGTAGTAGGCGCCGCCTTGCTCATACGCACCTACCTCTCTTCACTCAACCTACTGTTGGTGGCTCGAATTGCTACCCTGGTGGTGGTGGTGATCGCGCTGGTGTTGCTTTTGGCGGTGGTGAGCTACCGGTTGGGTCTCATCAGCGGTTTGGCGATCACATTCTTCCCAATGATCATTCTGGCTTGGACGGTGGAGCGAATGTCAATACTGTGGGAAGAAGAAGGCCCTGCCGAAGCCATGATTCAGGGTGCCGGTAGCCTATTGGTGGCGATTCTTGCCTACCTGGTGATGAGCCTGCCTATTGTTCGCCATCTTTCCTACAATTTTCCCGAATTGCATTTGTGCGTGCTGGCGGCAATCTTGCTGCTTGGTCGTTACACGGGTTATCGATTACTTGAGCTCTATCGTTTCCAGCCGCTGGCGAGGCGGAACACGTGAACTGGTTGGCAACGCCTTGGGATCTGCGCAAACGCGGTGTCATGGGCATGAACCGCCGCAATGTCGAGCTCATAAACCCATATAACAATCGAGAGGCCTACCCGCTGGTTGACAACAAGTTGCGTACCAAGCGGTTGGCCGCGAAGGCTGGTATTCCGACGCCGGAGCTCATTTTCGCCATTTCGCAGCAGTTTGAGATCGAGGCGGTTCCGGAGCGCTTGCACGAACTCGACAGGTTCGTCATCAAGCCTTCCCAAGGGAGTGGGGGCAGGGGAATTTTGGTGATTTCTGGTCGGCGCAATGGGCGCTACGTGAAGAGCAGCGCCGAGGAAGTCGATATTCAAGAAATCAAAAGGCGGCTTACAAATATCATCAGCGGTCTCTATTCGCTGGGTGGACGCCCCGATTCGGCGATCATCGAGTCCTTGGTGGTCTCGCACGGGATGTTCGCGTCTTTAAGCGTGGATGGCGTGCCGGATATTCGCGTGATTGTTTTTCGCGGCTACCCCATCATGGCGATGCTTCGCTTGGGGTCTCACGCTTCGGATGGCAAGGCCAATTTGCATCAGGGTGCGATCGGTGTCGGCATCGACATCACTACCGGGACGAGCATTGGCGCAGTGCGGCACGACCGAATGGTGACTCATCATCCCGATACCGGCGAGAGCCTTGAAGACATCAGCATTCCGAACTGGCAGGAAGTGCTTCGCTTGGCGAGCCGGTGCTTTGATGTGACCAATCTAGGTTACTTGGGTTGCGACATCGTCATAGACGCAAACGCCGGACCCTTGCTATTGGAAATGAATGCCCGTCCGGGTCTTGCCATTCAAATCGCTAACGGATCGGGACTCGAGCCTCGGCTTCGTGCGGTGAGCGAACGAGAGGCGTTCGCACCGACAGTGGACGAACGGGTGGGGTTCGCCTTGCAGGGATTTGGCGGCGCCATTTGACAGTTGTCAGAGCCTTTCGCAGCGCTTCAGATTTCACGCTCGTAGGTGTCGTTGCGCCCAACGCCTCTCTCCTCTAGTCGCGATGAAGCATTGGCACTACTCAAGCGAGTAACAGCGTGCAGGCGACTTCGATCCCGATGAGCTTATAGCGCAGGGCGGCATCTTGCCGTCAACACAAGTACGCGATGATCATGTAATCTTGGGCTTGGTTTGAGAACTTAAACATTATGCTCCGGGTTCAGGAGGTTTCGAAGAGTTACAAGGCGACGCTCGCGGTGGATGGCGTGTCGTTTGAAGCAAATCCGGCGCGTGTTCTTGGGCTGCTCGGGCCGAATGGTGCCGGCAAGTCGTCGATTTTGCGCATGGTGACCAATATCACTTGGCCAGATGCGGGGGAAATTCTGCTCGATGACGAGCGGATCACCCATAAGACGCAGGCGAGGGTAGGCTACATGCCGGAAGAGCGAGGGCTGTACCGCCAGATGCCGGTACTGGACCAGCTCCTCTACCTCGGGCGTCTCAAGGGACTGTCGGGACAAGCCGCAAAGCAGGCGGGGCGGTATTGGCTGAATCGCTTGGGCGCCGAAGATTGGGCCTACAAGCGTCCTAGGGACCTCTCTCGTGGTATGCAGCAAAAGGTGCAATTCGCGCTCACGCTGATTCATGCGCCGCGTCTGGTGATTCTTGACGAACCCTTTAGTGGATTGGATCCATTGAACGCCGAACTCATGGAAGAAGTGATTCGCGAGCAACGCGAACAAGGCGACATCATCGTTTTCGCTTCTCACCTGATGGAGCAGGTGGAGGGGCTTTGCGATGAAATCTGTCTTATCGCCGGTGGAAGGGTCTTGGTCGCCGGAGAGCTTGAGACGGTCAAGGAATCACACGGTGGCGGCGTGGTTCGGCTAGCCTTTGAGGGTAATCAGCAGGTCTTGGGAGAGCTCGAGTTGCACGGCCGCATTGGGATAGAGAAGCTCGAAGGTCAGGAGGCCGAAGTGAGACTCCTCGGCGATTTCGATTCGGACGGTCTCTTGGATGGACTTCGAGCCGCAGGCTGCTCAATCAAACACTTCTCGTTCCGGCGAGCGTCCTTGAGAGAGATATTTATTGACTTGGTGCGGGCTTCAGAAGCGAATCAGTCCGAAACGGATGAATCCGAGCATCTTCAGTTGGGAGATGCGGCGTGACAGCGCTCGGCGTCGTCATCGAGAGCGAATACTTGCGTCGCGTCAAGAGCAAGACCTTTATTCTCATGACCTTGCTCATGCCGATTGCGATTGTCGCCCTCATGGCCGTGGTGGCACTAGTGGTCGCAGCCTCCGTCTCTTCCGAGCGATCCATGCAGCGAGCCATTGCCGTCTATGATCCCGGCAATGAAGTGTTCGAGCAGCTTGAGCAAGAGGCGCCTTCATCAATAGAACTCGCGCGGGTGAGTGGATCACTCGACCGCCTCAAGCAGCGTGTGACGAGTGAGGAGTTTGATGGCCTCTTGGTGCTTCCCGAAGGACTCACCGATATGAATCGCGGCAGAGAGGTGTATCTCTACACGACTGAGGTGCAATCCGTGCTGGTGGAGCAGGTGCTGAGGCGCTTCGTGCTTGATGTGGTGCGGGAAAGGCGCTTGGAGCGTTTTGAACTGCCGAGGGAGGTCTATAACGCTGTTCGCCGGGGCGTGACCTTTCGGGTGATGGAACTCGACGATTCGGGAGAGGGCGATCGGGATGCTTCGGGGCGTGCGCTCGGACTGGTCGGCTACGGCATGGGCATCGCGTTCGGCATATTCATGCTGGTCAGTATCTATGGAGGCATGGTCATGCAGGCGGTGATGGAGGAGAAGAGCAGCCGCATGGCCGAAATCCTGATCGCCAGCGTCAGACCCTTTGACATTCTCATGGGTAAGATCCTCGCGCTCTTTGCACTCGCTCTGACCCAAATCCTTATTTGGTTGCTCATGATTTTGGTGCTTGGTCTTGCGGCGGCGGTTATGGTGGGTCTGCTGTTCTCGCCGGAGCAACTCGGTGATTTGGCGGGTAGCTTGCAATCGTTTCAGAACATTGGTGCCATGGACGCTGGTGCCATGCCCGATGTTCGCGGGGACGTTGTTTTCGTGACCATCTTGATGATTCCGATTGGTTACTTCCTCTATGCCAGTCTGTTCGGTGCACTCGGGGCGGTGTTTGAGAACAACCAAGAAGCGCAGATGGCCATGATGCTGCCCATGTTTCCGCTTATTCTCTCGGTGGTGATGCTTCAGACCATCGTGCTCGCACCCAATAGCCTGTTCATCAAGATTGGCTCTTTGGTGCCAGTCACAGCGCCGGTCATCATGCCGACGCGCATGTTGCTCTCGGATGTGCCGATATTTGAAGTCGTGTTGAGCCTTGTATTGGCGTTCCTTGGTGCCATCGCCACCGGCTGGGTGGCCGGACGAGTATTCCGAATCGGGCTTTTGCGTTATGGCAAGAAGACCAGTCTGCGGGATCTCGTCTGCATGGCGGTGAGCGGATGAAGGAATTGCCCCCGAACTATTCACCAACGGCGGTGCTTCAAGCACTGGGTGCGGCGCTTTTCCGCATGGTGCACCGACTTCGATGAACGCTAGAGCGACACGTTCTATATGAACCGCGTCTATGCGTCTTTGGCGCGCAAGAGGCGGTAGGTGGGTCGGTCGTTTGAGGAAGATCCCTTCTCGGCCATTCTGATTCAACTAGGTCCAGCGTCTGTTGATATAACTTACCATTTCAGCGCCGCTCAGTTCACGGGTCGAGTTATTGATACGGACAAGAAAAACCTTTTTGTTCTTTTGTGTTTGGAGGTATACCGGATCGGGGGACTGTAGCACTTCAATGATGCAAATCGGTAATCCCTGATAAGGTTCCGTACTAATCGTCGTCATGGCAGCCGCGTGCAGTCCCATTGCGGTGCCAATTTTGCTTGTAAGCGTGTTCACATAGCGGTCCACGTCCCAGTGCTTGAGATCAAGATCTGATTGAATACCAAGCACATGCCCGTCGTCGGCGACCCCGATAACCAATGTGCCGCCTTTGCTGTTCAGGAATCCGGCAATAGGTTTGAGAACAGAGGCCTCGAATAAGGTCGCCTCGGGCAGATCCGGTTTCTGGTGGCTGAAGAAGGCCGAAGACTTGTACTCCATTACATCGCTTTCTCCACTAGTGAGCATCTCGTCTCGCACCTTCTTCAAAGAGATGACCTCTGAAGTGATGAGAGCCACGGGAACAGCGAAAAAGCAGTAGCCGAGCATCATGATGATGGAAGACATTACTTTTCCAAGGGGCGTGGTTGCTGAGATGTCCGTGTGACCAACGGTAGTCAGATGAAAGACAGCCCAGTAGAAACCCTCAGGGATGCTCCGGAACTCCTCTCTTTCCGGGCCTTCTACCATGTACATGAGCGACCCACCGACCAGGGCGGCGATCAGAACTCCGACGATAAAAACCGCGATCTTGTAGCGCGACGCTGTGATGGCAGTGGCTATGATCTCCGAAGCACGCGAAAAACGGCCGAGGCCGAACGCCCGAAAGATTCGCAAAACCCTTAGCACTCGCAAAACGGCGAGGTTTTCCCAGCCTGGAAATATTAACGCCAAGAAAGTTGGAACAATCGAGACGAAATCGACTATGCCGAAGAAACTGAGCGCATAGCGAGCAGGCCTTGGGTGACACCAGAGTCGCACCAAATACTCAACGGTGAATACCAACGTGAACACGACCTCCGCAGAACGCAGTCGCTCATGCCACTTAATGCCCAGACTCGGTAGGGAGTCCATAAGAACAACGACGACGCTCGCAAGAATCGCGATTAACACGGAAAGGTCGAAGAGTCTCGCGGCTCTACTGGACCCGCTGAACACTATCTGAAAAATATGCTGCCGGATGCTGTTCGGGTCCTCGGCGACCATTAATCCCACCACTCCCACAACATTCTCAGTACAGGCATCGCCAGCAACCTTAGCGGAAGTTCGCTCATTTTGACTGACCGCTCGGTCAAACTCACAAGTCTCGATGAATGAGATTCTAGCGGATGAGTTCCTTACGCAGCAAATTTAGTGTCAAGGGTGCGGTGTTGGAAGCTCATAAAGCTTTTCTGTGTAGTCAGGGGGGTGTGCCTTGTTTTGAAGACAATCGGTAGGGGAGTGAAGCGGAAGCGACAGGAACGCTACTTTTAAAATCAAGCTCCGATAGCTCCCGGCCCCGGAACAGCTTTCCAAGGAAGGGGTCCCCGTATTCGTATTTGTTCGATTGAGGTGGTTACGCCGACGAGTTCAGAGAAGGAGCCGCGAACACTCCGATTGCTCACATAGGCTAGAATTCTCGGTTCGCAAGTTTGGAAGTCCCTGTTGGACGTACTATGTCTTGATCTTGAAGGTGTGCTTTTGCCGGAAATCTGGCAAGGGGTCGCGGTTCGCACCGGTATCGATGAACTTCAGCAAACCACGAGGGACATACCGGTCTATGACGACCTGATGCAGATGCGTCTTCAGGTCATGCGTCGGCACGATTTGCGGCTCGATGTGGTGCATGCGGTGGTGTCTGAACTTGAGCCGCTTGAAGGCGCGGTGCCGTTTATGCACTGGGCAAGGCAGCACTTTCAGGTGGCGGTGGTATCGGACACCTTTTATGAAATTGCCCTACCGATAATGAGGAAAATCGGGTCTCCCATGCTCCTTTGTCACAGCATGCAGTCGTCGGAAGGCAGGGTAACCGGCTATAGCCTGCGTCAGGACGACCCCAAGCGTCAGGCGGTCAAGGGTTTTCAGGCGATGAACTACCAAGTGCATGCGGCTGGAGACTCCTTCAACGACTTGACCATGCTTGAGCAGGCTGAATTCGGGTACTTCTACGGCGCCCCGCCAAATGTGACGGCGCGTATCCCAGACTTGCCGCAAGCCAATGACCATGCTGAGCTTCAAGAACTGTTGCTGACGACAAAGGCTCGAACCGCGGAGGCGGCCTAGTGGTGGCGAGTTCTGCCGGCAAAAGACTTCAAGCGGCGCTCGCGACGGAAAAGCCGCTGCAAATTGTTGGCACGATCCACGCCTATGCGGCGCTGCTCGCCGAGACGGCGGGATTTCGTGCCGTATATCTCTCTGGTGCTGGGGTGGCCAATGCCTCCTACGGTCTGCCGGACCTCGCGATCACCAGCCTAGACGATGTTTTGACCGATATACGCCGCATCACTGCGGCGACCGAGCTGCCGCTGCTGGTGGATGCGGACACGGGATTTGGCGGTGCCTTCAATATTGCGCGAACGGTTCGTGAGTTCATTCGTGCGGGTGCGGCCGGGCTGCATATCGAAGATCAGGTTGCCCAAAAGCGCTGTGGACACAGACCGGGCAAGGCCATAGTCGGTTTGGACGAGATGCTGGACCGAATTCGCGTGGCGGTGGATGCGAAGACCGACCCGGAATTTATGATCATGGCTCGCACGGATGCGCTCGCGGTCGAGGGTCTCGATGCCGTCATAGAACGCTCGCAGGCCTTTGAGGCGGCGGGCGCGGATGCCATATTTGCCGAAGCCATGACGGATCTCGCGCACTACGCCAAAGTGGTGTCGAGTGTGAAGGTTCCGGTGCTGGCTAATCTGACGGAATTCGGCATGACACCGATGTTCCGGGTTGACGAATTGCGCGAGCAGGGGATTGCCATGGTGCTCTATCCGCTTTCGGCATTTCGCGCCATGAATAAGGCCGCCTTGGCGGTCTTCAAAGAACTGAGAGATAAGGGGACGCAGCGCGGGGTCTTGGACCTCATGCAAACGCGTGGGGAACTCTACGAGGTTCTGCGCTATCACGCCTACGAAGAAAAGCTCGATGCGCTTTTTGAGCGGCGAACAGGGAGTGACAACTCAAGGTGAATAAAGGTAAATAAGTAATGGTTGATAAAGCGCTCGGCGGGGCCGGTTTACGTGGACAAACAGCGGGTGAGACGTCTCTCTGCACGGTTGGCAAGACAGGAACAGGACTCACCTATCGCGGCTACGACATCTCCGATCTTGCCGGCAACACGAGTTTTGAGGAGGTCGCGCATCTTATTCTGCATGGGGAACTCCCGAAAGCCGGCGAACTCGCGAGCTTTGCCAGCCGTCTTCGCGCACAGCGTGGGTTGCCCGCGCCGCTACTCGAGGTATTGGAACGTATCCCGGCCTCTGCGCATCCGATGGATGTCATGCGCACCGGCGCATCCATGCTCGGTAACTTGGAACCAGAAGGCGATTTCTCGAATCAGATCGAAGCGGCTGAGCGTTTGGTGGCGGCCTTGCCGAGTATCATTCTCTATTGGTATCGGTTCTCTCATGATGGCGTGCGCATAGAGACGAACACCAAGGCGCTCAGCATAGCCGAGCACTTCCTCACCATGCTGCATGACTCGCCGGCGTCCAAACTGCATATCAATGTATTGGACACTTCCTTGATTCTCTATGCGGAACACGAATTCAACGCCTCGACCTTTACCGCGAGGGTGTGCGCCTCCACCCTTTCCGACCTGCATAGCTGCATCACGGGAGCCATAGGTTCGTTGCGTGGCCCCTTGCACGGAGGCGCCAATGAGGCCGCCATGGAGCTCATTGAGCGATTTTCATCGCCCGAAGAGGCAGTGCAGGGTGTCAGGGGCATGCTTGAGCGCAAAGAACTCGTCATGGGTTTCGGACATGCGGTGTATCGCACCAGCGACCCACGCAATACGGTCATCAAGGCGCATGCGCTCGAACTGGCAAACGAGGCTGGAGATCGCCTCCGCTACGATATTTCGGCGGCCATCGAGAAACTCATGTGGGATGAGAAGGCACTCTTTGCCAACGCGGACTTTTTTCATGCCAGCGCCTACCATTCAATGCAGATTCCCACCAAGCTCTTTACGCCAATCTTCGTGTGCTCGCGGGTCACGGGCTGGGCGGCGCATGTGATGGAGCAAAGGGCCAAGAACCGCATTATCCGCCCGAGTGCCGAGTATGTCGGACCTGAGCCTCGGCGCGTAGTCCGCATATTAGAGAGATAGCATGTCTTCAAATGTCGATATCAACGTCCGCCCGCCCGCGGACGCTGAACTAGAGGCCATTGCCGATTACGTGATGGCGGAACCTTCTTTTAGCGAAGAGGCTTACGAGACCGCGCGATATTGTTTGATGGATACACTCGGCTGCGGCTTCTTGGCGCTCCGCTATCCGGCCTGCTCCAAGCACTTGGGCCCAATCGTGCCCGGTACCTTGGTGCCGAACGGCGCGCGTGTCCCCGGCACTCAGCACCAACTCGATCCTGTCAAGGCGGCGTGGGACATAGGTTGCATCATCCGTTGGCTCGATTTCAACGACACCTGGCTGGCGGCGGAGTGGGGTCATCCGTCGGATAACCTAGGCGGAATACTCGCCGTGGCCGACTATGTGAGTCGCAGCCCTTCGAGCCGCCTGCCGGATCCATTGACGGGTCGTGATCTCTTGACCGCAATGATTCAGGCGCATGAGATTCAAGGCTGCTTGGCGCTTCTGAATAGCTTCAATCGGGTAGGGCTTGATCACGTCATTCTGGTGAGGGTCGCTTCAACCGCCGTGGTGACGCGCCTCTTGGGTGGCACCAGAGACCAGGTGGTGGATGCCGTCTCCCATGCTTGGCTCGACGGCTCGGCCTTGCGCACCTACCGGCATGCCCCAAACACCGGGCCGAGAAAATCATGGGCGGCCGGAGATGCCACTAGCCGTGCGGTGCGCTTGGCGATGTTGGTGCTCAAGGGTGAGATCGGCTATCCGAGTGCGCTGTCGGCGAAGGGATGGGGCTTTTACGATGTCTCGTTTAAGGGCAAGCAGTTTGAGTTTCAGCGCGACTATGGCTGTTACGTGATGGAGAACATCCTCTTTAAGCTTTCCTATCCGGCCGAGTTTCATGCGCAAACGGCGGTGGAAGCGGCGGTTCGCTTGCACCTTCATGTGGCGGGAAGGCTCGGAGAGATTCGCAAGATCGAACTCACGACCCACGAATCGGCGATTCGCATCATCAGCAAGCAGGGCGCACTCAATAATCCTGCCGACCGGGATCATTGTCTGCAATACATGGTGGCGGTGGGCCTCTTGACCGGCAATCTTACGGCTGATGATTACGAAGATCAGGCCGCCAGCAACCCAGAGATTGATCAGCTACGCGAACTCATGGAGGTCTTGGAGGATGAACGCTACAGCCGTGAGTATCACGAGCCGGACAAACGCTCCATCGCCAACGCCGTTCAGGTATTCTTCAAGGATGGAAGTGCCACTGAGAAGGTAGCCGTCGAATACCCTGTGGGTCATAGACGGCGTAGGGACGAGGGGATTCCGCTGCTGCTTGAGAAGTTCCGTGCCAACTGTGCGACCAGATTCCCGGAGAGTCAAGTAAAAGAAATCATGGAGACGTTTGGCAATCCAGCACGGCTCGAAGCCATGCCTGTGCCTGCTATCCTCGACCTGCTGTTGATTTGAGGTTGCAAACGGCGCGCAATCCTTGAAGCTTATGTGCAGCTCTATCTCCGCGAAGAAGTGAAGGGAGAGGCTCTCGTGAGGAATCTGCCCGGATTTGTGCGGTTCCTACCTATCGCCGCACTATTTCATAGCCAAGTCGTCAACGTATCCGAAATCGCCCGCGATGCCGGCGTTGCCCGTACTACGGTACAGGGCTATTTGGATATCCTCGTGGATACGCTGTTGGCATACCGCCTGCCCGCCTATGAGGCGAGGTTGCGTGTGCGAGAACGCAAGCTGCCGAAACTTTACTGGGTCGATCCCGGCATTTTACGCGGCGTGAAGCGTCAGCTAGGCGCTGTTGGTTTGGAGGAGCGCGGACCGCTCAAGGAGGACATTGTGCTCACGACTTTGCGTGCGCATGCGGAGATGGCAGACCTCTATGAAGAGATTTTCTACTGGCAACCCCATCAGTCACGCGATATCGAAGTTGATTTCTTGCTGCGTCGCGGCAATGAACTCTTAGCGATTGAGGTGAAGGCCACGGACCGCTATCACTCAGGACTGCTCAAGGGATTGCGCGCCGTTGAAAATCTTGACAAACTCGTGCGGCGGGTGCCGGTGTACACCGGTCATCGTCCGTTCCGTTCCAGCGACGGCATAGAAATCTGGCCGTTCGCGCACTTTTTCGGCGGGTTGCGGATCTTCAACTCTGGCCGTAGCGGCGCGACGACACCAAGAATGAAGAGACAGGAGCGCTTCTCTCCTTCTCTCTTTCATAGTAGGGGGAGTTACCCTTTCGCTGTGTGGGCGTATAGTCCAGGCAGAGCGTTCCCTCGCGCTCGTCGAGTTTCGCGAAGCCAGGCAATGCGTAACTTCAAGGCGGCTTCATGCAGTTCGGCGACGGTTGGCGACTGCGTGGGTCGCGCCGCCTGCTTTGCGTAGAGCGCGGCTTCCGTGCGCTCTGCAAGTTGTTCACAGGCCAGGTGGGCATCTTCCGTTGTTGACACCATTGGTAGCCAAGCCCTCAAGGCTGCGAGCAACTCAGCTTGATCTCGTGTCGCTTTCACCCGTTCAAAAGCCCTTGCTTCAGTAGAATCTTCGCTGCGCTTTGTGCGGACAATCAAGGACAGGCGGCGCCACTCCGGATGGGTGCTCATCAGCCAGCCGATGCCAAGCGTGAGACACAATAAGGCCAGTACCACATCCAACCAATCCAGCGTCCAAGGACTTGCGGAGCGCGTGGCTTCGGGGCTTGGTGCTTGGCGCTCGCCGCCGGTATCCGCAACTTGGGATTGGTTCGCTGTCGCGGTCATTTCAGGATTCGGCAGTACTTCAATCTCCCGGGCGGCCAAGCTTGTTTCGCGAAGCGTCTCGTTTTGCGTGTCCCACCAGGTCAGCCGCACCTCCGGCAAGGTGAGGATGCCGGGCTGGGTTGGAATCAGGGCGTAGACTTCGGTGCGAGTCCCGAGGACGCTTCCGCTCTGCAACTGATCGTCGAGTCTTGGAGTCTCCGGATAGCTTTTGATCGAAGCCGGAAAGGCGAGGTTGAGTGGGGCAACCTGTGAGGCTAGCGCTGCGTCCACTGAAACCTTCAGGTTGAAGGTGAGCGGCATGCCAACCTCAGTGCTTTGGGTGTCGAAATCGGATTCGACCGAGACCTTCCGTGCAGGAAGCCACGGTTTGCCCGCAGGATAGCCCTCGGGTGGTGAACGCACGTTGAGCGTAAGTTCGTTTGAGCGGATGGGTATGCCAAGCGAGCGTCCTTGCGCGGAACCGGGAAGTTGCATGCGAGCCAAGACTTCCACCCGCGGCACACTGAGTTCGCCCGGCTGATCAGCAAACAGCACGTACTCGCTGACGAAAACATTGTAGCGTTGCCCATCCCGCAAGGTGTAGGTCGAGCTCGGCTCACTGACTGGCTGCACGGTGGCGCCCGAGATGTCGGGAATGCCGGGCAAACTTCCGTAGATCTGTACTTCCGGGGCATAGAAGAGGCGCCGTGTGAGGAACACCGCCTCGCTTTGATAGGGGCGCTCCTCGGACACCTGTGTCTCGAAAAAGGCAAGTTGGTCGATGTCCCCTTGGGTGCGCTCGTCTAGGGCATTGACCTTGAGCGAGAGCGCTTGGGTTTGTTCGTCCCCAAAGGTGATGGATGGGACGATGATGCGTCCCGTACGTCGCGGTCTAATGGTAAGTTTTACCGCGTTTTCAGATACTTCAATTCTTCCGTTGACAATCTGCATCGAGCTTTGGCTGGAGCTCCCGAGGACTTCGAAGTCCTGCTCAAGCGGTGTCAGATCGGGCGGAGCATCGCGAGGCCCGGAAAGTTCCAATTGCACGGTTTCGTACTCAAAGATCTCATTGCTACTCAGGCGCGCAGTGGCGGCTCCCAGCCCTGAAGAGATGAGTAGCAGGCTGAAGAAGACCGGCACAAGAACCGCACAGCGATTGACCATCACCACGGCTCCTCGGAGTCCTGTCTCGGTTGCCCGGCTTGACTGCGTTCGCGGGTCTCATGGAGGAATTTTTGTCGTAACAGTCCGCCCGGGTCATCGGGTACGCGCCGTAACAGACTCTCGATGAGCTCTCTCTGGCGATCTTGGTTGGCTTGGGCTTCCTCTAGGCCGGTTGGCTGCGTCGTGGATTCGGCTGCTTGTGGGTTGTTCTGTTCGGATGATTCCGGCTGATCTTGTGATTGGTTTTCTCGGCCGGATTGCTCCTGCTCCTCGGGTTGTTCTTGGGGTGGCGCGGAGGTACCACTCGCCTGATCGGGTGTGTGCGGTTCTTGAGCATCTTGAGATGCATCTTGCGGGCTTGGCGAAGACTGTCCCTCGTCCGAGTCCGACGGATTCTGCTGTGCTTGGTTTTGCGAATTTTGATCGGGTGCGGCATCCTGCTGCATGGATTCAAGCAAGCGCTTGTTGTGCGCCGCGTCCTCGTGCTGCGGAGAAATCGCAAGCGCATTTTCGTAGGCTGCGATGGCCTCGGGGATGTCTCCCGCGAAGGCGAAACTGTTGCCAAGATTGTAAAAGTCGTCGGCATTCTTGCTTTCGCTGCTGTCGAAGGCTGAGACCGCATCCCCAAAGGATTGGCTCCTAAAATGGGACACGCCCCGCCATCGTTGGTCCCTAAAGAGCGCTGCCGCGGCCTCTGGGTCGTTCTGCCGCAGAGCCTCGTAGCCTTGCTGGTCTTGCCTCTTCCAGAGGTCGTCCCACCAGGAGGCTGAGGCATCCGGCGGCAGCATGAAACACATGAGCAAAATCGGCAATGCGCCTCGGCGAAAGGCGAAGAGCAGCAGTGGCACGAGTGGCAGTGCGAAGAGGTAGGTCTTGTCCACCCACATATCGACTTGCCGCAGCGCCTCTGAATCCTTCACAGGTCGCGCCTTATCTACGATTCCGGTAAGGAGCGTTAGCAGGTCCTCGTCGCCAACGCGCACGCCGCTGTATTGTCCATCACACAGGTTGGCCAGTTCTCTGAGCTTGTTTTCCTCAAGCTTGGCAACCACCTGTTTGCCGCGCGCGTCGATGAGCATCTGCGTCCGGCCTTCCGCGACCGGAACCGGCACCGGTGCGCCCATGGCGGTACCCACGCCAAGAATGGAGAGTGAGAATCTCGGATCGCAGGCACTTGCGGATGTTTCCAAGCCGCGAATGCCGTCGGTGATGAGCAAGATGCGGCCCAGATCTCGCGCACCGTTTTCGAGTAATTGGTTGGCCTGCCTAATGGCCTCATCTGCGCGGCTTCCGAGCACCGGCATGATGTCCGGGGTGAGGGAATTCGACATGTGAAGTATGGTGTCAATGTCATCCGTAAGCGGGGTGACCACATGGGCATCGCCCGCATAGGCGATCAGAGCGGTTGTGCCTTCTTCGCGCAGGCGCAGCAGGTCGGCGAGTTCAAGCTGTGCTCGATTGAGTCGCGAAGGCTGAATGTCTTGCGCATACATGGAGAGCGACAGGTCAAGCAACACGACTAGTGCGTCGTCGAGTTCCCGTGCCGGAACCTCTTGGCGCTGCCAGGTCGGACCGGCCAGGGCGATGGCGCCAAGCCCGAGGAGCGCTGCGATCCAGGCGGGCGCGAGCCATGGTCTCGCACCTTCGCCGCCCGACAGCAGGGCCGTCCTGAGTTCAGGTGAAAGCAGGGATTCGAAGCGTTCGGCACCTGGGCGTCTTAGGGCGTACCAAGCGCAGAGCAGAAGTGCCGGGATGATGCCCAGCAACGCCAAGGGGCGCAAGAAGTGGAAGGCTTGCCAATCGAACGCTTCCATTAGGCGACGCTCTTTTTCAGCTTGCGGGCGATAAGCAGCAAAACGCCAAGGCACCAGGCCAGTCCTATGGGGACGTAGGCATAAGAGATGACCGGACGCACAGTGTCGGTGTCCTGCTCAGTCGGTTCGAGTCGGTCTATTGCCTTGTAGACCCTTTCCAGTTCTTTCCCCGCAGTCGCTCGAAAGTACTCGCCGCCGGTCGTCTCGGCCACCTCACGCAAGCTTTTTTCGTCGAGTTCTGTGCTGCCGAGTGATCGGATTCGTCCGAGGAAGTCTGTGCTTGGGCCGGAGAAGCCAATGGTGTGAACGCGAATGCCAGCGTCTCTTGCGATCTCGGCCGCCCTTGCGGGCGATAACTCTCCGGTGTTGTTGGCGCCGTCGGTGAGCAACACGAGCACACGCGAGTCGGCGGGACGGTCAAGCAGGCGTTTGACGGAAAGTCCGATGGCATCACCTATGGCGGTGCGACCGCCGGCAATGCCCAGCGGCGCTTCCTCGAGCAGCGTCGCGACCGTTTCGTGATCAAATGTAAGTGGCGCTTGCACATAGGGGCGGGTGCCGAACAGAATCAGCCCTATGCGATCACCTTCGCGACGCTCGATAAAGGACGAGAGGACGAGCTTGACCAGATCGATTCTGGAGAGCCGTCTGGATTCCCAAAGCATGTCGTCGTCGCCCATGCTGCCGGAGATGTCCACGGCAAGCAGCAGGTCTCGACCGGCGGTTGGTAGCGGCCGAGCGTCTCCGACCCATTCGGGTCTGGCGATGCCGGTGATCAGTAGCGCCCAGCAGAGGAAGAGCAAGAGCAAGAGCGGGGCGCGTCCCGAACCTTGAGCAGATTGCGCTTCCGTTCGATAGCGGCTGAGGGAAGGAACGCGCATGGCCATGTCATCCGGATGACAAGCCGGCAGGAGCTTCCAGACCAGTAGGGGCAGGGGAAGCAGCAGCAGAATCCAAGGCCACGCGAATTCGATCATGCCCGTACCTCTGGTGGATTGAGTTCCTTCAAGGCGCGCTCAAGACCTACGCCGAGTCGCTTGCACGCGGCTCGCAACTCCTGGCCCAGGTTCGACGGCGACCCTCCATGCGAGTGGGGCCTATAGCGAAATTCGCCAAGAAGAGAGGTTTCTATACGCATGAGCGCGTTCGGCTTGGAGAACTTGTGCAGGAATTGCCCAAGGGCTCGCGCCCATGCATCGGAAGAGAGGCCCGATACATGGCGTTCGCCGTAGCCGTGTATGAGTAGGCGTTTGAGCAGCGCGTTCACTTGATCGAGATAGGGCATGGGCGGGAGCGCGCCGGATGCCAGGGCTTGGTTCAAGTGATTGAGTTCCGCGATAGCCTCGCGAAGTATCTGCTGGCGGGCGCGGGCGCGTCTGAAGATGAAAACGCTCCATACTGCGAGCGCAATCGCGAGGATAGCCACCAGCCACCAACCCGGCGCGGGTGGCCACCAGCCGGGAACGTCCGGCAAGTGCAGGCCGCGAAGCTGAGACAAGACTTCAGGCGGCATGTGCAAAGCGATCCAGAAATGAGGTTTGATTGGGAAGCTCAAGAAGCCGGCAACCCGTGCTCTGGCAGAGCTTGCGAAGACCCTGTAGGCGCTCTTTGAAGTCCTGCCGAAAGTGCTCGCGCGCCAACTCGCCTGTGGTATCAAAAACTAAACGTTCCCCGCGCCTCGACAGAGGAAAGCGCCCGGCAGGCGGCCTCGCCTCAAACTCATCGTAGATGAAGATGAGCCGCACTTCATTACCGAACGCGAGCCTGGCGAGTGGTGGTTTGAGGTCTTGTAAGGGTTCATCGAAGTCCGAGAGGATATGTACGCCGTGTCCCTTGGGGGCGAGGCGTCGAGCGTCGCCGAGCACGCTGGCCAGAGATGGCGGCGCGCCTTCAAGGTCGGCTTTCAGGAACCGATTGGCCGAGTGAATTGCGCGAATGAGCCGCAGGGTGGTGCCAAGTCGGCGCTTGGGCCTGACGAGCACTTGGCCTTCTTCACCGAGCACTATGCCTCCGACGCGGTCGCCGCGACGAAGGTACTGCCAGGCGAGCAGGGCAGCGGTTTCCGCGGCGGTGACAGACTTGAGGCGTTCACCGGTGCCGAAGAACATGCCGCGCGTTTGGTCCACCAAAATGAGTTCAGGCCGCTCCCGCTCTTCTTGATAGATCTTGGTGTGTGGAGTTTCGCGTCGCGCGGTGACCTTCCAGTCGATCGAGCGCACATCATCTCCGGGCTGATAGGCGCGCACTTCGGTGAACTCTATGCCGCGTCCGCGAAACCTCGAAAGACGCGTACCGCTGGCGCCCAAACGCGCATCAAAGGCCTCCCGGTCCGCCGCCAGGGTGGCGAGGCGTAACCCTAAGAGATCTTCAAGCTTAACGTGAGCGCCTTTGATGGATGCTGGATTCATGATGTTACTCGGGAGGCCGAGGAATTATTGGACCTACAGGTCTTCGATTCAAGTGGAGAAAAGCAAACTCCCCGTGAGGGGGAGTTTTTCTCGCCCTTCAATTCGCGAATTGGATTTGTTCCAAGGGGGGGAGTTATCCATTTCTTTGTTTGGCTCGTCGTTTCTCCCATAATAGGCGGACATTTACAAGGTCTCTCAAATGAGGAAGTCAGACAGGTTTCTGCGAGTCGTTGCGTGGCGCGAGGAAGATGGCTGCTTCGTGGGACGTGCAGGGTACAGACGAGAAACAAGTGTTCGCCGAGCTCTCCTATGTGATTGAAGAGTGGATTGATATATTCCAGCGTGACAACGAAACTCTACCGGATGGCTTGGAACGCACACTAGTTCACCGGTACCAATTCAAGCAGTTGTTCGATGAGCGATTGTGAGGTGGTGCCCAAGGCTTCCGCTTCATAGCTCAACACGATTCGATGCCTCAGAGCATCTCTTGCTACGGCGCGCACATCTTCGGGCGTGACGTAGTCGGCGCCCTTAAGCCAAGCGACTGCGCGGCTGCATTGATCGAGGGCAATGCTTCCGCGCGGACTCGCGCCGTATTCGATCATGCTGGCCAAGGCTTCGTCGTAGTCCCCGGGGTGGCGCGTTGCGCTCACAAGCGCGACCATATAATCGCGTACGGCGGGCGCGACGTGCAGCGCACCGAGTTCATGGCGTGCCTCGAGAATTTCTGTCGGAGACAGACGCAGTTCCGGCATGAATTCATCGGATGAATCTTTTTCGTGCCGCACGAGCTCCAATATCTGGGCTTCTACCGAAGCGTCCGGATAGCCGACTTCGACATGCATCAAGAACCGATCTAGCTGCGCTTCCGGCAGCGGGTAGGTGCCCTCCTGCTCTATGGGGTTTTGTGTTGCCATGACTAGGAAGAGTGGCGGCAGAGGATAGGAGGCGCGGCCTATGGTGACTTGGTGTTCGGCCATGGCTTCAAGCAAGGCCGATTGCACCTTGGCGGGTGCCCGATTGACCTCATCGGCGAGCAGAATATTATGAAAGATTGGGCCTTCCTGAAAATGGAATGTGCCGCTTTGCGGACGGTAGATTTCGGTGCCGGTGATATCGCCTGGGAGCAAATCGGGTGTGAACTGCACGCGATGGAAGGAGGCGTCAACGGCCTTGGCGAGTTCACGTATGGCGCGCGTCTTGGCGAGGCCGGGAGCGCCTTCGACAATCAAGTGCCCTCCGGTTAAGAGCGCAACGAGCAGTCGGTTGACGAGATGGGATTGACCAAGCACTCTCCCCTCAAGCCACTCCCGTACCTGCATGAGCCGAAGCGCAAGCTCCGAGGGAGCGGCGGGTCGTTCTTGGCTGTCAAGGGCTTCAAGCGTCATATGATTGTCGGACCAGCGGTTTGGTGCGCATTCGGCCCATTAGTCTAACGCATGCCCTTCTCATACAATGTCCCCATGTACCCTCCCATGTATGCATTGCTGCGCGAACTGTTGTTCGCCTTGCCGCCCGAAAGATCCCACGCCGTGGCGCTCGGAGGACTCTCAACATTGGCGCGAATGGGGCTTGCCGAGTCCATCTTCGAGCCACCTCCCACCTGCGAAGTAGCGCTTCTCGGCCTCAAGTTTCGCAATCCCGTTGGGCTTGCGGCGGGGCTCGACAAGGATGGTGTTGCTATTCGCGGTTTGGCCGCCGCCGGCTTTGGTTTTATTGAAGTCGGCACAGTCACTCCGAAGCCGCAGAAAGGATCGAACCAGCCGCGGCTGTTTCGCTTGAGAGAAGATCGGGCGTTCATCAATCGCATGGGATTCAACAATTTGGGGGTCGCGCATCTTGTGCGCAGGATTGAAGCGGCAAGGTTGCGGCTTCCCGAAGCCTGCCCGATCGGAGTCAATATAGGGATGAATCGCGATACACCCGCGCACCGGTCCGTTGACGACTATGTCGAATGTGCGAGCAAGGTGGCCGCTGTTGCGGACTACATCACTCTCAACGTTTCGTCTCCGAACACCCCAGGACTTCGCGATCTGCAAAGCATTGAAGCCCTTGCGCCCTTGCTGACTTCGGTGCGTGACTGCCTTGAGAAGGCACCGAGGCGTCCGCCACTTCTCGTCAAGGTTTCTCCTGATCTCGCTAATGAAGATCTGGTCGCCCTTGCCGAGGTGCTCAAAAGTTCGGGTGCCGATGGCGTCATCGCCACCAATACCACCATCTCGCGATCGATGAATCTTGTTTCCAGACAGCGAATAGAGCAGGGGGGATTAAGCGGCGCACCACTCTTCGAACGATCGCTACAGACGGTTGAGCGACTGGCGAATCATTT
Source organism: Pseudomonadales bacterium (assembly GCA_963663145.1). Lineage (GTDB taxonomy): Bacteria > Pseudomonadota > Gammaproteobacteria > Pseudomonadales > Azotimanducaceae > Azotimanducus. The sequence continues at coordinate 1,638,295 of OY760134.1, read as the reverse complement.
GCATGGGCTGCCGATTATTGCTTGCGGCGGCGTACATGATGCCGAGTCCGCGCGTCAAATGATGCGGGCGGGTGCGAGTCTCTTGCAGATCTATACGGGGTTCATCTATGAGGGGCCGGCGGTTATTCGGAACATTTCGGAAGCGCTTACGCCTGTTTCCAATCAATCCTAGGGCCCCTCGAAACAGCACTGAACACCAAACGTTCGAGGAGGTCGTCGAACTCGATGCCGATCGCCCTTGCGCCGTCCGGATAGAGGCTGGTCGGCGTCATGCCCGGCAGATTGTTGAGCTCCAGCATAATCGTCTCACCCGAGCCGGCGCGGACAAAATCGGTGCGGGACATGTCCTTACAGCCGAGCAGCCGATGCAACTCGACAGCCTGTGCTTGGAGTTCCATTGCCGCTGCTTCTGGGATAGGCGCTGGTACGAGGTGTTCGCTCTCACCGGGCGCGTAGCGGTGGTAAAAGTCATACCAGGTATTTTCCGGCGTTCGAATCTCTATGACTGGAAAGGCGATGGGCGTTTCCTTATTGAGATCAAGCACGCCAACGGTGAGTTCCGCGCCTTCCACAAAGGTCTCGAGGAGCACCCGCTCATGTTCGTTCAAGACCTCTCGGAGTTGATCAGACAGTTCATCGGCATTGACTTCTCGCAGCAGTCGCACCCCAAGTGCTGAACCTTGATCGTCCGGTTTGATCGCCAGCGCACTTCCGAGGGTTTCTAGTGCCTGCTCGCTGATTCGATGCAAATCGTCGGTGCGGGTGACCACCAGATCCGCGGCCACAGGAAGGCCGGTTCTTTGCGCGACCGACTTGGTGAGGGATTTGCTGATGGCGGCGGCGCTCGCCGCCGGGCCGCTTCCGACATAAGAATAGCCGAGAATATCGAGAAACGCCTGAACGGAACCATCTTCGCCGGGAACGCCGTGCAACATGGGGACGACTGTGTCCGGGGCAAATACCTTGAGGTCGTCGGCGAGCTTGGGGCCGAGTTCGATAATTTCCACTTGATGTCCGCGCTTTTCGAGTGCTTCAGCCGCGCATCTGCCGGAAACACGCGAAATCTCCGCCTCTGGCGAGGGGCCACCGCAGACGACTGCAATCCGAAATCGATTCATAGGTGCTTGATCTCTAGCGTGGCGCTCGGCTCCGCGCTGTTTATCTCGAATACCCTGCAAAAGAACTCAAATTCTGATTCGAGGCAGTGCACCATGTTCTTCGCGTCGCGGAAGCCGTGCGCCTCTTCGGGATAAAGGAGGTATGCATGCGGAATGCCTTTTTGATCTAACGCCGACACCATGCGTTCGGATTGATTAGGCGGTACGATCAGGTCTTTGCCGCCTTGGAAGAAGATGATCGGGCAGGAGAGCTTGTGGCTGTGGTGAATCGGTGAGCGCGCCTTGTACTTCTCGCTCTCCTCTGGCCATGGCCCCACCAAGGTATCGAGGTATCGGGACTCGAATTTGTGCGTATCCTTCGCCAAGGCCTCGAGATCGCTGATTCCGTACGCGCTAGCGCCGGCCTGGAAAATATCCGAGAAGGTCAGTGCCGCCAAGGTCGTGTAGCCGCCCGCGCTGCCGCCACGAATGGCGCAGCGCATAGGGTCGACGAGCTTGAACGAGGCGAGGTGTTGTACCAGTGCTTCACAATCCCTGACATCGGCGATGCCCCACTGGCCTTCAAGTTTACGCCGGTAGGCTGTGCCAAATCCGGTGCTGCCGGCATAGTTGAGGTCTGCCACCGCCCAGCCGCGTGAAGTGTAGTACTGGATGCGCAGGTTCTGATGCTTGCGTGCCGCCGCCGTGGGTCCGCCGTGGGTTGTCACGAGAAGCGGCGGAAGTTCTCTGTCCGGTGCTCGGTATTCGGGGTTGGTCGGCGGGTAGAAGTAGGCGTGGCTCACACCACCATGGGAGTCAAATGCGATCGCCTGCGGGCTGCTCGCGTATTCGGCTTGAAGCGCCTCGGTTTCGATTCTGCTGAGTCGTTCTCGTGCTTCTCCCGAAGGGTTGAAGTGCTCGATGCGTGCGCCTCGGTCTGGCGCTCCCGTCACGCATAGAAGGCCCTTGGGGTCATCGCGCCAAAGCAAGTAATCATAGCCGCCGGCCTGCGAGTGCCACTCGCTCAAGCTGCCATCGCCCGTGATGATTACCAGCGTCTCCGTCCCCTGCTTGCAGCGGCGCGCAATCGTCAGGTCATCATTGACCACCGCGAAGCTTCGGGTGGCGAAAACCCACTGGGGTCCGCCGAACTCAGCCTCGCATTCATGCAGACACCTATTGCCCTGTTCATCGAAGCACCAGATGTTCCACCAACCAGTCGCATCGCTCACATAAAAGAGTCGCTTCTCGCCCCAATGGGGTTCGACGATGCTCTCCCCACCACCTCCGGCGATGACGTTCACCTTTTCGAGGCGAACTTCGGATTGGTTAAATTCCGCAAGGTAGAGCAGGGTGGCATCCCAGGGCATGTTCGGATGGTCCCAAGCGATGAAGGCAAGTTGACTGCCGTGAATGCGCGGGGCGCCATAGAAGTCATGCCCTTCGTGCAGGGTGGTGACTTGGCCATTGGCGAGATTTATGGCCACCAAGCGATTGCTGACCTCCTGGGGCCCGCCCAAGTCATCCTTCGGGTGGGTTTCGCACACGGCGATAAGGAGGTTGCTGCCCTCGGGATGGCACAGGTCCGCGTAGCGTTCGTGCGTGCCTGACCGAGTGACGGCACGTGGGACGGACTCCAAGCGATACAAGTCTTGGTCTCGGAAATTGACAAAGTAGATGCCGGCCTCGCAGGCCACATAGCTTCCACCACCATACTCGTGAACGCGCGTGCGCACCGAATAGCCACTTGCGAGGATGGATTCGCCATTGCGAATCAGGGTCACGCGGCCGGCTTCGCTCGGAATCGACTCAAGCCAGTAGACATCCATGCCGAAGGACTGAATTTCCGCGTAGGATGCCGCGCCGACCGCGATGGCCGAGGCATTGAGCGGTGACTTCCAACTTCCGTATGGCGCGGTTTTGATGGTCATTGCTTGATCATGGAGCCGTCATTGCGTCCCTGCGAGCAGGTAGCCTACACCACGCGCGCCTAGCCAAGCTTGAGCGAATTCCTTGCGGTCGTATTCGCGCGAGACTTGATCATGGGTATCGGCCGCCGGATCGTTGACCAACACTTTATCCTCAGAGAGCCCGCGCAGCACCACCAAGTGACCGCCGGTGGCATCGACCGCAGCGCCGGAAAGCTCGCCCTTGGCGTAGCGAATGCTGGCAATGATGGGATGGCCTTGCGCAATCAGTTCGGCCGCCTCGTCGAGCGAACGAAAAGTTTCGATCGCCCCCGAGAAGCCGCGCGCATTGGCGGCGCGTATGTTGCGTGGCCAGATGCCGAACATCTTGCGCACCGGGTCGTAGCATTGCTCGGCAAATTGATAGGCCTCCTCCGGCGAAAGGCCCATGACCATGGAGAGACAGGTAGGTGAACAAATGTGCCGGCGAATCGATGGGCGTGCCCGCATTTGACTGATTGCCGGAACGGGCTGGGGTGGTGCGACTCTTACGCCGATACCTGGCACCGCCAGCCGATAAGGCCGAGCGGCTATGACGATCAGCGAATCCTCGGGAAAGGTGCCGCCATGCAGGCGCAACTCGAGGAAGCTGACTTCAATGGGCGCCCTCGTTAAGAAACAATCGACTTGGGTTTCCACATGGGAGCGCGTCTCCATCGACGCCTCCGGTTCAGCGTTTGGCGCGGAATTTCGTGGAACGGGGGCGGGAATGCTGTCGAGCCGCCAGCGCCTGTCACCGTTGCGAAAGTGCCAAGTGGCCGGCCATTCGCGTGCATTTCCGGTCGCGCTTAAGCTCGGCACGATCAGCAAGCCTTCTTCGAGCGGGGGGAGTTCAAATCTTGCCACGAGATCATCGCCTTCACGCCTCCACAGGATGTCGTTGTCAATGGCAAGCGGATAACCGGTGCTGCCCGTGCTGAATCTACGGGTCAGCATGGGATTTCCCGCTTGTTGTGGTCGTTGAGTGAGAAGAATCGGCGGGCGTTGTCGGCGGTTGTTTCCGCGAGTTCCTCTTCATCCTGATTCTTGAGTTCGGCGAGCTTTTTCAACACCCAGACAAGATTCGCCGGCACGTTTCTGCGTGGATAGGGGCGCGGCATGTTTCTGGGCGTGAGGTAAGGAGCGTCGGTTTCGATCATGAGCCGATCATCCGGGATGTCCTTCACCAGGGCTTGCAACGGCGCGCCGCGCCTTTCATCGCACACCCAGCCGGTGATGCCGATCATGAATCCGGCATCGAGATAGCGCCGCAGATCATCGCGAGCACCGGTAAAACAATGCACCACGGCGCCTTGAATACTCGACTTGCGTCCTTCGAGCATTTCGGCCACTTCACCACCAGTGTCTCGCTCGTGCACAAACACCGGCTTTCGCAGTTCCTCGGCGAGATCGAGTTGCATCCCGAACACGCGCCTTTGATGTTCTCGCGATGCGAAATTGCGGTGATGATCGAGCCCCATTTCACCGAGCGCGCAGACAGTCTTTTGCACAGCGACGCGCTTCAATTCGTCAAGCCATGTCGATGAACCGGCCACCTCATCGGCATGATGGGGATGCACGCCCGCCGTGCAGGCGAGCATCTGCGGATAGGCACGAGCGAGTTGCAAGGCTTTGTCGTTTTCCTCTAAACCTGTTCCGGTCACGATAATATGCTGAACGCCCTGATCCTTGGCAGCGCGAATCACTTCCTCCAAGTCGTCGAGAAAGCTGTTGTGGCCGAGATTTGCGCCAATATCGATCATGTTTTCCTGCACGAATGCCGGCTGGGGCATCCAGCGCTCGATCAGCGATGGGCGTGTTGCACCGACGCGCCACCGAAATTCAGGCCGGGGCCGAAGGCGATTTCCGATGCATTCAGAAAGGGCTTTTCCGATCCAAGCTTCCAAGTGTAGACGGCGCTGAAGGAAAGAACGAGCTTCACGTATTCACGAGTCTCACGAAATCGAATCGACTCGATGAACAGGTCGAGTGGTTGGTTTCCATAGGCTTTGAGCCACTTTTTGAGGTTGTGAGGGCCACCGTTGTAGGCTGCGGCAGCCAAAGCGCGATTGCCGTTCAGGTTGGCGAGTTGATCAGCAAGGTACTTGGTGCCAAGCGCAATATTGAGCGTCGGCTGATAGAGGTCCGATGTGCTCGGTTGGGACTTGCCCAAGCGGCGCGCGACCTCGCGCGCCGTGCTCGGCATGAGTTGCATCAGGCCGCGGGCACCGGCGGATGATCGGGCATCGACGCGAAACAGGCTCTCCTGTCTTGACAGACCCATCAGCAGCGCCAGAGAAACGCCTGATCGGGTGGCCGCTTGTCGGTAAAGATGTTCGTAAGCGAGCGGGAATCGTAAATCGAGATCGTCCTGCGCTCCGCCACGCATGGCATTGAGAATGGCATCGCTCATCCAGCCCATATCCGCCACGCGCTTCAAAAGGATGCGCGAATCTTCCGGAGCAAGCCTGGGTGCCACATGTGAGAGTTCCTGACGGGCGGTGTATTCCTCGCCAACGAAGAGCAATTCCACGACTCGGGCGGCGGCCGGAAGCGCATCAAGCCGGGCGAGTTCCGCTTCTCCCAGCGGGATTGGCTTGTGAGAATAGGCAAGCTCTTGGCCAAGCCGCATGGCCATGAGAAACCCGTAGTAGCCGCGCTCCTGTGCCAGCGCCGCTGCGGCTTCCGCGGCGACCCGCCGGTCCTCGGGTGCGAGCGATGCATGGTGCTCGGCCGACAGCCACAGCCAATAGCGCCAAGGGTCCTCTCCGAGCAGGTGCGGGGAAACGGCGGTGAGTCGATCAAATGCCGCCTCCCAAGCACCTTGCCGCATCAAGGAGAGGGTGACCTCTCGAAACGCGCGCGCATCTCCATTGAGGGGAAGATCCTTTGCCGCGGCCAAGAGGTGCGTTTGATCGATTCGTGCCAGTTCGAGTAGCAGGCTCTTCTCTACGCGGCGCTGCTCTTCTTCGGTAAAGGAGTGGCTGGTCTTGTATTGCTGCCAGAGGCTCACCGCGGTTTCCGGATTGCCCGGAACCATCCTCGTGAGCCCGTGTATGATCACGCGGCGGGTGGCGAGCGTGTCTTTGGAGTATCTCGATCTTGACGATAGGCGCGAGGGTCTTTGATGCACCCGTTCGAGTTCCAGCGCCATGGCGCGCTCATCCTGATTCACAAAGCGCTTCAGGTAGTTGCCCAAGCCGCGTTGGCCATTGGCATAAACAAGCCCTAGACGATCCCACACCTGTTCGGGGGTATAGAGCTTTCGTGCCAGCCATACATCGAATATGGGATCACATTCATCGTGCTGCGATTTGTTGATCACCCAGAGCTTTGGCGCCTCTGCAAAAGCCTTGTCCCTCTGGCCGGAGTTATAAAGTGCCCGCATATAGGCGCACTGCATCTCCGCACTTGATTGAGGTTCGTAATAGCGGGCGAGATTTTCCCAGTCGCCGCGCCGGCGAAGATAAGCGAGCCATTCATTAAACAATCGCTCTGCGACGCGAGACGGTTGATGCTTGGCGCGGAACTCAAGGATCGTCTCCGGCGTGGCCGTTCTGAAGTCACGCCGAATCTTGCGGTATTCGAGGTAGGCGACGAGCGGGTGGTCGCCAAGTTGATCAAGTTTCTCTTCAAAGTCGCTCAGCCGTCTTCGTTCAAGGTCTGAGAGGGCGGCCTTGTAGAGTGCGCGGGCCTCGGCTGGATCTTGCGAGGCAGACACGTTTGCCGCACCAAGGGTGATTATGAGCATTGAAACCAGCGCCAAGGAGAGGCGGCGAAAACGTCCTGCGTTCATTCTGGAGAAGATTGTTCAGAGTCAGGGGAGTATGTGCGCACTAGCGATCCGGTACCCGTACCGCCAGCACATCACAGGTGGCACCGTGCAGGACGCTGGTCGATTGCGATCCAAAGAGCAACGCAATGCCATGCCTTCCGTGTGTACCGACCACAATCATGTCCATCTCGCCTTCTTCGGCGGCTTTGTGGATTTCGACTTCCGGTGTGCCGAAGACCAAGTGTCGGCAGGCCTCTTCAATCCCAAACTCGCTTGCGAGATCAGCCAAATGCGCCGTGGCCTGATCGTGGATTTGGTCTTGAACCGAAGACAGGTCCATGGAAATCTCTCCGCCATAGCTCAAACTGAAAGGCTCGATGACATGAATAATATGCAGCTCGGCATCGAACGCATCGGCCATGATACGCGCGCGAGTCGCGACATGTCGTGCGTCTTCGGCGAGGTCGGACGCCAACAAGATTCGCTTGATCTCAGACACTCTCCCGTCACCCGTGAAGTGGCTTGAAGATGGATACTATTGTGACAGACCAACCGGGCTTTCGGAAGTTTCTCGGCGCATTTTCTCTCCTTCTTCCGCCCGCCGGATTGACAATTGCCGCCTTCGAGCCGAGCATGGAGCGCTCAGTCGTATCTCGCCAAGGCTTGACACCGCATGACCTGGCTTCTCATCGGCCTTTTATTCGTGGCCGCCTTCGGTCCGATTCTCTGGTTCTTGCCAAGCGAGCGCGACAAGCGTCTGTCGAAGCTGCGCATGGAGGCGCGCCGAAGGGGCCTCTCGGTGGAGTTGACGAGGCTGCCCGATCCACGGCCACGACCTCAAGACCGGGTATCGAGCGGCGGCGTGCTTAAGCATCCCATTGTCAAGTGCGCCGCTTACAGAATGCTCGTGACTCGTCCGCTTGAACAGGTTCAGCCTTGGAGGGTGGAGCCGGGCGATGCCGAGGCGAGCAAGATGCTTGCCGACTGCTGGGACTCCATGCCATCTGATTGGCTGGCGGTGGAAGTAGACCGCAATGGTGCCTGTCTCTACTGGCGCGAAGAAGTCAGCGACGCGACGGCACACGACAAACTCGATGCGGTGGTCAGTCTGCTTCGGCGTTTGATCGCGAGCGCCCGCGAGTCGAGTGAGAAGCAGCCCGAATCCGAAGGCAAGGAGTGAGATTTGTCCGATTCACCAGTTGTCAAAGTCTATTTCGATTACAAGAGTCCGTTTGCCTATTTGGCATTCGAACCCGCGCTCGACCTCGGGGAAGCGTTTGATATTCACCTTCGCTGGATTCCGTATCTGTTGCGCATCAAGGGCAAGGGCGAGCGCAGCCTCTATTCGGAATGGAAGGTTCGCTACTCCTATCTGGACGCGCGGCGTTTGGCCAACAAGCGCGGCGGGTTTGCAATCAAGGGACCGCGCAAGGTCTATGATTCGACACCATCCTTGCTCGGTGGTTTGTTCGCCATGCGACAGGACAAGTTTGTCGAATACAGCCGAGAAGCCTTCGCGCGGTTCTTTGATCATCAATTTGAGGTTGACCAGATGGATCAGGTCTCCGCGCTTGTTGCGGAGCTTGGTATGGACAGCCAAGCGTTTGAAGCCTTCGTTGCCGAGCGGGGCATGGAGTTGCTCGACCGCGCCATTGAAGAAGGCCAGCAGGACCGTGTGTTTGGTGTGCCCATGTTCCTATTCGAAGGTGAGCAGTTTTGGGGGAACGACCGGATCTGGTTATTGCGGGAACGATTGGCATCCTTTGCATTTGCCAAGGATTGAGGGCGGGCCCGTCACACAAATATTGAAAATTGCCGGTTAATCCGTTGTTTTGACGGTGAATTTAATGGAATCGTCGGCATGTATCCGCGGTTACTCTCCTTGCCGGAGCGCAGTTTCTTTTTGTTTGGGCCTCGCGGGACTGGCAAGTCCGTATGGTTGCGCCAAGTATTGTCTGAAGCCGAGCTGAGTATCGATCTGTTGAAGTCGAGCGAGTATCTGAACTAAAAGCGCGACCCAGGCTTGCTTGCCCGGGAGGCCGCTTCGCTTAAGGGACGTCACCTTTGGATAGTGATTGATGAGGTGCAGAAACTTCACGAACTGCTTGATGAAGTCCACGCTTTGCTTTTTCAAGATGAGGAGAAATACCGGTTTGCGCTTCCCGGTTCGAACGCGAGAAAGCTCAGACGCTCCGAAGCCAATATGCTCGCCGGCAGTGCCCTGTCGACAAAGATGTTTCCTTTGAGCATGTTGGAGACTGGAGAAGATTTCGACTTGCACAATGCACTCAGCTACGGCCAACTCCCCATGAGTGTGAAGAGTGCCAGCGGCGCTGAGAAGGCGAACTATCTCGATGCCTATGTCGAAACCTACTTGAGAGAAGAAATTCAGCAAGAAGCCTTCGCCAGAAATCTCGATAGCCTTTATCGCTTCCTGACGGTTGCCGCATTGTTCAATGGCCAGACCGTCAATATCAGCAACATGGCTCGTGAAACGGGTGTCGCGAGATCCACGGTGCAGGGTTATTTCAGCATTCTCGACGACACCCTGCTGGGCTGGTACCTCCCTGCATACCGCAAGGGGATCAAGGTGAAGTAGGTCGCGCATCCCAAGTTCTACCTGTTCGATTGTGGGGTAGCGCGTGCACTGACCGGATCCCACAGGGACAGTCCCTCGGCGATGGAATTTGGGAATCTATTTGAAACCTTCATTCTCAATGAATTCAGGGCGCTCAATGCTTGGTACTCCCGCGGTGGGCAGTTCTACTATTGGCGCACACCCTCCGGCACCGAGGTTGACCTCATTTGGAAACGCGGCTTGCGGGCTGCGGGCTTCGAAATCAAATCGTCCACGAATTGGCGAAGTCAGTTCAACACCGGGCTCAATGCGCTCCTTGAGGCGGGGGAGATTCAACGTGCGTTCGGCGTTTACTTGGGAGAGCGGAGGCAGAGGTTCGGCGCTGTCAATGTGTTGCCCTACGCAGAAGCCATCAGGATGGCCGCGGATAACGAATTCTTGTCAGGGCCGGACATCGCAGCTTGAGGAAAGGTCAGTTAGGGTTCTCCTTGGTAGCACCAATGCCAGGGTTCGTACATGACGCCGTGCGGGTTGTTGCGGGGGTAGCTGAGGGCGAATCCGAATTGGGGGGCGTTTTGTTCCAGCCAAGAGAAGGTTTCTGTGTCTTCGAATTCGGTTTCGAGTATCGGGCAGCCGATACAGGCGAGGTCTATGGCGCGACCACTTTGATGCTCGCTGTGGCCGGGCGCGGCCACGGCTTGCAGGGCTTGCTCAATGGTTTCTCCGGCGCGCAGTTTGCGCCGTAAGAGGTTGGCCTGGTAGTCGGGTGGTCGGAATGCGGAGACCAGCAAGAGGCTCACACCATCTCCCTTGGCTGCCGCTTGCATGGCTTTCCAAGCTTGGGCGGCGCGAACCGAGAGCCGCTGCGGCCTTCCATACATGTCCTTGCCTATGTCCTTGAGTTCCGTCGGCGGTAATTGGATGGGAAGCCCGGTTTGCCGCTCGTAGTCCTCCGGAATACCAAGTTCGAGATGAAACACGCGGATTCTCTCCCGCTCCCGATCGAGGTGCAAAGATTCTTCGTCGCTGCTTGCCGTCATGCATGAAAACGCGAGGCAAAGTAGACACAACCATCTTCGTTGCATGAAATCTCCTACAAAGGCCTTGTACAAATGCTGAAATTTTAGCCAGCGTCTTGCGGTCTTGGGCGATAAATCCTAGAGTGTGTGGCGCAGGAACTTCGGAGCAATTCTTTGACCAACAAACAAGCCGCACAAGATACCAAAGGCCAAGCCTTGCGCTCGGCGCTCGATCAGATCGAACGTCAGTTCGGCAAGGGTTCCATGATGCGTCTTGGCGACCGCCAACACGTATCCGTACCGGCCATATCCACGGGTTCACTGGGGCTCGATGTCGCACTGGGCGTGGGCGGGCTTCCACGCGGCCGCATTGTCGAGATCTACGGACCCGAAGCATCGGGCAAGACTACGTTGACCCTTGAAGTGGTCGCCCAAGCTCAACGTGCTGGTGGTACTTGCGCATTTATTGATGCGGAACATGCGCTTGATCCCGCCTATGCCAACGCTATTGGCGTCAACACCGATGACCTGTTAATTTCTCAGCCCGACACGGGTGAGCAGGCGCTCGAAATCTGCGACATGATCGTGCGTTCCGGTGCGGTGGATGTGGTGGTGATCGACTCGGTGGCGGCGCTCACGCCCAAGGCGGAGATCGAAGGAGAAATGGGCGATACCCATGTGGGTCTGCAAGCGAGGCTCATGAGTCAGGCGCTGCGCAAGATGACCGCCAATATCAAGAATTCCAACACGCTTGTCATCTTCATCAACCAAATTCGCATGAAGATCGGAGTCATGTACGGTTCGCCAGAGACCACGACCGGCGGCAATGCCCTCAAGTTTTACGCTTCCGTACGACTTGACATACGTCGCATGAGCATGATCAAGCAGGGTGATGAAATTCTCGGCAATGAAACCCGCGTCAAGGTGGTCAAAAACAAGGTGGCGCCGCCATTCAGGCAAGCCGAATTTCAGATCCTCTACGGCAAGGGAATTTTTCGTGTTGGTGAGGTGATTGATCTTGGGGTCCGTGAGGGCATTGTCGAGCGCTCCGGGGCATGGTTCAGCTATAAGCAGGACAAGATCGGCCAAGGGAAAATGAATGCGGCCAACTACCTGCTTGAGCAGCCGGAGCTGCTTGCGGAACTGGAGACTGCGGTACGCAAGAAGCTCCTTCCGGACTCGGCCGCCTCGCAACCTCGGCTTCGAGAAGAAACAGGTTCGCAAGTCTAGTGCCCAGGGGTCAACGGTCGATAAAGGGCGCGGACGAGAAGGCTGAAGACTGGTTGTTGAGCTGGCTCGCGCGTCGAGAATATTCGGTTCGTGAAGCAAGTTGTCGCTTGGTGCGCAAGGGCGTGACACGGGCGCGAGTCGATGATGTGATGGAGCGGTTTGTGTCTGAAGGGTTTATTTCCGATCAACGGTTTGCAGAATCCCTGGTCAGGATCCGGGTTTCGCGGGGGCATGGGCCGTTGCTGGTGGGTGCAGAGCTTCGCAGGCGTGGCGTCGAGCGTGAAATCGCTGATCGAGCCATGGCCGAATGCAGGTGGCGCGACATAGGCCAAGCCGCCAAGATCAAACGCTTCGGGGAAGACCATCCGGAAAATGGTCGGGAATTTGACCGCCAAGCGCGATTCCTCGCCGGTCGGGGATTTCCGATGGACATTATTTTCTCGGTGCTTGGGCGCTGAAGACGCGATCACGAAGGAGTCGGCAGGATTCATGAGCAGTGCACCACAGTCTTCCGCCGAGATACGTTCGGCCTTTCTTGACTTCTTTGAGTCGCGCGGGCATCGGCGTGTGCCGTCGAGTTCGCTGGTGCCCGGAAACGACCCTTCCTTGACCTTCACCAACTCGGGCATGGTGCAATTCAAGGAAGCGCTGATAGGGACTTCGCGGCCGGGCTATACCCGTGCAACCACTGCGCAGCGGTGCGTTCGCGCCGGCGGCAAGCACAATGATCTCGAAAATGTCGGCTACACGCTGCGCCACCACACCTTTTTCGAAATGCTTGGGAATTTCAGTTTCGGAGACTATTTCAAGGAAGACGCCATTCGCTGGGCTTGGGAGTTTGTCACCGAGCACCTTCTACTGCCAAACGACGCACTTTGGATTACGGTGCATCCGGAAGATGCGGAATCGCGCCGTCTGTGGACGGACCTGATCGGCCTGCCGAATGATCGTGTCATAGATCACCCCGAGAACTTCTGGAGCATGGGTGACGTGGGCCCCTGCGGCCCCTGTTCCGAACTCTTTTTCGATCATGGACCCGCGCTTGCGGGCGGGCCGCCTGGTTCTTCAGAGGAGGACGGTGATCGCTACGTGGAAATTTGGAACCTCGTATTTCCAGAGTTTGATCGTTCGCCGGATGGCGCGCTTACTCCCCTCAAGCAACCGGGCGTGGATACCGGTATGGGGCTTGAGCGGGTGGCCGCCGTTCGCCAGGCTGTGCACAGCAACTATGAAATCGATTCATTTGTTCGCCTCATGGATCAAGCCGCGCGCCTGCTTCCAGAAGCGGAGCCGGGTGAGGCACCTCTGCGGGTTATCGCGGACCATATCCGCTCGACGGCCTTTCTGGTGTGTGACGGCGTCGTACCGTCGAATGAAGACCGCGGCTATGTGCTTCGCAGGATCATTCGCCGTGCGCTGCGCTACGGATATCAATGCGGGGCGAGAGAGCCATTCTTTCATGCCTTGGTCGCACCGCTCTGCGAATCATTGCGCGATGCCTATCCCGAGATTCTTGAGCGCCAAGAGCATGTCGAGTCGGTGCTGTTGCGGGAAGAGGTGAGATTCTCGCGCACCTTGGACTCTGGTATGCAGATATTGGAGCGTGCGCTTGACGAGCTTGACGGCCCGGAGTTGCCGGGGTCGGTCGTATTCAAGCTCTACGACACCTACGGATTTCCGCCGGATCTCACTGCGGATGTCGCTCGAGGCAGAAGCATCGGCGTGGATTTCGAAGGGTTTGACGAGGAAATGCGCGCGCAGCGTGAAAGGGCGCGGCGAAGCGCCCGCTATGGCTCGGATTCTGACCAGCGAGTCACCGCTCTAGAAGCGGTGGACTTCACGGGCTACACACAAGTGCGTGATTTCGCCAAAGTGGTGGGACTCTACCGCGGCGAGGGTCAGGACTTGGCGCAGGTGGATGAGCTCGGGGCGGGGGAGCAAGGCATATTGCTTTTGGACAGAACACCCTTCTATGCCGAGTCGGGTGGGCAGGTTGGCGACCAAGGGTTGGTCATTTCCGAGCACGCGCAATTCGAGGTTCGAGACACGCGCAAAGCCGGGGATCAGTTTCTCCATGATGGCAAGCTTGTCAAGGGTTCACTGAAACTTGGCAACGAAGTCAGCGCCGAAATCGATGCCGACCGGCGTGAGCGCATCCGCCACAACCATTCCGCAACCCACCTTTTACATGCCGCGCTGCGCGAGGTATTGGGCCCACAGGTGGCGCAGAAGGGTTCGTTGGTGGCGGAAGATCGATTGAGGTTCGATTTTTCGCATGATCAACAGGTTGCGCGCAGCGAGCTGAACGAAATCGAGGTATTGGTCAATCGTCGTATACACGAGAATTCTCCGGTGCAAACGCGCGTCACTTCATTCGACGAGGCCTTGGATTTCGGTGCCGTGGCGCTCTTTGGGGAGAAGTACGGCGATGAAGTCAGGGTGCTCGATATGGGACACGGATTCTCGGTCGAATTGTGCGGAGGGACGCATGTCACACGCACTGGGGACATAGGCCTCTTCAAGATCCTCGCCGAATCGGCCATTTCCGCCGGTGTGCGGCGTATCGAGGCCGTCTCGGGTGAAGGCGCCTATCAATGGATGTTGCAGGCCACCAACCAACTCGAAGATCTGCGCTCGTTACTCAAAGTCGGTGCCGATGAAGTCGTTGAGAAGACGGAATCACTCCTGCAGGAACGAACATCTTTGAGCAAGAGACTCGAATCAATATCCGCCAAGCTCGCAGCCGGCTTGGCCGAGCGGTTAGCATCCGAGGCGGTGCAAGTGAAGGGGGTGTGGGTTCTCGCGAAAGACTTGAGCCTTGTGGCCAGGGAGGATGATGGGCCCGACCTTCGCAAACTGCTCGACTTGGTGCGCGAACGGCGCAGCCCTTCGTTTGTCGTCCTCGCTCGTTCAAATGCTGGCAACCCTCGCTTGGTTGCCGGCAGGAGCGACGATTGCAAAGGGGTTTCCGCCCGCGAGGCGCTCGCGTTCGTGGGAGCGCAAACCGGTTCGCGTGGTGGTGGAAAGGATGACTTCGCGCAGTCGGGAGGCGGTGACGCAGAACGATTGGGGCCTGCGCTCGAAGCCTTGACCGATTGGGTCGGGGAGCAGCTCTAGCATGGCCTTGTACGTGCAAAAGTACGGTGGCACCTCGATCGGCTCTGTTGACCGCATCGAGACCGTCGCTGATCGGGTAAATCGGAAATTCGCCCAAGGCCACAGGGTAGTCGTGGTGCTCTCCGCCATGGCGGGCGAGACTGATCGGCTCATTGACATGGGCAAGACCATGGGTGCCGCTAAAGGCGAGCGCGAAATGGATATGCTGATGAGTTCCGGCGAGCAGGTGTCGATCGCGCTTCTCGCCTTGGCGCTCAAGGCGCGTGGACGCGAGGCGCGCTCCTATCTCGGATCGCAAGTGCGCATCCACACCGACGAGACGCACATGCGGGCACGCATCACGGGTATGGAAGCACAAAGGCTGAGCGCCGATATTGAGCAAGGTATAGTGCCGGTGATCGCGGGTTTTCAGGGCTTGAGCCCGGAGGGGCAAATCACAACCTTGGGTCGCGGGGGGTCGGATACCACGGCAGTGGCTGTGGCCTACGCCTTGGACGCGGACGAGTGTCAGATTTATACCGATGTCGACGGGGTGTATACGGCAGACCCTCGGATTGTTCCGAGGGCACGGCGTCTCGATGCGATTACCATTGAAGAGATGCAGGAGCTTTCCAGCATGGGGAGCAAGGTGCTTGCCGTGCGCAGTGTCGAGCTCGCGAACAAGCATCAAGTTGCCTTAAGGGTTCTCTCGAGTTTTGTGGAAGAGGATAATGAAAATACTGGAACACTTATCACACGTGAGGCGACAGCCATGGAACAGGCCTTAGTTTCCGGTGTCACCTATTCGCGGGACGAGGCGAAGATTACCTTTGTTGGCGTTCCCGATGTTCCGGGCGTGGCATCGAGCATTCTCGGTCCGATTGGCAGGGCCGGCATTGAAGTGGACATGATCGTCCAAAACACGGCTCTCGATGGCACCACGGACTTTACCTTTACCGTGCGACGGGAGGATTATGAAGCGGCCATGAAACTCGTGCGGGAGGTGCGCGACAAGGTAGGTGGCCGCGACGTGGCGGGAGACGACACGATTGTCAAGCTTTCGGCGGTGGGAGTCGGCATGCGCTCTCACGCGGGCGTTGCCGCCACCATGTTTGAAGCCTTGGCTGGAGAGGGCATTAACATTCAAATGGTCAGCACCTCTGAGATAAAAATTTCTGTTGTCGTTGCAGAGCGTTATCTCGAGCTTGGCCTACGTTGCATGCACACTGCCTTCGGGCTTGATTCGGACGCGCCCTTAGGAGGTGCGAAACCTACGGGGGATTAGTTATGCTCATACTCACGAGAAGGGTTGGGGAATCTGTTCATATTGGAGACCAAGTGAAAGTCAAAGTGCTCACCGTGCGGGGCAATCAAGTGCGGCTCGGCATAGACGCGCCGAGGGAGATCAAAGTCAATAGAGACGAAGTGTTGAATCCGCACGTGAAGGAGGAGAGGGAATTGTCGCGGGCGGCCGCCGGGCAGCGTCCGCCCAAGTCGGGCGAGCCCAGGGGCGTTGCGCACCTCGAGAATCCTTCCCAGCATGATTGATGGCGATTGAACGGTAAGAAGCGCCAAGGAGGTCGCCAAGTGATGAGGAGAATTGGTCGAGAAGGCCCGAAAGCGGGATTGAACTTAGGCATGGTGCTGGGTCTGTCCGTGTTGGCGGCAGGTGCCCTGTTTGCGCAAACAACGCTCAAGGGTGACCCTAAGGCGGGGAAAAACAAGGCCGCCCTATGCGCCGCCTGCCACGGACCAACGGGCGTTTCCATCAATCCCCTCTGGCCCAGCCTCGCCGGTCAGCAGGAACAATACCTAGTCAAGCAAATCCGCATGTTCCGCGGCGGCGAGCGCGAAGAAATCACCATGAAACCCTTCGTGCAAAACTTAAGCGACCAAGACATCGCAGACCTCGCGGCCTATTACGCGGAATTGAGTCCGTGTCCGTAAGGGTGAGAGCACGGCTAGGCCGGACACGGAAGAAGAGCTTCTCGGCTACGCACGCAAATGTCCGGCCGCGGAGCGATCGCGCACTTAATGGAAAATAGAGACTGTCGGCAAGGTTCAAGTATCATGTGTCCCTAATGATCCCATCCGGAGAGGTGGCCGAGCGGCTGAAGGCGCTCCCCTGCTAAGGGAGTATGGGCTGATACCCCATCGAGGGTTCGAATCCCTCCCTCTCCGCCAAACGCGCCGACGCGCTACGCATGTAAACCATTGAAAGTAAAGGGTGTTCCGCTCCCGAACGCGCAAGAGCGGCGGGATTCGTTGTATATGGGATTGTCTAGCGTCCGGGTTTGGTGGGATTGGTCATCACTTTGATGACGGCATACGCGGGGCGAACCGCGCCGACCCTCTCCATTCCCCGGAGAGCCCTACCGTCGACAAGAGATGCATGTTGAGAGGCTTCTGAAACACCCGCAAACCTCGTTCTTCGTACAACAACAGCAGGGGCTCGTTCGATTCCAAGTGCCGCCGCACGCCGCCGGAACCGTTCGTGAAATCCACCACCGCAAATTCACCCATGTTGCGCTTTCACGGTCATGAACTTCATCCATTCTTGCGCGTTAGTGATGCACATCAATCACTTGGGCGGCGCATCGAGTCATAATTTCCATTCTTCAACGGGAGTAATCTATGAAAACCTTGCGCACGCCTGACGAACGCTTTGCGAACCTGCCGGATTTCCCCTACGAACCCCATTACACGGACATCCCCGACGGTGAGGGTGGCAGGCTCCGCATTCACCATACTGACGTGGGGCCGAGCGACGGGCCGATCGTGCTCTGCATGCACGGGCAGCCGACTTGGAGCTTTCTCTATCGCAAGATGATTCCGGTGCTCACCGCTGACGGCCTGCGGGTGCTCACGCCCGATCTGGTCGGGTATGGTCGCTCGGACAAACCGGCGCGGCGCGAAGACTACAGCTACAACCGGCAGGTTGGGTGGCTGAACGCGTGGCTGCTGGCCAATGACCTCAGCGGCGTGACCCTCGTCGGCCAAGACTGGGGCGGGCTGATCGGCCTGCGCATGGCGGCTGAACATCCGAATCGCTTCGGCCGAATCGTCGCATCGAACACCGGCCTTCCACTCGCCCTCGAAATGCCCGAAGAACAAGTTCGGGAGATCAAGGAGTTTCTCAGCCCCGCTACACCCACACCGACCATGCAGGAGATGATGAGCGCCATTTCGTCCATCGACCCCGATGCGCGTGTACGCAAGTTCGCCTACTGGCAGAAGTGGACTTGGGAAACCGAGGATCTGCCGGTGAGCGCGGTGGTGGCAATCAGTGTTGCGGGAGGCGGCGGTACCGCGCTCACTGCGGAGGAAATCGCCGCCTACGATGCGCCGTTCCCCGATCCCGCATACAAGATGGCGCCCCGCGCCATGCCGACACAGGTTCCCTTGCTTCCTGACGCGCCCTGCGTGGCCGAACAAATGGCGGCTTGGAGGGTATTCCGCGAGTGGCGGAAACCATTTCTCTGCGCGTTCACCGACAACGACCCAGTCACTGCTGGAGGAGACGTAGTCTTTCGTCAGAACATCCCAGGTGCTGCCGGGCAGCCGCACCGGGCCATTGAGGGAGGCGGCCACTTTCTGCAAGAAGGGCGCGGCGAGATATTCGCGCGCATCGTCTCGGATTTTGTTGTTTCGGGCGTGCGCTGAGGGGTGTACTGTGAATTCCTGTGATTAGCTTGTTCGAAGATTTCATGAAGATATTTCTAATAAATTTAGGGTATTAGTTTGAGTTTTTAGGTTGAAAAAAGAGCTTAATAATGGTAATCTTCAGGCTCGTTTCGAAAGGTGCGCTTCACTCTCATTCATCGTTCGTAAGCAAGCCTTTCGGAGAGCGCCAATCCATGAAAATCATCCATCCGTGCCCCATCGAAGAACTGGCCGAGTCCGTTGTCGATTGGTGGAGATCCGTTTGCCAGTGCACCGCGAGCTTCCGGCCTCGGTTCTGGAGCGCAGGCTTCGGGAACTGAGGAACGGGAGCTCGCCGGAGGTAACAATCGAGGCTGGGCGTTCGCACGCTGATCGACGATTCTTGAGTCGGCGCGTGGAGGGCGACTGTATTGAGATCAACGCGCAGCTATCCGAAGAGGAGGCAAGCCTGGTGATGGCAGCCGTGGACATGTTCAAGCGCGAAATCGCGGAAAGCGGATTGGAGAGCGAAGGCAACTGGGACGACCTCGCGCTGGCGGCCGACGCCTTGGTATTGATGGCCAAGAAGGCGCTTAAGGGAAATCTGAACAGGACATCGGAGGAAGTGGTCAACGAGGAAACCGGCGATTCCGAAGAGTTCCGCGACCCCGCGGAATCGTCTGGACATCTGGTGATGGTGCATGTGGATGAGTCGGCGCTGCGCGGGAAGGGTGGTGTCTCGGACCTGCCACTTGAGACGGTGAGGCGTTTATTGTGCGATGGATCGGTGTGGGAATGGTTGAGAACGGCAGCGGGGAGCCCCTGTCAATAGGCAGGAAGAGTAGAACGGTGCCCACGGGCATGGAAAGGGCCCTGCAGGTACGCGACCGCACCTGCCGCTATCCGGCGTGTTCGCACACCAGATGGCTGGATGCGCACCACATCAAACACTGGACGCGTGGAGGGGACACGAGCATGGACAACCTTGTCCTGCTTTGCACGCACCACCATCGGCTCTTGCATGAAGGGGGATTTCAGATACTGTTGCACCCGGCGAGCGGCCACTACTTCGCTGATCCGGATGGACAACCCCTGGACATCGGCCCGCACCAATCATTGGCCGAGGGGGAGGAGTTCTGAGCTCTTCGTCCATGGGCAGATGGCAAGGAGAACCTCGCTGCGGCCGCGCACTCGCCTGCGAATGGAGAGTGTTGCCCATGTTCAAGTGTGATGCGCTAAGCGCTCCTTTGGGGCCGAGTTCTATTCAAGTAACTCCTCAAGCTTTTCGTCGAGCTTGTGGCGGCGAAGATCTTTGGCGATGATGGTCCGAGTTCGCAAGTCGACCAGATAGTTGTTCGGCAGACCCTCGGTCCTGGCGTTGTAGGCGAGAGGGGCCTCGGCCTCCCACCCCATCCCGAGGTCGAGCCAAGGTAGCTGTTCCTCTTCGGAAGCCTCAACCCAGTCCTCCCGCTCCTCATCAACGGTAAAGGACACGATTTCGAAGCCACTGTCACGGAAGCGTGCGTAGGCTTGTTTCATGTGCGGAATCTCCATTCGACAGGGACCGCACCAAGAAGCCCAGAACTCCAAGAGTAGGTATCGATTGTTGCTTCGCAAGTCGGCGGTCCGCACTTCCTCACCATCAAGAGTTTCGCCCATAAAGTCAATGACATGGTCCCCGGGTCTCAGCAGCTTCGCCAGAGTCTCCGGACTATAGGCAACTTCTGCAGAAGCGAGCCTTTCGGCAACCCAAGGATCATCTGGGGTAAGCTTGGCAAGGGCTCGCAGTCCTTCGACTACCCAGGGCCCTCCTAACCACCCTGACTCGATTGCCAGCCGCCTGACCAGCGGATCATGATGGGTGAGCGCCACATTGGATCGGCCCTTCGTCTCAAGCTGGGACACTTTCGTTTGTGCCACTAGCATGCGGTCCCATCGGCTCCGCTTGGACTCTTCGGTCTCGCCTTCTACGGGTGTCCGCAACTGCTCGTACTCTGTTTGCGCCGTCTTGTATTCGTCCGTGAGCCGCCAGGAGTTGAACACCGCGTCGTTGTAATAGCCGCCGGTGATGACCGAATAATCACTACGTATCATTTGCAATTCGAGCCTGCCCGCCTCAAGGATGAAGTTGTTGCCCATCCTCACGCCACCTAAACGACCGCCACTTGCGGACCGCGCATTGAGAACTGCGAAAGAGGCGGGTCGCGGTCGGTCTACCGGAATCTCAACGCGAAAGGTGGCATCAGGACCAATTGGCGCTTGAGCAACGACACCTAGCGATTCAAGAGGGCGCTTTTCGCCCAGTTTCGCTGTCTTCTTCCATTCTTCTAATCTGGTTTGATCCCAGGCGCGCGCGGCATCGTATATCGTGAAGTCACCATTGTCGTACGGCGCGGCTGTCATTCCTTCCAACACCATCAACGATGCTTCTTCGGCGAGTACCGGCGAGAGTGCGAGCAGGAAAAGGAGTAGCGTGAGCACCCGGTTGCGGGGGAAATACTTCTGACCCTTCATCATCAAATCCTGCCTCGCTGAACGATACTTGCTGACCCTACCATACCCTCTCCCTGCTCAACACAGACGCGCAAAGACCGGTCCCCACATATTTGAGACCTGACCATTGCTGATCCAGACGGATTTGGAATCAGGTTTGGTACTCGGTTTTCCCTGTCGGTCGCTCGACTCATGGCCGTCCTTGGCGCATAGGCAACATTTATGACGAAGTGAACGCTCTTTGAATGTTTGATCGGAAAAGGGTGGCTGGTGTGCCGAATTGAAGGGTAGGGTATCCCGGTGCCTCAACCGGGAATTTCCAACCCCAAGGCATCGGCTGTTTCAATCTCAATACACCTTGTCTGAGCGGCACTGGGTTTCGCCACAGTCTTGTCTCGGCGGTCTTGAACCCTCGGATAATCATCCAAGGGAAATCCTGCTGTTTCGATTGTGGTCGTGAGCCATTCAACGTAATTGTCGATGATCGACCAGTGTTCTCCCATTGTGACATGGTGAGGGCTTCTTGGTGTGCGGGGTGAGCGGCGTGGGTTCTCCGGTCGGGCGAAGAACGAACTTTCTACCGGAATTGTCGGCTCATTCGCGAATGAAGCAAGGGAAAGCTCCCTCCTTGAGGCGGAGTCAAGGCCGCGTTGGGATACCGCGAAGGCATAATGTCAGGGTGAAGCAGGAAGCCTGCGTCGCATCAACTCTTGCCCTATGGAATCAATACACATATGCGCCCTTCAGACTGCAAACGACTGTTACTTGTCGCGCTGCTGGCGCCGGTGCTCGCTGGTGCCGACGAAAGGCTGATTGAGGAAGTGGTCGTCACCGCGACTAAACGCGAGCAAGGTGCCTATGAAGTGCCGGCGGCGCTCAGTGTGCTGCAGGGCCACGAACTCGCTGAGCGCGGCATTGGCGATCTGGTCGATGTCGGCAAGTTCGTGCCCAATATGAACGTCACCACATTTGCGGCGGGACACACCTCATCGGCCAACCCCTTTGTTCGCGGTATTGGGATGCAGGATCACTTGATTACGACAGACCCGGGTGTCAGCGTGTATGTCGACGGCATCTATCTTGGACGACAGGTTGGACAACATTGGAATCTCTCCAATCTTGAGCGCATAGAGGTGCTTCGCGGTCCGCAAGGCACGCTCTATGGACGCAATTCGATCGGCGGTGCCATCAACCTAATTCCCACACCGCCCGGCAGCGATCCGGGTGTGAAAATCGGTGCGGCGCTTGGCAGCAGGAATCGAAAAGATATGCAATTCTTGGGCGATTGGACGTTTGCGAGGGCTTCTGCCGCCTCGTTCTCGGGCAGCATCAAGACGCGCGGCGGGGTCGGCAGCTTTCTGAATCTGCCGCAGGTTGCGGAGGAAGTTGGATCGGTGGAGGAGTATGCGGGACGGCTGGCGCTCGCCTTCGACCCAAGCGATCGCTTGGCGATCCTCATCGCACTCGATGCCAGTCGCGGCAGGGGAGGCCTCAACCCCTACACGACGCTCATAGACCAACTACCGCACGGCGCTTTGTATCAAGCCGGCTACCGAAATGCGGATATCGCAGCCGATCCCTACGACAACAACACCGGACAGCTCAGCCAAACAAGCGTCGGCAATTCAGCGGAAGGGTTGGGTTTACGCATCGATTGGGATTCTCTGCCTAGCGCTTCCTTACACTTGAGGCTTGGCCTACGCCGTTCGGAGTATCAGGCCGGTCTCGATGACGACGGGTTCATTAATGACTTTCTCTCCTTCCCGGAGGAAGGGAAAGCCGATCAGGAATCAATCGAGGCGCACCTCGTTGGAGATTGGTCGGGCATTGAGTACATTTTGGGCGGCTACTATTTTCGCGAGAAAGGTGAAAACCGTCAGGATCCGACGGTATTCCTAGGTTTGAAAAGTGCGTTCTGGCTTCGGCAGGCGGTCACCAGCCGAGCCCTCTTTGCGCATTTGACACGCGACCTTGGTCATGGGTTTTCCCTTTCGGGCGGCCTGCGATTCACGCAGGATCAAAAACGGGCAAAAACTGATGTTGGGATAGGTGAGGTGGGTGCGGAGCGCACTTGGCAGGAGACGAGCTGGGAGATTTCGCTCAGGCGCGCGCTTCGCGAGCGAGTGACGGCCTACGCGAGCCTGCAGAGCGGCTATCAATCGGGTCAATTCCCGGCACGCCCCTACTGCCTGTTTACAAACCAGAATTGCTTCGCCGCAGGCGACAACATTACGGCGGTCAACTATGAGTTGGGAATCAAGGGACAGCCTTGGGAAACGCTCGAGATGTCTCTGGCCCTCTTTCGCACCAAGTATGAGCAATTGCCGTATCAGGTAAGCAGTACCACCAAAGATGGCTTCAATACCGTGAATGTGGTTGTCAGCCAAGTGACTAAAGGTGTGGAATGGGAGGGATACTGGCGGGTGTCGGAAGCCTTTCTCCTGCGCGCAACGCTCGGCTACCTGGAGGTGGAAATTGATCGAGCGCTGGATGTTCGGCCCGTGGCGCCGCTGACGCCCGAATTGACCTATTCCATCAGTCCGGAGTTTCGATACGGATTCGAAGGTGGCGGCGAAATGGTGGCGAGGCTCGACTACTCTTTTCGCGGCCATACTTGGGGAGAGCCAAGCTCTGACCCGGGTCGCTTCACACGCATTGATGAGCGAGCACTCATAAACGCCCACTTCGGCTACGCACCAGAGGAGGGCAACTGGTCAATTGCCTTCTACGCGCGCAATCTCCTGGATGAACGCTATGATCACGCGCGCCTTAACACAGGCGATTATGTGCTGCGCATCTTGAGCAATGATGTCAGCGAGTTTGGGCTGAGGATTGAGCGCTTCTTCGGTAAGTAGTCCCTTCCATCAAACTACGCAAAGACTTCGTTCAGTCGCGCCGGGAACCACTGAAACAGGGATACGCCTGTCGAAAGTTACAAATCGACCGCTGCGTGCGACGGCAAGCGCTAGCAAGTAGATATCAGTAATCTGCCTCGCGCTGATCACCTGACTCCAGTCGACAACACCCGAGTCCACTAGACTGATGTCGTCCGCCCAGAATTGGTGGTGAACTGTCTGTGTCGCTTCTCGCAGTCGCTCGCCCACCAGGGAATTAGGTAGCTGATTGGGATACCTTGGTTGCGACATGATTCTGAGGCAACGGTTCTGGGTAATCGGGCAAGTTGCCCACCCAGCGTGGATGTTCTCCCGCAGCCACCGCCTCGCCTGTTGGTGGTGCACGTGTTCGGCATCCATCAACGCGATAAGCACGTTGACGTCAAGAAGCGCTCTCATCAGTCGCCCGCCTCCCTGCGAAGGCGATCAATCAATTCGTTGGTAACAACTCCCCCGCGCTTCGGAAATGGACGAAATCCAAATTCGGCCTTGAGAGGAGCGGAAGAAACTCTGGCATCCTTCTCGTCACCTCCAGCTAGGATTCGCCGCAACATCCCTGAGACGACGGCTCCCGCAGGTTTTGATTCGCGTTTCGCAATCTCCTTTATCGCGATAAGCAGGTCGTCATCAATGTTCAAAGTAGTCCGCATGCAAGAACTTCCAACAATACTTGATGACTGATGCTATGGCATCACACATCAATATGCGATTCATAGCCCTGTGGACAAGCCGTTTGATTTCTTGCCGGCTCTCTGGGTATCGCTCGCGATTGGTGGCGTTCGCAAGGTGTATCGCACCTTCCAGACGGCTGAGTGAGCGACTCTCGGCCGCTTTTCGGCGCGATTTCAACCCACAAGCGGATTGAACCGCACCTTCTCTGGAATATCCTCGGCACCCCGCACACCCTGCGCAACCATAAACGGCTTGAGCGCTTCCATCGCCTTGGGTTCATCCCAGTGCGGGATGCCCGGATACAGGTGGTGGATGACATGGGTCTGCATGGACTGGTCGATATAGCGCGGCAACCGAATTCGCCAGAATCTAGTGTCCTTGTAACGGCCCGTGTCCTCCATGGGATGGTGCGGCAACCAGGAGAAGAACACGCCGAGATAGGAAACCGCGAGCTTCTCCGGAAGCCACCAAAGCAGAAGCGTCTCCAAGGGAAAGAACACCACCATTACGAGCCGAATGAACCGCAGTCCCTTGAAGACCGGCACGCCCCGAGCCAAGCCCGCAGCGAACGCGGGGTCGCGCTCGGCGTGCATTCTGATCATGCCTTCTTGTCCGCCGATATAGCCGCGATGCACCCCAAGTGCGGCATGCCACCAATGCGTACCCTTGGCGTTGTAGTCCACATCCAGTTCAGGGTCGTTGGTGTGAGCGTGATGCTTCATATGGGTGACGCGCAGCACCTCATGTGAACTTGCGAGGGGAATAAGGCCGATTTGACCCACGAGGCCGTCGATCCATGTCCTCCCCTTGACCCGGCCGGAAAGATTGCCGTGTTGGCCCTCGTGCGAGGGCAGGTAGGCGAAACAGCAGCAGATGGTGGCGACGATGAAGCCCATCAGCAGCGGCAACACACCTGCGAGCACAAGCCCCCAGGTCGCGAACCAGACAAGGCACTGCCCGAGGCCGATTGCGATGGCTTCCCATTGGAGGCGACCCATGAACTGTCGTGCCACCTCTCGCTCAGCCTCAACAGAGAGGTCCCGACTCATCGAGCGCAATGCCATGTAAGGTGCCATTGATGAGTTGCTCATACCCAGCGCCTCCTAAGCTTGGCGGCGATGCCTAGCACAAGACCCGCCAGATAGGCGAGGCTGCCAAGCAGCCAAGGGTTCACTGAGGTGAAAACCTGTTCGGCCAGCGCGAAGATCACGCTGCCCCAAAAAATGAGCCCGAACCAGACCATCTTCCACTCCTCGGCGTGCTCAAATAGGGCGGCAACCCAAGCCTTGGTGGTGTTCTTTATCATGATGTGTCATCTGCCTCCTTTATCCGCAGGTAACCACCGCCATTGACTCAAACCCTGATCTATGGCCGACCCAAACGACAAAATACGTGGCGCCATTTTCAAAGTAAACAGCAGGCTATTCTTCCTGAAGCGGGAGTTCTTTCGCGCTCCTCCATTCGTGAATTGGATGAGTTCTTATAAATCCCCTAGTGAACCTATGGCGCGACCTTCGCCACGCCGAGGCGTTCAAGGGTTGCGGCGATGTCTTCGGCGGCTGTTGAGGGATTCACCGTTCGGTCTACGGCAAGAATGGTTCCGTCGCTATCAATATAAAAGGTTTGGCGCTTGGCAAATCCCATGGCGCTCAGTACGCCGTAACGTCTCGCGACCGCCTTAGTTTCATCAGAGAGAATGGGGAAGTCCGCTTCGTTCTCCTCCGCAAAGCCAAGGTTATCCTCAATCGGGTCCACGCTGGCCATGAAATACTTGGCCTTGAAAGCTCGGATCATGTCGCCGTTTTCGGCCAGCGATTTGCACTCGATGGTGCATCCGCTTGTAAAGGCGCGAGGGAACCAAGCCAGTACCACCGGCCCCGTTTCAAGGAGTTCGGAAAGGCTGTAGGTGTTGCCATCTGAGCCGGGCAGAGTCCAGTCCGGGGCGACCGAACCTTGGTCGACCGGGGCCGCCACTTGCCCCCAGGCCGACGCGAATAGCGCAATACAACTGAGGGCGAATAGCGTCTGTGCATATTTCATGAGTGGGTACCATGCGGATTGTGGTCGTGAGGGTTATTCTAGCCTTTGTCAAAACACAGGTTGGGAATTTCTCACATGGACGGGCCATCGAGGCGGGAACTTGTCGGAATCGCATAGGCGCGCCTGCATGCGCAGCCGGCGCGGGTTGCTTGAGCTTGACCTGTTGCTGTTGCCTTTTGCGCAATGTGTCTATGCGCAGCTGGGCCAAGCAGAGCAGCAGGTCTATGAGCGACTGCTGCTTGAAGATGACGTGGTGCTGCTTGAGTGGTTGAAGGGTGCGCCCGTGGGTGATCCCGAAGCGCAAGCTATGATTGACCGAATCTGCTGTTGGCACGACGAGTACCGGGCGAACAGATGAAGGCACTGGTGTTCCGCTGCGACCCGGCCCCTGCCATTAGGAAACAGGCCTACGTGCTGATCGGCGTCTCCTGCGTGTTGTGGGCGGTTGTCAGTTACTACCTGCCTTGGGCGGTGATTGGATTCTTGGCGACCGCTTGGTATTTTGCGCGCCTCGGCAATCTTGGCCGGAGTCGGTGGATTGAGATCAGCCTCACCAGCCACGACTTTCGCGTGCGAAGAATTGAAGAAGATAATTGGATCCTGCTCGAAAAGCGTCCGCGCATATGGGGGGTCTGGGTGGTGGCGCCGGTGCCGGAACACATATTGCCCTTCGGCATGCTCTGGCTGAGCGAATCCATGCTTGGCGAGCGGCTTTTTCGCCAAGTAAAGAGAGTGGCGAGAGAGATGGGGTGATTAGCTCGCCGTCTTTGGGTCTAGAATCGTGTCCTTGCCGACTGGCAGCGTGCCCGGATAGCTCAAGGTGTAGTGAAGCCCTCGGCTCTCCTTACGTGCCAGGGCCGAGCGAATGATGAGTTCGGCTACTTGCGCGAGGTTGCGCAGTTCGATGAGGTCAGCATCCACTCGGTAGCTGCTGTAGAACTCGTGGATTTCGCGTTGCAGCAGTTCGATGCGATGTTCGGCGCGAGCGAGTCTTGGCGTGGTGCGCACGATGCCGACGTAATCCCACATGAAGCGTCTTAGCTCGTCCCAATTGTGCGAGACGACGATCTTTTCGTCGGCATCGATTACTTGGCTTTCATCCCAAGCCGGCGCCTTGGGGAGTTGGGCAACCTTGGACTCACCGGCAAGGATTTTTTCAGCCGCGCCGCGGGCGAACACCATGCACTCCAATAGGCTATTGCTGGCAAGCCGATTCGCGCCGTGCAGACCAGTCGCCGCAGCCTCCCCTATGGCATAAAGTCCCGGCAGGTCGGTTTGGCCATACACGTCTGTCAGTACGCCCCCGCAGGTGTAGTGTGCGGCGGGCACTACCGGAATAGGATCCTTGCGTATATCTATGCCGAACGCCATGCAGCGTGCTTGGATGTTCGGGAAGCGTTCACTGATGAATTCCGGAGCCATGTGAGTTGCATCGAGATACACGCAGTCAATGCCGAGGCGCTTCATCTCGTGGTCGATGGCGCGCGCCACTACGTCCCGAGGCGCGAGGTCGGCTGAATCGTGAGAACGGGACATGAAGGCTTCTCCGCAAGGAAGCTTGAGAATCCCGCCCTCACCCCTCAGCGCTTCCGAAATGAGAAACGACTTCGCGTGTGGATGAAACAGGCAAGTGGGATGAAATTGATTGAACTCCATGTTGGCCACCCGACACCCGGCCCGCCAGGCCATGGCGATGCCGTCGCCGGTGGCCGTGTCGGGATTGGAGGTGTATAGATACACCTTGCTCGCACCGCCGGTGGCCAGCACCACGGCGCGTGCCTGTAGGGTTTCAATTTCGCCGCTGCCGCGATTCAGCACATAGGCCCCGACGCAGGCGTTGTTCTTCAGTCCCATGCGTCCGGTAACAATGAGATCGATGGCGACGCGGTCCTCAAGCATTTTGATATTGGGGTGCGACATCGCTCGGTCCATGAGGGTGGAAGCGATGGCGGCACCGGTTGAATCCGCCACGTGAAACACGCGCCGCGCACTGTGCCCACCTTCGCGCGTGAGGTGGTATTCGCCGCCGGTCGCGGCAGGTTGCTGTTTGTCACGCAAGTCAAACTCCACGCCCCAATCGATGAGTTGCCGAATTGCCCAGCTCCCCTGCGTGACGGTGTGCCGCACCACGGATTCGTGGCACAGCCCGACTCCGGCCGTAATCGTGTCCGAAATGTGCCCCTCTTGGGTGTCGCCCTGGTGCGATACTGCGGCAATGCCGCCTTGGGCCCAAGGCGTGGAGCCGCTGCGGGCATCGACTTTCGAGAGCACCGTGACCTTGCGCGCTTCGCACAGCAGCAGCGCGGTGGTGAGTCCGGCCGCGCCGCTACCAACGACGAGCACCTCAGATGGCGTTAGACCGTCCTCCATATCTCATGCTTTTCGGCGAGGCGTAAGACGAGTCCGTTGCCGCTACACGGGCGCCCATTTGATGATGAGTATGCCCAGAATTGCAATGGGTGCGACATAGCGCAAGAGCAGCAGCCAGGTACCAAGCAGCGGGCCGTCCGATAGGGCAAGGTCGCTGCTAAGACGTGCTCTTTCCAGCCGCCAGCCGACGAAGACAGACATGAGGATCGCGCCCAGAGGCATGAGGAAATTCGAGGTCAGATTGTCGAAGAAATCGAAATAGGTTGGCGAGGCGAAATAGGTGTTCATGAAGGCGGGTAGATGATCAGCCCCTACGTTGAACGAAATCACGCTTAAGATTCCGACCAGGAAGGCGACCGAGGCCGTCAGGGCACACGCGATCACACGGGAAAGCCCGAACTTGCTGCCCATCCAAGCCACGGTGGGCTCCAAGATGGAAATGGAGGAACTCAAGGCCGCAAACGCCAATAGTATGAAGAACAGGGTGGCGATCAAGACGCCTGCGGGCATATCGCCGAAGGCGATGGGCAGGGTCACGAAGATAAGCCCCGGCCCTTGGTCGGCGGAAAGACCGTGTGAAAACACAATAGGGAATATCATCAGGCCGGCCAAAAGGGCGATCAGTGTGTCGGCACCGGCGATGATGCAGGACGAACGCACCAGCGAAAAGCGCTTGGGCACGTAAGCCCCGTAGATCATCATGAGTCCCATTGCGATGCCAATCGAAAAGAAGGCTTGGCCGACGGCTTCCAATACCACCGTGGCATTGATCTTTGCGGCATCGAAAGAGAATAAGTAGGAGAGTGCACCCCCAAAATCGCCGACAAGGGCGCTGTACACAACCAGAAGGGTTACCAGCACAAAGAGCGCTGGCATGAGGAATTTTACTGCCTTTTCAATACCCTGCGCGACACCTCGTGCCACGATGGCGGCGGTGAACAGCATGAATAGGCCATGCCAGAGGCTGAGTTCCAGCGGAGAGGCGAGCAGGCTGCCGAAGACGCTTTCAGAGGTGGAGGCATCGAAACCTGGGAAATGGCCGGAAATGGCCTTGACGATGTAGCACAGCACCCAGCCGCCAATCACGCTGTAGAAGGTCAGTATGAGGAATCCGACCAGCATGCCCATGCCTCCGACCATACGCCAGTGCTCGCTTCGCCCCGCACTCCTGGCTATGTTTTCCATGGCATGAGGTGGGCTAGCACGTCCAGAACGCCCAATAAGAAGCTCAGCCACCAAGATGGGCAACGCGATGAGGGCAACTGCAATCAGGTAGAGGAGCACGAATGCCCCGCCGCCGTTTTCGCCCGCCATATAAGGGAACTTCCAGAGGTTGCCAAGGCCGACGGCGCCACCTATGGCAGCAAGTATGAATCCCCAGTTGCTGCTCCAGTTTTCTTGAACTTGCAAGGTCTGCTCCAATCCACGTACGCAGGAACAATATTACTCAAGAGTTTGCGTTCGCGATAGCGGTGCAGGGAACTCCCGAGTCGGGGTTTCGCTTTCGTGGAACAAACCTCCGAGCTTGCACCCAATGCCTCCCCTTGTGGGAAGTCTTTCGCTTCGCTTCACGAGCTATCAAATCATCGCAACTGTTCAGGCGTGGCTGTCTGGCCTTGTCGAAACAGTTCCTCCTGCACAGCCGCAACGCTGATTTTGCCTGTTGCGGCGATTTGGGATGCCGCGACACCTGCGGCTTGTCCTGTCGCGGCTGCCGTCGCAAGCACACGAATGGCCGCCCCAGCTTTTTGATCGCCGTCAACGGTGCGCCCAGCTGCGAGAAGATTGCGCGTGTCAAGGCTCCGTAGGCAACCGAGCGGAATCTGAAAATAGCCTTTATCAGGAAGCGTATCCATATCGCTGAGCAAGGATTCTCGGTCGTGCCATTCAGCGCCCCAAGCGCCCAAAGCAATGCAATCGTCGAACTTGCGCCGGTTGGTAATGTCTTGCCAAGTCAGTTGATAGTCGCAATTCAGATGGCGGCTTTCACGGGTGCCAAATTCCGGCCCTGTGCTCACAAGGTATGCGCCTTCGCAGCCGGCTATGGTTTGGATTGCCTGCAAATAGGCTCGGGCTTGTCGCCTTCCCGCGATTTCCGCTTGCGTGATGCTTGCGGGCTCGCGCGGATCATAGTCATGGCTGACGACATAGATGACCAAGTCGTGGCTCTTCGGCAACCGACAGATAACACTTCGCTCCTTCGCGAAGGGGCCGATGCCCTTCTTCCTCAATCGCGCCACGGCTGCGGCAATCTGATCGGCGGTAATTCTCACCTCCGCTGGTATGCCGCTGAATCGTGTCGAAAGGCTGCCCAGATTGACTTGACCGGCGTTGCCGTACCGAGTAGCGGATTGCGCCAGATGGGCGAGTGTCGCATCACCCGTCGCGTCCACAAACGAAGCCGCAGAGACTTTGCACAGCCGACCAGCGGATTCGACGGTCAGGCTGGTGATGCGGTCTCTCTTCCGTTCCGCGCCAATCACGCGACAGTGGAGATGTAATTGCACACCTGCCCGCAGGCAGACCTCATCGAGCACACGTTTATTCGTCTCTGGTTCGAAAGTCAGGAACACACCGCGAAAGCGATGTGGTCCGGTGATCGCGTTGTCTTCTCGCAATCCTTCGACCACTTGTCGTATCACGCCATACACCACCTGCTGCGGAGGATTTTGAAAGGTGTACATACCGCAATAGGTGTTCACTCCGCGCATGGAGGCCGCGCCGCCCAAGCAGCCGGCGGATTCGATCAACAGCGTCTTGGCGCCGGCCATACTCGCGCCTACCGACGCACCGACACCGGCGAGGCCTCCGCCCACCACTATAGTGTCGTACCTATCCAACGTCTTCCCCGAAAGACTTGCACCCTCAGCGCCGCACAAACGGTAGCCTGCGTCTATCGGCGATCAACTTGACCGTGGCGATCATTAGTAGGCCGGAGACAAACGGCCAGTAAAAGAAACTGATATCGGTGAATTGCATCAGCAGGGTCGCAGCCAGCGCGGTCGCCACTCCACACAGGTAGGCAAACCAATCTCCGCAGCGCATCAAGGATAATATGATAGTGGCAAGAATGATGCCCGTGACAAAGTTCGGCACCATCAGGATCAGATTGAGCAGCCCATCCCCTTGGAATTGGCTCATGATCATTGCCATTCCCACATAGAATAGACCCCACAGCAAAATGGTCAGGCGCGATACCATGAGATAGTGCGCTTCGGTCGCGTCGCGGCGAAATCTTTTTTCATAGATGTCTGTCACCGTGATATTGGAAACCTCGGTCAGATGCGTGTCGATGGAAGAGACGCCGGCCGCGAAGATTGCGGCGATCAACACGCCGGATATCCCATCGGGCAGTTGCGTGACGATGAAGTAGGGGAAAATCCGATCGGGTTCGGCCGCGAGCTGTTGGACTACTGTGTGCGGCAGCGGATTCTGCTCGTAGAACAAAGACAAGGCAAGCCCTACGACGAGCATGCAAATCGGCGTGATATACAGTAGCGCGGAAACCACAAACGCTTTGCGTGCGTCGCTCTCGCTTCGGCAGGCCTTGACCCGCTGGAATACGGCCTGACTGCCGGATTGCGAAAGCGCGCCTGCGGTCATGCCGATGATGCCCGCCCAAATGGTATAGGTGCGCGCCGGATCCAGCGAAAAATCAAACATCGCCAGTTTTGCGGTTTCATCAAGGTGCCGAAACGCTTGTGCGAAGGTCATGTCCACCTCCCCGCTGACCCAGAAAATACTGAACACGGCACCTAGGGTGAACACGATGAACAGCAGAAAGTCGGTCCATATGACGGTCTTCAAGCCGGCGATCCAACTCCAGAGTATGGCGAACAGAACGATCAGCACGCATGAATAGAAGAGTCCGATCCCTGTGACCACGCTGAACACGAGGGCCGTGGTCAGCAGTCGCACGCCTGTGTTCAGGCTTGTCAGTACAAGTCCCACGAATACGGAGAATTCGCCGACCTTGCTATTCAATCGCTTGGCGATGAACTCATAGACCGTGGAACAATCCGTAGCCCGATAGAAGGGGCCGGCAAAGACGAAGCCGGTGAGGATTTTTCCGAGCATGAGCCCGAATAGAATCTGGATGTAGAAAAGATTGCCTCCGTCTCGAAACACCGAAGTGGGGACAGAGATGAACGTCACCGCGCTCACCACGGTGGCAATGATCGAGGTGGAGACAGACCACCATGGAAGCCCGCCTCCGGCGGTAAAGAAATCCTTGCGGGTTTTCACGCCTCCGGCCAAAAAGTGACCAAGGATGGTGACGGCAAGCATGACCCCCAAGATAATCGCCAGATTCAGCATTGATAAGGCTGGCTGATCGGTCAATGATGCGCCCTCAATAGATGAGTGTTACGTGTCCACAAAGTCTCGACATTGCCTGCGTGCTAAGAGCCGTCTGGTCGAGAACCATGAATACACATCGCGCCATCCTTGGCGCGATGCTTCAGTGGTTGTCCTTCTTCTCGCTAAAAGCTGAACTCGACACCGGCGAACATGTATCGCCCACGCACATCATACAGCCCTGGAGCGATTGCACCGCCGGCACCCACTCCCTCAAAAAGAGAAGTCACAATGGGTGCATCTTCATCCGTGGCGTTCTCGATACCGATCCGCAAGGCAAGCGCATCGCTCACTTGGTATCTGGCATAGAGATCGACATAGGTGATGGAGTCGATGTCATTTCCGAGCGCGACATCGGGGTTGGCGCTGACGGACTGAACGCCTTCGTCCAAGAAGCGGATAACGAGTCCGAGATCAAAGCGATTGAGCCTGTAGTTTGCGCCAAGATTGAACTTGTTCTCGATGTTGTCCACTCTTCCAACCAAATCCTCAGTCGGACTGGCATCATTCACCTTGCGATCTCGCGTGAGCAGACGCGTGTAGATTCCGTCTAGTCGCAATTCTCCGGCACCCACAGCGATCATTGCCTGCATCGCCAGTTCCAGGCCAGCAACTGAATCCGATGCGAGATTTACCTGTTCGCTTCGGACGGTGGTGACAAATCCGGTGGTCGGGTCCCTGGTGACGTTGTCGCAGAAAAACGCGTTGCCGGTTGTAATGCAGTTGTTGACCGTCGCTTGTGGGCCAAAGGCTGGTGCAAGCACATCTTTCATTTCGATGTTGAAGTAGTCGACACTGAGTGCCAAGTTGTAAGCTGATTGCAGTACAAATCCGACCGTGTAGGTGTCTGCGGTCTCGGAATCGAGATTGGGGTTGCCGCCGCTCACCGCTCGCACATTAGAGTCCAAATTGCTTGGGTTGAATGATGGGCCCACAAATTCGGCGCACCCCGCAGGCTGCTGCCTGGATTCTCCGGTATCTGATTGCGTATCGCACGGATCCAGAATTTCCGACGTGCGCGCACTATCCGGAGCGAACAACTCTTGCGCATTGGGTGCCCTCGTCGCCCTCCCGATACTCGCGCGCAGCGTGAAGTTGTCGATCAGCCGCCATTGAGCATTCGCACCCCACGTCGTTTCCTGTCCAACCGTGCTGTAGTCGGAGGCACGCATGGACAAGCCCAAGTCGAAACTCTCCGAAAAAGGCACTCGCAGCTCGCCATAGGCCTCCAAGACATCATAGTTGCCGGACGTGTTGCCGAAGAAGGTACGTGTGCCTTGCAAGCCGACGGGGTTTCCGGAAGTGCCGATGGGATCGGGCACGGCGATGAGCGCTGAATTGGGACGCACACTTGCATTTTCATCACGCCACTCGATTCCGACCGCATACTCCAGCGGCTGGCCCATGAAATCGAACACATCGCCGGTCAAATAGGCTGATAACACCTGTTGCTCGCCTTTGGACTCGCTCATCAGATCCCTCGCGACCGCACTTTCGGAATTTGGATCGATGGTGCCTCGTCCGTACAGGTCAACAAACACGCAGCCTGGCGTGGCGGCGCAGGTCACTGGGTTGATCGCGTTCACCAAGGCCAGCTTGTCAATCGTATCGAAATCCTTTTGCGTGGCATCGACCTGACCGAATTGATAGCTGACATGCAGATCAGCGAAATCCAAAGCAACATCGAAGCCGGTCGAAAATCGAAACGTTTCCCGCTCTATTGCGGTGCTTCTCGGACCGAATTCCACAAATCGCCTGGTAATCGCGCGCAGATTCGTTCCCAGCTCCGGACGCATCACGGTAGGCCCAGTCGGAAAACGAAATCCGGCGGTTCCAGATCCGGCGAATCCGGCATTGCTGAATATTGCAAGTTGCGGTTCGATATCCACGACCACCTCGGCCTCGGCAAGCGTGGCCTCCAGAAACGCCGACACCGAATCACTCAAATCGACACCAACCCGCCCAGATAAGACGAGGCGCTCCAATTCATTTTGCAGTGAACGGTAAGGCATTCTGTGAAACCGCTCGGCAAATGGTTGGGTGAAGGTGCCCGACTGGTCAAATCCGCCCAGACCACCGACCGCAGCAAACAATCCGCCGGGATTCACACCCGACCCGGCACTTGGTACGGCAAGCCCGGAGGATGCACTCCCATCAAGTTGAGCATAGTCGCGGTCATCGCCAAGGATGGATCCCTGCTTCGTGTATTCCAGTGCGGCAATGTAGTTTCCTGATGCGAACAGGCCGCCATGCGTTGCCGAGAAAGCATATTCCTCCCCGCCGCCGCCCGATGTCCCGCCGCCTCGCAGCGCCAACTCTGTGCCCTCGAAGTCCTGCTTGAGGATGAGGTTAATGACGCCGGTGACGGCATCGGCACCATAGATCGAAGAGACCGCACCGGTGACAATATCCACCCGCTCGATCATGCCGGATGGGATCATGGAGAGATCAACCGCCGAAGTGCCGACATCTCCACCAACATGGCGTCTCCCATTGACTAATACGAGCGTCCGGTTTGCACCGAGATTACGGAGATTCACCGTCTGCGTACCGGCGCCGAACCCTCTGTTCAGCTCGTTAATGCTGGTGCCATTTTCAAGCGAATTGCCGAGTTGCGGCAACTCGTTCAAGGCATCCGCAATCAGCAATGCGCCGGAATCTTCGAATGCCGCTTCGTCCATCACGCTGAGCGGTTGCGACGCGTTTCGGTTGCTCGCAGTCGCGATTCTCGACCCTGTTACAACGATGGTCTCGATTGGCGGCTCTGCATCCGCGCTGTTTTCGCTCTGCGAAATGGCTGGTGAACTGAGCGCCAGCAAACCGCATGAGCCGACGATACAGATGAGTTTTTTCAGGTTCGCGGCATCCAAGCCACTGCGGCTGGTTAAAAGAAAAGTCTTCATTTCACACCTCCAGTTTTGAGTGTTCATGACAACATCAGAGATCCGCCTCCATGGCGGAGGTCCGTAAAGCATTCGTCTCTTGGTTTTCGTCTGCGCGCGCGCGATTGTCTGAAGCATGCAACGAGGCGTTGTGACCGTAGAGCCAGTCGAGTGAGTGGTACCAGTCTTCATCGCTGCGCGAGCGCATTTCCGAGTTTCGCAGCTCGGCAACCACTCCCGCAGGGTGGTAGATATAGTCACCTATGGCGCGGGATTGTATCTGTACACGCGCCGTGCGCAGTATCCTTTCCGACTGATAGCGCTGGAACGCCGCCTCGAAATCACCGTCGGCGAGCCTGACCGCGTCCGCTAGACAGACGGCATCTTCGAGCGCCATACACGCACCTTGTGCGAAATACTGCAGCATTGCGTGGGCGGCATCACCAAGCAAGGTGACGCGACCAGAGGACCAATTGGCTGTGGGCTCCCTATCGCATAGCACCCACAATTTCCAATCCTTGCATTGATCGATCAATTTTTTGATTTTGGGCGTGACCGATTCAAATCCGCGCCGAACTTCGTCGGCCTCGACCGACATACCAGCGACTGGCTGCGGCGCGTCATTGTGATAGGTGACGACTAGGTTAAACAGCTTCCAGTCGGAGAGCGGGTAATGCACGATGTGGCATTTCGGACCCGCCCAGAGTGTCGCCGCGTTGATCTGGAGCTCCTCGGGCATTTCTTCCCGTGCGAGTACGGAGCGATAGGTCGAATGCCCTGACACCCGCGGAGGGCCGTCTCCAACAATGCGTTCGCGAATGTTCGACCAGAGGCCATCTGCACCGATTAGGGCGGCGCCCTGCACCTGTTCCTCCCCGTCGCCCAAAATAGCCGTGACCGACGTGTCGTTCAGTATGAAATCTGAGACGTTGGCTTTGGTGCGGATGTGAATGCGCTCGTTTGAACGGGCGGCCCGCAATAAGACGCTATAGAGTTCGCCCCGGTGCATGACCGCGTAAGGATTGCCATAGCGGCGACGAAATGTTTCCGTCAAGGGTATGGATACGACTGACTCTCCGGACACCGCATCAATCAGTCTTAGACTGTCGATGAACACCGCCACCTTTCGAGCATCGCTCCCGATGCCCAGATAATCAAACGCATTGAAAGCGTTGGGGGCGAGCTGTATGCCTGCGCCGACTTCATGCAGATCGGCCACCCGCTCAAGAATAAGGCTGTGATACCCATGCCGCGCCAACGCAATTGCGGCGGCAAGCCCGCCAATACCGCCACCGGCAATGAGCACCGGCAGCCCGTTGCGCGATTCAGTCTTGATTGTCTCGGCGTGTTGATTCATGGATGAGGGGATCAAGAAGGGTTCACGCAGCATCCGGCTGATTGGCTGGCTCTGCGGCCACGAAGGCCGGATGTGTTGCATAGTTCTCGGCCAGCCGGGCGATTCCCGGGAACACAGTGACATCGAGCGCGAATCTTTTGGCCGCGAAAAGTTGCGGTGCAAGACAGGCATCCGCCATGCCAGGGCTGTCTCCGAACGCGAAGCCTGTGCCAGTCCTTCGCGCTTCGATCATCTGTTCGAAGGCGGACAGGCCTGAATGAATCCAATGTCGGCACCAGTCGGAAATATCCGTTTCCGATCTTTCCCAACTGCCCCTCAGATAGTTCAGTACGCGCAGGTTGTGCAATGGTTGAATATCGCACGCGAGTAGCTGAGACGCGCCCCTGACAAGCGCCCGCAACTCGGTATCTGTCGGTAGCAAGGCTGGCTCAGGGTAACGCTCTTCCAGCCATTCCATGATGGCGAGAGATTGCGTCATGACCTGCTCGTCGACCACCAGAACTGGCACCGCTTGATGCGGGTTCATTACCTTGAATGCCTCTGTTTGGTGGTCGCCGCTGCGCAAATTCACCGGTTTGGTGTCGTAGGCGAGTCCCTTGAGGTTGAGCGCGATGCGGCATCGATGCGTGCTCGAACTGCGAAAGAACCCATGCAGACGAATCATTGCGCCGCCTCAATCTGAAGTGACACCGGATCGAGTCCGTCGATAGTCCCGTGGATGTGGTCCCCAGGAGCGACTGCGCCGACGCCGGCAGGCGTGCCCGTCATGATCGCATCGCCAGGCAGCAATCTATAAAACTGAGAGAGGTGAGCGATGATTTCTTCCACGCTCCAGATCAGATCCGAGAGCTGCGCTTGCTGCCTCACCTCTCCGTTCACGGAAAGTGCGATGGATTGCGCTCCAAGCTCGCCGAATGACTCTGTCGGCGTAATGGGCGCGAACACTGCGGAATGTTCGAAGTCCTTGCCGAGATCCCAGGGTCTGCCACGTTCTCGCGCTTTTATTTGCAGGTCGCGCCGCGTCATATCGAGACCGCAGGCATAGCCAAACACGGCATCAAGGGCATCATCCACTGGCACTTCAAAGACTTCGGCGCGCAAAAACGCCACCAACTCAATTTCGTGGTGATAGTTTTGCGTACCGGGCGGATAGGGCACCTCACGTCCCGAAGGCAGAAATGACTGCGGCGACTTGGTGAAGTAAAACGGCTCTTCGCGGTCCACCTCAAACCCCATCTCTGCGGCATGCAGGGCATAGTTGCGCCCTACGCAAAATATCCTATTGACCGGAAACACGCGGCTTTCGCCCCGTATCTCAAGCGGAGCACTGCCTATGGGTGGAAACAAAAAGTCAGGCATACGCCAACTCCTCATAAATGCCAAGTTTCTTATGTAATGGCGATTCATCGATTCGGATGAGATAGGACTCGTCAGTCGCTTCGTGGATGAGTGACGCATGCCCTGGTACACAAAAAGTGTCTTTTTGCTGCCAAGTGATCATCTGCCCGTTGATGTCTGAGCGACCAGATCCTTCAACCACATGAAATGCCGCAGGCGGCGAGCGTCGCACTGGTCGGTGGGTGTGTCCCGCACCAAGCATGAGTGCCGAAAACCCGAGCGTGGCGAGCACGTCGCCACCAGTTTCAGGGTTGATATAGTCAATCTCCGCGTAGGGAGCCGTGCGCACACCAATCAAAGCCTGCAGAGCCTGCTTGGTTCTGTCCCAAGGGTACCTGTGTAGCGGATAGGCACTTGCAGATTGTCGAGACGGGTGCATCGGGCGCAAGCCGCTAAAGAGGTATTCCGTGGCACTTTTGTCAGTTGACTCGTCAGGGCCTTCGGAATCCGCTTGCTGGGAATAGGAGGCTTCCAGATACACGATCAGGGGCAGATCGAGCGCATCCAGCCAAATGACTGGCTCATCCCCTTGATGCAGATGTTCGTGCCATTCGCCCTTCGGCGTCAGCACAAGGTCTCCAGGCATCATTGGCAATTGCTCGCCTTCCACTAGCGTCGAAGCGCCCGAGCCTTCAACAGCCAAGCGTACGGCCGAAGGCGTGTGTCTGTGGGACGGCGCTCTTTCCCCCGGCAGCAGCAACTGCAGGCCGAGATAGATGGAGGGGGTCGCCTGCGCGGCCGCATCTCCGTAGCCCGACCCGGACAGCACCAGAACCCGTCTTTCGGCCCGCTCGACCGGCGTTAACTCGCCTGCGCGCAGTAGCAGCGGCCTGATTTGTTCGTAACGCCAATGTGTTGGCGCACATGTGGGTACAGGCAGTCCGTCCGGCAGTTGGTCGCGCAATATAGGCCATAAGGGCGTGACGCGCGCGTCGGTGAGGGCACGACGATACTCGGCGGGTAGTTCATCGAGTGATGCGAGATCCATTCATCCTCTCCGGCGACCTTGACATCGATTGATCATCAATTTATCAATTTTCGGCATTTGCGAATCTGCAACGATCCGAAACTGCTTCAAACATCAAAGGTACACATAATATAAGTACACTGTCAATACCCAACATGACCAGTCATGATAAGTACACTGTCAATATCCAATCATGGGGTGAGCCGCTCGTGAATCTCATCGCAAAAATGGCCGGCCATCAGATTCGGCGGCTGCATCAGATATCAGTCGGTGCCTTTTTGGCGCGTATGTCGGAAGAGAGCATTGATATCACGCAAGTGCAGTTTGCCGCCTTGAGCGTGGTGTCGGATTCCCCAGAAATTGATCAAACAAGCCTCGCGCAACGTATTGCCTGTGATCGCGCCACCACCGGCGGCGTCATCGACAGACTCGAGAAAAAAGGCTTTCTGCGCCGAGTCGCCAGCAAAACCGATCGGCGTATTAAGGGATTGGTCGTCACAGCAAAAGGGCGGGAAGTGTATGAAAAGATGCTGCCTGTCGTTTGGGTTGTGCAAGAGGATATCCTGCGTGGACTAACCGCCCAAGAGCAAAAGGAATTCTTACGCCTGCTCATGAAGGCGACCCATGCCTCCGACGGCCTCAGCCGGGTGCCTATCAGTCCAGCATCCTGATGTGTTTCCGCGGCCTGTAGACGCAAGCAATAACGGGGCAATCACGCCCCTTCGTGAGAGGGGATGGGATGGGGTTCAGGACATTTGTTGCCTGCGCGGAGCAACCCGGGGTGATGGGGATTGCTCACACGTCCTCAACGGTCCGCAACATGAAGGCTGTTGCTAGGGGTGCCAGCGGCAGGGCGATCGCTGTCAATGCGCCCAGCCATAAGAAGGCTGCCTGAGCGTCCATGAGCGATAGGGATGAAGCACCGATCCCGAAAATGAGCACCGGCGTGGTGAGCGGGAGCAGCAATAGCGCGATCAGCAAGCTGCTGCGACCAGCGCCAATGGCGAGGCTTGCGATGAGATGGCCAATCAAGCAAAGGAGTGCAAGGCCGAGCAGCAGCGCAAGGGCAAGCTGAAGGCTTTGCGCACCTGACAGGCCGAAGCCCACTCCGGCGAGCAAGGCGATGAGCGATAGGGGCAGCCCGACCGCTAGCCAGCCAAGGCCGGTTCGGATCAATGCCAAGAGCGCGAGTGGTGCCTTGCGCTGCAACATCTCCGCGAGCCCTCCTTGGGTGCGCTCGTCGCGCCAGCCATTCGCGAGGGAGTGACAGGCGGCCATGAATCCAAGCACCCAGAGAAGGGCGGGCAACAGGGTGTCGAAGGCGTTCGGAAACTGCGCCGAGGCCATGCGCATCAGAAAGAGTCCTAGCAGGTAGAAAACCAAGGGTTCCACGAGGTCGTTCCTGCGCCGCCATAGGACGCGGACTTCGCGCCTGAGAAACGCCCAGGCAAGGTTCATGCGCGGTCTCCGAGGGTTACGAGACGCTTGCGCTCTTGAATGAGGGCGTATGGCGATGCGGCTGTTTGCACTT
This sequence comes from Pseudomonadales bacterium, assembly GCA_963663145.1. Classification (GTDB taxonomy): domain Bacteria; phylum Pseudomonadota; class Gammaproteobacteria; order Pseudomonadales; family Azotimanducaceae; genus Azotimanducus. The sequence goes on along the minus strand of OY760134.1, from coordinate 1,596,952 downwards.
CCGCTTGTGGGGAATATCTCTTGTCAGGGCCCGTGGTGTGAGTTGCGATCACGGCGGCACCACCTGACGCAAGGTGCTTGGCAAGCAAGCCATGGAATCCTGCCACGCTCCTCGCATCAAGCGAGTTGGTGGGTTCGTCCAAGAGCCAAAGCGAGTGTGTGTCATAGAGGAGACGGGACAAGGCGACTCGTCTCGATTGTCCAACCGAGAGACTACGGCATGGCTGATGCATGAGGTGGCGCGTGGCAAAGGCGTTCATTCCCTGATCAATATTTGCCTTGGAAGCGCCACACAGGCTTGCGATCCACTCAAGGTTCTCACGCACGGTCAAATCCGGATGCAGCCCATTTTCGTGCCCGATATAGAGCGCGGGCACTTGGCGTTTCACCTCCCCGGACCAATCGCTCGTGATGCCCGACAGGATGCGCAGTAGCCGGGACTTTCCACTTCCATTGGCACCGTGAATCTCCAGCAGTTCGCCCGCATTGAGGGTCAGGGACAGGCTGCGGAACAGGAATCTCCCTCCGCGTTCGCAGGCAAGATGCCGAGCCTCTAGAAGCATGGATGCTGGCTGGCGAATCTATCCCGGATAGGATTCGACCTGCGTGGACTGCGGCGACACCTTGTACACCGTGTGCGCGTAATCATCGGATATGTAGATGTTCCCTTCGACATCTTCCGCCACCTCTGCCGGTCGTCCTATGACATCCCCTTTCTCAAGGAATCCCCACATGAAATCTCGCTCCTCAATGGTCTCCTTGCCGGTCGCCGGCTCGCGAACCCAATGCAGGGACACCGCCTTGTAGCCGTCCTTCTCTGATCGATTCCAAGATCCATGCAGGGCGACAATCGCCGCACCCTGATAGCCGGGGGGATGACCGTCGAAGTCTAGAAACTCTATGCCAAGTGGTGCGTTATGTGCACGGAATCCATGCTGCGGATGGATCGACGCATGAATGATATCGTCTCGGCCACCCCCGAGGTCTGGGTCCGGATCGCCAAAGCCATTGGCAAAGGGCCAGCCGTAGAAGCCGCCCTCGACGATGCGATTCAACTCGCACACGGGATAGTCGTCGCCAAGCATGTCTCGACCATTGTCGGTGGCGTAGAGTTCTCCAGCCGCATTCCAGTCGAATCCCGCCGAATTGCGTAGACCAGTCGCATACACGCCGAGGTATTCGCCGTCCACGCTGTATCGGTGCATGGCTGCGCGGCGATCATCCTCCTCGATGCAGACATTGCAGGTGGAGCCGATCACCAAATAGAGCAAGTTGTCCGGACCGAAGCGAATGACTTTTCGAAAGTGATTACCCCCCCTCGGCAAGCCGCTAATCAGCGTGTTGGGTCTTCCTCCGAGCGCTGCCGACTCAGCGCTGAAGGGAATGGTGATGACGCGCGTGTTATCCGCCACGTACAGGAGTCCGTCGCGAATCTCTAGCCCATTGGGGCGGTCGAGACCGGAAAGAAGCTGACGGCGATCATCCGCGCTTCCGTCGCCATCCGCATCTCTCGCAAGCCACCAGACTTCACCGCGTCCCGTCAGCGCGACGATGAGGTCGCCTGCGGGCGTCACTCGCAACATGCGTGCGCCGTGGACATCGGAGGCGAACACACTGAGTTGGTAACCTTCTGCGACCTGCAAGCGTTCATGCGCTTCTTGCCCCCAGGCAGCCGCAGCGATCAAGAGCAGCGACGCTGTGCTTAGCTTGATGAGTCTCTTCAGCTTGGTCACAAGTTACCTCCACATTCTGAAGCCGAGATACATCTGGCGAGGCAGTCCCGGAAAGTAGCGTTGATTGCCGAACGCGAAGTCGGCTCTATGGGCATAGTCTCTATCGAGCAGGTTGGTGATACGAAGAAACACTTGCAGATTCTCGCGTACTTGCCAGTGAATCCGCCAGTTCGCCAGCCAATGGCCTGCATACTGGTGGGTGTTCTGCGCGTTCATCCAGTATTCGTCGATGATGGTGAATTCTAGCTCACTTGAGATTCGCTGCCGCCAGTTCATCCTCCACCGACCGCTGCCCATGAATCTAGGAGCCGTGTCGAGATCCTTGCCCGATTCGATGACCTCTCCGCCACCAATGAGTTGATCGAAGTCGTACTGGTGCTTGGCCCAGCTTCCAATCAGTTCAAAATCGCCGAGGCGCTTTGAATTCATAGAGACCTCGAACTCTAGGCCAAGGGACTTGGTCCTGCCTCGGCTGATGTTCATGCCTTGGGCATCGCGAAAGATCAGGTCGCGCGAGCGGGCCGCATAGACCGAGCCGGCCAAGTGTGTTTGCCCAGTCATCCAGCGAACGCCGAACTCAAGAGAATTGCGGCGCTCGCTATTGAGTTCGGCAACCAATTGCCCTCGCTGTAGCCGGTAGAGTTCGGTCGCTTGCGGAGCGCGGAATCCCGATCCGGCACCCATCCAAAACTCCGCCGTATCGCTCAGGCTATAGCCGAAGCCGATCATGCCTCCAAGGTTTGTGAATCCGTCGTCGCGGCTCGCCGGCCTCGTGTAGAGGCAGCCCCCGAACCCGCAGAGACGCCCGTCATCGCGCGTATTTCCGGTCAGCCAGTTGTTTTCGTAGTCGTAAGCGAGATGTTCAAGGCGCATGCCAGCTTGGATATCGAAGCGCTCATTGATCGATTTCGCGAGTTTCCCGGAAAGGCTCGCAAGCAGGCTAGAAACATCAAAGTCATAGTGCCGCCCGATTGGTCGGGTGGCGACGAGAAAAGCGGAACCGGTGGTCGGCGTCTCTTGCACTTCCTTCAGCCACACATCCGCCCATTCCAAATGTGCTTCGAGCGAAGTCTCCAAATCCTTGTGCAATCGATTCCAACTGCCAATCACGCCAAAACTCCTGTGTCCATTGGTTTCAGTGGGTTGGCCAGGCAGAAAGTGCTGCAGGAATTCCATGCGCGATGCCCTTGCATAAGGCACCAAGGTGAGATGAGCAATCTGGTCGAGCTTAAGCTGCCAATGGCTGGTGAGGCGTGCGGACCACGCCTCTCGATAAGCTTCCGGATTGGGGTTGGTGCGACGCAGCTGCGATGATCGGTAAGCATTGCCTCCCAGCACGTAGCCGCCGGTCTGCTGATCGAGATTGGTCAGTGCGAGACTGGTCAAGTTCTGCCAATCGCCTACCCGCACCCGATCAATGAGTTTGATTTTTTGCTCGCGGTGGCCAACCGAATCTCGAAATCCATCCGTTGCCATCAGCTTTGCTGCGGCTTGCAGTGAATGCGCGCCAAGCTTGGTGTTGGATGCAGCCTTGAAGCCGCGATGATTCTCAGAACCTGATTCGAGTTCCAGCCAAGGCGCATCATTAGGCTCGAGACTCATAGTGTTGATGGCGCCATACAGTGGATTTCCTCGAAAGGATGCAACAGCCGGGCCGCGAAGCACTTCGACCGCGTCTGAAAGCTCGAGTGTGGTCTCAAAAAGGTTGTTGACGTTGCAAAAACCCTGCGGACGTATGGGTACCCCGTCTTCGAGAAACAGTACGCTGCCGCAAGCGCCTGCGCCAGTCAGTACGCCGGAGCGAATCGCGGTCAGATGCTCCTGCCCGGAGCCACGCGAAATCCATACGCCGGGAACACGTACAAAGAGTTCGTGCGGGTGAGTCTGTCGCGTTTGCTCAAGGGAATCTTGATCGATTGAAGTGTACCCGGAGAGAAAATCGCGTGAGTCCGGGCCGACGGCACTCACGCGCACATGAATCTCTTCAATCGACGAATCTTCGCAATAGGCCCCTGCTGGCAAGAAAGCAGCGAGCAGGAGGGTCCGCCAGTGCCTCGCTTTCACTTGATTTCTCGCAGGATAGTCACTGGGGTGACTTGCGTCATACGTTTGGTGCCAAGGACGCCCAAGAATGACACGAGCAGCACGCCGAGCAATGGCGCATAGATAAACAAAGCCGGATGCCATTGATGCGGCATTTCGAAGAAAAATGTCTGCAATCCAAAAAGCGTGGCTTCCGTGGCCAAGGCCGCCGCGAGTCCGGCAAACAGGCCGAGGCTGCCGAACTCGAACAAGAGGCTGCCGCGCACCAAGCGGCTCGACCCACCGAGGGTGCGCAAGAGTCCATATTCCCGCATGCGCAGTTCGCGGCTGGTGATGATGCTGGCAAGCATCACCAGCGCGGCCGAGGCCAAGACGAGAGACACCAAAAGATTCATGGCTGTTGATATCTTGTCGAGAATATCCCGGAAGCTGCGGATGAGTTGATCGACCGACAAGACCGACAGGGTGGGGTAGCTGGCGAGCAGCCTATTGATGAAGGCGCCGTCAGCGGGGTCAACGTGGAAGCTGGCCATGTAGGTGCTCGGCACGCCGGCGAGCGCCGCCGGGGATACGAGCAGCCAAAAGTTTGGCTGGAAGCTGTCCCAATTGACCTTGCGCAGGCTGCTAATTCTGACTTGCACCGCTTTCCCATCGAATTCGAGGTTGAGTTCATCACCGATCTCAAGGCCGTTCCATCGCGCGAACTCATCATCGAGCGATGCTTGCATCACGTCCGGATCTGTCCACCATGCGCCTGCGACCAGTTCGTTGCCTTTGGGCAGATCGATGCTGGCAGAGAAGTTGCGCACGCCCGAGAGCCGTCTTGGCGGACCGGGGTCAACATCCTCGTCAGCCCTTGGCGCTTCTTCGAGCGCTCCCTCTTGGGATTGATCACCGAACGCTCTTCTTTCGGGAGCGACGCCATTAACCGCTTTGATCAGTCCCCGCACCATTGGAAACACAAGTCCTTGGTAGGTGGAGTTTTCGTCGAGCAATCGCTTGACGCCATCGACCTGCTCTTCGCTAATGTTCAACACAAAGTGATTCGGCACCTTCTCGGGCATCATTTCGCGCCACTCCCCGATGACCTCGTTTTGCAGCAGCAGCAGTATGAAGAGCACGCAGAGTGGAATGGCGAATACGCCGATGTGTGTGGCGTTGAGAATCGGGTGGCGGGACAGGCTCGAGAGAGCGAGGCGCAGAGTGCCACTAGTGCGTTTGCCCAACTGGCGCCCACTCCTGATCATGATCACGGCGAGCGTGCCGAAGACCGCTATGGAAATAAGGGTGCCGAGCAGCGTCAGGCCGGTGATTAGCAGGCTGTTGGTGTACCACACCATCATGCACACAATGGCGATGCCACCGGAAAGAAAAGTGGCCCTGCGGGCGGTGGTGCCCTGCGTGAGATCTTCGCGTATGACGGCCATTGGCGAGACACCGCAAAGCGCGTGAATGGAAGGCATGGCGAAGGCAAGTAGGCACACCACTCCGGTCAATGCGCCGACCGCCAAGGGTTCGAGCGAGGGGCTTGGCAGGGCGACCGGAATCGCTTCACCGATGAGCGCGGTAAGCAGCGCGTGACCTCCGGCACCGAGTAGCCAACCGGCAATGACCGCCAACAACGCGATCAGGAGAAACTGCAATGAATAGGCGAAATAGAGTTCCGGAGGAGCGGCTCCCAGCGTTTTCAAAATCGCAACCTGTGGAGCTCTGCGCCGCGCATATCGATCCGCACACAAGGAAATGGCCACGCCGCCAAGGATGACGGCGAGCAGTCCACCGAGCATGATGAAGCCCTCCATGCGGTCCAGAATGCTTGCCAATCGATCACCCGAGCCGCGTACATCGCGCCAACGAAACCGTCCCTGCATCTGTTCCGAAAGCTGCTCCCGCAACGAGTCCAACTGCTCTTCCTCGCCTCTCAGCAGCAGCCTGTAGGAGAGCTGACTTCCCGGCTGGACCACTTGGGTTGCGGCAACATCGGCCCAATTCATGGTCAACCTCGGCGCGAAATCCATGAATCCTGAAGAAGGGTCCGGTTCGGAGAACAGAATGCCCGTCACCGTGAGCGGCTTGAGCCCCACGTCGATAACGTCGCCGAGCGCGAGGCCAAGGCGCGCTTGCAGCAGCCGATCAACCCAGGCTTCGCCTGCTGGCGGATGTCCCGCGCCCGACGTGAGCACACGCGCCCCGCTTCCATCATCGACGTGTATTTCCCCACGCAATGGATAGCCTGCACTGACAGCCTTGACCGAGGCCAGTTGATTATTCTCTTCGAAGTAGATCATCGACACGAAACCGAGCAGCTCTGCGCTGTCTATGTCGAGATTCCGGGCGGCTTGCAGAAATGACTCGGGCGCTTGGATGCCTCCAGAGATCACCCTGTCGGCGGCCAGGAAACTGCTCGATTCGGTGGTGATCGAACGTCGAATCTGATCCGCGAAGAGCGCGATCATGGTCACGCTGCCGACCGCGATGCAAAGCGCCAAGGCGAGCAGATTCAGCTCACCCGCCTTGAGATCCCGCAGGAACAGCTTTGCCGAAACGCCCAGCCTCACGAAATGATCCTGCCGAGTTCGAGTTCGTGCACGCTGTCGCAGCGCGTGGCGAGGTTTGAGTCGTGGGTGACCAGTACGAGAGTGGAGGCGAACTCGTCGCTGAGTTCAAACATGAGGTCAATGATCTTGCGACCGGTGCGCGTGTCGAGATTGCCGGTGGGCTCGTCGGCGAAGAGTACTTCCGGATTGGTGGCAAACGCCCTTGCGAGCGCCACGCGCTGCTGTTCTCCTCCGGAGAGCTTGGCCGGGTAGTGATTGAATCGGTGGCCGAGGCCGACGCGCTCAAGGCACTCGGCGGCGCGCTTGTCGGGGGCGTCATCACCACGTAATTCCGCTGGCAGCATCACGTTTTCGAGCGCGGTGAGGCTGGTCAGAAGCTGGAAGGTCTGAAACACAAAGCCCACATATTGCTTGCGAAGCCGGGCGCGGCCATCCTCGTCGAGTGCCGAGAGCTCGTTGCCGGCGAGCCACACGCTGCCGGAGGTGGCGACATCAAGGCCCGCGAGTATGCTGAGGAGTGTGGTCTTGCCGGATCCGGACTGGCCGATGATCGCCGACCGCTCGCCCTTGTCAAAGGTCACGCTCAGTCCATCAAGTATGGTAAGTTCCCCGGAGGCGACCTCCACCTTCTTACTCACTTCAAAGGCGCCAATAAATTTGTTGGCCATGGTCTTCATACGAATAGGACTCTTCATTGCGTCGATGTGTGCGCTGCTGGTCACCTGCGCACTGCCTCGCGCCCATGCAGACACGATTCTTGTATTTGGTGACAGTATCAGTGCTGGCTATGGCTTGCCCGACGAGCGGTCCGGATGGGTGTCGCTGCTCGAAGAGCGCATAAGCGAACACGGACTATCCTATCAGGTCGTCAATGAGAGTGTGTCCGGAGAGACCACCGGCGGCGGTTTGGCGCGTTTGCCGAGCGCCTTGGGCCGGCACAAGCCTCAATTTCTCGTCTTGGAGCTTGGCGGTAATGATGCGTTGAGGGGTTATTCGATTGCCGCCATGCGCGACAATCTTCTCGCCATGGTGCGTCTCGCCGAGGCTAAGGGCGCGCGGGTGATTCTGGCTGGCATGATGGTGCCGCCCAACTATGGCCCAAGGTATTCACGTGAGTTTCAAGGCGTTTTCACAGAGGTATCGGAATCCACCGAGAGCACTTTGATTCCTTTCCTGCTCGATGGGATTGCCACTGAACCTTCCTTGATGCAGTCTGACGGCATTCATCCCAAGGCCGAGGCTCAAGCGCGAATAAGGGATATGGTCTGGGAGGCGCTGCTGCCGCTCTTGGAGTAGTTCGACTCGTGCGGGTTCTGTTTGGATTCTATGTGAGCGCCGTTTAGTTGGTAGTTTCCCGGCTGCAGGTCTTTGGTCACGCTCACGCGACCGTCGAACACGAAGCACTCGCCATCAAACCTCTGCTCGGAGGGGGGTATGGTTTCAAGGTAGGCCAGAATGCCGCCGGCAAGTTGATAGACACGCTCGAAACCCTTGCTCAAGAGCAATTGCGAAGCTCGCTCGCAGCGAATTCCGCCTGTGCAGCAGAGCGCGATGGGTGCGGATTTGTCGGCTGAATCCAGAGTATTGTCAACGAACGGGGCGAAGTCTACAAAGTTGTGCGTATGCGGATTTTCAGCCTGCCTGAAGGTGCCGATTTCGATCTCATATTGATTGCGGACATCTATAAGCCGCATGTCGGGTTGATCGAGCAGGGCGTTGAAGGCTTGCGGGGCGATGTGCGTTCCGCGTGCGTTGGGTAGGTTGCTTGTGTTTAGTCCGCTGGTGACCAATTCCGGGCGCACGCGCAGCTTGAGCTTTTCGAACGGCATTTGGATTGCCGGCATGCGCGTATGGCGCACCACGCCGCCTAGGCACGAGGTCTGAATCAGGTTCCGAAAAGCGTCGAGTGTTTCCGGCGCGCCGCACAGCGACCAATTGAGACCCTCAGGCGCGATGATCAGTGTGCCTAGCAGGTGCGGCTCGTTCAATCTGATTGAGAGATCTTCTCGTAACGCACTCGGGTCGTGAACGTTGGCGAGCAGATACCCGCTTTCGACTTGAATCGACATGCCGAATCCAAGCAATGCTTAGCTTGAGCCTGCGCAGGGTGGGGATTCCCTAGTCTGCATCTCGCGCGCTTGCCATTCCTCCGGCGTATGGGTGTTGAGCGCCAATGCATGTACGCCGCCCGCAAGCTCTTCCTTCAGGCAGGCGTTCACCGCGCGATGTCTCTGCAAAAGCGTCTTTCCCGAAAAATCCTCGCTGATGAGCACGACGCGAAAGTGCGTTTCGGCCCGCGCACCACTCTTGTGCCCTGCACTCTCATCCAAAACATCTACATGAAAGGGATCAAACGCGGCCTGCAGCCGCTTCACTATTCGCTCACGCGCGTTCATGAATGCAATGGTACACCGCGCAGGCGAAGCACTCGTGAAATTGTTTGGCTTGGCCACAAGCACATGACCCATGCGACGGGCAGGCGGCTGCGAGTTGTTGCACAATGCCTGGTCAACGCGCATTGATCGAACCTTCCTATGAGCTTCCCACTTCCCTACATATCCAACGATCTTTCCGGACAGACCGCCTTGGTGACAGGCACTACCTCGGGCCTCGGCCATAGATTCGCCCAAGTGCTGGCAAAGTGTGGTGCCCAAGTTGTGCTGACTGGTAGGCGCGTGGAGCGCTTGGACGCATTGGCGGAGGAAATACGTGCCGACGGCGGCACGGCCCTGCCGCTTAAGCTTGATGTCAATGACGATGCCAATCTCATGAACGTGATTGCGCAGGCGGAGGATTCGCTCGGTGCAGTCACGATTCTTGTCAACAACGCCGGTATTCCCGATGCGCAGCGTGCCACACGCATGTCGATAGAATTCGTCGACTTGGTATTTGGCACCAATCTGCGTGCGCCCTTCATCCTTTCCTGTGAATTTGCGCGCCGACTCATGGAGCACAAACTCGATGGTCGCATTGTCAACATCGCCTCAACAGGTGCCTTTCGATACGACGGCAACGGGGCGGCGCTTTATTCGATCACCAAGGCGGCTGTGGTGCGCATGACCCAGGCCTTGTCGGTGGAGTGGGCGAGATTCAACATCAACGTTAACTGCATCGCACCCGGAGCCTTTGAATCCGAAATGATGGACGGCATGCAGCAACGCATAGGTCAATTGGCACCGCACATGCCGCGCAAACGCATCGGGAACCCCGCGCAACTCGATTCGACGCTGCTCTATCTCGTTTCTCCGGCTTCCGAAGCTGTGACCGGGGCCGTGATACTTGTGGATGATGGACAGGGTCCGAAGTAGGGGGAAGAGCCAGAGAAGTGAATAGCATGTCGCGCAGACTGGCGCCCTGGCTGATTGCGGCCTTATTTTACGGACTGTTTCTGGCTTGGTATGCGCCTTGGGGCGGTCCACTCACAGAGGAGGAAATCGAGGCATTCATGCAGGGAAGGAGCACTCAGGATGAGGCGTTTGCGGCGGAGTTTCGGCGCTTTCTGGAAGATGACAAGGGTGGGTCCTTCGTGATGGTGAACCTCATTCACTTGCATCCAGGTGGGGAGGAACTGGCCGCGCGGTATATGGGCTACATGTGGCCGGCATTGCTTCGTCGCGCATGCCATCCCGTGTTTGCGGGCGATGTGATTGCGCCGGCGGTTGATCTGTGGGGCTTGGACGGGGCTGAGACCTGGTCATCCGCCGCCATCATGCGGTACCGCAGTCTGCGAGACCTGCTGGAGATCGCTGGGAATCCGGCGTTTTCGGATTCGCATGAATTCAAGATTGAGGCCATGGCCAAGACCATCGCCGTTCCAGCCAGTTCGACTCTGAATCCGGGAGACTTGCGGATTTTCGTGGCGCTGTTGCTGATTCTGCTGGCGCTCGCTTGCCACAAGATACGTTTGAAGCGAACGGGCGCTTAACTAATTCCCGTTGTGCCAAGCATCGCCTGCGGCACCCACCAGCGCGTCTGATTCTGCTGGTCCCCAGCTTCCGCAGGCATAGGATACGGGCGCGGCGAACCTGCGCTCCGCACGCAGTTGGTCGATAAAACGCCAAGCGGCTTCGACTTCTTCACGACTGACGAACTTGCTGCGATCTCCGCGCAGGGCATCGCCGAGTAGGGCTTCATAGGCATTCTCTCCGGGCTCCGCCAGATTAACCGGCTGTCCACCCACCACTACTTGCGAGAGTTTGCGCTCAAGGCACTTGCCGGTACGCATCAGGAAGGGCGTGTCACGCCAGGGGTCGAGATCGAGGCAAGTTTGCATGGCGACAAAGGACTCGGTATGGCTATGCTGCTTCACACCCGGGACCTCAAGATAGCCGTCGAACTGACCCCATACCGGCTCTGAAGCCGAGCGTAAGGCTTCCAGCACATCGAGTTTTGCGGCGTTGAGGTCTTCGGCTGCCGGATGCACAGCGACAAGGCAAAGCAGTTGCAGCAGGTGATTCTGAACCATATCGCGAAGTGCGCCGGTTCGGTCGTAAAACTCCCCGCGCGTGCCTATGTCTTGGGATTCAGCGAGTGTGATCTGCACCGGCGCACTGCTTGATGGCTGCCCGAAATCTCTCCTCGCAAGCGCACGCACCCGCTGCTTGCCAAGGTAATGGTCGATGCGAAGAATTTGATGTTCATCAAAGACTTCCGATAATTGATTGTTAAGGGTTCGAGCCGAGTTCAGATCCGTTCCAACTGGTTTTTCGACGATCACCAGAGTTTGCTTGGTGACGAGTCCTGCTTCGTGGGCGCCTCGAACGGCGCTCACGAAGTGTTCCGGAAGCGTTGATAGATAGAGCAGGCGTTGAGGGGCTTGAGACTTCGCAAGCATTTGATAGAGCGATGAAAACCCTTGAGAGCCCGTAATATCCACTGGACGATGGAACAGGCATTGCGAGAAACTCTCCCAATCTGGGCGCGGTTCCAGAGGCATCATCTGTTGCCGATATTCCTCATCAGAGAGGCTCCTGCGAGAAGCACTGACCACTCGGCTGTATCTGCCTAATTCTCCTCTGCGGTACATGCTGTGCAGGGCGGGTATCAGGCTGCGCCTCGCGAGGTCGCCGGTTCCGCCGAAAATGATCAGGTCGCAATTCACCCTATGCTCTACAATGCGGCGCGCAAAGGCTCGCATGGTATAGGAACGGGATGCTTCTTGTTGGCGACATCGGAGGTACGCATGCGCGCTTCGCGCTCGCCGAATCCGATGGCCGGGGGACGCCAATAATTCATGACGAACGCAAGTTCGTCTGTGCGGAGTTTGCGAGTGTTGAGGAAGCGATGGAACGCTATCTCGACCAAGTACAGGCGAGTGTTCATAGAAACTGCGCCAGCCTTGCGGTGGCGGGTCCCGTGACCCGTCAGTCGGTGTCGTTCACCAATAGTGGTTGGAACGTGTCGGCGGAGCGCATTTGCGAGCAGCTTCACTTCGAGCGGACCGTACTCTTGAACGATCTTGAAGCCGTTGTGAGGGCTTGGCCGCATCTTCGACCACAAGATTTGGAAGATTTGTTTCAGAACTCCAATTGGGCCTCGCACAACGACACCTTTGTGGTGATCGGCATAGGTACGGGATTTGGCATGAGTCTGGTGCCGCATGGCGAGCCAACCAAGGCCATTCCAACCGAAGCTGGACATACCAGCTTCTCACCCTCAAACCCTTGGGAATACGAGGTGCTTCAGGTCTTCTGGAAGCGCTTGGACCGCGTCTCGGTGGAGCGATTGGTATCTGGACGCGGGCTCGCGGACCTCTACGAAACCATTTCTGATATTGAGGGTCGAAAGGCAAAGAAACTCACAGCATCTGAAATCACGGAAACTGCCAACAGAGGTTGGGACCGAATCGCGAAGCTGACCGTGAGAATGTTCTGTGAGCTTCTCGGCAGTGTCGCTGGCGACTGCGCCTTGGTGACAGGCGCGCGCGGCGGCGTGTTCCTGCGCGGTCATCTGGTCGAGGCGATCTCGCCCATTCTCAAGCGGGGAAAATTCCGCGAGCGCTTTGAAGACAAGGGCCGAATGCGATCCTATCTGGAGGCTGTGCCGACACGCCTGATCGTGCATCCCGAACCAGCGCTGCTCGGTGCTGCCGCCTATGTGAATCAATAACCGACTGGCTGCTAGCGAATTCTTGCCGCGATTTCTGACACAGTCTCCGCGAGCCTGTGCCGGCGCGTTCGGATGATGCCTTCGGCGCTGCTGTCCTTCAGAGCGGCGACAAGGGATGTAAGCCGTGCAGCGAGCGCATCGTCGCTTAAGTGTTCCGCAAGCGCGATTTCGGCCTGCTGTAAGGACGCATCAAGTTGGTCGGCGAAAGACTGCGGCAAGGCTTCATCGCGTTGTAGCTGATCCATATAGGCTCGGGCAACAGCGGGATCGGCTGGCCAGACATAGCGGAGTTGCTGCTGAGGGTTGAAATGGCTTCCTTGCTCGGCGATTCTGGCGGCGGCTATTTCGTTCTCGGACAGGTGTTCGCTTGGGATGAGGGACAACACATCCAATCCACGCACGATCTCCGTGGCATACACCTGTCCGTCGTACCAATAGGCGGACCAATACCCGCCAACAATCAAATGATCCTCATCGATGGGCCCCCGGTCGAAGTAGGCGATTTCGATCGGGTTGTTCGAATCCGTGAAATCTATGACGGAGATGCCGCCCTGATACCAAGCCTGAACAAAGATGTCACGACCAGGAACCGGAACCACAGAACCGTTATGCGCCACGCAGTTTTCTTGCTCAACCTGCGGTGCGGGCATTTTGAAGTAATTCTTGAACTCAAGCTTGCCGTCCACCAGATCGTAGATCGCATCCGCGCCCCAATCGAGCGGGTCGAAGGCGCGACAGCGCGGCATGCCGCCGCCGCCCCATTCATCGGTGAACAGCACCTTGGTACCGTCGTTGTTGAAGGTAGCCGAATGCCAATAGGCGAAGCCTTCATCGACCACGGCGTCGATGCGTTGCGGGTTCATGGGGTCCGAAATATCGAACAGGATGCCATTGCCGGAACAAGCACCGGCAGCGATACTGAATTCAGGGAATACCGTGATGTCGTGACAATGATCGGTGCGATAGGTCTCTTGCGTCTCATCGCCGTGGTCGCCGCCTCGCCATAGCCCCGCGAGCGTGCCGTCCTCAGGGTCGGCGAACACGGCGGGATTGTGGACAATGCGCGCTTCGGACGGATTGTCTACCGGAATTTCTATGACATCGATACGAAACAATGCGGTTCGATAGTCTCCGGGTGATTCGTCCACGCAGCCCTCGAGCTCTTCCCCGTCTCGAATCTGTGCGGTGCCGGAGTTATAGACGATGATCCTTTCATCATCGGATGAGACCACCGAATGGGTGTGCGAGCCGCGGCAGGTCTGCACCGCGCCGACCTGCTTGGGTCGCGCAAGATCACTAATGTCGAATATACGAAGTCCACGAAACCGCTCGTCACTGACATCCTCGGCGATGCCTTCGAGTCCGCAGTCGAGCCGACCGCGGGTCTGTTCCACGGACATGATCAGCAAGTCGCCAACCACTGAAACATCGCCCTGCCCACCCGGGCACACCACCGAACTGAGTTGCTCGGGCGCGCTGCTTTCGATCAGCCGATAGATGTTGAACCCGTGGTAGCTGCCGGCGAACATGACATCATCCCGGAAGGCGAGGTCGGTGTTGGCGAAACTCAATAGCGGTGCGCGGTCCCATTCTTGGTCGCCCTCCTCGCTTTCTTGTTCTGGACGCGCGGGTGGCGCTCCGCTTGGATTCTGCGGGTCGTAGAATCCGGGCGGCTTCGGTAGCGAGGACACCAGTTCCAAGTTCAGAATCGCCTCCCCGGCATCGTCGAATCCGGCCGACAACCCGGCGCGCGGGTCATCGGACAGGGTGACGAGCAATGCGTGCATGCGTTCGATTTCGGCGGTCTGATCATTGGTGATGTCGTTGGTGAATTCGAACAGTATTGGGTCGTATGCAGAGCCAGGTTGTTCAAGCAACTCCGCTACCATGGTCACCGCACCCTCATGGTGCGTGATCATCAATTGCAGGAATAGCCGATCGAATTCGATGCCTTCGGAAGCGGCGAGGTCTTCCATTTGCGCTTTCGATGCCATGCCGGCCATTCGATGATCCATATGCATTGAGGCTTGGTCTGTAGGATCAGGTGCCGATTCACCACGCTCCGTGAGCCACCTCTGCATGAAGTCGATCTCGTCTTGCTGCGAGAGCTTGATGCGTCCAGCAGCATCGGAGAGCTCGGGCTGGTTGGTTCGGGTGTCCACGAGTTCGGCCATGACAACGGCTTGGTGATGATGAGGAATCATGTCCTGCATGAACCTCACATCGTCGGGAGAATAACCGGTGACGGCTATGTTGATTGCCTCTTCGGCGCTGAGGCTCTGTGAGTCTTCTCCTGGCGCGCCGGGCTTGACAATGGGTGGGTCGTCTGCCGCGAGTGAGGCGTTCAGCAGCGTGATCAGACTCGCAATGAGCGCTGGCGCAGACCATCTTGCAGAGCGAGTCGCCTTCGGCAGGTTGTTCAGCGCATGCGTGGTATTCACGAGTACCCCCGATTGTGGTTTTGCCAAAGGCACATGCTAAAGCAAATGCCGAAGCTTGCGCCCGTGCGGGCGCTCTGTCTTTATGACTGAAATTAGCGATGCGGGCTTGCAGGGTATGATGCGAATCCACCGAACCAGCCGAGAGACTCGCGTCTGTGAAAGGAGTCATTGATGACCAGACACAAGTTTGCCGATGGGTCACTGTAACTGCCGCTGGACGCTAGACAGGATTTTCTTGAGCGCATCTGATGGAAGAATTGATTGACCGTGAAGTCAGCCGCAAGGTGTCCATCCTAGGTTCGGTACTGCCGTTTCTGAAACCATACAAAAAGCAGATTTTCGGCGCGCTCTGCGCGTTGGTCCTGACTTCGATGGTGACCCTCATGTTCGGTCAGGGTCTGCGCCTGTTGATTGACCAAGGCTTTTCACAAGATTCGGCAGGCCTGCTTGGCGAGGCCATTCTCGTATTTGTTGGCCTCACACTGCTGCTGGCCATGGGGGCCTTTGTCCGCTTCTACCTGGTCACTTCGGTTGGTGAGCGTGCGGCGGCGGATATACGAAACCAAGTCTTCGCGCATGTGGTGAGGCTGCATCCGGGCTTTTTCGACGAAAACCTCGCGAGCGAGATTCAGTCGCGGATCACCACGGACACCACGCTTGTGCAGACGGTAGTTGGATCGTCAGCATCGCTCGCCTTGAGAAACACCTTCATTCTCGTAGGTGGTGTCGTGCTCATGTTGGTGTCAAGCCTCAAGTTGTCGCTGATGGTGTTGGTGGCGGCGCCGGTAGCCATTGGCTCGATCCTTCTGTTTGGGCGCCGGGTGCGGGGGCTGTCTAGGGATAGCCAAACTGGCCTCGCCCAGGTGGGCACACAAGTGAGCGAGTCTCTGAGCAACATCAAGGTAGTGCAGGCGAGCCGCAGGGAGGCGCTTGATAGTCGGCGATTCGCCAAAAAAGTACAAGCGGCTTTGGATATTGCGTTGCTTCGAGTGCGCGTGCGAGCTTTTCTCATCGCCTTGGTGATGCTGGTGGTGTTCGGCGCGTTCGCACTCATGCTCTGGGTGGGCGGACAGGACGTGATCATGGGCGAAACGACTGCCGGCGAACTGGCCGCCTTCGTGTTCTACGCCTTTATGGTGGCTGGGTCGGTGGGTGCCATCAGCGAAGTACTGACCGAATTGCAGCGTGCCGCAGGAGCCATGGAGCGATTATTGGAATTACTCGCAAGCGAGCCGGAGATCAAGGATCCGGTGCATCCCAAGGTGCTGACCAGTAGCGGTAAGGTGCGCATCTCGGTGCACCATTTGAACTTCCGCTACGCGACGCGACCCGATGTGGAGGTGCTTCGGGAGCTCTCTTTCGAAGTGCAGCCGGGAGAGCAGATTGCCATTGTCGGGCCCTCAGGTGCGGGGAAATCCACGCTGTTCGACTTGCTCTTGAGGTTCTATGACCCCTGTGCAGGGTGCATTCGCATTGACGGAGTTGACATTCGTGAACTCAGCCTGTCGGGCCTGCGCGCGCACATTGCCTTGGTTCCGCAAATGCCTGTTTTATTTACCGGTAGCATTGCGGAGAACATTGCTTATGTGCGCCCGGGCGCGAAGTTTGAGGAAGTCCATGCCGCCGCCCAAGCCGCGCATGTGACCGCCTTTGCGGACACCCTTCCGGATGGCCTCGATACGCAAGTGGGCGAGGGGGGTACGCAGCTTTCGGGTGGTCAGCGGCAAAGGGTCGCGGTAGCGCGTGCCATGCTCAAACGGCCAAGTCTGCTCCTGCTCGACGAGGCAACGAGTGCGCTCGATGCGGAGAGCGAGTATTTTGTGCAGCAGGCGCTCTCGCGGCTAACCGAGTCCTGTACCAGTATGGTGATTGCGCATCGCCTCGCGACGGTGCGTGATGCGAAGCGCATACTCTTGTTTGAATCCGGCGAGCTGCTAGATTCAGGCTCGCATTTCGAACTCAGTAGCCGTAGCGAACTCTATGCGCGCCTCGCCCGCCTACAATTCCGCCAAGCGGCGTGAGGCAGCTTTACGGCCTTGAAAGTTCGGTTGGGGTCGGCTCCACTCTATGGAGACCCGCGCCCCATATGGCCCATTACGACTCGCAGCATAACCAAGTCTATTTGCGGAACAGCGCACTGGTGTACCCTTCTGTCAGCAGACGCATTTTTTGCACATAAGACACCCCATCCTCTCGGCAAGCTGAGAGAATCAGCGCAAAGAAAAAGTATTGGTCTAGGAGTGATACGTGGATTTTCAACTTGATGAAGAACATCGCTTATTGAAGGAGACGGTGGATCGGTTTGTTGATGAGCATCTCATTGTCTTGGAGCCTGAGGTGCTCAAGCGCGAGGCAGCGGGTGAAGGGCTTTGGCTCTCTGCCGAGGAGTTACAGCCTCTGCACGATGTGTGCCGTGAGCTGGGCCTGTGGGGTCTCGATGTTCCTAGCGAACTCGGGGGTGTGGAACTGCCGGCGCTGGCAATGACCCATGTCAATGAGGCTGTTGGACGCACCGTGACGCCCTTCACCTTTCCTCCAGACTCGCCGAATCTTCACATGTTACTGGCGATCGCGAGCGAGCAGCAAAAAGCGGAGTACCTCGATCCTTATGCGCGTGGCGAAATCGTCTCGGCCATAGCCATCTCCGAGCCCGGCGCGGGTGCGGATCCGGCGCACATGGCAACACGGGCTGTTCGGGATGGGGATGACTGGATCATCAACGGGCGCAAGATTTGGGTGAGCCGCGTGCCGGAGTCAGCCTTCACGATTTTGATGGCCGTGACCGATCCTGAAAAGGGTTCGCGCGGCGGGATTACCGCGTTCATCGTCGAGCGCGATACGCCCGGCTTTATCATTGAGCGTCAAATCCCCATGATCGGTGGCGCGCGCACCTACGAGCTGGTGTTTGAGGACATGCGGGTGGCGGATGCGCAACGCCTTGGTCGTGAAGGAGAAGGCTTCGCGCCCATGCAATTGCGGCTCACAGTGCGGAGGCTGCAAATGGGCGCGTGGTGCGTTGGGATGGCCGAAAGAGCGCTCAAAATTCTCTGCCAACATGCTGATCAGCGCATGACCTTTGGGGAGCGGCTCGCCGACCGGCAAGCCATTCAGTGGTGGATTTCCGATGCCGCGACCCGCATTCATGCCTTGAGGCTCATGGTGCAAGAGGCGGCTTGGAAGCAGGATCAAGGCATCGACGTGCGCACCGAGGCCAGCATGATCAAAGTCTTTGGTACCGAGATGGCGAGCGAGGTGGTGGACCACGCCATGCAATCGCTGGGGGCATTCGGCATGACCAAGGAAACGCCGTTGCAGCTCTTGGCATCCGAGCTTCGAACCATGCGCATTTACGAAGGCCCCTCCGAAGTACACAAATGGGTGGTCGCTAAGCGCACCATTCCGAAGTATTTGTGATGACCCGCCCCGCAGGAAGGCAGTCATTCGATTCTTCCATCACAATATTGGTGATAGGCAGATGGCCTATCATGTACTCAGCCTATTGCTGGGAATTGTGATATGCATCGGGGTTGCGCCTGCCACTTCATTCTATTTCTTTTTGCGGCGACCAGCTTTGCCGAGCTGCCCGGCACGCCGGGCAATGAATTCGTGGTCGCTGCGGCAGGCGATATCTTAGTACCGGCCGAGGTACCGGCCCGGACGAGGAGAGAAGGCCCTGATGACCGCCTTGTGCTGCGCGAAGCGGGCAATTAATGCCTTGCGGGTGTGTCGGCCCTGATCGGAGGCGCGCGGCGAATCTTTCGCCCCGAATCTCTCGATTCCTGCTTGTCGCTTGGGTGCTCGCGCCCATAAGTGGGGTCAGCCAAGACTCAAGCCCGGCGATCGAGGAGGTAGTGGTCACCGGCTCCTACATCAAGGGATCGCCGGTTAGCTCGCGCTACGCCGTGACGGCGATGGACCGTGAGCAGCTTGAGGCGCAGGGTGCGCTTTCCATGGTTGATCTATTCAAAAACCTCGGCGCAAACACGGGTGCCATAGGTGAAGTCACGAGTTGGCTGAATGGAACCGGTCAGGCGGTTCCAGAAAGCGTGGCAAACGTCAATCTTCGTGGCTTGGGTGCTTCGCGCACCTTGGTGCTCTTCAATGGGCGTCGCCAGACGTACGTGCCGGCCCGCTTGGTTGGTGGGCGTTTCGTTGATATTAATGTCTTGCCTTCGATCATGATCAAACGAATTGAAGTGCTGAAGGAAGGCGCAGCGGCGGTCTATGGTTCCGATGCGGTTGCGGGGGTGGTGAACTTCATGACGCGCGGGGACTTTGCGGGGTTCGAGGCCAAGGCTTCTTGGGAGCACTTCAGTGATGCCGGAGACGGCAAGCTCGCCGCGATCTGGGGAGTAACGACCCGACTTGGTCATCTCGTGGTCGCCGTCGAGGGCACAAGGAGAGAGGCGCTAAATCTTCGCGAACGGCCTTGGTCCTTGCCGCCGAATGGAGATGCCTACTGGGGTTGGTCGGGAGTAGGCAATCCCGGCGCGTTTATCATTCCGCACCCGAATCCGGAAGAAGCGGTTTCGGGTCCTTTATCCAATCAGATCGCCAATCGCCCGCGCTTTGTGGACCCGAATTGCGAGCCTTCCGGTGGCGAAAATTGGGGCGGCACCTGCGGCTTTCGTTTCGGACCTTGGGACAACTTGATAGAAGAGCAAAGACAGCGCAAGGTGTTTGCTGAGCTCGGCAGAGATTTGGGCAGCCGACACAGTCTGCATCTTGAAGCGCTCTGGGCCGATGCGCATATTCCCGCCTGGCTGACCACGCCATCATTCCCGCCGGTGATTCGTTTCGACGATATGCAGCTCGTCTCATCGGAGCATCCGGGCCGCGTGGACTTTGTCGAGCGCTATCCCAGAATCGCGACCAACTGGGCGGGGGAAGCGGATCTCGGTGGCAATGGGGACTGGTATTTCTTCGGTCGTCTTGTCGGCAATTCGGGGCCGGGCCGGGAAGTTCGCCGCGATTCGAAGACCCTGCGCCTTGCTGCTGCCATTGAGGGTGAACCGGACTGGGCCGGTCGGCGGCTGTCCTATGACGCAGGAGTTTCTTGGTCGCGTTCTGAAGGTCTCTACAATCGACTCGCCGAGTACGCCTACAGGCGCTTTCTCGCCTTTCGCGGTTATGGAGGCGCCGATTGTGGGGTCGGCGTGGTGGCCGATGCCGGAACGCCTTCGGGGCTTGCCTTGGGCCCGATTCCTGCGGGTGTGTCAGCCGGGCAGGGGAACTGCCTTTACTACAACCCGTTTAGTAGCGCTTTTGAGTATTCAGCCCAGCCGGGATCCTACTTCGAGCGCCAGCCGAATCCGCACTACGATCCTGCCCTGGTCAATGATCCGGCGCTCTTCGCTTGGATCAGCGAGGAGGTGCGACTCAAAAGCGAATCGGAACTCCTCGTGATCGATGGCGTGGTCAGTGGCGCTATAGTGAATTCACTGCTTGACTTCGCACTCGGCTATCAGTTCCGTCGCTTTGAAGCGCGGTCCATGCCGAACGCACCTGGCAATCTTGAATTGAACCCATGCTGGATTCCGGCTGACACCGATTGTCGGTATCAGACAGGCCTGTTCCCCAACGTCAAAGGGGCGCTGCCATACCAGGCCCATCAAGAGACGCACGCGCTCTTTCTTGAGTTGCTGGCGCAACCGTTCGAGCGGGGCGACATCCAACTCGCGATGCACTACGAAGCGCATGAACAAGCCAGCAGCTTTGATCCTAAGCTCGGTCTGCGCTTTGACCTCGGGCAGAGCCTGACCTTGCGCGCTTCCGTGCAGACTACTTTCAGAACGCCATCGGTGGACGATCTTGCCCTCGACATCAGCACCAAGCTGGAGCTTCTGCACTCGGTCGGGGTCTTCAAGGCCATCGAAACGCAAGGCAGCAGGGATTTGGAACCGGAGTCGGCGCTTACCTACAACTTCGGTCTTGTATACCAAGGAGCAGCCGTTGAGATTGCCTTGGATCATTGGAGCTATGACTTTGAGAATCCCATAGGAGTGTTGCCTTTTGGCGCCATCGAAACCCTCTATAGCGACCCCGCGACACGAGTCGCGGTGCAGGATTTGATTTATTGCCCCGGTAATCGAAACGACGGATCCTGCGGTGCTGAAGCCATTGAACGGGTGCGAGTACACCATATCAACGGGCCGGACATGCGCACCAAGGGTGTTGATCTCAGCATTGCCGGTGACTGGCATCTCGGCACTGGGCAATTGAGTTGGGGAATGGAGGTTTCGCGCGTCCTGACCTACGAGGTCGGGTCCTTGGAGTTTCGCGACTTCGAATTGGTGCCTTCATTCAATGCCGCCGGCTATCTCAACGACCCAGTTGATGGGAGTGTTCCACCCGTGCCGGAGTGGAAGGGCCGCGCCAGAACAGGCTTTCAAGTCGGGAATTTCGGTGTTCACGGGTTTCTGAATTGGGTGTCTTCCTATCGTGATCGGGCGCGACACGCGGGCGAGGACTACGCAGAGATCGACAGGTTTCTGACCCTTGATGCGACGCTCGTTTGGCGCATGCCGCAGAGGGGAATCACCCTGTCCCTCGCCGTGTTCAACCTGCTCGATGAGCAGCCACCACTGGTCGCATCGGATCATTTTTTCGATGGCATGACGCACAACCCCAAGGGCCGACGAGTAAAACTTGAGATTCGATATGGTCTGGGCGAGGCGAGCTAGTGTGCTGCGTCAGCCTTGCTAGGCGAGGAGCCAAGACCACTCACGGTCGGAGTTTTTTGGCGATATCACCAACCCGAACGCTGCCAGCTTGCAACACTTTGGCATTGACGCCGCGCAGGTTGAGTTCTCGTCCGAGCTTGGAATTGACGAAGCGAGTGGCATCGGCACCGAATCGGGCCGAGAATTTCTGGCAGCCCGTGTGCGGGGAAGCGGTCACCTCGATTACGGCGTCGCCGAGTTGCAAACGTGTGCCCGGCGGCAGATTGTCGTCGCAGAGGTCGAGATCGATGAACATTTGATCCCCGGCAAGCGGCCAGCGCTCCCGTGTCTGTGCGATCAGCGCGGCAGTTCTAGAGTTCATCAGTGTGATCTGCGTCTCCCGGTGCTCACTCGGTTCGAGGCCGTACTTGTTATCGCGCCAGGAGTCGCCGACGAGGCCGGCCTCAAGATCGAGCACAGCGACATCCAAAACCTCGCGCTCATCGGTTCGTGGCCGACGCACGAGCATTTCCAGACGTCCCTCGTCGCTCGGCGATGCCCGGATATGGTCTAGGCCTGCTTCGAGTTCTTGGCGGGTGAGGTGTTTCAATGATTCATGCTCCGACTTTTGCAAAAACGCCAAGCGGACATTTGGTCCGCCTGACGTTTGTGGCGGAGAGGGAGGGATTCGAACCCTCGATGGGTGTGAGCCCATACACGCTTTCCAAGCGTGCTCCTTCGGCCTCTCGGACACCTCTCCGATGACCAACATGATACTTGACGGAAGGAACAAAACGCCATTCTGATGGGTGTGGCGTAGTCCGGCGCAGCCGCACACTAGGCATCCCTTTTGGGCAACACGGCTATTCCTACCGCATGGCGTAAGGAATTTCGCTGGCCGCCGTCGATACGCCGGCGAATACTGGATCCGCTAGCCGGCAGGGCGTTGGAATGCCGTGAGCGGGAATTTCCAATCTTTGATTCGTATCGCCGAGCTCTCCGGAGTCCAGTACCTTACTTAGTTTCATGACCGTGGCGGACGGGTTCACCGCCGGACCGGGCTCATCTGTGGGTTCGAGAATGCCTATGAAGGCGTTGCCGTGCACCATGCTGTCGCGCTGCACTATGCCGAGTTCGGGCAAGACTCCGGTCTCGCGAACCTGCTCGAGAAACCCCTCAAAGGCTTGCTCTCCCACGATTTGACGAATCTCTTCGTTCCACAGGGAGATGGCGGTGATGAGCTCTCCATTCGAGGTGCGAAGGATGCTTGGTTCTGCATCCCCATGCACGACGAGCAGCTCCCCCTGCTCCGCGAGACTGAGTCGGCCCGTGTAGGCAGAAGCTTGGAGTCTGGTGGTCCACTCCTCCGCAAGCTTCCATGGCGCACCAACAGGCGCGGAGTATTTGATGATCTCGGCATACATCCGGTCTTGGGTGATCGTTGCCATGTAGAGCATGTTGCTCGACGCAAACAGCACTTGGCTATTCTTGGACTGCAACTCCACCATGACTCTTCTTCGCTCGCCGCTGCCGACGGGGAAGAATGCATAGCGTCTGTTGAGATCTTGCGCTGACGGGGTGAACTGGATTTCTGTCTCACCATGCGAGTAGGCCGCATGATAGGGCGGCTGCCCTTCCGAGTCCGCTGCATACATCTGATCCAAATCGAAGTGTTTCTCGGAACCTTGCTTGAAGTTGCGCAAGCGAAGGCGCGTGGAGTCTACCGAGACGGGCTCGACAACGAAATAAGAAGATCCGTCCTTGGCGAGACCATAGTCCCACACTGACTCAGCAGAGAAGATTTCCCCCGAGCCTCTGAAGACACGCAGCTGGTGCCTGACTTCGGTATCCACACTCGGAACAGAAAAGGCGATCAGCGGTGAAGCGAACTCAGGAAATCCCAAGCTCATTCGACGTGGAATGAAAGGGAGTTGGCCTTCTGCGACGATGCGCTCATCGTCCAACAAGACGAATCGGGAACCTGTGGATGTCGGGACGCTCATCAGCACCATGGATTGCGCTCTTGGCGACCTGATCAACATCCGGCACCCCGCTTCGCCAATGAAGTCCGTGACGGTGTGTGCGGGTCTGCTCGACGCGGAAAAAAGTTTCGTTTCCGTGTCTCCAGTTTGATGGTCTGCGGCACTCGTCTGCGCGTCTACTTCGGAAGCGGCCGGATTCGGGTTCTTGAGGCTGGACGCTGTTCCCTTTCCCGAAACAATTGCGAGCTCCTGTTTTGTTCCGGTTGCTTTGAAGTGTTCAGGAGAATTCGTCAAGAAGTACGCTGCGGAGCACAGGAGTGCCAAGGCAATGACAAGGCCATATATTTTCCTGCTGACCATTTCGTAGCCCTTTGAGGGTCGCAACAAGACAATAGCAAGAATAACTTGGACAACGCTACGCTGAGGAACGCTTGTTTCGAAAGGGGTGGCGACGCGGAACCCGCCTTTCCTCGGCACCCGACTACTTCTGCTACCGCTGCTCCCTTCCGGGCCTGACGGGGTTTGCAGCGCATCGTTGCGAGGGGACCGGTTCCGGCCGCCGTTGCGATAATACCTTAGTGAGAGAACCAACTGATACGGCATTATCAGTTGGTTCTCGCATTAACCGTCTTCGGGCGCGCTGTCTGATGCTTCCCCTTCGCCATCGCCTTTCTGTCCAGTTGAAATTTGGTACTTCTTGAGGATCCCGCGAAGCTGATAGTAGGTGAGGCCCAAGAGCGTGGCGGCGCGGCGTTGGTTGAATCGACTTGTTTGCAACGCCTTTTCAATGATTCTTTGCTCTTCGGACTCCATATGTTGGCGCAAGTCCATCGGGAACTTCTCGCTATTCCGGGCTTCGGAGTGCTTCTCTTCAACGGGCCGATAAGGAGATTCAAACGGGTCGAAGACCAATTGCGAAATCGGTTTTTTTGCGTCAGCTCGATACACCGCACGCTCGATCAGGTTTTTGAGTTCACGCACGTTGCCGGGCCATTCATAGCCTAGAAGCGCTTTGACAGCTTCCTCTGTAAACCCGGCAAACAGTTCGTGCCCGAGCTCGACAGACATAGTGAGCGCGAAGTGTTCCGCAAGCAAGAGCACATCGTCCTCTCGTTCGCGTAGGGGCGGCAGGGTGATGACATCAAAGGCGAGCCGGTCGAGAAGGTCGGCGCGGAACCTCTTTTCTTTGGCGAGTAGGGGAAGATCCTCGTTGGTGGCCGCGATCACTCGCACGCTGACCTTGCGAGTAGAGTCTGCCCCCAGGCGTTCGAATTCGCCGTATTCGATGACCCGCAGGATTTTCTCCTGCACTGCCGCAGAAGTCGAAGAAAGCTCGTCGAGAAATAGGGTGCCTTGGTCGGCACGTTCGAACCTGCCCCTGTGCGTGCGCGTCGCGCCCGTGAAGGCGCCCGCTTCATGGCCGAACAATTCCGACTCAAGCAAGGATTCACTCAGCGCGGCACAGTTCACTTTGAGAAACGGTGCATCCCATCGATTGGAGAGAAAGTGCAGTCTTTCCGCGATCAATTCTTTGCCGGAGCCTCGTTCGCCGACCACAAGTATGGGCCTATCGAGTGGAGCGACTCGCGAAACCTGGTCGAGCACATTGAGAAAGGCCCGTGAGGCACCCAAGCACTGTCCGGCATCTCTGCTCATTGGTCAATTATGCCAAGATGTGGGGCAGTTCACCATACGAGAGAGACTGTTCGAGATCGGTGATTCCGTTCTAGTTCAAAAAAGGTTCTTTTTAGTCAGTGCCTTACATCATTGGCGTGGAGTTGGCACGTCACTTGAAAGGCGAAGGTGTCACATTTTGAAATTGGAGTCCTTCATGGGCATCTTCTCTCGAATCACCGACATAGTGAATTCCAATCTCAATTCTTTGCTTGATCGTGCCGAAGACCCTGAGAAAATGGTCCGGCTGATCATTCAAGAAATGGAGGACACGCTGGTCGAAGTACGAACCACCACCGCACGCGCCATCGCCGAACGCAAACGGGTGGAGCGGCATCGTCGGCACGCCGACAGCGAGGTGGCGGACTGGGAACGCAAGGCGCAGGTCGCGGTTGACAAGGGCCGTGATGATCTCGCCAAGGCGGCGCTCATTGAAAAGCGGCGTGCGGCGGAAAAGTCTGAACAACTCGATACCGAGTTACAGGCCTTGACGGAGACGCTCGACAAGTTGTCAACGGACACCATGGCCTTGCAGAACAAGCTGAAGGACGCGAAGGCGCGGCAGAAGGCGATCAGTATTCGCGCCAAGACAGCCCGAACGCAAATTGGTATACGTCGACGCCTTGGCGATACTAATGTCAACGACGCTTTAGAGCGCTTTGAGGTCTACGAGCGTAAGCTTGACGACTTGGAAGGCGAGGTGGATGCCTACGATCTCGCCCAGCGCAGTCTCTCCGATCAGATCGGTGAGCTGGAGGTTGACGAAGAGATCTCCGAGGAACTAGAGTCGCTGAAGAAGCGCCGTGAGGGGGCGAAACAGGGTGCGGCCAAGTCAGAGGGTTCGGACGCTTAAGTCTGAACATCTCAATTAGTAACCGAATTGTTTGGATTTCCACATGCCTGCGGAAGCTTTATTTGATTTCCTATCGATGACCACAGTGGTTTTCCTGATCGTGGTCCTACCCCTTTGGTTGATTTTGCACTATCGCAGCAAGCGCATTGCATCGACCGAACTCAACGAAGATGAACGCTACGAACTCGAAACACTTGCGGATAAGGCCGAGTCCTTCGCGGAGCGCATTGAAGTATTGGAGTCAATTCTTGACGACCAGATGCCGGATTGGAGAAGAACCTCCGACGATGAGCCGAACGATGAGGCATCGACCAAGTGACGGAGCGAAGCGACAGGCGAGAGTCCGGTCGCCGCTATCGGCGTGCGCGCCGCGACGATCTCTCCGATGCGATGAAGCGCGTTGAAGAGTCGCTTGAAAGGCTCGTCCGAGCGGTACGTGAAGAGGCGAAAGACGGCTTTTCGGCAGAAACTTCCAAAGCCTTTCGTGCGACCGCCGACAGCATTGATCGAACCGCGCGCACGTTCGAGCGCAAGAGCGGACATCGTCGGCGCACACGGAGAGAGAGTGAGCGGGATACGCAAGGCACAGGTTGGGAATCCTTCCAACGACCGCGATTGGCGAGATCTGCGGAGCGGAGACTCATCGCCGGTGTGTGTGGAGGATTGGCCGACTACTGGGGCACGGAGGTCTGGGTCGTTCGAGTGTTCTGCATCTTCGGTGCGCTCTTCGTCCCACATCTTCTGATCGGGGCCTATATCATCGCTTGGATTTTCCTACCGAGGTCGGATAGTGATCGCTCGCGACGCCGTTCGCGCAGGCCCGACATATCGAATCACGACCCCATAGCGCCTGAATTCGGCGGACCATACGCGTTTAAGAAGAGTTTGCGCACGCTCCGGCAGGCGTTTCGCGAGATCGACCGGCGGATCCGGAATCTCGAGGAGGGAGTCACGCACCCAAGCTTTGGCATTCGGCGCGAATTTGGCAAGATGGGCGATTAGTTGTACTCTTATTCTCGAAACCGGATCGTACATTTGTGCTGACGGGGTAAGCAATGAATTTATGGACTTTTCTGACAGTCATCGTACTTGCCAGTTTGGCGCTTTCAGCTTACCAAACATGGCTAAAGCACTCGCGCCGAAAACAAGCCTTAGACTCCTGTGCTCGCGATGAGGATATCGACGACCTCGCGGACCGGGTTGCCACGCTTGAATCCATTGTGACCGATCGAAAATCACGGCTAAAGGACGAGATTGAAGGTCTGTAGATCACGCTTCGCGAGTATGCTCGGCTCTGGGCACCCTTGACCCGAACGCGACCCCAAGGTCGGCTGCGACGACTGCGAGCGTTGTTGAAACTGAAGCGGTGTGCGACTACAATTTGACCCTTCGCGCAGCATGTCCACGGGGAACGCGGATCAAGCGCATCTGCTTTGAGGAACCTTCATGAGTAGTGTCGAAGAGCGAGTAAAGAAGCTCATCGTTGAGCAATTGGGCGTGAACGAGTCTGAAGTCGCCCCCGATGCGTCCTTTGTTGATGATCTTGGCGCGGATTCGCTCGATACGGTCGAGCTGGTCATGGCGCTTGAAGAGGAATTCGAGACTGAAATTCCCGATGAAGATGCCGAGAATATTACGACCGTTCAAGAGGCGATTGACTACGTATTGAAGTCTGTTGACGACTAGTCGCGAGTTTGACAATCGCCTCCGGTCCTTGCCTCCTTGGGGAGGTGCTTTCAGAATATGCGATTCGCACTGAACAGTCCTCTGCTGCTGAAAAGCCACCATGTGCCACGCAAGATACTTCGAGTAACGCTGTGAAGGGAAGACGTGTTGCCATAACAGGGCTTGGTGTCCTGTGCCCTGTTGGGAACAGTGTTGATGAGGCGTGGCGATCGATTCTCGCCGGCAAAAGTGGCGCCGCACCAATCACCGCGTTCGATACCAGTGCGCACAGGGTGAGCTTTGCGGCTATGGTCAAGAATTTTGATGCGGCCGCGCACATGGATGCCAAGGAGGCGCGTCGAATTGATCCATTCGTGCAGTATGGTGTGGTGGTGGCCGACCAAGCTTTCGCGGACTCGGGACTCGATGCCAATGCGATTGATCTCGGACGCATAGGTGTGGCGCTCGGATCAGGCATAGGCGGGATTGGCACCATCTACCAGAACGCCCAATCGCTGGCTGACAAGGGGCCGAGAAGGGTGTCGCCGTTTTTTGTCCCTTCCAGCATTATCAACATGGTGTCCGGCAACGTGTCAATCAATCGCGGTTTCGCCGGGCCCAATATCGCCTTGGCGACCGCCTGTACTACGGGTGCCCACAGTATTGGTTTGGCCGCTCGCATGATTCAATACGGCGATGCCGATATGATGGTCGCCGGTGGTAGCGAAGCGTCGATCTCGGAACTCACGCTGGCTGGGTTCGCTTCCATGAAAGCCTTGTCAATGAGAAACCATGATCCCGAGGGCGCTTCAAGGCCGTGGGATGTTGATCGCGACGGCTTCGTACTTGGTGACGGTGCGGGTGCCTTGGTGCTGGAGGACTTTGAGCATGCGAAGGCAAGAGGCGCAAAAATCTACTGCGAGCTCAAGGGGTTCGGCATGAGCGCCGATGCCTTTCACGTCACTCAGCCACAGGAAGGAGGGCAGGGTGCCGCCGCATCTATGCGGAACGCCCTTCAGGATGCCGAGATTGACCCCAACGAGATTCACTATATCAATGCCCACGGTACGTCCACGCCCTTGGGTGATGTCGCCGAGACGGATGCCATCAAGTCGGTGTTTGGTCAGGACACCAAGACACCGGTCAGTTCGAGCAAGTCCATGATCGGTCACCTCTTGGGCGCCTCAGGAGCGGTTGAAGCCGTCATTACAGTGCTTTCCGTCTGCGATGAGGTGGCGCCTCCAACCATCAATCTTCAGACACCCGACGAAGGTTGCGATCTCGACTACGTGCCTCATGAGGCGCGAGAAATGCCGATCAATTATGCGCTCTCCAATTCTTTCGGATTCGGCGGCACCAACGGAACCTTGATTTTCGGACGAGTCTGAGGCGCCCACAAAACGGTCATAATGAGACCATGGGGAATCAGGGAGCAAGCTTGATTCGGTTGCGTTTGGCAGTCGCGATGGGTGTGGTGCTCGGATTGATCCTATTTGGTGGTCTGGCCTTCAGCATCTCCGAGGTTCGATTCGAGCCGATTACACTTGACAGCAGCGAGCGCCTACTCTTGGTGCCGGCGGGCCAGAGCCTCTCGGAACTCTCGAGCTATCTTGAATCCGAAGGGATGATCGAAGCGGCTTGGAAGTTCAATGCTTTCGCAAGAGCCATTGACGCAGCTGGGCAAATACAGGCAGGTGAATACCGGGTCAGGCAAGGTGAACTCCTTGGCGCGTTGCTCGACAGACTGCGCTCGGGTGATGTTGCCACCTACAAGCTTGCGCTCGTTGAAGGCAAGCCCATGGCGGCAGTCATAGAACTCTTGAGGTCGACCGACGGCATCGTTTTTGATGAAGAACTGCCGGAAATGGAGGCATTGGGCACTTGGCTTGGCTTGCCTTGGCCGCATGGGGAAGGCGGTATATTGCCGGACACCTATGTGTATCGGCGCGGCGAAGATGGCAGGGCGATTCTACTCCGTGCGGCGCAAGCACTTGAGCAGACACTCATGGCCGCTTGGAGCGAGCGTCAATCAGATTTGCCCTTGGAATCGCCCTATGAGCTACTCATCTTGGCCTCGCTGATCGAAAAAGAGTCGGGGACTGCGGAAGATTCGTATCGAGTCGGCAGAGTGTTCGTCAATCGCTTAGACATTGGCATGAGGCTTCAGGCCGACCCGACCGTGATTTACGGCATGGGGAACACCTTCACCGGAGACCTGTTGCGCAAACATCTGCGGCAAGACACCCCCTACAACACCTATACCCGCAAGGGACTGCCCCCGACGCCTATCTCGATCGTCAGCCGACATTCGCTCAAGGCGGCCGCGAATCCGGTGAAGGGTACTTGGAAGTACTTTGTGGCGAGGGGCGATGGAACGAGCGAGTTCAGCACGACCTTGCGGGAACACAATCAGGCTGTGCGCACCTATGTTCTGAGGCGATAAGATGAGCGGGTGCTTTATCACACTCGAAGGCGTGGAGGGGGTCGGCAAATCCACCTGCGTGCCGCACATCGCGAAATTTCTGCAAAGTCAAGGTCTAGAGGTTGTCGCGACGCGCGAGCCGGGTGGTACAAGAGTTGCCGAGTCTATTCGCGAGTTGCTCTTGTGGTCTGAAGGCGAAGCGCTTGATTCCGTGACTGAACTGCTGTTGCATTTTGCCGGTCGCCGCCAGCACCTGTGCGAAGTGATCTCACCAGCACTCGACCGCGGGGCGTTTGTGGTCTGTGATCGCTTCACGGATGCCACCCATGCCTATCAGGGAGGAGGGAGCGGCGTATCCGCTGAGTGGATTGACCATTTGAGTACCATGGTTCATCCGAACCTTGAGCCCGATTTGACCCTCCTTTTTGATCTCACTCCCCAAGAAGGTCTGAAAAGAATTCAATCTACGAAAGCGGACAGGTATGAGGGGGAATCTCTGGCATATCTCGAACGCGTGCGGCAGAACTACCTTGAGCGATCGGCTTGTGCACGCTTCACGCTCATCGACGCTTCTCAGAGTGAAGAGTGCGTGCGCAAAGATGTGCTCGCGGCCGTTGGGGCACTACTCGATTCAAGAACGTGAAGCTGCCTATTTGGTTGCAAGGCGCCCATGAGCGCATTGAGTCCCTTGAACGACAAGGAAGGATGCCGCATGGCCTGCTGTTATGCGGTCCGTTGGGTATAGGACTTGAACACCTTGTCGATGCCATTGCCGTGCGGGCCTTGGACGAGCCGACAGGGGAATTTCCAGAATTGAGGCTACCCGCGATTGCCCACGCCGATCTGAAGCTGGTGCAACCGGCCTCGGAGCGTGCCGGCCACTCGGTGGAGACTATTCGGGAGATCGACGCGTGGCTGCACCTCACGCCGCAGTTGGTTGGGCGCAAGGTGGTGGTCGTGGGAGAAGCGCATCGTATGTCGCGTGCCGCCAGCAATGGCTTCTTGAAGACTCTTGAGGAGCCGCCGCTCGGTAGCTTGGTGATCTTGATGACCCATGCGCCTGCACGATTGCTTCCAACCATTCGCAGTCGGCTACAGCGCATTGATGTGCGGCCGCCTTTGATCGAGGAATCGGTGGAATGGATAGCTTCTCGTCACCAAGGTGCGCAGGCCGACAAGATCAGGGCTTATTTGTTTGAGGTGGGAGGAGCTCCACTTGCCGCGGACCAAGCATTGTTTCGAGACAAGCCACTGTTGGTCCCCATGCTGAAAAGCGCTTTGACATCGGGACAACAGGCCAAACTCATTGATGCGCTGTGCGATCGGGATGCCGATCTGTGGCTGAGTGTCTGGATGCGCTATTGCACGCTAGCCATGTCTCCCGAAGGAGACGATCTCGGCATAGACCCTGAAGGCGTCTTACGGTTCTGGACCCGGCTCACTGAAACCAAACGCATGCTCCACGAAGGGATTGTATTGAATACTCGCCTGACCGCCGAGAATCTCGTCGCCGAATGGCATCGGCTTAGTCATGCCTGATCGTCTTCGCAAACAGCTCCCGGTCAATATTGCCACCGGAGAATACAAGACCGACGCGCTTTCCGCGCATCTCGTCGCGTTCTCTGAGGAGGGCGGCGAGTGGCGCCGCGGCCGCGCCCTCCGCGACCTGGTGGCAGTCCGTATAGTAGTGGCGCATCGCGGCGCATATTTCATCGTCACCTACTTCAACCACCCGCGATGCATGGCGATAGATGATGTCGAGCGCCTGCGGATGCGCTTGGCGCACAGCGAGGCCATCGGCTATTGTGTCGGCAGACTTAGTGGTGATGGGTCTGCCCGCTTCCAGCGACAGCGCATAGGTATTGGCTTGGCTTGAAACAACCCCGACCACTTGGGTTCTCGCGCCCAGCGCCTCTCTCACCGAAATCACGCCGCAGATGCCGGAGCCCATCCCGATGGGCACATAGACGGTGTCCAGCGGCGGGGTGTTCTCGAAGAACTCTTTGGCATAGGTGGCGACACCGGTCACCAGTCCGAGATCGAAGGACGGCACTGCGACCAGGCCGCACTCGGTAGCAATTTCCTTCGCGTATTGGGCGGCCGCGTCAAAGTCTTGTCCGTGCTCGATGAGTTCCGCTCCAAAGCTTCTCATGGCCTGGTTTTTCGAATTACTGTTTCCATAAGGCACCACGATCACTGCGCGTAGCCCAAGCCTTGATGCGGCCATGGCGATGGATTGTCCGTGATTGCCGCGTGTTGCGGTGATGACGCCGCTGATGTCGGGATGATTGTTTGCAAGTTCATGCATGTAAAAGACACCGCCTCGAACCTTGAAGGCACCGATGGGCGTCAGGTTTTCGTGCTTTACCCACACCTCGGTACCGATGCGCTTCGAGAGCATCGGCCAGCGGAACTGCGGTGTTTGGGGCAGCAGGTCATAGACGATTTCGGCGGCGCGATTGATGTCTTCAAGATCGGGTAAGTGCATCGGCTGCAAGATTTGAAACAAATGGGTATTGTGCGTGCTTGTTGCGCTTGCGTCTTCCGGGAGTCTACCCGAGTCCTATCGAGTTTGTTGTGCTCAATGGAAAGCGCGTTTCAACTAGGAAGGAATGGATATTTCAGTGACGGATTTTGCGCTAGGTCTTGCCGAATCGAAGCCCTATGAAGTTGCCTTGCGTGATGCTCGTGCGACCATCGGCTGGAAGCAAGTTTACGAGACCTGTCATTCCGTCGCCAATGGGCTGAGCGCCTTTGATCTCGGCGAGGCGCGGCGCGTTGCGGTGTTCGCCGAAAATTCGATCGAAACCGCACTTGCCAACCTTGGCGGTCTGATCGCGAGCGCATCGGTCGTGCCTGTCAATTTTCACCTCACAGCAGCGGAAGTTGCCTACATTCTGAACGACTCAGGAGCACGAGTGCTGTTCGCGAGCCCGGAAACTGTTGATCGAGCCTTGCAAGCGGCGGCCATGTCGTGTGTCGATCAGGTAATCGCTTGGCGCAGCTCCGAGAGCGAGGCGATTGATTGGCAAACTTGGCTCATAGGTTCGAGCGTCGAGCAGCCATCACTCGACCTGCCGCCACGACCAAACCTGCTCTACACCTCAGGCACAACCGGCCGCCCGAAGGGCACCGAACTCCCGCCAACCATGTTTGCCGGGGGGGACACCCTTGCTGAACACTTGGTGCTCTTGGCGCAGAATCCTTTGGCCGAATTTGGCACGCACATGGTGGCCGGACCCATGTATCACACCGGCCCCTTGTCCGGTTCACGCCTGCTGGCGGCGGGAGTGCCGTCGGTGATTCTTGGCCGCTTTGATGCTGAGCAAACGCTCGCGACCATCGAGAAGTACCGGATCGCCAGCACCGTGATGGTGCCGACACACTTTGTGCGTCTGCTTGCCCTTCCACAAGATGTGAGGGAGAAGTACGACGTGAGTTCCATGTGTCGGATTGCCCACACGGGAGCCACGTGCCCTGTGGATGTCAAGCGCGCCATGATCAAATGGATGGGGCCGGTGTTTGTCGATGCCTATGGCGCCACCGAAGTGGGCACCACCTGTAGCATCACGTCGGAAGAATGGTTGCAGCATCCAGGCTCGGTAGGACGGGCACTGCCGCCGTTTGAGGCACTCATTCTCGATGACGAGAATGCTCCGGTACCGGTGGGCGAGGAGGGTAGGCTGTTCTTCAAGGATGCCACAGGGCGAGGCGTGGTGTACCACAATGCTCCTGACAAGTCTGCGGCGGCGCACATAGCGCCGGGTGTGTTCACTCTGGGCGAGATCGCGCGGATGGACGAGGATGGCTACATCTACATCACTGATCGGTTCAGCGACTTGGTAGTGTCGGGGGGCGTGAACATCTATCCGGCGGAAGCCGAGCAGGTGCTCATGCAACACCCGGCAGTGGGTGACGTGGCTTGCATCGGCATTCCTCACACGGACATGGGAGAAGAACTTAAAGCCTTGGTGGTGCCGGAAGACGAAATCCTCCCGCCGCCCGCACGGGACCTGATTGACTGGTGCCGTGAACGGCTGAGCCATTACAAGTGTCCGAGATCCCTCGATTACGTGGATTCGATTGGACGCAACACTATGGGCAAAGTGAATAAGCGAGCGCTTCGTGCACCCTATTGGGAAGAAGAGCGTTTACGCGAAACTTCAACAACTTAGTTATTATACAGAGCAATTGCAGGAGGAAAGTGATCATGTCAATTGTGATTTATGCGGTAATCGACTTCCCGCCCGAGAAGGTTGACGAGTTCCTCGTTCAAGGGAACTCGCTCATTCAGGGTGCCTTGAGTCAGGATGGATGTCTCAACTACGATTGGGCCAAGGACGTGAATCACCCGGGTCGGGTGCGCGTCTTCGAGCATTGGGCCGACGAGACCGCACTTCGCAACCACTTCTCTGGGCAGTGGTTTGCAGGCATGGGCGGACTGGTGGGACAGTTCGGCCCGGTGTCCATGGATGCGTCGAAGTATCGGGTGGACCTTATCGAACCGGTTATGGATGACACTGGCGTACCGCGCCCAGACTTCCTCACCACAAGGGACGGATGATGCTGCTAGGCCGCTATCCCATATTTCAATATGCCTACTTCGTCAATGACTTGGACGAAGCAGCGCACAAGTGGCACAAACTCTTCGGAGCGGGCCCCTTCTTCGCGGCGCGGCATCATCGTTGCGATGAGTTCCACTATCGCGGAGAGCCGATCGAAGCCGATGTGTCCTACGCCTTCGCCTATTGCGGAGACACGCAGATCCAACTTGTGCAGCAGCACGACGACCAACCATCCATATATCGCGACATGTTTGCTCTCGGAGAAGAAGGTTTGCATCACATTGCCACTCTGGTCACGGATTTCGACGCCGAATTACAGCGCATTGAAGACATGGGATTCGAGACCGCCTGCCGTCTCTATGCGGATCGGGTGGATGCCGCCTATGTGGACACACGCGCCCTGATTGGCTACTTCACCGAACTCCACGGCGACCCAGTGCACATTCTCGGCACCTTCGCCAACTGGAAGCGCAGCCATGAACTCTGGGATGGGGCCGGTGAGGTGGTATTAGGGTAACCTTATTGAATAGAGATGACCCTACATGGTCGGCAGCAGATTGCTCTGTGACCCTCAGCACCAAAGACAAGACAATGGCACCGTCGCCAAGTGGTCCCCAAGTATTTCCGAACCTCGGAAAGATGTGCATTCTATGATCGGCTGATTGGAAGTCAACTGTCCGCTGATTGGGAATTCAATCACCGCTAATTGGAAGTGAACGCATGAGCTTTGAGATGGCTCAGAGGATTGGGTGCTGGCGCTCAGCGCCGAGCAATTGCCTGAGCTTCCTGCTTAAAGTCCTTGAGCCTTGTTCCTAAAGCACCCTACCCACAAAGTTGTTTGAATAGTCGTCTTGGCCGTGTGCACCGCGGAGTTGTTGCGGAGAATCATGGAAGTAGCGATCGGCCGGTGGGATGCTTCGGGTCCAGTCATTGACTTCTGCTCGGTGCGCGATCTTCCAGATGCCGCGGCGCCGCTCATAACGATCGGAGTAGCGCCCGGAGACGAAGAGCTCGGTGTCCACCCCATCCATGTCCAAGCGATGATAGGCCTGAAAGTAAATTTCTCCGTAGGCGGTGTGGTCGTCCTCAAATCCGATGAGCACTTGGCCGATCATATGATGGTTCGATGCGTGGTCATGCAGTGCTTGATGCGCGAATTCCACGAACTCGCTCGCTGGGCCTTGGAAAAACCCGTAGTCGGTCGTGGCATCCGAGTGGAACACGGATGACAACAAGTTGAGGTCGAGCCGATCGAGCCCGCGCATATAGCGGCTACTGAGTTCTTGGATTGTGAGACGTGAGTGCACTTCGTCGAGTTGGTTCATTGTCGGAGTCCCCGAGTGGTCGCTAGGAATTCATTGACAGCGGCGAGGCAGGACACTTAGGATGCCTGCCTCACGTGGGGCCATAGCTCAGCTGGGAGAGCGCTACAATGGCATTGTAGAGGTCGGCGGTTCGATCCCGCCTGGCTCCACCAATTAATCTCTAATCTTCTTCCAAAACTACCAGCCCGATATAAGCACGTTTTTCGAATCGTCCGGTCAGTTTCGCTCCCACGTCCGAAAGCCACATCTGGAATCCGTATTTGGCGCGCAGGACCTGAAGCGCCTGTGCGATTTCCGCAGGGTTATCGAGTATCGTTGCGCTTGCCTCGTGCCAGTCGCCAAGCAGTTTGCCACGCAGGTCACACTTGGCGGCCTTGGCTCGGTTGCTATTTCGCAGGCGCTTCACCTTGCCTGCGGATCCGGCAGAGAATATGTAGTAGGTGCCGTCTTCGCAGGCCGCCCATACGGGTGTCGCGACTTCTTTGCCGGACTTTCGATAGGTGACAAGATTGATATATCTTGCCTGTTCGAGATCGGAGTTTTTCATTCCTTTAGTATCGGATTGGAATGACGTGGATGCAAGCAGGGCATCAAGGACACATGTGGGCGCGCAAAAGAATTGACATAGGTTGGGGAGACTTGGGCTTTGCGGCGCTTCAGTGCTTTCGGTCAGGTCGTTCCGAAGTCACGGCCCTGCCAATTGACCCAACCCAAGATTCGTACATATTCGAATGTTTGTCGGTGCGCACCGGATTCGATCTGCTGCTTTCCGACTGTGCCTTTCCCGAAGGCAGCGAGGTGTTGATGAGTGCGCTCAACATCGAGGACATGTTCCGCATCATAGAGGCGCATGGATTGGTGCCTGTCCCCTTGGACATTGACCGGGAGCGACTCTTACCGACTACGGAGGCAGTGAGGGAGGCCATTACCGCGAACACGCGCTTGGTGGTGATCGCTCATCTCTTTGGCGCGCATTCGGATCTGAGCGAAATCAATCAAGTGTGCGCGAATCATGGCCTTGACTTGGTGGAAGACTACTCGCAGTCCTTCGACGGGTCGTTCCAACTACCTCAAGGCGCTTGTCTCGCATATTTGTACAGTTTCGGCTCCATTAAGACCGCGACTTCCTTGGGAGGAGCGGTGCTCACGCTTCGCGATGCGGAGCGCACGTGCAGAATGCGGGCCATTGAACGCGGCTATCCGATCCTTTCTCGACGCTGGTATTTGCGACGTGTTGCCAAGTACGCCTGCTTGAAGGCGCTTTGCTACAAGATCCCCTATGGAATCTTTATGCGCTTACTTGGACGACACCATGACCAGGTGGTGTCTCGAATTGCGCGTGGATTTGGCAACGCCATGGACTTGAGTCGCATTCGCAAGCGTTCACCTACAGCCATGCTGGCGCTGCTCGCGCGTCGTGTTCGCAAGTTTGACGCGCAAGCCATGGAACGTCAGCGCAGGCGTGGAGCGCAGCTAAAAGGCCAATTGCAGCCGCACCATAGGATTCCGGGCGCATCAGCACAATCGCATCAATACACCTTCTTCCCCGTGCTGGCGCAAAAACCTATGCAGCTCAAAGCGCAACTTGCCGCGGCAGGCTTCGACTCCGCCATGCATGGTAGTCTTGTGGTGTCCGGTGAATCAGAACCACTAGAGAAGCCAGTCAAAGTGGCGCGCCAATTGCTCGAGCAGATGGTGTTCTTGCCCTTCTACGAGGAAATGCCGGATGGTGAATTCGCACGCATGACCGCTCTTATTGGTCAATTGAATGAGCGAATCCCGAACCAAGGAGGCAGCACATGACATCACAAACCATAGAAACAGGTACAGACCATTTGCTCGCACGATGCGATGCGGGGGTCTTGACCCTCACTTTGAATCGACCCGAAGTACGCAACGCGTTTTCTTCGGAAATGATTGATGCGCTCGCAGGCCAATTGTATGCGGCGGAGCGCGACCCGAAGACGCGCTGCATTGTGGTCACCGGTAGTGGCGGAGCCTTTTGTGCTGGAGGCGATGTGAAAGGCATGGCGAATCGTGCAGATGAGCCTGAACAGGAAGGTGCCGACACTGCTCCGACCCTTGACGACATGGTGCATCGCCAGCGCCTCGAACAACGCGGCACTTCTGGTCGATTATTTGGTATGCCCAAACCGACGCTCGCTTCACTGCCCGGTCCTGCTGCGGGTGCAGGTCTGGCGATTGCGCTCTCCTGCGACTTGCGCATCATGGCGAACGATGCATTCATGACAACGGCCTTCGCTAAGGTTGGACTCTCCGGCGACTACGGCGGTACCTATATGCTGACTCAGATGGTTGGGCCGTCCAAGGCACGCGAGTTGTACTTTCTTTCTGATCGCGTGGGTGCCGACCAAGCATTGGGCTTGGGGCTCACCAACTGGGTGTGCGAACCTGAAGCCTTGGAGGCGAAAACCCGCGAAATTGCCATGCGGCTTGCGAGCGGGCCACCCGTCGCTTATCGATATATGAAGGAAAATCTCAATCGTGCGGTCGGGTCTTCGGATTTGGGTGAGTGCATGGACTTGGAGGCCAGCTTCCTCATGCGTTGCCGTGACACCCAGGATCACCGCAACGCCGCCAAGGCATTCGCGCAGCGCCAAACGCCGGTGTTTGACGGTCGCTGACATGTCGGAGGTGGCCATCCATGGCCAAGAATCCAAGCGTGGTGCGCAGCGGTGACTAATTGCCTCCGTTGGGCATCAGTTCTTGCGGCCCCTCCAATTGCTCAAGAATCCTGAGTTTCTCCATTAAGGATGTGGTGGGAACGGGTGGTGGCGTGAAGATCGGTCCGGGCAGATGATCGTAGAGTCCTGCTCCGGCGACGAGCTTCGCTTGCGAAAGAGTGATTTCTTGTTTCATGTTGTTCTCCTGTTGAGTTGTTGAGAGTAGCCACTCGAATGTGAGTGCCTGCACGGAGCGACGGCGTTCCGTCGTTTCGTAAGAGAAGTTTGAACAACAAAAAAAGATCGTGATTGGCAGATGTCTGCTTCGCTTGTAGGAAATCCACCCGAGAAGAAGGGCACAAGAAACTCCTCCTGAAGACGAGCGTTTCTTTTGCCCTTCTTTGCTTGCGTCATGATTGATGGTGCGTGCCCGGAAAATTCACCAGTCCACTCCTGTTCGCATGTATCCTACTTGAAGCCCATGAAGATATTGCCCCGTAGACAAAAACACGGGTTGCATCCACGCCCGCTTTGCGGTTTCATTCGGCACGTCCATGCGCCCGATGAAACTCGTGAAATTTCCGGGCTTGCATGTAGAATGTGGGCGAAAGATTGACGAGGCGGCACATGGGGCAGCGGCTTTACTTGGGAATCGTCGGCATGGTGTTGGTTATCGCTGGCATTGCGGCTCTGGTGGATGCACATGGCGTGGCTGAATCCCTTGGGGTTGCCGTGATTCACATTGCTGGTGAGTCCGAATTGCGGGCCACTTATGGCGGGCTCAGTCTCGGCTGGGGGCTTTTGCTCCTTGCGGGCTTGCGCTTTCCTTCCCTCGCGCTGTCTGGATTGGCGTTCACGCTATTTGGAGGCGCGGGCTTGCTGCTTGCCCGCTTCTTCACCGCGCTCGTCTACGGGTCGGCGGCCTTCACCGGCGTTGTCACTTCGATCATCCTTTTTGAGGTGGTGATGGTGGCCTTCGCGTATGTACTGTTGCGCCGAGTTCTCAGGCAAGAAGATGAACCCGAGGTGATACGTTAGTGGGGTGCATCACAATTTCATTGAATTGGGTACGGCTCGTCCTGAACGCAACAGAATTGCGATGCGGAGCGTCGGTTTGCGGACAAGATCATGATCGCTGATGCCCGTGGCAGACGCTTTCGAAACTTGCGGGTGAGCCTGACCGCAGCTTGCAATTATGCCTGCACCTATTGCGTGCCCAACGGGCGCAAACTGATGGCGGCGCGTGATGAACTCAGCGTTGGCGAACTCAAGCGCGCGACCGAACTGCTGATCGAGGTTGCCGGCATGGACAAGTTGCGCATCACCGGCGGTGAGCCTCTGATCGCCTCAAGCTTTGATGGTTACGTTCAGTCCCTGCACGGCCTCAATCTGGTCGATGCTGCCGTCACCACCAACGGCCAATTCCTATTCGACAAACTTCCCGTATTGCGGGATTCGCCTGTCACGCGCATCAATTTGAGCTTGGATACGCTCAATCCCCTAGCCTTTCGCCGCTTGGCGCGGAGTGGTGACTTGCAAACCGTGCTCAAAGGATTCGATGCGGCGATCGAACAGGGATTCAGTCTCAAGGTCAACATGGTGCCGCTTCGCACCGGAAATCTGGACCAGGTATTGCCGTTGCTCGACTACTGTCTTGACAGAGGTGTCGAGCTGCGCATGATCGAACTCATGAACATGGGTCATCTCAAGCACTCATCTGAGTTTCATCGCGAATATGTCGGCATGGACGAATTGCTTTCGATCATCGCCGAAAAGTACGAATTCGAGCGTACCGACGCACCCTATGATTCGACGGCGGTGCGCTTTGCCATTGAAGGTCGGGGGGCATTCGGTGTCATCGCTAACCACAGCCAGCCCTTCTGCGCAAGTTGCACCCGCCTCAGGCTCTCTTCAGACGGCAATATCTACGGATGTCTGTCCAGCCGCAATCACCATGCCATTCGCGATCTCTTGCACAAGCCCTCCGAACTCGCGGCCGGGCTTCTCGCCGAGCGGCTCTCGCTTGCCTTGGGTGACAAGCAACCGGTCGCCTTCAGTGGCGAAGTGACCGTCATGAAGTTCATCGGTGGCTGATGAGCGAGCCACTCTGCTCGGACTATCAAAGGGTCCGTGCACAAAGCATCAATCTCTGCGAGGGCCTCAGTCTAGAGGACTTCTGCATACAGCCGGCCCTTGAGGCGAGTCCTCCCAAATGGCATCTCGCACATACCACATGGTTTTTCGAAACCTTCATTCTGCTTCCATTCGTGCCGGGCTACCGACGACAGGTGGATTCCTACGGATACCTGTTCAATTCCTACTACGAGGGCGTTGGCACACAGTGGCCAAGGGCAGATCGGGGTAAGCTTTCGCGTCCGACAGTCGCAGAGGTTCTTGAGTACAGGAAGCAAGTCGATGCCGCCATGCAAGGCTTGCTTGAGAGCTTGGACAAACTTGGCGATGACATCCGTCAATTGATCGTCCTCGGCCTGCATCACGAGCAACAGCATCAGGAACTGCTTGTCACCGACATCAAGAGAAATCTCGGCTTCAATCCCCTCGCACCCGCGCTTAAGATCGATGCTATTGAGCCGGATTCAAATACGCAGGTCGAATTGATCGAGTTCGTCGAGTTTGATGCTGGCTTGGTTTCCATCGGCGTTGACGAGCTGGGTATTTCGAGGCAAGGATTCGAAGACTTTGCTTTTGACAACGAAACGCCTCGTCATCAGGTCTATGTGCAGCCTTTCGCGATGGCCAGTCGCTTGTGCAGCAATGGTGAATATCTGGAGTTCATCAATGATGGCGGCTACGAGCGTCCAGAATTCTGGTTGGCTGAGGCTTGGAATCGCATTACAGAATCACGCTGGCGTGCGCCGCTCTACTGGGCGTTCGCAGACGGCGAATGGTTTGAATACCGGTTTTCAGGATTGGGTCCTTTGTGCAAGGAGTCGCCGGTCGCGCACCTCAGCTATTTTGAAGCCGATGCCTTTGCGCGCTGGCGTGGTGCCCGACTTCCGACGGAAGCCGAATGGGAATCCAGCTTGACCAGTGCCCGCGGCGACCGGATTCGAGGCGCTCTTGGCACGTTGTGGCAATGGACATCTTCCGCCTATGGGCCCTATCCCGGCTTTCGTCAGTGGGCAGGCGCCGTGGGAGAGTACAACGGCAAGTTCATGAGTGGTCAAATGGTGTTGCGCGGCAGTTCAAGCGCGACCCCGCAGGGGCACGCGCGAATCTCTTACCGAAACTTCTTCTATCCTTGGGACCGCTGGCAGTTCAGTGGCATCAGGCTCGCCAAGAATATCGAAGGGTAGTGATGGATTCTTCTGCGCTCGCGAACGATATGGGCGGCCGATCGCGCATTCGCCTCATTGACCAAGTACCTCAAGTGTCCGATATGAGATTTGAGCTCTTGGAAGGTTTCCGCCGTCGGCAAAAATCCATCGCGCCGAAGTTCTTTTATGATGAAGAGGGTTCGCGCCTCTTTGACCGTATCACGAGGCTGCCCGAGTACTACCCGACGCGCACCGAGATAGCACTGCTGCGCGCCTCCATGCAAGAGATCGCGCAGCTGGCGGGAGCGGCGGGTGTGAAGGGTGATTCAAGGGGGCCTGTCGTGGTGGAGTGCGGAAGCGGGTCGGGTGAGAAGGCGAGGATTCTGATCGAAGGGGTCTCGGCACAAGCCTATTTGGCTATCGACATATCGAAGGAATTCCTCATTGCCAGTTGTGAAGGTCTCGCCAATGACTATCCGCATCTCGATGTCTGCGCCGTTTGCGCCGACTACTCGCGTGATTGGAACCTTTCCAGAGTTTTGGACACCTCGGCACCACTGCTGGCGTTCTTCCCCGGATCGAGCCTCGGAAACTTTGAACCGGACGAAGCGATAAGGTTTTTGTCGGAAGTGCGGCATGCAATCTGCGGACGCGGATCACTCTTGATCGGCATCGACCCGCCCAAAGACATCCAAACACTTGAAGCGGCCTATAACGATAGCGCCGGTGTCACCGCAAGGTTCAACCTCAATCTGCTCACTCGCCTGAATCGAGAATTCGGGACGGACTTTGCACTTTCGGGGTTTGCGCACAAGGCGGTCTACGAGCCGACCCTTCAACGCATCGAGATGTACTTGGTGAGTCTCCGCGATCAAGAAGTGCATCTGGGTGGAAGCAAGATATCCATCGCCAAGGGCGAGGCGATACACACCGAAAACTCTTACAAGTACGCATACGATCAATTTGTGAACATGGCTTGGGAGGCCGGCTACGACAAGACCCGCCATTGGAGCGATGATGCGGGTCTTTTTTCATTGTTCCTACTAACCCCTTGACTTATCGTGAATACAAGACCATAGTTCCCGCTTTGAATTGGCAGCGTCGCTTGCTTCCTCGTTCATGTCGAATGAATCCCAACAGAATAATTGTTTAAGGACCTTGATCGGGGTTGAGCGTCTGTCAGCACGCCTTCTACTCCTGCCGGTTTGGTCCGGCAGAATTTCTCACACATAAGCGCACGGCGCACCCAACCAAGAGAGTCATTCAAACACTCTCAAACCAGTCGAAGCGAATCGACTGAAAGATATTAAGCAATTCGGGACAGAGAAACCATGAGTAGTACCATCCAGGCCGGCAAAGCCGTCGGCGAAATGCCGTTTCACAAGTATCGAGCCTTTGAGCCGATCGAACTCCGGGACCGACGCTGGCCGAGTGCGACGCTGACCCAAGCGCCTCGTTGGTGCAGCGTTGATTTGCGCGATGGAAATCAGGCGCTCATAGATCCAATGGACGTTGATGAGAAGCTGGAGTTCTTTGAGTTGCTGGTCAAGATTGGCTTCATGGAGATTGAAGTGGGATTCCCTTCGGCTTCGCAACCGGACTTTGACTTTGTGCGCAAGCTCATTGAAGAGGATCGCATTCCAGAGCATGTGACTATTCAGGTTCTCACCCAGTCTCGTGAGCCTCTGATCCGGCGTACTTTCGAGAGCATCGAGGGCTGTCGGCGCGCCATTCTGCACCTTTACAACTCTACGTCCGCACTGCAGCGCCGGGTCGTGTTCGGCCTCGACCGGGATGGCATTACCGAGATCGCGGTGTCCGGCGCGAAGCTTGTGCGCGAGCTCGCCGATGGGACGAGTGGATCCGAGATTGTCTACCAATATTCTCCAGAGAGCTTCACGGGGACCGAGCTCGATTTTGCGGTCGAAGTGTGCGAGGCGGTATGCGATGTATGGCAGCCGACACCTGAAAAGAAGACCATTATCAACCTCCCGGCCACGGTGGAGATGGCGACACCAAATATCTATGCCGACCAGATCGAGTGGTTTATGCGCAACTTCCGTTATCGGAAAAGCTGCATTATTAGCCTGCACCCGCACAATGATCGCGGAACAGGGATCGCCGCCACGGAACTCGCGCTCATGGCTGGCGCAGAGCGCGTTGAGGGAACCCTGTTTGGCAATGGCGAACGCACGGGCAATTGCGATCTGGTCACCGTGGCCATGAATCTCTTTTCCCAAGGCATTGATCCCGCGCTCGACCTTCGTGAAATGCCCTCGATTCGCCGAACCGTGGAGCGCATCAATAAGCTGCCTGTGCATGAGCGCCATCCCTATGCCGGCGACTTGGTGTTCACGGCCTTCTCAGGCTCGCATCAAGATGCGATACGCAAGGGTATGGGGGCCGTGGACAGGGACCACTGGGAAGTCCCCTATCTGCCCATCGATCCCAGTGATGTCGGCCAGTCTTACAAGGAATCGGTGCGTGTGAATAGTCAATCCGGCAAGGGCGGCATTGGCTTTGTACTCGAAGAGCACTTTGGAATCGCTTTGGCGCGACCCATGCTGATCGAGTTCAGCCGTCACATTCAGGAACTCACGGAGACACTTGATCGCGAAGTCAAACCGCAAGAGATCTTTGAAGAACTCTTCAAGGTCTATCAAGCCAGTACCGAGCCGTTTGAATTGATCGACTATGATCTTGATCGGGATGCGCTTGGCGATC
Organism: Pseudomonadales bacterium; assembly: GCA_963663145.1. Taxonomy (GTDB): domain Bacteria; phylum Pseudomonadota; class Gammaproteobacteria; order Pseudomonadales; family Azotimanducaceae; genus Azotimanducus. Next base: position 1,552,236 of record OY760134.1, on the reverse strand, counting down.
AGCGCTGCACCGCGCACGTTCGCTCTGGCGGCAAGACACACCTGTTGCGTGCGAGAGGTTCGGGGCCGATCGAGGCCTTTGTCAACGGCTTCGTCGAGGCCTTTAACGAGTCAATCAACATCCTTGACTATCGTGAGCTTTCGCTTTCAACTGGCAAGGATGCCGAAGCCCTGTGCATCATGTGCATTGATGATCCGGCTCGGGATACGGGCGATGCGGCTGGGCAATGCTATGGCATCGGCAGGAGCGCAAACACCATCACGGCATCGCTTCTGGCCATCATCTGTGCCGCAAATCGCCGCTGGAGCCAAGTGACGCGACGGGCAGGTCGAACAGACTAGTCCCGGCTACCCAGCGACCGGTTCGAGATCATCGCGCCGAGTAAGACCAAGATCGCGGAACATTTCCATATCTTCGTCGAAAGCCGGATTTGGTGTCGTCAGTAGTTGATCGCCGCAGAAGATCGAACCGGCACCCGCCAAGAAACACAGTGCCTGGGTCTCCTCGCTCATATCGGTGCGTCCTGCGGAGAGTCGAATGACCGAGGTCGGCATGAGAATGCGGGCGACGGCGATACAACGCACGAATTCCAAGGGCGACAAGGTCTCCGCGTCATGCAAAGGCGTACCTTCGACGCGTACCAGATTGTTGATCGGCACCGACTTGGGGTGTTCGGGCAGGTTTGCGAGCTGCTGTAAAAGGCCGGCTCGGTCCTCTCGCGATTCACCCATGCCGACGATGCCCCCGCAGCAGAGATGAATGCCCGCGTTTCGCACGTTCTCCAAGGTGTCGAGTCGATCCTGATAGTTACGTGAGGTGATGATCCGGCGGTAATACTCCGGGGAGGTATCGAGATTGTGGTTGTAGTAATCGAGTCCGGCTTCCGCCAAGATCCGCGCTTGAGAATTGGTCAGCATTCCCAGGGTCGCACAGGTTTCCATTCCCAGCCCCTTGACCGCCTCAATGAGCTCTCCGACCTTGTGTGTCTGTGAATTCGTGGGGTTGCGCCATGCGGCTCCCATACAGAATCGTGTGGCCCCGGCATCGCGGGCCTTTCGTGCGGCCGTCGAAACATCTTCCACGGAGAGGAGGTTGTGAGCGGAGAGGCCAGTGTTGTAATGAACACTCTGAGGACAGTACTTACAATCCTCCGGGCAGCCTCCCGTCTTGATGCTGAGCAGGGTACTGATCTGCACCTCGTTTGCGCGATGGAATTGGCGGTGCACTGACTGCGCCTCGAAGAGGAGGTCATTGAGCGGCCGCTGGAACAGTGCCAATATCTTGTCAATTTCCCAGTCATGCCTGATGTGCTCTGGGGTTGCTGTCATTGCCCGGTGAACATCAAGTTGCGAGGCATTCTAACAGTCCGCTTGTCCGCCAGCCTGAAGCCGCCGCATCTTCACGCTATCGCTACGACGGTCAACAGACGTTGGAAGCAAAAGCAAACCCGTTGCGTGGGAAAAGGGGCTAGGCTAAGATTACTCTACAATATGAGAGGGGGCACCTAGGCGACCGCGCAGACGAGGTCGACCAGAATGGTGTTCGTTCAGTTCTGGAATTTCTGCAAAAGATTGGGGAAACACCTATGAATCGCTTTCATTCGCGAATCTCTTTATCGCTCTTCGCGTGCCTAGGATTGATGCTTGTTGTTTCAAGCGTAGCTAAGGGAGCATCAGAGGACGAGCCGATTGAAGAGATGGTGGTGACCGGCACCTATTTGAGCCAGTCAACCGATGATCTGCCAAGCCCCGTAAGTGTGGTTGATCAACAAGATTTATCACGCATTGCCGCCATGGACCTCAAGGATGTGATCGCGAATCTGACCTTTAGTTCGGGATCACTCGGCATGTCTTCCACCGCGTTTTATGGAGATGACAGTAGCTTGGGAAATGCAAGTGTCAATTTGAGAAACCTCGGGAACAGCGCCACGCTGGTTTTGGTCAATGGTCGTCGCGTTTTGAATTCAGCCTATGACAACGGCGGCGGTGGCTATGTCGATATTCAAGGGTTGCTTCCCAACATCGCGATTGAGCGTATTGAAGTGGTGAAGGATGGAGCTTCCTCTCTGTACGGGTCAGATGCGGTCGCCGGCGTGGTCAATTTCATCACCAAGGACGATTTGGGGTTCGAGTTGCAACTTGACTACGCCAGCGATGATGAGACTGGCGAACAAACCGATACCTTGTTCGCGCTGCGCTACGGTCACGATACCGGCCAAGGTGTGATTTCCATTGCCGCGAGCTATCTCGATCGGGGAGCACTGACAGTCGGTGACCGTTACGACACCTATGGACGATCAGGCCTTTCAACCTTCGGACAACCGGGGCGCTATGTGCCACTCGGCTTGGCAGTTTCCGCACCGAGCTACTTTGTGCCTCAAGGAGGGAATCCGCTTAACTTTTTGCCTGGGACTTCTCATGCCGACCCTGAATGTAACCGGGCCGCTGCCGACGACGGTCCCATGGGCGTGCTCGGAGAGATTCCAGGAGGAATCTGTGTATACGACTTTTCAAGTTTCTTCTCGCTGGTGAGGGAGGAAACGCAGCTCAAGCTGCTACTTGATGGTAATCACAGGGTCAATAATCGGCTAAAAGTCTACGGCAGCCTCAGTTACGCCGAAAACGAATCTTCGCGCAATAACTCACTCTATCCCGACGTCACCTTTGCCATTATTCCTTCCACTCACTTGGGACTGGCGCTTGATGCGGCTCGCCGAGGCTTGTCTCCGGTACCCTATCTGGCCCTACAGCGCATGATGGGCGGAACCATTCATTCGGACCGGGATGAGCGTCCGATTGATACGGTCTCCAGCGTAGGGCGCGAGGCGACCAATATCCTTTTAGGTGGAAATTACGAGTTGGAGTTCGGTGGCCGGGTATGGTCGCTTGATGCCAGTCTGAGCCTGTCGGAATTTGAGGCCTTTACGTACAATCCGAGTGATAGCTTGACATCCAACGTCAACGACGCATACAAGGGGCTAGGCGGTCCGTCCTGTAACCCAACGACTGGGACACCCGGTTCGGGCAACCTAGGCACTGGCGAGTGCTATTTTTATAACAGTTTTCAAACTAGTCGCTATGATCCGGTCACCGAGAATCCTTGGGACACGTCGGATAACTCCTCATGGGCAGCTGATCCAAGCTTGACTGTGGCCCAAGCCGCGCGCAAATACATGAATCCTGTTGAGCTACTTGAATGGATGCAAGGAATTATCCTCACGAGTTCGGAGATAGAGCAGCAAGTCTTCAATGTGGTTTTGGCCGGTGAAGCATTCGAACTTCCGCAGGGACCCATAGGCATTGCGATCGGGACGCAGTATCGTCGGGATGAGACCACGGTTGATGCTGGCGACCAGCTGAATAACAACAATTTCAAATTCCTCTACGGGGCTGAAGATTGGGACAACAGCTATTCATCCTTGGCGCTCTTTTCCGAGGTTCAGATTCCGGTCGCATACTGGCTGAACGTCAATGTCTCAGGTCGCTACGAGACCATTGATGATTTGGATGCCAATACCTTTGATCCAAAAATTGGCTTGGTGGCGCAACTGTCAGACCAGATCACCCTACGTGCTTCCTGGGGTACCTCGTTCCGCATTGGATCCTTGCTACAAACGGGTGGCAGCCAAACGACCTTGTTGAACTCCACTGATGACTTTTCAGGAACTGGCGGACTTGCTTTCCGCCCCACAATCTCTGCGGGTAATAATCAGCTTGATCCGGAAGAGTCGACGGCCTTCAATATCGGATTTATCTGGACCCCGACGGGCACCTTGGATGGCTTTCGATTTGGATTCGACTACTACTCATATGAATACGAAAATCTCATCGCAAGGGAAGGTCACCAATACTTGATCGATCTCGATAACGCCTTGCGCTGTCCCACCGGCATCAACATGGATCCCTCTGCGGGGCCCCTCTGCGGTGCCTTTGATGGTCAAATATACAGCATGGGTGCGGGAATTCCAGATAAGGTTATTCGATCGGCGAGCGGCAACCTGCTTCGCACGCAAGCGTCCTATTTCAACGCCCCTTCGTTGGAGACATCTGGCATCGATATCGAAGCTTCCTATTCCTTCGAAGCCGGGTCGCTTGGGTTGCTGAGTGCAAAGCTCGGTGTCAGTCACACTTTCGATTACGACATCACGCTTGAAGATGGCACCAGCCTGGATGGCGTGGGTTCCAGAAATGCCGCCAATCCTATAGGCAGGCCCCTGCCGCAATACAAGGCCAACCTTGTGCTGGGATGGCTTAAGGGCCGTCATTCGGCGTTTTTCACGCTACATCACATTGACGAGTATGAGGATGATGTGCCGCAAAGTGCGCTTCGCGGCTCCTATATTGGATTTGCCGAAACCATTGAGTCCATGACCACGATGGACCTGCAATATGAGATCGATCTTCCGGTTTTCGGCTCGGACTCGGCCACATCAGCTCTGACGCTGGGCGTGAAGAATCTTGCCAACGAAGCGCCACCCCTGGTCAATGTCGATAGCGCCTATGACTACTACACCCACGACCCGCGCGGCCGCATCTGGTACGCGAGGTATAGGGTGAAGCTATAGCGGGCAGAATCCGCGATCGCTTTTGGCGGAGATAGAAAGGGAATACTTCCCCCCAAGCGACGGAGAGTAGCCGCGCTACTCAACATACCGGCGGGTCGCAGATCCGCCGCTATTTACCTCAATTGAACTTGTTCGAAGAGCAGCATTCCCATTCTTCCCTTTCTTCGCGTTCTATGTCCAAAACTCATATATGCTAATTGATATGGACTTAGTGCTCATTTCACAGGTTCTTGTTGCCGGCGTATCTTTGGGGTGCGTCTACGGGCTGATTGCGCTCGGGTTTGTGCTCATCTACAAGGCGACTGAAGTCATCAACTTCGCCCAGGGCGACTTGATGATGATCGGAATGTTCATCGCCTTCACCTTTCTCAATGTATTGGAAATGCCCTATTGGTTGGGCCTCGTTTGCACCTGCGCGAGCATGGCACTCATCGGCATGCTCCTTGAACGTTCGCTCTTGCGTCCGATGATCGGAGAACCGGCTTTTGCTGTGCTGATGTTGACGGTTGGGTTGGGATTCGTGTTACGGGCCATTGCCGGCGGTGTATGGGGCGTTGAGCCAAAGAACCTTCACAACCCTTTTAGCGGCAATGTGCTCTCCCTTGGCGAAGTCATAATGGGGTATGAGAACCTCGCTATGATCCTAGGTACGGCATTGCTGTGCGCCGCCTTGGGACTCTACTTTCGCCACACGAGAATCGGTGTTTCGATGCAGGCCGCCTCGCAAAATCAACTCGCGGCGGTGCTCGTGGGCATATCGGTGAATAGAGTGACTTCGTTGGCTTGGGCGTTGTCCGCCGGTATCGCTGGCTTTGCCGGTGTCCTATTGGCACCGGTCAGCCTGTTTGACCCGCAGGTGGGCTTTATCGGAATAAAGGCATTTGCTGCGGCAATTATTGGTGGGTTAGGGAGCCTCTCCGGAGCCATGATTGCCGGCATAGCAATTGGTGTGATCGAACAGTTTGCGCAGATCGCCCTACCAACGAGCATTGCGACCTCAAGCCCTTACTTGCTGATGTTGATCATGTTGGTGCTCCGTCCCGGCGGGCTGTTCGCCAGTATTCAGCGCAAGAAAGTCTAGTAGAGGGCTTGTCCAAATGCGCTATCTGTTTCGAACTTCCTATGTGAAAGATCTTGCAATCTTTCAACATTCCGGACAGGTGTTCTGGTACGGAATCTTGACTGTCTTGCTTTTCGTTGCCCCGCTGGTGCTTGACCCTTTTTATTTGGGGGAGCTTTCCCAAGTGTTCATATACGCCATCGTCGGCGTTGGACTCATGCTCTTGGTCGGTTACACCGGCATGGTGAGCCTCGGCCACGCGGCTTTTCTTGCCATCGGTGCCTATGCCCACGCGCGCTTCATAACCCTTGGGGTGCCTTTTTTTCCTTCTATGATCAGTGCGGCTCTGTTCACCGGCGTGGTCGCCATGCTCGTCGGCCTACCGGTATTGCGGATGACGGGTGTCTATCTTGCCATCGCAACTCTGGCGGTCGCGGAAATCGTCAAGCAGATACTCACCCACTGGACGAGCATGACCGGGGGATTCCGCGGTATGCGGGTACCGGACGCGGAACTGTTCGGCATTGCGCTTGATTCGCCACGACCCTTTTATCTTTTGTGCCTGTTGGTTTTGGTCGCTTGTGTGTTCGGGGCGCTCAATCTGTTGCGCAGCCGGACAGGGCGGGCCTTGATTGCGGTTCGGGATTCGGAGACCAGCGCGGTAAGCATGGGTATTTCCCTGGTGCGTGCCAAGACCATCGCCTTCGCGCTCTCGGGAGTGTTTGCCGGTCTCGCCGGGGCGCTCTTCGCGCACAGGATCGGACACCTGGCCCCCGATGCCTTCACCCTGCTGACCTCCATTCAATTGCTATTGATGGTGGTGGTCGGCGGTTTGGGATCCATGCACGGCGTTATTTTCGGCGCCATATTCGTTGGACTCTTGCCACAAGCGATTGCCTTGGGACGCGACGTACTTCCTCAATCCGTCGGCGGATTGCCAGGACTGGAACCTGCAATCTTCGGTGCCATTCTCATTGCCTTCTTGATCTTCGAGCCGGATGGCATCTACGGGCGGTGGCTGAAGATTAGACGCTACTTTGAAGAGTTCCCGCTCTATAGAAAGGGCACCTTCAAGCGCCAGCAACGATTCTTGACAACCGAGCGATTGCGATGACGTTGCTCGAAGTCTCTAATTTATCCTTGAGCTTTGGTGGTGTGCGCGCCATTCACGAGGTGTCCTTCGAGGTGGCTGAAGGGGAGATCTTCAGCATCATTGGTCCCAACGGAGCTGGTAAAACGTCGATCTTTAATGCCATCAGCCGCTTCTATGATGTGGATGCCGGGCGCATTTCCTTCAAGGGCCGAGACATCACCAAGATCAAGCCGCACAAGGTGGCCGGGCTCGGTATCGCACGCACCTTTCAGAATTCGGAACTATTCGAACATGAGTCCGTGCTGCAGAATCTCTCTATTGCCCGAGATGTGCACGGCACCACAAGCCTTCTTTCGGACCTCTTGTTTTTACCGAGTGTGCGGCGTTACGAGCTTGAGTCGCGGGAAGTGATCGAACAGGTCATCGACCTCCTCGAGTTGCAGGCCTACAGATACCAGCCCATCGCGAGTCTCCCCTTCGGTGTGCGCAAGATGGTGGAAATTGCGCGCGGGCTTTGTTTGGAACCCGATCTGCTATTGCTTGATGAACCCTCCTCTGGCCTCAATCCAGAAGAAACCGAAGATCTTGTCTTTTGGATCGAGGACATGAACGAAGATCTCGGCATCACCATACTCATGGTCGAGCACGACATGAGCTTGGTGGGTCAGGTGTCGCAACGCGTCATGGCGATGAACGAGGGAGAGGTGCTGGCGGTGGGTCGCTACGATGCTGTGCGCGGCAACGAACAAGTTCTTGACGCCTACTTGGGCACGGGCCACGGCCATGAGTGATCTTCTCAAGGTGAGGAACGTCGAAACCTATTACGGCCCGATCATGGCGCTGCGGGGTTTGAGCATGGATGTTCGCGACGGTCAAATCCTCGCCGTGTTGGGTGCCAACGGCGCAGGAAAGTCCACGCTCCTCAAGACCATCAGCGGTGTGATGGAGCCTCACAAGGGCAGCATCGAGTTTGATGGGGCCGCGATTGAAGGCCGGCCGCCGCATGAGACGGCGCGTATGGGCATTGCGCAGGTGCCGGAAGGACGAGAGGTGTTTCCGCTGCTCACAACCGAGCAGAATCTGATTGCCGGCGGCTATGCGCGTGCGGGCCTGCAGGTCTCCCAATCGGTCGAACGAATCTATGATCTCTTCCCGGCGCTTCGGGAGAAAAGGTCATCGCAGGCCGGGTATCTATCGGGAGGCCAGCAACAAATGCTCGCCATCGGAAGGGCCATGATGTCCGAGCCTCGCTTGATGCTGCTTGACGAGCCTTCTCTTGGGCTCTCGCCTCAATTGGTACGCGAGATCGCGCAGATCATCTCGCGACTCAACAGCGAAGAAGGTGTGACCATTGTTCTGGTTGAGCAGAACGCACACATGGCGCTGGAACTGGCGGAATATGGTTATGTGATGGAGAACGGGCGCATAGTGATGGAGGACACCTCGGAGCGCCTGCGCCAAGCGACCGATATCAAGGAGTTCTATCTCGGTATGAAGCATGAAGGTGTGCGTGGCCGACGGCGATGGAAACAGCGAAAGACATGGCGTTAACGGACATCGACACAGAGGTTTGCGAGACCGTCACCGAGCTGTTCTTGAAGCGGGTGGCTGATGTTCCGGACCGGGTGGCGCTCCGGGAGAAGGAGTACGGCGTTTGGACACCCGTCACTTGGGGAGAATACGGCGAACAGGTGCGCTTGTGCGGCCTCGGATTGATGGCGCTCGGCATGCGTCAAGGCGATGTCTGCTCGGTCGCTTCCGAGGTTCAGCGGCTATGGATGTTCGCCGACCTTGGCATCATCTGCGCGGGGGGCGTGACCAACGGGGTGTATCCGACCGACTCGCCGACGCAGGTCGAGTATCTCATCAATGATAGCGGCACGAGGTTTTATTTTGCCGAAGACGAGGAACAGCTCGACAAGGTGCTTGAGGTTCGGGAGCGCACGCCGACGCTCGCCTACACCATCATCATGGACATGGAGGGTCTGCGACACCTTGACGATCCCAAGTGCGTGAGTTGGGAACAACTGATTGAACTCGGGCGCGAGGCCGAGCGACGGCTCTGCGATGAATGGAATGCCCGCGCCACGAGTGCGAAGCCCGAAGATCTCATGATCCTGACCTATACCTCCGGCACCACGGGCCCACCCAAGGGTGCCATGATCAGCCAAGGCAACATGCTCTTTCAATTGCAGGTGCTGCAGGAGATCTGCGGCATCCTGCAGAGCGATGAGCAGGTGGGATTCCTGCCGCTGGCGCATATCGCCGGGCGCATGTTCTACACCTTCGTGCCGCTCAAGAGCCTATGCGTCGTGAACCTCATTGAAGATCCCGAAACCTTCGTTGAGGACATGCAAGAAGTGGCGCCAAGTGTTCACTTCGCCGTCCCCAGGGTGTGGGAAAAGCAGTTTTCAACCGTTGCCATCAAGCTCAAGGATGCCGCGCCTCTGGGCCGATTGGCCTACAAATGGGCCCTGCGGCTTGGCGAGAAGGTTGCGGACTATAAGCTGGAGAACGCCAAGCCTCCATTCTGGCTCGCGTTCATCCATTGGTTTGCCGACCGTTTGGTGCTTAGGAACGTGCGCATTTTGCTTGGCATTGAGAAGGCTCGATGGCTATCAACCGGTGCCGCCCCAATCGCACCCGAATTGATCAAGTGGTTTATGGCCTTGGGAAGGCCCATGTACGAGGTGTACGGGCAGACCGAATGTTCGGGATTAGCCACAGCGAATGTTCCGGGAGATTATCGTGTCGGCAGCGTCGGCAAAGCCTGCAATGGGATAGAGGTCGCCATCTCCGAGGAAGGCGAGATATTGATTCGATGCCCCGGGGTGATTCGGGGATACTGGAACAAACCGGAAAAAACTGCTGACACCATCAGGCAGGGCTGGCTGCATACGGGCGATGTGGGTCGCATTGACGAGGATGGGTTTGTCTACGTCATTGATCGTATGAAGGACATCATCATCACGGCGGGCGGGAAGAACATCACGCCAAGCGAGATCGAGAACCAACTTAAATTTTCGCCCTATGTATCCGATGCCGTGGTCGTGGGTGACCGGCGACCCTATCTGACTGCCCTGATCATGATCGATCAAGAAAACGTCACTAAATACGCGCAAGACAATCGCGTCCCCTTCACCAACTATACGAGTCTCTGTCACACTAGGGAGGTCGAGAACTTGATTGATGTTGAAGTGGAACGCGTCAACAAATTGTTCGCCCGCGTCGAAACCATCAAGAAGTTTCGCCTTATTGATCAATTACTTGATCCTGAGGATGACGAGCTCACCCCCACCATGAAACTGAAACGCAAGGTCGTGAATGAGAAGTACATAGACCTGATCGAGGACATGTACGGCTGAATTTGCGCAGCGGCGCTGCCTTCAAACCGAAGACGAAGCCAAGAGAGAGGGGTGGGAGGAACTCGCGCTTACTTGGCTTCGTCGTTTGTTCTGGTCGTCAACAGCCAATTCACATAAAGTTTGTGGAAATACGCATATAATTTACTCTGCGAGTTTGGTTGATGTATCCCGGCGATTTGGTCACTGCGAATAAGGAAGGAAGCGGAATATGTCTCAGGCACAGTTGAGTGCGATGCAGGTGGTGTCTCTGAACTTGCAGGCCTTGCCCTTTGCCATGCCGTTCCTGTTGCTTGTCATTTTGGTGACGGGCGGCACGCTCGGTGGTGCGTATATATTCGTGCCGTTTTTTTTTGGTCATTGCCTTGGGCGATGTGCTATTTGGTCTGCGCACAACCAACCTAGATCCGGAAACGCCAAAAGAGGGGCTTGTTCTCTATCACGTCCTCACTTGGCTATGGGTTCCCGCGCACATCAGCGCGGTGCTGTACGTGTTTTATCAGGCGTTGGTGGTCGGTCATCTGTCTTTTCTTGAGGTTCTCGCGGTCACTGTTGTGGTGGGGAAAACCTGTCTGTCCGGTATCGCCACCGCACACGAACTTATTCACCGAACAAACAAGTTTGAGCGAGCGCTCGGAGAGATTCTCCTGAGTTCTTTCGCGTTCACGCACTACCGTACCGAGCATGTGTACATCCACCATACGCACGTTGGCACGCCCAAAGATCCGGTGTTCGCTCCAAAAGGACAGAACATTTGGTCCTTCGCAGTGCGCGGCATTCTCCTAAACCTCGTCGAGTGCTGGGTCTTCGAGCGTGACCGATTGTCGCGCAGGGGGCTGCCCGCTTGGCACGCCTCCAATCCCTTTTACAGGTATGTCGCGCTCATTGCCTTATGGGTCGGCCTCTTTTGGATGATGGGCGGAATGATGGGCGTTGTGCTGTATTTTTCATACTCCCTGCTCGCCGTCACGGTGCTTCGCTTCGCGGACTACATCGAACACTATGGGCTCACGAGAAAGCAGCTTCCAAACGGCAGATACGAACGCACCCAACCTCGCCACAGCTGGAATGCGGGCCAGAGATTCTCGAATTGGGCGACTTTGAACGTGCAGCGGCACTCCGATCATCACGCCAAAGCGATTCGACCCTATCCGCTGCTGCAGCACTACGATGAAGATGTCGCTCCGCAGCTCCCCTTCAACTACACTATCATGATTGGGTTGGCGCTGATTCCGCCGGTGTGGTACGCGGTGATGAACCCACGAGTCGACGCATGGCGAAGGCGTTTCTATCCCGAAATCGAAAACTGGCGCGCCTACGACAGCAAGCTGGTGTTCCGGCGCAGAGAGCAATTTCTTCTTGCCGATGAAATCATGACGCGATCCGATTGTCTTGGCGAATGGATTGAGGCCCAGCCGCGACTCTTGGACATTCTCGACATGCCGGAATTCGTCAACCTGCAAGTGCCGGACCATCTGGGCATGAGCCCCGAGGAACTCAAGATCGCTCGTCGCGGACTGGTCAAGGTGTACTACCTCAGCGAATTTTCTGCGGATGAACTCGTCGGGTTGACGTTGGATTCCGACGAAGTTCAGTCCGCCATGGACGTGATGGATGCCATGCGGCTTTGGGCGAATGAAAAATCCTTACCCTTGGGTGTCCATGTGGTCCGCGGCGATTGTTCCGGAGAAGTCGCTCGAACCGTGCTGTCGGATATTCTCGATGCCTGCTTGGGCGTCTTGCTGCGCGTCGCCATGGGGCATATGGAGGCCGAGGGAAGGGACGTTCGGCAGTTCGGTATAGATAGATACGCAGTGGTAGACCTTGGCGAACTGGGTCGCCGTCAGATAAGCCTCAACGGCACGCTGCGTCTCGCGCTGGTCTATGACGATGCTCAGGGGGCCGGCCCCGCAGGCACTTCGGGACGGGAACATGCGGCATTGGCGAAGCGATTCCACGAACTAATGCGCGAGTTTTCCCGCCAGAATCTGCTTGTTGGTGAATTGGATTGGTACGGCGGCCTGGCGCACAGAGGCGTTCCAAGGTGCTATTCGTTCAGGGAGTTCGAATCGAGTGCCTTGGAAGGCGAATCTCGCGCCGGATATCTTGACCTGCTCCGGGCACGCGCGGTGACTGGCGATGCCGACACCATGGCCGCGTTCGGTCAGATGAAGCGACGGCTGCTGTCGGGGGATGCGGCGCGTCGGGAGCTGAGTGAGGCCATACTCAAATGGCATCAGGGTCGTTCGCTGGATTCGAATCTTGAACCGGGGTCGCCGGGCTATTTTTGGGGCTTGGCGGATTCGCCCGGCGGTTTCGAGGATCAACTTCTTTATGAGGAGTATATGGAGATGCTGGATGGTGAGAGCGGCTCGGCTCCAGAGGGCGCTCAGGACGTGGTGTTGCAAGAGTCGCTTCAGTTCCTGAAGACGGTTGAAAACACGCTTCGCTGGACGCTTGGCTCAAGAGGCCGGTTCCCAAGCGCGAGTCTGAACGGATGGCGAGACGCGCTGCTGTCCGCTTGTGATGCCTCATCCATGGAATCACTGGTTGAGATGACCGTCGCCGCTCGCGAGCGGATCTCGGCAGGTTTGGAAGACCTCCTGCGCGTTCCCGAGCCAACTGATTGAGCCTGCTGCGTTGGCTTCGGCCCATCGAAACCTCTTGGTGCGACGATGATTCTTATTGACTCGAGCTTGAGCCTGCTCATGGCGCTATCGTGCATCGTGTGGTGGTTCAGGTCTATGCCGAGACGCTTGGCGACCTTGGTTGCCTTTGGCGTGACGACAGCGGTACTGAGTCTCGCCGCCCTCCTGAGCTATCGTTGGCAGGCTGCGCTCGCCATGGGCACCAGTGCTTATTTGTTGGTGCTTCTGTTGATCGGACGATTCTGGCCGAAGCTCATCAAGCAGGGAATCTGCCATGCCCTCAATGGTGTCCTTCTGTTCGCCTCGGGGCTTGCTTCGGTGCTGCTGCTCTATTGGTTTCCAATTGTCGACCTGCCCGCGCCATCAGGACACCACCAGGTCGGGGTGCGGGACTTTATGCTCTCGGACGACTCGCGAATCGGCACCTACCAAGAAGCATCCAACCAGCCGCGTCGCCTTGCCGTGCGCGTTTGGTATCCGACTGATCAGGTAGAGGGATTACAGAGACAACCCTATTACACCGACCTCGAGGCCAAGACGACTGCACGAGAATTGGGAGAGTTAACACCACTCGGCGCACCATTTTTTCCATACCTCAAACACAGTCAAACGCGTTCCTATGTGAACGCCCCGCTCGCCAAGGGTCTCAATGAGCTGCCGGTAGTGACCTTTAGCCACGGTTATCGAGGATTCAAGGGACAGAACACCATACTCATGGAGCACTTGGCGAGTCACGGGTATATCGCCTTCTCGCTGCAGCACACCTACGATTCGTCCGCGACCGTCTTTCCGGACGGAGAGGTCGTGAGTATGGATCCCGAACTACTCAAGACCGTGTCCGACTATCGCGCAGAGGTGGAGGAGCATGGTTATGCGCAGGACGTGATCGATGCTTACACTCAGGGCGACTTGGGATTGCGACGCAAGGCGGTATTGGGCCGATACGAATTGGATACGAGCCACCGGCTGGTGTATTTCAGTGCGCCTATCTGGGTGGATGATCAATTGTTCCTTACAGAGTCCTTGGCGGCGGGCGAAGTACCCGAGCGTGTTGCGGACCTGGCGGCAGCGGGCGACTTCCGTAGGGTTGGCCGGACAGGCATGTCATTCGGAGGTTCGGTGGCGGCGGCCACCTGCGCGGTTGATCGGCGTTGCGTCGCGGTCGCCAATATCGATGGAGAGGATCGGCATCGGCTGCTGTTTAATCGCGACATTCCCGTGCCGATGCTGATGTATAGCTCGGATACCGACCTATTTGTGCAGGGCATTTCAGGCGGCGAAGATGAAGAGGGTCAGAATCTGACGTCATTTATCTACGAACGACACGAAACAACAGGGCTGCGCCCGGACCTCTACCGAATCAGGATTCAGGACGCGACGCATTACGCGCTTTCCGACTACGCGATATTCCTTTCACGAAACGGCAACCCGCTGACCAAAGGTTTGTTTGGAACTGTTGAAGGCCAAGAGGTCAATCAGATCACCGTCAGCCTCATTCGCGGGTTCTTCGACAAGCATCTGCGCGGCCTTGGCAAGGATTTTCCGAACGCCCAGATGGATTCGCATGCCGGTCGCTTGCAATCACATGAACAGAAGCCTGTCAGGGACTGGTGGCTCAGCAATCACCCTGAGGACCGAGTGGTTCGCGTCTCTGTTCAGAGCGCTGAAGGCGAAATTGGCGTGGGGCTGTATCCCGCAAGAGCGCCGGCGCAGGTGGCGAGGTTCCTCGAATTCGTTGAGCAGGGGGGGCTGGAAGGGTCAAGGCTTGTCGCGGATTCACTTCAGGTCGGCGGGCAGGAAGTGCATGTGCTTGCATGGGACGTATCCGCCGAAACGCCGCAGCGGGATACGTCTTTGATATCTGTGAATGATGAGAAATCGATTCCCTTCGCCTACGGCACTTTGGCACTCCTGCCTCCGGATGAACAGGGGGTCGGCGAACGCTGGATCGTGCATCTTGGTTACGGCGACGAACTGCGCAGCTTCGAACCGATCGAATTCGACGATGAGTCCGCTCGTGTGCCTGTTGTATTCGGACGCGTGTATTACGGATTGCTCGCGCTGGAAAATGCTCGATATCCTGAAGCGGGGGATAGTCAGTTGGCAATAGAGCGGGCGGGTATTGTGCAGTAGCCCAAGTGCGCCTTGGGGGGTCGGCCACGAAGGTGAACCACATCCTCAAAATGAGGATAATGCTGAGCAGCACATTGAACCGGTAGCAATAGCGGCTATGAAGACCACATCATGTTTCGGTTACGTCTGTTGGTTGGCCGTGTGCTTCGCGATGGCCGGATGCGCTGGGCCGGGTGACGTGGAGCGCGACTCTGGTCAGCCGGGAGAATCAGGCGTTTCCGATGATGAAGTCGTGTTCGGTACACACACTGACCTTTCTGGGCCGATTGCCATTTGGGGCGTGGGGTCCGTCAACGGCGTGCGCATGCGCATGGACGAAGTCAATGCGGCTGGCGGTGTGCATGGTCGTGCATTGCGATTGATTGCCGAGGATACGCTGTATCAGGTGCCGCGCGCCATCCAGGCCGCTAACAAGCTGATACACAGAGACAAGATTTTTGCCATGTTGCTCGCGACGGGCACACCCACCAACAATGCGGTACTGGAGGAACAGATCTCCCTCGGTGTGCCCAATCTCTTTCCCATATCAGGCGCCCGCTCCATGGCAGAGCCATTCCACCGGCTCAAGTTCACGGCACGCGGCATTTACTACGATGAGATGCGCGCCGGGGTAAAGTACTTCCACGAGCAACGCGGTAGTGAAAATTTCTGCGTCATCCATCACGATACCGAGTACGGATTGGAGATTCTCGAGGCGGTGGAGGATCAGCTTAAGGATATGGGGCTTGAGCTGGGTGAACAGTCCGCCCATGTGCCAACGGAAACCGAATTCACGGGAGCGGTGCTCAAACTCAGGAACGCGGGCTGCGAGGTGGTGCTGATGGGGTCGGTGCACCGCGACACCATCCTCATACTCGAAGCGGCCCGCAAGATGGACTGGAATGATGTGGCCTGGGTTGGTAACAATGCGGCCTTCGCGCAGGTCATCGCGGATCAGGGGAGCGGGTCGGGCGAAGGCTTCTACTGCTTCGTGCATATGGCGAAACTCTATGAGGACTCGATAGGGGATGAGCCTGTGCGCGCTTGGTGGGACGACTACGTTGCCCGCTACGGAGAAGAGCCGGGATTGTCGGCCATGGAAGGCTACCGCAACACCGACTTGGTGGTCGAGGCCCTGCGACGCGCGGGCCGAGACCTCACACGCGAGGGATTGATCTCGGCGCTTGAGAGTATTCAGGACTATGAGGACATCTTTGGCTATAGGGTGAGCTTTTCAGAATCGGATCACAATGGTGTGCAGAGTTCGGTGCTCACGGTCGTGGAGAACGGCAGGTTCAAGAAGCTTGAGCACGAAGTTGCGCTGGATTATTGAGGGGTCGTAGAGGGAAGGAGTTACGCATGAAGGCGGTGGCGGAATGGGTGTGCAAGATGGGTTTGGTGATGAGCCTGACCCTCGTCGGCTGTGCAGGGCCCAGTGAAGATGAAGGCGAATCTCAGCTTGCGGTTGAAACCGGAGTTTCCGATCATGAGGTGGTGTTGGGCACCCACACTGACCTTTCCGGCCCCATTGCCATTTGGGGCGTCGGCCTCCTCAATGGCATGCGCATGCGCATTGACGAGGCAAATGTTCTCGGCGGTGTGCACGGCCGGAAGATTCGCTTGGTGGTGGAAGACACGGGCTACCAGGTCCCGCGCGCCATACAAGCGGCCAACAAGCTCATACACCGGGACAAGATATTTGCCATGCTGCTCGCTTTGGGTACCCCCACCAATAACGCGGTACTTGAAGAGCAGTTTGCCGAGGGTGTCCCCAATCTGTTTCCGGGAACGGGTGCGCGCTCTACGGCGGAACCATACCATCGCCTCAAATTCACGGCTCGCGGTGTCTATTACGACGAGATGCGCGCTGCGGTGAAGTATTTCCATGAACAGTATGGTGCGGAGAAGTTCTGCACTATGTACCACGATACCGAGTACGGATTAGAGATATTGGAAGCGGTGGAGGATCAGGCTGCCGAATTGGGACTCAGGCTGGCCGGGCAATCGGGGCACCTTCCCACCGATACCGAGTTCACGGCGTCGGTACTCAAATTGAAGAACGCGGGCTGCGAGGTGGTGCTCATGGGCTCGGTACACCGTGACACCATCCTGATACTCGAAGCGGCGCGCAAGGTCGATTGGACCGATGTCGCTTGGGTTGGCAACAACGCGGCCTGCGGGCAAGTGATTGCCGATCAGGAAAGCGGATCAGGGGAGGGCTACTACTGCTTTGTGCACATGACAAGGCTCTATGAGGACGAGATCGCGGACGAGCGCCTACGTGCCTGGTGGGATGACTATGTGGCGCGATACGGTGAGGAGCCAGGGCTTCCGGCGATAGAGGGCTACAGGAATACGGACTTGGTCGTTGAGGCGCTGCGGCGCGCAGGTCCTGAGCTGACGCGTGACAGCTTTATTGCGGCCATGGAGAGCATCCAAAACTATGAAGATATCTTCGGTTATTCGGTGACCTTCGCTCAAGACGATCACAATGGCGTGCATAGTTTCGTGTTGACAGTCGTGGAAAACGGAAGGTTCAAGAAACTCGAACACAAAGTGGGTTTGGATTACTAGCGAGGCGTTAACCTAGTGATACCGGAACTGCCTGTCGGCTTTAACGTAGGCTTCCTAACCGAGATCCTGCGGCACCACGAGCTGTTACCCGAATCGGGACGGGTTTCGAGCGTTGTTCATGAGCAAGTTGGCAATGGCACCGGCATGATGTCTGAGGTTGCCCGACTACTCTTGCAATATGACGGCGCGTCTGATGATCTGCCCAAAAGCTTCATTGCCAAGTACGCCTCCCAGAACGAAACCAACCGAAAAATAGCCCTGCAATACAATCTGTACGAGCGGGAAACCCGTTACGTCTTGGAGCTCGACCCGCTCACCTCGGCGAGAACGCCCAAGGTGTTTGTCTGTGAACGACAAGGCGATCGCTTCCTAATTCTCATGGAAGATATGGTCGATTATGAGGTCGGCAGCCAAGTCAAGGGCGCGGACCTCAGGAAGAGTGAGATTGCCGTAGATGAGCTCGCCAAGTTGCATTCCGCCTTTTGGAATCAGGTTGAGGGACTCGATTGGGTGCCGCACATCGCGGATAGCTACCATGCGGACAATATGCGCCAACTCGGAATAATGGGTTTTGACGGCGCGATTGAGAAATTCCCGCAGTTGATTCCGGAGCACATGCGTGCCATTCGCGAGGATTTTCACGCCGCCGTCCCCAATCTACAGGCCTTCATGGGCACGCCGCCCGTTACCTTGGTGCATGGCGACTACCGCATGGAAAACCTACTCTACGGGTGCAAAGCCGGGCATGATCCGGTGGCGGTGATTGACTGGCAGGGACCCCTGCTCGCGCGTGGCTTGAACGATGTCGCGCTGTTCCTCGGGCAAAGCACCAAGACCCGAATCAGACGAACTCACGAGAAGCGTCTCCTTGAACGCTACTTGCGGGGGCTTGAGGCGGACGGGACCGACACTCTTCGCTTCGATGCTGTCTGGGAGGACTACCGCCGCACCATCCTCTACAACTGGCTGTACGTGATTGTTGTGGCGGGCACACTCGATTCCAGCAACGAAAGGGCTTACGCCTGGATGTCGGAAATGCTCCAGCGCCAGATCGCGGCCATGGAAGATTTGCAAGTCTTGCCCCTGCTACACGAGTTTCTACCGTGAGGTGAGGCCCAACTTGGTTGTCGCCTTCTTGGCGAATGCGCCTTGAAGCTTGACAAATTTATACGGCGGGCTGACACTCTAGCCATCTGTAATGGCTAGGAGGAGAACATGGTCAAGTGGATTTTGCAGGATGCCAAGAACAAGTTCAGCGCGGTGGTTCAGGCGGCTTTGGCGGGTGTTCCGCAGATGGTCACACGCCGAGGCAAACCGGCAGTCGTCATGCTGGCGGTCGAGGAATATGAGCGACTGTTACTATTGGAGCGCGCAACCGCGCCGACCCTGCCGAATCTTCTACTGGCCATTCCCACAGGAAGGGGCGAGTTTCGACCGCATAGATCTTCACGTGAGAGGCGCAGAATCCTGATGTACCTCATAGACACAGACGTGCTTTCTTCCCTAGTCAAAAAGAACCGTGACCCGAGAATCGTCCGTTGGCTGGAGTCCAAGAGGACTGCGGACCTCTATTTGAGTGTGGTCTCAATCGCGGAGGATCGAGTCCAAGATAGCGCTGCTCGTGAGTCGCAGTTCAATATCTGCTCAAGGCATGGCCGCGTGGCTTGATAGCTTCACCGGCTTGTATGGCGCACGCATACTGGGCGTGGATCTGGCCATAGCCAGGCGATGGGGCGAGCTTTCATCCGACTTGGCGTTTGACGGGGCGGATCTCCTGGTGGCAGCCACTGCGCTCGAGAAGGGTCTCACGCTGGTCACGCTGAGAGTTCCCCTGTTTCGTCCTACCGGAGTGCAGACTGCTGACCCTTCCGCAGTGATGGTCGTGGCCTAGCTGGGTCGTTTTCAGTCTCGTACTGTCGGGCTGTGGGGATTCGCGTGGGGGCGCAATTTATTGCTGGTGAAAGCCGACACTTGAAGGTATCATGCCCCGTTCCTAGCTGGGGTGTTTAGCTCAGATGGGAGAGCATCGGCCTTACAAGCCGGAGGTCGCAGGTTCGATCCCTGCAACACCCACCAGAGAGTTCGGAGCGGTAGTTCAGTTGGTTAGAATACCGGCCTGTCACGCCGGGGGTCGCGGGTTCGAGTCCCGTCCGCTCCGCCACTGATCTGAGTACCCCTTCCTCGCTTGCTTCGTCATTTGTTCCAAGAAAAAGGAGAGTAGTCCGCAGTTTGAAGGGAGAGTTGCCTCTTGGCCCCTTGTTTCAAAGATCTGGTGCTACTAGAGAATATTGGCGCCACGAAGCACGTGAGCAAAGTCGAGATCGGCGCGAATGACGTGAATAGGTGAGCGCCTTTGCGACGGGTTTGGAAGCTCCAACGCATCGGTAGCTGACCTCCGGAGTACTACCTCTGCTAAACTGACTAGTCAATGGTCAATTCTTCGTAGTGGTCAGTCATGGTAGCCAACGTCACTGCATTGGAAGCGAAAAACCCGCTTCGGCCAGCTTCTGGACCGCGTGATGCGGGGTGAAGAAGTGGTTGTCACCCGGCACGATAAACCCGTTGCACGGATTCTACCCGCCGGAAGGCCGGCGCGCGAGGAGGTGCGTGCCGCCGCAGAAGGCCTGCGCGAGTTGCGACACGCCATTGCCATGCGCCGCGGGGACCAATCGGCACTCACCGCAGACGACATCAAATCGCTGGTAGAAGAAGGACGCCGGTGAACGCAGCCTTCGTTGTGGATGCCTCCATGGCATTTGCTTGGGTTCTGCCAAGCCAGGCATTTTCACGCGCCGATACCTTGCTGAGGCGCATTGAGGTGGGTGATGAGGCTATGGTTCCACCGCTGTGGTTTCTCGAAGTTGCCAATGGCCTGCTTGTCGCGGAACGGCGGAAGACGATAGCGGCTTCGGAACGAAGGCTTGCCTTGCAACGTCTTTCCGCCTTGGGACTTACCGTCGACGAAGCCAATGCGCGGGATGCATTCGGCCAGACGTCGGCGTTGGCCGAGCAGTATGGCTTGTCGGTCTACGATGCGGCGTACTTGGAGCTTGCAATTCGCCGCGGCCTGCCCCTCTGCACGCGAGACCGCGCCCTGCAATCGGCAGCGGAGCGGAGCGGTATTCCCCGGCTTGACCATTGACCGGGCTTCGGTGCCCGTGTTCTCATTGGAAAAACGGATTACTCCCCCCGTTAGGATGAGTGTTTCCCTGCTTCGACTCAGGCATTTGGGAGGTCGGGATTTGAAGTGACAAGATAGATATTTGTAGAGTTTGAGCGCGAGCTGGTTGTCTTTGATTTCAAGCCGACCTAGGTTTTTGGGGAGTCACCAAGAGGGTTTCGCAGGGGCCTTCGGCGACGCGGGAGGCATGCGCTTGCTGAGGATGAATTGCGCTTGGAGCCTTGATCGCCGCGCCGGCTTCGTACTCATAGAGGTGTCTTTCGATTGCGTCCTGCACCCGTGCTCTGCCTCGGATGAGCAGTTGTGCGCCGCTTTTTGGCCCGCCCGCCAAGACGATTGATTGTTGGTCTACATATTCTAAAGATGTCAATAGTTTACGGAGGTCAGCTACCGGTTCTTCGAAAACCACCAAGCGGTCGAGACGATGTTGGAGAATCTGATCGCGGAGTGGTAACGTTTCGTCATGGCGGGCTCTCTTGCGAGGACTGATGTAACACCTTGATTTTGCGGGATTCCCGCCGTACTTCGCGGTAAGCTCGATCATGCCGATCCTTATGTGAGAGGCGAAGATTCCTGATGTGCCTGATCGATATGTTCGATCCTTTCGCGCTAATGGTGGCGGCCTAGCAAGTGCGGTGAGGAAGTGGCAATCTCTGGTACGGGGAATGATGTAATCTTGTTTTGTCTCAAGTGCGGTTTACGGGAGACCAATGATATCTAGCAGCGAACCTACTTGCCATCATCGGGATGGCATGCCGTTTTCCCGGCAGTAAAGATCTTGCAGGTTTCTGGAGACAGCTCATCCGGGGTGGTAACGCCGTGTTGAGGGCCCGCCTGGCGCTGTGATCGGACGCACCGGACGTCAGTTTCCACAATTCCACGCGAAAAACGAGGCTATCCGTTTCGGTGCATTCGTTGAAGATCTCGACTTGTTCGATGCCGAGTTCTTTCGCCTCTCCCCGATAGAGGCTCGAATGCTTGATCCTCAGCAGCGGATGATGCTGGAGGTGAGTTGGCAGGCGCTCGAGGACGCGGCGATCAATCCGGAAGATCTCAGACGTAGCCGCTGTGGCGTTTATGCCGGAATCAGCATCATGGATTACCGCGATATGGCGATCGACGATCCAGCAAGGGCGCCTGCCGCGACGTTGAAAGGTACAAAGCGAAAGAAGTTTGCCAGTCGCAATTGGCCTATTGCGAGGAACAGCATCCCTGTGACGAGAGCGCAACCTATGATGGTCATCGCATAGGTGACATAGAGTGCCTGCCCTTCCAGAGGGATAGACTGGGCGGCGAGGATCATGATCAAGGCAACTGGTATCGGAGTGGTCGAAATTGGCGAGGGAAACGCTCCAAATATGGCCAGGAACAGAGAGAGAATTGCGGTCCCAATAAAGAACATACCAGCGCCCTGCAGGACATGGGAGGAAAGCTCTCCAGTGAATACGATGCTCGCGAGTGCGAACAAGGACACGCTAATTGTCAATCCACGAATGAGGCCTACCAGCAACCCAGAGGGCACATTGAGCTGCTCAGTTTTGGCTTTGAGATCTTCGCTCGATCGCACTGTTCGATGATCTACTTGTGACAGCGGAAGAATAGGATCATTGCTGCCAGAACCTTATGTCAAGTGAACGCTGAGGCAATTGAACGCTTCGGGCTGCTTTGATCAAGTTTGCTGCGTCTTCATCAGGAATTGAACGGGTCCACGAATTGGCTCACTCGACAACTTGGTGCGCCAACGCGGCTGCAAAATGATGCGACTCCAAGTTCACAAGCTTCCATTTTATTTCGGGCAGATCTTCGAGACGGAATACTGCGGACTTTTTGCCGCAAATCATGGATTCGGGTGCCGAGAACTTCTCTGTCTCGCGTCCAAATCCTTCCCCGGTCGCTTTTATCACAGCTTCTTTGATCGTCCAGAGACGGAAGAAGAGTCGTCGGCGTTGGTCGGGAGGCGCTTCTCGAAGCGCAACTTGTTCGGCTTGGGAGAACACCCGTCTAATGGCACCGTCGATGCACCTGTGGGGGTCCCAATCTTCAACGTCTACGCCCAACTGACCATTTTCGGCAAGCGCTAGCAAGCCATGGCTGCGGCTGTGGCTCACATTGAACTGGTATTTCAGGCTCTCCCCGTCAACACGCGCTGATAGCTTGCCGCGCTCGCCGACTCGGAAACGCAAGTCTGTGTTCTTGCATCCGGTTTTCGCGCAGAGATTGGCGCGCAGGGCGGCACGACACAGTACGAAAGCCTTTCTCGCCGCTGCTGATTTGAAGCGGTTCGCTCGTGCATTCTCCTCAAGGTTCAGCCAGTTCAACGCGTGCGCTTCTGCTTCCTTGTTGTCGGACAGATTCACGTGCATCACAGTGGCATCTCCGTGACGCTGGTAGAAATTCCACCAGATCTCATTTCGGCTTTGCGCGTTCATATCAGTAATATGAGAATTACTGGACCATTTTCCAATTGCACGCTATGAAGATTCTGATCAACATGATGTTTCCTCTAGCATATAGATGCCAGTCAGCGTGTTCAAATGCACGATTTTAGACTCCTTGCACACCGCATACTTGCCCTGCAATAGCGCCGTCACCCATGCCGCCGCGAACCTCTTGCTTCGCCGCACACTTCATCGCCTCCAAACAGAATGGAGTTGATCATCGTCCGTGGAACCGAGCTTACAATTTATAAAGGTCAACGACGTGCAACTCGCGTATTTCGAGTTCATTGGCATGGGGTCAGAAGATCGGATGCTTCTTTTCATTCATGGTGCAGGCTGTCATGCGCGGTGTTGGGATGCGGTGATCGCCGAGTTGGGCTACCCTTGTCGAGCCATCGCCATTGAGCTTCGCGGGCACGGACGTTCAGAGCAGCAGGGGCCTTATGCTTGGGAGCAGTTTGGCTTGGATGCCTGCGCACTCGTAGAGGCACTTGGACTTACTTCTGTTGTTTGCGTGGGACATTCGCTCGGCGGGCACGTAGCGATTCAGGTGGCTGCACGATTGCAAGACCGTCTTAGTGCCCTTGTATTGGTCGATCCGGCAGTACTAGACCCTCGATCCTATGGTCTCGGCAAGGGTGCCGGAATCTTCAATTCACCCAGCGAGCACCCGGTTGCGAGGCGTCGCCGACAGTGGGACTCCGCAGCTCAATGGTTTCACACTCTAAAGTACCGTGACCCCTACAACCTGTGGGACCGCCAAATACTCTGGACTCATTGTCGGTACGGATTGCATCGCACCGCGTCGGGCCTGTTCGAACTCTGTTGCCCTCCGCTTGTGGAAGCGGAGACCTACGTTTCGATTGCGGACACCAACGTCCACCCACTATTGCCTGCTATCAGAACACCAGTGCACGTCTTACGTGCCAAGGTCGCCCAAGGCATGCGGCACCCTCTCGATTCCAAGCATTCGCCTACTTGGCCCAAGCTCGCCGAGAGCTTTCCCAATGCGAGAGATCAGTACCTTCCAAGTGTTTTTCATTTTATCCCAATGCAGCGGCCTGACTTGGTCGCAGATGCAATCCAAGGATTCTTAGTGACGGAATTGCGCTAAAGTAACCTGACCTGATCTCTCCCGGTTGTGCCTCATATGACACTTATGAACGAAAAGGGAGCTTTCATGCAGGAAGGGAAAGGGGCATTCAAATGAGCCACCTGCGTCAATACCTCGGCCCTTTAATCATCATCCTGATTGGCCTCGCACTTGGCGCATTGATTATTCTGGCGGGGTCTGACCCAGCGCGTCGCGGAGGGCAGGACAGGGTGCTCGACGTTCGAACTGCACCGCTTGTCAAGCAGAGCGCGCGAACAATAGTCACCGCCTATGGTGAGGTACAGCCCAAGGCGGAGAGCAATCTCGTGGCCGAGGTGGATGGCAAGGTCGTCGCCATATCCCGATCAATGGTCTCCGGTGGGTTCTTTTCCGAAGGCGAGGTGCTTATCGAGATTGAGCAGACGGAATATCGTGCTGCCCTCATACGGGCGAAAGCTGGGCTCGCTGCCGCGACAAGCGAACTTGCAAACGCGCAAAAGCAAGACAATCGAATTGAGGAATTGAGTCTTCAGCAGTCCGTGAGCGAGTCGCACAGGGACGATGTGCGGAATAGACTGAGGTTTGCCGAAGCCTCGCTACAGGCGGCCTCGGCGGAGCTGGAGCTTGCCGAACTCAATCTGGCGAGGACACGATTCAAAGCACCCTTTCGTGGACGGGTGCGCAGTGAAAATGTGGATGTGGGCCAGTACGTGAGACGCGGTGAAACGCTTGCCAGCCTGTACTCGATTGAGGCTGTGGAGATCCGCCTGCCGGTGCGTGATGACGAGGTTGCGTTTCTGTCCATTTCGCTCCAGAACCCGGGTGAGGCTTGGACATCCCCTCCCAAGGTGCTACTCAATGCCGATTTTTTGGGCGCTCCGCGGACTTGGGAAGGACGAGTGGTGCGCACGGATGGGGCGCTAGACCCGCAGACCCGACTGATCAACCTCATAGTTGAAGTTGAAGCTCCCTATGACCAACCAGACTCTCGGCCGCCTTTGACTGTTGGTCAGTTCGTTGAAGCCGAAATCTGGGGAAAGGTGCTCGATGACGTGGTGATTGTGCCGCGAGCCGCGATTCGAGAAGAAGGTGGCGTCTACACGGTTAACACTCGCGGGGAACTTGAGTTCCACAGCGTTCATGTGGTTCGCGTGCAGGGCGATATCGCCTATGTGCGCACCGACTTGGAAGACGGGATATCCATTTGCCTGACGCCGATGAGCGGAGTAGTCGAGGGTCAGAGGGTGAGAGCCTTTCCTGCTCCAAGAGTCTTGGATTCCGCATGAATCGGGTGATCGCCTGGTTTGCCACCAACCATGTGGCGGCGAACCTCCTGATGGGCTTCGCCGTGCTGGGGGGACTGGCGGCGCTGACCCAGATTCCCGTCAAAATCTATCCAGATTTCGATGTGCCAGTGATCACCATCAAGGTCGATTACCTGGGTGCCGCCCCGCAGGAGGTCGAAACCGGTGTTTGCGCGCGCATAGAAGAGGCAATTGAAGGCGTGGTTGGCATCAGGAAGATGGTCTCTCTTGCCAAAGAAGGAGTCTGTACCGTCACGGTGGACCTCTTTTTCGACGCGAACAAAGAAAGGCTGCTGGGCGAAATTGAGAATCAGGTCAATGCGATAGAGACCTTCCCCTTGGAGACCGAGAAGCCAATTTTCGAAATTCTTGAAGTGACCAGCGTCTTTGCCGAAATTGCCGTCACCGGGCCGAGTGATGAACGCGAACTCAAGGAATTAGCCCGCGATGCTCGCGATCACCTGCTTCGCATGCCAGCCATCACCCAGGCAGAGGTGACCAACTCACGACCCTATGAGATTTCCGTGGAAGTGTCTAGGGACTCCCTCTTACGCAATGACCTGACCTTCACGCAGGTGGCCGACGCACTTCGTCAGAGATCTCTCGACCTTCCTGGGGGCTCGATCAAGACCGGTGATGGTGAAGTGCTCCTGCGTACCGCTGGTCAAGCCTATTGGGGGGAAGAGCTGGAGCAGCTTGCCATCAAAACGCGTTCGGACGGTACGCGAGTACTGCTCAAGGATGTCGCACGAGTGGTCGACGGGTTCGAGGACACCGGACAGAGGGTTGTGTTTGACGGTAAGCCCGCCGCTTTGATCCAAATATCGCGCACAGGTGATCAAGACTTGAGAGAGGTTGGCGAGTCCATTAAACGCTTTGCCGACCAAGCGCCGGCTCTTCTCGGGGAGGATGTGCAGGCCGTGGTGTGGCGGGATGATTCGGTGCGCGTCACCGACCGCTTGGCCGCGCTCATGGATAGCGGCATGCAGGGGCTCTTGTTGGTGGTCATACTGCTGGCCCTGTTCCTTCGTCCGCACCTCGCGCTTATGGTGGCAGCCGGAATCCCGATTGCCTTCCTCGGCGCGATATTCCTGCTCTATGTGCTTGGCTTTTCCCTTGACTTCGTATCCTTGGTCGGCTTTATCCTCGCCATCGGCATGCTGGTAGATGATGCCGTTGTCGTGGGCGAACGGGCCCATGTGTTCCACCAACGGGGCGAAGGGCTGCTTGCCGGTGCCATTCAAGCTGCACAGGATGTCAAGGTGCCGGTGACCTTTGGCGTGCTCACCACGCTGGCCGCCTTCGCGCCCATGTTGTTCGCCGAGGGACAGACCGGCCAGATGATTGGCTTCATAGCGGCGACCGTAGTTTGTTGTTTGGTGCTCTCTCTCATCGAGTGTCAGTTGGTTCTGCCAGCCCATCTTGGCCATAGGATTTCCGGCATGCCGCTCGGAGAGTTCGGCATGACATTCCTAATGGTCCTAGTCATTGCTGCCTTCGCACTTGCTCCCAACCTTCGGACCGGCCTGGGGTTGTCGGTGATCGCCGTGGCCTTTGTATGGGCCGCAAATCTCACCGGACACCTGGGCAAGCTTGGAACGGCGTTCGCGCGATTGCAAGCCAGGTTGGAGTCAGGGCTTCAGTCCTTCATAGGGGGAGGGTTTCGAACTTTCCTCGCAGGGGTGTTAGAGGCGCGGCGTGCGACCTTGGCAATCGCCTTGGTGGCACTCATTGTTTCGGTTGCCACGGTCATGGGCGGGCACTTGCCTTACCTGATGTTCCTGCCAGTCCAGGGCGACCGGGTCGTGGCGAGAATTATCATGCCGCCCGGTGCACCTGAAGAGGCCACCAGACAGGCGGTTTCCCAACTCAGCGCAAGCGCACGTAACCTGCAGGCACAGCTCGCTGACCAATACGAAGAAGCTCCGGTGAAGCACATTCTTGAGGTGATGGGCAGCCATCCATCCTCTGGAATAGGCCTACGATCAAGAGGGGTGACTGTCGGAGCCAATCTTGGTGAGGTCGCCATGCAGTTGACACCGGGCGAGACGCGGCAGCTTTCCACCAACGAGGTGTCTGACCTTTGGCGTGAGGCCAATGGACCAATCCCAGATGCTTTAGCGGTTCTGTTCATCACCAACCGGGTTCAACCGAGAGATGAAGTGGATGTTCTTCTGACGAGTCAGGATCTCGTCCAATTGCAGGGCGCTGTAGCCGCTATCAAGAACAAGTTATCCGAGTATTCGGGCGTCTCGAATATTTCGGACTCGCTTCAGATGGGCAAGGACGAGCTGAGGCTTTCTTTGACACCTGCGGGCGAAGCCTTGGGGCTCACCCTGTCTCATCTCGCGAAGCAGGTTCGACAGGCCTTTTATGGAGAGGAAGCACAGCGCATTCAACGGGGTCGCGACGATGTTCGGCTCATGGTTCGCCATACCGAGGAG
This sequence comes from Pseudomonadales bacterium, assembly GCA_963663145.1. GTDB lineage: Bacteria > Pseudomonadota > Gammaproteobacteria > Pseudomonadales > Azotimanducaceae > Azotimanducus. Next base: position 1,524,363 of record OY760134.1, on the reverse strand, counting down.
GAACGGCGTTCCCTGGAATCGCTTTATTCCATGCGGGTACAGATTCCGGGAGGGGGTGAGGTGCCGCTTGCCGCGATTGCGGAGCTTGAATCCGGCAAGGCTCTCGCCGCGATCACACGAACGAACGGTGAAAGGTCAATCAACGTGACCGCGAACGTTGATCCGACAGAGGCTGGATTGATCGCCGCCATTGATGCCGGATTGTTCGATGATCTGATTGCAAACTTTGACCGCGTGAACTACTCGCTACCGAGTGCCCAAGATCAGCAGGACATTGTTTCGAGCATGCTGCCCCTGCTGTTGATCGCGACATTCGTCATATTCGCGCTCTTGGCCGTTCCCTTGGGCTCCTATTCTCAGACGCTGATAATCTTGTCTGTTATTCCCTTTGCGTTTGTCGGCGCAATCTTCGGACATGTGTTTGTGAAGGTCTTCGGGGACATCCCGGGGCTTTCCCTTCCGTCTCTACTCGGGATGATGGCGGCGGGAGGCGTAGTGATCAATGCGACACTTGTCCTTCTGGAAGGCTATAACAAGTCTCGTGACGCCGGAGAGTCAGAACAGGAGGCCTTAACGCGCGCGGCAATGGCTCGGTTCCGCCCGATTCTGATCACCACTGTGACCACCTTTGTTGGTTTGATGCCGTTCATGGCGAGCAGCAGTCAACAGGCACAGGCGCTGATTCCCATGGCAGTGTCGCTTGCCCTCGGAGTGCTTTTTGCCTCGGTCGCGGCGCTGCTGGTGGTTCCAGCCTTTTGGTTGTTCGTTCAGGACATCTCGCAGGGTACGCAGCGTGTTGCTGGTGCCGTCGGGCAACTTTTTGGGGCGGCACCTCGCCTGTCAAGGTGGGCGGCGCGATTCCCCTACATCGAAGAAAGCCTTCGCAGCCGTGAATTCAGGGATCTGATGCTCACTGATGAGCTCGGGTTTGATGAGGACACGGCGCGAATTGCCCGACAAGGATTGGTGCGCCTCTATTACGAGCGTGAGTTCGACTTAGACGCTATGAGAGGGCAATTGGAGGTGGTCGCGCTCCAGGCACCGAAGCTCGATGACCTTGTTGTCGAAGTGAGGAGATGGGCGGAACAAAAGACCTTTCAGCTTGGCATTCACATGTTTCGCGGTGTGATTGCTCCGAGAGATGCCGCACGGCCCTTGTCCGACATACTCGAAGCCTGCTTGGGGAAGCTTGCATCGAGGGCCAAAGATGAGACTTCCTCAAAGGTGGGAGGGTTGAGCGAAGGACAACTGGCAATGGTTGGTCTGGGGGCATTGGGACGCAGGGCTTTCGCAACGGGCGGCACGCTTGAGCTCATGCTTGTTCACGACTACGACGGGTCTCGATTGGGGCCGCAGCGGGTCGATCTAGAGGATGCCTATTCGCAGGTATTGCAACTCTTTCGACGCCTGCTCAGGGAGTTTTCTCCTGAGGGTATTCTATTTCAGGCTGGGCATGCTGAATCTATGGGGAGCACGAACGCTGCTTCTATCGCCCAGCTACGCAAGCTCTACGCAGGAGAGATGCCAATCTCTGATCTGCGCAGACTCGTGCATGCTCGGGCGCTTGTCAGCGAGGATGAGCTTGGCGTGTCTTTTGAAGCACTGAGAAGAGAGGTGCTTTGTAGGCCGCGTGATCCTCTCGGGACCGCCAATAGCATAGAGAATGACCGAGCGAACCTGAGAGCGGCTGCCTCGGGTAAAAGCCTATGGGCGGTCTGCGAGATTCCTGGGGGACTCAAGGAAGTTGAATTCGCGGCCGAATGCATACAACTTACCCATGCTGCGCGGCATGAAGAAGTTCTGGTCCGGGGGCTTGTTCCAACCATTGAGACTGCCGCACGACAAGGATTGCTCGACCCTCAAGCGGCCGACGATTTGTTTGCGGCCGTGCACCTTTGGCAAAACCTCGATGGCTTCATCTGCATGACCAGTCCAGGCGTGTTTGATCCTAATGAAGCGTCTGCTGGGCAGAAGCGCACCATGGCCGACTTTTGTGGTGTGAGGGATTTCAGCCAGATACCGAATCTCATCACCGATACCGCGATGAAGACGTCGCGGCATCTCGATGGGATTCTTGAGGCGATGCTGAGGGTGGCTTGAGCCGCTGGAGCGTTGAATTCGCATAGACTTCACCGCTTGCCTTATGAACCATGAACCTATAGCGATCGACATTGAGCGACGCGTTGCTTTGAGGATACTACCAACATGACCCGCATTAGATTTGTTCCCAACACCATAAATTTTGCGCTCTCTTCCGTGCAGTGTGTGCCCTTGCTCGCGGTCATGTGTGTGTCCTTTTTGTCCGCCAGCGGGGTCATTACTGCTGCCTTGGCATCTGATCAGGACACCCAACGCCCCAATGTGCTGATCATCCTTGCGGACGATATGGGTTGGAACGATGTGTCGTTTCACGGCGGTCCGATTCCAACACCCAATATCGACCGATTGGCCGAAGAGGGGATGTCGCTCGACCGCTTCTACACCAATCCAAAATGCACACCGACGCGCGCCGCGCTATTGATAGGACGAGACCCACTCAAGCTCGGCTTGACCTATGCCACCGTCTACCCTTGGAGCGGCTTCGGAGTCGCCGCGAGTGAGCACTTCATTGGAGAAACGTTTCGAGCGCAAGGTTATGAGACGGCAATAGTCGGAAAATGGCATTTGGGGCACACAGTGCCGGCGCATCACCCAAATCACCGAGGATTTGACTATTTCTTTGGATCTTTGAATACCGGGGGCGACTACTTCACACACGAGAACCAAGGCGGCTACGACTTGCAACGCAACGGTGTCAGCCTCGCTGAGTTCGTTGGCCAATACAACACCGATATCTATTCGTCAGAGGCGGTACGATGGCTCACAGATATTCGGGACAAACAGAAGCCTTTCTTTCTTTACCTGCCCTACAAGGCACCACACTCGCCGTTTCAGGCGCCAAGGACACTCATTGACGAGTACGGCGGCGTCTATGAAGCCATGATGGTGGCTATGGATCAGGGGATTGGACTGGTGCTCGATACACTTGAAGCCGAAGGCCTAAGTGACGAAACCATCGTGCTCTTCTTGAGTGACAACGGTGCCACGCGCGGAAGCGGTAGCAATGCGCCATTACGTGGATTCAAGCTGGATACCTATGAAGGCGGTATCAGAGTGGTGGCTGTCATGCGATTTCCAAGTGCGCTTAAGGCCGGTGGGATGAGCGAGCAGGTGATGACCTCCCTCGACGTTTTTCCAACGCTGGCAGCGGCCGCCGGCATTGACGTACTGGCTGATCGCTCTCTAGACGGTCTCGATCTCTGGGAGGAACTGGTTGATGGGCAGGTGATGTCTCGTAGCGACGACATCATCTATGCATCGGAAGGCTTCTTGGGTAGACAGTTCTCTTTCAGTGTCCTGCGCGACAGGATGAAGCTGGTGCAAAGGGTCGATCAGACGTTTGAGAAGATCACTATCCTTAACGAGCTCTATGATGTATTTGCGGACCCTTCAGAAAGCAATGATATTGCGGATGCTCACCCTGAGTTGGTCGAGGAGCTTATCGAGGTGCTGATTCATGCTCGCAGACAGCATCCATACGCAGGGAGTCATACCCGCATCGTGCCGCATCCGGGTTGGCGGGCCCCTCTCGATTGGGCGGAGGCCATGCGTTTGAACGGGCGAAACGCGAATCCGAACGTCGAGGATAATCTATACGGCTTCGCGGGTCCGGACGGTGCACGCGGCCAAGGGAGTCTACTGAAGACCTTGGATAGTTTCTATGGGAATCGAGGTCGATTGGTGTATGAGTAAGATTGCCCTCCTGCGAGAGCCGAGACTTTAGGAGGTGCCTACTCCACCAAACCGAAACGTCATGAGCGATTCTGTTGACGAGCGAGTTCCAGCACGAGCGATTCGGTCTGCTCCCACCCGAGGCAGGCGTCGGTGATGCTCTGCCCGTAAGTCTCTGGCGCGTCTTGGCGACCCTCAACCAAGTGGCTTTCGAGCATGATGCCTACAATTTTGCGTTGACCGGCGAGCCGCTGATTGGTAACGTCCTTGGCCACTTTGGCTTGCGCTGACGGCTTCTTGCCACTGTTGCCGTGACTGCAATCCACTATGAGTCCGGTCTCTATGTCGTTGCTGGCAAGCGCTTCCACGGCGGCTGCGATTGACTCGGCTTGGTAATTCGGCTGATTGCCGCCTCGCAACACCAAATGACTGTCCGCGTTGCCTTTTGTCTCAAGGAGCGCTGGTGCGCCTTCCTTTGTCAGGGAGGGAAACAGGTGAGGGCGCTTAGCTGCCACTATGGCATCTATCGCGACCTTCACGTCTCCATCGGTTCTGTTCTTTAGGCCCACTGGCATTGACAGGCCTGACGCGAGTTGTCTGTGAACTTGGCTTTCCACGGTGCGGGCACCTATGGCGCCCCAGCTGACGAAATCGGCGTAGTACTGTCCGAGCGTGGTATCGAGGAACTCGGAGGCGCAGGGAAGGCCATTTTCGGTCAAATCCGAAAGCAGGCGGCGTGCACCTCGTAGCCCTCGGTTGACGCGAAAGGACTCATCGAGATCGGGGTCGTTAATGTAACCCTTCCAACCAATACTGGTTCGTGGCTTTTCGAAGTAGACCCGCATCACTAGCAGCACGTCATCTACAACCCGTGGTGAGAGTCTTTTGAGGTGCCCAGCATAGTCTCTCACCGCCTCCGGATCGTGCACGGAACAAGGTCCGAGGATCACCAGCAGCCGCGTGTCGCGTGCGTGAAGGATGTCGGCGATTTCTCTCCGTCCTTGAAAGGTCACATCGGAACTCTTGTTGGAAACAGGAACTTCTTCTTCCAGGATCGCGGGTGCGATCAGAGGTCTTGTTCGAACGATGCGTAGGTCGTGCGTAGGCTTCACGGATAACAACCCGGTTGAGTGCGGTGAATGAGGACACTGAAAGAAAACAGGAGCATTTTCGCAAAGATTGGCGCGGGAACTCGTTGACACCGCCTGTTTGTGGCGGAACATCCACGGTTTTGTTCGTATGACCTGCCGAGATACCTTTAGTTCCGATGAAGCTTCAACCGAGCAGAAGCGGATCATGGCTGAATTTTGTGGTGCTGGGGACTTCAGCCAAGTGCCGAATCTGATTGCCGATACTGCGACCAAGAGCTCTAGGCATCTCGGCGAAGTACTGGAACGGATGGAGGAGGTGAGGTGACTCTGGGTCGTCCCTGGTGTTCTCCGCTTGCTTTGAACCATGAATACACGCTCATCGATATTGACCGACGCTTATGTTTCATGAGGCTTGGAAGATGACTCGCTCTGGACTGTTTTTGACCGACAAATGGGTGTTTTTTTTCCGAGTGGGGCGATTGCTGCGGCGCCCGCATCTGGCGAGAACGGGGCACGTCCCAACCTGCTGATCACCCTCGTTGACGACATGGGCTGCAACGACGTGTCTTTTCATGGCGGGCCCATACCGACACCCAATATCGGCCGATTGGCGCGAGAGGGAGTGCAGCTCAACTGCTTCTACACCAATCCCAAATGCACGCCGACGCGCGCCGCACTCTTGACCGGACGTGATCCGCTTAAGCCCGGCTTGACCTACGCGACCGTCTATCCTTGGAACGCCTTTGGCATCGCGCCGAGCGACCACTTCAGTGGCGACTCCTTTCGGGCGCAGGGTGACGAGCCGGCGATCATCGGAAAATGGCACTTGGGACACACGGTGCCACGCGCGGAAGCGGTAACAATGCGCTCTTGCGCGGCTTCAAACTCGATACGTACGAGGGAGGTATCAGAGTTGTGTCGGTCATTCGGTACCCGGGCGTGTTGAGAGCCGGTACGATGAGCGAGCAGGTCATGAACTTTCTTGACATCTTCCCGACTTTGGCAGCCGCGGCGGGTGTTGAGGTTCTGTCTGTTCGCCCATTGGACGGACTCGATCTTTGGCAGGCGATTCGCGAAGGTGACGCGGTGGTGCGCAGCGATGACATCATCTATACGTCGGAGGGTTTTTTTGGGGGAGACAGTTCTCTTTTAGTGTGCTGCGCGATAGGCTTAAGTTGGTGCAAAAGGTAGACCAAACGTTTGAAAAGATCACTGTGGTCAATGAATTGTACGATGTGTTCGTAGATCCTTCGGAAAGCAATGATCTGTCCAATGTGCAGCCTGAGTTGGTCAAGCAACTCGTCCAAGTGCTGATGGAACGTCGCAGACAGCACCCCTATGCGGGTAGTGATACCCGTATTGTGCCGCACTCCGGATGGCGCGCACCGCGCGATTGGGCGGAGGCCATGCGTTTGAACGGACTGATGGTCGACCCAAATGCGGAAGACAATATCTACGGCTTTGCCGGTCCGGACGGTGCCCGCAGTCAAGGAAATCTATTGAAGACCTTGGGCCGCTTCTATGGACAGCGTGGCCGCTTGGTGTATGAGTAGGCCTGCTGAGCAGTGCTACAATGCATCAAGAGGCGCGTGGGGCGTCTCTTCTAGCGCAGGTGAACGGGAAGTCGGTGCGAAGCCGACACTGTCCTCGCAACGGTAGTCGGGTGATCTGACACCTTGGCGATTAAGAAGAGTCTGTAAGCGTCTCCATGTCGCCTCAGCAGCCACTGTGGCCGATGGTCATGGGAAGGCGGTGTCGATCCAAACCCGGGAGTCCGGAGACCGGCCACGCTTGATTGTATTCATCCCGCTCGGGGATTGGCGGATTGACGAGAGACGAGAATCATGTATCGCCGAAGCGTTTGCCTGTTCGTGGCATGGTTTTGCATACAACTTTGTTTTGCGGAAATTTCAAAAACTTCTGAAGATAGACTGGAAGAAATTACGGTCACTGCTCATCGAGTTGAAACGGAGTCCATACTGCCCGTTGAGACGCTCAACAAAGAAGACATAGGGCAAAGAGTATCCATGCTCGGACCGGATGTGCTCGCGCCCCTACCGTCCTTCGCTTTGAGTCGTGCTGGAGCCTTCGGATCGCAAGCGCAGATTCGGGTGCGTGGTGCGGAGGCGAACCATCTGCAAGTGCTTGTTGACGGCATAGAAGTGAACGATCCCGCAACAGGTTCCGAATTTGCCTTTGCCCATTTCGACTTGGCGGGCATCGGTCGAATTGAGTTCCTTCCAGGTGCGCAGAGCGCATTGTGGGGAAGTGACGCGCTCGCTGGCGTTCTACAACTCCGGAGCAGTCAAGAACCGAAGCTGCGCCGGGTCGAACTCGCTGGAGGTTCCAACCGAGAACGAATCAGCCGGGTGGAGTTCGGAGACGTGCTCACCCAAGGCCAATATCGTCTCACGCTGTCGCACTACGACACCAGAGGAACCAACACCTCCCTTGAGGGCGGCGAAGACGACGGCTACGAGCACAATTCCATACATTTCTCCGGGCGGGTTCATCGCGAAAGTAAAGGACTCAGCCTCGTGCTACGACGTGTGGATGCCCTAAGTGAGTTTGACCCAACGGGTTTCCCGACCTTCCTGCCGGTGGATGGAGATAACGAAAGCTCAGCCACCTTCCATGCGGCTAAGGTCGCCTTGGACGGCGCTTTTTTCAATGAGCGTTGGAAGCAGGTGCTCGAATTCAAACATATGGATAGCCGCACCTTGACTGATGCCAATGGTCGCCGGATATCCCGCTTCGAAGGCTCTCGCAACACCCTCACATCGATTTCTCACCTCGCCCTCTCCGCCGACCACCGCGTTACCGGCCTTGTTGAGTACGAAGAGGAGGGCTTCCGACAAGCGGCCGAAGCCGGTTTCTCTGGCGACCCCAACTATGCCTCCAATGTTCGCACCAAATCTGCCGCCTTGGAGCATCTTGGCAGTTGGGGGCACTTGACCAGTTCGCTCTCGGCACGATACGACACCCACAGTGCTTTCGAGAACATCATGAGCTACCGAGCGGCCCTTCGTTTGCCGATACGGTCAAATCTCTCGATCTTCGCAAGCCTGGGCACGGGAACCAAGAATCCAGGCTTTATCGAGCGTTTTGGCTACACGCCAGACAGCTTCATAGGCAATCCCAACCTGCGGCCCGAGTACAGCCGCCACGCGAGCCTTGGAATCAACTGGTGCGTTGCGGTATCGATGGGTGTCCCGTCTAGCAGCGATCGGTGCGCTGAAGATTCAATGGGTGTCCTTTTTGCGCTGTTTCAAGACACTCTCAAAGATGAAATCAATGGCTTCGCTTGGAACGGCTTGGGATTTACCGCCGTCAACCTTGACAATGAGAGCGAGCGCCGCGGAATGGAGCTTCGCGTGAACACAGAGGTCGCCGGAACCGCCCTTAACCTCGCGTACACCCTCGTCGATTCGAACTCACCCGACGGCACCACCGAAATTCGCCGCCCGCGCCATCAGGGGCATGTGTCCGTTCGGCGCAGCCTCGTCGCAGACAAGCTCCACCTATTTCTAGGGGCAAGGCTTAATGGCGAGAATCTCGATTTCGACTATTCAACCGGACAGCAGCGCGTGGTTGATTTACCTGCGCGCCGACTCCTGTATTTCACGGCTCGTTACAACTTTTCGGAGAGGCTCGGGTTCTCCTTGCGACTCGAAAATTTGCTTGATGATGACGGCCAGGAGGTTTATGGGTTCGCGCCTCCCGGACGACGCGCATCGCTGGGCGTTCAGGCTCGATGGTAGTCGTCTTGAGGGCCTGAATCGATGCGCCATGGCCTAGGCCGAATGCCCGCAACGCGAACTCGGTAGCGGTGGTCGAAAGGCCTCTCACCACATTCTTAAAGTTGGCACTAGAATAGCGCCTTTCTACTAAGCGGAAAGCGTTCGTGCCAAAACTGACCTTCATTACGCACGATGGCAAGATTCACGAGGTGGATGGCGAGCTCGGCCGCTCGGTGATGAATGCCGCCATTGACAATTTGGTTCCGGGTATCGACGCCGACTGTGGTGGCGAGTGCGCCTGCGCGACCTGTCACGTCTACGTGGACGATCAGTGGCTCGACAGGGTAGGCCAACCGGATGAGGCCGAAGATGCCATGTTGGAGCTCAATCCAGAGCGATCCCACAATTCTCGACTCTCATGCCAAATCCTGGTCACCGATGCGCTTGATGGCTTCCGTGCCAAAGTGCCAGAATTCCAGATGTGAATAGTGAAGGATGCAGATGCCCATGTCCGCCGAACCCCACACCCTCATCAAGACCCCGGAAGACTTTGACGACCCCTACTACTCGAAGGACAATCCGCAGCCTTATGTGGATCCCTACAGCTTGCCGATCAAAGCATTGGACCCGGCTAACCCGAGCTACTTCTTTCAAAACAAACATTGGGACTACTTTAAGCGGTTGCGTGAGGAAGCGCCGATTCACTATACCGAAGAGAGCGAATTCGGCCCTTATTGGTCACTCACTAAATACAAAGATATTAAATACCTAGACACTCATCACGAGATTTTCTCATCCTATCCAGCGATTACCGTCGGCGAGCCGGACGAGGAGTTGCCGCTTCCAATGTTCATCGCCATGGATCCGCCAAAGCATGGTCCGCAGCGAAAAGCGGTCAGTCCCGTGGTGGGGCCACGAAATCTCACGGCCTTGCAGCCCATAATTCGCGAGCGGGCGGGCGCCATTCTTGACAACCTGCCGGTTGGGGAGACCTTCAATTGGGTTGACTTGGTGTCCATCGAACAAACGACCCAAATGCTCGCCACCTTGTTCGATTTCCCCTTCGAAGAACGGTTCAAGCTTACTCGCTGGTCGGACGTGACTACCGCGACACCCGGCTCCGGTACAGTCGAGTCTGCCGAAGCGCGGCGGGCGGAACTCATCGAGTGCCGGGAGTATTTCAATCGCTTGTGGCAAGAGCGAATCGGCCATACCGACGGCAACGACCTCATCTCCCTCATGGCCAATGATCCGAGCACGCAGGATATGCCGGAAGATCAGTTTCTTGGCAACCTGGTGCTCTTGATTGTCGGTGGCAACGACACTACCCGCAATTCCCTGTCAGCTGGCGTTCTCGCGTTGAATCAGTTTCCAGAGCAGTTCGATAAACTTCGTGCCAACCCGGAACTTATTCCCAATATGGTTTCCGAGATTATTCGTTGGCAAACCCCACTTTCGCACATGCGACGTCGCGCCCTTCGAGATGTGGAACTCAGTGGACACAAGATTCGCGAGGGTGACAAGGTGGTCATGTGGTATATCTCCGGCAATCGCGATGCAGAGGTATTTGACAATCCGGACGCTTTTGATATTCAGCGTCCAAACGCGCGCTCGCACATGTCATTTGGCTTTGGCATACATCGTTGCATGGGCAATCGAGTTGCCGAAATGCAGCTTAAGATCGTCTGGGAGGAATTCCTCAAGCGATTCCGCCACGTTGAAGTAGTCGGTGAACCCGAGCGGATTTTCTCCTCCTTCATTCACGGCTATGCGCGGCTTCCGGTGCGCTTGTATCCACACTAAACGCGCTGCCGCCGGGCGCAAGAACAAAAAAGGAGAAAAGGCAAATGAAGCTCGGTCTTCAACTTGGCTACTGGGGCGCTCAGCCGCCGAAAGGCTTGGCGGAACTGGTGCAAGAAGCCGAACGGCTTGGTTACGACTCGGTATGGACTGCCGAGGCCTATGGTTCGGAGGCCCTCACACCCTTGGCATGGATTGCCGCCCGCACGACCAAGCTACGACTGGGGTCCGGCATTTGTCAACTTTCTGCGCGCACGCCCACGGCCACCGCCATGGCAGCCCTGACGCTCGATCATCTCTCAGACGGGCGCTTTATGCTTGGGCTGGGTGTTTCCGGCCCGCAGGTGGTGGAAGGCTGGTATGGACAGCCTTTTGACAAACCGCTTGCCAGAACCCGCGAATATATTGACATTATCCGCCAAGTCTTGCACAGGAACGCGCCTGTGCAAAATTTCGGACCCCATTACCCACTGCCGTATCCAAAAAATGCCCCGGGAAGCTGGGGGCTTGGGAAGCCGCTAAAACCTATCACTCATGCCTTACGTCCGGATTTGCCGATATTCTTGGGAGCGGAGGGCCCAAAGAATGTCGCGCTAGCGGCCGAACTTTGCGATGGCTGGTTGCCACTCTATTTTTCACCTTTCCGCGCCGAAGCGTTCGCTTCCCAGATCTCGCACGCGAGCCCCGGTTTTGAGGTGTGTCAAGGACTTACGGTGCGAATCACAGACGATATTAAAACAGGATTGCTACCCGTCAAGCAGTCGCTGGCGCTCTACGTGGGTGGAATGGGTGCCAAAGATCGCAACTTTCATAAGGAATTGATATCCAGAATGGGCTTCGAGGCGGAGGCCAATGCCATCCAAGATGCGTTCTTAAGTGGTGATAGGGAGGGTGCCCTGAACGCCGTCCCCGACCAACTCGCCGACGAGGTGTCGCTCGTGGGACCTCCGGAGAGAATACGAGACCGCCTACAGGCATGGCGGGAAACCCCTGTTACTTCGCTTCTCGTGGGCGCGCGCTCACCTACAGAGCTTCGCGACATCGCGGAGCTTGTGCTGGGGTAGCGTCGCGTCACGCAGCGGCATTGCTGCTGAGATGGGCAGCGCTCCATACCAATCGACCCGCAGGTGCGTATCATTCACGACAAGAAGGTCAACCACCGGCATCATCATAGTATGGACGTAGAAATACCCGGATACCTCAAGGATTATCTTGCTGAACTCGATGACTTCATTGAACGCGAGATAAAGCCTTTGGAAGAAGTGGATGACAACATTCGCTTTTTTGACCATCGTCGCGAGGATGCGCGCACGGACTGGGAGCGCGGCGGACTCCCCAACGAAGAGTGGGAAATGCTGCTCGTTGAGGCGAGGCGGCGAGCCGACGCCGCCGGGCATTATCGCTTTCCACATCCCAAGGAGTACGGCGGAAAGGAAGGCGGCAACCTCGACATGGCGGTCATCCGCGAACATCTGGCTGTGAAAGGCTTGGGCCTGCATAACGATCTGCAAACCGAACACTCCATCGTCGGAAACAACGTGGGTCTCTTGTTGATGATTCGCTACGGCACCGAGCAACAGAAAGCCGAATGGATTGACGATATCGCCCAAGGACGCCGCGGTTTCGCCTTCGGCATTACCGAGCCCGCGCATGGGTCCGATGCCACCTACATGGAAACCAATGCGGTTCGCGACGGCAATGAATGGGTGATCAACGGCGAGAAGACCTGGAACACCGGTATTCATAAGGCCAAGTACGATCTCATATTCGCACGCACTAGCGGTGAGCCGGGGGACGGGCTGGGCATCACCGCCTTTCTGGTGCCAACGAATTTGCCGGGATTCAAGATCGAGGAGATGCTGTGGACCTTCAACATGCCAACCGATCACGGGCATATTTCATTGACCAATGTGCGCGTGCCCGACGAGGCCATCTTTGGAGGAGAGGGAAGAGGCCTGCAGGTGGTTCAACACTTCTTCAATGAAAACCGTATCCGTCAGGCCGCCTCCAGCCTAGGCGCGGCGCAGTTTTGCATCAATGAATCGGTCGCCTATGCGCAAGAGCGGGCGCCTTTCGGCAAACCACTCGCGTCCAATCAGGGCATTCAATTTCCCTTGGTGGAATTGCAAACCCAATGCGAGATGTTAAGAGCGCTCATACACAAGACGGCGGCCTTGATGGATAAGTACGGTGCATTCTCGCAGTCCGACAAGGTGTCCATGTGCAATTACTGGTCCAATCGTCTCTGCTGTGAGGCGGCTGACCGTGCCATGCAGGTACACGGCGGTCTTGGGTATTCGCGCCACAAGCCCTTCGAGCACATCTATCGCCATCACCGCCGCTATCGGATTACCGAAGGTGCCGAAGAGATTCAAATGCGACGCGTGGCCGGCTACCTATTCGGGTATATGAAGCAACGCGCACCCAAAGGCGTGGACGAGTCATCCGCCGCAGCGCAGGGCAGGTGATGATCAAGCCCCGGCGAACAAAGCAAGAAAAGCCTCTCCCCAAGGACAGACTGTAACCCGGCACTCGCAAAGTGATTGAATGGTTTGCCCGCAATAGCGTTGCCGCCAATCTGCTCATGGTGAGCATCATCCTGATCGGTGCCTATTCGATCACGAACCTGCTTCAGATCGAAGTCTTCCCCAAGTTCGAAGCGCGCACGATCGAGGTGCGCGTCGTGTTTCGCGGTGCAACACCTGAAGATGCCGAGCTCGGCATCGCCTCGCGCATCGAGAGTGCGATCAGGGACATTCCGGGTGTCTATCGCTATTTCAGCCGCTCCAATGAAGGAATGACCAGGGTGCAAATAGAGGTGGATGATGACTACGATCCAATAGAAGTCCTTGATCGAGTCAAGAGCGAAGTTGATTCCATCAACACTTTGCCCGTCGAGGCGGAGCGCCCACTTATCCGCCTCACGGAGTTCCGCGTTGATGTGATCACCCTGATCATTGCCGGGCCCTTCGCGGAAGATGAGATTCGGCTTCAAGCCGAGCGGGTGAGGGATGACATTCGGCGTACCAGGGACGTGGGATTCGTGGAGCTCATGGCGGTGCGTAACTACGAGATTGCAATCGAGGTCTCGCAAGATAGTTTAAGGGAATTCGGCCTTTCCTTACGCGAACTCGCACAGGCCGTGCGTTCAAGTTCTTTGGATCTGTCTGCGGGTAACGTGCGCACGCAAGGCGGCGACGTGCTTATCCGCAGCCAAGGGCAGGCCTATAGGCGTTCGGATTTCGAGCGCATTGTCGTAAAGACCAACCCGGACGGCAGCATAGTCCGATTGGGTGATGTGGCGAAGATCAATGACGACTTCAGGGAAGACGCGGTCAAGACGCTCTACAACGGCATGCCGGCCGCCATGGTGCAGGTGAGAAGGAGCCCGGAGCAGAGCGTGTTGGAAACCTCGGAACTGGTGAAGGCCTATATTGCTGATCGTCAGGCGACGCTTCCGAGAGGCATGATCCTCACCTATTGGAGTGATCGCAGCGAAATCCTCAAGGAGCGCCTCGGCATATTGGCCTCGGGTGCCGTCCAAGGCAGTATTCTAGTACTGCTGCTATTGGGTCTCTTCTTGCGCCCAACCATTGCGCTTTGGGTGTTCGTCAGCATTCCGGTGAGTTTTCTCGGTGCCGCCGCAGTCCTGCCTGTGCTGAATGAATCTCTCAATCTCATGAGTGCGTTTGGGTTCATTATGGTGCTCGGTATCGTCGTGGACGATGCTATCGTCACGGGTGAAAGCGTTTTTCGTCACTTGCGGCATGCCGATGAAGGTCTGACTGCGGCTGTTGAGGGCACGAAAGACGTGGCCGTTCCGGTGACCTTTGGGATTCTGACCACCATGGTCGCTTTTGCGCCCATGCTCTTTGTTCAGGGCGGGTTCGGGAGCTTTACCGGTCCCATTGCGGCGGTGGTCATTTCCGCGCTGGCATTTGCCCTGATCGAGTCAAAATTGGTTTTACCGGCGCACCTCAAACATTTGGATGCCGGTTCCCCCGGCAGCAAGCCAACCGGATTTCGCGCTTGGCAAGAGAGGTTTGCGACCGGATTCGAACGTCTCATCCTGCGCTACTTTGAGCCCGCTCTGGAAGCTTGTGTGCGTCATAGATACACCACCCTTTCGGCGTTCCTGGGTGTCCTGATCATGATGATCGCGGTGCTCGCCAGCGGATGGATGGGGTTCTCGCTCATGATTTCGCCGACCATGGACCAAATTAATGTGCAATTGCGCATGCCTATCGGTACGCCGTATCAAGTGACTGACCGGCACGCGCAGAAAGTGCTCGCGTCCGCCTTGGAGATGAAGGAACGCTATAGTGATCCGGAAACGGGCAAGAGCCCCATACAGCATGTAGTATCGAGTACCGGCAGTGGATTCGGTGGAAGCGGGACGCACCTAGCACGGGTTGAACTTGAGCTTGAACGCGCGCAGACGCGCGACCCAAGCGTGACCGTGTCACGCTTGACACGTGAGTGGCGACAGGCGATTGGCACGATTCCCGGAGCGGAGGCGCTGACGTTTCGAGCCTCGTTCATCCGCTTCGGGGACGTGATAGATATCGAACTCAAAGGCAGTTCCTTTGACCAGTTATCTGAGGTCGCTGACCAGGTTGTCGAACGCCTTGGCGAATATCCAACCGTCTTTGACGTCACGCAAAGCTTGTCCCAAGGAAAGGAGGAACTGCGCGTCGAGGTGTCTCCGCAAGGGCATCTTCTGGGACTCACGCGCAACGACATCGTTGGGCAAATTGGGGAGGCTTTCAAGGGCTATGAGGCGCAGAGAATTCAACGCGGCCAAGAGGATATTCGCGTCATTGTCCGTTTCCCCATCACCGAGCGCCAGAGCTACGACACATTAAGCGAAATGCTCATCCGCACTCCGCAAGGCGGGAGCGTTCCGCTATCCCACGTTGCCACCTTGACACCGAGCATTGGTCCCACTGAGATCTATCGCGTGGATGGACAGCGCACGATCAGTGTGACTGCGGATGTGGACAAGGAGCGTGAAAACCTCACGGTGCTCATGGAAGAGGTCGACGGCTTTGTGCAGCAACTCTTGACGCAGTATCCGGGCATCAGCTATTCGTTTGAGGGAGAGGCTCGCCAGCAGCGGGAAAGTCTTGCGAGCCTGTTACTCGGCGTTGCGCTGGTTGCCTTTTTGATCTACTGCCTTTTGGCCTTGCCGCTGCGATCCTATGTTCAGCCCTTGGTTGTTATTCTCATCATCCCGTTCGGTTTTGTCGGGGCGGTCATTGGTCACTGGATCATGGGTCATAGTTCGCTTTCGATGCTGAGCGCCTTCGGCCTGATGGCGCTCATGGGTGTGATGGTGAACGACTCCTTGGTGCTGGTGGACTATGTGAACAAACGTGTGAAGGCCGGCTTCTCATACGCTTCGGCGGTGCTCGAAGCGGGGGTTGTGCGCTTCCGTCCGGTGCTGCTTACCTCATTAACGACCTTCTTCGGGCTCGTGCCCTTGATGTTTAATAAATCCACCACGGCGCAGTTTTTGATCCCAATGGCTATTTCGCTTGCCTACGGGATTCTCTTTGCAACCCTGATCACCTTAATTCTCGTGCCCGTCAATCTATTGATTCTGGAGGATATCAAGTCCGGCCTGCGGCGCTACGCAAGAACGGTGAGTACCGCGCTGGGTTCTTCCAAGAATCCATAGTGACCGCGCCCCGTCGATCACAATCGGTGATTGACTGGACCTGCTGGCTGATGTGTCGCTGAGTTTGTTCAGATCGCCATTCAGAGATAGAATGAGCGGATAAATGCATTCCTGGCGGCTCAGGAATCACAATGGGGACAAAAGCAATCAAACCACCTACCAAGATTATGCTGGTCTTGCTGATTGGCGGAATCTTCGCGCTGTATGGAAGTGTGCTGAGTCATGAGCATGATGATCCAACACACTCGACGGGCTGTCCATGCGTTCACGCCGACAAGGTTGAGTGGCACATGCCTTCGGCTTCGCTTGTTGGCCTTTGCGCGACCAGCCTGAGTAGGTTCCTTGTCCCAAGGTCGACTCTTGCCTTAACCCTTAGCTTGCTTCCGGCGCGCGCGCGTTCCCCTCCGATCGTTTAGTGGGGTGCCTTGTTAGGCGCAGCCACTCCTGCCGCAAACCGCCGAAACCTTGGTTTCGGAAATTCATGAACATTTAGAAGTACGCTACACATGAAAGCAACAACCCATATACCGCGTGGCGAAGCGGTTCTTTTCACCCTAATTTTATTCCCCTTCTCAGTACCCGCGCAGGCGCAAGAGTTCACCGAAGAGGATGACTCTGAACTCATTGAAGATCTCGTAGTTCACGCCCATCCACTCAGAGAAGGTGATCTCGCGCAATCCATTGCGATTCTAGAAGAAGATGACATAGCGCGGGCAACGGGACTCACCATTGGCGATGTGCTTTCCGAGACGCCCGGCGTGCACTCCGCGGCTTGGGGTCCTGGAGTCGGGCAGCCCGTCATTCACGGAATGAGCGGTAATCGAGTACTGGTACTGGAAAACGACCAAGAAACAATGGATATGTCCACGACGCCCGACCACAGCATCACCGTCGAACCCTTCTTGGCGGACCGAATCGAAGTACTCAAAGGATCGTCCACCTTGCTTTACGGTTCCGGTGCGATTGGCGGTGCCGTTGATGTGCACACCAACAGGGTGCCGCTTGAGATTCCCGACAAGCGTATTTCGGGTAGGGCGCTATTGCGCGGCGATGAGTCTTCCAATGGAGTCTATGGAGGCTTTCGCTTGGATGGCGGTGCCGGGAACTTTGCCTGGCATGCGGATGCCTACTCCAGCGATCAGCGAGACATCAGTATTCCCGGCTATGCCTCGGTTGACCCCTTTGGCGAGGAATCGGAGCACCATGATGAGCGTGAGCATCAAGAGGAGCACGACGAAGATCACGAAGACGAACATGAGCACGAGGACGAGGAAGAAATCCCTGTCAAGGGGCGCCTTGAGAATAGCTACGCCGAGTTCACAGGAGGTGCGCTTGGTGGCTCATTGCTCTTTGATCTTGGGCACATGGGTGTTTCGATAGTTACGCGTGATTGGACCTACGGCATTGTCGGCGCTGAGCATCATCATCATGAGGAAGACGAGCATCATGAGGATGAACACGAAGACGAAGATGAGCACGAAGATGAGCACGAAGATGAGCACGAAGACGAGCACGAGGACGAGGGCCCGCCTTGGATAGAACTCGAGCAAACACGAGTTCAAGCCCAATTTGGTCTTCACGATCCCATGCCCGGCATTCACTCAGTCGAAGGGGCGTTTACGATCAGCGAGTACGAGCACTGGGAGCTTGAAGGAGAAGGGGAAGTCGGCAGCTATTTCGCCAACGACACCTGGGAAGGACGCATGCTGTTCGATGGCGAAGAGGTTGAAGGGTGGGAACCCGTCTTCGGCGTGCAGTTTGGTGTGGCCGAGCTTGGCATTGGTGGCGATGAGGCGGCAGCCAATTACTCGGAGTCTCAGCAGTTCGCCGTTTTCGCGCTCGCGCAGAAGCGCTATGAGCAGTATGAGATCGAAACCGGCATCCGCATCGATTCGATTGATCAGGATGGGGCAGATGGCGTCTCGCGGGATTATCTCGCGACAAGCGGATCATTGGGCGCGATATTCTTCCCGCAGGATGCTTGGCGTATCCGCACGCGGGCCGACTACTCGATGCGCGCCCCTAGGGGTGATGAACTCTTTGCCGAAACTCCCCACGTTGCGACCGGGAGCTTTTTTGTTGGCGATATCGATCTCGAAGAGGAGGAGTCCTTCAACCTGTCGCTTGACGTGTCCTACGAGCAGGGCCCGCTGGAGATTTCCGCAAGCGTGTATCGGTATGCGTTTGACAACTACATCTATCAGCGCGAAATCGAAGGTGAAATTGAAGGGCGGCAAGTCATCGAGTGGGCGCAGTCCGAGGCGACCTTGGTTGGCGGCGATGTCGGCGCGAACCTGAGCTACTTCGAGCCCGCGACGGGGATTGACGGACTGCTTACGCTCGGCTTTGACATGGTGAGCACCGATCTCGATGAACCCAATGAAAGTCATTTGCCACGAACGCCCGGCAATCGCCTCATGCTCGGCGGCCAGTTCTCTTGGCGAAATCTCTGGGCGCGCCTCGCCTACACCCATGTGTTCCGTCAGGACAAGACTGCCAGCTATGAAACGCAGACGGCAAGCTACGACAATCTGGATCTCTTGGTCGAATACGGCTTTGACTTCTCGGGCTTTGAGGAAGTGACGCTATTTGTCGCCGGACGCAACCTAGGCGATGAAGAGCAGCGCAGCCACACTTCCTTCGTGAAGGATAATGCACCTTTGCCCGGAAGACGCGTCGAAGCTGGCGTGAAGGTGCGGTTTTAGGGCGCCTGCTTCAGCGGGGATAGTCCTTCGTGTTACAGGCCGTGAACACCAGATCGCCGCGCCTGAACTTATAGGGCTGCTTCACCGCCGGACTGACAAGGATGTTCTCGCCATTCGCATACAAGCCGCGAAACGCTTGGACTGGCGAGGCTTCGATCTTTCCCGGATCAATCTTGCATTCCACCACGTCCGCGCGATTGGCTCTGCGCCGAACCATGAAATCAATTTCGTGGCGGGACTTGTCCTGCGAGTAGTAAATGTCGTCTGTATTCACGCCTGCGCACAGGCTGTCAAGCACAAGGTGCTCCCAGAGCAACCCCCTATCCCCATCATGAACTGAGTCCCAACCTCTTGCGAAAGCCACGAGTCCGGTATCGAACGCATAGCACTTGGGCTGGCCGGTGATTTCGCGCGTGCCGCCACCGTGAAATGGGCGTACGAGACGCATCGCGCGTGCGACCTGCATTGCTTCGATGTGTGCCTTCACCGTGGCCCGGTTCACTTCGCTCAAGTTTGCGAGTTTGGAATAGTCAAACTGCCCGCCGACCATCCCTGGATCAAGTCCCTCCAGGTCGACGGCGGCTCCGGGTTCATGGCCGACTTCGAGCGGGCCTGCCGCGACCTCGAACTTCCCCTCTTCGTCCTTCTGCTAAGGTCGCCCAAGCCCGACGGCTGCCTCGAGCGCGCCAACGACTCCTCGCGCATCGAGATGAAGGAGCACCTGCGACGGCGAACTCACCGTCGCCGACGCCGCCCCGGCACTCGCCAGCCACGAACACTTCTACAACCACGTCCGACCCCACATGTCCCTCGACTGGCAAACTCCTTTCGGGGATCTTTCCTCCACCTTGGGTCTCTCCGCCTAGTCTCATATGTGTTGAACCAGCACATCCAATTGTATATTCAGTCGTCCAAATATATAGTTGAGCCGCAAAAAGGACTATGGACCTGCTGGCACTACTCCAATATGCGTCGGTACGCCAGTGGCTCACGATGAACGAGGGAGCGCCATGCCCACTCCATTGGGCCGAAGCGAAATCTATTCAGCCAGAAGCTGCTGAACCATAGCTGAAATCCCCAGATGGCGGCGACAACCAAATAGAGTTGGTGGAGTCTCAGTTCGCCGAATTGTCCGAAGCCGACGAAGGTCACGAGGCAAATGAGTGATTGCAGCAGGTAGTTGCTGAGTGCCATGCGTCCTGTTGCCGCCAAGGGCCTGCGCAGGCGGGGTGTCCAATCGAGCTTGCAGAGCAGCATGAAGAGGCTGGCATAAGCGGTGGCTATGGACATGCGACCGAGGTCGTATGTCCATAGGGTGTGGGCCAGCAGGGGCAACTCGGCAACCCCAGCCTGCCGTGACTCCCACAGATTCACCGTCACACCCAAAGTCAATCCTGCGATTGCGATGTTGGCGTAAGTCGGCGTAGCAAGCCTTGGCTGCTGCGCGTCCCACTTGTAGAGCGCCATGCCGATCAGCATGAGTGCCAGCACTTCCCACAGCCCGCGCCCAATGTGCATCAACACCATGTAAATGGCGAGCAATGCTCGTGATGGCCAAGCTGAAAGATAACCTGCGCTGACCGCTGCTCGTTCCTCTTCGATTTCGGCGAGCATCTGTGCCTGCGCCGATTCCGCTGTGCGGGATTGGAGTTCCTTGGGTTCGATGGAGATGATTTGGTTTTGCGAATCTGCGAGGTATTCGCCAAATAAGAAGTTCTGCAATGCAAGCAACAGGAGTAGGGCGGCGGCGATGAGCAGCAGTCGCGAGGGGGGAAGTCCTCTAAAGGCAAGCAGGAAGAGGCCCACAAGGCCGTACAGAAAGAGGATGTCTCCAAACCAGAGCAGCACATAGGCGTTCACCAGCCCAAATACGACGAGCCAGCGCATACGTCGCCTGTGCAATGCCAGCGCGTGTTCGGGACCGTTTTCCTCGCTGATTCGTTCGAATTGAAGCAGCACACCCACCCCGAACAGGACGCAGAAGATGGTTCGAAACGCGCCTTCAACGAAGAGATTGGTGAATGCGAAAGCAGCCTTGTCGATGACCTCGACGACGCTCGCGAGGCTTGGATCGGCGGCTGCATGGACTGGGAGGCCGAAAGCCACTATGTTGACCAGCAGCATGCCGAGCACCGCAAAGCCGCGCAATTCATCGAGAAAAGCGATGCGCTGCTCGCCTTGGGCAGGATGGACAGTCGTAGTGATCAACTTGGTGCGCACGGCCGAGTATCCTCATCCTAACGCATAGATGATCAAGGGCAGATTGCGTTCAGGCCAACCGACAAGCGGTGTTCTCTTGACAATTCTGAGCCTGATCGTCAATGTGTTTGGTTGCCAAAGCTGTGAGGAAGCAGTCGTCATGAAGCTCGCGGATCCGACCTTACTTCGTACTAAGGCCTACGTAGATGGCGAATGGATCGACGCACGGGATGGTGCGACTCTACTCGTACTGAATCCAGCCACTTTCGAAACAGTTGCAGAAGTTGCCCAATGTGGCGGCGCCGAGACTCGACAGTCGATAGGGTCAGCCCATAAGGCTCAGATCGAATGGAGCCGGAAGAGCGCGGCGGAGCGTGCGGGTGCCTTGAGGCGAATACATGATCTGATGATGACACACCAAGAAGATTTGGCACGCATACTGACCGCAGAGCAGGGCAAACCACTCGCCGAAGCGCGTGTCGAGATCGCCTATGGCGCCAGTTACTTCGAGTGGTTCGCCGAAGAGGCGCGAAGGGTCTATGGCGACACCATTCCGGCGCCCGGTGCCGACAAGCGCATCCTGACCGTGAAACAGCCGGTGGGCGTGGTTGGCTGCATCACCCCTTGGAACTTCCCCAACGCCATGCTTGCGCGAAAAATAGCCCCGGCGCTTGCTGCGGGATGCGCTGTGGTCTGTAAGCCGGCCACCTCGACTCCGCTCTCTGCCCTGGCGATCGCCGAGCTTGGGGAGCGAGCCGGCGTTCCAGCGGGCGTGATCAACATACTGGTCGGCAAGACGCGAGAGATTGGTGCCGAGATCACCGGCAGTCCATTGGTGAGGAAGCTGACCTTCACAGGATCCACCGAGATCGGCAAACAGCTTGTGCGTGATTG
Source organism: Pseudomonadales bacterium (assembly GCA_963663145.1). Lineage (GTDB taxonomy): Bacteria > Pseudomonadota > Gammaproteobacteria > Pseudomonadales > Azotimanducaceae > Azotimanducus. Next base: position 1,502,483 of record OY760134.1, on the reverse strand, counting down.
CGCCGGCACCATGAAGCGAACCTCCATGGAACTCGGTGGCAACGCGCCCTTTATCGTGTTCGACGATGCCGATCTAGATGCGGCCGTAAAGGGTGCCATGACCAGCAAGTTTCGAAACGCTGGACAAACTTGTGTATGCGCCAACAGGATGCTGGTGCAAGACGGTGTCTTTGAGGAATTCGCTGACCGGCTTACTCACGCTGCGGCGGACCTCCATCTCGGAAACGGCTTTGAAACGGGCGTCACCATGGGTCCGCTCATTGATGTGCCCGCCGCCAATGGCGTCATGGAATTGGTGGAAGATGCCGTCGATCAGGGGGCGCGGGTGTTGCTTGGAGGCGGTCGGGGCGAACAGGGAGGCACCTTTGTCGAGGCCACGGTGCTCGCCGACGTGACGCCACAGATGCGTGTTTGCCAAGAAGAAATATTCGGGCCCGTGGCGCCGCTGTTGCGATTCAGCAGTGAGGATGAGGCGCTCGCGCTCGCCAACGACACGCCTTTCGGTTTGGCCGCCTATTTTTACTCGCGCGACATAGGACGAATCTGGCGAGTAGCCGAGGGCATTGAGTACGGCATCGTAGGTATCAACGAAGGCGCAATTTCCAATGCGGCGGCACCCTTTGGCGGTGTCAAGGAATCAGGCAATGGTCGCGAAGGCTCCAAGTACGGCCTTGATGATTACTTGGAGATCAAGTATCTGTGTATGGGAGGTATTGATCGGTGAACTATTTTCGAGGGATACAGGTTCTCGTTTCCTGCCTTTGGACAGTTTCCGTTTGGAGTCTTGAACCAGCAGACATGCTCGCACGAGTCGATGCGCGCGAAGCGCAGGCGGTGGCCTTGGCCACGGAGATATTTGAGTTCGCTGAGCTGGGCTATCTGGAAACCAAGAGTTCGGCGCGCTTGGCCGACTACCTGCGCGACGAGGGCTTTGAGGTCACGCAGGGTGTTGCCGGTATTCCCACGGCTTTCTTGGCGGAGTCTGGGCGTGGCGGTGCGGTAATTGCCTTTCTGGCCGAGTTTGATGCCCTACCAGGTTTATCCCAAGCGCCTATCCCTGAACGCAAGTCGCTTGGTGGCGATGCGGGACATGCCTGCGGCCATCACCTGTTTGGCAGCGCGTCGGTGACGGCCGCTGCCGCGGTAGCCGAATGGCTGGCATCCAAGGGTATAGAGGGCCGGGTGCGCGTTTACGGTACACCAGCGGAAGAAGGCGGTTCCGGCAAGGTCTATATGGTTCGTGACGGCTTGTTCAATGACGTGGATATCGTCCTGCATTGGCATCCGAGTGATCGCAATGACGCTTCGCCCGCGAGCAGTAACAGCAATAAATCTGGCAGATTTCGCTTTCATGGCGTAGCGGCGCACGCGGCAATGTCACCCGAGCGCGGCAGATCGGCACTCGATGCGGTTGAAGCCATGAACTACATGACCAACCTGATGCGCGAGCACATGCCGCAGGAAGCGCGCCTACACTATGTGATCACCAAGGGCGGAGAAGCGCCGAACATAGTCCCGGAATTGGCTGAGGTGTACTACTACGTGCGGCACCCAAAAACGGCGCAGGTCGAAGCGCTATTCGAGCGGGTGGTCAAGGCGGCCGAAGGGGGGGCGCTCGGCACCGGGACCCGCTTGGACTATGAGGTCATGCACGGGAACTTTCCGCTGCTGCCGAACAGTGTGCTCGCCGAATTGATATACCGTAAACTTGTTGATCGAGGCGGCTTTGGCTATTCGGCGGATGAACAGGCGTTCGCCGAACAGATTCGTGAATCTCTTCCCGACGGTGCCGATTTGACGCTTGACTCTACGAGCGAGATACAGGCGTTTGAATTCAGGCAGGGAATGGGCTCGACCGATGTTGGCGATGTGAGCTGGGCCGCGCCTACAGCAGGTATGCAGACCGCAACCTGGGTGCCGGGGACGGCCGCGCACTCTTGGCAGGCAGTGGCCGCCGGCGGAATGAGCATAGGTCACAAAGGGATGATGCTGGCCGCTGAAGTGCTTGCATTGACGGCACAACAGTTGTTTGCAGATCCTTCATTCATTGAGAAGGCGCAAGAAGAATTGCTTGAGCGGCGGGGAGAGGGCTTTGAATATGTTCCCTTGCTCGGTGATCGGGAGCCTCCGCTTGAGTATCGGGTGTCTCGCTAGTGGGTTTCAGCGAGCTTGGCGCGAGATTTCCGTCACTGGAAAAATACTCGCTGCGCTTTTTGATTCTCCCAATGGGAGCGTTTTTCTCTTTCTCCGCTCGTTTCGCCGCCAATACTCTACAAATTGTTGGGTTTCCGGCGGTTCGTCCGCAGGTAGACTAAGGCTACAGGTCTGGGACTCCAAGCGTATGCCCGTATTAAAGCACCCTATGACAGGCGCAACCTACAGCCTGCGTGACGATGGCTTGGTTGAAGTCGAGAACAACGGGCGGGTTGGTGCATTTGCGTTTGATGGCCGTCACGTAGAAGGCGAACTACGGTACGCGGACCCACATATGCTTTTGTGGCTCGCAGGTCCGCAGTTGCCTTCCGGAAGCGACGTACGTCGAAATCGGCCTGCCACGGGAGGCGACGAATCATAACTTCAGCGCAAGACCTAAGGAGGTAATCATCATGGCCAGTGCGGCGCCCAACATTCGCGATCGATCAATAGGGATCAGCTATCAAGAATTGCTCGACGGCGACTTGGTGCAACCCGTTCAGCCTCTGCGTCTACAGAGCAATCCAGATATTCCCGTGGTTTCCGTGCCAGTCAGGCGCTACACCACACGCGAATTTCACGACCTCGAAATGCAAAAACTCTGGACAAAGGTTTGGCAAATGGCCTGTCGAGAGGAGGAAATTACCAATGTTGGGGACCATTTCACCTACGAAATTGGGCGCTTTTCGATTCTGGTGGTGCGTACTCAGCAGGGCATTCGTGCACACCACAACGTCTGTCGACATCGTGGTCGACGGCTTGTTGACCACCCGGGGAATGCTTCAAGCTTCATTTGTCCCTTTCATGGTTTTAGCTGGAACCTTGATGGGAGCCTACGGGGTGTCACTTCGGAGTGGGATTTTCCCCAGCTCGACAAGCCCAAACTTACGCTCACACCAGTTCGCTGTGAAACTTGGGGCGGCTGGGTGTTTATCAACATGGACCTGAACGCAGAGCCCCTGCGGGATTTTCTCGCTGGTTTTACCGACCAATTCGATGTCTGGAAGCCTAAGGAACGCTACATAGCGGCGCATGTGGGCAAGGTCATGAGTTGCAATTGGAAAGCCTGCCAAGAAGCCTTCATGGAAGCCTTTCATGTGGTCGCCACGCATCCGCAAATCCTCGAGGGCATTGGCGATGAGAATTCCCAGTACGACTCCTGGGAGAACTTCTCGCGCGCCATCACACCCAATGGCACTCCGAGCCCGCACCTCAAGGTCAAGCCCTCCGAAGAGCAGATGCTTGACGCCACCAACATGCGCTATTTGGACGAACCGGCCGGGCTGCGGATTCCGGATGGATTGAGTGCTCGGTGCTTTATGGCCCAAATGGCGCGCAGCGCCATGCAGGAGGTTGTCGGCGAGGATGCCGTGATTCCGGATTCAGACCTGGTCGACAGCATCTATTACACGGTGTTTCCCAATTTCCATCCTTGGGGAGGCTATAACCGTATCGTGTATCGTTTTCGACCTTGGCAGGATCGCCACGACAAGTCACTCATGGAGTGCTACTACATGAGTCCCTTCAAGGGAGCACGCCCCGATCCGGCGCCATTGCATCTTCTTGAGGAAGACGAGCCTTGGACAAACGCGCCGGAACTTGGGATCTTGGCTAAGGTATTCACGCAAGACACCTTCAACCTACCCAAGGTGCAAATCGGCCTTGAGGCGGCGCATTATGATGAGGTCATACTTGCGCGCTATCAGGAAACCAAGATCCGACATTTTCATCACCTGCTTTCGCGTTATATTACAAGTGACTAACTACGGAACCATCAGGAGCATCAAACAATGGCAGCAGTGGAAATTGCAGACGACACACCCATGCATCTTCGCGGCAATGGTCGGCCCATCACTGAGGAGCGATCACTGTGCGACTTGAAAGTCAGCGGAACAATTCCCGGCGAACTTGATGGTCGCTATATTCGCAATGGTGCAAACCCCTTGACCGGTACGAGCACGCATCCCTTCTTTGGCGATGGCATGCTGCATGCGGTGCGCCTGCGCGACGGCAGTGCGCAGTGGTATCGCAACCGATATGTGCAGACGCCCTTCATTGCCGACCCTTCTATTGATATTCTCGATCCGGCGGTGTTGATGGACATGAAGTCATCCAAGGCGAATACCCATGTGTTCGGACATGCCGGCAAAATTCTCGCGCTTGAGGAAGGCCACTTTCCCTATCTGCTCGACGGCGAGTTGAACACGCTCGGCGCGACCGATTTTGACGGTGTGCTCAACGGCTCGTTCACCGCGCATCCCAAGGTGTGTCCGGTGACCGGCGAATTGCTCGCATTCGGTTACTCGGCCTTCGAGCCCTATCTGCGCTATCTGCGCGTGTCCGCCGAGGGCCGGCTGGTGCAGGTCGAGAACATCACCGTCGGTGGGCCGACCATGATGCACGACTTCAATGTGACGCGGAACCACGTCATCTTCATGGACCTGCCGGCGGTCTTCAACATGGAATTGGCCATGAAGGGGGAAATGCCGATTCGCTGGGATGAGAGTTATCCGGCACGTCTCGGTGTGATGCCGCGCAACGGTAGTGACGCGCAGGTGAAGTGGTACGACATCAATCCTTGCTATGTCTTTCACCCAATGAATTCCTATGAAGACGGTGACAATATTGTGCTTGATGTAGCCCGGTTCAGCCATATCTGGCGTGAATCCGCGATGGATTTTCCGCCGCCGAATCTCTGGCGCTGGACTATCAACACCGCGACCGGTGAAGTTCGTGAGGAACAGGTCGATGACCGCGCCGGTGAGTTTCCACGCGTTGCCGATCAGGTGGTGGGCCGCAAGCATCGCTATGGGTACCTCATGAGCATGTCCGAGGGCTTTGGCGCCGACGATCCGATAAACATTGAGGGTTCCATTTTGAAGTATGACCGTGAAACCGGCGCGTGCGACTCGATCGAGTTGGGCCGCGGCCGCACGGGCGGCGAAGCGGTGTTTGTGGCTTCTGCCGATCCGAAGAGCGAGGATGATGGGTATCTGATGACCTTTGTGTACGACGCCCATTCGGACAGCAGCCGATTTGTGATCATGGATGCGGCAACCATGGACAACGAGCCGGTCGCATCGGTTGAGCTTCCTCGCATCCCGAACGGCTTCCATGGCAACTGGATCCCCGCCTCGGTCGCGGACTAGAATTCGACAGTCACCGGGGGCATGCTCCTTCAAAGCGGGGTTCTGGGCTTTGCTGTGTGCGATGCCTCGTCGCAGCGCCCCCAATCCCTCTCAAGCATGTGATGATAGGCACCATGAAGGTGCCGAAAGAGACACAAGACCGGACGATTGCTCCCGACGCCAATCATGACCCGAGAGGTCAGACGATTCTCAGAAAGGGAACCGTCGTTGCCTCCGGGACCTTGCTTTCGCGCGTTACCGGATTTATCCGAGACATGGTCTTTGCCAATATCTTCGGTGCCAGCGTCGCAGCGGATGCATTTTTCGCCGCCTTCAGAGTGCCCAATTTCTTCCGGCGCATGTTGGCGGAAGGTGCCTTTTCGCAAGGGTTTATTCCTGTTCTTGCCGGATACCTGAAGCAGCCCACGCCGGAACTACGCGCCTTCCTGTCGGTCATCCAGGGCAATTTCCTCTTGGTGCTCATCCCTTTGTGTGTGATTGGGGTCATGGTCGCGCCATGGCTCATGATGGTGTTCGCGCCTGGATTCGATGCTGACGACCCGCGTCGAACCTTGGCATCTGATGTGCTGCGCGTTACCTTTCCATATCTCGGGTTCATTGCGTTGGCCGCCTATTGCGCCGCCATCTTGAATTCCAATGCGCGTTTTGCAGTGACCTCCCTCGCCCCGGTGCTACTCAATGTGTGCCTGATCGGTGCCGCACTCTTTTTCGTCTCCTCCTTTGATCCCTCCGTCATGGCGCTGGCCTATGGGGTCATAGTTGCCGGAATCGCGCAACTCGGCGTTCAACTCATCGGCGTGAGCAAGCTCGGTTTGCTGACCAGGCCGAGGGTGAATTTCTCCGATCAAGGGAGTCGAAGCGTCCTTCGACTCATGGGTCCGGCCATGCTCTCGGCATCCGCAGGGCAATTGAATTCCTTGATCGACTCAATACTGGCTTCGTTCTTGATCGTTGGCAGCGTCTCTTGGCTGTACTATTCCGATCGGCTGTTCGAGCTTCCGCTCGGCATCATTGCCGTCGGGCTTGGCACCGCCCTGCTGCCAAGCTTGTCCAAGTTTGCCGAGGAAGGGAATCAAGAGAGATTCACAGGCGCGTTGGGTCAGGGGGTGCGCATTGCACTCTTGTTCGGCCTGCCATCGGCGGCGGGCCTCTTTTATTTGTCGGAACCTTTAATCGCGACCATATTCGGTCACGGTGCGCTTACAGATCATGATGTGCGCATGGCGAGCTTAAGTCTTGAGGCCTATTCGATTGGACTGGTTGCCCTCATGCTAGTCAAGGTGGGCGCACCGGCCTGGTTCGCACGACACGACACCAAGACGCCACTCAAGTTCGCATTGGTCGCGGTTGCGGTGAATATCCTATTGAATCTCTTGCTGATTCGCTTTCTTGCACATGTGGGACTCGCGCTTGCCACAAGCATTGCTGCCATCGTTCATGCGTGGCTGCTCTTTCATGGCCTCGGCGCGCTGGGGCTCATTCACGGCATCAGGGCGCTGCTCTGGTTTGGCCTGCGCTTGCTGCTGGCCACGGCGAGCATGGTGCTGGTTCTGTGGTGGCTTTGCCCGCAGGCGAACTACTGGTTTGAAGCCGGCGCGATGGAGCGCTCAGTAAGGCTTTGCATGCTGGTATTGGTTGCGGTCTTCACCTACTTCGCGATCGCGGTTCTTCTCGGCCTTCGAATGAAAGACATACGCAGCCCGCAGTAGCTTTTGGGGGCGTGGTTATAATCGCTGGCCATGGAAATTATTCGTGGAGCGCACAACCTTCGCCCTTGGCACAAGGGCTGTGTGGCGACGCTCGGAAATTTCGATGGCGTGCATCACGGCCATCAAATGATTCTTCGCTACCTTGTGAATAAAGGGGCGGAATACGGCGTGCCTTCACTTCTCATTACCTTTGAACCGCAGCCTCGTGAGTTCTTCGAAGGGCCGTCCACTCCGGCTAGACTCACCAGTTTTCGAGAGAAAATGCACTTGGTGCAGCGTTCGGACATAGATCGAGTGCTGGTGATCCCCTTCAACGAAGGCATTGCAAAGGTGAGCGCCGAAGAGGTCATTGATCGGTTTTTGGTCCAGTCTCTCGGCGTGCGCCATGTGGTGGTGGGCGACGATGCAAGGTTTGGCCGCGAAGCCAAGGGCGACTATCGACTGCTTCGTGCGGCGGGAGACAGGCATGGATTTGATGTCTCGAATTTCGGCACCTTGGAGCTTGATGGAGAACGCGTCAGTAGCACCCGCGTTCGCGAATGTCTTTCGGCCGGCGATCTTTGTGCTGCCGAGCGGCTCATGGGACATGGCTACTTCATCATGGGTCGGGTGGTGTATGGCCGGCAGCTTGGTCGTAGTCTCGGTGCGCCAACCGCGAACATACGCCTACAGCGATCACGGGCGGCGCTGCGCGGTGTGTTTGCCGTCGAGGCAAAGCACGGTAATCAAGTGTTCTCCGGTGTCGCCAACATAGGGTTTCGGCCAACCGTGGACGGGAGCGATCTACTCTTGGAAGTGCACCTGTTCGATTTCGACGAAGACATCTATGGGGAACTTTTGTGTGTGGACTTTCGGCACAAGGTGCGCGATGAGCAGAGGTTTGACTCCTTGGATGCCCTACGCAAACAGGTTTCCTTGGATAAGGAACACGCCCGCGAGCTTTTGAAGCAGGACGCGAACGAGGTTTCAGCGGAGGAGCCTCAAGGAGAAGCGTTATCGTGAAGCTTGATGCGCGTATTGTTTGGCTTGGATTGAGCGTCCTTTTGGTGCTGTTCGACCAGCTCACCAAGTACTTGATCGTCGAAGGCTTGGAACTCTACCAGCGCGTGGAATTGCTTCCGGTATTGAGCCTGATGAGACTGCACAACAGCGGCATGGCATTTGGCCTATTCAATCTGCCGGGCGGTGCGCAGCTTTGGTTCATTACCCCGGTTGCCTTGGCGGTGTCTGTCTATCTGATTCGAGAAATCGTTCTGCGGCGTGCGCCCGATGTTTGGCGAGCCATCGGCTTTTCCTTGGTATTGGCTGGCGCGCTCGGTAATCTGATTGATCGGGTGAGTGTCGGCTATGTCGTGGATTTCGTGTTGATGCACGCCTTCGGGTGGGCGTTTCCAGCATACAACCTCGCCGATATGTGCATCACTTTCGGAGTCATGGCTTGGATATGGTCTTTGCTGACCGAATCAAGAACGCAGGGTATCGCCAATGGGTTCACCATGGTGGAGGTTCTGGTGACAATTCTCATATTGGCAGTGCTCGCGCTGATTACGGTGCCGACCTATGTTTCATTTACGGATAGGGCTGAGAGAACCGCGGCCGAAGGCGATCTTCTGAGCTGTGGTGCGGGCTTGGAGCGATTGTTGCTCGAAGGTGCTTCGTCATTGGAGCAGGCGGCCGACAGCGACGGAGACGGTCTCGGCGATGCCGCGAAAGGTCCCCCGGCCAGCGAGGTATGTTCACCTCGCAGCACCCGCTACGAGATCGAGATACGCGAGTCTTCGCAAGAATACTTCTTGCTTTACGCGGTGCCGGAATCCAATTCGGATTTGCCGACCTTGGCCTACGATGCTTGGGGATCAACCCTAGTAGACCTCAATGGGGACGGCGATTTTGATGACGATGAGGAAAGTGTTTGGCGGTGAATAGTTGAATTCCCGCCAGTGTGCTTGAACGCTGGCGGGACAGTGCGCGAACGCAGGTCGAGCAAAAGTCGCACACGAATTCGAGGAAATATCGCACCTCAGAGCTATTCAATCTTTGTCAAAGTGGGCGCATGTACAGCGCTTCGCCTGAAGAGTCCGGATTGACACTCATTGAAGTGCTTGTTGCGCTGTTGATATTGTCTTTGGGTGCCACTTCTCTCATGATGGCAAGTGCCAAATCGAGCGGTATCGCGGGGGAATCTTTCTACTATTCCACAGCGCTCGCTGCTGGAAGCGACCTTATCGAGCTTCAGCGCACACTCTTGCGAAGGCATCCCGAATTGATCGGTGATGCGGGCTTTTCAAAAGGGCCGCCGGTGCTTTCCGGTCAAGATTGCACAGTGCAGCCCTGCGAGGCGACCCGATTGCAGATCTTTGTGCAAAGCTCTTGGAAGTGCAGCCTTGGGTATGCCGAGTCATGTCCGCAAGTGGCAGGGCTGAGGCGTCTGCCACGCTTCGATGCGGCGTGCTCGGTGGAACCAACCTCAAGAGAGATACGCCTGCAATTGGAATGGCAGGTGAGGGGGCGAAGTCGGCAGTTGGCGCTTGGCGGTCGGTTGCCGTGAGGCAGGATGGAGTGACTTTAGTCGAGCTTCTGGTGTCGCTTACCTTGAGCTCGCTCACCCTGATCACCGCGATGGAACTTCTTGGGGGTGGAATGCGTCTCAACGCTGACACGCATGTGCATTCAAGCCTCTATGACAAGGCGCAGCACGCCATGCTGCTCTTCGGCAATGCGGTGAAGAGAGCTGGTTTCAAGGGTTGCGGTGGCGATTCCGCCGAACTGGTCAGTCTCTTGCGTGCAGACCTGCAATCAATCCCAGAACTCAATCTGTATCAACCCTACGCCATTTACGAATCGAATAGAGATGCTCCCGGGTGGGCCCCAGAGCTTTCCGAGTTGCCGATGCGTGTCGGCGGAAAATCGATCAACGCCATTGACGGTCGTCATGGCATCAGACGCGATCGCCTGCAACAGGGAAGTGATCTGTTGGTGGTGCGGGGGCTAGGTTTCGACATCATGGAGATTACCCGGCCAGTTGCGCCTGAAGGGGCTGTGCATGTGGTGGACAGGCGCGGGATACGAAGGGGAGACTATGCGGCCATCACCGATTGCCGATATTTGGAGCTGCATCGCGTGACCGGATACGGAGCCTCGGGCGGGGTCGTGCGGCTCAGACGCGCGCATGGTCTGGGGAGAGCCGATAACCACCCTGTGAGGCTGCGCGAGAGTCTTGCCTTCTCTTCCTTCGAGGGACTGGGGCCTTGGCTTGCGCCGGTGGAGTCTGAGTTTTTCTACGTTGCGGCGAGCCATGCTTCGGCGGAACTTCCCGCACTCTGGCGCAAGCAGACGCAAAGACGTCCAGTTGAAGTCATTGAGGGGATTTCCGATCTTGATTTGGCGGAACTTTTGGACGATGACGGGCACCCGCTTGGCGTGCGAGTGAGTCTTACCGCGCTGACTCGCTCCTCATCTCGACAAGCACCATTAGAGCGTCGGTTCATTCGTCATTTCGCGTTTAAGAATTTATGACGATGGAGTCCAGGGCCTATGTGCTCATCACCTGTCTTTTTGTCTTGGCGATTCTGTCCGTCGCCGCCTTGGCGACCATGCGTTCGGCTTCTCTGATGGCGCAGCATAATCGAGCGCTGGAGGTCGCCGTGCGGAACATGCAGCTTGCCCATGATGCTCTGCAATTGAGTGAAGCATCGCTCTTGAACGGCGAGCCACAAATTAAGGGTTCGGCACTTGGTTGCGAGACCAGTATCGCGCTGCGCGTAAGCATCTCCCGCATGCATGAGCTATCACTTGACGCAGGTGATGATGCGCAGGCCGCCAAGTGGGTGGTCTATGGGCTTCAAACCTGCCAAGATGGACACGCCGTCATGGAGGTAACACTAGGCGTGATCGAACCCCTTGGCGCGTTTGAAGAAAGCGCGATGCCGAAAGGACTCGAGGTCGGCAGACTCTCATGGCGCCGGACCTGGTGAATCCGCTCAGCGCAAGCGGCAGCAACAGGCACTCCGTTCTCCCCACGAGAGCGTTGCACCTTCTCCCGTAGCTTTCCCAGCCAGCTTTGCTGCGTTAGCAAGACAAGGGTTGTCCTTTACTTGTCTCTACGATGTCGTCGCCGTCTTGGTCCGAGGCGAGGCGGGTTCTTCCGGCCGTATTGAGTATGACCTGACGCGCGAAGCGCGGATTGCCATCGCTCGGACAGTAGGTCAATCGACCACTTTGATAGGGTGTCAGGCCGTTTGGCCTAAACTGAATCCAAGGTCGATTGCCGAACGAACGCCATTGGATCCTTCCGGATGCATCAAGTGGCGGGAATGTCCGCACGAGTTCGTCGGATGCATCCATTTTGCCGTCGGCTTCTCGGTCCACGAAGAGCAGGGCGCCTTTGATCCAGTCATCGCGACCAAGGCAGCTTCCCTGGCCGGGACAAAGCGTCAGTGTTTGCCCTCGCAGCAAGGCTTGCTTGCGAGCGACCTCGATGCGCATTATCAGTTGATTGATGATGCTTGCCGAACGTTGTTCGGTCAGCAATCGGTCAAGGCTTGGCACCGCGAAGCTGGAAAGCACCGCAAGCAAGGCCAAGGTGAAGAGAAGTTCGGGAAGCGAGAATGCCTTGTTCATACGCGTATGAAACACGAATCCAAGCGGAAGGGAGTGCGAAATTAGCCATTGGCCTTGTAGGAGATTGCTGAATCTTTGCTTCAGTGTCCGCAGCCCGGGAAGGTCTTCAGGGTTACTCCGGACTTGCGTCCTCTCTATGATCATGAATGATCGCGCGGCGCAGGAGCGTATCGAAAGGAGCACGGCTTGCCGATTTGCGCTGGGTGAAAAACACGTCTTCAAAGGGCGTGGCGGTGCGCCGGTGAATCACTCCGAACGCGGTCGGCAGAGGCGGTGTGAGATCCACCAAGAGTTTGGCGATGAGTGAATTAGTTTCGTCGTGCACCAGCACTTCTCCGGGTGTCTTGTGGGCATCGATCACTTCAAGACTTAAGGTTTCAGGATTCAATTTGATCCCTTTTTCTCGATTGGCGCCGAACACCAGAGGCTTGCCGTGCGTTACGTGCAGTTGGGTTTCCGGCGCGCTTGCCTTGGCTGTCACGTTCTCGAAGGCATCCTTGTTGTAGACAATGCAGTTTTGCAGGATTTCAACGAAGCCCGTTCCACGATGCGCCTTTGATGCTTGGAAAAGCGCGACCAAGCCCTTCTGGTCAACGTCGATGCCTCGGGCAATAAAGGTGGCACCACTGCCCAGAGCGAAGTGGCAAGGAGAGACGGGTTGGGTGAGCGTGCCACCAGGGCTGCTTGGCGAAATAGTGCCGTACCTCGATGTGGGAGAAAACTGTCCCTTGGTCAGGCCGTAGATTTCGTTGTTCAGCAGCAGTATGTTGACATCGACATTGCGTCGAAACATATGCAGCAGGTGATTACCTCCAATGGATAGGCCGTCGCCATCTCCGGTGATGACCCAAACCTCAAGATCTGGGTTTCCCAGCTTTATGCCCGTCGCGATGGCCGGTGCACGTCCGTGAATCGTGTGAAACCCATAGGTATTGATATAGTAGGGCATGCGAGCCGCACAGCCGATGCCGGAGACAAATACCGTGTTTTCGGGCTCAGAGCCGGTGTCGGCGAGCGCGTGCAACACTGACTTCAATACGGAGTAGTCTCCGCAACCTGGACACCAGCGCACCTCACGATCACTCGCGAAGTCTTTGTAGCTCATATTACCCATCGACTAGCGCCCCTCTGATTGCATCGATCAAGTCTAACGCCGAAAAAGGGAGGCCATTGATCTGATTAAACTGGCGGATTCTTGACGCCAGAGCGGGCAGTTCACTGCGTATGAGTGTTGCGAGTTGACCGGCGTTGTGTTCGGGGACCAAGATGGTATCGAAACGCTTGAGCAACACCTCTAAATTATGCGCAAACGGATGCACAAAGCGAAGATGTGCCTGGGCAACGGAACCACCATCCTTGTTGCAGGTTTCCACGGCTTCATAGATGTGTCCGTAGGTCGATCCCCAGCTCAGCACCAAAAGCGCACTTTCGAATGAACCCTGAACCAGCGTTTCATCGGGTAGAAAATCTGCCACCCGCCTAATTTTTTCTAGCCTCATGTCCGTCATGATTTGGTGGTTTTCAGGGTCATATGAAATGTGCCCGGTGCGAATATCGGACTCCAATCCGCCCACACGATGCATCAGCCGATGCCTGCCCGGGATGGCCCAAGGCCGTGCGCAAGTGTCAGGGTCACGTTCAAAGATGGCATCATGCGGCGCGTGGTCCGGAAGTCTGTCGGCCGCGGTCAAGTGCGTTTCGATTGGCTCGTAGTCATCGATGTCCGGGATCGCCCACAGATCGGCCGAATTGGACATGTAGCCATCATGCAAGAGAATGACCGGTGTCATATGGCGAAGTGCGATGCGGCTCGCATCAATCACCGCCTGAAAGCAGTCGGCCGATGATTTCGCGGCAACCACCGGAACCGGGGTATCGCCATTGCGGCCATAGACCGACTGCAAGAGATCCGCCTGTTCGGTCTTGGTAGGCAGGCCCGTGGAAGGCCCGGCGCGTTGCGTATTAATGATCAAGAGTGGAAGCTCACTAGCGATCGCGAGTCCAAGAGATTCGGCCTTGAGCGCCAGTCCCGGACCTGAACTCGAAGACACGCCGAATGCGCCTGAATAGGACGCGCCAATGGCGGCGCAGCACGACGCAATCTCGTCCTCGGCCTGAAAGGTCGCTACGCGCGGATCGCGCATGCTCGCGAGTTCATGCAGAATTGCTGAAGCTGGCGTGATCGGATAAGAACAATAGAGGATATCCATATCCGCAAGCTGGCTTACGGCCGACAAGCCCAGCGCTGTGGCTTCCGAACCTCGAATGGTTCTGTATTCGCCTGGTTCAAGCGGTTTCTGGAGGATGGTTTTATGCTGCAACACATGCGCATGTTCGGCGATCTCTCCGAAAGCATGACCGGCGTTGACGACGGCGAGGTTTGCTCTGCAGACCTCGGGAGTGGCTTCAAATCGTTTCTTGATCCAATCGGTCAGAGGGTAGCGGGGCAGGTCGAACACCCAAAGCATGAAACCGAGCACCCAATAGTTGCGGCTGCGAAGCGCTTCTCTTCTTGAAAGTTCAAACAGACCGAGGGTCTGGAGCGTTTGATTGGTGATGTCGATGGGATAGACATCGAAGTTCGTAAGACTGTCGTCCTCGAGTGGATTGGATTCGAAACCGGCCTTTTTGAGGTTGCGGGGATTGAAGGCGTCTTCATCGACGATTACGAGTGCGCCCGGTTCCAAGATTGGCAGGTTCACTTTGAGTGCGGCAGGGTTGAAGGCAACCATGACGTCAGGCGTATCACCCGGCGTTCGAATTCGATCACCTCCAAACTGAATTTGAAACGCCGAAATGCCGTAGGTGGTTCCTACCGGAGCGCGGATTTCAGCGGGAAAGTCTTGAAGGGTGCTTAGGTGGTGACCGGAAAATCCAATCGCATTGGTGAAATGGAGCCCTTGGACTTGGATGCCATCCCCCGAGTCGCCGGCAAAGCGCACAACGTGGTAGTCGCGGGTTTTAACGCTGTGAAGCACACGCTTCCTTTGTTCAAAGGTAATCTCTCATTATCGCAGACCTCTCAAGAACTTGCCGCATTTCTTGAATTGTGTGGGCTTACGCAAGGCTAGTGCCTTTTTCTCGTGACCAGCAATCCGTCTCCGACGGGCACGATAACGGCATCCACCCGCTCGTCTTCATGAACTCGCCGAGTGACCTCGCGAATGGCCTCCACCTCGTCATCCTTGCGCGCCGGGTCGACGACAGATCCGCCCCAGAAGACATTGTCGATACACAGCAAACCGCCGGAGCGCAACAGACTCAAGCATGATTCGTAATACTTGCCGTAGTTCTGTTTGTCCGCATCAATGAAGGCAAAGTCAAAGCTCCGTCGTTGTCCGGAGTGCATCAGTTCGCTGAGCGTGTCTAACGCCGGTCCAATTCTGAGGTCAATCTTGTCCGCGACCCCCGCCTTTTGCCAGTAATCCCTTCCAATCGAAGTCCACTCTTCAGAAGTGTCGCAAGCGATCAAACGACCTCCAGAGCAGAGTGCCTCGGCAACCACAAGTGCGCTGTATCCTGTAAAGGTACCTATCTCAAGGGCCCGGCGCGCGCCAATTGTATGTGCGAGCAATGCCAACAGACCGCCTTGTTCGGGGGAGATTTGCATCCGTGAGATGCGCCCAAGTTTTTCCGTCCGAACACGGAGCGCTGCGGCGGCAGGCGATTCCCTGATGCCAAGCGAACGCAGGTACTTGACCATTGAATCATCAAGAGCCCAAGTCTCTTTGGACATGAGGCGCCTCCTTGCCGTGATGAATGCATTCTATGCTGTGGTTACAGAGAATTATTCCGCGAACACACCAGTTACCGGTTGAAAATGCTTCAACTTTGCGTATTGACTGCCCCCGGTTCAGATTCGCAAAGTGCGCATTAAGTCCTCTGAGCTTAAGGACGTGACTTCAAATCAATTCACATTCAATTCTGGGAGGTGCAAATGCCGGAACTTGAAGATGTGTTTGAAATTGATGATGGCTACGCGAGCGGCGAGTCCGAAGAAGACGAGGTTTCGCTGGGCTCACGCCGCGAAATAGTGGTCCGAAACGGAACTTCCAATCGGCTGGCGATTCGCCATGCCATTGAAGCGCGGCGCGAACAGAAGCGCATTGCTCGCGATTTGGACTCGATTGAGTGTGACATAGACGACTATTAGCCATCGGAGTCGGGTACATTCTCTGGAGATTCCTTGCAGCGAACTCCGGATGAAGGTTCCGACACTCCCGTATATTCACTTGGTGCTCGTCGGCGGCGGCCATAGTCATGTCCAGGTGCTAAGACGATTCATGATGCGGCCGGCCGACGGCGCGCGCCTTCAGATTTCTCTCGTGACACGCGAGGTGCATACGCCTTACTCAGGCATGTTGCCGGGTCATGTGGCGGGCTTGTACAGCTATGATGAGATGCATATTGACCTCGCGAAGCTCTGTCGAGCTGCGAACGTGCGACTCATAGTGGATGAAGTACAGCAGATTGATCTTGCGGGCCAGCATGTGAAAGGAAAATATCATCCGCCACTTTCCTACGATGTCTTATCAATAAATTCAGGTGCTTCGCCGGGCTTTGAAGGTGTCGAATTGAGCGGTACGGTCACTCCGGTCAAGCCAATCGGCAAATTCTTAGATGCATGGCGCGACATTCGAGCGGATGTCAGTGAATCGATCGCGCGCGCAGACAAGCGCTCCCTCGTGGTGGTGGGCGGGGGTGCGGGAGGAGTGGAACTTGCTTTTGCAGTCTCCACAGCTTTCGCGGGAAGTGATCGTAAGCTGCTGGAACTTCATTTGATAGAACAGGATGCGAGCATATTGCCGGGACACAATCCTCTCGTGAAACGTTGGGCCGAGCGGAGACTCAGAGAGGCGGGCATTAGCATCTTGAATGGATTTCAAGTTGAAAAAGCAGGGTCCAAGGGTATTTTCAACCTTCAAGGTACGCGCATTGAGGCCCACCACATCATGTGGACCACTGGCGTTTCGGCGCCTTCCTTCATACTAGATAGTGGGCTTGATCTCGATTCACGCGGCTTCGTCAGCGTGAATAGATTCCTTCAATCAACGAGTCACGCGAACGTGTTTGCTTCCGGAGATGTCGCGGATTGTGTTGGGCAGACGAGACCTAAGTCGGGTGTCTATGCCGTCAGAGCTGGGCCAAAACTCGCCGAGAATCTGTTGCGATTTTGCGATGGTCGTGCGCTCACACCTTACAAGGCGCAATCAGGCGCCTTGGCCATCATCGGGAACTATCAAGGTTCCGCAGTGGCTTCGAGAGGAAGTTTTTTCGCTGCCGGGAAGCCGGTATTTCGATTCAAGCAGTGGATTGATCATCGGTTCATGACGAAGTTTGCGCCACGGCCCATGACGTCAGAAGGTAGCGACGCCGAACTCGCGGACATACGCATGCGCTGTGCCGGGTGCGGATCGAAGTTGCCGGCGAGACTACTGAATCGGGTACTTAAGCGACTCGATATCTTAGATCAAGATGAATTGCTTCAAGGCATAGGCGAGGACGCGGCGCTGATAAAGCTCAATGCAAACGCGCTCGCGATATCAACCGATCATTTTCCGCAGATGATCAGCGATAGCTATCGTTTTGGGCGTATCTCCGCGCACCATGGGATGAGCGACCTCTTCGCCATGGGTGCGATTCCGAGATATGCGCTCGTCAATCTCAGCGTGCAGTTGATGGCGCCTGCGCTCATGGAGGAGGAAGCCTATCTGATGCTCAAGGGTGCCAATGACGTGTTCAAGGAAGAAGGCGTGTCCTTGGCCGGTGGTCATTCGACTGAGAGCGACACCACGCAACTTGGCTGCACCTTGTTTGGAGAACTCACGGAAAAGCCGCTGAGCAAATCCGGGTTTATTTCTGGGGATCACTTGATTCTCACCAAACCCTTGGGTATCGGAGTCATCCTCGCGGGTGAGATGCGGCTTGAAACGCGCGGGCGCTGGCTCCAGTCGGCTTTGCGGGTGATGGACCAATCCAATGGCCCGGCAGTCAAGCTGTTGCGAGAATTCGGTTGCGTGAGCTGTACCGATGTGACCGGTTTCGGACTCTTGGGACACCTATCGGAGATGCTTCGCGCCTCGAAGCTCGCTGCGGAGGTTTGGCTCGAAGAGGTGCCGATGTTGGATGGCGCAACCGAATTGGTTGAATTCGGCATCGAAAGCAGCCTGCAGTCCGGCAACGCGGCAGTCTTGGAAGATGTTGAACTTGTTGGCCTGCACCAGTCGAACGCGAAACTTGCTTTGCTCATGGATCCGCAGACCTCGGGCGGGTTGCTGGTCGGCGTGAGTGAGAGAAATACCGCTCCCTTGCTCGACGCGCTTCGCGAGGCGGGATATTCTCAGGCTGCGGTTGTTGGAAGGGTCGTGAAGAACGGCTTGCCGGAGCTAATGCGGGTGCTGGAAGCGAACGCAGTCTGAGACATCGCGTCGCCAATAGGGCCTATGTCAGGCGATGCTTGCGATGGGCATTTTGCGCGCGCGTAGCGCGATGGGGCTAAACAGCAAGGGCAGGAAAACCAACATGCTGATGAGCGTGTTGCGAAAGAAGGGAATGGCCTTGAGGTAACAATCGATCAAGCCGGTGAAATTGAGCGCATAGGCTCGTCCGCCGCCGAAGGCCCAGACCCCAAAATTAGACACTAAGTAAAAGATGACGGCCGAGCCAAATCCTGCGGCGGCAATTCTGGACCAAGAGCGCTCGCTGCGCAGCAGAAGTCCTGAAGCCACGACCAACAGCAGCGAAAGATAGAGCGCTGGCTGACCGGCATAGAGTGCCCAATCCACCCGGCCGGTCAACAGCCAGATCCCCAAGTCTCCCGCAAGGTAGATGCCGACCGGAGCGAGAAAAGCGGTGATACGAGAGGCAAAGCTTGCGGCGGCATAGAGGCAAAAGGGCAGAATCGGCGAGAAGTTCCACGGGTAGACGGCCACTTCCGTGTCGATTGGTATTCCCATTTGGTGCAGTGTGTAGGGGATTAGGCGGCAGGCCAAGGCCACCAGTACCAGCAGGGCGATCGCCGAACCTCGAGGCTGAATCATGCGCGGACTCCTGAAGAGGGGTTGTTGGTCGAAGGTTTTTTGTGGGTAATGTTAGCAGCAGTAGGCTAAACTCCGGCGGTTTTTATGGAAGCCCACGAGCATGAACCCTTGGATATTCCTTGCCTTCGCCATCTGCCTTGAGGTAGCTGGTACCTTCTTGCTCAAACTGTCGGATGGATTTGAAAAGTGGTATTGGGGGTGGTTGGCGATCATTTGCTACTCTGCTTGCTTCTGGGTAATGGCACCTGCCCTTAAATACCTGCCCCTCGGCGTCGTTTATGCTATTTGGTCTGGTGTCGGGATAGTTGCGGCGGCGCTGATCGGCCTGCTCGTCTTCAGCGAGCGCCTCGCCATGGTGCAGCTACTATTTGCCACCATGATTCTGATCGGAGCCGTGGGCCTCAGACTCACCACAGCACCACATGCGTGAGTCAGGAACACGCCCCGCTTGTTCATCTGAGTTCAATACGTTCGCGTAGCCATAGGAGTAGCGGCGCCGCGATGAGCCACTCGATTCCGACGGCGAGCAAGCCGAACGCACCGGGTGCGAGTGTGATTGCGCCGATCAGGTCTCCTGCTCGGTATGCCAGCGGGCCGAAGATCGCGCCCGCCAGCATGCCGAGTATGTAGCGCTGCCTGACCCAGTTCAAGCTGTGGCGCAGCGTCGCCGCAAAGGCTGTCCAGAGCACAACCATCCATAGTGTGATGGGCAAGGCCGGGCCGGCTTGGGGTGGAAACGAGAGGATTCCAGCGAACACCATGAGACTATCGAGCAGGTATCCGATCACTGCGGCGGCGAGAAGAAGACGGAATTCCACCCAGCGCGCCCGATTGGCGGGAGGCTGCTCTTCAAGTGTCGCAAAATGCAGTGACAGCCACACACAGGCTACGACTGGGCCGAGCCAAGATTGCCCGGCGGCTGCACCAAAGGCGCAGGCCCACCAGGTTGCCTGAAAAGCCAAAAAGTTGGCGAGGTTACGAGTGAGTCCTGTGTGCATCATCTGGTTCATGCCTTAGCTTGGTCGCTGTGTGGGAAGGGTCACCATCAATGATGAGCCTAGACAGATGATTGTCAAGCCGACGTGAAGCCGAAATTCGGCCAATCCCCTATATTGGACGAATCATATCGAGCAAATCACATTGGGCAAATCCAAATTGCGAATGAAACAGTGTGGAAAACTTCCCGCAGTTATCGGTGTGGGTATGCCGCCGCCTTGTTGAGCATCTGTATTATTGGAAATATCGTGACATACGGCTCGCCGGTCGTTACGGGGCATCAATTCCAATTCACGTAAAAACAGTGGCAGAGAACACATGACCAACCATATTGAAGACAAAGTCATCCTTGTCACGGGCGCAGCCAGTGGTTTTGGAAAGCTGATAGCAACCAAGGCCGCCGCATTGGGCGCCAAGTTGGTCTGCGCCGACATCAATGAAGATGGCCTGCATGAAACCATGAGGGAAATAACTGATGTAGGTCATCAAGCAGTTGGTCGTGCGGTGGATGTTGTCAAGATTGAGGACATGAAAGGGCTGGTCGCTCATGCGCTGGAAGCTTTCGGGCAGATCGACGTGATAATCAATAACGCCGGTGTCATGCCTTTGGCATTCTATTCAGATCACGAAGCCGCGATCGACAAGTGGCACCGTTGCATCGATATCAATATTAAGGGTGTCTTGAACGGCATCGTCGCCACTTTTGACCAAATGATGGCCCAAGGGTACGGTCAAGTGATCAATATCTCATCGATTTACAGCAACCACCCGGTCGCAGGCGCAGCCGTTTATCAGGCGACGAAGAGTGCGGTGAATTTCCTGTCCGAATCCCTGCGTGTTGAGGCACGCGGCAAAATCAAGGTGACGATTGTGCGCCCAACCGGCGTCACTTCCACCGGACTCATGGCGGGTATTCTGAACCCGCAGGCAGCAGTCCCTATTGCGGGCCACAATGGCAGCGAGCTTATGGAATTCGGTGGGCGTATGACGACCGGCAGCGTGCGAGAAGGAGAGCTTGACCCCAACAATAGTCAATACAGTTCATTGGATCCGTCGTTCATCGCCGAAGCGGTGATTCATGCCATCAACCAGCCCAGAGGAGTTTCCCTCGGCGACATTACCGTTCGAGCGACTGGGGATTACTTCATCTTGTAGGGATTTCGGTCAGGCCGTGCCTGTCTGGACGCACTCTCGCATATGACGCTCTGATTGTCGCGATAGTCGGTTGAAGTTCTTAGCGGGGCGAGGCGGCCACGGCGGAAGAGGCGGGAGTCGAACCCACCAGACGCTTATGGCGTCTCAACGGCTTTGAAGGCCGCGCGCCTCACCGGAGACGTTGCTCTTCCGATATCAGTCTATCTTATGCTGGGTTTCAGTGGACTTTCCGCAAGGTGCTGCTTCGGATTCATGTGTCTTCGGTCGCCGATGCGCTTGGTGATACCTCTCCGGTCGAGGTATTCGAGGATGTCTATGCAGGCGTTCCGTCCGTGTCCACTCTTGTCTCTAAACTCACGCACGCTGAATCCATCGGCAGCATCAAGCGCTTGTGCGAGATTAATCGAATCGTCTAAGGTTTGAGAGGCTAGCAACCTGCGATCATTGACGAACACTATGTCTCCTGTGGCCTCAAGACGTTTCGCGGTTTTTCTCACCTCAGCCGGATGAATCACCAGCAACTTGCTGAGGTCGCCAAGAGTTGGCGACCTATTTGATACGTCTTGAAGGGCATTCAGTAGGGATCGCTCGCTTTCTGGTCTCGTTGCCTGAAAACTCGGCAAGTGGAGCCTTCCTGATCGAATGGCGATCTTTTTTGCGCTCACGAGCGCCACGACCAAGTTGTGCAACAAAGTGCTTGGGAGCTGGCATTTCCGGTGCAAGGAATCGATGCTCAGTCCTTGTGATGCCGGTTCTTCCTTATGCCAATTACCTATGAATTCCAGTATCTTAAACTCATATTGTTGATATTTTTCGTGGAGAATCAGATCAGTGCGAGAACCCGTTTCGATACGCCGAATACTGGCTGAAGACAGGCGCTCGGATACTGCGGACTCTGACAGATTTCGCAGCCCGCAATAGTCATGCAGAGAAATCAGGTTTTCAAGGGCCAGCGCCGCTTGGAGTGAATCAATAGGGTTTAGCTGACTCAGAGCGCATAGCAAATCGGCTCTCCCTTCAGCCCACTTGTGCCCTCTGCGCTCGGCGATACAGGTATCGATCACCGGTCCACCTCCCAAGGTGATTTCAGAAGCGGCATCCCGGATCAGCACCCGATCGCCCCATTTCGCAGGAATCGGCGCATCAAGGAGGCAGTCTACGAGGCAGGACTGCCCGGCTTCCAGCCGGTCAGAATCGATCAGTACCAGTCTACCAGTGAGATGCTGCGGACCGTGATACAGGTGAATGCTCGTCCACTTACGCAAGGCGCGGGGCAAGCGCTTCAAAGCACGAAGTTCGATGCTGATTCGGTTGCTGGACCCCTTGGCCTCGGGAGCAAGAAACCAATCTCCGCGCACCACCTGCGCCAAATCTATTCCAGTGAGGTTGAGGGCGGCACGATTGCCAAACTCTGCGGTTCTGGCTTTGGAGTCGAACACGCGAATCGAGCGCACGCGCACGGTGCGATCAATGCGGCTGGAAGTAATCGAGTCACCTTCCTGGATACTCCCCGAATGCACGCATCCGGTGACGATGAGTCCCGCACCAGTAAGATTAAACGCTCGGTCCACGCACAGGCGAAAGTACTGGTCCTTCATCCGAACACCCGCATTAGTTTCGTCTTTTGTGTCCCTTGCGGCTGCGGCGATTCTACGTTTGAGTTTGTCAAGACCTTCCTGCGAACGAATCGAGCACCAGAGAATTTCTGCACTTTCCAAAAACGACCCCTCAAGCAAGCATTTTGTGTCGTCTATGGATGTGATCCTGCGCGCCTCATCGGCAAGGTCTGCGCGCGTCATCACCACAATCCCTCTGCGAAGGCCAATCGTCTCAAGAATATCGAGATGCTCTGAGGTCTGCGGCATTGGACCTTCGTCGGCAGCGACCACCAAGAGCGCGAATTGCTCGCTACTGACACCTGCAATCATATTGCGAATGAACTTGTGGTGCCCCGGAACATCCACGAATCCGACGCGCTCGCCCTCGAACTCACCATAGGCAAAGCCGAGTTCTATGGTGAGACCTCTCTTCTTCTCGATCTCCAGTTGATCGGTATCAACCCCGGTTAAGGCACGAACCAAGGCGGTCTTGCCATGATCCACGTGGCCTGCGAGGGTGACGATCATGATGCGCTGAAGAACTGTAGATTGCTGAGAAGAGGTTCCAGATCTTCAACGGTGCGCAGGTCAAGCAACAGGCTACGCGCATGAATCCGACCGATGACGGGAACGGGAAGGCTGCGCAATCTGACATCAAGTCGCTTGAGAGCGGCTTGTGAAGGGCCTTGGATTTCAACCGCAACGGAGGGGATTTCCGTGCGTGGCATGCTTCCGCTGCCCATCTCACAGTGATGCGGCACGACTTGGCAAGTAAATCCGCGATCCAATAGGGGCTCAAGCGCGTCACTGAGACCATTCGCCAAATCGCTCAATTCGGGGATGCCGCGAGCAAGCTGACGTATAAGTGGTACCTGCGCCGCTAGCAGCGAAGGATCCTGATAAGCCTTAAGGGTTTCTTGAAGCATAACGAGACGTAGCTTGTCGAGGCGCAGGGCACGTTTCATGGGATGTCGATTCACACGGGCTATAAGGTCCTTCTGCCCTAGCAGAATTCCGGCTTGAACAGAGCCGAGCAGCTTGTCGCCGCTAAAGGTCACCAGTTGCGCCCCTTGTTGGAGCGCTTCCGACACCCGGGGTTCGGGCGGAAGTCCGAATTGCGTCATGTCAATCAAGCAGCCACTGCCGAGGTCCATGCACAGGGGGATGCCTGCAGATTCGGCAATTGGCACGATCTCCTGGGGCGTCGCGACACTTGAATAGCCGTCAATGCGGTAATTGCTGGTATGCACTTTGAGAATTGCGGCCGTTTTCTCAGTGACCGCAAGCTTATAGTCATCCGCTCGAGTCACATTGGTGGTACCCACCTCAACCAAGCGGACACCTGCCGCCCGCATGATGTCCGGCAGACGAAAGCTTCCACCTATTTCAACGAGCTCTCCGCGCGAAACGATGATCTGATTGCGGCTTCCTTGTCTTAAAACTGCCAGCATGAGCATGACAGCTGCAGCGTTATTGTTGACTACTGCGGCAGCTTCGGCATTGGTCAGCGCTTGTAGGGAAGCAGCGACGCTTGTTTCTCGATCACCTCTCTTGCCGGTGCGCGCATCGAGCTCAAGCAGGACTGTCCCGGACGCCGTTCGAGCCGCTTTCGCTGACAGTTCCGGATCAAGTTGTGCGCGCCCCAAGTTCGAATGCAGGAGCACACCCGTCATATTGAACACGGCTTCGCCGCGCATGCCGAGGGCCCTATTGAGTCGCTCTCCTACATTGCGTGCATAGCCTTCGGCATCAAGGCTTTGCCTAGGCTTGCCAGGCTGGCCTCGTTGATGCGATTGAAATTCGCGAATTGCGTTGCGCACAACCTTGCGCCCATAGCGCTCGATTAGTGTCTCGAAGGCATCCGAATTGAGTAGCGCGTCGATGGAGGGCGGCCGCATTGGGGAAAGCTTGCTCGCTTATCGGTTCAAGTTGTTCGGCATTTTCTCAGATGGCAAGATATTGTTCACTTTCGGATGGAGCGCCCTATGCGCATTGGGTTTGTTGGGCTTGGGGTCATGGGCTACCCCATGGCGGGACACTTGGTTCGTGCCGGCCACGAGGTATGCGCCTACAACCGTGGCGCGGAGCGCCGGGAGGCGTGGCAAGCGGAGCACCGCGCGGAGGTCGCGTCAAGCTCGCGGGAAGCCGCCACCGGAGCCGAGATGGTCATGCTTTGCGTCGGGGCGGATCAGGATGTACGCGAGGTGGTGGTCGGAGAGCAGGGCGTGCTTGCAGGCTTGAAGGAGACTGGAATCGTCGTGGATCACACCACCACTTCCTTTGAACTCGCACGCGAAATGCAGGATGCCTGTCAAGAAAAGCAATGCGAATTCATCGACGCGCCCATGTCGGGTGGCGAGGTTGGCGCCATCAATGGCCAACTGACGCTCATGGTCGGGGGAGGGGAGGCGCCCACCGAACGCGCTCGGCCAATACTCGATATCTATGCCAAGTCCATCACTCGAATGGGAGAATCCGGCAAAGGCCAGCTCGCAAAGGCGGTCAATCAGATCTGTATCGCGGGTATTCTGCAGGGACTCTCCGAGGGAATCTTGTTCGCCGAGCGTGCGGGACTGGACATAGAAACAGTCATTGAGTCCATTTCGAAGGGCGCTGCCGGTTCTTGGCAGATGGTCAATCGCAGCAAGACGATGTCGCAAGGCGAATTCGATTTTGGCTTTGCGGTTGAGCACATGCGTAAGGATTTGAAGATCGCCTTGAAGACCGCCGAGGAACTGGGTGCGCCCTTGCCGGTCACCGCGCTCGTCGATCAGTTCTATTCCGATGTGGAAGCACTGGGCGGCAAGCGCTACGATACCTCAAGTCTCATCCAGCGATTACGCAGGTTGCGGCCTTGAAAGCGACGAGGTTGAAGGCTCTCGCGAAACCGACAGAGAACAAGACATGAACCAGACAAGCGAGAATCAATCTGTCCGCTATGAGCCGGAGGAGAACCCGCCACACGGACTTTCACTGGGCCTTGGGTTGCAAATGGCCGGTATTTCCGTGGCCGGCATCATCATCACACCGGTGATTGTCATCAAGGCAGCCGGTATTGAAGGCATTTATCTCAATTGGGCGGTCTTTGCCGCGCTTGTGATCAGTGGTATCACAACCATGGTGCAAGCCCTGAAGGTAGGGCGCATAGGGGCGGGGCATGTGCTGCTCATGGGCACGTCCGGGGCGTTCATTTCCGTGTGTGTGACGGCACTCGCCGCAGGCGGGCCCGGACTCATGGCCGCGCTCGTACTGGTTTCAGCGCTGGTGCAGTTCTTCTTCGCCGCACGTCTTTCCTTGCTGCGCCGCGTGATCACACCGGTCGTTGCCGGAACGGTGATCATGCTCATCCCGGTCACTGTTCTGCCCATTGCGTTTGGCATGTTGACACAGGTTGGCGAAGGCGTTGCTTTGCGCGACGCGGCGATTTGTGCCGGAGTCACACTGGTCTTCATTGCCGGCCTTGCGTTGCGGGCGCACGGCGCGCTGCGTCTTTGGGTGCCTATGATCGGAGTACTCGTAGGATGCGTGGCGGCTGGCTTCTTTGGGTTATTCGACGCCACGCCGATACGTGAGGCGGCTTGGATCGGATTGCCGGAGGCCGCATGGCCAGGCGTCGAGTTTCAGCTTGGGGCGGAGTTCTGGGCGCTGCTGCCGGCATTTGTGATGGTCACCATAGTCGGCATGATCGAGACCATTGGTGATTCCATCGCCATACAAAGAGTTTCTCGGCGCAACCCGCTTGGCCCCGACTACAGGGTTGTGCAGGGTGCGGTGTACGCCGACGGGGTGGGGAACTTTCTTTCGGGGGTCTTGGCCACCATTCCCAACACTACCTATTCAAGTTCGGTAAGCGTGACCGAACTCACCGGCGTGGCTTCGCGCATGGTTGGATGCTATTTGGGTGCGGCTTTTTTGGTGCTCGCCTTCTTTCCCAAGTTTGCGGCGCTATTCATGGCGATTCCCGGCCCGGTCGCCGCAGCCTTTCTTATGTTGGTGATTGGCATGTTGCTGTCCGTCGGGATAAGGGTGGTGGTACGGGATGGCCTCGACTATCGCAAGGCGGTCATCGTCGGTCTTTCACTTAGTGTCGGCATGGGGTTTCAGTACGGGTTGATTTATCCGCAACTGCTCGAAGGCGCACTCGCGCATCTTCTGCAAAACGGTATGACCTCCGGTGGAATTACGGCCATATTTCTCTCATTACTGTGGGAATTGCTTGGCTCGAGGCGCCAGCGGATTGAAAGCGAGCTCAGAACCGAGACCATCGCCGAGATCGAGGCGAGTTTGCGCAACTTCGCCGCGAAACGTAATTGGAGCGAGCAGGCCGCGAATCGCTTGTGCCTTGCCTCCGAGGAGGTGATGCTGACACTTCTGGGAAAAGACTCCGCACCTCCCGAAGATGAGGCCCGCAATCTGCGCTTCACTCTGAGAGATGTCGAGGGCGATGCGGAACTCGAATACGTGGCCACCATCGGAAACGAGAATATTGAGAACCAAATCCTCTTGTTGAAAGACTCCCCGCAAGAGTTCCGCGAGCATGAAACTTCCCTGCGCCTACTCCGGCACTTGGCTTCGAGTGTTCAGCATCACAAGTATTACCACACCGACATCATTTCCTTGCAGGTGCGGCGAGGCTGAGGCTCGCAAGGTCAATCTGCAAGAGAGTTTGGTGCGGGTGGAGGGACTTGAACCCTCACGAGCCTAGGGCTCAACGGATTTTCTTACCATCTACGGCTTTCGCCGCCGCCGCGTTTATGCGGTTTTGTGGTCTGGACTATCCCTTCACCCTGTCGCGCGCAATCGCACGATGTAGGTGCTACCCGTCTAGTCTCTACACCTTCCATATTGATGGTCGACGATCGATGGTCGATTGACGAATCCATTGAAGTATGGCTTGGCTCGGGATTGCCATGTCAAAGGTTTCCCCGAATTTGAGCAGTTCTACAAGTCCGGTTTCCCGAAAAATGCACTCAAGTTTCTCCAAGTCCGTTGCGTCTGCCAATTCCGCCACACCCGCCTGAAGTCCGCAAATCGGACTTCAAACGTCAGCATAGCACCAAGCTGTGATCAATAGGTGAAGCCGCTCTCTTTGATGACCGGCGCCAAGGTCCAGCGCTGTGTTTCTCGGGGTAGCCTGTACCAACCAGCGGCGGCGAGTGCGCCCCCATCAACGTGAATCGTGGTGCCGGTCACCCAAGGAGACAGGCCGGTTGCCAGAAACAGAGCTGCACCGGCGATATCCTCGGTGTGTCCCCAGCGTCCCAAGGGGTTCCAGTACTCCACCTGGTCACGGTATTCGGGTTTGGTGAAGGCATCCGGCACCACCTGCTCCGTCACCGTCGTTTCCGGGGCGATGGCGTTGACTCTGATCTGGTAGGGCGCCAGTTCGATTGAGAGCGAACGCACGAGCCCGCCGATGGCGGACTTGAAGGCTCCGTAGACCGCACAGGTTGGGATGGCGCGATAGGCTTCGATCGAGGAAATAGTGATCACGCTGCCACCTTGACCAGCATCAATCATTGAGGGCACGAACGCCTTCACGCAACGGAACACCTGAGCGAGATTCACGTCGTAGAGCGCTGACCAATCATCCTCGTCGGTATTCAGGAACGGCTTGACGATCTCAAGAAAATCCCCGACATTGTTCACAAGCACATCGACCGAACCACGCTCCGAGAGAATGCGCTCGCTAGCCATCGCGACATCATCGGGTCGAGTGACATCTGTAGCGACGGCCAAGGCATTACCGCCTGATTCGCGTATGGATGCCGCAGTGCTTGTCGCACCAGACTCATTCTTGTCTAGAACGCCGACCCAAGCACCGAAATTGGCGAACGTCTTCGCGATTGCGGCGCCAATGCCCGCACCGCCACCGGTCACAACCGCTGTCTTGCCGACCAAAGAAATATCGTTTGGGTGCATGGAGAGAACCGCCTAGAGTAAAAGCTTTTATTTTATGGCTTGAACAGGGGCTCCCACTACTTCGCTTGCTGGGTGCTTGTTCCAAAGAAAGGCGGTTAATGCCTTGTTCCTTCACCTCGGATACACTAAACAGTCTGCCAGCAAAATTGCGTGTTTGCGGGCCTTGCCCAGGTGTTGGAACTGGCAGACAAGCAGGATTTAGGTTCCTGTGCCCTCGTGGCGTGTGGGTTCGAATCCCACCCTGGGCACCACGCGCGATTTCTCCGCCTTACTTCGCACGCGCACACACTTCGCAAGAACTATTACAAATAGTCGGTCAATGAGGTTACAGTCCACCTATCGCCGATTTGGAGCTTTCCACTCGACTTGAAGCCGCCAGAGCAGTGCTGGTCGAGAGGCCGAGGCCGAGGCCGAGGGCTTGGGCAAGAGGCGCCATCCTCACACACCCAAATCCCGCTTGAGTTTCCAGAAACCCCAAGCCGCAACCACGGCCACACCAGTGGCGAAGAGAAACACGCCTGGCCCCCAGCCGCTCCAATCCCCTACGCCAAGATAGAGCAACATAAACAGAAACGGTGCAATGGCGCCTCTCAGACCCGTGAGCGTGACGTGCAGCGACATGTAGCCGGCGAGATTGGCGCGGGGGGCGAAGTCGTTGTGTCCTATCTGCCATGCAACACCGCCGGCGCTGCGAACGAGGCCGCCGATGACTCTTGCGACCGCGAGCACCCACAACGAACCCAACTCCGCGCCCACCCACAGGAGGAACATGGACAAGACCATGTAGTGGCATTGGTTGAAGCGAAATCGAACCACGTGTACCCGATCTAGATAGCTGGCCCAGAAGGGCAGGGCGATGATTCCGCTTAAGAACGGGAGCGCAAGGGTGATGGAAATACTGGCAAGAAACCCGGCCCCCAGCTGCCGAGACACCAGATACACAATCGGCGCCTCGATGCCCATATTGGCGATTCCGGACACGAACTGATGGAGCATGTAGCGTCCGTAGTCCCTGTCGCTCCAAAGGATTCGCAAGGAACCGAAGCTGGGCTTTGTCGCAACCTGACGCATCCGGCGCTCCTCGATCCTCTGTCGAAGTTCTCCCGGCACATCGACATGCCAAAAGCACCAAATGCCGATGATTCCAGGTAGGATTCCCGCAAAATACAGCCAGCGAAAGTAACCGGGGTCGTTATCGAGCGTCCAACTCGCGAGGCTGGCGACCGTCACGGTGACAAGGGATGCGAGTGTATGCAGACGTGCGGTTGAGCGGGCTCTTACTTCTCTGTGGTAATTGAGGCTCCAGACTACGCTGCGTGCGGTGATGATGCCGGAGATCAGCAGGCGGCCGACCACCATGGAGGAAACCAGCATGAGCAAGCCAAGGTTGCCCTGCGGCAGTAGCGCGATGACCCCAAGACACGCAAGCGTCAGGGCTTGCAGGACCAAGATGCTCGGCACCTTGGGGAGTCCGCGAATGATTGGATTCCACAGCACACTGGAAAGATTCGCCCACATGGGCGCGGAAGTGAGCAGCGCCAGCACCCAACCTGGCGCATCGAACATCTTGTCGGCGAGGATGGCGCAAAAGCTACCCTCAAGCAGCGCGAGACTCGCGGGTAAGGAAAGTTCGGTGAACTGTTCCCAGCGCAGGTTTCTGCGCGACCGGGGCGTAAGCAGCGTCTCGGGATTCTTTGGTTGCGACCAAGCCTCCGGACTCACAGCGCGAAGCTGCCCGGGTAATACCGCTGATCTTTGGAATTGAATCTAACGATTGGGCCCTCGCTCTGTCGAATAGGGTTGCCAGCGAGTGAGATCAGACGTATCGAGCACCCTTGGATTCACGCAGCTCATCGGCCATTTGCCGCGCAGCACCAAGGCCACCTGACGTGCAGCACGGCGTCGGCATTCAATCAACATGCGGGTTG
Source organism: Pseudomonadales bacterium (assembly GCA_963663145.1). Classification (GTDB taxonomy): domain Bacteria; phylum Pseudomonadota; class Gammaproteobacteria; order Pseudomonadales; family Azotimanducaceae; genus Azotimanducus. Next base: position 1,472,173 of record OY760134.1, on the reverse strand, counting down.
AGGCCGAGGCAACGTGCGGCGTGACGATCACATCCGGATTGTGCAGTAGGGGATTCTCAATATCCGGCGGTTCTTGCTCCAACACGTCCAAGCCAGCCCCTGCGATTTCACCTGCGTTGAGGGCATTGATCAGTGCAGTTTCGTCTATGATCGACCCACGAGCCGTATTGACAAGAATCGCATTTTTCTTCATAAGTCCAAACGCTTGCGCGTTGATGATGTGATGGGTCTCATCATTGAGCGGGGTGTGCAAGGAAAGGTAATCAGATTGCTCAAGAAGCTCGGCAAAGCCAACCGGTTCAACCTCATCCGCACAAAGGACCGTATCCGCAAGATAAGGATCGTGTGCGATGAGCCGGAGGCCGAAGGGCTTTGCTCTTCTGGCGGTCGCTCTGGCGGCGTTTCCGTAGCCAAGCAGACCGAGGGTGCTGCCCATGAGGCGTGGGGATTTCATAAGTAGGCTGCGTCCGCGCGTCCATTGGTCGGATGCTGCGAAGCCTTTCACGAGCCCGGTGCGCCTCGCACCGGCGAGCAGCAACATCATGGCGTGGTCGGCCACTTCCTCGATAAAGGTATCGGGTGCGTTGGTCACCACCACGCCGAAGTCGGTGGCGGCCTCTAGATCAACCATGTCCACACCCACTGCGCCTACGGCGATGATCCGACATTTCTTCATGCGCGAAATCACATCGCGGCCAAAGCGAATGCCCCAATTCGTAATGACGGCATCCGCGCGGGAAACAGCGTCCATGAAGAGTCCGCGATCTCCAGAGTCAATCTGCGAGAGATCTCCCAAGCCACGCAGGATTTCCAATTCCGGCGCAAAGCGACGCTCGAAATCACCTTCAATGGGCGGCCTCGCATAGCAGGCAACGATTTTGTGATTTATGGACACGGCAGCTTCGGCTTCACTACGAATCTCGGATCCCACCTTGAGTCAGGCGTCGGGGATCCAAAAGTTCGTCAAGGCGATCTTCATCCAAATCCGTCATTTCGGCAGCCACGTCTCGAATCGGACGCCCTCCGGCGTAGGCCGCTTTCGCAATCTCCGCTGCGCGCATATAGCCAATAGCTGGGTTCAATGCGGTGACCAGCATTGGATTCTTGGCAAGCGGCGCCTCGATCATTTCTGCCCTGAGATGGAATCCGCGAATCGCAAGGTCTGCAAGGGCCAAGCAGGCGTTCCCCAAAATAGTAATACTTTGCAGTAGGTTATGAGCGATCATTGGCAACATGACGTTGAGTTGAAAGTTGCCGGATTGACCGCCAATCGTGATTGCCGCGTCATTGCCGATCACTTGTGCGCACACCATGGTGGCCGCTTCGGGAATCACCGGATTCACCTTACCTGGCATGATGCTGCTTCCGGGCTGAAGCGCGGGCAATTCGATTTCTCCGAGCCCAGCCAGTGGGCCGCTGTTCATCCAGCGAAGATCGTTGCAAATCTTCATCAAACTGACCGCGAGGGTTTTCAGCGCTCCGGAAGTCTCCACGGCCGTGTCTTGTGTGCCGATGGCTTCGAAGAAATTTTCGGCGGGCGAGAACTTCAGTCCCGTAAGCTCGGAAATTGCCACAGCGAATCGGTTAGAGAACTCGGGATGCGCGTTGATGCCTGTCCCGACGGCGGTCCCGCCTTGCGCAAGGCGCAACAGCCTTGGCATGCAGGTTTGGATTCGCTTAAGATTGCTATCCAATTGCGCTGTCCATCCGGTGAGTTCTTGATGCAGGGTGATTGGCATGGCATCCATGAGATGTGTGCGACCAGTCTTGGTTACTTCGGAGAATGCGTGTGCACGTTCGTCAATGAGGTTGCGCAAGGATTCGACTGCGGGCAATAGATGGCGTGTGATGGCAATTGCCGCGGAAATATGGATTGCACTTGGGATGGTGTCGTTGCTGCTTTGGCTCATGTTGACGTGATCGTTGGGACTGACTTGTAGGCCGCTTGACTGTTTGGCCAGATTGGCAATCACTTCATTGGCATTCATATTTGAGCTGGTGCCTGAGCCGGTTTGAAAGACATCCACCGGGAAGTGCTCAGCAGGATCATCAAAGTGTGCGGCACGTTCGCTGGCCACGCAAATTGCCTTGGCAAGTGGCGCATCAATGAGGCCCAAGTCTAGATTCGCGATGGCGGCGGCTTGCTTGATCAAGCACACAGCCCGAATGAAGTCCGGCGGCATGACAAGGCCACTGATCTTGAAATTATTCACTGCGCGCATGGTTTGCGCGCCAAAGAGCGCGTCCTTCGGAACCTGAAGTTCACCAAGACTATCTTTTTCAATACGATATTCAGACATCTGCGACTGCCGCGGAAATAACAAGTATCGTAACGACTCGCGCGCCTTTTCGCTGCAACTGCCGCTTGCTATGACGGGCCGGCAAGCCAAGGATCATTCCACGCGCTGCTAGTTACAGCGAAAAGGCGCGCGAGTCGTTATCAAGCATCACCATACATCAAATGCCGAAAGCCCCATTCGCAACGAGGCGACGACTAGCAGAATCACCAGCATCCGACGCAGTATCTGCGGGCTGTGGTCGTGAGCGAAGCGCACCCCTAGAGGCGCAAAGAACACGCATGCCGCAGTGATGGCGGCGAAGGCAGGCAAATGAACATACCCGATGAGCAGCGGATCGCCCGCAGTTTCACTCCAGCCGCGCAGGATATAGCCGACCACTCCGGAAAGTGCGACGAATGGGCCGAGAAAGGAAGAAGTACCCATGGCGGAATGTATCGGCACATTGAAGTACATGAAGCTGGGAATCATCATGTTGCCACCGCCTATTCCCGCGACTCCTGAAGCGAAGCCCGTCGCAGTTGCCATGAATCCGCTGGCGGCGGCGCTTGGAAAGGCTCGGCTCGGCTCGGGAGTCCAGCGAGTTGACAATATAATGGCGACAGTCAATACAAGTATGGCAATGAAGAGCCGAATAGCAGCGTCTGGAAGCGAGGGGGCGGCAAAGCCGCTCAAGGTGCCTCCGACCACGAGAAAGGGTGCCCAACGACGCACTGCAATGGAGTGCACCCGTCCGCGGCGAAGCTGTACGAACCCGGAGAGGCCGGTGGTCACCAGCACGCAGGCAAGAGAAGTCGCGACCGCCACTAGGGTAGTGATCTCCACGCCGGGAAACAATCCGCCACCATGATCCATTGCATCAAATAGCAGTATCAGCGCCGGGACAATGATGAGACCACCACCCACTCCAAGCAAGCCGGCGATAAATCCGGAGGCCGCGCCTATGAATACGCAGGTCGATATGAGCAGAATCCATTCCATGGATGCGCGTCGAAACAATCCTCAAAAGGTCCCATTGTGCAGCATGTCGAGTTAGTGAACTATTCGTGCGGTCGATTTCTCGCCGTTTGTCTGTTGATGTTCTCGCCAATTGCGACGTATTCTGTGTTCGCGCAAGAAGCAGCCACACGGCATGAACGCTTCTTCGAAAATGGGGACTACTATTTGGGCACCATGCTCAATGGAATGCGCCACGGAAGAGGGCGGTACGAATGGGCGCATGGTGCTGCGTATGATGGGGAGTATCAAGAAGACATGCCGCATGGGCTCGGCCTCTACGTTTGGCCAAATGGGGACCAGTATTCGGGTGAATTCGCACTCGGGGTTCGGCATGGCCAAGGTCGATACACATGGGGGCCGGAAAACTATTATGAGGGCGAGTACCGTTTTGGCGAACGTACCGGTGTGGGTATTCGAGTTCGAGAGGGGAGGACCGTCTACGAAGGGAATTTCGTTGCCGGCGTGAGACAGGGCGAGGGGAGGCAGGTCGAGGATTCTGGAGATGTCTTTTCCGGTTGGTATGAAGGTGGTCTCAGACACGGACTTGGTGTGCGCAAGAAGATTGACGGAAGCCTGTGGTTGCAGTTGTGGGACCAAGGCGGTCTCGCGCAAACTTGGCGTATCGAGCGTGACGACCGCTGCCGACTGCGCGTTCAAGGCACAGAATGGATGTTTCGCGGAAGTCGGTGTATCGATGGATTGGCGCACGGTATGGGGGTTGCCGTAGCCCTTGACGGCACCCGCGTGAGCGATAATGCCAACACGGTTCTAGGGCGCTTAATGCAAGGGCAGATTCGTGTGCTCTATTCATCCGATGCACAAAGTGCTGGGTAACAAAACGATGCGATCGCGATGAACTGGCAGGATTGCCGGCAAGGAAAGAAAGTCGGCCCTGACCTCTATGAAGCGGTGCGGCTGGCAGATGAAGCCCCGGTTCTGCTCAGAGATATCGAGTTGTCTGCCCGCGCAGATTTGGAATCGTTTGAAGCTCTGTTTAAGGAACTGCGAGAGGTATCACATCCGAGCCTCATCACGCCCGATGCTTGGAAATGGGATGGACGTAAATTGACGGTCCTATTCGATGGGTTCTTAGGCTATTCCTTGAACGACGATTTGCAGAATGGACTTCCCGTTCGATCTCTCATTCACATCATGTCTGATGTCGTGGAGGGGCTTGATGCGCTGCATGCGCTCGGCTTTCTGCATGGTGAATTCGATCATTCCTGCATCTGGAGGTCCGCATCCGCAAGTGGTCTCTTGCTCACGCTCGGTCACGCCTCAGGGTTGCTGATGGCCTCGGCCGATCATAAAACCGTCCAGCAATCAACGGTAGAGAAGGGTCTTTCCGCCCGCAACCGCAGTGAGGATATGCGGCGCTTGGCCCACTTTATCGTGTTTGTTCTCGGCGGGACTGGAGCGTATTCCATTCCGCCAACTCCCACGGCGGCTGACATTGCACGACTCTTGCCGGCGGAAGACAGGCCTTTGGTGCCAGTGCTTTTGCCGCTGCTAATGGGGCAGTGGGATCGCAATCTTCGTATCGAGTTCAGGAATGCCGTATCCCTGCTTGAGTTGCGTAATGAGTGGCCGGAACGCCGCGTGCATACGGGTGAAATCTCGCGCGGAGAGCTTTCGAAGGCGCTCTCTGCCGCTCCGAAAACGAGCTCCGCGTCTGCAAGGGGGGCGGCGAAGAGACTGCGCAGGCAAAGAGGTGTGGGTCTTGGTCTAGAGGGTATCGTTGTAGCAATACTCATCTTGATCGCTTCGGGGACGGCGATTCTCTACATGAGCCCCGCAGCGCAAGAATTTTCAGTGAAATCCTTACGTGATATTGGCGTTCTGCCGGAGCCTTTCAGCGAAGGTCTCGAAGGACTGCTGGCGCAGGGGGCGGATGCAAGTTCAGGTCTTGCGGTACGCGCTTCGGCGTACCGGAGTGTATTGCTGAGATCACCAGGTCATGCCCAGGCGACGGCAGAACTGCGCCAGTTAATCACGAGCACTCGCGAAGAGGTTGGCGCGGCGCTTGCTGAGGGCAGGCTGGACATCGCCAATCACAGACTTGGAGAGGCGCTCAATCTATTTCCACAGGATGCCGAGTTTCAACGCCAACTTGATGAGCTGTCGGAACGCCGCATGGCCGACAACCTCTTTGTCAATACGCTTGCACTGGTGCAAGAGGGGAGTTTTTCGGACGAAGAGGGTTTGACAGCTATCGACGCCTACCGGGAAGTGGTTCGCCTCTGGCCAAATCATGAAGGGGCCGGCAACGCGCTTGTTGCAATGGCGCGATATTTTGCGCAAAGGGCGCGGACTTCGATTCTCGCCGAGGATATCCCGAATGCAATGATGTTGCTTGAGCACGCCACCCGTGCCGCAAGTGAATCGGCCGAAGTTGCCGCTGTCAGAGAGCAGATACAACGCGAAAGAACCATGTTGCAAGAAATTGAGAGCTTGCTTGAATTGGGTTCAGAGTATCTCGCCTCTGGAGTGCTTGTGAATCCGCCTGGTTCAAATGCAGCCGAGACCTACGGACGGGTGTTAGCCACGGATCCTGACAACCCTATCGCGGTTCAAGGCTTGCGGCAAGTAACCTCCGGCGTCATCGAACAAATCTCCCGTGCGATCACCACCCGAGACTACACGCAGGCGAGGAGCCTTTTGACCCGTGCCTTGCAGTTCGCACTTGACGAGACCGCATTGCTGGGAGTAAGCGAACAACTTGAAGCCGAAGAGCAGCGCAGCGAACGATTGGAGATCTTGTTGCGAGATGCCGAAGAACTCCTTGCAAGAGGATTTATCAGCGCTCCGGAAGAAGAGAACTTATTGGAAAAACTGTTCGAGGTGCAGACTTTGGCTTCCGACAACCAGCAGGCCGCGCAGCTTGCCCTCAGTGCGGCGGGCAGGCTCGCGGAAGTGGCCAAGGATGCTTGGGCGGCGGGATTTGAAGAGGAAGCGCGAGAGTACTTGCGCTTGGCATTGACCTTGCGGCCAGACAATGAAGACTGGATTGAATTGCGCGAGGCGTGGGGCCTCGCGCCTTCTTGAAGATCAACACCTAGGAGACGTCGCTTCAGTCTTTTGATGCCAATCTGATAAGGTAGCTTGGCGTTATCAGGGGACCAACGACAGTGCCGCTAAGGCTTGAGCGCGAGATCGAATTTGAGTATGGCATCGCCCAGCAACTCTCCCCATTGATCCGCCGGGTGATCGCGAAGAACCCGGGCCCGTTCACCTACACGGGAACCGGCACCTATATTCTCGGTCGAAATGAAGTGGCGGTTGTGGATCCTGGGCCAGCGGACAAGGCGCATATCCATGCGCTGCTAACCGCACTCAAAGGGGAACGGGTCACGCACATGCTGGTGACCCATACGCACATGGATCACTCGCCAGGTTGCCGACTCCTCAAGACGTATCATGCGGTGCCCACTTACGGGTTTGGTCCCCACGGGGGAGGTTCTCGAGACCTGACCAAGGTGGAGGAGGGCGCCGACCGTGACTTTGCTCCCGATAGGCGTGTTGGTCACGGAGAATTGATTGAAGGAAGCGGATGGAGCGTGGAATGCGTGCACACGCCGGGACATACCTCCAATCATATGTGCTTCGCGCTTCGCGAAGAACGTGCGCTCTTTACTGGCGACCATGTGATGGGGTGGTCAACTTCCGTGATCTCCCCGCCCGACGGCAATATGGGGTCCTACATGCGGAGCCTTGCGCTGCTCCTTGAGCGCGACGATGCCATCTACTATCCAACCCACGGACCACCAATCACGAATCCGCGGGGGCACATAGAAGGCTTCATTGAACATCGGCTCGCCCGAGAGCGGCAAATTCGCGAGTGCCTATTGACGGGCGTAAATCGCATCAAGGACATGGTGCCAATCATGTACAAGGGCACAAACCGAGCGCTTTTCCCCGCCGCTGGACGCAGCGTCCTCGCGGCGGTTGACCTCATGCACGCCAGAGGCGAAGTAGAATGCGATGAGCAACTGAGCATTGAGGCCGAATTGAGACTGGTCGTACCCTGAAGCCGAGGCGGGAAACTCCCGGCCTCGAGGAGGGCTATTCTCGTTCTTCGCCTTAATTCAAGCGAGCACTACCCAGCCGCTGCGCGCGGCTGGGTGGTTGCGCCTGCTGCGCTCTGCGCCGGGAGTTCGATGATCAGCATGACGCCGGATCCATCCACGAGATTCAGCGCTCTTGCGCTGCCGCCGTGATACTCGGCGATAATTCGGACAATGTAGAGCCCCAAGCCAAAGTGCAGCCGGTCTTGCACCTCCCTGTGGCTGACCATGGATTCGAACAGGGATTGCTCTGAAGTTTCGGGCAGCAGCGGACCTCGATTGGCAACGGTCACGCGCAAGAACTCTTCGCCCAAGTCGAGTTGCACGAGAATAGGACTATCTTGACGCCCAAAATCGACCGCATTGTCGATCAGCTTGTCGAGCATCTGCTCCATTCGGTAGTCGGGAATGCTGGCAACTATGCCGTTCGAGGGACCGCGATACACAAATGTCCGATTCGGGTGGTTCAAACCGCAATTCGGAACGTAGCTCGCGAGCAGAGCCGCCACATCACAGTTTTCCGGTTCCTCGGATTTCAAGGATTCTTCAAGGCTGGCGGCATCCGCAAGACCCTGAAGAATGATGCCGATGCGAGCCACTCCGCGACGTGCGCTTGCCAAATATTTGCTGTCGCGCGCTTCCTCCACTTCTTCGGCAAGATTTTCCAAAGAGGTTGAAAGATTGTTGAGCGGATTGTGAATCTCATGCCTTAGCGTGCGAGGCATGCGTTCAAGAAAGCTCGTATATCGTTGCAGGCTTGAGAGCATTGTCACGATAGAACGCGCGAGGTCTCCAATTTCATCTCCAGCCTTCTGTTCGCGCTTGAGCTTCACGGGTCGCAGCCGGCCAAATTCATCAATGGCGCGACTGGTGTCCGCGCGAAGGTGGCCTATACGCCACGCGAGTCTTGCCGAGAACGCGAAGAGTGCCAACATGACGAGCACAAATACGGCGAGCACGAGTCCGAAAAGCCGATCAATGGCTTGACTTTGCAACGAAAGAGTTGCATCGGTGCTTTGCTCAACCACCACGGTGCCGAGCACGCCCGTGGCGGTCGAAACGATGGGATAGGCGGCGGTGATGATCTCAAATCCAAGCTCGTGCATCCGGCGCTCGACACTTGGCTCGCCGGAAATCGCGCTATTGATGACCCTGGTGGCAATGGCTTCCGATTGTGTTTGCTCTTGGGAAATGTCGCTGTTCGGTCCAAATACGCTTCGCAGCCAAGTCGTTGGCCGGAACGCCTGCTCGGACAGGTCGGAGGATTGGTCTCGATAAATGACCCCGGTCGCCGCTCGCATCCGGCTTTGCGAATCGATTACCGTCACTCTCAGATCGGAAAACCCGAGACCATCGAGAATATTGAGCAATTCCGTGGACTTGAGCAACACCAAGTTGAAGGAATCTTTACCCGATGTTGGTAGAGAACGCGTGATGTTGCGGATCTCTCGCGTGTCCGCATCGTCCACATCGACGAACGCGAAGCCGATGGTGGTAGATTCCGCCAACAGTTCGGTAGGGATTCGGAATTCCAATGCGAGGCCGTGCTCGCTTTCATCTACGAATCCGCGCACCCTATTCTCGGGACGTCCCGACTGGGCAAATTGCCACTGTTCGTCCATGTCGTAGGCGGTCACTATGCCGGGGCCGGTGAAAGTGATCGCCAAGCGCGCTTGACTCCCGTCAAAACGCAGGAATTCAAGACGAAGATGGTCGGAATTGTCCAACCTGAGCAAGCCGGCATCGCGGTAGACGGCATGATCATCGACGATGCGCATATATCCATAGATTGAATTCTCGCGCTCGCCTATGGAAATGGTGAAGCTCGCGTCTTCCTCCTGCTCCTTTCCAAACGAGTATGTTCGCTCTCTGCGGCCCTGCCATTCGCTGGCCTCTCCATCAAGGCGTACCGGACGCACCAAGGGCGTGGCGTAAATGGGTTCGTAGTCCTCTGTGCCGATGGCGAGGTTCTCGAACAGATCTTCGCGACCATTGAAGATGGTTGCTATTCCTTGTGCGGTGCGCAGCATGGACTGGGCTTGGGTTTCAACGAATACCGATTCCAAGTCGATTTGTTGAACAAGCGCAAAAAGAGGTGCCAAGACAAGTACTGGTCCGACCAGTGCTAATTTGGTCGCAAGGCGAAGGCCGCGTACCTTGCCGAATAGCTTCATTGCATGATCCAGCGGTATCCGTAGCCGTACTCGTTGCTAATGCAAGAAAAGTCAGCATCGATCGAGACAAACTTTCTACGAATATTCCGCATGTGGGTGTTGATGGTGTTGTTGGTCACCAAGGGTTGATTGGTGGCGTCCATCAGTCGAGCGTAGCTCACCGCGCTGTCCGGATTCTCTACGAGCATATGCAGCATGCGCAATTCGGTACCTGACAGCGGAACTCGAGCGCCCCGCCAAGTCGCCATGAGTTTTTCCAGATCAACTTCAAGATTGCCGACCTTGGACCCGAGAGGATGCTCGGAAAGAGCCGAAGGCTCGACGATTCGGAGCAAAGAGGCAACACGTTCGGCGAGATATTGAAGAGAAATCGGCTTTGAAAGGTAGTCCCATGCACCGAGACGCAGCCCAGAAATCTTGTCGACTTCGTCGGTGCGCTCGGTGAGGAAGAGCACCGGCAGCTCGGGCGCTCTCTGCAATAGGGAGCGACAGAGATCAAATCCCGCATCTTCCTCGCCATTCAGGATGATATCGAGAATGACCAGATCCGGAAGCGCCTGGGCAAACCCTTCCAAGGCCGCTGGACGATTGGCGTAGGCGGTGACTTGGTAGCCCTTCTTGGTGAGGGCATCGCAATAGTTGGCTCGCTGATCAGGATCGTCTTCGACGATGGCGATATGTCTTCGCATGGTCTAAGTCGTCCAAGGGTTTGGCGTTTTCGTCTTCTACCAATTGTACGCTTAGAATGCGTGTGTGGATTTTCTCCTTCAATCATTGCTCGCGCTCAGCTGGTTCGAGGTGACGGGATTGCTGACCGGGCTGCTCGCTGTTTGGCTCCTAATTCGCCAGAACATTTGGACTTGGCCGATTGGGTTCACCTACGCATTGGTGTCGGTCGCGGTGTTCTTCGATGCCAAGCTCTACGCCGATGTGGCGCTACACGTCTTTTATGTTGGGATGAACCTTTACGGCTGGTGGTATTGGCGGTTTGGAGGTAATCGGCGAGCGGGTGAGAAACTCGCCGTTATCAGAACCCCAAGGCGCCAAGTCCTCCTGCTGGTGGTCTTGAACGCCCTCGGCATCTTTCTCATGGGATTCGCGCTCTCGAACCTGACCGACGCGGACTTTGCCTACTGGGATAGCTCGACCACGGTGCTGAGCTTCTCAGCCATGTGGATGATGGCCCGCAAGTACCTGGAGAATTGGATCGTCTGGTTTTTTGTGGACATCGTCGCCGTGGTGCTTTACTTGGTGAAGGGCATCAATCTCTATGCACTTCTTTATGCCGTGTACCTTGCCATGGCTGTCGCAGGCTGGCTAAGCTGGCGACGCACGATGTCTGGGTCAGAGTGACAGGTTGAGACTCGATCTCGGACGGCATCAAATGATTGGTTATGCACGGCTTCCAATCGCAACAAATGGCCGCGGCCCGGGACCCACATACAACTGTCGGGGTCGGCCGATCTTGACGGCCCCCCGACACATTTCGCTCCATTGCGCGATCCACCCGACTGTGCGGGACAGCGCAAAGATCGTGGTGAACGCCGAAGTGGGAATGCCGATCGCTTGAAGGATGATCCCAGAGTAGAAATCCACGTTTGGGAAGAGTTTGCGACCAATGAAATACTCATCTTCCAAGGCCCGGCGCTCGAGTATCTGTGCGAGCGCGAGTAACGGACTTTGGGCGGTGCCAATCGATTCCAAGACTTGACGGCAAGAGAAGCGGAGAATCGCGGCCCTAGGGTCGTAGTTCTTGTATACCCGATGCCCGAATCCCATCAGTTTGAAAGGATCCTGTGGATCTTGCGCACGCGACAAGAAGGTGTCTATCTTGTCGATTGAACCAATTTCCTCCAGCATCTTCAGCACGGCTTCATTGGCTCCCCCATGCGAGGGGCCCCAAAGCGCTCCAATGCCGGCGCTGATGGCCGCATAGGGATTGGTGCCTGTTGAACCAGCCATGCGCACCGTTGCGGTGGAAGCGTTCTGTTCGTGATCGGCGTGCAGTATGAGTATGCGCTCCATGGCATCGGCGACGACCGCATCCGGCTTCGCCCCGAACAGCATGTACAAGAAGTTCTCGGTGTAGTCCAAATGAAGGTTTGGTCGCAGCAGTGGCTCTCCCGTATAGTTTCTCAGGGCGAGTGCGACCAGCGTCGGCATTTTTGCAATCAAACTTGTGGCGACGGTCTCGCGCACCGCTTCGTCGCTCAAGTCGAGGTCGATGTCTTCGTAAGCGCTCAACCCTGCGCAGAGGCAATTGAGCGCGGCCATCGGATGGGCACCTGTGGGTAGTTGTTCGCAAAGATCGTACATTCTTGGATCCAGCCCGCGCAATGACAGCACACGGGCGCGAAACTCCTCGAACTGCGAACTATCGGGAAGTTCGCCCTTGAGCAGCAGGTAGGCGAGTTCGAGGTGGCGAGACTCGGCTGCGAGGTCTTCGATCTTGTAGCCGCGGTGCAACAGGATGCCGGCATCCCCGTCGATGTAGGTGAGGCTCGATGAGCAGGCCGCCGTCGAGACAAAGCCGGGATCAAAGGTGAAGAGATCTCTGTCAACAAGGCTGCTGACCTTGACGACATCTTGTCCAAGTGTCGCCGCGTGTACCTGAAGCTCAATATCGCTGCCCCTGATGTGCAGTCTCGCTTTCTCGCCGTCCATTAATTCAAATGTCTGAGTCATGATTGTCTGAAAGGATGATATTACATGCGATTCCCGGTTGCTTTGGGCGCACGGCGTCGTGAAGCTTTTGTCCAGTTCGTCTATCATGAAACGATTATGGAAAGTGAAAGCGCCTATGACTAATCAGGTTCGGCAGCACCGGGTGCGTCCGGTCAACCTCGACCTGTTCCGATTTCACTTTCCTTTAACGGCAGTGACATCAATTACCCACCGGATCACCGGCGTTGCCTTGTTTCTCGGCATGTGGGTGCTGCTCTACTTTCTGCATCTAGCCTTGCGAGACGACGGCTCCGAGAGACTTTCCGTGCTGCTTGAATCCTCTTGGAGCAAAGGTATGCTGGTGTTGCTCGTGGCTTGCGCAGTCTTTCATTTGGTTGCCGGCGCTAAACACCTGCTCATGGATTGGCACATAGGAGAATCGCTCAAAGCCGCCCGCATGATGTCTTGGTCTGCTTGGTTCTTGAGCGTATCGCTCACCCTTCTGGTTGCCTTGGCTTTCTGGTGGTAGTGCAAATGTCAAGAGTTCAACCAACCAACCACTGGGGGGTGACCGGCTTTTTGACGCAGCGCCTCTCTTCGCTCCTGTTGGCATCCTATGCCCTATGTCTCACAGGGTTTTTTCTCTTTGCCACCGATGTTGATAGCGAGACACTGAGCGAGTTTTTCGGCAATGTCTTCATGAAGGGATTTAGTTTCGTTGCGCTTATTTCGTTCGTCGCCCACGCTTGGGTGGGACTCTGGACGATTGGGACGGATTACATCAGACCGCATTATTTTGGGCGATTCGCGGCGCTGGCGCGAATGCTCTATTTCGGCCTCGTGCTTGTTACGCTCTGCGGGCAGGCCGTTTGGTGGCTGTTGATCATCATAAGGCTCTGATTCACGACCATGCGCAAGCTCGAATACGATGCAATCATTGTTGGCGGAGGCGGTGCCGGCATGCGTGCCGCACTTGAATTGGCACGCTCCGGTTTCAAGACCGCCGTGCTCTCCAAGGTCTTCCCGACACGCTCACACACAGTGTCCGCACAAGGAGGGATCACCTGCGCCATTGCGAGCGATGATCCAGAAGACGATTGGCGTTGGCATGTGTACGACACGGTCAAAGGGTCTGATTACATAGGTGATCAGGACGCGATCGAATATATGTGCAGTGAGGGCCCCAAAGCCGTGTTTGAACTCGAGCATATGGGCATGCCTTTTTCGCGCACGGAGTCAGGACGCATCTATCAACGTCCCTTTGGTGGTCAATCGAAAGATTTCGGCAAAGGTGGGCAGGCCGCCCGAACCTGCGCCGCTGCCGACCGCACCGGTCATGCCCTGTTGCACACACTCTTTCAGGCCAATCTCGCGGCGCAGACGGTGTTCTTGAACGAATGGTTCGTGGTCGATCTGGTGGTCAATGTCGACGGCGTAGTGACCGGCGTCATCGCCATCGAACTCGAAACCGGCGAGCTGTATCACGTCAAATCGAAGGCAACGGTGCTGTCGACAGGCGGGGCGGGTCGCATCTATGCGTCCACCACCAACGCCCTCACCAACACCGGAGACGGCATTGGAATGGCGCTTCGCGCAGGTTTTCCGGTGCAGGACATGGAGATGTGGCAATTTCATCCAACTGGTATTGCCGGTGCCGGCGTACTGGTGACCGAAGGATGCCGAGGGGAGGGCGGGTATCTGATCAATCGCGATGGTGAGCGTTTCATGGAGCGCTATGCCCCGAACGCCAAGGATCTAGCCGGCAGGGACGTGGTGGCTCGCTCAATGATCATTGAAGTGCTTGAAGGGCGTGGCTGTGGTGCGAATAGCGACCATGTATTGTTGAAGCTTGATCATCTTGGAGAAGAAACCCTCAATCAACGCTTGCCGGGCATTCTTGAACTATCGCGGACCTTCGCGCATGTGGATCCGGTGACACAACCGATTCCGGTCGTGCCGACCTGCCATTACATGATGGGTGGTATTCCCACCGACAAGTATGGTCAGGCGTTGACCCAATCCGATACCGGGGACGACCAAGAGATTCAGGGACTGTACGCCGCTGGTGAAGCGGCCTGCGTATCGGTGCACGGCGCCAACCGCCTTGGCGGCAATTCCCTGCTTGATTTGATTGTGTTTGGGCGCGCATCGGGGCAAGCCATCGAATCAGCGTTACGCGAGTCTGGGCCGTTTCGCGAAGCGAGCGAATCCGATCTTGAACCGGCGCTCTCTCGTCTTGCTCGCTGGCAGGAAAGTGACCAGGGCGAACAGGTGCCGGTGCTCAAATCCGAATTGCAGAAGGTCATGCAGGAGAGTTTCGGTGTGTTCAGATCCGCCGAGCAGATGTTTGAGGGTGTTCGCGCACTCGATTCCATACGCAACCGTGCGATGGCGGCGCACTTGGTGGACAAGTCAGCGACCTTCAACACGGCTCGGCTCGATGCGCTCGAGCTTGACAATCTGATCGAAGTTGCCGAGGCCACCGCAATTGCCGCGGCTGAACGAAAAGAAAGCCGAGGCGCCCACGCGCGCGATGATTTTCGCGACCGCGATGACGAGAACTGGCTGTGTCATTCCTTGTACTTCTCGCGTTCGAAGAGAGTGGGGAAGCGTGGCGTGAATTTCGCACCGGCGCAAATGGATGCCTTCATGCCGCAAGAGCGTCAATATTAGCCCATAGGAATCTTTGGTCGAGGAGCCAAAAACGAGTGCAAGTCAAGATATACAGATTCAATCCAGAAACCGATGCCAAGCCTTGGACGCAGTCGATCGAATTCGACCTTCCCGAAGGTTCCGATATGATGGTACTGGAGCTCTTGGAAGCATTGAAGGTCGCGCATCCCACGCTCTCTTTTCGACGTTCGTGTCGTGAAGGCGTGTGCGGCTCCGACGCCATCAATATGAACGGTCGCAACGGCCTTGCATGCATCACGCCCGTATCCGAGGTCGCGCCCGGAGGTCGCTTGTCCTTGCGCCCGCTCCCCGGTTTGCCGGTGATTCGAGATCTCATCGTGGACTTGGAACAGTTCTATCAGCAGTACAAGCGTATCGACCCTTGGCTGAAGAACGACACGCCTCCTCCAGAGCAAGAGCGTCTGCAAACCCCGGAAGAACGCGCCGAGCTTGATGGCCTCTATGAGTGCATCCTCTGCGCCTGCTGTTCAACTTCCTGCCCGTCCTTTTGGTGGAACCCAGACAAATTCGTAGGTCCGGCGGGACTATTGCAGGCGTACCGATTCATTGCCGACAGCCGTGACGAGGCGCGTGGTTCTCGACTGGAGCAGTTGAAGGACGCCTATAGCCTCTATCGCTGCCGAGGCATCATGAACTGCGTCAGCGTATGTCCCAAGGGATTAAATCCGACAGAGGCGATCGGCAAGATCCGCACCCTTATGATTACCGACGATGCATGAAGGCGTGATTCGTACGTAACGCCATGGAATCTAATCTCGAACGCATGCGTCGAACCTCGCATTTGGCCGCGGGAAACTTCAGCTATATGGAATCCATGTACGACCGTTGGCTGGCCAATCCCGCCGATGTACCGATCGAGTGGCGGTCATACTTCGAGAAGCTTCCAAATATTGACGGCATCAGCGGGGCGGACGTTCGCCACAGCACGGTGGTTGCACATTTTGAACGCTTGGGAAGAAACCGATTCAAGGCGAGGCCGGAGTCAGTTTCCACTGATCTTTCCGATGAACACAATCGTAAACAGGCGGTTGTCTCGGAACTCATCTCGAGTTACCGTCAGTACGGGCATGAAGAGGCCGATATCGACCCGCTCGGACTCATGCCTCGGCGGTGCATCCCGGAACTCGACCCTCTCTCAAATCCGAGTCTCGGCGCAGCGGATCTCGATGATGTATTTCAAGTTGGTTCGTTTCACTTCGGTGCCGAAGTCGCGACGCTACGCGAATTTGTTTCGGCCTTGCGCGACACCTATTGTCGCACCATCGGCCTTGAATACACGCACATCGTTAATCTCGACGAGGTGGCTTGGCTTGAGCAGCGCATCGAATCGAGCCGCGCGCGGCTGAAGCTTGATACCAGCGGCAAGCTGCATTTGCTCGAGCGATTGACTGCTGCCGAAGGATTGGAGGTTTATTTGCACAACCGCTATCCGGGCACTAAGCGATTTGGCCTCGACGGCTGCGAGAGTTTCATCCCCCTGCTTGACCACGCGATCCAACGAGTGGGCACCTCGGGATGTGTCGAATGTGTCATCGGCATGGCCCACCGCGGCCGCCTCAACGTGTTGGTGAATATTCTTGGCAAGCAACCATCGGATCTCTTTGACGAATTTGAAGGAAAATCTGTTGCCGCGCTGGGATCAGGCGATGTGAAATACCACTTGGGATTCTCCTCCGACGTGCATACACCGGGCGGCACACTGCATCTGGCGCTCTCCTTCAATCCGTCCCATCTCGAAATAGTCGGTCCGGTCGTGGAGGGATCGGTGAGAGCGCGTCAAGATCGGCGCGGCGACCAAGATGGCCAGCTTGTCGTGCCCATCATCGTGCATGGGGATGCCGCCTTCGCAGGCCAAGGTGTGGTGATGGAATCCTTTCAGATGTCGCAGACGACGGCCTATGGGACGGGCGGCAGTCTGCATGTCATCCTCAACAATCAAATCGGCTTTACCACCCATGAGCGCCGAGACGCGCGATCCACCGAATACTGCTCGGAGGTCGCCAAGATCATTCAGGCTCCCATATTTCACGTCAATGCGGATGACCCCGAAGCTGTCTTATTCGTGACCGAGTTGGCGGTGGATTACCGTATGAAATACAAGAAAGACGTGGTCATCGACCTAGTCGGATACAGACGTCACGGACATAACGAAGCAGAGGATCCGACCAAGACGCAACCCTTGATGTACCAGCGCATACGGGCGCTTCGTAGGGTGCGCGAATCCTATGCCCAGAGCCTCATCGCCGAAGGCGTAATCGATGCGCAAGGCGTCAAGAAAATGGCCTCCGACTATCGCGAAGATGTAGAGAGCGGCCGCCATGTCGCCCTTTCCCTGTCGAGCGAGCCTGATTCGAGTCTATTCGTCAGTTGGGGTCCTTACATAGGGGCATCCTATGATGAATCGGTGGACACGAGATTCGACGAAGCGCGGTTACGTAAGCTTGCCTCGCGACTTGAGCAGATTCCAGAAGGCTTCGACGTGCACAAGCAGGTCCGCTCAGTGTTCAATGACCGTCACCGCATGGCCGCCGGAGCGCGACCCGTCAACTGGGGTTTCGCCGAGATCATGGCCTATGCATCCCTGATTGACGAAGGTATTCCCGTACGGCTCACCGGCCAGGACGTGGCTGTGGGCACCTTCTCCCACCGTCACGCAAAGCTTTTCAACCAACAAGATGGAAGCGCATTCACGCCGCTTGAAGAACTGCGCAGCGATGTGTCCTTCGACATTTACAACTCGTTGCTGTCTGAGGAAGCGGTGCTCGCTTTCGAGTATGGCTATGCAGCCACCACGCCCACTAGCTTGACCATTTGGGAAGCGCAATTCGGGGATTTCGCGAATGGCGCACAGGTGGTCATCGATCAGTTCATTTCCTCCGGCGAAGTCAAGTGGGGAAGACTCTGTGGTCTGGTGATGCTCTTGCCGCACGGCTACGACGGCGCTGGCCCGGAACATTCCTCCGCACGTTTGGAGCGCTTCCTGCAGTTGTGCGCGCAGGACAACATGGTGCTGGTGGTACCTTCCACTCCGGCTCAGGTATTTCATATGTTTAGGAGACATATGAAAGTAGCCACGCGCAGGCCGCTCGTCGTGATGTCCGCCAAGAATCTGCTGAGATTTCGCGAAGCGGTGTCCTCCATCGACGAGCTCACTCGGGGAAGATTCCACACTGTGTTGCCCGATCCCTACAAACTCGACCCGCAGTCGGTGGAACGATTGGTGATATGCAGTGGAAAGGTGTATTACGATCTGTCGAACCGACGGCACGAACTCGGATTGGTCAATGTGGACATTGTGCGCATAGAACAGCTTTTTCCCTTTCCCGAAGCCGAGCTCGCCGAAGAGCTGAATACTTATCCATCGCTCAAGTCAATTCTCTGGTGCCAGGAAGAACCGCGCAACCAAGGTGCGTGGTTTTCCAGTCGGCACCGATTGGAACGTTCGATCGCCAAGAGCCGGCATGAAATCGTGCTTTCCTATGTCGGACGCGAGGACTCCGCAGCACCTGCGTGCGGCTACATGTCGCGGCACATCGAAGAACAGGCGGCTTTGGTGCACGAGGCGCTCGGTGTGCAAACGCAGTCAAACGACGCCTGAGTTCATTTTCCGAGGGTCGCTGTTCGATGAGTATGGAAGTGAGGGCACCACAGTTTCCCGAGTCGATTTCTGAGGGCACGGTGGCCATCTGGCACAAGCAACCCGGTGATCAGGTGCATCAAGACGAACCTTTGGTGGATATTGAAACCGAAAAGGTCACGATAGAAGTCGTCGCGCCGGTCGACGGCCGCGTTGTCGAAATCATGAAGGTAGCCGGGACGATTATTGGCTCGGGTGAACTGATTGGCTTGGTTGAAGCGGGCGAGGTTGAAGAAGGGGCTGCGCAGCAGCACGTTCGGCAAGTGGAAACCGTGGTCGAAGAAACGGCAAATCAAGAAAAGCCGGTCGAATCGACTGATGTCGAAGCCCAGGCGACGAAATCAGTGCCGCTCAGTCCGGCGGTGCGCAAGCTCGCGGCAGAGCTTGATGTCGAGCTCGATGAGATTTGTGGCAGTGGACGCGAAGGACGCATTTTGCGCACCGATGTGATACGCGCCGCCGAGACGGCGCGGTCGCGGTCTGTGCCGGACAGCCACGAAAGGGGCACAGAAATCCCGCTCGTCGGCACCCAAGGCGATGCGCTTCCGGAGAGCGGCAATGAGGATCAACGTAGCGAGCGCCGCGTTCCGATGAGTCGCTTGCGGGCGAGTATCGCGAGGCGTCTCGTCGAGGCGCAGCACAATGCCGCCATGTTGACTACCTTCAATGAAGTTGACATGAGCGAAATCATCCGGTTGAGGGACAAGTACAAGCACCGCTTCGCCGAAAGCCATCAAGGCATCCGCTTGGGCTTCATGTCGTTTTTTGTCAGCGCTTCGGTGGAGGCGTTGAAGCGTTTCCCAGCGGTGAATGCGTCCATCGATGGTTCGGATATCGTGTATCACGGCTATTACGACATAGGCGTGGCTGTGTCGACCGACGCCGGGCTCCTAGTGCCGCTGATTCGCGATGCCGATGCCTTGGGGCTCGCGCAGATCGAAGAACAGATTATCGAGTATTCGGCGAGAGCGCGAGAAAACAAACTGACGCTTGAAGAATTAACTGGCGGCACCTTTACCATCTCGAATGGCGGGGTGTTTGGTTCTCTGCTCTCCACGCCAATTTTGAATCCGCCCCAGACCGCTATACTTGGCATGCACAAGATTCAAGAGCGTGCGGTCGTGGTGGATGGCGAGATCGTGGCAAGACCCATGATGTATCTCGCCTTGAGCTATGATCACAGGCTTATTGACGGTCGTGAAGCGGTTCGATTCCTCGTGACCATCAAGGATATGGTCGAAGATCCGGCACGGCTCTTGCTCGAGATTTAGCCTTGGATTCGCCCTGTCACTAAAAACTCATTCGCAGATACCTTAAGAGAACCAGTCATGGAATCTGAATACGAAGTGATTGTCATTGGAGGCGGGCCGGCCGGCTATGCGGCGGCCATTCGTTCCGCGCAACTCGGCATGAGTACCGCGTGCATAGACAATCGGCGCGATGCCAAGGACAAGCCCGCATTTGGAGGTACCTGTCTCAATGTTGGTTGCATTCCTTCAAAGACTTTGCTCGACATCTCGCATAAGTTTGTTGACGCAAAGGACAAGTATTCGTCGCTGGGAATCGAAATGGGAGAGCCGCGCATCAACGTCGGGAAGATGCAGAAGCAAAAGGACAAGGTGGTTGGCAGGCTGGTTCGAGGCATCTCGGGGTTGTTCAAGTCGGCTGGCGTGACCCAACTGTGTGGCACCGGGACACTGCATTCGGGATTGAGCGTCGAATTCGTGCCTCATTCCGGCGAGACTGTTCGTTTGAAAGCCGGGAATGTAGTGTTGGCACCTGGGTCGGTGCCGATTGAACTCGAAAAGGTGCCTCTGACCGAGGGTGCGATCGTCGACTCAACCGGCGCGCTTGAGTTTGACGAGCCTCCTGAACGTCTCGGCATCATCGGTGCCGGCATCATTGGCTTGGAACTCGGCAGTGTGTGGGGTCGGCTCGGTTCCAAGGTCTGCTTGCTCGAGGCGCTTGATGAGTTTTTGCCAATGGTGGATCAGGAGATCGCTAGCCAGGCGAAGAAGCTCTTTGAACATCAAGGGATGGAGATACATATGGGGGCGCGCGTCTCCGGGGCCAAGGCACAAGATGATGGTGTCGAGCTGAGTTATTCCGACGCGCAAGGGAACCATACGCAAGTATTCGACCGCGTGATCGTCGCCGTGGGCAGGAGGCCCTACACGAAAGACCTTGTTTCGCCGGATTGCGGTGTTGTGCTTGATGAAAGAGGGTTCATTGCCGTTGATGATGACTGTGCGACCGGGGTGCCGCATGTCTTTGCAGTAGGCGATGCCGTTCGGGGTCCCATGCTCGCGCACAAGGCGACGCATGAAGGCGTAATGGTAGTAGAGCGGATTGCGGGCTTTAAGCCGAGCGTCAATTATGACTGTATTCCCAATGTGATCTATACGCATCCGGAGTTGGCGTGGATTGGGTTGTCCGAAGAGGAGGCCACAGGGCAAGGGCTGAACCCGGAAGTCGGCCGCTTTCCTTTCACGGCCAACGGCCGCGCCTTGGCCTCGTCGGATAGTGAAGGACAAGTCAAGGTCATCACCGATGCCGACAGTGAGCGAATCTGCGGTGTGGTCGCTCTGGGAGCGTCGGCATCGGAACTGATCGCCGAGGCGGCGATCGCCATGGAATTTGACGCTTCGGCTGAAGATCTGGGATTGACCGTGTTCGCTCACCCAACACTTTCCGAAGCCTTGCATGAGGCGGCGTTGGATTCCTATGGTTCCGCAATTCACATGCCGGGTGCGAAGAAATAACCTCGTCCTAAGCGCTTTACTCACCTATGAATCTACACGAATACCAAGCCAAGGCGATTTTCGCCGAATATGGGTTGCCCGTCTCCACGGGTCGGTTGGCCAAATCGCCTGAAGAGGCGGTGGCGGCCGCGCGCGAAATCAGCGAAATCAGCGGACAAACCTCTTGGGTCATCAAGGTGCAAGTCCATGCCGGCGGGCGAGGAAAGGCCGGCGGCGTAAAGCTTGTCAAATCCTTGGATGAGATTCGGGACTTCGCGGCGCACTGGATCGGCAATCGCTTGACGACCATACAAACCGGAGAAGGAGGGCAGCCGGTTGATCAGGTCTATATAGAAGAACTCACGGATATAGACCGCGAACTCTATTTGGGCGCGGTGATTGATCGCGCCGAGCAAAGGATCGTGTTCATGGCCTCCACTGAAGGAGGGGTAGAAATCGAAGCCGTTGCGGCGAGTACGCCCGAACGCATTTTGAAAGCCGCCATCGACCCCTTGGTGGGAGGACAACCTTGGCAGGGTCGTGATCTCGCCTTTCGGCTCGGCCTCGAAGGAGAGCAGGTGAGTGCCTTCGCCAAACTCTTTGTCAACCTGTCAAAACTCTTTGTGGAATGCGACTGTTCGCTAGTGGAAATCAATCCCTTGGCGGTGACGAGTGTGGGGGAGGTGCACTGTCTTGATGTCAAGATGTCGATCGACGAAAACGCCTTGTATCGCCAGAAGCGACTGGCGGACATGCGTGATGTCAATCAAGACGATGCCAGAGAAGCCGAAGCTGCTGCACACAACCTTAACTATGTGGCTCTTGAAGGCCGTATTGGCTGCATGGTCAATGGTGCCGGGCTTGCCATGGGCACCATGGACCTAGTCAAGCTGCACGGCGGTGAGCCGGCGAACTTTCTCGATGTCGGCGGTGGGGCGACGCGCGAATCCGTCTCTGAAGCCTTCAAGATCATCCTCTCCGATGATTCGGTGCGTGCGGTGTTGATCAACATATTTGGCGGGATTGTCAGTTGCCGCATCATTGCGGACGGCATCGTGGGCGCGGTGCGGGACGTGGGCGTTCGCGTTCCGGTCGTGGTCCGCTTTGAGGGCAACAATGCCGATGCGGGGCGCTCTCTACTCGCCGAATCGGGGCTCAACATCATTGCCGCGACGAGTCTCACGGAGGCTGCGGAGAAGGTGATTGAAGCCGCGGAACGCGCAACATGAGCATTCTTATCGATAAGGACACACGCGTCTTGTGCCAAGGGTTCACCGGAGCGCAGGCGACCCTGCACAGTGAGCAGGCGATCGCTTACGGCACCAATCTCGTTGGTGGTGTGACCCCTGGTAAGGGCGGCCACGAGCACTTGGATCTACCCGTGTTTCATTCGGTACGAGAAGCCCTTCTGCATACGCCGGTCGATGCCAGCGTTATCTATGTGCCTGCACGCTTTTGCAAGGATTCGATTCTCGAGGCAGCGGCCTGCGGTATTCCGCTGATTATCTGCATCACCGAAGGCATCCCGACGCTCGACATGCTAGAAGTGAAGGTGGCTGTGGATGCCTGTGGCGCGCGCTTGATCGGCCCCAATTGCCCCGGCGTGATCACCCCCGGCGAATGCAAAATCGGCATCATGCCCGGTGACATACATTTGCCGGGACGCGTTGGTATAGTCTCTCGTTCCGGCACGCTCACGTACGAAGCCGTGAAGCAAACGACGGACTACGGCTTCGGGCAAAGCACCTGCGTCGGCATAGGTGGCGACCCGATTGCAGGATCGAGCTTTATAGACATTCTCAAGCTGTTTGAAGAAGACGCGCGGACCGAGGCGATTGTCATGGTGGGCGAGATCGGCGGCAGCGCCGAAGAAGAAGCCGCCGAATACATCAATCAGCACGTCAGCAAGCCCGTGATTAGCTATATCGCCGGCGTGACGGCGCCTGCGGGCAAACGCATGGGCCACGCCGGCGCCATAGTCTCAGGCGGTAGCGGGTCGGCGGAGGATAAGTTCGCTGCCCTCGAAGCCGCCGGCATCACCACCGTGAGAAGCCTCACCGAAATCGGCGCTGCCATTCAAAGGCGACTGAGTTGATCGCAGCAGTGAGAAAAACTCCGCCTCATGGTTGGAGTGAATCTTTGCTTCGCTTCCGAGATTGGGGTTGACCTTCGCGGGCCGCGCCACCATATAAACGGCTCGGCGTTTCATTTCAAATTCCATATGTCGCAATCCAGCCAGCGCAAGCCCCGGAAAAAGCAGTTCCGGGCGGAGGCGCGTCAACTCCTGCAGCTTGTCGTCCACTCGCTCTACAGCAACCGAGACATCGTCCTGCGCGAACTTATTTCCAACGCCAGCGATGCCATTGACAAACGGCGCTTCGAGAGCATTGCCAATCCCGATTTCGCTTCGCAAGATAGCCAGTTTGAAATCAGAGTGGAAGTCCAAGCTGCCCAAGAGAATCAGCCCGCGAGACTCATTGTGTCGGACAACGGGATCGGCATGTCGGCCGAAGAGGCCGGGCAGAATCTCGGCGTGATCGCCAAATCCGGCACCGCCGAGTTCTTGAAAGGCCTGACCGGTGACGAGCGGAAGGATTCCGCGCTCATTGGCCAGTTCGGCGTGGGCTTTTATAGCAGTTTCATACTCGCAGACGAAGTGCGCGTGCTGACTCGTCGCGCGGGTGAGACGGCCGAGCAGGCGACGCTTTGGCGCTCAAGCGGGGAGGGTGGCTATAGCGTGGAGTCCGCGATGCGCGAACAAGTCGGCACCAGCGTGGTCTTAGACCTGAAGAAGGATGCGGAAGAATTCGCGACACCCTTCAAGGTGCGCGAACTTATTCGCCGCTACTCGGACCACATCACGGTTCCGGTGCTCATGCAGGAATTGACTGCACCCGACCAAGAGGCGAAGGCGACGGAAGATGATGAAGCCGAAGAGAGTGTGGCGTGGGAGCAGGTGAACGCCGCCAAGGCGCTATGGACGCGGCCACGAAAAGACATCAGCGAAGACGAGCATCAAGCGTTTTACAAGCATGTCTTTCACGATTTCATGGACCCCATATGCTGGAGTCACAACCGCGTCGAGGGTCGGCTGGAATACACCAGCCTGCTCTACATTCCACGCCAGGCGCCGATTGATTTGTATCTACGGGAAAGTAATCGCGGCGTTCGCCTTTATGTCCAGCGCGTCTTCATCATGGATGATGCGCAACAGTTCCTGCCGCTCTACCTTCGTTTTGTGCGCGGTGTGCTTGATTGTAATGACTTGCCACTGAATGTTTCGAGAGAGATGCTGCAGGACGATCCGCGTGTCGATTCAATTCGCAAGGCGCTCTCCAAGCGCGTGCTGAGTCGGCTCGAAACCCTCGCAAAGGACGTGCCTGAAGATTTTTCGACAGTATGGAGCAATTTCGGTCGTTTGCTGAAAGAAGGCGCGGCCGAAGATGCCGAAAACCGCGAGCAGCTTCTCAAGCTGCTGAGATTCGCGACCACCGCCGAAACCGACGAAAACACTCTGACATCCTTGGAATCCTATCTGGAACGCATGAAAGACGGGCAAAAGGACATCTATTGGGTGTCTGCCGAGAGCGTAGATATGGCGCGTTCGAGCCCGCATCTAGAAGTACTGAAGAAGCGTGGATATGAAGTGCTGCTGCTCTCTGGTGCCAGCGACGAGTGGTTGATGGCGCATCTCACCGAGTTCGATGGGAAGCCGTTTCAGGATGCGTCGCGAGGTGCAATGGTGCTGCCGGAGGAAGAGTCCTCCAAAAACGGTCAGGATACGCCCAACGAATCGAAGGAGGCGGAGGAGAAGGCCGATCAATCCTTGCTTGAACGCTTGAAAACTTCCTTGGAAGAGCAGGTCGACGAAGTCGTCGCTTCTGATCGATTGGTGGATTCGGCCGTCTGTCTGGTGCTCGATGATCACGAGTATGGCTTGCAGCTGAGGAGGTATCTGGAGGCGACAGGTAGCAAGATGCCGGAGCAACGGCCCAAGCTCGAGGTGAATCTGCAGCATCCGCTGATGCTGCGTCTCGAAAAAACCAGCAGTCAGCCAGATTTCGATAATCTGGCCATGATCGCTTTCGAGCATGCCTGCCTAGCAAGCGGTGCGCCGCTAGCGAATCCCGCCGAATACGTACAAAGGGTCACGCGCATTCTCGCCACTTGATAGGATTGTCAAGTCAAAGCGCACTTCTCCTCCCCGATTGACTCGGGCGCAGGAGGATGCGTGCCGGTTGCACGAGAGACCAGACATGTCCGAAACAACCGATCAGGTTCGCAAGGTCGCCATTGTGGGCGGAGGAGCTTTTGGAACGGCGGTAGCGAATATTGTCGCGAACAACGGCCACCTCGCAGAAATGTGGGTGCGTGAAGCGGAGCAAGTGCGCGCCTTGAGGAGGGATCGCGAAAATAAGCGTTATCTCCCAGGCCACAGGCTGCATGATCTCGTCAGCGCCAACGATCATCTTGAAGAAGTGGTGGTCGGGAGCGATCTCGTGATCTTGACCGTGCCTAGCCGCTCTTTTCGCGAGGTGGTGCGGGAACTGGCCAAGCACATTGAGGCAGGGCAAGGGCTTGTGAGCGCAACCAAGGGCGTGGAGGTTGAAGGATTCCTGTTGATGAGCCAAGTGCTGGAGCAAGAATGTCCGCAAGGTCGCGTCGGCGTGTTGAGCGGGCCCAACATCGCCGAGGAAATCGCCCGTGGTCAGTTCGCCGGAGCGGTGGTGGCGAGTCGCGACGAAGCTTTGCGAAATGAAATGCAAAAGCTCTTGTCGAGCCGTAGCTTTCGTGCGTACTCAAGCGAGGATATCTATGGCGTCGAGCTGGCCGGCGCGCTTAAGAACATCTATGCCATTGCCTGTGGCATGGCCACCACGCTCAATGTCGGACAGAACGCCGTCGCCATGCTTATCACACGAAGTCTCGCCGAAATGGGCCGTCTTGCCGTGACGCTTGGTGCCAATCCCTATACGCTACTCGGCCTCGCCGGCGTAGGGGACTTGATGGTGACCTGTACTTCACCCCTGAGTCGGAACTTTCGGTTCGGCAAATCCTTGGCGGAGGGAAAGAAACCCGAAGAGGCGATGGAAGCGCTCGGAAAGCTTGTCGAGGGCGTGTACACCTTGGAAGCTGTCGAGAAAAAACGTTTAGAATCGAATATTTATATGCCAATTATTGCAGGGCTGTATAAGATCATCATGAGGGGTGAACACATAGGCTTTGCCGTTGCTGAGCTGATGGGGAGTGACGTGCGCGACGATGTCGAATTTGCCTCTCCGAGGGTGTCATGATAAAAAAGCTCGCTGTGAGCTGGATTGATTTGGACTGCTATAGGTATGTGGCGTGCATACTGGCTCTATTATTTCTGCAAGCCCCATTGCGATCTGAGATTGGCGAGATTCAAGGTTTCGCGGTTTCCGATTTCGCCTTTCCGAACTCGGTGTCGGTGCGCTCTTATCATAGCGAGAATCAGGAGATCTATGATTTTATTCTGAGCCCCGTAGAAACTGCGGCGCGCGAACTGCAGATTGATGAATCTGTTCGTATTTCGGCGCGTTATGTGCGTGAGACATGGGAAATGCCGACAAGCGCTCGATTCGGTGAAATCCGAGATGACCTGCGTAGCCGATTACGCGAACGGGGATTCACGACCCTGTTCGATTGCACGGGTCGGGATTGCGGGCGCAGCAACCTCTGGGCGAATCAAGTATGGCGATTGGCGGTACTCTACGGCCCTAATGCCTCTCAGTTCTATTTGGCGATGCAGCACGAAGAACGAGCGCTTCTGGCAGCCTTGTATTTGGTACAGCGTGGAAATCGACGGATTTATGCAAATCTGGATATTGTCGAACCGACGGAAATGCCAAAATTTGAGACGGCATCTAGAATTGCGAGTCAATTGCGTGAGTCGGGGCGTGTTCGATTGACCGGGGTGGTTCCCTCGTCCGCGTGGCTGAGAGGACTGAGACAGGATGCGAGCGAGGCGGTTCGTCAATCATTGGCGCCGGTTGCCGAACAATTGTCGCTGCTTTCCGGAGAACGGGTATACGTGGTATGCCATCTGTATGGTCAAGGGACTACGGAAGAATTGCTGGAGGCCTCTCAGCGCTGGGCCACGCTCTTGGTGGACGAATTGCAGGCTAACGGCGGGGCGAAACTTGTACCTTTTGGCGTTGGTCCCTTATCGCCTGCTTTCGGTGAGGCCGGGGCCACTCGAATCGAACTGGTTCTGCCGGACCGAGACTGATGCCTGCGAACTGCATAGGAGCATCATCTTGGTCGCCAGCGCTTGGCGGCTCTTTCGTCCATTCTCTCTAGCAACAGTTTTCTATAGGATTCGTAGGCGGGGAGCTGCTCTGCGCTTTGGAACGCCTGAACCTCCTTATCCATCACCTTTGCGCGAGCCCGTCGTTTCGAGGCGATTGTTCTCGGTAAGTCATTGGGATTTAAGGTATTTAATAGTCGCCCGACATCAGAATTAAAGCCTTGCAGAAAGGTGGTGATAGCGCTCCCGAATTGCGGGCGCTGATCCTCGTTCAAGCGGATTTCAATCGTTGCCTTGAGCACATCCGGGTGCGTCCAAGGAGTCTCCTCCTGTGCGATCGCTGGCGGAGCAAGAGCAAGAAGAAGACCGAGGATGAGGAATCCTTACATTTTTGCTATTTCTTAGAATCTGTCTTTTGAAGCAGACATGAGCAGATCGATATCGAAGGTTGTTCGCTCTTCATGCCGGTAGATGTTGGCGGCAACTGCCCCAAAAATTACCCAACGACCGCTTCTGCTAGTGAATGCCTTGATCGATTTGAAAATATCAGCGTACACGCCCTTGCGGCTGATGGCGCGGCTACACTATTTGACGCACATCCACGGGCTGTCGTGAGAGCGATGGTTTAGGGCTAGGTGTATGGTCCGTAGAACTCTAAACGTCCCTTCAGAACTGAAGATTGAGTTTATGCTGTGTGTAGTAATGGCAGCGCAAATTGGTGTGCGATTTTAAGGACGTGACGCATCGGATCACATGTCGCCCTTCACTTAAAGTCACTATCCCGTAATCCACGCCGACACCAGGGAATCGATGTGGCATAACCTATGTCTTTTGGTGTGCCCAGCCTTCGCAGGGGAACGCCTATGAGCTTTTCGATGGGTGTCCCTTGCGGGAAACTATTCCCAGCAAGTCAGCAGAGTTATTGCGCGTAACCTTGCGAATATCTGTGGCATCAATTGGTTGTTGCCTTTGGCCGAAATGGCAAGTACCCCTTCTCGTTGGTCCATACCAATGGAAACTCCCAACAGTCCATCAGGTCGCCGTCCTTCAGTACGGGTGACTTGCCTGAGTCGAGGGCAGTGGCGCCCACACGCTCGCAATAGCGGACATCGTCGCCGAGGTAGTGGAGAGAGTACGCAAGTCGGTCGCGACTGCTGCGATTGCCGGTGGCACCATGCACCGTATTGGCGTGGTGCACGATCACATCGCCTGGCTCGGCTGGGTAGTAGACGATATCGTATTCGCTCGCATTGCCTTCGATGTCAGGCAGCTTCGGAAGTTGTGATCCCGGAAGGGGTTTCTGAGTTATAAACCCATTGGGCGCATGAGTCTGCCAACGGTGGGAACCGCGCACGTATCCCATCATTCCGTTGTCGGAACTCACAGCTTCGAGAGGAATCCAGACAGTGCAGCACTTATCGCCGGTCACATGGAAGTAGGGCGTGTCCTGATGAAAGGTCGTGCGGTGCAGGGATCCCGCATCCTTTATGAAGAGTTGCTCTCCGTAGAAGTTGATTCGATTCGATCGTATCAGGTCGGCGATTCGTTCCGGCAGCGGTGGGCCGCAGCAAAGTTCAGCCAAGGTCGGAAAGAGTTGCCAATTGAAGCTGCTGACGCAAAAGCGTCCTGTTGCGGATTTCGCCCCGGGCGTGACAAATTCGGCATCACTCGCCTCGATAATGGGAATCATGGCCGTAAAGTCCACGAAATTGAGCCGGGTTTGGTCTTCGGCCATTTCTTGGGCACAGGCTGCTTTCAGATGCGCAAACCAGTCATCGTCAAGAAAACACGACAGATGCACGACTCCGTGGCGATCATAATGCCGTCGCTCTTCTTCGGTGATATCCCTCATGACACCGGAATCCCTGTGGTAAAGCGAGGATGCCGGAGCAGAGGCGTTCCGGTCAAGTGGTATTTGCATAGACTAGGGGTCCTGTTACGGGAATTAGGTGAGTAAGTCTGCACATGCACATCCAGTACGCCCACGCTCTGCGCTCGCTGGAGGTGCTAATTTATGCAAGCGAAATCGGTAAGGTTAATCCGCTTGAAGTTGAGGCAGAGGTTTGGACCACTGATGGATTCAGGGTGCGCCTGCCGGGTGACATAGGATTACATCGGTATCTTGGCAAACAATCCCGTCAGTGCGCGTGCCACTTGCTTTTTTATCTTTCTCTAATCAAGGAATCAGGGTTGCCGGAAGCACCTAAACTGGTCTAATAGTTCCCGTGAGCAAAAGGCGTCCAACTAATATCAAGGAAATCATTGATAGAGTTGGAGGTTTGACGAACAGTCAACACAATTTAGTTGACTTGAGTACAGCCGCTATGCGCAGCACTTGGCAGCTTGCGGAACAGGCAGGAGTTCCGACTCCAGAGGATGCGAGTGTGGCCGATGAACAAGCTGAACTGGCACACACGATGCTCTCGAAGTGGGAAAAGGAAATTCAAGGGCAAGAGGAAGTTTAGGAAGAGAGATACATCCGCGTTTGAAGTTACAATATGGGCGATTCATGCGGCTTCAATTGCCATGAAAGGAACTCGGCCAACAGACATTTTCTAGCTCATCAATAGCCTTCCAAGCTTGATGGACGCCTTAAGAAAGACGATCGACTCGAGCACGGTTGCGATGCAACGCACCTTGTGGCTAGCTCAGCAACTGAGAATTCAGATGCCGGAGAGCGCAAAGGAAGTCGAGGAAAAACCCGCGAGGTGCGGGAAATGCTGTACGAGTGGGAGGGGGATATGATGGGGAGAGAGTACCTGGCTGGGCCTCCACCTCCACTCAATTTGGACGACCCCTCCACGGCTGTGGTTCAGGTCATGGCTAATCGAAGTTCCGCAGGTAAGTAGGACAAACCTTGGAACCCTTCATCGACGCCATAAATTGAAGTGCTGATCACAAGAGTTGCTGGCGCGACTTCGGGCGTAATTCTTAGACCCCCGAACACAGTAAAATGCTAGGTTTACTTCTTGACCTACTAGGCACCCGGTGGCTGGCAGCAGTTTTGGCAAAGCATTTAAGCTCACTACTTTCGGTGAGAGCCATGGCCCTGCGCTTGGCGCGGTGGTGGATGGTTGTCCACCGGGATTGGCGCTTGCCGAAGAGGATATCCAGTTTGACCTTGATAGGCGGCGACCTGGGCGTTCCAAATTCACCACCGCACGCCAGGAAGCTGACCAGGTGCGGATCCTTTCCGGTGTCTTCGAAGGTCTCACTACTGGCACACCCATAGGCCTCGGCATCGAGAATAAGGATGCGCGTAGCCGGGACTATTCGAAGATCAAGGACGTGTATCGGCCGTCGCACGCTGATTTCGCCTACGACCAGAAGTACGGCATTCGCGATTATCGAGGCGGCGGTCGCGCGTCCGCGCGCGAGACGGCCATGCGTGTCGCCGCCGGGGCAATCGCCAAAAAATATCTCAAGGAACGTCACGGAGTTCGTGTTCGTGCCTGTGTATCCCAAGTCGGTGATCTAACGACAAGGCAATTTGATTGGGACATCGTAGAAACCAACCCTTTCTTCTGCCCGGACCAATCGCTTCTGGACCCCATTTCTCAGCTCATTGACGAGCTTCGAGAAGCGGGCGATAGCACTGGGGCGGGTGTCACCGTGATGGCAGAGGGCGTGCCAGCGGGCTTAGGTGAACCGGTGTTTGACAAGCTTGATGCGGAGATTGCGCGCGCACTCATGAGCATTAACGCTGTCAAAGGCGTGGAAATTGGCGAGGGATTTGGTGTCTCTGCGATGGTCGGTTCCGCGCATCGCGACCAGATGGATGAATCCGGCTTTCAGAGCAATCGTGCGGGAGGTATTCTTGGAGGTATCTCCACCGGGGAGCCCATCATTGCGCGCATGGCCCTCAAGCCGACTTCAAGCATTGCAAGAGCCGGGAAGACACGGACTTCAAAAGGAGAAGTTGTTCAGGTTTCAACAACAGGTCGTCACGATCCCTGCGTGGGGTTGCGCGCGCCACCGATCGCCGAAGCCATGCTGGCATTGGTGCTGATGGACCATTGGTTGCGCCAAGCCGCCCAGAATGGTTCGGAAGTCTCCCTCATCCAGAAGACAGGTTGAAGAAACACTCAAGATGCCGCGAACGCTCTACGACAAGCTGTGGGAGGATCATCTGGTCACCACTCGCAGCGATGGACAATCACTCATCTACATTGATCGGCACTTGCTGCACGAGGTGACGTCACCGCAGGCGTTTGAAGGACTCGACTTGGCTGGTCGTGACCTTTGGCGTAAAGAGACCAACATTGCTACCGCGGACCACAACGTTCCGACCACCAATCGTGAACTTGGCATTGATGGGATTGAAGAGGATATCGCCAAGCAGCAAGTACTGGCCCTGCAAGAAAATTGTGATCGATTCGATGTCGAACTCTTCGATGTGACCGACGAGCGCCAAGGCATAGTTCACGTCATTGGCCCCGAACAGGGATTGACGCTACCGGGCATGACCATAGTCTGCGGCGATTCGCACACTTCCACGCACGGCGCGTTTGCCGCCCTCGCCCAGGGCATAGGCACTTCGGAAGTCGAGCACGTCATGGCCACACAAACGCTTGCCCAAGCCAAGGCCAAGAATATGCGTGTACGCCTTGATGGCGATCTGCCGGCTGGGCTGACAACCAAGGATGTGGTCCTCAAGGTCATCAACGAAATCACCGCCTCCGGAGGACGTGGCTTCACAATAGAGTTCGCGGGTTCGGGCGTGGCGGCTTTCAGCATGGAAGCACGAATGACGCTGTGCAATATGGCGATCGAAGCCGGCGCGCGGTCAGGATTGGTGGCGGTAGACGATGTCACCATCGAGTATTTGCGCGCAAGGCCCTATTCGCCTTCGGGAAGCCGATGGGAGCAGGCGGTCGCCTATTGGCGCAGGCTCCAGAGTGATGCCAATGCCCAGTTCGATGCCGAACTACGCGTTCTCTTGGACAATCTTGAACCGAGAGCAACTTGGGGAACGTCTCCCGACCAATCGGCTGCAATCGGAGCATGTGTTCCCGAGGCTGACGCGGGTAACCGCCGTGCGCTCGAATACATGGGGCTCGCAGGGGGGGAGCCTATGACCGAGATCGCAATCGACCGCGTTTTCATAGGTTCCTGCACCAATGCCAGGATAGAGGACTTGCGCGCTGCCGCGCATGTGCTGCAAGGGCGAAAAATCGCTTCGAACCTCAGCCAAGCCATGGTCGTGCCTGGATCGGGCCTTGTCAAAGCGCAAGCGGAAACGGAAGGATTGCACGAGATATTTCTTGATGCGGGGTTTGAGTGGCGAGCCGCTGGATGTTCCATGTGTCTTGGGATGAACCCAGACCAGCTTTCTCCAGGCGAGCGCTGCGCCTCGACTTCAAATCGCAATTTCGAAGGCCGACAAGGGCAGGGCGGACGCACACATCTCCTCAGCCCCAGTATGGCGGCTGCAGCGGCGTTAAGCGGACATCTGGCCGATGTTCGTGAATTCATCTAGGCAGAAACTGAAATGCAAGCATTCGAAGCTTTCACTGGACTTGTTGCGCCGCTTGATCGCGCCAACGTGGATACCGACCAGATCATTCCGAAGCAATTCTTGAAGTCGATCAAACGCACGGGTTTTGGCGCGCATCTGTTTGACGCCTGGAGATTTAATGATCCTGGGCTGCTCGGCATGGCGCCTGAATCCCGGCAGCCCAACCCGAAGTTTGTGCTGAACGACCCCCGATTTCGTAGCGCTGAAATTCTCCTTGCCGGTGAGAACTTCGGCTGTGGATCATCGCGGGAGCACGCCGTCTGGGCCTTGATGGAATATGGATTTCGGACGGTGATCGCGCCGAGCTTCGCGGACATATTCACCAGCAACTGCTTCAAGAACGGCCTGTTGCCAATTGTGCTGGACAAGGGCGATGTGAGTGCGCTCATGCTCGAATGCACCAATACCCGCGGTTTCTCTCTGCAAGTTGATCTTGAGGCCGGCGTTGTCAGGCATGAAGATGGTCGAGCATTCAACTTTCACGTTAAACCGAGTGACCGCCAACGCTTCTTGCAGGGGCTCGACGAGATTGGCCTGAGCCTCGCCCATGCGGATGAGATACGAAATTTTGAATTTCGCCACAAGGAACGTTTCCCTTGGCTATTTGAGAATCAGCCGTGTCGAGCAAGTTGATCCTCGCTCTGGCCGGCGATGGCGTCGGGGCGGAAGTCATGCCCGTAGCGCTTCGCTTGCTACGCGTACTTGCCGTCGGACATGGGCTGAATCTTGACATTCAGGAAGCGCTGGTGGGAGGCGGGGCGATCGATGCCTATGGCACACCCTTGCCGGACGAAAGCTATGCAATCGCCGAGCAATCCGATGCCATTCTGCTCGGCGCGGTCGGAGGTCCGAAGTGGGATCAACTGCCCATGGATTCGCGTCCAGAGCAGGGAATTTTGTCCCTGAGGCGAGGATTGGAGTTGTTTGCCAATCTGCGCCCGGTGCAGGTATTTGAGGCACTCGCAGATGCCTCTTCATTAAAGTCCGAGCTCGTCAGCGGGCTTGATCTGCTCGTGGTTCGAGAGCTCACAGGTGGCATTTACTTCGGGCAGCCGCGAGGCATTGAAGTTCGAAACAATGAGCGTTACGGATTTAACACGCTCGTCTATAGCGAATCAGAGATTGTGCGCATTCTTCGCGTCGCCTTCGAGGCTGCAAAACGCAGGCAGGGTCGCGTGACATCGGTGGACAAGGCCAATGTGCTTGAAGCCACATCGCTCTGGCGGCAGATAGCGAACGAAGTGGGTGCGGACTATTCGGAGGTCACGCTTGAGCACATGCTGGTCGACAATGCGGGTATGCAACTGGTGCGCGCTCCCAAGCAGTTCGACGTGATTGTGACCACCAACATGTTCGGTGACATCCTCTCAGACGTTTCCGCCATGCTGACAGGGTCGCTCGGCATGCTTCCTTCTGCATCTCTCGGAAGTGGCCAAGCAGGACTCTATGAACCGGTGCACGGCTCTGCGCCGGATATCGCCGGCCAAGGGCTGGTCAATCCACTCGCCATGATCCTTTCTGCCGCCCTCATGCTTCGACACAGCCTTGATGCACCGGCGGCGGCAGACGCCATCGAGCATGCGGTTTCCGAAACCTTGAATCAAGGCTACAGAACCCGTGACATATACTCAGGCGCGCCCGGGGAAATGGAAGTTAGCACCAGTGCCATGGCCGACGCAGTCATCGAGAGGCTTGGGGTATGAAGCTGAATATCGCAGTGGTCGGCGCGACAGGAGCGGTGGGTGAAGCGCTCATCGGTCTCTTGCGGGAACGCGCCTTCCCGGTCGGGCGGCTCGACCTCTTGGCCAGCCAGCGTTCGGTTGGCGAATTCGTGGATTTTGGTAAGGAATCCATTGAGGTCAGGCTGCTTGACGACTATGACTTTGGGGACACCCACATGGCTTTCTTCTCGGCCGGCTCATCCGTCTCGGCGGACTTTGCCCCCAAGGCCGTCGATGATGGTTGTCTCGTAATAGACAACACCTCGAAATTTCGCTATGACGACGATGTTCCTTTGGTAGTGCCGGAGGTGAATGGGGAACTGCTCGAACAGCCCATTCCCGGCAAGATCATCGCCAATCCAAATTGTTCCACCATACAGATGGTCGTGGCGCTCGCGCCCTTGCACAGGGCGGCACGCATCACTCGTGTCACCGTGTCCACCTATCAATCGGTTTCCGGTGCCGGGCGCAAAGGCATACGCGAGCTTGTCGAGCAAACCACCTCTCTGTTGGCGGGAACGCCCGTGGATGAGGACGAAGTTCCTTTTGTTCAAGCGGACCAAATCGGATTCAACGTGGTGCCGCAGATTGATCGCTTTGACAGTGAAGGACTCACTTACGAAGAAGTGAAGATGATCCGAGAAACCCGCAAAATCTTGAATGCGCCTGAGCTCGCAGTGAACCCCACTTGCGTTCGGGTGCCAGTGTTTTTCGGTCACTCGGAAGCTGTTTCCATCGAGACTGAGCGCCAATTACATCCGGATGAGGCCCGCCGCTTGTTGGAAGAGGCACCGGGTATTGACGTCATCGACCGGCAGGAGCGCCAAGGCTACCCAACGGCGGTGCGCTCGGCGACCGGCACCGATGCCGTATTCGTCGGACGTATCCGCAAGGATCCTTCGCACCCGAACGGCCTCAACCTCTGGGTTGTATCCGATAACCTGCGCAAGGGGGCCGCACTTAATTCCATTCAAATTGCCGAGCATCTGATTTCGCGATGGACAAGCGAGTAGTGCGCCTGATCGTCGAGTACGATGGATCGGGCTACAGCGGTCTGCAACGTCAGCACCATTGCCCAAGCGTCCAGTCAGCGCTCGAAAAAGCCCTGAGCTGCGTCGCCGATGCGCCGGTAGAAGTTGCAGTTGCCGGACGTACCGATACGGGTGTACATGCCACGGCTCAGGTCGTGAGCTTCACGCCACCCGAGGCTGCTGCGATGCGTGACTGTGATGCTTGGAGACGAGGCGGCAATACCCATTTGCCAGAAGATGTCGTCATTCTCCGTGCCGAGCATATGGGACAGGATTTTCACGCGCGATTCAGCGCCTTGTCGCGGCGATATATCTACCTCTTGAGCGAAGAGGTTCCTGATCGTGGTCTGAATGCCAAGCGCATGTGGCATCTTGGAAAGGAACTGGATTGTGAGCGCATGCATCAAGCCGCCCAAGACTTACTGGGCGAACGCGATTTCAGTGCCTTTCGATCAGCGAGATGCAATTCGAAGACACCCATGCGTCATCTCATCAGCGCGCGCGTGACTCGGCTGGGCAAATTGATCCTCTGCGACCTGACGGCCAACGCATTTCTGCACCGCATGGTACGCATGATCGTTGGTGTGCTTGTGCCCATAGGGACTGGAAAAATGCCGCAAAGTGCGATTTCGGATGCGCTCGATGCGGGCTCTTTTGATGGCTCCGTGATGCCCACGGCCCCGGCGCAGGGGCTCTATCTGTGCGCTGTGGAATATCCAGACAATACCTGCTTCCGATTGCCGGGACCCCTCTTAGGAAGCCGCTATGTCTGATACTATCTCGTGCTTTTGTCCAGAGACCTCTCGGCAACTCTCAAAATGAGGACGCGAATCAAAATATGCGGCGTGAAACGTGCCGAGGATGCCGTCTACGCGGCGGCCTGCGGCGCGGACGCTGTGGGCGCGGTGTTCATTCGCGGCAGTCCGAGGGAAGTCTCGGCATCGGATGTACGAGCCTTATTCAGATCATTGCCGCCTTTCGTGTCGAGGGTGGGGCTCTTTCGCAATGCCGAGGCGGAATATGTGCGTGAAATCATAAGCTTATCTGGACTTTCCTTCTTGCAGTTTCACGGCGAGGAACGCGATTCGGATTGCTGTCAGTACGGCTTGCCCTACATTCGATCGATTAATGGCGATGAGCCTGAGGCTGTAGCGACCATGCACAGCGAATACCCTTCGGCTGCGGGATACCAGTTGGATTCTGTTGCCAGAGGGGAGGGGGGTACGGGTAAGCCCTTTGACTGGGACAATTGGCCGACACAGCGCAGCAAACCACTGATACTCGCGGGTGGGCTCAGTCCAGACAATGTGCAATCAGCCGTGTCAAGGCTCGCCCCTTGGGCGGTGGATGTCAGTACAGGCGTTGAAGATGGCGAGAAAGGTGTGAAGAGCCACGAGAAGATTCGACGCTTCATTGAAAATACAAGATCTGCCGGATGCGGCCAATGAACGAACCTTATGTGCAGCCGGATGAAACGGGTTATTTTGGCCCCTATGGTGGCAGATTTGTGGCCGAAACCCTGATGAATGCACTTGATCAGCTTGAGGCGCTCTATCTCGAAGCGCGGCATGATGAACGCTTTCAAACGGAACTCGCAGCCCACCTCAAGGATTTTTCCGGCAGGCCAACGCCGCTGTATCAGGCCACACGCTTGAGTGAGCGCCTTGGCCTCAACTTGTATTTCAAGCGCGAAGACCTTAACCACACAGGCGCCCATAAGATCAACAGCACGATCGGGCAGGCCCTGCTTGCCAAGCGGGTCGGCAAGAAGCGCGTGATTGCGGAGACCGGTGCCGGCCAACATGGCGTGGCCACGGCGACGGTCGCGGCACGATTTGGTTTCGATTGCTGCGTGTATATGGGCACGGAAGACATAGAGCGGCAGAGCCTCAATGTGTATCGAATGCGTTTGCTCGGGGCGGAAGTCGTGCCGGTGGAATCCGGAAGCCGCACACTCAAGGATGCCATGACCGAAGCGCTCAGGGATTGGGTCACCAACGTGGATGACACTTACTACATCATAGGCTCAGCGGCAGGGCCGCACCCCTATCCAATGATGGTCAGGGATTTTCAGCGCGTGATTGGCATCGAGACCCGCGAGCAGTTTCTTGATTGTTGTGAGCGCTTGCCCGATCTGCTCGTCGCCTGCGTTGGTGGAGGTTCAAACGCCATCGGCCTGTTCCATCCGTTTATTGACGATCCGGGCGTGCGCATGGTTGGCGTGGAGGCGGGCGGTGAAGGAGTTGCATCGGGCCTTCACTCGGCGACACTCGTTGCCGGTCGCGAAGGTGTCCTACACGGCGCGAGATCCTACCTGTTGAGCGATGCGGACGGGCAGGTGAGTTCTACGCATTCCATCTCCGCCGGTTTGGACTATCCCGGGGTTGGCCCCGAACATTCGCTCTTAAAGGACCTTGGACGTGTCGAGTATGACAGTGTGACCGACGATCAGGCGCTCGATGCGTTTCGGCTCACCAACAGCTTGGAAGGAATCATGCCCGCGCTTGAGCCGAGCCATGCCATCGCATGGGTGATTCGGGAAGCTTCCGCGCTACAGGGTCTTGATCTTGTGCTCAACCTCTCCGGGCGCGGCGACAAGGATGTGTTGACCGTTGCCAAGCGCGATGGTGTGGTGATGTCACCAGTGAAGTAAGCACCCCATATCTGGAGCCCCATGCACCCTGCCCGAATCTTCGTTTTCGCCACGTTCATCTCGCTGTTAGGCACAATTGCCGGCGCCGAAGAAGAACCGTGGCCGCAACTGGTCGACGCCCGAGGGGGGTACGAGACCCGGCCGCTTGAAAAGGATGTCGTGATACTCAAGGTGGTGCAGAATCTTGCCCGAAACCTTGAGGATTTCGATGATCCGGCTGCAGGTTTGCGCGCAAACCTCGCGAGCATGGAGGGCTGGATTCAGCGCGCCTGCTCGGAAGGCGGCAAACCGGACTTCATCCTCTTCAATGAATTCCCGCTCACGGGGTATTCGCGCGCTCCCCGTACTCAGAAGCTCAACTACACCATCCACATTCCAGGAACGGAAACGAATCGCTTAGGCGAGCTCGCCAGCGTCTGCGATAGCTATATCGTCTTCGGCAGCTATGCGCGCGATGATGCATGGCCCGGGCACATACTCAGCATCAACACGGTCATCGACCGCCAAGGCGATGTTGCCGCGACCTTTTGGAAGACCAGGAACATCAAGCGTTTTAGTGCCGACGGCGGAGAAATCCCGACCACCACCGTGGAAGCCGTGTACGACCGATACATTGACCGCTACGGTGCCGAGCAACTCATCCCGGTGCTGCGCACAGAATATGGCAATATAGCGGTCAGCACGGTTCAGCTTGATCCGTTCGTGTTTGCGGCATTCGCCATGCGCGGCGTTGAAATCATGCTGCGCACGGCCACCCTCTTCTGGGAGGTCGATGTGAGGGCGACGGCGCGTTACAACAATATGTATTCCGCCATGTCAAACATCATCTTTCCCGAGGACAGTCCGGCGGTTTCAATGGGCGGCAACTCACTGATCGCAGGCCCCAACGGAAAAATCTTGGCACAGGCCGTCGGCAACGTGGAATCGATCATCGAAGCCGAGATACCAATCGCGGCGTTTCGCTCCGAACGCAGCTTGCGCCGCTATCCGCTTGAAGTGCTGCAACCCATATTCTCACAGTATCAGGGCGAAATCCCACTCAATCATCTCGACCTACCGTCCGAGCAATTGCCCCAAACAAGGCAGGACATGAAGCACCACCTTGACCGCATCAGTCGCTGGCTACATAGCCGTGAATCGAATTGACTCGCTTTTTGCTACCCTCTCCGCGAAGCGCCGAAAGGCGCTTTCGGCCTTTATCACGGCAGGCGATCCGGCGCGCTGGGTAACACCTTTGGCTATGCACGCCTTGGTAGAGGGTGGAGCGGACCTCATTGAACTGGGCATTCCGTTTTCAGACCCTGAATCTGATGGTCCCGCCATCCAGGCGGCGAGCCAGCGAGCGCTGTCCGGTAAGGACCCTACGGGACTCTCGGACGTCCTGAAGATAGTGGTGGAGTTTCGCGCACAAGACCAGCGTACCCCGGTGCTGCTCATGGGATACCTGAATTCGCTCGTGGCCATGGGCATCGAATCTTTTACCCGCACAGCCGCCCAATCTGGCGTCGATGGCGTCATCCTGGTCAACCTGCCGGTGGAGGCATTTGAAGAGGTGAAGCCTGCGTTTGAGACGGCGAATCTTCATATCGCCTTTCTGGTCGCTCCCACCACAAGCCAAGCCCGTGCAGAACTGATTGCTTCCAAGGCGAAGGGATTTCTCTACTATGTGTCGCTCAAG
Organism: Pseudomonadales bacterium; assembly: GCA_963663145.1. Lineage (GTDB taxonomy): Bacteria > Pseudomonadota > Gammaproteobacteria > Pseudomonadales > Azotimanducaceae > Azotimanducus. The sequence goes on along the minus strand of OY760134.1, from coordinate 1,432,034 downwards.
GGTGTGACCGGCGCCTCGCATTTGCATATGGCTGATCTTGCTCTGCACATGAAGCCTTTGCGGGAACTCACAGATCTGCCTATTCAAATTGGTTTTGGGATTCGCAACCCCGAAGCCGCCGAGCAAGCGGCACCGCTCGCGGACGGGCTGATTGTTGGAACTGCCTTTGTTAATCGTATGGCCGAACTGCATGATAGACCGAAAGAAATTCCGCTCGCGTTGCGGCAGATGGCGAGCGAATTCAAAGCTGCTATTGACCGCGCCTGCGAGGTTTAAGGCCGACGCCTCTCAAGATGCAACCTCCTTCACCCGACAGTCTTGCGGGCTGGCTTGCGCTCTTGGAACGAAGGCATCCAGAGGCCGTCTTCCGACTCGGCCTTGAGCGAATATCCAAGGTCTGGCGGAGGCTCGGACTCTCGCCGCCTGCCGGGCGTCTCATATCTGTCGCGGGCACCAACGGCAAAGGCTCCTGCACCCTGTTTTGCGAGGCGATCTTGAAAGAGGCCGGGCTGTCGGTGGGGACCACCCTGTCTCCACACCTTGATCGATTCAATGAGCGCATCCGCATCAATGGACATGAAGCTTCCGATGAAACCATTTCCGCCGGCATGGCAGCAGTTGAGCAAGCCCGGAGAGGAGTGGACCTCTCCTATTTCGAGCATGCCATCTTGTCGGCCTTCTGCTGCTTTGATCAGGCAAAGCTCGATGCTTGGGTGCTTGAGGTTGGTTTGGGCGGCCGACTCGATGCCGTGAACCTTGTCGATGCCGACGTCGCCATAATTTCCACCATAGGCATTGACCACACCAAGTGGCTCGGCGATTCGAGAGAAGCGATTGGCAGGGAGAAGGCCGGCATTTTACGCACCGGTAATCCTTTGGTTTGCGGTAACCTGAATATGCCAAACTCTGTCATGGAACGCGCGGCGGACTTGGGTTGCCGAACCTATCTTCCCAAAAAACAATACGAATTCTGCAGCACGGATGGGTGTTTTCGTTTTAATACGGTGATTGGTTCATACTCGGTCGAATTGCACTCCGATGCGCTTCCATTGGTAGCTGCCGAGAACGCCGCAGCTGCCACAATGGCCTGCCTGCTACTCATGGGAGCTGGGAGCATCAGCGATGCGGCCTTTGATTCCGCTTGCCGAAGGGTGCGGAACCCGGGGCGCTTGGAGGAAAGGAGGGTTGATGAATTGAACGTGGTGTTCGATCTCGCCCACAATCCCCAAGCCTCCGAATTCTTAAGCGGGCAACTTACCCGAAAGCCGATTGGCGGAGTCACGCGCGCGATATGCGGATTCCTTTCGGACAAGGATGTTGTCGGCATCATGATGCCGCTCCTCGAACTGGTTGATGAGTGGGCATTTGTCGATACGCCCGGGGCGCGTGGCCGGAGTGGCGGTGAAGTAGCACGTTTAGCGGAATCACTGATCAGCTCGAGATCTTTTAGAGTGTACGAACGTCTCGACGCTGCGATAGCCTGGATGAAAGGCGTATCATGTGCATCTGACAGATTGCTGGTGTTCGGATCCTTTGCGACAGTGGGCGAAGCCAGAAGAATCCTTCAGGATGGAGAGTGCGCAAGGCATGGATCCTCGGATGCCGCTTTCAATTGATAGCCCGTTACATATGTTCAGAGTTGAGCGCGTCTTCATGCGAGTAATCCGAGATGAGTGAGGACATCGACAGGGAAGAGCGCCGCTATCAGATCATTGGGGCCGTGTTTCTCGTTGGGCTAGTGCTTTTGCTGGCGCCGCTATTGTTCGACAGAGCGAGAGATGCTGACATGCAACGCGAGGCAATCGTGCTGCCGGAGAGAAGTGAACATCCGCCACTGCTTGAAGAATCCTACACCCCGCCGCGGGTTGAGGTGTCCGAAGAGATTATCGCGCTCTCGGAGCCACTGATCGAAGCCACCGACGAGGAAGGATTCAGAACAGATACGGGCGTTCGGTTCGGAGACCCGGCGTTCCTTCCGGCCAACGACCCTCGCGCTGCCGACTGGACCGCTTGGGGTATTCAAGTCGGCAGCTTTGGAGACATGGAAAACGCGCGCGAGTTACGGCGTCTACTACAGGGAGATGGACACCATGTTTCCTTGTCTGAAGTGAAGGTGGGAAGCGAGCAGGTCACTCGCGTTGCGATAGGGCCAATGCTTGAACAAGCGCAAGCAGAGCAACTGCGCGAAGAATTCACTACAAAGTATGGTCTGGAGAGTGTCTTGGTCAAGTTCGAGGCCTAGCCGAAAAGTTGCGTAACTACTTGAATTATGGCTGATCTCATACTAGGAGGCGTCATACTGCTCACGGCGGTTCGCGGCTTTTTCAAGGGGTTTCTCGGTGAGTTCATGACGCTAATTGGCTGGGTCATTTGTGCTGCGGCCGTGTACTTTCTCGCTAAACCTGTTTCGCAACTCATCCCCGCAGATTACGCCGGACCTTCGGTGCGCTACGCCGTGACCTTTGCGGGACTCTTGCTGGTCGGATTGATCGGTTGGGGCGCTTTTCAAAAACAACTCCTTCAGAGCATTCGAGACCGGGGCCTCTCCACGCTTGACAGTCTGCTAGGAAGTTTGCTTGGCGCGTTTTTCGGTGCCCTTGTGTGTGTTGTTGGTCTCATGCTGATGCGGGCGTTTCTACCGCCGGAGTTGCCGTCTTGGTGGGCGGATTCACCGATGATTTCAATGCTCATGCAATTTGAACATCTGATCGTTTTTCTGCGAAATATCCTCTGGGATCTGTTCGCGTAGGAGATTCTATATGTGCGGCGTCGTGGGCATGGTTTCGAGTTCTCCTGTCAATCAGGCACTCTATCAGTCGCTGATTCTCTTGCAGCATCGAGGTCAGGATGCCGCCGGCATGGCGACCTGCGACGGTGAGCGGATGTACTTGCGCAAGTCAAACGGCTTGGTGCGTGATGTTTTCCTGCAGCGGCACATGGACCATCTCACCGGCAATATGGGGATCGCCCATGTGCGCTATCCGACGGCAGGCAGCGCGAGTTCGGCCGAGGCGCAACCCATGTACGTAAATTCTCCCTTCGGAATCGCCCTAGGACACAATGGCAACATCATCGAGAACAAAAAACTCGCTAGGGAGATTCGCGAACGACAACATCGGCACCTCAATACCGACTCGGATTCCGAAGTACTGCTCAACGTGCTGGCAGCGGAGCTGCACGACTGCAACGACGGTGGCAAGCTCGATAGCGAGCAAGTGTTTCAGGCGGTTTCGAAACTCCACCAGAGATGCTTGGGAGGTTATGCGGTGGTGGCGCTTATCGTCGGGCTTGGAGTGCTTGGTATTCGAGACCCGCGCGGGATTCGCCCGCTTGTTTTGGGAAAGAGAGAAACGGCGGTGGGCGAGGACTGGATGTTGGCCTCGGAATCCACGGCGCTCACCAACTTGGGCTTTCAGTATGTCAGGGACCTTGACCCGGGGGAGGCGGTCTTGATTGGAAGCGACGGTCAAATTCATACTCGCGTATGTGGCCCTACTTATGAGCACTCACCCTGCATTTTTGAATATGTGTACTTGGCGCGACCCGATTCGATCATGGATGGCGTCTCCGTTTATCGAGCGCGCATTGAAATGGGCGAGCGATTGGCCAGCCAAGTCCGCGCCGAGCTCAGCGCTCACGCCGACTCCATTGATGCGGTCATTCCTGTTCCCGAATCAGGGTCCACCTCGGCACGAGCGCTGGCGCAGGTGCTTAAGGTCCCATGTCGCGACGGCATTGTCCGAAATCGTTACATTGGTCGAACCTTCATCATGCCCGAACAGAGTGAACGGCAAACCTCGGTGCGGCGCAAGTTCAGCATCATCAGCGACGAACTGCGCGATAGAAATGTGCTCTTGGTGGATGATTCGCTGGTGCGTGGAACAACCAGTTCGCAGATTATTCAACTGGTGCGCAATGCCGGTGCGCGCAAGGTTTACATGGCGCTCGCCGCACCGCCAATCCGCTATCCCAACCTCTACGGGATCGACATGCCCGCGCAACACGAGTTCGTGGCCTATGGCAAGAATGAACACCAGATCGCACGCGCCGTGGGCGCCGACAAGATCGTTTATCAGCGACTTGAAGACTTGATTGACAGCGTCAGAGCCGCCGGTGGGAATATGCGTCGTTTCGACTGTTCGGTATTCGACGGCAACTACGTCACGGGCGGCGTCAGTCCGCTGACTTTCGGCCGACTCGCGAAAGAGCGCAGCAACAATGCAAAACTCAAGCAAAGCTTGGCGCGAGACGCAGATCTGGTTGAAATTCACAATCAAGCATGAACCGCTCGCCATGCATCGGAATTTGCAGCACAACCTATGGGGATTTCGTGTGTCGTGGATGCAAGCGATTTGCGCATGAAGTGGTTGGCTGGAACCAGTTCACCGAAGCGCAGAGAGACCGAGTTTGGGAACGGTTGTCCGAATTGCTACAGCACAGTATCCAAGATTACTTGGTGATCACCCCGAAGCGTTGGCAACTGAGGCCCTATGAGTCTCCCTTGCAACTGTTGGAATGTTTGCGTGAGGAGCGGGACAAATCCGAGCAAGAGAGTTTTCGCGCCTGTCTGGATCGGCTCGGTCTGCGAACACATCATCCGTACACATCGATTCAAGGCTTTGGTGAACTCGTCTTGGCCATAGAAAACGCTTTTCTCATGCGCAGCGAAGCACACTATGAACATAGTTTTTCCACGAGTCTAGCGGCCATGCTGCGATCATCCGCAGGCGAGGACGATGAAGGTTCGGAAACACCGTAATGTGAATCAAATGCTTGACGTCAAAATGGGAATCACGCAATCGCTTCATGCAGAAAAACCTGTCTTTGAGGAGGGCTTTTTTTTCATCTCGCATACTTGAGTCTTGTTAGGATCTCGTCGCCAAGCGCCGTTCGGCAGCGATGATGGTGTTTTGCAGCAGCGCGAGGCGCGTCATGGGGCCGACCCCTCCCGGTACCGGCGTAATCCAACTCGCATGTTGAGACGCTTTGCCGAATTCGACATCACCTTGTATACGTCCATCAGAATCTCGAACGATGCTTACGTCTATCACGATTGCTCCGGGACGAATCCAATCGCCCTTTACAAGCTGTCGCTGCCCACTCGCGGACACAAGGACTTCCGCAGAGCGCACAAGCGCTTCTAAGCCGGACGAGAAGCGGTGCGCGACGGTCACCGTGCATCCGGCAAGCAATAGCTCCAAGGCCATTGGACGGCCAACGTGGTTCGAGGCACCGATCACGGTGGCCCGCTTGCCCAAAATAGGTTCTCCGGTGCTGTCGATGAGTTGCATCACGCCTTTGGGTGTGCAGCAGCGCAACACAGGTCGCCGAAGCGCGAGCATTCCGAGATTGTACGGATGAAACCCATCAACATCCTTGTCTGCGCGTATCACCTCGAGTGCCTCGACCGGGTTGACGCCCCTCGGGAGCGGATTTTGCAGCAAAATGCCGTCTACGGAATCATCGTGATTCAGCGTTTGAATCAGGCGATAGAGCTCGCCGGGCTCCATTTCTGCGGGAAGCTCATGGAGCAGGGAGTCGATTCCAACTTCCGCGCAATCCGCTCGCTTGAGTCGGACATATATCTGCGATGCGGGGTCTTCCCCCACGATGATGACAGCAACCTTCGGCCGCCGACCGGCGGCGAGGGTGAAATTCGCGATTCGGCCTTTGAGCCGTGCACGCTGTTGCATGGCAATCTTCTTGCCGTCAATCAACCTCGCGGTCATGATTCGGATTATGCGCTCAATTCAAGGTTGTACAAAGTGGGGTTTGGAACTTGGGCACAACATCCATCGACCCTCTCCAATGAGCGCTTCGGATGGTGAGAACTCAAGTTTGTAGTGCATTTTCTCATGTCCATTGATCCAATACCCAAGATATAGGTAGTTCTTTCCGCAAATTCTTGATAGGCAGGTCTGCATAAGGATCGAATAAACGCCGAGGCTACGGTGCATTTGATCAGGATCGTAGAAGGTGTAAACGGCGGAGCTGGCATCGCCGACCACATCGGTCACCGCAATGCTTAGGATCCGATTTTCAAGGTAACTACAGATAAACAGCGAGTGACTCCACCGGCTCAACAAAAACTCTCGATATTGAGCGCGAGTCGTAGGGTACATCTCGCCTTCTGAATGGCGCCCTCTGATGTATCTTTCGTAGAGTTGATACCAGTCTTCTCGAAACGCGGGTTGCTCAATCTTGACACGCAGATCGGCATTCTTCCTCAAGATCCGTCGGTGTCGCCTCTTGGCTCTGAATTCCTGTACGCGCAGCCGCAAGGGTATACAGGCCTTGCAATCTGGACAATAGGGCTTGAACAGATGGTTTCCCGTGCGACGAAAGCCAGCTTTGGTGAGCAGCCATGCCGTTTCGCGGTCAGGAATTGAAGAAGGATCGAGAAACAGATTGCGCGCCGTCTTCCCCGTGAGATACGAGCAGTGATGTGCTTCGGTCACACCAAACCTCATTTCCTTGACAGCGACCTTCATAGCTGATGGAAGTCGTTCGGCCGGTGTTGGCCGTCTTGGAACCGCTTGAGAATCTCCAAGTAGTCATGGCGAGGAATTTCGACAGCCCCAAGGGATGAAAGGAAATCCGTGCGAAATTGGCAGTCGATCAGATGACAACTCAAGGCCTGCAGGTGCTCGCAGAGAAAGGCAAGCGCGCACTTAGACGCATCGCTCCTGCGCGTGAACAGTGATTCACCGGAAAAAATGCCGGACACGGCGACACCGTACAGTCCTCCCACCAATTCACCTTCATACCAAGTTTCGCACGAATGGGCGATGCCGTGACGATGGAGTTCCACATAAGCGCGATGCATCTTGCGAGTGATCCAAGTCCCACGCGAATTCGGCCGTTGCTTGGCGCATTCGCCGATGACTTCCTCAAAGGCTTGATCCAAGGTGACTCGATATTCCCCCCTGCGAATTCGTTGCCTCAGTGAGCGAGACTGGCGCATGGCATCGGGGAAGAGCACCGAACGCGGGTTCGGCGACCACCATAGCACGGCTTGCTCATCGTCATCGAACATAGGAAAAAGCCCGCTCGCATAGGCATTTATTAAACGCGATGAAGAAAGTGTGCCACCCACAACCACGAGATCATCATCCGGCCAATAAGACGAGGCCGGAAAGGGTTGATTCCAACGAATCCAACAGGGTGCCTTGGGTTCAGTCATCGCGATAATTCTTCACCGCCATAGAAAGCTTTCCGCCTAGCCAAAATTCCTTTGCCAAATTGAGGATAATAGTCAGCCATGATTGATCTGATCCTCGCACAGATCGGTAGTGTAAGTATCGAAGGAGTGAATATCCACCCGGAGAGATTCTCGCTGGGGAGCCTCGCGGTTTGAAGCTCAAGATCAAAGCGCCGATTACTCGATTTCGAACGCTGGAAGCCTGTGCGATCGGAATATGGGCTCTGGCGGTCTATCTTACGGCAGCGCTCGCCACCTGGTCCCTGAATGATACCGTTTGGATCAGCGCCTTTTCCGAAGATGTCGAGCACAATCTCATGGGTCCGCTTGGTGCCTTCTGCGCGGACGGGCTATTTGCCCTTTTCGGCTTCGCTGTATGGATCATCCCATTGGTTCTGTTCTATGTCGGGGTGCATTTGGTCCGACAGGAGTCACAGGATTTTGATTGGGTGCGTATCGGGCGCATGGCGCTTGCTTGGATGGCGCTGCTCGTCACGGCAAGCGGATTGGCCGACTTGTCTTTACTTCCCGATACCGCTCTGCGCCTCGGTTCCGGTGGTGTCGTGGGCAACATCTTGTTCGATTACGGGGCGACCCTTGCGGGTGTCATGGGCGCTGCGCTGATTCTCATTGCCATTGCCGGGATTTCCCTGCAATTCGTGTTTAATTTCTCATGGCTCCGTGTGTGCGGGCGCATCGGCCGAGGCTTGCAGTTTGCGGGAGTAATCATCTACGAGCAACTCAGGCAAGGGCTGAGCCGTGCCATTGAAACGATTAAATCCCGCAGGAGCAAGCTGGCAAAACCTGATTCGGCACGGCGCGCGCCGAGAACCGGAACCGATGAACCTCAGAAGGTCCGCAAGGAGCCCACGATCGATGGGCAATCCGGAAAGCCGCGAATCAGCAAACCTGAGCCGACCAAGACCGTTCCGGTTCAAGGCACACTCATTGCCTCTCAGTCCGTCGAAGAAATGCCGACGCTGGACATGCTCGATCAGGTGGTGTCCGGCGATGGTGTTGAGTACGACGACGAATCATTGCAGGCCATGTCCTCACTTTTGGAGAGCAAGCTGCAGGAATTCGGCATAGAGGCGGCCGTGAAAAATGTCGTTCAGGGCCCCGTGATTACCCGTTACGAAGTGGAACTGGCACCTGGGATCAAGAGCATCACGCTACGCAACCTGCAACGTGACTTGGCTCGCTCCCTGGCCGTGCAAAGTGTTCGAGTGGTTGATGTCATAGAAGGCAAGACCTTTGTTGGTATTGAGCTTCCAAATCTCAAGCGCGAGGTGATTCGGCTTCGCACGCTTCTCTCATCGAAAGAGTTCAAGAAACACAAGTCTCCATTACTCATCGCACTCGGAAAGGACACCAAAGGTGAGACGCGGGTTGCCGACATCACCGACATGCCGCATCTGTTAATGGCTGGTACGACCGGCGCCGGCAAATCGGTGGCCATCAACGCCATGCTGCTCAGCATCCTCTATCGGGCGAGCCCCGCACAAGTACGCATCATTTTGATCGACCCGAAGATGGTTGAGCTATCCGTCTACCAAGACATTCCGCACTTGTTAACGCCGGTGATCACCGAAATGCCCGACACGGTGAGGGCCCTGCGTTGGTGTACGGAAGAGATGGACAGGCGCTACAAGCTCATGAATGCGCTCGGCGTTCGATCTTTGGCGAGTTACAACGAGCGCATCCGTAAGCTTGATGCCGAAGAATTGGAGAGGTTGGGCGAGGAGCATTCAGACCAACCACTTCCCAATATTCTCCTCGTGATTGACGAGTTCGCCGACATGATGGCGAGTGTGCGAAAGCAGGTCGAAGAGCCGATTGCCCGGCTTTCCGCCAAGGCCAGAGCTGCGGGCATCCATCTGGTGCTGGCCACGCAAAGACCCTCGAAAGACGTGATCACCGGCCTCATCAAAGCGAATATCGCGACCCGCATCAGCTTCCAAGTTTCGCAGAAGGTCGATTCTATGGTGGTGCTGGACCAGATTGGCGCCGAGCAACTGCTTGGTCGTGGAGACATGCTGTTCCGCTATAGGGGTCAGAACGCCGAACGTCTGCATGGCGCCTTCGTGACCGACGAGGAAGTGGGGCGAGTGGTTGAGGACTGGCGAAGAAGAGGCAGCCCGGAGTACGTCTCTGAAGTCACCGAACCGCTTGAAGACCCGGATGAAGCGTCCTTCGGCGCCGACGAGGCTGCGGAAGGGCAGGATGAGTATTACACGCCCGCGGTCGAGCTCGTGCGCGAAACCAGACGCGCGTCAATTTCCTTGATTCAGCGTCAGTTTCGCATCGGCTACAACCGTGCGGCCAACATCATGGATGCCATGGAGCGGGCTGGCATCGTGAGCGCTCCAAACCATGACAATACCCGCGAGGTACTGGATTAGCCTCGTGGCTGACACGGGCATGATCCATTTGTATCTGCTTGATCAATGACCATGGCAGTCATGCGTAGACTTGGTTTGATTTTGGTGCTGGTGTTCAGTGTCGGCAAGATCGGTGTGACACAAGCCGATGCGATCGAATCTCTTTCTGAACGGCTCAGCCAAATGCAGTCCTTCTCCGCAAGCTTCGAACAACGCGTGGAGGCCGAGAACGGCCAGATCCTTGAGACTTCTCAAGGCGTGCTTCGACTCAGGCACCCGGACAGGTTCTTTTGGCAAACCTTCGAACCCTTTCCGTTGATTGTGTACACGGACGAGACGTCCGTTTATATCTACGAACAGGATTTAGCCCAAGTGACTGCTCGGAATCTCGAAGAGGTGCTCGATTCGACTCCGGCGGGGTTAATATTGACGGGCGGTGAAGGCCTTGCCGACAAATTCAAGGTCACGGAAACGCTGATGCCGGAAGAAGGTGTCGAGGGGTATTCGCTCATGCCGATTCACGAGGATGCCGAGTTTCTTCGCGTCGACTTGATTTTTGATGCACAGGCACTCGAAGCGCTCCATGTCGAAGATGCGCTGGGCAATAGGTCATTCGTTCACTTCAGCGGGCGTAGATTGAACGAAACAATCGCGGATGAAGGCTTTGAAGTGACCTATCCTGAAGGCGTTGACTGGATACGGCAGTAATCTCTCGGGATTGGGCCGGCCCACACGGAGAATTTGCTTGCATGTACACTGCCTTCCGCAATTTTCTTCAATAGTCTCGTGCTCGACCCCCGCTTTGTACGACAGGATCCGGAGTTCGTCCGCCGTGCGCTGGCGCGGCGTGGCGTGGATTTCGATCTCGAACTCTTCAATGCGATGGAACGGAAGCGCAGGAAGCTGACTGAACGAGCCGAATCTCTGCGGCACAAGCGGAATGAATCCTCGAAGATGATTGGCCGCATGAAGCGGGCAGGGGAAGATACGACGACAGCCGTTGCCGGGGCTGAACAGGCGAGGGCGGAAATGGTCGAGGCAACCTCCGCCGCCGATGCGTTTGAACGCGAGTATCACAGCTTCATGCTCGAACTTCCAAACCTGCCGCATGAACAGGTCCCGGAAGGCGATTCGGAAGACCACAACCTTGAGGTTTCTCGTTTCGGGCAGCCGCGCATATTTGACTGGACCCCTCGGGATCATATCGATCTGGGGGCGGCGCTCGGCATGGAGTTTGACCGTGCGGCCAACCTTTCGGGTAGCCGGTTCGTGCTACTGAGGGGTCAGCTTGCTCGGCTTAATCGGGCCTTGACGCAATTCATGCTCGACGTACAAATCGATGAGCATGGCTATGAGGAGGTCAATGTGCCGGTCATAGTGCGCCGCGAGACCCTTGTGGGCACAGGGCAACTACCGAAATTCGAACAGGATCAGTTCCATTTGGAGGGTGACGAAGACCTGTTTCTGATCCCGACCAGCGAGGTGCCCCTGACCAGCCTGTTTCGTGGTGAAATTCTCGATGCTCAAACCTTGCCGCTGAAATTCGTGTCGCATTCGCTCTGCTTCAGACGAGAAGCCGGCAGCTATGGAAAGGATGTCCGCGGAATGATCCGCATGCACCAGTTTGAGAAGGTGGAACTGGTGCAAATTGTGTCTCCGCAGCACTCTTGGGATGCCTTGGAAGAGTTGACCAGACACGCGGAAGCCGTGCTGGAACGTCTGGAGCTGCCCTACCGAAGGGTCGATCTATGTGCGGGCGATTTGGGGTTCTGCGCCGCGCGCACCTTCGATCTTGAAGTTTGGCTGCCTTCGCAACAGCGCTATCGGGAGATATCTTCGTGTAGCAACTGCCTTGACTTCCAAGCGCGACGCATGGGGTGTCGTGTACGAGACGCGCACGCGGGCGAGGGTGCGAAAGGCAAGGGGAAAATAGGATTTCCACACACCCTGAATGGTTCCGGTGTCGCGATCGGCCGCTGCTTGATCGCCCTGATGGAGAACTATCAGGACGAGCAAGGCAATGTGATCATTCCGGATGCCTTAAGGCCTTATATCAACGGCGACGACAAAATGAAAGTTGAGGGTTAAAAGCCCCCCTCAAGAGGGGAGTGTTTCCCCTTTACCAAGAAACGACCGAGGCGCTTGAGGCGGCGAGTTCTACCAACTCCTTGTAATCGATAGCCTCCAGTCCAGCATTTGCCCCATCTTCATTCTGCATAATGACACGAAGGTCTTCCCTTGAGAATCGCGGGTTGTCGGAGAGCACCTCGTCCATCAACCCGCGTGCGGCGCTCGCGTCCATGAAGACCAGCTGATCCCCGGCGTTCACTGCTCCGGCTAGGGGTTTGCGCGAGGTGACGAGGTGTAGTCGCTTCATGTCACCATCACTTCTTGATTGGTCTGAAACAATTCAAGGACTTGGCCGGGGGACAGGCACTCGATATTGGCAGTGGTCGAGGATTGTTCGTAGGCCATAAGTCGTGCGAAGTCATCGGGCGCCGCGTGTTTCAATAGCTCTCGCAAGCGATTTTCTTCAAGGTAGTCCAGGCCGGCACCCGCAAAAAGCAGGCTCACCTCCATTCCGAAGGCTGAGCACACGAGCGCCGCATCAAGGGTTTCGGCAACAATCTGTTGATTGTCGGCACCGGAACGCACCACCACCAAGAGATTCTGTATCACGGCTTAAACGTCACGGTACGGTCCGCGTTCAGCAGACAGTCGGCAAACTGACCAAGCCCTACGATCACGAAACCTTCCCGGACGCTGCCGCTGGCATCCGAGATGCCGCGACGGTCCGCAGCACTCACGCAAGCGGTGAGCTCGAAATCATGCGCGCTTGAGAGCCTTTTCCAGTCATCAATGAGATCAGCGGATACCGGACATTCGGGGTGCACCAAGCGCACCGCATCGTGATAAAGAAACACGCGATAGATCTCGTGGCCGGCGGCGATCGCGGCCCGCGCAAACTCAAAAGCCTGCCGAAACGAGGCATCTCCCTGCGGGTCTCCATGTATGACTAGGGCGAATTTCATGGGTGCGGCTTTGGTTCTATTGACACTTCGAACTTTGAAAGCAGGATTGTACTTTCCGCTAAGATGCTATTCGCCATCGGCGTTCGCCGAGAATTGGAGCTTTTGAAATGCTATTGCAAGACAAGGTGGTTGTCATCAACGGGGTGGGGCCGGGATTAGGGCAGGCGCTTGCGAAGCTGGCCGCATCGGAAGGCGCGCGGGTGGCTCTCGGTGCTCGAAGCGGCGACTACCTTGATCAGGTGGCGGGAGAAGTCCGTGAGGCGGGGGGCCAAGCGGTCTGGTGCGCGACGGACATCACTCAGTCCGAGCAGTGTTCGGCTTTGGCCGATACCTGTCTGAAAACTTTCGGGCGCATCGATGGATTGGTGAACAACGCCTTCAATCATGGCGATTGGGCGACTGCCGACTTGGCTCGCGCGGAGACTTGGAACGCGGTGTTCGATGTCAACTGCCTGGGGGCCTTGCGCATGGCCCAAGCCGTGCTGCCAGCCATGCGTGAATCCGGGGGCGGGTCTATCGTCAATGTCTCCACCATGAGTACGGTGAACCCCTTTCCCGGCGAGGCGGCATACGCAGCGGGCAAAGGTGCCTTGAACGCGATGACGAGACACATGGCGAAGGATTTCGGCGGCTTCAATGTGCGCGTCAACGCGGTGCGCCTCGGATGGATTCACGGTGCGCCGGTGAGGGCTTACATTGATGCCCAGGTCGCCGCTGGCAGTCTGCGCGAGCAAGTCATTGATGAGATTGTCAGCCGCATTCCGTTGGGTGTGATTCCTCCCGAGGACGACTGCGCCAGAGCGGTGCTCTTCTTGATCTCTGACTATGCGCACGTGATCACCGGCGCTTCTCTGGATGCTAATGGTGGGCAATACATGGCACCTTGAGTGGCGCACAAGAAAAACAATGACAAGAAGGACGCCTAAACCACAGGACTTTCGCCTCCAATGGCAGAACTTCTGCGACGGACTGCGGCAGCTCGGCGAGCTTATCGAAGAATCCGCAGAGGGCGATCCTGAGCGTGCCGAAGGCTATAGGTACCTCACTCGTCTCCTGAGACTGGCACTGGAGATGCAGCTTGAGCATGGGAGTACGGACAATCCATCCTTCTACAGCCTTTCTCATGAAACCGCGAAGATCGGCGCCGACAATCCCGACAATCTCTATCTGAATGCGGCCATCGATGGGTGCTTTGACTATGAAATCACCGGCAGCTTGGGTGAGGCGCCTTACCTGAGCTTCGGCACCAAGGAGAACCGGTACGCCATCGACGGGCGCATGGTTTCGACTGGAGAAGTGGACAAGAGCGACCTTGAAGTCGAAGCGGATGGCAGCTTGCGCCTGTTGGTGTCTAGCGAAGCCGTGAAAGGCAATTGGCTGCCCATGCGAAGGGAAAGCAACATGCTGATCCTGCGCCAAACCTTCAATGACCGAAATCTAGAGTTGCCTGCACGGCTGCGGATTCGCCGGCTGGGTGCGTCTGCAACACACCATCAACTCGGTAGCGAGGAGCTCGAACGCCAGCTACAGCGCACACTGGCCTTCGTCGGTGGCACGGCCAAGACCTTCCTGGGATGGGTGGAGAGGTTTGAGCGCGATCACCTCAATCGCTTCCAAATTGGAGACCAGAGCTTCTTTCAAGCCGCGGGCGGCGATCCCAATATTTGCTATGTGTACGCCTTTTGGGAACTGGCGACCGACGAGGTATTGCAGGTGGTTTCGTCGGTTCCGCGTTGCGACTATTGGAATTTTCAGCTTGCCAACTTGTGGATGGAGTCGCTGGATTATCGTTTCTATCCAGTACACCTGAATCACTCCGGAGCGGCATTGGACGAGGACGGTCTCTTGAGAATTTACGTATCGCATCGGCCCGTCGCAGGATTGAGAAATAATCTGATCACCTTGGGTCACCACCGGGGTGTAATGCTTATGCGTTGGGTTGGGGTGGATGAGCATCCGGTGCCGGAGCTTAAAAGAATGAAGCTGAGCGAGGTGGGAAGTTGAACGCTGGAATAGCTGGCAAAGCTTTGCAGGCTTCGCAATTGATGGCTGAAGCCATATCCATGACCGGATTGGAAGCATTTGGCAATGCCCAGTTCATCGCCGGTCTCGAAATGCTGATTGAGTCTATGAACGGCGAAGCCGCGCTCACGCAAGTCGGCAGAGAGGCGCAGCGTCAGCGAATTGCGGGGCTACTTGCGAATCGATTGCGCATCGAACGGGCGCTGGAAGCACATCCGGACATCCAAGATGAGCGCATCGAATCCCCATTGATAATCGTTGGCCTCCCGCGCACCGGCAGTACCCTGACGCATCGATTGCTGGCGAGCGATGCGAACCATACGGCGATGCGCTGGTGGGAAGGTCGGCACCCGGCAATGCTGCCCGGAGAGCGGCGCGGACACCCCACCAAGCGTCGGGAACTTGGACGAGCAGAGGTGGAGGCGGTGGTCGCGGCTTCTCCGGAAGCCATGAACATTCATCCTTGGGACTTTGAGGGCGCGGACGAGGAAATCCTATTAGTGGAACACAGCTTTCACAGCAGCGTGCCTGAGTCCTTCATGTACTTGCCGCGTTATTCAGCCTGGATCGAGGCGCAGGACCATGTGCCCGTGTATCGTGATCTTCTGGCCTGCCTTAAGTACTTGCAGTGGCAGGATCCGACGCGAAAGGACAAGCGTTGGGTGCTCAAATCGCCTCACCATCTTGGCTACCTAGACGCCATGCTCGAAGTATTTCCAGATGCCAAGATCATCCAGACGCATCGAGACCCGCTACAAACCGTGCCGTCGTTCTGCTCCATGTGTGCCAGTCTTTCGGCACCCTTGACGCTCAAGCCCGATATGCAAGCCATAGGGGCGCACTGGGCAATCAAGCTCGCCCGCAACCTGGAGCGCAGCACGGCGGTTGCCGCCCGTTACCCGGAGAGATTCATCGACCTGTATTTTCGGGACATGGTGAAGGATCCAATCGGAGAAATGACACGCCTCTATGCCTTCATCGGCAAGCCATTCAGCGACCAGGCGCGGGCGGATATGGCCGCGCATCGCGACACCGATGAACATCAAGCCAATGCGCATCGTTACAGCCTCTCGGACTACGGCCTCAGTGAGTCGCAAATTGACGGACTGTTCGGCGCCTACCGAGCACGATACGGTCTGCGCCCGGCGCGCTAACTCGTCCGAATGCGAACTCTTGACCAGTACTTCCACCTAAGGGAACGCGGTTCGGATATTCCTACCGAGCTGCGGGCAGGTTTCACTACCTTCCTGACCATGGTCTACATCGCCTTCGTCAACCCGCAGATCCTTGGCGATGCAGGCATGCCCTTCAATGCGGTATTTGTCGCGACTTGCCTAGCGGCGGCCATCAGTACGCTTATCATGGGTCTCTACGCCAACTATCCCGTGGCCTTGGCGCCAGGCATGGGACTCAACGCCTTTTTCAGTTACGTGGTGGTGCTTGAGTTGGGCCACACCTGGGAGGTCGCTCTGGGGGCGGTGTTCGTCGCCGGCATTCTGTTCATGATACTGAGCATATTGCCGGTACGTCGATGGATCATTGATGCCATTCCGTTTGGGTTGAAGATGGGCATCTCCGCCGGCATCGGGTTGTTCCTCGGGTTCATCGCGCTCAGGAGTGCAGGCATTATCACCGCGAGCCCGGCCACGCTTGTGACTTCGGGCGACCTCTTAGAAGTGGCACCCATGCTTGCGTTGTTCGGATTTTGCCTGATCGTCGCACTTGCGGCACGCCGGGTGGCCGGCGCCACCATCATTGGCGTACTCGGTGTAACGGCGGTGGGGATCACCATGGGCGTTTCAGAATGGCATGGCTTGGCGGCGCTACCACCTGATCCCACGCCGACATTGCTCTCACTGGATATTGCTGGAGTGCTGCAAGTCGGGATGATCAGCGTGATCCTCAGCTTTCTCATGGTCGATCTCTTCGATACCACAGGCACCTTGATCGGCGTTGCGAAACAGGCCAATCTGATCGATGCCGATGGAAAGCTGCCAAGAATCCAACGCGCGGTGCTCGCAGACTCCACGGGAACAGTCGCCGGCGCCATGCTTGGAACCTCACCCGTGACCAGCTACATCGAAAGCGGCGCTGGCACTAGCGCGGGTGGACGGACCGGATTGACAGCCCTTGTGGTTGCCGGTCTGTTTGTCGCGTGCCTGTTCTTCGCGCCGTTGGCGCAATCGGTCCCTGCCTACGCGACGGCACCGGCCATCCTCTACGTCGCCTGTCTCATGGCCAAAGCCCTAGCCGACATCGATTGGGCTGACATCACCGAGTCTGCTCCCGCAGTGATTACGGCCATCGCGATTCCACTGACCTTCTCCATCGCCGATGGCATAGGCATCGGGTTCATCACCTACGTGCTTGTCAAAGTCTTCTCCGGGAAATTCCGCGACTGCTCGTCAGCCTTGATAGGCGTTGCGATACTGTTCGCAGCGAAGTTCGCGCTGCTGGACTAATATAAGGCGTTCCCTTTTCATGTTCAATCTGCTACGCTTTTACGCAGTAACGCAATCGATGTCGCCCGCAAGAATGATCGCGAAAAGAACTTGGTTAGTCTGCATGCTGCTCGCCATGGCAGGGGTTGCGAATGCCGATGACTTCGCGCAGTCTTGGGGACCTCCTGTCGGCTCAACCGCACCGGCCATTGAGGCCCAAGACCAAGACGGCACGCTGCGAGATCTCGCGTCGCTTTCCGGAGAGCGCGGCCTGCTTCTAGTGCTAAGCCGCTCCGCAGACTGGTGACCATTCTGTAAGGCCCAGTTGGTTCAACTGGAAGAGTGGCGTAGCGAATTCGAAGCGGTCGGCGTGAATATCGCGGCCATGACCTATGACAGCCTTGACATACTCAAGGAATTCCATGACTACCGCGGGCTCGGCTTTCCGTTGCTTCGCGATGTCGACGGACATCATGTAAACGCGCTGGGTGTGCCTGACGAGAATCTCGGTCAAGGCATTCCCCTGCCGGGCATTCTCTGGCTGGCACCGGACGGACGTATTAGCGCGAAGTTTGCGGTACGCGGCTACCGCACCCGCCCGCCGCTGGATGAAGTGCTGTCCAAGGTGAGCCTCCCCAATCCCTGAGCGAACACCGTGCCCGCGGTATTTCCACTCATCGTTCTCGGTGTCTCAGTCACCTATCTCGCGGCCTTGATCGCGCTCTACCTGCGCGGCCGCATGGGCCAGATCCCCTCGGGCGGTGCTGCCATCGCGGTGATCGCGGTAATGGCCGTATTGGCGGTTCTCCCAACCGAGATCTTGAGCATCATCTGGATGTCGCTGCTGCAGCAACTTGCTGAGGTCACGGCGAATCTGTTCGTATTGATTCCGGTCCCGATTGTCGCAGCCATGGTGGCCGTCCAAGCGCTCGTGCTGGCTCGGGTCTACCGCCCGCAGCCGCTGCTGCTCTCAGCGGTGTACCTGGTGGTATTTGCGGCAGCCTATGCCTTCTGGCTATCGCGGCTATTCAACCCACCGGCCGACATCGCCCGCTACGTGCTGGTCATCCTAGTGGTCGGCTGCATCGTGTTCGGTTTCGTCTGGCGCTTCATCTGGCGCCGATAAGCCTGAAGACCACAGCGTTTTTTCAACTCTCCAGGGGAGAGTGTTCCCCGGCTTCTCTTGCTGCGTCATCTGTGACTTGAAGGCCCCACGCGGCGCGATGCAATCTATGCCTTCAGTGCGCCGCCACCAAACGAATTGCGCTGCCTGAGCTTATACTGTTGACATCATTGACAACTGAGGACCCCGTTGCTCGCGATCCCGTCAATGGCTAAACCGGAGCCCAACATACCCGAGACCATTTTGCGCAGCGTGCAAAAGCTCTCCCCCTTGCTGTCGAAATTCTTCCCGCAGGGTTCGCTTAAGATGGGTGGTGGCACAATTCTACAATCGCGATGGAACCATCGCGTTTCGACTGATGCCGAGCTTTTTGCCGTTCCGGAAAGCTATTACGAAGTAATCGATGAGCATAGAGAACGTCTAGAACGGAAAATGTACGCAATAAAGGGGGTGGATCAAAGGAGATCATGGGTTGAGACTGTGGCCCTCTATTGCTTCATTGACGGTACCGAAGTAACGCTTATGCCGGATGAGTCTTTCATAAGAGAATCGAGTGGGTATGTAGTTCCAGAGACTCAGATCGAAACTGAAACCAGCGCAAGTATTCTCGGTAAGAAGGTGTTGCATAGAATGCTGCGGAACGAGGGTGCATTCGAGGTTCGAGACGTATTCGATATTCATACCGCCATTTCCAAGGAACCCGCCGCGCTCGATAGGGTGTTGGCGCGGATCTCCGAATCGGACTTAATTCAGATATCCCGGTTGCTGAAATTGCTGCCAAAGAACTGGCTAACAGATTCGATCAAGCCCTTGATAGGAGTTCATCCGCTGCCGAAGCAATTGGACCTCATCGTCGACCTGTCCGATTTTCTTGAAGAGAAGGCAAGATCAAGGACGGGAGAGCTACAAGAATGAATCCTGATCCGCGCGCCCCATCCACACCATTGCGATCACGAGACGCCTTTCTCGGCAATCCGAATTGCCTCACCAACCTGCCCGCAAGTCCCGATGCGGAGTTCATTCTGGATGCCTACCTGAAGGCCAATTGCGCCGGGATGCGATATGAATCTAATGCGCAGCAGGTCCTCAGAGCGCTGAATGCCGAGCCCAACCTCGAATCAGGTGAATACCTCGTCATTCGATGGCTGTTGGGATCCATAAGGACTTGGGAGGTTAGAAAGCTGATCACCTTGTGCGGCGTGTCAATCTTCAACCTAAGCGAACACGTCCGGGCGCATGGGACAAAACGTACGGGATTGACCGCCTTTCTCAACCAGTTTGCCGAAGGTGAATGACCTGGCCAGTCGAGAACCCGAGACTTCCTTTCGCTAATGTGTGTCCTCGCGCCGAGCGTCAAGCCGCCATGACCGATTTTCCGTCCAGCTTTTTTGACCGAATCGACGCCGCGCCGGACAGCGAGTTCTACCAAGAGCCGCGCTTCGTGCAGCACATCGATGAAGCCACGACAACCGCACTTACGGCTTGGTACCGGGAATTCCTCTTTGCGGGTGCCGATGCGCTCGACCTGATGTCGTCATGGGTTTCGCACTATCCGCCGGAGTTAAGCTTGGGGCGGGTCGCTGGATTGGGCATGAACGCTGCGGAACTGGCCGCCAATGACCGCCTGACCGAACACTGCGTCCATGACCTGAACACGTATCCCGAAGTCCCGCATCCGGCATCGAGCTTTGACCGGGCGACTATTGCCGTATCCATTCAGTACCTGACGCGGCCCCACTAAGACCATGCGTTCCGTCGCCGAGACGCTGCCTCCGGGCGGGCGTTTGACGATCTCCATGTCGCACCGTTTGTTCCCCACCAAGGCAATTCGAGCCTTCCATCAATTGCCCCCGGCTGAGCGCGTGCGATTGGTCGCCACGTACCTGAATCGCGGCGGATTTGAGAAGGTGGCCTTCGTGGATCGATCGCCACCCAATGCCGACCCTCTCTGGATTGTTGCGGGCGAGACAGCCTCTGATTAAGCAGCACCGCTCTCGACAAACACATCGAGCTACGCGCCTTCTTTGCTCGTTTCGTCAATTCTTTGATTAGAGGGAAAGACAACCTCTTGTTCTTTGTCCTGAGCATCGTAGGTTTGGTCAAAGTGATAAACGGCAATATCAAACCGAGACCTCACGTTCAAAGAGGTTTGTACTCCAGCAGCGACGAACGGCCGACGATATCAACGATGGTTACCGACAATTCCGCACCATGTGCGTCGGTGAGGCGAATGGGTTTGCCGACGCGAAAAGGGACGGGCTGCCGCCGCCCATTCTCAACGGCGATATTGTCCGCGTAGAGGTAAGTTCGGTTGGAAGTGTCAAGAATCGGGTTCAATCGCCCGCGCAAGCCAGGGAGATTTCCAGTGGATTCAGAAAATATGACCGACCCTCCGGACGGATGGGGATTGAGTTCCA
Organism: Pseudomonadales bacterium; assembly: GCA_963663145.1. GTDB lineage: Bacteria > Pseudomonadota > Gammaproteobacteria > Pseudomonadales > Azotimanducaceae > Azotimanducus. The sequence goes on along the minus strand of OY760134.1, from coordinate 1,411,417 downwards.
GCAATAGCCCCCTCGGTCCGGTCTCCACTCGCGCTTCAGGGAAGCAGCGTGGTTTGGTGCTGCCGCGTAGACTGTCATTGGCAAATGCGTGGTGTACAAATCCAGAGCCGCTTCGCCGGCCTGGTCGGTGATCGCTCGTTGCCAAGTCTTGTTGGGAAACAGCGCCAAAACCTCGACGTCAGACACAGGCTCGCCTTCTGAATGCACGGTGACCGTCGCGTCGGCCGGAACCAGTTCAAGCTTCGCAGCCGGCATGCTCAGGACTAGGCTGGTCTCATCGACTATGCGGTACTCTGGTAACGAGCCGGCAGTTTCCAGGGTTTTCTGGAGAATAATCGAGACGCCATCGCCCCGCCGTTCCATCAGATACCGCCGGTGGTCGGAGCCGGGAACCTCGCCAACCGGGATACTCCCAAAGACGGATGCGATCACTTCGTTGCGGGTAGCCTGCATCGCTTCCACGCCTTCTACCGTCATGCCGTTCGGAAGGCAGCCCGGAGAGTCGATCTCAAGCTGATCGCTGAACATTGAAAGCCTGATGCGACGGGCGGACATGGAGTAGTCACGGTGTGCCACCGCGTTCACTAGGGCTTCGAACACTGCGGCTATGCTGTACTGCGGCGTATCCTCGCGTCCGGGCATCTTGCGCGCGGCAACGCGCATGTTCCGGGCGACAAACTTCACCGCCTCGGTAATCTGAGCGGGAATCGGGCCTTCGATTTCCTGGGCATCCAATTGGCCGGAAGCTCGATCCGCCCCCCGATAGTGGGTGGCCAAGATTTTGGCTTGCGGCAGCCATTGCTGCGGTGCCTTGGTGCAAAGCAGTACACCGGCCACCGTTGCCCTATCCACACCAGATTCGTCCTGCGCCAAGAGGTGAATGTTCATGAGGGCGCGCGCCGGTTCGGCGGCTCCGGTCACACTTATAAGAGGTTCCCATAAGCGCTCTTCGAACGTCTCGAATCCAGTTTGAGGGACGACCTGCTTGTCGAACTAAAGATAGCGGCTCTGAGCCCGCTTTAGGGACAGCCGTAGGCGTTCGTCATCGCTCAACCATTGCTTGGACGCGCCTACGCGGATGAATGCGCGTCCGGAGCGCTCATGAATGGCAATGCCTTTCGGCACTTCCACCAGCATGAATGCCTTCTCATCGAGTTCCCTGTGATGGACATTGATGCGAAGCGCGGGCTCTAGAGTGTCGGTGCTCACTTCGACCAGCATTCGGTCGAGCGCCTCCATTTGCTTGCGGGACATGCCTTGAATCTGTCCGTCGTCCGATACGCCGCACAGGAGGATGCCGCCTGCCGCGTTGGCGAAAGCACCCAACTCGTCTGCAAGGTCTTCTCTACGGGGACTTGTAGGCATGTCCCCCTTGTACTCGATCTGTTTGAATTCCCAGCGGCTGTCCTCGCCGAGCACTAGTTGCCTTCGGATTTCGTCGTCCGAGATACTCATGGGAGAATGGGCTCGACTACCCAGACGTTGCTCAGTAGGGTAGAGGTCCATCGAGCACTCACCTGCGGGTGTCGGAGTGGTGTGGACATTTGCGCGGCTGAACGTCTACGGCACAACGGGGATTGTATCAACCTCTGAGAGGGGTGCTGATTGCTTGCGGCTACTGCACACAGGCTCAAGTCGTCTTCTTTGGCAAAGTAGAGAAGCCATAGCGCGACAAACTTCTGCTTGGGCACATGGGCGCTATTCCACCCCCACCTCCGCAATGCCGAAAATCACCGCTTCTCAATAGGGTGAATCAACGATGTTGGCAGCTTGTAGCTTGACGCGTGGCCTCCTTTTCGCACCGGGTTTTTTCATGTTGCTTGCTCAAGATCCTCTATCCCACTTCCTTGTGGCAAGATGAGCGACGCGATGAAGGAATTAGGGATGTAGTGCTACGAGAATGCGATTCACGATAGGCTGAAGCATTTGTTGTGGCGAAACCATTGCAACAATTTAACAGCCCACTTCAGAATCCCTTTCCTTGGCACGTTGATCGCCTGATATACTTGTCCATATTCGAGGTCTAGGAACGGTTTCGCCAACGATTATTCCATGTCGTATGTCGATTTCCTTGACGCGCAACTCAAGCCCTGCGCACCTCCCGAGTCACCCCTTGTACTGGATCTTTTTGCTGGCTGTGGTGGTCTAGCACTTGGCTTTGAAGCGGCAGGATTTCGGACCGTTGGGTTCGAAAAGGATTCATCAGCCTGCTTAACCTACCAAGAAAACCTGCTAGGCATATGCCACGAAACTTTTCTCACCTCCGAAACAAGCTACCCAGAAGGAGCCATTGCTGTCATAGGAGGTCCGCCCTGCCAGCCATTCAGCGTGGGAGGAAACCAAATTGGACGACGGGACGAACGAGATGGATTTCCGGCATTTCTGGCCGCAGTGAGGCAATGTAGCCCCACCCTTGTTTTGTTCGAGAACGTTCGCGGTATGCGATATCGCAACAAGGAGTATCTGGCATCGATAGTGCAGGAGTTAAAACACCTTGGGTACGCTGTTGAGGAGCATTTGCTAAACGCAGTTGATTTCGGTGTGCCTCAACGCAGGGAGAGGCTTTTCGTCGTTGGCCACAAAGGTGCCAAGTTCGCGCCGCGTAGGCATTCGCCTAGGTACACAGCAGGTGAAGCACTCGGCCCTTTAGCGCATAGCATTCCGATAAACGCACGCTTTTTGACGCCGAGTATGGATGACTACGTCGCTCGGTACGAAAAGAAATCGATGTGTATTCGGCCGCGCGACCTGCATTTGGATGGGCCAAGTCGAACAGTCACATGCAGAAACCTGGCGGGCGCGACCGGGGACATGCTTCGCCTACGCCTCCCAGATGGCAGGCGTCGTCGACTCACCGTTCGTGAAGGCGCCCGCCTACAGAGCTTTCCAGATTGGTTTCAATTCAAAGGAAGCGAAAGCAATCAGTTTAATCAGGTCGCGAATGCCGTGCCTCCATTGCTTGCCAAAGCAGTAGCGGAGGCGGCATGGGACACGCTCTTCTCGGGCATTGAGCTATCGCGAAAGGAAGTGGCCGAGATTAATTCGCGAGGCCAAAAGGAGCTTTTCGCTTAACGTGTCGGTTCAGGAAAAAATAGATGACGCACTGAAAATTCTCAGCGCAGCAGGCATCAATCTCGGTGAACTCTCCGAGCGCCGAAGGCATCGACTGGCTCTGGCGTTGCTCGCGCTGAGCGATATCCAACCTGATAGTCTCTGGGCGAATGCAGCGGTCTGGGGATGGTCCCAGCATAATTTGACCACCCGCCAAACCATTACTTTCTGGAACGAGCACTATGGTGAACATCTTTCCTCCGGCTCTTATGACGATGTCAGACGCAGAGATTTCGTGTTTTTGCGCGAAGCAGGACTCGCGATTCCTAGTGCTGGGAAACCTGACGCAAATACCAACAACCCCACTCGGGCATGGGCGATCGCACCCGCTGCAAGCGACTTGATTCGGAAATTTGGTACTGCGGATTAGTTAACCGCCGTTGAGGAGTTTATTGCGGACAACGGGACGCTAGAAGATCGAATAAATCGGCACCGAAGCCTCAAGAAGCGTGGAATTGTGATTTCCCTGAGCGATGGGAGTCCGCCGCTGGAATTTTCCCCAGGGCCGCATAACGACCTTCAGCGCATGGTAGTTGAGGAGTTCTTCCCACGATTTGCACCGCGTTCAGAAATCTTATATATCGGAGATTCGGCTGCGAAGGTATTGCATCGAGATCAACAAAAACTCGACACACTTGGTTTCTTTGTCCTAGAGCATGATCGGTTGCCGGATATTGTGGCGTACGATTCCGTAAGGAATTGGATTCTGCTCGTGGAAGCAGTGCACTCATCCAATCCGATTGCACCGCTTCGCCACCTCGAATTGGAGCGCCTTACCCAAGAGTGTACGCATCCTAGAGTCTATGTGAGCGCCTTTGCAACACGGGACGCATTTCGAGTGTGGGTGAAAGAAATCGCTTGGGAAACCGAAGTCTGGATAGCGGATAAACCCGATCACCTGATTCACTTCGACGGCGAGAGGTTCTTGGGACCATATCCCTAAGTATATTTCAAGATTCTTTGGCGGAGGGGGAGGGATTCGAACCCTCGAAGGCTCTCACCTTGCCGGTTTTCAAGACCGGTGCATTCAACCGCTCTGCCACCCCTCCGGTTGCGGGTGGGCATTATACGATTGAGATGGGGGTCGGATGGAAAGACGCTTGTTCAAAGGGGAGTGTCGCTATTGAAGCGGATTACTCTCCCCGATGGAAGCGAGTATTCCACTTCTTCGCACTATACTGTCCTTATGCCACGCCCAACCTTTCGTACGCTCATAGAGGCCGCTTGGCAGGACCAGCGTCTTGTGTGTGTGGGGCTGGACCCAAATCCCGAGACACTTCCGACACATTTTCGGCCCAGCTTGAACGCAACCTTCGCGTTTTGTAGGGCGCTCATTGACGCGACTGCGGCTGACGTATGCGCGTTCAAGCCGCAGGTGGCGTGGTTTTCGGGCTATGGCTATGAAGACGTGCTTGTAGACCTCATCGAGCACATACACGATCACCATCCGAACACTCCAGTGATACTCGACGCCAAGCGGGGCGACATAGGTGAGACTTGCAAGGCCTACGCCCGAGAAGCCTTTGATCGCTACAGGGCTGATGCCGTCACGGTCTCTCCTTATTTGGGTTTGGACAACCTGAGTCCGTTTTTCGAGCGAGCCGACAAGGGCGTGTTCGTCCTCTGCCGAACGAGCAATCCGCAGGCTGAATGGTTGCAAAACTATCCAGAAGCGGATCCCACCTACTTGCGGGTGGCCAAAGAAGTCGTCAAGGCGAACACGCACGGCAATCTCATGCTGGTCGCCGGTGCCACCCATACGTGGGAGCTTGGGGCTATACGCGAAACAATCGGCGACATGCCACTGCTTATCCCAGGCATCGGCGCTCAAGGCGGTGATTTGGCGGAAGTGATTCGAGCCGCCTTCACCCGCCAAGGCGGCATGGTGATCAACGTCTCGAGATCGGTTGCTGGCGCGAGCCGAGGCTTGGACTTTGCGTCTGCGGCATCACAAGCCTTACAGCGGCTCAATCAACGGATAGGTGAACTGCTCAACAGCTAGTAGAGCTGGTTCGAATCGAGAAACTCAAGCACCGCTTCATTGAAGGCTCGCCGACGGTCTATGTTCGAAGCATGTCCCGCACCCTCGATCATTACCTTTGAAGCGCCTTCAATCTTTGCCGCCATGTAGTTGGTCGCATTGAGAAAAGGCTCATCGAGTCCCCCCACCAGCACCAGCGAAGGCACGCGAATTTGCGGTAGGGATTGAATGACGCGGTCACTCGATTGGATCAGCATGTAACGAGCGGCCATGGCAAGACCGAATGCGGATTTGTGTTGCGCCTGCGCCATTTCGGCGCTCATGGATTCAAGTGCCGATAACCCCTGTTGCTCCAACATCTCCCCCCTCCCGCGGGCCTGTTCGTTCCAAGCTTCGCGCGCAGTGTCGCTCTTGAAGCCGGGCCCCGTATCGAAGATCAACAGGGCGCGAACATACTCGGGATAGCTTGCATGGAAGGCCAGCGACATGTATCCGCCGAGAGAGAGGCCGCCGACTATCGCCGACGAGTCGCCTAGGTGATCCAAGAGCCCCTTGATGTCATCGACTGTTTTGGCTTCAGTGTAGAGGTCTGGATCATCGGGTGATTCGGATCGTCCGTGGCCGCACATGTCCCAGATGATGAGCTTGTGCCGCTTGGAAAGTGCACCCACTTGGCCCGTCCACATTTGTGAAGTTGCGGAATAGCCGTGTGATAGGAGCAGGGCGGGGCCCTCTCCGTGGGTTTCGAAGTAGATTGAGCGTCCCGCTCTATGAAGTTCCGGCATGAATTGAGCCTTATTGATTGAAGAGTAGTTTAGTGGTGCATCGCCCGATTCAGGTCCGCACCCAGCGTCTTTGAGGCCAGCCAGTAATGTATGGCCGCCAAAAGGTTCAACACGGCGGTAATGATCAGCGCATAGCGCAACGACTCATGACCGAATCTTGGCTCGAGCAGGTCGCTCAGAACGCCTACCAGCCATGGTCCTAGACCAAGCCCAATGATATTGATAATGAACAGAAGGACCGCCGCCGCGACCGCGCGCATATGGGCAGGCACCAAGCTCTGAGTTGCGGCAAAGGATGGCCCCAGATAGAGGGAACCAAAAAAAGTTGGCAGGATGAAGAGCAGAAAAGCCAGGACATGCGAGTCGGCGAGATAAGCGGCAGTCAGGAAGGGCACTGTAAGTGCCAAGCCTAAAAGAGGCACCCACATGTACCATCGCACGCCCCTCGGCGCTATCTTGTCTGCGATCCAGCCGCCGAAGAAGGTGCCTGCGCCTCCGACGAGGCCTGCGAGCAAGGCCAAGATGGTTCCGATCTCACCGGTACCGAGCCCATGCGAGCGAATGAAAAACGAAGGGTTCCACTGCGTCAATCCATAGCCAACAAATGCGTGAAGTGCTGCGCCCATGGCCAAGTGTTTGAAGGATTTTTGCCGCCAAAGATAGTCGGCCACCTTGCTTATAGATGTATTTGCGGCGGCCTCGGCAACGCCTTGGCGTTTTGGTTCCCGAACCGTGAGTCGGAATATGATTGCTAAGAGTATTCCGGGCACCCCAACCACAAGAAAGGCCATTCGCCAGCCAAAGAACTCGTTGATCCAGCCTCCGAACATGAGGCCAAACATGGTGCCGATGGGAATGCCGAGTGAATAGATGCTGAGCGCGGTCGCTCTGGTTTCAGCTGGGAAATAGTCGGAGATCAGCGAATGGGCGGGAGGACTTCCACCGGCCTCTCCAACGGCAACACCTATTCGCGCAAGCAAGAGCTGTACGAAATTTGCGGCAAGGCCACAAAGGGCGATCATGGCGCTCCAAAGCGTCAAGCAAACGGCAATTACGCCGGTACGGGATGTTCGGTCGGCGATGCGGGCAATTGGCATGCCGAGGGTGGCGTAGAAGACCGCGAATGCAATCCCAGAGAGAAACCCGAGCTGTGTGTCCGTTAAGACTAGTTCTAGCTTGATGGGCTCGAGAAGAATGGCGAGGATTTGTCTGTCAATGAAATTGAAGACATAGACGACAACCAATATGCCGAGCACGTAGTTTCGGGGTGTGACCTTTTCGGCTGGAGTTGGCCCGATCATCGGCCTTGCCTCATGCCTCCACTGCCTGGGGGCTAAGCGCCCCTGAGACTAAAGATCAAATTCGCACCAAACGGGCGCATGATCCGATGGCTGCGTCATGGCTCGAATGTCCAAGTCGATTCCGCTGGTTCTTAGGCGCTCAAACAGGGGCTCCGTGGCCAATAGGAGATCGATACGAAGGCCTCGCTTAGGATCATCTTCGAATCCTCGCGAACGATAATCGAACCAGCTCGCCAATCGGTCGGAATCTTCAGTAAGCTCCGCATAACAGTCACGAAGCCCCCAGTCGGTGACCGCCGCCAGCCACTCACGCTCTTCGGGCAAGAAACTGCACTTGCCCGTTTGCAGCCAACGTTTGGCGTTCTTTTCGCCAATGAGTATGTCAAGATCTTGGGGAGCGACGTTCATGTCTCCAACAGAAACCAGCATGGAATGCGCCGAACAGCGTTTCTGGAGATATTTCAGCAAATCACTGTAAAACTGTTCCTTTCCCGGAAACTTGACGGGGTGTGAGCGGGCCTCTCCCTGAGGGAAGTAGCCATTCAGCACGGTCAGTTCGCCACTACCCGTCGAGTATTTCATCGCTTGAAAGCGTCGCTGCTGATCCTCCTCCCGCCAATCGAATCCATTGACGACGTCGACGGGTTCTATGGTCGATGCCACGGCCACCCCGTAGTGTGTTTTCTGGCCAAATACCTGTACGTACGGAAGTCCCAGTGCCTTGAAGTCCTCGAACGGAAAATCCTCATCCGTGACCTTGGTTTCCTGCAGGGCAACGATCTCAGGCGAATGTTTGTCAAGCACCGCTTCCAACTGATGAAATCGTTTGCGAATGCTATTGACGTTAAAGGAGACGATCTTCATGTTCGACATCCCGAATGCGAAGCGTGAATCTTGGGCGAGTTTGGCCGATGATTCAACTCTAATAGTCTTATGATTGGGGAATGAAGTGCGAATCCACTCTACTGACGCCAAAGAATGAACCCGGAATCCAATCTCATTGATCGCCTCTTGGAATCGGCGCAAGCGAGGTATGCCCCGGATACTGAAGCATGGCAGCCTTCCCGCAGCGTGGATTCACACATGCGTATCGCGACGGATGGCCGTTGGTTTCACCAAGGTTCTGAGATTAAACGCACGGAGATGGTGTTGCTGTTCGCGACGCTGCTGCGTTGCGAGGGCGGGGAACACTTTCTGGTCACACCTGTGGAGAAGGCGTTCATTGAGGTAGAAGACACGCCTTTCCTGATTGTGGATTTCGAGATTGACGGGGAAGGGCAGGGGGGGCGGCTGGTCGTTCAGACAAATCTCGAAGAATGGGTGCCAGTGAAGGTTCCGGGGCAACTCTTCATGAAGCCTCTGACAGATGAATCAGGTTCCTGTCCCTGCGTCGAGGTGCGAACGGGTCTCCTTGGGCGCTTCTCAAGAGCGGCGCACTTTCGGTTTGCCGAGGTTCTTGTCGAACACGACGAGTGGCTAGGCATCTGGAGCTACCAGCGCTTCTATGCGCTGGAAAGAGCGGAGTAGATGAATTTACATGTTCGGGTAGTTCGGGCCTCCGGTGCCCTCGGGTGCTACCCAGCTAATGTTCTGCGCGGGATCTTTGATATCGCAGGTCTTGCAGTGCACGCAGTTCTGCGCGTTGATCACAAACTGCGGCCCTGTCTCCACTTCAATCACTTCATAGACGCCTGCAGGGCAGTAACGCTGCGCCGGTTCATCGTACATGGACAGGTTGTCGCGAATGGGCAGTTCGGCATCAGTCAGCACGAGGTGGCAGGGCTGATCTTCTTCGTGGTTGGTGTTGGACAGATAGACCGAGGATGTCTTATCGAAGCTCAGCACGCCATCGGGTTTTTCATAGCTGATAACGCGCATGCGATTTGCTGGTTTCAAGGCTGCGTGATCTGGTGTTGGGTCGCTCACATTCATTGGAAGGCACCCTCGGAGCAGCCAGTGCTCCTTCCAGACGGCCGCGGAACCCACGAGCGTCCCGAACTTATGCACGAATCCACCGAAGTTTCTGGCGCGATGAAGTTCCTTGTGCAGCCAAGAATCCCGCACGGCCTGCGCGAACTGGGTGGATAGGTCGTGACCACCCTCGTCTTCCGCGTTCAAGGCTGCGTAGACCACATCCGCAGCCAGCATCCCGGACTTCATGGCAGTGTGGCTGCCCTTGATTTTGAGCGGATTGAGAAACCCGGCATCATCGCCAATTAGCAGTGCGCCGGGAACGCCAAGGCGTGGGAGGGCGAAAAGCCCCCCCTTGACAATCGCCCTCGCGCCATAGGAGCGCCTTTGCCCGCCTTCAAGGACGCTTGCGACAAGCGGATGGTGCTTCCAGCGCTGCATCTCGTCAAAGGGCGATAGGTGAGGGTTGCTATAGCTCAAATCCACGATCAGCCCAAGGGATACTTGGTTGTCGGGGAGGTGGTAGAGAAAGCTGCCTCCGGTCGCACTCGAACCGAATCCGAGCGGCCATCCCAGAGAATGAAAGATCCGGCCAAGCTGGTGGTTTTCGGGCTTCACGTCCCAAAGCTCTTTGAGGCCAATCGCGTAATGTTGGGTGCCGGACTCCTTGTCGAGACCAAAGTCCGAAGTCAGTTGCTTGCCCAGATGCCCTCGGCATCCCTCGGCCAACAGGGTGTACTTGGCACGAATTTCATAGCCCGGCTGGAAGGTGCCCTTGGGATTGCCTTGACGGTCGATGCCCATGTCTCCGGTGAGCACCCCGACGACCTTGCCATCTTCGACCAGGGTCTGGCTCGCTGCAAAGCCTGGGAAGATATTGACGCCAAGCGCTTCTGCTTGTTCGCCGAGCCAGCGCGCCATGTTGCCGAGACTCAAGGCGTAGTTGCCTTCGTTTGTCATGTCCTTGGGCAGCAACATGTGCGGAACACGTATGCTCGACTTGCCCGATGGGAGAAAGTACATGTCTTCGGAGAGCACTGGATTATCGAGCGGAGCGCCTTGGGAGGCGGCGTCTGGAAAGAGCTCATTCAGGGCGGTAGGCTCAAAAATCGCACCCGAGAGAATGTGCGCGCCAACCTCCGAGCCCTTCTCAACGAGGCATACCATCAGTTCTTGATCCTGCTCGCCCGCAAGCTGCATGAGGCGGCAAGCCGCCGCAAGGCCGGCCGGACCCCCTCCGACGATGAGGACATCCGCTTCCAAGCTCTCGCGTTCTACCTGTTTCATCTAGGATTCCAGCCAAGGCAACAAGTGGCAGTATCGCATGAGGTGGAGAGCAATCGGCCTTATTCTCTGACAAGTAGAACCGAGCATAGAGGTTGCTGTGAAGCGGGAAGCCCGTCCTTGATTCGCATGCCCAATCAAGGGAAAATGCATCGTTTATGAGTATGTGGTCGATTGCGAAGGCCTGAAGTGGCCTTGAATTCGTTTCGCCACAAGCATCAATCGAGGAGTCTATGAAAGCACTGGTGCCAGTGAAGCGCGTCGTTGACGCCAACGTGAAGGTGCAGGTCAAATCCGACGGGTCGGGTATCGATCTTGCCAATGTCAAGATGGCCGTCAATCCCTTCTGCGAGATTGCTGTTGAAGAAGCTCTCAGGTTGCGCGAGAAGGGCCTTGTCGAGGAGGTTATTGCGGTCAGCGTCGGCCCGACGGTGTGCCAGGAGCAACTGAGGAACTGCTTGGCCTTGGGAGCGGATCGCGCCATCTTGGTTGAGGCTCCGGATAATCTGCAGCCGATCACCATTGCCAAGGTGCTCAAAGCCGTGCACGAACGCGAGACACCCGGTCTGGTCATTTTCGGTAAGCAGAGCATTGACGGCGACAACAGTCAAACCGGCCCCATGTTCGCGGCGCTCACCGGCCTCCCGCAGGGTACCTTTGCCTCCCAAGTGACTATTGAAGACGGGAATTGCGAAGTGGTGCGGGAAGTCGATGGTGGTCTTCAGACCGTGCGCATCAGCATGCCTGCGGTAATCACGACAGACTTACGGCTCAACGAGCCGCGCTACGCGTCGCTTCCGAACATCATGAAGGCCAAGAAGAAGCCCATGGACGTGCTCTCGTTGGAGGAACTGGGCGTTGAGGACCGCGAACACATTGAAATCCTCAGTGTCGTACCGCCGCCGCAGCGGGAGGCCGGCATTAAGGTTGAATCCGTTGAAGAATTGGTCGACAAACTCAGAAACGAAGCCAAGGTGATTGCATGAGCATCCTGTGTATAGCAGAACACGATAACCAGAATCTAAAACCGGTCACGCGGGTTGTTATCCAAGCCGCCAGTGAGATCGGTGGCGATGTCGCCTTGCTGGTCGCGGGCAGCGATTGCCGCGGCGTCGCCGAGCAGGCCGCCGCCATACCGGGCATCTCTCGCGTACTTCTCGCCGACGATCCCCAGTACACGCATCATCTGGCGGAGCCGATGGCCGATCTGGTGGCACAAGCGGGTTCCGATTGTTCGCACATACTTGCCGCACACACGACCACCGGCAAGAACTTTACCCCCAGAGTGGCGGCCAAGCTTGATGTGGCGCAGATTTCAGACATTACCGGCGTGACAGGCGAAGACACATTCCAGCGTCCCATCTATGCAGGCAACGCCATCGCGACAGTACGCTCCAAGGACCCCATCAAGGTCATCTCCGTCAGGGGTACCGGATTCGATGCGGTGGAGGGCGAGGCCGGGCCAGCTCCCATCGAAGATTACGCTGGCGGCGCCGCAAGTGGAGATTCCGAATTCGTTGGCGAGGAGCTTGGACAATCGGAGCGACCAGAATTGACATCTGCCGGCGTGGTGATCTCAGGCGGTCGAGGCATGCAAAATGGCGAGAATTTCAAGCTCTTGGAAGGCATTGCTGACAAGCTTGGGGCGGCCATAGGTGCATCGCGCGCCGCCGTGGACGCAGGATTCGTGCCCAACGATATGCAGGTCGGCCAGACCGGCAAGATCGTTGCACCAGAACTCTATATCGCAGTGGGTATCTCCGGAGCCATTCAGCATCTGGCAGGCATGAAAGATTCCAAGGTTATTGTCGCCATCAACAAGGACGAAGAGGCACCAATTTTCCAAGTCGCCGACTACGGTTTGGTTGCGGACCTCTTCAAGGCACTGCCTGAATTCGAAGAATCGCTATAGCTTCGATACCGGGCTTCAAGCCCTACAAGAGGATTGCACCGAAGACTGCCCAAGCGTCACTTCGCTACGAATCACAACCATCCCGCTTTTAAACTTCCCGCGCCCCTCCATACCAGGGCACGGGTCGGGCGTTGTGCTCAAATGTGTCGATAACATCAAGAATGAGCGCAAAAAGTGCCATGCGTACCGCCAATCCATTATCGGTCTGACGAAAAATCGCAAGGTTGGGGTTGGGGTTGAGGTCCTCGTCGAGTTCACGCGCTTTTCGTCGTGAATCGCGGGGTAGGGGATGCATGATGATGGTTTCGGGCTCGCACACCGCTTCGTAAGTCTTTCGGTCGAGGCGTAGGCGCCCGCGATAGAGATCAGCCATCTTCTTTGATTCGAATCGCTCGGTTTGGATTCTAGTCATGTAAACCGCATCGCAGGCGGCTATCCCGGGCTCTAGCGCATCGAACTCTTGAATGCTGTGGCCTTTGCGCTGCAGCTTGTGTTTGAGACCTTCAGGAAGCTGAAGCTCTTGAGGAGATATGAGCCGTATATCAAGCGCATCGAACACCGCAAGCAAGCCGCAGAGAGAGCGAACAGCGCGGCCAAACCGAAGGTCCCCGACTACGGCGATGCGCATGCCATCAACACTTTTACCCTTGGCGCACATCTCCTGATCGAGCGTGAATAAATCCAGCAATCCCTGCGATGGATGTTCGTTGGCGCCATCACCCCCATTGATCACCGGAACACGGCTCTGCTTGCTAAAGTCCGCTACCGCCCCTTCATTCGGATGGCGCATGACCAATACGTCGCAATAGCCGGAAAGCACACTGGCGGTATCCTGCAGGTTTTCACCCTTGGCGAGCGATAAGCTTTCTTCGCTGGTCGTGTCTCGAACATTACCCCCTAAGAGATTGAAGGCGCTGCCAAATGAGATTCGAGTCCTTGTACTTGGTTCAAAGAAAATATTGCCCAGTACCGCCCCCTCAAGCACTCGCGTCACCAGCTTTCTCTGACTGAAGGGAAGCATCTTGCGGGCGACTTCAAACACCCGCTGCACATCCTCTCGGTTGAACTGATCAACCGAGAGTACGTGGCCGCCACGAAATTCCATTTAGTTTGAGGAACTCATTGGGATGGTCGCGTAAAGGATAACCTCAACGCGCACGAATTGGCCAATCCAAGCCGTATCGAGCCACTCTCCCGTGCCTATACCTGCAGCGAGCCGGTCAATTTCGGCCTCGCCTTCGAGCACCGTAAATCCATCTTCTTCACGAACTTCGAACTCAAAGGTGAGGGGGGTTCGCAAGCCCTTCACTTCAAGCTCGGATGCGGCAATAAATCTCCCCTCGGGTCTCATCCCAAATTCATTGGCTTTGAACCGAGCGATCGGATGTGCCTCTCCATCGAACCATTCCGGGTCTTGAAGCGTCGCATCGCGTTCAGCGTCAAAGGTTGCCACCGAAGCGACGTGGAAATTCGCGATGGCATGGCTTTGCGCGAGGTGTTGCGGGTCAAACCTCACCTCCGCCCTCCACCGGGCCCAATGACCTTCGAACTCGGCACCCGCTTGCCTAGCGAAGAAACTGACCTTGCTTTGCCTATAGTCAATACTCCAAGGGGCAGGCTCTGCATGGGCGCACGAAAAGCCAATGATGGCAAAGAACAGCGAAGCCACACCCAATATACGACACGCCTTGATCATTTTGGTTTCCAAAGCATCCGCCGCAGTACATCGTCCCGATTGAAGAAATGGTGCTTTAGGGCTGCCAAAAGGTGCAGGGCGGCGAGCAATGCCAAACAGCCGGCCAGCAAGCCGTGGAGGTCGTGCAGGCGTTCCGCCAAGGCTTCGTTTGGACCGATAAAGGCCGGCAAGGTGAAGATGCCGAACCAAGTAACCGGGAAGTTGTTTGCGGCCGAGCCGAGCACGCCGGTGATTGGCATGAGGATAATCAACGCATAGAGAAGCCAGTGCGTCGTTTTGGCAAGATTCCGCTGCCAACTTGGCATTCCAAGCGGCAAGGCGGGTTGATCGTTGAAGAATCGCCACACCAGTCGGATGATGGCCAGCGCGAAAATGGTGATGCCGATCGACTTGTGTCTGGCAAAGAGAATGAAGGTTTCCATTCTTGAATCGGCAGATTCGGCCATATTGGCCAATACAAACTGGGTGATTACCAACACGACGACGCCCCAATGCAATATTTGCGCCGGCCACCCATAGGCCAATGCGCTATTCTTGATCGCCATGGTGCTATTCTCAACAGAGACTTGGTAGAGGCGACTATAGCAGCATGACAGCAGCACAATTAGCCGATATCGTTCTGATCGCGCATGCGCTGTTTGTTGCCTTTGTTGTGGGTACGCTCATCTTCACGATCATTGGTGGCTTTCGCGGCTGGAATTGGACGCGTCACCTATGGTTTCGATGCGCGCACCTCGGAGCTATTGGCGTTGTTGTAGCGCAGTCTTGGCTCGACATCATTTGCCCACTCACTGTACTTGAGATGCAGCTACGCGCAAGCAGCGCTCTCTCAACTTACGAAGGTAGCTTCATCGAGCACTGGCTGCATCGAATACTCTACATTGAGGCACCTACTTGGGTTTTCACCGCTTCCTATACGGCATTTGGATTGCTTGTTGTCTGGGCGTGGATACGATTCCCACCGCATTGGAAACGCAAATGATTGGCCTAAACTCATGTTCTAGTGGTAAGGATCGCGATAGTTGGAATCACAACGGAGAGTACGGCAGCTCATGTTACGAGCACAATTAGGCTTGATAACCATACTTGTATTGTCCGGTTGCGCTTGGTCGTATAGCTTCAAGTTTGAGCAGCCCAACGTTGAATCTATAGAGCATTTACCGATTGAAGCAGTCAGCGCGGATATTTCAATGGTGTTGAAACGGTGCTTTGGCGATCTGACGCCGGTGGACCGAGAGGCGACTGTACAAATCATATCTCGCGGTGAGGCCCGGGCGCTTCGAGAATTCCTGCAAAAAATTGAGGCAGGAGATGTTCCCACGGAGGCCGAGTATGCAGCCGCTGGTTGTGAGGAGCTAGACTCCAACTGAATATTCTGCCGAATCGTTCTCCGCAAGTTTGTTGATCGGCTTGACTTCTCGGCATGAGCGCCGAATGAGCTTTGCCTGTGTGCCGATCTATTGTCGCATAATCTATATTATGTTAAATACTGTCAAGAAGGCAAAGAACTGCCATACTCGGGTTGGGGATAGCAAACCTTTTCTTCGGCTAGCCGCCTCGGAAACGTAGAGTGCCGCTCACACTGCCGGCGCGTTGCCCTGCTTGAAGACGCAATTGCTCAACTTGTATGCCGTGGCCTGTTTCCACGCGAATAAGCCAATCGAGCACACATTCGAATGATTGCTCCTGGAGAGTGACGAGTATGGCCTCGCTTTCTTGATTCACCCTTAAGAGCTGCAGCCCGCAATTGCCTATGGATGTGGTCAAGACGCTCGGCCGAAGCTCGCTGCGTGTTTCGCTCCTAGGCTGCGTCTCAAGCCAACTGAGCCTCCGTTCCCAAGCGCCCGTTTCGCGTTGGGCATCGTCCTTCCATTGTTCGATTGGTATGAGCAGGATTGCCCACAGAAGCCATAGACCCAAGGTGAAGAAGGCCATAAGAATCAGAACACGCTCCCGCGCACCCCGGCCGAGCAGCCAGCCTTTGAGCCTCACCTGCGCGCTTCTCAAGGGTTTGATAGAAAGCAAGCTCTTGTCGTTCATTGCCCCACCCCTAATAGCCTGAGGCGGGCGCGCACGCCCTCCCCTGTCTGTGTCGCGCCGAGCATATCAGCTTGCCGAAAGGCGCTCTGGGCATCATTCGAAAATGCGTCGAGAGCGTCGTAGTCGGCAACCAAAACCTCTATGTCGATTACCCCAGAACCCGACTGATAAGAAAGTGTTCTGAGATTCGCCCCGCGCCCCGCGGAAACCTTCGATATCTGCGCGAGCAGGATAAGGAAATCGCGTGTTTCTTGGCTGCGCGTTCCCTGCTCACGATGAATGAGTCTGACGACCTCGTCTGGAGATGTCGCGCCTTCAACGAAACTAAGCGCTTCCATTTGTAGTGCTTGGCTACGATTGAGCTCAATCAATCCAACACTCAGGTGAGAAGCGATAATCAACGCTAAGAAACTTGCGGCCAGCGCAATGGGCAGTCTCCATACGCCGTTGCGTTTCTTGGCTGTTCCCGGTTCAAACTCTGATACCAAGAGATTGATTTCAGAAAGCTGTGTGGAAAGTAGCTCCGCCAAGGGGCCTCGGGAAATCCTCCTTTGCGTGATCTTCGCCGAGGATTCGGCAAGTCCATCAGGTATGTGAGCACTTTCATCTGAAATCACCTCAATGGTCAATTCAGAGCTTGGCTCCCCGAACTCCTGAACGATAGAGTCCAAATAGTTGCAAACATCCTGGCGTGACGCCTCTAAGCTGAGGTTGGCGGTGCGCACAAGTGCTCTCTCCCCATCCAACAACATGCCAACGCTTCCTTCTCTGATACGCAGCAAGCTCGCGTCCGAGTATGCGGCCGTCGGCGAAATGCCGTATTGAGAGAGGATTTCAAGAAGATGGCGCAACAGCGATTTGGATATTCCCAAGCAAGCCGTATATTCACCCCGCCGTTCTCCCATGGCGAAGTGCATGCGCTCCACAGGCTGTGCCACCTGCTCCTCGGCGATGAAGGGCAAGGCCTGCTTGAGGCTACGGGCACTCATGGGAGGCACCTTGAGCTGTAGATGAACGCACTCACGGGCCGCGAGCAACAAGTTCACCTCATCGTCTTGGGAAGTTAGCAAATCTGCAATTTTTTCGAGGTCTCCGCTTCCCTCGACGCGCGAGCCCGGCCCGGTTCGACACCAACGCCATTCCCTACGGGTGAATGCGCCCGTACCCAACTCGCTCATATCATCAAACCAGATAAAGAACATCAGACGCTCTCCAGATTGCGACCGAGCAGATGCACGCTTCCATCATCCGGATTTCGGTAGAGCCAACTTTCCATTCGCGCACGGTTCCCCCCGATTTCAACTTCCGCCCATATTCCGAAATACTTGCTGGTGACGACGAAGAACTCGCTCCCCTGCCCTGCTTCAAGCGCTGCCACCTCATCGAGACTGGTGAATTTGCGCTCCTCCGAGGCAATGGATTTAGCAATAGCCGAAGAGATGCCGAGAGCTTCAAGAAGTTCCGGCTCGACCGTATTGATGTTGATTTCCAAGCTTGTGCTCGGCAGTGCGATGATGAGCGGTTCGATGTCCCCATAGGGCACTTCAATCATTGACGGAAGAACGCGCAGCTCGCTTGCGTGGGCTGCAAGCGTATTTGCGCTGCGAAGCGCGGGTTCGCGCAACAGCAGCTCCAAGTCTTCCGCGCCAGGAGTCCGTGATTCGAGATCCTCGTCGATCCAATCGAGCCACTCTGAAGCCACTGCGAACGGAATCTTGTGCGCATCCAGAACCCCTTGGAACGCGGCCTGCTGAGATTCCATGGCATTGAGGTTAAATCTCGATTGCAAATCCCAGACACGCATCTCAATCGTACCGCCGGGTATCCTAAAGGGTGGGCGTTCCGCCGCCCAGTCCTCGACTTCGGAATCAAAAGCTCTCGAATCTTCGTCCTGCCAGTCCTCCACGAGCAGCTGTTTCGCATAGTGTTCGGCACCGATCAAGTACTCTTGGGCTTGAAGGCTAAAGCTCGCGGAACTCATGCCCGCAACCACCAAGGATTGTCGGGACACCATCTGCCAAGCGATGGCCGCAATCACGGCGGTAATCGCCAGCACACTGATAAGCACCACGCCGCCTTGTTCTTCGCGGACGCTAGCCATTTTGGTCTTCACCTTCCGACCCGACCGCGTCTGGTGTCGTCCCAGCTTCACGCGGTGTTTCCGGTTCCGAACCGCTCATCTCGGCAGGGTTTCCCGGAAGTTCGATGATTCGAACCAGCTCGCCATACCCATTCATTTGCAGGCTAATACGTAAACCTATTGGCGGCTCTTCAACATCATCGCCAAGATGCCGGATGGATTCGCCGGTGAGGACTTGCGAAGCGGTGACGGGTTCAAAAGCCACCCAAGATACCCTGTCAATGACCGTTTGAATCTTTGCGGCCGAATCCAAGGCTCGATCAAGGACATCCCAATAGGCGCGGCGAAGTGCGTCCTCTTCCACCCAGTAGCGCACCCTCTGCAGCTCGCTGCGTGGGTGCTGCGCCGGATTTGCCCATCCACGTCGAGTAAATTCAAGGCTATCTGAACTGATCAGCAAGGCGGGCATCGCATCACCAAATTCATCGCGCACTTCCCTAGGAACATGCTGCGCGACATCTCGGCTCAGGCGCCCTAACCCTCGTTCCGTGTCCACAAGGCGGTCTGCAAGCCGAGTAGAGACACTTTGGGCTTCCACGGCCTGATAGAGCAGCGATCCAGCCGTCATGGACACCAAGCTGAAAATCGCCAAGGCGATAAGCACTTCGAGAAGTGTGAATCCATGTGTTTGACGAATTGACATATTCAATTCTCAGTATCGACCCACATAGCCGACAAGTGTCGTGGACCAATCTTCAATGCCTCGCGACTCGGCCGGTCTCACCCTTACTTCCACACGCCGCAACCAAGGGTGGCTTGTGGGCCGTAAAGTGCTTTGTACTTCCCAATCGCGACCAGCCATACGGGTGAGCGTTCGACGTGTTCCGGTGCTCATCGGCTCCTGATTGACCCGACGCTCAAGACGCATGATGCTCAGTTCATTGGCGGCCACCCAGCCCGCTATGTTTCTCATCTCCAATCGCTCAAGAGAACGCAAAGAGCCGCTGGTCGCGTTCCCGAACATACTCATGGCGATTGCGAGCACCAGCAGTGCTACGAGCAGTTCGATGAGGGTAAAACCAAAGTTCAAACGCATGCGTACCCCGTGCGCGCCATTCCATCCGAGCTGATGGTGCATGAATTCTCCAAGCTCAAGGAGAAAATCTCAATCGAAAACGGGGTCATTTCTCCGCTGGAGAGAATCAGAACAGATGGCGACTTGCGAGCTTGCGGATACTGAACTAATCGCGATTCTACGCTTAAGGAAAGATCGAAGCCTTCCGGCAATGAGCGCGGCTCGAACAGTGCCGATTCATCTCGCCGCCACCGCTTGCGTTCAGACTCGAACTGCTCAAAAGCATAACCATCGGCAAGAATTCGAAGCCCCCATTGACGGTTTTGCGTGACTGCAGCGACGCGCGCCAATTCGATCGCCCGGACAAGCCGTTCCGCTTCTGTATGCAGCTTCACGCGGCGCTCAACGCCTATATTGGGCACTATGAGTGCCGCAACTATGGCCAGAATCGCCACAACTATCAGCAATTCAATGAGTGTGAAACCCGGTGTGCTTGTGCCCGACTCGGCAGCCGGGTGTTGATACGGCCGCCTCACCGAGGGATCAAAGATCTTTGTAGTAGATGTCGGCATCGAAACCTTCGCCACCCAGCGCGCCGTCGGCACCCACGGAGTAAATCTCAAAGGAATTTCCAGTCCCACCGTATCGATAGGGTGTGCCCCAAGGATCTTCCGGAATCTTTTTGAGATAGCCGGCAGCAGGATAGTTAGGTGGTTCCGGATAGCTCTGCGGCTTGCTCACCAGCGCTTCCAATCCTTGGGTCGTGGAGGGGTAACTATAGTTGTCGAGCTTGTAGAGTTGAAGCGCGTTTGCAATGGACTGTATATCGGTTTTCGCCGCAACCACGCGTGCTTGATCATCCCGTCCTACAAGGTTTGGAACGATGAGAACGGCAAAGATGCCGATAATCACAACCACCAAGAGGATTTCAATCAACGTAAAGCCCTTCTGCCGAGATTCCTTGGGCAACTGCTGTTTGAGTTCGCACCTGTTCATATCAAGAACTGATTCATCTGTGTGATAGGAAGCAGTATGGCGAGTACGATTAAAAGTACAAGCCCCCCCATGATCAGCAACATGGCCGGCTCAAAGAGGCGAATGAGGGTGCCGGTGACTCGCTCAAACTCTTCGCGCTGATAGTCGGCCAAACGCACCAGCATTGTATCGAGTTCTCCACTCTTTTCTCCGCTCGCCGCCATATGAACCATGATCGGCGGTAAGTAGGGAATCTCACGCAATGCCGCGGCAAAGCTTGAACCCTCCGTCACGCGCCGCGTTGCTTCATTGAGCCCGGCCTGTATGGCGCGGTTCTTCACCACTGCGGCCGCAATCGACATGGCCTCGGCGAGCGGCACGCCGCTCGATGTCAACACGCCCAAGGTGCTGGCATAGCGGCTGGTATGCAAGCCTCGTGAGATTCGCCGTATGAGCGGCACTCGCAGCGCGAGTTGATCAAGTTTAAATCTGACCGACTCTCGCCGCATGGCCAATCGCAACGCGATGGCAGCCAAAATAAGGATCAGTAAGGTGATCGCTCCGTAGTTTCGAACCATCTCGCTGGATGCGATGAGTACGCGCGTGATCAAGGGCAATGCTTGTTCCGTGCGATCAAACACCGACACCATGTCAGGCACCACATAGCCCAAGAGGCCGGCAATGACTGCGACCGACAGGAAGAAGAGCATCACGGGATAGATCATGGCCATGGTCAGGTTTTGCATAGATTTGTGCCTGCCTTCGGTGTATTCGGCGAGACTGCTCAAAATACCCGGAAGGTAACCGGCACGCTCGCCGGCTTCGACGGCAGATACGTAGATACTCTCGAATGATTGCGGGTGCTCGGCAAGCGATCGAGCCAAGGACCGGCCTTCCAACACCCTACCACGCACCATGAGAAAGAGATTCTTCGCCCGGGCGCGGTCCGATTGCTGCGCCGTGGCCAGCAAGGCTTCCTCCACCGGCAGGCCAGCATTGAGCAGGGTGGCCATCTGTCGCGTGGTAATGGCCAGCTCGAGCGATGTAAGGCGTGAAAGAAAGTTCGCGAAGCGAGGCGAATTTGCCGAAGCCTGCGCCCGAGAGAGAGCAACATCTAGTGGCACCAGCCCTTGGTCTCGCAGTAGTTGACGCACCTGCCGCGGCGAATCGGCTTGAAGACTCCCTTTCTTTCTCCGCCCTCTAGCATCTACGGCGGCGTAGCTGAACAGGGCCACGTTGCCCCTAGACTTCGGCCGTGACGCGCAACGCCTCGTCCACGCTGGTTATTCCCGCCTTGACCTTGGCATAGGCATCTTGGCGGATGGACGGACACTTGACTCGGGCCGCTCTTTCAAGCTCCGACTCCGAAGCTTGGTCGTGAATAAGTCCCCGCAGGGTCTCGTCGAACTCTATGAGTTCGTAGATACCGAGACGCCCAACATAGCCTTCACCGGCACAATGTTCGCAACCAACGGGGTGCCAAACATCTATTTCACCGCCCTCGCCGCATTCGCGCAAGAATTCCCTCTCATGCGATTCCGCAACGCCAGGTTCGCGGCAGTGGATACAGAGTTTGCGCACCAGCCGCTGCGCCATTACACCATTGAGGCTCGAGGACAGCAGCCAGGGGGCGATATCCATGTCGATCAATCTGGTGACCGCCCCTATGGCCGTATTGGTGTGCAATGTCGAGAGCACCAAATGACCGGTAAGACTTGCGCGTATGGCAATGTCCGCGGTTTCGGTGTCTCGAATCTCTCCCACCATGATGACATCGGGGTCCTGTCTCAAGATCGCTCTGAGTCCCACCGCGAAGGTCAGATTCGCCTTGAGATTGACCTGTGTTTGCCCAATACCGTCCAATTGATACTCAATTGGATCTTCAACTGTCAAAACGTTCAGGCTTTCGGTGTTGACCTCGGATAGCCCCGCATAGAGCGTGGTGGTCTTCCCCGATCCCGTTGGACCCGTCACCAGCAATATGCCATGCGGGCGGCAGGTGAGTTCCCGCAATCTCGCGAGATCAGCGGACGACATGCCGAGATTTGGCAGCAAGAGGCGAGTGCCCTGTTTTTCCAGCAGCCGAAGCACGGCGCGCTCGCCTTCGGCTGTCGGAATGGTGGATACGCGCACATCGATTTCTCGCCCCGCCACGCGCAAGGATATGCGCCCATCCTGAGGTACGCGTTTTTCGGCAATGTCAAGCTCCGCCATGACCTTGATGCGCGAGACCAGAAGTGGCGCCAATTGACGCTTTGGCCTCAGCACCTCGCGCAACTGACCATCGACTCGCAAGCGAACCACTAAGTCTTGTTCAAAGGTTTCAATGTGCACGTCGCTCGCGTGACGGCGCAGTGCTTCGGTCAGAATGGCGTTGATCAGGCGGATGATCGGTGCATCGTCCTCCTGTTCGAGAAGATCCCCGGCGTTCGGCACAGCCTCGGCGAGATTCTCGAGTAGCAACGATTCGCCTGCATCCTCGGCGATCTGCTGCGCTTCACTTGCGTCTCGCTCGTATATACTCGACAGAGCTTCGCTAAACGCCTCTTCGTCAAGGGCCCGACAAGCGAAGCCACTCCCACTCACTCGCACCGCTTCGGAGAGCGCTGTGGCACGGGCACCCTGCAAGTAGAGGATTTCCCCCTTGGTGGGATCGACCGCTACCCCATGGCGTTTCGCCCAGACGAAGGGAAGACGACTGACGCGCCACTCACTCACTTGTTCGGCAAGCTGTGTCATGCCTCTCGCATCAGACATTTCAGCCGCGTCTCCTACTTTCAGACGTTAGATCAAATGACCTTAAAGTCCCAATACCAGCTTAGCCATGATGTTGCGTTGGATCTCGTTTGATCCTGCGTAGATGGAGACTTTTCTCAAATTGAAATAGGACTGCGCCACACCGTTGGTCCACTCCGGGCCGACGGATGGGAAATTGTCTCCGGCAAAGGGCGTTGAATGATCAAGAGCCAAAGCGTAGTAGCCAGAAAGCTCAAGCCAAAGCTCGGAAAGTTGCTGCTGCAATTCTGTTCCTCGAGTTTTCAGTAAGGATGACTCCGGCCCCACGTTCTGCCCCGCCGCAAGCGCGCCCAAAATTCTCAGTTCGGTAAACTCAAGGGCCAGTATGTCTATTTCTATGCTGGCGATCTTCCGCTCAAACGCAGCATCCATGAACGTTTCGCCGTTAAGCGTCGAATTGGCGATTTCCTTGAGGTGCCCCAAAGATGTCTTGAGGCGTGGCGAGTAGGCGTTTCCACGCTCAAACTCAAGCAGGTACTTAGCGCAGGTCCAGCCCTGCCCTTCCTCGCCAATGAGGTTCTCCTTCGGAACTTGGACATCTTGGAAGTAGACGCTGTTGATCTCTTGCAGCCCCTCAAGCGGCTGATCCAACGTGATAATGGGCCTGACCTCCACACCGGGGGAACGCATGTCGATCAGCAAGAAGGAGATGCCCAACTGCTTGCGCTCCTCCTTGGAGGTGCGTACCAGACAGAATATCCAGTCCGCATACTGGGCAAGCGTTGTCCAAGTCTTGATTCCGTTAACCAAGTAGTGATCACCCTGATCCTCGGCCTTGGTGGCGAGCGAAGCGAGATCCGAACCAGACCCAGGCTCCGAGTAACCTTGGCACCACCATACTCTGCTGTGCAGAATATCTGGCAAAAATCGCTGTTTTTGCTCTTCGGTGCCGAATTTCATGATCACCGGTGCCACCATGGTGATGCCGAACGGCAGCACGTTGGGCGCCCCCGCGCGGGCAACCTCCAAATCAAATAAGTAATTTTGCGTGGGCGTAAAGTTCGCCCCACCGTGCTCTCTCGGCCAGTTGGTCGCCGCCCAGCCCTTCTCAGCCAGCGCCTGCTGCCAGCGCACCTGCTCGTCCTTGGAGACTCTGGCAAGTGCGCTTTTCTTCTGTCGTTCTCGAACGTCATGCGGCCAAGCGGACTCGAGCCACTCGCGCACCTCAGATTGAAAGGCGCGGTCTTCAGCGTTAAAGGAAAAATCCACCCTGTCTTCCTCGATACGCGCGGAGCTTTACGCCACACCTACGATGCAGATGGCCGCCACGTTTTGATTCGGCGCACCGCCAAGGTTGTGGGTAAGCCCGATGCTAGGATTCGGAAGCTGGCGTTCCTCGGCGCGCCCCTGCAGTTGCAAGTACATTTCGTAGAGCATGCGAATACCGGAGGCACCGATTGGATGCCCGAAACATTTAAGGCCACCGTCAATCTGACATGGGATACCGCCTTCGGCATCATAAAATCCGTCCATCACATCCTTGATAGCCCCGCCCTCTGGCGAAAGCTGCAGATCTTCGGTCGTCACAAACTCGGTGATCGAAAAGCAGTCGTGACACTCAAACATGCTGACTTCTTCGCGCGGCTTGCGGATTCCGGCTTCTGCATAGGCTTTGGCTGCGGCGATGCGCGTTGTGTGAAAATAGCTGCCATCCCAAGATGTGTGTCCCGACTCGGAACCGTTGGAGAGCGAAAGCTGCAGCGCCTTGATATTGACAATGTGCTCTTTGCCCATCCGACGCGCGATTTCAGGCGTGGTGACAATCGCGGCGGCCGCACCGTCGCTGACCCCGCAGCAGTCAAACAGTCCCAGTGGCTCGGCGATCATGGGCGCGTTGATCGCATCTTCTTCGGAAATCGCTCTGCGCAAATGGGCTTTGGGGTTCTTGGTGCCATTCGCATGGCTTTTGACCGACACATGCGCTATGGCCCGCTTGAGATCATCCTTTTTAATGCCGTGCTTCGCTCGGTAGGCGCTCGCAAGCTGCGCAAAGCTGCCGGGCGCTGAGCCTGTCGCCGTCCAGAGCGGCGTGAGCGTTCCGGACGAGTTACCGGGAAGCCCGCCGTAGCCGGTGTCCTTGAGTTTCTCAACACCGAGCGCCAAGGCAATATCGGCTGCCCCCGAAGCCACAGCATAGACCGCGCCGCGAAAAGCCTCGGAACCCGACGCGCAAAAATTCTCAACCCGCGTCACGGCGATGTTCGGCAATCGAAGCGAAACGCTTAGAGGCAGTCCGCTACGCCCCACATTCACGAAATCCATGGCTGTTGAAAGCCAAGCCGAATCGATTTCGCTGCGGTCGATGCCGGCATCTTCAATGGCCTCGTCAAAGGCTTCCACGATGAGTTCTTCAGCGCCAGCATCCCAGCGTTCACCAAACTTTGAGCAACCCATACCGAGAATTGCCACCTTGTCCTTAATGCCCTGTGCCATTTTCGAAGGTCCTCTAAAACAGTGTATTCAAGCGGCACGAAGAGGAACCGCTTTCCAGAAGTAGCGCGGCAAGCCACGCAGCCGATCAAGCGATTTGATGCGAAAGCGCATCTCGACCGGCACGCCAACATCGATTTCGCCGACTTCGACATCAGTGAAGTCAGTCATCAGCCGTCCTCCGTTCTCAAAGTCAATCATGCCATAGTGGGAAGGCGGATTGGGAGTAAACGCCAGATAGTCCGCAGACCAACTCGATACCTTGGCCGGTTCATCACGAAACGAGTGGGGTTCTTGGGTATCGGTAGCGCGGCATTGTGGATTCACACAGACCCTCATGCGCGGGAACTGCAGGGTACCGCACTGGGTGCAACGACCGCCCACTAGTCCGAGCAGCATGTCGCGCTTGCGATACGCAGTGGAGAGCGAAGTTTGATACTCAGCCGCCTCGCCACGCTTGCCTTCATCGATACGCACCAGATCGTTAAACGCGAGGTACTTGAAGTAGTTTGTCTCCGGCTGGCGGGCAGCAAGCGCTGAGGTCACCGACTGCGGCGACTCATAATCCAAAATCGCTTCGGTTGCCTTGAACAACAGCACCTCGCAGCCATTGGCAAAGCTCGCCATCAACAAGTAGTCGCCCGGTTTCACGCAAGTTTCAACGGCATGCAGCGCCATCATGAGCGGGTGCGCCGTGCCGGTTTCGCCGAGTTGTTCGGCCAGATTGTCCACCACGGCTTTGGGGGAAAGTCCTGAATGGCGCGTCACCAATTGCGCGGCGCGCCCAATCGTACTCGGCATCACGAAGTGGGCGATCGCCTCTGGCGCCATACCCGTTTTCGCGAGAAGACGTGAAATAGCAGCCGGGACAATCTTCGCAAGGCCCTCGTCCCGGATCCAGCGCTCTTCCCAATCATAGTCGAATTCTTGCCCCGCACCCCGAAAATGATCGAGAAAGTCCACGCTATTGACAGTGCCGCCAACAAGTTCAAGTAGCGGATTGTCAACACCAACGGTTACCGCCACGGCACCATCGCCCCAAGCGAGTTCTCCGGGACTACGCGCCATCGACCGGCGTTTTTCGGCAGCAACTACCAAGACCTCTTGGGCACCGACCTGAGCCGAATCGCAGGCTTGCGACAAGGCGCCCAATGCCGCGCGCTGCGAGGAGGTCACATCCAAGGTTCTTAAATCACCTTCCAAAGACAGTGCAGTGGCGATGACGCCTGCTTGCTGCCGATCCAAGAAAGGTCCTGAAGTGCTCGCAAACACGAGTGCGGCGGGGCGCTCTTCTGTGACCAATCCGCGTGTGGCCTCCACACCCATTGTGATAGCGTCTTCGTCCCATGCACAGATCGCTCGCTCACCCCGCCCTTTGGCGGCGTATGAAGGGTCGCTCCACAGATGCGCTGCGGCGATTGCACTTCGCTGTAGGCGGAGCCTTGGAATGTACGCACTATATCCAGTGATTCCAACCATTTAGACTGTTTCCTTAGTGAGGAATAAAGGAGTGCGCTTATACCGCCATGTTCGCTATGATGTGTTGCCCAAACTGCGAACTTGACACTTTGGTAGCGTTCTCCATCAGCCGGTCAAAATCATAGGTAACGGTCTTCTTATTGATCGCTCCTTCAATTCCGTGAACCACGAGGTCGGCCGCCTCACGCCAACCCATGTGGCGCAGCATCATCTCAGCGGACAGAATCAGTGAGCCTGGATTCACCTTGTCTTGTCCAGCGTACTTGGGCGCCGTACCGTGTGTGGCTTCAAATAAAGCGATGTGGTCACCAACGTTGGCGCCCGGCGCGATTCCCAGACCTCCGACCTGAGCGGCTAGCGCATCGGAAATATAGTCGCCATTGAGATTCATTGTCGCCAGTACGCTGTATTCGTCGGGACGTGTTTGTATCTGCTGGAGCATCGCGTCGGCAATCATGTCCTTGATGATGATCTCCCGCCCCGTGTTGGGATTGGTAAGGCGTTGCCAAGGACCATTGTCGAGATCCTTGGCACCGAATTCCTCTCGCACAAGCTCGTAACCCCAGTCCTTAAACGAGCCTTCGGTGAACTTCATGATGTTGCCTTTATGTACGAGGGTGACCGAAGGCAGGTCTTCCGAGATTGCGTACTGAACGGCTTTGCGAATCAAGCGTTTGGAGCCTTCTGCCGATACGGGTTTGATGCCGATGCCGCAGTGGTCGGGGAATCGAATGGTTTCAACATTCATTTCCTTGCGCAGAAACGCTATGACTTTCTTCGCGTCCGGGGTATCAGCTTCCCATTCAATCCCTGCGTAAATGTCTTCGGTGTTCTCTCGAAAAATAACCATGTTGGTTTTCTCGGGATGCTTCATGGGACTCGGTACGCCACTGAAATAGCGCACCGGGCGCATGCACACGTAGAGGTCCATGATTTGTCGCAATGCCACATTAAGCGAGCGAATACCACCTCCCACGGGCGTTGTCATAGGGCCTTTGATGGCAATGATGAATTCGCGAATGGCTTCGACGGTCTCGTCGGGAAGCCACTCACCAGGACCATAGATGCTTAGGGATTTCTCGCCTGCGTACACCTCCATCCAACGAATGGAACGCTCACCCCCGTAGGCGTGGCGGACGGCTGCATCAATGACGGAGAGCATCACCGGCGTAATGTCGACGCCAATGCCGTCCCCCTCAATAAAGGGCACAATGGGATGATCTGGAATCACGAGAGAGTTATCCGATCCAACCTTAATTTTCTCGCCTTCCGGGACCTTGATGTGTTGATAAGCCATAGTCTGGTGCGCTCCGATTCTTGATTTGGGTAAACGGGTAATTATATCAAAGGGCGAATTCTTACCTTTTGATGGAACGACTAATGCACCGGACGGAGAAGGGGAAACTCTCTGTTTGGGGGAGAGTGTTCATTTGAGCGCGATTTAGTCCATCCAGCGGGATATACGGGCGTAATCCTCTTCGGTCGATTCCACCCATTGCGCCATATCTCCTCGGTGTTCCCGCTTCCAGAACACGGCTTGGGTTTTCAGATAATCCATCAGGAAATCACAGGCTTCGAACGCGTCTTTTCTATGCGCACTGACCACCAATACGAGGACTATATCCTCGCCCGGACGCAAGGCACCGATTCGGTGGATGACGGTGACGCCCAAGAGATGCCACTTGTCTTCGGCTGAATCGACGATCGCCGAGATGCTCTTTTCCGTCATGCCTGGATGGTGTTCAAGCTCAAGGAGGGTCACCTCACCTCCTCGCACTGCGCCAACAAAAGACGCCAAAGCCCCCATGCCCTCGCCCACCGCCTCTCGCAGTAAACTCACTTCCCTAGAAAGATCAATCGGATCTTCTGTTACCGCAATGCGCCGCATCTTCAACCACCGGTGACGGCGGGCATGAAGGCTACCCGGTCGCCGCGGTCAACCGGAGTATCGAGCTCCGCGAATTCTTCATTCACTGCGAGGCGAGTCCGCTCGGCCAATAGCTCCGTGCATCTGGATTCCCCCAAACACCGCACTACCCAAGTACGCACATCTTCGACACAGGTAAGACGTTCAATCTCTGAAGGCAGAATACTCAGCACCCGACACCCAACCGCCTCTCTCAAGGAGGCGAAAAACTCAACCTCAATGGAGTGGATTTTCCTTGCCACAAGCCTGTCTAATCCTAGCGCGTATAGGGGCCGGAAGCACCGCCCGACTTCTCGAGCAGGCAAACTGATTCGATCAACATGCCTCGATCAATCGACTTGCACATGTCATAGAGCGTTAAGGCTGCAACGCATGCACCGGTCAGCGCTTCCATTTCGACACCCGTCTTGCCGTCGACCTGGCAAGAAACTAGGATTTCCATCTGGTGATCAGAAATCGGGTTGATTCCAACCTCGGCAGCCGTAATTGGGAGCGGATGGCAGAGTGGAATCAAATCCGAACACCGCTTGCAGGCCGATATTCCAGCAATGCGAGCCGCTGCCAGCACGTCGCCCTTCGGTAGTTTCTGGGAAAGAATTGCCGAAAGCGTGGATGGCGACATGTTCACTTGGGCGCGGGCGCGGGCGAAGCGCTTGGTGACCTCCTTTGCGGAAACGTCCACCATTCTCGCGTTGCCAGCGGCTCCCAAATGTGAAAAGTCATTCATTGATGCGAGCTTGAGGGCGATTGTCGCTCAACGTTAGCACACTCGCCACGCAAAGGTCGCAGGCTAGCAGCCTGTCGGACTTAGGCAACGGGCTTTGAATTGAACAAGGCGTTTTCGAGTCATTGGAGCAGCCTCCGGCTTCGTGCTTCAGTTTTTGGAGTTGGGGTCGTCGGCGCCATCATTCGATACCGCGGCGACTCGGGTGCCCTTGAGAGCCTTCCGAGGTGGCGGTTTCTTCGGGACAGCCACCCCTTGCAACCCAGTCACGCCATTTTCATGTTGTGCAATCGCCTGCAGTTGTAAGCGAGCGTCACCAGCGACCATTCGCCCTCCACTTTCCCGAGACCGCGCAGCAGGAACCTCCGGAACCCCATCGCCTCCTTCACGATTCCGAACACCGGCTCCACCGTCTGTTTCCGCAGCCGGTAGTACGCCCTGCTTTCCTCCGTCGCCATCTTGTCGCGCATGCGGCGCGGCCACTCCGTCTTCGGCTCCGAGACCGGCTTCTCCGGCACCGCCGGCCGGAAGTCGTGCTTCCGCCTGCGGTCTCCCGCGCCAACCGCCACCAGCACCTCCAGCTTGCGATTCTCCCTCCCCTTCCCGCGAAGCTCGCGACGCTCCAGCTTCTCCACCTCGTCCCCGTTCGCGTACCCGTTGTCGGCAAGCACGCGCTCCGGCCCGCCCACCGCCTCCGGCACCGCGTCCACATCCGCCACCAGCTCGTTGCGGTCGCTCGCGCACCTGCCCACCCGGCTGCCCAGCACCAGCTGGCTCCCCTCCGCGTCCACCACCGCCTGCGCGTTGTGGCACTGCCGGTATTCGCTCCGCCTGTTCTTCCGCACCGGCCCGCTGTCCGAGTCCGTGAGGTTGATCTGCTCGTCCGGGCGCGGCTTCTCCGACGGCGGCTTGATCTCCCTCCTCCTGCGCCGCCCGCCGCGCTTCTCCCGCTCCGCCACCTTCCGCCCGTACTCCGCGCGCTCGGATTCGGCGCGCGCCTTCGCCCGACGCTCCAACTCCGCACACGCCCTGTCCAGCTTCGCCTTCAGCGCCCCGCGCCGCTTCAGTTCCCCCGGCAGCGCCTGCGGATCCGGCGCGTCCTCCTCGTCCGCGCGCTCCGCCTCGCCCATCAATTCCCCGACCTCCATCCGCAGCTGCTCCCGCAACTCCCGCGCCCGGTCGTAGCGGATGCTG
Source organism: Pseudomonadales bacterium (assembly GCA_963663145.1). Taxonomy (GTDB): domain Bacteria; phylum Pseudomonadota; class Gammaproteobacteria; order Pseudomonadales; family Azotimanducaceae; genus Azotimanducus. The sequence goes on along the minus strand of OY760134.1, from coordinate 1,380,716 downwards.
TTGCGCTTGCTGGCGCTCGCGTCCAGCTTCGTCCCGTCCACGCTCACCGTCCCCACCCTCGGCAGCTTCAGCTCCCGCGCCACCGGCAGCACCTGCAGGAACGCCTCCGAAACCGCCGCGAAGTTCTCCCGGCGGAACTTGCAGACCGTGTCGTGGTCCGGGTGCCTGTCCCCCGCCACGTAGCGCGCCCCGAGGTCCCGGTACGTCGCCCGCTCCACGCGCCGCGACCCGAATATCCCGTTCGCGCAGCAGTAGACCGGCAGCGCCAGCATCGTCCTTGGATGGTACTGCGCCGACCCGGTGCCCCGCCCGTTCACACTGAACGAACTCATCGGCACCCGCTCCACCGCCTCCGGCACGAAGTGCGCCAGGTCGTCCTCCGGCACCCATTCGCGCAGGTCCGGCGGCGGCAGATACGCCTGCGACGGCGAACTTTCCACGAAATTGGGCATCTCGTTTTCCCTCAAGATGGCACAATGCCAATTGTAGATAACTCACGCCTAAGTCCGACAGGTTGCTAGAGCGCCGGACTGCTCTTAGTCACCAAACCGCCCAAAGTAGAACAAATCAATCCAACCGGGCCGCATCGCCCGGCCTTGTCGGAAGAGGCGGCACCACCAGGCGACCTCGCGTAAAATTCCCGTGACTGATCCAGAACCCTTGAATGAGCCACGACGACGACCCGCAATCATCTCCCCGCACCCGAATGATCCACGGGTGGCGTGGAATCCCGGGTTGGCGCACGTTGTTCCTCGTCGCGGCCATTCCCGCGTTTTCCGGCTGCGACGCCGAACCCGAGGAATCCGAACCTCCACAACTTTCCGCGACCATCGCCCATCGAACCCTTGGAGATTTCGTTTCCGCCTCGGGCACCCTCAGGCCAAGCCGGCAGGTGGATGTCGGGGCGCAGGTTTCCGGCCAGCTCGAAAAGCTGCATGTCCGCGCGGGCGACACCGTTTCCGAGGGCGATCTGCTCGCCGAAATCGACGCCACCATTCAGAGATCGCTTGTCGAGGCCAGCCGCGCCACCCTCGACGCCCAGGAAACTCAGCTCGACGTCCAGGTGTCCGCGCTGGAACTCGCCCGCCTAGAGGCGGCCCGCCAGGAACGGCTCATGCAAGAAGACGCCACCCACCAGGCCGCGCTGGACAGGGCCCGGGACGCCCTAGTGAGGGCCGAGGGCGCCATGACCCAGCTTCGATCCAATATAGAATCGCAGCGCGCCAGGCTGTCAACCGCGGAGGCGAACCTTGGGTACAGCAAGATCTTCGCGCCCATCGACGGCACCGTTCTCGCCGTGCTCGCCGCGGAGGGACAGACGCTCACCGCCACCTACGCCACCCCGCTCATCCTTCGAATCGCCGACCTTTCCACGCTAACCGTGGAGGCCAGAGTTCCGGAAGCGAACGTGCGCAAGCTCAATCCCGGCATGCCGGTGCGCTTCACGACCCTAGGGGGCCAGGGGCGAGCCTGGCGGAGCGCGCTCGACCAGATACTGCCGGTATCCGAAATCAACGAGGGCATAGTGACATACACGGCACTGTTCAACGTGGACAATTCGGACGGGGCCCTGCTCGCGGGCATGACCGTGCAGGTGTTCTTCGAGCAGACCGCCCAGAGGGAGGTGCTGGCGGTTCCCCTTGAAATGGTGACCGACTTCGGGGAGCGCGATCCAATGTCGGGGACGCCCGCCCGCGTTCACCTCCGCCACCCCGACGGGCGCGTCGAGGTCCGGGCAATCACCATCGGGGAAGTCAGCCACACGCACGCGGAAGTGCTGTCCGGCCTGAGCGAAGGCGACAGCGTCGTGACCGCACGCTGACCGCGCTTTCCCGCCTGCCCTCCATGCCGGACCCAGACGCGCCGCTGATCGAACTCCAGGGTGTCGGTCGTTCGTACCGCCGGGACGGCGCCTCCTGTCGCGGCGGCGCCGGGGTAACTGCCCTGCACGACGTGTCCCTCACCATCCATGGCGGCGAATTCGTCGCCGTCATGGGACCGTCCGGCTCGGGCAAGTCCACCCTGATGAATATTCTGGGATGCCTGGACAAGCCGACCAGCGGTGTCTACGCGTGCCGCGGGAGGGATGTCTCGCAGCTCGACGCCGACGAACTCTCGCGCTTGCGCCGTGACACCTTTGGGTTTGTGTTCCAATCCTACAATCTGCTCGCACACAGCACCGCGCGCGAAAATGTCGAACTGCCCGCCGCCTACGCTGGCACCGCCCGCCCGGCCCGCACCGAGCGGGCCGGGGCGCTGCTCGAGTCCGTCGGCCTCGCCCACCGCCTCGCCCACCGCCCCGGCGCGCTCTCGGGAGGAGAGCAGCAGCGGGTGGCCATCGCCCGCGCGCTGATGAACGGCGGGCGGGCCGTTCTCGCAGACGAGCCGACCGGCGCCCTCGACGCGGAGAACAGCCGGGACATCCTGCGCCTGCTTCGTGGCCTGGCCGACCGGGGGCACGCGGTCATCGTCGTCACCCACGACTCGGAGGTCGCGGCCTGGGCGGAAAGGCGCGTGGACCTCCTGGACGGCAGTTTGGTCAGGGACACGCCCGCGTCCGCCGCGAATTCCCCTTCCCCCCTCGCGCCAGCACTTTTGGAGAACGCCGACGAATCCTCCACCCAGCAGTCGGCACCATTGCGGGAGGCACTCCGCGGCAAGATATCTTCACTGAGCCGCATCTTGGTGGGCACCAGACCGTTCCGCGCCATCCTGACCGCGCTGAGCGTGACTGTTGGCGTATGGTCGGTCGTGCTCATGCTGACGGTGGTGGACGGTGCCCGCCAGCGCGGCCTGGATGCCCTTTCCTCCGCTGGAGCCGACGAAATCTCTGTGACGCGCCCTGCTCAGTCCGGCGGGGCCAGGTCCACCTCCGCCCGGCTCACGCGGGGGGACGCGGTGGCAATTTCGCGGAAGGCGACCAACGTTCGGGAAGTGCTCCCCTCGGTGCTTTCACAACAAGTTCTCCAGCACGGGGATGCCCGGCTGAGGTCCTTCGTCGCGGGTGTCACGCATAGGGAGGGCATCGCAAGGGGATGGGCGCTCGAGCGCGGCGTGTTCCTCGACGCGTCCGACGACACCGATCTGGCGCCCGTCGCGGTGATTGGATCCTCCATTCGCGATGACCTGCTCCCCTCACACGCGAATCCCCTCGGTCGCCACATTCTGATCGGTGGCACGCCCTTCCTCGTCAAGGGCGTCCTCGCCCCCTTCGCGCCATCCGGCGCGCCGATGTTCGATCCCCGGGACAGGCGGGTCCTGATCCCCCTTGGAACCGCGCAGGCGGTATTCCAGGGTGACGGATTCATCGGATCCGTCACGGTTCTTGTGCAGGAACCCGAACGATTGGGAGAGACAGTGCGCGAACTGGAGGATCTTCTCGCCCGGCGCCACGGTCACCTCGCATTCGAAGTGCGCGGCAACCTTCGCGCACAGATCGGATTCACCCAGGTGGAACGCATGTTGTCCGCCCTCACCGCGGCGGTCGCGGCTGTTTCCCTGCTAATGGGAGGCGCCGGGGTCGCGTCCACCATGCTCGTCTCGGTGGCCAACCGCACTAGGGAAATCGGCATCCGCATGGCGGTTGGCGCCCGCCGCCGGGACATCTCGCGCCAGTTCCTCCTTGAGTCAATCGCGGTCACGATCACCGGGGGGCTTCTCGGCGCCATGTTGGGATTCGCGAGCGGCTTCCTCCTCGCCCTGCTTGACGTGACGGTCAGCCATGCGCCGTGGTTTGTGCCCGCCGCGCTCGTAGCCGCCCTGGCAACCGGCATCCTGGCCGGAATCGTTCCGGCGCGGCGCGCGGCCGAACTGGATCCGACCGTCGCGCTCGCGCGGTGATGTGATGCGGGTGGTCCGCCGATGAACCCGTCGGCCGACCCCTAATCCATCCTCAAGGCCTCCGCTGGTTCAATCCCAGCGGCCCGGCGCGCCGGCATAATTCCAAACGCCAGACCCGTCACCACGGCGCACCCCACCGCCATGAGAAAAAACCAGGGTTCGAAGACGACAGGCGCGGCGGTCAGCGCCGACAGCAGCGTCTTCCCAATCAGGGACACCACGGCCCCGAGCGCGCCCCCGAGCGCCGTCACAACGACCGCCTCAATCAGGAATTGCGCGGATATGTCCCGGCGGCGGGCGCCAACCGCCATGCGAATGCCGATCTCGCGCCGCCGCTGATCCACGGCCGCCAGCATCACCGACATGATGCCGAGCCCCCCCGCCAGGAGCGCGGCCGCCCCCAGGGACACAAGAATCGCCACGAGCGCGCCGGAAAGCTCCTTCCGCGCCGCCAGCGCGCCAGCCTCGTTCAAAACCTCGTATCCCCCGCGTCCGTGGCGCCTGAACATCAGATCCCTGATCTCGCTTGCCGTTTCCTCCAGCGTGGACACATCTTCTACCTCCACATCGAGCACGGTCAGGTCCTCACTGTGGAACAGCAATTCCGAGCCCGTCCGGAACGGCACGAAAATCTCTAGGCCCTCGGCGATGGGATAGTAGGGCAGCCCCTGCGCCTCGGCCGTCTCCCGGTCCGTCGCGAAGAACTCGCCCTCTCCCACCAGCCTCGGGTGCGGGGCAAGCACGCCCTTGACCACGAACTGAAGCCCGTTCAACTCCATCTGACTGCCAACTGGATCCACCCCGCGCCCAAACAGCTTTTCGCCCAGCGATGGTCCGATCACGGCCACCTGCGCAAGCCCCGCGCCGTCCCCCGGCGACAGAAAGCGGCCCCGTTCGACGCTCCACGGTAGGTTCTGGTGCAGCGTTGTGGCCCGCGCGGCGTCGGTAGCTCGAATCAATACCCTGTCCACTTCCGCCGCACCGGAGCGCACGGTGAGAAACCTGCGCATCGATGGGAGGACTTCCCGCACATTGTCCACCTCAAACTTAATCGCCCTCGCATCGCCGAGGGTCTTGGGAAGCGCACGTATCATCATTGACTCATCAACCATCTCCTGGCCCGTCACCCGTAGTCTATTCGCGCCCACCCGCTCCATGATCGACGCCGCCTCCCGGGCCGAGCCCTCGACCAGCCCAAACAGCGAAACCACCGACCAGACCCCCAGCAGGATACTGAACACCAGAAGGGCGCTCCGCAGGCCGCCCCTTCTCAGCGCAACAAGTCCGCCGCGCATGGTATGCAGCCAAGGCGTTCTGGAAGGCACGCGCTCGGCGGGCGCGGGCACCCGACCTCCGTCCGGCACGGCGCCCGTGTCGGACACCACGCGCCCATCCCGGAGCTCCACGCGCCGGCGCGCGCGGTCGGCCACCGCCGCCTTGTGAGAGACCACGACCACCGTGTGCCCATCCGCCACCAGTTTCTCCAGGAGATCCAGCACCTCATTGGAATGAGCTTCATCCAGCGCCGCCGTCGGTTCGTCACAGAGTATGATCCCCGCCCCGTTCATCAGGGCGCGCGCAATCGCGACCCGCTGCTGCTCCCCGCCCGAGAGCTCCCCGGGCAGGTGCCCGCTCCTCTCCTGAAGACCAAGCGATCTCAGCAGGGAAGCCGCCTTCTCTTTCGAATCTCCGCGGCTTCCGCGTGCGTAGCCCGCAGGAACCTCCACGTTTTCCAATGCCGTCAGAAATTCGAGCAGGTTGAACGACTGGAATACAAATCCAAGCGATCGGCGGCGGAGTGCCGCAAGGCCGTCGTCGTCCAATTCGCGGGTACTGGCTCCCGCAAGCCGACACTCGCCCACCGCTGGCCGGTCGAGGCATCCCATGATATTTAGGAGCGTCGTCTTGCCGCACCCCGAGGGGCCCGTGACGCACACGAACTCACCACGGCCAATCCGCAATGAAACCTGATTCAGGGCGGCCACATTTTCCACTCCCTCGCCCGGGTAGGTGTGCGTGAGTCCACGGAGTTCGATCAGGCATTCTGAATCGCTCCCCTCAATGTCCCCGCCCGTGCTCCAGCCGTTCATTCTTCCACCTTGGTCTGAATCATCGACCCAGCATACTCGATATTTCAACTTCGCCGCTTCCAGTTCACATTCCGGTCTACACTCGCTGCAACGAATCTCGCTTCGACACGGTAGGCTCGTGAATGAGCGTGCGCGCGATGCGCTTCTTCAGGCGCGCGTCCGTGGTCGGCGCGTTCCAGACCGCCCGGAGATCCCGCGCCAGCGTGGCGAACGCGGCGGGCCCGGGGGCGGCGGGCGCCGCGCGGGCCGCGTCATGGGCCGACAGCTTCGCCTCCGCCCCACGATGCCGCTCCAGGGCCGCCTCCCAGCGGGCCTCCAGCTCCGCGGCCACCAAGCGGTTGGAAGGGTCCGCGGCGTCGTACTGGCGGAAGGCGCGGTCCGTGGCGTGGCGCGCCGCCTCCAGGTCGCGCTCGAGCGCCGAGCGAACCCCGTCGCTCCGGGCGGCCGCCTCCCCGCCGGCCCGGACGTCGGCCTCGACGGCGCATGGCTCGACAACCCGGAGCAGGGCGTCTTCAATGGCATCGTCCACGCGAAGGCCGCCAAAGGAGATGCGGCGGAGCTCGCCGCTGTCCAGCGCGCCCCGGTGGCAGGCATACCGGGGGATGTTGTGGGCGGCCCCGCTGTACCCGACGGTCAGCTTGCGTCCGCAGCGCCGGCAGCGCACCAGGCCGGCCAGCAGCCCGCCGCCATGCTTGGCGGCGCCATGATGCCTGCCGGCGGGCGCGTTGCCGCTGACCATTGCGCGTATCGCCTCCGCGCGTTCCCAGTCAATATACCCCTCATGGACCCCGGGCTTCAGCGCCAGCCACTCGTCGCGCGGCCTGCGCTCGTGCCCGACCCGGACGCCAGACTCCCCGTGCACCGCGACGGCGCGGCTCCTGCCGTACGCGTAGGCTCCGCCGTAGACGGGATTGGTGATCATCCGATGGATCGTGGCGTACGCGGGCCGACGCCAGACGGTGCGGCCGTCGCGGCCCCTGGCGGGCAGGTCGAGGCCATGCTCCAAGAACCACAGCAGTGCCTGCCGGGCGCTGCCCAGCTCCTCGACCTTGTCGAAGACCAGCTTGATCGCCTCCCGGACCCGCCGGTCCGGATCCTTCTCCAGGTGTTCGCCGCTCTTCACATAGCCGACCGGCGCGGCAACGATCAGCTCGGCACGCCGGGCCTTCTCGTGGCGCGCGGCCAGCGAGCGCTGCCGCAGCAGGTCGAGCTCGTACTCGTTCAGCGACCCCTTGAGTCCCAGCAGCAACCGGTCGTTGCCCTCGCGGGGCGCGTAGACCGCCTCCCGGTCCACCAGCACCGTGTCCACCACCCGGCACATCTCGATCAGCTTCTGCCAGTCCCGGCTGTTGCGGGCGAACCGCGACACCTCCCGCGCGGCCACCGCGCCCACACCGCCAAGGCACACCCGCGCCACCATCCGTTCGAATCCGGCGCGCTCCGCGCTGCCGGACGCCGAGCGGCCGAGGTCGTCGTCGATGGTGTCGATGTTGTCACTGCCGAGTGAAAAATACCCAAAAGTGCCGATTGAAAATTCCTCAGTCTGGGGCGCGGCCAACCCCCCGGGGTGGCTGGCCCCGGACGTGGAATTGCGCTTGGATTCCCCCTTTTCGGAACGGGGGCCATCGATGATCACATGCACGGAGGTATTCATGATTCACGACCTGAAGCGACAGGGGCTGGCCATCTCGGAGATCGCCCGCCGGACCGGTCTTGACCGAAAGACTGTGCGCAGGCGCCTGGCGGAGGGCCCCGGGGCGCCGACCCATGGGCCGAGGAAGGCGCGCCCGCGGCTGATCGACGACTACGCCGACTACCCGCGCGAGCGCGTCGAGACGCATCCCCGGCTGTCCGGAAGGCGCCTGCACCGCGAGATCGCCGAGCTCGGCTACGCCTGCGGCTACACGGCGGTGACGGACCACCTGCGCTCCGTCCGGCCGAGGGGGGAGCAGCGGTTCCAGCTACGCTTCGAGACGCCGCCGGGGCGCCAGTCGCAGGCGGACTTCGCGCACTCCGGGACCGAGTTCTCCGGCGATCCCGGGAAGCCGCGCGCGGTGTGGCTGTTCTCGATGGTGCTCGGCCGCAGCCGCCGGCCCTGGGGCCGCTTCTGTCGGCGCCAGGACCTTCCAACGGTGCTGCGCTGCCACCTGACCGCCTTCGAGGCCTTCGGCGGGGCCACGGCCGAGGTGCCCTGCGACCGCATGAAGACCGCCGTGACCGGCACGGGCGCCGACGGGGCGCCGGTGTTCAACGCGGCGCCTGTCGACCTGCCGCGCCACCACGGCGCGGTGCCGCGCGCCTGCCGGCCGTACCGTCCGGAGACCAAGGGCAAGGTCGCGCGGCCGTTCAGCCACATCCGCCAGGACTTCCACCTTGGCCGGAGCTTCCGCGACCTCGACGACTTGAACGCCCAGTTCGCCGACTGGCTGGACACGGGGGCCAACCTGCGCGTCCACGGCACCACCGGGCGCGCCGTGGACGAGGCGTTCGCCGACGAGCTGCCGAGCCTGCGCCCGCTGCCGCGCGTTCCGCACACCACGCCGCTGTCCGTCGAGCGCCGCGTCACGCGCGACGGCATGGTCTCCTTCGGGGGCGGCCTCTACAGCGTTCCGGACGGCACGCGGAGCCGCGTCGTCGAGGTCCAAGAGCACGCCGCGCGGGTGAGGATCCTCGAGGACGGCGCGCTGGTCGCGGTCCACCCGCTGCTGGAGGGCGGGAACCGGCGCGCCCTCGACCCCGCGCACAGGCGTCGCCGGCGCGGGGCGGGCGACGCCATGAGCGCCGTTCTCGAACAGATCCAGGCCAGCCTCGTCGGCCTGCGCATGCCGCACGCCCTCGAATCGCTCGCGCCGATCATCCGGCGCATCGAGCGCGGGGAGACCGACACCCTCGGCACCATCCACGAACTCCTCTCCGGCGAGCTCGCCTTCCGCGAGACCCGCCGCGTCGGCATCGCGCTGCGCGTCGCCAGGCTCAACCCGCCGAAGACTCCCGAGAGCTTCGACTTCGCCTTCCAGCCGTCGCTCGACAGGCACCGCGTCATAGCCCTCGCCCAGCTCGACTTCATCGACCGGGCCGAGACGGTCCACTTCCTCGGGCCCCCCGGCACCGGCAAGAGCCACCTCGCCCGCGCGCTCGCCGTCGCCGCCGTCAAGTCCGGCCGCAGCGTCTACCGAACCACCCTCGCCGAGCTCGTCGACTCCCTCGCCGCGGCGCGCCGCGCCGACCGCCTCGACGAGAAGTTCCGACACTACCGCCGCACCGCCCTGCCCGTCGCCGACGAGATCGGCTACGTCTCCATCGACCCCCAGGCCGCCAACCTCTTCTTCCAGCTCGTCAACGCCCGCTACGGGAAGGGCGCCATGATCCTCACCTCGAACAAGGGATTCGCCGAGTGGGGGGACATGTTCGGCGACCCGGTCATGGCCACCGCGCTGCTCGACAGGCTCCCGCACCACGCCACCGTCGTCCGCATCGGGGGCGCCGGCTACCGCCTGCGCGAGCATGCCGACCTGATCCCCGAGCATGTCCGCGCCAACGCCCCCATCACCCCGCCACCGCCACCAAGGCGCCGCGGCAGGCCTCCCAAAAGCCCGGGGGTCAGCTAATGCGCCAGTCCACGACCAGCCCCCAAACTGGGGACTTTTACTTCGCCACTATTGGAGACTTTTACTTCGGCATTGACAGCGAACGCGAGCCGGCGCGGGAGCATCCGCTACGACCGGGCGCGGGAGTTGCGGGAGCAGCTGCGGATGGAGGTCGGGGAATTGATGGGCGAGGCGGAGCGCGCGGACGAGGAGGACGCGCCGGATCCGCAGGCGCTGCCGGGGGAACTGAAGCGGCGCGGGGCGCTGAAGGCGAAGCTGGACAGGGCGTGTGCGGAGTTGGAGCGTCGGGCGAAGGCGCGCGCCGAATCCGAGCGCGCGGAGTACGGGCGGAAGGTGGCGGAGCGGGAGAAGCGCGGCGGGCGGCGCAGGAGGAGGGAGATCAAGCCGCCGTCGGAGAAGCCGCGCCCGGACGAGCAGATCAACCTCACGGACTCGGACAGCGGGCCGGTGCGGAAGAACAGGCGGAGCGAATACCGGCAGTGCCACAACGCGCAGGCGGTGGTGGACGCGGAGGGGAGCCAGCTGGTGCTGGGCAGCCGGGTGGGCAGGTGCGCGAGCGACCGCAACGAGCTGGTGGCGGATGTGGACGCGGTGCCGGAGGCGGTGGGCGGGCCGGAGCGCGTGCTTGCCGACAACGGGTACGCGAACGGGGACGAGGTGGAGAAGCTGGAGCGTCGCGAGCTTCGCGGGAAGGGGAGGGAGAATCGCAAGCTGGAGGTGCTGGTGGCGGTTGGCGCGGGAGACCGCAGGCGGAAGCACGACTTCCGGCCGGCGGTGCCGGAGAAGCCGGTCTCGGAGCCGAAGACGGAGTGGCCGCGCCGCATGCGCGACAAGATGGCGACGGAGGAAAGCAGGGCGTACTACCGGCTGCGGAAACAGACGGTGGAGCCGGTGTTCGGAATCGTGAAGGAGGCGATGGGGTTCCGGAGGTTCCTGCTGCGCGGTCTCGGGAAAGTGGAGGGCGAATGGTCGCTGGTGACGCTCGCTTACAACTGCAGGCGATTGCACAACATGAAAATGGCGTGACTGGGTTGCAAGGGGTGGCTGTCCCGAAGAAACCGCCACCTCGGAAGGCTCTCAAGGGCACCCGAGTCGCCGCGGTATCGAATGATGGCGCCGACGACCCCAACTCCAAAAACTGAAGCACGAAGCCGGAGGCTGCTCCAATGACTCGAAAACGCCTTGTTCAATTCAAAGCCCGTTGCCTAAGTCCGACAGGCTGCTAGCCTGCTGTTCGGCAAATGGACGAAGTAGCATATCCAACTTGACCTCTCCCCTATTGTAGCTATTATGTTAGCTAGAATTAGAATAACCTAGGTGCAGATTCATGATGACCGTCAATGTCCACCAGGCGAAAACCCAGCTTTCAAGATTGCTCGTGCGAGTAGAATCCGGTGAGGAAGTGACGATTGCTCGTCGCGGGCAACCTGTTGCGCGACTCGTTGCATGCAAGCCGTTGAAAAAACGGCAGGCGGATGTGATTAAGTCGCAGGTCACCATTTCCGAGAGCTTCCTCGACCCTCTTCCCGAACAGGAACTAGCCGCATGGGAAGGCAGATAGCTTGCGCGTACTATTGGATACTCATGCATTCCTTTGGTGGCTCGCAGATAGTGGGCGCCTGTCCATAAAGGCGTATGAAGTGATTGCCAACGAGGCAAACGAAGTCAATGTCAGTGCGGTGTCCGCTTGGGAACTCGCGACAAAATATCGCCTTGGCAAACTACCAGGTGGTGAGCTTGCCGCAACCAACATCGCCGACCAGGTTGTCAACCAGGGCTTTGTGGAGTTGGCGATAAGCCTTGCCGACGCCGAACGTGCCGGTAGCCTACCTGGCCCTCACCGCGACCCATTTGATCGGATGCTGATCGCTCAGGCGCTCGCACGAAACCTGACTCTGGTGTCAGTGGACAAGGAACTTGGTCGCTATGGTGTCAAGCGCCTATGGTGATCGAGGTCAGTCCTTATTCCAAGCGGACACGATAGGTTGTTGGAAGTTCAGATCAGCATGGGCGCCACACCCAAGATCGTAGTAGGCATGTCCGGAGGCGTCGACTCCTCGGTCACTGCCCTTCTGCTTCGCGAGCAAGGCTTGGAAGTGGAGGGGCTCTTTATGAAGAATTGGGACGAGGACGATGGCACGGGCTATTGTACGGCTGCGCAGGATTACCAGGATGCACTCGAGGTGTGTCGTAAGCTTGACATACCGCTGCGAGCGGTAAGTTTCTCCGAGGCCTATTGGGATCAGGTCTTTGAAGCGTTTCTTGCCGGGCTTGGGGAAGGCATCACTCCCAATCCAGATGTGCTCTGCAACCGAGAAATCAAGTTCGGCCATTTCAGCACCTGTGCCAAAGAACTCGGTGCGGACTCCATTGCCACCGGCCATTACGCCCGCCTCTCGGAAGCAAAAGGAATGCCTCAGCTTTTCAAAGCGCGCGACAAATCTAAGGACCAGAGTTATTTTTTACAGATGGTGCCTCGGGACAAGTTCCGTGATGCCGTGTTTCCGCTTGGCGAAATTGAAAAAGCGGACGTGCGTCGCATGGCCGTGGAGCGAGGCCTCGGGGTGGCCAAGAAACGCGATAGTACCGGTCTGTGCTTTATCGGTGAACGTCCTTTTCGCGACTTTCTGCGCACTTATTTGCCCGCAAGCCCAGGGCCCATTGAAACCCGCGATGGAATTGTGCTTGGTGAACACATCGGCCTGTCCTTCTACACCATTGGACAACGGCGTGGACTCGGCGTGGGCGGGGTGCGTGGCGAGCCCGAAATGCCTTGGTACGTGGTCGCTAAGGACATGACCGAAAACAAACTGCTGGTGAGCCAAGATGAAGTAGACTTATTCGAATCAGCGCTCATCGCCAGCGACATGAACTGGCTCTGTGACCCACCCGAGGCATCTTTCCGCTGTCACGCGAAGATCCGCTACCGTCAAGCCGATCAGGCATGTCTCGTCGAACCCCTTTGCCCGCAAGACGATATGTGGCGGGTCGCCTTCGATGATCCTCAGCGGGCCATCACCCCAGGCCAGTACGCCGCCCTGTACGACGGAGAACGTTGCTTGGGCGGTGGGTTAATTCAGCGTAGTGGACGTTCGTGAGCAACAACAAAATGGATGAAACGCAATCCTTAATGGCAATTTCGCCGCTCGATGGTCGATATGCCAAGCAGAGCACGCCGCTTTCCGACTATTTCAGCGAGTTCGCACTCATCCGCGCTCGTCTTCGCGTTGAGGTCGCTTGGTTCATCGCACTTGCGGAAAACGGACTCATCGCCTCGGTAGGCGAGCTAAGTGACGCACAGGTCACAGCACTCAACCGAATCTGGAGCGAATTCGATCTCACCGATGCACAACGGATCAAAGCGCTCGAAGCCGTTACCAATCACGATGTGAAGGCTTGCGAATATTTCTTACGTGACTGCTTTACCGATCGAATTGAACTTGCTTCGTTGCACGGGGCGAGAGAGTTTATTCACTTCGCCGCGACCTCGGAGGACATCAACAACCTCTCCTACGGGCTTCTGTTGCGTTCATGCATCGACGAACAACTTCTTCCCAGCATGAAAGACCTGGTCAAGAGTCTTGTCGAATTCGCGAATGCTCATGCGGACCTACCCATGCTGTCCCGCACGCATGGACAATCCGCCTCTCCCACCACACTCGGTAAGGAGTTTGCGGTATTCGCGCATCGATTCAAGGTTGCACTTGACGACATTCAAGCGCTGTCAATGCCCGGTAAAATCAACGGTGCTGTCGGCAATTTCAATGCCCATCACCTAGCCTTCCCCAATGTGGATTGGGAACACTTGAGCTTTGAATTGGTGCGAAGCCTTGGGCTTGCCCCTCAGCAACTTACGACGCAGATAGAGCCACATGACGGTATTGCCCGTCTCTGCCACGCGATTCAGAGATGTAACTCCGTGCTGCAAGACATGAACCGCGACATTTGGGGGTATATCTCATTGGGCTATCTGAAACAACGCCGGGTGGATACGGAGACTGGCTCCTCAACCATGCCGCACAAGATCAATCCCATAGATTTCGAGAATTCCGAGGGTAATCTTGGCATCGCTAACGCCATTCTTGCGCATTTGGCCGAAAAGCTGCCAGTCAGCAGATGGCAGCGGGACTTGTCCGATTCAACGAGCATGCGCAATCTGGGCGTGGGCATAGGCCATACTTGGCTGGCCTTAAAGTCGGCGCAAAGAGGCCTAGAGAAAATTAATGCTAATCAAGAGGTTATTGCCGACGATCTCGAAGGTGCTTGGGAGGTGCTCGCTGAAGCGGCGCAAACGCTGATGCGACGAGAAGGCGTCGCGGATGGCTATGAACGACTGAAATCGCTCACCCGCGGTGAACGACTCACTCAAGCGTCATGGCGTCGTTTGGTCGAATCATTGGGCTTGCCTGAAGAATCTACGGCGCAGCTCGCGCAGCTCAACCCATCTACCTACATTGGGCTGGCAGCCGAGCTGGCAAGAAAGCACACATCTTGGGAGTAAGGTGTAGGGACGATAAAGGACGCCCCCTCTTCTTCGTTTCCCGTTTCTTGCACGATGGCAATGCTAACCCAGGCGCTCCACCAGAGCCTTGACAAACCCCCTGCTCCAAAAGATGCGGTTCGAACCCTTTACAAGCAGTGTGTCGCCTTCTTCCAGTTCGGCGCAAAGGTCATCAAGTAGCGCCTCATCGACCTCTGCATAGGTTTTGCGCCCGACGCCGGGTGGCAGTTGCTCAAAGGTGTGTTGCGCCAGTTTGCCCACGCACCACACCCCATCAAGCGGTGCCGCCACCTTGGCAAGTTCGATATGGGCCTGTACTTCGCCGTCTCCGAGTTCAAGCATGTCGCCAAGCAGGGCAAGGCGCCGGCCCTGGCGGGCGGCGAGTTGTTCAATTGCGTACGCCGTGCTGACGGGATTCGCGTTATAGCTATCATCAATGATGCTGATTCCCGCGACCCGCATTTCTCGTCCACGCCCAGCCGGAAGCCCAACATTCTTCAATCGCTTCATGCAACTCAGGGGAAATCCGCCGGCAACTGCGCAAGCTCCGACAGCAGCGACGGTCTGTGCCCTATGCTCCCCTCCTCCTGGAACGGGAACTTTGCATGTTTCGCCGGCGCAGCGAAGCTCAACCGATTGCCAATTTCCATCCAATGGCTTCAGGATCACATCTGATTCCGTTGACCTGCCAAATCGAAACAGAGTCACTCTACGGTCTACTGAGCCGGTATCCAAATCCTCTGGAACAACGAGCGTGCCGCCTTCTTCAAGGCCTTCACAAATACTCAATTTTTCAAGGCGTACTGCATCGACGCTTCCTAGCCCCTGCAAGTGAACCGGCAATGCGTTCAAAACCAGCGCCACCTGCGGCCGGGCCAGTCGTGACAAGGGTGCGATTTCGCCCGGCGCATTCATACCAATTTCCAGAACGGCGCTCAGCGCGTCCCGGTGTGTGAGAGCCAGAGACAGCGGAAGTCCCCAAACATTGTTCAAACTGCCGCTCGTTGCGAAACCACGGGTAACCTGCGCGAGCATAGATTTCGCTGTTGTTTTGCCAGCGCTTCCCGTCACGGCAAACACCACACCCTCGAATCGTTCCCTTGCGGATCTTCCCAAACACCACAAGCCTTCTCGGGTTTCCTTCACTCGCAATAGGGGAATGCCGGCATCAATGTCCTTGTGCACCATAGCGGCGACCGCTCCCTTATCTGCCGCCTGCGGCACGAAATCGTGGCCGTCATTACCGGTACCCTTGCCCGCCGTCAGCAACGGGCCTGAAGAGCCGTCCAAAGCTACGAACAGGCTGCCGGGACGCAGGGTTCGTGAATCGATGCTAACGGCATGCACATCTGAACCTGTTCCCTGGCTTTGAACGTTCAATGCA
Organism: Pseudomonadales bacterium; assembly: GCA_963663145.1. Taxonomy (GTDB): domain Bacteria; phylum Pseudomonadota; class Gammaproteobacteria; order Pseudomonadales; family Azotimanducaceae; genus Azotimanducus. The sequence continues at coordinate 1,365,293 of OY760134.1, read as the reverse complement.
CCGCACAACTCTTCCCAACCCCACAGTACACTCGCCATGAATACCTCGCTGTCCAAGACTTGATCGAAAGCTATATAGTGCGCATCTTATCTAAGACTTTGGGGAAATTTTACGCCATGGCCGAGCAAGAAAAAGGCTTAAGTATTCTCTCAATCATAGGCACTGTATTTCGGTTTCTTTTCAATGTATTGCGAACCATCGTATATCTCATCATCCTCGTGTTGTTCGTGAGCGTGGTCGCCGCCATCTCAGGGAGCGAAGGCCCTCCAAGAGTGCCCGATTCTGCGGTGCTTGTCGTGAATCCCACCGCAGTGGTAGAAGAGTACCCTAGGTTTGATGACTTCGAGCAAGCGCTGATCGACACGCTTGACATAAACACGCCGACCCGAATTCGCGACCTCATCCGCACGCTTGAAGCGGCGAAGGATGATGATCGCGTCAAGGCCGTGCATCTCGACCTCTCAAACCTCACGCAGATGTCCTATGTGCACATAGACGAGATAGGTGCGGCATTGGATAATATCAGCGAAGCCGGAAAACCGGTGTTCGGCAGCACCCTGTTTATGAGTCAGTTTCGCTACGCATTGTTGAGCTACAGCGATGAGATTTATCTCAACTACTTTGACGGCCTCGACATGATTGGGCCGATTGCCGAAGGAGTGTATTTTGCGGAAGGTTTGGACAAGCTGAAAGTCGAGCGCTTTGTGCATGGCAGCGGACCCTACAAGTCGGCGGGAGACAGCCTGGTGCGCAACGACATGTCGGAAGCCGAGCGTGAACAGTTGTCAAGACTGCTTGAAGAGCGCTGGGCCAAGGACCAGGAGCGGGTGTTGGCGAATCGAGAGATATCTCCTGAGAGACTGCAGGACTATATTGACAACCTTCCCGACCTCTTGGCCAGCAGTGGAGGTGACCTGTCCCAATTGGCGCTCGATTATAACTTCGCTGAAGGTGCTGGTTGGCGCATGTCCATTGAACAGCGAATCGAGGAGGCCACGGGTATTGCCGCGGGTGAGGGTCGAATCAATCACAGATCTTACTCGCGGACGCTACCTCCGGATTTCGACCTCGGACAACAACAAGAGGTAGCGGTGGTCTACGGAATGGGTCCCATTTACGATGGCAAGGCACAGTTCGGCTCCATAGGTGGCGACAGCCTAGCGGAGGTGATTCGAGGGCTCGGCAATCAAGAGGATGTGGCGGCCATCGTGCTCCGGGTGGATTCGCCTGGTGGCAGCCCGTCCGCGAGTGAAGCAATCAGGACACAGCTTGAAGCAGTGCAGGAAAGCGGCAAGCCGGTTGTGGTCTCGATGGCCGGCGTAGCCGCTTCAGGCGGTTACTGGATCAGCGGCACCGCCGACGAGATATGGGCGCATCCAGAGACCATTACGGGTTCCATCGGCGCGGTTGGTACCGCGCTATCGCTAGATGCCTCCTACGCGGCGATGGGGATTCACAGTGATCGCGTCACCACCACGCAAGTCGCGGAGGATCTGGTCGGCGGCAAGGGCATTAGCGATCTCAATCGTCGCCTTATGCGCCTCTTCATCGAAGGCCTTTACAGCGACTTTCTTCAACTCGTGGCCACGGGCCGGGGCAAGACTCGAGACGAAGTTCATGAGATTGCTCAAGGCCGCGTGTGGGTTGGTGCCGACGCGAAAGACATAGGCCTCGTCGACCAACTTGGCGGGCTCAATCATGCGGTGGCTTCGGCGGCCAATCTTGCCGAGCTTGAAGAGTATCGGGTCACCTACCACCAGCAGAAACAGGACTTGAATCTCAGTTTAACCACCATCAGCGCGATGGTGGCCAAAGATCGTCCGATACTCTCCAAGCTGCTGGGTTGGGTTGCCGGTATTTTGGGCACGGGACAGCTGCGCCAGCAATCCGGCAAGGCATGGGGAGAGGCGCGCGTCTACTGCAAACCCTGCGAGTTGGCTGCTGCGGCAAGCTAAAACATCGGCGCTAAAACAAGCGCAAACGGGTTCTCGAAGTTCTGTAGCCCGGCGTGCGCGATGCGCTGCGGCGACGGCGCATGCGCGTATGCAATGACCGGCGTCGTGCCGCAAGGTAGGTCTCTAATGAACCTTCGCGGTTGCGAGCTGCCTCGCTTGCCCGAAAGGCGCAAAAATCACTGTAGGCTTCGATTTCATGCTTGAGTTCCTGCGCCACCAACTCAACCATGATGGCATCATCAAGGAAACCTAGCACGGGTACGCCATCGGGGATGAGATCGTGTGGATTGGCAAAATACGCCAGCGCATTCACGACATTCGTCCGTTCGCCACCCTCGAGCGCCCATTCAGCGTCCATCAACATCCCAATAAGCACCCGCAATCGCTGAAACCGTTCTCCGACGAACTCGGGGACCTCAGTTGCCGAGATCTGCGACAGGAGCAAATCGGCCTTTTCCACGATTTCAGATTCACTCAGTCCAGCCGCCTCGGCGCGGGCGCTGCGAATGTGTTCGCGAAAATACTCCAGATCTGGCTCTTCAAGCTCAAAACTGACTTCTATTGACATGGTTGGCGTACCTCTCCTCTGTGTGCGGTTATCAAATCTAGTTCAGTTGGGGCCACATAACCGGCCGAAAATTGTTCGGCGCTTCCCAAGCCGGGCAGGATAGCCAATCTACACCACTATTCATCCTTCTTCACCTGCAAACGTGCGTCAAAGGCTTTCCAGTAGCGATCAATCTCAGAGGGCATTTCTCTTCGAAGCAGAAATATGGAGACAAGATTGGGCAGCGCCATGATCGGTAAACACACGGCCGAAACCAGCCATATCAAGCCGGTATCCGCAAAAGCGCCGAGGAAAAAGAAGGCTACATACACCAGCCTGTAGGGGAGCAGGTATTTCTCACCTCCCAGGTAGAGCAGCGCCCTATCCCCGTAGTAGGCCCAAACTATCGCCGTTGAAAAGGCGAACATTAGCAACCCTACAGTGACAACGTAGGGTGCGTAGTCGCCGATAAAACTCTGTTTGAAGGCTTCAAGAGTGAGCCGAATCGAATGTACGAGGGATTTCCCCCGGAAGGAGAAGGGAAATATCTCGCTTCGGCCGTTGTTGATCGGCAGGATGCCTGTAAATGGCTCATCGTCCACGTAGACGCGCAAGTCTTCGGCGATGGAGCGATTGTGGATGGCGGTGAATCCGTCATCCTGAATCACACCATTGATGACCTGAAGTTCGGCATTCAAGCGCCGCACACTTGGGGAATCATCGTCGGGCCCAAAGATGTAGCCAAAAAGCGCTTCTTGATGTTCAGGGTTGTGCTCGCTCCACTCTCCTTCGACCCAACTCAGGTTGCTATGTTCGAACTCGTTCTCGAACTTCTGCGTCCAAACCCCGGAGGATAGTATGACCATTGCCGTCAAGGTGCATATTACCAGGGTGTCGATGAAGGGTTCGAGAATCGACACCATGCCTTCGGCAACCGGGCTTTCGCCACGGCTCGCCGAGTGGGCGATTGGGGCCGAACCCTGCCCGGCCTCATTGGAAAAGAGGCCCCGGTCGACTCCTCGATTGAAGGCGTAAGCGAACGACGCGCCGAGAAAGCCGCCAGCCGCCGCCGAACCCGTGAAGGCATCGCCGAATATTGCCAAGAAGGATGGCACGATGTTTTCAAAATTGGAAATGGTGACCGCCACCGCAGCGAAGAAGTACAGCACCCCCATTGCCGGCACCAAGGCTTCGGTGACGTGCGCGATACGCTTGATACCTCCAATAATCACCAAGCCCAGCAGAATGGCGAGCACGCCCGCAGTGACCGCCAAGGGAATACCGAAGGTGTCCAGCATGCCATGCGCGATATTGTTGCTTTGCGGCATGTTGCCGCCGCCGACCACCGCGCTTATAAGGGTCGCCACCGCGAAGGCGACTGCCAACCATTTCATGTTGAGTGCTCGGTCCATCACGAACATGGGGCCTCCGGCGATGTGGCCTTCGTGGTCAACCGTTCGGTACTTGTGGGAGATGGTGACCTCCACGAATTTGGTGGTCATGCCCAGAAACGCAGTCATCCACATCCAAAAGATGGCGGCCGGGCCACCTAGGAAGATGGCGAAGGCCACGCCGCCGAGGTTGCCGGTACCGACCGTACCGGCGAGCGCCGTAGACAAAGCTTGGAAGTGACTGGTGTCGCCAAGCGAATCCTTGGGGGTATAGCGGCCCGTCACCACCTTGCAGGCATGGCCGAAGAATTTGATCTGTGGAAACTTCAGGTAGAAGGTGAAGAAGGCACCCACCCCAAGCAAAATGAGCGGAAACCAAAATGCTTCAACCGTGTAGGACTCGATGACGCGAAGCACGCGCTCGATTGCTCCCAAAATAGCCGCTAAATCCACGAATTCCGTCCTCTCTCGTTCTCAATCCGCTCTCAGAAAAGAACTGATTCCACGACGTGAAACAGTTCGTTCTGATTCATGCGCCCTGCTCTGCTTTGCTGACAGGCGTGCTCATGGTAACCAACTCTTCGGCGGACGTCGGATGAATGGCCATTGTGGCATCAAATTGCGCCTTGGTGGCGCCTGCCGTCAGCGCGACCGAAAAGCCTTGAATGATTTCACCGGCATCGGCACCAGCCATGTGCACGCCCACGACCCGATCATCGGATTTGGACACCAGTAGTTTCATGTAGGTGCGCTCGGCATTCGAAGTCAACGCGAATTTCAGTGGGCGGAAATCTGATTCGTATACCTCGAGGTCGCTTCCAAATGCCGCGCGTCCTTCAACCTCGGTGAGGCCTATGGTCCCAATGGGAGGCTGACAGAACACCGCCGTTGCGATGAGATTGTAATCTGGGGCAGCCACGGGGTTACTCGATCCAAACAGATGATTTGCAAGCCAAGCGCCTTCCACAATCGCCACGGGCGTGAGTTGAACGCGGTCAATGACATCGCCAATCGCATAGATGTTCGAGATGTTCGTCTGGTAGTCGGGACCGACCAGCACCTCGCCTCGCTCGCCCAATTGAACCCCGGCCTTGTCGAGACCAAGATTCCGGGTGTTCGGAGTCCTCCCCGTGGCGACGAGGACGAGATCGGTCTCAATTGTCTGCCCGGTCTCTGTGTGTACCTGAAGCAGGTCTTCCTTGCGTTCTATGCGACTCGGGGTGTCGTTGAAAAGGAGCTTGATGTCCTTGCTTTCAAAATGATCGGCGACAAAGCGCCGAATGCCGTCGTCAAATCCTCGCAGGAACATGGGGCCGCGATAGAGAAGCTCGGTTTCCACGCCCAAGGCTTGAAAGATGCCGGCAAACTCTGCAGCGATGTACCCACCACCCACGACGAGGGCGCGCTTGGGAAGGCGATCAAGCGAAAAGGCATCATCGGAGGTAATCGCATGCACACTGCCGGGCCAGTCGGGCACATAGGCGCGACTGCCGGTTGCGATGAGGACGCGTTCGCTCTCAAGGCTCTTGTCTGCGACTTGCAGTTTGTGAGCGTTCAAAAGACGCGCAGAGCCATAGAAGATCTCAACTCCCGAATTCTGAAGCAGATTCTTATATATGCCATTTAACCGTTTGATTTCATTGGCTGTATTGTCGCGAAGTCTTGACCATTCGAACCCCGCGCGAGAAAGATTCCATCCGTAACCGGCAGCATCTTCAAAGTCATGTCTGAGGTGTGCACCGTAGACGAACAGCTTCTTCGGGATACATCCCAGATTGACGCAGGTGCCGCCCAAGGGACCTCGCTCGACGATGGCTACTCTCGCGCCAAGGTTCGCCGCAACGCGGGCCGCCCGCACGCCACCTGATCCGGCACCGATCACAACCATGTCAAACGCTCGACCCATGCTTAAAGCTCGCGAATAATCGGCGAAGTATATAGGTGTGCCAACAAGGTGGTGGCTTTCTACATCAACCGCGAACCTGTGTTCGCATCATTCAGGAGCGCCCGCCATGTGGCACACTAGCGCGTTTTCTGGAGAACGTGCAATTGGCTTTTCAAGCAATACTCACAGGAGTGCGCTGACATGAACGGTGCCGAGAGCCTGTTACGGACCTTTGTGGCCTCTGGAGTCACCACCTGCTTTGCCAATCCCGGAACCTCCGAGATGCACTTCGTCGCTGCGTTGGATCGGCAATCGGAGATGCGCTGTGTCCTCGGCTTGTTTGAGGGTGTAGTGACCGGAGCCGCAGACGGATACGCTCGCATGACCGGCCATCCAGCCTGCACGCTTTTGCATCTTGGGCCAGGGCTTGGCAATGGCATTGCCAATCTGCACAACGCACGGCGCGCCAGAGTACCCCTCATCAACGTGGTTGGCGAACACGCCACCTACCATCGGGCGCTTGATGCCCCACTGCATTCTGATATCCAGAGTTTGGCCTCGGCAGTCTCCGGATGGGTGCGTCATTCGCGAAGCGCCGAAGAGGTCGCCTCGGATGCGGCGAGTGCGGTTCAGGCCTCGCTTCAGCCCCCTGGTCAGGTCGTGACCTTGGTACTGCCGGCCGACTGTGCGTGGAATCCAGCCACAGGGCCAGCGAAACCCTTACCCCCCGAGTCGCCTCCGCAAGTTGAACAAGAGCGGATTGAAGCCATTGCGAGACTCATTGAAGACGCTGATGGAAAGGTCGCATTGCTGCTCAGCTATCCGGCGACCACGGGAGCGTCCCTCGAATATCTGGAACGAATCGCGCTGCATACGGGCGCGGATCTCTTGGGCGACACCTTTCTTACGCGCGTCGAACGCGGGCGGAACCGGCCAACCCTCAGAAGAGTGCCCTACTTTAGCGAGGTGGCCATGCAGGAATTTGAACAATTCCGCCACATCATCAGAGTGGGCGCCAAGGAGCCGGTGAGCTTCTTCGCCTACCCGGAAAGGCCCAGTCGGCTCGTTCCTGATGGCACGCAATGCCATCTCTTTGCCGAACCTCACGAGCACATTGAAGCGGCACTGGAAGCTCTTTGTGATCGTCTCAGAGTTCCAGAGCAGATTTCGCGAATTGATCAAGTGCCCACGCCACCGGAGCCACCCACCGGTGCCCTCACCTTTGAGGGTGTGGCGCAAGCGATTGGCGCGACCCTGCCTGAACAGGCCATCGTCGTCAACGAGGGCGCGACAGCCGCCGCATCTGTCCCTTGGGCGACCGAAAACACGGCACCCCATGACTGGCTTGACCTCATGGGTGGTGCCATTGGACAAGGAATTCCCGTGTCGGTAGGCGCAGCGATTGCCTGCCCCGATCGCAAGGTCGTGTCCTTGAATGGTGATGGCAGCGCCATGTATACGATTCAAGGCTTGTGGACCCAGGCGCGCGAGCAGCTTGATGTGACCTCGATCATATTTTCCAACCGCAAGTATTCGATTCTACAGATCGAATTCATGCGCACAGGCACCCTCAACCCGGGGCCGAAGGCCATGAGCATGCTCGACCTCTCAAACCCGGATCTGGACTTTGTCACCATGGCGAAGAGCATGGGCGTTCCAGGCGCTCGCGTCGAAACGCTCGACGAAATGAACGCGGCGCTTGAACGGAGCTATCACGAACCGGGCCCCTATCTAATTGACGTTCCCGGCAGCTAGACCCTCGAACGCCTTTCGCACGGACTTTTCGCGCCTCTTTGACAGGCCTCCGAGGCATTCCACGGCCTCGCGGATGCGCACAAGGCACAAGTCCTTGCCCAGAATCGCCATGGAGTCGAACAAAGGCAGGCTCACTTTGCGACCGGAAATTGCCAAGAACAGCGGAAAGAGGAAGTCCCGAAACTTCACTTGCCGGGCATCGGAAATCTGCTCGCAGGCGGCATAGATGGCATCCCTCTGCCAAGTGTTGAGCCCTTCAAGCGCCCAGCCCACCATCGCAAGAATTTCCACTTGTTGCTCGGCCGCAAGCGTCTTGTGGGTGAATTTGTCGGCATCCAGAGCGGCTCGGTCACCGATCAAATAGTCGATTTGCGGGGCGATGTCGCCAAAGGCCTCGGTTCGCTCGCGCACCAGTTCAACAATTGACTCGGCGATGCCCGGCTCATTTGCCCAGTCCACATAGCGCGCTAGAAAGGACTGATTGTCGAGGTCGCGCAAATACTGCTCGTTAAAGGACTTCAACTTGACCTGATCGAAGATGGGCGCACCGGTTTTCAGCCGTGACAAATCGAAAGAGTCGCGCATCTGATTGAAAGAAAAAATTTCGGATTCATCAGGCATGGACCATCCTAAGGTGCCGAGGTAGTTCAAGAGCGCTTCCGGGAGAATGCCGATGCGTCGATAGTAGTCAATGCTGGTCGGATTACGGCGCTTGGAGAGTTTGCTTCCATCGGGGTTGCGAATGAGCGGCAAATGCACGTAAACAGGCATCTCCCAGCCAAAGGCTTGCGCCAGCAATTGCTGCTTGGGCACCGAGCTGATCCATTCCTCACCGCGAATCAGGTGAGAGATCTGCATGAGTTGATCATCCACGCAAGCTGCCATGTGATACGTGGGGTAGCCGTCGGACTTGACCAACACCTGCATGTCCACCTGTGTCCAAGGAATCTGAATCTCGCCGCGCAAATGATCCTCGAAGCTGGACAGGCCTTGTGTCGGCACCTTGAGACGAATCACGCTAGGCTCGTCCGCTTCCAGACGCGCTTGGATTTCTTGAGTGGAAAGCGCTAGACACGCACCGTCATAGCGAGGGGTCTCCTTGTTGGCCATTTGTTGGCCTCGAACCTCTGCAAGCCGCTCTGGAGTACAAAAACAGCGAAAGGCTGCCCCCATTTCCAAGAGTTGTTCGGCGTGCTGCTGATAGATATGCAGGCGCTCGCTTTGTCTGTACGGACCATGGGGGCCGCCGATGTCCGGACCTTCGTCCCATTCAAGCCTCAGCCAGCGCAGCGCATTGATGATGGCCTGTTCAGATTCACGTGAGCTTCTTGCCTGATCGGTATCTTCTATGCGCAGCACAAAGCTGCCGCCACCAGCATCCGCAAACACGCGGTTCATCAGACCAACGTAGGCCGTGCCGAGATGCGGAGATCCCGTGGGCGAAGGTGCGATTCGCGTTCTAACCGTCATTAAGAACTGCCGCGTGATGCTTCAGATGGTCTGCGATGAAGGAGGACACGAAGAAATAGCTGTGGTCGTAGCCAGGTTGATGTCGGATGAGGATTTCCTGCCCAGCCTGCTTGGCAGCATCCTCAAGCAGCTCCGGCTTGAGTTGCTCCTCAAGGAACTGATCGGCTCCGCCCTGATCCACCAAGATTGCTGGGAAAGCCTCTCGACTCGCCGAATTGCTCAATATTTGACATGCATCATAGGCTGCCCAAGCGGTTTGATCCTCTCCAAGATAGGCCGAGAAGGCTTTCTGACCCCAAGGACATTCGCAGGGCGCGACTATGGGCGCGAAGGCCGAAATGCTCTGGTAGAGGCTTGGGTTTCGCAGTCCGAGCACCAAAGCGCCGTGCCCACCCATGGAATGCCCAGAGATTCCTTGACGGGTCGCGTCTACCGAGAACTCGTTTGTGACGAGCGCTTGCAGTTCCTCAGTGATGTAGGAGTACATGGAGAAGTGTGGTGTCCACGGCGACTGTGTGGCATCGAGATAGAAACCGGCACCCTGCCCTAGGTCATAGGCTTCGTCGTCGGCCACCTGCTGTCCTCTCGGGCTGGTGTCTGGCGCGATGATGGCGAGACCAAGCCGCGCTGCTTGCGCGTAGGCCCCAGCTTTGAGGGTGAAATTCTCCTCCGTGCAGGTTAAACCCGACAGCCACCAGAGTATTGGAACGCCGCCGTGATTTTGTTCCTCGGGAATAAATAGGCTGAAGCGCATTGGGCACTCCAATGTGCCGGAATCGTGCCAACAGAAAAGCAGCGACCCCTCAAAGCACTTGTGTGTGTTGAGTATTTCAACTTGGGGCATGTTTTTTTTAGATTGCGCATACAACTTAGCCACCCCAATTATGCATGAGGCGCGCTGTCGCTGACGGTAGCTGCAAGGTTTTTCATGGAATCTAGGTGAAAGGATAGTACCCGTCTCAGAGTCTGCTCGATAGACTTACACGGAAATTTGTCCTTTTTTGATCGATTTATGTACCACGCTGTGCTCTGGGATTTTGGTGGCGTATTAACCACCAGTCCATTCGAAAAGTTTAATCGCTATGAAGAGGAAAACGGCATCCCCAAAGACTTTATCCGTCGCGTCAACGCGGTGAATCCAGAGCGCAATGCGTGGGCCCAACTCGAATCAAACCAAATCACGCCCGAGCAATTCGATGTGGCCTTCCTAAAAGAAAGTGAATCGGCGGGCCACCCCATTCCTGGCTCGCATGTCTTGCCGCTACTTTCGGGCGAATTGCGTCCACGTATGGTTGAAGTGCTAAAGAAGTGTCGAGATGACTTGGGACTAAAGGTAGGTTGTATTACAAATAATATCCGTACCGGAAAAGGCCCCGGTATGGCGAGTTCGAGCGCGCGAGCGCGAAAAGTCCAAGACGTGATGTCAATCTTCAAAGTGGTCGTGGAGTCTAGCATCGAAGGCATACGTAAGCCTGATCCCAGGATCTATCAAATCGCCTGCGAGCGGCTCGGCGTTTCGCCAGTAAACGCGGTATATCTCGATGACCTTGGCATCAACTGCAAACCCGCCCGAGCACTCGGCATGCACAGCATCAAAGTGGTTGATGAACGTCAGGCAATCAAAAGCTTGAGTCAGGTGCTAGCGTTCGAGTTGTAGTTATAGTTAGAGTTCCGCTGAGGGGCTATCTCCATGCTTTGCGAATCTCCCCAGACCTATTCACGCATATCCCTGTGTGTGCTGTTGGCTGCCACAACGAGCAGCTGTATTTCCATAGATGCTGAAAGCCCCGTGCCGCGGGTGGTCTCGGACGAATCCACTTGGGCGCTTCAGAACAACGACCCTGCTGGGCTGGATTCCGCGGAAGATGCTTTGGACAAAGCCGCTGCATTCGCTGTGCGGTTCTGCGGTTACCGCAAAGTCAAAAAAGTACATGTAGAGATGACGGGTGAAAGTGAGTATCTCAAGGCATCGGTCGAGTGCTTCCTAGAGGCCATGGAGGAGCCTACAGAATAGGCTCCTCCATGGCATGGGTGTTGACTGGCCGCTTAAGCGGTACAAGCGATCAATCTTCCAAATTGGAAATTCTCGGTGCAGGGTTGCATGAGTCGGAGCATTGGGTCTGAGGGCAATGCTCCAAACCAAGGTGTTCGCCGGTTTCCCTAGGGAGTTCCCCTCCTCTCGCTTAATCCCCCATCACGCGAAACGAAAGATAGTAGTAGCGTCCATAATCCGTGTGCGCGTCGGCGAAGTAGCCGAAGTAGCGGTCTGCCAAAGGCGCCCGTTCGTCAGTGACGTTCATGATTCCTAGGCGTGCGCGAAACATCCAGTCATTCCAGTCGAAGTAATAGCTGAAGTTGGCGTTCCATCGCGTGAATTCCGGTATCCAGTATTTAGTGCCGTCACTTAAGGTCAATGAATCCTGATAGAACTTTCCGAGCCTCGTACCACTGACTGAAGCGCCAAAATCACCTTTCCTCCAAGTCGCGAGGAGGTGGTGTTTTTCCTTCTGGTAGCCATCGTTTTCGACGAGGTCGGCGAATCCTCCAATGGGAATATCGGCGGGTATTACTCCGGCCGCCTTGGCGGCGACGAGTTCTGCCGCCACCCCACCCGGCTCCTGCTCAAATTCATCCAGAATAGTCATTTGATAACGCAAAGACCAATTGCCGAAGCGGGTTTCCAATTTCCCGAACACGCCGAGGTCGTATCCTTGGACGTTGCGCGTGTCAAGGTTTGCGTAGCGATCATCAATATACTTGATGAGCCCGGCGGGACAGATGCCGGCCGCCGCATATACGGCAGCCTCGTCATCGGCGATCTCGCCTTCACGGACCACCGCCGCATTGGGTGCCAGCGTCGCGCAGTTTCCGGCACCATGTTCAAGTCGCTTGAGGAGGTCCAGTACCGTATGGTTCTCCTCGCCCAAGAGACCTATGGTGTCTTCTTTCTGAATAGACCAGTAATCGAGGGTCACCGTCCAGTTGTCGGTTGGTGTGAAGACCAGCCCGACCGAAAAGTTGGTGGACTCTTCCGCCACCAAGCCGTCGCTACCTTGGGCAATGCGTTGCGTGGAATTCCTACAATCCACGGTATCCTGTTCCGGATCGCCTCCTCTGGTGGCTGCATAGACACAAGCGTAGTCGTTGCGAGTATTTTGGCGCGCGACGATCTCTTCATTGACCGTAATCAAATTGGGCGCGCGAAAGGCTTCAGACCAAGAGCCGCGCAGCGAGAGAGCATTGACAATGCGCCAACCTAGGGCGAACTTGCCAACCACGGTATCACCCACATCAGAAAAATCTTCGTAGCGAAGCGCGGCCTGCATATCGATGTTCTGAAGTAGGGGTGCCTGGATCTCCGCAAACAGAGAGGTGACATTCCTATCCCCTTCGTTGTCTGGTGTTGGACTGGAATTCACGACATCCGAGACGAGTGGATAGGTATCGCCTTGGTAGTCGGTGAAGACAACGGTGCCATCAAGCCTGGGGTCCCGATCATCGAGAAATGATTCTTCTCGATATTCCGCTCCGGCCAAGAACGCGAGCGATCCGGCAGGCAACGAGAACAAGGCGTTATTGGTGATCTTGAAGTCAGCGAGAAACAGGTCCGTTTCGCTGTTGCGATAGACATCCACCAACGCCCGCTCGATATTGCTGTTCACGCCGCCCGAGAATGGGTTGTAGGCGGCGGGTGTGGAATCAAATAGCGCCTCGGCCATGAGCAGGTTAGATACGCGGTTACGGGTGAGATCCTCACGTTCCGCTTCCGACCATAAGATGGCGGTCTCCCAATCCCATCCGTTGGATTCACCGCGCAATCCCTGCAGTACGCGAAAAACACTGGAGTCGTTCTCGATGATTCGCGGCACTTCGGCAAATCGATAGTTATCGATTTCGAGTTCTACTCCGGAACAGGGCACGCTGCCGATGACATCATCGGGCAGTCGGTTGGGCGAGCCGCAGGGACCAAAGGGGTTGTAGTAGTTTTCGGGACCCACTCGTAGTTTGACCGCCGAAAAAGATGCCGAAGGGTGGCGAAACATCACCGAGTCCGAATCCCAGTGCATGAACTCGGTGAAGGACTCTAGACCGTTGTCAAAGGTGTGATTAAGGTATGCAAAGAGGGTTGACCGAGTCCGCTCCGATGAAAGGTCGCGAAACTCGTTGAGGTTGTATCGATAGGTGCCCTGCCCATCGACGCCGCCGCAGGTGGTGTCGTTGAGCTGCCATTGACACTTCTCGTGACCAATGGGATAGGTCTCGAATTCGCCTGAACGATCAGTCAATCGATCTCTGATCCCGTAGCGAGCAACACTCGGGCGAATGTCGAATTGCCCGTAGAGTGAATTCGCACTGGTATTGCGAAAGCGTAGGTCTCCCGCCCAAGGGGAATCTTCGGACACAAGTCTCCTGATATCAGAATTGGCCCAACGGTCATCCTCGCTGGAGTGTATTTTGTCCCGATCGTTGTAGTCGAACATGACCGCAAGATTGGTGGCACCGTCATTGAAGTAACGGCCCCATTCAAGATTGAAGGAATAGACGTTGCGATCAACCTTGTCATAGGCATCAGCACGAACTTGAATCTTGTAGCCTTCAATATCCGTCTTCAACACATGATTCACTACCCCAGCGACCGCATCCGCACCGTAAATCGCCGAAGCACCATCCTTGAGAATCTCGATCCGGTCAATGCCGTAGACCGGGATGGTATTGGAGTTGACCGTATTGACGGGCACAAAACTGCCGCCAATCTCTTCAGTCTGGTAGGAAGCTTCGTTCACCATACGGCGGCCGTTCAACAGCACAAGGGTATTACCGGTTCCGAGATTGCGCAGATTGAATGCGCCCACGTCCCCTCTGGCCGAGTTGACCCCGCCGCTGATATTCTCGGCTTCGTTGAAGTAGTTCTGTCCCTGTTCCGGCAGCATATCGAAGAGTTCATCTCCGGACTCAACACCGAGGAACTCGATTTCTTCCGACGTAATTACACTCACGGATAGCACCCCGCTAATATCCGCACCGCGAATCTGCGAGCCGGTTACGACGATTTCCTCGACGACTTCTTCCTCCTCGTCAGCTTGTTCCGCATGCACCGGCCCCAAGGGCAAGGCGTACAGGCCCAAAACAGCCAACAAGAACAATCCCGGTTGATTGAATGAATAATGCTCCATGACACATCTCCTACGGCCGTCAAATTTCCCCTACTCACCGCAACGTGCCCCAGAATCGGAGACATTACAGCGCGCTCATTCAGCGAACAAGCTTGTCAAACGCCAATTGTAATTCATTGCTGGCTGAGAAAAGTCTGCGCATTTGATAGTCGAATTCGGACTCCTGCCGGGACAAGGACCGCCTGTGCCGAATGATCATGCGCTTCATTTCATCGGCTTGGGGTCCGCCAAGACCTTTGCGCTCCGCTACCATGCGCGCTGGATCAAGTGCGTTGCGGATGCGTGAGGCACGAAGCGGCAGTGCTCCACCCAAGGTGTCGCGATACACCGATTTGAGCTCGCGATCAGTGAGCTGCGCGATCTTTCGGCCAGTGGCTCGCGCGAGGTCTGTCAAGGCTTTCGAATAGCCGTGGGCGCTTCGAAACGGCACACCTGCCTCACGATGCAAGGTATCGGCTACCTCGGTCATCATGGAGTAGCCCTGATTCAGTTCTTCGAGTGCGCGTTCCTCGTCCACGCGCAACCAGCCTAAGACATCAATGAGCCGATCGTACATGTTTTGTGCACTCTCAAGCACGTCTTCAAGTGGTGCCAATTGACGGTAGTCGTGCATACCTGGACTCGTGTTGTGCGCCATAAGCGTGACCGTCTGTGCATCCCCAATCACCTGACCTGCTTTGCTGCGCAGCCGGTCCAAGGCGCGAGGGCTGCGCTTCTGCGGCATGCTGGTGCTGCCGCTGGTGCCGGCCTCGTCGAGATAAATCCAAGGATCGGGGTCGTGATAGAGGGTGTGAATATTCTGGGCGAATTGCCCAATGGTGACTGCCGAAAGCGCCAGCGCGTTGGCAATTTCCAAGTGAAACTCGGAGGAGGACACAAAATTGGCGTCAAAGGTGTTCTCGACAGGTGCGGAGAAACCAAGCAGTTCCGCAAGCCGATGCCGATTCAAGGCGAACCCGGAGGTCGTCCCCGCCGCCGCCCCGAGCGGGCTCAGGTTCAGTCGGTTGTATGCGGCCATGAGGCGCTGAACGTCCCGATCAAGTGCGGAGGAATAGGCCAAAGTCTGATGTCCGAGGGTGGTGGGCTGGGATTGAACGCCGTGTGTATAGGCGGGCACGGGCGTGTCGGCATAGTGTTCGGCGAAATCAATCATTAACTTCCTTGCCGCAACCGCCCCTTCGGCCACTTCAAGCAGCTTGGATCGGGTGAGCATGCGTCGCGAGGCACCGTGAACGTCTTGGCGTGATCGTCCGATGTGCACATTCGCCGCCATCGGGCCGATTCGCTTCACCAGCATTGCTTCGAAATCCAAGTAGTTGGACGAACGCAGTGCTCTATCGACCTGTGCTTCGGAAAGCACTTCCACGATTGCTTGTCCGATCGTTCGAGCCTCTTGCGCGCCCACCAAGCCCTCTTCCCTGAGCATGACGAGGGAGGCCATGTTGATCTCGCCCATGTGGCAGAAAAAGTCTTCACAAGCCTCTCGTTCGAACAGACTTGGCCCCGCCCTGCTACCGAGCAATTCAGCCGTGGCGACGGCGAACGCACGGGCGTTCCGCGCGATTTCTTGGCGGTCGGCCTCGTCAGCGACCTCGTAGGTGATCGCCGGAATGCCATATTGGTCGAAGAAGTAGTTTTTTGCGTTGGGTGTTCCAGACACAGGTCTCGGCTCATGAGAGAAGTCCGCACCTAAATCGCGCGCAAGCTCCGTCCAGGCAGTGGCAAATCCGGGCGGATCGGTATTGTCTTTAGCCATTTGGGTGTACATCAACGATTGATTCGTCGAATGAAAGTCCAGCATGAATCGAATTCGCCTACCTTGGCTGACCAATCGCTGCACTCGAGCGGCGACCGCCATGGTCTCAGGCTGCGTGAAGGGCCCCCAATCGCGATTCAAATCAACACCGCCAAGGTTGAGGCGCCAGTGACCCAGCGCGACTCCGTCGGGGTTCATTAGCGGAATCACTACCAAGTCATAATGGTCATAGAACCGGCAAGCGTTGGAAGCCGGCTTCTCACAAGCTTTGCCGCGACCTGAAAGGAGGGTGTCGATAAACGTCACCAGCGCTTTTCCTCCAGTCACCTCAGGCGGATGCTGACGCCCCAAGATGAGTACAAAATCTTCTGCGGCAGAGTTGGTGCTGAAGCCACGAATGGGTCTGCGCCCGGGGCTGTAGCCCAAGGTGAACATCTTAATGTCGGGATAGTCGTCACCAAGCTTATCCATCCACGCTTCGTAGTGCCGCCGATCAAGAACCTCTTGCGCAGAGACGTATAGGCCGCTGCCAATGTCCTCGAGCACGAGTACTGCCCTATTCCCGTCAAGTTCTACTTGATCTTCCGGCAGCCGCTGCCAACGCCCTCCGGCCTTCTTGACCTTGGGCCAATATCGGTGTCCGTGAACCTCATACTCTAGGGTCACTTTCAGCGGTGCGGCATCCAGCTCGGGATCCGGAAACAAACGCGCATGAAAGCCATACCAAGGGCTCGGATTAATCTCGCCCCCGATCTCCGGGTTGATCCTCAGCACCACCTCGCTGGGGCCAAGCACCCGGCACTCGCCCAAATTCGCCGTCGGATAACCGTCCCAAAGCCGATACATACCTGTTTCGCAAGGTTCGGCTTGCACACCTTGAGGAATCGCAAACAGGCAGAAGACGGTCGCGCATACCCATGCGAGCGCAATACGCAAGGAGACACTTCCGCCTCTATTGCCTGCGCGGCTGTTCACCCAGCAGCTATCTTTGGCAAAAAGCACACCTCAGCACCATCCCGGAGATCTTCAAAGCTTGGATCAGGGACGATCTCGCCGTTGATCACCGTGGTCGCCCTCTTCTTCACCAAGGCTTCGAACCCAGGCCAACGATGCTCAAACCCCGCGATCAATTCGCGGAAGCTCGACGCGGCCACCTCTAGTTCGCGCCCCTGTCCGGTATGGGCCTGCAGGAAATCCGGCAGTACCACTCGGATCATGAAAGCCTCAAAGTCACTCAAACCGCATCCAAGGCGGCCAACACGTTGGGCGGTGAGAGCGGAAGGTCGCGAATGCGCACGCCGGTCGCATCGGCAACCGCATTGGCGGTTGCCGCGAGCGGCGCCACAATCGGCGTTTCGCCAACACCGCGCACACCATAGGGGTGTGCTGGGTTCGGCACTTCAATGATTTGCGTATCAATCATCGGCATATCTGAGGCCACTGGAATGCGGTAGTCAAGAAAACCCGCGTTCTGCTGCACGCCTTCCGCATCGAACACATACTCTTCATTGAGTGCCCAGCCGATACCCTGCACCGCGCCGCCTTGCAGCTGCCCCTCTACATAGCTCGGATGAATGGCCCGACCGGCATCCTGAATGGCGGTGAATCGCAGCACATCGACCTTGCCCGTGCGCTTGTCCACTTCGACATCGCAGAAATTCACCGAAAATCCTGGGCCAGCGCCGCGCGCATTGAGCGATGCTCTGCCGATCAGCGCCCCGGAAGACGCGGTCTTCGCCACTATTTCGGCAAAGCTCATAGGCGCTTGATCGACATTCATGCCAGCCTTGGGCACGGCATGTCCGTTACTCCATTCCACCATCTCTGCATCGACTTGCCATATCTTGGCGACCCTCGCCTTGGCCTGTGAGATCACATCTCGCGATGCTTCAATCACGGCCATTCCGGTTGCGAAGGTGGTGCGGCTGCCGCCGGTCACCATGGTGTAGCCCGTATGATCAGTGTCACCAATCTGAACTCGGATGTTCTCGTAGGGAATACCGAGTTCCTCCGCTGCCATGATTGCCATGGAAGCGCGAGATCCGCCTATGTCCGGATTGCCTTCAATGACGGTCACGCTGCCATCGCCGTTGACATGTACCTCGGCCGAGGACTGGAAACCAATGTTGAACCAAAAGCCCACGGCGAGCCCCCTGCCCTGGCCTTCTTTGAGTTCAACTTGGTAATTCGGGTGCGTTTTCGCCGCTTCCAAACATTGCTTCAGGCCAATCGGCCCCCAAGTGGGTCCATAGGGCGCTTGGTCGCCCTCGTCGGCGGCGTTCTTGAGCCGAAGCTTGATCGGATCTATCTCCAGCTTCTCGGCAAGCTCCGTAATGAGGCATTCACAGGCGTACATGGATTGAGGTGCGCCGGGCGCACGATAGGCGGCCACCTTGGGCTTGTTGACCAGCACGTCAAAGCCTTCAATGGCAAGATTGGGCACGTTGTAACTGGCGAACACACTCATGCAACCGGGGCCCATGGGCGAACCTGCGTAGGCACCCGCCTCGTAGGCGATGGACGCCTGCATGGCGGTGATGGTTCCGTCACGCTTTGCGCCAATCTTGATCTTGGAGCGCGCGGCGGAGGCTGGACCGCTGGCGCGAAACACTTCTTCTCGCGTCATGCTCATCTTCACCGGACGACCGGCCTGCTTCGAAAGCATGATGGCCACAGGTTCGATATAAACAGTTGTCTTGCCACCGAATCCTCCCCCAATCTCGCTCGGAATGACTCGGATGCTGCCCAAGCCCAAGCCGCAGACATTGGCGCAATAGAGCCGCACTTCGAATGATCCTTGGGTGCAACACCAGACCGTCGCTTGCCCACCCTCATTGACGGTCGCCAAACAAGCGTGTGGTTCGATATAACCCTGATGCACAGTGGGGGTGTTGTAGGTGCCTTCCAGCACAACATCCGCGTCCTTGAAGCCCTGCTCGACATCGCCTCTTCCCATCACCATGCGCGATGCAATGTTGCTGGGCTTGGTGGCGGGTTCCGAGAGACCTTGGGTCATGAGCGCTTCATCAAGTAGCGGCGCGTCTTCCGCCATGGCTTCATCCAAGCCCATTACAGGTGTCAAGACCTCGTAGTCCACCTTTATAGCGTCGAGCGCGGCACGCGCCTTCTTCAGAGAAGTCGCCGCCACTGCCGCCACTGCATGCCCGTGATACAGGGCTTTCTTGCGCGCCATGACGTTGTCGGCTAAATCTTTGATGCTGCCTTCGCCTTCACCGCCCATCTCTACGTCGTCTTCGACTTCGGGAAAGTCATCGCCGGTGACCACGGCAAGCACTCCTTCAATCGCCAAGGCGGCGGAAACATCGATCGACCTGATTCTCGCATGCGCATGTGGACTGCGCAGCACTACTCCGAAGAGCATGCCGGGAAGCGTGAAATCGGCACCAAATGTCGCCCGGCCCGTCACCTTGTCCACACCGTCGGGACGCACCGGACGGGTGCCAACGTACTTAAATTGGGGAGCATCGGACATGACTGATTCCTCGAATCTGGGGGGTGGCGGGTATTTTGAGTGAGATCTATATCTGCGCTTTTGTTTGGTTATTTAGCTGGATGCGCTCGGAGTTCTGCCGCGGCATCCTGCACCGCGCGCACGATCTTGTCATAGCCGGTACAGCGGCAGAGATTTCCCGCCAACCAATAGCGGATGCTCTCTTCATCCGGCTCTGGATCCTCGTCGAGCAAGGCCTTGCTCGCAACGATGAATCCCGGCGTGCACACACCACACTGAAGGGCGGCGTGATCGAGAAATTTCTGTTGCAGGGGGTGCAGGTCACTTCCGGAGGCAATTCCTTCTATCGTTGTGACCTCGCGACCATCGGACTCCGCCGCGAACATGAGGCAAGCACACACCAAAGTGCCGTCGAGAAGAATAGAACAGGCACCGCAGTCGCCGGTCCCACAGCCCTCCTTGGTGCCGGTGAGTCGCAAGGTATCGCGCAATACCTCCAGCATGGTCTGCTCAGGGAAGCACAGGAAATCCGTTTCTTCGCCGTTAATTCGAGTAGAGACTTGTTGTTTCGACATTGTTCTTTGTTTTCCTCTCCTAAGTATATGAAAAACCTAGCGGTTACTTGCCCTTTCGGCGGCGATGCCGGCCGCGCGCTCGCATAAGACCGCAACAACCTTCTTGCGGTATTCAACGGTTCCACGTTTATCGCTGATGGCCCGCGCCGCCTGCGTGCAGGCCTGTCCCGCCGCAGTGAGACTTGCCTCGTCAATCTTACTGCCAATCAACGCCTCCGCCGCCGCTGGAACCAACAAAGCCGTGGGCGCCACCGCGCCAATAGCAACTCTCGCGTCCCTGCATACCCCTGATTCGTCAAGCCTTATGCTCACGCCTGCGCTTGCCACCGCAATATCCATTTCAGTACGGGGAATAAAGCGTAGATACGCGTCCGAAGTATAGGTACTCGGACGGGGCATACGAACTCCGACAACAAATTCTCCGGGTTGCAGCGCGTTCTTCTGCACACCCAACACAAAGCTCTCAACCGCGAGCCTTCGGGCCCCATCTGGCCCACGGATGTCGCAGGAAGCTTGATTTGCGATCAGTGCGGGAATGGTGTCACCCGCCGGGGATGCGTTGCAAAGATTTCCGACCAGCGTCGCACGCCCTTGAATTTGCGTCGAACCAATGAGATACGTGGATTCCACCAAGCCCGGCAGCACATCCTTCAAGTCTCGGTGGTGCGTGATGGTCGCCGCAGAAACCGCACCACCAATGAACACCTCATCGTCTGAAATAGCGATCTCATTGGTTTCCGGCAAGGATTTTATGTCCACGATGGTGCGCGGCCCAGGATCAACCGAACGTAGTTGCACTATGAGATCCGTACCACCAGCTAAAACTTGGCGTCTGACACCATCGTCGGCAGCCGGTGCCAGGGCGTGCAACGCATCTTCGACACTCGAAGGGGCAATATAACGAAAGTCGCCGTTTGAAATGTTCATCGACTCTTACACTCCTTTCAAGTTCAATGGCGTTTTGTAGATCAGACCATGCCTACAAGGCTGCACTAGGATTTTCGACAAAGTCTCCGAGCGCTAGACGGGATTCGATGAGTTCTTTCACGCCCTGGTCATCTTGGCTAAATTGTAGGCCAACACCGCGCATCCATTCTCGGCTGGCGTTTTCCGGCGTCACCCAAATCACTTTGCCCGCAATTGGCAAGGGGTCTTTGACTTCAGAAAGTTCAAGCAGAACGAAAACTTCTTCCCCAAGGTTGAATTCCCCTTCCGCTGGTATGAACAGGCCGCCGCCTGTCACGAAAGGCATATAGGCTGACTGTAGGCTGGCATCATCTTCAATACGCACATTCAATATGTCGTCGCGAGTTTTCAGCCGCTTTGGGCGGTCTTCCCTCACCAGTTCATCCGCTTGCTCAAGGCCATTGTGCTCTTGGGCATCCATTTTTGTCTTCAACTCCTCCGTCACATGTAGAGACGTTCATCGTCGCTGATGCTCTTTTATGAATTTTAGAGCGTCAATCTTCTGCCAGTAGTTCGCTAGCGCATACAAGCCCTGCAGCACCGTCTTTGCATCAGGCGATGGAGCAGATCCTTGCTCAACTCCGAGACCCCATTGACACCTGTCTACGGCGCAAGCACAATGCGATGTTTTTTTTCCGGTGTCAAGCCTTGGCCAATTCTCCATCTGCCGCAAAACGTGCTCGCCAAAATGAAGAACGTCGTCTACACAACATGGCGAGGCGATCGCGTGTGCGTACTTTCGTCAAACGGGTCGTGGCCGCGGCCGAAGCGGGCGATGCGGAAACCGCTCGAAGCTCATTGCTTGAGGCGGAGTCAGAGCTTGATCGTGCCGCGGGCAAGGGCATATTGCACCGAAACACGGCGGCACGGCTGAAGTCAAGACTCGTCCGTCGCATCAAGGCGATGTCGTAGCTATTCGCAAAGCGATGCGTGAGAAGTGATTGTTCCGCCCCTCAAGGGGGGGCGGTTCAAATCCTTAGCCTTCAAACTGTACCCATGGGCACCAGATTGTCCCTGTGCGCGAGTTCAGGTTCAGCGACGTAACCGAGCAGTCGCTCGATGTCCGTGCTTGCCGCGCCGAGAATCTTCCCGGTTTCTTCGCTTGAATAATTGACAAGACATCGCGCCACAAGGGTGCCGAAGTGATCCACGCAACTCACTAGGTCTCCCCGCCCAAACGTGCCTCGGCATGCGGTGACACCGACCGACAGCAGACTTCGCCCCTTGTTGCGAACGGCGTCCACCGCCCCGGTATCAAGTTCAAGCTCTCCCCTTGGATTGCGTTGATCGGCGATCCAACGCTTTCTCGCCACGAGTGGCGTGGTGTTGGAAGCGATCAGGGTTCCGTTGACCGCCCCGGTGGCAAGAAACGCCAAGAGATTGGGCTTACGCCCATCGGCGATGATCGTACTGGCACCGGAACGCGCCGCCAACCTTGCAGCCGTCACCTTCGAAGCAATTCCGCCCCGGCCAAAGGGCCCCGGCGAAGTGGCGGCCAACAGTTCGGTCAGCCTCGACTCGTGCGCCCATTCAAAGTCGATGAGACGGGGACGCTTGTGAACGCGCGGATCCTGTTCGTACAAGCCAGCTTGATCTGTGAGCATGATGAGCGCGTCCGCATCCATAAGATTGGTCACTAAGCCTGCAAGCACGTCGTTGTCGCCAAAGCGAAGTTCGTCAGTAGCGACGGTGTCGTTCTCGTTGACGATCGG
Organism: Pseudomonadales bacterium; assembly: GCA_963663145.1. Classification (GTDB taxonomy): domain Bacteria; phylum Pseudomonadota; class Gammaproteobacteria; order Pseudomonadales; family Azotimanducaceae; genus Azotimanducus. The sequence continues at coordinate 1,342,635 of OY760134.1, read as the reverse complement.
GATGACACCGAATTTCAGCAAAGTGCGTAAACTTGAACGCGCGTTGAGATACCTCTCCCGGCTCGCCACATCATCGTGCGTCAGCAAAACCAAGGCCACAGGTACGCCGTGTCCGCCAAAAGCCGCTTCATAGGCGTCGATCAAGGCGGTCTGGCCAACCGCCGCCGCTGCTTGCACTTCGTTGATCGCATGTGGGCGGTCAGAAAGCCCCAAGCAACCTACGCCTGCCGCCACCGCACCCGAAGTGACGAGGATTGACTCTGTACCCTGTTGACGAATATTGATAATCTCATCAGCTATCTGTCCGATTCTCGCACCTTCCAGTACACCTCTCGGGTTAGTGAGGATCGAGCTGCCCAGCTTGATGACGACAAGCCGAGCCGTTCGAAGTCGCTCACGAATTTCCCGCTCTTGTCCCATCTATGCGCGCTCTTAGCCAGCCGCATCCGCTAGGGAAACGCCGTCACAATCTTCGCGCAGGGCAGCTCTTTGTGCGAGCTCTTCCCCCAAGGAGAAAAGCAGCGCCTGAACGCCTTCACCTGTCGCGACCGAGATGAAGAATAATCGACGCTGCGGCAGGGCGACGCTTGCTTGTTCTATAAAGAGATGCCGGGCCGCCTCGTCTAGCAGGTCAATCTTGTTGAACACCACCCAAATCGGCACCTGCTCAAAAGCGCTACTGTAGCTCATGAGCTCTGCCTCTATCGCTCTGATGCTCTCCAGCGGTTCGCCACCGTCAATCGGCGCGATATCAATCAGATGTAGCAGCATGCTGGTACGCGAGAGGTGACGCAAGAACTTGAGCCCAAGCCCGGCACCTTGGTGTGAGCCCTCAATGAGGCCGGGTATGTCCGCGATCACCAAGCTGCGCGCATAGTCCAGACGCACTACTCCGAGACAGGGCTCCAAGGTGGTGAAGGGATAGTCGGCGACCTTGGGTCGCGCATCACTCACACGGTTGAGGAAGGACGACTTGCCCGCGTTGGGTGCGCCCAACAGTCCCACATCGGCTAACAGCCTGAGCTCAAGGCGCAGCCTTCGCTCATCCCCCGCCGTGCCCTTTGTCACGCGCCGGGGCGCCCTGTTGGTGCTCGATTTGAAGCGTGTGTTACCAAGTCCGTGGCGTCCACCGGCAGCAACCAAGAGCGTCGAACCATTCTCAGTGAGATCTCCAATCTCTTCTCCGGTGGAGTCATCACTGATTATAGTTCCGCAAGGTACGGGAATGCTTAAGTCCTCGCCGCGAGCACCTGTCTTCTGCCGGCCGCTACCGGCCGCGCCGTTCGAGGCCGCGTAGCGCGGCTGAAAGCGGAAATCCACAAGGGTGTTGAGCGCTTCACAAGCGCAGAGATATATATCTCCGCCGTCGCCCCCGTCCCCGCCGTCGGGACCGCCGCGTTCTATGTACTTTTCGCGCCGGAAACTTAAGGCACCATCGCCGCCAGCACCCGCCGTGACCTCGATGACCGCCTCATCGACAAAGCGCATTCGAAAGTGTGCCTAGAAGTTATCTGAGGTCCTCAGCCGGACGGAGAAGACCTTCCAGCCAAGCTATGAAGGAGGGACGATACTTACTGTTCGGCGCCGATGCGGCCCCTTCACATCAAAGCGAACGGCACCGCTGTGCTTTGCAAAGAGCGTGTGGTCTCGTCCCATGCCAACCGATTCACCGGCATGAAACCGCGTCCCTCGTTGGCGCACCAAAATCTCACCCGCATTCACCATTTGACCGCCGTAGCGCTTGATGCCAAGCCGTTTGGATTCTGAATCCCGACCGTTTTTCGTCTTGCCACCAGCCTTCTTATGCGCCATTTTCTCGTGCTCCTGTGATGCTTTGACCTGTCTCGCGATGCCCAAAAAGAACGCGCTCAAACCACTCTTCACTGAGAGGCTTCAGCCTTCTTCGCGGTAGATTTCTTCTTGCTCGGAAGCTCGACCTTGGTGATCAGCACCTCGCTGAAGGACTGTCTGTGCCCTTGGCGTCGCAAATAGTTTTTGCGTCTCTTGAATTTAATGATGCGAACCTTTGGTCGCTTGCCTTCCAATAGCACTTGACCTTCGACCAACCCGCCTTCCACATGCGGGGTGCCCGCGATGACATTGCCATCATTCGACATCATGAGAATACGATCAAACGTCACAAGGTCTCCGGGTTGATTTGCGGCGCCAACTCCGTCTTTAAGTTTCTCAAGCTTCACCACATCGCCTGCCGCAACGCGATGCTGCTTTCCTCCACTTTCAATGACAGCGAACATTTGAATCTCAGATGCGTGTGACTTTAAACAAGGCGGGCACAGGGGGTATGAGTCCGATGCCTGTATTACAATGCCTTCGCCAAAGGGTGAGCATTTTAACCTCGAACCCCCATTCATGACAATCTTAGCGACATGATTTCTGCCCAGCGGCAACAAGAAGGATGCGCCGATGCTGAGCAAGCAAGCCTTGAGGCTGTGCGCACACTGGTGGCCGAGGACTTCCAATTGGTGAACCGTGAGATTCAGCATCAGGTGAGTTCGCATGTGCCATTGGTCGAAACCATTAGCAGCCACATTGTCGCGGGCGGCGGCAAACGCCTGAGGCCGCTCACAGTGCTCCTCGTGTGTCGTTGCCTCGGAAACTTAGGGGTGGCGCCAGCCAAATTGGCTGTTGTGATCGAGTTTCTGCACACGGCAACCCTCCTGCATGACGATGTCGTGGATATATCCCCGAAACGCCGAGGTCAGGAAACCGCCTTCTTCCGATGGGGTGGTGCCGCGAGTGTGCTGGTCGGAGACGTGCTGTTCTCGCGAGCATTCGAACTCATGATCCAGCTCGAATCCTTGGAGATTCTGCGCCAACTTTCGAGCGCCACAACTAAGATCTCGGAAGGGGAAGTCGCCCAACTCGAGGCGGCTGGAAGAGTCTTGTTGAGCGAATCCGACTACATGAACATCATCAAGGCGAAGACCGCCTCGCTGTTTGAAGTATCGGCTTCCACCGCTGCGATTCTCTCGATTGAAGATCCTCGACTACACGAGGCGTGCAAGCGCTTTGGATTGCACTTTGGCATAGCCTATCAACTGGTGGACGACTGGCTCGATTATTCGGGGGATGCTTCCCGAATGGGTAAGGAACCCGGCAATGATCTCCTTGAAGGCAAGCTGACTTTGCCTGTGATTCACGCGCTCGCCAATGGTTCGGCCACGGATGTGACAACTATCAGAGATGCCCTGCGACGGAGAAACCCAAGCCTTTTTCCCCGCGTCGTCGACGCCGTGCGGCGCACTGGCGGACTCTCCCACACACAAAGTCGCGCGAAAGAACACTCGGGCAAAGCGATTGAGCACATCTCAATGCTGCCGGACAACTCTTTCAGAGAAGCCTTGATCAGCCTAATCCACTTCAACCTAGCGAGACAGTCGTAGCCTGCGCGGCGAGGAGCGATTGACTCCGAGGCCCGGCTTCCCGACAATGCGCACCTATTCGGAGTGTAGCTCAGCCTGGTAGAGCACTGCCTTCGGGAGGCAGGGGCCGGAGGTTCAAATCCTCTCACTCCGACCAACTACAATAAAGGGATGAAGTCAGTGCGCTCACCAATTCAAGCAGCACCGGCTTCATCTTCATATTGCAGGTGTAAAGCAGTGGGACAGAGAGAGGTGGTTCACAATTCCGCAGGCGCGGATTTGGGGCACAAGCGCCCGAAGGGCCAGGTACAGGATGTACCCGGCGAAAGCCTCTCACTGCGACCAAGTAGAAGAAGGGGAAAGCTATTTGTCAATTGCTTCTTCAGCCGCGAATCATAGTTTGTAATACCACAACGAAGCAATTGTGAGGCGAAAAAGCGATGCTCACCGAAGCCGCGTACCTGAGCTTAGTGCCACCTGTATTGGCCATTTTTCTCGCGATGTGGAAGAAGCGCGTACTTCCGGCGCTTTTCATCGGCATTTGCGCGGCGCATCTTGTGCTGTCCGGCGCGAACATTCTGGGCGTCCCTTTTTCCCTGCTTGATCACCTTGTGTCGGTGGCAGCAGACCCCGGTAATTTCAGGCTCATCCTCTTCAGTATTCTCATTGGCGGTCTCATCAAGCTGATAAAAGACGTCAATGGGTTCGATGCCCTTGCGGTCGCGATTGAACGTCGCCGCATCGCCATCAGACGACGAACGGCGTTTGGAACGACTTTCGTGCTTGGCGCAGGCCTCTTCTTGGAGGGATGGAGCAATTACTTGATCAATTGCACAAGCGTTGCGCCGCTTTATGATCGCCTCGGAATCTCTCGCCAGCGTATGGCCTATTTTGTGCACACGATCGGCATTGCAGTGGTGTCCATGGTGCCGATCAACAGCTGGGCAGCCTTCTATATGGTTCTCTTGATGGCGCAAGGGGTCAGCGAACCCTTTGGCTTCTTGCTGGGTTCGATCCCCTACATACTCTATAGCTGGATCAGCCTGTTCCTGATTCTCTACGTGATGCTCACGGGAATGACCATAGGCCCCATGCGTCGCTTTGATGAATTGGCTGTCGCAAGCCTATCAAGCAAGCAACCACTCGAAGCAGATCTCGAAGAGCGCCAATCCAAAATCGAATACATGCTGGTGCCGATTGTCACGCTGATAGTGACCGTGCTGGCAAGCCTGTACATCACTGGTGGCGGGGATATCGCGCGCGGAGACGGATCAAAATCGGTCCTCTATGCCGTCGTCCTCGCTATAGCCGCAGTGTCCATCCTGATACTGGTCAAGCGAGACAGGGGCTTTGTCGAGATAGAAGAGAAAGTCGTGGAAGGTGTCTCGGAGTTCTTTCCCATGGGCATTTTGATTGTATTTGCCCTTTCGCTTGGCGATCTTACCGGACAACTTGGAACGGGCGTATTCCTCGCGGGCATCGTGGGAGAGGTGCTGCCGCATTTCATGCTGCCTGCGCTGATTTTCTTGCTTGGCGCGGGCATGTCGTTTGCGACCGGCACATCCTATGGCACCTTCTCCATTATGTTGCCTATCGCCCTGCCACTCGCGATTGCGACAGGAATCGCCCCAGAACTCATGTTTGGCGCAGTGATCGCGGGCGGGGTCTTTGGAGACAATTGCTCACCCATATCGGACTCGACCATCGTCACCAGCATAGGCGCTGAGGTGGAAATCATAGATCACGTCAATACACAGCTCCCCTACGCCCTCATTGCAGGTACCGCCACCATCTTGGCATTTCTTGTTGTTGGCATTCTCGATCCTCATTGAAGAATGACTTTGGCTTGAGTCGACCTACCGGGTGTGCATGACCGGGACAAATGCTTACACGTTTTTCAGCCAAGTCGCACTTGGACCCAAGCAAATGTCGCACCTCTACAGTGATTCTGAATCGCTAGTCTGGCAGTAATCGCACCAACGCGATGTCACACAACCCGCAAGCCAAACTACCGGAGCAACACTATGCACTTTCCACAACAACTTACCTGCTTACTTTTCATTTTCGGACTCGCGATGGCACAGAGTACGCTCGCGCAGACACCCGCCCAACAGAGCGAAACACAAGAGCCCGCTGCAAGCAGTACGATCAACATCAATACCGCAGATGCCGAATCTTTGGCAGAAGCGCTTGATGGAGTCGGACTATCGAGGGCACGGTCCATCATTGAATGGAGAGAGGCCAATGGACCATTTCAAGATCCTTACGACCTCGTTCAGGTGCGGGGCATTAGCGAACGAATTGTCACCATCAATGAAGAACGCATCCGCGTGACTGAGGAACCCGAGCCAGCAAGCGATTGACATGACTCCGAGGCGCGGCACCGCGCTCGGTACCTAGGCGACCACTCCTCCTTCGAGGGGGAGTCGTCGCTTTCGCTTCACTTTCCACCAATGCGTGTCAGGCGTCCAAGCAAAACTCCTAAGAGCAGGATTATGAATAGCCACCAATAGATGCTCAGTTCGGGGGATTCATAGCCGAGCAGACTCAGGCGAATCCGCCCAGTGTTTTCAATGGCGGCGAAGACGGCGAACGTCGCCACCAAGAGAAATGTCACCGCCCGTATCAGGAACTTTGTTTTATCTAGAATGCGTTCCGATCTCGGGCTCATAACGATCAAAGGTCGGGGTCGGAATCGACTCGCTTACGCAACGCCTTCCCGGGCTTGAAGAAGGGAATATGGCGGACCGGCAAGGCTACGGCCTCACCTGTACGCGGATTGCGCCCAATCCGTGAAGGTCGCTCCCGTAGACACATACTTCCAAATCCGCGTATTTCGATCCTTCTTCCCTCCTCGAGCGCCTCAGACATGAGTTCAATTACTTTAGACACCATGGCTTCTATGTCAGAGTGAGAGAAGTCGCCTTGTTGGCGCGCCACCTTGCGGATGAGTTCAGAGCGCTTCATTTCGGCATTACCCCTGCCCGCTCTCTTCAGCCTCGGGCGCATCAACTTCAATCTCCTGCGCGAGCTCCTTGGAATTTTTCTTGGACTTCGAACTCGAGCTCGTTTTTTTGGAAGCGCTGGATTTCCCCATCTCTGCGCGTATGAGATCTCCCAATGATCGGGTTTGGCGCTTTTCTTCCTCGGCGCTCTGATGCTCTCTGACTGCCTTGCGTGTATGTTCTACTTCGACCGCCTTAATCGAAACAGCGATGGTTCGACTCTTACGCTCGATATTGGTAATTCTCACGTCGACCTTTTGGCCGACTTCCAGTACATCCGCAACGCTGTCCACAGGGTCCATGCTCACTTCGCCAACTCTCAACGTTGCGACCACATCTGGTGCAAGCGTGATCTCGGCGTGACGCGCCTCGACACGAGCGACGACCCCTTGAACCTGACTTCCTCGGCCATGTTCATTCACAAAGTCGCCGAAGGCATCGCCCTTGAGCTGTTTGATGCCCAAGGAAATGCGCTCTCGTTCAACGTCGATAGAGAGAACTTGCGCAGTGACTTCTTCTCCTTTCTTGAACCGTCTGACCGCACGCTCTCCCGATTCTTCCCAAGAGATGTCAGACAAATGCACCAAGCCGTCAATACCGTTCTCAAGGCCGATGAAGATTCCAAAGTCGGTGATCGCACGTATGGCACCGGTCACCAAGTCGCCGCGATTGTGCAGCGCGGAGAATTCTTCCCAAGGATTGGGGCGACACTGCTTGATACCAAGCGAAATCCGCCGCCGCTCGACGTCAATATCGAGCACCATGACCTTCACATCATCGCCAACAGCGACCACCCGCGAGGGATGCACATTGCGGTTGGTCCAATCCATTTCGGATACGTGAACCAAGCCTTCCACACCTTCCATGATCTCGGTGAAGCATCCATAGTCCGTCAAATTAGTGACCTTGGCGTCACAAATGGTACCGGGCGGGAACCGCTCCTTGAGATCCACCCAGGGATCGTCGCCGAGTTGCTTCATACCGAGCGAGATGCGGTTCTTTTCGCGGTCAAACTTCAGGATTTTGACCTTTACTCGCTCTCCCACCGACACAACCTCTTCGGGGTGACGAATTCGCCGCCACGCCATGTCGGTAATGTGCAACAGGCCATCCACGCCACCGAGATCGACAAACGCCCCGTAGTCCGTCAGATTCTTTACGAGACCATCCATTTCGACGCCTTCCTGAAGGGAATCCAAGAGTGCTTGACGCTCTACACTGTTCTCTTCCTCAAGGACTGCGCGTCTCGACACCACCACATTGTTGCGCGCCGTGTCGAGTTTGATCACCTTGAAGTCGAGTGGGTGGCCCTCAAGCGCCATGGGGTCCCTCAAGTGCGTAGTATCTACAAGAGATTGAGGCAAGAAGGCGCGAATATCGCAGATGCTGACGGTGAACCCACCACGAACCTTACCGTTGATACTTCCCTTAACAGTGGATCCCTCGCGGAACGCGTCCTCAATCTCCGTCCAGGTTTCGGCCCGGCGCGCTTTCTCTCTTGAAAGTCGAGTGGTTCCCCAACCATCGTCCACGGTCTGCAGCGCAACCCGCACCTGATCGCCAACCTCTACGTTGAGTTGGCCCTCTTCATCAAGGAACTGTTGTTTCGGAATCACGCCCTCAGACTTCAAACCGGCGTGCACGGTGACGTTTTCGTTGTCGATATCGACAATGGTTCCAGAAATAATAGAGCCCGGATACATTTCGACAGACTGTTGACTGTCTTCAAAGAGCTCCGCAAAGCTTTGGCTCATATCATGTCCTTCAAATCTAGTCGCATAGGCTCAACCACCCTCACAAATAACAATGGAATCATGCAAAGACGCGCATTCAAGCGGATCCCAAGACATCGACTCCCGGAAGATTCGCATCTCGAACGATCTTAAGAACTTGCTCCTTAACGGTCTCACGAAGCATGCTTGTGGTGTCTATCACAATGGCATCTTGCGCGGCGACGAGCGGCGAGTGAGTTCGCGTCCGATCCTTTTGGTCGCGTTCAGCAATACTTTGCAAAAGACTCTCTAACCTAACACTAAATCCCAACGCTTTCAACTGTTCAAAACGCCGTTGAGCTCGGGCTTCGACGCTGGCATCCAAGAAGATTTTGAGTTCGGCATCCGGAAATACCTCCGTTCCCATATCTCGACCATCCGCCACCAAGCCTGGAGCGCGCCTCTGCCGACGCTGCGCACGCACCACACGATGCCTTACCTCAGGCCACACTGCCAACTGCGAGGCCGCCACTCCGACCTCTTCGCGGCGAATCGCCGCCCCGAGGTCCGCACCTTCGAATATCACTTGGAGCTTTCCCTCTTCCACCGAAAAGCTCACCTCCAGATCGAGCGCAAGTCTAGAGAGTTCCACATGATCATCTGTTGACACACCCTCCTGTAACGCCCTGTACGCGAGTATTCGGTAGAGCGCGCCGCTGTCCATCATCCTCCATCCAAGGGTGAGCGCGAGAAAAAGGCTGACCTCGCCTTTTCCCGCCCCGCTGGGACCGTCCACAGCGACGACCGGAGCCTTGCGAGCAATCCGTTCATTCGTCACGGTCTTTCACTCAGTCCGTTTTGAAGGGGAACAACCCCCGGCTCGCGCAGAATCCTCGTCACGGTCTCCACGATCATCTGGACTTGGGCATCCACTTCAAGATTTACGAGTATCCCAGTTCGAAGGGAACCAAGCCCAGTCCGCGCCCTAGTTTCCGGGATCAGCGTCACCCCGAATTTCTTCTCCGATGACTCTCGGTCCACCCTGGCGACGGTGAGACTAACCCCATCGAGTGCCACAAATCCTTTATGAAGAACATATCGAGCGTAGGCCTCGTCGAGGGCGAACCAAGCAAAGCGATTGTCACCGTCGCATTCAACCTCAATGCAGGGAATGGCAGTCCAGATATGCCCCGATAACAAATGTCCACCAACGCGGTCACCGAATTTCAAGGCGCGTTCCAAATTCACCGTATCGCCTTCCTGAAGATGGCCAAGATTGGAACGCTCAAGTGTCTCACTCACTGCTTGAAAGCGAAGAGAGGTGCGTTCGCCAGCAACCTTGGTGAGACACACGCCGTTCACCGCCACCGAATCGCCAAGCCGGATCTTTGATGAGAAGCTTTCCGGAGCCTCAACACAAAGTTCGCGAACACCCTGACTATCTTTCAGGGAAGCAACTGGACACAAGGCTTCGACGATGCCCGTAAACACTTAGGCAATCGAGCCCTTGAGGAGTGTTGACAAAGAAGCGCTCGATCTCATTATTGCCGCTGGCTTAAGGTGTCCCTCCGCTGCTTCTCCTTATCGATATAGACGATCCACTGGCTTGCGGTGAGCTCATCGGAATCCATGTCCTGCCTGCGTGAAATGCGACGTGAATCAACGAAGGCCGTTCTTGCTTGCGTCAAGCGGTCCAGATTAAATAGGCACATGCCTTTTACCAACAGCAGGGAACCTTCACGCCGAAGACCACCCTTTTCGGATGCCAAGTCGGCCGCGTCAATACACTTCTGGTACTCATCACGTTCGAAGTAGAGCTGCGATAGTTGCTCATAAGTCGTGCCTTTCTCGGAAAGTCTCGCGGCCGCCTCAAAGGCCCTTATGGCATCGAGATGTTCTTGTGAAAACTGGTTCGCTTGCCCGAGCAAAATGAAGTTCTGTTCGTTCTCGGGAACAATCTCCGTGTCCATCGCCGCCTTCAAGTACTTAGCGGCGCGATAGGGGGCGTTGGCGTTCAACAAAACGCCAGCGTAGTTTCTCATGAGCGATTCTCGATCAAGATGGCCACCGAGATGCGCAGTTTCAAAACAAGCTAGTACTTCGGCCTCTCGATCCAATTCGCTGTACATGCCACAGAGTTGAATCCAATAATCCTGCTTGGGAAAATCTCTGACAAGAATCCTCAAAACATCAATGGCTTTGGGCAGGTTATCCAACTCATAGTAAAAGTACCTGAGCATGGCCCACCAATTTTCCTTGACCTCTAGATTGGATGCCGTGGCGATATTAATGCCCTTCTCGACATGCTCCACGGCTTTGCGAAAGTTGTCCATCTGAAAGTAAATCTGCCCAATGAATATGTAGGGCTGAGGGCTTTCACTTGTCTGTTTGGCGAGCCATCTGTCCATATACTGCAAAGCTTTGGGATAATTCTCCTCCACGAACTGAAGTTGCGCCAAGGTATATAGAACCGAAGTTTCGAGGCCTTCGGTAATCTGATCGCCTTCGGCGAGCACGAGTTCGAGATTGCGTATGGCGCTGGGGTTGTCATCCTGCTCCAAAGCCACGAAGGCGAGCAGGTTGTATATCTGTCCCCGCTCATTGCCATTCAATCGTCTTCGTTCCAAAAGCTTATCGAGATGTTCCTTCGCCTTGACATAGTCGTTCGCTTCCACGAACTCCTGCGCTTCCGCGAGTTGATTGAACACCGGCTCGCTCATGGCCGGGATGCGACGCGTCGCTTGCCGCGGACGCTCCTTTTCTTCGGACTGCTGCGCGTGAGTGTCTTGCATTGGCGCGAGGCCGGTGATCAGAAATCCCGCTATTCCCAAAATAACGCTCAGCACATAGGCATGCACATGACGCCCGCTCGACATCCTTGACAGTCTTCGGCGCGCAATAGGATTGCGGTCAATCTTCATTTCACTCATCCGCAAGTTCAAAGGTAATTCGGTGAGGCACGCCAGCGACATCGATGGGTTCGCCGTTCACGACCTTAGGCTTGTACTTAAACTTCAAGGCTGCATTGATGGCTGCGCGATCAAAGATGCCAGGTGGTTCGGATTCGATGATCACAGGATTGGCGACCGCACCGGTTTTGGTGACCGTGAACTCCAATAGCACATAGCCTTCAATCCCTCGAGTTTGCGCCCGCCGGGGATAAATGGGTTTCACTTTCACGATCGGAAGATACTCGCCGTCGGAAGAATAGCCCCCCATATCCATGGAAGGATCAATTCCGGGATTATTAAGCGATATATCAATCCCCACACTGTTGTCTTGAGATTCAATCTGTGGACGTGGCATATCGGGTGGAGGCTCATCCACATCAGGCGGCGGGGGCGGCTTGCGCCGCTTGATTTCGATGGGTGTGTCATCCAATAGGCGCACGAAATCAACGATGCGACCGGTTGGTGCATCTGTGAAGGGGTTCCGGTCACTCCTAATCAACGCCTGCATGACCAGAAACAGCACCACCGTCATGAAGAAGCCAAGCAACACCCCGATGACCGGCCTTAAGTAGCTTCGAGGTTCGTTCGAAACCAATACACTTCCATTCGCCATCTGTTTACCCTCGCTCCGTTCTCATTTTCACCATTCACAATCGCAAAGGCGCTCTAAACGCGCCGAGGCGCCTAGAGGCACAACAAACCCTAGTTTGTATCCCAAGCTTGACCTCCGCACTGCTCGAATATCCTCTAGCGCTCGGTAGACAAGGCGACTTGGGTAATATTTGCGGCGCGCGCAGCTTCAAGAACTGCCAAGACCTTTTCCATCTTCGCGCCACGGTCCGCTTGCACCACAAGACCGCCTTTCGGATTCTCCGCATGCAGTCGTTCGATATGCGCCCGAACAGAAGTAGGATCCACCCGCCGGTTATCAATCCAGATATCCCCGGTTTCGCTGACCGCAACCAGCACGCTCACGGTGGGTTTCTCTTCGGCGCTTCCCGCAGCAGGCCGCAATACTTCGATTCCCGCTTGCTTGATAAAGGTGGCGGTGACGATGAAGAAAATCAGCATGATAAACACCACATCAAGCATGGGTGCCAAGTTTATGTCCGATTCTTCATCGCGATTGAAGCGCTGCCTTGCCATCTTGTGAAAACTCCCGTATACCTTCCTTAGGTGCCTACGCGATCCAGAGATGTCGCCTTGTGACGCTCAATTGTCTTAACCGGCTCTTCTAATGATCGAAAGTCAAGTGATCTTGAAGCGTCTCAATTTCACGCCCTACGCGACCACGCAAGAAGGTCGTTGCCAGCAAGCCGGAAAGGGACGCAATCATTCCGCACATGGTCGGAATGGTCGCCATGGAAACGCCCGCCGCCATAGAGCGTGCATTGCCGCCTTGGGTGGCCATGGCGTCAAACACCGAAATCATGCCCGTCACCGTGCCTAGCAGGCCCAATAGCGGACACAGGGTCACACAGGTTTGAATCAGCGGAAGCGAACCGGTGATCTTTTCGCTTGACTGAGAAATGAGGGCATCACGAATCTGCTGCGCGCTCCAAGAGCGTCGCTCCGGCCGCGATTCCCATATTTCAACGGTCTGATCGACTACATTGCCGTGTTCGCGATAAAAGTACCAGACGCGCTCGAAAATGAGTGCCCACATGAGGAAGGTGATGGCAGCGATCAGCCACAGCACGTCGCCTCCACGCTCGATAAATATCTGTATCGCCAGATAGATGTCGCCAATCATCCCAACTTCCTCGTGCTAGCCTCGACGATCAACCGAGCGCCGCACCGCTTTGTTCAGCATGGTCCGCAACTATTCCGGCACTCTGCTCGTCAATCAGGTGAATGAGCGCCTTGCTACGGCCATTCACAAGTGCGTGAAGCAGTACGGTTGGGATGGCGACACACAGACCAAGCACCGTGGTCATCAAGGCAGTTGAGATACCACCGGCCATGGTTTTTGGATCGCCTGTACCGAAGAGGGTAATGGCTTGGAAGGTCAAGATCATGCCGATGACCGTTCCTAAGAGACCAAGCAAAGGCGCCACCACGCTAATCACTTGTATCAAGGTGATGTTTCGCGTGATAGCGGGGGTTTCGGTAAGAATCGCTTCACTCAGTTTGAGCTCTAACGTCTCAACGTCCACTGTCTTGTTCGCTTCGTAGACACGCATGATGCGTCCGAGTGGATTGTCCTCGGACGGCACATCAGTCTCCCGCTGCGAGTTCACCTTGCGACCTATTAGAAACAGGGTGATGAAGCGTTCCAAGGCCAGCAATACCCCGATGATGCCGCCAAGAATAATGACCGATCCGACATACCCCCCCTGGCCATCGCAGAACGGGAGATAGCAGTCGCCATCAGCGATCCCTCCGAACACCGAGCCGATGCGCTCACCCACGGTCGCCGCTTGTATCAAGAGCGAGAGCAACGAACCGCGTGTCGGATCGACCGCAAATTCGACCACATCGCCGGCTTCAGCTTCTTCCAGATCGTCAATGGTGTTCACATAGCGGCCCGCAGGTTGGCGCGCCAATTCGGTAATGCCCACGCCGGGTACATAGTTGAGGTATTCGCCGTCACCGACCAAGTTAAAGGCACCCACACGCACCACATCCACGGACTTGCTCTCGCCGTTCAAAAGGCTGACGACCCCACTAAACCGATTTACTTCGCCGGTCTTGGTCATCTCACGCTGCAGCTCAAACCACAAGCGCTCCATTTCCGCAATGGTTGCGAGCTGTGTGGAAGTCCCCATCTTGGCAGCGAACTCGCTGAGCCATTCGCCGCGATCTTCCGCAAATTCGGCGCTGATGATGGACCCTTCAAAGAGTCCCCTGGTATCTCCAGCCACCTGCTGCAACACACCAAAGAGTTCACGCAGGGCGCCGAGCCGCTCATCAAGTTTCTGCTGTTGTTCGTTAATGCGTTCTTCGTTCTCATTGAACTGAGCATTCAGGGATTCTGCGCGCCGCTCCTCGCGGCGCTGCTCGGCCTCAGCATCGCTGAGCAATTGCTGCTGCCGATCACGGCTACTGACGAACTCTTGTTCCCGCGCCGCGTGGTCGCGCGATTCCACCAAGCGCCGTTCACGCACCAAATCAAGTAACTCATCGAGCGACGCCGCTTGATTGACTTCAACGCCGGCCTCTTCTTGCGGAGTCTGGGTATCGGCCTCCTGCGCCATGGCCGGCCCCACCGATAGACCGAAGAGGATCAGAAACGGGAGCAAGCATTTTGAACAAGACATGAAAAAAGCCTCGCGAGTATCAGGAATGGATGTAATCACTGAACACCTCCCTTTTCGTCAACCACCAAAGGCAAATTCAAGAGGTCCACCGACAATTGTTTGCGCGCCATACGAATACCATTTCTGACGGATGTCGCATAGGCATCATCCACCTCTTCCCACTGATCCGTGTCGCGATTCCACATTCCGGTGATCTCGCCATCGGGGCTTTGGAATGCGAGGACAACTCGCCCGAATCTAAAGATATCGGCAACCCGCTCTTCCCCCTCAAGAAAAACGGTTCCGGAGTAGGCTTCCATGGTGCGTCCGTACTCGTTCTCGATCTGGTAGGCTGCCAACACTTGGCTGAGCTTTTCCGAAACCGGCACATCGGCACGGTCCATCATGGTTCGTAAACGTTCGATTCTCAATGCGCGCTCGTCGGGAAGAAATGGCAAGTCCAATTCAATGAACTGCTCCAACCCATCAACCATGCGCAGCATGAGGGGTGTAATCTGTCGCTGGGTGGCAGTCACACGATTAATGGAGTCCTCAATCTGATTCAACTGCTGTTCCTGACCACGGATCTGTCGCGAGAGTTGCGCGTTATAGACTCTCAGCCCTTCAACTTCCTTCAAGACCACTTTGTAGTCGCTCAGGAGCGAGCGCGTCTCTTCCGACAGCGCATCAATGTTCGCTTGCGACTGACGCGCCTGCTGGTTAAGTTGCTCGCTGATGGCAAATATGTCGTCAAGCGTATCTGCAGCGAGGCTCGATGACAATCCGAGTCCAAGAAGCGCCAAGAAGGTACAAATCGGCCTCGAAATAAAATTGGGGGTGTGTAGAGTCATATTTCAGTCCATATGTCGGTGACGATGAAAAACTCCGGGATATGGGAATGCTGAGGCATCCAGATCAAACGCAGACGCGTATTGTAGGCACATTTGTTCCCTGTGCGCCAATGAGTGAACCCACTTTATTCTCGCACGCCTTAGCAGATTATTACGCTAAGACAGGTGCTGACCGAAAAACTCCAAGGTGCGGCGCAGCGCCAAACTCGCGGATTCGGCGTGGTAGCTACCTCTGGCATCACAGTTGAATCCGTGGTCCGCGCCCTCGTACACAAATATCTCCACATCTGGCTGAGCTTCCCTGACCGCTTCCACGTCGCTTAACGGAATGTGCGCATCGAGTTCACCAAAGTGCATCATGACAGGACACTTGGCCTGCTTGCCGCGAGCATCACCCACGCCACCTCCGTAATAGGAAGACGCACACGCCAAGCCGCTGATATCGCAGGCAGACAACCAAGTTAGCAGACCGCCAAAACAATAGCCAACGACCCCGACTTTGGATCCATCGCTGAGCGTCGCCGCATGGTCCACTGCCGTCTGCAGGTCTTTGAGCGCATCCTCGATCTTGAGATCTTGAAACGCCAGCTTCAGGCCGACTCCCATGCCCGCCTCATCGTAGCCAAGCTCAACCCCGCGCTCAACTCGATCGAATATGGCTGGCGCTACCACCGCATAGCCTGCGGCCGCATAGCCATCCACAACCGAACGTATGTGTTCGTTGACACCGAATATTTCTTGGATTACCACAATTCCAGCTTTTGGCACGCCCTCCGGCTGCGCCACGTAGGCCGAGAACGAATGCTCATCAACTGAGCGCAGTTCGCGAAAATTTCCCATCCTTCGAGCGTGTTCCTCTACTTATCGCCAAAACTCCGATTCTAGCCTGATATGTCATTCCAGAACTACCGCCGCACAACCGGAAAGCCCGTTAAGTGTGTGCCCGCGTCCAAAAGAAGCTGTTCTCCAGTCACCAAATCGGCACCTTCAACGAAGTAAAGAATGGCGTCCGCCACCGTATCGGCGGTAGCGGTACGAGCAAGAGGTGTCGCCTGTTCAAGGTAGGCTTTGCTTCGCTCGTACGCTTCGCTGCCCATGCCCTTTCGCAGCCAATCGCCCTGGATAAACCCTGGGCACACGGCGTTGACGCGCACTTTCGGACCCAATGCCCGTGCCAACGCTCTGGTCAGCGTGAGCATTGCACCTTTGGAGGCCGCGTAGGCTATGGAGCTTCCCACTCCCATCACGCCGGCAATGGATGCCACCATGACGATACTGCCACGTCCTCCCTGCTGCATGACCGGTGCCGCGGCGCGGCTCATTTGGAAGGCACCAATTGCATTAACGGCATAGATACGCTGAAAATCATCCGCACCCAATCCTTCCAAGTCGTTGAACGGGCAAAACACCGTGGTCCCTGCATTGTTGACCAGCGCATCAAGACGTCCCCAAGCATCTACCGCAGTCTGTACGAGATGACGGCAGTCCTGATCATTGGCGACATCCGCTTGCACGACACGGGTCTCCACACCAAGGGCTTCACAGGCCTTGCGCGTCTCGTCAGCACCATCTTGATTGGACAGATAATTGATGACGAGATGCGCGCCTCGTTCCGCCAATCGCCGGGCACAAGCCGCCCCCACACCCGAAGAAGATCCCGTCACTATGGCGACTCCGCCTTGCATATCCACGTGTAAGTCCTCTACTCGCGGCCCGACAGGGACTGGTGGCGCTCATGCAAAGCGTCTTGGCGGCTGCGCATGCTGATGGTTTTTCCGGCGACAAAGACTTGCTCGGGCCAAGTTGTTACCTCCAAAGGGTCGTCAGACCAATTGACCAAGTCTGCGATCTTGCCGACGTCAAGTGATCCCAGTTGACCGGCAAAGCCCCAGATGCCAGCCGGGCTCATGGCGAAAAGAACGCCAATCGATTTTGAGAAGCTCACATCGAATCCCCGGCTTGGCTCAGGGTCTGGACGGCAGCGCCAGAACCCTCTACAGGACGAAACATGACATCTCCATCGAGCCAAAAAGCGTTGATTGTATCGCCTTCCTTGAAGTCTCCCGCAAGTATTCTCGTTGCCAGCGGATTCTCCAAGTGGGTTTGCAAGGCACGCCTGAGCGGGCGGGCCCCGTAGGCGGGATCGGACCATTGCGCTACCAGATTCTCAAGTACTTGCGTGTCCACATCGAGCCCGAGTCCGCGCTCGTTCAGTCTCGACCCGAGCAGCTTGAGTTGCAGATCCATAATCTTCACCATTTGCTCATCGGCCAATGGATGAAAGACCACCAATTCATCGACCCTGTTAAGGAACTCCGGACGGAAGTGTTCGGCGGCAATGCCAAGCACCATGCGTTGCAGAGTGTCGTAATCTTCTTCGCCGCTTGCCGTGTGGTTACGAATGGCATCACTGCCAAGATTCGATGTCATCACCAGCACCGTATTACGAAAATCGACCGTGCGACCGTGTCCATCGGTCAGCCGCCCTTCATCCATGACTTGCAAGAGCAGATTGAATACGTCCTGGTGCGCTTTTTCGATTTCATCGAGCAGAATCAGGCTGTAAGGTCTGCGGCGCACCGTCTCAGTCAACTGCCCGCCCTCCTCATAGCCAACATACCCGGGTGGCGCGCCAATCAGTCTCGCAATCGAATGCTTTTCCATGAACTCCGACATATCGATGCGCACCAATGCTTGGTCGCTGTCAAACAACACATCGGCCAGCGTCTTCGACAGTTCGGTCTTACCCACACCCGTGGGTCCCAAGAACATAAATACGCCGATTGGCTTCGAAGGGTCTCCGATCCCGGCGCGTGAACGCCGCACCGCATTTGAAATGGCGTTCACGGCGGCATCCTGACCGACGACCCGCTTGTGAATGCACGCCTCAAGCGCAACCAAGCGGTCGCGTTCCTCGTCCATGAGCCTCGAAACCGGAATGCCCGTCCATTTGGCCACCACATCGGCGATTTCATTCTCCGTGACGCGATTGCGAAGCAGCGTCGGAGGGCCGTCAGCAGCGGTCTGAGCCGCCATTGACGCGGCCTCGATCTGCCCTTCAATCTCTGGAATGCGACCATATTGAATCTCGGACATGCGATCAAGGTCGCCTTCACGCCTCGCTGCGTCGAATTCTACGCGCAGTGCGTCGAGTTCTTCCCTGAGTTGCTGCTCACCGACAAGTGCGTGCTTCTCGGTGCGCCAAATCTCTTCAAGCTCGGCGTACTTGTTCTCCGAATCAACGATGGACGAGCGTAAATCCTCGGCGCGTTGCTTCGATGCATCATCCTGTTCATCGCTCAGCGCCTTGAGTTCCATTTTGAGCTGCATCAGCCGACCTTCAAGCAAATCCATCTGTTCGGGTTTGGAGTCGATCTCCATGCGAATGCGGCTGGCCGCTTCATCAATAAGATCAATTGCCTTGTCGGGGAGTTGTCGGTCGGTAATATATCGGTGCGAGAGCTTGGCTGCGGAAACGATGGCGGGATCGGTGATATCCACGCCATGGTGAATCTCATAGCGTTCCTTCAGGCCGCGCAAGATGGCGATGGCATCTCCGACATCCGGCTCATCCACCAATACCTTTTGAAATCTGCGCTCAAGGGCCGCGTCCTTTTCAATCGACTGTCGATACTCATCAAGTGTCGTTGCACCAACGCAGTGCAGTTCGCCTCGCGCGAGTGCCGGTTTGAGCATGTTGCCAGCATCCATCGCGCCCTCCGCCTTGCCCGCACCCACCACCGTGTGCAGTTCGTCAATGAATAGCACCACCTTACCGCCCTGCTCGGACAGTCCCTTGAGCACCGACTTGAGCCGTTCCTCGAATTCGCCTCGATACTTGGCACCGGCAATGAGCGCACCCAAATCGAGCGAAAGTATGCGCTTGTCCTTGAGCCCTTCAGGCACTTCTCCATTCAAGATGCGTTGAGCTAGGCCCTCCACAACCGCCGTCTTTCCGACCCCCGGCTCGCCGATCAGCACCGGATTGTTCTTGGTGCGGCGCTGCAGCACTTGTATCACCCGGCGAATCTCCTCATCCCTGCCAATCACCGGATCGAGCCGCGCCTCGGCTGCAAGGCGAGTGAGATCTTGCGTGTAAGCTTCCAGCGCAGCCTCGCCATCTTGCGCCCCTTCGTCCTTGATCCCATTGTTGCCAACGAGGGCTTGCGCTAACCTCTCCTTGCTCACGCCGGAATCCCCAAGCAGCTTGGCAATCGGGTGATCGAGGTCGCACATTCCCAGCAACAGATGCTCGAGTCCTATGCGTTCGCTGCCGACTTTTTGCGCCGAACGATCAGCCAATCCCAGCAGGCGCATAGCATCTTCGGAGAAGCGAACTTCACCTGTCGGCTTTCCCACTACGGCGAGATCCCTGAGTGCCGACTGAAGCTCTGACTTGAGCTTCCCAAGATCGGCACCGCTCGCTGCAAGCAGCCGCGAGAGATTCGTTCCGCTTGCGTCCAGCACCACATGTAACAGATGCCAAGGAGAAAGCTCGGAATGATCGCTTCCGAGCGCGATTGACTGAGCCTCTGCGAGCGCAGCTTGCAACCTCGGAGAGAATTTCTCTTGATTCATCTAACTGTCCTTTTCAACCACCAATAGACTTCCAACACTTCTAAAGTGTGTACGTTTTCTCCCTTTTCAATAGAGTAAGCGCGCATCGCTGGGGGCTGAGCGGAAGGTTTCTCGGCACCTTTCTCTCCCGATGAACTCGTCTTGTCTTACCATGCCAACACCATGGTGCGCACCGAGTATCGAGAAGATGGCCAAGCGGCACGCATAGTGCTGTGCGCCGATGGTGCTTGGAGCTGGCAAGCCAATCTGCCTTTGATTATCGCGTTGCTGCTGGCCTCATCGCTCGTCGCCGTGGTGGCTCTTGCTTTGGGCGCGTGGATGGTGCCAATCTTCAGTGTGTTGGAATTACTGATGGTTTCGTTCGCCATTTACCTGTGCTTGCAAAAGGCCGGTACCCAAGAGGTCTTGACCTTCTCACGCTTGGGACTGAAGTTTGAACGTGGTCGCCATGAGCCGGAACAAACCCTTGAAATCGAACGCTTCTATGCCCGCTTTCTCATGCGTTTTCCATCTTCACGGCTCGCTCGGCCCGAATTGAAGCTTCTGTATCGAAGAGACGGCGAAGACCATCAACTCAGCATCGGAGCCTTTCTCACCACAACCGATCTGATGCGCGTAGAAAAGTCCATTCGGAGTATTTTGCGCAAACTGGACTCGTTGTAGTGCGACAAGAAGGAGTCGGTTGGTCATGCACTCACTCAAGCGCCAATCTCCAATAGGCATCCCTCTGCTCTCGGGCGCGTTTGACCACCCGTGGCTGAGTTGAGTTCCAGACGAGCGCGCCCTGCGTCGCTGTGTTTATGGCCTCCGCCCCAATTGATTGCCAAGCGGCAACCCTGTCCGCATGAGGGTGGCCGAAGCTATTTTGAAATCCGGAGCTCACTAGTACCAGCCGAGGCCGCAGTCTGCGCAGGAAACTCAAGGAAGATGAACTTCGACTCCCGTGATGCGGAGCCAGCAACAGATCAACCGGACGCATCTTGTTCATGATCTTGAATTCCACCGATTGCGAAATGTCCCCGGGCAAGAGCACGGCGTGGTTCCCATTGTCAACACGCAGTACACAGGACAGGTCGTTGGAGCTGCGCCACCCGCGATCTCGGAACTCTGGATGCACTAGGGTGAAGCGCACTCGATCCCAGCGCCAGGTATCGCCGGCGCGACATGCTCGGACAGGCAGGCTGCGTAAAATCTGATCACCGAGTGGGAAGGATTCGGCTGCGCCCACCGAGACGGTGAGTGAGCCGACATCGAGCTGACCGATCACCGAGGACGCACCTCCAGCATGGTCATTGTCCCAATGGCTGATCACGAATTCATCCACATGACGCCATCCCGAACCGGTAAGTGCCGGAACCACAACCGCCTCACCCAAGTCAAACCCGTCCGGGTAACGTGCTCCGGCGTCATAAAGCAAACTCTTGCTTTGGGTTTCGATAAGCGCGGACAGGCCCTGCCCTACATCAAGCAGGGTCACTTGAAACTCGCCCTGAGAAAGCCGGTCCGACGAAGGCACCACAACCAACATCAGCAGCAGGCCGGGCGCCAAAAGCAGGGACCGCAAAGTCAAAGCCCCAGGGTAAAAGACACCAAGGAAAGAAACCAAGCAGGCCGAGGCAAGGCTCGCATTGATGGTGACGGCGCTTAAAGGCGGCAAGTGACGCAAGCACTCAAGCAGCCACAACTGCACCGAGCAGACCAACCCGACTGCTTCCAAGGCACTGCTCGCGGCAAGCGGCATTGAACTGCTGAGCATGCTTGCCAAGAGCACCAATGGAACGATTATGAGAGTGGTCACCGGAACGGCAATGAGATTCGCCAGCGGACTGACCAACGGCAATTCCCCGATAGTTATCAACAGAAGCGGTGCCATGCCGAGGGACAAGAACACTTGAGTTCGGAAGAGTTTTCGTATCCAGAACCCAAGGCCGCTGCCCAAGGGCACATTCCAACCAAGCACCATGAGCAGAGCCACCGCACCGAAGGACAACCAAAACCCGGACGAAAAACTCGCAAAGGGACTCTGCACCAACACCAGAGCGAGCGCGATAAGCCACGCATCTACAAGGCGCAAGCGACGCCGCGAGACGATCGCAAGCGTGGCGCAGCACACCATGGCGAATGCACGCTGCACCGGCAGGGTCCAGCCACAAAGCAGCGAAAACCCGCAGGCCGCCGCCACCCCGCATAAGGCACCGACGTTCTGGGCGGGTAGCAGGCGGCAAATCGGCGGGAAAAGCCGGAACACCCCGAAACCAAGCAGTCCCGAATAGAACGCCACCAAACCAAGATGAAGTCCTGAAATCACCATGAGGTGGACGGTGCCTGTGTCGCGAAACAGCTGCCAATCGCGATGGCGCATTTGTGAAGTATCGCCAGTCGCCAACGCTAGCAAGGAACCGCGATGCGGCGTATTGAGTTCGGCGAAGAACGCTCGCAATTGCCCACGCCTTCCCTGCACGGACAATCCTTCATGCCGGTAGAGCAAGGCCCCCGACTGCACGCTCGCCAGTGCGTCGATTTTACGGGTTAACAGCCACGCCTCGTAGTCGAACCCTGTCGCGTTCAAGGTTCCCACGGGTGACCGAAGTTTGACCCGCATTGACCAAAGGTCGCCGGCACGTACTTCTTCCGGAGCTTCAAACCATGTGACGCGCAGACGCCGAGGCGGTGGCTGCCGAACATCCCAGATTGAACCCACCGAGCGCACACGCGCATCGAAACGAGTCGCTGCGCCTGACGATGTCGGCAAAGACTCGACCTCGAGTTCGAGCACTCCGAGCGTGCCGTGCATTGTCGCTGGCAGTCGGTGGGCAAGCTGTGTCTCGACATGATGCAAGCCGAATAAGGCGGCCGCCGAAAAAGGCAGCAGAAACAAGCATGCATCTAAGCCCCGACAGGCTACCGGGCGCGACGGCTTTCGGCCTTCTCGCAGATACCACCAGGCAGCTAAGCCGACGCAGGCCAGCAAAAACAGGGGTATCGCCACCATGAGCGGCGGCGCAACCCAGTTGGGCAGCCATGCGCTCGCCAAAAGACCCAGTGCGATTCCTAACAAATGCGTATGCATAGGCACATTTATGCACCAAGCCATTCAAGCTCAGGCAGGAAATTCGCCCGCCAGCTTGTAGGAATTTCGCCCTACCAACGGGCCAAAAGAAGCGCTTAGACCAACTCCTCTGCGGGGGAAAGTCGTGCGGCTCGCCGGGCTGGCGCAACACAGGCCAGCAAACTAATCATCAGGCTTGCAATACCCACGACAAGCAGGTCTAAAGCTTTGATCTGATAAGGAACGCTGTCAAACCAGCTTTCGGCCAATAGGTCGACACCAAACCACACTCGCATCAATTCTATGATCTCACCCGACCAAATGGCCAAGCAAACGCCCAAAGCCAGCCCGAGGCCGGTGCCAAGCAGCGCAACAAATCCCCCGTAAGCGAGAAAGGTGTACGCTATCAGACGCCTGCCTGCTCCCATGGTCTGTAGAATGGCAATTTCCGACCGCTTTTCGCTGACCAGCATTGCCTGCCCAGACACCAAGTTGAGCGCAGCAATGCCCACGATCATGAGCAGCAGCGAAAACATGATCAGGCGTTCCATGCCGAGCACACGCACCAATTCGCCATGCACCTCCGTCCAGTTCTCGACCCCGATGCCTTCCAGCAAGCCTCGCGCACGCCAAAAGGCGAGCAGTTCCGGTGCCGCCAGGGGATCCGCAAGCACCAAGCGCACGCCTTTTCGCCCGATTCCCGATGGGGCAAGCCTGGAAAATTCATCAAGCGGAAGAAAGACCAGCGAATAATCAAGATCCGAATCGGTGGCGAAGACACCGGAAACCTGCTTGCGCATCGCACGTCTGCCACCATCGGCTCCGACGAGGACGATCCTCAGGGCATCTCCGGGAGCCACCAAAAAATAGTCCGCGAGAGATTCGCCGACCACCAGTCCCCGCCAGTCGCCAAACGGTCGACTTTCCGGCAGCCAAGGGAGCGCTTCCTCGCCGACGCCATAAACGAGTATGGGATGCACCCCCGAACCAAGACTCACCACGCCTGCCGCTTCGACGAAATCGAATCCCGCCCTCACGCCTTGGTGCGATTCGATTTCGGTCACCTGTTCATCAAAATCGCTTCTCGACAGATCGTTGGATGCTCGCGTGAGAAATACGTGCGCCACGTTTCCGAGCACACGCGCTTCAATCTCCGCACCCAGCCCGTTCATCACGCTCATGACGGCGACCAAGGCACCAACTCCGAGGCAAAGACCAGTAATCGACACCCAAGCCACGAAACTGCTGTAGCGTTTACCTCCGGAACGGAGATATCTCAACGCGAGACTCGCCCACAGGCCTAGCCAAGTGCCACCAGCCTGCTCAGGCATTGACAATCCTGCCTGATTCAAGCCGCACCACGCGCGTGGCATCCTTTGTGAGCAGCGGGTCATGGGTTGCGACTACGTAGGCCGCGCCAGTTTCTCTGGTGAGTTCGCACATGAGCGAGAACACCTCATCCGCGTTTTCGCGGTCAAGATTCCCGGTAGGTTCATCGGCGAGCAGCAGTGTGGGCTTCGACACCAGCGCCCGTGCGATCGCCACGCGTTGCCTTTCGCCCCCAGAGAGTTCGGCGGGGCGATGGGTGAGTCGCTGGCGCAGCTTCACCTGATCAAGCGTGGCTTCCGCACGCCTCCGAGATTCGCGCATCGCACAGCCGTTAAGCCGCAATGGCATCATCACGTTTTCCAAGGCGGAAAACTCGGGCAGCAAGTGATGAAATTGATATACGAATCCCATGTTGTGGCGGCGAACAGACGCACGTTCGTTTGCGGACAAGCGGTTCATGCAGACGCCTCGCACCCAAACTTCTCCCGACGAAGGATCAATTAGGCCCGCCAACAGATGCAGCAAGGTACTCTTGCCGGAACCCGAGCGTCCCAGCACCACGATGCGCTCTCCGGCAGCGACGGGAAGATCGACATCTGCAAGCACACCCAATAGAGCGTCTCCCTGCCGATAGTTCTTGCAAACCGCCCTCGCCTCGATTGCCAAAGAAGTACTGGCGGTCTTCTGATCATTCATTCGAGAGCACCTCGGCCGGTCGTAGTCGGAGCGCGCGCAGCGCCGGATAGACGGTTGCCAAGAGACTTAAGAGCATTGCCACAGTTCCGATTCTCAGGGCCTCGGCCGCCTGCGGGTCGGTAGGCAGGTAACTGATGAAGTATCGATCCATAAGCCCAAGTTGGAAGCTCGATTCCAACCATTCATAAAAGCTCGGCGCAGCGAGACTAAGGGCTTGTCCCAAGCCCAGCCCGACAAGGGTTCCAAAACCGCCAATCAACACCCCAAGCCACATCGCGACACTCATCCGATTGCCTGCGGAAGCGCCTATTGTGCTCAAAATTGCGAAATCCGGCTGACGTTGATGAATAATCATGACTAAGGTGGAGACCAGATTGAAAGCGGCCACGCCAATAAGCAACGAGAGCAGAATGAACATGATGCCCCTCGTCGAAATCACGGCTTGGTGGAGAGGGCCGAAGCGCCGCTTCCATGAATCGTCCCGCGTCCCGGTCACACGCGCCAGTTCTTCGGCGGTGACATCCGCGCGCATGGCATTGCTGACGCGAAGATCAATCGTCTGGGCATTTGGCGTACCCCGAAGCAAGATTCCGGCATCTTCCCTGTGTAGCCACATCCAGTAGCCATCAAGCTCCGTGCCGGAATGGACGGTGCCGAGCACCCGGATTCGTTTCGACCGAGGAACTACGCCGAAGGGTGTGGACACCGCTTGCGAGAGCAACAGGCGTATATGACCTCCAGCCGAAACTTGAAGTTCTTCCGCGAGCCGATATCCGAGGAAGGCCTGAAACGCTCCAGGGGTGAGCATGGAAAACTGCTTGGAGGCATCCGTGACATACGACTCAGCCTGCGACACCTGCCTATAGGTTGAAGGCTCTATGCCGACAAGGGAGACGCCTTTGAATCTCTCCCCAACAGAGAGCATTCCGGCACCCCTCACAACTCGTGCCCGCGCAGTCACCTGCGGATGCGCGTCTATGATGTCTTCGAGCGTATTCCAATCTCTCGTGGATTCCCTCAAGTGAACGCTGGCGTGGGGCGCAACAGCCAGCAATCTCCCCAAGAGTTCACGTTCAAAGCCGTTCATGATGGACATCACAAGCAACAGCACCGCCACGCTGAACACGAGCCCGATCAGCGCAACGCGCGTCACGAAAGAAGTGAAGCTGCCGGTCGAGGCCGCATACCGAGCGGCGATCAAGAGTGAAGGAGGCAGTGAGCGCATAGCCGCACCCGCAGCAGGAAGGCGATCAGGAATCGCAGGGGCTGTCGCTACGACCACAGATGCTGCATTGTCCCTGCGCGTTCTTAGCCGACATGCCGCCGCAACTGCCCTTGATGGGGTCGCGGCCAAAGAACAGCCCGATGGACATGGCCGCGACCATAAGGATCATTGCGAGAAAGACGAGCACGAGGGTGGTCATGATGATGATCTTCGCTGAGCTTGTGACCCCAAAATACTGTTTTGCCTACGTCGGTGCGTTCGACCTTTGTTACAGGCACGACCCCCTAGAGGGACTCAAAACGGCCGGTACCCATTGCATCATAGCCGGTTTCGGTGCGAATAATAAAGAAAGCTTCGATTTGGTGCCGACGAGCGAATCTGAGGCCGCTAGACGGCCCCATAACGTTCAATGCGGTCGCGAGTGCATCGGCGCGCATCACGCTCGCTGAAATCACGCTCACGGAAGCCAGGTCGTGAGTCACAGGTCGTCCAGTCGCTGGGTCTATGGTATGCGAATAGACTTGTCCCTCGATCACGACGCGATTGCGATAGTCTCCGGATGTTGCGATCGCTGCATTGGATAACCTGAGTGTGTGCGTGACGCCGCCGGATTGGCGCGGCGATTCAATGCCCAGCGTCCATGCATTCCCATCGGGCCGCAACCCGCGCACGCCGACTTCACCACCAACCTCAAGCAGAAGGTCGTGGCAGGCGTTTCGCTCCAAGTCGCGGATTGCGAGGTCCACCGCATACCCCTTGGCGATCGCCGAGAGATCAAGCTCGAAGCTCGAAAGTCTTCGAACCATCTTCTTGCCGCGACCCGTCTCGAGTTGGCTGAGACCTGATTGAGAGAGATGCCTGTCAATCTCAGCTGCGCTGGGAGTGGTCTGCGGAGGCTCGCGATCAGAAAAACCCCACAAGCGCACCAAGGCGCCCAAGGTTGGGTCGAATGCGCCGTTAGTCAAGCGCCCGACTTCAATCGCCATGCGAATCACTTCGCCGAATTCTTCACTGACCGCCTGCCATTCCTCAATTTGAGAGGCATTGAAGCGCATCAATTCGGAATCTTTCCTATAGGTGGACATGGATTGGTCCACGCGCGCAAAGGCCGCTTCCGCCACCTGCTTCGCCAGCTGCGGGTTCAAGTCGCAGTTGAGGCTCAGCCGGTAGGAGGTCCCCAAGGTGGTGCCGGTCACCAGCACGGATTCGGGCTGCTTGAGGGCGCAGCCAATACACAAGAGTGCGAAGAGGAGCATGGCACAGGAATTGCTAATCAATTTGGTAACGGCCTTCACTTGCCGTGTGCGCCAACGGGCGTGTTCGTATGCGAGGCGGCCTGACGGTCGCTTTGAACAAGCACTCAACTGAGGAAAAAAGAGAATTACCATGAAGCCAAACGTTCCAAGCCTTGCGTTGAAATGGTTGCCGGTTGCGGCCATTCCATTGCTGTTTCTTGCCAATGGCGCGTTCGCACAGGATGCCGCTCAAGCAGACGAAGTAGCCTTCATCTTCAACACCTTTTCGTTTCTCGTCAACGGGTTTCTCGTGATGCTCATGGCCGCCGGATTCTGCATGCTCGAATCCGGCATGGTGAGGTCCAAATCCGTCGCGACCATTTGCTTGAAGAACATCGCGCTCTATTCCATGGCCGGCGTGATGTTCTTCCTCGTGGGCTACAACCTCATGTACAACGGGGTTGATGGCGGTCTGATGGGTTCGATAGCGCTGTTCGACGTGCCCGATCCCGGCGAAGAGTCCTTTGAAGGGGGCTATGCCGCCGCATCAGACTGGTTCTTTCAAATGGTGTTTGTCGCGACGGCCGCCTCGATCGTGTCCGGCGCGGTGGCCGAAAGGGTCAGAGTGTTCGCCTTCTTTATCGTGGTGCTGGTGCTGGTTGCGGTGATCTATCCGATTCAGGGCGCTTGGCAATGGGGCGGCGGCTGGCTCGCCGAAGCTGGGTTTAGTGACTTTGCCGGCTCCACCATAGTGCACTCCACCGGAGGATGGTGCGCGTTAGCAGGCGTCATCCTACTTGGCGGGCGGCTTGGAAAGTACCGTAGTTCCGGGCAAATCAACCCGATTCCTGCATCTTCTCTGCCGCTGGTAACTCTTGGCACCTTCCTGCTGTGGTTCGGCTGGTTCGGCTTCAACGGTGGTTCGCAACTTGCGCTTGGGACCGGCGCCGACGCCAGCGCCATGGCACGCATTTACGCCAACACCAATCTCGCTGCCGCAGCCGGTGTCATCGCGGCGATCGCCTTGACGCAAATTCTCTATCGCAAGGTCGACCTCACCCTTGTGCTCAACGGAGCACTCGGCGGCTTGGTGAGCATCACGGCCGAGCCCCTTGCACCCACCTTTGGGCAGGCGGCGATGATCGGCGCTGTGGGCGGCATCCTCGTCGTATTGACCGTGCCGCTGCTCGATAAACTGCGCCTTGATGACGTGGTTGGCGCGATTCCGGTGCATCTCGTGTGCGGGATATGGGGCACCATGATTGTCCCCGCCACGAACGAAGCAGCGAGCTACTGGACGCAATTTACTGGTGTCGTCTCGATCGGCGCCTTTGTGTTCGCGGTCAGCTTCGCTACCTGGTACCTCCTTAAAGTCACCATGGGTATACGCCTCGATCAGGCCGATGAAGCGTTCGGAGCGGACTCAGTGGAGATCGGCTTGAATGCCTACCCCGAATTCGGGACTCAGCCTGCGGATTGACCAGCGACCGCCCTCCCCTCTTCCTCGTGTGGCCGGACACGGATGTCCGGCCGACACGCTAGACAGATTCTATTTCTCCTCCAAGTCCAGTGCTGCCGAATTGATGCAAAAGGACAGTCCTGTCGGCTGCGGACCGCCGGTAAACACATGTCCAAGATGCGCATCACACTTAGCACACAGCACTTCCGTACGAACCATGAAGTGCGACCGATCTTCTCGCGTCGCTAGCACCTCGTCCGATACCGGCGCGTAAAACGCCGGCCAGCCGGTTCCGGAGTCGTACTTGGTGTCGGAATCGAACAAGGGCTCCCGACAACACACGCATCTGTATATTCCAGACGCCTTCTCACTCCAATATTTGCCGGTGAAAGGAGGTTCGGTTCCCGAGCACCGCGTGACCGCATAGGCTTCCGGACTCAGCACCCGCTTCCACTCATCTTTCGACTTTCGAGCATCGCTTGCTTTGCTCGCACCGTCTTGAGACATTGCCCACCTCATCCTTTTTGGACTCACTGCAAGTCCCTGCTATGCTATCTGATTCGCCTGCGCAAGTAACCATGCCATCCTCAGCCCTGCCAACGCGGTCGGATAGGATCCGCCCAACCCTACCAATCGAAGCTTCTCGAAAGCTCCACGAAGTGGGCTATGATCTTCGCGGCCCCGTGCACGACGAAGCCTTGCGGCTTGAGGCCGAAGGACAAGATATCCTGAAGCTCAACATTGGCAACCCGGCAATTTTCGGCTTCGATACGCCCGCCGACATTCTCAATGAACTGGCAGCCAATTTGCCGCATGCGCAAGGCTATTGCGAGGCCAAGGGCATCATTGAAGCACGGGAGGCCGTGATTGAGTATCAGCACTCGCGCGGGTTGCAAGCGCTTGATGTCGACAACGTCTTCATTGGCAATGGGGTCAGCGAGCTTGTTGGCATCGCCCTACAGGGACTGCTCAACTCTGGCGATGAGGTATTGGTTCCTTCGCCTGATTTTCCTCTCTGGACCGATACCGTCCACCTCAATGGGGCGCGGGCGGTCCACTACCTTTGCGACGAATCCGCAGATTGGGCACCGGATTTGGATGACATTGAGGCCAAAATTACCGCTCGCACCCGTGCGCTGGTGGTGATCAACCCCAACAACCCGACCGGCGCTCTGTACTCAATGGACACCTTGCGCAGCATTTGCGAGATCGCCGACCGTCACGACTTGATCCTCTTTGCAGACGAAATCTACGAGCGGGTCGTGTTTGATGGGCACCAGCATATTCCTCTGGCCAGCCTTGCCGACCAGCAACTCGTGGTGACTTTCGGTGGCCTTTCGAAAGCCTATCGGGCTGCCGGTTTGCGCGTAGGTTGGATGGTGCTGTCCGGAGCGACCAGAAGGGCAAAAGCCTACATCAATGGTCTTGCCGTACTCTCCGCGATGCGTCTGTGCGCCAACGTGCCAGGACAGTATGCCATAGGGGCGGCGCTTCGCGGGTACCAGAGCATAGATGATCTCACTGCCCCGCAAGGCCGCTTGGCCTTACAGCGGGATTTCGCTACTGAGCGCCTGCAACGAATCGAAGGCGTGACCTGTGTGAGGCCAAAAGGAGCGATGTATGTCTTTCCCCGCATTGATGCGGAGCACTTTGCAGTCGACGACGACGAACACCTCGTGCTGGATTTCCTTCGCCAAGAAAAAGTTCTGCTCGCGCAGGGCACGGCATTTCACTGGCCGCGGCCGGACCACCTGCGCCTTATCTTCTTGCCAAGCCTTGCGGAACTTGACGAGGCGCTCACCCGATTCGAGAGATTTCTGCACACGAAGATGAAACAACCTGCCAACAAACGTCGTACACTCGTCTCTTGAGGGGGAAGTTTTTGGCTTGATTTGTATTTGCGCCTAGTCTGTGTCGAGCCAAAGCATTGAGGCGAAGCGGCCAGTGTTGGGGCCATCGCGTCGGTGAGAATAAAAGCGCGCATCGGCGAAAGTGCAGGCGGGTTTGTCTGGTGCGCAGTCAATTCCCAAGTGAGCCAGTTGATTGCGTATGAGTCTAGCGAGATCCGCATGAGTCCGCTCTTCTTGGTCGCACAGGACCCCGTCCATGAGCCCGCCTGCATCCAAGCCTTGCATTTCGCGCACAAAATCATCGCCCACCTCATAGTTGGGCATGCTGATGCCCGGGCCTATCCAAGCTGTCAAGTCCTCGGGCTCGGCCGGCATGGCATGGATAAGATGAGCGATCACGCCTTGGCGCAGCGGCCTCCAGCCACAATGCGCAAGTCCGATCAATGTGCCCGCCCTGTTTGTCAGCATCAATGGAAAACAATCTGCGGTGAGCACCCCGATCACCAGATCCGGTTCCCTTGTCCACAGCGCATCCGCCACGGGTAGCTTTCCCCTATCTGAGCTACTCGCCTCGACCACCTTCGCGCCATGCACTTGGTTGATCCAGAAACAAGGCGCGCTGAAGGCTTCGAGCCTCGCCCTGTTCTCGGCAACGGCCATGGAATTATCTCCAACGTGACCGGCAAGATTCAGTTCAGCGTAAGCACCCTTGCTCACGCCTCCAAGCCTCGTTGTCACCAAGGCCTGCACCCTAGGATGACGATTCCACCTTGGTCGCACAAATTCAAGCAGCATCCTGCCTCAAGACCTCAATGAGTGTTTCCATGTCCTCGGGAAGCGGCGAAGAAAAATCCAAGGGTATTTCTCGCACGGGATGCGTGAAGCTGAGCTTCTGCGCGTGCAGCATATGTCTTGCACAATTTCGAATGGCTGTAGTCAGTCCCGCCGACGAGATCCTCGATAGCACCCCGCGCGCGCCGTACTTGCGATCACCCACCAAAGGAAATCCGGCATGGGAAAGATGGACGCGAATTTGATGGGTTCGACCTGTGTGCAGTCGCGCGGAAATGCGGCTGTGCGACCTAAATCGCTCCCGGACACGCACACTGGTGAGTGCGCTACGACCATCGCTTCGCACAGCCTGCTTCGTGCGTTGTCGCGGGTGGCGACCAATGGGCGCGTCGAAATCGCCTCCAGAGATCATTCGACCTTCCACAAGCGCCTGATACTCGCGACCAACGCGACGCGCCGCAATGTCGTCAACCAAGGTCTTGTGCGCTCGGTGGCTAGCCGCGACTACCAACAGCCCTGATGTGTCAGCGTCGAGCCTGTGTACAAGCCCGGCGCGCGGGAGCCCTCGCAGCGCCGGTCTATGATGCAGCAATCCATTCATGAGCGTTCCCTCCCGGATGCCCGCACCTGGATGCACCACCAAACCCGCCGGCTTATCAAGCAATAGAAGGTCGTCATCTTCGTAGACGATCCGTAGCGGCATGGCCTGCGCAGGCGTATCGCTAGCGATTCTCGCCTGATCGGGGATTAGCCTGAGAACTTCGCCTTGAACGACTTTTCGTTTGGGCTGCGCCTGATCTCCATCAAGTGTGAGGCGACCTTCGCGAATCCAAAGGCTGAGCAGGCTGCGCGAGTATTCCGGAAACAAGAGGCTCGCGGCGCGATCAAGGCGACAAGCGGCAAGATGATTGGGTACACTAACCGCTTGATGGAATTGATCATCGTCCCAGTCGTTCACGAGATGTGCATGAAACCTCTCACACTATGCGAAAGCTTGAGCATGCCATGATTCTATGTCGTTCGTACAGAGCTCAATCCCGACGCGGCCTTGTCGCGCTGATTATTGCATTCATGTCACTCAATCTCGCCGGTTGCGAGTCGCTTGGAAATCTCTGGCCTTTTGGCGGCGACGAGGAAGAAGTTCCAGAATCCAGTGAACAAGCCTTGTACCGCAGCGCTCAATCCAGCTTACGCTCGGGGAATTACAGTGCGGCAATCGCCAAGCTCGAAGCACTTGAAACCCGTTTTCCTTTTGGGAGCTATGGCGAACAGGCGCAGCTCGAACTTATCTATGCCCACTATATGGCCTACGATCAAGAAGCCGCCATTCGTGCCGCTGACCGTTTCATGAGGCTGCATCCACAGCATGCGAACGTGGACTACGCCTACTATTTGCGCGGTTTGGCGGAGTTCGAGTCAGGCCGCGGCTATATTGATCGTATCGGCACGGCGGAAGTGGCCCGCAGGGACATGACGAGCGTGCAAGCCGCGTTCACCGATTTCAATCAGCTTGTCGTGCGCTACCCATCCTCGACCTATGCATCTGACGCACGCCAGCGGATGATATACCTACGCAATCTTCTCGCCGAAGCAGAACTGGCGATCGCGGACTTCTACATGCGCCGCAGCGGCTTCGTAGCGGCAGCGAATCGAGCCAGATACGTAGTTGAGAATTATCCCGGTGCTCCGAGCACACCGGATGCCTTGGTCATCCTCGTTGAAGCAAACTATCGGCTTGGCCTTACCGGCACAGCGAACGACGCGCTGCGTGTTCTTGCGGCCAACTATCCCGACCATTCCGGTTTTGACGAGCAAGGCAACTTTCTGCTTGAAGAAGTGGTGCGCAATCGAGACCGATCCTGGATCAACATATTAACTTTTGGCCTCGTCGACCGGCCGGACGTGCCGCCCCCCATTCGCATTCGACAACCCGAAGGCATCGAACCAATTGAACCCAAGTCGGTGCGGTCAACCTCTGAAGTCGAAGCCGAAAGCAAAGACGCCCCTTGGTACCAACGCCTCGTGCGCATGATTCCCTTCGTAGGCGACGACGAAGAGGAAGAAGGCGAGTCAGAAAGTGCGCAGGAAGACAACTAGCGCGCTAAGGCGGATCGTGGCGAAGCACGCCTCGCCCCACCATCCGCCCGGCAAGTATTTCATCAATGGCCTTGGAGACCGTGTCGAGCCGTAAAGGCTGCTTGATTGATTGAAGAGACTTGAGCTTCCATTCGCTCCCCAGCTTGCTCCAGATTCGGCGCTTTTCGGCCAAGGGCAACTCCACTGAATCTATGCCCAAGAGGTTGACATGGCGAAGCAGAAACGGAAGCACGGTGGCGGGAATCGAAGCGCCGCCTACTAGGCCGCACGCAGCCAGACTTTTGCCATACTTGAGGGACTTTAAGAGATTCCACAGGATATCACCGCCAACCGTATCGAGAACGCCCGCCCAAGTCTGTCTACCGAGCGCGCGCTCTTGGCCCTCAAGCGCTTCCTCTCGACTCATCACCTTGGCGGCACCCAGGGTCTGCAACCAGTCCGCCTTGTCCGCCTTACCGCTCACGGCCACAACCTCGTAGCCCAACGCGGAGAGCAGGCAGATGCCCACCGACCCCACGCCTCCGGTTGCGCCCGTGACCACCACAGGACCAGAATCAGGCACCATGCCGAAGGTCTCCAGCTTATCAATGCAGAGTGCTGCCGTGAACCCGGCGGTGCCAAGAATCATGGACTCTTCCAGCGTGAGACCTTCGGGCAATGGCACTACCCACTCGGCTGGCACCCGAATTCTGGCCCCGAATCCACCCCAAGTATTCATACCCAAGTCGAAGCCGTGTACCAATACCTGATCGCCAACAGTAACCGACGAGCTGTTCGACTCCAGCACAACCCCCGCGGCATCAATGCCCGGGACATGAGGGAATACGCGAGTCACCCCCGGGTTTCCTGTCGCTGACATGGCATCTTTAAAATTCAAGGAAGAATAGTGCACATCGATCAGCACCGGATGATCCGGCAGAGCTGCGGTATCCAGCTGCACCAGGGCGTGTTGGCACATTCCGTCAGCCTCTTTCGTCACTTGAAATGCACTGAACCTAGTCATCTTATGGTCACCTGCCGGTCAACGTAAGGGTCAATAAATATTCAAGCGGCACGCAATCGATCTAATAGGTCGGTGGTTGCATCTCCTAATTGCGCCATGACTCGGGCAAAGGGGTTGCGATCATCAACCCACTGCACCTCGAAAATGTCCGCATCGCCACGCGCCCGCAAGAGATATTCGTCACTGGTCAGAATTTCGTCCACCAGATTCAACTCAAGTGCCTTGGTGCCAAACCAAGTCTCGCCCGTAGCAACCTTTTCGAGTTCCATTTGTGGGCGGTTCTCCTGCAAGAAATCCCCAAAGAGCGCATGGATCTCATTGAGTTCCTCTTGCACTTTGTCTCGATGCTCGGGTGTGTTCTCACCAAAGAGCGTAAGCGTTCGCTTGTACTTGCCAGCGGTCAGCATTTCATAGTCCACGTTAAGCTTCTTCAAAACTTTGCTGAGGTTCGGAAGCTGAACCACCACGCCGATGGACCCGAGCACCGCGAAGGGCGCGCAAATGAGCTGTGAAGCCACGGCCGCCATCAGATAACCACCACTCGCCGCAACCTTGTCGACCGCCACAATCAGCTTTGCACCGGCATCCCGAACACGCTTTAACTGGGAGGCCGCGAGTCCGTAGCCATGCACGGTTCCGCCGGTGCTCTCAAGTCGCACTACCACCTCGTCCTCCCGCTGAAGAAACGTCAGCATCGCGGTCACTTCCCGGCGAAGCCGTTCCACGCGCGTCGCCGCGATGTCGCCGTGAAAATCCACTACGTAAATGCGCCTGCGTTCATCGCCCTCGGCGTCCCTTGCTTTCTGTTTCTCCTTTTCATCGCGCTTGCGCTGCTTCTTCGCTTGGCGGAATCCTTTGCTGGTGGCACCGGCAGCCATGCGTAGCGTGTTTTCCAGATCGTCGTACTCCGCATTGAGCGCGGTGACTTCGAGATGCCCCTTGCGGCGCGGAAAGGAGCGTTGCATACGAATTGAGACCGCATAGCCGATGACAGCAAGAATCGCGACCGCGACGACCAGCGCCTTCGCAGCGAACAGGAGAAATTCGAACAGGTATTCCACGTGAAGAGCGCCAGTCAGCAGTAGACAAGACGCGCTACTCTACGCAAGTCGCTCGTGCAATGGTAGTGGCTGCGGGTCGGAGCTCCGAGACTTGGCCTCGGAGCCTAGGTTCAACAAGGGTGGAACGATCTATAAGCTGTAGCTTGCCCGCAGGTACCAAGACCCACCTTCAAAGTTGGCGGCCGTCCGACGTGCGTAGGGTAACCCGACATTGAAGCGGTTGGCATAAGGGTCGCGAATCTTGTCAACGTACTCGTCGAAGACGTTTTGCGCGCCGAAGGTGACACTCGCGTTCGCATTGATGTCATAGTCCAACTCGAAATCAACAAATATGGTTGAACCCAATTTCTTCGTGGGCGCACCGCCGTCCACACCGCCAATCCGGCCGCGTTCATCGTAGTGGCCGCCATAATAGTTCAGACGCATCATGAGGTTCCAGCGCTCGCCGAAGGGCGTGTTAGTGGTCATGTTAAAGCGGTCTTGCGGATAGCTTTCCTCTATGTCTTCAACGTCTCCGGCACTCACCGGCAAGAGGCCACCAACCGCCGACTGGCCAGCAACGTCGACGCTATTGTGGTTATAGGCGAAGCTCAGGTCGGTCGTCAGTCCCGATGCGCCCCAATCAAATTCCGTGCTCAGAACCAAGTCCCAGCCCGAGGATTCTATGTCAAGTGCGTTGGTGTAAAAGGAAACGTTGGATCCGACACCAGTGGCGGGGTCGACGACGGGAATTGTCACAGTCTTGTAGATGCGGTCGTCCACTTCAATGAGGTAGATGTCGCCGGTCAATGTGGTCCGATCACCAATTCCAATGGAAATTCCAAGGCTATAGTTGGTTGATTCCTCCTCTTTGAGCGGCACACCTCCCGCAGCCGCAGCCAAGGGATGGCTTG
Source organism: Pseudomonadales bacterium (assembly GCA_963663145.1). Lineage (GTDB taxonomy): Bacteria > Pseudomonadota > Gammaproteobacteria > Pseudomonadales > Azotimanducaceae > Azotimanducus. Next base: position 1,306,227 of record OY760134.1, on the reverse strand, counting down.
GTGGAACAAGTCCCTGCTCAACTTGCAGACCAGTATCGTTGTCAAAGGTTGTCGTCACCTTTTGGATGTTTGCCTGCCCTGGAGTGGGCGCGTGAAACCCGGTGGACAGCGCTCCCCGCAGGGTGACGCTTGGCCTGAGGTTGTAACGCGCCGCGATCTTCCCGTTGGTGGTACTTCCAAAGTCGGAAAAATCTTCGAATCTGAGGGCGTATTGGACAAGGAAATCACCTGAAACGTCCTGTTCAAGCTCCGCATAGAGGGCGTAGTTGTCACGCGAAAAATCCCCCGCATCGGTGTATTCGAACCCCTTGAACCCGCTTGTGCCGGCCCCGATCCGCGAATTGACCTCTCCGGCAACAATATGGAAGGTTTCCTTGCGCCACTCAGCGCCATAGGCCAAATGCAGAGAGGATGAGATTTGTCGCGTGAAATCGGCGTTTAAACTGAACTCTTCCTGCTGTAGCTCGCCAACATCAAAATCCCTCTGCGGTTCTGATCCCGGCGACCAGCCCAAACTCTGATTAATGGTGTTGTTGAGGATGAAATCAATCGAATTGAAGCCATAACTCAGGCTGAAATCGTAGAAGGTTGAACCCGCAAACTCGCCCCTGATGCCAGTGGTGAGGCTGAAGTCGTCTTGTTCGCCATCAAAAAAAGGGGTAAATCCTTGTGGCAGTCCGGAATATCCCCAGACTTCATAGAGGGTCTTCAGCGTCACATGACCATCAAAGTCTTCGGTTGCGGGATTATCGCCGGCTCTGTAGAAGAACCTATAGCGACCGAAGGTATCGGCAACATTGCTTTGCAGATACAGGCTCGATGTCGCCGACAGTTCGTAGCCAGCGTTGACAAAAAACAGCACGGTTTCGCTTTCCGGCCGCCCCCAAGACTGCACCAAGGGCGCATCATCGAAAGGTGAATCCTGTCCAACTTCAGCGATACCCGCATTGATGAGCCCTTGCGCGATTGGACGCTGCACACCGCGCGACAAAGCCTCGTTGTTCACATATTCGAAACTTGCATTGATAAAGCCTTGACCTGCAAGCGTAAAACCGACATTCGCCGCAGTCGAAAACGAGCGTTCCCCTTCGTAAAATTGACCGTACTGAACACGCACATCACCGCCCTCATCGTGATCCTTCATCACGAAATTGATGACACCCGCAATGGCGTCGGAGCCATATTGTGCGGCCGCCCCGTCTCGCAGGACCTCGACACGCTTGATAGCGATACTGGGGATCATGCCAATGTTGGGTCCTTGCGCACCCTTGCCGGCCGCAGGCACAAACTCGGCGATCAGCGCGGCCCTGTGCCTACGCTTGCCTCCCACCAGCACCAGCGTCTGATCAGGCGCCAGTCCACGAAGAGATGTAGGTCGCACGTAAGTGTCTCCATCCCCGGAGGCCATAGAGGCATTGAAAGAAGGCACATTGGCGCGCAAGTTGTCCGTCACATCTGCACCATTCCCTATCGCATTGAAATCCTGCGCGGAAATGACATCAATAGGTGCGGTCGAATCCGCCGCCGAGCGCGCCGGGTTTCGCGATCCGATCACCAGTATTTCTTCGATCATCTCTTGAGACCCGGCAGCAGCCTGCTGTGCCTGCGCATCTTTCGCGCCCAGCATCACCAATGGCAGAAGCCCCATTAAGTATAGTGTGCTGAGCGGACGGTGAATGAACGGGAAATTCATCCTTTCTCCCCACAAATGTTTCAATGGGCGGAATTATCCCTGTGGGGCCGCTTGATTGTCAACGAAACTGCATTGCACAAGGAGGTCACGGCACTAAGGATTACAATCTCGATCAATTCCTTGAAGCATCGCAGAACTATGATTCAACATTACGAAATGACAAACTTTCTGCTGGGCCAATTCAGGCCTGATTTGGCACCTGAAGGCTCGGTGTGCTTCAAGCTTGTCTGGGGGGAGGATGAGCACGAGCAGTGCCAGATTACGATTGAACAAGGGACAGCGCGCGTTTCGCGGCGCACGACCGCAGATCTCACCCTCGTTTTCGCTTCAAGTTCGCTTATGCAAGGCATATTTCGGGGCGAAAAGAGTCCCTTGGAACACTTCCTGACCGAAGAATTTCGATCAGACGGTGGATTGCCACTCGTGTTTCCTATTCTCGAAGCCTTTTCACAAAATCATCGATGAGCCAGCGGGATATGGCCCACACGGGCGGGATGCTGGGCATATTGTCGAATCGGTACCAATGGGCCTCGGCAATTTCATCGGCTTGACAGCGTACTTCTCCTTCCAGATACTCCGCATGAAAGCCAAGCATGAGGGAATTCGGAAAGGGCCAAGATTGGCTCCCCTTGTATTGCAGATTGGTAACCCTGAGACCCACTTCCTCCATGACCTCTCGATGCACCGTTTGTTCGATTGACTCGCCCGGTTCGACAAACCCCGCAAGCGTGCTGAAAAAACCGCTCGGCCACGCTGCGTTTCTTGCTAGCAAGACTTCTTTTCCCCGCCACACCAAGACAATGATGCTGGGACTCAATCGCGGATAGGCCACCAGACCACACTTTGGACACACCTTGGCGCGGTCGGTCTTGTGGGCATGCGTCTCTGTACCGCACTGGCCGCAGTAATGGTGATTGCGATTCCATTCAAGCAGTTGCAGCGCCCTTCCAGCAAGATAAAACACCTGCTGGTCCACCCGCCCCAAAAGTGAGCGCAGGCCTTGCGCCGCATAGCCCGGAATGCCAAGCCCCTTGACTTCGACCGCGAGACAGTGACGGCCGTTGAGCTTACCGAGGTAAATGGCCTCACCCGACTCAAGCCATCGAACCTCGTCATGCGTCAGAGTACCCGAGGACTGTCCATCCACAAGCGTCAGCAACTGGTCACCGTCAAACGCGAAATAGAGCGCTTCGGGGTGGGCGATTTCATCAGGTGGAAACACATGAGAGATAAACTCGTCTGGAGATTCAGGCCACATAGCCGCAAAAACGGGATCAGAACTCACCGGCATTGTAACCACGCGTCAAAGAGTGACGCAGATCGCCGTAATCACGCACGCAAGAGCGCACGCCAGCCCCCAACCGCACTAGGGAAGCTGTAGAATTTTACTTCTCTTGACCCCGCGAAGCTCCGCTTCCCGACCCTCCCGCAACGCTCGGAGTGCGGCTCCGACTTACTAGGCCAAAATATCCTCTTATGACTGACATCGCTTTATCGAGGGCGTTCGCACGCAACTTTCTCGGTTCTTCGCCAACTTGGTACAAGTGGACCTTGGCTGGCTTTCTGATCGCCAATCCACTGTTCTTATTCGTCCTCGGTCCCTATATCACCGGCTGGCTGTTGGTCTTGGAGTTCATTTGCACGCTTGCACTTGCCCTCAAGTGCTATCCATTGCAGGCCGGCGGGCTCATCGCGATTGAGGCTGTCATCCTCGGCATGACGACACCCGGTCATGTAATGGATGAACTATCAAGAAACTTTGAGGTCTTTCTGTTACTGATTTTCATGGTCGCTGGCATCTTCTTCATGAAAGAACTCTTATTAGCAACTTTTACAAAGCTCTTTCTGATGATTCGTCGAAAGTGGCTGTTGTCGCTGCTTTTTACTTTTGTTTCCGCACTACTCTCAGCGTTTCTTGATGCCTTGACGGTCATTGCGGTCATCATCGCGGTTGCCGGGGGGTTCTACGCCCTGTATCAGCACATTGTGCATCGGGTCGAGGAAGTCGACCGAGATTACGAGTCGGCCATTCCGGACGGCAGGGATCCAGTATTGGACCAATTCCGCGCCTGCTTGCGTGGCCTGCTCATGCACGGGGCGGTTGGTACGGCCTTGGGAGGCGTATGCACCACGGTCGGCGAGCCACAAAACCTGCTTATCGCCGGACAAGTGGGCTGGGATTTTGCGGGGTTTTTCCTTGCCATGGCTCCGGTGACCGTCCCCGTACTTGTGGGTGGACTGATCATGACGGTCGTGCTTGAAAAGACCAAGTGGTTCGGGTACGGCACCGAAATACCACCAGCCGTACTGACCATCTTGAAGGATGCCGACGCGCAGCGGATTGCCAATCAGTCAAACCTTGAACGTGCGCGGCTTTGGGTGCAGTTGGCATCCGCAGTCTTTCTGGTCGTCGGACTTGCCTTCCACCTTGCGGCAGTGGGATTGATCGGGCTCACCATCATCGTCTTGCAGACGGCGTTCAACGGCATCACCGAGGAGCACTCGCTCGGCGAAGCGTTCCATGAGGCGCTGCCCTTCGCCGCCTTGCTCACTGTATTCTTCGTCATCGTGTCGCTCATTCATGATCAACACCTTTTTGATGGCGTACTCGCATGGGTTTTCTCGCAGCCGACTTCGAGCCAAGCGTCACTATTCTTCCTCGCCAACGGGGTGTTGTCTGCAGTCAGTGACAATGTCTTTGTGGCAACGGTCTATATCAATCAGCTCGCGGAGATGTTCAAGGCTGGCAATATGTCTCGTGAGCACTACGAACTCATCGCAGTCGCCATTAACACCGGCACCAACCTTCCATCAGTTGCTACGCCCAACGGGCAAGCCGCCTTCCTCTTCCTGCTCACATCTTCGGTTGCACCGCTCGTGCGACTCTCATACGGTCGCATGGTGTGGATGGCGCTGCCTTACACTATTCTGTTGGCGGCTATTGGATATTTGGCAGTTGGGAAACTCTGAGTCTTTGCCATAAGCTGCCGTCGGGGTGAGCCTCGTCCAGTTCTTGCAGAAAGGCTTCATGGGCTTCAAGCTCCGCTTCGCCAGCGCGACGAACTATCAGGGTTCGCGCGGCTTGAGCGGAGTCTTTCTCGGCCTTTGATCGAACCTCTGCGGCGGCTGCCCCTTTGTCGGCAACTTCGGCATTGAACAAGCCCATTTGGCCGCCCGTCATCGCTAAGTACAGGCTTGCCAGCAAATTCGCGTCTTTCAAGGCGCCGTGCAGCGCACGATGAGAAATGTCTATCCCGTATCGCACGCAAAGTGCATCAAGCGTATTCGCCGACCCCGGGTGTCTACGCCTTGCTTCGGCAAGCGTATCCAAGACACGGCAAATCTTCTCAATCGACTGCAGCTGATAATCGCCAACCCTAGCGATTTCGGCATCCAAGAAGCCGATATCGAACGGCGCGTTGTGTGCAACCAACTCTGCTCCGCGTACGAATTCGATGAACTCATCGACGATTTCCTGGAACCTCGGCGCATCGGCCAATTGCTCGTTCGTGATGCCATGCACGCGAGTGGCACCGGCATCTATTGCACGGTCCGGTTGCAGATACTTGTGGAACTCCCTGCCGGTGCGCTCGCGACCAACGAGTTCAATCGCCCCAATCTCAATAATGCGGTCTCCCATGTCGGCATGTAGACCGGTGGTCTCCGTGTCAATGAATACTTGTCGCATTACGGTTCAATCCATGTGGCGTGAGGACATGAACTGCGGCCTGCGGCTCGGCTCATACAACGAACGGCTTGGAAAGTACAGACAAAACAACAATGCGCAATTCTGACACCTCTCTCAAATATCGAATAGATCAGACTCGATATCGGCGTCTTCATACAAATTGGCAAACAAAGAAATCAAATCTCGTTGACTGGCCAAACTCTTCACTTGGTCTTCAAGACTTTGGAGTTCCGATTGCGGCACTTCGGCCGTGTTCCCATCACGCACTCCGCTGACGACAATGAGCGCTGAGCCACCATCATCGAGTGCAACCACCTCCATGGACCGTTCTGCTTTAGGCGGACGAGGCAGTTCAAAGGCCGCTTGCCTGATCAGCGCAGGCAAATCCCCCCCATTGCGCTGTATGGCATCGCGCCTTTGCCACTCTTGATCCGCGAATGCCACCTCCGAAGCTCCCACGCCTTCCAGCATTCGCGATAACGCCTGTCGCGCGGCTCGCGCGGACAGTTCAACGGCGCGTTCATACGCAATTTCGCGACGCAATTCCTCGCGCACCTCACCGAAGGTTAGCTGTGTCGCAGGATGCCTTCGTGCCGCACGCACCACGTAGGCGGCCTCTTCACCGACTTCGATCAACGGGCTATTGAATCCGGAATCCATGACATCGGAATCAAACAACGCTTCGCGCAAGACGGATTCGCGAAAAACATCATCGCCGATGGTCCTTGTCACGCCTGAAACTTCAACGAGCTCACGCTCAAATGCCTCGACAAGTGGAGCAAGCGAGTTCTGCGCATCAAACGCGAGCTCATCCGCGCGCAGCTTGATCTCTGAGAATCGATCACGAGCCGCCGAACGACGCAGTTCCGATTCGAGCGCCACGCGACGATCTTCAAAACTGGGCGCCTCATGACGAAGAATCTCATTCAACCGGATGAGATGCACTCCAAACTCACTGACGACGGGTTCCGAGATTTCCCCGGCCTGCAAATTCCAAAGCGCCTCTTCAAAGGCTTCGACATACACTCCGCGAGCCGCAGGCCCAAGCAAACCTCCGACTTCGGCTGAGCCTGGGTCGTCAGAGAGATCCATCGCGAATTCTTCAAAGGACTCTCCCGCCAGCACGCGTTCGCGTATGGCCGAAAGCTCCTCAATCGCCTGTGCTTCGGTTCGCAGTTCACTCACCTCCCGGAGGATGTGCGAGGCATCCCTTTGCTCGGAGATTTCATATTCGCTCAATTCCGCCTGATACGCCTCCCGCAGCGCGCCCTCCTCCGGGGCGAACTCCGAGAGAGCCGCCATTTCCTGCAACCGAAACGCCAAGTATTCCGCATCGATACGCGGCTCGGTCATGAATTCAGCCAAACGAAGTTCATAGGCCGTGGCTAGCGTCTCATCGTCTATTTCCACCTGATCCACAAAGCGTATCGGACGAAATTCAAGCCAAGCGATGTCTCGGCTCTGCAAGGCAAGGTTAAGCAGACGGCGTGAATCGCCTTGCGTGAGAAATGCGGAGTCCACGAGGGCCTGCTGTAGCGCGCTCATCCCGAGTGAGTCGACTATCTCGCTTCGCAAGGATTCGGGCGTCAACCCAGCCTCAGCGGCACGCCGTCGAAACAACTCCGGAGAAAACCCATCCGAGAGCATGAATTCGGGGCGCGCAACTATTTCCTGGTCAACTTGTCCCTCCGACACTTTGAATCCCAGCTCAGAAGTGTAATTTCTCAGGAGTTCGGCCTGCACCATGTTCACAAGCACCGTGCGGCTCAAGAGTGAGGGGTCGAACTGGTCCACATACGCATCGCCAAACTGCGCGACAAGCTCGGCGGTGCGGCCTTCAACCTGCCGCTGAAGTTCGGCGATACTTATGTCTTCTCCATTGACACTCGCCGCAACCTGCTCGCTTGGCTGAAACAAGGAAAAGGAACCGAATCCGAACACCGCCAGCGCGATGATAATCAGCCAAACAACGATTTTGGACCCCATACCCTGCGCCTTGGCGCGCATGACTTGCAGCATCAGCCACCTCCTGTTATCAGCGATGAGCCTGGTTCTGTGACCTGTGCTCGTATGATCCCACGACCGCGCATACAGGGGAAAATCACACGCGAGAAATACACCCTCAGAGGTTGAGGGAAGCTATTCATGACGAAACGCGGCCCCGACGAAGCCGCGCGAGGAAATTGCCTAGCGAAGCGCTAGGAAACAGCATCCTTGAGTGCTTTGCCCGCCTTGAAGGATGGCGCGGTGGATGCGGGAATGCGGATGGTCTCCCCAGTTCTCGGATTACGCCCAGAGCGCTCTCCGCGCTGCTTGACCGTGAAGGTTCCGAACCCAACAATCGAAACAGGTTCGGAATTCTTCAATGAGTCTGCAATAGCCGCAATGGTGGCTTCAAGCGCCCTACCCGCGTCCGCTCTAGATAGGCCGGCTCTATCTGCAATATCAGCAACAAGTTCGGACTTATTCAAGGTGATTGCCTCCTTCGGTGTGGCCAGTTGACTGCGCGAAAATAGTGTTGCGCAAAAAAGACTCTTTGCGAACCGTTCACGCCATCTTTATAACACGGCGCTAGGTTGGGGTCAATGAGTTACTGGGCACTGGGCATGTGTGAGTAACTAGCACGCGCTCACCTTCTTGGAACAAATCCAAATCGTGAATGAAGCGCCAAACACGCTGTCCCGTAAGCGGGAGAGCGTTCCTCTCTCTTCCGCGCTTGCCTAGAATTGCCGGGAGAAGACCAGTTCGAATTGCGCACCGCCTTCAGTCCATTGGTTGGGGATTTCGTAGCCCAGCCGGAACCTGAGGCCGTTTCCGGGTTCGGACTTCAGACTCAGGGACTCCCAGCTCGCGCCCAGGCTCTGGCGGACGCTCCAGTGGTCGCCGCTGTGGTCCGCGTCCAGCGACAGCAATCCGCGGTCGAGCGCGAACCCGTAGCCGAGCCGCCCGTCCAGCGACATGGACGGCGGACGCCCCGCAGCGCCCTCGTGCCGCCGCAGCAGCCGGTCCGAATCCATCCCGCCGAGCAATGAACCGCCCTCACCGAGCAGCGCACCGGCACCGGTCACGCCCCATCCTGGTGCGAGGCTGAGCCGCAGTCCGGATCCGTCCGCACGCGATCTCAGCTCCAGCCTCACGCTGCCGCCGAACTCCTCGTAATCCGCTTGTGAATGCGTCGCCAGCCAGCGCGCCTGCGCCTCGAAATCGAACCGCTCACCCGCGTGCCGCACGCCCGCCAGCACCTCTAGGCCCGACCCGGATTCGCCGTCTCCCCCGTCGCCGCGCGCCCCCACCCGCAGGTAGGGCGACAGCGGCACCGACAGATGCGACACTTCCAACCCCAGACGCGCCTGCGAAACGCCCGCCTCCAAGCCGTCCACCGCCCGCAGGCCACCCTCCGTCTCCAGCGACAGGTAGCCTCCCCCGCCAACCAGAGATAATTGCCAAGCACCGCGCTCCGCCAGCGCCCGCCGCAGCCCCGCGGCGAACATCGCCATTTCAAGATCCGAGGCCTCCGACACCGCATCGGCGCCGTCCATCCGGTCCTCCGCCTCGCCGGTGCCGAACCCGCCCATGGCCCAGACCTCCAGGCCAGACCGGGTTTCCCCGCGAATATAGGGCATGAGACTGGTCAGTTCCGTTTCCAACGTGCCGGAAAAGCCGCCCGCCGAGTAATCCGACTCGCCCGTGCCGCGCGACAGCGCCGCGCCCGCCAGCCAGCCGTCCGCGAAGCGCGCGTCCGCGCCGATGTACAGCGACACCACTCCGCTGTCGTGTCCGTCTCCCTCAAGCCGCTGCGCATCCGCCGCGCCCCACAGGGTCAAGCGCGGGTGGGCGTCGTCGTTCTTGCGGCCCGCCGCGCCTAGCGGTACGGCGAAGGAGTGCCCTCCCATCAGCCCGAGCAGATCGGGATCGCCTCGCGAACTTCGCCTTGGCCCGCCCGGCCATTCGGCACCCCGCACGGATTCTACCGCAGCGCGGCGGTCCCCAGATCCCGCGAAAATGCTCCCGACCCCACCGGCCGGGACTCCGGACATCGCGAAAGAATCGGACATGCCGGACACGGCAGACGCGCCGCCGCTGAGTCCTGACAGCACACCGGCCACGTTGCCCAGCGCCGCTTCCCCAGCACCGCCCCCCGTCGCTGGCGCCGACGGCGCGCGGAAGCGTTCCCCGATCACGCCTTCAGCGCTCGCCAGCAGCGCCCTGCCCTGTGCCGCCAGCGCGTCGTTCAGTACCGCCCGGTCCGCTTCCGACACCACAATCCGGATGCTGAATCTCAATACTGCCGTGTCCGGCTCTCGGGGATCCGAATCGGTCGCCCGGTATTCCATCTCCACCGGCCCGGACACCCGCACCGGAATGCCGCCCAGCACGCGGGTGCCGGCGTCGAACGACAGCCCCTCGGGCAGTTCCGGCCCGAGCGAATAAACGATCTCTCCGTTGCCTCCCGCCGCCCCCGGCAATACCAACGGCTCCATCGGCTGTCCGCGGAACAGCCGCAGGTCGGGAATCCCCTCCGCTCCGAATGCCGGCATCTCGTCCGCCGCCACCTCAATGGTGAACGTCAGCACGGCGCTGTCCGGATTCGTGTCGTCCGCATCGGTCGCCGTGTAGCGGTAGACCGCTGCGGGCGCGGGCGAAGTCGGCGTGCCGCTTAGCACGCGCGTCGCCGCGTCGAAGTTCAGCCCCTCCGGCGGCATCGGCGTCAGGCCGTATTTCAGCCCGCCGTCACCGCCCGCAGCCTTCGGCAGCGTCAGCGCCTCGATCGGTATGCCCTGCTGGTAGCTCCGGTCCGCCACCGACGCATCCCCGAAGCTCGGCAGCATATCCGCCGCCACCGAAATCCTGAAGGTCAGTTCGACGCTATCCTGCGCCTCCGCGTCCGCATCCATCGCCGCGTAACGGTATTCCGTTTCCGCCATCGCCTCCGTCGGCGTGCCACTGAGCGTGCGCGCCGCCGCGTCGAAGCTCAGGCCCGTCGGCGGCGCGGGCGTCAGCGTGTAAGTCAGAACACCGTCCCCGCCCGTGGCCTCCGGCAGCGTTAACCCTCCGGTCGGCGCGTTCTGCGTGTAGTTCTGGTCCGCCACCAAAGCGTCCACGAAGCTCGGCACCAAATCGGCCACCGGCGTCGCCGCCGCCGACTCCGGTGATGCTGCCCCGTTGCCCAGCGCGTTGACCGCGCGCACCTGGAAGCGATGGGCCGCGCCGTTGACCAGCCCCTCGACCACGTACGCAGCGCGGCCCGCACAGGCCGCCTCGCCCGCCGTCCGGCAGATGTCCCTCCAGTCGCCCCAGTCGCCTTCCCCTTCCCGCTTCCGGTACTGCCACGCCGTGATCCCCGAACCGCCGTCGCCGCCGGAAATCCAACTCAGCGTCACCCGCGCGTCGCCCGCCTCCGCGACCAGACGCGACGGCGCGTCCGGTGCCGTATCGGTCGAAATGGAGAAATTCGCCGCCGTGGCGAGCAGATTAGAGGCCGAACAACCGCTTCCGCTGTAAGCCTTGAACGCGTATGTCGCGCCGGGGTTCAGACCAGTAACATTCACTTCAGTCCCGCCTGTCTTGGCGACATTGGTGCAAATTCCGCCCAAAGGCGAGGTGTACTGGTAACTCCAGTCGCTCCTCGCTTCGCGGCTCGGATGAGTGGGATGCCCCCAGCCCTCATATTTGGAGAGCGTGAGCTTCGCCGAGTTGGGCGTGACATTACTCGCGGTAAATGCCTCAGCGCCGGGCGTACCTGTCAGGAAATCGGACCAAGGGCCGAAGCCTTGCGAATTCTCAAAGCGAATCCGGAACTGTACCTTCTCACCGTTATTGGCGCCGTAGGTGACGCTGTTGTGAACAAAGGATGCCTGCTTTAAAGTGTTCTCGAAGGATCCGTCAGTGTGCCTGTAGTTGATCTCGGTCGCCGTCAAATTCGATTGGCTTTGCCACCAAAGCTGGAGACGCCCATTCTGCTCGGCCAGATAGAGCGCCGCTGGCTTGGTTGGCGCTTGGGCCAAGGTCACCACTGGCGCGGCGAAAAGCAGGAGGGTAAGCGCGACGCTGGCGCTGCGAAGGGCTTTTCGCGGGCCAAGGAATCTCGTGTTGACTTTCTCGGCAACAGCGCCGCAGGAATGCGATCCATGAACGCTTCGCACGGACAAGCGGGAAGCAGCGCTAGAAGCGCACCACGCCATCCCTGAAGTCATCGAAAAACAAAACAAATCAGCCTGATGCCGCAGAGTACGAATGGTCATTTGTTTCTTCTTAAATGCCCCAAAAACAGCGTTCTGTGCGTCGCCTAGCGAAACAGGACAGACTTTTGGTTGACTTTGACAATTATCAAAGAATTCGGGATTTTCTGTGAAGGCTTGGAAGCCGCTCATGTCCCTGTATGAGGTCAGTCGCCACAGCGAGAATTGCTGATCACAAATAGTAGACGAACACGTAAGCCGTGAGCATAATCGCGATCCAAAGTGCAGTGCTTCCGATGGGCCAACTGCGGGCAAGGATGCCGGGCCGTTGAGCGCTGTTTGACATGGCCAAGTGCTTTCTGGCAAACGCATGCGAAGCATTCAGACCGGTTTGCGCGGCTATCGCCAGTGATCTCCCGCACGCACGAATTGCCAATAACGCACGGTTTCCGCCTTTGAACAGTGCAACTCGCCATAGCCAATCGGAGTCGAGACTGATCGTCTGCGTGCGCTTCATCATGGGCAGAAGCAAAAAGAACGCGAGACCCGAAAATAGCAAGATCTGCATGTAGAAAAGCAGGTTTCCGGAGGTGTACACATCGTAAGTCACTTGGTAGGGCAAGAGGCGGTACAGCAGTTCGGGCATCACGCCAAACAGAACACAAAGAAACGCGAAGATCAGCATGGCCAATGCCATATTCCAAGGTGCATCTTTGGGACGCAGGCCCGAATCGCGCTGGAAGAACACAAACCAAGGAAACTTGATTCCGGCGTGCAGGAAGACACCAGCAGATCCCGCTGCAAGCATGAAGTACACCCAAGCAAGCGATTCGTCGGCTGCTGCCTGGGAGATCAGCGTCTTGGTGGTAAATCCGGAGGTCAGCGGAAAGCCTGAAATCGCCAGCGCACCCAGGATGCCGCAGATCGCGGTGAGCGGCATGGTTCGGAACAGTCCGCCAACATCGCTACAACGATTCATACCGGTGCGAAGAACAACCACGCCCGCGCTCATAAACAACAGCGCCTTATAAATGATGTGCACAAACGCATGCGATGCGGCACCATTGAGCGCCGTCTCGGTGCCGATGCCGACTGCACACACCATAAAGCCTACTTGGTTGACGATCGAGTAGGCGAGGATGCGCCGAATGTCGTTCTCAAGCAGCGCATAAATGATGCCGTACATCACCATAAAGAGACCGATTCCGATCAGCACCGATTCACCGGGGAACAACAAGATCAGCGCGAGCACAGCGGCCTTGGTCGTGAATGCGGAAAGAAACACCGATCCGGTAGCGCTTGATCGCGGATAGGAATCGGCAAGCCAAGCAGATACCGGGGGCGCTGCCGCATTTACGAGGATGCCGATCAGGACCATCCAGCTATAGATGTCGGCAGCCTGCATGGGACGCAAGTCAATCGACCCTGTTTGCATGGCCATCCCGACAATGCCGATCTTTAATATCACTCCGCCGAGCAGGTGCATGATGGCGTAGCGAATGCCGGCCTCATGGGCATCGCGATTCCCGCCACACCAGACAACAAGCGTTGAGAACAGCGCCATGATTTCCCAGAATACGAACAGGGTAATCAGATCGCCGGCGAAGCTGACACCTATGGCCCCGGCACCGTAGGCATAGGCGGCGGCGAGCTCATACCATGCCGCTTGGCGGTAGGCGTACAAGCCACCCACGAACGCCATGAGCGCGAAGATCAAGGCAAACAAGCGACGCACCGGGTCGCCTTCCACGAGTTCCAGACGATAGTCAAGAAAAGCGATTTCGCACACTACGCCATCCGGCACCTGCCAGACGAGCAGCAGCGTCAGCAACGGGACGGTCAGAACCAAGGCAGTTCGTGCGACACCGCGCACCACGCCAATGAGCGAAGCGCCAAGTAGCAACAAGAGCGCCGGGGGCATGAACTCAAACATCTCGGCCCCGGTCGTTGTCGTAGTAGTCTTCCCTGCGCTTCAACACATAACCCAAGCCTCTAGCGACCAACACCATGGTCAGGCAGGAAAAGAAGCCGAAGGCGGCGCCAAACCCAAGCCAGGCATCAACACTGAAATAGCTCTTGACTTCAATGACCAACTGCGCTGACGCCGTCAATACAAGCAACCCTGAGAAGCTCCACCACAGCCACCTGATGGTGGTTGGCCTGACGAGCCAGTGGTCATCGGAATCCATGCTCATCGGCTAAAACCCGGAAACCAACTGCTTGGAAAGTTCAAGCGCCGGAGCATGAAACACGAAGAAGCCGATCGTGAGCGCAGCGGTCACAGACAACGCCAGCACAATCGGCCAGGGTGCTTCCCCGTGCCTTCGCGAGGACGTCAAATCCTCGGGAACGAACCAAGCGAGGTAGATGATCGGCAGGAAGTAGGCGGCATTGAGCAATGTGCTGGCAATGATGGTGAGCATCGCGATGTGGTTTTCCGCATGATAAGCGCCTGCCAAGATGTACCATTTGGAGACGAACCCACCAGTTGGCGGCACGCCGATCATGCTCAGCCCCCCTATGGTGAAAGCCGCCATGGTGATCGGCATGCGGCGGCCTATTCCACGTAGTTCGTGTAGCTCCGTCTTGTGCGCCGCCGTGTAAATGGCGCCCGCCGCGAAGAACAAGGTGATCTTTCCGAACGCGTGGGCGATGATATGAGTCGTCGCACCAATTGCGGCCAGCGGTTTTAACAAGGCCACGGCCATGACCACGTACGAAAGTTGCGCCACGGTCGAATAGGCGAGCAGCCGCTTTAGATTCTGTTGCGTGAGCGCGACGATGCTCGCCGCGAGGATAGTAAAAGCCGCGACGTAGATCAGCCAGTCAGTTCCCGGTGATTCGAACAGGTATTCGACACCGAAGATGTAGATGATGACCTTTGCGACTGCGAACACGCCGGCCTTCACAACCGCGACCGCATGCAGCAATGCGCTGACCGGGGTCGGTGCGACCATGGCGGCGGGCAACCACCTATGAACCGGCATGACCGCTGCCTTGCCAAGCCCGAACACATACAGCGCAAGCAACAAAGCGACACCTGGGCCTTCAAGCTTGTTGGCGAGTATGCCGCCGACCGCAAAGTCACCGCTGCCCGCAACCGCATAGGTCCAAACGATCGCAGGCAGGAATAACCCGATCGAAGTCGCCAGCAATACACCCAGGTAAACGCGCGCGGAGACCACGGTACCCCTGTCTCCCCTGTGCGCGACGAGCGGATAGGTGGATAGTGTCAAGGCCTCGTAGAACAAGAACAGCGTAAAGAGATTGGCGGCGAACGCGATCCCCATGGTGGCTGCGAGCGCAACCGAGAACAAGGTGTAAAACCGCGTCTGATTCACCTCGTCGTTGCCTCGCATGTAGCCAATCGAATACAGCGAATTGACAATCCAGAGCATGGCCGCGAGAACGGCGAACAGCATTCCCAAGGGTTCAACGGTAAACGCGATGTCGATCCCCGGCAATACTTCCGCAAGTGAAGTCGTGGGTCGCTCTCCCGCCATCACCGACGGCACCAATTGCCAAACAACCCATCCAAGGCCAACAGCAACCACCATCGTCACCGCTTCGCGCAGGTTGGCACTGACCCGAGCGGTAAGCGGAATGGCGAGCGCACCTCCCAGTGGCAGCGCGAGCGCAGCCAAGATGGCGGCATCTGTGCTCACGGGAGTTGTCCCAACAGTAGTTCCGCTGCCGATTCTGACAGCGATAGGGGTAATGCCGGATCCACGCCAAAGTAGATGTTGGCGACAGCGAGCGTCCAAATAGCGACCAGCAGAGCGGGAGAAATTGCAACCTTCTGATGACCCTTTTCGACGGCGGTGCCGAAACAAGCAGACTCCACAATCCGCCAAACATATACCACGGCCATCAACGAACTGATCACTATCACCGCGACGAGCAGGAAACCGAGCTCGCCAAACTCCAGCGCAGCCTTGATCAGATACCACTTGCTGATGAATCCAGCGGTGCCCGGCACGCCAATGAGGCTGAGCCCGACAATGATGAAGGCGGCAAATGTCCAAGGCATGCTGCGTGCGATACCGGCAATCTTCTCAAGCTGTGAGCCTGCGACGAACATTGCGAAACCCGCAACACATAAGAACAGACCACCCTTGGCGAGCGCATGATTGAACATGTGCAGCGTCGCGGCAGTCAGTCCGGTGACGCTCACCAAACTTGCTCCCAGCATCATATAACCGATGTGCGCGACCGAAGAAAAGGCCAGCAGGCGCTTCAGATTGCGCTCGAAGATCGCAACGCCGGAGCCGACCAGAATGCCGAGCACTGCAAGTGGCATCAGGTACACCGCAAACTGAAAGGCATGCCCGGTCAGATTCTGCTGGAACAGAAGGTAATCAAACCTCAGCAGCACGTAGAGCGACACCTTGGTCGCGCATGCGGCGAGAAACGCCGTCGCCATGTGCGGGGCGTAGGTGTATGCATTCGGCAACCAGACGTGCAAAGGGAATATGGCAGCCTTCAAGGCAAGACCGAGAGTAATGAAGCCGGCTGCGGCAAGAATCGGCCGCTCGGCGGCAACCTCGTGAATGCGAAATTCCATGTCCGCCAAATTGAGCGTGCCGGTCATCATGTAGATGAGCCCAACACCGATGAGATAGAAGGTTGCGCCGATCGTGCCCATGATGAGGTATTTGAATACCGCAGGCAGGGCGCGGCGGTCGGATCCACCAGCAATCAGCACGTAACTCGCCAGCGAAGAAATCTCCATGAACACGAAGATGTTGAATGCATCGGCGGAGACGAGGATGCCGACAAGACCTCCCAAGGCGAGCAACCAAGCAGAAAAATAGTAGTGCTCGCGATCCGCCGTGACCGCACGCTCCAAGCTCCTTTTCCCTCCCAATAGCGCGATACTCGAAGCGCCCGTGACAACGAGCAGCAGCAATGCGCTCAGCGAGTCGACGCGCAATTCGATGCCATAGGGCGCAGGCCAAGATCCCATCTGATATTCGAGTGCCGGAGCGCCGACGACGGTCGCCGCCAGTTGCACCGCGATCGCGAAAGCGAGCAGGCTGGCGGCGGTGGCCGCTGCCCAAGGCAACCCACGCACTCGCAATAAGACGATGAATGGCGCAATAAGCAGCGGCACTATCACCTGCAGCGCGGGCAAATGTCCCTCCAACGGTGTCATGGCTCGTCGAGCGCCTGTATTTCGTCTTCCTCGATTGATCCGTACTCTTCCCTGATGCGTACAACCAATCCCAAGCCGAGCGCAGTGGTCGAAATGCCAACGACGATCGCAGTCAGAATCAACACTTGCGGCAAGGGGCTGGAAAACACTTCGGTGCCGCCGCCCACGATCGGTGCCGTACCACCGGACACCTTGCCCATGGTGATGTAGAGCAGGAATACTGCGGCCTGAAACAGCGATAGACCGATCAGCTTCTTGATGAGATTCAGCTTGGCAACAACGGCGTAGAAGCCAATCATCAAAAGGACCGCGAAAACCCAATAATGATACAACCCGAGTAGTTCCATCTGCCGTTTCTCCGCCGCCCGCAGGCTTTACCGTCCTCTCGCCGCAAACGCATGGAAGATGCTGAGCAGTACGCCGGTGACCGTAATGCCGACGGCAATTTCGATCAACAGGATGCCAATCTGCTGACCTTGGACCGGGTCTGCGGCGAGCACCGAGTAGTCGAGGAAACGCCCACCGAGGAGAATACCCGCGACACCGACGGCACCGTAAAGAATTGTTCCACCCGCCATCATGGCGAGAAGCGCGCGCTGCGGGATCACGCGTAGCGCCCGTCGCTCCCCTTCCACCAAGGCATAGAGAATGAACGCGGCCGCGATGATCGCGCCCGCCTGAAATCCGCCGCCGGGACCGTACTCTCCGTGAAACTGCACGTAGAACCCAAGAAGCAGGATGAACGGCACCAACAGGCGGCCCACGACCCGTGGAATCAGGTAACGCCGCAAGCCGAGGTTCAGCCTTGAGAATAGGAGCCTATTGTCAGCCGACGGCGTACCTGAGGAGAACAACAGCAACACCCCAATACCAGCCGTAAACACCACAATCAGCTCTCCAAGCGTGTCGTAGCCGCGAAAGCTCGCCAGCACGGCCGTCACAACATTCGGAATCTCGATGAGTTCGCGGGTCTGTTCAATGTACCAAGGGGAGATATGAACTTGGACGGGTGCTTGTGGATCACCGAATCTTGGCTTGTCGAAAGTGGCGTAGATCACTATGAGTGCCGCAGCCGCCACAACAGCGAAGGAAAGCAATCTTCTTGATGTTGCGCTCCTTTCTTGCTCCGAGGTCAGGAACAGCGCCCCAAGAAACAGTACGGTCGAGATGCCCGCACCGATTGCCGCTTCGGTCAAGGCAACATCTGCGGCATCGAGTAGAAAGAAATTTGCGGCGATCAGCAGGCTCGCAATAGCCATCAATGTGACCGAGATGAACAGATTCCTTGAGCGCACAATCGCAACCGCTGTAATAAGAAGCAGCGTCAACAGGAAGATGCCGAACAAGGTGGTCATCGGCGAGTCTTTTCCTTTGGGACCAGCGCGCTCGGCCTCAAACCATCGCGCAGGGCGGTAACCGCCAGCGCATTGGACGCGGTTGGACTTGTCAAGAGCAGAAACATGAGGATGGCGCCGAGCTTGATCGTCTCCAACGACCAACCGGCCTGCAGCATAATGCCGACAAGCACCAGAATCGCGCCAGTACTATCGGTCAGGCTCGCCGCGTGTATGCGCGTATAGAGATCGGGCATTCGCAATGCGCCTATGCCGCCGATCAACACACTGATACCGCCGAGTGTCAAAAGCACCCAACTGGCCATATCGACAATGGCCGAAATCATTGGCTGTCGCCCGCTTGTTGGCGTGCAGCGCGCTTGCGGAAGAATTCCAGCACGGCAAAGACACCAATGAAGTTGATCAGCGCATAGGCCAATACCAAATCGAGAAAGTCCGGACGACCGAAAAGGAAGGCGATCACGGACAGCAGCAGCACCGTCTTGGTGCCAAACATGTTGACCGCCATCACCCGATCATAGACTGTCGGTCCTCGCAAGGCCCGCACCAAGGCAAGCGCCATGGTGACGAGGGTTGCGAGTGTCACGGCGTAGTACATGTGAGTGTGCTATCCCGAGGGGGTCGGGCCGATACAGAACACGGTATCGGATGCGGTCTTATCCCGCTACCCGCGCTCAGCGCCGCGCAAGGCAGTCACCCGCTGTTTCATCTCGCCCTCGCGCAAGGAATGCGCACCTTGCGGAGTCAACGCATGCACGAACAACCTGCCGTGATGTGCATCAATCGTCAAGGTACCGGGAGTGAGCGTGATCGAATTGCCGAGCAGTACCTGATCCATGAGGTCGAGATTATCAGCTTCGACTGCCACAATCTCTGGGTTCACGCGCAGCTGAGGGGACAACACAATGCCGACGACTTCAATGCTTGATTTGATGATCTCGACAAGCAACCAACCCCAATAGCTGATCAATCGCAGGTTGTAATGCAAGGCGAATACTCCCGCATCCAAATAGCCCATCCGTTTGACGGCATATAGCGTGAGAGCACAAGAGAGCGCCCCGAAACCGAGCAGCAGGGACGTGAACATTCCCGACCATAGCAGCCACGCAAGCACAAGCAAGGCTGGAAGCAGCAACTGCGCGCGGAGCCAGATGCCCGGGGTTCGACCTGAGTCGATGGACTGGCGCACTGTCATTTGTCGGCGTACCCTTGGTCGATAGATGCCTCGCTACAATGCCCACCCCCACGCCGCCTGTCAACATCCCACGCACAAAAGCGCGCTCGGATTCACAGCCGCCCTGCACGCGGCCTCGCCATACAAACGGGATATGCACCCCGCGCCGCGCTTTGCGGGACGGAACAGGAAAGAATGCTAAGCGTTGGGCAAAGCTCGCTGCTTTTCCGGCATTTCGTTCTCATAAAGCAGAATAGGTTCGCCTTCGCCATTCACCGAGTTCTCGTCCACCACCACCTTGGTAACGCCTTCCACGGATGGCAGGCGATACATGGTGTCGAGCAGTATCGACTCCATAATCGAGCGCAGTCCTCTTGCGCCCGTCTTGCGCTGCATCGCCTTCTTGGCCACCGCAAGCAGCGCATCCTCACGAATATCGATGTCCACACCTTCCATTTCGAACAGGTACTTGTACTGCTTGACGAGCGAATTGCGCGGTGCGGTAAGAATCTGTACCAAGGCTGCTTCATCGAGTTCCTCCAAGGTGGCCACCACCGGCAGGCGACCCACGAACTCTGGTATGAGCCCATAACGAATGAGATCTTCGGGCTCAACCTGGCGGAGAGTTTCCCCAACGCTCTTGGCTTCATTTTCGCCGTACACCACGCCACTGAATCCGATGGAGCTTCGCTCCGTTCGGTCGCGAATCACTTTGTCTAGTCCGGCGAACGCTCCGCCGCAAACAAACAGAATATTGTGGGTACTGACCTGCAAGAACTCCTGTTGGGGATGCTTGCGCCCTCCCTGCGGAGGCACGGATGCCATGGTGCCCTCGATCAGCTTCAGCAAAGCTTGTTGAACCCCTTCGCCGGACACGTCTCGGGTAATCGAGGGGTTATCGGATTTTCGCGAGATCTTGTCTATCTCATCGATATACACAATACCAATTTGTGCCTGCTCGACATCGTAGTCGCACTTTTGCAGCAGCTTTTGAATAATGTTCTCCACATCCTCTCCGACGTATCCGGCTTCGGTCAGTGTGGTAGCGTCGGCTATGGTGAAGGGCACATTCAACAGGCGAGCGAGCGTTTCGGCCAGCAATGTTTTGCCGCTGCCCGTCGGCCCCATCAGGAGAATATTCGACTTGCCGAGTTCAACGTCTTCTTCCGCATCGGCCGTGGGTTCTTCGTCAACCTGAGATTGGTGCAGACGCTTGTAGTGGTTGTAGACGGCTACCGACAAGACTTTCTTGGCGTGTTCTTGGCCTATGACATACTCATCGAGTATGCCCTTGATTTCTTGCGGCCGGGGTAGCGCGGCTTCTTCGCCGTCGTCCCCGCCTTCCTGCAGTTGCTCACGGATGATGTCATTGCAGAGTTCCACGCACTCATTGCAAATGAACACCGAAGGTCCGGCGATGAGCTTGCGAACCTCCTGTTGGTTCTTTCCGCAGAATGAGCAATACAGCAGTTTCGAATTCGAATCGTCTCCGCCGCCTCTTTTTTCCGCCATCAGTCTTTCCTAACTTTCCAACAGACGGTACCGTTCTGTAGCTATATTATCCGATTTGTCGCTTGACTCAAGGCTTGGGCATTGTAGGCTGCGCACAACTCGCATGTGACCGTCACCCAGTTTCTTTCTTGTCTCTCGGATGCTGAACCGTGTCCACCAACCCATACTCGACCGCTTCCTCGGCGCTCATCCAGTAATCCCGGTCGGCATCCTTCTTGATGCGTTCCACGGACTGTCCGGTATGCTCCGCGAGCAGTTGATTAAGCTTATCGCGCAGCACTCCAATCTCTCGCGCATGAATTTCGATGTCGGACGCCACGCCCCGCATACGCCCCGAGGGTTGGTGCAGCATCATGCGGGCGCTCGGCAAGGCCAGCCGTTTGCCACGCGCACCAGAAGCGAGCAGGAATGCGCCCATACTCGCCGCTTGGCCGATGCACATGGTGTTCACATCACAGCGCACAAACTGCATGGTATCGTGAATACAAAGCCCAGCATTCACCGCACCACCCGGTGAATTGACGTACATGTGAATGTCCTTGTCCGGATTCTCGGATTCCAGATAAAGGAGCTGCGCGACCACCAAGTTGGCCACGTTGTCATCCACCGGCCCAACCACAAACACAATGCGATCACGCAGAAGGCGCGAGTAAATATCGAAAGCTCTCTCTCCGCGGGCCGATTGCTCCAACACCATCGGCACCAACCCGAGTGCGCGTTGAGGCTCATCTGGTTCGTACGTAAAGTTCATAGTTCCTTCCTTCTGAATCGCTTAGTTTTCATCCGCTTCACTTTCAGATTCCGCATCGCCTTCAAGGTCCGGCATGAGATCCTTGGGTGTGAGTTGCATCAGCGACTCATAGGACTCATCGCGGTCAACAAGGGTCGCTTGGTCAACAATGTACTGCATGGCGTGAAATTGTCGCAGTTCCCATTCTATGCCGACGAGTTGATCCTCATCTTCGAGAATTTCCTGGTACTTCGAGCGAGGATCCTGCGCCCTCTGGCTGCGACGACGCACTTCCTGCTCAAGTTCCTCGTCCGGCACGCGCAGTTCATTGTCCTCAATAATCCGGCGGAGCAATAGCGCCGCCTTGACGTATTCGCGCGCCTGCCCTTCGAGAGCCACCTCATCGCCTTCGCCTTCGCCTTGTCCGCCCTCGCCCGACGCACCAGCGAGCATTCCCTGAAGTTCCCGCATACGCCTCATCTGCTCGAATTCCTCGCGATTACGACGCATCTGATCGCGCACCAAGCCTTCCGGCAGGGAAAACGCGGTAGATCGCGAAAAACGCCTCAAGCCCTGCTCCCTCAAGAGGGAGGCGACCGTCTCGTCGCGATTACGTTCCATGGATGCCTTGAGTTGCCGCCGAAGACTCGCGAGGTCCTCCGCGCCGAAGCGTTCAAGTAGTTCCGCATCCTCGGGATCAGGCAGAACCGGCGCTTGTACTTCGCGAATAATGTAACGAACGCTGAGTTCCCGTCCGGCAATATCGGTGCCAGGATAATCTGGCGGGACTTGCCAAGTAAATTCCAACTCCTCGCCGGCACGCACGCCTTTCAAACCCTCTTTTGGCGGCAATGCGAAAGGGTCTTCGGAAAAATCTCTCACGCCCTGAATCATTTCGGACTGCGAGCTGATGGTTTCACCCTTCTCGGAATCTATCAATTCGAAATCAATACTGACCCGATCACCCTGCTGCGAAACCCGGTCTGTCATTGCCTCCCATTTGGAAAAACGATGGCGCATTTCCTGTACATGGCGATCTACGTCCTCCTCAGTGATTTGCACCTTGGGACGCACCAGTCGCAAATCGCTGAAATCGATCATTTGTATCGAGGGCATGCACTCGAAGGTCGCGTGAAAGTGCAGGTCTCTGCCTTCCCGCCAGTCGGCCAGTTCGATCACCGGCTTAGTCACCGGCGTCAAGGCTTCTTGTTCTACGGCCTTTGGAAGAGCGCCCCTAGCCATGTCAAGTGCGATTTCCTGGCGTAGTCGCCCACCGAATCTACGCTCGATCTCGGAACTTGGCACATGGCCCGGACGGAACCCTCTCAGTCGTACATCCTTGGACGCACGAGTCAACTCTTCTCGATACCGCGAACTCACATCCTCAGCCGGGACGGTCACGGATATCCGCCGCTCCAGCTCTCCCTTGGTTTCAACACTCACCTTCATTGGTCCAAAACGCCCGCTCTCGAACACTTTCTTTCATCATTTCACGGGACGGAGCGTTTGCCGACCCTTACACAGCTTGGGGTGGACGATGGGACTTGAACCCACGACCGCCGGATCCACAATCCGGAGCTCTACCCACTGAGCTACGCCCACCATTGGTACGCCTGGAAGGACTCGAACCTTCAACCCTCGGCTTAGAAGGCCGATGCTCTGTCCAGTTGAGCTACAGGCGCTTCTCGGCTGGTCGGGGTAGAGAGATTCGAACTCCCGACTTCCTGCTCCCAAAGCAGGCGCGCTACCAGACTGCGCCATACCCCGAAATTGCCCGAATCCCCTTCCGTGCGGAAGGGAGAAATGATACGCAGCCAGCCGCGATTTTTCCAGTGGATCATTCGCGTGGATCATTCGCCTTGCAGCCCAATCTTGGATTGAGGCACAATGAAATGTTTATCAAACCTACAGGATTGTGCCTAAGGCATGCCGCGAGAAGAACAGATTGAAATGGAAGGTCGGGTGATAGAAACCCTGCCCAACACGATGTTTCGAGTGGAACTCGATGCAGGTCATGTCGTCACTGCACACATAAGCGGGAAGATGCGAAAGAATTACATTCGCATTCTCAAGGGCGACAAGGTGAAGGTCGAACTCACGCCTTACGACCTCACCAAAGGTCGAATCACCTACCGCGAACGCTGAATGTGTATGACTTCCCCATTGAGGGGGAGTGTCCCTATGCTGCAATTGCTGCGGCGCTAGACCGCGCCTTCTACAGCTTCCTCTTCTTCGCATCGCTCTTGGCGAGGTGCGTTGGTTCCACTCTTGGGACCCTGGACCGCTTCTGCGGTGACCTGCAGATCGCCGTCGACCACCCTGACAATGGCCATGCCTCCTTTGCCGGCGAGTTCTCCGAAGAGAATATCTTCGGCCAGCTGACGTTTGATCCGCTCCTGAATGAGGCGATGGATCGGTCGCGCGCCCATCTTATCGTCGTATCCCTCGCGCACAAGCCAATCGATCGCCTCGTCATCGACATCAAGTTGCACTTTCTTGGAATCAAGCTGCGCCTGCAGTTCGGTCAGGAACTTATCGACAACCGTACGCACGACATCTGGCGCGAGCTTGTTAAATTGCATGATGGCATCGAGTCGATTGCGAAACTCGGGGCTGAAGAGCCGCTTGAGCGTCTCATTGGCATCGCTGGAATTATCCTGCTCAACGAATCCGATGGAAGTGCGCCCCATGGCCTGTGCACCGGCGTTCGTGGTCATGATCAGTACCACATTGCGAAAATCCGCCTTGCGTCCGTTGTTGTCCGTGAGCGTTCCGTGATCCATCACCTGCAGCAGCAGATTGAACACCTCGGGATGCGCCTTCTCGATTTCGTCAAGCAATACCACACAGTGGGGATGCTTAGTCACTGAGTCGGTGAGCTGACCACCCTGATCATAGCCAACATAGCCCGGAGGCGCCCCAATCAGACGCGAGGCGGTATGTCGTTCCATGTACTCGGACATATCGAACCGAAGCAACTCCACGCCCATTATGAGCGCTAGCTGTCGGCACACTTCTGTCTTGCCAACACCCGTCGGGCCCGCAAACAAGAAACTGCCAATGGGCGTTTGATCAACCTTGAGGCCGGCGCGAGACAACTTAATGGCCGAGGACAGCGTCTTGATAGCCTGATCCTGCCCGAACACCACCATCTTCAGTTGACCCTCCAAATCCCGCAATGCCTCACGATCAGATGTTGACACTTGACGCGGTGGAATACGCGCGATCTTCGCCACCACCGATTCCACTTCGCCAGCGCCAATGGTCTTTTTGCGCCGCGTCAGCGGCAACAACTGTTGCGCTGCGCCCGCTTCATCGATCACATCAATGGCCTTGTCAGGCAGAAAACGGTCCGTGATATACCGTGCCGAGAGCTCAGAAGCGCTTCTGAGCGCCCGGTCCGTGTAACGAAGATCATAGTGATCCTCGAATCGAGACTTGAGCCCCTTCAGAATACGATAGGTGCTCTCAACATCAGGTTCTTCCACGTCAATCTTCTGAAAACGACGAGAAAGGGCGCGATCCTTATCGAATATGCCGCGATATTCTTGGTAGGTCGTCGAGCCCATACATTTGATATCACCTGCGGCTAGTGATGGCTTCAATAGATTGGATGCATCCATGACCGTTCCAGAGGCCGACCCCGCCCCGATCACGGTGTGAATCTCATCAATGAACAGAATCACGCCATCTTGGTCGGACAGCTCGTTGATCACGGCCTTGAAGCGTTTCTCGAAATCTCCCCGGTAGCGAGTACCAGCGATCAAGGCGCCCAAGTCCAAGGCATACACCGTACTGTCGGCGACCACTTCCGGCACTTGGGCATCGACGATGCGCTTCGCAAGACCCTCTGCGATGGCCGTCTTTCCGACCCCCGACTCACCGACGAGCAACGGATTGTTCTTACGGCGCCGACTGAGCACCTGTATCACCCGTTCAAGCTCAAGCTCACGCCCAATGAGCGGGTCTATCTTTCCGGCGCGCGCCAACTCGTTAAGATTGGTGGCAAAGCGTTCGAGCGCCGACTGGCTATCGCCGGATTCGCCCTCGGCTTGCGCTCCCGCCGCGCCGGTCGCCGCAGCCTCCTCAATGCCCGACTCATCCCCCACTTTGGTGATGCCGTGCGAAACAAAATTGACGCATTCAATGCGACCAATACCTTGTTTTTTCAAGAAATAAACGGCTTGGCTTTGTTGCTCACTGAAGATCGCGATAAGCAGATTGGCACCTGTTACCTCCTTGCGACCAGAGGTCTGGGAGTTAAAGACCGCGCGTTGCACGACTCTTTGGAAGGCAAGCGTGGCTTGGGTTTCTCGCGAGTCGTCACCTTCGGGAAGCTTGGGGGTATTGTTTTCAATATGATCAACGAGTTCGCCACGTAGCGCATCAAGATCGGCACCGACCGCTCGCAGTACTTCAAGCGCCCGCTCTTCATCAAGCAAAGCAAGCAGCAGATGGTCAACCGTGACGTATTCGTGGCGCCGCGACCTGGCACCTTGAAACATCTCGTTCAGTACCTGAGACACTGATTTACTTAGCATCTTTCACCTGCCAACACTTATGCCGATTCGTTTCCGAGAGAGTGAGGGTTTATCTTACAAGTTTTGGCGTCTTCTTACTTGATGCGCGGCCATCGGCTGATCACGATGCAGCCTCGACTCTCGACAGTAGCGGGTGGTCGTGGGACTGCGCATAGTTGTTGACCTGCTCTGACTTGGTTTCTGCGACATCGCGCGTAAATATGCCGACCACCGCGCTTCCCTGCGTATGAACCGCGAGCATGATCTGCGTCGCCTTCTCGCGGTTGAACCCGAAAAACATCTCCAACACATGAACGACAAACTCCATGGGCGTGTAGTCGTCGTTCAGGAGAATGACCTTGTATCGCGGTGGTTCCTTGGCCTTCGGCTTGGCGGGCGCAAGTTGAACCTCGCCGTCCTGCACATCGTCTTGATCCTTCGTCTTCATGTTCGTCCCTAGTGTACTGTCCAGTACGACGCGCCACCATCCATTCACCTCAGTTCGCAATCAGGATGCGTGCGAAGCGCCCACCTAGCCCGCCGCTTCACTGCTACGAATTGGCTTGCTCAAATGATACCCTCTCGGCCACCCCTTCTCGCTTGTTGGCAATCACTTATGGCGGCGCGAGCCGGCACATCCGAAATAGACCTTACTGCGGTTGACCGTTTTCTCTTCGACCTACAAGAGAAAATACTATCCCAATTCGAGGCCTTTGAGCCGCAGAGTCGCTTCTCTGGCGACTTGCTCGAGTCGCCAAGCTCAGTGGCCCGACCGATGGTGTTGGAGGCGGGCAACACGTTCGAAAAGGCGGCTGTGATGTTTACCCGTGTCCAAGGGCCGCATTTACCGGCATCCGTGAGTGCGCGTAGACCCGAAATCGCGGGGGCGCCTTTTCAGGCCGTGTCCCTCTCTTTGATCACGCATCCTGAAAACCCGTTTGTGCCCACCGCACACATGAACTTGCGCTGCTTCCTCGTCGAGGCGGACACCAAGGTGTGGCATTTCGGCGGAGGATTCGACCTCACGCCCGCTTACCCGTCCGCTGCGGACGCCATCTTTTGGCACCGACATGTGAGGCAAGCAGTGGAATCCGTGTACCCCGGCCGCTATGAGACACTCAAGGCCAACTGTGATGACTACTTCAACCTCCCGCATCGGGCACACACAAGGGGCATAGGCGGCCTGTTCTTCGACGATTGGACGCTGGGTGGATTCGCCACCTGTTTCAGCTTCATTCAATCGGTGGCTGAGCACTTTCTGCTCGCCTACGTACCAATCATCAGGCTTCGCCAGTTTATTCCTTGGCAGCCCGCCCATAAACGATTTCAGCGATTGAGACGCGGCCGGTACGCCGAATTCAACCTCGCCATCGACCGAGGCACACGCTATGGACTGGAGTCGGGACGGCGTACCGAATCTGTCTTGGCTTCCTTACCCCCGCAAGCAGATTGGGCCTACGCGTGGAAACCCGAACCGGGGTCGCGAGAAGCCCTGCTGGAATCACAGTACCTCGTCGCCAGGAATTGGCTCACCGAACAGTCATAAACTTCCAACAAGTGCTTGAGTGTTGTCAGCTATTCGCATGTGCGAGTACCATAAGCGCATGAAGGCAGACAAGCTCATGGGAGAATTCGGTTGAAACAGCATCTCGGCCGCAGGGCCATAGAAGACGAGGAAGAACAAATCAATCTGGCACCCATGCTGGATGTGGTGTTCATCATGCTGATCTTCTTCATCGTCACCGCCACCTTTGTGAAAGAAATAGGCTTGGACGTCAACCAACCGGAAGATGACAAGCCCAAGACCATCGATCCGGATAAGAAGAGCATCGTCATCAAGATTACCAGCCGGGACCGAATTCTCATTGGATTGCGAGACGTGGACTGGCAATCGGTGCGCGCCAACATCGAACGCCTGCACGCCGAAAACCCGGAAGCCCCGGTGATCATTCAACCGCACATTGAATCCAGAGCTGAAACCCTCGTACACGTGATGGATTCAGCCCGCCTCGCGGGCGTGTATAACGTCTCGCTGGCGAGCACCTAGATAATATCCTACCTCAACCGACCAACAACGCCAGCCCAACAAGTGTCGCGGTGAGGCAGTTGACCATGGTTGCGGCGCCAACTGCTAATGGCGCTAGGCGCAGCACTTCATCTCGGCGTTCGGGAATAAGAACGCCATAACCCCCGATGAGAATGCCGAGACTCGACAGGTTGGCGAAGCCGCACAATCCGTACACCATCATGAGACGAGTTCGTTCCGTCAACAAAGACGCCTCAAACGCGGCCAGTTCGGCGTAGGCGACCACTTCATTGAGCACCAGCTTGATGCCAAACAAGGTTCCCGCCGGGCGCGCCTCCTCCCAAGGCACGCCAATCAGCCACGCAATCGGTGCAAAGAACCAACCCAACAGCCACTGAAGAGTGATCGGCTCGTGCAACCAACCTGTTGCACCGCCAAGCAAGCTATTGAGCAATGCGACCAAGGCGATGACTACTATCAGCATGGCCCCAACCGAAACCACGAGGCGAACCCCCTCGGTCGTACCGCGCGTGATCGCATCCATCGTACTCCGATAGCCCGGATCCGAAGCCGATTCCGCAGAGGTCAAATGCTCCGGTGGCATCAAGATGCGGCTCAGCATGATGGCGCCCACGACGTTGACCAGCGAAGCGATGATGATGTGCGCTAGGGGATCCCTCACGGCATCGCCAAGCAGCGTAACATATAGCACCAGCACGGCACCCGCCACGGTCGACATGACCGTGGTCATGACCGTAAAGAGTTCCCCCGTACTCAGTCGACTGAGATAATTTCTGATCATGAGCGGCGCTTCCAGCGTGCCGAGAAAGATGCTCGACCCGCAAGCGAGACCAACCGCACCGCTCACCCCCAAGGACTTTTCCAATACAAAGGCGATTCCGCGCACAACCCAAATCAGCACCCGCCAGTGCCAGAGCACGGCAACCAGCACCGCGAACACCAGGATCACGGGCAGCACTCTAATGGCAAAGATTGGAGAACCCATACCTTCTGCCGTCACGCTGTCCATGGCCAGACGCCCAAACACGAATTCGGTCCCGGCGCGTGTAGCCGAATCCACGGCATCAACCAAGTACTTCAGCGCCAACACCGCATCATAGAGGCCAGGCACGCGCAAAAACAGCAGGATGATCGCCAACTGAATCGTCAGTCCCGTCAGGACGACCCGCCAACGCACCTGCATTCGATCCCGACTGAGCAGCCAACAGAGGCCGAGAATGCATGCGATGCCAAGAAAACCCTGCACGAATCTCCTACACTGTTCGCGACATTCATCACATGATACCCAAGCGTGAGCGAAGACCCGACGCCGGGGCGCGTCGTACTCATCAACGGCACCTCAAGTGTCGGCAAGACCACTCTTGCGCTGTCGCTACAGCGAGCAGCGCCGGACTACTGGCACTACTGGGCGCTCGATCAATTTCGTGACGGCATGCCGCCGCGCTATAGAGGACTTAATTCGATGAAAGGCGAGCCTGGCGCCCGCGGGCTGAACGTTGTGCCGGTCGCTCATCCGAGCGGCAAGTTGGCGGAAATTCGTTTCGGCGACCTCGGGCTGCGTATGCTCCGAGGCATGCGCCGCGCCGCAGCGACTTTCGCACGTGAAGGCAACAATCTCATCATCGACGATCTGTGTCTCGAACCAGACTACTTGTGGGATTACGTGCGTACGTTGCACGGCTTGGATGTCCTTTTCGTCGGTCTGCGCTGTCCCCCAGATGTATTGATGAAGCGCGAAGCCGAACGTCTTGGAAGGTTTCCCGGCACCGCCATCAGGCAAGATGAGCGGGTCCATCAACAGGCTATCTATGATTTGGAAATCGATACTTCAGAGCAGTCGGCCGATCAAGCTGCAAAGGCCATTCTCGGTAGGCTGTCGCGGGGTCCGGGAACGGCCTTTTCGCATCTCCACAAGCGCCTCGCACGCATTTAGGGCATTGGTTTGCACTCTCACCTGCTTACAATAGCCTGCCTTTGAAACTCCGAGGAAGGACCAAGGTGCCCACACCGCTGGAATTGTATTTTGCCCCCACTCCCAATGGCTGGAAAGTCACCATCATGCTTGAGGAGTGTGGACTTCCTTACCGCATTGTGCCGGTTAATCTTGGCGCAGGGGATCAGTTTCGTCCCGAATTTCTGCGCATCAGTCCAAACAATCGAATGCCAGCGTTGATCGATCAGGACGCGCCCGGCGGAGCTCTGTCAATTTTTGAGTCTGGAGCTATTCTGCTCTATCTCGCTAAAAAAACAGGACAATTTCTTCCGAAGGAACTGCATGAACGCTACGCCGTCTATCAGTGGCTGTTTTGGCAGGTGGGCGGCCTTGGCCCCATGGCCGGTCAGCTCTCACACTTCGTGAACTATGCGCCTGGCGGACCGGAGTCACACGAATATGCCCACCAACGCTATGCGAATGAATACGACCGCCTGTTCGCCGTGATGGAACGCAGCCTCGTGAACACCGACTATCTCGCAGGTGACTATTCCATTGCCGATATCGCCACCTTTCCTTGGACCATCCCCTACAAGCGCTTTGGTCAGAATATGGATGCCTACCCGAACGTGCGTCGCTGGTTCGATGCCGTCAAGGCAAGGCCATGCGTGCGGCGCGGTGTCGATGTCGGCAAAGACAAGGTCACCGACCCCACAAAGATCTCAAAAGAGCATCGAAAAAGAATGTTTCAGCAAAGCGGCGCTTCAATCCGCGCCGAAGCCGAGAAGGCGAAGCGCGAGGTCGCCAACTAACTCCTCGGCGCTTCAGGCAAGCTGGGCCAAGCCTCTGTAGGTGTAGGTTGCGATGCGCGGTCCGGGGATATACCCGGCTTGAATGTGCGCCACTTTGAAACCGGATTCTCGAATCAGACTCTCGGGCTCACGATTCAGATTACAGCCGCCACCTATGCGCCGCCAAATGGGATTGATGCGATCTTGCCAGCGCCTGACACCGGCATCGGGCGAAGCACCATGCTCAATGAACGCGAAAGTCCCCTTGGGCTTCAAAACTCGGCGCAGTTCGGAAAGTGCTGCCTGCGGGTCGGGAATAGTGCACAAACTCCAGGTACAGAGCGCCGCATCAAAGCTATTCGAATCGCAGGGGAGTGCTTCGGCGGAGGTCGCCAGATGCATCACGTCAAATGGGGCATGCTCGATCCGAAAGGATGCCAGCCTGTGCAATCCATCCGATGGATCTATGGCCGTCACTGACCGGATATCTTTGCCCATGTGATCAAGGTTCAGTCCTGATCCAAAGCCGATTTCTACAATATTTCCAGAAACTTGTGGAACTATTTCGCTACGCACCCGAGCCATGTGCTTTTGCGACATGGCACAATTCAAAAGGCGCGGCAGAATGATTCGGTCATAGAATGAACTCATATTTCAACTCTCTCGACACCAGATGCGTTCAACTGCACTATGGCAAACCCTCACGCCCTTTTCAATCTGTGTTCGGAGGCTCAAGCTCCGACAAAGCGACAACACATGACTGAAGAAGCCAATAAAGCGCGCCAACTCAAGCGCATGATCGAAAACGCGAAGAGAGTTGTGTTCTTCACGGGTGCCGGCATAAGTACGGAATCAGGTATTCCCGATTTTCGAAGTCCCGGCGGAGTATGGTCAAAGATGAAGCCTATCGAGTTTTCGGATTTCTTGAATTCAGCCGAGGCGCGTCAAGAATCTTGGCGGAGAAGGTTCGATGACGGAGACAAGCTCAATTCCGCTGAACCCAATATCGGCCATCTGACCATAGCCCAGTTGATACGCGCGGGAAAGGCAAGTTCGGTGATTACTCAAAATGTTGACAATCTGCACCAAGCATCGGGCATTCCAGATTCACAAGTAATCGAATTGCACGGCAATGCCAGCTATGCGACTTGCCTTTCTTGCAGCAAACGATACGAACTTGACTACTTGCGCGAGCAGTGGGAGCAACTTGGCGAAATATCAAGCTGCGAAGAATGCAGGGGCCTAATCAAAACGGCGACCATCTCTTTTGGGCAAGCCATGCCAAAGCGCGCAATGCAACGAGCCGAGCGCGAAATCAGCCTATGCGACCTATTTGTGGTCGTGGGTTCATCGCTTGTTGTGCGCCCAGCCGCGGGATTACCAGAACTTGCCAAGCGCCGCGGCGCGCGCCTCGCAATTCTCAACCGCGAAGAAACGCCCTTGGACGACATCGCTGACCTCGTGATCCATCATGAAATCGGCCCGACGCTGAATTGGATGACGGGCATCAACGAACCTGTCTCTTCTGCGTGCATTGCGGATTAGAGACTCGCGACAAAGCCTACCAGTCAACTCAAGTACTCGATGATTGTGATGATTGCCGCCGACGGCACCTTATGCCACGACCTGTTGCCAAGCTTGGCGCAATTCCCATTGTCCACGGATGTCCCACCGCAACTTTCCGCTAGCGACTCTAGACAAGTTGGCATACCGGCGCGCTCGCAGAGGCTCAAGCTAGGAAATCATCAAGCAGGTGGCCTTCGCCTTGGCCAAGACCTCAGCCTCATCGCCGTTACCCCGCCGCAGCTCGATGTCTATATGCGCTTTCTTGGCTGTCGCTTCTCGAACGCGAGCAGATACTGACACGAGGTCGCCCAGCCGTGCCGGTTTGAGGTAGCAGATCTGTGCAGCCACGGTGACAGGCTTGTAGCCACAATCGGTGAAGGTCGCATAGGCCGCAGCCGTATCGGCAAGTGAGAAGAGGATGCCTCCGTGACAACGAGCACTTGCATTCACCATATCTTCCGCCACGCGCAGGCTAAGACTGATGATCCCGTCTGGCCCTCTCTCGTCAACCTCTATGCCGAGCCGACGCAGCACCTCAGCGTCTTCCTCAATGGGAGGTCTCAATGTTTCCCGATACTCCTTAGTCGGAATGAAACTCTGGCTCCTCCCACCAAGGGAAAAAGCTCGGCATGTCCTGACTCACGCGGCCCGGAAATGCTGCCGGCCGCTTCTCAAGAAAAGAGCTCACGCCCTCCGCGGCATCCGCCGAAGCTCCTGTGTGAAAGATGCCTTGAGAGTCGATTCTATGCGCTTGCATGGGATGGTCCGCGCTCGGCACACGCCACATCATGTGCCGAATGAGCGCCACAGAAATCGCGGAGGTGTTCTCCGCGATCTGCAAGGCGATGTCGCGCGCCGCATCGAGTAGCCCATCAGGCGCATGGACTGAGCGAACAAACCCTCCTTCCTTGGCCTCTTTCGCATTGAAAATTCTCCCCGAATAGCACCATTCAAGCGCCTTGGAAACGCCCACAATCCGAGGCAGAAACCAGCTCGAGGCCGCCTCCGGCACAATGCCTCTTCGTGCGAACACGAAGCCATACTTGGCGTGCTCGGAAGCGAGACGTATGTCCATGGCGCACTGCATGGTGGCACCTACGCCAACAGCGGGACCATTGCAGGCCGAAATGACCGGTTTGAGGCAATTGAAAAGCGCGAGCGTTAAGCGTCCCCCACCATCTCGATGCTGAGAAGCCGGCATCGCCTCCTTGGAATGATCAAATGTCCCGCCCCCGGCAGCAAGGTCGGCGCCAGCACAAAAGGCACGCCCAGCACCGGTGACGATCGCCACGCGCACCTCGTCATCGGCATTCACGCAGTCCAGCGCATGAATCGTTTCCCGCAGCATGGTGCTGGTGAAGGCGTTCAGCCGTTCCGGTCGGTTCAGTGTGATGGTCGCAATGCCATCCTTCACTTCATACAAGATCTGTTCATAGGTCATTTCCGATGCTCCCGAGCGGGTGGTCAAATGAGACCTCGATGTTTGGAGGCTGGGATCGGATTCGAACCGACGTAAACGGAGTTGCAGTCCGCTGCATAACCACTTTGCTACCCAGCCCTCAGCGGCGCATTGTACCCAAGCGCGGCAGTGCTTCCGAGTGGATTCAATCGTTTCGGCGAAAACGCCTCTCAAGTGTTGCCAATGTGATGCCTCGTCTGACCAAGAATCGTGCCAGCATATTGGCAACTGCCACCCCCAAGGTCAGCAGCAGCGTCCCCATGACGAGTATGGCGATCGCCGTGCCGGGATTCCCATCGGACTTGATCAGTAGCTCGTAGAAGGCCGCGATCACGGCAGGCGCGACATCACCCTGGGCGCCCTCAACGGGCACGGGCGATACGCACCAGACCGGGATCAAGAGCCCCAGCCACCAACGCAACCATTGCGGTCGGCGCAGCCAAAACCATATGGCGGAAAGCCACAAAAGCGCACCCAAACCTACAATGCTCCAAGCGATCATCAGTTGTGAACCCAAGTAACGACCATCTCATCAAGGCTTTCCGGATGTGCCGATGCCGCCGGAATGCTTCTGCCGCGAACACTCATTCTAGCCTCGAATACGCCATTTGCGTCATTGGAACGCAAATGGTGCCAATCTGGAAATTCTTTTCCTTGAGCGATTAACCGAACTAACACTAGGCGTTGATTCCTCGGAGTTGCCAGTGTAACGCGTCTCGCGAACGGCCTAGCCCGCGCGCTGCGGGCCAAGCTTCTTGACAAACAGAGGCGACAGAATTGGCTGCCGCCACCCCGAAAGGTAGTCGGATAGCTTATTTTCGACGAGCCATTCACGGACGCTGTTTTCAATTTCTCGTCTGCGCCCGAGTAGTTCTTGCGGCACCTTGAGTTCCGCCGCCATTTTTGTGATTTCGGCCAGGATTTCGTTAACGATGGCCTTCGACCCGTCCGGCAAGGGTTCCGCCATCGCCGGAGGCAATTCGCTACGCATTCCCTGAGCAAATGCCTTGCTGAGACCTCGGCCGTAGCGTTGCACGACATCTCTTGGGACATCCTCAAGCAGCGAAGTTTCCTCCAGAACCTCTCTGCGCGCAAGTTTAAGCAGATGTTCATCTCGTACCAGCCATTGGCGCGGTCGATTCCGACGCCGTGCCTCGAGTTCGCGCCACTCGCACAAGGCTCTCAGCACAGCTCTTTGCCTCGGCCGCATTCGCCGCATTCCACCTAGTTTGATGTAGTAGTTTTCGGGAAGCGCTTCTTCTCTCTCTAGCCAAACGGGCACTTCCTCGTCAAACCATTCGCGACGACCCAGTGCGCGCAATTCAGCCTCAAGAATTGCATGCAAATCCAAGAGATAAGCGACATCTTGCAGCGAGTATTGAATTTGCGCCTTGGACAAAGGGCGTGTCAGCCAATCACTTCGCTGTTCTTGCTTGGAAAGCTCAACTCCCAAGCAGTTGCTGACAAGCGTTGCGTAACCGATACACCATCCATGACCCGCCACCGAAGCGGCTACTTGCGTATCGAACATGTGCTTCGGAGCAATCTGAAGATGCGTCCGGATGACCTCCATGTCTTCGCCGGCACCATGAACCACCTTTGTGATCTCGTCCGAAACAAGCAGGTCTACAAGTGGCTCATATTCTTGCACTGCAACGGCATCTACCAAAAAAATCTCGCTGTCCGATGCCAATTGATACAGGGCGGCTTGCGGATAGTAGGTGTTGAACCGCATGAACTCGATGTCCAGCGCGACGACATCAGCCTGCGCCAATCGGTGGCACGCCTCCCGAAGCCCCTCATCGCGACCTATCCAGGTGTAAGGCGTTGCTCGGCTAGGCATCAACCCATTTCCCGCCGCCCCACAAGAGCGTGCTGAATCGTACCGTCGTCGGTATACTCCAGTTCTCCTCCCAAGGGTATCCCGTGCGCGATGCGGCTCACGCGAACTTGCGAAGAGCCTTCACCGAGCGCCCGCGCAATATACCAAGCGGTCGCCTCGCCCTCGGCCGTGGAGCTGCACGCGAGTATCACTTCCTCCACCTCTCCGCCAGAAACCTGCTCAAGCAGTTCCGGAATGGACAAATCGTCCGGCCCAATCCGATCGAGTGGCGACAAGTGACCGTGCAGTACGAAGTAGCGCCCCTTGTAGCCGCCAGCCCGTTCTATGGCGAGAATGTCACTGGGATTCTCCACAACGCACAGCGATGCCGGGTCACGCCTCGTATCCGAACAAATTTCGCATCTCGGCGCCTCGGTATAGGTCTTGCATTGACCGCATTCGCCGATTTCGCGCATGGTTCGGTCCATCAAGGACGCGAGCCGTATTCCCGCCTCGCGGTCGCGCGACAGCAAGCGGTATACCATGCGTTGCGCACCCTTCGCCCCCACGCCCGGCAATATCCGCATCGCCTCGACGAGCTGCTCGATCAGTTGGCTCAAAATCAGCCCTTCTCGAAAGCCGGCTCAGAGCTTCGGAAATCCGGGTAGACTTCCCAACCCCAAGGCATCGCCGATTTGCCCAACCTGCTGGGACTGCACCTGGCGCGCGGCAGCGTTGAATGCGCTCGCGACCAGATCCGCAATGACAGCCAAATCTTCACCGGCTAGGCTCGCATCGATGGTGACTTTCTTGGCTTCAGATTTGCCGTTGATCACCACGCATACCAAACCTCCGCCGGCCTCACCAACGAATTCTTGCGCGGCGAGTTGTTCCTGCAGTTCGGTCATGCGCGTTTGCATCCCACTGAGTTGTTTGAAAATCTCATTCGGGTTCACGGATTGTTTACACCTACTAGTTGAATTGATTCGGATTCTATTGTGGCTTTGAATTCGTTGACGAGAAAGCGCACAAAGGGGTCAGATTCTATAAGCGCCCGCGCCTTGGAAGCGCGTCCCTGCTCAATACGTCTATCCCGTTCGACCGGCGTTTCCTCGAGCGGGGGCGCGTAGCTGATTTCGAGCTCGATCGGCGCATCGAGCATGCGAGCGAGCAGTTCGCTGAGCGCTCGTATGGATTCCGGTTCCACGCTGGGTTCGTACTGCTTGTCCACTCCCAGATGCAACTTCTGACCATCCCAATCGACACACCACGCATGGCGCGCCAATTGCACCACGAGCGGGTCTGCTTGCAAAGCATCGGCCAGCGCATGCCAGTCCAGTCGCGCCTGATCAGACGGATTCGAATCAGGCGCTATTTCATCAGGATGAGCACTCCGAGACTTCGCCTTCACCAAGCTCTCGGCAGCTTCGCCGCCATCGACTGCGCGCTCCACCTTCAAGGGCGGCCGCTCGGACTCGTCGGGACCCTGCTCTGATTGATCGATGGGGAGACGATCAGCGGGTCGAAAGGCCAACACGCGAAGCATCGCCATCTCGAAACCGCACCGGGGATCGGGCGCCAATGGCAAATCGCGCGCGGCGATGATGACGATCTGGTAGGCGAGTTGTAAGTCCGCCGGGTCCCAAGCCGCCAACCGAGCGACGCTCGACGAACCGCGCACATCTCCAAGCGCTTGCTGAACCGCAGCTTGATGAATGATGCGGGTCAATTCGTCGAGCACGTCCGCAAAATCCAAGCCGAGTTCCGAAAGGCCTTCAATGGCCGACATGGTGGCCGAAGCGTCTTGATTGATCAGCGCGGCGACGAGGACATCTAAGCTCTCTTGACGAACGGCGCCCAGCATGCCGAATACATCCTGCGCAGCCAAGGCACCGCCGCAATAAGCAATTGCCTGATCGGTCAGTGAGAGGGCATCACGCATGCTCCCATGGCCTGCGCGCGCCAGAGCTTCGACCGAAGCCTTGTCGAATCCCACGCCATCAGCCTCAAGTATGCGTTCCAGATAGGGCGTGATGCGTTCGGGCAGAAGGTTTTTGAGTTGTAGCTGCAAACACCTTGAAAGCACCGTCACGGGCACTTTCTTCGCATCGGTGGTCGCGAGTAGAAAGCGCACATGGTCTGGAGGCTCTTCCAAGGTCTTTAGGAGCGCATTGAAGCTCGACTGCGATAGCATGTGCACCTCGTCAATGAGATACACCTTGAAACGTCCCCGTGTGGGGGCATAAGGCACGTTTTCGAGAAGCTCTCTCGTCTGTTCCACCCGTGTTCGAGATGCCGCATCGACCTCAACCAAGTCTGGAAATCTGCCTTCGGAAATTTCTTGGCAGCTTGAACATTCCAAACAGGGCTCAGCCGTGACGCCCTGTTCACAATTCATGCATTTCGCAAGAATCCGCGCTATGGTGGTCTTGCCGACACCGCGGGTTCCGGTAAAGAGATATGCATGATGAAGCCGAGCATGATCAAGCGCGTGGCGCAGCACGCGCACCACATGCTCTTGTCCGATCAGCTCATCAAAGCTCCGCGGGCGTAATCGACGAGCCAGTACCTCATACGTCATAGCGTCTATTGTATGGGCTTCACGGCAGACTTTGTGATCATTGGTCATCGCGGTGCTGCGGGTCTTGCGCCGGAGAACACAATCGCGGGGTTCACACTTGCCGATCGCCTTGGGGTAGACGCGATTGAATTCGACATCCAATTGGTGGATGGACATCTCGCCGTGTTTCATGACGATTCCCTTGAACGAACGACCAACGGCGAAGGAAAACTCAAGGACATCTCTTGGGCCGAATTGAGGCGGCTCGACGCTGGTGAAGGACAGTGCGTGCCGGAGCTCGCCGAAGTCTCCAACTGCTTGCGGGATTCGACAGGCATCAACATCGAGCTGAAAGGGCCTGGCACAGGCGGACCCTGCGCCGAGCATCTGCGCTCCAACAGTCTTCGCCAAGAGGTCATTGTTTCCTCGTTTGAAGTGCGCGAACTTCGTGCGCTCCAGAGCGGTCTTGGTAAACGGCTCGATTCTGTACGTTTAGGGCTATTAACAAGAGAAGCAAGAATGAATGCCTTGCAAGAGGCGGCGGCACTCAAGGCATGGTCGATTCACCTCCACGAATCGATCGCCACGCGCTCGTACGTCAAACAGGTTCTCGCGTCAGGCTTTCAAGTGTTTGTTTATACAGTTAATAACTTCACGCGAATGGCGGAACTGCGCGATCTCGGAGTCAAAGGCATCTTCACGGACTACCCAAACCGCATGCGCTTAGATTGAACTCAGGTTGTCACTCCCCCTTGGAGACGAGTTCTTTTCGTTCCGACCCTTACCTCGGCCCTTTCCCCGAAATGAGCGTTGGCCAAGCGACCCGTAAGTACTGCAGCATCGACCAGAGGGTGAAGACCGCCGACACCACCAACAGCGCGTAGCCCAGCAGAGTGAGCGGATGTTCCGGTGCGGGGTCCGCCACCAAGAGCACACCGATGGCTAGCATCTGCATAAGCGTCTTGAGTTTGCCGAGCGTGTTCACCCGCACTATTCCGCGCCGATTCATTTCCGCCATCCACTCGCGCAGCGCACTGACCAGTATTTCTCGGCCAATGATGACGACGCCCGGCAAGGTAATCCATAGATTGCCGTGAACACCTATGAGCATCACCAGTGCTGTCGCGGTGAGCACCTTGTCCGCCACCGGATCCAGAAAAGCGCCAAGAATGGTTTCTTGTCCCAGCCGACGTGCCAAATACCCGTCCAATAGATCGGTCAGAGAAGCAAGCCCGAAAACGACCGCGGCCAAGATCCCGGACCATTCAAGCGGCAACAAATAGGCAACCACCATGAGCGGCACCGCCGCCAAGCGAAGTAGGGAAAGCACGTTCGGGAGATTCATGGCATTCGCTGGTCGTGTATTTGGTGCCCGCTCCTAGCTCAGTTGGCCTGCAGACTGTCACGGATACGAACCGCAAGCGATCGGCTAATCGAATGCACCTTGGCGATTTCCTCAATGCTGGCGCCCTTGAGGGCGGCAATGCTGCCAAAATGATGCAACAACTGACGTTTTCGTGCAGGGCCCACTCCGTCGATCATATCCAATGCCGACTGGCGGCGCACCTTTTGCCGCCGTTGCCGGTGTCCACCCAATGCGAACCTATGGGCTTCGTCTCGCAGGTGCAACAGCAGATGTACAGCGGGGCTGTGCGGATCAACTGTGAGCGCTGAGCCGTCTCCAAGCGTAAAAGACTCCGTCCCGGGCCGGCGCCCCGGACCCTTTGAAACGCCGATGATCATAATTCCTCCCTGACCACTGACGATTCCATACTCAGCAAGCACCTTCACTGCCACATTGACCTGCACAGTACCCCCATCGATGATCAGTGCGCTCGGCAAGTCGCCTTCACCTTTGGCGAGTCGTGCGTAACGTCTCGTGAGCGCTTGGCGCATCGCACCGAAGTCATCACCTTCCTTCACCCCATCAATGTTGAAGCGTCGGTAGTCCGACTTTTTCGGCCCGTTTGAATCGAATACGACGCAGCTTGCCACCGTCGCCTCTCCAGCCGTATGGCTGATGTCAAAGCACTCAAGCCGTTCCGGCAGTTCGTCAAGTTCCAACAAGTCTTGCAGCGCCATCATTCGTTCGACGACGGTCTGTTTTCTGGAAAGACGCGCACTGAGTTGCGTGCTCGCATTCTCAGCGGCGGTCTCCAACCAGCGCCTGCGCCTGCCTCTAACCCGTGTCAGTAGTTTGACTCGCTTGCCGAGCTGATCTGTGAGCACGTCGGATAGCAACTCCGCAACCTCCAGCTTCTCTTCGGTGATGATGATTTGCGGGACATCCATGCCGGCACCGCCGAGATAGTACTGCGCGACGAAGGATTCCAGCACCTCGGCCGCCGGCTGTTGCAGGCTGTCTTTCGGGAACCAGGTCTTCTGCCCAATCAATAGGCCTCCGCGAATGAAGAGCCCGTGCACGCAGGCAAGACCCGGTGCCGTTCGCGCCGCCAGCACATCCACGTCGCCATCACTTGTATACACGCCTTGCTGCTCTTGAATCTTTTGTAGCCAAGCGATTTGGTCCCGCTTCCACGCCGCCGTTTCAAAATCAAGACACTTCGAAGCTTGGCTCATTGCATCGGTAAACTCTTCAAGCACCGCCCGATTGCGTCCCTCAAGGAACATCACTGCATGCTGCGTGTCCTCGGCGTAGGATTGGGGATCGATCTTGCCCACGCATGGGGCGCTGCAGCGCTTGATCTGGTGTTCAAGGCACGGCCGCGTTCTGTTCTCGAAGAAGCTGTCTTGACAGGTGCGCAGCGTGAAGAGACGCTGGAGAATTGTCAGACTCTGACGAGCCGCATAGGCGCTCGGAAAGGGCCCAAAATACCGGCCAGGTTCCTTTTGTGAACCCCGGTAGAAGCTGAGGCGCGGAAATTCCGCATGATCGGATAGATGAATCAGCGGATAGGTCTTGTTGTCGCGAAAAACGACGTTGTATGGGGGTTCAAGTCGCTTGATCAGGGATTGCTCCAAGAGTAGGGCTTCGGATTCGCTTTGCGTCACGGTCACTTCGATATTCCGGATGCGCCCGACCATCGCTCGAGTCTTGCTCGGTAATCGGGTCTTTACAAAGTAGCTGGCGACACGCTTCTTCAGGTTGCGCGCCTTACCAACGTACAGAACATCCCCCGCAGCATCGAGCATGCGGTACACACCGGGCTTATTGGTCAGCGAACGGAGAAAAGAAGTCTTGTCGAAGGCATTCTGACTCATGCGCCAATTCTACTTCGGCGAACATCGTCATAACTTGGTCGGGACGACAGGATTTGAACCTGCGACCACCACACCCCCAGTGTGGTGCGCTACCAGACTGCGCTACGTCCCGAGCTCATTGCGTATTATCGCGTTTATTTGCGGCCCAGTGCACTCGTCTGTGTCTCGCTCCCGCCTTGACACTAGTGTGTATCGAACCCCCTCTCCAGCATGCGTGAGACTTCTTGCAAGCCTTCTCGGATATCGCGCAGCTCCCGTCCCGCTCTTGGGCTCGGCGGCTGTTCACCTTGCTCGGGCGGGGTTTCGAGCACCTGCACAGCACCCTTGATGGTCATGCCCTGATCATAGACAAGCTCTCGAAACCGTCTTGCTCTTATCACGTCTTCGCGTCGGTAATACCGCCGGTTCTTGCGCCGAGAGACCTGAGACAAACCAGGCACCTTGCGCTCCCAGTAACGCAAAACATGTGCGGGCACCTCGCAGAGTTGGCTCACTTCGCCAATGGTGAAATAGAGTTTGTTTGGAATAGGCGCGAGGTCTGCTTGGCCTGTGCCGGCGTTCAACGCCTCTCCTTGCGAATCGGGCACCGCTCCCCCGTATCCTTTGCTAGTCGTTCAAGTGTTGCAATCGGCCCCGCCGCACTCGATTGCGAAGCTTCTTCCCCGGCTTGAAGGTCACCACCCGACGAGCGGTAATGGTGGTCGGTACGCCGGTCTTGGGATTTCTACCGATTCGCGCACGCTTGCTCCACAACACAAAATTCCCAAACCCGGACAATTTAACAACTTCGTTGCGCTCCAAGGTCTTGGAAATCTCTTCAAAGAAAGTCTCCGCCAGCCGGCGCGCCTCGAGTTTGCTGAATCCCAAATCCACATGCAGGCGATTGACGATCTCCGCCTTTGTGAGCGTTGCATCTTCTTTCACTGAACTGGACACCCTCAATAACCCCCACCATTCCTAGGCTTGGCCAGGCTGCTTTCTCGATACCTCATAAGCTGCGATGAACAAACTCAGACTTATACGCCACGAAGACTTGCATCAAACCGCATTTTCAGCGCATCCACGATCAGATCCACGCGTTGAGACACTTCCTCATCCGTGAGTGTGCGCCCATGAGTTTGAAATATTAGTCGAACTGCAACGCTCTTGTCACGCTTTCCTACACCACTCCCCACATACACGTCAAAGACACCAAGCTCGCACAAGAGTTCATCGCTCACCTCGCGGATGGTTTGCTCAAGGTCGGACACGGGCACTGTGCGCCTCACGACCAACGCCAGATCGCGCCGAACACGCGGGAATTTCGATGGCTCAACGAATTTCGACGGCAGACGCTCCGCAATTGAATTCACATCAAGCTCAAAAAAGCTCACCTGAGCGTCAATCCCAACCGCCTGCGCACGATCAGGGTGAAGCTCCGCAACGAGGCCGACCTCCTCACCATTCAATACCAGCGCCGCGCCGCGCCCCGGATGACACAACGGGTACGAGCTTGGCTGCCATCTCGCCATTGGCGCAACACCTGTGTACTCCAAAATGCGCTCCACGTCACCCTTCATATCAAAAAAATCCACATCGCGTTTCGACTGATTCCAAGATTCGGGCGATAGGGCTCCGCAATGCACTCCCGCCAACCGCAGGGGCTGGCTTTCAATATCGGCATTACCGCGTAAGAATACTCGACCAAGCTCAAACAGGCGTGCCCTCGTATGCTGCCGCGCGGTATTGCTTGCAAGCGTGCGCAAGAGACCCGGGATCAAACTTGTGCGCATCACAGCTTGGTCACTCGACATGGGATTGAGCAAAGTCACCGGACTGTCCGTTTCTCCCAAGCCTTCCGCAAGGCTTCTTGGCAAGAAGCTATAGCTGATGACCTCGCGATACCCCTGTGCGGCGATGAATTCACGCAAACCTCGAGCACCGCGCACCAATTGCGGAACCGAACGCACACCCTCGCACGGCACGTCAGAAATCTGATCAAATCCATGCAATCTTGCCACCTCTTCAACCAGATCTGCTTCTCCCTCAATATCGAACCTGTGAGAAGGCACCGAGGCCACCCAACTTCCTGCTGTTTCGCGCTTCAATACAAACCCTAGGCACGACAAGCTCCTTTCGATGAAATTCGCATCAATCTCTTGACCGATAAGCCGTTTTACCTGCGAGCTACGCAACGCAATGTGCGAGTACTGCGGAAGTTCAGACTCGAAATTCGCCCTTGTCACGGGTCCCAACTTGGCTCCACAGAGCTCGGCGAGCAGTTGGCGGGCGCGGTCCATCGCAAACTTCATCATCGCGGGGTTTACGCCACGTTCGAATCGTGTGGATGCATCCGTTTGTATGCCGAGTCGACGCGCCGTGCGCCCAAGCGAAAGAGGTTGGAACCATGCACATTCAATCAGCACATCGCTCGTCTCGGCGGTGACGCCCGAGAGGCTGTCCCCCATGATGCCGGCCAGCGCCACCGGACCGCGGTGGTCGCAAATCGCGAGCGTCTCGGCATCAAGATCGATCTTTCTCCCGTCGAGCAAGGCGAGGCGTTCACCCTTGCGGCCAAAGCGCACGAAAATGCCACCCTCAATCTTGTCAAGATCAAAGGCATGCAGTGGACTGCCAAGCTCCAACATAACGTAGTTGGTCACGTCCACCGCCGGATGAATGCATCGCAGACCCGATCGTCGCAAGCGTTCGCGCAGCCATATGGGAGAGGCATGCCCGCCATCCATCCCGCGACAAATGGCGGCGAGATAGCTCGCACAAGCCTTCGGCGCTTCTACTCCAACCGGAAACGCATCTTCAATACCCGAGAGCGGCTCAGGAAAGGACGGCACTACCAAGTCGGCCTCCAAGGACGCCGCCAAGTCGCGCGCGATGCCAAGCACGCCCAAACAATCGCCTCGGTCAGGCGTGAGATCCAAGCCGATGCATGCATCATCAAGATCGAGCGCTTGTTGAATTGGCTCGCCGACGCGAGCGGTTGCGTCAAGTTCGATGATGCGATCAGAGGTGTCGCTCAAGCCAATTTCCTGCTCACTCACCAGCATGCCT
The DNA here is from genome assembly GCA_963663145.1 of Pseudomonadales bacterium. Classification (GTDB taxonomy): domain Bacteria; phylum Pseudomonadota; class Gammaproteobacteria; order Pseudomonadales; family Azotimanducaceae; genus Azotimanducus. The sequence goes on along the minus strand of OY760134.1, from coordinate 1,261,773 downwards.
TGCGAGAGATGACCATGAATCTCGCGGGCTTCCACTCGACCAATTGCGATCTCGGCGCCCGCTTGCGCGCACGCCGACTTCATACCCACGTACAAATTGGGTGCCCCGCACAGCACTTGCAGCGGCTCCTTCCGGGGGCCAACATTGAGATCGCAGAGAACTAGGGAAGACCCCGATTGCAAGGGAGTGGCCGATACGATTTCGGCGACGATCACGCGCGTGTCCACCTGTCCGGCGGACTCTATAGAATCGACCTCCAAACCGAGCATGGTGAGGCGGTCGGCAAGTTGCTGGGTATCCAGTTCGGGCGTGGGAGAAATGAAGCCACGCAGCCATGACTCACTGAATCTCACGATCTACATCCCGTCGAATTGCCGCAAGAAATCGAGATCATTCGCATAGAACTGTCTCAGATCCGCCACGCCGAAATAGAGCATGGCAAGACGGTCAACGCCAAAGCCGAACGCGTATCCGCACCAAGCCTCCGGGTCGACGCCGCTCATTTGCAGCACGCGAGGGTTGACCACGCCGCAGCCCATGACCTCAAGCCAACCGGTGTACTTGCAAGAGCGGCAACCGCGCCCACCGCAGTGGACACACTGCACATCGACTTCGGCCGAGGGTTCGGTGAAGGGGAAATAAGAGGGGCGAAATCTCACCGCCAACTCCCTCTCAAAGAAGCAATTGAGAAACTCGCTGATTGTGCCTTTCAAGTGTGCGAGCCCGATGTTCCGATCAATCGCGAGCCCTTCAACCTGATGGAACATTGGACTGTGGGTGATATCCGAATCCCGCCGATACACCCTCCCTGGACTAATAATTCGAAGCGGCGGCTGACGGGCTTCCATGGTCCGCACCTGCGCTGGAGAGGTATGGGTACGCAGCACCACTTCGGAGTTTCCGCGATCATCAATGTAGAAGGTATCGTGCATCGCACGCGCGGGATGGTCGAATGGAATATTCAGTGCGGTGAAATTGTAGTAATCGGTTTCTATCTCCGGCCCGTCAACCATATCAAAGCCCGCCCCGACAAAAATATCTTCAATCCGGTGCAGCACAAGCGTCAGCGGATGCAAACCGCCTTGCGATTGTCGGCGTCCGGGCAAGGTGATGTCCAAGGGTTCTTGCGAGAGTTTGTCGTCCAAAGCTTTGCGATCAATTTCCTTTGAACGGGTGTCGATGGCATCTGACAGACGCTTGGAACTTTCATTGATGTCTCGTCCTCGGGCGGCCCGCTCTTCCTGGGCAACCGACCTGAGTTCGCGCCTCAGATTGCTGAGCAGCCCCTTTCGGCCAAAGTATCGGGCACGCACAGAAGAGAGTTCGGTGGCGCTATCGGCAGCATGCACCTCTTCGAGCGCTTTGGTGACCAGTTCGGGGATTCCCGTCATCGCGCGCTCCATAACCCGCACACCACTGACGGCGCACGCCAACCTGTATCAGGACGCAAGCGCCGCCTTCGCCTTGCCGGCCAGATTCGCAAATGCTTCCTGCTCATGAAGCGCTAGATCAGCAAGAATCTTGCGATCCAATTTGAGGTCGGCGGCTTCTAGCCCGTGAATAAACTGGCTGTAGGAGAGGCCGTGTCGGCGAGCTGCCGCATTGATCCGCGTGATCCACAGGGCTCTGAATTGACGCTTTTTTTGGCGCCGGTCACGATAGGCGTATTGTCCCGCTTTGATGACGGCCTGCTTGGCGATGCGGAAACTGCGGCTGCGCGCTCCGCGATAGCCCTTGGCTTGAGCGAGAATTCGCTGATGGCGCTTGTGTCTGACGACACCGCGTTTCACTCTTGGCATGATGTAGGTTTCTCTTTTCGGATGATTTTCGGCTGAGTGATCGGCAGTTTTATCTCGCCTTGCCCGGAAGCAGTTTTTGTACCCGCGCTTGGTCCTGATCAGACAGAGGCGTCAGGCTCCGACTCTGGCGTTTTTGGCGCGTACTGCGCTTCGAAAGATTGTGATTACGGTGCGCGCCACGGTGTTTGAACCCATTGGCGGTGCGTCGAAAACGCCGCGCCGCGCCGCGATGAGTCTTTTGCCGAGGCATGATCAGTCTTCGCCTGTACGTCTAGTCAAGTTAGACGCGCATTTTAGCCTCATGTACCGACTTGTGTCACGCTCTCTTCCCATCCAAGAGCAATTCTCGTTTTGGCGCGTGACCTCAATCACAACAATATCAGACGAGTCAACTACGCACGGTTCGCGCTGAAAACACGGACCTCGTTTACCGGACGGCGAGGTCAGAGCCAAATGAGAATTGCGGGCCATCCAACAAGACAAGTCTCTACAATACTGAGACGCAAGGCATTCCATCAGCCTCTTCAACCGACTGAAACACCTTCCAACACGACTAAGAAACAACCAACATGACCGACGCCGCCTACGAACCTCCAAAGGTATGGAAATGGAATCCAGACGCCGCCCAAGCGTTCAGCAACATCAATCGCCCTACTTCCGGCGCTCAATTCGAGCAAAGCCTTCCGGTCGGCAAGCATCAATTGCAACTCTACTCGCTTGCCACACCGAATGGTGTCAAGGTGACGATCATGCTTGAGGAATTGTTGGCGCAAGGGCACAGCGGAGCGGAATACGATGCTTGGCTGATCAACATCGGAGAAGGTGCGCAGTTTGGCAGCGGCTTTGTGGGTGCCAACCCGAACTCGAAGATTCCCGCCTTGGTCGATCACAGCGGCAATGCGCCGCTCCGCGTATTTGAATCCGGCGCGATCTTGCTCCACCTTGCTGAGAAGTTCGACGCATTTCTGCCGAACAACGGCACGAAGGCGGAGTGTCTCTCGTGGCTCTTTTGGCAGATGGGCGCCGCACCGCTCTTGGGCGGTGGATTTGGACACTTCTATGCCTATGCTCCGATCAAGATTGAGTACGCCATTGATCGCTACACCATGGAAGTGAAACGGCAACTTGATGTGCTGGACAAAAACTTGGCGGAGCGCCAGTACATCTGCGGCGACCACTACACGATTGCCGACATGGCGATCTGGCCGTGGTATGGCGCCGTGGTCCGCAACCGCGCGTACCAAGCGGCCGAGTTTCTCGAAGCGCAAAGCTATATCCACTTGAATCGTTGGGTCGAAGAAGTTGGAACGAGAGCAGCGGTCAAGCGTGGACAAATGGTCAATCGATCATTTGGCGACAAATCCAAGCAACTCTTAGAACGTCACGACGCAAGCGACTTTGCACTTCGCACTCAGGATATTCTTGATCCTGATTAAGGCGTGACAAGGCTCTCTTCAACGATTCTGCGATGAGAATTCATTCGCAGTGATACGAGTGCAGCCATGGTGAGAATAATCGCTGCGCCAGCCCGTACATCAAGCGGACTCGCTAAGGAAGGATCGCGAAAGTCAATGTTTACGAAGGCTCGGCCTTCAAGTCCTCTCCTTCCGGTTTGTCAAGGCTATTGTCGCGCCGTGCTCGTGCCACGCCCTTTTTCGTTCTCGCTAGGGGGGCCAACACCATCACCATTTGTCGGCCCTCAAGGGCCGGCTCCGCCTCAACTGAAGCGTGCTCCTCCAAGTCGGCTTCGACCCGTTTCAGCATCTCCAATCCGAGCTCTTGATGGGCCAACTCCCGTCCGCGAAAACGCAATGAAACCTTTGTCTTATCACCGTCTTCCAAGAACTCCTTGAGCTTGCGGAGTTTGACACGGTAGTCGCCCTCTTCCGTACCGGGACGGAACTTGATCTCTTTGACGTGTATTTGCTTCTGGTTACGACGCTGTAGCGAGCGGGCCTTTTTCAAATCAAAGAGGCGCTTGCCATAATCCATGATCTTACAAACGGGTGGAGTCGCATCTGGCGCCACCAGCACCAAATCGAGATTTCGGTTTTTTGCCTCAGTCAGCGCGATGCTCGCGTCAACCACACCGAGTTGCGCCCCGGTCTCGCTGATCAAGCGCACCTTGTCAGAATTGATTTCTTCGGCTATGCGCTCATTCACGAGCGCTCGTTCGTTCTTTGCCTTTGACATGCGTGCCTAACGATTCTTCACGCTGACTACCAAGTTATACCTCCACTGCACTGCAGTTGTGAATGATCTCTCTCCATTCCACTTCGCCGACAGACAAACATCCGAAGGCGGGTGAGATTCTATTGCGACAAGCGGGATAAGCGCAAGTGTTACGCTCACGAGGCAGCAAAAAAGAAACTCCGCCTTCCAAGGGCGGAGTGTTCCAGTGCTTGCTTCAAATAGGCTGCGCCCTACTCCATCTGCGACTGAGTGTAATTCTGAATGCCGACGCGATCAATCAATTCGATGTTCGTTTCAAGCCAGTCAACGTGTGATTCTTCCGATTCGAGAATCCTTTCAAAGAGTTCTCTCGACACGTAATCGCCACATTGCTCGCTGTAGGCAATCGCCTCACCCAGATTGGGAATGGCTTCCATTTCGAGCTTCAAGTCACATTCAAGCATTTCGCGAACATCCTGTCCGATATAGAGTTTGCCGAGCTCCTGAAGGTTCGGAAGACCCCCCAAAAACAAAATGCGTTCGATCAGCGTATCCGCGTGTTTCATCTCATCCATTGATTCGGAGCGCTCATGGGAGGCTAGCTTGGTCAGTCCCCAGTCCTTGTACATTTTCGCATGCAGGAAATACTGATTAATGGCGGTGAGTTCTTGTTTCAGGATGGTGTTCAAGTGAACGACGATTTCGGGGCTTTTTGGCTGCATTTTGGTATCCGACCAGCAAGAAGTATCGGCTATGGTGAATCAGACCAGCCCAACCTGTCAAGCAAAAATTCACATAAATCATTGATTATAAATGCAAATTCTTCTCATTTCCACTTATCTTAGACAGACTATTGCAAATGCTATTTGTTCTCATTTACAATCAATCGCAAAGATCAAGTTCAACACCCAGACCACACAGGCGACCCGTGTACGTTTGTATTTGTAAAGGCATTACCGACGCACAGCTCTTGGAGCTGGCGAATAAACATGCTGCGAATTCAGCAGCCAAGAGCAACACCACGCTCGAACATGCGCGTGAGATGCTCGGCGTGGGGACCGGTTGTGGCTGCTGCCTCGACTTCGCGGTAGGGCTGCTGGACAGCCAGCGACAAGTCGAAGTCAACAATGCGGCCTAAAGGACACCGATCCCGAATACTGCCCTCTTAAGCGGGAAACTGGTGCGCCTCAACCCATTGCGCTGTCCCGCAAGTTTCTAGGTCAAAGAACGCCAGTTACCGTGGAATCCGTTCGGGACCCTAGTGCTGAGTTCCGCGACCGCGATGGGGCCTTGGTCAAGCGCCTCAGCGTCAAAAAACGCCAAGTCCGATCGTTTCTCGGCACCTCGGTAGATGACCGAGACGAGATAGCCGTTGCCTTCCGGAGAATCTGACGACTTAGGCACGAACACCGGTTCCGAAGTTGTGTCGCCTGCGGGTAGTCGATAGTCCGTGCGCGCCCTGTTTGAGTGATTCTGGTGGATGAGCGCATTGAATTCGACCCCCGCGCTCCCCAAATTGGCGGCATAGTAGCCGTGCTGATAAGAAAGCCCCATACGGCGCTCGTCAATGCGTGGAAACTCGCCATGCACATCATCAAGGTACTTCCAATTGACTTGGTTGCTGTTTGAACCGAGATCGATCTCCCACTCGGCAAGGCGCGCGCCGCCTCCAGGTTCGCCATCATCTCCAGCCGGGTCTCCAAAATCCATGCGCATGGACTCGAACTGCATCACGTGTGCACGGATGACATCGCCATCCCGCCAAGCGTTCATGGGGTGGAATACGTAGGCTGGATCCATGTCGAACCAGCGAATTTGATCAATGCCCGCGTCGCGAGACAGTATCCCGATATGCGACCCCTTATCGGGCTCCCATTGAAATGGATTCTCTCCCTTCATGGCACGCTCAAGGCTTCCCGTGATCGGAAAAATCGGAAAGATCACATCCCGATCTGTGGCAATAAAATCATGCACCATGCTCGGAAAAGGGGCCTTGAAGCGGTCAGTCCGAGTGAGGTTGCCGCCAGAGTCAACGACCTGATAGGTCATCTCGTCCGAGAAGGGCCCACCGGCCATGTAGCCGAAAAACAACATTTCGCCAGTCTCTGGGTCAAACTTGGGATGCGCGGTCATGGGTCCTTGGTACCCATCCTCAAAGGACCAAGCGCCTTTGGATTCAAGCGATTCCGAATCAAGCTCAAAAGGCAGGTGCCCCTCTTCCAAAGCAAGCAGCTTTCCCCCATGCCACACGATATTCGTGTTGGCGAGGCCATCGAGTCCGAAGATCTGCACGGAAGGGTCGCTGTTCATGGGATCGAAATAGTTGACCAGCGCTTTGCCGGCCTTTCGTTCAAGTTCAAACTTCTGCGTCCTGACATAGCGATTGCGGTATGAAACGCGCCCGTTCTCAACGCTGAACATGTGCACCATGCCGTCCCCGCCGAACCAGTGGTGGGCGCCGACAGGGGCGAATTGCGGGTCGGGGCCGATTCGATACAGCACACCGACGACATCCTTGGGGATTTCACCGCGAATCACTAGGTCGGGCGCATCGCACTCCATTCGTATCGGTGCGAAGTTTCCCTGTAGGAAGGGATCATCTGGATAGGTCGCCGCCATGTTTAGGCTCCTGATAATCTACCAACGAGTGTCGATGCATACTCAAGGAAATGGCGCACACTGTCAACAAGCCCCTAACACCAGCCCCATCGCAAGCAGCAAGCAAAAAATTCCCTCCCTAAAGGGTCGGGTGTTTTCCTCGTCTTCTCATACTTCCTCATTTGTCGCTTTTGGGGGAGCGCTTGAATCAAACTCACAATTCACATAAGCTTGCGAATAATTCATAATCGTGACATCAGTGGTGCGGTCGGGCACGGTGTTCGTGGCGGGTTCATGTCCCGCGCGGCAAATGATGGTGTCAATAAGCAAGTGAACGAAGAGGCACAGGGCAGAGTAGCTATGAACAGCATTGAGTTGAAATTTGTCTCACTTACCGGGACGCGGGCCGCCTCGTATTGCGGACTTCGATCCCCCCCCCCCCCCCTGCCTCCGAAGTTAGAAACGTAAGAGCGAGCGGCGCGTCCCGCGACGACAAGCCAATCGGGTGCACACCACGTCGTCTCACGCTTCTCGCCTTATTCGCGCTGACCTCCGGCCTAGCCGGCCCGCTCTGGGCGGCCGGCAACGTTAGCAACCTGAGTCTGAGTCCGGTAGATGGGTTAACCGTAACCGACGCGTTCCCAAGCGCACAGGGATTCACCACCGGCAACCACAGTGCCGGCTACACCTTGAAGAGCGTCACCCTGAAGCTCAAAAGGCAGAGATCGGGGAGCAGCCCCACCTATACCCAAGCGAGTCTGTATTCGGCTTCAAGCGAAAACCCGGGCACATCGCAGGCAGCCCTTGCCACTCTCAACCTTACCGATGCCAATGCCATGGCGGACTATGTCTTTTCCTGTACCGGAAGCGGGTGTGAATTAGATAGCGGGACTACATATTTCATCGTAGTCGGGTCCGAAAGAGGAGTGTATTGGGGCCAAAACACATCGGGAAGCGAAACCAACACGCCCTCGGACGCCGGCTGGAGCATTGCCGACGTGGCCAAGTACAAGAGCGGCTCCGACTGGCCGAACGAATCCCCGGCCGTCGCCAAGCTGATGAAGGTCTCCTGGGCAATTCCGACGCTCACGGCAACCTCGATTGAGGCGACCAGCGCCACCCTCGGCATCGCCAACCACACAGGCAACTGGCACTACAAGCAAACGGCCCCCACCGCCGGCCAATGCTCCGCCGCCGTATCCGCCGCCACAACGAGCGTCGGCAACCTCGACAGCGGCGCCAGCCACACCTTCAAGGCTTACAGCGACAGCGCCTGCGCCACCGAAATCACCTCCGACGCCACGGACGCGGAGTTCCTCACCAAGCCCGGCAAGGTCGCCGGCGTTTCCGCCACCCCCGGCAACGCCTCCCTCGACTTGAGCTGGACCGCCGAGACCGGCGCGGCGAGCTACAAGATCCAGTGGAAGTCCGGCACCCAGGAATACGACGCGACCAACCGGCAAGCCACCTCGACCGCCGCCGCCAAGACAATCTCGTCCCTCACCAACGGCACCGCCCACACCCTGCGCGTGGCCGCCGTCAACGCCACCGGCGACGGCGCCTGGTCCGACGAGACCACCGCAACGCCTTCCTCCGTCACCCTCGCCGCCGGCAACGTCTCCGCCGGCGGCGCCACCCTCACCCTGTCCGGCCACACCGCCGCCTGGCACCACAAATACACCACCCCCGCCGGCGGCCGGTGCTCCCCGGAGGTGCCCGCCGGCACCGCCTCCGCCACCCTCACCGACCTGAGGGGCGGCACCAGCTACACCTTCAAGGCCTACGGCGACAGCGCCTGCTCGACGCCGCTGGCCACCGCCGCCGCCTTCACCACCTCCGCCCCCGCCGCGCCCTCCGCGCCGACCAACCTCTCCGTCCGCGGCAACACCCTCACCTGCCTCAGCGGCGGCCAGAGCGTCACCAGCTTCTTCTTCACCCTCGACTGGGACGCGGCCAACGCCAACGGCGCCCCCGTCGCCCAGCACCGCGTGTTCTGGCGCAAGAAAATCACCCCCGAATGGACGCTGAAGACCACCCAGCGGCGCCCCGGCGCCACCATCGGCATCGCCGTCGACTCCGGCAACCTCGGCGGCACCTACGAGGTCGGCGTTCGCGCCCGCAACAGCCGCGGCTGGGGACCCCGGTCCGCCACCGCCGACTTCACCCTCTCCACGCCCCCCGCCGCCCCCGCCAAGCCGACGGTGTCCGCGCGCGACCAAAGCGCCACCCTCGCCTGGACCGCCCCCTCCGGCTGCGGCTCACCCGTCACCGGCTACGAATACGCCAAGAAGACCGGCTCCGCCGCCTTCGAAACCGCCTGGACGGCGATTCCGTCCAGCGCGTCGCTCACCGCCCACACCGTCACCGGCCTGACCAACAACACCGCCCACCAGTTCAAGCTCCGCGCCGTCAACGCCGTCGGCAAGGGCCCCGCCTCCCCCGCCTCCGATTCCGTCACGCCGACACCGCCGGACCTCTGGGTGGAGAACGTCACCCCGAGCGGGGCAGTCATCACAATCCAAAACCTCTCGGAGCGGGAGGCTTGGTCGTACAAGCTCGGGCCCGCTGCCGGGAGCGCTTACTGCTATTCCATGTCGCGGCCCCGGAGGGCACACCCGACCGGCACGACCCTCTCCGGCCTGTCGGCCAGTACCCAGTACGCCATCTCCGCGTACCGGGGGAGAAACTGCGACGGCAGCAAGCTGTGGGATTCCGAAACCTTCACGACCCTGGCCGCCAACGCCCAGCTCCCCACGCTGAGCGTCTCGGCCATCGGCAACAATACCGCGACCCTGAACCTCGCCAACCACACCGGCGACTGGTGGTACATGAACGAGCTGGCCGCAAGTAGCTGCACCAAGGTCGATTCCGGCACCTACACGGCAACCCTCTCCAGCTTGGAAGCGAACACGCCCTACTTTTACACGGCCTACTCCAACGCAGGCTGCGCGAACTCCACATCGGCGATCACCTGGTGGGATCAGGTCACGTTCAACACGACCGGGCCGATCAGCGCAACCATCACCGACTACACGAGTTCCCAGGTAACCCTCGCGGTCAGCGGAGTCGGCGAAGGCAAATGGTCCTACCAGCACCGCAACACCAACACCAAGAAGATCAGCGGTTGCACGACGCACGACGCGTCGACCACGTCGGTGATCGTATGGGGCCTCACAAGCGGCACGCCCTACGAGTTCCATGTGTACCGCGGGGCGGACTGCGAATGGCCCGATAGGGTCACGTTGAAAGCCCACACCATCAGCCTTTCGGCCGGCGCCATCGGGCAGACCTCGGCGACGCTGACGCTCGGCCACTACGAGGGCGCCTGGTCATACAAGGGCGGCGCGGGTTCGGGCGGCGGCCAGGCCGCCGGCGCGTCGGCCGCGTCCGGCGCGGGCCAGTGCCAGCCGGTGCCCTCGGGCACCCACACCGCGCAGCTCGCCGGCCTGAGCGCGAACACCGGATACGCCTACACCGCCCACGCCGGCGGCAACTGCTCCGGATCCGCCCTGGGACGGGCCCAGTTCACCACCGCCGCCGCCGGGCCCCCCGCCAGGCCGGCCTCCGTCGCCGTCACCCGCGCCGACGGCACGCTCGGCGCCTCCTGGCCCGCCGCCGACGGCGCGACCAGCTACCACGTCACCCACACCTCGAACGGCGGCGCCAGCTGGACCCTCGCCGCCCACGACCACCCGGCCAACAGCATCTCCATCGCCGGCGTCGACGATTCCCTCGCCTACATCGTCGGCGTCCGCGCCCGCAACGCCCGCGGCGACGGCGCCTGGCGCAACTCGCCGCCCGCTCCGCCCCCCGGCTCCGACCCCTCCGGCGCGCTCGCCATGCACCTCGCCGAGGGGCCCTCCGGCCACCTCTTCAACCTCTCCGCCGCCCCCGCCTCCGGCGGCCCCGGCGCCCCGGTCCACCTCCCCCTCCTCCCCGCCGCCTCCGACCCGCGCGGCACCGGCCTGCTGCGCATCGCCAACCGCTCCGACCGCCACGCCACCCTCGCCATCCAGGCCTTCGACGACGCCGGCCGCGCCCGACCCCCGCTCCACCTCGCCCTCCCCGCCGGCGCGGCCATCGACCTCGAATCCCACGACCTCGAATCCGGCAACCCCGCCAAGCGCCTCTCCGGCGCCCTCGGCACCGCACCCCCCGGCCGCTGGCGGCTGCGCCTCTCCGCCGACGCCGACTTCGCCGCCCTCGCCTACGCCCGCCACCCCGACGGCCTGCTCTCGCCCCTCCACAACACCGCCCCCGCCCGCGCCGGCGTCCAGCAACTCCCCTTCTTCCCCGCCGCCCCGGACACCAACGCCAACGCCGGCGGCGGCCTGCTCCGCCTCGCCAACCCCGGCAACCTGCCGACACGGGTCACCGTCTCCGCCACCGACGACGCCGGCGACCCCGCCGCCTCCGCGGTCTCCCTCGACCTCCCCCCGCGCGCCGCCGCCGAACTCTCCGCGCGCGACCTCGAACGCGGCGCCCCCGGACTCTCCGGCGCCCTCGGCGACGGCGCCGGCCACTGGCGCCTCTCCCTCGCCTCCCAACACCCCCTCCTCGCCATGAGCCTCATGGAGGGCCCCTCCGGACACCTCTCCAACCTCTCCCCCGCCCCCGCCAACCGCCGCCGCGCCGCCGCGCCGCCGCATTCGTGCCCCTCCTCCACGCCGCCGCCGACCCCCGCGGACGCACCGGCGTCCTCCGACTCGCCAACCCCTCCGACCGCCACGCCACCCTCCGCATCGAGGCCTTCGACGACGGCGGCCTCCGCCCCGCCCCCCTCGCCATCACACTCCCCCCACGCGCCGCCCTCCAACTCACCTCCAACGACCTCCAGTCCGGCCACCCCGCCAAGCGCCTCTCCGGCGCCCTCGGCCACCCCGCCGACGGCCACTGGCGCCTCCTCGTCTCCGGCCCCCCGAACCTCTCCGCCCTCGCCTACCTCCGGCACCCCGACGGCCTCCTCACCGAAGTCCACCGCGCCGCCCGCGTACGCGCCGGCCTCCTCCGGCTGCCCGCCCTCCGCGCCCCCAGCCAACCCCCCACCACCACCCTGCGACTCCTCGGCACCGGCCCGCTTCCCGCACGCGCCGTACTCGCCGGCTTCCGCCACGACCCACACGACCGCTTCCACCTCCAAGTCCCGCACGGACGAACCCTCACCCTCACCCTTGGCGACCTGCAATCCACAGCCTGCCTCTCCAACGCCGACGCCTGCACCGCGCCTCCCGCGCAGCGCGCAGACCCCGCTAGCGGCGAGGATTCACCCTGAAGAGTTCACTCTAGATAGTCGGTCCTGAATTAATCGGTTTTCAGGCGGTTTCAGCCGCGAATCTCGGCTGAAGGGAGTCGCATTGGCCCCGAAGATCGGCCGGATTCCCGGCGGATCTTGCGGCAATGCCGGGTAAAAACTAAACAATGAGCCGCTTCAAGGGTTCCGGAACCAGGGCGCAAAGAATTTCCCGAAGCTTCCTCAGGATCAGCCCCGTGTTGTGCCCCGCGCAGCCCGGAAGGACGTTCACCTGGTCGCCATCGGTGCCCTTCAGCCGGTTCCTCCCCATCAGCCCGTCCGACTCCGGGTGCGCGATCACCGGCTCCACCGCCTGCCGCCTGCGTATGCACTTCCTCACCCTCATGGTCTTCACGCCCCGCTTCTGCCCGCTGATGTACACCACCGCCTCCCTCTCCCCGTGGCCCCCGTAGCCCCGGTCCACGTACGCCTCCAGCACCGGCCGACCCGTCAACCGCCGGACTTGGTTCAGGCTCTCCAACAGCGTGTGCCCGTCGTAGGGGTTCCCAGGCAGCGCCCTGCCGCCCACCACGAAGTTGCTTTTGTTCGTCACCGCGATCCCCGCCTTCACCCCGAACTCGCAGCGCCTGTGCGCCTTGCCCTTGGAGATGCACTCCACCTCCGGCGCGTGCAGGCTGTGGAGCTTGTTCTTCGAGTCCCTCTTCTGCGACAGCAGCCGCTCCGCCTTGCCGAGCTCCTCCGCGAACACTTCCACGAGTTGTTCGTCATCCTCCGTCTTCCGCCGGATGTCCCTGGCGACGCGGCCAAGGCATGTCCGGAGCTTCCCCGCCTCCCGCCGCATGCGCTTCATTTGTTTCGCTTGCGCGTACCGGTTCGCCTTCAGCAGCGCCTCCGCCTTCTCCCGCACCGTCGTGTCCACCGTCACCCGACCGAAGTCCCGCTCCCGCACGGCCCCGGAACCAACCCCCGCGCCGATGGTCGCCTCCGGCAGCAGCTCGCACCCCGACTCCCCGATCCGCTTGCGGAACCTCGTCATGCTGCTCGGGTCGATCGGCGGGTCGTGCCGGAAGTACACCTCAACGCTTCAAGTGCTGCCAGTAGGGGTTCCCGACCCACCCGGACACCACCGCCCCGTCCGACAGCCCGTGGATGTGCTTCAGGTGCCGCGGCCCGACCATCAGCCGCACTGGCCTCGCCAGACATCCCCCGGTCTCCGCGTAGCGCGGCCCGAACTCGGCCTCGAACAACCCCCGGTCGACCAGCTCCCCGAGCCTTACGAGTTCGTGCCGCATGTCGATCATGTTTTCCAGGCGGCTGCGGAACATGTCGTGGGTTTCGTTCTCCGGGGGCGTTTTCGTCCGCATTTTCCGCTCCGGTATTGCAGGGAATCGAACCCGAATTGTACCGGAACCGGCAAACCCAGTTCAGGAAAATATTCGCTTTTTTACAATATAATCAATGTTTTACCAATTGAAAAAAGGTTTTTCAGGACCGACTAGATAGTTCCCCCTGTGAGGGAATTGTCAGCCTGGCAGTGGCTGCTTCGCCATGGCCTCAACCCAGGCAGCATCTAGGCGTCCCAAGGCAAAAAGCAGGTTCCAAGCGGCTACGCTCGCATCTCTGGTTGCGTGAGCGAGGTTGGTGCGCGCTTCGACAAGTTCATTTTGCGCATCGAGCTGATCGATCAAGCTCTTGCGAGAAGCAGCCACCTCTTCCTTCATCAGCACAAAAGCCCGACCGCTTGCTTCCACCTGCGCTTCGATGTGGCGCATGCGTTCTTGGCTGTAGTGATAGTTCCTTGAAGCAGCAATCGCTCCTTCGCGAGCCTTGCGTTCCGCATCCGCCACATCAAAGGCGGCACTTTCCCAAAGCGCCCGCGCTCTACGCGTACGTGCGATCTGCGCTCCACCCTGATACAGAGGGGCATTGAACTTGAGGCCGAAGGTGGACTCTTCAAGCTCACTCACATAGGACGATCCCGTGTTTTCCAGCTTGCGTACTTGGCCGGTCAAACTGATATCCGGCCAAATATCACGCTGCTCGGACTTGAAAGCTCGTTCCGCACTCCGTTCAGATGCTTTGGCGGCCAAGACCGAAGGGTGCTCGTTCCATTCGTGCTGGGCAATGGTCGCAAGCCCGGCGGCACTCGGTGGCACAAAGCCGACCAAGTCCCCGGGATTGACAATCGATGTCGCCCGCTCGAACGCGGCGAGGCTCTTCGCAAGGGCTGCCCGCGCCTCAGCGCGTTTCCCTTCCGCAGAGTAGAGGCGCGCACGCACGCGGGCTTCGTCGGTGAGTATGGAAGCCCCGGCCGCAAGGCGTCGCTCGGTAGCCTCCACTTGTTGTTGCATGACCTTGGCACCCTCGGAAGCGGCGGAGAGCACCTGGCGGTCACGTTCCAAGTCGAAAAAGGCATTGAGCGCCTCAATCAGCACCTGCCCCTCCACGAGCGACAGTTTTGATTCGCCCGCCCTGTATCTCGCCCGGGCAGAGTCCACATCGGCCTTGGTTTTGCCCCAATCCCAAATGGGCTGGCTGACGATGACGGCACCGGAGAAGGAGGGATCATCATCGTTACGAGAAATCCCGGTTTGATACTCGTAGGTTGAGTTCCCTTGATTGCGATCATAGTTGGCCGTGACCGATGGTAGCCATCCGGATTTCGCTTCCGAAATCCCCGCTTCCAGCGACCTCAATTTGGCGGCTTCGGAACCCACCAAGGGGTTTCGCTGCAATGCCGTCTCAAGCGCCGAAAGCAGATGCAGAGACTCCTCTTGCGCCAGACTGGTGCTAGACCCACCAAAGCCTGAGAGCAAAAGAGAAAGAGACAAGGTGAGGCATGAAAAACGAGTCATTCTCATTTTACGGTCTGACCTCGTGAGCGGACCTGTTAGAGCAATTGGATTGGCAAGGTTTGCGCTGGAAGCAAGCGCCTTCGAGTGCCGAGAAGCGAGGTCAGACAACAAAACGAAAACTGGCGATGTAAGACGGCTCATGGTTGCATCCGCCTCGTGCGTTTGAATAGATGAGACATTGTACTGAAGCGCTCCTGAACCATCTGTGAATCTGCGGCCAAAGCGCGAACAATCAAGGGGCAATTCCCCATTCAAACCGTTCATTGCGAAACGCGGATTGGCGCGCCCGGCAGGACTTGAACCTGCGGCCTTTGGCTTCGGAGGCCAACGCTCTATCCACCTGAGCTACGGGCGCGTTGCGCACAAATATAGCGCGAATGGTACACGGCCTCGGCAGTTACCGGAATGGCCGACCAACGAAAAGAGTTTGCGCGAATAAGAACACAGCATCGCAAAGGTTCATAATGCGCCATGCTCTTCGCCCCTTTCAGCCCTCCTCGCCATGCCGCATCGGCCAGATCCAGCAGCAGAACACAGCTACGCACGACTCAAGGTTGACTTGAGTGCCTTGGTCGCCAATTACCAAGCACTGTGTGATAGCGCGGCACCTTCAGACTGTGCGGCGGTCGTAAAGGCCGATGGCTACGGCCTTGGCCTGCTTCAAGTGTCTCAAACCCTTGCGGCACAGGGCTGCGAGTGTTTCTTCGTCAGTGAAGTCTACGAGGGCTTGCTGCTACGCGAACTGCTGCCCCATGCGGAGATATTTGTTTTAAGTGGAATCACGCAAGCTACCGCCGTGCGCTGCATTGAGGCGAGGCTGACCCCAGTGGTCGGCAATAGGAAGCAGGTTGAGATTTGGCGCGAGCTCGCCGGCGCTCGGCATCCCGTCGCCGTCAAGGTTGACACCGGCATGACTCGGCTAGGATTCCGTTGGGACGAGGTGCGGCCAAGTGAGTTTTCGGGGCTTGAGGTCAATTTGCTCATGACCCATCTCGCGTGCGCGGACACGCCGGCGCATCCGCTGAATGAAAAGCAGGTGGAGCGTTTCGACAGGGTCCTACAAGCCTTCCCTCGCATTCGAACCAGTATCGGCAATTCGGCCGGCACCCTGAATGGAAGCGCAACTCGCGGAGACCTGTGCCGTTGCGGCATAGGCATTTTCGGGGGCAATCCCTTGACTGTCGGCGAAAACCCGTTTCGTCCGGTTGCGTATCTAGAAGGGCAAGTGCTTCAGGTCACAACCCTGACCAAAGGCGGGAGCATCGGCTATGGTGCGAGTTTTCACGCCTCTCGAAACTTGAAAGTGGCCACGCTCGGCATCGGCTATGCCAATGGACTCCCGCGGGCGCTGTCGAACCTAGGGCAAGCGGCTTGGGGCAAAGAAACCTCTCCGCTCGTCGGTCGAGTGTCTATGAATCTGACCACCATTGCCGTAAATGAGCAATCAGTGATCGAGATTGGCGATTGGATTCAACTCATCGGCGATGTCATTCAAATCGACGAGGTGGCTCGCTTGAGCGACACCATCGCCTACGAAATCCTGACTAGGATCAGAGCGCCACGAGTGTATTATTAACCGACAACGGCGACTGTCGCATATTATCCCGCCGTTTCATCCATCTCTGACTTGAATCTCCGTTCTGCGCACCACGGTCCTCAATGCGAATGCGGAATGCACGCGAGCCACTCCTGGAAGGCCGGTCAGCGTTCGACTGTGGAGGTGCTCGTAGTCGCGCGCATCCGATACGATGACTCGCAGCAAGTAGTCCGAATCGCCCGACATGAGGTAGCACTCCATCACTTCCGGAATATTCGCGACCGCCTGTTCAAACTCCTCCAATTTTTCGCGCTGTTGGCTTTCAAGCGTGATCTGCACAAAGACATCGTCCGGATACCCGACAAGCGTCTGATCCACCAAGGCGACATAGCCTCGTATCACCCGCGCCTCCTCAAGTCGCTTCACCCTGCGGTAACAGGTGGAATCTGCAAGATGCACCTCCTTGGCGAGCTCACCTAGGGTGAGCTTTCCGTCGACTTGCAGCGCATGAAGAATCGCCCTATCGGAATTCGAAAAATTAAATTTTTCTTTCATTTTTTGGCTCATAAATGGAACAAATAGATCATAATATTCTTTAGAGTGGATGATTTTGCAATCGATTCTCACTCTATCATGACTATGATGAGCTTCTAATATCACCACCTTGGAGATAGACCATGCGCATCGGCGTTCCAAAGGAAATCAAGAACCACGAATACCGGATCGGCCTGACACCCGATGCTGTGCGCACACTGACCCGCGAAGGGCACGAAGTGCTGATTGAATCCCAAGCAGGCCTTGGAATCGGCTTTCCGGACGAACACTTCGCGCGCGCTGGCGCCGAGATTGTAGGCGGCGCGGAGGATGTTTATGGCCGCGCAAGCCTGATCGTCAAGGTCAAGGAACCACAGCCGCGCGAATACGAGTACCTGCGTCCGGACCTCACCCTCTTTGGATACCTGCACCTTGCCGCAGAGCCGGCATTGGCCGCTGCGTTGATCAACAGCGGCTGCACCGCGATTGCCTACGAAACGGTCATCGATGCCAATGGACGATTGCCGCTGTTGGCACCCATGAGTGCCATTGCCGGTAGACTGTCCATTCAAATGGGCGCGTGGGCACTGCAATCCGACAATGACGGCAAGGGACAACTTCTGTCACCTGTGCCGGGTGCGCCGCCGGGACGTGTCACCATCCTAGGCGCCGGCAATGCGGGTCAGCAAGCGATGCTGTCCGCGCTCGGCCTTGGTGCCGAAGTCTACATGGTTGACCTCAACAGACAGCGACTCGCCCAATTGAAGCAGCGGCATGGGGAGTGTCTCGAAGTCACCACCCCCGAGCGCTTGCCGGAACGCCTCGTGGAATCCGATCTTATCGTCGGCGCGGTACTCCTGCCGGGTGCGGCCGCGCCGAAGCTCGTGTCGCGCCAGATGGTCAAGGAAATGTCCAAAGGCTCCGTGCTGGTGGATATTTCCATCGACCAAGGGGGGTGTTTCGAGACATCTCGTGCTACCACCCATGACGCGCCGACCTACGTGCTCGATGATGTCGTTCACTACTGCGTTACCAACATGCCGGCCGCCGTGTCGCGCACCTCCACCATGGCGCTCGTCAGCGCCACGCTGCCCTATGTGCAAGAACTTGCTGGGCTTGGGGCCGGCGGCCTGAATGGAAGCGACTCCTTACTGCAGCACGGTCTGAACGTGATGCACGGGAAGATCCATCACCCCGCAGTGCGACTCGCACTCGATTCAGACTTCGCGAACGCACATAGGGCGTGACTCGCCGCAGTAGGGGGAATAGTCCCCCGGTGTGCTGTGCGTCACACTAGCGCCCCGACGTGGGGCTAGCGAGGCTTCGGCGCGATCTTGGCGCCTCCTCCACGATTCGCACTGGTGTGCCGGAGGCGATTTGTCCCACCGGGGTTGTGACAAGCAATTCTCCCGCTTCAAGGCCTTCTTCAATGAAGGCTTGTGAATCATCCTGCCAGCCAATGGACACTTGTTTGCGTTGCAGGACATCCTCGTCCACCACGTACGCATAGGATTGCTGATAAATTGCGGATGTCGGTACGATGAGTTGCTGGTCAAGCCTTCGCCCCTGAATTCGCGCGGTCACGTATTGACCAATGCGCAACGGAGGGCGGTCGCCGCGCTGTGTGAAGGGCGCATCTATTTGCGCGATGACATGTAATTGGCGCGCGGTTTCATCGATTGCCGCCTCAGTGCGAACAATCCGACCTTCCCAACTAAAGTCTCCGCCGAGTTCGGAGGCGATCTCCGCCTTGAGTGGCTGTTGAGGGGCCTCCATGCTTCCGGTAACCCGAGGCAAATCAATAAATTCCAAGTCACGATTCTTGAGCGGCAAGCGAATTTCGACGTAGTCGGTCGCATACACCTCGGCAAGTTGTTGGTTCGGTGCCACTACCTGTCCGACATCAACCCGCTTTGCGAGTACGCGCCCATCAAATGGTGCTTTGATTTCTGTTCTCTCCAAGTCGAGTAGCGCCTTGGCGCGCGAAGCCTGCGCCGATCCTAGCCGCGCTTCGGCGGCCAAGAGCTGTGGCCTGCGCAACACGAGATCAGGGGCTTCGCCCGCTTCACCGAGCTTCTCCCAGTCGAGTTCGGCCTGCAATGCGCGCGCTCGTTCCTCGGCAAGGCGCTGGTTCGCCTCCATGAGCGTTGCTTCCGCGATACGCACATTGGCTTGGTAGACTCGCGGATCGATACGCGCAAGGACCTCGCCCACCGAGAAAGCGCCGCCATCTCGAAAAGTCGCGGCAATCCACTGGACTTGACCCGAGACTTCCGAGGTGAGAAAGGAGCGAGTTCGAGGAGCTACCGTACCGTAGCTCTCAAGCATGATCGTAAACTCGCGCGTGGCGAGCGGCAATACCTCAACCATCAAGCGGGTATCGGACGGCGGCGCTCGATCGGCTTCCGGTGGATTGAGCACCAATAACGCCGCACCCGCAGCCACCAGCACCAGCACCAGCACAGGCGTGAGCGCCTTCAAGAGCGCCTCTCTTCGAGTCATGTGAATATCTTGGTTCATCGGTTGCTATCGACTCCTTTTCACCCTTCGACTAGGGGCTCAATCGCCAATCGCCGCCGAGAGCGCGGTGCAAGGCCACGCGATTGCGCAGCAATTCGGCTTCTAAACGCACACGGGTGGCCTGAGCGTCAAAGGCCCGCCGTTCTGACTCGAGCACCGTGACGTAGGGCGTCAGCCCGCGCTGATACTGTTCGAAGGAAAGTTCCGCAGCGGCTGTCGCACTTTTTGAGGATGCCGCGAAGGCGACGTGACGACTGCGAAGGGATGCGTGCTGGTCAATCGCTTGATGCACCTCGGCGAAGGCCGCGCCAACCCTGTCCATGTATACCTGTTCGGCTTGCCGCGCCCGCGAGCGCGCCGCCTGCTCTGCCGCTTTCAGACGCCCGGCATCAAAGAGCGGCACCGTCAGGCTTGTGGCCAGCGACCACGCGAGGTCGCTGCTCGCCAAGAGTTCATCAAAATCACGCGTGGTATCGCTGGTGTTTGCAACTAAAGAAAGACGCGGAAATCGATTCTTGTGCGCTACCGCGACGTTCGCGTCCGCCGCAAGCAGCGCCAACCATGCCTCACGCAAATCTTCTCGACGCGCGACGAGCTCGGACGGCAGGCCCACCGGAATAGTGTCCGCAACGACTTCCAAGTCTTCGCCGAGTGGCATGTCGCCGTCCGGAACCTTGCCCAAGAGCCGCTGCAACCGAATGATACTCTGCGTCACCAGCGCATCCTGCGCGGCCACCTGCGCGCGCTGCTGCTCCAAGACACTGCGCGCCAGATACACATCGAGCGCCTCATTGATGCCTTGGCGATAGCCGCTCTCAACTATGTCCAGGTTGGCTGACAAGTTCACCAGCCGACGCTCAAAAAGTCGCAAGAGCTGCGAGGCCTCCCGATAGACATAGTAGGCGCCCGCGACATCGGCAACCAAGCCTGTTCTCGCCCATTCGTATCCGGACTCGCGCGCAAGGAACTCAAGTCCGGCGCGTCGCTGGTCATCAGCGAGTCGCAACAGAAAGTCCACCTCCCAATTGATTCCAAGCGAAACCCCAAAACTGTCCGAACTACCGCCTGATTGGGCCGGGAGCGCCACTTGACCGACCCTAGTAAGGCCACCCGCGCCCTGATAGCGTCTCGACCCGTCAAGCCCCGCTGAAAGGCTTGGCCATCTCGTCGCCCCGGTGATCTGCATGGCGGCTCGGGCTTGTGTCACACCCTCCGCCAATCGAGCCAGTTCAAAGTTGTTCGCGATGGCTTCGTCAATGAGCCCCGAAAGCAGGTCGTCCTTCAGCGCGTCGACCCAGTCAGCTCGCACGGCAGCCGTGTCGGCCTCCGAAGGCCAGGCGAGGGGAATATCAGGCGCCCGCGCACGCTCCGAGACCTCGCTTGCCGCACAGCCGCCGATAAGCAAGGCGATAACACCGAGGCGCACGGCAAACGCTTGAACTCGATTTCTCAAATCCATATTCATTCACTTAAGGCTAAAGCAATGCACAGGCGCTTTGCGTTCTCATGCGTCCCCAGCGGCGCTACCCCAACCAAAATGATACGACACTGACGCAAAAAACCAACCACGAGAAGCGTATCATGCCACCCTCTTTTCACCTGCGAGTCCGCTCGACCGGTCGGCGTTCCATGTGAAGTGTGGAGTAAGCAGTATGCCAAGTATTTCATTCGAGTTCTTTCCGCCGCGCACGTCCGCGGCCGAGCAACTCTTGTCCAAGAGTCTCAAACCCCTGCTCGCCTTGGCACCTCGCTTTGCGACTGTTTCCTACGGCGCAGGTGGATCGACCCAAGATGGCACCTATGATCTCGTGCGGCGCTTGCGGGTCGAGCACGGCATCGATTGCGGCCCGCATCTGTCCTGTATTGGGCGCACAAGGGAACAGCTCACCAAAATCGCCCGGCAATACTCGGATCTCAACGTCAAACGTATCGTCGCTTTGCGTGGAGACAAGCCTGAAGGCTACCAACCGCAGCCGGGAGAATACACCGCTTCGTGGGATCTCGTGGCGGGATTCAAAGACATCGCTGATTTTGAGATAGCCGTGGGCTGCTATCCTGAAGGTCATCCTGACGACCTGAATAGCGAGGATCGGTTCACCTATCTCGAAAAGAAAGTCGATGCGGGCGCGGATTTTGCCATCAGCCAGATGTTCTTTGTGACTGATAACTTTCTCGAATACCGCGAAGAATGCGCACGCAGACGAATTCCGATTCCGATCCGGCCGGGAATCATGCCGATTCACGATGCGGGACAAGTGCTCGGCTTCGCTGGAAAGTGCGGGACGGTCATTACCCCCGCACTGCGAGCCGGATTTCACGATAAGACACCGGAAGAGTGCTTCGCCATTGCTCGCGACCTCGTCTGCGAACAGGTGCTTGATCTTGCGCGCGAGGGCGTAGACCATGTGCACGTCTATACCCTCGACCGGCATGAATTGGCCACGGAAATCTGCGCGGCGCTTGCCGATGGGTATTCAAGACAACCGAAGCAAGTACAAGGAACGTAACAAAGGCAGTGGATCCACGCGCCGCCCGTATTAAATGGCTTGAGTCCGCGCTTCGTCAAAGGGTAGTCCTGTTTGACGGCGCCTTCGGCACGCTCGCGCAAAGACTGCGACTCTCCGAGTCGGATTTTCGCGGAACCGAATTCGAGGGTGTCGAACAGGATCTCGCCGGTAACATCGACATTCTCAATCTCACCCAACCAGCTATGGTGAGGGACATACACGACAAATACTTCGCGGCCGGCGCGGATATCGTCAAGACCAACAGCTTTACTGCAAACGCGCCTTCGCAGGCGGACTTTGGCCTCGAACACCTGGTCTGTGAAATCAATCTTGCCGGTGCCAAAATCGCACGCGAAGTCGCCGATGATTGGCACAAGAAGACGGGCGTTCCGAAGCTGGTGGCCGGCAGCATGGGGCCCACCAATCGAACGCTTTCGCTCTCGCCCAAGGTCGAAGATCCCGGCTATCGCGCGGTGAGTTTCGCGGAACTGGAGTCCACCTATCTTGAGGCGGCGCGCGGCTTGTGGCAGGGCGGCGCGGACCTTTTGCTGCTCGAAACCATATTCGATACCTTGAATGCGAAAGCGGCCGTGAGCGCGATCGCCGCGCTTGGTCGCGAACAAGGCTGCCACATTCCGATGATCGTTTCTGGAACCATCACCGATCAATCTGGACGAACCCTCTCGGGGCAAACGCTTGAAGCCTTCTTTCACTCGATTCGTCATGCCAACCCCCTCGCGGTCGGGCTCAACTGCGCACTCGGGGCGAAGCAACTCGACGGATACATTCGCGAACTCGCGCACATCGCCGACACGCGCATCAGCCTGCACCCGAATGCCGGTCTGCCGAATCAGTTCGGCGAATATGATGAAACACCGGAATCCACGGCGGCCCTCCTCGGCGAAATCGCCGATGACGGCATCGTGAATCTCATGGGCGGCTGTTGCGGCACCACCCCCGAACATATCGCGGCGATTCGAAATCGAATCGCTGCATCGCCGTTTCGTTCAGAGCGGTCGAGCCGGGCGCAGCACTTGCATTTGTCCGGACTTGAACCACTCAATCTGTCTTCAGATACAGGCCTCTTGCATGTGGGTGAGCGTACCAACGTTGCCGGATCGCGGGCGTTCTTGAGACTCATCAAATCTGGCGACTTCAATGGCGCGCTGAAGGTCGCGGCCAGCCAAGTGGAGGCCGGCGCCAATGTGATCGATGTCAATATGGACGAAGGCATGCTTGAGGGTGTGCCGGTCATGCGACAGTTCTTGAATCTCCTTTCCGCCGAACCCAATATCAGCCGCGTTCCGGTGATGGTGGATTCATCGCGCTTTGAAGTGCTCGAAGCCGGTCTCTCTTGCCTACAGGGCAAGGGCATCGCCAACTCCATCAGCCTCAAGGAGGGTGAGGAAGAGTTTCTGCGTCAGGCGAGGCGCATTCGCGATCTCGGCCACGCCATGGTGGTGATGGCGTTTGATGAACAGGGACAGGCGACTTGCGTGGAGCGACGGGTGGAGATCTGCGAACGCAGCTACAAGCTGCTGACCGAGCACCTGTCAATTCCTCCGCAGGACATCATCTTCGACCCCAACATTCTTGCCATCGCCACCGGCATCGAAGAACACGAAGACTACGCGCGCAGCTTCCTCGAGTCCATTCCGCTCATCAAGGAGGCTTGTCCCGGCGTTTCGATCAGCGGCGGCGTCAGCAATGTGTCTTTTTCCTTTCGCGGCAACGAAACGCTGAGGCGCGCCATGCATTCAGTGTTCTTGTACCACGCCGTGCGCGCCGGCATGGACATGGCAATCATCAATGCGGGTTCGCTGATCGGCTATGAAGACATTCCAGAGGAGCTGCGTGCGGCGGTCGAGGACGCGCTGCTCAATCGAGGCGCCGAAGGCGAAACCACCGAACGCCTCTTGAAGCTCGCGAGCACCTTTGAGCAAGCGCCCGGAACCTCCGCGGAACAAGCTCAGGAATGGAGAAATTTACCGATCGAAGGACGCATCGAATACGCGCTGGTTCACGGCATTGACGATCATGTCATCAAGGATGTCGAGCAAGCACGTCAGTCCGCAAGCCAACCGCTTGAGGTCATTGAAGGCCCGCTGATGAAAGGCATGAACGAGGTCGGCGACCTCTTTGGCAGCGGAAAGATGTTTCTTCCCCAGGTGGTCAAGTCTGCCCGCGTGATGAAACGCGCCGTCGAGTATCTCGTGCCCTTCATGAAGAGCGATGAATCCGAACAGGCGCAGCGGGGTCGCGGCAAGCTCGTGCTGGCGACGGTCAAAGGGGACGTGCATGACATCGGCAAGAACATCGTCAGCGTGGTCTTGCAGTGCAACGGCTACCAAGTCGTGGACTTGGGGGTCATGGTGCCATGCCAGAAGATCTTGGACTCTGCCCGCGAGGAGGCCGCCGACATGATTGGGCTGTCAGGCCTCATCACCCCGTCGCTCGACGAGATGGTGCATGTGGCGGGCGAAATGTCCAAGCAGGGCTTCGAATTGCCGCTCCTGATCGGCGGGGCAACGACTTCACCCGCGCACACCTCGGTCAAGATCGATCCGGCCTATTCCGGCCCGGTGGTGTACGTCAAGGATGCATCACGGGCGGTCGGCGTCTTGAAGCGACTCAATGTGCAAGAGCGGCCAGTCTATCTGGAGGAAATCAAACGCGACCACGATCTTCGTCGCCAGCGCCACGCAACGCCCAAGCGCAGGGCGCCACAACTGTCCTTGCGCGAAGCGCGTGCAAACCGCTTTTCCGCCGGCATCGCCGATTACCAACCTTCGCTGCCGGAACGATTGGGGGTCTGGCGGATTTCAGACCAGCCAATCGCAGAGTTGGTGGAGTTCATAGATTGGCGTCCCTTCTTTTCGGCATGGGAACTTAATGGCCAATTTCCGGACATACTCGATGATCCTGAAAAAGGCCCGGCAGCGCGCGATCTGTACGATGCCGCCTTGACCATGCTGAACCGGATCATTGCGGAGAACTGGATTCAGGCCCAAGGTGTGTGCGGCATCTTTCCGGCGGCATCGCTTCCCGATGACGACATCGCAGTGTTCGA
Organism: Pseudomonadales bacterium; assembly: GCA_963663145.1. Lineage (GTDB taxonomy): Bacteria > Pseudomonadota > Gammaproteobacteria > Pseudomonadales > Azotimanducaceae > Azotimanducus. The sequence continues at coordinate 1,236,930 of OY760134.1, read as the reverse complement.
AGACGAACAGCGACAGGCGGAGCGCATGCGTCTGGGCATGCTGCGCCAGCAGCGCAAACTGCCCGAGGGCATGGCCAATCGCTGCCTCTCGGACTTCCTCGTCGCACATGAATCAGGTGTCCCGGACTGGATCGGCGCCTTTGTGGTCACCGCCGGACTCGGCGAAGCGGAACGCTCCAAGGAATTTGAAGCCGATTCGGATGATTACAGCGCGATTCTCCTCAAATCGCTTGCCGACAGGCTGGCCGAAGCCTTCGCCGAGCGTCTGCACTGGCAGGTACGGCGGGAATTCTGGGGCTATGCACCGGAAGAGGCACTGGATCCCAAGGATCTCATTCGAGAAACCTATCGTGGTATCCGCCCCGCCCCCGGATACCCGGCCTGCCCGGATCACAGCGAAAAAGAAAAACTCTGGCAACTCTTGAACGTGAATGAACATCTTGACGTGGGGCTGACTGAATCGTGGGCCATGTATCCAGCGGCCTCGGTCAGCGGTTGGTATTTTTCGCATCCCGACTCGAGTTACTTTGAAGTGGGGCTCTTGGGCCGAGACCAAGTGAAAGACTACGCAAAACGCAGGGACTTAAGCCTTGATGAAGCCGAAAGACGCCTGCTGCCGAATCTCGGCTATTCGGAATAAGCGAAGCGAAAGGCGGTGCAGACTGTTACGCCGGTTTGAGGATCAGGCGTAGGTCTTGGCCAATCATTCGCGCATCGACTATGTGGCCTTGAATCGCCTGCTCCATCTTGTTGAAGGGCAATTCAAACAGGCCGCGGGCGCGGGAGCCGAGTAGCTTGGGCGCCATATAGATGATGGCCTCGTCCCAGAGCCCGGCATCCATGATGCTGCCGGCAAGCGTGGCGCCGGCTTCTATCAATACCTCGTTGCAACCGCGACTCGCCAAGGATTCCAGCAGCGCCTTGAGGTCGGTTCGGTGTGAATCCGTGAACAAGCTCTCCACGCCCCGCTCGCGCCACGCCTGTTGGTGTGCATCGCCAAGCTGACCGACAGCCAATAGGCTCGTGGCGGGGTCATCGAACACCCTCGGGTCCATGGGCAGCTCGCCACAGGAGCTCACCACCACGCGCAGCGGCTGTCTGAACACACCTTGAATCGCAAAGCGTTCGTCGCGAAGGTTTAAGCGCGGGTTGTCGATGCGCACCGTGCCTGCGCCGGTGATGACCGCACAGCTTCGCGCACGCCAATACTGCACATCGCGACGAGATGCCTCGCCACTAATCCATTGGCTCGTCCCGTCCCGCATCGCGCTGCGACCATCAATGGACATGGCCATCTTGACCCGCACCAATGGAAGTCCCTTTTGATGGCGCTTGAGATAGCCCTGATTCAGTTTGATCGCCGCGGGCAGGCGCGCATTCATCACCGAGATTCCCGCCTCCCTCAGCCGCTTCAAGCCACGACCCTTCATGCGCGGGTCGGGATCAACCATCGCGCTGACCACCCGCGCCACCCCCGCCGAAATGAGCGCCTCGGTACAGGGACCCGTCCGACCCTGAACGCAACAAGGTTCAAGGCTCACATAGGCGGTGCTGCCGCGAGCCGCATCGCCTGCCTCGGCCAAGGCGAGGATTTCCGCGTGTGGCTCGCCCGCCCGAAGATGCGCCCCGCGCGCGAGTATCTCGCCGTCCTTGACCAGCAGGCACCCCACCCTCGGGTTCGGACTGGTCGAAAACAGTCCGGCACCGGCGGCTTCTATAGCCGCCATCAGATAGGCTTTGTCAATTGGGGAGAGCGACAACCTCTGAGCATCCGGACGACGGGCGAGACTAATCCGAATCCAGTTGGCGAATCTCTTCTTGAAAATCGCTCACGTCTTGAAAATTCCTGTACACCGAGGCAAAGCGAACATAGGCCACGCTATCGAGCGCCTTCAAGCCTGTCATCAGCATTTCCCCAAGCTCACGCGCATCGATCTCGCGCTCCCCGCTCTTGCGCATCTGATCCATCACGCTCACCAGCAGCTCACGTCTCTGCTCCTCGGATACCGGTCGTTTCTCCAGAGCGCGAACAACGCCCGCCATGAGTTTTTCTTCGTCGAAGGGTTCGCTTCGACCGTCCCGCTTGTGCACTTTTGGCAGCGCGAGGGATGCCGTCTCGTAAGAGGTAAATCGATTTCCACATTGCGGACATTCGCGTCGGCGACGAACTTCCGAGCCTTTGGCGACCAGCCTCGAATCTATGACGCGGGTGTCCTCGAACTCACAAAAGGGACAGTGCATGACACGCGCCTTGGATCATTCTTTGGCCACCTATGAGGCGACACATGCCTCGACATTGGATTCAAGGTCGAAGCGCCCATAAACTGGGAATCTGCGGCAAAGGTCGGTGACCTTGGTCGCCACACTCGCAACCATATTCTCATTGCCGAGATCTTCGAGCACGTCGCTCATCCAAGAAGCAATCAGCCGCGCCTCATCGGCACCCATGCCGCGACGAGTCATCGCAGGGGTACCCACGCGAAGGCCGCTGGTCACAAAGGGAGATTTCTGATCGCCGGGAACCGTGTTCTTGTTCACGGTGATCCGCGCCTGCTCCAGGGTTGCGTCCGCTTGCTTGCCTGTCAAGCCCTTATCGCTCAAGTCTATGAGGAACAAATGGCTATCGGTGCCGCCGCTCACCACCTTGAAGCCTCGCTTGATGAACATCTCCGTCATGGCACGCGCATTCTCCACCGTTCGCCGCTGGCGTATCTCGAATTCCTCACTCATCGCTTCTTTGAAGCACACCGCCTTGGCAGCAATGATGTGCATCAATGGCCCCCCCTGAGTCCCGGGAAACAGGGCCGAATCAATCTTCTTGGTGATTTCCTTGTTCTCGCGGGCCAGCACCAAGCCGCCGCGCGGTCCGCTCAAGGTCTTATGCGTAGTTGTCGTGACCACGTCGGCATGCGGAACCGGATTGGGGTAAATGCCTGCCGCGATCAAACCTGCGACATGGGCCATATCCACCAGCAGCAAGGCCCCCACTTGGTGTGAAATGTCCGCAAACCGCTTCCAATCGGCCATCCTCGAATAAGCGGAAAAGCCGGCCACGATCATTCTGGGGCGAACCTTCTGAGCAAGCTCGGACAGTTCATCATAGTCAATCAGTCCGTCGTCGGCGTTCACCCCATAGGGCGTGAATTCATATAAACGCCCGGAAAAATTCACCGGCGATCCATGCGTAAGGTGACCGCCGTGATCAAGATTCATGCCGAGCACCTTGTCACTCGGGTTGAGCAACGCCTGATAAACGGCGGCATTGGCTTGCGAGCCCGAATGCGGCTGCACATTGGCGTAGTCCGCCGCGTATAGCCTCTTCGCACGCTCAATAGCCAGCCTCTCTGCTCGGTCCACATGTTCGCACCCCCCGTAGTAGCGTCGCCCTGGATAGCCTTCGGCATACTTGTTGGTGAGCACACTGCCCTGCACTCGGAGCACCGCCGGGCTGGCATAATTTTCAGAAGCGATGAGTTCGAGATGTTCTTCTTGGCGGCGTAATTCATCGGAAATCACGGCGCTGATTTCGGGATCGGCTTGAGAGAGAGAAAGGTTGGTAAACATAAGGGCACGGTGAAGAGAATAAGCTTAAATGGAAGACCAAGGGCAGCACCCGCGCTGCATAAGCGGTCATTATACCTTCGGCCCAGTACTTAAGCCTTCTAAATTTCGCTGAGGGCGTCTATCGCCTCCACAAGGGTTGATACGCCCTTCAGGCGCATGCCGCCTATCTCGCGCTTCCCTTTCGGCATGTTCCCCTTGGGAAGCAAGGCCGTTTTAAAGCCTTGCTTGGCAGCTTCCCGCAGGCGTTCTTGCCCGTTCGCGACAGGCCGCACCTCGCCGGTCAGACCCACTTCACCAAAGACGATCAGGCCACGGGCAAGCGACTTGTCACGAAAGCTCGAGAGTACGGCAAGTAGGAGCGCAAGATCCGCGCCCGTCTCGCTGATGCGCACACCCCCAACCAAATTTACGAACACGTCATGGGTTGCCAAGGAAACGCCGCCATGCCTGTGGAGCACCGCAAGCTGCATGGCTAGGCGTTGCGGCTCAAAACCCAAGGCAATACGCCGCGGATAACCACCCTGCAATTCGTCCACGAGCGCTTGGATCTCGACAAGAATCGGACGCGTACCCTCCCAAAGGACGGTGATCAGACTACCGGCGGACTCAGACTCGCCTCGCTGCAAGAAAATCGCCGAGGGATTGCCAACCTCTCTCATGCCTCGCTCCGTCATGACGAAGACACCGAGTTCATTCACCGCACCGAATCTGTTCTTGACCCCACGCAGCATTCGATAGCGACCTCCCGCAGGCGATTCAAGCATCATCGAGCAGTCGATCATATGTTCAAGCACCTTGGGTCCGGCGAGATTGCCTTCCTTGGTCACATGACCCACAAGCATGAAGGCCGTATCAGATGCTTTGGCGTGTCGCGTAAACAAAGCGGCCGTTTCGCGCACCTGCGACACGCTTCCAGGCGTACCGTCAATCCCCTCAAGACGCATCACCTGCACCGAATCAATAATCACCAATCTCGGAAATTCTCGATCAACGAGTTCAAGCACCTGCTCGGCAATGACTTCAGACGCCACCAGCAGTGACTCGGCATTGAGCTGCAAACGCTTTGCCCTCCCCGCAAGCTGCTCAAGTGACTCCTCACCCGTGACATAGAGCACAGGACCCTTCGCGACGCCATGATTGCTTTGCGTTCCGACACTCGCCGCTACCTGCAACAGCAGCGTACTTTTTCCGGCACCCGGATCTCCGCCAATCAGAGTCACAGATCCCGGTACGACGCCGCCGCCAAGCACTCGGTCAAATTCGACAATGCCCGAAGTGAATTTCGGCGCTTGTTCCAAGTCTACCTCGCCGAGCCGCCGAACTTCGCTCAAGCTCCCGGCATAGCCGCCGGCGCTTCGGCCCTTCGAGACGGACCGTCCCGAGCCAAGGCGCATCTCACGCAGTTGATTCCACTCCCCGCAAGCGGAACACTGCCCCTGCCATTTGGGGTAGTCCGCCCCGCAGGCCTCGCACACATATGCCTTTTTTGCCGCAGCTATGTCTTTATCTGCCTACGCATTGATTTGCGTGTCAAAATCCTCTCGGACATCGTCATAGGATTGCACATCGATGGACACGAATCGGCCGATGGCGGGCTGAAACTCCAAGCGGATATCGCCGGTCGCGCCGGTACGGTGTTTGCCAATGATGAGCTGTGTTTCATTCAGACCGCTATCGGCGGCTTCCTTCCCAGACTGCTCATGATGCACGAACAAAATAAGGTCTGCGTCCTGTTCTATGGCCCCGGAGTCTCGTAGGTCCGACATGCGGGGTCGCCTGTCAGGACGACCTTCAACTGCTCTATTGAGCTGGGAGAGCGCAATCACCGGCACCTTGAGTTCTTTCGCCAGCGCCTTCAAGGAACCCGAAAACTCTGCGACCTCATTCACCCTCTGATCATGACGGCGTTCCGAGCGCATGAGCTGTAGATAGTCGACCACAATTACATCGAGTGTTGTGCTGGCCGCGAGTCGACGCGACCGATTGCGGATTTCTTGCGGGCTCAGCGCCCCAGTGTCGTCAATGAACAACGGCTTATCCTGTAGTTGTTTGACCGCACTTGAGAGCTGGTCCCATTCTTGTCCCTTCATGCGGTCCCGACGTAGCCTCTTGGAGTCGATTCGCGAAAGCGAGGAAAGCAGCTTGGTCAAGAGCTCCTCAGCGGACATCTCCATCGAAAAAAACAGTGCCGCCCCCTTGGGTTCACGCGACTGCATGATGACGTTCTGCACGAAGTTCAAGGCCATTGTGGTCTTCCCGGAACCTGGACGGCCAGCCAGCACCACCAGATTCTCTGGTTTGAATCCATCCGTTAAGCGGTCGAGCTCGCGAATGCCCGTTTCAAGGCCTTGCAAATGGCCGTCCTCCCTGCCGATACGCTGGTAGAGATCATTCACCATGCTGAAAATCACGCGTGGCCCCGACCCTCTCTGCTGCCCTTGCTGAATCTCATAAATCTCGTGCTGCGCCCGGTCCAGCAATTCGGCGCTCGGCTTGTTCGCATCGCGCGCGAATTCGGCAATTTGCTGCGCCGCGGACATCAGCTTTCGGCGAACCGAGTGCTCACAAATAATCTCCGAATAGGCCTGTAGGTTCGAGACGCCGGTGACGCTCCAATAGAGCTCTTCGAGATATTCAATGCCGCCGGCATTTTCAAGCTTGCCGCCCTGTTCAAGCCGTTCTTTGACAAGCACCGGGTCGAAGGGTTGGTTGGCGTCGGCGAGTCCCTTGATGGCTTCGAATATGAGCTGATGCTTGGGCGAATGAAAATCACCCGCGAACAAGCGTTCGGAAACTTCCAGCCAAGCGTCATTGCGCTGCATGAGCCCGCCCAACAAACTCTGTTCGGACTCTTGAGAAAAAGGTAGTGATTTCAGTTCTTTATCAATCAATATTCAAATCTATTCGAGCCAGTTATCGGGCTTCCCATTCATTGTGAGAGGTTGTGCCAAGGGGCAATGAATGTCAAGCCCTTTGAGTGGGCAACTCTGTACTAACGAGGCGGGACTTCTCCGAGATAGAAGGTTAAGGACCACTCATCAAGGGTTCCAACATGGTCGGTGGCGGCATCGATGACCTTAAGGGTCCATTCACCCGAGGGAGACTCGCCGTAGAAGGCGTTGCTTAACAGCGTCCAGTCGAGATCTTCATTCGCGGCAAGGACTTCATTGAAGGGCGGATTCAATAGGCTTTCGGTACCGGAGGGCGATACGAGATAGATTCCGAGGTCGTTGGTAAAGGGATGGGTGACCTCTATGTGCAATTGCACGGCCTCGACCTTGAGGGCATCGTCTATGTCCGTCACGCTGACTGTTTGGCTGACACCGGCACCATCATGATCTGGGATATCGACAATCTCCCTGCGCTCGAACACCTTTTCTCCATCGCTAAAGCGGCCCAAGCTGCCGGGCGTGTGGGTGCGGGCGAGCTCGATGGCTTCGTCTACCGAAATCGCGCCGAAGCCGTACCAGTTGTGGAAGTGATAGCCAGCAGCATTGGTGACCCACGCAGGACGAAGCACTGCGCCCGTGCCGCCGAAGCCGATCTTGACTTCGCGAATTTCATCATGGATCTGCCGTGCGCTGCGTGCGAGTAGGTACTTTATGTCGCGCCAAGTGAGTTGCGGCTTAACTTCAAGCAAGAGTGCGATTGCGCCCGAAACGTTTGGTGCGGCGGCGGAAGTGCCATTAAAGCTGTTGATGTAGTCACCCTGCGGGTTCTCGGAACTTCCCACGGGGATGCCTGTCACGCTGGTCAGGCCGGAAAAGAGGGCATCATAGCCCTGCTCGGCACCCATCTGATCTGTGCTGATCTGCGCCGGAAAGTCAGACCCGAACTCCCCCGCAGGGGCACTAATCCACAGGGAGGAGCCGACCGATGAATAGCTTGAGCGTTGACCGTCGGCGCTAAAGGCGCCGACCGCAAGCAGGTAGGGGAGGTTATGCAGTGGGTCGGCGTTTGCCGACACGCAACCTATTTCTTGGTTGATATCGAAGTCCTCGTAGATTGGCGAGGAGACCCCGTCGCCATCCGCGGCATCCTCACCCACCTGCACCTGGTCCATGCGTTGCAGGGACACGCATCGATTGAACGAATTGCCTCCCGCCTTCACGTAAATGGCGCCGCGCCCGGAACGAAGATTGGTCGTGCCGTCCTTCAGCAGGTCAATCTCTCCTCGGCTCGAATCGTATTCCCCACCAAAGACGCCAAAGCTCATGTTGAAGATGTCGACATCCTTGGAGTTGGGCCGACTATCGCTCGCACCGTGCGAGTCAAAATAGGCGTTAGGGTTCACTGTGGATAGAAAGTTGTACCCGCGAATCGATGCCGAAGGTGCGACGCCCCTTAAGCCCACACCGTTATTCGCCTGCGCCGCAATGAGTCCGGCAACGCTAGTTCCGTGGTCGCCGTAGGTTCCCGGGAAGAATGGGTCTGTTGATCGGCTTCCCATCCAAACATCCTCATTGAAGTTAAATGAAGCTCCCGGTTCGACATTCGCTTCCAGATCAGGGTGGCACGTCTCCAACCCCGTGTCGACGACAGCGACCTTGACGCCGACACCGGTTGGCCCGTCAGCCAGTGCGGCTGTCATGCGCATATCTTGCCCCTCAGAGCCTCCGCTGTCCGCATAGGCGGTTTGCCCGGTGTTCTCCAAGTTCCATTGCGCCGCTCGCAGGGGATCCTCAATGCCGGGAGAAGTATTGCGATCAAAGTCCGGACAGGTAACCCGCACGCGCCCGTTTGGTTCTATGACGACTCCGCTGAAGTCCCGCGGTTGTCTGGATTCTGGCGCCTCCTCCGGCGGCGAAGTCACGGATATGATGCCGTAGTAGGTTCTATTGGGGAGTAGTCGCCCCAATGGCACGGAAGCGGAGAGACCTGCCCTATAGCCGGGTAGGAGTGACGGCACCTCAAGCCCGCGAACGAAGACAGGGCCGTTCAAGTCCTTGCGCGTACTGACCCAAAAGATAGCGGAGGTGGATGAGGTCGTTGCGGCACCGAAGTTATAGACCGAGAGTTCGAAATCAATACGGTCCGCGTGGATATGCGGATCGCCGAAAAACGCATAAAGCTTGCCGTAGATATTGTCCTTCACGCCTTCGAATAAGGCACCTTGGTCAAGCAGATTCAAGCTGACCGAAGCCGCGTCGCCCTTTTGTCCGTTACCTGTAATGCTGCCGATTTCGACGGATATCGTCTCATCGCCCTCTTCCTCGAAATCCCGAATTGGGGTGACCGTTACAGTTGCACTCGTGCTTCCCCGGGGAATGCTGACCCGCACCTCTGAAAGGTCGAAATCGCCACCGAGAATGGCGGTGCCGGTGGAGTCGAGCGAGACAATCAATTCACTCTCGAGCGCCTTACTCAGGTTTACTCTCAGCTGGACAGAATCTTGGGCGTCCCATTCATTCATCTCGCTCGCATCGCCTACGAGCGAGAGGCTGACATCGGCTGGCGGTGGCGGCGGCGGCGCTGACTGGTCACCCGAACCGCCGCCGCCGCCGCCGCAGGCGTGGCAGAGCAGTGCGGTGACCGGTATGAGGCCGAAACGAATCGTCCGAGCAAGTCTACATCGGAACATACAGCGGTCCCTGCAACTGGATTCTGGCGCTCTTCACGCTGGACAAAGCAGTCATCTTGGAAGCGACTTCAGCCGGATTTTCATTTGGGCCCAAGCGCACAATTGCGAAACCAAGGGCTTCATAGGCCTTTCCGCCAATAGCTCCGGCCGCTTCAACAACTTCACCCAACTGATCGTAATTGTTCATTTCCACCCGCAAGCTGGGCAGCACGTCTCGAAACCGTTCTTCTTTCGGATCGAACGCAAGGCGCCTAGGTGGGCCCTGCAAAGCGACATGAATATGATGCTCCCTGCCGCGATGCAGCACTCGGTAGACGCGGTAGTCACCCTCAACGCCTATGCTGATTCGAGTTCCATCCGAGGCGAGTACCTCGCCGGTCGATGATATATCGAAGGGCATTACCAAGACGTTCCCCTCAAGGGTTTGCGCAGTCAGGATGTCGGGCGTAGGCGGGGTTTGTGCGCCGAGGTTGAACGCACTGCAGAGTGCGCAAAGACACACTGTAAGGCGCAGGTTCTTGATGTTCACGAGTCCGGTCAATGGTTGCATCGCTTCAATCCCAGGTCGTCAAAGACCTTGCCGAAGAAGATCAAGTATACGCAAGAAAGAGGTGAAGCCGGCGAGCGAACGGTGCGGGGCGTTGGAGCACTATTTGGATGCGCCGAACCCCGCCTGATAGAGGGGAATTGATGACAGCAGCACGGTGATCAGCGCCAAGAGTATCATCACCACCAATGAATAAAGAATCAAGCTCTCGCGCATGATGCCGCGCTGCACAAATCGCTCGACTTCCTTCGCTGTCATGGCCCGCGCTCGCGTATTCAGCGCATAGCGTCGCGGTTGCCCGCTCGCCACCACAAGACGCACAAAAAGCTCCGGTGTGGCATCGAGTCGGCGTGCCACTTCATGAAAAGACAGACCGGTGAGGCGAGAGATCTGCATCGGATGCAATCCGCGCACATCGCTTTGTACCAAGCAGGCGTAGATCTTGAGAATCTTGCCCGCGTGGCGACGAAATCGAAACAGATTCATCGAGAGGTCTTCATGCAAGTGGTCTTCCTGGCCGTCGTGCAGTAAAGAGGGCTCGGCAGGGTGCCGGATAGCCTTCAAGGGTGCGACCACTATCCCTCAGATCAAGGCTCTCGACAAGCGACTCGAAGCACGTCCATTCACTACGCCGCTGCTCATGAGGCGTGGTGGGGGCGATGCAGAGGAGTTGAGGCGCTATGAATCCCGCCTCTTCGAGCCAAGATTGCAGCCGAAGTGCGCCAGGCAATCGCCAGACGTTTCGCATCCGCGCGTAGCGACCGGCCGGACGAAGCTCTCCCGAGCCCATTCCCACCACGAGGGACTCAAGCACCAGCAATCCACCTTCGCGCAGTTTCGGAAAGAGCCCACCGAGGTGCGCCAGAGGGTCTCGACTGTGCGAAAGGACACCCATCGAAAAAACCACATCGAACGTCTGCCACGCATCAGGCACGTCTGAAAGGCCAAGAGGAAATACCAGATTGCGCGGATCCTTCAGATAGCGCTGAACCGACAAGTGTTGCGCGACGCATAGCGTGTTGTGGTCTAGGCCGACCACGAGGTCGGCGCCACAGCCAAGCATTCGCCAGCCGTAGTAGCCATTGCCACAGCCCACATCGAGGACTTTGGCGCCTCGGAGATGCGCGTACATTGCGGAGAGCCGATTCCACTTGAGGTTTGATTGCCACTCGGCGTCGATACGCACTTCTCCCAAGCGGAACGGCCCTTTTCGCCAAGGGTGCAATTGCATCAAAGCCATGCGCAACCCCTCCTGCGATGGGCCTTCAAGGTCGAGCGATACGCAATCTCCGAAATCCGCTGCAAGCAGGCTGAGGTCGGGTAACTCGGATAGAGCCACACCCCAGCGCGGGGCATCTCCATGTCCCGTTAGGCGCTGGAAAGCGGTGTTCCGAGCGCTAGGGATGCGCAGACTAGGAGGCAAGGATTCGAATTGCCACGACAAAAGGGCTTCAAGCATGGGTGCGTGGAACATCCTTGTAGGCGGCAAGGGACACCCAATTCAAACACTTGAACCAGACATGGATTCTGGCAAAACCGACACCCTGCAATCGGTCCATCAAGCAGTCAAGCTGGTCCGGAATCAGCACGTCCTCCAAAGCTTGGCATTTTTGCGCAATCTCCCGGTCGCTGTAGCCCATGAGTCGCTTGAAAGCATGGTGTCTCAAGATTGTTTGGGTGTCCTTTTCCTGAGGTTGCAATCGAACTTTTTCGGACAGGATAAGCACTCCGCCGGGAAGCAGCGCCCGCCACAATCGCTGCAGCAAGGACGTCCGTTCGGACTCGGCAATGAATTGCAGTGTGTAATTCATGATGCAGGCGATGGCAGGCTCGAAGCCGATTCGCGTTAAGTCGGCACAAAGGCACTTCGCTCTGGGCTGGTGCTTGAAGCGTTCTCTGCATCGCTCCATCATGGATTGCGAAGCATCAATCAATATCACGTCGTTTCGGTGGCGCGGGGTTGCGGCCAGCACCCATTCGCTCGCATCGCCGAGCGAACAGCCGAGATCGTAGATCACACCTTGAGAATTTCTTTCCGGTAGTTCGCTTGCCTCGCAGACCTCGGCGACCAGCGCTCCGGTCATGCGCACCACCGCCTCATAACCCGGCACACTGCGGCGAATCATGTCGCCGAACACGCCGCTGACCGCCTCGTTAAACTCGAAAGGAGGCACTTTTTCAAGTGGTTGCGCGTAGAGCCTGTCCCGTCCTCCTGCGGTCATTTTTTCGAAACGTTCGCGCCAAGAGCCTGTGAGACGCAAATGGTAAACTTCCAAGCCCCTCGGTGGCTAGTTGCCAGTCAATGGACGCACCCAATCTCAGCAGTCCAAGTTTCTTTATCAATCGAGAAATCGCGTTTCTTGAGTTTAATCGGCGCGTGTTCTCGCTTTGCAGCGACCAAAGCGTGCCCATGCTCGAGCGGCTACAGTTCCTTTGTATCGCCGCAGAAATCCTTGATGAGTTCTTTGAGATTCGCGTTGCCGGACTGAAGCAACAGGAACTGCAGAAGGGCCGTCCCGGTGCCGATGGCCGAACTCCGACCGAGCAGCTCGAAGACGTGAGCCAAACGGCGCATCAAGTGGTCGAGGAGCACTACAGAATCTTGAATGAAGTGCTGATACCGGAGCTCGAATCCTGCGGCGTACGCTTCTTGCAACGGAATGAATGGACGCGCGCGCAACGCAAGTGGCTGAAAGCTTATTTTAAGACGGAGCTGGCGCCTATTCTGACGCCCATGGGACTCGATCCGGCTCACCCTTTCCCAAATCTCTTGAACAAGGGTCTTGCGTTCATTGTGACTCTCAAAGGCAAGGACGCCTTCGGACGGGACACGGCAAAAGCGGTTGTGCAGGCCCCTCGCGCCCTACCCCGGGTTGTGGCCATTCCGGGCGGGCCTCACGACTTCGTGTTTCTCTCATCGATTATTCATGACAATGTGCAAAATCTCTTTCGTGGCGTGAAGGTGACGGGCTGCTATCAGTTTCGGGTAACGCGCAATAGCGACTTATTTGTCGACGAAGAAGAGGTCGATGACCTCTTGCGTGCGATGGAAGGGGAACTTTCAACGCGCAATTATGGCGATGCGGTGAGATTGGAGATCGCGGACGACTGTCCATCGGATCTTGAGTCCTTTCTCTCCTCTCGATTTGGGCTCGGCCCGCGAGATGTGTATCGGTGCAACGGACCGGTAAACCTGAACCGACTCTCGTCGATTCCTTCGCGCGTCAATCAGCCAGAACTCCGCTACCCTGGGTTCATGCCAGCATATCCGCAAGCGCTGCGCAGCCAGACGGATATTTTTGCTGCAATCAAAGCCGGCGACATTCTTCTGCACCACCCTTTTGAATCCTTTGCGCCGGTTGTTGATTTCCTCAAGAGCGCCGCAACGGACCCAAACGTACTCGCCATTCGCCAAACGCTCTACCGAACCGGAGCCGATTCGACCATCGCGCAAGCGCTCTTGAATGCCGCGCGCAACCGTAAGGAGGTACTAGTCGTGATCGAACTGCGGGCGCGATTCGATGAGGCTGACAATATTGAACTGGCGAACCGCCTGCAGGACGCTGGTGCGCAGGTGGTGTACGGCATCGTGGGCTATAAGACGCACGCTAAGATGAGCCTTGTCATTCGGCGCGAGGAAGGCAAGCTGGTACGTTACGCGCATCTGGGTACGGGCAACTATCATGCTGTGAAGGCGCGGCTTTATACGGATTACGGGCTTTTGACCTGCCGTGATGAAGTTGGGCGCGATGTCCAAGAGATATTTCATCAGCTCACGGCCATGGGGAAGCCGGGCAAGTTGACGGCGCTACTCGAAGCGCCCTTCACTCTTTTTGAGGGCATTCAATCCCTGATCACGCGAGAAATAGAAAACGCCGAAGCTGGTAAGTCGGCAAGAATCATGGCGAAACTCAACGCACTGATAGATCCGCGGATTATCTCGGAACTTTACCGGGCATCGCGCGCCGGCGTTCAGATCGATCTCATCGTGCGCGGCCTTTGCGCACTTCGCCCAGGCATCGAAGGCATTTCCGAGAATATTCGAGTACGCTCGATCGTGGGGCGATTCCTCGAACACACGAGGGTGCTGTACTTCGAAAACGGCGGCAAATACGAGGTGTATCTGGCGAGCGCCGACTGGATGCCGCGAAACTTCCATGATCGCATCGAGGTTTGTTTCCCCGTTCGCGTCAAACGTCTGAGAGACCGAATCATCTCTGAATCATTCGAGAACTACCTCTCCGACAGCGTTCGTGCGTGGCAATTGGACGCGAACGGCAGTTATCAACTCATCGCGCCGCGCGACGGGGAGACGCCTCACGACAGCCAAGCAAGCCTGCTCCAAAAGTTCTCGAACTAAACCCACCGGGACACCCGCCCACAACCCCAAACCCACTAAACCCACCGGGACACCCGCCCACAACCCCATAACTAGCCCCACTAACCTGAATGGACACCCACCAGATTGCCCCCGCAGGCAGGTGTCCCAATCCAAAGCCTTCACTTGTTTCGGCGGCACATAAAACTTAATTTATGAGATAGCGATAAGGTTCTTATTGAGATCGCTAGATTGCGTAGAAACAACAGGCACGCGCTCTCTCCGGGCGGCAGAAATGCAGCTCGGTGCCACAGGTTTTTAAGTGCCGACCCTGGCTTCTCCTTCCGCGTTCTGATGTGAACGATGTTCAATGGGCGGCTTTTCTCGAGGCCCCATCTTTCGTCCCCAGCGGCGGTAATATCGACGCACTAGCTTTAGGAAAGCCTCAGGATTCCTCAGAGTGCGCGGTGCTTCCAAGCGAATGGCACTTCGGCCAGCGTGCTTTTCCGCCTCACTTCGTGCTGTCCATTCAAGGTGCTCCAAGTACGTAGCGAGGCCCACCGTGAGCGATGTCGGAGCCTCAGTGAATATTCGACCGGTCTTCCTGTCGAGTCTCAAAGGGGCTAGAACCTCCCCTAGCTTCCCACCATCGCTGTGTGATTCTTCCACCCTGCGGCGCACCGCAGTGTAATCGCCCTCCTCGGCCACCTCCATTGACACGCCCGCCCGCAAAGGATTGAGGTCTACGTAGGTCATACAGGCATATACGTGGTCCAAGCTTTCCATGGGTCGCGAACTGTGAAAGCGCCCTTCCCAGAATCGACCCGTGCAGTCGTCCTCACGATTCGCTCTACGCGCAATGTGGCCATTTAAACATGCCATGAACCACGACAAATCAGCTATTCGACTACGCAGCAGCCCCATTCTTTCCGGGTCCGAGAGTAGCGCCTCTACCCTAAGTTCAAAATGCTTGGGATTCTTTGGCGGATAGATAACAAGCCACCTACGAGCCACCTCTTCGTCAGTCAGATTCTTTGCATCCTGAGGACGATACTCCAGAGCGATATGGCAGTGGTTGGACATGACTCCATAGGCATAGACCCGAACGGTGAATACATCCGTAAGGAACAAGATCCGCTCCTCAATCCATCCCTTTCGGTGCGAGTAATCTCGATTTGAATCCGCATCCACGCCGCACAAGAATGTCTTGCGCACACAACGAGAGACCACATGATGAAATCCTCCCAACTCGCGGTCGATCAATTGGCACCTAGGAATTGTCATGCCGCATATTGTGCAACAACTCGCCGAGGGCACAGGTAAGAGATGTCTCCATCTTATTGTGAGATATGGCACTGATTTGCGCCAAATACGGCATTCTTTTGAAAAATTTGAGCGTTTGCCCGAAATTTAACCTCTTTTGAGCTTTTGTATAGATCAAATGTTGCGACCCGCACAATCGAATGCTAGATCATGCTCAAGCACGGGTCGGCGGTCCTCGGCGGGTGTCCCCTTGGCGGATTTTTCGGCGGGTGTCCTTTTCGCTTTTGCGGATATGTAACGAGAAAGGCGTCTCGGAGAGGAATTCGCGTTCTTGTTCGAGGTCGAGACGGGTCAACGGATGGTGCGTCAGCCAATCGGAAAGGAAGGTGAGTTCGAGCATTGAACCTTTCACTCGAATCGACACGGGCGCCACCGCCGCCTCGGATCGTCCGCGGTGAAGCACAACGCCAAGCCTCAATATGCAGGCGAGTATCAAAAAGTAGCCGCGCTCGGTCTCTTCCAGCGCGGAAAACTCCTCGATCGGGAACTTTCGTCGGTGCGCGCGCACCAGGAGGGACACCCGCCGCTGGTCCATTTGAGAGAACCCGGGTAGATCCATATGGGTAAGGAGATAACCGCCGTGCTTGTGGTGCTGCGCATGTGCGATGTCGAGCCCGATTTCATGCACCAGCGCCGCCCAGCCAAGCAATTCGCGATAGGGAAGTGCTTCCTCGCCGATGTCCTGCGCCACTTGATCATACATAGAGAGCACTGTGCGTCTGACCCGCGCCGCATGATCCTGATCTACATGGAAGCGTTGTGCGAGATCCTTTATCGATTCACTTCGAATATCGTTGTGTTCAAATCGGCCAAGGAGATCGATTACCACGCCTTCACGCAGCGCTCCATCGGAGACCTGAATCCGCTCAAGGCCGATAGAATCCAACACGGACCGCAAGATCGCGACACCACCCGGGAACACACTGCGCCTTTCCTGTGATAGCCCTTCGAGCGTCAAGCGATCAACATGTCCAGCCTTAATCATCCAGCGAATGAGCTTGTCCACACCCGCCAAGGTGATTCCATCCTGGCTCCAACCCTGTGCCAAGAGGATGTCCAATACGGAGAGTATGGTGCCCGAGGCCCCAACCACGCTGTCCCAACCAAAACCCCGAAACACGGTCTCCACCGGCTCAAGTTCCTGCAAGGCCGCCATGCACGCATCGCGCATGGAAGACTCGCGAATGTCACCATCGCCGAAGTAGATCTGAGACATGGTGACGCACCCCATGTACAGGCTCTCGGTGAGACGAGGCCGCGCACGCGCGCCCAAAATCAACTCGGTGCTCCCTCCGCCTATATCGATCACCAGTCGCCGTTCTTCGTCATCCTCCAAGGAATAACACACTCCCGAATAGATGAGGCGGGCTTCTTCGCGCCCAGAAATAATCTCGATTTCCCGTCCCAACAGCGCTTCGGCGCGACCGACAAAATCAACGCTGTTTCGAGCCCTTCTTAGGGCATTAGTACCCACCACCCGCACATTGTGCCTAGGAATATTGCGAATACGCTCGTGAAATCGCGACAAGCAGTCGAGCGCCCTCTGCTGACTCGATTCGCTGAGATGTCCTTGCGCATCGATGCCGGCCGCCAAGCGCACCATTTCCCTATGCCGGTCGAGCACCTGCAACCGCCCTTCTCGGTGAAGCACCACCAGCAGGTGAAAGCTGTTGGAGCCCAAGTCAATCGCCGCCAGCCAATCGGACTGATCACTTGTCATGGGCTTTTCCCGGCGCTCACAGGGAACAAACTGCTCCGAGTTTGCCTTTCCCTCGCCAAACGACTAATCAGGCAGCCCAAGTACACGCTTTGCGATCACATTGAGCTGCACCTCGCTGGTGCCTCCCTCAATAGAATTGGCCTTGGAACGCAACCAAGACCGCGTGGTGGCCAGTTCCCGCTGACTAAAGCCCTGGCCACCCCAACCCAAAGCGGACATTCCCCCTGCGTCCAGCAAGAGTTCATATTTGCGCTTGTTCTGCTCACTGCCGTAGTACTTGAACATAGAACTGAGCGCGGCGTTCCCGACGCCAGCCTTGGATTCCTCTCGAGCCCGCCGCAGCGTCAAGGAAAAGGCATGGTCATTCATCTTGTGCCGCGCCACCCGGTCGCGCAGCGTCACATCGGCGATGCGCCCATTCGTCTCACCCGCAAATTGTTTGACCCGATCCTCGATAGAGTCGCCGCCGACGCCCTCCGCGCTGACGCCGCCCATGGAGGCGATCATCCTTCGCTCATGCTGCAAGAGGCGCTTGGCAATCTCCCAGCCTTGATCCAACTTCCCGACCAGATTCTCCTTCGGCACTCTGACATCATCGAAAAAGGTCTCGCAAAAGGGAGAGGCACCACTAATCAAGCGAATCGGCTTGGTGGTGATGCCCGGCGACTCCATGTCGAACAGCAGAAAACTGATTCCTTGATGCTTTGGCGCATCGAAGTCCGTGCGCACCAGGCAAAATATCCAATCAGCGTAATTTGCATATGAAGTCCATACCTTCGAACCATTGACAAGATAGTGGTCGTCCTTGTCTTCGGCACGCGTCTGTAGTCCCGCAAGGTCCGATCCCGCCCCCGGCTCCGAATAGCCCTGGCACCAGCGGATTTCCCCACGCACGATTTTCGGCAGGTGCTCAGCCTTCTGCGCTTCGTTTCCGTACTCGAGCAATACCGGACCAAGCATACTGATCCCGAAGCTTGCCAGTGGCGGCCGCGCCTGAATGCGCGCAAGTTCCTGGCCCAGCGCCACTGCCTGCTCGTGCGTCAGGCCGCCGCCAGCATATTCGCGTGGCCAAGTTGGCGCTGTCCAGCCGCGCTCCGCCATACGTTCCAGCCACAGTTTGGCGTCGCTGCTCGAGAACTCCGCCTTACGGCCGCCCCAAATAGCCTCATGGCCCACAGACACGCCGCGCATACTTTGCGGACAATTCTCTTCCAACCAAGCGCGCGCCTCCGCGCGAAACGAGTCAAGACTTGACATGAAGCTCCGAGCGCTCAAATCTGGTGGAATTATATCTGCCCTCTTGCAATGAAACCTGACGAGAACTGGGGCGCACGCCCATATTCCCTGACCGCTGCCGGTATAGTGCCCAATCTGTAGTAATCGATCTTGCCTATGCCACCAAGACAAGCCAATAGTCGAGAGTACAGAGACCTCATGAGCCGCTTCTGCACCGCAGTCGCGATCGTGACCGGCTGCCACAAGGGAACACCCTCGGGTTTCACCGCACAGTCCTTTGTCGCGCTGTCGCTTGATCCCGAACTCATCGCTGTCTGCCCAGCCAAGAACAGCGATAGTTGGCCAAGCATCCAGAGTTCAGGCGCCTTTTGCGTGAACTTTCTGAAAGACTCTCAGAAACACCTGAGCAATCGATTTGCACAAACCGAGATTGATCGATTCGAGAACCTGTCCTGGTCAACAAGAGCAACCGGCTCGCCGGTGCTTGAGGACAGCATGGCCTATGTCGATTGTTCGCTCTTTCATGAGGTGGATGCCGGAGATCATACAATCGCCATTGGAAAGGTAGAGGATTTGGGTCTCATAGACCCAGACGCCAACCCCCTACTCTTCTACCTCGGCACCTATCGAAAGATCGCGGACCCTAAACAGGAGTGACTCATCATGCAAAAATGGGCGTTGGGACTCATCCTTTTGCTCGCCTTGATCGCGGGCGCACTCTATATTTTCCAAGAAAACCTGTTCTTCTTCGCGATGCGCATGCAATTGCAACCCGACGCGCCATTTTCTGAAGCTCAGGCACCTCCCGAACCCGATTACAGTCTTGAAGAAAGCTGGGCCGCGCTTCCGAGCAAGTTCGATAACGCCGACTTCGCACCGCCCGGCACCAGGGATCTGCAAGCCGAAGCGCAAGCAGATGTCTTCTACATACATCCGACGACCTACTTTAGTTCCAAAGGCTGGAACCAGCCGCCCGGTGACGCCGATTCGACCGAGATCATCGACACCAGCATCCTGACCGGTCAAGCGAGCAGCTTCAATGGCTGTTGCGCCGTCTACGCGCCCCGCTACCGCCAGGCCACCCTCTATAGCTTTGTCGATGAGCAGGGGAATGGAGCGCAGGCATTGGACCTCGCCTTTGAAGATGTGCGCTCGGCCTTCGAGTATTTCCTTTCCACCTTCAACCAAGGACGTCCTTTCATCGTCGCCGGACACAGCCAGGGTGCCCTACACTCGGACCGGCTCATTCGTGAGCGGATTCTCGGCACGGAACTCGAACAGCGCTTGGTAGCGGCCTACGTCGTGGGATTCGAGATCTCCGAGGGGTCGGGTCTGCCGGTGTGCGAGCAACCAAGGCAGACGGGCTGCCAAGTCAACTGGAATACGCTGTCCCCACAAGCTGAATCAACCTACGCCCTTGATACCATCTGCGTCAACCCATTGACTTGGCGTACCGACGGTGCGCGCGCAGATTTTGGAGATAATCCAGGCTCCATGAACTTCGATACACCGCCCGTCATCGAAGCAGGTGTCGCCGATGCGCAATGTCTCGACGGGAGGCTATTGGTCACCGAAATACGTTCGGACCGCGAGTGGATCGAGTTTTTCGGAGAAGGCAACTATCACGCTTACGACTATGGCCTCTTCTATATGAGCATCCGCGAAAATGCGAAGGCACGATTGGACGCTTACCTCGACACGAATCGAGGCATGGCCGAAGAACGCTTCGCCTTCTGATTCGGGCAGCGGGTTCATTTCATCCTTCCCTGTTGGCGGCAGCATAGAGCCGAAATGCGGGATTCGATCATCAAATTCATACTGCGCGCCTTTGCGCGCATTCACGCCCGCTGGTTCAGGGCGATGAACGGGAGATTCGCCGCTGGCATAGGGCGCATCACCATGCTGCTACTTGTCACTCGCGGCAGAAAATCCGGCCTTGAAAGGGTGACGCCACTCACCCACGCCATGCTTGGCGACTCCTACGTCATTGCCGCCTCATACGCCGGCAGCAAAACACACCCGAATTGGTATTGGAATCTAAGCGCACAGGACGAGGCGAGCATAGAGATCAAGGGCGCCAAGCGGCGGGTACGAGTCATAGAACTAGAAGGGGCGCGTCGCGATGAAGCCTGGGAGGCGCTCGTCAAGATATTTCCCACCTACGAGCGCTACCGGCTCAGAGCCGGAAGAGACATCCCAATCATTGAGCTTCAGCCTTGCAGGGAATAGCTCACCGTCCTTAAACCTCGACCAACCCAACCATCGCTTGTGAAAACACGGTTCTGGCTTGTTCTATGACTCGCTCGCGCCAATTCGGGTCGGTCGGATAGAAGAAGTGGCTGATTTCCCGCTTGAGGTCGGCCGACAGTTCTTCGTTCACCACGTCCGGCCTATGCCGAATCAAGAATTCAGCAAGAATACAGCGCACAAGGCGCTCGACTTCATAGGTTCCGTACTCAAGCGTCAGGCCTGTAATGTGCGCGGCAGCTAACACTCTCGCCACTCCCTCCGAGGTATCGCCAAACACGCGATAGGGCAAGTCGGAATCTGGCGAATTCATCAGAATCACATCTTCCCCGTACCATGCACGCGTCCGCAGGGCAGTATCGCTACCCGCCTCGGCGACAGACAACTTCAGGCCCACACCGTATGGACCAAGTCCGGTGTGCAGGTCCACGACAGCGATATTGTGCTTGTTTGCCAATATCTCGGAAACAATTTTCTCAAAGCGCTCTCTTGCTGCCGTAGGCGCGAGACCACCGAAACCGACGCCATCCGCATGTCTGTACTGACCCTGAAACAGGGTGTTGACCGCATCGATTCCACATTGCCGAGTGAGCAGGTCCGGGCCTTGATCAAGAAACTCCCTTGCCGACAGCGACCGCGACAAGCGATGCATATGTTCATGCACTTGATCATATTTGCGGTTTGACTCATGCAGCTCGGAACGACAGTGGCGAAAATCGGCGTAGTTCCTATTCAGATCCACGCCCTCTTCGGTGCAGCGCAACCCGCACGCAACTGCCCAAGCGTTGACCGCGTGAACCAACACAACTTCCACGCCATCGGGAGGGCCATGTGTGGAAAGATCGTCAATCAATGCCCGTTGACAGGCCGAGCCGGTAAGTCCTTCCGGACCGTGGGTGCCCGATACAACCAGCAAGGCGCACTTCGCGTCCGCGTTTCCGATGCACGCCACGTCCGTGATTGGCGCGCAACCAGCTTGCTGTTCACCCGCCACCGGAAACGATGCGAGGCGTGCACCAATCTGAACACCGCCGCGAACAAAAATGTCCCTCGCATCCTCATAGCGCTCGGAAAAATGGGAGTTGCCCGACATCATCTGTTCCATCCTTGCTTGCTCTTGGCCTTGAAATACCTGAATGTCAAGCTTCCAGGATTCATTCGCCGTGGTCCAGCACAACCAGTACGGCACCGTTCGCGACCTGTTCACCAACCGCCACAGGCAGTTCCTTCACCAAGCCGTCAACAGGCGCGGTGATCTGATGTTCCATCTTCATGGCTTCCAAGGTGAGCAACAGGTCGCCGCCCTTGACGCGCTCGCCGGTTGCCACCCGAATGTCCAGCACCTTGCCCGGCATCGGCGCGGTCGCCGCACCGGTGACGGTCTGTTCGGTCACGGATGGAAAACGTGGCATCTCTCGAAATTCCAAGCCACCCTCCGCGCCCTGCACGAACCAGCGATCCTGCCGACGCACAAGGTGCCATCGACTGCGGCGAGCGTTGATTGAGAGGTCCAGTTCTCCCTCAACGAGGCTATGTAGCGAAACTTGGTAGGCCGAATCCTGAATCGAAAACGCGAACTCCCCCACGCGATCTTGGCGATACTCCAAACCGTATTCGCACCCATCCCAAATGAATTTCATGCGCATGGGCGGCATGGGGGAATTGCGCCAACCGCCCGGCAGTTCATTCAGTACGCGCGCCGAGGCTCGATTGAAATCCGCGGATTGCACCGCGCAGGCGATCATCGCAGCGTGTAACTCCGCTGGCGTGACTTCCCGAGTCACCGCAGGTGATACGCGGCGCAGGAAGTCCGTGGTGGTGTCGCCGCGCAAGAATTCCGCAGTACCAAGCACCGAAACGAGGAAGTCGCGGTTATTCAGCAAGCCATGAATGCGCGTATGCCGCAGCGCCCTCGCGAGCTTGGCGGCTGCTTCCCTTCGTGTATCGGCATGCGCGATCACCTTGGCGATCATTGGATCGAATTCGATGCCTATCCGGCTGCCCGTCGCAATCCCCGCGTCGAATCGCATTCCCGCCATCTGAGGCGGCTCCCAGAGGACGACCTCCCCGGCCGCGGGAAGAAACGCATTGGCCGGATCTTCCGCGTAGAGCCGCGCTTCTATGGCCGCACCTCGAAGGGCCAAGTCTTCCTGCACAAACGAAAGCGGTTCTCCCTCCGCAATCCGTATCTGCTCACACACCAGGTCGATGCCTGTGACCGCTTCGGTGACCGGATGCTCCACCTGCAATCGCGTATTGACCTCGAGAAACCAGAATTTGCCTTGCGAGAACAAGAATTCGACAGTACCCGCCGAGTAGTACCCCATCTTGCCACCGGCGGCCAAGGCAGCCGCGCCCAGTGCTTCGCGTGTCTCCTCGTCGATCACCGGCGATGGACATTCCTCAATGATCTTCTGGTGACGCCGCTGAATCGAACATTCGCGTTCAAACAAATGCAGCAAATTGCCGTGCATATCACCGAGTATCTGAACCTCGATATGGCGGACCGGATGCACCCAGGGTTCGAGAAACAAGCGGTCATCACCAAATGCCGAACCCGCTTCGCGGCGCGCACCCTCAATGGCCTGCTGTAGATCCTCTTCTCGCTCCACAACCCGCATGCCCTTGCCACCGCCACCAGCAGCGGCCTTCACCAAAAGCGGAAATCCCAGATCGCGCGCCAAGCCCGAAACTTCGCTTTCGTCCGCAAGCTCAATGGACTCCAGCGTCGGAACCCCCGCCTCACGCATGAGCTTCTTGGCGGCAATCTTGTCACCCATGGCGGCGATGGCGTCGGGGGCCGGGCCAATCCATCTGAGCCCCGCTTCAACCACCTTGGCCGCGAACTCCGCGTTCTCGGAGAGAAAGCCATAGCCCGGATGCACGGCATCGGCGCCACTCGTTTCCGCCGCATCGAGAATGGCTTGCTGGTCGAGATAAGTCTCCAAGGCAGTGGCGCCATCGAGGGCAATGGCAAGATCCGCATCCCGCACGAAGGGTTCATGTGCATCTCCCTTGGCGTACACCACGACGGTGGAGATACCCATCTGCCGCGCGGTTCGCAGAATACGGCATGCGATCTCGCCGCGATTGGCGACGAGAAGTTTGCGAATAGGGGTTACATCCGCCATGTGCCGTAGGCCTTGGCGCCCTCAACCCGATTGTTGTAACAGACCGACAAGGCAAACCCCACATGATTGCGCGTCTCCCTCGGGTCGATGATGCCGTCATCGGAAACACGGGAAGTGGCGTAGAGCGCCTTGGAACGTTCTTCCGCCCAGTGTTCCGCCACCGAGGCGCGCGCCGCATCCGCTTCTTCATCGAATTCGACACCTCGGCGAAGCGCCGCCGCGCGTCCGACAATGGTCATGACACCGGCCATTTGCTTGGGTCCCATGACCGCGATCTTGGCGGTAGGCCAAAGAAACACGAACCGAGTGCCGTAAGCACGTCCCGACATGCCGTAATTGCCGGCGCCATAGGAAGCGCCAATGATGATGCTGATATGTGGAACCGTCGAATTGGAAACCGCATTGATCATCTTTGAGCCGTCTTTGGTGATGCCGCGCTGTTCGAAGTCCGTTCCCACGATATAGCCGGTGATATTGTGCAAAAACACCAGCGGCACATCGATCTGGTTGCAGAGCTGGATGAACTGCGCCGCTTTCTCTGCGGCTTCCGAAAAGAGCGCGCCGTTATTGCCCAATATCCCGATGCGATACCCATGAACGCTCGCCCAACCACAGACGAGGGTTGCGCCGTAGAGCGGCTTGAACTCTTCGAATCGGGAGCCGTCAACGATACGGCCAATCACCTCTCGCATATCAAAAGGCGCACGCAAGTCTTTGGAAACAATGCCTAATAGTTCCTCTGGATCGAGAATCGGCGGATCACTGGGCAGGCGAACATGCTCTCCATACTTGCGCCAATTGAGGTGCGAAACGACTTCACGGCAGATGCGAATCCCGTCCATTTCATCCTCGGCGAGATAATCACCAAGGCCGGATACTTGCGTGTGCATTTCGGCACCGGCCAAACTCTCCTCGTCGGCATCTTCTCCGGTCGCCATCTTGACCAAGGGGGGTCCGCCGAGTGCGACCTTGGAGCGCTTTTTGATGAAAATGTTGTAGTCGCTCATGCCCGGTTGATAGGCACCGCCAGCAGTCGAGGCCCCAAACACCAGCGATACTGTGGGAATGCGCATCTTGGAAAGTTCGGTGATCTCGTAAAAGAGGCGCCCCGATTCCGCAAAATGATCTATGCCACGCTTGAGGGCCGCCTCAGGGTCATCGCCGCTGTCACCTCGAAGGTCGGCGCCTGCCGACTCCACGAACTGAATATATGGAATCCGGTTCTCGCGGGCGATTTCCAGACCGCGCATCAGCTTCTTGGCGTTGAATTGATTGAAGGCACCGGCCCGTACCGAGGGATCATGGCCCAATATTAGGCACTCGGTGTTCTCGATCACGCCTATGCCGACGACGAATCCTGAGCCTACGGTGAAGTCTGAAAACCAAGCGGCAAGCGGGCTGATCTCAAGAAACGGAGCATCCGGATCGAGTACGTATCCGATGCGCTCACGAATCGGCAATTTGCCACGAGCACGCAGCCGTTGAAGTGCTTCGCCACCGCCGCCCTGCTCCACTTCTCGCAGCAAACCTTGAATCACCTCAAGCGCCTCAAGCATGTCCGCACGGTTGCGCTCAAAGACTTCCGAACGAATATTTAGTTTGGAGGAAAGAACAGGCATAGGGTTAAACTCAAGAATAGACCCTTGTAGTTGAAGGAAACTGCGGACACAAGAGGTGGTCATTCTAGTGAATTCGCGCTCCTAAGGGTCAAGAGTCGATCAAGCACGGCCTATTGCCGGGGTGTTCGCCACGCACCATTTGAGGGTCTCAGGGTGTATGAAGGAATGGAGTCCACACCTTGTCCGGCACCGGCCACCACACTCGCCGGAGTTCGCCGAGCATTGCTCAGATCCTCACCTTATCAATGGATTGGATTGATTCAATTCCCGGAATGAGCTTTCCTTGGAGTCGGTTGTCATCGACGACGAACAGGTCCACGCCCACCACAGACGCACAAGCAAGTTGATAGGCATCGTGCGGCTGAATGCTGTGGTCTTGCCGAAGCCACGCGAAGGTGGAGGCTGCGGCCTGGTCGAATGGAATCACGGTCGCACCCGAACCGATCAACTCCTCGTATTCGCGCATCAGGTCTTCACGCCCCATCTGCATGGGCTTTTCCAGCACCGCACTTAAGGTGAGCGACGACATCAAAAGCTGATCGCCGCGATGCAGCATTCGTTTTCGCAGGGTCACAACGCGGTTGGTACGGACATCATCCGCACCCTCCAGCAATAGAGCGAACAGGCCAGTGTCCCAAAATACTCTTCTCGTTAGTTGTTCTCTGGGTACGGGAGGCTGTTCCGCGTCTCGCGTACCTTCCGACTCCTCGAGACGCTGACCCAAACCCTTCAAGCCGAGAAGCGGGTCCTTGTCGCTTGGCGGGGTTCCGACCCCACACCATTGCCCGTACCAAGGGATTAGGTCAGTATAGGCCTTGGGAATCTCCCGTGAGTCTGGTTGCGTCTTTCCCTTGGCGCGGAGGGGATGGCACGGGTCATGCGGGCGGAAGAGACGCCTGCGCCCCTCGCCCGTCTCTAGAAGCATCTTGTACCTTCCCGGGCTCGGCTCCCTATTAGCGACGCAGTGGTGGTAGACGTGCGCCTTGAGACTAGGACGAAGCGGGGTCGTCCCGGTGACACCCAAAGCGTGTGCCGCCTTCATGATTTCGCTGATCGAAAAATCATCGCGGTCGGGAAAGCGGCGGTGCAGGTGCGCTACCACGATCCACACTTCATCGGCCACGCGAACCACGTTTCGTTTCATCGTCTTACTTTACCGCCACTTGAGAAGGGATTGGGGGCAACCCGTCAGACGATTGACCGCTCATCGACGCTTCGGTCGTCAACCCAATCCAAGCGCGTTCTCCGAACGCGCCCGTCCTGGAGCACCGCCATGCACTCTCCTCGATCAAGTGTGAATAGGGGGCGGCGGTCCAACATGCTGCCCCAACGTCCGGGGGGCAGAAGCCTCTTCAGGTTCTCCAAGTAGCCGGTGTCCGTGGAGCGGAAATAGAGTTTTGTGGCCGTGTTCTGCGTCAAAATCGAAACAGCGGATTCTATCTGGGCAGGAGCCTCAATTTGGCTCAAGGCGTGTTTCAGGCTCTCGGTCGATTGGCACGCCAGCACGCAAAATCCTCCGAAACTGCGGCAGGTGTCCAAGTAGGACTGCTCTCCATGCATGGCGTCCGCCGTGATGAATCGGTGGCACTCGTCCGCGACGTACCCGACAAGCGGAAGTTCATCCGATGTGTTCGGGTCGCTCCTGTCCGGGTCCATAAGAACTGCATTGAAAAAAGAGGCTTTCAGTGCCTTCCCGACGAGCGCTCCTTGACCTCGCTTCAGGTCGGGGCAATAACGGAGTATTTCCGGCACGGATTTGTCGGCGGACACGACTGCCTGAAGGTCTAGATATGCCCTGTCGCCATCAATGATCGGCTCGCATCCGAAATACAGGGTTTCGGACAGGGCTGGTTCGGAGAAGACGCCCAAGCTCTCCTGCGCGCAGCTAAGCGTCGAGTACCAAAGCCTTTTATCCCCACCGGCTGGGTTCTTGAATGTTTGGTATTCTCTCTTCCACGCCTTGATCGCCCCAACTCCCACGTGCTTGCGCAAAACATTCCCGAATTCGTCCTTATCTAGAAGACGTCCGAGTTCGCAGAACAAGTTCTTCTTTTCGAGCGAAGACAGCAGACTGTAGGCAAGGAATATGATGTTCTTGCGCTTCTTCACGTCCAGCACGAAATCGTCCGCCACTTCCCTTAAGGGATCAGGGCAGGCGCCTGAGAACGCATCGCGATCAGTTGAATCCCGAACACAATCCAGCCACATCATCGCGAGGGCCAGATATACTAAGCTCAAGGATGTCCCCTGATTATCCCAGTACGCGTTGACGCCCGCACTGCGTAGGGTCGATTTGCCGAGAAGGGACGAGGCTGCGGCATGGTCCGGCACAATCGACGCTACTTTCGTCAATACGTTTCTCGCCTCGCTCAGGTAGCGGTTTTCGTCGCTCCGGTCCGACAATGCAGAAGACTCGTTGGCCATCAGGTTCAGCCTAAACCGCTCGCCTGCCTCGCATTCGTGGTCGACGAGGTTCCTCACCTTCACGTTGCCTCGGTCCTGTTCCCGTTGCAAGCAGGGCCCGAATTCACGCTTCGGATCGATCACCAGCACGGCTCCGACCCCCGGTCTCTCCCCGTCGTTCTCTGATGTCTTCAGCACAGCTTTCAAAATCGGAAGGACTCCCGATTTCGACTTCCCAGATCCCGTTTCCCCTTGGATGAGAACGTGGCAGCGTAGCTGATCGTAGGGCATGCCGTCCGGGTACAGCTCCCTCCACTCCCAAACCGGCAGTGCACCCCCCGCATCCAACACCTTCTTGACGAAAGATCGCTCATCCCCAACCACGGTGTTCTCGATCTCTGGTACGCCGTTCTCCGATTCGCGCGCGAATGCTGCGTCTTCTTTTCCAACGGCATCAATCAGTCCAAGCATTTTCGCCGCAACTGGCGGAATAGACACATCCAAGTCGAAGAGATTCCTGTATATTTCCGCGAGTTTCGATGTCGAAAACTCTTCGTCTTTCAAGAGTTTGATCATGAGCGTTGACAGCTTCCATTCTCCGTCCTGCGATGGTTCGTCGCGTCGGTCCTTCCGCATGTCAAATAGCCGGGCACAAAACTTTTGCTCGTCAAGTCCGCTGGAGTGGAACGCCACTTGCCTTTCCGATTCGAGATAGTCGATCCACGCCCGCTTTGGAATCTGCACGGCTCTCTCCGCAAGCCTCTCGGCCATCTTCTCGTCCTGATACTGGAGCCTGTTGCCAAGATATTTTGCGCCGGGTGCCGTCAGCACCGCCCCTTCGGAGGTATGTATGCGGCAACTGTGATAGCAAAGCTGCGTCGTGTGCTCAGCGATGCGCCTATTGCCGAGCGAGAGAATGATCGCAGCAGCGCTGGCGGCATGCGTGCGCCCTCGCGTATCAATGGTTGCTAGTCCGCGCCAACTGTCCATCGCGTCGATGAAATACAGCATGGAATCGGCGCGGCCGCCGGGGGACGAAATCGCTACTTCGATCCTGCTGTAACTGTATCGGGTTATTAGTTCTTTCATATCGGACACGCACCGTTCGATGGTCTCGCTGTTGATTTCGCCTTGGAGGGGAATGCTTGCGTGATGTTCGTAGAGTTCGGTTTCAAGATTCATTTTGACGCTCCTTTGGTCAGTTGGTGGTTGTTGGTGTGTGGGTACATAGACGCTGGTTCATCTCAAGTGGTCGAGATCGCGCTTGAGACAGGCGTCCAGTGTCTCTTTTCCCCAGATTCCGCCGCCCCTGCCCTTCAGCAGGAGAATTGGATCTTGGTCTTCGTTCCGAGGTCTCCGAGCGTAATTATCGAAATACCATTCGACTAGCTCCCGAAACTCGGATGGAATCTGGTGCGGCTGCGGAGTGATCTTTCCTCGCGCCCGCGACAGGTGGTACGGATCGCCGTGCCTGTACAGGCGGCGCAATTGATCGCGAGTCTCGAACAGCATGCGCAAACCCACCGGGTTCGCGGGTCGGTTTGCAACGCAGTGCGTGTACGCGTGCGTCTTCAGCTTGCTGAAAGGACATTTGTCACCTGTCAGACCGAGACACGCTGCCATTTCGATGATTGCGCCAACGGTGAAACCCGCGACATTTGGTTGCTCGCGGTGAAGTCTCGCCGTCGCAATCCAGACTATGTCCGCGATACGGGTGCTGTTCTTCATCTGTTCGCCTCCTCCATGTCGCACAGCTTTCTTTAAGGCCTACGCGTGAATTTCTAAATAATAGGTATTACTATGAACTCTAAGATCGCAATTGTCAAATGCACTCGATTCGAAAAGCCAATGAAGCGCCAGCCCTTGACTGCAGTGACCAGAAACCACGCCGATTCTCGCGGGACTAAGCTCGTGCCGCCCACACTTCGATCATCTCGGCATCATTAGAAACGGGCCGGGCAAGTAACTCACTTAGCCACGAATCGGATTGTTCCGATACCCTATTCGAGGTCGTATCACCCACTCTTCGCGCGTGAAGGTCAAGCTGCCGAAACCTACGTAAATCTCAAAGATCAATGTTGAATTGATTGAAGGCTCCGGCCCAGACTGAAGGGTCATGTCTCAGTATCAGGCACTCGGTGTTCTCAATCCTTCCAGTCGAAGGAAACTTCGGCCACAAAGGGTCATTCTCGCAAATCCGCGCTACGACGCGACGGGATCAATCTTGTGTGATTCTTCAATTCTGGCCAAATCTCTGTTTCACCGAGTGCTGCGCTTCAGGCTTGAATGCAGGAGTGCCTGCATGTACCTGGGGTGTGCGCCGTGCGTGGCGCCGATACAACTGCTCGCGTGTCGCGTGTTCCAGCGGACGCCAGTCGTTTCGGTGTGCTGTCGTCGGCCAATCTTTCAGGTTCTCTTGATTGATACACTCAAACACGAGTGACCATAACATGTAGGCGCCTTTGGATAGTAGCCCTGGCCCGGCGGCACTTAGCGCTTCAAGCCAGAGTTCACTTGGTACATCCTTGAGTGTAAAACGTATGTCTTCGTCACGACCGTAGTCCATGACATGCCAAAGATAGTGCGACGCGTTGCGAAGCACTGTCCAGGGAGGGCCGTTCCACCAAACCCTAGTGGCAATGTCAAATCGCGTTGGTGTTTGCTGAAGTGGGTTGTCAACCGGCGGTATAGGCGTTCCGCGCCAATGAGCGATGTTGGGACGTGGGTCGTAACCGAGCTTCATAGAAGTCGCTCCCATCCATCATCGCCCTCGCCTTGCGCAAGGGTTCGCAACCTGTCTCGAAAGGGCGCATGGCGTTCTGGTGATAAACATTCTGACATTTCCGCTAGCCGGGCGTAGACCCCAAGTTCCGACCTGCCTGAAAGCGACTGCACTGCTTTGCGAAACCATGTTGGCCAAGCTGCAAGACTCGCATCAATGTCTTCACAATCACGCACGAGACCCCTGTTCATACAGGCTTCGATTTTGGATGCGATAATATCCATCGGGTGCGCCACCGCCACACCATGGCTTGTCAAAATCGGATCGCGAGTGGGCATCGGCAACATATGACCACACTCCATGAACGTCACCTTGATTGATCGTGCTTGGCCGTGCCACAGTGCATCTACCATGCCGTCGCCTCCTTTCATTTCCGCACCCGCAAGCCAAGGTATTTCGCTCACAAAGCGAATACCAATTACGGGGTCGGGCGTAGCGAAATCAAAATCCGTAGACTCTCGATGATTGAGATATAACGCTAGAGCCGTGCCTCCGTAAAGTCGCAGACCACCGGATAAGGGTTCCATTTGCTCCCACAGACGGCGCATGTCGGGATCCATAAAGTTGACATGCTCCGGCTCAGTCGCGTTTTGTTTGAATGGCCCCTGCATGGTTCAATGCTATCACCCTGCGGAGCGGCATCAGCACAAGTGCAGCGGAGTTTTTTCGGAAGGGGGAGACTGGCGGAACGTCCGAACCTAAGTTTCCCGCAATACTACATCGGACGAAGGCCCTTGACATAGCGTTGGCCGTTTTGCACGTAGTACGCCGAATTGAGCTTGAGGCCTTGCACCTGTTCATCGCTCAGCGTTCGAATCACTCGAGCGGGTGAACCCACAGCAAGCGACCTCGGAGGAATCACCTTGCCTTCGGTCACCAAGGCACCGGCACCCACGAGGCTGCTTTCCCCAATTCGCGCACCGTTGAGGACGACCGCGCCTATACCCACAAGCGCATTGTCTTCAATGATGCAGCCATGCAGCATGGCGAGATGTCCAATGGTGACATTCATACCTACTCGCAAAGGAAATCCGGGGTCCGTATGGAGCACGGCTTGATCCTGCACGTTCGACCCCTCGCCGATATGTATGGGTTCATTGTCTCCGCGCAGCACCGCGCCAAACCAAATACTCGCCCCGGGATCGAGTATCACCTTGCCAATCAAGGCGGCATTGGGTGCCACGAAGCAGCTTTCCGCAACTTGGGGTGAAATCCCATCCAATTCATATTGCACGTCGGCCTCCTTTCAGCACTCTCATTTCATATCACCCCAGCGCGGCGCGCGCATTTTGAAACAGCCGCATCCACGGACCATCACCCAGCCAATCATCGGGCCGCCAAGAGTACTGGACGCTGCGAAACACCCTTTCCGGATGCGGCATCACAAGCAGCACGCGCCCGTCCGCGTTGCTGACGCCAGCGATCGCGCCTTGCGAGCCATTTGGATTCGACGGATAGTCGGCCGCGACCTGATGATCGCCATCGACATATCTCATCGCCACACCACCCTTGGCCGAGAGCCGTTCGAGTGCTTCGGCGCCACGGAATTCCGCCCTGCCCTCGCCATGCGCCACCACAACGGGAATGACGCTCCCGGCCATGTCGCTCAGCCAAGGAGACGCGGACGACTCAATGCGCACCTGAACAAGTCGCGCCTCGAATTGCTCCGATCGGTTGCGCAGGAAGAGCGGCCAATGACTCGACCCCGGCACTATGTCCGCGAGGTGCGCCACCATCTGACAACCATTGCAGACACCGAGCAACAGGCGGTCCTTCTCGAGCCAAGCGGCAAAAGCATCTCGGAGCTGATCATGAAAGAGAATCGACTTGGCCCAGCCGCCGCCGGCACCGAGCACATCGCCATAGGAAAATCCACCACAGGCTGCGAGCACCTGATAATTCTCAAGGCTGTCCCGGCCTTGCAGGAGATCGGTCATGTGCACATCCACGGATTCAAATCCTGCGCGGTCAAAGGCCGCCGCCATCTCGATCTGGCCATTGACGCCTTGCTCTCGCAGAATTGCCGCGCGCGGCCTTCTTGCCGCCGAAATGGCGGGCGCCTCCACGAGTTCAAACCCTAGCCGTGGACTGAGCCGGGCGGCGGCTTGATCGACGCTCTGCAGCTCTTCATCCGCACAAACAGGATCGTCCCGAAGCTGTTGCATGGCGTGTGAAGTTGCCCGCCATCGCCGCTCCAAGCTCGCGCGCGATGCGCTGTACATCTCGTGCCCATCCAACTCAATCACAAGGGCTTGTCTCTCGGATGGTGCGCCAAGCCGCGTCAAGAGCCGCTCGCAACCGTGCTCTGCTGCGCAGGCGCTCAGCGATTCACGGTCGTCGCACCTCACTTGCAACACGAACCCGACCTCTTCGCTAAAAAGAAACGAGACGGCTTCCGTTTTGTCGCTGACAAGATTCCGAAGTTCCAGTGTCGCACCGCAGCGCCCGGCGAAGCACATTTCCGCGAGTGTCGCAAACAATCCACCGTCCGAACAATCATGCATGGCAACAATGAGGCCCCGCGCAAGCGCCGATTGCATGAAGCACAAAAGCCTTTTGAAAGCCGCCACGTCTTCGACATCGGCGGGTTCGCCGCCCAAGGTGCCGAGACTCTGCGCAAGTGCACTACCGCCAAGGCGCTTGCGCCCTTCACCGAGGTCCAACAGCCAAAGCTCGGTGTCGCCGCGATCAGTGCGCATCTCGGGGGTTCGCGCACGTCGCACATCTTCAAGCGGAACATAGGCCGAAGCCACCAAAGTGAGCGGCGAGGTGACGCTGCGCTCGCGCTGGTCCCGCCACCGAGTTTTCATCGATAGGCTATCTTTGCCGACCGGAATGCAGATGCCAAGATTCGGACAGAACTCCAAGGCGGCCGCACGCACGGCCTCGTACAGTGCTGCATCTTCCGAGGGCACCCCTGAAGCGGCCATCCAATTGGCTGAAATTACCACACGATGCAGTTCGCTGAATCCAGAACTGACCAAATTCGTCAGGGCTTCGGCGATCGCCATGCGCGCCGAAGCCGCCGGATTCAGCATGGCAATCGGCGACCGTTCACCCATGGCAAAAGCTTCGCCCGCGAAACCTTGAAAATCCGCGAGCGTGCAGGCGGCATCGGCGACCGGTACCTGCCAAGGCCCAACCATTTGATCGCGCGCGACTAGCCCGGTGATGCTGCGATCACCGATGGTGATGAGAAAGCTCTTACTCGCCACACTTGGAAAGCCCAACACTCGATGCGCGGCTTCTTCGATCCTTATTTCGTCAATACCCGAATGGAGTGCGCGGTCACAAGCCACGTAGGTCTTTTGTAATCGGGACGGCTGGCCGAAGAGTTCGGCCAAGGACATGTCCACCACCGACATATTGGAACCCTCCTCGGTTACTTTCAGGCGTGTTTCGTTCGGCGTTATTCGCCCCACAACCGCGTAGGGGCAACGTTCGCGAGCACAGAGGTCACGCAGCATCTGAACGCGCGCTTCGCTCACGGCGAGTACATAGCGCTCTTGAGACTCATTGCACCAGAGTGACATGGGGCCCAACGTACGATCAGAGCGCGGCACTTTCTCCAGATCGATTTCCCCGCCAACGCCGCCATCCTTCAAGAGTTCCGGCAGAGCATTGGAAAGGCCGCCCGCGCCGACATCGTGAATCCGCTGGATAGGGTTCTCTTCCGCAAGCCCACAGCAGCGATCAATCACTTCTTGGCACCTTCGCTGTATCTCTGCGTTTTCGCGTTGCACCGACTGAAAGTCCAGCCCTTCGTCCTGGCTACCCGAAGCACCGGACGACGCCGCCCCACCGCCAATGCCGATGCGCATGGCGGGTCCACCGAGCACCACGAGCAGTGTGTCAGACGCAAAGGGCAGCATGTCGATGTGCTCTTCGCGCACGGCACCCAAGCCGCCAGCGATCATGACCGGCTTGTGATAGCCCCACGCCGGATCTTGATGAATCGCGTGTTCAAAGGTTCGGAAGTAGCCGGCCAAGGCCGGTCGACCATATTCGTTGTTGTAGGAAGCGGCACCGATCGGCCCCTGCAGCATGATTTCGAGCGGCGTCGCAAGGTGCGCCGGAACGGAGAACTCCGAATCCTCATCAAGCCGTTCCCAAGGCTCCGGCAGAGCGGGAATACGCAAATGCGAAGTGGTGAAACCGGCGAATCCAGCCTTCGGCTTAGAGCCACGACCGACCGAGCCCTCATCGCGAATCTCACCACCCGATCCGGTCGCGGCGCCGGGAAAGGGGGCGATGGCGGTCGGATGATTGTGCGTTTCTGCCTTCATCACAATGTGCGCTGGGCGACTCGTATATCTGTAGCGGCGATCCTCGGCATCAACCTCAAAGGCGCGAACATGGTGCCCCTCGATCACCGCCGCATTGTCCTTATACGCGCTCAGCACGCCGCTGCCAGCGGCTACGCGCGAGCTATGACGGATCATGTCAAAGAGCGACCTCGCGTCTTCCGCACCTTGCCACTCGGCATTGAATATCTTGTGTCGGCAGTGTTCGGAGTTCACCTGCGCGAACATCATGAGTTCGGCATCGGTGGGATGGCGCCCGGAAGCGCGAAACAGGTCATAGAGGTACTCGATTTCCCTTTCCGACAAGGCCAGCCCGAGGTTCAGATTTGCTTGGTGCAGGGCCGAGCCGCCGTCGGAACCTAGCTCGATTATTTCAAGCTGCTCCTTCAAGGTTGGAGAAGCGAAGGGGTGCGCATCTGCGGAGAAAGAGACGCGCATGGTCATTCGATCATGCAACAACGGCAAAATACGCTCATCGGCAGCGCCGATGATGTCCCATCTCACGCCTCGCTCTACGCGCTCGAGGTCTGCGAGGCCCGAGGTGTGAAAGACATCAGTCGCCTTGCTCGACCAAGGGGATACGGTGCCTTCCCGTGGCAGGACGAGGCAGAAGAAGGTTTCTTCTGTTCCCGTCGCCTCCGCTCCCGAGCCGTAGGAAAGCAGCGAGTGCGCCCGCGTCAAGGCCTGGCCCTCAAGCGGCGAAGACAGATAGTGCATATAGGTCGCACGCAGTCCTCTCAGCGAAGGGCAGAGGCAGCGTGCGTCCTGCAACAATCGCTTGAGACGAAATTGAGACATGGCTGGCGGGCCCGAAAGCACCTGCGTCATGCGCTTGCGGCCTCCCGCCTTCGCTGCTGAAAGAACCCGCGCATAAGATCTCCACAGGCTTCGGCAAGAATGCCTTCGGTCACTTGCACCGAATGGTTGTGCCAAGCACTCTCAAGAAACCTCGCATTGCTGACCACCACACCGGAGCGCGGCTCTCGTGCGCCGAATACCAAGCGATCAATGCGCGAATGCACAAGCGCCCCGCAACACATCATGCAAGGTTCGATGGTCACATAGAGAGACGCCGCGACCAGTCGATAGTTGCCGATTCGTTTGGCCGCCGCCCGCAAAGCGAGCATTTCCGAATGCGCGCTTGGATCCCGCATCGCGATGGGCTGGTTGAAGCCTTCGCCGATGATCTCTCCATCCACCACCACGACGCTACCCACTGGGACTTCACCCAAGACTTGCGCCTCATGCGCGAGTTCAAGGGCGCGCCTCATGAATCGCTCGTGAGTGGAAATGGCTGCCGAACTCATGTCGAGTAGGAGCTCGCGAAAAGCGTCTATTTTAGAGACCTACGCCCTCAGGCGTGTTGACCGGCAAGCAAAGCGCAGTGACAGCACCACAGACGAGAAAGTAACCACATTTCTTCGTCTGCCGGGTCATTGGTTTATTTTAGGGGCTTATATAGGTAACTAGATAAAAGGAGTGAAGCATGACTCATGAGGCCGACAGGCAGTTAGTGGCATGGGCGCGCGACCAGATCGAGGCCGCACCCGCGAAAGGACGCGCCAAGGGGCGGTGCGGGTGGCATGATTCGCGCCAGTGCGAGATCGATGACCCTGCTGGATCAGGCGGCGGATCACACGATACGTGGCCGTGAGCAGTTAATTGATGCAGCCGTGCTGCTGCTAATGGCCGCGTGGCGGCACGAGCACGAGGATTCTCGCTTTGTCTAGTCACGTATATAAGCCTCAATTCTTAAGTCTTGCCATGCGACAAGCTGCTTAGGAGAGATCGAACTTTTCAGGCAGTAGCCCACTGAGCATTTTTCCGCAAACCGCCAAGTTGTCAGCGAAGGTCGGGTGGGATTTGATCATTTCCGCATGATTGATAAGTCCAGGCCAACGATTCGAGCTCGGCAATTCGGCTACCAGTCCAAGCTGGGTCAGCTGTACGCCAACGGCAATATCGGCGATGGAGAATTGGTCTCCGACGAAATACGCTGCGCCATCCAAGGTCGCTTCCAAATAATCGAATCGACTTGGAAGCACTTCTTGAAACGTCTTTCTCGCCGTGTCCACGTCCGACTGCTTGCCGGCGATCAGCGGGAATACCAAAGGTCTGAAGATCTGCATGCCCAAGTGCATGGCAATCTCCGTATCCGAATATTCCTCCAGCCAAGCCGCTCTCCCCGCGTGATACGCGGATTCACCATAGATCCCCGTATTCAGCTTTCTGTCCAAATACAGGCAGATCGCCGACGAGTCCGCGATGGTGCCGGGAATGCCCTCAGTACCGACGCTTCGGTCGCGGAGCACGGGAATGCGACGCGCCGGGCTGATTTCAGCAAACCAGTCCGGCATGTCCATGATGTTGACATTCTCAAAATCGTACGCCGCGCCCTGATGCCTTAAGACTGCCTCAACCTTGCGTACGAAGGGTGAGAGGGGTGAGCCGTACACAACGAAATCAGACATGATTATTTCTCCTTCACTTCGAACGGGCTCATATCCCGAGCCACCGACCTAGTATGCTGTCCCATAGTATCCGCTTGTCGCTTGTCAGACCAGGTCACCAATGTTGACGTCCCTATACACCTTTGAGAATCAGGTGAGTTTTCCTATGTTGTTCGATTCTGCCAAGATGCCTGCCAGAATATCCGCAATCGTCACTATTCACACTTCCGAGGCAAAGGGTTATGACGCAACAAACTGAATTTTTAGTGCAACGGGGCGATCTGCGCGCCACCAAAATCGTCCGACGCACTTTGCCCTCGCCTGCTGATGGCGAGGTGCAGGTAGCGATCGACAAGTTCGGCCTCACCGCCAATAACGTCAGCTATGCCGTAGCCGGTGACATGATCGGCTATTGGCGGTTCTATCCGGCCAAGGATTGCTGGGGTAAGGTGCCGGTTTGGGGCTTTGGCGACGTCATCGCATCCAACTGCGGTCGGGTGCCGGTGGGTGAGCGCCTATGGGGCTTCTTCCCCATGGCCAGCCATGCCTTGTTGCGCCCCGGTCGGGTCACGAAAGAACGATTTACCGAGGTCAGCGAACACCGCAGTGACCTACCGGCGGTCTACAACAACTACAGCCGCGGTTCGGCCGAATCAGAAGCCATGCAAGCCTTCGAAACCGAACGGTGCCTGCTGCTTCCGCTGTTCGCCACTTCATTCTTGCTCTGCGATTATCTCGCCTACAAGGACTTTTTCGGTGCCCGCCAGGTGCTGATCGGCTCTGTCTCATCGAAGACAGGTTTTGGTTTGGCACAGATGCTTCGCGATTCATCGGACACCCAAACGAAAGTCGTTGGCTTGACCTCATCAGGGAATCGCGACTTTGTGTTGGAGCTGGGCGGTTGTGACCAAGTCGTACTCTACGGAGAAGAAGACCAAATAGATACTAGCCTACCCTCAGCTTACGTCGACATGTCGGGCAATGGCCGACTCACCTCCAAGCTGCATTCTCTACTCGGAGAGAACATGAAGGCCAGCATCATGGTCGGCGCCACCCATTGGGAGGCGGCGGACCGCCCCGAGGACCTGCCGGGCGCACCGCCCGAGTTCTTCTTCGCCCCGGCACACATCGCCACACGAGAAAAGGAGTGGGGAGCGGGCGTCGCCATGTCGAAAGCCATGGATGCCAGCCTCAGGGTGGCGGCCATGATCAAGGATCAAGTAAAAGTGGATTGGCTACAGAGCGCCGAGGCGCTGCAATCCGCTTGGCTGGATATGTTGGACAACAAGCTCCCTGCCAGCCGGGCGCTGATGGTGTCTCCGTTTGATGGCACCTAATATAGCCACAAGGCATTCCTTCAATTCCAAGAAACTCGATGGGTAACTTCAGGCCGGGATAAAGGCGCTCCATATCTTCCGAGTGGTACCCGGCAATGATATTCTCAATCGGAATGGTATCGACGACGGTTCGGGACATGCGCCCGTTCACATAGCAGCGATCAAAGCCATTTGGAGAACCGCGGGTTAGGCAAACAGAGATGCGCCAGCGCTCCGGCCGGCTGCCCACAACCGCTGGTCGTTGGTGGCCAACGCACCTCCCAGCCGCAGAACAAGCTCCAAATAGGCTGCGTCATAAACAGAAATATCGAATTGAATGCTCAGTGCGAAAGTCGCCTTCCCCGCATTTGCGTGGCTGGAAACATCCGTTATCATCGGCAGAAGGGAAATTTGTTCGAAATAGCGCATCGCACTTGCCTGCGAAACCTTGCCGTTACGCACCAATCTAGCCGCGACGTGGGCAAGCTCATAGTGCCAGATCGTCGGCACATGAAATACGCTGTCTTCGGTCGCTTGGCTCAGCACATGGAGCGCATATTCATTGCTCTCGGGCCGCTCTGAGTCCGGCCAGAGCAAGCGCGTGTTGATGCTGTTGTCCAAGACGATGGTCTGCACCGCAATCAGTCTCGTCCTTCTTCCTGAATCCGTCGCAATTCTTCGTGACTGCCGGTCGCGCTCACCGCAAGTTGACTCGCGTGCAACGCACGAAGCGCCTCCAGCGCGCGGACAACGCTCTCCTCATCGGCCGGTGCCTTGCGAATTTCCACTTGGGGAACGCCGTTGTTCGTCACGATGATCGTCTCTCCAGCCGCAGCCCGCCGGAATACCTCTGCCTGCCTTGTCTTGCACTCGTAGGCGGTCACCCGGAACTTCCTGCCCACCGTTGCCATTTTTTCGACCAGAATTTAAGACTAGTCTGCATTATAGACCAGACGGCGTTCACCTTGGTCTCGGCCACACTCGCGCGACCAACAAAGAATGACGAAACAACGTCCTTCGGGCAACCTGCAAGACAAGACTAAAGTCGGAAAATCACTCCCACTCAATAGTCGCCGGAGGCTTGCTCGACACGTCGTACACCACACGCGAGACATCTGATATTTCGTTGATGATTCTATTGGAGGCTTCGGCAAGGCATTCGTAGGGAAGCCGCGCCCAATCCGCGGTCATGAAGTCTGATGTGACCACTGCGCGGAGCGCGACCACGCGCGCATAGCGCCTCGCATCTCCCACCACGCCCACCGAACGCACAGGCAATAGTGCGGCGAAGGCTTGGCTTACGTCAGAATAAAGCGAATGCGCACTTAAGGTGTCAAGAAAAATCTTGTCCGCGCGGCGCAGAATCTCAAGACCATCAAGGGTGAGGGCACCAAGATGCCGTACCGCGAGGCCAGGCCCTGGAAAGGGGTGGCGATGCACCAGTTCGTCCGGCAACCCCAGAGCGAGGCCGAGCTGCCGAACTTCGTCTTTGAAGAGCTCACGCAAGGGTTCGATCAACTTCAATTTCATGCGCTCAGGGAGGCCGCCGACATTGTGATGCGACTTGATGAGATCAGCATGTCCGTGCACAGCCGCCGCCGATTCAACGACATCGGGATAGATGGTGCCTTGTGCAAGCCAGGGAGTGTCAGAAAGATCTCCTGCCTCGCGCTCGAAAACACGAATGAAGGTCTCACCTATGACCCGCCGTTTACTTTCGGGATCAGCCACATCCTGTAGCGCGGATAAGAACTCATCGCTCGCATCGACAATGCGCAGATTGAGCGGCAGCGCGTTACCTCGCTTTCGGTCAAAGGCAGCGCGCACCTCATCCGCCTCGCCCAAGCGCAACAGTCCGTTGTCTACCATGACACAGCGAAGCCGATCACCAACGGCGCGATGCAGGAGCGCAGCCATGACGCTTGAGTCCACCCCACCAGAGAGTGCCAAAATCACGCCCTCATCGCCTACCCTCACGCGAATCTCGTCAATGGATTCACGCACGATTTCCTTGGTGGTCCATCCCCGGCCGGCATCGCATATGCCGTGCACGAATCGATCTAGAATCTGCATACCTTGCGGCGTATGGGTCACTTCTGGATGAAATTGCAATCCAAAGAGCTGGCCACCCGCGTCTTCCATGGCGGCAATGGGGGCGTTTCCTGAACTCGCTGTGGCCTTGAAGCCCGGCGGCAATGCTTCGACCCTGTCGGCATGGCTCATCCATACCTTCAAGGATGACGCCTCAGAACCGGGCAAGAGACTCGATTCCCCTAGCCGAGAGACCTCTGCGTGTCCAAACTCGTGCGAGCCGCTGGTCGCCACCCGTCCGCCATATTGGCGGGCAAGCGCCTGCATTCCATAGCAAATGCCAAGGATCGGCACTCCAAGTGAGAGCACGGCTTCGGGAAGCACCGCAGATTGCGCCTCGGTGGCAGATTCAGGTCCGCCACTTAAGATTACGCCGGCTGGCTTCGCATCGACAAAAGCCTCGCCGTCACTGCGCCAGCTTAATATCTCGCACCAGGTTTCAAGTTCGCGAACTCGCCGTGCAATAAGCTGCGTGTATTGCGAACCGAAGTCGACGACGACGATGCCGCGCCTGTGACTCTCTCTTTGATCATCCAATGGCAAAACCACTTTCCCCGTATCTAGGTGCGACAAACTACCGACCGTTCGAGTGGACATTCTAGCGGTTCGGCGGCTCGCGACTCTTCGCTCACAACGAAATTCGCTCCGCGAGATTGATATATACTTATGGTATATATCAACTGAATGGGTACATCAATGACTAAAACCGCCAAGCTATTTTGGACGGGGCGTTCTCAAGCTGTTCGTCTTCCAAAAGAGTTTCGAATGCAAGGCGAAGAAGTGCGAATTCGCAGGCATGGCAATGGAGTGGTCCTAGAGCCGGCCAATTCCGGCTGGGAGTGGCTAGATGAGGTCGCTGGAGAATTCTCGCAGGACTTTTTCGCCGAAGGCCGGGCACAGCCGCAGATGCCCAAGCGCCCGGAGCTGCGTAAGGTTTTCGAGGAATGAGGTACCTGTTAGACACCAACGCGTGCGTCACCATGCTCAACGGGACTTCGCAGATGTTGGCGGCTCAGCTTCGTCGGTATCGGCCCCAAGACATTGGGCTTCCGTCAGTAGTTGCTTTTGAACTTTACTATGGCGCATTCAAGAGCGCGAAACCCGCACAGAACCTGAGGCTACTTGAAAAAATGCCTTTCGAAGTGATCTCCCTCGATGCGGCAGATGCGCGTGAAGCAGGAGAAATCCGAAATCGCCTAGAAGCAAGGGGACAGCCAATCGGGCCCTTTGACTTGCTCATCGCTGGACAGGCCCGCTGTCGGCGATTGACCCTGATCACCGCCAACACACGAGAATTTCAGCGCGTGGACGGGCTCGATTATCAAGACTGGACGCTTTCTAGCGTACAGGATAATTTGGCGCCTCCTTGGTGATGGTGACATCATGGACGTGCCCCTCGGCAAGGCTCGCGCCCGTCACCTGTACGAAGTTCGCCCTGCCTCGCAGGTCTTCAATCTCTTCACAACCTGTGTAGCCCATGGCGGAGCGAATGCCTCCGGCGAGCTGTCGAATGATCGGAGCCGAGGGGCCCTTATAGGGCACCCTGCCCTCAATGCCTTCGGGGACGAGCTTTCCGGGCACATCCTCCGCTTCCTGAAAATAGCGGTCGCTTGAGCCCTGCGACTGCGTCATGGCGCCAAGCGAGCCCATGCCCCGATACGCCTTGTAAGTACGACCTTGATACAGCTCGATTTCACCTGGGGCTTCTTCGGTGCCTGCAAGTAATCCTCCGATCATGGCCGCGCTGGCACCGGCGGCTATGGCCTTCACCACGTCGCCAGAGTAGCGAATGCCGCCATCGGCGATTACCGGAATCTCATTCTCGTCGGCTTCGCTGGTCGCATCGGTAATCGCGGTAATCTGCGGGACGCCGACACCCGTCACTACCCGCGTGGTGCAGATCGACCCAGGACCTATACCCACCTTGATCGCATCGGCTCCCGCATCAATGAGCGCGCGCGCGCCGTCGGCGGTGGCCACGTTGCCCGCCACGACATCTAACCCAGGATAGGTTTGCTTGACCAAGCTCAGCCGATCCAGCACGCGCGTCGAATGACCGTGTGCGGTGTCAAGCACTAAGGCATCCACGCCCGCTTCGACAAGCGCGGCCGCACGTTCATCCGTGTCTTCAGAGGTGCCAATGCTGGCACAAACTCGCAGGCGTCCCTGTTCGTCCTTGCAGGCATAGGGAAACATCTCGGATTTCTCCATGTCCTTGACCGTGATCAGTCCACGAAGTTCAAAGTCCTCGTTAACAATCAGCACCTTCTCGATTCGATGCTGATGCAAGAGGTCTCTGATCTCACTCGTTGAAGCAGATTCGAGCGCCGTCACTAAGCGCTCCTTGGGCGTCATGGCATCGCGCACCTTCTTGTTCATCTTCTTTTCAAAGCGCACATCGCGGCGGGTCACAATGCCGAGCAGCTCCCTTCCTCTCGTCACAGGCACCCCAGAAATACCGTGTTCGCTGGTGAGGGTAAGAAGATCGCCCACTGCGGCATCGGGACCTATGGTGATGGGATCGCGAATGATGCCCGCTTCATACTTCTTGACCGCGCGCACCTCGCGCGCTTGGGCGTCTATGGTCATGTTTTTATGAATCACCCCTATCCCACCTTCTTGCGCGAGCGCGATCGCCAGCCGCGATTCGGTGACCGTGTCCATCGCAGCGGACACCAAGGGAAGGCTAAGATTAATTTTGCGGGTCAGTCTGGTGTTGAGGTCCACTTCGGAGGGAAGAACCTTGGAAAGTGCGGGCACCAAGAGGACATCGTCGAAGGTCAATGCCTGTCCGGCTTCAATCATAGGATTGCCTCACGCACAAAAACAAATTTTACATCATCCGCAGCAAGCACTCCGCGACTTACCGATGCGCCACAAACGGCAACGCGTTCACGAACTTCAAATGACTTATTGACATATGTTTAGGCGTAATGTTAGCTTCCAATCTACATCGTCCCCGAACAGGAGTTGCCCCACATGTTGATCGTCGTCCTATTCAACCTGAAACCAGACGCATCGCACGAGGACTACGAGCACTGGGCCAAGTCCACAGACATCCCCACAGTCAAGGCGCTTGCTTCGGTGAGTGACTTTTCCGTGTTGCGGACCACCGGGCTGCTCGGCACGGACGCTGCGGCACCCTACCAGTACGTCGAATTGCTGGAGGTGGCGGATATGGAATTGCTGGGGCGGGAAGTCGCCTCCGAAACCATGCAGCGTGTCGCTGCAGAGTTTCAAGCTTTCGCGGACAACCCCGCGTTCATGCTCACCCAACCCATCTGAGCGCTGCACCGCTTGAGGTTTCGAGCGCGTCGAGACCGTTTGTCAAGGAGCGAATCATGTACCCGGAATTGAAAGGCAGAGTGGCCGTGATCACCGGTGCCGGACGCCGCAATGGTCTTGGCGAGGCCATGGCTCAACGGCTAGCGGCGGAGGGATGCAAGGTCGTACTGACCGACATAGGCCACTCCGAAGGCGAGCACATGCCGGAGTCCGCAGTGGGCACCGATTCCGAGATTCGGTCGATTGTGGATGACATGCGCGCCAAGGGCGCCGATGCCGAAGCTTTTCACTGCAACGTGCTCAATGCGGATGAAATAGCAGCCACCGCCTCGTTCGCTGCCGAGCACTTTGGCGCACTCGACATCTGGGTCAACAATGCCGGTATCGGATATCTCATGAAGCCGATTGTTGAAATGAGCATTGAAGAATGGGACACGGTGCTCGGTGTGAACCTGCGCGGCGTGTTTCTCGGCATTCAGGCGGCTGCTCGTGTCATGATCAAGCAAGGTCGGGGTGGGCGCATCATCAACATCGGCTCGCAAGCCTCCA
Organism: Pseudomonadales bacterium; assembly: GCA_963663145.1. GTDB lineage: Bacteria > Pseudomonadota > Gammaproteobacteria > Pseudomonadales > Azotimanducaceae > Azotimanducus. The sequence goes on along the minus strand of OY760134.1, from coordinate 1,192,464 downwards.
AGTCGGGGTTCGGCCACGCCTCCGCCTACACAACCTCGAAACACGGTATGGTCGGCTTAACTCGGGTGGCGGCCATGGAACTCGGCGAACATGGGATAGGGGTAAATACCATATGCCCGAATCATGTCACCACGGGCCTCGGCGCTTGGCAGAACACGCATTTTTCCGAAGTGACCGGGCGCGATCTTGACCAGTATATGGCCGATATGCGGTCGCGAATCCCGCTCGGCAGGCCGGGTGTACAAGAAGACATCGCCAAAGCCTGCGCGTTCCTCTGTTCCGATCAAGCGGCTTACATCACCGCGGAATGCATGAACGTTTCCGGAGGCGAGGAATATCATTGAATTCCGCCAAGCAATCGTTTGGCCGCAACGTATGGGGTAAGTTTCCCTGCGACTACCTGCGCTTCCAGCAGCTTCTGATCGGCTTCGAACGACGCTCGTAATCTCAGTTGTTGGTGCCATAGGTCGATCAATATCTCGTTCATCCAGGCGATATTCTGCATCGAACGACGACGCTGGATTTCACCTTCTGCCTCGCCCAGTTGATGGTGCGCAAGCACCATGTTCCAGACCTCCTGCACACCTGCGCCTTGCAAGGATGAACACAACTGCACCTGCGCTTGCCAGAATTCATCTCGGCCCAGCAGCTTGAGGGCGCTCTCGTAGTGCATGCGCGTGTTTTCGGCCAAGACCAGATTGTCTCCATCGGCCTTGTTGATGATGAGCGCATCGGCAAGTTCGACGACCCCCTTCTTGATGCCCTGCAACTCGTCACCCGCGCCTGGCAGCAAGAGCACCAAGAAGAAATCCACCATCTCTTTGACCCGATGTTCGCTTTGCCCAACACCCACCGTCTCGACCAGCACCACATCGAACCCCGCCGCTTCCGAGAGCAGCATAGATTCGCGCGTACGTTGCGCCACGCCCCCCACAGCGCCTCCCGCTGGTGATGGCCGGATAAAGGCGCGCTCATCGCGACCCAAGCGTTCCATGCGCGTCTTATCGGCCAGAATAGAGCCGCCGCGCACAGGCGAGCTGGGATCCACCGCGAGCACGGCCACACGTTTGCCTTGATCCAATAGATGCAGTCCGAAGGCTTCGATAAAGGTGGACTTGCCGACGCCTGGACTTCCGGTGATGCCGATGCGGATACTCTTGCCGGTAGCCGGCAACACTTCCTGAATCAGTGCCTGTGCATGTTGCCGGTCTGATTCAAGCAGACTTTCAACCAGAGTGATTGCCCTCGCGAGCGTCCGGCGATCACCGTGCCGCAGCGCTTGCTTGTCGATCAGTTCGACCTTCAAGCTATTCACTAGGCATCAGTGTAAAAAGCACCTCGCGCGCTGCGTTCGCAATCTTGGTGCCTGGACCGAACACGGCCTTGACGCCCTTGTCTTTGAGAAACTCGTAGTCATGCTTCGGAATCACACCGCCAACCACGACTTGAACTCCCTCGGCTCCTTCCTTCTTCAATGCCTCAATCAGCATGGGCACCAGCGTGTTGTGTCCTCCTGCCTGAGAAGACACCCCGACCAGGTGAGCATCGTTCTCCACCGCCTGACGGGCCACTTCTTCGGGGGTGGCGAACATGGGAGAGAGGTCTATGTCAAAACCCAAATCGGCGAAGGCCGTGGCGATCACCTTCGCACCGCGGTCATGACCATCCTGTCCCATTTTGCACACGAGCATTCGTGGTCGGCGACCCTGTGACGCCACGAAGGCATCAATGTCCTTCTGTAGGGCTTGCCAATCTTCATCGCCCTCAAAGGCGCCGCCATATACACCAGAAACCACCCTTGCCACCGCCATGAAGCGCCCAAACACATCTTCGAGCACGGAAGATACTTCGCCGAGCGTCGCTCTGCAACGCATTGCGGCGACGACACGTTCCAAGAGATTGCCTGAACCATGAGCAGCTTCGGCCAACCGCCCAAGGCTTTTCTTGACCTCCACCTCATTACGCGATGCGCGCAGGCCCGCCAGCCTGGCCAACTGCGCGTCGCGTACGGCGTGGTTGTCTATATCAAGGAGTTCAATGAGTTCCTCATCCTCTATCTGGTACTTATTGACGCCGACGATCACTTCTTCGCCTCGGTCTATGCGTGCCTGTCTGCGCGCCGCAGCTTCTTCAATTCGCAGCTTCGGCATCCCCGATTCGATCGCTTTTGCCATGCCACCACGTTCTTCGACCTCTTCGATGATCGACCAAGCCTTGCTCACCATCTGATCGGTCAGCGTCTCCATCATGAAGGATCCTCCCCAGGGGTCGACCACCTTGGTGATACCGGTCTCCTCTTGGAGTATGAGTTGGGTGTTGCGCGCAAGGCGCGCCGCGAATTCGCTCGGCAAGGCCATGGCCTCGTCAAGTGAATTGGTATGTAGGGATTGAGTGCCCCCAAACACGGCCGCCATGGCTTCAATGGTGGTTCGCACCACATTGTTGTATGGATCGTGTTCGGTCAGCGACCATCCGGATGTCTGGCAGTGGGTGCGCAGCATGCGAGAGCGCGGGTTCTTGGCGCCAAACTCGTCAATGATGCGCTCCCAGAGGATCCTGCCCGCCCGCATCTTGGCGATTTCAAGATAGAAGTCCATGCCAATCCCCCAAAAGAACGACAGGCGTGGCGCGAACTCGTCTATGTCGAGGCCCTGACTAAGCGCCGTGCGCACGTATTCCTTTCCGTCAGCGAGTGTGAATGCCAACTCAAGGGCTGGGTCCGCACCCGCTTCCTGCATGTGGTAACCGGAAATCGAGATGGAATTGAATTTCGGCATGTGCCGACTGGTATAGGCGATGATGTCGCCCACGATACGCATGGAAGGGGCCGGTGGATAGATATAGGTGTTGCGCACCATGAACTCTTTCAGAATGTCGTTCTGAATGGTTCCGGAGAGTTGTTCACGGCGCACACCGGATTCTTCCGCAGCGACGATGTAGCTGGCCAGTACCGGTAGCACGGCACCATTCATGGTCATGGACACGGACACTTCGTCCAAAGGAATGTCATGGAAGAGCAGCTTCATGTCCTCCACGGAGTCAACGGCGACACCAGCCTTGCCAACGTCTCCCGCGACCCTCGGATGATCCGAGTCGTACCCTCGGTGCGTGGCGAGGTCAAATGCAACCGATATACCGTGCCCGCCGCCGGCAAGAATCCGGTGATAGAAGGCATTGGATTCCCCGGCGGTGGAAAAGCCTGCGTACTGTCGGATGGTCCAAGGCCGCCCTGCATACATGGTGGCTTGCGGTCCCCTGACGTAGGGCGGCAGGCCGGGCAGGCTATGAACGTGTTCGAGCCCCGCTATGTCGTCAGCGGTGTAGAGGGGCTTGACTAGAATGCCGGAAGCCGATTCGGAAACAAAATCCGACTCGGTCTTGCCGCGAGATTGTGAGACGACCAGATCCCGCCAGGCATCGAGGTCTGCTTGAGTCCGACCCGACCCATCACCCGCCGCCGCCATATCGCCAACTCCGTCGGCAAAAAGCCGAGAGGTCTTAATCGGCCAGTTGGTCGATCACCTCTCCAAAGAGTTCCTCGTCCTCTGGAATGACCTTTGGGGTCGCCAGCGGCTTTGAGACCCAAGTGACATTGACGAGGTGTCGCCAATAGAGATTCTCATCGGTGGACGTGTTGCCCCAAGTTCCGCAGCCAAGCGAGAAGGTTTGGCGCAGGCCATTCCAGAGATTGCCGCTATTCGATGGCGCTTGCGGTTGATTGACCAGCACGCGGGCCGTCTTGCAGCCGAAGCCCAACTTCATGATGTTCTCATCCTTATTGGAATATATCCCGCAAGAGTGGCCCTTGCCCTGGTACTCCTGAATCTCATTGGTGAGCGCAATGGCATCATCTATATCGCGGACCTTATAGAGTGCCAGGATCGCCGAGAGTTTCTCGCCTGAATAGGGATGATCGGGGCCAACACCCTCCTCGGGCATGACCATGAACAGGCGGTCTTCCGGAATCTCAACGCCCGCCATCTCACAAAGGACTTGGGGCGTTTTCACCACGGCACGGGTATTGAGCACACCGTCCTTCCAAAGTACATTCGCTATCTTGTCGTAGTCGCCGGGCTTTGCGACATAGCCGCCTTCGGCAACCAGCTTCTCGACCAAATCGTCGTAGATGGCATCCACTGCCAACACGGCATTGTCCGCCGAGCAGGAAGCGGCCAAATCCAGCGTCTTGGAGATACGGATTTTTTCTGCCGCTTCGTCGAGATCGGCCGTCTCATCCACCGTAATCACGGCGTTGCCGGCACCCACACCCAACGCCGGCGTACCGCTCGAATAAGCGGCCTTCACCATGCCGGCACCGCCGGTTGCCCAAATGAGATCACACTGCTTCATGAGTTCATTGGTGCGTTCGAGCGAAACCTCCCCTATGTCTTGCACCAAGTCGACTGGTGCACCAAGCTTCTCGATGGCGTCGCGCATGCGATCGACAATCAGCTTGTTGGTCAGCTTGGCACGCGGATGCGGAGCGACGATGATGGCATTGCGCGCCTTGACGGCGTTGATCGCCTTGATGATGGGCGTGGCTTCCGGATTGGTCGAGGGCGCAAGCGCGCCAATCACGCCCACAGGCTTGGCGATCTTGACGATGTTTCGCTCCGGATCCTCTTCGATGATGCCGACCGACTTGTCATGAATGATGTCCATGAGCGCCGCGCGCGTCTTGTAGGACATCTTGGCGAACTTTCCCGGATAGTCTCCAAGCCCGGTTTCGTCAAGCGCATGTTGGGCGAGTTCTTCGGCGATGCCGGGTTGGCAGCAGGACCAGACCATGGCGCGAATGAGCTGATCCACCTGCGATTGGGTGTAATCCTCTATCTGACGTTGCGCCTCGCGAGCGCGCGCAACGCGCAACGCGACTTCTGTCGCCTCGTCTCTTAATTCGGAATCTTCAAGTTTCATCACCGAAGCCATGGCCATCTCCATCGTCTTGACAGTGCAGCCCGTAAGATTACCATTGATGCCCGGTGCTCAGCAGCGAGGGTCTTATCCAAAAGTCAATCGATCCGAATCGCATACCTGCCTTGAAAGCAGGCAGCCGATTGCCCGTCCTGTTCGACGGTGGATGCCACCTCAATTCGACCTCTTTTCCTTCCGCGCTTCAAAGCCCTGATCACTTCGCCCTGATCCTCCCACAAGCAAGTGGCAAGGATGGATTCGCGCACCGGCGCCGCATAGCGAATGTTGCCTTCGACAAGCACGATTGATCCCGGCATCTCGGCCAAGGCGAGTTGCAGGTGAATCATGGACCAACCGCACAGGGCGTTGACGGCATATAGGCTGCCGGCGAATGCCGTCCCGTGCAGGTTGATATTGGCATCGAAGTCGGCTTTCACAGTCAGAACTGAGCCGTCAAAACCAGCGACCCGCACGCCGAGCGAGTTGGTAATCGGGATTTTTTCGTACCAAGTCGCCTGCAGTTGTTCGCACAACTCTGAAAGGCGTTCGGAATTTCCAATATCGGGGTGAGGCATGGAAGGCAAAAAAGGCAAAGCAGCGCCCAAAAGAGCTACACTAAGGATTGACTTTCAATCCCTTCAAAGGCAAAGACTATGTCATCATTGGTGACCATCATTATTGCAGTATTTCTGCTCGCGCTCCTCTTCTCTTCGATCCGTATTCTGCGAGAGTATGAGCGCTCGGTGATTTTCCTGCTTGGAAGGTTTCAAACCGTCAAGGGACCAGGAATCATCATCGTGATTCCCGTGATTCAGCAAGCAGTGCGCGTCGACCTGCGCACACTGGTGCTTGACGTGCCAACACAGGACCTCATCACGCGCGACAACGTCTCCGTGCGCGTGAATGCGGTGATTTACTTCCGAGTCACCGATCCTCAGAACGCGATCATCAATGTCGAAAACTTCATGGAAGCCACCGAACAACTCGCACAGACTACATTGCGGTCGGTATTGGGCCAACATGAACTCGATGAATTACTCGCCGAGCGCGAAAAGCTCAACACGGATATCCAGTCAATACTCGATCAGGCCACAGACAAATGGGGCATCAAAGTGTCCAATGTCGAGATCAAGCACGTCGACATCGACGAGAGCATGATTCGCGCTATCGCCAAGCAAGCGGAAGCAGAACGCGAGCGGCGTGCCAAGGTGATTCATGCGGACGGCGAGAACCAGGCGGCGAAGATGCTGGTGCAAGCCGCCGATCAACTCTCCGCTTCGCCAAGCTCCCTACAACTGAGATACCTTCAAACCCTCACCGAAATCGCGGGCGAAAAGAGTTCGACCATAGTCTTCCCACTTCCGGTAAACATGTTTGACCAGTTGACAAAACTCTCAGTCGCGGAGAGTAACGACTGAAGCCTGGGTTGCTCGAAATGAATGAAGAGCAGCCGGTTTGCAGGATCATTGCGGGGCCCAATGGAGCCGGCAAGACAACTTTCGCACTTGATTACCTTCCTCGGGTTGCGGGCTGCAATATCTTCGTCAACGCCGACCTTATTGCGGCAGGTCTCGCCCCATTAGCCCCCGAGGCGAAGGCAATTGCCGCCGGACGAATAGTACTGAGCGAAATCTCGCGGCAAGTGAAAGCCAGACGAAACTTCTCCTTCGAAATTACTCTCTCCGGACTAACACACTTGCGACTCATGAGAAGCCTGAAAGCCAATGGATGGCGGGTCGAACTCACTTACCTGTAATTGCCAAGCCTGGAACTCGCAGTGTCGCGAGTCGCAGAGCGCGTGCGTCACGGCGGACACCCCATCCCTGCAGCGGACCTAAACCGGCGATTTTTTCGCAGCCTCGATAACTTCCTCAAACACTACGTCTTCTTGGCGGAGCGGGCAGTGTGCTATTGCAACGCGGACACTCAACCAATCGTCATATTCACCCAGCGAGGTTCCCGTCGCGAAGTCGCCCAGCCTAAAATGTTGAATCGTCTGGAGGCATTGAGAACCCATGTCAGAACTCGATGATTTTGCGATGCAGGGTCTTGTATCACTGCGTCGCGCGGTCGCTGAAGCATTGGAACGCAAACGCAAGCTCGGCCAGTACGCCGTGTTTTGGCGAGATGGTCGCCTAGTCTACGAAGGCCCCGATGCACCAGAACACAATGAGGATTCTGAAGTCATTAAACAATGAAGGGGAATCCGGCTTGCAGAGGACTGATTCCGACGGCCTGATAGGCGATCACTTTGAGGCTCGCTAGGGCCGTTCACGCCGCGTGAGGTCGCGATCCACCCGATTGAAGAACAGCACCTCATCCACGCTGCGCCTTGGTGGACGGCCGTAGCGCCCGAGAGGCCAACCAATCGGAATCAATGCACATGAGGGGGTGTCCGGGCTGAGCCCTAAGAGCGGGTCCACTTCATAGGCGAATCTTCTATGCATGGTCGTCAGGCTCGCACCCAAGCCTACCGCTCGACATGCGAGCAGGATATTCTGAATGGCCGGAAACAAAGCCTGCAACTGGGGCTCTCCGCGACGCTTCCAGCCCGCCACAAAGAGATGAACCGGGACCTCGGTCATGTGCTCGGCCAAGTAGATGGCCGCCTGCATGTTTCGTCGCTTCTCGCCCGGATACGAGGGATCCTTGGAACTTTCAAGGGCTGGCGCGATGTACTCGAGAAAATGACGCCTATAGCGCTCGCCGATGAAGTTGCGCAGTCTCGCGTCGGTCGCCGCAACAAATATCCAAGGTTGGCGATTGCCTCCGCTTGGTGCGAAGGTGCCGGCTTCGCAAACCTTGCGGATGAGCAAATCCGGTACCGGGTCGGGTTTCAGCCTGCGAATGTGCCGACAGGTGCGGATGCCTTCCAGCAGAGGTATGTCTTCGCCGAGCGCCTCTATATCAAGTGCTTCAAGCTTCGCCACGAGGCACTTCCGTATGCATGGCACGTTTCAGCCAGGGTGCGAGTAAGAGCACCACAATGCCCACCGCGCAGCCGAAATAGAGCAGGAATTCAAAGGTACCGCTGTACACGGCAAGCGACTGTATCGGATCGATCACCGTCCCCGGTGCTTCGCTGACGCTCGCGGTCTGCGCAATGAGCCCCGCAACAGTATGGGCGAAGGCTGACGACAAGAACCAAACACCCATCATGAATCCGACGATTCGCACCGGAGACAAGCTGGTCACCGCGGATAGGCCAATGGGAGACAGGCAAAGTTCCCCGGTGGTGTGCAAGAAGTAGGCAAGTACGATCCACATGAATGCGACCTGCCCGGCAGAATCCGCTTGCTGGCAACCAATCACCAGTACGCCGAATCCGAGACCGGCCTGCAAGACGCCAAGCCCAAATTTGGTCGGCAGACTCGGATTCCAGTCGCGTCTTGCCAGCCCCACCCAGAGCATCGAGAAGATGGGCGCAAGCATGATGATAAAGGCCGGATTGAGCGACTGAAGCTGCGAGGCCGTCACGCCGCCCGGCAGGAGAATGTTGCGGTCGGTGAAGAGATTCAATGTGCTGCCCGCCTGCTCGAACAGTGCCCAGAAGACCACGGACACCGATATCAGGAACAGCAGCACGAGCAGTCGCCCGCGCTCAATTGGGTTGCATTTTGCAAATGCGTAGTAAATGACCCCCGCTGCGGCCGTACCGGCGGTCGCATAGAGCGCCAATGAAACCATACCGATCCGCTGCATCAGGTACCACGCAATGACCACACCAACAAGGCCACCGAGATAAGTGAGCCATTCACGATTGATGCCGAGCGCGACCTTCTCTGCCAGATACTCAGGATTGCTGGGTTCGCCGGCCCCCTCCAGCCAAGGCTTGCCCCAGACAAAAGTGATCAAACCGACGAGCATGCCGATGCCGGCTAGGCCGAAGCCGTATGCCCAGCCATAGGTTTGTCCAAGGTAGCCACAGACAAGGCCAGCAGTCATCGCACCTATGTTGATGCCCATATAGAAGATGGTGAAGCCGGCATCACGACGCGAGGTCTCTTCATCGCGATCATAGAGCTGACCAACGATATTGGAGATCGAGGACTTTAGGAAGCCCACACCCATGATGATGAAGGCGAGCGAAAAGTAGAACACCTGCAAGGCCGCCTCATCGCGAACCACTTCTCCGTCCACAACCCGCGCAGGTTCGCCTTCAAAGGCCATGCCTGTATGTCCACACACCAGCAATATGGCGCCGAACACCACCGCCTTGCGGAAACCCAGCAAACGGTCGGCCAAGTAGCCGCCGATCACCGGCGTCAGGTAGACCATCGACCCGTAGGCGGCGTAAATCCCGGTAGATACCTTGTCGCCAAAGAGCCAATGCTGCGTGAGATAGAAGATCAGCAAGGCGCGCATGCCATAGAAGCTAAATCGCTCCCACATCTCGGCAAAGAACAGCACGGCCAAGCCGCGCGGATGCCCAAGCATAGTCCTCTCGCCCGAAATTGCGACACTTGACATAGTTGCTTCTCCTTACGTGGTGGCTAGATTACCCAGGCTTGAACGAATCGCGAAGGCTTACCGTTCTATGAAATCGGTGCGAATCAGTGGACGGGCGCTTGAAGTAGCCGACCCGCTCAAATTGAAAGCCAAGATCATCGATGCCCAGCACCGCCGGTTCGACGAAGCCTTGCGAGACCACACGGGAGGTTGGATTGAATCCCGTCCGCAATGAATCGGCACCCGGCTGTCGATCATGGAAGAGGTCATCGAGTAGCGCGATTTCGACCGGCGCTCCCTCGCTCGCCGACACCCAGTGTACGACCCCGCGCACCTTGATACCGCTCTGGTCCGATCCGCTCTTGCTGTCGGGGAAGTAGCGACAATGCAATTCCTGCACTTCTCCCTTCTCATCTTTGACTACTTCATCACACCGGATGATGTAGCCGTAGCGCAGGCGCACCATGCCGCCGGGCACAAGACGCTTAAACTTAGGCGGCGGATCCTCGCTAAAGTCATCACGTTCCATGTAGAGTTCAGGGCCAAAAGGGATGTCGCGAGCACCGAGCTCGGGTACTTGCGGATGCCAGTTCGCCTGCAGCGTCTCGCCTGCGCCGTCGTAGTTCACCAGCACCACCTTGAGCGGATTGACCACGGCCATGGCGCGTCGCAGGGAGTTTTCCAGCGCCTTACGTACGTGGAAGTCGAACATGCTGACTTCAATTAGCTGTTCTTGGCGGGTGACACCGGCACGTTCGCAGAGCTCGCGAAGGGCTTCGGGGGGAACGCCGCGGGCGCGCAGACCACGAAGCGTCGGCATTCTCGGGTCATCCCAGCCGTCGACGAGACCCTCGCTCACGAGACGATGCAAGAGTCGCTTCGAAAGCGGGAAATACTCGATGTTGAGCCTGGAGAATTCTATCTGCCGCGGCCTATGATCGAGCGAAACATTGGCGAGGAGCCAGTCGTAGAGCGGACGGTGATCGTCGAATTCCATGGTGCACAGCGAGTGGGTGACCCCGTCCAAGGCATCGCAATAGCCCTGCGCGAAATCGTAGGTGGGGTAGATGCACCAATCATCTCCCCGCCGCGGATGCGGCACACGTTTGATGCGATAGAGCACGGGGTCACGCATATTGAGATTTGGCGATGCCATGTCGATCTTGGCGCGCAAGACTGAGTCGCCTTCTTCCAATTCTCCGTTGCGCATAGCCGCGAAGCGTTCGAGGCTTTCCGCAGGGCTCCTGTCTCTATAGGGGCTTCGCTGTCCGGGAGATGTCAGGGTGCCACGCATCTGGCGCATGGTCTCGAAGTCTAAGGAGCAGACAAAAGCCTTGCCGTGCTCTATCAACTCGACACCAAAGTCGTACATGGGCTCGAAGTAGTCCGCAGCATGGCTTATTCGATCGGGCTTGCAGCCAAGCCATTCGACATCTTCCTGAATGGCTTCGACAAACTCTATGGATTCTCCAACAGGATCCGTATCGTCATAACGCAGCACACAGCTTCCCGCAAACTCCTCAGCAATCCCGAAATTAAGATAAATCGCCTTTGAGTGGCCTGCATGCAGATACCCGTTGGGCTCGGGCGGAAAGCGTGTCACCACCTGATTAAGGCGACCTTCGAGATCCTTGCGGAGGATCTTGCGGATAAAATCTTCTGGCGGCTTGGGACTCGACACAATGCTACTCGCAGGCAAATAAGGTTCGGGAGTTAACAACCAAACCGTTCCATCAAGTAGCTGAGTCCCAGTTGATAGCCGTGAACGCCCAAGCCCGTGATGACGCCTGAAGAGATGTCCGAAAGATAGGACTGGCGACGGAAGCGCTCGCGCGCGAGCAGGTTGGAGATATGTATTTCGACGAAGGGAATAGAAACGCCCAGCAGAGCATCGCGCAGCGCGATACTGGTGTGGGTGAATGCGCCGGGGTTCATGAGAATAGCCGCTACGCCTTCTTGCTTGGCGCGGTGGACGCGTTCAACCATCTCGTGCTCGGCATTGGTCTGAAAATCCTTCAGTGAATGTCCTGCGGACTTCGCCAGCGCGGCGAGTCTGCCGTTGATGTCAGCCAGGGTGTCATGACCATAGACCTCCGGCTCGCGGGTTCCGAGCAAATTGAGATTTGCGCCGTGAATCACCAAGAACTTGGCCATTTAGTATCCTCCAGCGGAGCGCCTGTCTACGCAGTATTCGGCAACTATACCAAGCGGAGAAAGGGCGGAGCTATTCTCCTATGAGTTGCCGCACTCTCTGCACAACTCGATCGAGTTGTAGATTCAAGGGGTCCGGTTGCGATGCGAAGCCTTGCCCCAGCACGGCGGCGCGTCCGCAATTCAGCAGCTGACGATGAATCGCACCAAGATCGCGGGCATAGTTGATGGCACCGAGAGAAAAGAGCGCATTCGTCAAGCGCCTTGGTTCGAAGCGTTCGGTGGCATGGTCCCAGCGGTAGAGGAATGGCCGTGCGCCGCGCGCGAGCAAGGAGCGCGGACGCGCGCCAAAAGGTGGAATGTAGATCGCTAGCGGCTTCGAAAGTTGCGCTACTTCGAGCATCATCGACAGGCTGTCGGCCGTCACTACGAAGCGATCGGCAAGACCGAGCAGGCCAAGATACGGGTTGTCCTCATCATCCGCGGACCATGCGAACAATTTCTCCCGCTCAGGCCTCTGGGCAGCACTTTCTCTGAGCACATTCACAAGCGCTCGGCTTGAGCGCCTGCTGGTGCAGTAATAGAGGGACCCCGCTTCATCGGTCGCTCGTCGAACCTGATTGACAAGTCTCCTGCCCGCAGCCCCTTCAAGCGCATAGGGAACCGTCGCGCCGCCCACAAGTACCGCAGTTAATGGGCGAGGCAAATCGTCAAAGCGACGCTCCCATGCTCGCGACGCCCCTGTAACGCGCGCTCCATCCGGTTTGAGAAGTGGCCAAGGCACGCGACAGATCTGCGCGGTGTCAGGGACCAAGAACTGCCCAGGAGTGACCGAAAGATCAAAGCCTTGGCTTTGCCTCGGCCTTCCTATCAAGACTATTTTGGTGAATCCTTCGGAACGCGCCTTTATCTCTAGCGCCGCCATGGCTGGGCGGCGCCCGACGGTGATCAAAAGTTCTGGCCAAGGAGGTTTCACTGCTTCAATGAGATGCGTAAAACTGGCACGAAACCAAGGTTTTCCGTTCACATAGGGCGGCTTGAATTCCAGTCGTTTCTCCTCGACAGGCAGTTCGAGCGCACTCGCCAAAAGGCGCGCCTGCGCATCGTCCCCCCCCTTGCCCCCGGTCAGCAGCCATGCGCGCGGGATATTCATTTGAAGACGCCTTGCCGATACAGTCGTGCGAAGAATGGCAAGCCGAATATGAGCGGGAATCTTCGCACCCTAGGGGGCACCTCGATCACCCGCCCTGAATGCCGAGAGAGTTTCCAGACGAGATAGCCGATACCGTCACGAAAGGTGAAATAGGCCTTGAAGAGCCTCGCCAGGGAAAGGCACTTGCCAAGCAGACTGCGCAGCATCCATTTGCCGCGCCCAAGAATACGTACATTGGTCGATACATGAACGCTCCAACGATCATCATCAATCTGCGCGACCTCAGCCATCTCCTGAAGTATCCGTGCCGTCAGGCGCTGATAGTGTTGAGGCGCGTACTCGAAAATCTGCGCAACCCTACCAGCCTTCTCAGCGCGAAGCTCAGTTGCATAGCTCTTGGCGAGACCACAAGTCCATAGGTCTCGCGAAGTGAAATCGCCCTCCATGAGCGGTAGCGTCTCTTTGATGAGACGCGCCGCAGCACTCCCCAAGGCTTCCAATACACGCTCACCATGCGCTGCCCGACTGAAGGCATGGAGACCGACAGGCTGCGCAAACCTGCCCCACAGGTAGGACTCGAACCGGCGCTTGCAGCCCCGCTCCAGACCGGCGAGGCTCAGCAAGGAATACTTGACCCTGGCAAGACCTTCGTCGAGCGGCACTTCGGCATAGTAGACGTTGGGCGGCAGCATCCAATTGAACAAAGCCGCGAGCCCGGTTCCATGCGCCTTACCGTAACCGTCCACCAAGAGATAGAAATCCGAGAGCCCATCGAAAGGGTCGCCGCCGCGCAGGCAGGATCCATAGGCGATGCAGCCGATCACGCCTTGGTGACGTTTCTCTAGTTCCGCGGCAACTTGCGCCAGCGCGGAACCTGACTCGATAGAGATGTCTTCACGCGCTGCTGCGGACATGTCTAACTCACCAAACGTACGAATCCGATCTCGGGACCTGCTTCAACCCGAAAAATCACGTCGTCGCCCTCGCTGCGAAATAGTTCACCGTCAATGGTGCAGCCGGCAACAGGAGGAAGTTCGATCATGCTTGCACCGCCTGCGGCATAGAGCGGGGACACCCGGACCTCATCTCTCGGCTGACCGCGCAAGATGCCGGGGAGATTTCGCATCAAGGAGGGCGCGCCCAAGCCGAGTTGCAGGTATTTGAGCGGGGCGCCTCCCTGTTCCCACCATGGAGTAATGTCCATGAACAGGCCGTCCAGACAAGTTACCAAGACCAAAGATGATGTCTCAATTCTTGTCGACTCGCCGTCCACGATCACCTCACCGGACACTACCTCTTGCCAGTCATGACCCTTGAGTCCGATCTCCATGATCGTACCGCCGATGGCGGCAACCGATGCGCCGGCATCAAGAAACGGCATTCCGCGCACTGGTTGGCGAATTCTGCGATACCTTCCCACCGCAGCGGGCGCGGCTCCGACACCGAAGAAAAACCCGCCGAACATTGCTTGTGACTCGCCTGCTCTAATCAATAAGGGCTTTTTTGTGCGAGCTGTCGGATTCGGCAGTTTGTTGATCAGGGCGGCGACCGCCTGATCCAATGCTAGTCGGCCGCCTATGTCAGTTGACGCCACGTTGGTCGAACCAGCCGGCAGCAAAGCAAGCATCGGCAGATGTCTTGCCCCCGAAGCGAGCAGCGCGCTCATCGCTTGTTGCATGGTGCCATCGCCCCCGGACAGGATAAGCAGGTCCAGTGATTCGACCAACTCCGCCTGCAAGATGTCTCGGAAGTCCTTTGATCCCGTTGTTTCAACGTAGAGCGCCTTGGAAATTTCCGCAAGGCTCGGGCGGATACTCGCCAGCCGCCGCCGATTGCGCGCCGCATCGGGATTGCAGATGCACCCTATGCGCAAGGATTTCACCCAGACCTCCGATCGGGCGACGGCACTTCAAAGCGCAAGATCTCGAGCACCTTGGACCCTTCTCCGTCGAGCTCGCGCGCCTCGGCCTCAATCTTCCAGCCGCGTTCCCCTCGTGCAATCTCGATCAGGTAGTAGCCTGCCTTGTAGCGCCCCTCGGGCGTTCCACGAGATGCGGCCGAGGGTGCGCAGAGGACGGGCACGGCTCCGACAGGGCTCTCTAGCTCGTGTTGCAGCCAGCGATGATTGTGGCCATGTAGCACGAGTTCGACGCCTTCAGTCGCAATGATGTTGCGAAGCGCCTCGGCATCATTCAAGCCTCTGCGCCGCGAATCCATCGACTCCGCAGGGCTGTGATGCACAAGCAACACTCGACACAGCCCCTGCTCACGGCACCGCCGCAAGAGTGGCACTAAGCGTTCGAGCTGTGAAGGACCAAGCTGCCCGCTCGCCAAAAATGGAGCAGTAGGCACCGCCGACGAGAGGCCGATGAAGGCGACGGATGCGTAAGTGCGCAAGAAGGGAAACCCGGATGCTTCACCCATCCAAGGCCGCCACATCTCTTCCCAATATGGGGAATGGTCTCCCAAATGAATGGAGTCGTGATTGCCTGGGATCAGACACAGCCGATCAGTTTCTGCAAAGTCGACAAGCCACATCCGCGCTTGTTCACATTCCGACTTGAGTCCAGCCTGTGTCAAATCGCCAGTCAAGGCAAAGAGGTCGGTTCGGCCTGCGGCATCTCGTGCCAGAGATTCAAAGATCTCGCGCCTATACTTGTGCCGCCTGTTGAGTTTCCAAGAGAGCAGGCTGAGCGCGCGTTTGTTGGCGATTTCACGCCAATTCTCAAACTGCGGTTCGGTAAAGTGCGGGTCCGTCAGGTGTGCAAACCGCAACGGCTGGTTGAACGGCATCACGTCTCTATTGCTCCCGTTCCACGAGTCGGTTGCACAGTCGAAGATCTTCGGGTGTATCCACATCCACCGCCAGGAGCGGAAAGGGCAGCAGTATGGGTTGCAAACGAACACCAAACCTTCGTGAGAGACGGGCGAAGGCATTTTCCAGGCGCAATCGACCTAGGCGATAGAGAAGCGCGTTCGCGAATCCCAGCCTGACGAGCATTTTCCAAGGACGTTTTCGCTCGGATTCGGTCGCCTGCCACGCATCGCTCAGACTACGTGCCGATCGGCTACAAAATGCAAAGAGATTGCAGGTGCAGGCTTTCGCATTGGCGAAAACAAGCACGGTTCTTTTGCATTCGGGAAGCGCCTCAAGCACCCCCTCCGCAGCCGTCAAGGCGAGGCAGAGGTCGGCGCCGGAAGCTTCAGACTCTTGCAGAAACCGCCCTACCCACTCGGTTTGCAGCAGCGCGTGATCCGAAGTTGTGACCACTACCGGTGTGTCGTCGGAAATGCCCTTGAAGGCTCGGCTCAGACTTCTCGCGGGCGTGGACTCTGGCGCACACCACATCACTTCGCACGCGAGCCGCAAGTCGTCGAGTATCGGTGCCAAAAGATCTTGATCTCCAACCACTAGAATTCTGTCGATCTTGGCTTCAGCGGCAATCGATCTCACCACCCTTCGTATCATCGCCTCGCCGCCAACTTCCGCCAAGGCCTTGACCGGCACACCGCAATGCTCGGCAACCGGATCGCCGCCCAAGCGAGAACCAGCAAGCAGCACTGCCGTCCAGCTCATCTTCTACAGATCCTTTTGGTACATGCGATAGCGCCTGTAGATTTCGCCACCAAAGGACTCGGCGAGCGCCCGCATCCCACGGTTGTCTTCCAGAATCCAAGACATCTCGATCTCTTTTGCGCCGCGCGCATGGGCGGCCCACCGCAAGGGGTCGCACACGGCGAAGGCCAGTGCGAGCCCAAGCCTCGTATTATGGAATGATCTGCGAACTCCCATCAGAGGCACTCTTACCGCTGAAGGGTGTTTCACCTTGAGCCGCCACACGAGTTTCGCCCAACCCAAGGGAAACAGCCGTCCATTGAGGTCGGCGATTGCCTCATTAATATCCGGCAGCATCACGCCAAACGCGGCAGGTTCTCCATCGAGCTCGGCAATCTGTATGTATTCATCCGGCAAAACCAGCATCAATTCTTGACCGATCTTCTGGAATTCTTTTTCCGTAAAGGCGACAAAGCCCCAATTGTCGTACCAAGCATCATTGAACAGCGCACGCAGCAGCCCGAGTTCGTCCTTCAATTTGCTTCGCTTCAAGCGGCGCACCTTGACGCGCGAACCTAAGCGCTCCAAGAGTCGCATCATAGCGTCGGACGGTGCGAAGTCTGGAGGGACTCGGTAGGCCAAGACATCGACCACCTTGCCGTATCCCAATCGTTCAAGTTGCTGTGGCGCGTAGCGAGGACCATGCGGCGTCATGAACCGAGGTGGGGTATCGAACCCCGAGATGAGCTGTCCGATCTCTTGGTTGATCCCAAGATTGAACGGGCCACAAACGCGCTTCATGCCCTGCTGGGTCAACCAATCTTCCGCGGCCGCTGCGAGCGCCGCAAAGGCCGACTTATCGTCAATACAGTCCAAGGAGCCAAAATAGCCGGTGGCATCCTTGTGTCGTTCTTGATGCAGTTGGTCGATCTGTGCGGTGATGCGACCCACGGGAGCGCCTGATTCGCCTGTTCGGTAGGCGACCCACGCCTTCCATTGACTGTGTTCACAAAACGGGTTGGCGTCCGAGTAGTGAGATGAACGCTCCAGTTCAAGTTGCGGGATCCAATTCGCGTCTGCCCGATAGAGTCGATTCGGCAAGCGTAAGAAAGCGCGGCGCGTGCTTCGGTCGCCGACTTCCACGACTCGAAATTCCGTCAATGTTGATATTTTCATTTGCTTAGGATACCCGCATGCGTTGGACGCGCTTCATCAATACGCCAAGCTATCTTGCTCAAACGTCGAACAAACTCTCTACTAGCCAGAGTCTCTGGTCAGAAAAAAGCGGTAGAGTCACCATTGAATCTTGCGATTTTCTTCATTTTATTTCCACACTCTTGACATTTTGAGTGAGACATGTGTAGAGTGCTGGAAATTCGCGTGGGTGAGCCGAATCATCTGGTGTGAATCTATGAGGGATTCTGCGGAAACAGCTTTTTTCCCAGAAGCGTACCGGCCAGAGATTCTCGGTCAAATGGTTGAAGCCGAAGCGGAGATTGGCAATCTATTTTGATTGTCAGATCACCATGAGCGTATTGCTGAGCCCAGTCAACGAAGGGGGGTATGAGGATGCCGCTTGGTGCCGAGAAGAAGGCACCCTGCGGCGGGATGCACACGAGTCGCATTAGGACGGCAGCTTCAAGCACATAAAAGGTAACGGACAGTGAGCAGGAGCGTGCGTGATGAGTGACAGCAGGTTGGGCGAAGCGCCACATTCGGCGTGCGGCAAGCTGGCATTCCGCAGCGCTGATTTCGAGACGCTCGCAGCAGCGCTCGACTATGCGTCGCGAGGCAGTAAAGCCATGCACTTCTATGATCGGCGCGGAAACTTGTCCGCCGTGCTCTCCTATGCGGAGCTTCGTGAGCAAGCTTCGCTCGTTGCTGCTCGCCTCGCTGGGCTCGGTCTTCCAAGAGGATCTCGCGTAACCATAGTCGCAGAAACGCGACCCGAGTTCGTGGTCTTCTTTTTTGCCTGCCAGTACGCGGGTTTGGTTCCGGTGCCTCTGCCTGCGGCGCTGAATCTGGGCGGGCATCAGGTATTTGTAGAACAGACCAGAGCGATGCTTGATCTGGTCGAGGCTTCAGTGGTCATTGGTTCTGAATTCTTCGCGCCATACCTGCATCAGTGTGTTGCGAAGATGCGCGTACCGGCATCCGTGAAATTCGTTGGTACCTTTGAAGCATTTAAGAATTTGACGCTCGCAGATGAGCCGCTCAATCCCATACGCCCTGATGAAATCGCGTATTTGCAGTTCACGTCCGGAAGTACCAGATTCCCGCGTGCGGTGATGGTCAGATCAGCCGCCGTCATGTCCAATCTTGCCGGCATCATTCGGCACGGCGTGGAGATCGGCCCGGAAGATCGTTGTCTTTCGTGGCTGCCCTTCTATCACGACATGGGCCTCGTAGGTCTCGTGCTGGTGCCGGTGGCGTCGCAACTCAATGTCGACTACTTGGGGACACGCGACTTTGCCACGCGGCCACGTCTATGGTTGGAATTGCTGGATCGTACCAAAGCAACTATCTCTTTCAGCCCGCCCTTTGGCTATGAACTTGTCGCGAAGCGTCTGCGCCCGGGTGAGGCCGAAAAGTATGATTTGTCCCATTGGCGTGTGGCGGGCGTAGGCGCGGAAATGATCCGCGGAGAAACGCTCGACGCCTTTGCCGAGACCGTCAAGGGCTCTGGATTTGATGCGCACGCCTTCCTCCCTTGCTACGGCATGGCGGAGTGCTCACTCGGAGTGGCCTTCTCCAACCTCGGACAGAGCTTTAAATCCGACACGATTGATCGCGACGTGCACGCAACAACCGGTGTCGCGGAACAAGTGTCGCCGCATGATGCGCACGCGCGCAGTTTTGTCGAATGCGGTCAAACACTGCCGGGCTACGAACTGGAAGTGCGTGATGAGAAGGGCTTGAAGCTTCCGGATCGTCAAGTCGGCACAGTATTTCTGCGCGGTCCCAGCATCATGTCCGGTTATTTGAACGAACCAGAAATCACTTGGAAGACCCTGTCGGGAGACGGCTGGCTCAATACCGGTGATCTCGGCTATGTGATCAATGAGCGTTTGGTGATCACGGGCCGCGCCAAGGACCTCATTATTGTCAATGGCCGCAATGTGTGGCCTCAGGATCTCGAATATATCGCTGAATCGCAAGAAGGCATTCGATCGGGTGATGCGCTTGCGTTTTCTGTTCCAAGAGAGGCCGGTGAGTTCGCGGTGGTGGTCGTGCAATGCCGTGAACGTGACCAGCAGGCACGCATCGACCTGATTGAGCGCGTGCGCAGCGGGGTCTCACGCGAACTCGGCATAGATTGCCTCGTCGAACTCGTTCCTGCGCACACCCTGCCGCGCACCTCGTCCGGCAAGCTCTCCCGTTCACGTGCCCGTGCGGACTACATGCAGGCGGGCGGCATTAGTGCTGCCCGAGTAGACGCGGCGACGGGCTGAAGCCCTATTCACCTCGCGCTGAATTCACCAGACAGTCAAGATTCCTCCCTCTGTGTCGCCGTCACCGGCGGCACCGGCTTTATCGGTCAGCACCTTTTGGAGGCGTTGGCGCATTCCAACACACCCATGCGTGCCCTGACACGAAGCAAGAGGCCGCTACACAGCGACCGACTCACCTGGATCGAAGGATCCCTTGAATGTTCGAGTGCCCTTAAAGAACTGGTGCAAGGCGCCACCCACCTGGTGCATTTGGCCGGTTGCGTGCGCGGAAACAGACGGGAGACATTTCTGCACGCCAACACGGAAGCTACCAAACGTCTCGTGTCGGTCTGTACCCGGACGCGGCGGCCGCCGAGATTTCTCTTGGTGTCCTCAATGGCGGCGCGCGAACCGCAACTCTCTCATTACGCCAACAGCAAGCATCTAGCGGAAGCATATCTCTCGCGACAAACCTCGGGATTGGAGTGGACTATCTTCCGACCACCAGCCGTCTACGGTCCCGGAGACACGGAGATGCGACCGTTGCTAGAACTCGCGTCCAAAGGTGTCTTCCCCACCCCATGGAATCTCGATCACCGCCTCGCGCTGATTCATGTCAAGGACTTGGTGGACGCAATAGTCGCTTGGATCAACTCAACCTTGCCAGGCGGAGAGACCTTCGAGCTCTCAGACCCTGCGCCCAATGCGTACGACTGGCACCAACTATTACAGATATTAAGTTGCCACTACGGACGAAGCGTATCGGCGCTACGGATGCCGCAAATGCTCTGGTTGCTTGTCGGTCTATTGAATCTCGGATTCGGCAGACTCACGGGGCGCCCAGTCATGCTCTCGCCAGGCAAGGCGCGTGAATTCCTGCATCCGGATTGGGCCGCAAACTCCGCCCCCATCACCCAAGCCCTCAATTGGCATCCTCAAATGCCGCTTTCCGTTGGACTGAAGGCGCTAGACCGCTAACAGGCCTTCCTGCCAAGAGCGGTTCGTACTTTCGTATCTGATCTCACTTTTCAGCACGCAAAGGCGCGTGTTTGCGCAGCCAACCGCGCCAATTCAAGGGCTCGAATATATCCGTTCATGAGGTCGGACACCAAAATAAGTACAGCTGTTCTACCGGAAGTTTCTTGTATTTCCCTTCTCGCTGATCGAGAATGCGCACTTGCCGGGAGGGCACTCGCATTTCGGCAATAACGATACTCTACGAAAAAACAAACTCACGAGACGATCACAGAATGCGAATAGGCCTCATGGGATTCGGACGGATTGGCCGGCAACTCTATTCGCTGGCCTGCCGCGACCCGCGCTTCGACATAGTCGCCATTTCCGATATAGGTGACCCTGGCATACTGCGCCATCTTTTTCATCGCGAGCATGGGCAACAGGTGCATTGCGAACTTCAGGGCAACTACTTGGTACAAAATGGCGCCAAGACACGCATGCTGTCGGCCGCCCTGCCGGGAGAGATTCCCTGGGACTTGTTTGACGTGGATTTGGTGGTGGACGCCACCAGTCGCTTTCTCCAACGTGAGTCCCTGAATCCCCACCTTGACAACGGGGCTTCAAGGGTGGTGCTTTCCACTTTTCCGCAAACCGAACTTGATCGCATGATCGTGCTCGGCGTCAATCAAGAAGAAGCCGAAGCCTCCGATCAGCTAGTTTCAGCCGGTTCCGCCACGACCTCCGCGATGGCGCTCGCCCTCAAGGTGGTGACCGAGCGTTTCCAGATTGAACATGCCACCGTCACGTCAATCCATGCCTACACCAGCGACCAAACCTTGCAGGATACGGCCGGACCCGACTATAGACGCAGCCGCTCCGGTGCTGAAAATATCATTCCCAATGTGACCTTCGCACCTCATTGGACCGAGCGAGTCTTGCCAAGCGTTGCTGGAAAGGTGAGTGGCTATGCCCTCAACGTGCCTGTCAAATCGGGCTCGCTGATGGACCTCAGCATCGCGATGAGCGATACCACCATCACCACTGAAGACATAGCGCAAGTTTTCGAACAAGCCGCCACAGACCGACCCGACCTCTATGCAATTACCGAAGACCCAATCGTCTCTTCCGACGTGCGCGGCGTCACTCAATCACTGCTAGTGGACGGGCAAGGCATCATGAAGGCGGGCGCAAACCTCATCAAGGTGCTCATCTGGCACGAGATTTTGGGACACGCCTGTAGAATTCTCGATGTCGCAAAGCTCTATGATGATCTTGATACAGAACAAGGTTAAGGGGTAGGCATGGTGCGCATCGCAATCAACGGGTTTGGACGTATTGGTCGAGCGGTCTTTCGAATCGCCGAAGGACGCCCGGATATCGAGATCGTAGCGATCAACGATCTTTTTGATGCTTCCGGTCTTGCCTATCTTCTGAAGTACGACACTGTGATGGGCCCGTATCCGGGTTCACTCAGTCTTGAAGATGGCCATCTGGTCACGCCAAAGAGCAAGGTGCGGCTCTTGGCGGAACCAGACCCAGGTCAGCTCCCTTGGCGCGATCTCGGGATTCAGGTCGCCGTTGAGTCCACAGGTGTGTTTGCCAAACGAGAACAGGTGGCGATGCACATCGAAGCAGGTGCCGAACGCGCTTTGCTCACGGTGCCGGCAAAGGATGACATTGACTGCACGCTTGTACTTGGCGTGAACGACGAGGAATTGAATGCCGGTCATCGCATCGTGTCCAACGCCAGTTGCACAACCAACTGCCTCGCCCCGCTGGCAAAGGTACTCGATGATGCCTTCGGTATTCGCCAAGGCGTTATCAACACGGTTCACGCCTACACCAACGATCAACGACTTGCGGATGTCCCGCACGCAGACCCGAGACGAAGCCGCGCTGCTGCAGAGAACATCATCCCGACGTCAACGGGCGCGGCCAAGGCGGTTGGCGAGGTGCTTCCGGGGCTGAGAGGAAAGCTGCACGGCATAGCGTCCCGCGTGCCCGTGCCGGATGGTTCCGTGGTTGATCTGTTCGTTGAACTCGACAAGCCCACCAGCATGGACGAAGTTCATGCGCAGGTTAAGACGGCAAGCGATTCGCCGCGCTTGAAAGGGGTGCTTGAATTCACCCGAGATCCGGTCGTGTCATCCGACATTATTGGCAATTCGCACTCCTGCATTTTTGACTCCTCCTTTACGCGCCTGAGCCAAGGTCGATATCTGAAGGCATTGAGTTGGTACGACAACGAATGGGGCTATTCGAATCGGGTCTGCGACCTGATTGAGCGCATGTCTCACCTGTAACTGCCCCTTTCCTCACTGTTGCCTGTATAGTTCAAGCATTGCTGGCACAGTGTTTGCTAGCTATTAAGACTATATGTTTGCGATGCCCGTGTGAGCGCGGACTCGCTGCGTCCAAATTTGCCATTCAACACAGGAGACGAGGGCAACACCAATGATGTATGAAAAAACGCTGCAGCTCATCAAGGAGCATGATGCCCGCTGGGTTGACCTGCGATTTACCGACCCGCGCGGGAAGGCACAGCACACCTCCATTCCGGCGTCACGCGCCACGGACGAGTCCTTGAGCAGCGGCATTATGTTCGACGGCTCCTCGATATCCGGGTGGAAGTCCATCCACGAGTCCGACATGATGCTGGTGCCGGATGACCGTTCCGCAGTGCTTGACCCCTTCTTTGAAGAACCGACCATTATTCTCCGCTGTGATGTTATCGAGCCGACATCAATGACACCCTATAACCGCGACCCACGCGCCATCGCCAAGGCGGCTGAAGCCTACCTGCAGAGCCTTGGAATCGGAGATGTCGCCTACTTTGGGCCAGAGGCGGAGTTCTTCGTGTTCGATGCGGTCCGCTTTGAAGTGGGCATGTCCAAGGTAAGCTACGAAATCGAGTCCGAAGAAGCTGCCTGGTCCTCTGGAAAGAGCTATGAGGACGGGAACCTCGGACACCGGCCCGCCGTCAAAGGCGGTTATTTCCCGGTGCCCCCTGTCGACAGCATGGCCGATCTGAGAGCGTCCATGTGCACCACCATGATGGAGATGGGCCTCTCCGTTGAAGTACATCACCACGAAGTCGGCACGGCGGGGCAAGGCGAAATCGGCGTCAAATTCAACTCTCTCGTCATCAAAGCGGACGAATTGCAGACTTACAAGTACGTGGTGCACAACGTGGCATCGGCTTGGGGCAAGACCGCCACCTTCATGCCCAAGCCGCTCATGGATGACAATGGCAATGGCATGCATGTGCATCAATCCATCTGGAAAGACGGAAAGAACATGTTTGTCGGCAAGGAGTATGCCGGCCTCTCGAAGACCGCCCTGCACTATATCGGCGGCATCATGAAACATGCCAGAGCATTGAATGCCTTTACCAACGCCACCACCAACTCATACAAGCGGCTCGTACCCGGTTTCGAAGCGCCCACACTGCTGGCCTATTCGGCGCGCAATCGGTCGGCTTCGATTCGTATCCCCTTCATTCAAGGAAGCCCCAAAGGCCGTCGTATCGAAGTGCGGTTCCCCGATAGTTCTGGCAATCCCTACCTCGCGTTCGCTGCCATGTTGATGGCAGGTCTTGACGGCATAGTGAACGAAATTGATCCCGGTGATCCGCTCGAGGCGGACTACTACGCGCTTTCGGATACTGAACTCAAAGGCATTCCCACTGTGGCGCCTTCATTGAGAGATGCCATTGAGGCGCTCGACAATGATCGTGACTTCTTGACCGCCGGCGGAGTTTTCACGGACGACGCGATTGATGGATATATCGGTCTCAAGAACGATGAAGTGGCGCGGCTCATGCAGGCCACGCACCCAATTGAGTTTCAGATGTACTACAGCGTGTAGCGTGGTCGATGGCTTTACTGGCCTTGCCAGCAAGCCATCCAGCGCCCACTCAACACTATCTCGCACCATAATAGTGCGAGCAATGTTGATATTGCACTTTATTTGCACCCCGAACATTTCGCTTGCAAAGCGGCGTGTTCGAGGTGCACACTCTGATTATGAAGCCGCACGAGATTCGAACACTGCGCGAGCTGATGGAATATGAAGCTGCGCGCGAGGCACCACCCGAAGGTTTTCCAACTTTTCCCGACCTGCCCGGCGGACGTTACACCAGCCAAGCGTTTTATGACTTGGAAATAGAACATCTGTGGAAGAAGTCTTGGTTGTTTGCCGGTCACATAGACCAGATTCCCGAACCCGGATGTTTCAGACTCTGGGAATCTGCCGGCCAGCCTGTCGTGTTGATACATGCGGAATCAGGAAAGATCAATGCCTTTTACAACACCTGTAGTCATCGAGGCGCCCCGATTGTCACCGAAGTCTCCGGCAAACGTGCGCGGCTCGTCTGCCGCTATCACGGTTGGACCTACAGTCACGAAGGCGATCTCATCGCCGTTCGAGACCCGATGGACTTCCGTGATCTTGACTTCTCTTGCCGCGGCCTCATCAAGATTCGTTGCGAACGCTACGGCAATCTGATATTCGTAAATTTCGATCCGAACGCGCCGAGTCTGCTTGAATGGCTTGGTGCAATCGCAGAGGAGTGGCGCGAATTTCAGTTCGAGAACTGCCGCCTTGCGCGCCACCACGTCTGGGACCTCAACTGCAATTGGAAGATCGCCATGGAAGCCAATACCGAGGTCTACCATGTGCGCAGCATCCACCCGCAGACGGTGGCGCCGATTCTCGATGATCGGCGCAATGTGAACACCTTCTACCCGCAGGGTCACGGACGCATGGTGGCGCCGAGACCGGCTGGCAAGGACTCTTCACTGACCGGCTACCTTGATGAGGCCCCTCATTCAATCCAGACCGTCGGAGAAATTGCCCGCACCTGCACCCAATCCTACGGGATATTCCCGAACTGGGTCTCGCCTTTGAGTCAGTACGCCATACCTCCGCTCCTCTTTTGGCCGAACGGAGTGAACAAATGCCGACTGGAAACTTGGACCTTGGCACCGGATTGGGGGAAAGGAGAAAGGCCGGATATGTGGACTGAGAACGACGGCGAACGCCTGCGGCAAGTGCTCATTGAAGACACAGAATTCGGCGAATGGATCCAAAAATCCGTGCAGTCCTACGGCTTTAAGGGTGTTCCCCTCTCCTACCAGGAAGCCCGCATCTATCACTGGCACCAGAGCGCGGACCGAATGATTGGGCGCGAGAATATTCCGCCGGAACTTCGCGTCGAACCGGTACTGGGCGAAGACTGGATGTACCCCAACGAACCAAGACTCGCCTCAGCCCGAGCAATCAAACCCAAAGCCGCCTAAGGCGGCGAAAGTCCCGGCGCAAAGGCGACCATGAAGCCCCGTTTGAGAGGGGGAGTTTAGGTTCGGAATCGTCTTGTCGTCTCTTCAGTGAGGCGCGATCCCCTCACCTCAAGGGTACAATTCACGATTTGCGCCGAGCGTAGCACTGCCCCATGTGGATGACATCCACCAAGATCGTTGCAATACTCCGACCGCGCTTCACAATGCTCATAGAACCGCCATTGGAGTTGGAGGCCATGCCTCCGCACGGATGAACGTCAATCGTGACAAGCCAGACCTCTGGAAAGCAGATATTGCCAAGTCTGTTGATATGTACAACCGGTGGTTTCTGAGGTTTGCACCAAAAGCGTACCGAGAGATCCGCGTACAAACGACCAAGGATGTCCAACTAGCCTTGGCAGCGAGCAGGGATCTGATCGAATCTTCAACATTACCATAGATGTGGTGGCCATGCCCAAACAGGCGAAGGCAGGAGAGATGCCTCTTATGGTGGAAGCTAAGTCAGCCGGCGACTACACCAATGTCAACAAGCGTCGCAAAGAAGAAGCGATAAAGGTCGGGCAGCTTCGCGACACCTATGGCGAGAGCATCCAGTTCGTACTGTTTCTTTGCGGCTACTTCGATTCGGGGTACTTGGGCTACGAGGCTGCGGAAGGTATCGACTGGGTGTGGGAACACCGAATCGACGACCTCGCAGGATTCCGCCTGTGACACTTGGCATCCCGAAAACAGCCAGCCTGGAACGCGCGCGCCTGAGATTGCAAGAACGGCTCGACTCCGAAAAGACAGCACCTGATCGCAATTCGAAGGGCCAGTTCGCGACACCTCCGGCGTTGGCACATGACATATTGAATTATGCAAGCCAAGAGTTTGCGGCAAACCAAGAGATCCGATTCCTAGATCCGGCGATAGGCACAGGCGCTTTCTTTTCGGCGCTGCGGACTGTGTTTCCTCCGGCTCGCGTTGCACAAGCCAGCGGCTACGAGATTGACTCACACTATGGTGTGCCGGCGGCCAAGCTATGGAGGGAAACAGGTCTCGACCTCAAGATCGATGACTTTACGCGCGCGCCCTATCCTCCTAAGGAGGCGTCATTCGACTTGGTAGTCTGCAATCCTCCGTATGTGCGCCACCATCACTTAGAAAGTGGTCAAAAGGCGCGACTGCGGGCGCGCGCAATGGAAACCGCCGGAGTGGATATCGGTGGTTTGGCTGGCCTCTACTGCTATTTCGTAGCGCTCTGCCACCAATGGATGGCACCTAGCGCCTTAGCAGGTTGGCTCATTCCAAGCGAATTCATGGATGTGAACTACGGCGCCGCAGTAAAGCGCTACTTGCTTGGTAGAGTGACTTTGCTGCACATTCACCGGTTCGACCCTGCCGACCTTCAGTTTGAGGATGCTATGGTGTCTTCAGCCGTTGTGTGGTTTCGCAACAAGTCGCCACCCGCTGAGCACAAGATTCGGATGACGTTTGGAGGCTCGTTGACAATGCCGAAGCACGAAGCATTTGTTTCCTCAAATGAATTGCGAAATGCGCACAAATGGACCAGATTCCCATGCGGTGAATGGAATGGCAGCACCTCCTCGCCAGCGCTGAGTGAGTTCTTCCGAGTCAAGCGTGGTCTCGCAACTGGTGATAACAAATTCTTCATCCTTAACGAAAAGGAGATTAGCCGCAGAGGACTTCCGATGAAAGCCTTTCGACCGATCCTTCCCAGCCCACGCAAGCTTGTGAGAGACGAGGTGGACTGCGACTCAAAAGGCAATCCCTTGCTCGCGCATCGGCTTTACTTGCTCGACAGCCGATTGCCGATTGACCGTATTGTTCGAGATTATCCAACCCTTTGGACGTACCTTGAGGAAGGCCGCGAGCGTGGAGTGGCAGATCGATATATCTGCCGACATCGCACACCTTGGTATTCACAGGAGTCTCGTCCTGCCGCGCCGCTTGTCTGCACTTACTTAGGCAGAAACGGACGAGGACGCGAGCGACCAGTTCGGTTCATATTGAACCGATCCCAAGCAACCGCCGCAAACGTCTATTTGATGCTCTATCCCACCGAAAAGATTGCGCAGGCAATGGCGAGAGATACCGCTCTCACAGAAAAAGCGTGGAGGGCTTTAAACAGCATTCCTCCTGAAGCCCTTCTGGGTGAAGGTCGGGTATATGGTGGCAGCCTCCACAAACTCGAACCAAAGGAGCTGGGAAACGTTCGATCAACATCGCTCGGCGACCTGTTTTCCGGGCTTGGCGTTAGCGCTGGCCAACCCGACCTGCTGTGAGCATGGCCGTTCACTTCTCCTATCAGGAAGCGCGCATCTGATAATGCATAGCGCGGATATGATTCTCTCTCACGGGCAGTTTTCCACTTGCAAGGAGTCACTGATTGCGCTTGGAAGCGGTTTCAAGTGAAAAGTGGGTATTCGTCAGCGCGGGTGTCGGGATTAAGATGCGGCACTTTTTTCATCGGAAGCATATTCCCAAGGTGAGGCACTGAACTATGAAAATCGCTTCCGCCCGAGTTATTGTGACTTCTCCTGGGCGCAATTTTGTAACCCTCAAAATTGAAACCGATGAGGATGTATATGGGATAGGGGATGCCACGCTCAATGGTCGCGAAAAGGCGGTTGTGGCCTATCTTGAAGAGCATGTGATTCCCTGCCTCATTGGCCGCGATCCGCACAAGATCGAAGACACTTGGCAAATGCTCTATCGGGGTGCCTATTGGCGTCGCGGGCCCGTCGCCATGTCGGCCATCGGCGCTGTGGACACCGCGCTCTGGGACATCAAAGCCAAGCTAGCGGGTATGCCGCTCTATCAATTGCTTGGCGGTGCGTCCCGAGATGCCGTGCTGGTGTACGGGCACGCAAGTGGACAGGACATTGAAGAAACCGTGGCCGCGGCGGGGCGTTATATCGATCTTGGCTACAAGGCTGTGCGAGTACAATCGGGTATGCCGGGTGCAAAAGGAACCTACGGAGTGGGACGGGGAGACCTCTACTACGAACCGGCGGACCAGACCTTACCAACCGAAACCAGATGGTCGACATCTCAATACCTTGATTTCGCGCCGAGGCTCTTAAAGGCATTGCGTGAAACCCATGGGTTTGAAGTCGAATTGCTGCACGACGCGCACCATAGGCTCACGCCAATCGAAGCGGCGAGGCTTGGAAAAGC
The DNA here is from genome assembly GCA_963663145.1 of Pseudomonadales bacterium. Classification (GTDB taxonomy): domain Bacteria; phylum Pseudomonadota; class Gammaproteobacteria; order Pseudomonadales; family Azotimanducaceae; genus Azotimanducus. Next base: position 1,163,373 of record OY760134.1, on the reverse strand, counting down.
CTTGGAACCTTATAGCCTCTTTTGGCTCGAAGACGCGACCCCCGCCGACAACCAAGAGGCCTTTCGCTTAATCCGGGAACACACGGTGACCCCGCTCGCCGTTGGAGAAGTGTTCAACTCGATTCACGACTGCCGCGACCTCATTCAGAATCAACTCATCGACTTTATTCGTACAGCCGTGACGCATGTCGGCGGTATCACGCAGCTTCGCCAGATTGCGTCGCTCGCGGCGCTCTACCAGATCCGTACCGGCTGCCACGGCGCCACCGACCTCTCGCCGGTTTGCTTGGCTGCCACCTTGCATTTTGATCTCTGGGTGCCGAATTTTGGCATTCAGGAGTACATGCGGCACACCAAAGAGACAGATCTGGTATTCCCGCATGCCTATGAGTTTCGCGACGGCTATCTGCATCCAGGCGACGCCCCGGGGCTAGGCATCGACATAGACGAGAAGCTCGCCGCCAAGTACCCCTACAATCCAAGGCAACTTCCAATCGCTCGGCTCGCCGATGGCAGCATGTGGAATTGGTGATCTATTTGCGCAGTGATGGGGTAACCTACTCCCTCCCGCGACTCATTTCGAAACGTGCCAGTCGCGAGGTCTACGAAGCCTTGACCGCAAGTTCGGGGTGTGATGCGCCGCACGGAAGTTCTAGCAAGGAGGATCATCCATGGGTTCTAATTCGTTCTTTATTGTCCTGATCAGTTGCATCGCGACGATCGGCGGCTTTCTCTTTGGCTTTGATAGCGGGGTCATCAACGGGACGGTTGATGGGCTGCAAGGCGCGTTTCAGTCCAGCGAGGTGGGAACGGGATTCAACGTTGCTTCAATGCTCCTTGGCTGTGCGGTTGGTGCGTTCTTTGCGGGGCGGCTCGCGGACCTCTTTGGCAGGCGCACGCTGCTGATCGTCGCGGCGATACTCTTCATTGTCAGCGCTTGGGGGTCGGGGGTCGCCGGAAGTTCAGCCGAGTTCGTCGTCTATCGGATGATCGGTGGCATGGCGGTGGGTGCCGCGAGCGTCATGGCACCGGCCTATATTGGTGAAGTCTCGGAGGCGAGTTATCGAGGAAGACTCATTACCGTACAGCAGATTGCCATCATTAGCGGTCTATTTATTTCCTTTGTGAGCAACTACCTATTAGCCGGCGTGGCCGGCGGGTCCACCAATGATCTCTGGTTCGGGTTCGATGCGTGGCGTTGGATGTTCTGGATGGAGTTGATACCCGCGACGCTCTTTCTTCTGCTCTTGCTACTGATTCCGGAGAGCCCGAGGTATCTCGTGGTGAGAGGCCAATATGATCGTGCTAGGTCGGTATTGACGCGCCTTTACGGCGGAGAAGTTGCCAAGACCAAATTAAAGGAGATCGAAGAATCGCTCGCCAAGGACCACCACCGCCCGAAGCTCGCGGACCTCATAGACCAGCGCACACGTCGCATACGCAAGCTCGTTTGGGTCGGTATAGGTCTGGCGACCTTTCAGCAACTTGTCGGCATCAATGTCGTCTTCTACTACGGTGCCGTGCTCTGGCAGGCGGTTGGTTTTTCAGAAAGCGATGCCCTGCTCATCAATGTGATTTCTGGTGCGGTGAGTATCGGGGCGTGCATTGTCACCTTCTCGCTCATTGATCGCATCGGACGAAAGCCGCTCCTCTGGGCCGGTTCGCTGGGCATGGCGATTACGCTCAGTCTGATGGCTTTCGCCTTTTCGACCGCAACACTTAGCGCGGGTGGAAGCCCTGAGTTGTCGGATGCCATGGGTAAACTCACCTTGGTCAGCGCCAACCTATATGTGATCTTCTTCAATGGCTCGTGGGGACCCGTTATGTGGGTCATGCTTGGCGAAATGTTTCCCAACCAGATTCGCGGTTCGGGACTCGCCGTCAGCGGCTTCGCGCAATGGGGGTCCAATTTCGGCATCACCATGACCTTTCCCATCCTATTGGCGGGCATCGGGCTCGGCGGGGCCTACTCTTTCTACGCCGCCTCGGCGGTGGTCTCGGTGTACTTTGTGCTCAGGTGGGTGCATGAAACGCGAGGGATTGAACTCGAAGACATGCCCGGGTAAGACCTGATCGAATGTGCCGCCCACCCCAAATCCAGGCTGTTAAAACCTACCCCTTGGCGTATCGAACTTTGGAGCATCACATATCTCGCCTCCGGCAATCCGTTCAAGGTGCGGAAGGTGTGAAATGTGGAAGCCTCGACTCCGCTCAGTCTTTCTTTGGAGAGTCTTTCGGTCGGATCAGTCGCCAGCATCCCTTGAGGACGAGGAAGAAAAACCTGAGCACAAGGAAATTGCAGAACTCCCATAGGAGTTTTGCCAAGTCCACGTAGGCGCCTAGAATGGAGGTTTGTCTCTTCCGGAGTGGAATTTTCGATTGTGACTGAGACTTGCTCTGCGGAAATGACTCGTTCATGGTGAATGCGGTGGTGACGAATTGTGTGAGTTGTGGATTCTGCCCTTTTGCGATCTGCCCGCATAGGGGAAATTGACTTGATGCTTTGTGCGATTAGGCTGATTTTGTTGTGCGTCAGAAGCCCGTTTTGGGGTGAGATATTCTCCCGATTTGTATTTTTTGTACGAATAATCAAAGGTTTGGTTTCGGTATGGTTCGCGTTCCTCACGCTTCACTCGCTGAGCACATTCGAGAAGGTGCTTGAAGGTGCGCGGAATTTAGCTCAAGTGATTGAAGCGGCAACTCTGCTGAGCCTACAATGTGCTCCCAGCCATGGTGCGGCAATTGCCCAGGGCGGTCGATGAGTATGTGAGGCTGAATGAATAGCGCAGTTCTCGCACTCGCTGGGGGTGCGGTCTTTGAAGGCGAAGCCATAGGCGCGGCGGGTACGGCCGTTGGCGAAGTTGTTTTCAATACGGCCATGACCGGCTATCAGGAAATCCTCACCGATCCCTCCTATGCGGGTCAGATTGTGACCCTGACCTTCCCGCACATCGGCAATACCGGCACCAACGCCGAGGATGTCGAGTCGGGTCGAATTTGGGCGAGCGGTTTGGTGATCAGGAACTTGCCGAATCGACACTCGAGTTGGCGCAGCGATTGGACGCTTTCCGAGTATTTGCAGAGAGAAAACTGCATCGCCATTGCAGAAGTGGACACGCGCGAATTGACTTCTATCATTCGGGAAAGTGGCGCTCAGGGTGCCTGCATATCGGCCGGAACGGCGATCAATATTGAAGACTGTCTGCGACGCGCCCGCGAGTTTCCAGGGCTTTCGGGTCGGGACCTCGTGCGTGGCGTGACTTGCGAGCAAGTGGTCGAGTGGCGGGAGGGCCTGTGGCGTTCGCCGACAAGCCGGACGAGCCCGTCAAGCACCAGCAAAGGGCACCGAGTGGTTGCCTACGACTTCGGTGTGAAGCACAACATCCTCCGCTACCTGATTGACCGCGGGTGTCAGGTCACCCTAGTGCCAGCGACGACCAGCGCCGACGAGGTGTTGAGCTTAGAACCCCAAGGTGTCTTTCTTTCCAACGGGCCGGGAGACCCGGAACCCCTCGACTACGCAATATCCTCGATTCGTAACCTGCTGGAGACGGAAGTCCCAATATTTGGCATTTGTCTCGGTCACCAGCTTCTCTCGATCGCCTGCGGTGCACAGACTGAAAAAATGCCCTTCGGACATCACGGCGCCAATCATCCCATCAAGGCGCTCAAGAACAATCGCGTCATGATTTCCAGCCAGAACCACGGATTCTCCGTGGATGCCGATTCCATTCCAAACTGCCTTGAAGTTACCCATGTGTCTTTGTTCGACGGTACGGTGCAAGGCGTCAGACACAGGGACAAGTCGGCTTTTGGCGTGCAGGGGCACCCTGAAGCGAGTCCCGGGCCGCAAGATGTGTCGAACCTCTTTGACGAGTTTGTGGCCATCATGGACAGAGCAAGTTCAGGGCAAGACAACGCGCCGAGCGAGGGGTGCGGTTAGCACATGCCCAAGCGTACCGACATAGAGTCGATACTCATTCCCGGTGCCGGACCCATCGTTATCGGACAAGCCTGCGAATTTGACTATTCGGGCACGCAAGCTTGTCAGGTGCTCAAGAACGAGGGCTACCGAATCGTGTTGGTCAATTCGAATCCGGCAACCATCATGACCGATCCGTCGGTTGCCGACAGCACCTACATTGAGCCACTTGACTGGCGCGTCATGGCAGAAGTGATCGAACGCGAGCGCCCGGATGCCTTGCTCCCCACCATGGGCGGCCAGACCGCGCTCAATACCACTCTGGACCTTGTGCGCGAAGGCGTGCTTGAGGCTTTTGATGTTGAGCTCATCGGCGCGAACCGGGACGCGATCGACAAGGCCGAAGACCGTGAGCGCTTTGTTGAAGCCATGCGCCACATCAATCTTGAGACGCCGCGCGCCGGCATCGCGCATAGCCTTGAAGAGGCCATGCAGGTTCAGGGCGCCTTAGGCTTTCCCTGCATCATTCGCCCCTCCTTCACGCTTGGGGGAAGTGGCGGCGGCATTGCCTACAACCACGAAGAATTCAAGTACCTGTGTCAGCGCGGACTTGCGCAATCGCCCACCAACGAACTGCTCATTGATGAATCGCTGCTCGGCTGGAAGGAATTTGAAATGGAGGTGGTGAGGGACCGCCTCGACAATTGCATCATCGTCTGTTCAATCGAGAATCTCGATGCCATGGGTGTGCACACCGGTGACAGTATTACCGTCGCTCCGGCGCAAACTCTGACGGACAAGGAATATCAGCGCATGCGCAATGCATCCATCGATGTCTTGCGGGAAATCGGCGTGGAAACTGGCGGTTCCAACGTCCAATTCGCGATCAGTCCCGAGGATGGGCGGCTGGTCGTTATCGAGATGAATCCACGGGTATCACGATCCTCCGCCCTAGCATCCAAGGCGACCGGATTTCCCATCGCAAAGGTTGCCGCTCGCCTCGCGGTAGGCTACACCCTTGATGAACTGCAAAACGACATCACAGGCGTGACACCCGTGTCTTTCGAACCCGCCATAGACTATGTGGTCGTAAAAGTGCCGCGATTCACCTTCGAGAAGTTTCCGGCCGCCGAAGACAGACTCACAACACAAATGAAATCCGTCGGCGAAGCTATGGCGATGGGTAGAACCTTCCAAGAGGCCATGCAGAAGGTCCTGCGTGGTCTTGAAACAGGCATCAGCGGATTCGATCCAATGAAGGGTCTGCAGGGTCCGGATGGGCACCGTGTGCTGGTGCGCGAACTACGCGAACCAGGGCCGCATCGCATTCGTTATGTTGCCGAGGCCATGCGGTGTGGACTCACCATTCAAGATATTTACGAGCACACCGGGATCGATCCCTGGTTTCTCGCCGAGATTCAAGATTTGATTGACACGGAGTCGAAGATAGAAGAGACCGCACTTGAGGATTTCTCGTTTGAGTCGTTTCGGCGTATCAAGCGAAAAGGATTCTCCGATGCGCGCATCGCCTCGCTCCTTGGCAGGAGTGAATTAGAAGTCCGCGACAAGCGCGAATCTCTTGGATTGCGGCCAGTGTATAAGCGTGTCGACACCTGCGCGGCGGAATTTCCATCACAGACCGCCTATATGTACTCTACCTACGAGACGGCTTGTGAAGCCAAGCCCTCATCTCGGCGCAAGATCATGGTGTTGGGGGGAGGGCCGAACCGCATTGGCCAAGGAATTGAGTTCGACTACTGCTGCGTGCACGCGGCGCTCGCGATGCGCGAGGATGGCTTCGAGACCATCATGGTCAATTGCAATCCGGAAACAGTGTCCACCGATTATGACGTGACCGACCGGCTGTATTTCGAGCCCGTCACCTTTGAAGATGTGATCGCCATAGTGAATCTCGAGCGCCCGGAAGGCGTGATCGTGCAGTTTGGTGGTCAGACTCCTTTGAAGCTCGTCAACGCACTCGCGAATGCCGGCGTGAACATCCTTGGTACTTCCGCCGATGCCATCGACCGGGCGGAAGATCGCAAGCGGTTTCAGTCACTCATCAACGCCTTGGGTTTGCGCCAGCCACCCAACGCGACGGTCACTTCAGTCCAAGAGGGCCTCGCGGCGGCCGCTTCCATCGGCTATCCCTTGGTGGTGCGACCGTCTTACGTGCTTGGCGGCAGAGCCATGGAACTGGTGCATTCCGATGCGGAACTTGAGGACTATCTGGCACAGGCCGTGGTCGCGTCCGAGGCTTCACCCCTGCTGCTTGACAAATTTCTCGCCAAGGCCGTGGAAGTCGATGTTGACGCGGTGTGCGATGGCAGGGATTTCGTCGTGGGCGGCATCATGCAGCATATTGAACAGGCTGGTATTCATTCCGGGGATTCCTCTTGCGTGCTGCCGCCCATCAGCCTGTCCGAGAAGGTACAGGATGCGTTACGTCGCCAGACCCGGGCGATGGCCTTCGAGCTTGGAGTCGTCGGACTCATGAACGTACAATTTGCCGTACAGGGTGAGGAGGTGTTCGTGCTCGAAGTCAATCCGCGCGCCTCGCGTACGGTGCCATTTGTCTCGAAGAGCATTGGCATCTCATTGGCAAAGGTGGCAGCCCGCTGCATGGCCGGCAAGAGTCTCAGGGAACAAGGCTTTGTCGAGGAGGTTCATCATGCCCATGTGAGCGTGAAGGAGGCGGTGTTTCCTTTCAACAAGTTTCCTGGCGTGGATCCGATTCTGTCGCCTGAAATGAAATCGACCGGCGAGGTGATGGGGATTGGTGATACCTTTGCGGAAGCCTTTGCCAAGGCAACCTTGGCTGCGGGCGAGCGCCTTCCAAGCCGTGGTCGCGCTTTTGTCAGTGTCGCCGACTCGGATAAAGACGGGGTTGTCGAAGTTGTGCGGGACCTTGTGCGGCTTGGCTTTCAATTGGTCGCCACAAGAGGCACGGCGAAAGTCATTCGCGAAGCGGGATTTCAGGCTGAAGTCGTTAACAAAGTCACGGAGGGGCGGCCCGATATTGCCGATCTCCTCAAGAACAATCCGGTTGACCTTATAGTGAATACCACCGAGGGCCGAGCCGCGATCGCGGATTCGGCAGTGATTCGCAGGCTCGCAGTCGAGCGGCGGATATGCTATACAACCACCCTTTCGGGAGGGAGCGCCTTCTGCATGGCGATCAACCACTTGCTCGCGCATCCGGGGAGCCCGAATGCGAGACGCATTCAGGACTTGCGGAATCTCTAATGAATGTATTGGCATGAAGACGCCTATGACGGTTCAAGGTGCCGAGGCGCTACGCGAGGAACTTCGACGCCTGAAATTCGAGTTACGCCCGAAAATCGTTGATGACCTCGCGAAGGCGCGTGCGCATGGCGACCTGCGAGAGAATGCCGAGTATCATGCGGTGCGCGAACAACATGGGTTCAACGAAGGGCGGATTCAGGAAATCGAAGGCAAGCTTGCGAGTGCCCAGATCATCGATATCATCCGCATCAAAGAAACCGGCAAGGTTGTGTTCGGCGCCACTGTTACGCTTGCCAATATGGGAAGTAATGAGGAGGTGCGTTATCAAATCGTCGGCGAAGATGAAGCCGACATCAAACTGGCTAAGGTGTCCTATTCATCGCCAATCGGCCGCGCGCTCATCGGTAAGCTGCTTGGCGACCAGATTGAAGTGAGGGCGCCCGACGGTGAAATCAGTTACGAGATTCTTCAGGTTGAACACCTATGAGTTCACGCGCTGCTCGTTCCCACTGGCGCGCCTCGCCAGTAGGCGATGCCTTCTCACGCGATGCCGCCCGGCGGGGATTGGGGTCAAGGGCATGGTTCAAGCTTGAGGCGCTTGACTCACGATTCGCGCTGGTAAGGCCTCAAATGAAAGTGCTGGAGCTTGGTGCCGCCCCCGGTGGTTGGACGCGATACCTAGTGTCTCGCAAGGCGAAGGCCTTTGCCTGTGATCAACGAGAAATGGATGTGCCTGCTGGCATCAACTTTCTCTGCGCCGACATCGGTAGCGAGGCCTTTCGTGACTGGTGCTCGCGCCATGGGCCGTATAACCTCTTGCTTTCTGACATGGCACCAGATTTGTCAGGTATTCGATCTCGTGATATGGCGCGAGCGCAGGTGCTCGTTGAGCTCGCTTGCGAGATTGCCGGGCGGGAATTGGCGGAGGGCGGCGCAATGGCCGTGAAGCTGTTTGAGGGGGAACCTGTCGATGCCTTCAGATCTTGGGCGGCATCGGAATTCACAAAAGTCCGACTCGCCAAACCACGCGCCTCGCGTTCTGAATCCAGCGAACTCTATGGTGTGGCACAGGGCAAATATGCCTGATCCGGCCGTATACAGAAGCATTGCAACCATCAAGCCGGACTTGGACTTGTATACTTCGCCCTCATATAGTGATTATTAACAATATAGCGCCGCATCAGTGAAGATTAGCGACCTCGGAAAAAGCCTTATTTGGTGGCTCATTATCGCCATGGTCTTGGTGTTCGTGTTCAATTCTTTCAAGATTGGCGCGGAACCCGACGAAATCAGCTACTCGCGATTCGTCACCGAAGTGCAGAACAATCTGGTGCGCGAGGTGGAGTTCAACGACGTGAACATCGATGGTCGGCGCAGGGATGGCAGCACCTTCAGAGTGGTTCGCTACGGTATTGAAGACACCAAGCTCATTGACGATCTGATCAATCACGGCGTGGAAGTCAAGAGCCAGCCTCCGGACAGATCAACCTTCTGGGAGCAACTGCTGCTCGCGAGCTTCCCGGTGTTGCTCATCATCGGCATATTCGCGCTCATCATGCGGCAGATGCAAAGTGGTGGGCGCGGCGGCGGTCCGATTTCCTTTGGTCGGTCTCGAGCGAAGCTATTGTCCGAGGATCAGATCAAAACCACCTTCGAGGACGTGGCCGGCGTGGATGAGGCCAAGGAAGACGTGCAGGAGCTTGTGGAGTTCTTGCGCGACCCGACAAAGTTCCAGAAGCTCGGCGGACACATTCCAAGAGGGGTGCTCATGGTCGGTCAGCCTGGGACGGGTAAGACCCTGCTGGCGAAGGCCATTGCCGGTGAAGCCAAGGTGCCGTTCTTTTCCATATCGGGTTCCGACTTTGTCGAGATGTTCGTTGGAGTGGGTGCCTCTCGCGTGAGGGACATGTTTGAGCAGGCCAAGAAGCAGGCACCCTGCATCATCTTTATCGACGAGATTGATGCGGTGGGTCGGCATCGCGGGGCCGGGCTCGGCGGCGGACATGATGAGCGCGAGCAGACCCTCAATCAACTCTTGGTGGAAATGGACGGATTCGAGGCCAACGACGGCATCATAGTGATCGCCGCCACCAACCGTCCGGACGTGCTCGACCCCGCACTGCTTCGTCCGGGACGATTCGACCGTCAGGTGGTGGTCGGCCTTCCGGATATACGCGGTCGCGAGCAGATTCTGAAAGTCCACATGCGGCGGGTTTCCCTGCATTCAGACGTGGAAGCCAACATCATTGCGCGCGGAACACCGGGATTCTCCGGTGCCGATCTTGCCAATCTGGTCAACGAGGCCGCACTGCTCTCGGCACGAGCAGGCAAAACCTCGGTCGACATGGAGGAATTTGACCGCGCCAAAGACAAGATCATGATGGGAGCGGAGCGGCGCTCTATGGTGATGTCTGAGAAAGAGAAGCGCAACACCGCATACCACGAAGCGGGTCACGCGATCGTCGGCTATACCATGGACGAGCACGACCCGCTCTACAAGGTCACCATCATGCCGCGAGGGCGCGCGCTCGGCATCACCATGTTCCTTCCCGAAGAAGATCGTTATTCACTCAGCCGGCGAGCGATCAGAAGCCAGATATGCGGTCTGTTTGGCGGACGCATTGCCGAACAGATGGTGTTGGGAGAAGACGGTGTGACCACCGGCGCAGCCAACGACATCGAGCGGGCGACTTCGCTGGCGAGATCTATGGTCACCAAATGGGGCCTCTCTGACAGTATGGGTCCCTTGAAGTACGATGAAGATGATCAAGAGGTTTTTCTCGGTCGCTCGGCATCCACCAAGATGAAGACCATTTCGAGCCGCACGGCGCACGATATTGACCGAGAAGTTCGGCGCATCATAGACGAGTGTTACGAAACGGCGCAGCGGGTGCTGAGCGAGAACGAGGACAAGCTGCACCTCATGGCCGAAGCGCTGACCGAATATGAGACATTGGTCTTCGAGCAGATAGAAGACATCATGCAAGGTCGGTCTGTGAGAACCCCACAAGAGTGCGGACGTGGACCCGCAGCCGATTCTTCGACTGCCAAGAAGACGAGTTCCAAGGTATCGAGCGGAGATTCGAGACGAGGCAAGGCGAGGGCAAGGCCAGAGGTCGGACCGCCGGCCGAAGAAGTCTAGCTTCTAGGACTTTACGCATGAAGCTGTGCTGGTTCGGCACCGACGGCATCCGTGGAAGAGTCGGCACGCCGCCCATGACGCCCGACTTTTGTTTACGCCTTGGTACTGCCGCCGGCCGGGTCTTGGGGGCCGGAAGCACCGTGCTTATAGGCAAGGACACGCGCATTTCGGGATACATGCTGGAGTCCGTGCTCGAAGCGGGATTGGTGTCCTCAGGAGCGAACGTGTTGCTTTTGGGACCCATGCCGACACCCGCTGTCGCCTATCTCACAAGCGCCTTTCGTGCCGATGCCGGCATCGTGATCAGTGCCTCGCACAACCCTTTTCAGGACAATGGCATTAAGTTTTTCGATAGCCAAGGAGAAAAGCTGTCTGATGCCATGCTTGAGGCCATCGAACGTGAGCTTGCGCGGGAGCCCGGTTGTCTGGCGGCAGAGCAGCTCGGCAAGGCGAGGCGTGTGGATGACGCCCTTGGACGCTACATCGAATACTGCAAGGCGAAATTGCAGAGAGGTATCTCACTGAAAGATCTTCGAATCGTGGTGGATGCCGCTCACGGCGCCTGCTATCTCGCGGCGCCATCGGTCATGTCGGAACTCGGGGCGGAAGTCATCGCGATCGGCAATGCTCCGGACGGACTCAATATCAACCTTGATTGTGGCTCGGTAAGTCCGCACAAGCTGGCAAAGGAGACCAAGGCGCAAGGCGCGGACTTCGGGCTCGCATTGGACGGTGACGGTGACCGCTTGGTTATGGCCGACGGTTCCGGCCGCGTCTATGATGGTGACGCATTGCTTTACCTGCTTGCCGCACACAAGCTACGAAAGGGGGAAATCGGCGGCGGCGTGGTGTATTCCGAGATGTCGAATCTCGGATTGAAAGAGGCCTTGGACCGGCTTGGCATTGCATCGAAACGAGTACCGGTGGGTGATCGGCACATCAAGCAAGAACTGGTCTCGCAGGGTTGGTCGCTCGGCGGCGAGCCCTCTGGGCACCTGCTAGCGCTGGATCTGGCCTTATCTGGGGACGGCTTGCTTTCCGCGCTTCAGGTGCTGCAAGCGGCTATCACTGAAGAAAAGTCGCTTGCGGAACTATGCGCAGGCTACCAACCGCTCCCGAGTGTGTTGCGAAATATTCAGGTGGACTCGCCCCGCTGCGTCGTGGAAGACTTGCGGGTGAGTGGCGCCATCAGTGAAGCGGAGCAGGCTCTCGGGGATTCTGGGCGTCTGTTGGTACGTCCCTCGGGTACGGAGGACGTGGTGCGCGTCTTGGTTGAGGGTCGCGACGAGGCGTTCATTTGTACCCTTGCGGAAGAACTGGTGCGCAAGGTGAAAGCGTCATGAGACCGCGTTTGCTTTGCGGCAATTGGAAGATGAACTTGGACCGCGCCGGTGCCAGGACAATCGCCGCGAATCTACGCGCCGGTGTGAACTCAATCTTGCAGACCGAGGGTCTCGACCTGGTGCTCTTCCCGCCCTTTCCCTATCTCGAAGCCGTCGGCAAGCTGCTGGAAGGTTCGTGCGTGAAACTCGGCGCTCAAAACCTTCATCAAGCGGAGCGGGGTGCGCACACGGGGGAGGTTGCAGCCTCCATGCTGGTGGATCTGGGATGTGAATTCGTCATAGTAGGGCACTCCGAGCGGCGGCATGGATTGGGTGAAGACGACGCGCTCGTCGGGCACAAGGCCAAGACCGCGCTCACGGCGGGACTGGTGCCGATCGTTTGCATAGGCGAGACCGGGGCGGAGCGTGATGCGAACGAGACCTTCAAGGTGCTTGAGAGACAGCTTGCGGCGGTTGTCGATGTCTTGGGCCCGAGCGAAGCGCTCAGCACCTGCGTGATTGCTTACGAGCCCGTGTGGGCCATAGGGACAGGTCGTGTCGCCACACCCGATGAGGCGCAAGCGGTGCATCGACATGTGCGGAGTTTTCTTGGGGTGGTTGGCGAATCCATGCCGCTACTTTATGGCGGAAGCCTGAACGGCGATAATGCGCCTTCACTGTTTGCGCAAGCCGATGTTGATGGCGGCTTGGTTGGCGGTGCATCGCTCAAGGCGGAAGAGTTTTCTCGAATACTCCTCAGCTTGGGGGATGCGGGAAGTGACTGAGTGAATTACTGAAGAAATCAATCAACGAACATTTGCGGTTTACATCATGACCATGCTCGAAACCGGCCTTCTGGGCCTACTCATTTTGATTGCCATCACGCTCGTCACGCTGGTGTTGATACAGCGTGGCAAGGGTGCAGACATAGGCGCCGCCTTCGGCAGCGGTGCCTCGAACACCGTGTTCGGAAGCGCGGGGTCGTTATCCTTTCTCACCAAGGCGACCGCTTGGCTGGCTGTTGGATTCTTTGTCGTGTCCTTCGGACTCGCCTACACCGCTCGCGAGCGCGCCGAATCCGCCGGCGAGGTCGGCATTCCGCAAGTCGAGCAGGTTGGGGAACAAGCGCTCGATGATGAGATTCCGGAAGACGAGGAGTACCCCGAAATCCCAGACTTCATTGAAGATTCTGACCCGGAATTCGAAGAAATCCCGGAGTTGCCTCCGGATTTGTAGCCATGCCAGGTCGAAAACTATGGCAAATTTCGCAAAAGAATAGGCCTAACTTTTCATTAATCTCCGTGATTTAAGGTGCGATAACAAGGCAGAGGTCTTGGCAGTCCAGAAGACGAGCGACGGCATCAAATCGACCGACATGGACGAGGCGCAGGTGTTGACCGTTGTGGAAGCCATTGCCGAGGGGCTACAAGTATTTGCTTTGACGCGGGAGGACATACGCGAAGTAGTGCGGGAAGAACTTGTGCCGATTCACCGGCGACTCGACAGGATCGAAACGCGCATGGATGGAATTGAAGCGCCAATGGATCGCATCGAAACTCGAATGGAACGAATTGAAGCGCGGATGGATTTGCTGGAGTCAAGAATGTTCTACCTGATGCTGGCGATGATCGGCGCCAAGATTGCCATGTTTGGAAGCATGTTCGCGATGTTCACCAGTAGGTCTCCCTGAGCAGATTCTTTAGCAAACGAATGTATGATTTAATAGGCTTTCCCCAAGGCGCAGGTCAACATATCTGTGCCCAATGCCGAAGTGGTGGAATTGGTAGACACGCTATCTTGAGGGGGTAGTGGGCACGTGCCCGTGGAGGTTCGAGTCCTCTCTTCGGCACCAATTCGATGGTCAGTGCTCGTAGAGCAGTTAGGAGACAAACGAGCTTTTGACAAACCATAGCTCATCGTCATATCGTTATCGGTTTTGCCAGAAAGCCCGCCACACGTCTTGAAACACATTTCCGTCCGCGGCGCTCGTACGCATAACCTGCAAAACGTCAATCTCGACTTGCCGCGAGATCAACTGATTGTCATCACCGGCCTCTCGGGGTCCGGCAAGTCGTCGCTTGCCTTCGATACCCTCTACGCCGAAGGCCAGCGCCGCTATGTCGAGTCGCTCTCCGCCTATGCTCGGCAGTTCCTTTCGGTGATGGACAAGCCGGAAGTTGATCATATTGAAGGGCTCTCACCGGCAATTTCCATCGAACAAAAATCGACCTCCCATAACCCTAGGTCGACGGTCGGCACAGTGACGGAGATCTACGACTACCTTCGCCTGCTATACGCCCGCGTGGGACTCCCGCGCTGTCCCGAACACAAGGTCGTCTTGAAGGCGCAAACGGTCTCACAGATGGTCGATGCCACGCTCGCCTTGCCCGATGGCGAAGCCATCATGGTGCTGGCACCCGTCGTGAATGATCGAAAGGGCGAGCATTTGCACCTGTTCCAAGAACTCTTAAGCAAGGGCTTCATACGCGCCCGCATCAACGGCATCGTCGTGGACCTCTCCGATGCCCCTGCCCTCGACAAAAATAAGAAGCACAGCATTGATGTGGTGGTAGACCGGCTGCGCGTCAACAAGACTGCGGCCCAGCGCCTCGCCGAATCTTTTGAAACCACCTTGGCTTTGTCTGGAGGCACCGCGCGGGTCGCGTTCATGGACGAAAGCACTGATCGAGAAGCGATGCTCCTATCGAATTTGTATGCCTGCCCGCATTGCGGCTTCAGCTTGCCGGAACTCGAACCCAGGCTATTTTCCTTCAACAATCCCGCCGGTGCCTGTGCCGACTGCGACGGCTTGGGTATGCGCCAGTTCGTCGATCCCGAACTCATCATCACCGACCCAAGCCTGTCCATTGATGAAGGCGTGGTACGCGGCTGGGATAAACGCAACAAGTGGTATTACCACCTGTTGAAGTCGGTGTCCAAGCACTATGGGATCGATATGGAACAACCGTGGGAATCGCTTCCCGAGAAACACAGGGAAGCCATATTGTTCGGCAAGCCGCGAGAGCGCATCACCTTCGAATATATGAGTGATCAGGGTACGCGATTTCGACGCAGACGGGTGTTTCTCGGCGTCGTGGGACTACTTGAGCGTCGTTATCGCGATACCGAGTCAGAGGCTGTCCGGGAGTCGCTGAAGAGTTACTTCTCCACCAAAGCCTGTCCAAGTTGCTCCGGCACCCGGCTCAATCAATCAGCCCGCAACGTGGTCATTGAAAACCGGAGCCTACCTGATATTACCTCGGAGTCCGTGGAGACGGCGCTTGATCTGCTTGAGCGTTTACAGCTCAAAGGCGCGCGCGGTGAAATTGCCGAGCGCATCCTGAAAGAGATCAGAGAGCGCCTGAGGTTTCTGGTCAACGTGGGCCTCAACTACCTTACCCTTGATCGTAGTGCCGAGAGTCTCTCCGGAGGCGAAGCCCAGCGAATACGACTCGCAAGTCAGATCGGAGCGGGCCTCGTTGGGGTGATGTACATACTCGATGAACCCTCCATCGGCCTGCACCAACGAGACAATCAACGCCTGCTTTCCACCCTCACCCGCCTCAGAGATCTCGGCAATACTGTACTGGTGGTGGAGCACGACGAAGAAGCCATTCGCTCGGCGGACCACGTGGTCGATATGGGCCCCGGCGCGGGCGTTCATGGCGGACAAGTGGTGGTGAGCGGCCATCCGGAAGAAGTCATTTCTTGCCGCGAATCAATTACCGGTGACTATCTTTCCGGTCGGCGACATATCCCCGTGCCCAATCAGCGTGTGCAGACTGTAAAAGGCAAGCACATTCGCATACTCGGAGCGCGCGGAAATAACTTGAAGGCAATCACCGTGTCGGTTCCACTTGGTCTCATGACCTGTGTGACCGGAGTTTCAGGTTCTGGAAAATCGACCCTGGTGAATCAGACCCTCGTTCCGGCACTGGCCCGGTCGCTCGGCAACAGGACGATTCCTCCACCGGCGCCCTTTGATGGAGTGGAGGGATTGGGTGCCCTCGATAAGTTCATTGAAGTCAATCAGAGCCCGATTGGCAGGACACCGAGGTCCAATCCCGCCACCTACACCAACCTATTCACGCCCATTCGTGAACTCTTCGCACAAACGAAAGAAGCTCGCTCAAGAGGCTATAAGCCCGGACGCTTTAGCTTCAATGTGCGCGGAGGCCGCTGTGAAGCATGCCAAGGTGACGGACTCATCAAGGTGGAAATGCACTTCCTTCCAGACCTCTACGTCAAATGTGAAGCGTGTGACGGCAAGCGGTACAACCGTGAAACCTTGAGCGTCACCTACAAAGGCAAGAACATTTACGAGGTTTTGGAAATGACCGTTGAGGAATCCCTCGAGTTCTTCTCCGCAGTGCCGGCCATCGCGCGCCGCCTGCAGACCTTGATGGATGTCGGACTCTCGTACATACACCTTGGGCAAAGCGCAACCACCCTTTCGGGCGGGGAAGCGCAACGCATCAAGCTCTCCCGCGAGCTTTCCAAGCGAGGCACGGGAAGTTGTCTATATGTGCTTGACGAGCCGACCACAGGTTTGCATTTCGAAGATATCTCAGCGCTGCTCCGGGTGCTACACAGGCTCAGAGACCAAGGCAATACGGTGGTGGTGATCGAACACAATCTCGATGTGATCAAGACTGCGGACTGGGTCATTGACTTGGGACCCGAAGGAGGAGCTGGCGGAGGACGGTTGATCGCGGAAGGCCCACCCGAGACAATCGTCTCGGTCAAATCTTCGCATACGGGTCGTTATTTGGCTACAGTGTTGAATCAGCCTCGCACCGAGCCGAAAGGCAAAGCACTACAGGAAGAAAGCCTTCATGCCCCCCTTGGGGTGGAGTGAAACACCGCCGACGGCAGAATTTGACTCGATGCCGAACAGGGAGTTACTCGCTTTTCTGCGCCTGTTCTTCTTCTTGCGTCTCCGCCGGGGCTTCTTCTATTTCGGCCACGAGGCTTGTTGCCTGAGATTCGGGTGTGCTGGAATCTGCTTCCGCGGTTGTTTTCTGCGGCGTCTCCCGGTCAACTAGTTCAACGAGCGCCATGGGGGCGCTGTCGCCAGCGCGATAGCCCATCTTGAGGACCCGGGCGTAGCCGCCTGGGCGACCCTTAAACCTTGGACCGAGGTCGCTAAACAGTTTCCCGACCGCCGCCTTGTTTCTGAGTCGATGAAAGGCAATGCGCCGGTTGGCGAGCGTGTCTTCCTTGGCAAGTGTAATCAAGGGTTCGGCAACCCTTCGCAACTCCTTCGCCTTGGCCAAGGTGGTTTTGATCATCTCATGTTCAAACAGTGCAATCGACAAATTGCGCATCAGCGCCTTGCGATGCGCGCTGGTGCGTCCAAGATGCTTTCCACTTTTACGGTGTCGCATGGCGAGTATTCCTTGATTATTTTCGACTGTCCTCAGTCACCCGGCCAATGATCACTTGGTCGTGGGCGAATCCCAGCCAACCAGTTCGGTACCGAGTTGCAGGCCACGACTCTCAAGCTGTGACTGGATCTCGTCAAGAGACTTCCTGCCGAGATTGGGCGTCTTCAAGAGCTCATGCTCGGTCTTCTGAATGAGGTCGCCGATGAAGCGAATATGCTCGGCCTTCAAACAATTGGCGGAACGCACCGTGAGTTCGAGATCATCCACCGGACGCGACAAAATCGGATCGAAACTCTGCGAAGCGGTGGCCGTACCGGCGAGTTTCGCAACCTCATCGTCGAGATCGACAAAGATCGAAAGCTGGTCTCGCAAGGTGGATGCCGCCAAGCCCACGGCATCCTCCGGATCCATTGCGCCATTCGTCTCGATGTCGAGAATCAGTTTATCGAGATCCGTGCGTTGTTCCACACGCGTACTCTCCACGCTATAGGCGACACGACGCATGGGGCTGTAACTCGCATCAAGCCGCAAAAAGCCGATTGGATTGGATTCCCGCACCTCTTGGCCTTCCGCCTCTTCGCGATCATCCGCGGGCACATACCCCCTTCCGCGCGTCACTTTCGCCTCAATGCGAATTTTGCCGTTCTTGTTGAGGGTGCAGATGTGATGATCCGGGTTGGCAATCTCCACCTGTTGCGTGAGTTTGAAATCGCCAGCCGAGATCTCAGTGGGGCCCTTGGCCTCAAGCGTAATGATTTCCTCCTCCGCGCCGAACATCTTAATCGCGACCCCCTTGAGGTTGAGCAAGATATCGATCACATCCTCCCGAACATCAGGGATAGCGCTATACTCGTGTTGAACGTTGTCAATGACGACTTCTGTGATCGCCGCGCCGGGGATCGAGGATAGAAGCACCCTACGCAGGGCGTTGCCAAGCGTATGACCGAACCCCCGTTCGAGGGGCTCGAGCGTGATACGCGCACGGTCCGGGCCTTGTTCCTGCACGGTCACCGCTGGCCGCAGAAACTCTTCATATGTTGTTGACATGTAGATGCCTCCTGTGTTCGCGGTGATTCATCCGCGAGTGGATGTCTAAAAATTGACAATAGATCCAGTTATTTCGAATACAGCTCGACGATGAGATTCTCATTGATCTCGGTCGGTAGCTCGGTGCGGTCGGGATGTCGCTGATAGATGCCCTTCAAGCCATCGAGATCCACATCAACCCACTCGACCGGCGCGCGTCCGCTCGCAAGTTCAAGCGCCGCTTGAACACGCAATTGCTTCTTGGCGGCAGGTGCGACTTCAATCTCATCTTTTGGCGACACCATGAACGAAGGGATGTTGACGACTTGCCCATTCACTTGAATACCCTTGTGCGAAACTAATTGACGCGATTCCGCCCGAGTTGAACCGAAGCCCATGCGATAGGTCACATTATCGAGGCGACTCTCAAGAAATCGAAGCAGATTCTCACCGGTCGCCCCTTTGCGCCGCTCTGCCCGCTTGTAATAATTGCGAAACTGGCGCTCAAGCACCCCATAAAGACGTCGAACCTTTTGCTTTTCACGCAACTGAATCGCGTAATCCGATTGTCGGCCGCGGCGCAATCCATGCATTCCCGGTGGACGCTCCGCGCGCCCCGTCGGGCCCTTGTCGATGCCTTTGGCATCGCACTTGGATTGGTGCGAGCGTATTCCACTCTTCAAGTAGAGATCTGTACCCTCGCGCCGCGAGAGTTTGCATTTGGGTCCTAAATAGCGAGCCATCTGAAGTCTTCTCAAGTTGCCTGATGTGATTCGTCTGTTCGACCTAAGGACGCCTGCGCTTCGGCGGTCGGCACCCGTTATGTGGAATCGGCGTCACGTCGGTGATGTTGGTGATGCGCAATCCGCCGGCATTCAGTGCACGCACCGCCGACTCTCTTCCCGGTCCCGGCCCCTTGACGAACACGCTGACACTTTCGAGCCCGAAATCTGCAACCCGCCCGACCACTTGCTCCGCCGCCACCTGAGCGGCGAATGGGGTGCTCTTGCGCGACCCCTTGAATCCGGCCGAACCAGCAGTCGCCCAAGCGAGCACATTCCCCTGACGGTCGGTGATGGTGATGATGGTATTGTTGAAGGACGCATGCACGTGCGCAAGGCCGTCGCTCACGATGCGTTTCGTTTTTTTCCTAGGTGTTCGTGCCATAGGGCTCTCTCAATTGATTTCTGTTGGACATGCTGATAGAAAATACTTGCCTTAACGTACGGGCCGCCTGCGCCCCTTACGGGTACGCGCGTTGGTGCTCGTGCGCTGGCCTCGAACAGGCAATCCGCGCCTATGTCGAATGCCGCGAAAGCTGCCAAGGTCCATCAGCCGCTTGATGTTCATATTCACCTCGCGACGCAGGTCTCCTTCGGTGTTGTACTTGTCGACTTCGGCCCGCAGGATGTCGAGTTGCTCTTCACTCAGGCTGCCGAGCTTGATATTCGGTGCCACGCCCGTCACCGCGCAAATATTGCGTGCGCGGCTCAATCCTATGCCATAGAGGTGAGTCAGCGAGATGACCACATGCTTGCCGTCGGG
Source organism: Pseudomonadales bacterium (assembly GCA_963663145.1). Taxonomy (GTDB): domain Bacteria; phylum Pseudomonadota; class Gammaproteobacteria; order Pseudomonadales; family Azotimanducaceae; genus Azotimanducus. Next base: position 1,143,783 of record OY760134.1, on the reverse strand, counting down.
AAGGTTGATACCTGCAATTCGCGCCATGTCACAAAGCCCCTAACCCTGACGCTGCTTGTGACGCGGCTCGGTCTTGCAGATCACCCGCACGACCCCGTTTCTACGAACGATTTTGCAATCGCGGCATATTTTCTTGACTGATGCTCTTACCTTCATCTTTACCTTCCAGTTGATCGATGCGTTATCTTCTCAGACGCGCCCTTCCATAATTCTTCAAGTTAGCCTGCTCCATGAGCTTGGCGTACTGCCCGGACATCAGGTGCGCCTGCACCTGCGCCATGAAGTCCATGGCCACCACCACCACAATCAACAATGCCGTACCTCCGAGCTGGAAGGGGACGTTAAAAAACACGATCATGAACTCGGGCAGCAGGCACACGAGGGTCACGTAGAGTGCGCCAAAAGTGGTCAATCGCGTGATGACATCGTCTATGTAGTTCGCGGTCTGCGCACCAGGCCGGATTCCCGGCACATAGGCACCCTGACGCTTCAAATTGTCCGCAACATCTTTCGGGTCGAAAACAATCGCGGTATAGAAGAAGCTAAAGAATATGATACCCGCTGCGAACATGAGTATGTAGGCGGGCTGGCCCGGAGAGAGCACCAAGGCAATCTGCTGCAGCCACTCGAATCCTGGAGACTGCCCGAACCAAGTCGCGATGGAAGCGGGCGCAAGCAACAGACTCGACGCAAAGATCGCCGGGATGACACCCGCCATATTGACCTTAAGCGGCAGGTGGCTGGTCTGTCCCTGCACCATTCTTCGTCCCTGCTGACGACGTGCGTAGTTCACCGTGATGCGTCGCTGTCCGCGCTCGATGAACACCACGAAGCCAACGACGACAATGGCGAACATGCCAATGGCGAGCAGAGCGATGATATTGATATCCCCCTGCCGCGAGGCTTCGAAGCTCTGCCCCAACACCGCCGGAAAACCAGACACGATGCCGGAAAAGATCAAAAGCGATATACCGTTGCCGACACCTCGCTCGGTAATCTGTTCGCCGAGCCACATCATGAACATGGCACCCGTGACCAAAGTCAGGGTCGACACAAAGAAGAAGCCGAATCCGGAGAAGTAGCTCAGTCCTCCGCTAGCAAGCGTGACGGACAGCGCGGACCCTTGAACAAGGGACAAGAGCACTGTCCCGTATCGGGTGTACTGCGAAATCTTACGTCGCCCGGCTTCGCCTTCCTTGCGCAGTTGCTGTAGTCTCGGATCCATCATCGAGAGCAGGTTCATGATGATGCTTGAAGTGATGTAGGGCACCACGCCGAGCGCCAGTATGCTCATCCGCTCCAAGGCGCCTCCGGAAAACATGTTGAAGAGGTCGAGAATGCCGCCCTGCTGGGCATCAAAGAGTTGCTGGAGCCGCACCGGGTCGATCCCCGGCACGGGAATATGCGTGCCAATTCGATAGACTAGCAAGGCAATAAACACAAACAGCAGGCGACGGCGAAGATCCGCCATGGATCCGCCCGCTGATCTCGCCATTGACTGTGCCGCCGCCACCATTTTCTTGGTATTCCTTCCTGTTCCTCGCTAGGCTCGCCCGTCGACCAGATCGTGTTAGTCGCTCGACCGACCTTCTTTTGACTGGGCCTCGTTCGAATCTATTTGGCTCGCAGCCGCGTCGAGCGCCTCCAGTGCGGCGCACGCGCCCTTGGTCAGGTGCACCGACTCATCTTCCACCTTGAGGGCGCGCGTCAACTCACCCGATTTCATGATGCGCACCCTGGAAACAGCGGACGAAATCAAGCCAGCTTGGCGCAAGCTTTGCAAGCTCACCACATCACCCTCAAGCTTGTTGAGTTCTCCCAAGCGCACCTCGGCGGTGCGAAGGGCTTTGCGCGAGCGAAAGCCAAACTTGGGCAGCCGAGCTTGAATGGGCAACTGACCACCTTCAAATCCCGGCCTCACACCGCCACCGGAACGCGCATTTTGGCCTTTGGTGCCGCGCCCCGCCGTCTTGCCGCTACCGGAACCGGCACCGCGACCGACTCTTTTCCGGTTTGAATTGCTGCCGGGCGCAGGTTCAAGATCGTTCAATCGCATACTAGTTGGCCTCCGCTTTCGCCTTAGGCTTTGCCTTCGCTTCTGTTTTAGTCTTCGTCTTAGGCTTTGCCTTCGCTTCTGCCTTCGTCTTTGGCGCCGCTTTCGCTTTCGGTTTGGCCTCCGCTTTCGGCTTCGCTTTTGGCTTGGCCCTTGGCTTGGCCTCCGGCTGCGCCTGCGCTTTCCCCTTTGGCTTCGAAGCAGTTGCCTTAGGTGGCTTGTGCGCGATTTCCTCCACTTCAAGCAAATAGCGGACGCGGTTCACCATGCCACGAATCTCGGCACGGTCAGGCAAACACACTTCATCACCGATCCGCCGCAACCCCAATCCGGCCACGCAGGCGCGATGCTTCGCCAAGCGCCGGTTGGTGCTCTTGCGCAAGCGAATGCGCAATTCCCGGGCGGACTGATCCTTGGTGGCTCTTGACCTGTTTGTAGCCATGATCTCTCTGAATTCCTTCGCTCTCTTGCAAATCCGCCCGACTATTTGCGCTTCTCAGACGAGTCGGTAGATTCCGCAGGTGATTCTTCAATTGCCTCGGCCTCTTGCGCTTCCTCAGCCTCCGCGTCAGCCTTCGTGCTTGCCGCATGACCGTTCTTCGCGAGCGGCTTGCCACGCTTTTCCGCAACCTGCTGCGGGGAGCGCATCTTCAAAAGTGCCTTGATGGTGGCACGCACAACATTCACAGGTGTGGTGGACCCATAGCACTTGGCGAGCACATTACGCACGCCGGCAGCCTCAAGCACCGCACGCATGGCACCGCCAGCAATAATCCCCGTACCGGGAGAAGCCGGCTGCATGTATATCTTGGAAGCGCCGTGGCGCTCTTTGACGGCATACCACAAAGTATCCCCGTTCAATTCCACCGGATGGAGATTGCGCCGGGCGTTTTCCATCGCCTTGCCGATGGCGATGGGCACTTCGCGCGCCTTCCCTCTCCCAAAGCCCACGGTTCCCTTGCCGTCGCCAACGACGGTCAAGGCGGTGAATCCGAATATTCGCCCACCTTTGATCACCTTCGCCACCCGATTCACTTGGACGAGTTTCTCGACCAAACCCTCTTCTACGATTTCTTCCGCGTACGCCATGCGATCAATGCCCTCTAAAATTCAAGCCCAGCTTCTCGGGCGGCATCCGCAAGCGCCTTCACGCGACCGTGATACCGAAACCCAGAGCGATCAAACGCTACCCGCGAAATCGACTTTTCGAGCGCGCGCTCGGCAATCAAGGTGCCCACTCTCTTCGCCGCCTCCACGTTTCCTCGCGGACCGTCGCCGAGTGTCTTTTCCAATGTGGATGCCGCCGCAAGTACCTGCGCACCATCGCCGCTAATGACTTGCGCATAGGTGTGTCGCGGCGTGCGGTGCACCGTCAGACGCATCACACGCATTTCGCGCATGCGGTATCGCACGCGCCGCGCACGTCGCAATCGCCGACTTTTGGAGTCGGTCGGCCTATATTTCAATGCTTTCTGTACGCCCGTCATTCTAACTACCCCTTACTTCTTCTTGCCTTCCTTGCGTCGCACCTGCTCGCCCAGATAGCGAACACCCTTGCCCTTGTAAGGTTCGGGCGGCCGATACGCACGCAGTTCCGCCGCCACCTGACCCACACGCTGCTTATCGGCACCCTTCACGAGTATGGAGGTCGCGCTTGGCGTCTCAATGGAGATGCCCGCAGGCGGTTCATACTCAATGGGATGGGAAAAGCCAAGTTGCATGACTAGCCGAGAACCTTGCTTCGTCGCCCTGTAGCCGACCCCTTGAAGCTCCAATTCCTTCTTGAAGCCTTCACTCACACCGATCATCATGCCGCTTAAGAGCGAACGGGTTGTGCCTGCGAGCGCCTTCGCACTGCGACCTTCATTTGCGGGCATCACACGAGCTTCGGATTCGTCAAGTTGTACCTTCACCAAGTTCGAAGCGGTCTGACGCAACTCACCACCTGGTCCTTTCACCAAGACTTCGTCGTCCGCGAGCTCAACTGACACTCCCTGCGGAATCTTGATCGGCATTTTGGCAATTCGAGACATGGCGAGCTACTCCCTTTTGAATACCAATCGCGCCTAAAACACCGTGCACACGACTTCGCCGCCAACGCCTAAACGGCGCGCGTTGAAGTCGGTCATGATTCCCTTGGAGGTACTGATGAGCGCCACGCCGAGGCCGCTACGCACGAAGGGCAACTTGTCGCGCGAACGATAGATGCGCAGGCCGGGACGGCTCTGGCGCTTGAGTTCTTCAATCACCGGCCGACCCTGATGGTAACGCAGTTCAATGGTCAACTCAGGCTTGATGTCCTCGCTGACACGATATTCTCCGACATATCCCTCTTCCTTCAGCACCTTGGTCAAGGCTAGCTTCATGCCTGAAGAAGGCATGGACACATGACTGTGCCCGGCACTTTGCGCATTTCGTATGCGCGTCAAGTAATCGGAGATGGGGTCTTGCATACTCATAAATGACTCCCGCCTACCAGCTCGACTTCACCAAGCCCGGCACATCGCCGCGCATGGCCGCTTCGCGAAGCTTGTTGCGTCCGAGACCAAAACGCCGATAGACGCCGCGCGGACGACCGGTCTGTCCGCAACGCGTGCGCAACCTTACCGGACTCGAGTTTCTCGGCAGCTTTTGCAGCGCGAGCTGTGCTTCCATCACCTCTTCAAGCGACTTGGAACGGTCAGCGATGATGGCTTTGAGTTTCGCGCGCCTGTCAAAATACTTGGCGACGGTCCGCTCGCGCTTGCGTTCGCGTGCAATCATTGATTTCTTCGCCATATTTCTACTTCTCTTGTCTGTTCTCTATCGCAACCTAGCGAATTGGGAATTTCAGTGCCTTGAGCAAGGCAAGCCCATCTTCGTCGCTTCTGGCCGTGGTCGTGATCGTGATATCAAGCCCACGAACCCGATCGATTTTGTCGTAGTCGATTTCTGGAAATACGATCTGCTCCGACATGCCCATCGAAAAGTTTCCTTGACCGTCCATGGAGCGCGGATTCAGGCCTCGAAAGTCACGCACCCGCGGGATGGCAATCCCAACCAAGCGGTCGAGGAAGTCGTACATGCGCGTTCGACGAAGCGTCACTTTGCAGCCAAGCGGCATGCCTTCGCGGATCTTGAAGCCAGCCTCTGATTTCCTTGCGCGGGTGATGGTCGGCTGTTGGCCGGTAATCAGGCGGAGGTCGCGAACAGCGTTATCCAACACGTTTCTATCTTCCCCTCCCGATGCGCGACGGTCACGGCCTTGGCCCAGCCCGGCTCCCGGTTGCCCTGTCGGCTTGACTACGCCCATGTTCACCGTGACCTTGTCGATGCGCGGCACAGCCATGAGGTTTGTACAACCCAGCTCTTTGGCGAGTTTCGGCCGCACTTCGGAGAAGTACCTTTCGCGCATTCCTTTCGTGCCTGCCATGCTTGCCCTTCGCCCTATTCGCTTTCCGGCACCGAGGTGCCTGTTGACTTGAAGTAACGTACTTTGCGCCCGTCCTCGATACGAATGCCGACCCGGTCACCACCTCCAGAATCGCCTCGATCCGGATTCCAAAGCGCAAGATTCGACAGATGAATGGGCGCTTCCCGGCTCACTCGCCCGCCCTCGACCATGGCTTGGGGGTCTGGACGCACATGCTTGGTCATCATGTTCACGCCTGAGACCAAGGCACGTTCGCCCTTCTGAAACGCAGTAATGCGTCCGGTGCGACCCTTGTCGCGGCCCGCAATGACCACCACCTCATCCTCCACTCTGAGCTTCTTCACAGCCTTGATTCCTACTAGATGACTTCCGGGGCCAAGGACACGATGCGCATGAATCGTTCGCTGCGAAGCTCGCGCGTAACCGGTCCGAAAATACGCGTACCGATGGGTTGAAACTGCGCGTTCAGCAAGACCGCCGCATTCTCATCAAATCGAATTCGCGATCCATCTGGTCTACGCACGCCCTGCCCTGAGCGCACCACGACGGCATTGACGACATCTCCCTTCGACACCCGCCCGCGCGGCACGGCCTCCTTGACCGCCACTTTGATGACATCTCCAATATTGGCGTAGCGTCTTCGCGAACCGCCAAGCACTTTGATGCACTGCACGCGCCGAGCACCGCTGTTGTCGGCGATTTCCAGCATGGTTTCAGTCTGAATCATGATCGAGTGCCTCGAACTAGCCTTGGCCTGATTCGACGACCGCGTCGAGGACCCAAGATTTGGTCTTGGAAATGGGTCGCGACTGGCGCACACGCACCAAGTCACCGAGTTTCGCCTGATTGTCCTCGTCATGCGCGTGCAGCTTTGAAGAGCGACGCATGTACTTTCCGTACACCGGGTGCTTCACGCGACGCTCGACGAGCACACCGATCGACTTGTCCCGCGCATCACTGATCACACGACCGGTCAAGGTGTTGTGGCGTCCTGTCTTGTCCTGTTGTTCCACGTCGCGAGATCTCCCGATAATGTCCGATAAGCGCTTAAGCGTGTTCTTTTTCGCCGAGCAGGGTCTTAACGCGTGCGATGTCGCGACGCGTCTCCTGCAAGAGATGTGGCTGACCCAATTGATCGCTGGCCTTTTGCATGCGCAGACTGAAGCCTGTTCGGCGCAGTTTCAGCAATTCTTGCTCAAGTTCCTGCGCGGACATGGATCGATATTCAGACGCCTTCACTTTCTCGCCCTCACTCACATCACGCCGCGTCTTGCAAAAGCCGTTCGTACCGGCAGTTTGCTGGCCGCCAAAGCGAAGGCTTCGCGCGCTACTTCCTCGGCCACGCCTTCCATTTCATAGAGCATGCGGCCCGGCTGTATCTGCGCGACCCAATACTCAACGCTTCCCTTGCCCTTGCCCTGTCGAACCTCTAGGGGCTTCTTGGTCACGGGTTTGTCTGGAAATACACGAATCCACACCTTGCCGCCACGTCGAATGCGACGCGTCATCGCGCGACGGCCGGCCTCGATTTGACGCGCCGTCAGGCGCCCGCGCGAGGTTGACCGGAGCCCATACTCCCCAAAGCTGACACGGTTTCCACGCTGCGCGAGACCACGGTTGCGACCGGTCTGTTGCTTTCGATACTTGGTTCGCTTTGGTTGCAGCATGGTGGTTTTCTTACTTGCTTTAGTACGTTCTTACTTAGATGTGGGGCTTCGCGCCTAGTTTCCCGCAGCCGCTTCCGAGGCGTCGTCTCCAATGACCTCGCCCTTGAAGATCCACACCTTGATGCCAAGCACGCCCGTGTTGGTGTGCGCTTGCAGCGATGCGTAGTCAATGTCCGCACGAAGCGTGTGCAAGGGTACGCGCCCTTCGTGGTACACCTCGGCACGCGCGATATCGACACCGCCCAATCGTCCGGCCACACGCACCTTGATCCCTTCCGCACCGAGACGCATGGCGTTTCGAACCGCTCGGCGCATCACGCGGCGAAACTGCGCACGGCGCTCAAGCTGTTGGGCAATGCTCTGCGCCACGAGCTGCGCATCGATTTCCGGCTTCCTGATTTCGCGAATACTGATGGTCACTTGCAGGCCCATCAGCGCGATCAATTCTTCACGCAGGCGTTCGACATCCTCCCCCTTCTTTCCGATCACTATGCCGGGCCGTGCGGTGTGAATGGTGATGCGCGCCGAATCCTTGGTGCGTTCAATGTCAATGCGGCTCACCGAGGCTTCCGCGAGCCGCTCGTGCTTCTGCAAGAACTCCCGCACCTCGATATCCGACAAGAGATATTCCGCATAGCGAGACTTGTCCGCGTACCAGACGGACGTGTGGTCCTTGACGATTCCGAGTCGCATGCCGATTGGATGTACTTTCTGTCCCATGTGTGATCCCTTCGGCTTAGCGCCTTTCTGCTTCCGTCAAGGCCATTGATATGTGGCTGCCGCGCTTGATAATGCGGTTCGCGCGGCCGCGGGCGCGCGGGCGCACTCGCTTCAGGCGCAGACCTTCGTTCACGCAGACCTCGCCCACTATCAACTCGTCCAGGTCCGCGCCAAAGTTATGTTCGGCGTTGGCAATCGCCGACTCCAATAGGCGCAACAGAATCTTTGCACCCGCCTGCGGGCTGAACTGCAAGGTATTCAGCGCTTCCTCAACAGGTCGGCCGCGCACGAGATTCGCGAGCGGCCGCACCTTGGTCGGAGAAATACGTTGCCGGTTGGCATGTGCGCTGTAGGTTCCCATGCGAATATCCACTAACGCCTCGCCTTGCGATCTGCCGCGTGTCCACGAAAGGTGCGCGTGATGGCAAATTCGCCGAGCTTGTGCCCGACCATCTCTTCAGTAATGAACAGCGGTACGTGGGCGCGACCGTTATGCACTGAGATGGTTAAACCAACCATATCGGGCACGATCATGGAGCGTCGCGACCAAGTTTTGATGGGTCGTTTGCTCCTCTCCTCAACAGCCTTTTGCACTTTGGCCATGAGATGATGATCAACAAACGGTCCTTTTCGTAGGGAACGGGGCATTTTCTTCGACTTGTGTTTCTTCGATTCGTGTTTGGTTGGAAAGCCACTACTTGCGACGGTATCTGCGACGAACAATCATCTTGTCCGAGCGCTTATTCTTGCGGGTACGAAAGCCCTTGGTGGGTTGGCCAGTCGGCGACACCGGATGGCGTCCGCCCGATGTCTTGCCCTCACCACCACCATGCGGATGGTCCACTGGGTTCATAGCGACACCGCGAACCGTTGGTCGCCGTCCACGCCAGCGCGAAGCGCCTGCCTTGCCAAGGGATATGAGGTTATGCTCGGCATTCCCAACCTCGCCAACCGTTGCTCTGCAGGATGCAAGTACGCGACGCATTTCCGTCGAGCGCAAACGAAGCGTCACCATTTCGCCCTCCCGCGCCATAACCTGCGCCGAAGCGCCGGCACTGCGGGCGATCTGCGCCCCCTTACCGGGCTTGAGCTCAATACAGTGCACCGTGCTACCGACCGGAATGTTCTTCAAGGGCAGCGCATTGCCGGGGCGAATTGGTGCTTGGGACCCAGATTGAATTTCATCGCCAGCAGCGACCCCGCGAGGTGCCACGATGTATCTGTATTCGCCGTCGCTGTACTTGAGGAGCGCGATGTGCGCCGTTCGATTGGGGTCGTACTCGATGCGCGCCACGGTCGCATGCACGCCATCCTTGTTGCGTTTCCAATCGATGCTCCGATAGCGCCGCTTGTGCCCCCCGCCTCGGTGGCGGGTAGTGATCCTACCCTGATTGTTGCGCGCACCCGTGCGATGCGCCGATTGCGTCAGTCCCTTGAGCGGCCCTCCCTTGTGCAACCCAGAGGTGACAACACGCGACTTGAATCTACGCCCGGGAGATGTGGGTTTGGATCTGACAATTGGCATGACTGGCTTAGGCTCCTACGGCTCCCCTCAACCCACCGACAGGAAGTCGATATCCTGACCTTCGGCGATTTCCACGTAGGCCTTTTTCCAAGAGGCTCGGCGATAGGGCTTGCGGCGACCGAAACCGCCCTTGAGCTTGCCTTTGACGTTGAGCGTCGTGACCCTAACCACCTCAACTTTGAAGAGCTCCTGCACGGCACGAGCGATTTCTTTCTTGGTCGCATCCTTGGCGACTCGAAAGACATACTGACGGTCTTTGTCCGCAATTCGCGTCGCCTTCTCGGTGATATGCGGCGAGCGAAGCACCTCAAAAAGTCGTTCATCTCGGGACATGCTCATGCCAGCATCTCCTCAACCTGACGTACCGCGGCCTCGGTCATTACCACCGACCCGTGCGCAAGCAGCGCATAGGGATTGATCTGGCCGACTTCGCACACCTCCACGCCCGGTATGTTTCGCGCTGAAAGGAGGAGGTTTGAGCTCGGCCCGTGATGCACGATGAGCGCATCTTGAACATCTTCGAGCGCAGCCAAAAGCGCAACGAGTTCGCGGGTCCTCGGAGCTTGGGGCGCGATGTCGTCGACAACTTTAAGGCGACCAGCACGACCCAATTCAGAGAGTATCGAGCGCATAGCACCCCGGTACATCTTGCGATTCACCTTTTGCGAGTAGTCGCGCGGTGAAGCAGCGAAGGTCACACCCCCGCCTCGCCAGATAGGACTGCGAATGGTGCCCGCCCTTGCCCGCCCCAGGCGCTTTTGCCGCCATGGCTTGCGGCCACCGCCGCGCGCGGTCGATCGACTCTTTTGCGACACACTGCCTTGACGCGCACCGGCCATATAGGCAACGACGACTTGGTGCACCAAGCTCTCGTGATACCCGCGCCCGAACGCCGAGTCACTCACCTCGATCAAGGTCGGTGCGGTCGAGTTGTTCACCGATGTGACTGGCAATTTCATGATGAAGAACGACTACTGACCACAGACAACGACATCGCCTGAATTTGCGCCAGGCACCGCGCCACGGATCATGAGCAAGTTGTTTTCTTGGTCTATCCGCACAATCGTCAGGTTCTTGACCGTGACTCGGGCATTTCCCATGTGTCCGGCCATCTTCTTGCCCTTGAACACGCGACCTGGCGTTTGGCACTGGCCAATGGACCCGGCGGCACGGTGCGCGAGCGAGTTGCCATGCGTCGCATCCTGGCTCTTAAAGTTCCAGCGTTTGATTGTTCCGGCAAATCCCTTGCCCTTGGAGACACCGGTCACCTTCACACGCTGACCTAGTTCGAATCGCTCAACACCCCATTCATCGCCCGGAGAGAGGCCTTCAAGCTCCCCATCGTCTGCGCGAAACTCCCAGAGCCCGCGTCCGGGCAGGGTGCCGGCCTTGGAGAAGTGACCCTGCGCGGCGCGATTGACGCGCTGCGGCTTTCTCTCGCCCGTGGTGACCTGCACGGCATTATAGCCGTCACTTTCCGCGGTCTTGACCTGAGTGACTCGGTTCGGCAGAACCTCAACGACCGTGACCGGTATGGAACGCCCGTCCTCCTCGAATATGCGCGTCATGCCACGCTTGGTTCCCACTGCGCCGATCATCCTTGCTCGTCCCCTGTTTTCTCACTAATCCTTCGATCACTCGGTGCTCGTTGGCTCTACTTGTCTGTTTGCTTGAGGCTAATTTGTACTTCCACGCCCGCCGCGAGATCAAGCTTGGTGAGCGCATCCACGGTCTTGCCGGTGCTGTCGATAATGTCGATCAAGCGCTTGTGAGTGCGGATCTCATATTGATCACGGGCATCCTTGTTCGCATGCGGGGAGATGAGGATGGTGTACTTCTCGATCTTGGTAGGCAGCGGAATGGGCCCACGGATGCGCGCGCCCGTGCGCCTCGCAGCATCAACAATCTCCCGCGTTGATGCATCGATCAAGCGGTGATCGTAAGCTTTTAGGCGTATGCGAATTCCTTCGCTTTCCACAGGCACCCCTCACGGATTAATTCGCCCAACACCAATACGGGAACTTCTCAAGAAGGCAAGGGGAGTGAGCCGACTCTGAGCAGCGCGGCTCCCGCTTACACGAATTCTCGGCAGTTCGGGCAAAAAGATCAGCCATCCTACCGCCAGCCACAATGCATGTCAAACGAAATTTTCACCGCCTCTGTCACTCTCCCACTTTCTGTTGACAGTGCGGTGGTCGGGACTAGACAGTGCATGCATTGATTCTGCCTAGGTTGTATCAAAGCGATGCGGGAATTTCTCATCATCAGCTTATGCACTGTTGCCCTCACGGGTTGCGCCGGCTTGCTAAGGGACTCAACCCAAATGCTTGAACTCACGAGCGCGCCGACGGGAGCCGCGGCAGAGTTGTCAACGGGACAAACCTGCGTCACACCTTGCTTGCTAGAGGTGTCGCGAAAGAACGATATACAAGTGAAAATGTCACTTCAAGGGCACGAAGACGAGATCACGACTTTGAGGTCTCGGGTGGATGCAGTTGGTGTGGCTGCGGAAGCGGGCAACGCGCTTGGTGGACTTTACGTGATGGTACTCGCCGGCGTCTACATTTTTGTGGAGAATGTAGTTGGAGGCGGAGCGGGTCTCGGCGCGTTGGCTCTAGGTGGGGATGTCGTGGTCTATATCGCGGTGGCCGGAAGTCTTGATCGCAAGGAGGGAAAACTGCGTTCGATTCGACCAAACCCTTTGCATATCGAGCTTCAACCAAGACGCTCACCGCCAAAGGGCTCCAGCTAGGACCTAGCGTGCTGTCCCACAAGTTCCCATGACCTCAGCACACGACCTGCTCAACCGCGCTTTTGCTTCTTAGAGTAAGTCCGAAACCTCTTCGACCCCCTGAGGCGTGTCTTCGAACAGGCAGTTGACGCGCCTCGTGTCAAGGTCATCGTTTTCCCGATCAAGCGGGCCTCGGCCGAACAATCGATGTGTAAGCACCATTTGCGCCATGATGAGCCTGCGAGCATCGCCCTTGAGCGCATCCATGCGCACACCTTCGTTCGCCATGAGACAAGCCGTGGTCGCATGATAGAGGCCGGTCGTGGCCTGACGCGCTCCAACTCGACTCGCTTGACCGGCGAGTTCACGGGCAGTGCCAATAGCTCGACCAAGCCCATCGCGCAAGCGCCCCGCAAACTTGGGCAGGGCCTGTTCCACCGGCTCAAGCAATTCCAAGAGTCTCGCCTCCAAGGCTGCATCTGCCCCAGACCTGCCAATGGCCCTGTCGATCACGTCTAGGCTGACAATGTTGCCTGTCCCCTCCCAAATCGAGCCGAGATGCGCGTCCCGAACCAAGCGAGGCGTGACCCACTCCTCAATGTAGCCGCATCCCCCACGCACCTCCATGGCATCGCCGGCGACCCGGCGCGCATCCCTCGTCGCACGGCACTTGAACACCGGCGTAGCGATGCGGAACACGGCCGCATCTTGATTGGAGCCGGGATTGGATTGCGCCCTATCAAGCGCATCCGCGGTGAAGAAACTCATGCTCAGCGCCTGCTCTGTGGGCAATCGAATCTTCATGAGCGAACGGCGCGCCAATGGAATGTCCATGAGTCTCTCTCCGAAGACCCGCCTGTGTCGCGCAACGCAATAGGCATCGTGCATCGCCCTTCGCATGAGCGCGGCTGACTTAACGCCATTCGATAAGCGCGACAAGTTGATCATCTCGGCCATCTGCTTGAAGCCTTGATCAAGAGACCCAAGCGGATAGCCAATGGCGCCTTCGAAGCGAATCTCGCCGCTGGCCATTGATCGAGTGCCAAGCTTGTCCTTGAGCCGCAGAATGCGATAGGCGTTTGGCTGTCCAGGCGCAATCTCGCGAGGCACCACGAACAGGCCCAGACCACGCGTACCCGCTCCCGCGCCGGCAGGCCGTGCCAACATGAGAATCACATCCGCATCGGCATTCGAGCAGAACCACTTTTCCCCAAAGATGCGAAATACATCGCCATCGGCCTCCGCCCGCGACTCGATCTGGCCGACATCGCTTCCGCCAAACTGTTCGGTCATGAACTGCGCGCCCTGCCAGAGTTCATTCATGTCTTGGGACAGGAGTCTCGGCAAAAATTGCGTTTTGATGGTCGTATCTCCAAACGCTTCGATCAGGTGCGCCGCCGAGTCCGTCACATTGATGGGACAGCCTAGGCCAAACTCCGTCTCATTGAAAAGCAGCGTGAAGGCATGCTTCGCGACTGCCGGGAACCTTCTGGGAAGCCCCAACACACCTTTACGATTGGTCATTGCGTGCAGTCCGAACTCGCCAAAGGCCGCAGCCTCCAACCTGCGGTAGGCGGGATGGAATGAAATGCTCTGAATATCGCGCCCTCGCCGGTCCCGCTGATGAAGTTCGGGAGGGTGCCGATTGGCGAGATAGGCGCATTCGTCAAGCTCGCCGGCTGCAAGTTCGCCCAAGCGGGAGAGATGCGGTCGCAAATGACGGTACGTATCCTCGTCTAGGTACAGCTCAAGCAAGGCTTGAAGGTCCGGGTCGCACTCGAAGAAGTTGCCACCCCGCGTATCCGGGGCGATGGCTGTCTCCTGAGCAGGTTCCAAACTCGACATAGGTGTGACATGGGTGGGTGTCCCCGCCTATTATGGAGCAAAGCCGATTCACGAAACTTGTGGGCCAACACACCAAGACACTGCTGATCGTGTATCACTCGGGTTCCGGTCGAACCGCCCGGCTCGCGGAGTCGGTGCGTCGTGGTGCCGGGCACGAGGATGTGCAATCGGTCGGAGTCAGCTTCAAATCGGCATTCGACGCTGGAGCAGACGACCTTCGTGAAGCCGATGGGGTGATTTTTGGCACCCCTGAGAACTTCGGCTACATGTCGGGCGCATTGAAGGACTTCTTCGACCGGACCTTCTACCAAGTTGAAGGCGAGATCAAGAATCCCCCCTACGGCATCTTCATCAGCGCCGGCAACGACGGAACCGGAGCCCTCACCGCCGTCCGCCGCATAGTCCGCGGCTTTCCCATGAACGAGGTGCAAGAGCCGGTCATCGCCCGCGGCGAACTGACGGACGAAGACCTGGAAAAGGCAGAAACGCTCGGCGCAGCGCTCGCATTTGGATTGGATGCGGGGGTTTATTGACGTTCTTTTGCGATATGCGGGCTAAGAGTCTCGCCACATTTGTCCAACTTTTGTCCGTGCCTTACCTATCACCAGACCCGCTGCCCCTATGCAATCAAAAGATCAGGCAATTGTCCATTCAACCGATTCCATTCATTAGGCTGATCGAACCCGCAGCGTGGGAATGTCGGAAACGTCCACAGATTGCTCAGCAGTTTCCAAGTCATACATGCGTTGTAGGTTTAGCCAGAATCCTGCTCCGTTTCCGAGAAGCTTGCCGAAACGAACTGCCATCTCGGCGGTGACAGGCTGCCTCTCATTGATGATGTCATAGAGTGTTTGCCTAGAAATGCCGAGGTTTCGAGCTATCTCCGTCTTGCTGATGGATAATGTCGGCAAAATGTCTTCGCGCAATAACTCTCCCGGATGCATGGGGGCAACCGAATGGTGTTTCTTGGTCATTAGTGGTAATCCTCTATATCTACGTTGACGGCACCTTCTTTTACCCATCCGAAAGTTACTCGTACGTTTCTAGTCAGTCGGACAGAATATCGACCCGCCCGATCTGCCTTTAGCGCATGAAAATAAGCACCCGGGTAATTCATTGATTCTGGTCTATCTGCAGCCTCAAGGGCCGTGAGAATGCGGCGTAGCTTTTTTTATCCAAGACACGTTTAGACTTCTTGTTTGCCCTCTTGTCCAGTAATCTCTCAGTCCCTTGTGCCTGATACTCACAATCATGCGGACAGCCTGCCCGACAAGCGGTGAGTTGTCAAGCGTTGCCTGACAACTCGAAGCAACAGAGATTGGGTGTCGTTTCAAGGGTAGCGGGGTGGAGGCAACCTGCCGAAATGCTGTTCCGTGAATCAGTCCAATCAATCATGCACAGTCTATTCCGCCCGAAGCACGTTCACGATCGGCATGCGCACGGCTTGCAGGGCCGGCAGCAAACCGCCGACGAACCCTAGGATGATCGCCCAAATGATGCCAAGGCTCATGAGTTGGGGTGTCACCGCGAAATCGAATGCCACCTGACTGAACGACGCCTGATTGAGCGTCGAGGCCGTATATCCATTGAACGCCAGATAGGAACCGACCGCGCCAAGGACACCACCCGAGAGTGCGAGGAAAAGTGCTTCAATCATGACCGAGACCACCACCGGCAATCCCGCGAATCCGAGTGCCCTTAGGGTTGCGATCTCGCGCGAGCGAACCGATACCGCGCTGTACATGGTGTTGAGCGCACCGAAAATCGCGCCGATCGCCATGATGCTGGCAATCACATAGCCAAATACGGAGATGATGGCGCTGGTGCCTTCGGATTGTTCCGCGTAGAACTCCGTTTCGGGCACAAAGTCGAGCTGCAGGCGCTTGTCCTCCTCCACCAATTCGTTCAGCGAATCGCCCATGGATGGTTCATATTGCACCCGCAACGCCGAAAAGTCGGGACGTCTCAATGCCCCCTGCATGGTGCGCACATCCGTCCACAACTCCGATTCATAAGCCCCACCATCCGCCTCAAAGAAGCCCACAATGGGCAGACTCATATCCCGCAATGGAAGCTCATTACCAAGATCGACACCTTCAAATTCGTACGCCGCCTTGACACCCGCAATCACTTCGCGCGTCCCCCAGCTGAACATTCGTCCCTCGACGATCTTGATCGCGGGGCGCATGGTGAATCCGTCCGGAGAGACCCCGCGCAGGGGAAGATTGGCAACCGAATCCGACCCGCGCTTGGGAACGTCGGCGACCGCGAAAAGTTCCGCGCTCACTCCAAACACGCCCGAAAGCTGCGTGACCACCGCGGCAGCGTCCTGATCCACACCCGAACTCATTTCAGCATCCGAACCCTTGCGCAGCACCAAGGCGCGGTCGGGACTCGCGGCATCCACCAAGGTCGCTTGGAAACCCACGCCCATCGCCAGAATCGACACCAGTACGCTGACGACCGCCGCTATTCCGACCACGATCACCAATGAGGAATAGAGGCGATCCTTGATGCTCATGAAGTTGAAACGGGTGACTTCGAATATCTGCCCAATCACGCGCGCGCCCTCAGTACCTCGACAACGGGCGCCGAGCGCGCCCGAATGGCTGGGACGGCGCTCACGACAACACCCAAGACGAGTGCGGTCGCCAGCCCAAGAGCCAAGCTCAATGCGTCCAAAGTGAAGGTTCCATATATTTGCAAGATGGGCGACACCATGATGAGCAGCCCATAGCAGAGCAGCAAGCCCACCACGCCGCCCCCTAGGGTGAGAATCAGCGCCTCGTAGATGATCATGCGCGCAACCTGTCCATCGCTGAAACCAAGCGCCTTCAAGACGCCGAGATCGCGCAGCCGTTCTCGGAAGGCTTGGAACATGGTGTTGCTGACAAGCAAGAGAATGCTAAAGAACACGGCGGCAAGGATCATGGTCACCATCAGCCCTATGTTGCCGATCTGTTGGGCAAACTGCGCGTTGTATTCATTCTCGGTCATGGTACGAGTCGGGTCGCGCGAGTTCTCAAAGCGCGCATCTATGGCGCTCGCCACTTCGGCCGCTGCATCCGGGTTTTCAACGCGCACCGCAATCCAGCCAATCATCCCCTTGCTGTGCTGCTTCGCTTCCTCAAAGTAGTCATAGTGAATGTAGAAGTCCTCAAAGTTCCCGCTGGTCTGGTCGGGTCGATCATAGATCCCCACCAGCTCGAATTCCCACAGCAAGGACCCGTCCATCTTGGGGTAGATGTCGGCCACTATGGGAATCACATCACCGATGCGCCAATCGAAGCGTTCGGCGGTACCACGGCTCGCAACGGCACCGGTACGGGTGTTCTCAAACGCCTCAAGTTGTGCTTGCGGTATCTGGTATTCAGAGTACAAATCAAAGTACTCCATAGGTTTGACCGGAATCGTGGGGAAGGCGAGCCCGAGATCGAGATAGTTGCCGCCAAACCAATCGGCATGCGCAGCGGCCTCCACGCCCGGCACACTTCGCACTTGACGCATATGGCTGATGGGAAGTGGATCGATGATTGAATACTTCGGCGAAACCACGAGCCTTTCCACGCCGGAGAGGTTTGGCGGGGCCGTGAACGCGGTTCCGACACTACGCAAGAGCCCGAACAGTAGGAAACACACAATGATGCAAAAGAAGGTCAGCCAAGTGCGGACCGGCTTACGCCCCAGATTGGCAAGGAGGAACCCGAAACTGGTCATGCGGCCTCCCGGGTGAGTCTTCCCTTGTCAAGATGCAGGCACTCGTGGGCGTGCTTCGCCGCTTCCGGGTCATGGGTCACCATGACGATGGTTTTGCCGTGGCGGGAGTTCAGGATTTCAAGCAGATCGAGAATCTGATTCGCCGCGGTCCGATCGAGATCGCCCGTCGGCTCGTCACACACAAGTATTCGCTGATCCGCCACCAGCGCACGGGCGATCGCCACGCGCTGCAACTGACCCCCGGAAAGTTCGGCCGGCTTGTGTTTGGCACGATCAGCGAGACCGACGATTTCAAGCGCAGTCAAGGCGCGCTCGCGCCGTTCTTTTCGAGATAATTTGGTGAGCAGCAGCGGCAGTTCCACGTTGCGCTGCGCCGTGAGCACGTCCATGAGATTGTAAAACTGGAACACGAAGCCGATGTTGTGCGAGCGCCACTTGGCAAGGGCGCTTCCCTTGAGCTGCCCAATCTCGACACCGCACACCTCGACCGAACCCTTGCTCGGCTTATCGAGTCCCCCGATCATATTGAGTAGTGTCGTCTTCCCGGAGCCCGAAGGGCCCATAAGTGCCACGTAGCCGCCGTCTCGGATGGTCAGGTGTATTCCAGAGAGCACATGGATCGCTTCGCCACCACGCCAATAGGTCTTGGTCAGACTGCGGATATCAATGATGTTGGTCATAAGAGATGCTGTTCCTTGATTTTTCAATGTGATTCACATCCGTCATGAGCCGCCCGCCAGCGTCACCTCGACCGCCGCACCGTCTCTTGCTGCATCCTTGAGCGCATCGGACGGGGCCAGCACAACACGGTCTCCGGCCGATAGGCCCGAGAGCACGTCCGTTCTTGAGGCGCGGGTCTGGCCGACTTGCACGGCAACGCGCTCCACCAAGCCGTCCCTATAGCGCAGCACAAAGCTCGAATTGCCATCCCGGACGAGGGCGCTTGCCGACACTGTCGGCAGCGCTTCAGTCGCGGCTTCCATGGCTTCGAACGACTCTTCCAGAAAGGCAACGCGAACCCCCATATCGGGGAGCACACGCTCGTCCCGGTCGAGGAAGCCGATGCGAACCCGTACCGTGGCCTTGCTACGGTCTGCGGTTGGTACGATGGCGATGGTTTCGGCGGTGTAGCGGTCATCCGGCCAAGCATTGAGGATAACTTCGACTGGCTGCCCCGGTTGCACCCGATTGATGTAGGCCTCGTTCACATCCACTTCGACTTCCAGCGAAGCCATATCGACAATGGTGCAGATTCCTGTGCGCGTAAAGCCGCCACCGGCGGATACCGGAGAGATCATCTCCCCAGGCTGTGCGGTCTTCGCCACAACAACCCCGTCAAAGGGTGCGCGAATGGCCATGTCTGCCAGATAACGCTGTTGAATCTCAAGTTCGCGCTCGGCTACCACGATGTCTTTAAGCGTCCGCTCGCGCCTCGCCTGCAGGGCATCCAAACTCAAACGAGCCTGATCAAACTCGGATGTGCTCACCAATCCCCGCTCCACCAATGCGCCAATGCGCTCAAGGTCAAGCCTCGCTTGCTCGATATTCACATCGATTTCGCGAATCGCGGCACGCCCTGCCCCGAGACGTGAATTCGAAAGCTCGAACTGCGCGCGAGGTATGTCGTCCTCAAGGCGCGCGAGCAGGTCGCCCTGCTTTACTCGCATTCCTTCCTCAATGAGTACTTCCACGACTTTTCCTGTCACCTCAGAACTCACCGTCGCGATGCGTCGCGCAACGACGTAGCCCGAGGCATCGAGTACGCTCGGCCCGGTAGCGGCGGAGCTTGTCAGGCGCACGGATTCGACACGCACTCCCATGGCTTCTTCCGAATCTACGAAGTCAACGAAGAAGTACACAAATACGCCGCCGCCAAGTAGGGCGATCAACATCAGCCACAAGAGTGGTCGCCTCAGGCGACTCGAATGATCAGGCGTTGATCGATCAATTCGCAATCGATCAAGCTTCAGCGAACTATTCAAGCTGTCCTGGCTCGTCTCCGTCACAACCTACCTTCCCTCGAAATCGCGCCTAATCCTCGAGCAAGATACAAACCTCATACTTTAGCAGGTCGCCAATCGCTAAAAACCAAGAAGGGCGGTCAAAAGCCGCCCTTCTCAATTGGAGCGAGTGGATGACAAATCCATTCGCTCTCAGATCGAACCGAAGGTTCTCCAATCAGTTCAGAGCACCCTCGGAGAGAGCCGCTAGAACTCTACACCAACGTTCAAGAAGATGTAGCGACCAAGCGCGTCAAAGTAGGCTGGGAAGGTATTGCCGTTGCCCGGCGCAGTGCCGGCATCCGAGCTCACTTGAGGGTCGGTATCAAGCAGGTTGCTGATACCCAGTGTCGCCGTGTAGTGGTCGAACGCCACCCATTCGGCAGTCAAGTCCCAATAGATTTCGGCATCGAAGTCGATGTCGTTTTGACCCAAATCTTCGGTCTCACCCAGATAACGCATGCCAAGTGCGAGTCGCAGATCCCACTCGGTCAACAGAGTCGCCTTATAGTTTCCGCTCAATTCAGGTTGTGGGTTCTTGCCGCATGCGGAACCCCAAGCTCCAGCGCATTCCAGAGCGGATTCGCCGGGCAGTTCGATCAGATCGGAGGTCATGAGAAAGGTGGTGACGCCTTCGAGTGTAAGCGGACCAAAACGCGTGTCCATGCCGTAATCGAAAATGATGTCAAAGCCTTCCACTGACTCCTCGCTCAAATTTGTGGTCTGAGCGGAAATGTACCCCCCAGTCAACCACAGAGAACCGTTCACCGGGTTGCGGTTGATCAGGTCACAAAAGGTTGAGATTCCAGTGTCCAGACACTTGTTGAGTGCGGTGGCCGCCGGAATATTGCCAATGCCCAATTCAACGTCAATGGTGAAGTAATCGACTGTCAGCACCAAGCCAGAAATGAACGACGGGGTCAAGACGACACCAAGCGTCACCGACTCGGCTTCTTCCGGCTCAACCTGCGGGTTGCCTCCCTGCAATATGTTGTATTGGTCTGCCGGCGACTTCAGATCGGTACCGTATAGGTCGGCGGGCAGGCCGGTGTTAGCGCACTGGCTCTGTGTCTTCGACATCGACAGCCCACAGGGGTCGTCTGGCAGATCCACCAAATTGAAGCCGGTCGCTCGGAACAGCTCGAAAAGATTCGCATGGCGCACCGCAGACTGTACGGAAGCCCTCAGCGCGATGTCTTGCGTCGCCTGCCAGTAGGCACCAAATTTATAGGTATCGGTTTGAGCACCGGTAGAATAGTCTGCGTAACGATACCCTGCATCGAGGCTGAGGGAGTCAAGTACAGGGATACCGACCTCCACAAAGTACTCGTCCACCTCGTAACCGCCCGAAAGCGGCAGGGTCGCTCCGCCGGAACCGGAACGGTCTCCCGTGCGGCTCGGCCGGTCTGGGCGAAAATCCGTCTTCAAATCCTTGGATTCGTACCCCACCGCAATCGAGATGGAGCTTGGCGCACCAGGAATGCTGATTCCAGTCTCGCCTGAGACCACAGCTTGAAAAATCCGCTGTTCTCCCGTGCCATTAACGAAGGTTGAATTGGCGATGTATCGCTGAAGTTCTTCACCGCCATCGACCACCCCTTGAATGCCGGCATCACCGGGCATACCGCCTTGAAAGAGGTTGTAGGGCATACAAGCGGAATCAACGCCACTGAGCGCAGCCACACAGGTTGGCACCCCCCCCACGCTGATCACATCAATGGCTCGGTTCATGGCGGTGACGGACAGGTCGTTGCGATATTCCTCGGAATATTCGACATCAGAGAGTTGATACGACACATCGTAGCTCCAAGAGTCCAAGAACTCACCGCGCAGGCCATAAATCTGCACCACATTGTCGAACTTCGTGATGGCTTGTCGTGGTCCACCTTCAACGTTTCGCTTGAGCGAATACAAGGGCGCCTTGTAACCGAGGATATCTTTATCTCCAACGGCAATGTCCAAAGAGGAGATATACGCCAGTGCCTCGGCACCAGTCGCAAAATCCGGCGCGTGATCGCCGCCCATTCCTATCCAATCGCCACAGATGGTGTTGTACTGCTGTTGGGAGAGGAGAGGGTTGTAGCAGGGCAGCTCTGTGATGTTCCCAAAAGTTCCCGAATAGGCGATCTGCGCGTTGGATTCGGAGGCCATCGACCGAACGCTCGCGTAGGCCTCAACATACTCGTTCACCTCGAACTTCCCAAAAAACCCTGCGTTCAAACGCTCATCAGGGCGCTGGAAGAAATTGGTCGGGTTGTAATTGAATGTCTGACCGGCACGCGGCACGAACTCATCGCCCTGCACTTTGAGATCCAATCGTGTGATTGACGAATCCTTGTTCACGAATCCAGCCGATTTGTAGGCTCCGAAATCTGCCCAACGCCCCGGCGGAATGGTGGAAGAGCCGCCACATCCGCTCTTACCACCGGTGAGCGCACACGCGGAAATGTCATACTCGCCTTGGAGAATCGGGTCTGTATCGGTCCGCTCAACGAAGCCTGTCACATGCCCCCGTCCAGCAAACACAGACCCACCGAAAGCGACCGCGACCTTGCCTGTCTCCCCGGTCGTAACATCATCGGGCGCAAGCCCGTAGTCGTAAGACTGCACAAGCTCACGGAACTCGTCGTTGTCATTGGTGTGCTGATACAGACTATGCGTGTAGCTCGCCTTGAACCCTTCGTACTCATCATTCAGGATGAAGTTCACAACCCCGGCCACGGCGTCGGAACCGTAGACCGAAGAGGCACCGCCCGTGAGCACTTCCACCCGCTCCAGCAACAGCGAGGGGATGGCGTTCAGGTCCGCACAGTTGCCTCCGCCAGTGGTGCCCGGAGCCATACGCTGTCCGTTCAACAGCACAAGCGTCCGTGCGCATCCGAGATTGCGCAGGTTGACCGTCGCAGTCCCGCTTGAACCATTGGATGCGGTGATGGCCTGACCCGGAGATACTTGCGGCAGATCGTTCAGATAGTCTTCCACCCGTGTGATGCCGCGATCAGAAATATCCTCCATGTTCACTGTGGTAATTTGGGACGAACTAAATACATTGCGGTCACGGATACGCGAACCCGTGACAACCACCTCTTCGATATTCGTCGCGTCGGAGGCAGCGGCTTGTTCGTCATCTTCGGCATTCACCGAAGTACTGAGCAGGGCAAATGCGGGTACGACCAAAAGCGAAGCGGCCACACCCAAGAGATAGCGAAATTTCATGAGTCCCCCTTTTAAGAACCAAGAACGACGTGAGCGGCGACTATACATGGAGTCAATCATTCGATCAATAGCGTATCGGTCGGGTTCGAGGCACGGCTTTTTCGGCAACATATCGAGGGTCGCTATACTGTGACCCTTTAAGAATCTCGTGATAAGAGGCCTATGGCTGAAACGCTGGACAAGCTGTGGGGCGGACGCTTCTTCGAGCCGACCGATGGGTTCGTCGAAGCCTTCACGGCCTCGGTCTCCTTTGATCGGCGCCTTTACGCTGCGGATATACGCGCGTCGATCGCCCATGCCGAGATGCTGCAGTCGACCGGTGTGCTCACCGCCGATGAGACCGATGCTATTCACTCAGGCCTCAAGGCGATTCGCGCCGCCATCGACGCCGGCGAGTTCGAATGGTCCGATGCACTTGAAGATGTGCACATGAACATTGAGGCCGAACTCACGCGGCGGATCGGCGCAGCCGGCAAGAAGCTTCATACCGGCCGTTCGCGCAACGATCAGGTCGCCACCTCCATGCGCCTCTACCTACGCAGTGAGATCGACGCGATCAGAAGTCTGATGAACCAAGTTGGAGCAATACTCTCCGAATTAGCGCTAACGCATGCCGGCAGCATCATGCCGGGCTTCACGCACTTGCAGCCTGCCCAATGCGTCACCCTCGGCCACCACCTCTTGGCCTGGCTCGCCATGCTCGAACGTGATCGTGGCCGCTTGGATGATCTTCGCAAGCGCGTGAATCAGCTCCCCTTGGGCAGTGCGGCGCTGGCCGGAACCAGCATCCAGATCAACCGTGAACTCACCGCCAAACTCTTAGGATTCGAAGGCATCTGCGAGAATTCCCTCGATGCCGTGAGCGATCGGGATTTCGTCATAGAGTTCGCCAGCTTCGCGGCCCTACTCATGATGCATCTGTCGCGCTGGTGCGAGGAACTCATCCTCTGGTCCTCGGAGCAGTTCGGTTTCGTCGAACTCGCCGATCGCTTCACCACCGGCTCCAGCATCATGCCGCAGAAGAAGAACCCGGATGTGCCGGAGCTCATTCGCGGCAAGACAGGAAGGGTCTACGGACACCTCATGTCGCTATTGACATTGATGAAATCGCAACCCCTCGCTTACAACCGGGATAATCAGGAAGACAAGGAACCGCTGTTCGATATTCTGGACACGGTCGAGAGTGTGCTGTGCGCCATGAAGGGCATCTGCGAGCACCTCGCATTCGACACCCGCGCCATGCGTGAGGCCGCCAATCGAGGCTTGTTGGAAGCAACCGACCTTGCCGAATACCTTGTGGAGAAGGGCCTCGCCTTTCGTGATGCGCATCGGGTGGTGGGGGAGATTGTCCGCGAAGCCATCGCAAAGGATAGAGGTCTCGCCGAATTCTCTCTTGAAGAACTCAAAGAAAAAAGTTCTCTTATAGAGGCCGATGTCATGAAGCGCCTTACACCGGAGGGCTCGGTCGGCCTCAGAAACCACTTGGGTGGAACGGCGCCCGAACAAGTGAAGCTGGCCGCCAACAAGGCGCGCCAAGCTTGGCAATCATAAATTTCCATAGAGTTTTTCTGAGACCTACCCATGACTCGTCTTCTGCTGATCATTTCGCTCGCCTTCGTCGCCGCCAACTGTGGTCAAAAGGGACCGCTTGAACCGCCGACGGCAAGCGGCTCACATCTGGGCGGCGCAACGCCCGAATCCGATTCGACCCCGCATGAACGGAATCCGCGTTCTTAAGGGCGAAGCCTTCGTCGATGGCGTCGGGCTCGCGCAAGTAGCGACGAGCTTCGGCACGCCGACGCTGGTGTATTCACGCGCCGAGATCGAGTCGCGCTTGGCAGCCTTTCGTGAAGCCTTCAGCCGCCTCAAGCATCTCCTCTGCTATTCCGTAAAAGCCAACAACAACTTGTCGCTACTGTCACTGATGGCGAAATCAGGGACCGGTTTTGACGTGGTTTCAGGAAACGAACTCGAGCGGGTGCTGCGGGCCGGTGGCGATGCTTCCAAGGTGGTGTTTTCCGGGGTAGGAAAACTGGCTGAAGAACTGGACTTTGCGCTTCGCACAGGAGTCTATTCGATCAACGTCGAGAGCGGCGAAGAATTTGATTCACTCGAACAGCGCGCCGCGCTCTCCGGCATCAAGGCACCCGTCAGTGTCAGGGTCAATCCGGATATTCGCGTGAGCACACATCCCTATATCGCGACCGGTGAAAAGTCAACCAAGTTTGGCGTGTCGTTCGAAGAAGCCGTTTCCCTACTGACGCGCGCAGATGCTTCACGCCACTTGCAGGCATTTGGCATCGCCTGTCACCTAGGCTCGCAAATCGTCGAATCGACACCGCTTGAGGAGGCCTGTGCGAAGCTTTTGAAGCTTTTGGACAAACTCAAAGACCAAGGCGTCACGCTTTCCATGCTTGACTTGGGCGGCGGTTTTGGCGTGCGCTATCAGGATGAGACCGAATTCGACCTTTCAGGCTACGCCGAGAGGCTCGAAAAGCGTCTGAAGGGGCGTGAACTCACCTTGGTAACCGAACCGGGACGCTATCTGATCGCCAATGCCGGCCTGCTGCTCACGCGGGTCATTCGCACCAAGCCCGGTGTGCCGCACAATTTTGCGGTTGTGGACGCGGCCATGAACGACCTCATCCGCCCCAGCCTCTATCAGGCTTTTCACAGGGTCGAGCGTGTTGAGGCCGCGCCTGACGGCGCCGAGACCGGCCCTTGGGAGATTGTCGGGCCGGTCTGCGAAACGGCGGACACACTCGCAAGCGAGCGGGAGATGCCGATTGAAAAGGACGATCTCCTCTACATCGAATCCTGCGGCGCCTATGTCTCGGTCTTGAGCTCAAATTACAACGCACGCGACCGGGTTGCCGAAGTGCTTGTCGAACCGGATGGTGCTCGACTGATTCGCCGCCGCGAATGCTTGAATGATCAGCTCGCGCTTGAGACCCCCTTCTTGAGGTGATGCTGTGAAGCTTGCGTTCACCAAGATGCAGGGCTGCGGCAACGATTTCGTGGTGTGCGAGGGCTTGTCCCGGCCGCTCAAGCTGTCTGCCAGCAAAGTCAGCAGACTCGCCGACCGGCGCTTTGGCGTTGGCTTCGATCAGATGCTGATCATCGAGCCGCCGCTGCGTCCTTCATCCGACTTCGGGCTTGCGATTTACAACAGCGATGGTTCTTCCGCCGCCCACTGCGGCAACGGTGCACGATGCGCCGCCCACTTCGTGCTCGACAACAAACTGACGCAAGCACAGAATTTGACTTGGGATCTGGTGACTGGAGGAGCCGTTTGCGGGGCGTTCGTCACCAAGCAGGTCTCGGCGAAAGACTTCGAAGTGGAAATGGGCGTACCCAGATTCGAGACGGAAGAGATTCCCATGCAACCGAGCGAAGACCTGTTGAAGGTCGATGATTACACTTGGGCGCTGCCGATCAAAGGTGACCAAGTTAAATTCACACCGCTGAACCTCGGAAATCCTCACGCCGTGATAATGGTCGAAGCGGTGGGCAGCGCTCCCGTGGAACGCCTCGGCCCAAGCTTGGGGGGCCACCAAGCCTTTCCGCAAGGCATCAACGTTGGCTTTTGCGAGACTCCAGACCGTAACACCCTCAGATTGCGCGTATACGAGCGCGGCGCCGGAGAAACCCTTGCCTGCGGTTCAGGCGCTTGTGCGGCGGCAGCGGCTGCTGCGATGCTCGGGAAAGTGGATGAGAGGGTTTTGCTGGAAATGCCGGGCGGCAAGCTTCAAGTTGCGTGGCAAGGTCCCGGCCATCCAATGACCTTGAAGGGTCCGACCGAAGTGAGTTTTCGAGGACAGCTAGACCTGTGAGCGAATCCGACGAGAACAGTGCTGGACAGAGCCTTGAGCAGTATCTTGAGGAACTGGTCCGCATCAAGCGCTACTCGCCCCACACCATTCTTGCGTACCGGCGAGACCTGACGCAGTTCAAGGACGAGGGTGGATTCGACGACTGGGATGAATGCCGCAGCCACCACATCACGAGATTCGTGGGCCTCTTGAACCGCAAAGGCATGAAGGCAAAGACCATATCTCGAAAACTCTCCTCCGTCCGCGCCTTCTATGATTGGCTCGGCGAGCGCGTTAGCCACAATCCGGCGCGCGGACTACAAACGCCAAAGTCCGCGAGAAAGCTCCCCAATGTCCTTGACGTGGACCAAGTCCAAGCGCTTTTGGATTTCAAGCCCTGCTCCGCGATCAAACGAAGGGACCTCGCCATCATGGAACTCCTCTACAGCAGTGGCCTGCGCTTGTCCGAACTGACCGGCCTTGATTGTGAAGACTTGGATTTCGACAATCACTTGGTGCGCGTTGTCGGAAAGGGCAACAAAACACGCCTCGTGCCGGTCGGTCGTCACGCGCAAAAGGCCATCAGGGCCATGCTTCGAGACCGGGTCGATGCGCGCGCAGGCGCACCCCTGTTCGTCAATCGATTCGGCAACCGCCTTGGCAGACGTTCGATCCAGGAGCGACTCAAGCGTTACGGCGTCGAGCGCTTGGGGAGCAGCGCACTGCACCCACATATGCTCCGGCACAGCTTCGCGAGCCACGTACTTGAGTCGTCTGGAGACTTGCGCAGCGTTCAGGAAATGCTTGGGCACGCCAACATCTCCACAACGCAGATTTACACGCACCTAGATTTCCAGCACCTGGCCAAGGTTTACGATTCGTCACATCCGCGCGCCAAACGTACCCAAGGCTCAAGCTAAGGTGGCCGACATGCGGCTCATCACCTTCGATCTCGACGAAACGATTTGGCCGCTACAGCCGGCTCTCATGAACGCGGATCGGGCATCGACACGCTGGCTCATCGAAAGGGTTCCAGAGTACGAAAACCTTGTTACTTCTGGTGGCATCGGTGAGATTCGCGATTTGGTACTCAGCGAAGACCCTGAGCTTCGCTTCCAAGTCTCACGTTTGCGCCTCGGCATTCTTGATCGCGCCCTTCAGCATCTGGGGTTCTCCGAGTCCCAATCGCGAGAATATGCCCAACGGGCCTTCGACATTTTCTTAGACAAGCGCCAAGAGGTGGAACTCTTTCCGGGCATGAAGGAAGTGCTCCAACGCTTGTCGCAATGCTTCGTGCTCGGTGCGCTCACCAACGGCAATGCCAACCTCGAACGCGTTGGCTTGGATCTTCCGTTCGCTTTCTCCTACAACGCGGAAACCGTTGGTCGCGGCAAGCCCTACCCAGACATGTTCCTCGCCGCGCTTGAGTTCGCGCAAGTTCGTCCAAATCAATCAATCCATGTCGGCGACAGCCTGTCCATGGACATCGTGCCGGCACAAGACCTTGGCGTGCACGCCTTGTGGGCGAACTATGGCGGCCAAGACAAACCAGCCGATCAAGACATCAAATTCGAAGCCCGCAGCGTCGCAGACATCGAGCCCTGCATCTACCAAATTGTCGAGCAAGCGGCTTCTAGATGATCCGGGAGTGGGTCGCACTCGATATGGAGTGGGGTCGGCGCATCTGTCTCCAAAGCGTCGCTGGTCGCGTAAAATACTCTAGCAAGACGTGTTCGGTATTCTAAATTCCGCGAGGCGCCAGTGACTAGAAGCCCGGCGGGGAGAGAATATCCTCGTGCCTTGTCCGCCTATACAATCTCTGAGGTCGCGCATTACCTGTCGGTTCCATCAGCAACAATTCGCAGTTGGGCTTGTGGTACGAATCATTTCGATCCTTTGATAGCGGTGGCTCCAAGGTCTCCCACTCTGCTGTCTTTCTTCAATCTGACGGAGCTTCACATCATTTCCGCCATAAGGCGCACCCACGGCGTAAAGATGCCGAATCTACGCAACGCGATTCGTTACTTGAAAAAACTCGCTCGGCGGCCACAAAACAAGAAGCATCCGCTCCTCAGTGAGAAACTGGAGACAGACGGCCTCGATCTATTTGTCGAGCGCTATGGAAAGTTGACCAACATCAGTCAAGAGGGGCAGACCGCAATGCGTGAGGTCTTGGATGCGGCACTCAAGCGCATCGAACGCGATTCCGAGGGCGTTCCTGTGAAGCTGTTCCCATTCACCCGAGCCTCACTGCTAAACGCTCCATACATGATCGCCATAAGCCCGGGTGTCTCTGCTGGCAGACCCGTGATAGCGGGCACCGGACTCGCAACACAGATCATCGCAGAGCGCTATAAGGCAGGTGAATCTGTCAGTCAGTTGGCAATGGACTATGAAGCGCGAGAACACCGAGATCGAAGCGGCGATCCGATGTGAACTCGAAGCAGCGTCCGCAGAAAGGTCTCTGTTCGCTCTCGTGTCGTTCTAGCCTCGCAATAGACTATCAGTTTGATGCTCGATATGCGCTTTCAGCGCATCCAAGTCGGCGGGAATCTCGGTCGCCTTACTCTGACCTTCGGCGATTGCTTCGAGTCTCGGGTGCGTGACCCACTCGCCGGTGACCTCCTTGATGGTCTCGGGAAACTTGGCGGGATGCGCCGTGGCTAGGCACAGCTTAGGGCCCGTTCCCAGTTCCGCACCCACCTTGTTCGCCGCAGCCACGCCGACGGCACTGTGCGGATCGAGCGTATAGGCGTGTGTCGCGTGAATGCTTTTGATGGTCGCGCGCATCTCTTCTCCATCCACCCGCACGCCCCTGATGGCATCGCCCAGGTGGTCGCGTTCTCGCGCTTCAAGCCTCGCTTCGCCGCAGCTGTTGAAGCGATTCATGAACCAAGCCACACGGTCTCCGTCCTCATCAAAAAGGTAGTAGAGAAAGCGCTCGATATTGCTTGCCGACTGTATGTCCATCGAGGGGCTCTCGGTTGCCTGCACGGATCCGCGCGTATAGATGCCGGAATC
The DNA here is from genome assembly GCA_963663145.1 of Pseudomonadales bacterium. GTDB lineage: Bacteria > Pseudomonadota > Gammaproteobacteria > Pseudomonadales > Azotimanducaceae > Azotimanducus. The sequence continues at coordinate 1,114,064 of OY760134.1, read as the reverse complement.
AAAGAAACGGGCAAGTATGTCGTTCTCGTTAGTCGCAAGCAGGAGCCTTCTGATGGGAAACCCCATGCGCATGGCAAGGTATCCAGAGAAGATGTTACCGAAGTTGCCGGTGGGCACCACGGGCACGATTGGAGCGCCGCGTCCCATGCGAAGCGCCGCGTAGCCATAGTAGACGGCTTGGGCGAGGATGCGCGCCCAGTTGACCGAATTGACGGCACCCAAGCTGTGGGCTTGTTTGAACGCCAGGTCCGCAAATAGCGTCTTCACCAACCGCTGGCAATCATCAAAGCTGCCTTCCACCGACAGGCAGGAGACATTGGGCGAGTTCACCGCGATCATCTGCCGCTCTTGCAACCGACTGACGCGCCCGCGCGGGTAGAGTATGAATATGCGCATGGATTCGCGCCCGGACACGGCGTGAATCGCCGCACTTCCAGTATCCCCGCTGGTCGCACCGAGGATGTTGAGCTGCCTCCGACTGCGCTCAAGCAGCAGCTCGAACAGGTGACCGAGAAACTGCAGGGCGATATCTTTGAAGGCAAGGGTTGGTCCGTGGAAGAGCTCCATGAGGCTCACATCGTCGAGATCGACAAACTCAACGACTTGAGGCGCATCAAACGCACTGTAGGCGCGACGAATGAGCGGCGAGAGCTCCAAGTCCTCGGAACCAAAGTCTTCTGTGAAACTTGTGCAAAAGTCAACATAGTCGGCTGCTGTAAACTCCGAGAGCCGATCACCCATCCAAGGAATGCGTTCGGGCAGCAAGAGTCCACCGTCAGGCGCCAGACCGGTAAGAACCGCTTGGCCGAAAGCCATGGGTGGAGTTTTACCGCGAGTACTTAGGTAGCGCATGCGCCTAGTCTATCAGCGCCTCCATTTATCAGGCGAGGCACGCCCCCTCTTGACGGCACACATTCAAATCGCTAATGAGGTCAATCGCTACAATCAGGATTGCTCAGTTCCAACAAGATCTCTTGCGTTTCCCGGTCAAGTCGAAGCTTGCCCGACGACGCTTCAATATCTCCTTCAGCCGCGATCGGCGCGCCGGATAGTGCCAATCGTGCCACCACTTCCACATGGCTTGCGCCTGAGAGTTTATTGGCCGCCAACATGGCGTCCGCATCCGAGAGAGTCACGCGCACAGGAAGGTCCGCAAACCTGAGACGCTTCACGGCGAGGGGTGGCCCTGACACATTCGCATCGCGTGCCAATACAAACACGGGGGTATCAGGCGGTGCTTCTATTTCTCCCGACACGGACACGGCGACGTGAATTAGGGCTCCGGTGAGTGCTTCGCCCCCACCCGGTGCGGTTCCCAAAGCGGCTCGAAAGTCAATTTGCTGCCCAAGGCTTTGCGCCAGTTCCGAACCTCTCGGCGTGCCCACATACTTCGGCCACGCCTCCATGAAGGCCTGCTGATTGTTGCTGCGCAAGGCATCCAACACAAGTATCTCAAGCAGGACAGGGTTGTTTGAATCGATCAGGCTTCTCGCGAGCTCCCTCGCCCTGTCACCCAGGAGGCCGTCGCGGGCGAGAAAGTCGCTCTGCACATAGGAGATGTCAATCTCCAAGTCCTCAACACCCCGCTCTCGCAGACTCTGAAACGCACTTCGCGCCGCCTCATAGTCCTCTTCCGCCAACAGGCTGTGCCCCAAGAGATAGGCATAGCGAGGATCTCCTTGCTGATCATCGGCCATATCCTCCAAGAGCCCCCGCAACGCCGTGCGTTCCTCCGCAGTTGCGCCCTCCGCGCCCATCAGCTTGACTTGCAGTTCGTTGATGCGCAGTTCCTTCCAAGCGCCCAATTGAAGGTACGCAAGAGACGCCAAAAGCGACGCCACGCCAAATGCGACGAGGCTTTTCAACGCACCGGAGCGGCCACTCCAAACAAAGAGAAAACTCAGAGCAAGCAACGCGGCGAATCCCAAGAGAGCCAGCGTACTCATGCTTTCGCCTGACGGCCAAGCACGCGCCACAACACCAAGCAGGCGACAAGCAAGAGCCCCAGCGGCCCCAACCACAAGACGAGCGTCGGACCTCGCACCGGCGGAGAATAGAGCACGAAATCGCCGTAGCGGGCTGAAATCCAATCGCGAATTTCGGTATCCGTGCGGCCTTCGGAGAGCATCTGGTAAACGCGCTGCCTGAGGTCGCGAGCGGTGGGCGCATCGGAACCGGCAAGACTCGTGTTTTGGCACACCGGGCAGCGGAAACTTTCCAAGAGCGTCCGATAACGGTCTTCAAGCACAGGGTCCTCAAACGACAGTCCGTCGATCGAACTTCCTTCGGCAAGCGGAGCGCCCAGCAAGAGCATCAGTAGGAACGCGGCCGTGAACTTGAAAAGCTTCATGGGATTAAGTGGGCCCGAAAATCCCGTTCAAACAGGTCCCTTGTCAGTGGTCCCACGTGATGCACCACCACCAAGCCGCCCGCATCCACCAAGAGGGTTTCGGGCACACCCGTGACGGCCAATTCAAGTCTTGCCAATCCATCCACATCAAAGCCCACTTGGGTGTAGGGGTTGCCCAGTTCGTTCAGAAACCCCTGCGCGGCCTCATAGGTGTCCCAAGTGTTCACACCAAGGATCGGGATGTGCTCCTCAAGGCTCACGCGCATGAGTTCTCCGTGCTCGTCGCGGCAGGGAGCGCACCAACTCCCCCAGAGATTGACGAGCAGCCAATCCCCGACATAGTCCTGAGGCCCCACGGTCCGTGCCGGGTCGCCAAGCACTGGGAGGTCGAGCACCGGAATCTGCTTGCCCAGCATGGGCCGAAGCGCGCGGTCTGCCGCCTCCGGGTCTAGAATGCGCAGCGCGAGAGCGGCACCGAGTACCAACAGCAGCGCCAGCGGCAAGAAATATAGCGGACGTGTTCGCATCAAGAGGCCGATTCTTCAACCAGCGTTCGGCGCCCGCGTGAGAGCCATACATGCGCCATCCCGCCAAGCACCATGATCAGGGCACCCAGCCATATCCAGCGTACAAAGGGCTTAACGTGTATACGCAAAGACCAGCGACCCTCATCTATTCGCGTACCCAAGGACACATAGACATCTTCAATGATCGAAGGGCGAATGGCGGCTTCGGTCATGACCTGCCCCCCCGAGACATAGCGGCGTTTTTCCGGCGCGAGTTCGAAGCTGTCTCCTCCCCCACTACCCCTTACGCTGATACGCCCTTGGTCGGAAACGTAGTTCGCGCCATGCACTTCCTTAACGCCTTGAAACTCGAACGCATAGGCGCCCACCTGCGCCGATTCACCAACGCCAAGCGCGAGGTCGCGTTCCACCGAATACTGACTCGTGAGGCCGACACCAATGAGTGTGCAGGCGAATCCGACATGCGCAACCCACATTCCGATTCGCTGACGCGCCAACTCGCGTTCGGAATAGACTTGCGCGATAACACCGAAGATCAGCCAGGCGGCGAGGGTGAGAGAGATGACCGCCGCAAGCTTCAAGGCACCCGTAAACACCAAGGGCAAGATCAGACCCAGACCCAGAGCGCCAATTCCTATCCAACGCAGTTGGCGCTTACCCGGGATGACCTTCCCGCCCCAATTCGTCCACTGCCCTATGCCCATGGCGACGCTCAAGACGAGCATCAAGGGCACGAACACCATATTGAAGTAAGGCGGTCCCACGGAGACTTTCTCTTCGGTCAAGAACTCGTGCAGCAAGGGATACAGGGTGCCTAGGAATACCACCGAGGTTGAGACCATGAGCAACGCATTGTTGATCAACAGCCAGAATTCGCGCGCCTTGAAAGTGAAATTCGCGAGCGCTCCGAAGCGCGGCGCGCGCCATGCAAACAAGGCAAGCGCAGTACCGACGCTCGCCAACAATATGAGCAAAATAAACAACCCCCGCTCGGGGTCAAGCGCAAAGGCGTGTACGGAGGTGAGTATCCCTGACCGTACCAGGAAGGCGCCGAGAAGCGAGAGGCCCGAGGCCAGTATGGCCAGTAGCAGCGTCCAACCTACGAACACGCCGCGCAGCTTTGTCGCGGCCAAGGAATGCAGGAGCGCCGTGCCGACCAGCCAAGGCATGAACGAAGCGTTTTCGACCGGATCCCAAAACCACCAACCGCCCCAACCCAATTCGTAATAGGCCCACCAACTTCCGAGCGCTATGCCGAGCGTGAGAAAAGACCACGCCACCAGCACAAAAGGCTGCATGGCCGAAGCGAACTCACGACCGATGTCTCCGCCCTTGCCGCCATGAATCAGCGTTGACACCGCGATCGCGAAGGGCACCGCGAAGCCGACATAACCGACATAGAGCATGGGCGGATGCACGATGAGTGCGAAATCCTGCAACAAGGGATTCAGATCGCTTCCTTCAGCCGGCACAAATGGCAGTGATCGCTCGAAGGGGCTGCTGGTGAGCAGCATGAACAGCAGGAAGCCCGTCAGCAGGGCAGCCATCACCGGCACGGCGTAGCGCAATTGCTCGCCGCGAACCCTGCGCATGGCCACGGCGAGCGCCAGCATCCACGCCGAAGCCACGAGGCACCAAAGCAAAAATGAACCTTCGTGCGCGCCCCACACCGCACTCAATTTGAAGTGATCGGGCAATGCCGTGTTGCTGTTCGCAGCTACATAGAGAATAGAAAAGTCGTCTCGCAAGAACGAATAGCTGAGCAGTAGGAAGGCGAATGCGATGAACAAGACCACGCCCGCGCAGAGTCTCGTATCCGTCGACAGGCGGGTTAGGCCAAATCGCTCAAAAATGGGATTGAGCCACAGAATGGCAGACAGACAAAGCGCCAGTATCAGGGCGAAGAGGGCATATTCGGCGATCATGTCAAGATTTCTTGCCCGCGTGCGGCATTATTTCGGCAAGTTCTGGAGGCATGTAGTTTTCATCGTGCTTGGCAAGCAGGGTTTCGGCTTCAAAGATTCCGTCCGCCTTAAGCCGACCCGTGGCGATGACGCCCTGGCCTTCGCGAAAGAGGTCGGGCAATATGCCGCGGTAGCGGACTTCAAAGCGCGCTCCTTCAAGGTCTGACACCATAAAGCTCACCGACAGCCCCTCTTCGCTGCGCATCAATGTGCCTGCTTCGACCATGCCTCCAGCACGGATGCGCTTACCCAGAGGAGCTTCACCTGAAATCACCTGCGCGGGCGGGTAAAAGAGATTCAGATTTTGATCAAGCGCCAGCATCGCCAGGGTGGTCGCCACCCCTGCTCCCGCAAGCAGGCACAAGACCATCACGAGACGTCGTCGCCTAAGCGGATGCATCGGTCGCTTGCTGCTCCAATTCGTTGCACTCCGTCACCGAACTGTGCGCGTCGCGGACGGCTTCAGCCCGAGTCTTGAACGCCCGCCAGCGCAGCACTGGTACAACGGCCATGATGCCCAAGATCACCAGCGCGATGCCCCAAGCGCTCCACACATAGGGCCCATGATCGCCCATATCAATGAAGGCGAGGACCGTCTCAATCATCGCCGCGCCCACTCCGAGTCGTAATGACGCATACGCAGTTCAACCCGCATGGCCATCAATAGAAGCGCACCAAACAAACAATAGAGGCCAATCACGTTGACCAACAATGGCAGCCACATGTCGGCCGGCATGCTCGGGGCTTGCATCAGACTGAAGCTCGCCGATTGATGCAGGGTGAGCCACCAGTCCACCGAATACCGAATGATTGGCAGGTTGACCAATCCCACCACCAGCAACATGGCACAAGCACGCGCCGAGAAGGGCTGGTTCCCCAAGGCTCTGCGAAGTGCGATCACGCCTATGTAGAGAAACAAGAGGACGACCATCGACAATGTGCGCGCATCCGATACCCACCAAGCACCCCAGGTCGGCTTGCCCCAAATGGCGCCGCTTGTCAATGAGATGAGCGTAAACCCGACGCCAAGCGGTGCGGCGCAGCTTAAGCACACATCAGCCAGCTTCACGCGCCAAACCAGCACCAGCACTGCCGCCACGCCCATGAGCAGGTAGCAGGATTGGGCGAGAAAAGAGGCAGGCACATGCACATAGATAATGCGAAAGCTCTCCCCCTGCTGGTAGTCCGCAGGCGCAAAGCCAAGCCCCCAGAGGCTGCCGACAAGAAAGCACGCGAGTCCGAGTAAGCCGAGACCCCATTGGAACGGCTTGGCCTTATCGTAGAACCAGGGCGGCGCGCCAAAGCGCTTGGCCCAGTCCGTAACCGCTTGAGTGCAACTTCTAGACATGTTGATCCCAGTTTAGCGGAACTCTAGCGGCACGCTTAGGGGATCCACGCGCAGGATGACGCCGACCATCGGATGATCAAAGTAGTAGGCGCGCGCCAAACGCATGGGTCGGGTTTGATGCAGTTCTGCGTAGCCTTCATCAAGCGGACGCCACATTTGCACTTCCGCCTGCACGAACGCCTGTCGCTTGAGGCGAAGGACACCCACTTCGCCCTCTTCTCCACCGTGCAAGAGCACCGCCTGCGGCCTCGCGCCGATCGGCTGTATCCATGCCCCGTGCATAATCACCTTGAGCTGTGATGATCGGTCGATTGCCCGCAGTGCCGTGGCGAGCTTGCGCTCTTGTTCCGCAATTTGTGCAAAACAATTGGCGATCAGATGAGTGTGCCAGTTTCGGTAGCGCAGCCACAGGGGAAGTTCATCGGGTTCTTGCAACACCTCAAGTTCGACTCGATGCGTGGATGCGGCTTCGTCTGCCGCTTCCGGGACGATCTCGACCTGTTTGACGATTTCGTCCAAGGTCTCTTCCTCGACCACCGGCAGCAGCCCGCGGGCTAAGTCTTCCTCACTCAGATTAATCAATTTCGGCGCCAACAACGCCCATTCGTTTTCAAACCAAGAGGTATCCGCAAGCACGGCGAGGTGCGCATCCCGGATACTGACCAAATCGGCGGGGAAAATTCTCGCTGCTTGACGTTCCAAGCGTTCCGGGCGCACCCCTGTGCGGTTCGTCTCCTGTGCCTGCGACTCCCGCGTGAACAGAATCAACTCCACCTGCACGTAGCCGCCAGGGTCAAAACTGTCCGCACCCTGCGCAATGATCGGCCCCGACCACAAGACGGCGAAAGCAAGCAGCGCCCCTATCATGCCGCAGCCATCTCTGATTGCTTGGCCGCTCCGGCAGCCGAAGCGGCCAAGTCGCACAAGAGTTTCTCAAGGTAACGCGCCCGTTCTTCCATCGAGTCAATGCGCTTCAGCAGGCCGAGCGTGTGCTCCCCTCGCAAGGTGAACTCCTGTGGCTTGATGCTCACCATTGAGATGATGGCCTCCACGTTCACCTGCGCGCCCTTATGAAATCGAATTCGCCCACCACGGTGGGTGAATTCGATCGTGCGTATGCCGAGCGGCTTGGCATCAAGCTTGAAGCGCGAGACGTGAAAGAGATTCACCAGCGCCGTCGGCAACTCACCGTAGCGGTCTCGCACCTCACCGCGCAAATCCTCAAGTGCCGACTTGCTTGCTTGGCTGGCAATGCGCTTGTAGAGAATGAGCCGCTGATGCACATCCGGCAGGTAGTCGTCCGGAATCAGTGCGGATTCGCCGAGCAACACCTCGTCTCCGAGTTCCACCGGCAGATCGGTATCTGGAACCCCTCCAATTCGGAGCGCATCAACGGCGCGAGAGAGCATGTCGTGATACATCTGAAAACCGATGGACTCAATCTGCCCCGACTGGTCCTTGCCAAGCAATTCACCTGTGCCACGAATCTCCAGATCGTGCGTCGCCAACGAAAATCCAATGCCCAGTTCGCCAGCATCGCGAATGGCTTCGAGGCGCTTTTGCGCATCTTTGCTCATGGATTTGGGGTGCGGTGTCAAAAGGTAGGCGTAGGCTTGCCGATTCGAACGTCCGACACGGCCTCTGAGTTGGTGCAATTCGGCGAGTCCAAATCGGTCGGCGCGTTCGATGATGATGGTGTTGGCATTAGGAATGTCGATGCCGGATTCTATGATGGTGCTGCATACCAGCAAGTTGGTTTGTCGGTGCGCAAACTCGCGCATGGTGCGCTCGAGTTCGTGTTTGTGCATCTGTCCGTGGCCTATGCCTATGTGCGCCTCGGGCACGAGTTTGGAGAGTTCCAGTGCCGACTGTTCGATGGTGCGTACCTCGTTGTGCAGGTAGAAGACCTGTCCTCCGCGCCCGAGTTCGCGTCGAATGGCTTCCTGCACCAATCGCCTGTCGTCTTGGCGCACAAAAGTGCGCACCGGTCGGCGGTGTTCGGGCGCGGTTGCGATGATTGAAAGGTCTCGCATCCCGTTCAAGGCGAGATTCAAGGTGCGCGGAATCGGGGTTGCCGTGAGCGACACCACGTTGACATCGGCGCGCATTCGTTTCAGCGCTTCCTTTTGACGCACACCGAATCGATGCTCCTCATCAATGATGACCAGACCCAAGCACTCGAATTTCCACCCGGAGCCAAGCAGGACGTGCGTGCCTATCAGAATATCGGGCCGACCCTGCGCAACTTCTTGTTTGAGCTTCGAAATCTCGGTGTTGCTGCGCAGGCGCGATGCCGCTTCAATGGTCACGCCCATGTCCGAGAAGCGATCACGAAAGGTCTCGAAGTGTTGCTGGGCTAGCAGGGTCGTCGGCACTAAGACCACCGTCTGCCGGCTCGCAAGGACCGTCTGATAGGCCGCGCGGACGGCCACCTCGGTTTTGCCAAACCCCACGTCTCCGCATACCAAACGATCGGTCGGACGTTCACAGGAAAGGTCTTCGAGCGTCTGTGAAATCGAGTGCTCCTGATCCGCAGTCAGCTCCCAAGGGAACGAGCCGGCGAGTTCAGACATGGCATCGGGCGCTTGCGGCAAAGCCTCGCCGGTCCTCATTTCGCGTCGTGCGTAAAGGTCAAGCAATTCAACTGCCATGTCCCTGATGCGCGCCGCGGCTCGCCGCTTCGTCTTTTGCCACTGATCGGAACCGAGTTTGTGCAGTGGCGCATTGTCCGCATCGCCGCCCGAATAGCGCGATACCAACTCCAGTGAGGTCACCGGCAAATAAAGGATCGCACCTTCAGCGTACTCTATGATCAAGAACTCCGTCGTCTGACCTTCGCTGGTCATGGTGGTGAGTCCGCGATAGCGGCCTACTCCGTGAGAGACGTGAACCACCGGTGTGCCGACATTGAGTTCGGTGAGGTTGTGAATAATCTGCTCCGGGTCGATTCGCCGCGTCTTGGCGGCACGCCGCTCACGAATACGACCGTCATCCCGAAACAATTGATCCTCATGAATGATGGCAAACTCGGTACTTGCGAGACCGGACTCGATGTGTCCAATCGCAATGGCGAATCGCTGCTCTGTACCGAGGAACCTTGAAAAGGACGCGCAGAACCCGGCGTGAATATCGGCACGCTGCAAAAACCGCGCCAAGACCTCTCGACGCCCCGGAGACTCGGCCACAAAGAGCACCCGCATGCCCGGAGCGCTCTGTAGAAAGCGCTGCAGGCGATGCGCTGGCTCGGCGCGTTTCACCTCAGCGCGCAGATCCGGCAGCTCGTAAGTGTCGAGTACGTGGATGTTCCTCGGACCACCAATGCGAATCTCGGCAAAGGACTTCAGCCGCTGAAAGAGTTTCGGCACCTCGAGAAAGAGTTGTCCCGGTTCCAATACCGGACGCTCGACATCGTATGCCAAAGATTCATGCCGCTTCTTCATCTCAAGCTGGAATTGCTCGGCCGCGATGTGGGTGTCCTGGTCGGTCACCACCAAGGCAGACGGATGCATGTAGTCGAACAGACAATCCAGGCTTTCGAAAAAGAGCGGAAGATAGAATTCGACGCCGGGCGAAGCATGTCCGTCGCAAACCTCTCGGTAGAGGGGACAGCGGCGCACATCCACATCAAAGCGCTCATGCCATTGGTGACGAAACCGCGCGATGCTTTCCCGGTCCAAAGGGAACTCGCGCGCTGGAACGACCTCCACTGAATGAACCCGCCCGGTGGTACGTTGGCTCTCTGGATCAAACTTGCGTATGTCCGAGACCTCGTTATCAAAGAGGTCGACGCGGTAGGCCGCATCCGCGCCAAGCGCGAACAGGTCAAACAGCGACCCGCGCAGGGCGAACTCTCCCTGTTCGCGCACGTTGGAGACCTTCGCATAGCCCGCATCGGACAATCGCTCGCGAAAGCCTGACGGTTCCAGGCGGTCTCCAATGGCCAGCGACAGCATTCGGCCATCGAGGAAACTTCTCGGTGGCAATCGCTGCATCGCGGCCCTCACGGGCGCCACCAGCACCACGCGTTTTCCGAGACGCAAGCCCTGTAGGACGTGAAGGCGCTTAGAGGTGATGTCCGCATCGGGAGAAAACACATCGTAGGCCAACACCTCCCAATCCGGGAATCCGCACACGGGCGGCGCATCTTCAAGGTCTTGAAGGAAAAAGGCGATGGCCCTCTCAAGTTGCCAAGCGCGATTCGCATCGGCCGCCACCACCAGAGTGCTTCCAGGGTGTCTACTCGCCGCGCTTGCGATGGCGAGCGCTTCCGAACCTGCGGGCAATCCACCCCAGCTTATGCGCTCCCCGGCAGCGCGCGGCAGAGGCGGCGAAAAGACGTTCACGACCTTTCTCTCATGATCGACAAATGACGTGAGCAATTGTACGCGCCTCGGCTGACGCCTCAGTCTCAGGCAGGCGCTAATCGCGTCACTTTTCCATCGAGACCTACGTAGAGTTCAGCGCCTATGAACTGTTCGCCGGCCCGGTAGGCCCGCCGATAGACTCGAGCACCCCAGAGAGATGCCCGACAGACCGCACGCTGATGCGCTCGCCCAAGGCATAGGATTGCTCGCCGGGATAAAGAATCCACAGGTGATTGAGCTTCAGACTCTCTATGGCAACTCGCATGGAACGCGATGTGCTGGGGGCATCCGCTAGCTTGCACTCAAAACCATAGCGCTTGCCATCCCGAATCACGAGAAGATCAAGCTCGGCACCGGCGTGTGTCCCCCAAAAGTAGAAGTCGCGGCCCTCAAACTCTGTGATGATCTGTTCTATGGCAAATCCTTCGAATGAAGCACCAACCTTCGGATGGTCAGAAAGCCCCTGCTCCGAAGTGATGCCCAGCAAATTGTGCAGGATTCCCGAGTCCCTGACGTATACTTTCGGTGCCTTGACCTGCCGTTTCTTAAGGTTTTCCAACCAAGGTGGTAGAACACGCACCATAAAGGCGCCCGCAAGAATATCCAAATAGTGTCGAGCCGTGCCTTGGCTGGCGCCGAGCGATCGCGCGAATTCTGCCGCATTCCAAGTGTGTCCATGAAAATGAGCAACCATGGTCCAGAATCGGCGCAAAGATTCGGAGGAAATGTTGATGCCAAGCTGGGGGATGTCCCGTTCGAGAAATGTCCGCACAAAGTTGTCTCTCCAGATCGTCGAAGCCCTCGCGCTGCTCGCGAGGTACGACCTCGGAAATCCGCCGCGCACCCAAAGGCTGCTCCATTCGTTGGCACCCGCTTCGCGAAGCGAAAATCCGGCAAGATCAACCAGCCCCACGCGACCAGCGAGGGATTCCGATACGCCCCCTAAAAGCGTCGGGGATGCACTGCCCAACAAGAGAAATCTTGTAGTGTTGTCTTCCCTGTCAACAAGTACCCGGATGGTTTCAAGCAGGTTTGGCGCGAGCTGCACCTCGTCGATCACAACCAATCCAGCCAAGCGCCCAAGTGTCAGCTCAGGCGTCTCCAGTTTGCGTCGATCGACCGCAGACTCCAAGTCAAAGTAGGTCGTCTCCGGCTCTTTATCGGCAATCTGCCGGGCCAAGGTTGTCTTGCCACATTGGCGCGGCCCTGTCAGTGCGACGACCGGATGCACAGAAAACTGCTCGCTAATCTGTGCCTTGGGCAGATCACGGTCAACTCGCATTCAAAATCCTAGAAAATCCTCACTTGAAATGACTATTTCAAGGATTCTTTGCTTTTTCTCAACTCCTAAGACCGCATTCGCCAAGTCGAAATTCCATCCCCACGCCAAGCCGATATGTGATACAACGCCGCTCTCACTGCTTCTCTCGCGTCACTACCACAAACAGGATACATTCATATGGCTTGGTGGGCTTGGATCATTGTTGGACTGGTGCTCATGGGTATCGAGATGCTCGCCGTGGACGCCGCCTTTTATCTTGTTTTCATCGGTGCGGCGGCCTTGCTGCTCGGGCTCGTCGGGCTCGCCGGACTTGCCCTGCCCGTCTGGGTGCAATGGGTCGCTTTTGCGGTATTGGCGTTCGTGTTCATGGTGTTCTTTCGTGAAAGACTCTACAACAAGCTGCGCGGCGGGGCGCTGGGGTTTCGAGACCCTGCCGTCGGCAAGCTGGTGACCGTGGAGAAAGAGGTGTTGCCAGGGGCAGAGACGCGCGTCAAAATGCGTGGTTCACGATGGACTGCGGTCAATATCGGTGATCAAACGATCGCCGACGGAAGCCAAGCGCGCATCACCGAGGTCGATGGACTGAATCTCATGATCACGGGTTCAGAAGCCAATTCCAACAACGTTCAATCAAGCAAGGAGCATTAAGCCATGATGAGTCTTATAGTAGCGGGGATACTCGCCATAGTCGCCATGATTGTCATCATCAAAACGGCGGTTATAGTGCCCCAGCAATCCGCCTATGTTGTTGAAAACCTTGGCAAGTATTCAAGAACCCTGCAAGCGGGCTTCCATATTCTCATTCCCTTCATCGAGAAGATCTCCTACAAGCACACCCTCAAGGAACAGGCGATTGATGTGGAAGAACAGATCTGCATCACCTCGGATAACGTCCAAGTTGGCGTGGATGGCGTGCTCTACCTACAGGTCTTGGATGCCCGCAACGCCTCCTACGGCATCGGTGATTATCTCTTCGCCATAGCGCAACTCGCGCAGACCACCTTGCGGAGTGAAATCGGCAAGATAGAGCTCGACAAGACGTTCGAAGAACGCAGCCACATCAATCTGAGGGTCGTGGAAGAGCTCGACCAAGCTTCCAATCCTTGGGGCGTCAAGGTCTTGCGCTACGAGATCAGAAACATCAATCCGCCGCACGATGTGCTCACCGCGATGGAAAAGCAAATGCGCGCCGAACGGGAAAAGCGCGCCACAGTGCTTGAGTCCGAGGGCGTACGGGATGCGAAGATCAACGAGGCGGAAGGCGAGAAGCAGCGCGTGATCAAGGAATCGGAGGCCGCCAAGCAGCAACAAATCAACGAGGCGGAAGGTGAAGCCGCCGCCATATTGGCAATCGCGGAAGCCACCGCCGAGGGCTTGCGCAAGGTTGCCGCGGCGCTCAATTCCGAGGGCGGCGACAAGGCCATGCAATTGCGCGTGGCGGAGGACTATCTTGAGCGTTTCGGCAACCTCGCCAAGCAGGCCAACAGCCTCATCGTGCCCGCCAACCTGAGTGACGTGTCCTCCATGATCGCCGCTGCAACTACCGTCTTCCAACAGGCATCAGACGGGGCGAGAGAGCGGCAGTGAGCAAAGGATATAGATCACGCATCAGAAAACATCGGACAGCATCCGCATGAAAATCGGTGCGGTTTTCCCCCATCAAGACATGCCGAACGACCCGGCGTTCATGCGCGACTGGGCGCAGATGCTCGAAGATCTGGGCTTCTCTCACATATTGGCCTACGACCATGTGTTGGGGGCGCTGCATGAAAATCGCGAGCCGCGACTCCTAGGGCCCTACACGGAGAAGCATGCCTTCCACGAACCCATGACACTCTTCGCCCACTTCGCCGCCTGCACACACCGCATAGGATTGACCACCGGAATTCTGATATTGCCGCAGCGCCAAACCGCGCTGGTCGCCAAGCAGGCCGTGCAACTGCAATTGCTGTCGCAAGGCAGGTTCCGTCTTGGTGTCGGCACCGGCTGGAACCATGTGGAATACGAGAGCTTGGGCGAAGACTACGAGACTCGTGGCCGTCGCTTGGATGAGCAAGTCGAGCTTTTGCGCGAACTCTGGGCGAAGCCAGTGCTCGATTACGCCGGCGAGCACCATCGCGTCGACCGCGCCGGACTGCTTCCGCTGCCAAGCGAGCCGATTCCAATCTGGTTTGGCGGCTTCACGCCCGTCGCCTTCAGACGCGCGGTACGGATCGGCGATGGATTCATTCTCGGGGCTGATTTGAAGCGCAATCTCGCGGCCATAGAACTGCTTGATCAATACCTTGATGAGGCGGGCCGCAGCCGCCAAGGCTTCGGAATCGAAGCGATCATCAACCATGCGGCCGGCAATGCAGGGTGGCGTTCAGAGATCGAGACCCTCAAGCAAGCCGGCGCGGAAACTGTCTCGGTGCGCATCGACCTTCCGCGACATGAACTCGACCCACCGCAAGCGCCCGAGCGCATAGTGCAAATGTTCCGCGAGTACTGGCAGACTGTCTCCGACCTGTCGGATGAGTGCCAGGAGAATCGAATAGCCTGAGCTTGTAGGGCGCAAGCCTCGCCACACAGGGTCTCTTCACAACCACACGACATCACATCGCATGCACAAGGAACCCTATCGTCCGGTGATTCCGGAGACGCCGTCCGAGATTAACTTTCTCGATGCCGGCATCCAGAACTGTCCTTATCACGCTTACGAGGTGCTGCGCGAGCAGGCCCCGGTGTGGAAGGATCCAGTCACCGGCATGTACGTGATTACGCGGTTCGATGATCTTCGCAATTTGCTACTCGATACCGAGAACTTCACTAGCGAGCAGCACCAGCGCCGCGAGGGCGCACGCGCGCAAATGGACTTGGAGCGCAGCATGCGCATGCACAAGCTCTACCAAGACAAGGGCTGGGTGCCAGCACCCACGCTCGCCGGGCGCGACGACCCGAATCACAAGCAAATGCGCGCCATGTTCAATGAAGCCTTTCGGCCAAGAAAGATCAACGAAATGGACCCCTTTGTCGAAGAGACCGCTTACCGGCTTATGGATGCCTTCCTAGCCGACGGTCGCTGCGATTGGATCCAGCAGATGGCGGTTCCACTACCCCTCATAGTCATCGGACGGCAAATGGGTGTCCCCGAAGAAGACATCTGGCAAATCAAGGCTTGGACGGATGCCTGGGTGCAGCGCTTGGGCATGATGCAAAGCGAGGACGAAGAACGCTGGTCCGTGGAGATGGAAATCGGGGCGCAACACTATTTTCAGCGCGTCTTTGATCGCCTGCGCAAACAGCCCGATGACACCCTGCTTTCCGAACTCGTCAATCGCGTCATTCCCGAATGGGGACGAACCCTCACCGACAACGAATTGCATTCCGAAATGATGGCCGACACCTTCGTCGGCGGATCGGAAACCACTACCAATGCCATCGGTTACGGGATGAAGCTGCTGATCGAAAACAACCATGTCTGGGAACGCTTAAAGGCAAACCCGGACACATACCTGCGCACCTTCATCGAGGAGGTCATACGGCTCGAAAGCCCGGTGCAAGGGCTGTTTCGCACGGCCACCCGCGACATAGAGATGCACGGCGTCACGATCCCAGAAGGCGCCACCATGAACATCCGCTACGCTTCGGCCAATCGCGACCGGCGGGAATTCGACTGCCCGGAACAATTGGACTTGGAGCGCGACAAGCCCGGACGTCATCTCGGCTTCGGGTCGGGCGTGCACTTCTGCCTCGGTGCGCCGCTCGCACGCCGCGAGATGCACTGGGCCTTCAAGGCATTAATCGACCGGGTCGAGGACATGTCCTTTGCGCCCGGAAAGAATGACTTCGCGGTCGCCCCCAATTTCGCCTTGCGAGCGCTGAAGGAGCTTCACATAGAATTTACTGCGAGGTAGTGAACAACTAATTGCTCACTATTTCCAGAAGGTCCCTGAGTTCGCGCACGAATTCGAGTGGCTGGTCCAAGAACACATGATGCTGAGCCGATTGGATACTCCGCGTGAGAAAGGGCGCGGGCACGATTTCGCGCATATATTCCACCGTTCGTCGGCGGCAATGTGCGCTTTGCTCGCCGTATATGAGCGCAACCGGCAACTTGAGCGCACGAAATTCCTCCTCTGAGAGCTCGATTCCCCTAGTCTCGGTCAACACGTCCTCATCGAACTTCCACGTCCAGCCACCATCGACCAGCATGAGCGACTGACCTGCAATGTACTTCGCGGTGTAGGGTGCCCGCACTTCCTGCGGCGGCTGCACCCGAAAACGAGTCTCCGCGCTTGCCCGCTCCGCATACACCTGGCTGCCACCGAAGCTGGGTCGTTCGGGTGTCGGCTCGTCCGGCAGACGCAATCCCGAATCCACCAAAATAAGCGCCTTGAATCGGCCTTGGTGTTGGTTGATCGCCTTGACGGACATTGCGCCGCCGAAGCTGTGGCTGACCAGCACGACGCGCTCATCAAGCTCGGCATGATCGCAAACGGCTCGAATTTCATCAGCATAGGTCTCGCCCGAGTACTCGTAGCGAAAATCCGAATCGCCCATACCGCCGAGGTCGATGGCGGCCAGGTACCAAGCGTCCATGAGTTGCGGTGCGATGAAGTCCCACCAACGGGAATGCGCCATCATCCCGTGAATCAAGAGCAACGGAGGCTTCGCGGCATCTCCCCAGGTGCGATACGCGATTTCATGGTCATCAACCAAGACCGAATGTTCTGTCGATGGCGTATCCACCGCGCGCCAGAACCAATCGGGCACCTCTGGTTCAGATGCGCGCTCCCAACGAGGCACGATTTGACTCGAATGCCGCTACGAAAGAGTGGCGAAGCGTTTGAGATGGTGGTCGGTATTGCCAAACAGGGTGTCTATGACGGTGAGCCGCTTGAAGTAGTGGCCGATATTGAGTTCATCGGTCATGCCCATGCCGCCATGGATCTGTACCGCCCCCTGCCCGACCGCACGGCCCGAGTTGCCCACTTGAACCTTGAAGGCGGAAGCGGCCTTCTTGGCCTCGACGGGATCATCCTCATCGAGCCGAATCGCCGCCATGTACATGAGCGACTTGGCCTGTTCATGCGCAATGAACATGTCCACCATGCGGTGCTGCAGTACCTGAAACGACCCAATCGGCGCGCCAAACTGCTTGCGTTGCTTGGAGTACTCGACCGTGGCCTTGTAGAGCACTTCCATGGCGCCCACGGCTTCCGCGCCAACAGCGAGAATGGCCTCATCAACGACTTCCTCGATGATCGATGACGCGTCACCGAGGTCTCCAAGTAGCGCGTCCGCGTCAAGCGCCACATTCTCGAAGGTCACTTCCGATGCGCGTCCACCATCAACCGTCGTATAGTCCTGTCGAGCTACGCCTTCGGCATCCGATTGCACCAAGAACAGGCTGATGCCATCGGCATCCCGTTGCGCTCCATCAGTCCGCGCGCTCACCACCAGAAAATCTGAATTCTGTGCATTCAGGACTACGGCCTTGCGACCGTTCAAAAGAAACCCGCCGTTGGCGCGACTTGCGCGGGTGGATGCATGATTGAGGTCGAAGCGTGATTCCGGCTCAACGAAGGCGAAACTGCCGAGCTTTTCGCCTTCTATCAAGGCACTCAACCACTTCTGCTTTTGACTGCCATTGCCCGCTTTCGCGATAAGGCCGCCTGCCAGCACGAGGCAGGGCAAAAACGGTTCAACGATCAAACCCTTCCCCACCTGTTCCATGATCACCATGATGTCCACCGCGCTGCCGCCATAGCCACCCTCGGACTCGTCGAACATCATACCAAGCCAACCGAGCTCCGCGAAGGTGTGCCAGTTCTCAAGAAGCATCCCTTCACGAGATGCGACGATCTCCTGACGGGTTTCAAACTGATAGTCGTTCTGAACGAATCGCTCCAAGCTGTCCTGAAGCAACTTCTGCTCATCGCTTAGAGAAAAATCCATTGAGATATTCCGAGACGTATTCCAATATGATGCGGTCAATCATCGAGCATCATACCGAAGGGCGTGCGAAAATGGCTTGTCATGGTCTCAAGAAGATTCCGCAACCGTGTAAATTTGAGCGGGGGCTCATCGGGAGCGGTTGCCGCACGAATTGAGGCGCTTGAAGACAGCGATGTCCGCATCTACCGCAAGGATCTCGCCTTGGTCGCTGAACAGGGCGGTGAATTCGATCAATCCATCCGCTTGGCCGCAATCGCGAAACTCGACCATGTGGAGTCGCTGGCTCACCTGCTTGACGAGGGTGCGGACATCGCCAAAGCCGCGGCCGATTCCATCGCACGATTGATCATCGCCGACCGGGGCGGCGAACACCGTTCCTTGCTTGAGACGCCCGAGGTACAGCTCGCCTACGTCCGCATGTCGCGAGATGCGGACACCGTGCAGACAATGCTTGACGAGCTTGAAGAAGCGCAATTGGTCGATGTGGCTTGTAACGCGAGCTTCGCGGGCGTTCGCCGCGCCGCCGCAGACAGAGTACATGGCGAATCGGCGCTCGCCAACATCGCGAGCAATGCCAAAAGCCACGATAAGAGCGTGTTTCGCGCCGCACGCACCCGACTTGCGCGCATCCGCGCCGCTCGCCGCACACTCGTGGAAGCCGATGAGCGTGCCGAGGACATAGCGGCGCGCCTCGCCGAACTTTCGGAAATGCCGATGGATCGAACCCTTGGCGCAAGACTGAAGATCATCGAACAGGAGTGGCGCGAATGTGAGACCGCACGGGCGCATGCGCTCGAATCCCTACCGCAATTGAGTCAGGAGTCCAACGCCTTGAGCGCGGCCGATGCCTATTCGCAGGCGCTTCAGCGCATCGAATCTCGCATGGCGCACGAAGCGCTTATGCAAGTGGCGAAGCCCACGAGCAATGCGCCAGTCAACCTGCGAGAGGCCCCTGCTTCCAGCCAATCCGTGGCTGAATTGGACGAAGCGGCCATCGAGAGACTCTCTGCTTGGGTCGCGGACCTGCCGCCCGAGACCCCTAAGCCAAGGAGCTTGGAGCAATATCGAAACCTCTGGAGTGAAGCGCGCAAGCTTGATCGCACCAATCGGCGTGTGACGCGGAGCGCTGCGCTACTGGAAACGAGCACGGACGAGGCTCACGCGCCACTGAGCACACAAGTCAATGCTTGGCAAGATGCCTACAGACGCTATACGCAGGCCATTAGGTCCATTGAAGGTGCGCTGCTCGAAAGCTTCGAATCGCAAGCAAAATCCTTGGCGGAACACATCGAACTTGGCCATCTCGGAAAGGCGAGTGAACTGCGCCACCAATGCGGGGACACCCTAAGGATGCTTCCAGAACCCCGCGCCCGTCATATATGGAAGCGGCTCGCCGATACCGACAATCAAATTCGGCAATTGCGCGATTGGCAGGCCTTCGCGGCGACGCCCAAGCGCGAATCGCTGTGCGAACGTATGGCCGAAATCGCCGACAACCCGTTGGCTCCCAATGAGCAAATTGATCGTATTCGTGCGCTGCGCGATGAATGGAATGCCATGGGACCCCTGACTGGTGGGCGAGACCATGAGCTCCGCCGTCACTTCGAACGGCTCGCGGAGACCGCTTTCGCGCCTTGCCGAGCACATTTCCAAGAACAGGCCGAAGTCCGCAAACAGAATCTGGCAACCCGTCGTCAAATCTGCGAAGACTTGGAGTTCTTCATCGCGGAAAAGGATTGGGACAATCCGGATTGGAAGATGGTTGAGCGCATACTTCGTACGGCACGAAGCGAGTGGCGTACGGCCCACCCAATCGACCGCGCACAGGCCAAGTCCATGCAGCGTCGCTTCGATGGGCTTTGCGATGAGCTCTATGGCCGACTTTCCTCGCACTGGAAGGCCAATGAAGTGAGGGCGCGCGGGCTCATCCTTGAACTGCGGGCACTGCTCGAATCGACGGGTTCGCTGGAAAGATTGGTAGAGGCGACAAGCGTGATTCAAGCTCGTTGGCGTGAGATTGGGCCCATGAGCAAATCCGCCAATCGAAAACTCTGGAAGGAATTTCGTGGTTTGGGCGATCAAGTCTACGCGCAACGACGCGCCCGCCGGAGCCAAGAAAACCAAGCCTACAAGGACCGCGTAAGTGATGCCCGTCAACTCTTACACCAACTGGAGGAGACCTTGGAGAAGGCAAGTATCGAGACAGTGTCCGCCGGAGAGCTGACACAACTCTCGGAACGATGGGAATCCTTCAAAGATTTGCAGGGTGAGTCCTTCAAGCGCCTCCAGAACAAGTGGCGAGATCTCTCCCGGCGGTACCGACAGATGCTGCGCGATGGTGATGCTGCACGGCAGCTACGACTGCTCGAACTCGCCGCGCGCATCGACTCCCATCTCTGCGAGGCGGAACAATCGCTGATCGACGGCACCGAAGGCATCCCAGAAACCGAGTTGGAGACGCTTCGCACTCATATGAAGAGCCTGTTTGCAAAGACGGCTCCGACCAGGTTCGAGCGATTGAGGCAGACGAACACCATTGAGGATCGCGAAATTCTCGATGCCCTCGCGACGCGGCGGCGCATGTGCGTCATGCTGGATATTTTCCTCGAACGTGAATCCCCTCCCGAAGACAAGGCACTCAGACTTGAGATCCAAGTGCAGAGAATTAATCGCGGGGCGGGGAGCCTATTCGACGCAGAGGAAGACCCGCTCGAGGTTGCGCGTGCATGGTGCCGGACCGGCCCGGTCGGGCAAGCCGCCGGCCAGCTCAGCGAGCGATTCTTCGCAGCAATCAAGGAAATGACCAACTAAACGCTATGCTTTCAAGTTATTAATACCCCACTTTATTGCATTATCCATGCAGTCGGCATGTCGCTAGTATGAGTTCTCCCCAGACGCCTACGAGGTGTCAGAGAATTGCGCGCATGGCCGATTGAACCATACAGCCTGACGAAAACATATAACGGCGTCGGCTCAAGGCCGCGCTTCGCAGGTTGTTGCGCGCACCCCTATAGCGATCAAAGCGTTTCGGGCTGATCGCGGGGGTAGGCCGCACTTAGTTGTGTCACGGAAGCCGGGCGGCGTGTTCGACAAACGCAGCGACATGAGAAAGCTGTTGATCGTTGTCGAGGAAGGCAAGATTCACTCTGCCGCAGAAAAATTACACATCACGCAACCGGCGCTGTCAAGAGTGATTGCCAAGCTCGAGCGTCAATTTAACGGGCAAATTTTTGAGCGCATCCCCAAGGGTGTGCGCTTGACGGAGTTTGGTCATACGGTCGTGGACCAAGTGCGCCATTTGCTTCGCGAGTTCGAACTTGCCGAGGAAGAAATCAACTCGACCTTGGACGGAGCGCGCGGCCTGCTGCGAGTCAGTGCCGGGCCCGTGTGGATGCAAGGGGTCTTGCCTCGAGTCATTGAACAGTTCCACGAGAAGCTTCCGCAGGTCGAACTCATCCTCAGTACCACCAGCTATCGCGAAGGCATCAAGTTGCTGAGGGAGGGCAAGAGCGACCTGCATTGCGGATTTTTCACAACCGACGAACGGCTACCCATATTTATGGTTCGCGAGTCCTTCCGCATGATGCATTTCTCTGTGCTCGCGCATGCCCACCATCCGATTCACTCGTGCGAGAAACCCAGCTTTTCCGACTTGCTGGACTACCCTTGGATTGACTTTGAGATGGATATGGATCCAAGCGAACATCAAGCCCCTTCTCCGCTCAACCAATTGCTTCAGGAACTGCAGAATCGAACCGGTCGGCGCGCGGAGAAAATCCTGCGCACCAATTCCGTGGGTCTTCACCTGATGGCATCGGGCCCCTATCTCACCTATCTGTGTTCGAATTTGGCCAGCAACCTTAGTGGCGTTCCCCTGCAAGCCGTCGCAATCGATGTGTTGTCCAATCGCCTAGAGGCCGGGATGCTGTCGCGACGCTCCGCAGAAGGCCTGACCCCCCTCAAGCAATTCAAGAAAGTCCTTCAAAGCACCGCGTTCACCGAGTGATGTCATCACGCCGAGTGCCGCACGTCGGTGCCTTCTATCAAGTAGACCAAGTGCTCGCCGACATTCTTGGCATGGTCGCCTATGCGCTCCAATGAGCGTGCGGCCCAAGCCGTGCATATTGCCCGCTTCGAATCATCCGGTGCCCCTTGGGTAAGTTCGGGTAGGAACGATTCAATCTTATTGAACAGGCTATCCACTTCACTATCCGCTGCCATGACTTGATAGGCGGCTTCTACGCTGGTGCGCGCGAATGCATCAAGCGCACTCCGAACCATTTCCGTGGTCAACTCACCCATGCGCGAAAGATCCGAGTAGCCATCCGCTGCGGGTGTCAACAAGGACACCTGATCCGCCATCTTCGCAATCCGCGCCGCCTCGTCACCGGCGCGCTCCAGATCGGTGCCGGCCTTCATGATGCTGATCAAGAGCCTCAGGTCTCGTGCCGCAGGCTGACGAAGCGCGATCGTGCGCACACATTGATCATCGAGCACCAATTCCAGACGATTCACTTCATCCTCTTGACTACGCACCTGTGCCGCCAAGGCCGCATCGTGGCTTACGAACGCCCTGACCGAGGTCTCCACTTGACGCTCAACCAAGCCGCCCATCTCCATCATCAGCAACCGCGCGCCTTCAAGTTCGGCACCAAACTGTTCTGAAATATGGCGGCTCATGTGTTCACATTCCTCGTCTTCACGGACAGTACACCAGCCATGTCTGCCCGCAATGTCGTCCTCCGTGCATTGCTACCGAGGGTGGGTGAACACCGCCTCGGTGACGCCATACTTTATCAGTTCTCCAGGGAAAATTTGATCACTCACGCGCTCCTTGTCATGGAGAGTTGCGGGAAGACACATGAGAACTTGCTGCCCTTACCGAGTGCGCTTTCGATTCTCAACACGGAGTTGTGACGCCTAAGGACATGCTTCACAATGGCCAGCCCGAGTCCCGTCCCTCCTCGTACCCGCGCCCCACGCAGGTCAACCCGGTAAAACCGCTCGGTCAAGCGAGAAAGATGTTCCGAGGCGATACCTATGCCTTCATCCTCGACTTCGAAAACGGCACCCTCCGAATCCCGGTACCAACGCACTTGTATCTTTCCTCCTTCCGGGCTGTAGCGTACCGCATTGATGACCAGGTTATGAAAGGCACTGAAAAGTTCGTCGGCTATACCCTCGATCACCAGCGAAGCGTCCGTCTCAAGCGAGATTTCATGCTTTCCGTTGGAGAGATTGCGCGCCTCTTCAACCACAATCGCCAAAATGCGCGTCACCACGACCCCTACGACATTCGACTCCTCGGGCGAGGGCGAAGACTCCAAGTTCGTCAATGTCAGCAAGTCTTCGGCAAGCGCCTGCATGCGCCGCGCTGGGCGAATAAGCTTGTCTAGAGCCGCACGCCGTTGCGATTCTTCCAGATCGGATTCGGTGAGGGTTTCGAGATAGCCGAGAATCACGGTGAGCGGAGTGCGCAACTCGTGGGAAACATTTGCCACAAAATCGCGTCGCAGCGTCAGTAGCCGATTGAGTTCCGTGACATCACGAGCAATGACAATGCAGCGATTCTCATCAAGTTCTACACGGCGCATTTCGATCTGCTTGGCCGCATTCGCCGGACTTGCGATTTCCACCAATCCGGTTTCATTCTCCCCATTCATCAAAGCATGCACCTGCGGGTCACGAATCAGCGCGAAGAGATTCTGACCGCGGTCCTTGGGCAGGAAGCCAAGCAGATTGCGCGCCGCCAAATTGTAGTACTGAATTTCACCAGACGCCCCAACAACCACCAGTCCGTCCGGGATAGCGTCGGCGGTTCGCTGCGTCTGGCGAAGAATACCTACGAAACGCTTGGTCCGAGCTCGCGTGGCGCGAATCAACCTATGTAGCCGTTCCGCGCTACCTCTCCAAGTCCAATCGTCTTGGGGTCGCCGTGACGGGTGTTTCGACCAGGTCTCGAAGCGCAAGTACTCAATGAATTGAAATATGACCAGAATGCCGAGGCCAGCCACAAGCCCCCAAGGCAAGCTCTCGATCAGCCACACTCCAAGCGCTGCTAGTCCCGAGATGGATATCCAGAGCAATTTACGCAAGAGCTATTCTACGATTCGCCGTCGCCGTTGCGCTTGTGGACATGAGATACCGAGAATCTATATCCGACACCCCGAACGGTTTGAATGGCCGTGTCGAGTCCGAAGGGGGCCAATACCTTGCGAAGCCGCAATACATGGACATCTACCGTGCGTTCTTCAACGTATACGTTTCTTCCCCAGACGCGATCAAGCAAGCGAGCACGTTCGAATGCGCGGTCCGGGTGGCGCATGAGCCATTCCAAGAGCCTGAACTCGGTTGGCCCTATGTGTACCGGAGCGCCGCCAACCAATAGGCGGTGCGCCGCACAATCAAGCTCAATCTCACCGGCGCGCAACTTGCCGTCTTCGGGAGACCCGGCGCGACGCATCAAGGCCTTGAGCCGCGCGATCAACTCCTTTGGCGAGAAGGGCTTGGTGACATAGTCGTCAATACCCATATCAAAGCTCTTGAGCTTGTCGGATTCTTCACCGCGCGCCGTCAACATGAGCAATGGTATATCCGCAGTCAAGGGGTCGAGGCGAACACGCCGAACCAACTCGACCCCGCTCATGCCAGGCAGCATCCAATCAATGACCAGCGCGTCCGGCACTTTCCGCTCAAGAAGATCGAGGCACTGCTCGGCGCTTCCGGCTTCAACGACTTCAATCCCCGACCGCTGGAAGGCAAGTGCAAGCATCTCGCGGATGTCCGCCTCATCTTCGATCAACATTACTGAACAAGACATAGTGGCGAATGCCTCCATATGTTTGAAACTACGACATTTTTGAGTGATTTCGTTTCAATCTTATGACAAACAGAACACGAACCGGCCAAAAACTACCCCATTTTGTGACAATTTAATGAAGTTTTCGTGAATGTTTGAGCATGGAGCCAGTGTTCTCGCGCTTTGAGGTAGCGCCTATACCGGAAGCGTCAATTTGATTGCAGCGCCACCCAAACGACTTGTTTCTATGGCGATGTCCCCGCCATAGGACGAGACGATGTCGAGCGCGATGGCAAGGCCTAAGCCTTCCCCGGCATGCCTGGTATCGGCGCGCGCGCCTCGGTCGAGTACCCGCTGTCGATCTTCTTCTGCGATTCCCGGCCCGTCGTCGTGCACCCAGATCACCCCAAGCTGATTCGCGTCCGGTTCCACCAGTACTCGGCTTTCGGATAAGCGAAACGCGTTCTCGAGCAGGCTGCCAAAAAGCTCCATCAGGTCCGACTGCGCCATGGGTGCCGTGTAGTCTGCGGCCAGCAGACAGCGAGACACCTTGCCTGGATAGAGTCGGTTCATCACCGAGAAGAGCCGTTCAATCACCGGCGCGAGCTGACAGTCAGAGCGAATCACCGGCGCGATACGCACTCGTGCGAGGCGATCTCTGATGAGCTGCCGCATTTGCGCAAGCGCCGTCTGCATGGTCTGCTTATTCTCGATTCCCGAGGTCTCCAGCTCTGCGGAGACGACGCTCAGGGGCGTCTTCAAGCTGTGTGCGAGGTCATCAACGGCACGCTTGTATCGCTGCTGCAATTCGCGTTCGCGGTTGATATAGGCATCGAGCCTCCGCGCAAGGCCCAAGAGTTCCGGTGGATAGCCATCTCCCAATCGGTCCCGCCTGCCCGATTCAATCGCGCCGATGGCTTCGGACATTCTGCGAATCGGCGCAAGACCGCGAACGATAAAGAGAAACTGTATGCTGATAAAGAGCAGCGCGGATAACCCTAAGCCGGCGAATAAGGTGTCCCGGAATTCTTCTTCGCGCATACGGAAGGGTTCGGCATCCATCAGTAAGTGCAGACTGTAGCCACGATCAACTTCTTCCTCCCAGATGAAACCATAGGTCAGTTCGAAGCTAGTCCCATTGTCTTGAAAGATGAAGGTGCCCGGCATCGCCACAAGCCCTGGTCCGTCACCATGAAACGGAGCGACCACCATGGAGGGCGAGCGCCAAACGACTCCACCAGACTCGTCGAGCAGCCGCGCGTACAGCCTGGAGCCGGGCTGGCCCAATCGCGGTTCCGGTAGGTTTGTCGGAAAGGAGATTCCCGAATTCGTGGGTATGACGGAACCGAGCAATCCGTAGAGCACCAGCCGCATTTCCGCATCGGCCGAAGCCCGAATATTGGCGTTGAACGCTTGCGACAAGACCACCCCGGAAAAGGTCAGAAAAGCCCCTAGTACCGCGAGACTGGTGAGCGCAAGCTTGGTTTGCAGCCTCACGACTGCTGCGTCCTCATTCGGTATCCCTGTCCGCGAAGCGTCTCAATGGGGGAAGTTCGATGCTTCGGATCGAGCTTTCTGCGCAGACGTGCGATGAGCACTTCCAAGACGTTGCTGTCGGGTTCGAGGTCATCTCCGTAGAGCTGGTCAATCAGTTCGCTCTTGGAGACGATGCGCCGCGAATTGAGTATGAGGTAGGCAAGAATCCTGTACTCGAACGCAGTCACGGAAATAGGCTGCTCGCGCAACAGTACTTGATGGCGGGACAGGTCAACCGACACTTCGCCGCAGCGGATTACGGAAGAATCAAAGCCCCCGCTGCGTCGAATCAGCGCTCTCAGGCGCGCCACCACCTCTTCAACTTGAAACGGCTTGGTGACATAGTCGTCTGCTCCGGACTCCATGCCTTCGACCTTGTCCTGCCAGCGGTCTCGCGCTGTAAGGATCAGCACAGGGCAGGAGTTGCCGGACTTGCGCAATTTTTGGATCAGGTCTAGGCCATCAAGTTTCGGCAGCCCCAAATCTATGATCGCGGCGACGTGCGGATACTCTGTGCCGCACCAAAGGCCCTCGGCGCCATCCGCCATGGCATCGACCACATAACCTTCTTTCTCAAGCGCCGCAGCCAATCCTTGCCGAAGGCTGATATCGTCCTCCACGAGCAGAATGCGCATATTTCTCCACCCGACAATTCTAAGGAAACGCCATCCAACAATTGGGAGGCATGTTCGAGACGCTAGTCGCCCAAGTGCGCACGCACCACTCGACCTGCCGGGGAGACGTGCAGCGTTCGCAGGCGGCCTTCTTCGAGCAGCAGCCTCACCACAAACCCGTCTTCGGTTTCGGTGGCGCGCACGACTCGGCCATCATAACTACCGCGAATCTGTGCAACCACCTCGTCCAAGGACAGCTTTGTGTCTTCTTCAACCTGAAGACTAAACGCTGAGTCGGGAAGGAGTTTCTGCCGCCGTTCTCTGGGTTCCCGAGGCATCCACCAAGGACGGTGCGCCTCAAGCGTGTCTTCCAGCACTTCGCGCGCGTCCTGATTCTCCAGCTCTTCTTCGCTCTCCTGCTGCTCTTGCGGCCAGGCACTCGAGGACAGGAGTAGGGCAAGCCACAAAATTGGTCGCCACAAGTGTCTTGCGTTCGCCTCTTTCATCGCACACGGCCTCACCAGATGAAAGCCCATTGTACGACCTCGGCCAAGAAGTTGCCTAAATAGATATAGGCCCCTGATTGCGGCCCAATGCACCCTGCGATCATCCCGAGGGGACCAAGGCGACCTCCATGGTGGCACCCGGCTTTTCCGCCGAAAAAGAAGTGAACTCCCGACCCGCGAGCTCATAGGTGACCTCGTAACCGACGACTTCGCGTCGAGTTTCCCAATCATCAATCCAATGACACACCTCCACCCGAGTCGGATAGCGATGTGATCGCGTGTTTCGATGCGTCTGTATTTCATCAGCCATGCTATGACCAAGCATTCCGCCGACGAATGTGCCCAACCACTCCTCCTGACCGCCATGACCCAGGTGTCGGCCGAGCGCACCACCGACGATGGCACCGAGTATGTTGACGGTTTCGAAAGACTTTCCATGCCTTCTCGCTGGTGCTCTCTCAGTTCGACAATCTTCGATTGGTCGATTCACCCTCACCGTCTCATACACCGGCTGCGAGTGAATCACTTGTACGCGAATGGTCGCCTCGTGAGTACCGTGAGAGGCGACAGCGAGCGCCGGGCAACACGAGAAGAATAGACACAAGATAGCTCTCGAATACGACATCACCTGCCTCCTTGTCGCAGAAAATTGGTCGACACCTCCGCAAGATACAGCCGCCAGGTGAACCGGAACTGAACGCGAGCTCTACACAAAGGCAGTCGCCCGCAAGCAACAGCGAGGCAACATCTCCCCCCTCAAGGGGGAAGTAGACTAAGGTCATTGTCGAGAGTAGCTTCCTTGAGGGCTTCGCCAATGATCCGCAAGTCCGTACCGTCCTCGCGCAGCCCTTGAATCCATTTCAGCGTAAAAGCCCTTTCCTTCTCGAAATTATGGAAAATGCCGTAAGCGTTGGGAGTTTGCTCGTCGCCCGGATAGGCGCCTCGGGGGTCGGAGAAGAGATCGACACCGGCGACCGTGATGTGACTCGGTTTGAGCGCTCTTGCCACCGCCAACATGACGGCGCCATTGGTCGGGGCGAAGCCACCAAAGCCTTCATCCTGCAAGGCTTCCCAGTCGCCGAGCACCCTTATCTCCTGCGCGACTACGAGCCGACGCACTCCGGTCAAGTGCAGGCATGCAAGGCGAATCCGCTCCGCCCGTTGCCTGTCCTGTGCGCAAAACAGGCTTGAAGCGCCCACTAATCGAACCGGTTTCGAGCCCGCCGTGAACACCATGTCCGGGCGCGTGAACAAACCTCGATGCAACCAACGATGGTTCACCCGGAACACGGCGTCGAACTCACTCGCTTCAAGCGTTTTCACTTTGTCCGACTCCGAAGATGGCCCGTTCCCCAAGCAGAGTATGCGCCGAGGCCGACCAAGCTCATCGGCAAGCGCATTCAAATCCGAAATCTCACGAAAGCATCGCTCAGACAATGCGCGGATTCCCGGCATCCGTAAGAGACGTCCCACACCCTGCGAATACTTGCGGGTCTCATCAAGCATGGACACCTGCAGGGACTGCACGAAATCATCTTCCTTATCGCCCACCAAGTGAATCGGAATGCCCTGTCGCTTGGCGGTGGTTAACAATGCCGCGCCGCCTTCACTTCCGCCGATCAGGACCGCTTGTGGTCGAGTACGCATGAAGAAAAGAGTCAGCAGCGGCCGTAGCGAAATGGGACACCCATAAACCTCGTGGATCCCGGACGGGAGATTTCCGGCTCGCAAGAATTCCGGATCATCGCTCACCAAATAAAAGTTCACGCGTGGATTGCGCGCACCGAGTTCGGAAATCGCCTTTGCGACAGGCTTGAATTCGGCGTGACGAGCAAACCACAGGATGACGCCACGCCCTTTGCGACGCGGCACCATACCGAATCGCTCCGCGACTGTCTTCAGGCTCATGATTGCGCGGTGCTTCCTTCGAAATAGCGCGACTTGATGCCCGGACGGAAGGGACCCTTGCGTTTTTCGAGCGAGAGGAAGCTCTTTTCGCGGGTGCAGAGCTTCCAATCCACCGCATCCGATGCGTCTTTGCGCGCGGCCGCAGATCGTTTCGCCGCAGCTTCAAGCTGTCCCACCCACCATTCCGGAGGCATGACCGTGCAATGGGCGTTTTGTCCATCGGGAAGGTGTTTGCGCGCCGGGAAGCAAGCTGCGACCAAGTATACAAAGCGCCGCGCATGGGCGAAGAGTTGGTCGAGCACCCAAGGCACATCCTCTTCGGGCACATGTTCGAGCATGTCGGTGGAGATGACGGCATCAAACTGCCCGTCAACTTCTTGCGAAAAGGGCTTATAGCCGGGGTCGTAGCAGGTGACGGTCACACCCGGCCAATCAGGAAGGGACTTGTAACGACTGTTTGGCGCATGATCCGGGCTGCCTTGGTAAAGTAGACCCTTACCGGATCCATAGTCCAGCAGGGTCGCAGGCTTGTGTTGAGCCACAAGCTGACCGATGGTTGCCATGTGCGGTGTGAGCGAACTCCCGCCGAAGGTAGACTTTTTGGGCTTGGTTTTTTTCTTCTTAAGATTGGAAGCGCCGTGCTCGTGCATCTGTCGGTACAGATCATAGAGCGCAAGTTGGTGCTCGCTCGGATGCGCCTTGGTCCAGGGCGTGAAGCCCGCCGCATCGGCATCACGCTCCAATGCATGCCAGATATCTCCGACCTCGTTCAGCTCGTACTTGAGTTCGCGCGGAAAAGGATGCCAAGGCTGCTTATGCAGCGTGGTGAAATGGAGGAGCGCCGATTTGCCAGGCTCATAGTCCGTGTCGCGCGCGTGCCAGCGAGCCGGCAGGCGACCCCAAAGGCCCCGCTCCTGCGCTGCGCGGCGAAACAGTTTGTGCTGGTCTTTGGCCTGTGCATCTTCGAGCGTCCACACCTCGGCCATGGATGCACAGTCAATCAACATGACCGAAGAGTCGCGATCATCGATACACAGCACGCCATGGCCGTCCATGTCGAGATCAAAGAACTCTGCCGGATCGCCAAGATAGATTTGATCAACATCGTTGTAGATGGCTCTGCCCTGATTGCCGGCCAGCGATGGCACCGCATACCTGTATGTCTTGAATCCGGTTTTCCAGCCGTCGCGGGCATAGCCGGTCAAATCCTTCATGAGGTACACCTGGTACTCGCGAGCGGGGTCGCGCACCTTGAGCAACGACCAAATGAACACACGCTCGGCGCGGTGCTGTAGCGGTTCGGTGCCGACGTATATGCGCACAGATGGCTTGGGCGGGCCAATGGCCTCAGCCGGAAGTTTGAAAAGCACCGGCGCATCGCGGTGGCCGGGCACACGGCGAGTGGACTTCAAGAGTCCCGCATATCTCCAATGGCGGCGCTTGGTGGCGAATTGAGACATGTCTCTTGAGCTCCTAATGCGCCCTTTCGATATTGATGGTTAGCGACTTACGCAACGCATCCGCAGGTGCGTGAATCGGGCGCACCGAATGCAGCGAGTTGAAGGTCTTGACGAAGATCACACACTGATTGGGCTCAAAGGGATAAGTGTGCAGGATTTCGACATCCGAAAATTCAAGCGAGCGATTAGCGTGATTGTAGGCATTCTTCACATCAAGCGCCCTATTCACATCCGTTCCCCCGCCGTACTCGATTGGCCACTCATCCTCATCGACCATCGAAATCACCAGGGTGATCAGTTTCTTTGGCGTGTCCGTATGCGGTTTGAGACAGCCGCCTTGCCCATGCACGACGGAGAATTCAAAGCGCGCACTCAAACGAGTCAAATCATAGGGGAGCTTGAGGCGCAGCAGGGAATAACCGATGCTCGCTATCGCACCGGGCAGCGTGGTGGCTGCATCACTAAGCTTGAGATCGATGTGCTTTGATCCCAGCATGCGCAATATCTCTCCTATGAAACCACGGCGTTTCACGTAAGCGTGAAAATCTCGCCAGAGCGGATTTGATTGCACGAACTGTCGATAGCGAAGCGGGTGGTTCTTTTCGGACAAGGACAGCTTATCGGTATTGCCGTGTAGACGCTTCATTAAGTCCACATCTGGAAATGCGGTGAGCATCTCGGCATACAGCTCCGGTGCAAATACTTCCTTGGCGACCCCTATGGGATAGGGTTCGTATCGAAATTCAGCCTTGTCGAACGAAAGCATGCTTGGATTCGGCTTAGCGGCAGGGAACAACCTAGACGCCGATTTTATCAGTCTCGCGAAAGCACATTCGCTGGCTTGGGCCAAGAGTTTTTGACGATTCAGCCTCGCTCTGCGATTTCCCAAGCCTATACTAGTACGCTCGCCCCGCCCTGCCCTTCACGATGTCGATTCAACCCATGGTCAATCTTGCCTTGCGCGCCGCACGTCTCGGTGCGCGCGTGTTGCTAGAGCATGTGGAGCGGATCCACCAGCTTGAGATAGCCCACAAACACGGCTATGAGGAAGTTTCGGAGGTGGACCGTCGCTCGGAACAAGCCATCGCCGGAGTGTTGAAGGAAGCCTATCCCAATCATGCGGTTTTGGGAGAAGAGTTTGGTGGCGATGCGAACAAGAGCGAATACGCCTGGTACATCGATCCGCTCGATGGAACAGTGAATTACTTGGCCGGTCTGCCTCACTTTTGTGTGTCGGTCGGCCTGCTGCATCGCGGTACTCCAACCCACGCTGCGATCATTGATCCGATTCGTGGCGAGGAATTTCACGCCAGCCGGGGTGATGGTGCCTACCTCAATAACCGCCGCATCCGCGTCTCCGAAAAAAGCAAGCTCTCCCAAGCGATCATCGCTTCGGGCTCGCCACATCCCGGCGTGCGTCGCCATTGGGGGAGTTATTTGAAGGTCCAAGCGAGTCTTGGCCCCCATGTGCGCACGGAGAGACGAAGCGGCTCGGCTGCGCTTGACCTCGCCTATGTGGCTGCCGGACGAATCGACGGCTATTGGCAATTCGGACTGAAACCCTTCGATCTGGCAGCGGGGGTTCTCTTGGTGCGCGAAGCCGGCGGCATGGTCGCCGATATCGCAGGCGGCGAGCGCTTTCTCGAAACCGGCAACCTGGTCGCCGCCAACAGCCAATGCTTCAAACCCATGCTGCAAACCTTGCATCCGAGCTTGTCAGAAGAGTTGCTGCAAGGTTAGCAAAGCTCTGAATAGCGGAGCTTTGCCTGCGGCACAAGGATGTGCCGCCGAATTGAGTACTGTAAGGCATTGAATTCATGAGCAAAACAGAATCTTCATTCCGCTTTGCAAGTCTCATCAAGTTTATCCATGGACTTGATCAGAATATGCCTAAGTCCCCGAAGCCTCCTTTTCCGGTACAACGAGACTTGATCGGTCGATCTTCAGCAGTAGCAACGTGGTGGCGGCCACGTAAATTGATGAGTAGCTGCCAACGACGACGCCAATAGCGAGAGCGCTTGCGAACCCGCGCAATTGTTCGCCGCCAACGAGCAGAAGCGATACCAAGACCAGCAAGGTGGTCAAGGAGGTCACCAAGGTTCGGCCGAGGGTCTGATTCAGGGATGCATTGACCACTTCAATGGGAGAACTTCGTCGCATCAGGCGAAAATTCTCCCGGATTCTGTCAGACACTACGATGGTGTCATTGAGCGAATAACCGATCACGGCCAACATGGCCGCCAGCACCGACAGGTCAAACGACCATCCAAATATGGCGAAAGCGCCCACGGCGATGACCACGTCGTGTACCAAGGCCACCACCGCACCCACCGAGAACTTGCCGGTGAACCTGAACATGATGTAGAGCATCACCACGAGAAGCGCCACCAGCACCGCGAGGCCACCCTGTTCCCTCAGTTCTTCACCCACCACCGGCCCAATGAAGTCAATCCGGCGCAGATCCGCACTCCCGTGCTGCTCGCGAATGACCGCGAGCAGGTCGTTGCCGAGACTAGCCTGATCCCTGTCCAGTTGCATTGGCATGCGTATCAGCAGCGTCGAGGCGCCGCCGAAGTTCTGCACCACCGACTCTTCGTAGCCTGCCCGCGCCAGTTCAAGGCGCACACCTTCAGGCTGAATCTCCCGCTCAAAACCCACTTCCACCAGCACACCGCCAGTAAAATCGAGACCAAGGGACAAACCGCGCAATGCGAGCGCCGCCAACCCAATCACAACCAAGGCAACAGACACAATCATCGCCAAGCGACGGTGTCCCATGAAGTCAAATTGAGGCAAACGCATGTGAATCCGGCCGCGACTAGATCGCCAGCCTGCGGACGGTGCGCCGCCCGTATATGAGGTGAATCAATGATCTTGTCCCGACGACTGCGGTGAACACCGAGGTCACTATGCCGATTGACAAGGTGACCGCAAAACCCTTCACCGGACCGCTGCCAATCGTGAGCAGAATGATCGCCACGAAGAAGGTGGTCACATTGGCATCGAGAATGGTCAGGAAAGCGCGTTCAAAACCGGCGCGAATGGCCACCTGCGGCGGACTTCGAGCAAGTTCTTCCTTGATGCGCGAGAAAATCAGCACGTTGGCATCCACTGCCATGCCCACCGTCAGAACCACGCCCGCAATGCCGGGCAGTGTCAGTGTCGCGCCGAGTACCGACATGATGGCGGTCAAGAGCGTCAAATTAAGGCTCAAGGCGAGAATCGCCGCCAATCCGAACACCTTGTAGTAGATCAGCATAAACACCACTACCAAGGCCATGCCAATCAGCATGGACAGCGCCCCGCGCTCGATGTTCTCTTGTCCCAAGCTCGCCCCGACGGTGCGTTCTTCGACAATATACATAGGGACGGCCAAGGCTCCAGCGCGCAGCAGCAAGGCCAAATCCCGCGCCTCGCCAAGGCCTAAGCCGGTAATACGAAACCTGTAGCCAAGCGCGGATTGGATGGTGGCCACATTGATGACGCGGCGCTGCTCGACATTCCGGTACTCGACCTGCTCTTCACCATCCACCAGGGTGCGCACCACTTCGGGCACTCGTTCGATGAAGATAATGCCCATGTCATTGCCGACGTTGTCGCGCGTGGCTTGGTTCATGAGTTCCCCACCGACACCGTCCAAGTCGATCGAAACCTGCGGCAGGCTGGTTTCGGGATCGTAGTTCTGCACCGCGTTGGTGACCCTGTCTCCGGTCACTATGTTGTCGCGCTCAAGCAGCACCTCGCGCCCTTCATATTCGTAGCGTTCCACACGCGCCAAGCTGGCATCGGGTCCGGCGACGAGTCTAAACTCAAGGTTTGCGAACTTGTTGAGGATGCGCTTGGCATCGGCACTGTCCTGCACACCGGGCAGGTCGACAATGATCCTCGACCCGCCCACGGCCTGCACCAGCGGTTCGGACACACCGAGTTCGTTGACTCGATTTCGTAAGCTGGAGAGATTCTGCGACATGGCGTATTGCCTGATCTCATCAAGCTCTTCCTCTCGCAAGGTGAGTATGACTCCGGGCAGGCCTCGCACCGTCCCAGACTGCACCTCATACTCGGCGGTGGCATCCGAGATGGCATCTTCCGCGACATCCCGGATCGCATCATCGAGAAATGCGACCTCCAAGCGAGTGCCGCTCGCCCAATCTTCCGAACTTTGGTAACGAAGTCGCTGCTCGCGAAGCAGGCGCCTAAAATTCTCGGCATCCGCTTCAAGCCGGTCCTTCACGGCGGTTTCGAGATCCACTTCAAGCAAGAAATGAATGCCTCCTGAGAGATCCAGCCCAAGCGACATGGGCTTTCCTCCAAGGTTCCCCAACCAATCAGGCGTGGTGGAGGCGAGATTCAGGGCGATGACGTAGCGTATCTCTCCGCGATTCAGCCAAGCCTCTAGAATCGACTTGGCACGCAATTGATCCTCTCCCGATTCGAAGCGCACCAATAAGCGCTCGGCAGAAAACTGCGAAGATTTGACGCTGATGCCACGGCCATCAAGGGCTTGCGCGACTCGCGCCTCAAGCTGCGGTGACAAGCGGCCATCCGAGCTCACGGAACGCACCTGCAAGGCATGGTCCGGCGCAAAGAGATTCGGTGCAGCGTAGATGCAGCCAAGCACGATGGCGACGACCAAGAGCACGAACCTAAGGCGAAAATCCTCCCGACCCTCAGGCGACCCCTCGCGACCCATACGAACGATGCGGTCGCCTATCAGACTCCCTAACGCCATGCAAAAATCCCAATCATAATGAACCGAAGCCGGTCGGAGCCAAGCCGGTCAAGAATCGAATGAGACCCGTGCACCACTCCCCGGCATTCTATGCCTTGCCGAGATCTTTGATAGTGCCCTGCGGCAGAGTCGCATTCACGGCATGCTTTTGCACCCGAAACTCCACGTTGTTTGCCACCTGCAATCGCACGTAGTCGTCTTCGACCTTGGTGATCTTCCCCAAGAGCCCGCCCATGGTCACCACTTCGTCGCCCGTTGAGAGCGCTGAGATCAACGCAGCATGCTCTTTGCGGCGCTTGGATTGCGGACGAATGAGGAGAAAATAAAACACGAGAATCATCAGCGCGAGAAACCCGAAGGTAAACAGGGGGTTTCCGGCCCCAGATGCAGCCGCGACGACTATGTCAGGAGGTGCTGATTGAGTAAACAGATGGGCGCTGGACAAGAGCATTTGCGTCTTCCACGTTCAAAAGGGAATTGGGCATGGCAATGTACCACTTCTATGAATCAAATGACGTGACATGACGTGACTGACAACGAAGTCGCCCAAAACCCCGCGCAGTTGGCAAGAGAACAGGCTATAATTGGCTATCTGAACTGCTGAACCCTGTCCGCGAGAACCCAAGTGGAGTGAAGCGAGATATGGAAACGCGGGAGCCCAGCAAAGCGTCCCGCAGAGCGGTCAGATGAACAGAGTGCTCGCAGCAGGGCGAAGCCCAGCGAGTCACGATACATACACTCACAACGCGTAGTTGTACCGGTCTGCTTGGAGCCGCATTCGCCAAGCGCTAAGAGATTCGGAACTCAAGAGGCGGGATGGGCTTGCCAATCAAGCCGCTTAAGTTCCAGTGCAGATGGAAGAAGTTCGATCAATGATGATTGACTCGCTTGTGACCAAGGTTGTTGGTCACAAGTATCGCGCAATTCAAGATTTCCATTAGGCGATGCCATGCCGGACAGACCGAGCAACGCAAAGAAGGCAAAGTCACATGAAACGCATGTTAATCAATGCGACCCAGCAAGAAGAAGTTCGGGTCGCCCTCGTCGACGGTCAGCAGCTCTATGATCTCGACATAGAATCCAAACAACGCGATCGTCTCAAGGACAGCATCTATAAGGGACGCATCGCCCGGGTCGAGCCGAGTCTGCAGGCCGCATTCGTCGAGATCGGCGAAGGACGGCAAGCATTTCTGCCCCTAAAGGCGGTTGCCCCCGAATACATCAAGTCGGAGGACCTCGAACTCGACCAAGAAAAAAGAAACATCAGCTCGATTTTCGAGACCGGTCAGGAAGTCATCATTCAAGTTGAGAAGGAAGAGCGCGGTAATAAGGGCGCAGCGGTCACAAGCTACGTCTCCATCGCCGGAAGATACGTGGTGCTCATGCCGAACAATCCCCGCGCCGGCGGAATTTCCCGGCGTATCGAAGGTGAAGAGCGGGATGTCACCCGCGAACTATTGGGCCAGCTCGAACTCCCGAACGGCATGGGCATCATCATCCGTACCGGCGGCGTGGGACGCAGCGTCGAGGAACTTCAGTGGGATTTGGATCACTTGCTCAAGCTCTGGAGCTCCATTAAGGAAGCGGCCGAGCAACGTGATGCGCCGATGCTGCTGTTTCGCGACAGCGACCTGATGGGTCGCGCCATACGCGACTACCTGAGTCCGGATGTCAGCGAGATTCTGGTCGATGACGAGGAAGCTTTCGAGGCCGCGCGTGAATTTGTCACCCAGTTCAGCCCCAATCTCACCAGCAAGGTCAAGCGCTACGAAGAAAAGGTCCCGCTCTTCAGCTACTATCAGATTGAGAGTCAAATCGAGTCCGCTTATCGGCACCGGGTATCACTGCCATCTGGCGGCAGCATCGTCATCGAACGCACGGAAGCTCTGGTCGCCATTGATGTCAACTCGGGTCGCTCGACGGCCGGAGCCGATATCGAGGAAACCGCGCTCGGTACGAACCTTGAAGCGGTGGCCGAGGCTGCGAGGCAGCTCAGGCTGCGAGACATCGGCGGGATCATCGTACTCGACCTGATTGATATGGCGGCAGTGCGCAACCGCCGCCAAATCGAGCAGGCCATGGAAGAGGCGCTGGAGAACGACCGCGCCAGAACCCAAGTGCAGCGCCTGTCCCGATTCGGGCTGCTGGAGATGACGAGAGAACGATTGGGGGCTTCGCTCGAAGAGACCAGCACGCAGATCTGTCCGCGCTGCTCCGGACAAGGCCGCATTCGCGACGTGTCTTCGACGGCCTTGTCCATCTTGAGACTGTCCGAAGAAGAGGCATTGAAGCGCGAGAGCTCCATGGTGCGGGCGCGCGTACCGCTTGAGGTCGCTTCATTCCTGTTGAATGAGAAGCGCAGCGATCTTTCCGAGATTGAGCAGCGGACCGGCACCCATCTCGTCATCGTGCCGACACCACATTTTGAGACACCCCACTTCGAGATCGAGAGAATTCGCGAATCCGACGCCGCCAAGGAAGGCGAAGTCTTGAGCTATCAACTCATGGAACCGCCACCTTCTCCGACGACACCGGGCAAACCCGACGCGCGGCGCGAAAGACGGCCCCCCGAGCCGGCCGTCGTCGCCTCGCAGAGAAAGCCGAGCCCAAGCCCTGCGCCAACTGGCGACAGAGATGACTCGGGTCTGTTCACGGCGTTGCGAAAGGGTTTGACATCGCTTTTCGGCAGCACGGATAGTTCCACGAAGGAATCCAACAAACCGAAATCAAAGAGAGGATCGGGCAAGGCACAAAAGCAGCGTAGCGGCCGCCAGAAGCCGGCCACCGCCAAGGGGAGCCGCGACAGCCGCGTCCGCTCCAAAACCGACGCGGGCAAGCCAGGCAAGGATGATCGGAATAAGCGCAGAGAAAGAGGGCGCGGACAAGGTCAAGCCAAAGCCGATGCCAAAACCAAGGACAATCGCAGAGAACGCGGTCAGAAACAGGCCAAAGCCGAGCGCACAGATCGCGGCAAGCCGAAGGGCGAAGCGAAATCCGCAGCCGCCGAAAAGAAGGGCGCGGGCAACGAAGCCGGCGAACGCTTTACGCCGCCGACGGAGGGAGAGACCAAACGCAAGCCGAAGCGTTCGAGATCAACCAGAGCAAAAACGCCGGAGCAGACAAGCGCCGACAGCCTTGCCGCTGTCGATTCCGTCCCGACTTCGACCAAAGAGCCGTCGCCCGCTGTCGCACCGACCGAAGTTTCAGATGAAGTTTCCGATGTGGACAGCCTAGGCGCGAACCTGTCCAAGCGAACAGAGTCATCTGCGCGGCCTAAGAAAGCAGCTCTGAGTTCGGCGCCGAAAGCGCGACCACAGGTGGCCATTTCACAGGCACCAAAGTCCTTTGAGGTCGAAACCACTGAGATTGCCGCGCCCCCCGCCGAACGCCGCGCACCGCCGAGACACAGACCCGCAACCAAGGATTCCGTCCGGCCCGCAAACGACCCAAGGATTGCAGAACCCAATACCGTATCCAAAGAGTTCGAAATCGAAGAAGCCTAAACAATCAAGCGAAGCGGATGACTCCCCCTTAAGGGCGCGTCAAGCTGCGCTTTCGGGGTGCCCTTCCAAGAACAGGCGGATTTGTTTTCGTAGAGGTTCCGGGTCATTGCGGGGAATTTGGCATTCCCAGATCACCAGCACCTCCCAGCCAAGCGCTTTCAGCTGAGCTTGGTTCAGCTTGTCGCGTTCTCGGTTTCCTTCGAGTTTTGGTGTCCAGAAGGCCTGGTTCGACTTAGGTAACCGCGCCCGCTTGCAATTGGGATCATCGTGATAGTGCCAGAAGCACCCGTTCACAAGTATGACCTTCCTGCGCCCCGGGAACACGAGATCTGGCTTGCCGGGCAGATCCCGTCTGTGCAGCCTAAATCTATACCCAAGGCGGTGCACCAAACTGCGCACGAAAAGCTCGGGTTTGGTGTGCTTTGCGCGAATACGGCGCATCAGCGCGCTTCGCTCCTCGGCTGTCAGCCTGTCGATCATGGAGAAAACCCGACTCAAGCCTTTCGCGAGGCTAAAGGCAAAGCAGCGACCGGCCGCATGGACACCTCTCCACCGCTCAAGCGTTTCTCGCCCTGTTCGGTGCGAAGCCTTAATTCACCACGGTCGGACACGGGCAGAACCAGGCCGACAAATTCCTTGCCGCTTCCCGTCACGCGCACTTCTTGGCCGCGATAGAAATGATGGGTGTCCCATTCATGTTGAAACGGCGCGAAGCCATGACGATTGAAGCGCATGGCGTATCCGCACACATGGGAAATTACTACCGCCGCAGTCTCGTTGCGCAATGGCGGCGGCTTGGTCTCCATCAAGTCCGAGACGTGCTGGTCAATTTGTCCGCGCAGGATTGGAGCGCCTCCATGATTAATACCTACGCCGATGACCGCCTGCGGGATGCGGCGCGAATGGTCCATCTCAATGAGCACGCCACACAGCTTGCGTCCCTGATAGAGAATGTCGTTCGGCCACTTGAGCGCCAAATCGCTGACGCCGAGCGATTCCAGCGCCTTGAGCACGGCAAGACCAATGATCAGACTGACACAGCCCAACTCCGCACCGCTCCGACGCAACGCAACACCCATGCTCACGGCGATATTGCGGGCAAATGGACTTGCCCAACGCCTGCCGCGGCGACCACGACCAAGGAGTTGCGTTTCGGCCAAGATCACCTGGCCGTCAAGGGAATCACAGCCTGACTGCATTAGGTCGGTATTGGTCGAGCCCGTGACCGACTTGACCAGCAAGGAATCAAGCCACTGAGAGGCATCGGCGGAAAGGTGCGCGACAATACGCTGCGCATCAAGCAGTTCCGTGTGCTCATCAAGAACCGCTTCTCTGCCCCGCACGGGAACACCCCAAGAAACAACTTCCTGCGGATCAAGATCGCCAATTGGTGCGCGCCCCTTGGCGACAAGGCGATCAAAGAACTCGCTGAGGGGCTCACCGTTCAATTTTTTGGGGTACAGAAGTGGTTCGACAATGCGGTATGCTTAGGCTTTGCTCATGATGTCTTGATTGGAAGGCTTCGCGCAACAGGAATCAAAGGCAATGCGCAGGTATCATCCGCTCAATCAACTCGGCCTGGCCTTAGTGCTCTGCCTGCTGATGGCGGCGGCGCGGGCTGAAAATCCGATCGTGGATTTGCGCGTCACGGGGCTCCAAGATGTCGCGGGCGATCTTTACGTGATTGTCTATGACTCCGAGGACGAGTGGCTCGGCGAGAATGCACTCCTCACCCAAAAGGTGGACATCGAGTCCGCGCGTAATGAAGGCGCGGTGATGGTTCGAATCGAACTTCCCGCCGGCGAGTACGCCATCTCCATCATCTATGATCGCAACGGCAACGGCGAACTGGATACGAATTTTATCGGGATTCCTAAGGAGCCCGTGGCAGTCTCAAATAACGCGCGTCCCGGGTTCGGACCACCAAAGTACCAAGATGCGGCGTTTCAGCTCGGCCCAGAGGGCATGGTACAAATTATAGAGATGGCCGACATGTAACAACGCCGCCGAGAACATCTCATTCCCCGTCAAACGAGGGAGTTCTTCGCGCTCTTCCCTCGCTGTGGAGCAGCACACTAACTTCCGATGAGGTCTTGAGAGGAGGAGCCTATGACTCTGGTGCCGGTGAAGAATGCGATGGATTGGGCAATGCCTTCTTCTCCGAGACCGGAGAGTCCCCATACGGAGCGCGGTGCTTCGACGCTCAACGAGAGCAGGCTAAAACCGTTGATTTTCACCGCCCCGGCATATATCCGCGCCGCGAATCGCCGTGCCTTTGAGAGGTCGCGGCTATACACATAGGCCGCAAGGCCGTATTCGGTGCCGTTCGCCAATTCGAGCGCCTCTTCTTCGCTCTTGAAACAGTGAATTGCTGCGACCGGGCCGAAGACCTCCTCGGTGGTGTGCTCCGGGGCGCAGGAATCCACGAGTGTCGGGGGAACAAAGTAGCCGGGAAGCTCCGGCACCGGCGTGCATTGCACGACCTCACCGCCCAGGCTTCGCAACCGATCAATAGCATCGACCACCCTTCGATACTGCTGTTCGTGAATCAGCGGCCCCATCTGCGATGTTTCATCAATCGACGCACCGAGCCGCACGCAGCGCAGCCGCTCTCTGACACGCTCCAAGAGCGCCTCCTTGACATCCGCGTGAATAAGCAGCCTGCCAAGTGCTCGACACCACTGCCCATTCAGAGTACAAAGCCCATAGACGATTCCCTCGGCGGCGCGATCAAGATCGGCGTCCGAGAACACAATCAGGGGATTGTTTCCGCCGAGCTCCAATTGCAGCGGCTTCATCGCGCCAGCACAGGCGCTCGCCACTTGGCATCCCGCCAGCGTCCCTCCGGTGAGCGATACGGACTTGATTCTCGCGTCCGCCGCCATCTTGGCGGCGACCTGCTTGTCGCCGCATAGCAGTTGGAATGCACCTTCCGGCAGCCCGCAGTCATAGATCACATCGGCAATCATCATCAGTGAACGCCATGCCCACTCAGACGGCTTGAGAATGCAGGGAGCACCCGCAGCGAGCGCACTGGCGACCTTGTGACAGCCGATGGCTGCCGGCGTGTTCCACGGTGCGATGAGCAGCGCGGGTCCCCAAGGCTTACGCAGACAATCCACACTGCCGAGATTGCTGGTCAGCTCGGCTTCGAGCGCGCCACTACGCAGATAGTTGGCGGCCGACGAGAAGGCGAAATGCGCCAGTTGCGTCATACGGCGCGACAGACTGATGACCACACCCGTCATCCGGGACTCCTCGACGGCAAGCTGCTCGATAAAGTCTGGACGAGCGAGACGTTCGGCGATTCTGTTCAAGACTTGCGTCCTCCCCTTCGCGCCAATCTCCTCCAACGCTAATGACCGCCACGCCTGATGCGCGGTTTCCAGCGTCAATTCGATCTGCGAGGGGGCGGATTGCCGAGCCGCATTGTGTCTCTGCCGGACGGGACGCACCTTGAACCTGACTATTTTTTGGCCGACAAGTCTGGTTCGACAACTCGCCCGGCACCCTGCGGATTGTCAATTTGTGCTCAAGGAACATCGGCTAGTATGCGTTCCGGCGCAGATCGCAGGCGTTTTGCACACAAATGAATTGCGGCCTTGAGCTTCGCACATCGCGGTTTGATATGGTTTTGGACGCGAGTCCAATTGAGAAGACCGGAGGTGTCGCATGTTGACAAATTTGTGGTACGTGGCCGAATGGTCAAACAAGGT
Organism: Pseudomonadales bacterium; assembly: GCA_963663145.1. Classification (GTDB taxonomy): domain Bacteria; phylum Pseudomonadota; class Gammaproteobacteria; order Pseudomonadales; family Azotimanducaceae; genus Azotimanducus. The sequence continues at coordinate 1,071,515 of OY760134.1, read as the reverse complement.
CGGGCGTAAACCCGTTCGGGCGCGGGTGCTTGGACAGCATTTCGTGCTCTTCCGTGATCGCCAAGGCCAAGTGCATTGCTTAAGCGACGTATGCATACACCGAGGCGGATCGCTGTCGAACGGATGGACCAGCGAGCGCGACTGTGTCGCCTGCCCCTATCACGGCTGGGAGTACGATGGCGAAGGAAGGGTGCGTTTCATCCCCAGCCGAGGGGAAGGCGCAGCCGTACCGGAGCGCGCCCGTATCGATGCCTATCCAACCGAGGAGCGTTACGGAATGGTCTGGGTGTTCATGGGAGATCTGCCGGAAGCTGAGCGCTACCCCATCCCGCCCTTCAGGGAGTACGAGGATCGCGACAATTGGCGCCCCGTCTACACCGAATTCACCTGGAATGCTGATGTCAATCGGGTGGTCGAGAATGGCATCGACATCGCACACACCTCGTTTGTGCATCCGGGATTTGGCTACCGCGAAATGGCGGACAAGAACCACATCGTGAAGATGGAGCGCGATACCCATTCCGGGTCATCTTCCTGCGTGTTGTATCCGCCGCCGCCGAAGGGCAATGCCGGCCTCATGCGTTTTGCGCGAAAAGACAAGCAGGCGACGCATGTGCATCCGGCCTTCTACCTTTCCGGCCACTGCGTACGCTTGCACATTCAAGTAAATGCGCGAATGGAAATCATCATTTTCGATGCGAACACGCCAGTCGATGCCCGCACCACCCGCTCCTTCGTGGTGCAGGTGCGGAATTTCTTCCGCTGGGGCGTGTTCGACAAGGGGTCCGTCAAGCGCACCAACAAGGTCTTCAGAGAAGACGCCGCGATTGTCGAAGCCCTGTCCCCCCACTACCTCCCGGATAGCCTAGAGCATGAAGTTTCGGTGGAACAGGACCGGTTCATGGGCGCCTGGCGTCATCTCTTGCGCGTGCACGCACAAGAAAAGGGTTGGAAGATTGATAGCGAGTCAATGAAACCGCTGCTTGCTGAAAAAGTCTTCACCATTCCCTCGCCCGCGCGCCGAACACATCCAGAGGCGCGCTGGGCCTTGGACACCGTGCCCCTACTCGCCCCGGTTCGGAACCCCGATAGCGATCAGATGATTTCTTCCCTGCAGAGTGTGGAGACGAGCTAGCGCGGACAGAATCTGGTCATCAACAAAATAGGAGAACAGCATGAAATCAATCAAGCACTTGATCTATCTTACGGTCACTGTTGGCATGATCGGGGGCGTGCCGCCCGCGGCGATCGCCGAGAGCGGCGCCTCCACAATCATCGAGGAGATCATCGTCACGGCCCGCAAGCGCGAAGACACCTTGCAGGAGGTGCCGCTCTCGGTCACCGCGTTCAGCGACGATCAGTTTCGGCAGCGCGGATTCCAAGACCTGCAGGACATCTCGCAAGAAACATCCGGTCTCGTCTACGAGAACTTCGCAACCGCCGGGCTGTCCACCGCAGCGGTGATACGGAGCCTTGGACAGACCTTCACGACCGCCCGCATACAGAATACGGCCGTGTTTCTCGACGGCATCTACCTGCAGCGCCAATCCATGATCAACCCAGGACTGATGAACCTCGAACGCGTAGAAGTCGTCAAGGGTCCGCAGAATGCGCAGTTCGGCCGCAATGCCTTCGCGGGCGTGGTGAACTATATTTCCAGCCAGCCGAGTGAAGACTTCTCCGGTGATGTGCGCGCCACCTATGGCGACGGCGGTCGGCTGGATGCGCAAGGGAGCCTGTCGATTCCCTTGCTGGCGCAAAGCTTACATCTTCGCATCTCGGTGGGCTATTCGGAGTTCGATGGCCATACCGACAACAACCACCCGTTTGCCGACATGGGTCCGGGTAGCGACGCGGGCACCAACGACAAATTGGGCGGCTGGGACGATCAGTTCTTTTCCGCCACTTTGCGCTGGACGCCGAGCGATCGGATGGAGACGCAGCTCAGCTACTACGAAACCGAGTCGCTGCGCGAGCCACAGGCGTTCTACGACCTAAATGGTGCGCGCTACGCCTACGAATCCTCGGAATTCTCCGGTCCGCCGTTTTTCGCGTTTCTGGCTCCGCTGGCCGCCAACTGCAACAACACCATGACCTTTAGCAGCCGCGCACCCTTCCCGGCCGTCGGGCCCCATGCCTATTGCGGCGAGCTCCCCAATTCGCCGCCAGCCTTGACGGATCCCAAGCTCACGGCTGCGGGATTCGGCGGCACGGCTGGTCAAGTCATCGTCGATCCGCGTTCCGTTGCGCTCGATTCAGTCTCAAAGATCACCCGATTCAACTTCAACTACGATCTGACGGAGTCTTGGAGCCTGAGCTACCAATTCGGCGATGTCGACCACCAAGCAGACAATTTCGGAACGGTCGAAGGCCGCGCCAGCCTAGTGGGCTCCACCGTGCCACACGTGCCGGTTGCCGTGACCCCCTTTCCGCCGTTCATTCAGCAACTCGGCCCGCCAGGATCGCTCGGGGCCATTGCGCACGCAGCGACCTTCAATGCCAACCCAAGCGAATCGCTCAAGGCAACCAGTCACGAGATTCGTCTGACCAGGCGCACCGAAACCTTGACGGCGCGAATCGGCGTGTACTATTCAGAAACCGACGATCAGGATGGCGGCACCTTCTACTTCTTGCCGCCCTGCAACAGCGATGCGAACTGCCGCGCCCGGGTTCCGCGAGGCTCGAATCCGCTTGACGGCGCATACATCGCGGTGGTGCCGGTAGTTCCGGGCCAAATCAACGTTGGCATACCGCATGTCTACGACACCGGCAGCGGCGTGCTGGGAAATCACGCGACCCACGAAGACACCATTACCGCCCTTTTTGGCGACGTGGAGTGGCGAATTTCCGACCAATTCACGCTGGCTTTGGAAGCACGCTATACCTCGGAGGATCAGTCGTTCGAACAGTTCTCTACCACCTTCGGGGATCCCTTACCCGGCAACGTGGCGTCGAGCGATGACGAAACATTCAACTTTTTCACGCCGAGGGTGATACTCGAATGGACCCCCACGGACTCCAACATGCTCTACGGACTGGTCGCGTCGGGCGTCAAGACGGGCGGCTTCAATGCGGTTGATCCATCCGCGAACCCCGGTCAGGCGGTCTACGAGGAAGAGAAGAACATCACCTACGAGATCGGCAGCAAGAATCGTTTCTTCAATGATCGCTTCACCTTCAACGCCGCCTTCTACCTGATCGACTGGCAAGACGTGCAGGGGGTCGAGGCTGCCTCGACCCGCGATGCCTGGACCACCGATGTGGTGGGCAATATAGGCGATGCCGAGGTCGTCGGCTTCGAGGTTGACGGACTAATTGTCGCGACCGAGCGTTTCTTTGTTGACTATCATCTCGCCTACAGCGACGCCCAATACCAAGATGCCGTCTACCAGAGTGCCGTCGCTGGCCCAACCTCGTCTTGGGGCTGCAACAACAGCGTCTGCCCAGCCGACGGCAGCGTCGATGGCAACCAAGTGGAGCGCACGTCCAAGTGGCAATATGGTGCTGGGCTGAACTACAGCCACTATTTCGCGGGCGGGTGGCAGTTGAGCGCACGCATCGATGTGAACTATCGGAGCAAGATGTATGCCACACCCTTGAACCTCGCCCACAACGGTGACCGCACACTCTCCAACGCGAACGTCAATCTCAGCACTGACGATTGGAGTGTCACGCTTTGGGGGCGGAACATATTCGACGAGGAATACGCGGCCAACAGCTTCGTGCTGCCGTCCTTCACCCGCTACATCGTCGGTCTGGGCGCACGGCGTACCATGGGCCTCACGGTGAACTACAGCCTGTAACTTTCCTCTGCCCTTAAAGGAGAGTTCTGTCCTGTTTGGTGGCGCTATTTTGTTTCGGCCATCGACACCAGCGGATGGTCCTTGCTGCACAAGGCCGCGAAGGCCGTCGCCGAGGCGATATCGCCCATGCAAACCCGTCGGCAAAAGTGAACGATGAGCTCCGCCATGTAGGCGCGCAATTGTTTACCGCTGCCACGCGCCTTGCGGTCCAAAAAAGGGCGTCCGGTGGCGGTATCTTGAGGCCAAACAAAGGAGAAGTGATTGGCACCCTCCAAGATCAACAAATGCCGGTCACCGCCATTCCCCGTGACTCCTTCGTGAAAGGTGCGCTCAATCTGGTCATCTGAGACTTCGCTGCCGGCCTCGCGGTACCGGTAGCTGCTCGCGGCAATGACCCCGTCACGGCTACCGCCCATAATGAGCAACGGCAAGCGAGGAGAAAGCGGCATGATGCAGCTTGCAGACCAGCCCAGATGCAAATTGCCGGCTGTATGCGCCGCGTAGGCGAATGCAGCGCGAATACCCGGAACCCATTCTGGCTTGGCGTTGACGAGCGCCATGGTGCCGCCTGCGGAATGACCGCCGAGCACGACCCGTTTCAGGTCCAGGCAACCGGCAAGCAAACTGTCCTGTTGCACACGCTCGATTTCGTCGAGAATCGCGGGCAGCGCCGGACAAGAGGGTGCCTGACCATAGCGGTCGCGATGCAGGGCATCAAGGGTCACGCCCGGGCTGAGGCTGATGCGCTCGCCGATTTCAACCGTCACCCAAGTGTAGGTGACCGCAACGAATCCCGCAGACGCCAGAGCCTGCGCAATCCAGCCATAGGCTTCTTGGGAGATATTCACCCCCGGCATGACGATGACCACCGGGAAGGGGGCACGCGCTTTGTCAGGGGGCACAAAACCCGTGTCCCGTTCTTCGAAGGTGTTCCCGAAGCTGCATGGGTAATACAACTTCAGCGTGAGGTTGTCATAGGGTGCCAGGCGACCGGCGACGCACACGGCGCGGTACAAGGCTCTGACCGGCATGCCCTTTACCGTTCGAGCCACGGGATTCACCAAGGCAATATTCGCCGCATGCCGACTATTCCGGCCTGCGCAATTCACGCCCACCACCCCAGAGCGCGTCGACGAGCTTGGCGGTCAGCGGCCTTCCGTACATCTTCTCGACCATGGCGTTCATGGGATCGCGGACTGCGATCTCGCGGCGAATGAACTCATCCCTCGCCGCTTGGACGGGACGATCGGCTTCAGGAACGATCGCCGACTTGTTGACGTTGACGAGCCACTGGTCCGTAAGTGTGTCGACGGTTTCTCGAAGAGTCGTCATGTTCTCCTCGTTGTCCGCAAAGGTGAAGCACAGACTGGCGGCCGTTTGGGTGACGCGCATGTAGAGGCTGCGGCTGATGAAGCTCGACAGGCCAGGGTCGTCCTGCAGGCGCAGGTGTTCTTCGTTCAACTCGCGGTAGTACTTGTCCATGTACTCGGGATTGGCCGCGAGATCTTTGCGGGGTATGAAGTCCATGTAGAAAAAAATGTCCGGCGCCGTGCCAAAGGCCAAGCCGAGATGGGGGGCATCGAACTTGCTCGACAGGCTCACCGTGAGATGCATGTTGCTGAAGCTGAGTTTCGGATTGCCGACCCATGAATAGACGAGCCAGTCGATCTCGGGGCCGGTAAAGGTACTCAAATTGCCGCCAGCGCCGCTACCGTCAATGGCCTTATAGGGTTGCAATTCGGCGGTGGACGGGTCCCGTTGCAGTTCGAAACGAGCGGAGACCTTATCGAACTGCTGCCCAAGAAGTCCCCAGAGCGCATCGAACGTCGCCCGATTATCCATATCGGGCCGCTCGGCAACCTCATCCATCAGCGACCGCGTCGACCTAGCCATTGGCAATGAACCCCAATTGGATGATTGAGACATCATTATGCAGGATCAGCCCATAGGCAGCATTGAATCCCACACTCACCCCTCTTGGGGAAAGTGATGTCTATACAATCAAGCTATGGAGATTTGGTTCGTTGGCGTTGCCGGGGCGCAGCTTGCTTTGCTGGGGTGGTCGTTCAAAATCGTCCACCATGCTTCCGCTCGCTTGTGGATGCTGAGGGTCATCATAACTGGCATGATTTACGACAACCTGATGTTGAGTCTCGGCAATCTCGGTGTGGGCAGCGCTTGGTACCTCGGGGCCTCGGCGGGCCGGTTCGTTCTGCATGCGGCCCTTCTGCCGCTGCTCATTCCCTTCGCGCTCTCCGCCTTGCGGCGATCAGCGGTTCTGGTCGCCAACCGACGTGACTTCACGGCCTTCTGCTGGATAGTCGCGATCATCGCTTGGTGTTACGGATTCTGGTTCGATGTAGGACAACTCGAACTAATTCCCACCGAAGTACTGGGTCACACGAGACTCACCAGCCTTTCCGAGCTGCCGCCATTGGGGACCATCGCCGTGAACCTGCTGTTGATTCTAGCGGGAGTCATCCTATGGCAACGAACAGGTTGGCCGGGACTCTTCGCCGGTGCGCTCTGCATACTGCTGGTCAACATGAGCGTCGGCTCGCAGCCATGGGGCTATTTGGCCAGCAACGGCGCCGAAGTGGTGTTCGTCTTCAGCCTCTTGCTGACCGAACGCTTCCTCGCGCGAAAGCACCCCTGAACTTGGATTCAATCCGAGAGCGCCAACTCGGCGAGTTTTTCCGGATCAAGAATCTCAACGCTATGCGCTGAATAGATGTTGATCACGCCATCATTTTTGAGCTTCGTGAAGGCCCGGCTGACGGTCTCGATCGCGAGCCCCAGATAATCGCCGATGTCCTCGCGCATCATCACAAGTTCGATGCGCTGCACCGGCCCTTTCGGCTGTTGGTCCGAAAGCTGCTTGAGCAAGAAACATAGCCGCTCGTGCGCCTTCTTCTGGCCGAGTGCGAACACCTGATCGAGGGCGTGTGCAAGGATATTGCCGCCGATGCAGCGAACGTTGTCTTTGAGTTGCGAATATTTGTCTTGAAGCGCCACGAATTGATCGAGCGGCAGTACTGTCACTCTGGCATTGGTCAATGCGGAAACCGTGAATTCGTAGTAGTCGTTGTGCGTGATGCCGATGAAGTTGCCGGTATGGGCAAAGGCGATCACCTGCCTGCGCCCAAGTGACGACGAACGCTCCATCATGAGCTTTCCGGACTCTAGGACGTAGGCGGCTCGCGCCGGGGTATGCTGCACAAGCAGATACTCTCCAGCTTCAAGGTCGCGATGGCTGGCGATTCCATCGAGCTGCCGGAGGGCATCCTCGTCCAAGCAATGGTAGATCGTGAAGGGTTCGTTATGGCAAGCGCTCTTGGTTTCAGCCAACTCAAGTCCTTGTTCCTCCTCAATAAGCGTATCTTAACGCCTTTTCCTCACTGCAAATAGTTGGCCTCAAGTAGATTGTCGCCTACTTCGAAACGCAGCACGCCGAAGGCCATATAGGCCTCTTTCTGAGAGCGAAAGAACTGCCAAGCACAGACAAGGCTGTGCGCATCGTCGATCACCACCTCCCGCGACCAGAACTTGAAGGCTTGTCCGTAGACATGCCGGATGCTGAAGAGGTAACGGCCATAGGATTTGCCATTCCCGTACAGATCCGCACCGTGATACTGATGGCTGTTTCCGTTGCGGGTGCGCAGCGCACTCCATTGGTGATTGAGGATGCCCTCAAGCTCAATGGTCTGGCGCGAATGAAGCAGATTGACGGGTGTATGGGTCATGCGCACCCGCATCTTTCCCACATACTGTTGTTCGCAGTCAAAGACTTCAAACTCGCCGCTGAAGACTCCTTCGAATTTCACCGGAAGATTGAAGGGACTGCCCCCTTCCCGCTTCTCCTTTGCCAGAAACGCTTCAACTTTGCGTTTCGTTTCCGTATCGTCCTGATCGTCCTGAGTGACGACATAGAGACCGTTGAATACCGAGATGAGGGTGTCGGCTTCAAAGAGTTGCGAAGAGTACACCTGTAGCCCCAATTCGGGCACCACATGATTCACCGTGCGCAGATTGGCGTTCCATCCGGGCGAGAAATAATTCGAATCAACCAACAGCCCAAAGGGTCTGCCAGAACCAAAGAAGTCCGGACCCGTGTAGATTCTGTCTTGATCGGAATCCACCACACCGAATTCCATGCGCGCGCCAATCTCAAAGCGGTCCATCAGCGGTCCCGTGGCATCGAATTTGGTGTCCATCCAATAGGTGGTGCACCCATCCCGAAACTCGCTGGCACGCTCAACCTTGTTCGTTCCAACATGCGTACCGTCCGCTTCAAACAGAGAAGGACAGCCGTGCCACTGGCCGGTGATGGCTTGTTGCCAGTTGCTTGCTTGTGGTTGTGTCATGCTGGCTTCTCCTGTGCGTCTCGGTTGATGAATATCAAGGCGGTTGATCCGCCTCGCAGAGATGATTCCAGATCGAGGATTGGAAAGGCGCTTCATGTACCGGACCGTCAATGCCCCTAGGGTCGAGCGCATGGCGGCTTTCGCAAGTCGGCAGCAGGCGCGTCCCCTTAGCCGTCAAGGTTCGCACGGCCTCGCCGTTTCGGTACAAGACGGTGTGTCTGATCCGCGTCCCGGGGGCGGTGAGCATAATAAAATCCGGTTCCATGTAGGTATTGGTTGCCGCATCAAGCTGTCTCGCAGAGAAAGTCAACACGCCCGGCCCGCCCGAGACGCCGATATTCTCGTAGGCACCGGGCCCGAGCGAATCGAACACCAACAGATGCTCCCGCAAGCAGCCGGTGAAGGTCTTGGCCGCCGGTGGCCGGCCACGTATATGCACATTGGTCAGCGCGAAGCGCTCCCCGTCAAAGTCGATATAGACGAGATTTTCGAAGGGGCCTGGTCCGGGGCTGCCGCTGCCTACGGCGGAATCGTCCGTAAGAGGTGTGCCGTCCAAGTTGTAGAGTTCGATGTGGTCGTGCCAAGTACCCCGCAGTTGCATCAGGTTGTTTCCAACCGAGCCGACCGGAAAACTGCGGAATGGATGAGGCATTCGCCAATAATATATGAGACTTGGTCGGCTAGGCCAACAGCGGAGGTCAACACAGTGGAGATCACACAATGAAATCGGTCGTGATCACAGGCAGCACGCGCGGCCTCGGCCTCGGCCTTGCGAGAGAATTTCTCGCCCGCGGATGCAAGGTGATGGTCAGCGGTCGCAGCGAGCGGACGGTGGACGCGGTCGTCGCGGAACTTTCACCGGCCGAGTCGGTCAGGGGCCTGAGCTGCGAAATTTCCGATGCTTCAGACGTAAAGCGGCTATGGGATGAGGCGCGGCAAGCCTTTGGGCGCGTGGACATGTGGATCAATAACGCCGGCACCAGCACGCGTTCGCTGCTTGGCGATGCGACCGCATCGGACATCGAGCGCGTCATTCAGGTCAATCTGACAGGCCTGTTGCTGGCCAGTAGCGTTGCGCTACGCGGCATGCAAGCGCAAGGCGGTGGGCAGATCTGGAACATGGAGGGCTTCGGCTCGGGCGGACAGACAGCCCCCGGCATGAGCGTGTATGGCGCCAGCAAGCGCGCCGTGTCCTATCTGAACAAGGCGCTTAGCAAAGAATGCCAAGACAGCCCCGTTCAAGTCTGCGCACTGAGCCCCGGGATCGTGGTGACGGACCTCTTGAAGGGAGACTATGACCACGACTCCCCTGAATGGCAAAGTGCCAAACGGATCTTCAATATCCTTGGCGATACTGTGGACACCGTGGCGCCCTTTCTTGTCGACGGCGTACTGCGAGCGAACAAGAACGGCGCACGCGTGGTGTGGTTGACCCGCCGTAAGGCTTTCCTCCGCTTCCTCACCGGGGCCTTCAACAAGCGTGATTTGTTCGCGGAGAACCGCTAAAAGCAGACGGAGAAAGCGAATAACACTCGCCTTGGGAACGTGGAAAAACAAGCTGAGCGGTGCTTTTCCGGTGAGGCGGAAACCAGCGACGACCTAGAATCAGCGCCTGTGATGTCTTGAAGTCAAAAAGAATGATGTTAAGATGCTCCACATTGAGGGCGATTCACATCAAGAAGAAGCTATGCGTACGACCTTGACTCTAGAGGACGATCTAGCGGCGCACATCCGCGAGATGGTTCAAGAATCTGGCAAGAGCTTTAAAGCGGTCATCAATGAACTGCTCCGAAGGGGCATAGCAAGTGATCTATCCAGATTGACGGGGCAGCCCTATAAGCTCAAGCCTGCCAATCTAGGTGAGCTGATTGGTCCCTATAACCTCGAAAAGGCGCTTCAACTAGCGGCTGACTTGGAAGATCAAGAAATCGTCCGAAAGCTGGAGTTGCGAAAGTAGATTCATGATTCTCGTAGACGCCAATCTTCTAATCTATGCGGTGAATCCAAACGCACCGCAGCATCTCGCCGCGCGGCAGTGGCTAGAAGAAGTGCTCTCCGGAAGCATTTGGGTCGGACTGCCTTGGATTTGCCTCATTGCGTTTGTGAGGATTACGACCCGTACAGGAGTATTCGCCAACCCTCTGAAAGTTGAAGCGGCTTTGGAGTACGTCGACGCTTGGCTGAAACAGCCCTTCGTGCAACCCATTTCTCCCGGCAATGGGCATTGGCCCATCTTGCGAAATCTATTGCACTCGAGTGGTGCGGCGGGCAACCTGACGACAGACGCCCACATTGCAGCCATGGCACTTGAGCGGGGCGCAGCCATCTGTTCCGCCGACTACGACTTCAGACGATTTCCCGGTGTGGAACATGTAAATCCATTAGAAGCGACTGATCTCTCTTAGCCTCAGCAGCACCGCCCAGATCAGCACGAGGGAGGCAACAGCGCCGAAGAAGATGAAGGGGCCAGTCATGGTCCAAAGATCGAACAAATAGCCGCCGACCACGCTGGCGATGAGGATGCCCACAGCACCGGTGAGGGTGAAGACACCGACCACCGAGCCTCGAATATGATCAGGTGCGCGCTCGGCGATCAGCACGCCGCTGGTGATGATGCAGCCAACCTCCGCCATACCAATCAAGACGAGACAGAGCATGGTCGCCAGACTGAAGGGATCCTCCAAGAACAGCGTGCTGCCGTAGCCGATCGCGCTGATGCAGAGCGCCACCGCCAAGGCGTTCACGCGGTTGATTCGGTCCGTGAGGAGGCCGAACAGCGGGGCGCTGAGCAACGCGGCGGCATAGGATACGGCCACAATGCCGCCTCCCCTAGCGACCGCCTCGGCGGCCGTGAGTCCGAGTTCGCTGGTGCCATAGATGGAGGCCCAGAGTGTGAAGAAGGTGCCGACTACGGCGAGATTGCCGCGCGCCACAAAGGAAGCCGCGTAGGCCAGCGCAATCACCGGGCGGCGCGCTTCAGTAAAGCCTTCGCGCAACTGCTGCAAGAAGGGCGTGCGTTTTTCCTGAATAACCGCCGCCCGCTTGCGCAGGCCGGCATACATAGCGAAGCCTACAAGCAGCGTGATCAAGGCCATGGTGCCGTAGGTCGCGTAGGCGGCTTCTTGCGCGTCCATGCCGCCGGCCTTGAACATGGACGGCAGGCGCAGCAGTACAAGCGCCGCGGTCATGGCACCGAGACCATTCATGATGCCCAGAAGTCCGGTCGCCTTGCCGCGGCTCGCATCGGCCACGTAGTCCGCCATCAGGGTAATGAGCATGGTGCTGACGGCGGCGATGCCGGCCGAATACACCACCCGCGCCAGCACAAGGCCGGCAATGCTCTCGGCAAGGCCGTAGATGACGATGCCCACCGATGAGAGTAGAAAGCCCGCCACGGTCACGAATCGCCTGCCGACCTGGTCCGACAAGGATCCCCACAGGCCGACGCTGAGAATGATGACGATCTCGCCAATAAAATTCAGATTGCCACTGATCGTGCCCTGACGCGACGCCTCCAACCCGAGTATCTCCGCGAGCAAGAAGGGCTGGGTTTGCGGAACGAAGGTTGCCAGCATGATGGCCGCATAACAGGCCAGGTAGAAGGTGAGCATATGGCCGGTGCCTGTCCCCGGACTGAGCAACAGTCCGAGGAAGCGCCTGTCCCCAGAGACTGCATTGGGTTCGGTCATGAGCGACTCCCTGATGCCTTTACTTGAATCTTGAGGCTCGCTAGCCTAGCGCATCACGCCAGCAAACGCAGGCCAAGCGCGGCACTGACGAAAAGCCCGGCCCAGATACACCAGACCCAGGGTCGGCATGCCTGAATAGATGATTGGATGGACGCTTCGGATTGCTCGCTTGCACCTTCCTGCATCATCTGCCCAAAGGCTTGGCCGAAGGGCTTTAGCCGGAACCTGAGTGCGATCCCGCAGACCACCAGAACGGCGAAGATCGCGAGCTTCAGCATGGCCCAGAGCGCGCTTCCGCCGCCAAGGGCCAACACCGCGATCCAGGCGATCAGCACCGCGACCATCAGCATGCGGAAATACAGATCGATCTGCGCGAGCCGCACACTGATGGGATGACCTTCCTTGAAGTGCAGCGTCAGCACCATGGACAGCCAGTAGAGGCAGACGGCCCAGACAATCACCAAGATGGTCGTGGATATCTGCAGTGCACCGGTGAACCAGGCCAGATGCAGGCCAATCGGCAGCATCAGCGGCATGGCGAGCCGCGGTCCCATGTCACAGGCGAGCATGATGCGCAGCGCGGTCTGGCGGGATTCCGGGCGCAAATCGCGATTGATCACTTGACGGCTGGCGAGATAGGTTCCGAAATCGCCGCCGAGCCAATAGACGAAGCCGATGATGTGCAGGTACTTGAGCAGGAGGTAGGTGCTCATGCAAAGCTCCTATGCTGAAGGCCAGGTGGAGGACAGTCGGCACAAGCTTGGATTGTAGGCGGCGGGCGAAAGCCACCATTGACATTTATCATGCAAGCCACCATGCGGGCTGCCTAGTGTGCCCTGAGACAGCACGCTAGGCTGAATATGCAACCCTCAGACACAGGAGAGCGTCTCTTCCGATGAGTGAGCCGGGAACCATTCGCGTCGCCGCCGTGCAGTTTTCCATCGGGGCGGACATCGAGGCGAATCTCGACACCTGTTTGCACTGGTTGGATGAAGCACGCCGTTGCCGCCCTGATCTGGTCGTACTGCCAGAATTTTGCAACCACCTCTCCTGGTATGACGACAAGCAACATTGCTTCAATGTCTCGGCGCGCTTGGACGGGCCGTTTCTGTCGGCGATCGCGCACAAGGCGAAGCAGCTTGGCACACATGTGGTCGTGAATTGCACCGTTCAGCGCGAAGACGGCGCCGCCACCGGTTCAAGCCTGCTCTACAATCCGGACGGTCAGCTTATCCTTGACAACACCAAACAGGTCTATATCGGCCACGAGAACGACTTTCTCGAAAAGGCGCACGAAGCCGGTCGGGTCATCAACACTCCCTTAGGGCGAATTGGTCTGTATGCCTGCATGGACGGGGTGATCAACGAGACGCCACGCTGCCTCGCCTTGGGCGGCGCCGAACTACTCTTAAACAGCCTCAATTCCTTCGCACTCGACGAAGCTTCGCTGCATGTGCCGGTGCGCGCCGCGGAGAACAAGGTGTTTGTGGTGGCCGCCAACAAGGTTGGTCCGCTTGTCCCCGAGGAGATGGTGACTGCCGTCAGTCAAGCGACGGGGATTCCCGAGGTCTTCCTGCAAGGTGCCGGGGAGAGCCAGATCGTCGACCCGGATGGCCGGGTGTTGGCGAAAGCTTCCCGCGACCGGGCCGAGGTGATATGGGCGGACATAGCGCCAGGTCGAGCCAATGAGAAACAGCGCCCCGATGGCACGGACATCATGCACGCCAGGCGCCCCGAGCTCTACGCACCGATCACGCGAGCACCAACGCCCCAGCCAAACCCCGCTTCGCCCGAGCAGGTAAGCGCAGCCATACTCTGCCCGAATCGCATGAATGACCGAGGCGCGATCACGGCCTCTGTGGGCAAGGCGGTCACGGCGGGTGCCCAGCTCATCTGCCTGCCACCGATCAGCCACGAATCAGATGATTTGGATGGGGCGGCGCAACAGGCCGAACAGCTCGTGCCCCAAGTCGCGGAAGTGTGCGGCGAGGCCTGTGTCGGCACCTCGATCATTCAGCGCGTCGGCAACGCCTTTCGCAACTGCGCCGTACTGATCAATCAAGATGGAATCCTGCTTGAGCAGCCTCAAGTACACCGCTCCGAGCGGCATTCGTTTAGCCAGTTGGGGGACGGATTCTCGGCCTGCGACACGGCTTGGGGCCGCGTCGGGGTGGTCACAAGCGACGACAGCCTGTATCCCGAGACCTTCCGTCTGCTGGCACTTGAGGGCGTGGATGCCGCCATGGTGCCGCTCGACCCGCTTGAATCTTGGGAACTCGAATTCGGATTGCTCGAACGCTCGGCCGAGAACCACATCAACCTCTTGGTGGCGACCCACAGCGATGCATTTGGTCATGGATTCATCACCGCCCTGCCGACCGACTTCACCATCATGACCACATGGACGCAGCGCATCTTCGATGGGCTGCTCAGTCATCCGGAATGCACACGCGCAACACCGGATTCCGAAGTGACCCTCGCCTGCGTGCGACCAGCGAATGCGGCAAACAAGATCGTCTCAAAGAACACCGACCTGCTGGCCTCAAGGCCTTGGCAATTGTCGGGCGCGATTTCGCGCAGCACCAAAAACGCTTGAGAATTATCAAGGACTCGGTGCGAGCGGCGAACTATGTTGCAATCAGGCGGGTAAAAGGGCGAATAGACGAGCATGTCCGAAGCTCACCCGACGGAAACGCTTCCGGCCAAATTGTTTCGCAAGACACTTGAGCGAATAGTGGAGCGTCTTTCGCTCTCCGAGCAATCCGGAGAATCGGGGGTTCCCTATTTGCGTCTTGAGAGCCATCTGCCCATGGCGCAAGGCGAAATCGGCGAGGTGCGCCTGTTTAACGGCGGCCCCTTATTTCGCGTGGTGACCTGCACCATCACAGTTGAGGCCATGCAACTCGATTCCCACATGTTGTTCGCCTTCACGCCGAAGACAAGCGCCGTGCCCCACTTCACGCTTGATTCAGTCTATGCGGGCGGTTACTTCGCCTTCCACTTGGACCTCATTCCTCGCCTGGACTTGGGCACCAATCTCGCCTACATGGATGCCGTCTACACGCCCCTCTCACCCGCCTTCGAGGCGGCCTCCGAGATGGAGGGCTTGTCCCCAGCGCAGCTCTCGCCTCGTCAGCGCGCCATCATGTCGCCTTGGATGCTCGCCAACCGCGCCACGGAATCGGCATTCAAGTCTATTCACACGTCAGTCGAGCAGTATCAAAAGCACTGGTTCGGTTTGCTCGCGAACGGCATCAGTACCGAGGCGCTTGGCAGCGCGACGCCTTCCGAACTCGCGTCGAGGAACCTGGACAACAAGCGCATCCTATTTGACCCCGACGTGGATCCGGTGTGGAATCGAATCACGCCGCTCATCGGCGAGCAGGCGGTGGCCGTGCAGCGCGGGCTCTTGATTGGAGAGAACGAATGACCCCTGCCGAAACCTCGCAAGCAAACGAACGCGAAGACGCGCCACGCGTCGGCAATCTGACCGGCCAAGCCTTGATAGAGTCTATGAGCCCGGAAGAAATCGAGCGCGCGGAGCGCGTGGAGGCCGTCTTGCCGACCTTAAGAGAGATTGCGGCCGAAGTGGACGCGCGCGGCGAATTCCATCTGCCGCATGTGGCGCTCTTGAGTGATGCCGGATTGCTCGGCATGGTGGTTCCGCACAGCTACGGCGGATTGGGTGGGGGTCTGCGCGACCTCTGTGCGACGACCTTTGCGCTCGCCACCGCCTGCGCGTCCACGGCGCTGGCGTTCTTTTTTCATTCAAGCTCCGCCTCGCGTGGGCTGCTGGCGCTTGAGGCACTTGAGGCCGGCCTGTTCACCGACGAGGAGGCACCCTTGGTCAAAGCCTTTGCCGAGCAGGTGCTCTATGGCATGGGCCGCGACGGCAAGTGGCTGGCCAATTTCGCCAGCGAATCCGTCAAATCCGAACAGGCCGCCATCACCATTTCCACCTCGGCAACACCTGTTGGCGGCGGCTTCAAACTGAACGGCGTCAAGTCCTTTGGCTGCGCCACCGGCGTGGCGGACCGTTACCTGGTGACGGCCGGTCTCGAAGGCTACGACACGGCAGCAGGTCTTTGCACCTTCTTTGTCGAACCAGATGCCGAGGGCGTGGCTGAGCGCGAGCACTGGAATGCCATCGGCATGCGCGGCACGGCAACGCACGGCATTACCTTGAAGGACGTGTTCGTTCCCGATGAATCCGCTCTCGCCATTCCCGGCGCCTTCACGCGCTGCATGCGCATGAGCCGCGGCAGCTTTGTCGGCAATCAGGTCGCGAGCGTGGCCTGCTACCTCGGCGCGGCGCAAAACCTCTATGACTACACCCTGTCGCAGCTTCGTGAGCGCAAGTTCGCCGACACCGGTAGGCCGGTTGGAAGCGGGCCCTACCAGCAGGAGATCATCGGTCAAATGATGGTGGAACTCGAAACGGCGAGGCTCTGGCTGCGCCGACAGATCGAACTTGAAAGCAGCGAGCCGCCAATACTTGCAAAGGATGAGGTGGTCAAACAATGGCGACTGTGCAAAGGCGTTGTAGCGGAGTGCGCGTTCCAAGTCGGTACACTCGGCCTCAAGGCCTGCGGCACCTCCGGAACAGGCAACCGAGGCGTTCCGGCGCGATCGATACGCGACCTCTGTATGGGTCTCGTGCAGGCCTTTCCAGCCGAGCGCGGACGCCTCATGGCGGCGGAAATGGAAATCGTGGGCAGCGAACAAGATCAGTTCGCCGCTCGCTGAATGTCAATAGGTTCAGTGCCTCGGGGACAGTCCGACGTGAATCGGTCAAGCCAGCCCCTATGGGAGACCGCGCATGGATCTTGAGCGCAAGGATATCGGACTCGGTAGCCGGCCCGCCCTGATCGTGGTCGATATGATGAAAGGGTTCACCGACCCTGCCTGCCCGCTCGGCTGTGACTGTCCAGAGGTGATCGAAACCAACAGGCACCTGATCGACGAGTTTCACCGGGCGGGAGCGCTGGTGGTGTTCACGCGCGTGGTGTATCGGAGTGAAAGAGAGGCACGGGTTTTTCGCGAACGAGTGCCCGCACTCAACCTGCTCGCGCATGATTCAGACTGGGTGCGCATCGACGAGCGCCTCCCCAGGCGATCATCCGACCTGCTGATCGACAAGCACTGGGCAAGCGCGTTCCATAAGACCGATCTCGATCAGCGCTTGCGCGCCAAGGGAGTCGATTCCCTGATCGTGACCGGCCTCACGACCAGTGGCTGCGTGCGCGCCACCGCGGTCGATGGGCTGCAGCAAGAGTACCGGGTGGTCGTGCCTCGAGAAGCGGTCGCCGACCGCAATCAGGACGCGCACCGGGCCAACCTCTTTGACCTTCAGGCCAAGTACGCGGATGTCCTGACGGTGGATGAGCTCATGACGCAACTCCTGCCCGTCCTGTCGCGCTGACCGCATTGCCGCATGTCCGCGCAATTGCCAGTCCTCATCGCCGGCTCAGGGCCGGTCGGTTCGCTGCTCGCGCTGTATCTCGCTGGGCGCGACGTGCCGGTGGTTGTGTTCGAGAAGGCACCGGGCCTGCCGGTGGATTTACGCGCTTCCACCTTTCATCCGCCAAGCCTTGAGATGATCGCCGATCTCGGTTTTGGCGTGATCGACGAGATGCTCGAACTCGGCCTCATCGCCGACCGCTACCAATACCGTGATCGACAGACAGGCGAGATCGCCAACTTCGACATGAGACTGATCGCCGACAGCACACGGTTTCCCTTCAGGCTGCAACTCGAACAGTACGAGTTTACGCGCCTGGTGAACCGGCAACTTGAAGCGCTCGATGCCGCCGAGGTTCGATTCTCCCAAGAGGTGACAGGCGTTTCGCAGCAGGCTGACCGGGTGACGGCGGTGGTGCGATCCGCCAATGGCATCGAACATCACGAGGGCGCGTTCCTTGTCAGCGCCGAGGGGGCGCGCTCGCAGATTCGCAGGTCGGTCGGGATCGAGTTTTTGGGGTTCACCTATGATGAGCAATTCCTCGTGGTGAGCACGCCCTTTCCCTTCGAGCAGGTGATCGAAGACCTCGCCTGGGTCAACTACATCGCGGATCCGGAAGAGTGGTGCGTGCTGCTACGCACGGAGAAGATTTGGCGGGTGCTCTTCCCCACTTGGCCGAAGGATGCGAGTGACGAGGCGCAAGTGCTGTCGGATTCGCACATACAAGACCGCCTTGGGCGCCTGTGGAAGAAAGAAGGTAGCTATGACATTGGCCATCGCACGCTCTACAAGGTCAATCAGCGCGTCGCGGAAACCTATTTCACGGGGCGCGTGATACTTGCCGGCGACTCGTGTCACATCAACAATCCCTTGGGGGGCATGGGCATGAACGGCGGTCTGCACGATGCCAATAATTTGGGCGCGAAACTGGTGCGCATCCTCGCGGACGGCGAGCCGCACAGGCCCTTGTTCGAACGCTACAACCGACAGCGGCGCGACCTCGCCGTGCAATTCGTGCAATCGCACACCATCGCCAACAAGAAACTCATGGAAGCGACCGACCCGGAGGTGCGGCGTGCACGTCAGCGGCAATTCATGCAGACCGCCGCCGATCCGATCAAAGCCAAGGCGTTCCTGCTGGAACGTGCGATGATCAACTGTGTTCGGATAAGCGAAGCCATGCATTGAGATATTCATTTTTGACGAGGCGGACCCATGACACTTTCATTCACAGACATCGACCGGTCGCGCACCCGTGATCGCGACCAACATACCGACGGGTATCTCGACAACTACATAGGCCACCGCGCCAAGATCGGCGTGATCATTCCTTCGACCAACACCTCGGTGGAATACGACTGCCAGCGCATCATTCCGCACGGCGTCACCTGGCATACCAGCCGCTTTATGATCGAAAACGCGGACTTGAGCGACAACGACAATTTTGTCCGATTCCTCGAAGCGCTTCGCGAAACCGTCGCCGCATCCATCGCCAGCATCATGACCTGCAAACCCGACCATGTGCTGATGGGCATGTCGGCGGAGACCTTCTGGGGCGGCATCAAGGGGAATGACGGGTTCGTTGACAGAATCCAAGAACTGGTGGGTCAAGACACCGGGCTCACCACGGGCGCGAACTCGGTGCTCTCGGCCCTCGATGCCCTGAAGGTACCCGCCAATCAAGGCCGAACCCTGAGCGTGATCACGCCCTATCAACCGGTCGGTGATGTCAATGTGCGGCTGTTCTTCGAAGACGCCGGCTATCGCGTCAAGCATCTTGTTGGATTGCGCTGCGAGAACGCGCATGATGCGATTGCACTTGTTCCCGATCATCGGGTCATGGAACTGGTTCGGCAGGTGGACGGCGATGATGTGGACGCCATCATTCAGGTCGGCACCAACCTCTCCACCGCCTCGACCTTTCCGGTCATCGAGAAATGGCTCGGCAAGCCACTCGTGCCCATCAATGTGGCCACCATCTGGCATGCCTTGAGAAGCTCGGGGATAGGTGACCAGTACGACCATCTCGGGCGCCTGTTCGAGACTTGTTGAGGCGCATGGGCTTATCGGTGCGGAGGATTGGTTGTCTCGCCGCGGCGCTGCTCGGCGCAGTGTGTTGCTGGGCGTCACTGCCGACGATAGCAGAGTCCACCGCTCCCATATGCGCCCAAGCGCAGCAGGTGATTGCGGGCACCAAGTTACTGCCGAAGGTGGTGGTGCACGAAGACTATGAGGCGTTCGTGGAATCCAAGGCGACGGATGCCCCCTTTGTGGTACAGCAACTATTCAGCAACCCCGATCCAGACGAGACGGAATTGATGAGGACGGTTTCCTGCAAAATGCGTACTGCGGAACGGATCAACACTACGCACGCGGGCGTGGCGGGAGAACTGGTCGCCGAAGGCGACCAAGATTGCGCCAGAGTGCACACTTGGCTCTTGGACAAGCTACAGGCGGAAATCCCAGCGAGTGAGCTCCGCCTTGACCCGGTCGATGTCCTCATTGAGGCGGAGCAGACAAGCTTCATGGGACCCAGTTGGCTTGATCCCTGGCCGTTTCAGGCAGCGAGCATGGATGAAGAAGGCGTGCTACAGCTTCATTCGCGAGCGCTCTTCGTCCCGCGTGCCTGGTGGATCCCGCTTCCGGAGCGCTTTCAAGGCAACTACTATTGCCACCTTGTCGCGCCGGACTATCTCCGCTCGGTGCTACGGGGCCAAACCCGTCCGCAAGCCTTCCCTATTGGAGTCTCACTCACAAAATGAACAACTACCAAATCGCCCATCGCGCCCGCATCGGCGTGGTCATCCCATCGACCAACACGGGCGTGGAATACGATCTGCAAAAGTTCCACTTCGAAGGTGTCAGCTGGCACGCCTCGAGGTTTTGGATCGAGCTCAGCGACTGGGCCGGCGAGGTGGAGTCGAGCGGCGACCATGTGGACACCGTGTTCGAACGATTCCTGGACATCATGCGTGGCGAAATCCCCTTGGCGCTGCGAAACGCGCTGTCCGCCGATGTCACCCATATCATGTTGGGCATGTCCTCCGAGACTTATTGGGGCGGGGTTGAAGGCAGTGAGAAGTTCGAGCAAAGCATCCGCGAACACATAGGGGACATGGGCCTCACGGTGGGCAATGTGGCAACAGCCCACGCCCTGGAATGCTTCGCAGCCAAGACCCTCTCGGTGATCTCACCCCATCCACCCATCGGCGAGGTGAATGTGAGGCGCTACTTCGATGAGGTTGGCTTCAAGGTGAAAAAAGTGAAGGGCATGAACCGTCCAACCGCAACCGCCATCGCCCAAACCCCCATCTCCGAGGTGCTTGAGGCCGTGCGCGAAGTGGACGGCGATGACGTGGACGCCATAGTGCAATTCGGCACCAACCTCTCCACCTTGGATTTGTTCCCCACCCTAGAACACCAACTAGAAAAACCCCTGATCCCCGTCAACGTCGCCAACCTATGGCACGCCCTGCGCGCCTGCGGCGTTCAAGACCAAGTAGTCGGCCGCGGCCGACTACTTGAGGAGTTCTAGCGGCTCTCCAGAACAAAGGGCGACGCAAGCGAAGAAAGGGTAAATACTGGCGCTTAACGGAGAGTCAATTCCGCATCAGCCCAAGGCTCCGAAGCACACACTCCGCAGCGAGCACTTCCACTCGATCTCAGAACGCGGCGTGTCCCATTCCACTTTTGACATACCAGTTACCTCCACATCTTCGCCTAGACTACCGGCTCAGCACCACTCACCGACGCGACTCTCGCCATTCGTAAGCCATTTGGTGCGCCGTACGACGCGCCAAGTCCGTGCCGGAAAGACGAGCCACCAAATGCAGGCTCATGTCAATGCCCGCCGAAATGCCCGCGGAGGTCACAATCTCACCTTCATCACACCAGACCTCATTCACGACATCAACCTTGGGAAAGGACGCACGGAGTTTAGCTGCATCCTGCCAATGCGTACTAGCCTGCCGACCGTCCAACAACCCAGCCTCAGCCAGCAAGAAGGCACCATTGCATACGGAAGCCAGTATCTCGGCGCTGTTCGCAGCCTTGCAAATCCACAAACGCAGACGTGGACAATGACGAGCTTCTTCAACGATTCCCCCTGGTATAATGGCAACTTGAAGTAGCGGATGTTCGCCGAATCCAAAATGCGGGTGAAGCTGAACTCCGTAGCGCGCCTCCACCGCGACGGTATTTTCTTTAGCAATGAGGGATACACTGAGTCGCTGCTCGCTAGGCGTATTGCCGCTTTGCATCCTTGAGGCGACCGAAAACACCTCGAATGGGCCGATGGCATCAAGCGGCTCAACACCATCGAACAACAGTACGCCGACCTCAATCACGTATTTTCCACCTTGCAATAAGGACACCCATCGGGGTGCCCAATGCTACAGCCACCGACGCTTGGGTGGGTGTCCCATTCCTTCAACGCCGCAGCAGAAGCGCCGCTGTCCACTGCCCGGAGGCGGAGACTCTAGCCCGGATCTTTCACCAGTAAGTAAAGAAGGATGGC
The DNA here is from genome assembly GCA_963663145.1 of Pseudomonadales bacterium. Lineage (GTDB taxonomy): Bacteria > Pseudomonadota > Gammaproteobacteria > Pseudomonadales > Azotimanducaceae > Azotimanducus. Next base: position 1,049,682 of record OY760134.1, on the reverse strand, counting down.
GGGAACCCCTGTAAAATTAGGGTGTTAAATCAGTTCTCGCAGGAGAACCCGCCATGACGAAACGTTACCATTCCCCGATCGGGTTTTCCACCGTCAATGGCCGCCGGATCGAATGCGGATTCGACGGCGGGCACGTCACCGGGAACGGCGGCATCCAGCTGCTGTCCGAGGTGGACCGGAGGACGGGGCTGACCAAGTCCGTGGCCGGCCTGTTGGAGGACCCGCGCCGGAGCGCGAGCTGCGGGCACGGGGTGCTCGAGATGCTGCGCCAGCGGGTGTACGCGCTGGCGCTGGGGGAGGAGGACCCGGACGACCACTCGGAGCTTCGGCACGGCCTAGCGCTGCGGGCGGCGGTGGGCGTGGACTCGGAGCTGGCGAGTCCGTCGACGCTGTGCCGGTTGGAGCGGCGCGCCGACCGCGGCGCGGCGCTGGCCGTGCACCGGGTGCTGTTCGAACAGTTCGCGTCCTCGCACGCGGTGCCGCCGAAGCGGCTTGTGCCGGACTTCGACGCGACGGACACGCCGCTGCACGGCGAGCAGGGGGACCGCTTCTTCCACGGCTACTACGGGCACTACTGCTACCTGCCCCTGTACGTCTTCTGCGGAAGGCACCTGCTGGTCTCGTACCTGCGGCCGAGCGGCATCGACGGGGCGCGGCACGCCTGGGCGGTGCTGTCGATGCTGGTGAGGGCGCTGCGCGCGCGCTGGCCGGGGATGGAGATCGTGCCGCGCGGCGACTCGGGGTTCTGCAGGTGGCGGATGCTGCGCTGGTGCGAGAAGAACGGCGTCGGGTACATCGTCGGGATCGCGAAGAACAATGTGCTGATGGAATCGGCGGCCGGACTGGTCTCGGAGGCGGCGGAGCGGCATGCGGGGACGGGCGCGAAGCAGAAGCTGTTCGGCTCGTTCACGTACGCCGCCGGAACCTGGGACCGGGAGCGCCGGGTGATCGTCAAGGCGGAGCACGGCGCGAAGGGGACCAACACTCGCTTCGTGGTGACCAACCTGCCGCAATCCGGCGGGCACCTGTACACGAGGGTGTACTGCGCGCGCGCGCGGACATGGAGAACCGCATCAAGAACCAGCAGCTACAAAAAGCGAAGAAGCGCGTTCATAGCGGGTCGCACCTGAGTAGGTCCTGCGAGACGACTCGGCGACTTTCTAAAGAACCCTACAGATACTCCCCATTCCACAAACGCTTTAGGAATTCTTCCCAGTGGACATGTCGAATGCCGGAAGCGTGCGTTGCTTCGAGTGGATCCCGAGACACGAGCAGCAGGTGTCGCCAATTTCCCTGTTCAGCGAGGGCAAGCAAACCCTTGTGGTCTCGGTTGGTCACCTTTTCGCTGCTCTTGACTTCAATGGCGATTTCGTCGCCGATCACGAAATCGACCTCAATGCCCGCGTGGGTGCGCCAGAACTGTAATGGCTGACGCAGCCTTCGGTAGCTCAAGAAAGCGCGAAGTTCGCAGGCGATGAAGTGCTCAAAGGAGGTGCCAAAAAGGTCGCTTCTGGGGTCAATTGCCTGAACGCCGCTTAAGGTATGCGACACGCCGAGGTCGAACAAGTAGAATTTGACAGTCTGGACTGCCTTTCTGGACTTGCGTCCCTTCCAAGGCGGTACTTGAAAGCCGATCAGCGTGTCGACCAACACCTGATAGTAGTCGCGAATAGTATTGGCAGGCAATCCCGCGTCGCTTGCGACATTCGAGTAATTCAAGAGCCGACCATTGCTCAACGCTGCGCTTTGAAGAAAGCGACTGTAGTTCGGTAAATTTCGGACTAGTCCTTCTTGCTGGATTTCCTCCATGAGGTAAGTGTCCACGTAGGCGTGCAAGAATTCTTCCGAGTGAGCATCGACGTACGCCGAAGGCAGTCCACCAAATCTCAGATACCGATGCAGGTCAAATTCCCGATCCTCTGATATCTCCTGCCATGTCAAGGGAAAAAGTTCCGCCTTGAAGGCTCTGCCGGCTAGCAGGTTCACCCCAGAGCGCTTGAACTGCCGTGCGCTGCTTCCTGTGAGCAAGAAGCGCTTGCCATTGTTTTCTATGAGACGATGAACCTCATTAAGGAGTTCCGGAATTCTCTGAACCTCGTCAATTACCACAAATCTCTTGCTCGCCAAGGAATGCAGCAGAGACGGGTCCGTTTTGAGGCGCAGGTAATAGCGTGAGTCAAGCAGGTCAATATAGTCCGCAAAGTGCTCGCAGCTTGCTTGGATGAGAGTGCTCTTGCCGGTACCCCGTGCACCAAAGAGAAAGTGCGAGGAACGCTCAAGCATTTGCTTAGGGTCAAGTGTTCGCGGCAGCATGTCTGTAATCAACGGAGGTTTCGTGTATTTTGACAGAAAATCCACGAAATAATTGCGGATTTTCTAGAAAATTGCGAAGAAATCGCGCGAGTCGCATAGTGAATCCGGCATCGCCTGCCCTAAAGCGCCCTACACGAAAAGGGACACCCAGCCACGAAAAGGGACGCCCAGCAGGACGGCGAACGGCACACCCGCCAACGCGAGGATGGGGTGTCCCATTCCATCTTCGCGTTCGCAAGACGGATGGCGACAACCCGAACGCCCGCGAGTCTCGCTAGTCGAGATCCACCTTGCTTCTTTGTCGCTCCAAGATTGCCAGTGCGTCTTGCGGGGAAACACTCGAAGCGGGCGTCACAAGCGATGTCAACACACCCAGCAAGAGTGCTGCCGCCACGGAGGGCAGAATCGGATTGCCGAACGCAGATGTCAGTGCATCGCTGGAAATGACAATGACCGATGTGACCGATCCCGCAGCCAAAGCCGTCAAGGCGCCGTAGCGGTTGAACCGCGACCAGTATTTGCCAAGCAGCCCGCAGACGAATAATCCCGACATCACGGTGGAGATCATTGAGGTGATATATCCCAAGATGTCGTTCGACTGCAGCGCTAGAAACAAGGCGGCAAGTATGATCAATGCCAATCCAATCCTTGAGCTGTGAATCATGTTGTTGGTGATTCTCAACGTCTTCGCAAACGGCGATGAAAGGTCGCGCAACAAGATCGTGACGGCGGCGACTGCATCCGAACTTGCGCTCGACATGGTCGCAGAGAGTCCGGAAACGACGACGATGATCCCAATGCCGATCGGCAGCACCGCGATCGCCAAATACGGGAAAGCGAACGACGCTTCCTCAAGGGTCGGATCAATGGCAAATGCCGCCATACCGATGATGGCCGGAATGATCGAGAACGCCAAGTACAACCCGCCGGCCATGACAAACGAGCGCCGAACCGTGGACACACTCTGACCGGAATAGATTCGTTGACGATAGGAGGGTGTCGCCATGATCCCGACCAAAATGGCGACGGCCAAGGAGACTGCCGGCACCATGCCAATCTTTCCGGTCGATAGGAAACTCCCACCGGAATCCGGCTGCGCCGCAAGCAGCGCGTCCCATCCGCCAACAATGTGAATGGACAGCGCGGCCATCAATAGGAAGCCGATGAATAGCACAACGGCCTGAATCGTATCCGTCCAAACAACGGCAACGTAACCGCCCACGATGACGTAAATCCCGAAAGCCGCGGCGATGATTACTTTAGCGACGCTTAGCTCGATGCCGGTGATCCACCCAAGGTACAACGCGCCGCCAATGATGTGTGCTCCGAGCCAACCGATGCTGGCCACAAAAATGAGCACAGCGACCACGCCCTTGACCAGCGAGTCTGCTCCCACGTAATAGGAGATTTCTTCGCTCATGGTGACGAACTCGAGCTTGCGAATAGGCGCATACATATGCGCAAGCAACAAGATGCCGGCCGCGCCACCGATGCCGTAGAGCGTACCGGCCCAACCATTGGTGTACGCGAAACCGACGGCGCCCATCGACGAACCGGTTCCCACCATGGTCGCGACCGTCGTGCCGAGGGTTAAGAATCCCGCAACCTGCCGCCCTCCGAGGAGAAAGTCTTGACCAGAAGACTGCGCTTTGGAAACCCACCAGCTCAAGACGATCATGAGTATCACGTAGCCGGCGAGCACCGCGAAGAACAGTGTTGGATTCACGATGCGGTCTCGATGAGGCCGTGATTCGCGTCAGTCTGACGCAGGCCTTGATAAGAATCGTCCTGCGCGCGCGCTGACTCCAGTTTCGGGCGAATAGGCGAGCTCACCATTGACCCACACGGAATGGATGCCGTCTGCCGGCGTAAACGGCTGCTCATAGGTCGCTCGGTCGATAATCGCGTGCGGGTCAAACAGCACCAAGTCGGCAAACATGCCCTCGGCAATCGTTCCACGACCACGCAGTTTGAACTTGGCCGCCGAAAGCCCGGTCATTTTCCTCACGGCTTCGCCAACCGGGAAAAGGCCTCTCTCTCGACCATAGTGTCCGATGACTCTCGGAAACGTGCCCCAAAGCCGGGGATGCGGGTGTGGGTCGCTGGGCAGGCCATCGGAACCAATCATAGAATCAGGGTACAGGAGTACGCGTTCAACGTCTTCTTCGTGCATGTTGTGATACACCGCGCCCGCCGGCTGAAGCCTTCGCGCGGCCTCTACTTTCGATACTTGCCATTTGGCTGCAATAGCTTGAAGTGGTTGCGGAGCCTCCTCCGGGTGTGATTCGGACCAAGTGACGACTGTTTCGTAGTCATCGCATACCTGATCAATGTCAAGCGTGCTCGATGATGCCGTATAGGGATAACAATCGCAGGCGACATCTTGATCTCGGGAGGCCTTCTTCAGATACGCAAGGGTTTCTTTCGTACGACCCCAGTTTTTGACGCCCGCACACTTGAAGTGGGATATGACGACAGACACGTCTGCATCACGACCGATTTGAAAAGCCTCGCGCATGGCCTCGATAATCAGGTCGTACTCATCACGCAGATGCGTCGCATACACACCCTTGTGACGATGGACCACCTTAGCCAGCGCGATGACTTCGTCGGTCGTCGACTGCTTCGCGCTCGCGTAGGCAAGGCCGGTACTCAGCCCGATGGCACCCTCTTGCAGCGCCTTGTCCAAGAAGGCGCACATCTGTTGTATCTCCGGCTCACTCGCCGCCCGATCAAGTGAGTTCATGGTTGTCACGCGCAACGAGGTGTGGCCGACAAGTGCCGCCACATTTGTGGCGGGCCTCGCCCGACCTACGGCATCGGCGTATTTCTGAACACTGTCAAAAGCAAAATCAAGTCGATTGCCCAAGAGATTCATGGGATCTGGTGGCGCACTCTCGAGGACAACCGGACTGGCACTGATCCCGCAGTTTCCGACTACGACGGTGGTGACCCCTTGCGACAACTTCGGCATCATCTCGGGATCCTTGAGCACCGTAATATCGTCGTGAGAATGGACGTCTATCAATCCCGGTGCGAGACACAATCCCGACCCGTCAACCTCGCTTGTGGCAGTGAGATCCAAGTCCCCGATTTCAGCGATGCGATCAGACGCAATCGCGACATCCGCAAGGTAGCCGGGCCGACCCGTGCCATCGACCACGGTGACATTGCGAATGACACAATCGCGTTTTTGCGTACTAGTTTGCTCGACCGCAGAATTTACGAGAGAAGAAATTGCCTAGCCCTCCGAGGCTTAGTGCGGGCTAATAGGTGTACTGCACCCCAAGCAATACGCGACGACTGAGATCATGTATGCCGTAGTCATAGAATCCCACAGTCGAGTCAAAGCCTTCAAAGCGTATTTCCTCATCCATGATATTCAGAAGCTGCAAAGATACACGGAAATTACCGTGCGAATAATTTGCTGAGAAATCAAGCTGCCCGTAGTCGTCCGTGAACTTGGGGCGTGCGAAGTCATCGGCAAACACCGCAAGATAGGCATCTCTCCACGCAAAATTCATGCGCGCATCCAAACTACCGCGCCCAAAATCGGCATCGTAGTAGACTCCGGCATTGAAACTATTTTCCGAGAGCCCGGGCAGTCGATCTTCACGAACATCGTCTTGTTCGCCAAAGTCCGCGCTACTGCGTGCATAGGTATAGTTGAACAGCACCCCAAAGTCTCTTGCGAACCCATCAAAGAAGCTGAAAGGTTTTTGAACGCCAAACTCAAAGCCCTGAATACTCGCGGAAATCGCATTGACCGGAGTGGTGACCCGCAAGTTAAAGGGTGCCCTGCCGTCCGCATCACAGCCGCCAGCCGCGATGCCGAGGGCTATTTCGGCCGGTGTACAGGCAACCTGGGGAGCGACCAACGCATCTTCTCGAGTCACTTCATCGCCAATGAAATTGTCGAGCCGCTTGTAGAAGTAATTCGCGGACACTAGGCCTTCTTCTTCAAAGTACCATTCCAAACCTATGTCGATGTTATCTGAACTGAAGGGTTCCAATTCCGGGTTGCCTCGATTGATGAAACCGTTATCTGCTCCGACAGTTGAAACAAAGACCTGTTCAAATGGCGATAATTGCGGCAGATTCGCCCGTGTCAAAGTCACCGAGTAGGCCGCCCGCAAGAGCAAATCCTCGGAGTATGCATAGCGCAGCGTGGTGCTCGGCAAGAAGAACCTATAGTCGTTGCCAACACTGACCGGCGTAATGACTTCATTTGCGGTATCCCTCGCTTCAACCCTTGAACCATTGGAAGTCTGATCGGTGTACACATATCGAAGACCGAAATTCGCGCTCAGCTTCTCGATTTCGAAATCCGCTGAAGCATAGACATTGAGGGTGTCCTCTTCGACCTCATAGCTTTGTTGTGCGCCACGTCCGGGCCGATTGTCGATCCGGGTATTGGTGACCGTACCGGTACTGGCCTCCGCACTGAAGCCATTAGGAAAATAGTAGGAATACACAAGGTTCGGATCAGCGGTCAAGAGTTGCCCATTGCGGCTATTGGAGGTGCCCTCGACATCGTAGTCCACCAGCGCGCTCACATTCTCAAATCCATCAAAAGGCTGACCACCCGTGCGCGCCAAACGGTATTCGCGGAAGCCGACGGTTTTGACCTTATTGTTAACGCGCACACCCATTTTGAGTGATGTCAGGGCCTGGTCGTCAAAGCTGCGATCAACGTCGAGCTTAAAGGTCTTTTCTTCATCCTCGTCCATCGACGGGCGAAAAATCAGTACGTTGAGTCCGAAGTTTTGGGGTTCGCCACGGAAATCCGTAAAGTCGCTCTGAAAATCAAAACTGGCACCTTGGCCGCTATAGGTTAAGTAGTGCGCGGTGGCACTGCCATCGCAGCCGGGATTCGCGGTCGCGGTACTGCAATCCAAATTGCCACCATCAGTGTTGTTGGCGCGAAACGCCAACAATGCGTGGTCACGGGTCGCTTCGCGGTTTGCGTAGCCAAATAGTGGCGTCAACGTCCAATCGTCCGACAATGAAATTTCAGCACCAAGCGAGAATTGCGCGAACTCATCTTCAATATCCAATTGCCGCGTACTTGGTCGATACTGCACTTCATCAAGTGTCACTTGGGTCGCGAGGCCGTTTGTAGCGACGAATGGATTGTTGGGTCCGATGATCAATGTATGCACGCCTTCAATCGCCGTATCCGGTCGTACCACATCCCTTTCGCTAGACAGCTCGGCAAAGAGAAAATCGGCAAACAGCTCAGTGCGATCATTGGGCCTGAACTCAATGTTGAGGTTGCCGGCAGTGTTCTCCCGGTGCTCAATGAACGAAATCGCCCTCGGCGTCTTAACCGCCAACACGCTGGTGTCCAAGGGGTTGCCGGAGCCGTCTCGGTAGTCGGCCAAGGCTTGCGTCACATCGTCCGGGGTTCCAAACATCGCATCGGGCCCCGGAGATCTGACCGCATCAAAAATATCGGACAAGGGCTGGCGATTGCCGCTTTCTATGCTATCTGATCTGAAACTGGACTCGGCGTAGTAGAAGGCAGCGGCAATGCCTATGCGATCATCGAAGTTGCGGCTCACTGCGGCAAACAGACGCGGGTCCGTGGAATCTGATTTATCGTCGGAATTGGCATGTGCGGAGAGCGTATATTTCAATCCTCGATGACTGAGCGCTCTAGGCGTTTCAAGTGAGACCACGCCCGCCAAACCGCCTTCGCTCTGACTAGCACTGGCGGATTTCGCGACCTTGGCGGTGGAAAACAGCTCGGAAGGCAACAACTCGAAGCTAAACGCCCGACCGCCGCCGGTGGCACCCAGGCTGCCATCTTTGTTGTTCGAGGCGCCACTCCCGTTGCCTAAACCAGTCAACCCGTTTATTTCAATGCGGGTAAACAATGGCGACAAGCCACGCAGATTGATCTGCTCGCCTTCACCATTGGGATTACGGTTCAAGGTCACACCGGGGATGCGTTGCAGTGATTCCGACAGATTCAGATCAGGGAACTTGCCCAGATCTTCTGCTGAAATTGAATCGCTAAAGCCCTGCTCCGCATATTTTGATTCAATCGCCCGAAGCAGACTCCCGCGCACGCCCGTGACAACGATCTCTTCAAGCTCCCGCGCTTGCCCCTGCTGTGCGCTTTCCTCCTGTGCGATGATGTCCTCTGCCACCATCTGTCCACCAGCCATGACCAGAATCGACAGCGTCAGGAAGCACTTCTTAAAGCCTGTAGTCTCCATCTTCCTTCTCCTTCTTCTACGTAGAAAGTTTGAAAGTAACAGCAAAAGTTTACTGTTATGTTGGTAATTTACATTCAAAATAACCACAGGTCAAGCGAAATCTGAGAAGCAATTGTGGAAAGCGGCGGTGAAATCCCAACAGGTCAAGCACCCCTAGGGCCCAAAAGCCGTCACGCCGAAGCGATGAACCGGATGGCGTGAAAGTATTGTCTGGAACTGTAGGAGGGTCGGACAGTGCCTCGAATGTCCAACTGAGGGCGCGCTAATCTCCGAGCGGCAATCGGTCATGGCCTTTTCGGTGCTGATCGACCGTCTGCTTGAGTCGACGCAGGTTCTCGCGAGTCTTGCGGCGATTTCGAACAGCAAGTTCAGTCACCAGCACATCGATGGCGGCGAGCATCACATAGCGGGCGGCGGTCGGTTTGAAAATGTACTCCTCCTCTCGAATCTTGATGGGGAGATTCACTTGCGCGATTTTCGCCAGCGGCGACTTTGCCTGAGTGATAGAAATGACCGACGCACCGTACTCGGACGCGATTTCACTCGCATCACATACATCAGGACTGCCGCCGCTCATGGAAATGCCGACAACGAGATCTTTTGTCCGAATGGTCGATGCCGTCATGCGCATCAAAAGCGGATCCGAATAGGCGGTGGCCGCGGTGCCAAGCCGGAACAACCGATACTGCAATTCAGTCGCCATGATCGTGCTTGAGCCGCCCACTCCATAAATCAGCACTTGGTTGGCCGACGCAATCAGTTCCACACAGGCGTCCAACATCTCTTGCGTGATGAGGTCGGCATTGAGTGTCAATGACCTGTGGATGGATTCGTATACGCCGTTGATGCCGGACGGCGTGGCCGGTACATCGGTGAGAAAGCGTTCTCCGACCGCCACTGATTGAGCAAGCTGGCGCTTCAGATCTCGAACGTTTTTGCAGCCGAGCGCCTTTGCTAATCGCGTGACGGTTGCTTCGCTGACGCTTGCCTTGGCCGACAACTCAGAAATACTGGAGCGTGATGCAAAGTCGAGGTCATCAAGAATTGTCTGCGCAATCTTTTGTTCCGCCTTGCGTAGTTGCGAGAAAGATTCAGTAATTTTAGCAACGATGTCAATGTGATAAGTCAAAGTACTCTTTCCGCATGCTGTCTGACGCCGAGCATGAGGAATCCTCGTTCATTCCAAAAGCGTGTTTGAGATTATCAACTATTTCACGTATTTTGCGGTATTTGTTTTCACTAATCATCTCCCAATGCCGATAGATCCGGGAAACGCAACGTTCGCAACAGTCGAGCATAGCCGATGAGTCAATTCGTATCGATCAATTCTTAGCATCGGCATAGACGCTCTAATGCAAGCGTCAGCTTGATGAACCTCACTATGACAGACAACTCTCACAAAAAACCTCTTGCGCTCGCGAACAGCCAAGCCGAATCCCCGCATCTCTTGAAGGGCGAGGTCAGTCTCCCCGCCGCGATCATTCGCCCTTGGGTGCTTGAAGGCAACTTAGGCTGGATGCAGGCATTTGCCGACAAGGTTGGCGTCAAACTGGCGCCGCACGGCAAGACTACGATGTGCCCGGAGATATTTGCTCGCCAACTTCGACACGGCGCTTGGGGCATGACGCTTGCGACTGCTCCACAAGTGGCTGTGGCCGTCGAGCATGGCGTACGAAACGTGATCCTAGCCAATCAACTCGTCGGTACGCGAAATATGGAGATTGTCGCCCAATCACTGGAATGTGCCTCTGTCTGCACCATCGTCGATTCGCCGGCCAACGTTTCATCCTTGGGCCGATTTTTCGCCGCCAAAGACCAAACGCTTTCGGTTCTCATTGAAATTGGTACCGCGCAAGGCCGCACCGGCTGTCGCACTGCGGAACAGGTATTGGAACTCAGCGAACATATCGCCGCAACGAGTGGTTTGAGACTGGTCGGCATCGAGGTGTATGAAGGCATAGTGCATGGCGACGATGCGAAAGCATCGGTTCAGCGCCTATTGGAGCGGAGCATTGATTCGACAAGCGAATTGATACGCCGTGGCGCCTTTTCGACCGACGATATCATTCTGACCGGGGCGGGTTCGGCTTGGTACGACATTGTCGCGCAACACTTCGTGGCGCATCAGCTTCCGAGCAACGTGCTGCCGATCATCCGGCCAGGCTCCTACGCAATTCACGACACCGGCATCTACGATGAGTGTCAGACAGCGATACTGAACCGTAGCCAAGTCGCCAGCGACATCAGCGGCTCACTCGAATCGTGCCTCGAGGTATGGGCGTACATTCAATCGATTCCTGAAAGCGGCCTCGCCATTGCGGCCATGGGTAAACGCGACATCGCGTTCACCGATGGTCTACCGCTCCCGAGCCTCCAGTATCGAGATGGGTGGAGCGACCCGCAACAGGCCCCTTCGGATTGGGAAGTGACGGGTCTGATGGACCAACATACGCTCATGCGCATTGGCGATGATGCCGACATCGCCGTAGGCGACATGGTGTCATTCAGCGGCTCGCACCCCTGCCTCACCTGCGACAAATGGCGGCACTTACATGCAATCGACAAAGACTACAAGGTTGTTGATATCTGGCCCACGTATTTCTAGCGGGAAGACATGTTCACCTGCTTCGCGTCTTTGAGATCAGGGAAACAGCGTTTCTCGAACTTCTCGTTTTGAGACACCAGCAAAGCGAGCCACATCCCCAACAATCTGATCGAGCGTTCCGATTCGCAGTTGTCGGTGGCGCGGAACCGTGACGCTGTGCGATTTGTCCCCGCTCTTCAGCACCAGACTCATATGGCTGCCGCGGTTTCTGACAATCTGATAGCCGAACCATCGCACCAGCAGATTGGACAGTTCTTCTCCCGACAAGTCGCGAGGCAACTTCATACGGCAATTGCTTCCTCCCTGATAAGATGCAGGCGGATTACTCTGGGTGATTCACCTTCTTCAAAATGACAAAGCACTGCGTCCTTGACCATTTCTCGTAAGTCCTTCCAATCTTCCCCCTGAGTGAAAATACTATGTCCGAGCGCGCGTGCGTCGTATCCACCCTCATGAGCCTCTGTCACTTCAAAAATTATTTCGGCCGGTCTCACTCGAGCATCTCCAGAGTCCGTGTTGTACAACAGTATCATCTCATGCATGCGTCGTTCATACCCGTCTTCACCAACCAAGTTATTTGGAGAAGAATCTGATCAACACCGACAAGAATCATGAAACAGGACACCCATCGACTGTCGGCGGGTGGCTTTCCCTTTATTTGCCGGAAAAACAAACTCGTAATTGCGTTCGCATCCTTATCTGTGGTTACCTTCGCTTTTGCCTGAGCGGAATGGATGCCACCGAGATTCGGAAGATGGTATTACGGCTGGACGGTGGTCGCCGTATGTATGCTGTTTCAGGGAATCCTCTTTGGCGTGACCTTTTACAGCCTCTCGCTCTACGCCACCGAATGGCTAAACGACCCGCTCATTGAGGTTTCGACAGCCACCGTCATGCTGAGCAACACCCTGCTCATGATGGTCAGCGGTTTCATTTCTCCCTTGCTTGGCAGAGCTTTGGACCGAGTTTCCATACGCCATTTGATCTGCGTCGGTGCCTTGACCACCGCCGCGGGTATGGCGCTCATGTCTGTTAGCACGGCGTTTTGGCAGATTCTCGTGATTTGTGCATGCCTGCTGTCTGTCGGCATCGTGCTGACCGGGCCCTTGGCGGCGCAGACGCTGGTCGCCAAATGGTTTGACGGGCGCCGAGGCACCGCGATGGGCATAGTCACCACCGGCACATCTATCGGCGGATTTGTTGTGCCGGTCATCATTTCATATCTCTTTGCTCAGACCGGTTGGCGCACGGCATTGCTGATCATCGCCGCCGCCATGGTACTGCTGATCGTCCCGCCGGTACTGCTGTTCATCCGCAATAGCCCAAGAGACTTGGGGGTTGCTCCAGACCCTCCCGGCAGCCTTCAAACCGATTCGATATCTGAAACACCGGCTTCGACACGCCATCTTTGGACCAGCAAGGCCATACTGAGCGAACCAAACTTTTGGGTCATCTGCGGGGTGATGTTTCTCCTAGCCTCCTGCTTCAGCGCCATCTCGCTTCACGTCAGTCCTTTCGCAACCGACCTCAACATCCCCAAGATTCAACATGGCTTATTCATTTCGCTGTATGCAGGCACAATGATTCCCGCCAAGATCGGCTTTGGACTCTTGTCAGACAAGTTGGATATCAGAATACTGCTGTGGGCGGCAGCCGCATGTCTCGGTGCGAGTGCCGGGCTGCTACTCATCGCCGATTCATTTTTCCTATTCGCCGGCGCATGCGTTTTTCTCGGCATCGCCTCCGGCAGCATGCTGCCGCTCATGGGCAACCTCGTGAGCACGCGCTTTGGCGCCCATGCCTTTGGGAGAGTCATGGGAATGCTCGGCCCCTTCAACGCCTCCGCAGGCATCGCTCCGGTCGCGATAGGAGCGATCCGGGACTCAACCGGAAACTACATGCAGGGGTGGCTGCTAATACTCCTAGCGATTCTCCCCATGACCTTGCTCACGGCGTTTCTCGACCGCATCGGCCGGTCTCGCAAACGCATGCAGGCGCACGCAGCGACACTCGGAAAGCGGCCTAACCCATCCAGCTAATGAGCGGCAAGAACGCTCGCGCAAAGCTCGATACCCAAGAAAAAATAGGCAGGCCCATGATGCTCAGCACCACCAGGGACAGAAGGGCGTAAGGGCCGACACGTCGATTAAAGGCGTTTACCTTGGGACGCAGTCTCTCCGGCAGGAAGTAGGGAAGTATGTAGTGTCCATCGAGCGGCGCGACCGGAATCAGATTGAAGGCCATCAACAGCAGGTTCACCTGCGCGAGCAGTAGGAAGAATATCAACACTTCCTGGTCGTCAAAGAGTGCATTGCCGGAGGCCGCCATGCCCAGATAGAAATTCCAGACGAAAATCGCCAGCAAAAGATTCATCAGCGGCCCGGCTGCCGCCACCCAGAGGTCCGCGCTCCGAGATGTGAAGTTGCGCGGATTGGTCGGAACGGGTTTGGCATAACCAAAGCCCACGATCATCACCAGCAGCAGACCAAAGAGGTCTATATGGGCGATGGGGTTGAGCGTCAAGCGGCCGGCGCGCTGGGCCGTATCGTCTCCATACAGCTTGGCCACGGCCGCATGACCGAACTCGTGAAAGCTGAGCGAAATAATGAGCGCCACCACGAGCATCGCAAACAGCACGTATTGCCCCTGCTGTAGGAGAAAAATCATCGCAAGACAACCCTCGGCTTCGCTGCCCGCAAGTGGGCTCGATTCAACAAGCGACCGCCGACCAAGAACTACTCGCCGATCACCACCTCTGACGGAAAACACTGTGCATATTCCGTCCAAGAACCATCATACAGAGAGTTTGAGGAATGTCCGACCTCGGCGAGCGCGAGGCTGATGATGGCTGCTGTCACGCCTGAGCCGCAGGAAGTGACCAGTGGTGTGCGCGCACCGACACCCAAGTCTTCAAAGATCTCTTCGAGTTCTTCACGAGGCCGAAGGCGGGCGTCCCGAATCAGCCGTTCGAAGGGCAGATTGCGTGCGTTCGGCATATGTCCCGAAGGGAGACCAGGCCGGGGTTCTGGCGCAAAGCCCTGAAACCTCGCGGCGCTTCTGGCATCGAGCACGAGCGGCGCCGCTCTCGTTTCTTCCAGCGATGCCACGCGGCTCGACATGAATCTCGCCTCGAAGTCTCCCGATTTGGATTCGGCTTCACCTGCTTGCAACGCCCTGCCCTCGTCAAGCCACTTGGGCAGCCCGCCGTCCAGAATGCGCACCTTCTCGTGGCCGTACACCCTCAGCATCCACCACAATCTCGCGGCGCTGAAGATCCCGAGGGCGTCGTACACGACCACGCTTGAACCCTTGCATAGTCCCAAAGCCCGCATGTGCGCTTGAAACTCGCTCGGGCTCGCAAGCATGTGCGGAAGCGAAGAGGCTTGATCCGAGAGTTGGTCTATATCGGCAAACAGAGCGCCGGGCAGATGACACCGCAAGTACTCCGAGCGCGCATCACGCGCAGGCGCGTCCGCGACCGGCAAATGCCAAGAAGCATCGAACACAACGAGTTCGTCCGAGCCGAGCTCGGCTTCAAGCGCCGCTGTCGAGACCAGATTCGACAAAAGTGCCAGTCAGTCTCCGGCCATCTCCGGAGAAGGCTCAAACCCAAGGAAGATGCGACCAAGTTCGGCATACAGCGGGTGCGACACCCACCTGTGGTTGGCACAGCCGTGCGCATCGCGCAGCTTGCGCTCAAGCGGACTATCCATGCGCATGCCAGTGGTGCCGGCCGTATTGTGTATGACATCAACGGCATGCATACAGACGTTGGTCGCATGTAGACAGGCCAAGCGGGCGATCTTGGTGGTCTCGGGCCCTGGCTTTTCGGCGCCCCGCTGCAACTCATCCACCACCGCCCCCATGGCCTCCATCACGAAGGCGCGTGAGGAGCGCACCATGGCTTCCGCCTCGCCCATACGATGCTGGGCGATCGGACGTTCCCTGAGTTTGCCGGCGGACATGAGCGGAATCTTGTTTCTGTGCGAGATCAGAGAAGGCATCCAAGGCACCGCGCGCCACGCCGAGTGCCACCGCTACCTTGTTGTAAGACAGGCGCAATGCGACGGGAATGCGATAGGTCGGGTTGTCGTAGCGTGCCGGCATGATGAGATCGACCTCGGCATACTTTTCCGGCACCAATGCGCCTTCGGACTTCACATCGTGGCTGCCGGAACCGCGCAGGCCCGCCATATCCCAAGTATCGACAATCTCCCACTCGCTGCGATGAATGAACCACATCTTGGCGAAGGGCGTGCCGTCCGGGTTCATCCTCACTTCGCCGTTCTCGACCACCGGCGCCATCTGGAAACACCATTCGGCCTGGTTGCATCCGCTCATGAACGAGGTTTGCGACCATATCCGGTAGCTGCCATCTCCTTGCGGCTCGGCGCGCGGCATAGTGCTTCCCGGGCCGCCGCCACCGCACATGATGACGCGCGGATTATCGATATAGACTTCCCGAGCGAGGTCGGGCGGCATGCCTCCGGCACCCATGGCGTTAATCTCGGACCCGATCATCACGTTCCAACCCACCGAAGCATCAATGGCGCACATGGCCTCGAGCACTTCAATGGTTTCCAGCACAGAGGCGTTCTCGCCACCGAGTTCGGTAGGCAGGGCAAAGCGGAAGAAGCCATGATCGATCAGGGTGTCGACGGTCTCATCAGGCAACCGCCGAAGTTCTTGAGCGCGATTACCACCTTCGAGGATGGCATCGCGAAGCGACTCAACTCGCTCAAGCAGCGGCAAGTCGTACTGGTACATGGGCTTAAGTTGCCTTATCTCTGCGGAAGATGCCGCCATGCTTGCGCTCCTTCGATTCAATGCAAGCCAACTTATCACAAAGGCAAGTCGCGGGACACTATCTATTTTGACAATCCGGCAGTTCTCATTTTGGCACAAGTTGTTGCGGCTTGTGATAGCTTGGCGCGACGAGAGAGGAGCCAAAAAGATGAGCGTACTGGACAGATTTCGGTTGGATGGCAAGACTGCGGTGGTGACGGGTGGCAGCCTTGGCATCGGTTACGGCATCGCCATGGGGCTGGCCGAAGCGGGGGCGAATGTGGCCATCGCATCGCGCCGCCAAGCACAACTCGATGCGGCTCAGCGTGATCTTGAATCCTTGGGAGTCAAGGCGATCGGTGTAAAGACCGACGTGCTCCTTCCCCCGGATGTGGAAGCCTTGGCGAAGCGCGCGCAATCGGAACTTGGCGTGATCGGCATTTGGGTGAACAATGCGGGCGGCAATCTCGACCGGCAGATGCACCAGCTTGCCGACACCACGCGCGAGAATTGGGACACGCTGGTCGGGCTCAATCTCACCAGCGTGTGGTGGGGCAGCAGCGTGGCTGCCGCACACATGGCAGAGGGTGGATCGATCATCAACATTTCTTCGGTCGCTGGTTATCGGGCATCGCCGGGGTTCGGCCCCTATGGTGCCTGCCGCGCGGGCGTCATGCAGATGACCAAGACGCTCGCGGTGGAACTCGCTCCCAGGGGCGTGCGCGTCAATTGCATCGCTCCGGGCACGGTCGAGACTGAGATGCTGCGCGAAACACTCCAGCTCGAATCCGAGCAAATTCAGCCCTTGGCGACCAGTATCCCCTTGGGCAGATTGGGCGAACCGGAAGACTTCGCCGGTGCCGCCGTGTTTCTCGCCTCCGACGCCGCATCTTGGGTGACTGGCATCACCCTTGATGTCGCGGGCGGCCAATAGTGAGGCGGTTCGGCTCGTGCCCCACCCCATAAGCGCTAGGGTGCGCTCGCTTAGGTCACGGCGTTCCACCAATCAGCGCGTTTTACTGCATAGGTTTGGGCGTATTGTTTCATTAGCTCGCTGGCGTCCTCGGCGACTTCTTGCGGCTGGGTCGAAGGCAAATCAGACCCATTCGCCAAAGGATCCACCCATTCGAGTCGAATGCCCGCGAGCACCGAACCCCAGTCTGGTGCCTCGTGATGCTCGCTCGTTTGATGCGCCAGGAATGCATGGAAGTCATCGAAAGAGAGCAGACAGTAATACAGGCCCGGTTGCTCGCCGCGCCAGTATTCATAGCGCCTCACACCAGCCTCTTGATGGTGCGTGGCCTGGTAGATTTCTGCGGCGATTCGTTCGAAGTCCGCCTCTTTGCCTGCCACCACATTGATATGCGCGAGAATGGTTGCCATGGTTACCCCTCCTTACTTTCCTGTGTCCCGGGCGGAGAAAACCTCCAACTCGAATAGTATGCCTGATCTGCCAGAGATATCTGGTGAACGCTTGATCGGTGAGAGGCGGGGCCTCGCTGCTCGAATCCCCGCGCTCTCGTGTGTGGTGGACCTATTCTCGCCAGATCCTTGCGGCTAGATCCTACCTATGAGGTCAGTCGTTGTCTGCGAGCTCAAAGGCCACCGCGATGCCGATACCAATGGCGAGGCCAGCGACGCCGCCCATTGCCGCACCTCGCGCAGCGCTGAGCCCGACGCGTATCGCCGCCTGCTGCACAGTCTTGTCTGTGACCCACGCAGCGATGCCGGCGACGAGACCTTCTCCAGCCGCCCTACCAGCCGATCCACCGGATACTAGAACGACTTGATTTGAACTGAGTTCCCTAATCATGATTTACCTCCTCATGTGAGAATTGAATGGATTGAATGTATGTCGCGACTGTTCGTTCGCGACATGATCAGATTGCACAACTCATCAGGAGCGCAAAAGCGACATTGCCGACACCCTATGTAGGAGTTTTGCCATAGTGTCGCGTCAAATACACCTACAATCGCCATCTTTCGGCTGATAGACCTTCGCACCAACCAACATGACTTCAGCAAAGACTCCCGTACTGGTCGGCGTTTCCCAATTGCAGCAAACCCAAGACGACCTCGCGCTCTGCCAAGAGCCGCTTGCGCTCATGATCCAAGCGGTCAAAGCCGCCGCCGAAGATGCCGAAGCACCGAAACTGCTCGAAAAGCTCGATCAAGTCTGTGTGAACCAGGGCATGTGGCGCTATTCAAACCCTGCGCGGGCGGTGGCTTCAGCGGTCGGGGCGCACCAAGCCAAGAGCGCAGGAACTTATTGGGGGGGCAACTTTGTGCAACTCGCCCTGAACCAAATGGCGCTTGCGCTTGCGCGCGGCGAGCTTGAAGCCGTCGCCTTCACGGGTGCCGAGTGGGGTCGCAGCCTGTCAAGATTCGCCCAAGCCGAAAACGAGCCTCAACTCTCAGATGCGCCCGGAACGCCCGATCTGACCTACGGCAAACACGAGTATCACGCGCACCTCATTGAACGCGACTTGGGTTGCGTGCGCCCTGTGCAAAC
Organism: Pseudomonadales bacterium; assembly: GCA_963663145.1. Taxonomy (GTDB): domain Bacteria; phylum Pseudomonadota; class Gammaproteobacteria; order Pseudomonadales; family Azotimanducaceae; genus Azotimanducus. The sequence continues at coordinate 1,031,243 of OY760134.1, read as the reverse complement.
CTACCCACTGCTTGAAAATGCCCTGCGTCACGCCCGCGCTCTGCGCATCGACGAGCATATGCGGCGCATCTCAAATCTCTGGGCTCGCTTCGCACAAGTGGCCGCAAAGAACCCGCACGCCTGGATTCGCGAGCCACCAACCGCCGAGGAGATTCGCACACCCTCCGCTTCCAATCGGCGCATCTCCTTTCCCTATCCCAAGCTGATGAATTCAAACAGCAACGTCGATCAGGCCGCAGCCCTCATCCTCTGCTCCACGGACTTTGCCAGACGCATGCGGATTCCAGAATCCAAGTGGGTCTACCCGCTTGCGGGAACCGACGCGCAGGATGCGCTGTTCATTTCTTCGCGCGCGGACTTGCATTCGTCACCGGCCATTCGCATCGCCGGAAGCAAGTGCTTGGAGCTCGCCGGACTCACTCCGCAAGACCTTGAGCTCGTTGATCTCTATAGTTGCTTCCCGGTCGCCGTGCAGATCGCCGCGCGAGAACTCGGGTTTGACGAGGCGCGCGACCTCACCGTGACCGGAGGCCTTACCTTCCATGGCGGCCCGCTCAACAATTACGTGATGCATTCGGTGGCGCGGACCGTGGAATTGCTTCGTGAAGCACCATCGCAAAAAGCACTTTGCACCGCAAACGGAGGAACGCTCGCCAAGCACTCATTCGGCGCCTATTCGGGCGAACCGCCCGCGCAGCCCTTCCGCCATGCCTGCACGCAAGAGGAAGTTGACGCCTTGGGGCAGCGGGAAGTGCTTGAAACTTGGGATGGACAACTTCCTGTCGAGGCGTACACGGTCATGTTCGGCAATGAGGGGCCAGACGTGGGCTTTGCCACCTGCCTCACACCAGCGGGCCAACGCGTTTGGGGCAAAACCTCCGATAGGCATGATCTTGAAGCCATGCTTAACGGCGAGTTTTGCGGCCAAGAGGTACACATCAAGGGGCGGCAGTTGACGGTTCACTGAGGATGAGTCGGGGTGCAGTGACCTGCCATATGCTTCTACAATTTCGCATTCTCACCACGGACAGCTGTCATGCGATTCGAATCAAGCGACACGCCCATCACTGAACTGACTTGCCCCTGCCTTGCACTACCGCTCTCCGAGGCGCGTGGGCTAGATGAACAGGTCGCCCCGAGGGGATACCTTCGCTCGGTGTTGCGCGATGCCAAGGACAAGGCGGGAGAGGCGCTCCGCGTCGCCATGCCGGAAGGCGCGGGCTGCGAGCAACTGATCGCCTACGGCGTGGGGGAACTCGTGACCTTAAAGGATCTTCGCAAGATTGGCGCCGAGATCGGCAAGGCCATAGCCGCCGGCGAAGTCACGAGCGCCTGTGTGTCAATAGACGGTCTCGAAGTCGAGGGTGCCGATCAAGCGCGCATGGTCAGATCATTTCTGGCCAGCGTCGCCAGCGAACTCTACAGTTTCCGAAAACACAAGGCGGAAGCGCAAGAAAAGCCCGAGATCGAATGCCTGACCCTATGCTCTCAAGAAGATCACAGCAGCGCTGTAGCGCTTGCCGGCGCATTCAATTCAGGGCACAGCCTTGCGCGAGAACTCGGCAACCTGCCAGGCAACGAGTGCACACCCGATTACCTATTGACCGAGGCGGAGCGTTTGGCGGCGATTCACGGGCTCGCCTGCACCTCCTTCGGAGAGTCCGAAATGGAAGCAATGGGCATGGGCGCCTTCCTGTCCGTCTCCCGGGGCAGCGCGCGGGAGGGCCGCCTCATTCGCTTGGATTACCAAGGCGCGGAAGACGCCAAGGCGCCGCCCATCGTGCTGGTCGGCAAGGGGATCACCTTCGATACGGGCGGTATCAGCCTGAAAAAACCCGATTCCATGGACGAGATGAAGTTTGATATGTGTGGCGCCGCAGCAGTGCTGGGTGCCATGCAGGCCGCCGCCGAGGCCAAGCTGCCATTGAACATCGTCGCAATTGCGGCAGCGGCCGAGAACATGCCGAGCGGTAAGGCATCAAGGCCGGGTGACGTGGTGACGGCCATGTCCGGCACCACAGTGGAGATTCTCAATACCGATGCCGAGGGACGTCTTGTACTCTGTGATGCCCTCACCTACGCGCGCAGGCTCGAACCGCGCACCGTGATTGACCTAGCGACCCTGACGGGTGCCTGCATTGTCGCCTTGGGTGATCAGACCTCCGGGCTCTTTACCCATGACGACGCACTCGCTGAGGCACTCATTGAGGCGGGCGAATTTTCTGGCGACAGGGTCTGGCGTCTGCCCGTGTGGGAAGAATACAGGGAACAACTCAAGACTCCGCTCGCCGACCTCGCCAATGTGGGCGGCCCCAAGGCGGGCGCCATCACCGCCGCCGCGTTTCTCTCCAGCTTCACCGAGGGTATGTCTTGGGCACACCTTGATATCGCCGGCACGGCTTGGAAGAGCGGCAACGAAAAAGGGGCGACCGGCGCGGGTGTTGGGGTTTTGTTCGAATATCTTCTGTCGCAGTCGGAAGTACATTGACGCGCGTCGACTTCTACGAGCTCCCGGATCAGGACGAGGAGGCGCGCGCACGCTTCGCCTGTCGGCTGGCACTCAGAGGCCGGGATGCGAATCTTTCCGTGCTCCTGCTCGCGCGCGACGAGGCGGCCGCCCAAGACTTGGACGACCTCATGTGGCAGTACCCGCGAGAGCGGTTTCTGCCTCACAGCCTCGGCGAGAAACCCGATGCGAGATCCCAGGTACACATCGCGGCGGGGCAGCTTGGGGAATTGGGAGGTGAGCAGCGCCTGCTGATCAACCTCCTCGACGATGCGCCAGAGGGATGGGACCGCTTCTCGCGGGTCGCCGAAATCATCGTGGCCGCCTCGCGAGCCGCGTCACGCGAAAAGTACCGCTACTACCGGACCCAAGTGAACGAATTGCATCACCACCGGCTTGAAGACTGGGAAACCTGATGTCCGAAAGGAAATCCCAACGCCCCGAATTCGACGCGAATCTGCTCGATCAAGGCTTCGACCCGCAGGCCATAGAGTCCGCACTCTATGCGTGGTGGGAAGCATCGGGCTTTTTTGATGTGGGCGATGAGGGAGAGCCCTACTGCATCATGATTCCTCCGCCCAACGTCACCGGCACGCTGCACATGGGCCATGCCTTCGAGCACACGCTCATGGACACGCTGATCCGATTCAATCGCATGGAAGGCAAGCGTACGCTCTGGCAGATGGGCACTGATCATGCGGGCATCGCCACGCAGATGATCGTTGAAAACCAGTTGGCGCAAAGGAATCTCGACAAGGCATCTTTTGGCCGCGAACAGTTCGTTCAGGAGGTCTGGAAGTGGCGAGAAGAATCCGGTGGTGAGATCTGCAATCAACTGCGACGCATGGGCTCCTCGCTCGATTGGACCAACGAATGCTTCACCATGGATCCCGATTACGCGAACGCCGTCTTGGAGGCCTTCGTACGCTGCCATGAGGCCGGATATATCTATCGAGGCCAGAAACTGGTGAACTGGGATCCTGTGCTTTGCACGGCGATTTCCGATCTCGAGGTACAGAACGAGGAAGAGTCTACCTATCTGTGGAAGATTCGTTATCCGATTGTTGATGAACCCGGGGCATCCGTCACTGTCGCCACCACGCGGCCCGAGACCATGCTTGGCGACACGGCAGTCGCGGTTCATCCCGACGACCCTCGGTTTTCACACCTCATAGGCAGGCGCGTGCGCGTGCCGATCATCGAAAGGGAAGTACCGGTGATCGGCGATGCCTATGTGAGCATGGAATTCGGCAGCGGATGCCTCAAGATCACACCCGCGCATGATTTCAATGACAATGAGATTGGCAAGCGGCATGGACTTCCCGAAATCAACATTTTTGACGAGTCCGCGCGACTCAATGACCAAGTGCCGGATTCACTACAGGGCCTTGATCGTTTCGCGGCGCGTGATCGGGTGGTGGAATTGCTGGACCAAGCGGGCCTGCTTGCGGGCAAAGAAGACCGCCGAGTGCAGATTCCGCGCGGCGACCGGTCCGGAGCCGTCATAGAACCCTGCCTGACCAACCAGTGGTTCATGCGCATGGATGCCTTGCGCGACCTCGCCGTGGACGCGGTTGCGACCGGCCAAGTGGAGTTCGTGCCCGGTCACTACGCCAATCTGTTCAACGCGTGGATGCGGGACATACGTGACTGGTGCATCAGCCGACAACTTTGGTGGGGACATCGAATTCCGGCTTGGTACGACGAGGCGGGCAATGCCTATGTGGGGCGCAGCGAGGCGGAAATCCGCAGCAAGTACGACCTCCGCGATACTCCACTGAAGCAAGACGAAGACGTGCTCGAAACTTGGTTTTCCTCGTCCCTATGGACCTTTGCCACCCTTGGTTGGCCGACGGACACCGAGCGACTGAACAGCTTTCATCCCACCACCGCCCTCGTCACGGGGCACGACATCATCTTCTTCTGGGTCGCCCGAATGATGATGATGTCGCTCGGACTCTTCGACCAGATTCCCTTCCGACAGGTGTACATTCATGGCCTCTTGCGAGATGCGCAGGGGCAAAAAATGTCCAAGTCGCTCGGCAACGGACTCGATCCGCTCGACCTGGTTGACGGGATAGACCTTGAGGCGCTCGTAGCAAAACGCACCAGCAATCTCATGCAACCACGGCTCGCGCCGAAGATCGAGCGTGCGACGCGCAAGGAATACCCCGAGGGCATAGCGGCGCATGGCGTGGATGCGCTTCGGTTCACCTTCGCCGCACTCGCATCAACTGGACGTGACGTGCGCTTCGACCTCGAGCGCGTGCACGGCTACCGAAATTTCTGCAACAAGCTCTGGAACGCGGCACGCTTTGTACTCATGAACACGGGTTCGTTCGACCGGCAAGCGCCTCGCGAGCCGGGTCTCGCCGAAAGCTGGATCGCCAGCCGCCTCGCGACCCGCATCAAGGACTGGCGCCGCGCTTTGCGGGAATATCGATTCGACCTACTGGCGGAAAGCCTGTACGAGTTCGCGTGGCACGAGTACTGCGATTGGTATCTGGAAGCCGCAAAGCCAAGCTTGCGCGAGGCGAAGGAACAGGGTGGGCGAGCCTCGGCAACCCAAGCCTGTCTGCTAGAGACGCTCGAATCCTTGTTGCGCGCGCTCCACCCCTTGATGCCATTCGTCACCGAAGCGCTCTGGCATCCGGTGGCGGAACGGCTCGGCATCGAGGGAGAAACCATCATGCTTGCGGCCTATCCGGTGGCGAAGGATGAAACGATCAACCCTGCCGCCGAGTCCGACTTCGATTGGATGCGCGCCCTAGTTGGTTTCGCGCGCACCATGCGCAGCGACCGAGCCCTGCCTCCCGGAAGCACCGTTGTGCTCATATTGCAGGGATCTGGGAAGGCCCTCGCCGAAGCCAAGGCGACGCTCACCCTCACCGAGACGATGATTCGACATCTAGGCCGCGTTGCATCTATTGAGTTCCTCGCTCAAGACGAGCCGGCACCGCCTTGTGCCTTTGAACTCATCGGCGACCTCAAGGTGATGGTGCCGCTCGAAGGCGTGATGGACCTGTCCGTCGAGCGAGCGCGCCTCGACAAGGCGATCGTCAAAACCACAAACGAACTCGCCCGCGTCGCAGCCAAGCTCGAAAACCCCAATTTCCGTGACCGGGCCCCTGAACAGGTGGTGGCAGCCGAGTCCGAGAAGCAACGCGCGCTGGATTCAAGGTTGGCGCGGCTACAAGAAGAACGAACCAGCCTCCAAGACTAACTCAAGCGCGTTCCCTACGCCGAGCGGCATGGCGATTTCTCAACGCCATTTCTCAATTGCAAATAGGAATGATTTATATTACGCTTTATATTCCTAAAAACTAAGGCTATCCCCGCAGCATGAAACCCATCACCCTGCCGCTATGCATCGCGTTCATCTTGCCCGTCGGTGGAATCACCGCGACGGACCGAGCGGACACCGGCGACATTGAAGAACTCATCGTCACGGCGGACGCCATCAACCTGCTCGATGGTCATCGCGTTGATGAATCCGAGGGCGCACAGCTCATCTCTGCGGACTATATTCGCGCACAGCAAGCCACGACCTTGGCTGATGCGCTGCGCAAAACAACCAGCGTGCAGATTGACGAAGAAGGCGGCAACCAAGGCTCGCTGGTGATCATCCGCGGCTTGTCGCAAGACCAAGTCAGCGTTCGCGTTGACGGCGCGCCGAAAAACTTCAACCAAGTAAGGCACGGTGGCGCCGGCGCGATCTTCGCTGAGCCAGATATGTATCGATCAATTGCGGTCATCCCCGGTGTCGCCTCAAACGTCTATGGAAGCGGCTCCACCGGCGGGATGGTCCACATGGAAACCAAGGATCCTGCCGATCTACTCAGAGATTCCGATTCGTTCGCCTTGGGCGTTCGGCTCGGCCACGAGTCAAATGGTGATGGGAACTACGCCAACCTCGAAAACGCATGGGCCATGAATGAACAATGGTCTACGCTGCTCGCGCTCACAAGCCGCGACATGGGTGCTTACGAAGACGGTGCAGGGGTCGAAACCTTGGGTGGCGCAACCGGCTCGGAGGACATCAATGTGCTCGCCAAGATTGTGCACGACCGCGGCAACGCGCACAGGTTTGAGGTCAGCTATCTAGGTCTCGACAAGCAATACACGGCTCGTGGCGCACAGAGCCGAGGCACGATCGTGAGTAGTGTCGACCAGTTCACCGAACTCGTTGAGCGGACCTATTCAGGTAATTGGAAGTACCTGCCAAAAGACAACAACTTCATCGATGCCAATCTTCGCTACACGCACACATCGACCGAACGCGAGCGATTGAACGATGGGGCGACCGAGGCTTCATTCTGGGAAATCAGCACCGATTATTTCGAGATCGAGAATATCAGCCGATTGCAGATCTTCGGGGACGACCTACACGAAATTCGCTACGGCCTCGATTGGAGCTACGACGACATACTGACAGCCTACTCGGACGCAAGTGGCGACCCATTGGTGCGAGAAAGAACCGCACTTGGCGGCTATCTGGCCGACTCCTTCAAGCTTGGGGAGACCTTCTCATTGCTGATTTCAGTTCGATACGATGTGTTCGAGAGCAAAGATGAAAACACCAGACGTTCGCTCGAGGAATCCGCGCTCAACCCAAAATTGCAGCTTTCTTGGGCCCCCTTTGAGCAAACACCCATCGCCGGACTTTCGCTTGTTGGCGTCGTCGGAGAGGGCTTTCGTACACCGTCGGTTCACGAAGTGTTTGGACGCGGCGATTTGGGCGTGGTCTGCAATTCCGGACGGCGTGGATTTTCTTGCCGCGAGACCATCCCAAATGAGAATTTGAAAGGCGAAGCAACGAAGAGTTGGGAAGCTGGGTTTTCATTCCGACGAGACAGCTTACTCACCGAAAGCGATCAAGCCTATGTCGGGGTGCGCTACGTCAGAAACGACGTTGACGGCTTTATTCAATCGGTCGCGCTGCCTGACAGCGAGGTCATGGTCAACGGAAGATCGCATCGAGTCATCACATCCACCTTTGAAAACGTTGATGCGGCGAGAATCGACGGCTGGGAAGTCTTCGCCAACTACGCCACATCGAGATGGTTCGCCTCCCTCACCCTGCAAACACTCGACGGCAGCGACAAGCAGACCGGTGCGCCGCTTCGCGACGTGAGTCCGGAGAGCTTAAACGCATCTCTTGGAGTCTATCTTTTCGATGGGCGAGCAAGGGTCGGCATCGATTTCACCAGTCGTGACGATCGCATCGCAGACCCCACCGGCGAAGATCCACGATTCGACCGATTGGGCTACGAAGTATTCGACCTGTTCGCATCCTATCGGCTGAGCGAGCGATTGTCCGTGCAATTACGCATGGAGAACGCGACCGATGAACTCTACACCAAGCGCTATCAGAACCTCTCCATTGACCCTGAAACGGGGCAATCGCAAGACCTCACTTACTATCAACCCGGACGTAATATCAAGGCGACGGTCGAAATGCGGCTTTGATGGTCAAACTCGACAATATTCCGGTCCGCCTGAGTTTTTTCATTGTCTCGATTTGTCGCCGTGCGCCGCTTTTGGCTGAAGGCGATTGGGTATCCCTTCGTCACGCCATCTTTTCGAAGGTCAAGATGGATGGACTGGCTACGGATCTCGCACGCTTGGCTTGGTCTTTGGGGGTCGGTGGCTTGCCTGATCTTTGGTGTCTCGACCATTGCGCTGCTGCACCCCGAACTCTTTCCGAGTTCCGAACCGGAGATCACGATTCACGCTATTTCGGCGCCGAATCGCGGCATCGCGAGCCATCAGGAACTCGCGGACTTGATCGCCCTGGAATACGGCCTCTCCAGCACGCCAATATTGGGTAATCGCCAACTACGCGATCAGCGAAATCAACCAGCATCGGCCACAGGAGTCGTGTCACCTCAGACGGCGCGGGCGGCATCCGGCACTTCGACCACCAGTGTCGCGCAGCCTCGATCCCCGCAAAATTACCGCGCTTCCTTCTTGGGCTTTCACCGCACGCTGATCGCGACCTACGTCGCTGGGAATAATGCCATTGAAGTGACGGAGACACGACGCAGTCTGCTGCACACGGTCAACCTGTTGCATCTCGGCAGAGGTGGCAGTTTCGGATGGAAGCTGCTCGGAGATGTCTTTTCCGCGTCCGTGATCCTCTTGGCAATCACGGGTTTCTTTCTGTGGAACGTGTTTTCGGGACCGCGCGGCTTGGCCTTAGGGCTTTTTTCGATTGGTCTCGGCCTAGCCGCCTATTTCGCATTGGCAGGTGTGTGAGAGATGCCGCCAGCCGTCAAAAAGAGACGACGCTATCCTTTTGTGCCGCCCAGCCTGCAAGGCGAAGCCTTCATGAGGTGGCTCAAACGATTGCATGGTTGGGTTGCGATCTGGGGCGCGTTCATCGGCATCATCATCGGCATCACCGGCATCACCTTGAATCACCGCATGAGCATCGGCGCACGAACCGCCGATGAAGTCCAGCAATTCGACTTGCGAGCACCCGTCAGCGGCTTCGGCAGCTTGGCTGAATTTGATGGATTCGTATCCGAGCGGCTTGAACTCGACACCCCAAGCGTGGAGCGCACCGGTCGCAATGCTGCACAACCCGGCACCTACGGACTCCGATATCAATCCGCAGGGATGGCCTTCGACGTGACCTTCGTACCGGGGAACCAATACCTGTCGGTGATTCGTACCGACTTCGGGGCCATTTCCACCATGAATGCCTTGCACATGGGCAATCGGTCGGGCCTGATATGGGTACTTGTGCTCGACGCATTTGCGGGATCGCTCATATTTCTGGCAGTGACCGGCCTTCTGCTCTGGAGCCGTTTGCATGGCCCACCGCTGCTCGCGCTAGCTTTGATGTTCAGCTTTCTGGCTGCGGCTGGATACTTCGGGCTGGCGCTATAAGGATTGGCTGCGGTTGTCGAATATCCTCAAGGCGAGCGAGACTCCTGCTGGATACGCTTGCAATGGTACGGGTGAAGGAGGTCTTGGCGAATCTAGATTTTGCAGACACGAACTTGGATTGACATCTTAATTGGCCTGCGATAAGTTCCTACATTATGTTCCAGCGGTGCATTCCTGCACCTAAGTCGCATGTCGTGGAAGCTGTAAGTGTTCGAGAACTGAAGAATAACCCCTCCGCCGCGCTGCGGGCAGCGCGTAAGCAACCCGTTATGGTGCTTAGCCGCCACGAACCGGAAGCACTACTGATCCATCTGGATAGCGATTCCTTACTGGGCGAACCTGGCATCCGACTGGCGCTGGCAACGGCACTATTTCAAGAACGGCAACTCTCTTTGGGACGGGCCGCGAGTTTTGCCAAAGTGGAGCTGGCCGAGTTTATTCAACATTTGGGGATTCAAGGCATCCCGGTCGTCTCAGGAACAGCCAGAACAGTTGCTGACGACATCCAAACCGCCGAAGCATGGCTAAACCGACCGTCCTAGCCGATGCCAGCGCTTTAATCGGCCTTGGCGCAATTGGTGAGTTGAATCTCTTACGAGAACTTTACAGCACGATCACTATTACGCATGCCGTAAGTCGTGAGGTACTTGCGAAGGACGGATTACCGGGCGCACGTGAGGTGGCCGAAGCCATGCAAGCGGGATGGATCACCACAATCCACAGACCTTCGGCACAAGCTGAATTCCCAACCTTGGGAGAGGGAGAAGCAAGCACCCTCTCCCTTGCCATGTCTAGTCCCGCGCCCTGCCTTGTGATAATGGATGATCTTTCAGGCCGTGCGCATGCCAGAGCCAAGGAGATCGCAGTTACCGGTGTCGCGGGAGTTCTGGTCTTGGCAAAAAGGCAAAGGATCCGAGCCGAGATTCGACCAATCCTTGAAAGGCTAGAGGCAATCGGCTTTCGATTGTCTCGCCAGGTAGTTGAAGCTGTCTTGAAAGAAGCTGGAGAGGCATGAGCCTCTCCTGAAGGAGCTCGACAAGCTGACGTTCAGCGCGACCGCGACCCGCTTGAAGCTCAAGACCATATCCCGAGGTCTGAATCCAGTCGATGCGCAGAGACCGCGCGCACCCGCTCGGAGAGCGGATAGGATTCGGCTCCGGCGTGCACCACAAGCACCTCTTCAAGCTTGAGATCTGCAAGCGCGCTCCGCATGGAGGGTGTCACCTTGGGCGTTGTCGTGCGCTTGAACTCTATCCCGAAGCGTTTTCCCGCGCGGGTGACCAGCAGGCCAATCCCCGCGCCCGTGTGTGCACCCCAAAAGTACACTGATTCCTCGCTGAGACCCAAGAGCTGGATCATTGACTCGATCAAGAACCCCTCCCAAGAAGCACCGCATACTGGATGCGACTGCAACGCGTGAGCATCCTCAATGCCGAGCAGCATGTGCAGAATACCGGTATCGCGAATGTAGATTTTCGGCGCTTTGACCTGGCGCTTTCGAACATTCTCGAACCACGGCGGAAGCTGGCGCAGGACCAAGGCGCCGGTGAGGATATCGAGATACCTCCTCACAGTCGTATCCGCAACCCCGAAGGAGCGGGCAAACACCGCTGAGTTCCACGACTGCCCCTGCCAATGCGCCAACATCGTCCAAAACCGGCGCATCGCGGTGCTTGCCACCCGAACACCCAGTTCGGGCAGATCCCGCTCCAGAAAAGATCGCACAAAGCTCTCCATCCATATGGATGCATCCTCATCCTCATTCGCAAGCCACGCCAAGGGAAAGCCGCCACGCAACCAGAGCCGATTCAGTTCTTGAAACCCGACCTCCTGAAGGTTTAAACCTCCCAAGTTGTAGTAGTGAATCCGGCCGGCTAGGGTTTCGGATGTCTGTTTGATGAATTCGGGGGTCGCGCTGCCGAGGATCAAGAATTTGGCTGGGCTCGGTCGTCGCTCGCAAAGGACCCGCAATACAGGGAACAGGTCCGGTCGGCGCTGCACTTCATCAATGACCACAAGGCCGCGAAGGTCTTCGAGTGCCGTCATTGGATCTTGGAGCAGGCGATTCAAGTCTCTCGGATTCTCGAGATCGAATCGCTGTGAAGGGCCTTCATAGGATTTGGACACCTGCCCGGCAAGCGTCGTCTTGCCCACCTGCCGAGGCCCAAGAATGGCAACCGCCGGAAACAGGTTCAGATGATCGAGGATGTTCTCAACATGTGCGGTTCTGGGGATCATGGAGGCTGATAATATCATGAAATCTCGGTGGCTCCAGCCGATATTTCATGGTAAGGCTCTCTCAAGGCAACTGATCTAACAGTTTGCTGTCGTGAACACCATAGATAGCCCCCTTCATTGACATTGACCCGACACCCCCTACTCTCAAAATTGCGCTTCATCTCGGGTTCCCCAGTGTCACCTGCGACTATGGAATGACACCCACGCGCGCGAGCTTGCGAGCAAGCTGTCATCCACCCTGCAGGCCATCTTTGATACCGGTCAAGTCGTCGGCGAACTTGCATGCAAACGACATCCCGGTGGCCGCTTAATTACCCAAGATTACCGGCACACAGACGAAGCGCTCAAGGAAACCGCCCGCGTCCTCGAAGACGAGACATGCCCCGCCATCTTCGAAGCGGCCTTCGTGCGCCAAGGAGGTCTTTATCCGAGACCTCGCCATTCAAGTCTGGGTGCTTCAGGGTACCGGACTCGATGTGCGAGACGCCGGTGTACTCACGCTCAACCGAGACCATGTGTACGACGGTAGGCACTTGGATTTGCACGGCCGCTTCCGTTTTCACCCGCTCATGCGGGAGGTGGAAGGTCTCCGAGACTCCCTGAAGAGCCAAGTCGCGTCCATGCTCACCACGCTGGAGGCCGACGATGCCCCGAACACCCCACCGGGAGATCATTGTTTCGTCCCTTACCACTGCCCCTACCATGATCATTGCGCAGGCATTCGCCGAGGCACGGGAACAAGGACACTTCCTCGTGTTCGACGAAGCCGACTCCTTGTTGTCCGATAGACGCCATGCGGTTCGCAACTGGGAAGTGAACCAAGTCAACGAGATGTTCACTTGGATGGAGCATCATCCCCTACCCTTTGCCTGCACCACCAACTACATGGATCGTCTCGATTCAGCCACGCTTCGCCGCTTCGACTTTAAGATTGCGCTGGACTATCTTTCAGCAGAGCAAGCCGCGAGCGCATTTCGAAGCTTCTTTCAGCTCGAACCGCCAAGGGAGATCGGTAGTTTGGATGAATTGACACCCGGTGACTTCGCTGTGGTGAAACGCCGGGCGGAATTGCTGGGCGTGCTGGAAGACCGCGATGCACTTGTCACCATGCTGAACGAAGAATGCGAGGCGAAGCCGGGATCTGCGCGGCGGATCGGATTTGCGGCCTAAAGCGTCAACAGAATCTTCCCGAAATTCGCATCAGAACGCATGCGTTGATGGGCATCGGCAACTTCCCTGATGGGATAGACGCTGTCAATTTGTGGTTTGAGCACCCCCTGCGCAAAGCTCGGCCAGACGTTTGCTTCCAGTTCCGCCATCACGCGGGATTTGTACTTGATCGACCGATTTCGCAATGTGGTCCCCACTATCTTCAGCCTCTTTCGGAGCATGGGCACCAGACTGGTATCGACCTTGTGACCACTCATCAAGCCAATGAGCACAAGGGTTCCGTCCATGGCAAGACAGGCAAGATTGTCATTGAAGTAGCTCGCGCCAACGGGGTCGAGTATGACATCGACCCCGCGCCCTTGCGTCCATTCCTTGACCTTGTCGACAAATGACTCGCGGTGGCGGTCACAGGCACCGGCGGCACCCAAGCCAAGGCAGCGCCTCGCCTTTTCTTCACCTCCCAGCGTGACATAGCAGGGATTGTCGTTGAGACCTGCAAGCGCTATAGCCGCCGTACCCACGCCGCTGCCTCCGGCATGCACGAGAAAAGTCTCACCCGCCTTTGCCGCGGCTTCCATGTACAGATTCGCATAGGCGGTCGCGTAAACCTCGGGAATGCCCGCCGCTTCGGTGAGTGAAACGCCCTCCGGAACCGGCAGCGCCTGTCCCTCGGGCACGGCCACAAGCTCGGCGTATCCTCCTCCCGACAAGAGCGCGCACACTGCCTCTCCCTTCTGAAACCTCTTGCAGCCAGCTCCGAGCGCCACCGCCTCACCAGCACATTCGAGGCCTAGATAGGGGCTCGCGCCAAGAGGCGGCGGATACATTCCCACAGATTGCATCAGATCCGCGCGATTGATCCCGGCCGCGGCCACACGAATGAGAATTTCACCTTCGCCCGGCGCGGCGTCTTCAACCTCCGTCCAAGCGAGATTCGCCTTAGGTCCCGGATTTTCTATACAGATAGCTTTCACTCTATACGCCTGCTCTCAAAAGGTCGTTTGCGTCGTGCTGCGCACGACCGTGGAGCTGCTTCGGCAAAAGGGCGTTTCCGGCCTCCTGCCGCATCCCCTTGCTCCGCTGATGGCCCAAGGCTGACATCCTGTCAGCCCTTGCGCACCTTGCAAAGCATGCTTTGCATCGCGCTGCGCGCGACCGGTGCTCACCAAGACATCCTCATTTTGAGGCCTTGATTGTGCAGCCAAGTCTTCAACCCGCTCACCCGGTAGTCTCCATAGTGCACCATTGATGCGACCAAGGCGGCGTCCGCCTTGCCTTCTTCAAGCACTTCCAGGAGATGCTCCGGCTTGCCGGCACCACCAGAGGCGATCACCGGAATGCGCACCGCCTCGGACAAGAGACGTGTGAGACTGACGTCATAGCCATCGCGCGTACCGTCGGCATCAATCGAGTTGACCACCAGTTCCCCTGCTCCCAGCGCTTCGCCCCTGAGTGCCCATTCCAACGCATCAAGATTCATGGGTCTGCGGCCTCCATCAATCACCATCTCGTAGCCTGAAGGACAGCTCGCACCGGCCGCCACGCGGCGTATGTCCATCGACAGCACCAGGTTTTGCGACCCGATCGCCTCGGCACATTCCGCGATGAGTTCTGGGCGAAGCACAGCCGCCGAGTTGACATTGATCTTCTCCGCACCGGCCAAACGAAGATCGGTGGCATCAGCGACGCTGCGTATGCCGCCACCCACCGACAAGGGAATGAACACCTGGGCCGCAACTGCTTCAACGACCCCAAGCAAAATTCGCCGCTTATCCGAGGATGCAGTAATGTCGTAGAAGACCAGTTCGTCCAAACCGTCCTCATAGTACTCGCGCGCCTTCTCAACCGGGTCGCCAATGTCCTTGGTGTCCACAAACTTGACACTCTTTGCGAGCTTGCCGTCGCGCACGTCGAGACAGGCGATCAAGCGCTTGCTCAGCACGCTTCACCCTCCCACTTGGCGAAGCGTTCGAGTAGCCGCAATCCGACCCTACCGCTCTTTTCGGGATGAAACTGCACACCAAAGAAATTCCTGTCTCCAAGCGCACAGCAGAAGTCGTGCTCGTAGCGCGCTTCGGCATAGACACATCGCTGGTCGGCAACTTCAGGGAAGTAGCTATGTACAAAATAAAACTCATCGCCCTCTTCAAGTCCCGACAGCAGGGGATGCGATCGTACGGCCTTGACCTGATTCCACCCCATGTGCGGCACCTTGAAGCTGGGGTCGGAAAAATCAAACCGCCTTACCCGACCTTCGATCAGCGCCAATGTTTGGGTGTCGCCCTCTTCCGAGTGCTTGAGGGAGATCTGCAATCCGAGGCAAATGCCGAGCATCGGCACTCCGGCCCGGTACGCCTCAAGGAGCGTCCCATCAAGACCCGATTGCTTCAGACTGCGCATGGCGCTCCCCGCCGCACCCACACCGGGAAAGATGATCCGACTTGCCGCAGCAACACGCTGTGGATCGTCGGAAACCTCTGCGACAAGCCCCACCTCGGCGCAGGCACGGGCAACGCTCCTCAGGTTGCCCGCCTCGTAATCAATGATGACTGTGGTCAATCGAGGTCCGTTCCCCGTGTCAGAGGCGAATTGTACCTACTCGTCCAAACCCACCTCATACGCAACGGCCTCAGGTGCGAGCACTTGAGGCCGTTGCGTATGATAACCACTATGTACCGCTTCGATGCCGTCCTCCTCTGCAATCTTGGATCACCCAAATCCACGCGCATTGACGATGTGCGCAGCTACCTGCGCGAATTCTTGATGGATCCCTACGTACTGCAGATGCCGAGCTTCGCGAGGTGGTTACTGGTGAACCTCCTCATTCTGCCCTTTCGCCCGGCGCGCACCGCCGAAGCCTACGCGAGCATTTGGAGCCAAGAAGGATCGCCGCTGCTGGCATACAGTCAAAAACTCAAGGACGCGCTCGGCCGATACTTGCGCCTACCCGTCGTACTCGGCATGCGCTACGGTTCACCCTCGCTCGAAGAGGCCTTCTCAGAACTCTCCACATCGGGCGCACAACGCATACTGCTAGCGCCGCTGTACCCACAGTTCGCGGACTCCACCAACACCACCTGCATTGAGCAAGCCACGCGAATCGCAACGCGGCTCGGTATTGAGATGCAGGTACTCGCACCCTTTTATCAAGCACCGGCTTGGCTCGATGCCGTGTCCGAGTCTTGTCGCCGCGCCATGCCCACCGATATCGACTGCCTGCTCTTCAGCTTCCACGGGTTGCCGGAGATCCATATCAAACGTGCGGACCCGACCGGCACCACCTGTCTCAATCGAAGCGATTGCTGTGAAGCCCCCGCAGCCGCCGCAGCGACCTGCTACCGGCATCAGTGTCTTGTCAGTGCTCGCGAGATTGCTCAACGCTTGGGCCTCAGGACAAACCAGCACCGAGTGGCCTTCCAGTCGCGCCTTGGACGTGCCAAGTGGCTGCAACCGGCGACTGACCAAGTACTGGAGCGCCTTCCCTTAGAAGGCGTCAAGCGCCTCGCCGTCGTATGCCCGGGATTTACCGCCGACAACCTAGAGACGCTTGAAGAAATCGGCATTCGCGGAAGACAGGCATTTCTCCAGGCAGGAGGTGAGTCGTTCACCCTCCTGCCCTGTCTCAATGATGACCCGGCATGGATAGAGGCGCTCGCCGCGCTTTGCATGGAACAACCAAGCGCAACCACGTGAAGGCGAACACTCCACCCTCTTACCGAACACATCAAGAGCGCGAAAAACTCCCCGCTCAAGGGAGAGTTATGCCCTCGGTGCGCCTCGGGCCTCAGCAGCGACCGGCTCCAGCACGAACAGCAGATCACCGGCGTTGATTTGCTCGCCTGACGAGCGATTGATGCGCGTCACCTTGTAGCGCTTGTCCTCGTCGTAGAGCACCTGCTCGCCTTGATTGAAGTCCATCAGGCGCAGGGGGGTGAACACCTTCATAGCCTCGATTTGGCACAGGGTATCCTTGACGCCGATCACATCGTCGATGGACACGAACTCGGGTTCGCCCGGGCTTGGCGTCATGTACACGATGCCGGTGCTCGCCGCCAGCACCTTGAGTTCATCGCTGCCTTCGATGCCCAGCGCATCGGCATCAAACGCATCGGAGCGGCTACCCGCGGCATCGACGATGCGCCCGGCGAGCGCATCCACATCCACCCGCTGCATGAACTCTTCCATGTAGTTGGTGTCGTAGATGCCATCTCGGAATACATCGTCCTTCAAGATGGTCTTTAAGAGTTCGATGTTGGTGCAAATGCCCTCGATTCGCACCTCGCTTAAGTAAGCGTGCAGGCGATTGATACAGGCGGTGCGGGAGCTTCCGGTGGCGATGATCTGCGCGACCAAGCTATCGTAGTAGGGGGACACCTTGCGCCCTTCGCCGATGCAGCAAATCACCTCGACCTTGTTATCTTCCGGCAGCAGGCATTGGGTTACTTCACCAGGATCCGGGCGGAACACGGGCCGTCCGTCGGCGGCGCGCACCAGCCGCTCGGCATTGATTCTGGCCTCGATCGCATAGCCCTTCTCCTTGGGCGTGATCTTCTCGATGCTCCCGCCGCCGGCAATCTCGAACTGCGCGGCCACTATGTCCACTCCCGAGACTAGCTCTGTCACCGGGTGCTCGACCTGCAGGCGCGTGTTCATCTCCATAAAATAGACATCTTGATTCGTCAGGTCGAAAATGAACTCGACCGTGCCCGCACCCACGTATCCAACCGATTCGGCAATGGCGGCCGCATAGCCGAGCACCCGTTCGCAGAGTTCCGGCGGCAGCATGGTGGATCCGGATTCCTCAAAGATCTTCTGTTTGTCGCGCTGCACGCTGCAGTCCCTCAGGCCAAGAATGCGCGTGTGTCCGTGCGTGTCCCTCAACACCTGTACTTCTATGTGGCGAAGCGAGGTGACATAGCGTTCCAAGTACACATCGCCGCTACCAAAGGCGGCGCGCGCTTCGACGGTCACTCGGGTGAAGAGTTCGCGGAATTGGTCGAACTCTTCGACAACCTGCAAGCCCTTGCCGCCTCCCCCATGCACCGCCTTGATGAGCACCGGAAAGCCGATTTCCGAGGCCATGTCGAGGCCTGTCTCCACATCGCTCAAGATGCCGTGGCTACCCGGCACCACGCTGACCCCAAGTTCGCGCGCCGTGTTGATGGCATTGGACTTGTTGCCCATCACTTCCATGCTCTGCACGGGCGGGCCGATGAAATTCACACGGTGATTGCGGCAAAGCTGCGCAAATTGCGCGTTCTCGGACAGAAATCCGATGCCCGGATGCAATGAATCCACGCCTTCCTGCTGACAGATTCTGATCACCGAAAGCGCATTGAGATAGCTCTCATCCGGCGTGTTGCCGCCGATGCACACGAGTTGATCCTGCCTCCCAAGCATGCTCGCCGCCACCGAATCCATGTCCGGATCCGACTGCACCAGTACCACCTCGATATCAAGCCGCTGAGCGATGCGTATCAGCTTCACAGCGGTGCAGCCGCGGGCGTGAATGAGCACTCGCTTGACCGGCGCAATGAGGTCGGCCTCCACCACTTCCCGGTCGCTTGTGACCGGGCTCACCGGCCCGAAGTCGCCTTGCAGCACGCGATCCAACACCTCCGCAACCGTCTCGGAAGGCACCGGAATATCAGGGTCGATGTGACGCAGTTCCTCGTCGAGATCGTCGATGAAGGGGTGCTTGACCAAGCCGTGCATGGCCCCGTCCACCAAGGACAGGTAGTTCGACAGGGTGCACAGGGAAGAGAGGTTTGATTGCACCACAATCTGCCCGGCGAACGGCATGTTGGCACCGGAGAAATAATAGGTTTGCACCAGCGGATGGGTGACGAAGCTCGCTTGCGCGCCTCCGGTGCAGTCGCCATAGCCGAACACTACCACCGGCAGGTCCATGTCGCGCACGAAGCGCGTGACACGATCGTTGACGGCCGCCATGGAGAAGAGCGCGCCCGCGCCCTCCTTGGTTTGCATGCCGCCTGAGGACATGAAGCAGACCACCGGCAATTTGCGCAGTGCACAATCAACCAATAAACGGCAGAATTTCTCGGCGCTGGCCATATCGAAACTGCCGGCTTGGAACTTAACGTTGGAGACGATCACGCCAACTTGCCGATTCGCCTGCCCCGGCAGCATGTCGCTCTTCAGCGTACCTATGCCCGTGACAATGCCGCAGGGCGGCAGTCCGCGCTCGATGGCACCGTCAATCGATTGGCGAAAGCCCGGAAACTCGCAGGGGTCGGAACTCAAGAAATCGGCACAGAGTTCGTCAAACTGATCGAAATAGGCGTCAATGAACCGCTCATAGCCCAGATCTACGGCCCGCTTGTAGCGCACGAGCAGATTCTGGATGAGCAGATCGCGATAGGCGATGGTCAATCTGTACCAAAAATTCTTGCGCCGGCCTATGCTCACCGGCGCGATGCGCCCGTCAAAGCGCTTGCCTTCGCGTGTCTTGGCGAGATAATTTGGCAACAGCCGCTGAAAAAAGAACGTGACCACCACCAGCAGGGTGTCCGAGAGGTGCGCGACGCCTGGGCGCTTCCACTCTTCGACGGCGTTGAGAAACTGTCCGCTTCGAGGCACTTCCATCAGTGCCTCATACCAATCGAAGAAGCGCTTTTCAAGTCGTTCACGCCCGTCGTCGTCCAATGATTCCTTCGCAGGCACATCGAACACGTCGTGCCAAGCGCTGCTCAGTGCGCCGGTCAGCAACTTTTGTATCGAGGCTTCTGACAAGGCTCGGCTGCGATCCGCCTCGGCGGCGAGCTGGTCAAGTCCCGAGACCACCTGGTTATAAACTGAGTCGAACAAGAGCAGGTTGTCGCACTCCTCAATGAACGCTTCGCGAAGGTCTGAAGAGAGAAGCACATCGAGTATGGTGGCACTTCGATCAAGCACGCCGTCGTCAGTCCCACCCGCGTCCGGCATTCGCCCGTCGAGCCTCTCTTGGAGCACCCGGCGGTTTGCCCGTACCTGCCCTGATCCGTTCAATGTCGCGCCGATGGGGACGTCTTCGGCAAGATGCGAAGCGTCGTCCGATTGATTGATGCGACCCTCCAGATCAGGTCCGGTCAGCAGCAAATTGAGTTCGGTCACCAACAAGGAATGGACATAGCTATTCGACAGATCCTTGACGCCAGCCGCAAGCAGCTTGCCCCCTTCGTGACTGAACTGATCGCGACACACTTTAGCCAGCGCCTTGTCGGCACGCAGCGCTCTTAGCAAGCTTCGAGGCTCTTTGACATCCGACAGGCGTATGAAGGCGATGATCGACTCCTGATCGGCGAGCGCTAGGCGCAAGAGCCGCAAGCTATCCGGGGCCTGATCCTTGAATCGGTTATAGAGGAACATGCCGACGACCTTAATCAGCTGGGCGCGCGCTTCCGCGAAGTTCTTTTCCGGTTCGCCGAGCAAAAGCTGCGCAAAGCGACCACGTTTGGCCGTCAAATCCTCACGCTTATCGAGATAACTCTTGAGCGACCGCGACACTTGATCGTCGTAGGCCGCCGGTTCAGGATCCTGCAGCCAACTAATGAAGTTGAATCGCCGTTCGCGTTCGGCGCGTCGATCAAGTTCGCCGCGCGGAAGCTGCACCCGTGCAAGCCGCCCGTACTGCCTGACACGGGTCGCACGAATACGCTTGCGCGTGCCGAGATAGCGCAGATACCTGTAGGCGACCCCAAACACGTTGGGATACTCGGTCGGCGTGCCGGTATCGGTGAGCGAAGCGCTCGCCGCCATGCGCCTGGCGCGCTCGCTAGGCTCAAGGTAGCGGCTGAGCGCACGCGCATAGTGCTCCAAAATGTAGGGGTTTTTCGCGACGAAATGCCTGACGTTCTCTTCGATACGCTCAATGCCAGACAAGATGGCGAGTCTCAGGTTCTCCGCCTGCTCCGCATGGCGGGCCGGCACATAGTCGATGATGCCATCGACGATGCCTTGCGCCTGCAATTCGTAGGGCGACAGGCCAACGTACTGAGCGCATTCCTGCCAAGAGAGATTGAGTCGGCGCGCGATGCTGGCGAGGCCCTTGGGCTGAATCGTGTTGAACACGCCGTCCCCGACCGAAAGGATGAGGTTGCTGGCTGCCAAAGGAATGGCGCCTCCAGAGTAGCCGAGCCCTAGAATCACGCCGAGATTGGGCAGATTGAGATTGCACATCTCGGCGATCAGCCGCGAGATGCTGTGTGCTTGGTTATTGCGATTGGCTTCTTCCGCCGCATCGGCACCCGGCGTATCCATCATGGTCACCAACGGCAGCGAGCGACGGCTGCAGAACTCCAGAAATTGCGCGGCTTTCAGGTGGTGGGAAGGCATCCACACGCCATTGTTGCTGGCGCGATTGTGCGCGAGAAAGGCGATTTCCCGGAATCGACCGCCAAACTCCATTTTCAGCACAGCCGCGTAAAAGGGCCCGTCGAGCGTCTGTTCTTGCAGTTCGCCCAATGATCGGATGATACCGGGCGCCGCAAGCCGGTTCACATCCTCGGCGGGCGCGACCACTTGCTCTATGTATGAATCAACGTCGAGCTTGGAGAGCGCGAGGCGTCGCCGGTCGCAACTGCGCTTTGAGACGAGCCCGGGCAGCGGAATGGACTTGGCACCGTCGCTCTCCGCATCGGGATACACGGAAAAATCCTGCGCGAGCGTCTCGGCAATCTGAAACAGATTGTCGGTTTCCGGCAATTCCGTGAAGATGTCCGCTGGAATGGCGCTCGCCATAATGCGTGGGCGGCCCTGTCGGTCTGAGGCTAGAATGTACGAGGTGGCTAGTCTAAAGCATTTTAGGCGAGTCTCCAATTAACTCAGAATAAAGAACCTGAAGTAAGGCATTGACAAACATGGACAAGACAGGCGAACGCATGTCCTTGGGTATCGCTGTGATGACGATTTCGGACTCGAGGAATTTCGACACCGACGAGTCCGGACAGACGCTCTCAGAGGCGTTGCGGAACGATGGTCACAGGCTTGCGGCGCGAGCGCTTGTCAAGGACGACAAGCACTTGATACGCGCGCAGGTGTGCCAGTGGGTCGTTGACGATGAAGTGGATATCATCATCACCAATGGCGGTACCGGATTTACCGGTCGCGATTCAACGCCCGAAGCGCTTACGCCGTTGTTTGATAAGGCGATTGATGGCTTCGGCGAGCTGTTTCGCCAAGTCTCTTTCAATGACATCGGCCCCTCAACGGTTCAGTCGCGCGCCCTCGCCGGACTGGTGGGCACCACGCTCGTTTTCGCGCTTCCAGGGAGCCCGAACGCCGTGAAGACTGCTTGGGCTTCCATGCTTCGCCATCAACTCGACAGCACCAGCAGGCCGTGCAATTTCGCCCAGCTCATCGCGAGGTTTGGCGAATGAAACAGCAAGGCAAGGTACCGAGCGGGCGCAAGTACCGCACAGCGTCCGGCGGCTACGCGATTCGTAACGGCATCAAGGCGAAGAACACCATGAATCTTGCCGGCACGCCCACGGACGACCCTGCGCCAGCGGCGGGACTCGCCAAACCGCCTTGGCTGCGCGTAAAAATTCCCTCAGGAGAGGGCGTGTCGCGTCTGCGCAGCCTGCTCAGAGAAGCCGACCTCTTCACGGTGTGCGAAGAATCGCACTGCCCCAATATGGCCGAATGCTGGACACACGGCACAGCCACCATCATGCTGCTCGGCGGCGTGTGCACGCGTGCCTGCCGCTTTTGCGCCGTGGATACCGGCAATCCGAACGGGTGGATTGACGAGAAGGAACCGGACAATGCCGCACGCACCGTGTCGCTCATGAATCTCAAATACATCGTGCTCACCTCGGTCGACCGCGACGATCTGCCCGACGGCGGCGCGGCACACTACGCGGCCTGCGTGCGCCGCATCATCGAACGATGCCCCGGCGTGAAGGTGGAGGCGCTCACGCCGGACTTCTCGGGAGATCTCGAAGCCGTGCGCAAGGTGGTCGAATCCGGACTGCACGTATTTGCACAAAACCTCGAAACCGTGCGCCGCCTGACCCATGTGGTGCGCGACCCGAGAGCCGGCTACGAGCAAACGCTCAAAGTCCTCGCTGCCGCCAAGCGCATCCAATCGCAAGTGCTGACCAAGTCGAGCCTCATGCTCGGCCTCGGCGAAACGCGCGAGGAGATTCTTGCAGCCATGCGGGATCTGCGCGCGCACGATGTGGATATCCTGACGCTTGGACAATACCTACAGCCGACCAAGTTTCATCTGCCGGTGGCGCGCTGGGTGACCCCCGAAGAATTCAACGAATACAGGGATTTGGGACTCGATCTCGGCTTTCGCGAGGTGGCCTCGGGCCCGCTGGTGCGCTCAAGCTATCGGGCCGATCGGGTGTTCGAAGGCGATCATCTCGGCCTCGCCGCAACTTCCCAAGAGCGCATACAGGCCGCCAATATCTCATGACTATTCAGCCTCGAGACCTCTTTTGCTCCGCAAACGAGGAAGCCACTCCACTCATTTGCCTTGAACGAGGCGAATTCGAGGACTGGCGCGCCTCGCAAGGCGAAGTCACCAAGGCTTGGCTCGAGGTTCGACGCATCAAAGCCACACGTCAGGCACCTCTCTGGCTTCCGGGTGAGACGGCTGAGGAGCCAGCAAGCGTACTGATCATCGCCAAGCCCGGAGAAGGCTTCGCGGCCCTGGCGCGCGCTGCCAAGTCCCTGCCCGAAGGCGACTTTGAACTCTGCGGCAATCCGCCAGACCTCGAAGCGGCCTTGCTCGGCTGGGCGCTCGCAGGCTACCGATTTGATCGATACAAGACGAAAAGCAAGCGGGAACAGGGTGCCCGACCGAGACTCATCGCGCCAAGGGAGGCCGATCTTGAGCGAGTGATTGCCATTGCCAGCGCCATCTGGCTTGCCCGCGACCTGATCAACACGCCCGCTTCGGACATGCTGCCGTCGGCCATGTCGGCCATTGCCAAGCAAGTCGCCAAGGATTGCGGGTCGGGCTTCAAAGAGACGGTGGGCGATGACCTGCTTGATGCGGGATTCGGTGCGATCCATGCGGTCGGACGCGCGAGTGCCGACCCGCCACGGCTCGTCGACCTCACTTGGGGCGATCCCGATCATCCCAAGTTGACACTGGTTGGCAAGGGCGTGTGCTTCGATTCGGGCGGCCTCGACATCAAGACCGCACAAGGCATGAAGCTGATGAAAAAAGACATGGGTGGCGCGGCGGTAGCGCTTGCGCTTGGGGCTCTGGTGATGCGCCGTGCGCTTCCGGTGCGCTTGCGCGTGCTGCTGCCGACGGTGGAGAACGCCATTTCCGGCAACGCCTACCGACCAGGGGATATCCTCAAGACCTACAAGGGCATCACGGTCGAGATCGGCAATACCGATGCGGAGGGGCGGCTGGTGCTTTGCGATGCGTTGGCGCTCGCCTGCGAGGAATCCCCGCATCTGCTGCTTGATTTCGCAACCCTCACCGGCGCCGCGCGTATCGCTCTCGGCACCTCGCTACCGGCCATGTTCGCCTCCTCCAACGCCTTATCAAATGACCTATGCGAATCCGGCCAAGCGGTGGAAGATCCTGTCTGGCCCCTACCTCTGCACAAGCCCTACGAGTGGCAGCTCAAGAGTAAGGTCGCAGACATCAACAACGCCGGATATGGCCCTTACAACGGTGCCATCTATGCCGCGCTGTTCCTACAGAAGTTCGTTGAGGAAAATATCGACTGGGCACACTTCGACATGATGGCGTGGAACACCCAGGCGCGTCCCGGTTATCCGGTCGGCGGCGATACGCCCTCGCTGCAGGCCGTGTTCCGCTATCTGGAACAAAGGTTCTCCCCATGAGCGATCTGTTTGCGCGGCTCGAAACCACCCAAGATGGCAATCGGGTGGCGCTCGATGAAGTGCTTTCGTCGCTGCGCTTCAATGAACAGGGACTCATACCGGCCATCGCGCAGTCGACGGACAGCAAAGAAGTCCTCATGCTGGCTTGGATGAATCTGGAATCCTTGCGGGAGACGCTCGCCACCGGACGGGTCTGTTATTTTTCGCGCTCTCGCGGGCAACTCTGGCGAAAAGGGGAGACTTCGGGCCACATACAGCGCTTGGTTGCCTTGACCATCGATTGCGACGGCGACGCTCTTTTGCTCGAAGTCGACCAGACAGGCCCCGCCTGCCACACGAATCGCCGAACCTGCTTTTATCTCAAGGTGGACGAGAACAGCGTCCGGGTGTCGTCGGATGACTGACCGAATCGTCAGCGAAGCGCAGCGCAAACGTCCCATGCTGCTCTTCGATACCCGCGCACGGGAAAAGCGCCAATTCGAGCCCCAAGATCCCGGCCGCGTGACCATGTACGTCTGCGGTCCCACCGTCTACGGGCTGGTGCATATTGGCAATGCGCGTTCTTCGGTAGTGTTCGACACGCTTTATCGCGTACTGAGCGTACGATTCGATCGGGTCGACTATGTGCGCAACATTACCGACGTTGAAGACAAGATCATCACCGCCGCCGCCGAGACCGGGGAGTCCACCGAATCGCTCACCAAGCGCTTCACGCAAGCCTTCGTTGACGACATGGCGGCGCTCGGTTGCCTCGACCCGGTTCACGCGCCCCACGCGACCAAGTACATAGACGAAATGATCGGTTGTATCCGAGGGCTGATCGACAAGGGACATGCCTACGTCGCCGAGGGACACGCACTCTTTCATGTGCCGAGTTGGAGCCACTACGGCGATCTCTCTCGCAGGAATCCCGAAGAGCAGCTCGCTGGAGCGCGCGTCGACCCCGCTCCCTACAAGAAGGACCCGAAGGATTTCGTGCTGTGGAAACCCTCAAGTGACGAGCAACCAGGTTGGGAGAGCCCTTGGGGGCGTGGTCGCCCTGGCTGGCACATTGAGTGCACGGCCATGAGCCTCGAACTATTGGGCTTTCCGCTCGATATTCACGGTGGCGGCTCGGACCTTCAGTTTCCGCACCATGAGAATGAACGTGCCCAAAGCGTCTGCCTGCACGGAGGCACCAGCGAGTTTGTTCGTTTCTGGCTACACAACGGCATGCTCACGCTCGGCACCGAAAAGATGGCCAAGTCACGCGGCAACATCAAGACGGTGCGCGAGCTCCTTGCCAAGCACACGGGCGAAACGCTTCGCTACGCGCTCCTCACCGCGCAGTATCGTGGTCCCTTGGCCTTTAGCGATGAATTGCTCACAAGTTCGCGCACCGCCTTGTTTCGCCTCTACGAGACGCTGATTGTGGATGACCTTGCGCCGAAGTGTAAGCAAGGTTCGGTGCCGGATGAGGTGTGGAATGCGCTCCTTGATGACCTCAACACGCCACGCGCGCTCGCGGCGATCAACAACCTTGCGCGCGAAGCGAATCGCGACCCCGCGCTTGCGGATCAGAAACGAGCCCAGTTACATGCCTCGGGTCGCCTGATCGGTCTCATGTCAACGAAAGCCATAGGCAACTACCTTGAAGCGACGCGCAATCTCGACACCAAAGTGCTCAAACAACTGCACCTGCGAAACGAGGCTCGCCAACAACGGGATTTCGCCACCGCCGACGCTATCCGCGACGAGCTCGTCACCCAAGGCTACGAGATCTTCGACATGTCCACCGCGCCCAGCCGCGCCATCAAGCGAGTGTGAGCGCGGCTCCTGCTCCGGCCTCGCCGGATTCGACAGACCCTTAGCAGGCAACCCTCTCGTACTCCGCATCAACCGCCAAGTCCTCGCCCTTCGCCGCCGCCACCGCGAGCCGATCACAGCGCTCATTCTGCGGATGTCCGGTGTGTCCTCTCACCCATTTGAATTTCACCCGATGCGTTTCACACAAGGCCAGCAGCCTTTCCCAAAGGTCCGGGTTGACCGCCGGCTTCTTGTCCTTGCGCCGCCAACCCTTCGCCTTCCACCCTTGTGGCCAGCCGGCTTCCATCGCCTGCACCACATACTGCGAATCGCTGTACAGCGTCACGTTACAGGGTTGCTTCAGCGCCGATAAGCCTTCGATCACCGCAAGCAGCTCCATGCGGTTGTTTGTCGTCAAACGGAAGCCGCCGGAAAGTTCCTTTTGATGTCCACAAAAATCCAATATGGCGCCGTAGCCACCCGGTCCGGGGTTCCCCAGACAGGACCCATCCGTATAGATCAAAACGCTTTTGGGCTCCGAACTAGCCACAGCTATCGGCAACTGTTCGAAGAGCAGTCTACGCCGCTTTCAGTCGGCTCTCGCTGCCGAACCTTGCCCTGAGGAAGTCCATCTGATCGGCGAGTATGCGGCCGCTGTTAATCAGCGCGAGATACTCGGCGAAATTCGGGACGTAGGGCAGCGCGAGCAACTCCATGCCGCTCTCTTCGAGCAGCCTGCTGCCCTTGCGATGATTGCACTTGTAGCAGGCCGCCACGACGTTTCCCCAGCTATCCTGGCCGCCTCGCGACTTGGGCACCAGGTGGTCGCGCGTGAGGTTGCGCGTCTCCACGCCGCAATACATGCACATTTGGCCATCGCGGGCAAAGAGCGCGGGGTTGCTCACCGGAGGGATCAGACTTTCGCGCATGAAGATCTTTCCCCGGCACGCAACGATGCCGTGGATTTCAAGTTCGGAGATCTTCTTCTGCCTGCGCGAATAGCCGCCGCGAAGCGTGATCACGGGGTCTCCGAGCGTCCAAATCACCAAATCGCGGGCGTAGAGTCGCGACGCCTCATACCAGGTCGCCCAAGAAGAGGGCATTCCGGCATGATTGAGGCGAAGAATGCGCGGCGCACGCTCTGTTGCCTGCAAATTTGTCATGGACTGATTGTCCGAACACCTTCAAAATGTGCGCATCATAGCCTAGCAGCGACATATGACAACGAGGTTTCGCTATCAATTAAGTCTTGGGTCGGACGAAAAGCGGGGAAATTGGGGGTGCCAGACAGAGGCTCAAGGCGCATCAGGCGAGTAGAATAGCCACCTTTGCTACTTGAGCGATACAGCATGGGCGTCCTCAGACCGGCAAGAATCAATCAATTCATGTGCTTGCTGCTGGCGTTCGCCATCGGCTTTCTCTTGGCTGCCTGCGGAGGTGGCGATGGGTCTGCCGCCGCGCCTTCCGGCATCCCAAACACGCCCGACAGCGCTGAGCGCAGACCCGAAGGACCCTTCGATTGCGTCCCCAACGAAGCCGAGGACGGCTGGGACTGCGAGGAAATCGAGTAGCGAAACGCCGCCGCCGATCAGAAGATCCCATAGGCCAACATGGCGTCGGCGACCTTGCGGAAGCCTCCTATGTTGGCGCCTTTGACGTAGTTCACGAAATCCCCTTCATCGCCGTACTGCACACAGGTGGTGTGTATGTCATACATGATAGTCTGCAAGCGGGAGTCCACTTCGCTGGCGCTCCAAGAGAGGCGCTGCGCGTTTTGGCTCTGTTCCAAACCCGAGACCGCCACACCCCCGGCATTGGCCGCTTTGCCTGGCCCAAACAGCACCTTGGCATCGAGAAAGATATGCGCACCCTCAAGCTCGGTCGGCATATTGGCGCCTTCGCACACCGCACGCAGGCCGTTATTGACCAAACATTTGGCCTCATCGGCACTGATTTCGTTCTGCGTGGCGCAGGGCAAGGCGACCTCCGCCGGAACGCCCCAGGGGCGCTCTCCCGCATGGAAGCTGACGTGCTTGAACTGTTTCGCAGCTTCCGCAATGCGCCCGCGCCGCACCTCCTTCAAATCGCGCACAAACTCCAACAGGTCTCGGTCCATACCGCCTTGAATATGAATGAATCCAGAGGAGTCCGACAGGGTGAGCACCTTGGCACCGAGCGTGATGCACTTCTGCGCCGCGTAGATGGCGACGTTTCCCGAGCCCGAAATGGCAACCGTCTTGCCCTGCATGCCCTCACCCACGTGATTGAGCATGTTTTCGCAAAAATACACGCAGCCGTATCCAGTCGCCTCGGTCCGCACCAAGCTGCCACCAAAATCTAATCCCTTACCGGTCAATATGCCGGCATAACGGTTTTCGAGGCGCAGATACTGGCCGAACAGATAGCTGATCTCGCGCGCGCCCACGCCGATGTCGCCAGCCGGCACGTCCGTGTCCTCGCCTATGTGCCGATGCAGTTCGATCATCATGGACTTGCAGAAGCGCTCCACCTCGCGGTCGCTCTTGCCCTTGGGATCAAAGTTCGACCCACCCTTGCCGCCACCCATGGGCAATCCAGTGAGGCTGTTCTTGAAGATTTGTTCAAACCCAAGGAACTTGAGGATGCTGAGGTTCACCGACGGATGAAACCTGAGTCCGCCCTTGTATGGCCCAATGCAGTTGTTGAACTGCACGCGCCAAGCCCGGTTGACACGGACATTGTGGTTGTCGTCTTCCCAGACAACCCTAAAGATGAGCACCCGGTCCGGCTCCGTCAGCCGCTCGAGAACCCGCGCATCCTTGTATGGTTGATGGTCACGGATAAACGGCATAACGCTCTCCGCAACCTCCTGCACAGCCTGATGAAACTCCGGCTCGCCTTCATTACGACGCACAAGCCCGCGCATGAATCGCTGAACCTCAGTCTTGACACCAAGTTTCCCGTCCGACATTTGCTCCCTCCAGTTGCGGTGCATTTATTCTACGCAATCCACCATCTCTCCATGCAGTCGTTGGCGAGGCGAGGCTGAAGGGTGGAGCCTCCCCTGATCTTCTCGGTCTATAATTTTGGCTTTCCCCGGGGCGGGTATCAATGCGTGTCGAAGCTACTTACTCCCACATGAATGGAGAGGAGTTTCTTATGATTCGTAAGCCGAAGCTATGGGAAGAGACCCTTGAAGTCGTGTCTTCTATCGATGCTGAAGCATGCAAGGCCACATCCTCAAAACAAGACGGAACGCTCTACTCCTCGACGGAGCTGGGCTTTCGATTTCGTCGAGCGCTTCGAGACCGCGGATGGAACGAACTTTCGACGAACTATCAAGAGACTGAAAACGAATCCACTTCTCAACGTGGTTCCGGAGCCAGCAATACCGAGAAGGCAAAGCCGACTACCCCTGCCAAACACTCGCCCGCCGAGACGAACACGCAGACAGACCTCTTGAAGGAACGCACCGCACTGAACGTACAATTCGGAACTTACTCTCCCGTTGCCCAAGACTCTTTTGCAAACTACTTGGGATTCTTCGTTGCCGATGAGATTGATGTGGGAATAAGAATTCTCCCAATGGAGAGATTTGAATCGCAGCTAAGTTCCACGACCGCCTGTTTTGAACGCGACCAAATGAACTTGACTCATCACGGACGTGGATTACCACCGGTTCCTTTAGTGCTTGTCGGCGTTCAGGCATAGAATGCTCCGGACAGCGGGCCAGTTTCAACAGAGTGCGGACCAAGGTTTAATATTGTGGGAATAGACCTACTGTCAGATTTCATTCTTGAGAACTACGAAGTTCACGAATGGAAGCATGCGTGCGCCATTCTCAAAGAGGACTTCTCAAATGAGTGGTCCGACCTGGTGGATCTATTGGAGAGGTTCCGCCTGAAGAGGAGTTGGATTGCGGTAGGAGGAGGACGGAAGTCTGCGGTCGCAGCGGATATCGATGGATTTCTGTTTCAGCGAGGTTGGGAGGAAAAGTCGTTCGACACAATAGTCGTTGTAGATGACCGCTCAATGCAGAGCCCTACCCACAAGGTTGATTGTTTTCGAAACAGGGTTGCACTTGAAATCGAATGGAACAACAAGGATCCGTTTTTTGATCGCGACCTCAACAATTTTCGGCTCTTGTTCGAACTTCGAGCGATCAGCCTCGGGATTATCATCACGCGTTGCGACGAATTGCAGGAAATATTCTCTTCATTGGGTCGGGGTGCCTCGTTTGGGGCATCCACCACCCACATGAGCAAGCTCATACCTCGTATCGAAGGTGGAGGCGGAGGTGGCTGCCCACTCATCGTGTTCGGAATCTCGAAGAATTTGTACCGGAAGGATGAATAGTGTCTCCCGCAGATGATCTTCTGAAGAACTTCCCCGATCAGCGATTTTCCACCGTGCTGGCGGATCCGCCGTGGCGATTCAACAACAAAACCGGAAAGATGGCGCCCGAGCACAAGCGTCTTTCCCGCTACTCCACACTCTCCTTTGACGAAATTGGCGAACTTCCGGTAGGTTCGGTCGTCAACGAAACTGCCCACCTTTACTTGTGGGTTCCCAATGCCTTACTTGCCCATGGCCTTGACACCATGCGACATTGGGGATTTGAGTACAAGACCAATCTTATCTGGTACAAGGTACGCAAGGATGGAGGACCCGATCGGCGCGGCGTTGGGTTTTATTTTCGAAACGTGACGGAAGTGCTCTTATTTGGCATTCGCGGCAAGAATGCGAGGACCCTTGCACCCGGCAGACGTCAAGAGAACATTATTGTCTCCCGCAAGCGGGAACATAGCCGCAAGCCGGACGAACAATATGACTTGATTGAGGCCTGTAGTCCCGGACCCTATCTGGAACTGTTCGCGCGCGGTAGCCAAGAAGGCTGGCACGCATGGGGAGATCAGTCAGAAGCCTACGAACCGCAATGGAAGACCTACCCCAACCACTCGCAGGCAGACCATCAGCAAGTGAGCGGACAAGCGGCGCAAAGGCATCTGTTTGATACATCGGCGAAGGAAGAAACCTCTCAGGCCTGATCGATGCCTAGCTCATCAACATGCCACCGTCAATCCGAAGGGCAAAAATCCGAGTGACGTGTGGGAATTTCCGAATGTGAGGAGCAATCATCCAGAAAAAACGGCCCACCCGGGCACGCGGAAACACTTCGCCCGTCGGCTGGCCTCACAGTCTTTTCAGGAACTCCTCACCGGATCGGCAGTCCAGAATCAGATCTCCCAGTTCCTCCATCCGACCGTTGCCGCCGAACCCGGACAGTTCGCCGTCGCACCGCTCAGCAATCTCATGTCCGAATTTACGGACTATTTGCCGCCGCAGCAGGCTTCGCTGACCCTCGGCCACTCCCTCGGCGAGTCCCTCGCTGCGTCCCGTGGCCAAGCCAGCCAGTCTCGACTCTTCGAGTTCCCTCACTACGCCTTCATTGATCATTTCAATACCCTCCCGCAGGGTTTGCAGTTGCTCGACATCCATTTCAGGAAATTCAAGCGGCGCGAGCACCACCACCGCCAATGTGAGAAAGTCGCGCCACAGTCCGGCATCCTCCTCCGAAAGCCACTCCTCGTCCAGACGCATCGCCGCCAGTAGTTCGCCGGAGTCCCGGGCCCTTTCCATCCTGATCATCAGCGACACCAGGTTGCGCTCCGGCAGGGACTCTGGTGGCATCCGCCGCACGTCGATCAAAAGGTAGCACGACTCGGCGAAATAGGTCAATAGTCCGGCGCGCTCCGCGAACGACAGCTCGACTAGGGAACGCGCCGCGTTCCATTCCCCGCGGCCCGTGTAGAACACCAGCGGCAGCACCGCCGGAATCCTTCCACGCCGCTTCGGGCGCAGATGGTTCTCGCAGCACATCGCCGTTTGTATGGCCATCCGCGCCGCCATGGCTCGGTCCACCGTCGACTGGGCTTCGATCATGAGCACCACCCGCGCGCCATCCGCGAGCGTGAGGGACCAGGTGACATCCGACTGGTGCAGGGCGAGTCGCCAGTCTATCCGGTCATCCGGACCCTGGTTCAAACTGTCGGGATCAAACCCCCGAAGCGGCCCTTCTGGCATGAAGCCGAGCAGCAAGTCGGCCACGACTTGCGCGTGCCCGAACAGCCGCCTCGCGGCGCGGTCGCGCCCGTGTGGTATCCGTGTTGTGCCGGTGTCGTTTGCCATGCGCCCATCCTGCATCATGTGCAAACGGTCCGTTTGAGACATCCGCCCAGCCTCTTGTAGGATATCTCGGTTTGTTTTTGTAAGCATTTTGCCGTCTGGGCCGGAAGGCAGGGAAACGCATGCAAACAACGCGTCCCTCCACCGCAAAGTGGCTTCCTTCGGCATCGGAGGCGCGGCCGACTAGTGACCTGATTTTCTAAAAGAACCTGTGGCTGTGGAAGTTCAGTTCGAAAAGTATGCGTTCGTCGCGCATGACCTCCCTGTGAAGCACCTGAGCTTCTAGGTTTCAGACATCATCGATGTTGGCATTGAAATCTCGCCGATGAAGTCGCAAAGGCGTCTGTTTGATACATCGGCGCAGCAAGAGACGTCTCAGGCCTGATCCGCGTCTAGCTCATCAACATCCCACCATTCACCGCGATGGTCTGGCCGGTGATGTAGCCTGCGGAGTCGCTGGCGAGGAAGGCCACCAAATCGGCCACGTCGCTGGTTGCGCCGAAGCGGCCCAGGGGGACTCGATCGAGCATGGCTTGCTTGACCGTCTCGTCGAGAGCGTCTGTCATGTCGGTTTCGATGAAGCCTGGCGCGACCGCGTTGACGGTGATGCCACGCGACCCGGCTTCAACGGCCAGCGAGCGCGTGAAGGCCTCTATGGCGCCCTTGCTCGCGGCGTAGTTCACTTGGCCGGCGTTGCCCATGCGCGCCACCACCGAACTCAGGTTGATGATGCGACCCCAGCGCGCGCGCATCATGCCACGCACAAAGGGTTTGCAGAGCCGAAAGAGACTTAAGACGTTGACATCCATGACATCCTGCCATTCGTCCTCCGACATGCGCAACAGAAGGTTGTCGCGCGTCACGCCCGCGTTGTTGACCAATACCTCAGGCATATTGGGCTTCAAAGTTTCCATGAGCGCCGCCACCGAGTCAGCCTCTTGGGCGCGCAATACCAGTCCGCGCCCGCCACCGAGGCGCTCCGAAATGGCCTCCGCCCCCGTCTCGCTGGTCGCCGTCCCCCACACCTCATGGCCCCCCGCGAGAAAGCTATCCGCGATGTCCACCCCGATTCCACGCGAGGCGCCTGTGACCAGTACCCGCCGACTCATGCTTGAAGTGCCTCGATCGTCTTCTCCATTGCGCCAAGTCCGCCGGCGGACAAGACCTGTAAGTCACGGTCAATGCGCCGAACTAAACCGGCCAAGACCGACCCTGGTCCGCATTCGACCATGCGCGTCACACCCATCCCCTTCATCGCCTGCACGCAATCCACGAATCTCACGGGTTCTGCCACCTGGCGCTCAAGCTTGAAGACCAGCTCCGCCAGATCCCCGGCAGTCTTTGCATCCACGTTGTGAACGACCGGAACATTAGGCATTTGCAGGTCGATCTCGTCCAAGGCTGCGCCAAGTACTTCCTTCGCAGGCGCCATGAGCGAGCTGTGGGCTGGCACACTCACCGCGAGCGGCATGGCACGCTTGGCGCCCGCCCCCTTGGCGGACTCGATTGCCGCCAACACCGCCGCCCTCTCGCCGGCAACCACCACCTGCCCCGGAGCGTTGTAGTTGACCGGCTGCGCCACACCTTGCACCGACGCGCACACGGATTCGATCGTCTCATCATCGAGCCCAAGCACCGCAGCCATGAGCCCTTTCCGTTCCGGCACGGCATTTTGCATGGCTTGGCCGCGCAGCCGCACCACGCGCAAGGCATCGACAAAAGACATCGCTCCGCCATACACCAAGGCGCTGTATTCACCGAGGCTGTGCCCCGCCACGCAGGAGGGACTCAAGTCCACCGCACCACCAAGCGCCCGCGAAGCCGCAACGCCTGCCACCAACATGGCCGGCTGGGTATTCTCCGTGCGACCGAGCGCCTCTTCCGGCCCTTCGAGGATGAGCTTCGAAAGCGCAAAGCCCAATGCGTCATCAGCTTCCTCCAAGCTACTGCGAACAACCGGAAAGGCATCGAACATGTCGCCGAGCATGCCAACCTTTTGTGAACCTTGACCCGGAAACAACAGTCCTAGTGACATTCCGCATATCCTTGTAGCGATTCGCTCAAGCATTTGCACAGACCCGCACGTATCGCCGTCTCACATTCGGCGATCGCGCAGGCAACACCGCGCTGGCGGGCAAAGCCGTGGCTCTTCACCACCACGCGCTCGAGTCCGGCGAGGCACGCACCGTTGTAGCCCTCCGGATCGAACAGGGATTCAACGCGGCGAAGGGGCTTCGTCCGCTTTCCCTCTCCAGCAAGATGCGCTGATAAGACCTTGAGCATCATCTTTGCCGTGCCCTCAATAGCCTTGCAGGTCACATTGCCGAGCATGCCATCTGCGACCACCACGTCGGCCCTGCCCTCGAAAAGTCGATGCGGTTCGACAAATCCCACGTATTCCATATTGCCCAAGGAAGCGATGCGCTCGGCGGCGTCACGAATCACCGCGCCTCCCTTGACCGACTCTTCGCCAATATTGAGCAGTGCCACACGCGGCACGCTACAGTCGCCGAGAATCGATGCGAGCATGGCACCCATCAACGCGAATTGCTCAAGCTGGCGTGCGCTACAGTCAATGTTGGCACCTATGTCGAGCAGCCAGAAATCCCCGGCAATGCTGCCGAAGTGCTTCACCAAGGCCGGGCGACTCATGCCCGGTAGCATGGGAATCAGACGCTTCGCCAAGGCGACCAAGGCCGCGCTGCTGCCGCAACTCACCATCCCATCAACCTCGCCCGAAGCGAGCTGTCCTAGCGCAACGCGCATCGACGAACTTCTGTCGCGCAGCACGTTCCGCAGGCTGTCTTCGGCACCTATGGCGGAAGTATCCAAGCAGGTGCGAATGCGCGGATGCTTGACCTTACGCAAGGATTGGTCGCCAACCAAGGTGAGTTCAAGATCGCCGTTGCGCTCCAGCGCATCGAGCGCACCGGCGAGCACTTCTTCGGTGCCGTGTTCTCCACCGAGGGCATCAACGCTGATGCGCATGGGTGCCCTACCCGTCGAAATTCAAATGCTTCTATTGAACCTAGCGGCTATTGGTCTTCTTCTTCGACGACTTCGGCGTAGTCTTGCCGCGCAATCACTTGGCGACCTCGATAATAGCCGTCCGATGTCATGTGGTGTCTGAGGTGCGTTTCACCCGTGAGGGGATCGACCGAAACAGTCGGCCTCTGCAGTGACTGATGCGACCGGCGCATGCCGCGCCTCGAACGAGTCTTCTTATTCTGTTGTACAGCCACAATGACTCCCGCCTCAGGCCTTGAGAATTCAAGCGTTAGGG
The DNA here is from genome assembly GCA_963663145.1 of Pseudomonadales bacterium. Taxonomy (GTDB): domain Bacteria; phylum Pseudomonadota; class Gammaproteobacteria; order Pseudomonadales; family Azotimanducaceae; genus Azotimanducus. Next base: position 995,385 of record OY760134.1, on the reverse strand, counting down.
GGCGCATTCTCCCATTAGAGAGGGGGGATAGGCAAACGCCTTCGGAATCAAGAGAATGACTTCCCCGTCAAGTGGGGCCTGTTGCCGCTTTTGTGAGCTCCGTGATCGCTCCAACGATCACTGGCCAGCGGGGTTCGGGGAGGTCATGGCCCATGCCATCCACCATAAGGAGTTGCGACCCGGGAATCGCTTCGTGCGTATCACGCCCGCATGCCGGCAGCACCAATTTGTCCACCTCGCCATGGATGATCAGCGTCGGCAGGCGCAATTGCGTAAGGGACGGACGCCTGTTGCCACTCGCGGCAATCGCGGCCATCTGGCGGGGAACCCCCTGCGGATAGAAACTGCGATCATAGGCGCGCGAAGCACGTAAAACTCGTTGGTCGTATGGTTCCAGAAGCGCGGGGCTGCCGATGATCTCCCCCACCTCGACCGAGCGCCTGATCGACTCGTCTCGCGTCTTGCCCGGTGGCGAGAGCAATGCGGCGAAGGCTTCCGGCTCGCTCATGCGCACCGCCCGATCACCGGTCGAGGACATGATGGAAATCAGCGAGTAGAGCCGAGACTCATTCAAGATCGCCATGGTTTGCGCGATCATCCCGCCCATGGATGCGCCGCAAACATGCGCGCGCGCAATCCCAAGCGCATCGAGCAACGCAAAAGCGTCCTCGGCCATGTCCGACAACGCATAGGGGACAGGCATCGATTCGCCTCGTTCGTAGGCGGCCTGCACCTCCATCACATTGGGAATGCCAAGATGCTCAAACTTTTCCGACAGCCCGCAGTCTCGGTTGTCGAAACGGATCACATGGTGACCGACATCGGCCAGCATTTCGCAGAAGCCTTCGGGCCAAGTGATCATCTGCGCACCGAGGCCCATGACCAGAAGCAGCGGCCGACCTGCCGAATCACCAAAAGTGTCGTACTCGAGAACAACCTCGCCAGCTTGAATCTGCGTCACCTGTCAATCACCCACTCAAATTAGCCGCTCATTCTACAGATTGCCTAAGGCGCCCTGAATTTGATCCACAAGCGGAGCGCAATGCTATTTCTTTGCCTGCAGCACCTTCATGGGATCAACCGGCTTGCCACGGTCTCGCACCTCAAAATGCAGGTCTTTACTCGCCTCGCCTGCGATTCGGGCGATGACCTCTCCAGAGCGAACTGGCTGACCTTCCTTGACCAGCACATCCTGATCCAAGCTATAGGCACTCAAGTAGCGCTCATCGTGACGGATGATGACCAGATTCCGATAGCCGCCTATGCCGCTGCCCGCATACACCACGGTGCCGCCGCCAGCAGCTTGCACTTCGCTGCCATCGCCAAGCTGAAAGTCGACACCCTTGTTATTGGGACCAAAGGTCTTGCTCATCCGGTTCTTGCTCGGCCAAGCCCAACCCGCGGCCGCAGGGTCGCTCGGCCTTGCAAGCGCGGGCGATGCGGGTTTGGGTGGGCGCTGCGTTGCAGGCTGCCGTTGCGTGTTCGGCTTGGTAGCGGCCGCCTCATTGGCGGCGACCGTTGAGGAAGGGATGGTTGCGGGACGCCGCGATTTCGGCGGGCTGGCCGGAACCACTTCGGCTCTTGTGACCTTCAGAACCTGATCGGGATAGATGGTGTAGGGATGGGCGATCTCATTGACGCGCGCCAGTTCCACGTAATTCATCTCGTGCCGGTAGGCGATCGAAAACAGCGTATCCCCCGATTTCACGCGGTACTCGTAGGTGGCGGGGCGAGGCGCTTCAATCACCGTCGTGCCCTTGTTCGTCCCCCCACAGCCGACCAACAGCCAAGCGCTTGCGAGCCAGCACAGCGAGATCAGGGGGCGGCGAATCATCGCTGCCCCATCCCGAAGTCTCCAACACCTCGCGCGAGCGCATATCCCGCAAGAAGTCCCAAGAGCATGAGAAGAAGGCAAGTGCCGATCGGCAGCGCCGCGTCTACGGATTGTGCAAAGCCCCAGAATCCCGACAGTTCGAAGCCCTTTGGCGCTATTTTCCACAGGCTACCGAGCACCAAGCCTATCAGCACCAACATAGTTGGCTGCGCATGGGAAGCCAAGAGTTTTCGTATCAGACGAGCAAAGCTGAGCACGCCGCAAAGCACCCCGGCGGCAAGTGCCAGCAGTATGATCAGGTCGAATTCCGCCACGGCACGCACCGCTTCGTCATAGACACCTATTATCAGCAAAATATACGCGCCTGACAGGCCCGGCAGCAAGGCCGCGCAACTGGCCAGAGCAGCACTGATGAACATCAGCAGAACGCCAGCGGAAAAGGCATTGGTCGGCAGAAGGCCCATGAGCACCCCACACACTGCACCAACAAGCAACAGCGGCAGGCTACGCCGCCAAGTGCCGCTCCTAAGCGAAGTCAACATGCGCGGTGTGGAGCCTAAGATCACGCCGAAAATAATCGCCATCAGTGCTTGCGGTTGCTGCTCAAGCACCAAGTGCACGAGGCGAGCCAAGGCAAACAGCCCGATCAGGCTGCCGATGAGCACCAAGCTCAGCAACTCCATGTTGTGTACCCGCCAGAAGCGCCTGAACTCGCCGCGCATCAGCATGGAAAGCGAATCACGGCCAAAGCCCGCCAGACTAAGGATCAATTGCGTCCAGATGCCTGTCAATAGCGCGATGGTGCCGCCCGAAACACTTGGAATCAGTTCGGCGCATCCAATGAGCATGCCCTTGCCGACCAGCGCGAGCCTCCCCGATGCGGATGGCATTCACTCGACCCCCGATAGCAAAGGCACGAATCTCACCGCTTCCGTCGAGTAGTCCGACTGGGCACCGTCGGAAAAGTCCGAAATGAGCAGGTACTGAATGACGTGGCCCACCGGCATGACAAGCCGCCCGCCTTCGGCAAGTTGCGGATAGAGCGCCTTCGGAACCTTTTTCGCGCCCGCAGTCACCATGATGGCTTCAAAGGGCGCTTCAGATTCCCAGCCACTACATCCGTCCGCATGAATGCATCGAATATTCTTCAGGCCGAGTCGCCGAAAGACCGCTTTGGCGCCTTGCGCGAGACTAGCGATGCGCTCCACGCTGAATACTTCATCGACCAGTCTTGCCAGAACGGCTGCTTGGTACCCGGAGCCGGTGCCCACTTCCAGCACCCTGCGGGGCGAAGGCTCAAGCAAGAGCTCGGTCATTCGCGCCACCACCCAAGGCTGAGAAATCATCTGCGCCCTGCCGATCGGCAAGGGTGCGTCAAGGTAGGCTTCACGGCGTAGTGCGCTCGGAACGAATTCGTGACGGGGTGTTTCCAGTATGGCTTCAAGCACGCGCTCGTTTGCGATGCCATTGCATCGCAACTGCTCCACGAGCCGCTCGCGCTCGGCCATCAATTCCTTGACGTCATTCCCTACCATCATCACCCGGTTCAGGACGCAGCCTGTACAGGGTCTCATTCGCGCCAACCATGCCGAGATCCTCGCGCACCTTCGACTCAATCTGCGTCAAGTCCCCAGACAGCGCCTCGATCTGCCGAGCCACCTCACGATTGCGCGCTTCGAGCTTCGCGTTGCGCACCTCGGTGCGGCGAATTTCCTCGCGAATTTCGCGTTGCGCCAAGTAGCCGACGTCGCTGAACCACAGCCGGTACTGTAGGGTGAGCAGCAGAAAGACCCCGATCGCATAGCCGAGCGCGCACCAGAGTTTTCGCATGGGCGAGAGCCCCTGCCCAGCCGACTGCTGCTCGCTAGCGCGCGAATTCTTGTCCGTCATTGCAATACTCCCGGGGTGTTGTTGAACCTTGCACTCACGCCGAGTTCTTCCTCAATTCGGATAAGTCGATTGTACTTGGCGGTGCGGTCCGACCGGCTGAGCGAGCCTGTTTTGATTTGACCGGCGTTGGTGGCGACCGCAAGATCGGCGATGAAGCTGTCTTCGGTTTCACCGGAGCGATGGGATATCACCACGCCGTAGCCGCTGTCCTGCGCCAATTTGATGGCCGCTAGAGTTTCGGTCAAGGTGCCGACCTGATTGACCTTGATCAGAATTGCATTGCCCACCTTGCTGTCTATACCTCGCTTTAAGGTGTCGGCATGGGTGACAAACAGGTCGTCACCCACCAGTTGTATCGAATCCCCCAGCGCCTCGGTCAATTGCCCCCAGCCCGCCCAATCGTCTTCCGCCATGCCGTCCTCGATCGACACAATCGGGTAGTCTCTGGCGAGGTCCCGCATCCAGCGGCAGAGTTGGTCGGCGGTGAAAGTCTCTCCCTCAAGTTTATACAGGCCGTCTTCATGAAATTCGCTCGCCGCGCAATCGAGACCCAGCACCACCTCTTCGCCGAGTCGGTAGCCTGCTTGCGATACGGCCTCGCCAATGAGGTCGAGGGCATTGCGGCTACCCGCCAAATCAGGCGCGAAGCCGCCCTCATCACCGAGTCCGGTGGACAGCCCTTGCGCAACAAGAATCGCCTTTAAGTGCTGGAAGATTTCCGAACCCATTCGCACCGCTTCGGCAAGCGATTCGGTGCCTACCGGGAGGATCATGAATTCCTGAATGTCAACGCTGTTGCTCGCGTGCGCACCGCCATTGACTATATTCATCATTGGCAGAGGCAGGATGACCCCTTGTTCACGGCTGTAGAGATCGGAAATGTGCTGATAGAGAGGTATACCCTTCGCCGCCGCCGCCGCCCGCGCACAGGCGAGCGAGACGCCAAGAATGGCGTTCGCGCCGAGCTGTGATTTCATCGGACTCGGATCGAGCGCGATCATCGCTTCGTCCACATCGCCCTGGAGATCCGCATCCATCCCCTTGATGCGCGGCAGGATCGCATCGCTCACTTTGGCGATCGCACGCCGCACCCCCTTGCCGAGAAAGCGACTCTCATCCCCGTCGCGCAGCTCCCGCGCCTCGCGTGAACCGGTTGAGGCACCGGAAGGCACCATGGCCGAGCCAAAGATCTCTCGTCCATCGGACGCCTTCACGAGCACATCCGCTTCCAAGGTCGGATTGCCGCGCGAATCCAACACCTCGCGCGCACGCGCGTCAATAATGCTAATCGCGTCCGCCATCCCTAATCTCTTGTGAAGCTTCGAGCCAAGGATGGGCCTTCACCGCCGCGTCGATTTCGCACAACATGGATAGGAAGGATTCAAGCAGCCCCAATGGAAACGCGTTTGGGCCATCGGAAAGCGCCTGTTCCGGAGTCGGATGCGTTTCCATGAACAGACCGGCCACGCCGGCGGCGATCGCCGCGCGAGCGAGCACCGGCACCATTTCGCGCTGTCCTCCGGAGCGGTTGCCAAGCCCGCCCGGCATCTGCACCGAATGGGTCGCATCAAAGACGACCGGACATCCGGTGTCGCGCATGATCGCCAAGGCGCGCATATCGGAAACCAGCATGTTGTAACCAAAACTCACCCCGCGTTCACAGACCATGATCTGTTCGTTGCCGGTCGCCTTGGCCTTGGCCACCACGTTCGTCATGTCGCTGGGCGCCAGAAACTGCCCCTTCTTGATGTTCACCGGCAGCCCTTGCGTACTCACGCGCTGAATGAAGTTGGTTTGCCGACACAGAAAGGCGGGTGTTTGCAGCACCGACACCACCTCTGCCACCGCATCGAGCGGCGTGTCCTCATGAACATCGGTAAGCACCGGCACCTCGTTTTGGCGACGAACCGCCTCCAAGATCCGCAGCCCTTCCTCAAGTCCCGGGCCGCGAAAACTCTCGTGCGAAGAGCGATTGGCCTTGTCGAAAGAACTCTTGTAGATGAAGGGGATACCCAGCCGCGTCGTGATCTCTTTGAGTTGCAGAGACGTTTGCATGGCGAGGCCATAGCTTTCTATGACGCAAGGTCCGGCAATCAAGAAAAAGGGGGCATCGTTTGCGACGCGAAATCCACAGATATTCATGGGTCAGTGAACGCTTGTGAGACGGTCTTGCGGGCTGAACTCAGCACCCTTCCCGGCTGTGGCTCTCACTCCCTCGGCCAATTCACGCCGCTTGCGCGCCGCCTTCACAAAGCCCGTAAAGAGTGGATGACCCTTGCGCGGAGACGAGGTGAATTCGGGATGAAACTGGCAGGCGACAAACCAATTGTGATCGGCATACTCGATCGCCTCCACGAGTCCGTCTGTTTGCGAACGTCCGCCAACGCGCATGCCGAGCTCCACGAAACGCTTCACATAGGCTTCGTTCACCATGAATCTGTGCCGGTATCGCTCATGAAGCACCTCTGTACCGTAGGTTCTGCGGATAAGCGAACCTTCGGCGAGTTCACAGGGCTGCTCGCCGAGGCGCATGGTGCCGCCTAAGCCTTCGCTGCCATCGCGCACTTCTTCGACCTCTCCATCATGCCAAGTTTCAACCAGCCCGATCACCGGATCGGGCGTATCCGGCACGAGCTCTTGCGAGTGGGCATCCAGAATCCCGGCAACGTTTCGCGCAAACTCAATGATGGCAGCATGCAACCCGTAACAGATACCGAGGTAGGGCACGCCGTTCTCGCGCGCATATCCGGCCGCCGCCACCTTGCCTTCGAAACCTCTATCGCCAAATCCGCCCGGCACCAGGATGGCATCGGCCTGCCGCAACACCTCGCAGCCCTCTTCGTCAATGATTTCGCTGTCAACCGACATGACGTTCACTTTCGCACCCGTATGAATGCCGGCGTGCTGCAGCGCCTCCATAAGGGACTTGTAGGCATCCGGCAGATCAAGATATTTGCCGACCATGGCCACATTCAATTCGCAGTCCGGTGTCCGTTCCGCTTCCACCACATTCGACCAGTCGGAGAGGTCGGCCGGCCCGCCATTGAGACGCAATTTCTTGGCAACCAGCGCATCGAGCCCTTCTTTGCCGAGTTTCAAGGGCACTTCGTAGATGGTATCCATGTCCGGGAGGGAGATCACTGCCCGCTTCTCGACGTTGCAGAAAAGCGCAATCTTTTCGCGCGCGCTTTTCGTCAAGGCTTCCTCGGAGCGACAGACCAAGACATCCGGCATCAGACCGATCGAGCGCAACTCCTTCACCGAATGCTGCGTCGGCTTGGTCTTGGTCTCTCCGGCGGTGGCGATATAGGGCACCAAGGTCAGGTGGATGAAGGCGCACCGCTCAGCACCCACATCCAGTCGGATTTGCCGTGCGGCCTCCAAGAACGGCAGCGATTCGATGTCGCCAACGGTGCCGCCGATTTCAACAATCGCAACATCATGACCCTTTCCGACGGTGTGGATGCGGCTTTTGATCTCATCGGTGATGTGCGGGATCACTTGAACCGTGGCGCCAAGATAGTCGCCGCGCCGTTCCCGCTTGAGCACGGTTTCGTAGATGCCTCCGGCGGTAAGGTTGTTTTGGCGAGACATGCGCACGCGCATGAAGCGTTCGTAGTGACCCAAGTCCAAGTCCGTTTCCGCGCCGTCGGCAGTCACAAAGACTTCGCCGTGCTGAAAGGGACTCATGGTGCCCGGATCGACGTTGATATATGGGTCCATCTTCAAGACATTGATCGACAGCCCACGCGCCTCGAGAATGGAAGCCAGCGAGGCGGTCACCACCCCTTTTCCAAGCGACGAGACAACACCGCCCGTCACAAAAATAAAGCGTGTATCGTCCGAAACCGAGTTATTTGACTCAATAGCCGAGGATTTTGAGGGATCCATCTTGTTCTTTTCGATGCCACCTAACGGTCGCCCCAAGATGGAATATCAGCATAGCGCCAACAGGGTCACCAATCAAGTGCAATGACAACTTTCCGCGAGCACACTGCCTCGTCTGAGGGCGAGTGTGCTTTTCCGTTTACGGCTTTGCTTAGAATTCCCGCGAGAAGACCAGTTCGAATTGCGGGCCGCCTTGGGTCCACTGGTTTGGAATTTCGTAGCCGCCCGTCGCCTCCGGCAGCGTCAGCGCCGCGATGGCTGCGTCTGCCCATCGAACGTCAGGCCCGCCGACAAGTCCAGCGTCAGCGCGTAGATCAACTCCCGATCACCGCCCGAAGCCGCGGGCAGCCGCAGCGGTTCGATCACCACCTTCTGGGTGTCCGCCTGTTCATTGATCGTGGCGCTGCCGAAGCTCGGGGCTAGGCCGGTGACCGTGTGGTTGAGCGTCGTCGATGTGGACGAGATGGTCGTCCAGAGCGTGTGCCCGTCGTAGGCGTTCCGCGACAGCGCCGTGCTCCCACAGAATGCCGCGGTCGTCTTCTCGAAGTTCATGCCATCCTCGCTCAAGCGTGACAAATCCAGCGTCGAATCCATAGCATTTTGGGCGCCGCACGATTTCCGCTTTTCCGCCACCTTGATAGGGCCGCACCAGATGTGCCGGATGCGCTACTTGAAGCGCTTCAAATTGTGACATCACTATTGGTCGGCCCAATCCGCTGAGACTTGCGAGGTTGCTATAGTCGACCTAACCCGGAAAATTCACCAGTCCGCTCTTTCTCGAATTTAACCTATTTAATTAAATGAAGAAATTGCCCCGGAGCCAAAACGGCAGATCGCAATTCACGTAGTCAGCATCCGGAATCACCTGCGCAAGTGTTGTCTTGCCCACGCGCCGCACACCCGAAAGCCAGATGATCGAGCGCTTCTCCCATGCTGCCATGAGCTTCTGCATCCACAGAGGGCGGTGACTGGCACCTTACGAATCACAAAGCCCTTTCCATAGCGTGACTGCTGTACCTTTGTCACGAACCCGTCTGCGCGTTGTACCTTGGAAGCAGCATCCACCGCCTCTTCATACGACTTGAAAATCTGAGTGCTGCTTTCAAGCTGCACCTCGTCCAATTCCATCGTCGCCATCAAGCTATCAACCGTGATTAATGTGCCTTTCGTACATTGAACAATTTGTTCGGTAGCGATGTTACGCCATCAACGATCATAATTACCTATGCGGGTTTTCTGCCAGATGCGGTCGCCACAAGCTCACATTTTGCTGATTTGAACGCGATCAAGCATCCATCCCATTTTTGACCCATGATTGACATGATCGAAGAGGTGAGCTGGACTTTTCCCGCAAGTCATTGAGACTCTTGGTGCCGGAAGGCGGAATCGAACCGCCGGCCTACTGATTACGAATCAGTCGCTCTACCGACTGAGCTATTCCGGCACGGGCGACAAGGGGTCGCTTATTCAAGTTCTGTAGTCGGCGTTTATTTTGACATATTCGTGCGAGAGGTCACTCGTGAGCATCTCGCCTCTTGCCGAGCCGCGCCCCAAGGCAATTCGTAAGCCGTATGTGGCTTCACGCATCACGAGGCTCGCCGCTTGTTCGTCGTAGTCGGGGCTGGCCAGGCCTCCTTTCATGACCGGCAATTCACCGATATACACATCCACCAGCGATTGGTCGAAGTCTTCAAGGCCCGCATTGCCGATTGCCATGCAGATACGACCCCAGTTGGCATCCTCGGCGAATATGGCCGTCTTCACCAAGGGCGATTCGGCGACGCTTCTCGCCACCCGCCGACACTCATCGCTTGATCGCCCGCCCTCCACCAGCACGCGAACGGTCTTGTTGCCGCCCTCGGCATCCTCTATCAAGGCACTCGCGAGTTCGTTCATGAGGTCTCGGAGCGCACTCCAGAAACCTTCCGACTCCTCATCCGCGCGCACCCCAGACGCACCGGTCGCCACTAGGATGCAGGCATCGTTGGTGGAAGTATCTCCATCCACCGTCACGCGATTAAACGATTCCTCCGTAAACCGAGAAAGCCGTTCGGCTAGCAGTCCCCGCTCGATGCCGGCATCAGTCGCAACAAACGCAAGCATGGTCGCCATGTTTGGCGCAATCATGCCTGCGCCCTTGGCGATTCCGCGGATGGAAACCTTGCGTCCACCGATCTCCAAGTCTCTGACCTGAAGCTTCGGGATTGTGTCGGTGGTCATGATTGCCTCAGCAGCCTGCGGCCACGCATCCAGGGCGAGCACTTCAGTGGCCTTGCCAATACCGACCCTCATGGCTTCAAGCGGCAATTGTTCACCAATCACGCCGGTGGAAAACGGCAGCACCGAGTCGGCATCGATCTCAAGCTTCTCGGCCAGCATGCGGCAGCAGGTATGGGCGCGTGCAAAGCCTTCTTTGCCCGTGGCCGCGTTGGCATTGCCCGTATTGACCAGCAGCGCACGAACCTCACCCGCAGCAAGCCGCTCTTCCGCCATGTAGACGGGAGGCGCACGAAATCCATTCTGGGTGAATACGCCAGCGACCGACGCGCCTGGATCAATCGCCATCACCAGCACATCATCGCGACCCTCATAGACTTTGGATGCGGAAATGCCCCCACGGCCCGTGCCGAGCCGCACACCAGCCACGCCGTTCATGATGCGCGCTGTTCGGTGCTTCCCGCCATCCCGTGACAGTGCTTGTACTTGCGCCCGGAGCCACATGGGCAGGGCTCATTGCGTCCAATCTTGCGTTCGGCGCGAGCGAAACTCGTCACGTTGGAGCGCTCCTTGCGCGGCGCAATGGGCGTTCGGGCCGGCTTCCTTTCGGCACTCTTGTCCGCCTCGTCATGCGAGTAGCGCATGGATGCGCTCGCGGTACTGCGCCGTTCCCGTTCGCGCGCTTCAATATCCTCGCGCGGCTCTATCTTGAGTCTCGTCACGAGCCGCACAAAGTCAAACTTGATGTTCTCCAAGAGCTCCGAGAAGAGTTCGAAGGACTCCCGCTTGTATTCCTGTTTCGGCTGCTTTTGCGCATAGGCGCGCAGATGGATGCCTTGGCGAAGATAATCCATGTTCGCGAGATGCTCTTTCCAACGCTGGTCGAGCACCTGCAGCATGATCTGCTTCTCGACAAGATCGGGATCCACCCCCACATCCCTCCAATCGCCTTTTCTTCGTGCGTAGCCCTCATCGGCGCTCTCCTTGATGCGCTCCACGATGGTCTCGGAAGTGAGCGCCTTGTCTTGACGCACCCAATCGGCAACCGGCGAGGCATCCGCAAGTTCGGTGCGCAGCGCCTGCTGCAGGCCTTCAATGTCCCACTGTTCCTCGATGCTCTCCGCAGGCACGTAGCCGAGCACCAGGTTCTCAACGACTTCCTCCCTCACCACATCGACTGTCTCGGTGATGCTGTCGGATTCCATGAGTTCGTTGCGCTGCGAGTAGATGACTTGGCGTTGGTCATTGGCGACGTCATCGAATTCCAAGAGATTCTCAAAAGAAAGTCCCACACATTGCGGGCGTCCTAGCACTGATGCGCGTTGCCGTCAACTGGGACGATATCGAGAAGAAGATCAATGTCACATTTCCAAAGTACAGAGAAACCATGTCAATGCTCCTTGAAGACAACTAATGCCGCCCTCTATCAGGCCCAGTTCTTTACTGGCAACGGATACGAGAAACCCGCCCTCTTCTGCTCTGCGATAGCTGTATCCAATGGACCTAGTGTTCTTGAAGAATCCACGCTCAAAGTCTATCTGGATTTCTCGACTCACGTCTCTGGTCGCGTTTTCTTCCTTGGTGACTAGTCGGACTTCCTCGCTCTCGTATGCTAAGCGGCACCATTCGTCTTCAGTCATCAGAATGGCCTGAGGTGGCCGAGGAGTACGACACATTGGTTAACCCGCTTAGGGATATCCCCGGCTCAGTCTCAGAAATACATGGGCTGACGGCTTCCCACCTTGAGGCGGCTCCAACGTTTTCTGAAATCGCCCCCGCGATCGCAAAACGAATCAACGGCTCCATCCTCCTCGCCCACAACGCCAGCTTTGACACCCGCATGCTGGATAACGAATTCAAGAGGGACAAGATGCCATTTGATAAGGGGGTCCCGTTCTGCACATTCAGCTCAATGGGTCGAATGGCGCTCAAAGACGCCTGCGCGAGTTACAACATAACGATTCAACACCACCACAGGGCCTTGTCAGACGTCAGGGCCACGGTCGCCCTTTACAAGGCGATCACAAAACGTGAAGGCCCCCGCGTCCTTGGAGACTGCGTCGTCGCCCAATGCAGCGCGGATGGACAAGATGTAGTGATCAGGACATTGCGTCGAGAGGCGCTCGGAGGCCCGCCCATCGATAGGGTTGCCAGATCCCCTTGGAAGGAACCACGCCTACACTACCGCTATGCGGTCAATGCTGCACTAGACGACAATCAAATATCCACTGCGGAGTGGGGTGTCCTCAACGAACTGGCGGACACGCTAGGGCTTACTAGCGCAGATCGGGTGGCGCAACATCTGACAATCTACGAACGCTCTCGAAGCGCATCAGGCAGGGACGGACATATCTCACGGCAGGAAAGCCTCTATTTGCACACCCTTGGCCAAACCCTTGATCTAACCAACGTTATCGTACCGGATGAAAGCAGTCCCAACATTTCAATTAACTAGGCGAAGGAAACGAGGGTGTGTTTTACTGGCTCCGGCGGGGAGATGCTCCCGCGCGAAGAAATGCAGATGATAGCCAAGAGCATTGGTCACATTCCTGTTGCGAGGGTGACTAAAAGGCTAAACCTGCTCGTTGCTGCCGACATATCCAGCTATTCCAGAAAAGTCGTGACTGCCAGGAGGTATAGCATCCAAGTAGCGGACGCTGGAAGCTATCTCACCCACGCCTACAAAACGCTCGACCAATAGGTCCGCCTACAAGATAATCCGTACCTGAGGCACTGCCTCAAGATCATCCTCATCGAAGGTCTACGGCAATGCCTTTAGGCATCGCTTGTGTGTCCCCGCAATCATCCAAATGAAAGTCGATTTTCCAGCCGTCCAACCCTATGCCGTCCAGCCAGGTAATTGCCTTTTGGACTCCAAGATCCACCGAATTTCCCGCTCTCAAACGACCCCGGGAATTCGAAGCCAGCAACAAAACGTTCGCCAAATGCAGGGTTAAAGTGCCAAAAGCTTCTATGTCGATGTCAGTAGCACGGCGAACTACTTAATAAGAACGTTATCGATCTATAGTCGGTCAAACAATTCAACCATTGTTGACGAAACGCCCCGCTGTTTTCCCTTTGATCTATGTTCGTTCTCAGCCTGAGACAATTCTCTTTCGACTTCCAATCGCTCCAGCCTCACTTGCTGAACAGCACTCTTCAATACTGAAACTGCTTCGTGTTGGCTGCTGAGTTTGTGATCATTGACGGAGGCCAAGGAGTCATTCTCCGTCGAGGTCAATTTACCAAGTTGAAGAAGTACTTCTGCAACCGCCCTATTAGCCTCCATGATGCCGCGTGAAACTGTTTCACCATCGCCCTCCGATGAAACATCACCGCTTAAGATCGCTCCATCAAGAGACCACGAACTGGCATTCTTGCTTCGTTTTTCCACGGGGTGCCCATTCTCATCTCGTGCCATTGCTCCCTTGCACCACCCTTTCTTAAGGTTACTAAGGGCCGAATGAAGCAAACGTCGCTTTACATGAGTAACTCGGCGGCGATTTTTTCGTTCTTCTAATCGCGCCTTCAACGGGGCCATGTGTGTATCGAGTTCATTGAGTCGCTGAGCGAGATCTTCTTCGGGGAAAGCGATTTTCAGAACCGCTATCCAGTCCTCCTCCGAGCAAATCTCGATATCGGCTCCGTTGGCAATCAGCTTTTCAATCGATCTGTGCTTGCTACTCTTATCGTACCCTTTCAATCTAATCGCATCTTGTTTTCCCACGATCAGTCGTGTAACTCTATTGCTTGCATGATTCACCACGCGACAGCCTGCATAGGCCGCTACATCCGCCGCTCTGCTGCGCTCGATACTTAGTTGGCCTGTGAATAGGCACACTTCGTTTTCTTCAAATAGCGGCCCATGCTCATTCGGTTCGCGACTTGCCGGTAGAGCCTTTGCTTTAGTTCTCCTCGCTATCAGCCCTTGAGAGGAAATCGGCAATTCGACTCGTCTCAGCAAGTCTTCAATATCTGAATCAGTCGCTCTACAAGCGCGAAGTACGATTTCAGCTACAGCCCGCGCATCTTCAAGAGCATCATGATGCTCAAATGTAATTTCAAGATCATGAGCGACGCTTGCTAACCCATAGCCCCGCGTAGCATATGAGTCGGGCCAAGCTCGACGAACTACTTTTGCACTGTCTAACCACCTAACCTGTAGCTGTTCTAAATCGTACTTTCTCATGGCCCGCTCAAAGGCGGTCCTGTCAAAAGATGTATGGCTTACGAGAATTGAACCTCGCAATCGCCTGCGTAGTTCGTTACGAATTTGTGGCATTGTCGGGCTATGTTCCACATCAGCTTCATCGATTCCATGAATAGAAACATTCATCGCGTCGAACCAATCCTCTGGATTCACTAGCGTTTTCCATTGGTCAACGATCTCACCCTCCGCCACATGAACGATGCCTATCTGACATATGCTCGCTCGGTCAGCATTGGCTGTTTCCACATCAATCGCGTTAAAGGTCAACATCTTCAAAAGGAATCCAAGAGGAATTAACACCGTCGGAAGCTATGGTATCTGGATTAGGTCTGCCCGTGCTCGGACTGGTCGCGCATCATGTGTCTTGCAACCTCAAGGCCATTGTCCGGATCTCACGCGGCTTACCCCAGATGGTTTCCAAGCCGTGCCTGCGGCGGGAAACAAGCACGGCATGGAAGTCTCAGGCCACATTCCGCAGGATGTATCGCTCAGAGAGGCCATTGAGGGCGGCATGCGAATCTCGGAGCATTTTATCGGCGCACGTGCATCGGTGATGCCAAATGAGAGTCTGCCAAGTTCAGATTTCTCTCCTTGCGATGAACGCACGCTCGGTAGGTACAAGAGCGCCTTACAGCGCCATGAGCTCCTCACGGTTGGAAGCATCGCGCAAACCGCCATTGCGGAGGGCGGCGGCGAAGAGGCGCAATGGGAAGCCCGAAGGGAGCTTGCCTTTCAATGCCTTGACCACATCAAGGACTTCGGGATATACCGTGTGGCCTAGAGATTCAGGGGAGATGCACTTCAGTGAATCATGCAATTCTGAGCACACTTGAGGATGTTGTCTGGGGATCCCCCAAAGGGTGTCGTCAGCCTTGAGAAGAAATAAGTGACTTGAACAATCTCGTGAGTCCAGAGATCACACCCCAGCCTCCCACTGCGACCGCGATCAACCGAAACACCATGATCGCGATTTGTGCCTGGGATTCAGATCCCCAAAACATCATGTAGAAAAACAATGCTAGCACCAGGACCAAACCGCCGCCGCCATATCCAAGCACTTTTGCGGCCAAATCAATACGACGCTTGTCCGCAGCATCTTCGAGTCGGATTCGTTCGGTGTGAAATTCGGCCTGGCGCTGATCCTGCGCATCGTTGAGTTCAAGTCCCTTCTCTTGAAGGGCAGTCTGGCGGTTGTCGCGGTCAATACGCCGCTCCTCAATGTCGAGAATCCTCTCCACACCCCGTTCAGATAACACCCGAACGGGCGCGTTTGGACTCTCTTCAATCTCTCCAGCTGGATCTTGATGATTGTTCATAAATCCTCATACTTTAGAGGACGAAACAGCGCCCGACTGAAACCTCCGTGCAAGAGCGCGGTGACTGGCACCTTTCGAATCACAAAGCCCTTTCCATAGCGCGACCGCTGTACCTTTGTCACGAACCCATCTCCGCAATGTACCTTGGAAGCAGCATCTGCCGCCTGTTCATACGACTTGAATATCTGGGTGCTGCTTTCAAGCTGCGCCTCGTCCAACTCCATCGTCGCCATCAAGGTATCAATCATGACTAATGTGCCTTTCGTTTATTGAACAATTTGTTCAGTTCCGATGTTACACCATCAACGATCACAATTGCCTATGCGGGTTTTCTGCCAGATGCGGTCGCCACAAGCTCACATTTTGCTGATTTGAACGCGATCAAGCATCCATCCCATTTTTGACCCATGATTGACATGATCGAAGAGGTGAGCTGGACTTTTCCCGCAAGTCATTGAGACTCTTGGTGCCGGAAGGCGGAATCGAACCGCCGGCCTACTGATTACGAATCAGTCGCTCTACCGACTGAGCTATTCCGGCACGGGCGACAAGGGGTCGCTTATTCAAGTTCTGTAGTCGGCGTTTATTTTGACATATTCGTGCGAGAGGTCACTCGTGAGCATCTCGCCTCTTGCCGAGCCGCGCCCCAAGGCAATTCGTAAGCCGTATGTGGCTTCACGCATCACGAGGCTCGCCGCTTGTTCGTCGTAGTCGGGGCTGGCCAGGCCTCCTTTCATGACCGGCAATTCACCGATATACACATCCACCAGCGATTGGTCGAAGTCTTCAAGGCCCGCATTGCCGATTGCCATGCAGATACGACCCCAGTTGGCATCCTCGGCGAATATGGCCGTCTTCACCAAGGGCGATTCGGCGACGCTTCTCGCCACCCGCCGACACTCATCGCTTGATCGCCCGCCCTCCACCAGCACGCGAACGGTCTTGTTGCCGCCCTCGGCATCCTCTATCAAGGCACTCGCGAGTTCGTTCATGAGGTCTCGGAGCGCACTCCAGAAACCTTCCGACTCCTCATCCGCGCGCACCCCAGACGCACCGGTCGCCACTAGGATGCAGGCATCGTTGGTGGAAGTATCTCCATCCACCGTCACGCGATTAAACGATTCCTCCGTAAACCGAGAAAGCCGTTCGGCTAGCAGTCCCCGCTCGATGCCGGCATCAGTCGCAACAAACGCAAGCATGGTCGCCATGTTTGGCGCAATCATGCCTGCGCCCTTGGCGATTCCGCGGATGGAAACCTTGCGTCCACCGATCTCCAAGTCTCTGACCTGAAGCTTCGGGATTGTGTCGGTGGTCATGATTGCCTCAGCAGCCTGCGGCCACGCATCCAGGGCGAGCACTTCAGTGGCCTTGCCAATACCGACCCTCATGGCTTCAAGCGGCAATTGTTCACCAATCACGCCGGTGGAAAACGGCAGCACCGAGTCGGCATCGATCTCAAGCTTCTCGGCCAGCATGCGGCAGCAGGTATGGGCGCGTGCAAAGCCTTCTTTGCCCGTGGCCGCGTTGGCATTGCCCGTATTGACCAGCAGCGCACGAACCTCACCCGCAGCAAGCCGCTCTTCCGCCATGTAGACGGGAGGCGCACGAAATCCATTCTGGGTGAATACGCCAGCGACCGACGCGCCTGGATCAATCGCCATCACCAGCACATCATCGCGACCCTCATAGACTTTGGATGCGGAAATGCCCCCACGGCCCGTGCCGAGCCGCACACCAGCCACGCCGTTCATGATGCGCGCTGTTCGGTGCTTCCCGCCATCCCGTGACAGTGCTTGTACTTGCGCCCGGAGCCACATGGGCAGGGCTCATTGCGTCCAATCTTGCGTTCGGCGCGAGCGAAACTCGTCACGTTGGAGCGCTCCTTGCGCGGCGCAATGGGCGTTCGGGCCGGCTTCCTTTCGGCACTCTTGTCCGCCTCGTCATGCGAGTAGCGCATGGATGCGCTCGCGGTACTGCGCCGTTCCCGTTCGCGCGCTTCAATATCCTCGCGCGGCTCTATCTTGAGTCTCGTCACGAGCCGCACAAAGTCAAACTTGATGTTCTCCAAGAGCTCCGAGAAGAGTTCGAAGGACTCCCGCTTGTATTCCTGTTTCGGCTGCTTTTGCGCATAGGCGCGCAGATGGATGCCTTGGCGAAGATAATCCATGTTCGCGAGATGCTCTTTCCAACGCTGGTCGAGCACCTGCAGCATGATCTGCTTCTCGACAAGATCGGGATCCACCCCCACATCCCTCCAATCGCCTTTTCTTCGTGCGTAGCCCTCATCGGCGCTCTCCTTGATGCGCTCCACGATGGTCTCGGAAGTGAGCGCCTTGTCTTGACGCACCCAATCGGCAACCGGCGAGGCATCCGCAAGTTCGGTGCGCAGCGCCTGCTGCAGGCCTTCAATGTCCCACTGTTCCTCGATGCTCTCCGCAGGCACGTAGCCGAGCACCAGGTTCTCAACGACTTCCTCCCTCACCACATCGACTGTCTCGGTGATGCTGTCGGATTCCATGAGTTCGTTGCGCTGCGAGTAGATGACTTGGCGTTGGTCATTGGCGACGTCATCGAATTCCAAGAGATTCTTTCGCACATCGAAGTTATGCCCTTCAACTTTGCGCTGCGCGCGTTCGATGGACTTGTCGAGCGACCGGTGCGAAATGGCCTCACCACTCTCGCCAGCGAGCGAGATGAACATATCTTTCATTCGTGGCGAGAGGAATATGCGCATCAAATTGTCTTCGAGCGAGAGATAGAAGGCCGAAGAACCCGGGTCGCCTTGCCTTCCGGATCGACCCCTAAGCTGATTGTCAATACGGCGCGATTCGTGCCGCTCAGTGCCTATGATGTGCAGTCCGCCGACCTCGAGAATCTCGTTGTGCTCCTGCTGCCAAGCGATCCGGCCAAGCTCACGCTCCTGCTCGCTCATGCCCTCGCCCTCATAGAGCACGAGCGGATTGCCGCCCAAGACAATGTCGGTGCCGCGGCCCGCCATGTTGGTGGCGATGGTCACCGCTCCCTTGCGACCGGCTTGCGCGATTACCTCTGCTTCGCGCTCATGGTGCTTGGCGTTCAGCACCTTGTGCGGAATCTTGCGCTTATTCAGTTCGCGTGAAAGGCGCTCCGAAGATTCGACGGATACCGTGCCTACTAGGGCGGGCTGGCCACGTTCGCGGCAATCCAATATGTCCTCAATGATGGCATCGTATTTCTCGTCGGTGGTACAAAAGACCAGATCATGCCGGTCATCGCGAATCATCGGCATGTGGGTTGGAATGACCACCACGTCGAGACCGTAGATCTGTTTGAACTCGAAGGCTTCGGTGTCGGCCGTGCCGGTCATGCCCGCAAGCTTGTCGAACAGCCGGAAGTAATTCTGGAAGGTGGTGGAGGCGAGGGTTTGGCTCTCCTGCTGAATCGCCACGCCTTCTTTGGCCTCGATGGCCTGATGTATGCCGTCCGACCAGCGCCGACCCTGCATGGTTCTGCCGGTGTGTTCATCGACGATCACGATCGATCCGTTCTGTACGATGTATTCAACATCCCGCTTAAAGAGCACATGCGCTTTGAGGGCGGTGTGCACATGGTGAAGAAGCGCGAGGTTGTGCGCCGAGTAGAGGCTGTCGTCTTGCTGCAGCAGGCCGAGCTTCCGCAATCGTTGCTCCACCAAGGTATGACCGCGCTCGGTGAGTTCAACTTGGCGATTCTTCTCATCAATGAGGAAATCACCTTCCTCAATGAGTTCGTCGTCATCGGACGTGCCGCCGACTTGCCGCTTGAGCCTGGGTGCAATCTCGTTCATGCGCACATAAAGCTCGGTGCTGCGTTCGGCGGGCCCCGAAATAATCAAGGGAGTGCGCGCCTCATCAATGAGAATGGAGTCCACCTCATCAACAATCGCGTAGCTCAAGCCTCTTTGCACCCGCTCGCCGGCGGAAAACGCCATGTTGTCGCGCAGGTAATCGAACCCGAATTCGTTGTTGGTACCGTAGGTGACGTCCGAGGCGTAGGCGGCGCGCTTTTCGAGCCCTGGTTGGCCGGACTGGATCACGCCGACGCTGAGGCCGACACCACGATAGATGGGTGCCATCCATTCGGCATCGCGGCGCGCGAGATAGTCGTTGACCGTGACGATGTGCACGTTTTTGCCCGCTAGCGCATTCAATGCGGCGGGCAGGGTTGCCACCAGCGTCTTGCCTTCTCCGGTGCGCATCTCGGCGATCCGACCCTCGTGCAGCGCGATGCCGCCAAGCAGTTGCACATCAAAGTGGCGCATGGCGCGGAAACGTTTGGCGGATTCACGCACGGCCGCGAAACACTCGGGCAGCACCTGATCGAGCGTTTCCCCCTTCGCCACCCTATCCCGCAGCCCCGGCCCCACTTCGGCGAGTTGTTCATCGGAAAGCGCCTGCATGGCGCTCTCGAATTCCGAAATGCGCACGGAAATCGCGCGCATGCGCTTCAGCTCCCGCTCGTTCTTGGAGCCAATCAGGCCACGTAACACACCCTTCATCCTCGCACCCTACAGCACTACGAAGCGTTGATGAATTTCCAAGGGTTCAGACGCTTGCCATCCCGAATGACTTCATAGTGCACATGCGGACCGGTTGTGCGGCCCGTGTCCCCAACCTTGCCTATAACTTGACCCTTCTCAACCACGTCTCCCGGCGAAACGTCAATGCTCCCAGCATGTGCGTAGAGGGTGGTGAGGCCGCGGCCATGGGAAATCTCCACGTAGTTTCCATAGGCCCTATGCCGACCAGCGTGCGTTACCACGCCAAACCCGGTGGCGACTATGTCCGCACCGTACCTGGCACCGAAGTCCATACCGGCGTGAAAGCTCGGCGCCCCGGTGATCGGATCGTCCCTTTTGCCATAGCCCGAGGAGATCCATCCCTTGGTGACTGGCCGCCCGCCAATCTTGTCCAATGGATTCTCTGATTTGGCGCCCAGCACCAGTGATCGCAACACCTGCAATTGTCGTTCTCTGACCCTCAAGAGCTCATCCATCTCTTCCATGGATCCTACGGTTGCTTCTATTTCTTGCGAATCAATCGGGGGGATGGTGCCATCAGTCGGCGGCAATCCACCGATACCTCCGATCCTTGATCGACGTATATCGAAATCCTCCGCCGCGATCCCCGCCTCTTCGAATACGCGCTGACCCATGGAGTCAAGGTTCTCGAGTCCGGCCTGCAACTCTTGTATCCGCAACGCGACACCTTCGATTTCGTAATAGGACTCTCTGCGCAGGATATCGAGCGCGGCGCGTTGATTTTGGATGCGTGATTCCCAATTATCCAACTTTGAGGCACTTGCCACTGGACCATCGTAATGAACACCGATGGTGTTGAGCGCCATCACAAAGGCCACCACAACAGCTACCAATAACAGCAAGGTGAGCTGTATGGCCTTGGGGGTCACGCGCAATGAGAAGCGCCGTCCGTCCGACTCGTTCACCAGCAGGATGTACACTGGTTCCTTCAGCAGTCTTGGCAGTTCTTTCTTGGCCACTCGATCCATAGACTCGCTCCTCACACCAAAAAGCCGCACCTCAAGCCAGGTTCAGCAATTGCTCAGCGAGGCACGGCGACTCGAATACCTGACAGAACAATTGCGGGCATTCCTGCCTGCCAACATCGCTCAAAGATGCCGTATTGCCGGTCATGACGGCCGAATCCTCACGCTTCTCGCCGATAATTCTTCGGTGGCAACGAGACTCCAATATGTCGAACCCGACATATTGCCACGATTGAAGCAAATCAGCGACTTTTCCGAGATAGAGCGATGGATGGTGAAATCGTCTGGTGTTAGCGGCTAAGGAAGGCTCTCACGTCGGTCCATTGTTGCTCTTGTGGGGCTGGGCCGGCCGCGGCGGTTCTCGCGGGTGCTCGCGATGCCATTGCCGAATTGCGCGCCAAATTGATGGGTGCGCGTGCCGTGATGGGGCGCTCGAGTTTCGAATAGTCGCGACCGCCCTTGCTATCCCGAGGCAAGTTGTCGACTTCCGGCTGGTACTCGCTTTCCGGGCTCGGCACGGTGACGACGATAGTGACGCGCACGGACCCCTCCATCTCTTCATCCACGACCCATCCTCCGATCATCTGCGCCGACTCGCAGGCGATTTCTCCGACAGCGTTGTTGATGTGACCAAATTCTTGCAAGGTGAGATCCCTCCCAGAAGTCACGTTCACGAGAATGCCCGTTGCGCCTTTCATATCCACATTCTCAAGAAGCGGACTGGACATGGCGGAAACGACGGCATCCTTGGCGCGATTCGTATCCTTGGCTTCGCCGACACCTATAAGCGCTTTGCCGCTGCCGCGCATGATGCGACACAAGTCGGCGAAATCCACGTTGATTCTACCGGTCTTCATCACGAGATCCGAAATGCCGCCCACGGCAGTGCAGAGCACGTCATCCGCGCGGGCGAAGGCATCCTCCATGCGTTGATCGCTGTGCGCCTCGCTCAGCTTGTCATTGCTGATGGTGATGATTGAATCGACTTGGGTGGCCAGCTTTTCGATGCCATCCTCGGCGATCTTTCGTCTGGTCGGTAATTCCCAACCGAACGGCTTGGTCACCACCGCGACGGTGAGAATACCTCGGTCGCGCGCCAGCCTAGCCACGACGGGCGCCGCGCCGGTACCCGTGCCACCGCCCATGCCAGCGGCAATGAACAGCATGTCAACCTGCGCGAGATGAGATTCGATATCGGGCGCGGATTCTTCGGCGGCGTTCTTGCCCACCTCCGGGTTCGCGCCCGCTCCTAGTCCACTCTCGCGCTGCAAACCAAGACCGAGCGTTGGCACTTGCAGCGTCCCAAGATGCCCAACATCGGTGTTTAAGGCCAGAAAACTGACATCGGACACGCCTCGTGCCTGCATGTGATTGATGGCGTTACCGCCGCCGCCGCCAACACCCATCACCTTGATGAGTGCCTTCTGTGGTGCGGGATCTTCTACAACGAATATGTGTGACATGAGCGTAACTCCTTGTGGTGAGTGATGGCTAATAGCCTTCCAAAACAGCGGTTTTTTGCGCCGCAGGCTGCAACAGCCGTGCGACGCGCGAGAAGAAAGTGCGTTTGCTGCCCATTTGCATTTGTTGGGCACGTATGGCGTCGGCGCGGTGCAACAAGAGTCCAACGCCGGTAGAGAACTTCGGGTCCTGCATCATGGTTCGAACGCCGTATTTCTGTGTCGGGATACCCCTGCGCACGGCCAGTTCGAAATGGCTCTCGGCAAGCTTTATGCAGCCCTCCATGCTGGCCGAACCTCCGGTGAGTACGAGGCCCGCACTCAAGCTGCCGAGCAGCCCTTCGCCCGCAAGCTGCTCCCTGACGAGCGCGAAGAGTTCCTGATAGCGGGCTTGTACGACCTCGGCAAGCAACTGGCGTTGGATCTCGCCTCCTATCCGTCCACCCACGCCTTCCACGTAGACGGTTTCATCCGGATGCACGTCGCGCGCCACAGCCGAGCCGTAGCGTTCCTTGATGCTCTCGGCGACACGCAAGGGCGTTCGCAGGGCATGCGCAATATCGCGGGTCACCTGATCGCCCGCGATTGGGATCACGCCCACATACTCAAGCGCACCGTCCAAGTAGACGGCTATGTCAGTGGTGCCGCCTCCGACATCCACGACACATACACCGAGCGTCTTCTCATCTTCGTCGAGCACAGCGCGACTCGAGGCGATCTGTTCCAAGACCAGCGAATCCACCTTCATCCCGCAACTGCGCACGCACTTCTCTATGTTGCGTGCGGCGGAGTCTGCACAAGTGACCAGCAGCAACCCAACCCCAAGCTGCTTTCCGCACATGCCAATCGGATGTGTGACCCCCGTGGCCCGGTCGACGGTAAAGCTGCGTGGCAGGACATGCAGCATCCGCTCCGCCAAGCCTATGTCGATGGCACTCGCGGTATCAATGACCGCTTCCACGTCTTGAGGGCTCACCTCTTTGGCGGTGATCTTCACCTTGCCGTCCGCATGGCCGGAACGAACATGGTTGCCGGCAATACCAACCGTCACGCTCCCCACCGAGTCGCTGTCGACACCGGCTGAGTACTCGACACCGCGAATGGCGGAGCGAATAGCCTCAACGGTAGCATCTATGTCAATCACTTCGCCTCGCCGTAGTCCGGTTGAATCGTGATGCCCGACACCCACGATTTCGACTTCACCATCGGGCCGCAGCCTGCCCATGATGGCGACAATCTTGTGCGTGCCGATATCGAGGCTCGTGATCACTGTCATTTCACCCTCACCTCGGACACGGAAGCCAAGTTTCCGGCCACTAGATTCGCCTGTGTCCAGCGAACGGATGCCCCATCCCCATAGCGCGTGTCCACCCGCTCTACCTTGGGCCAGTCGTACTTGAGCGCCGATTGATAGATGTGGTCGAATCTCTGCAATCGAGCAATCGGCTCGCTAGCGCCGAGTACCAGGGTCTTGCCGTCTTCAAGGCGCAGCTCAAGGTGCCCGGAGGGGTCGAGTGCAACCTCTTCAAGCTGTAATCCCATTTCTTCCAGCATGACATCAAAGGCAAAGAACACGAACTCGCGGTCAGGCGGCCGTTGGTCCAGAGCCCGCAAGTCGAGCGCGTCGCGGCGGATTGCGAGGGACACCCCATCAGCAGGAGCGAGATCGCGCAGTTTGTTGACGAGGGTGCGCCCCGACTTGGTGAGCCGTTGACTCAAGCTGTGCGACACCTTGACGGACACCTTGTTCAGGCCATCCGGCCGCACCTCCACGGTACCCACCCAAGGGAGCGAGCCTATATCACGCACAAAGTCTTCGCTATCAAGCATGAACAGGCTGGTAGGCACATAGGGATCAAGGAGCGCATTCAATTGCTCACGCTCCTGCGGCGACAGGTTGCCCTCCACCCTAATCTCGATGCCGTCGGCATAGTAGGCCCTGCCCAACTCGAAGAGCAGAAACAGCAGAGCGAGACAGAAAGCGGCAAACAGGCCAATCCTTCCGCTTTCGGCTGTTGCTGAAGTCTTCAAAGCGCCTGCTCCTTCACCCTTGGGCTCGGCGCGACCACCCGCTCGGTGATGCGATTGATATTGCCTGCACCCTGAATCACTAAGACATCGTCTTCGGCAACCAAACAGTCGAGGGCCTCAAGGGCCTCTTCCGGCGTTCTCGCCACGCATTTGTGTCTAGGTGCACCGGAGGCGCGAAGCGCCTCAAAGAGATCCCTGCTTTCCGCGCCCTGAATGGGCCGCTCTCCGGCCGGATAGGTATTGAGCAAAATCAACACGTCGACGCGCCCCAGCACCTCGACAAACGCATCAAACAGATCGCGAGTTCGCGAGTATCTATGCGGCTGGAAGGCCATGATCAGGCGCCGGTCCGGCCATAGGCTGCGCAGAGTGTCAATCACCGCGGCGATTTCGCGCGGATGATGCCCATAATCATCGACCAGCGTGCATCGTTTACCGGAGAGCGCGCAGTCGGCATGAATCTCAAATCGCCGACCAACACCGTGAAAGCCTTCCATCGCCTCGCAAATGGCCTTGTCGGACACGCCGAGTTCGGTTGCAACGGCGACTGCGGCCAGCGCATTCTGCACATTGTGTTGGCCGGGCGGCGACACCGCCACCTCAAGCGACGGGCGGCCTGCGGGCCGGCGTGCGGTGAACTTCCAGTTCAGGTAGTCAGCATTGATGTCCGTCGCCTGATAGTCGCGACCCTTCGCGAGCCCGTAGGTGATCACCGGTCGGGTCAGCGCCGGAATGATGTCGGCCACGCCAGGGTCATCTCCGCAGGCAAGCAGCGCGCCGTAAAAAGGCAGCCTCTGTGCGAAGCGAATGAAGGCATCCTTAAGGCTGCCGAATTTCCCGTCGTAGGCACCAAGGTGATCCTGATCGATGTTGGTCACCACCGCGAGCTGCGGCAATAAATGCAGAAAGGACGCGTCGCTCTCGTCGGCCTCGGCAATCAAATGCTGGCCGCCGCCAAAGCGGGCGCTACCGCTCTTACCGCGCAACAGGCCGCCTATGACGTAGGTCGGATCCGCGCCGGCCTGCTCGAAGATCGCTGCGATCATGCTCGTTGTCGTTGTCTTGCCATGCGTGCCAGCCACCGCGATTCCAACCCGGTAACGCATGAGTTCGCCCAGCATTTCGGCTCGCGGAATCACCGCGATACCTTGCGCACGCGCTTCGAGAATTTCGACATTGGTGGGCGGCACGGCCGCTGAAACCACCAAGACATCCGCATCGCGCACATAGGTCGCGTCGTGTCCAATGCGGACTTCGACACCCATGCGCTCCAAGTGGCGAGTGACCTTGCTCTCAGTCAGGTCCGAACCGGACACGCGGTAGCCTTCACTTGTCAGCACCTCCGCGATGCCGCACATGCCGGCACCCCCAACCCCCACGAAATGCACGCGACGAATCCGACCCATGAATCGCGGGGTGCCCGGCAACTTCGACAATGCGGATTCAGACTTACCGGCCATCTGCTCTTCCGCCCGTCTCCAACCCGACCCGTGCCACCAATCCCAGCATGGCCGCAGTCACCAGCAGGCTGTTGCCGCCGTAGCTCACCAGCGGCAGCGTCAAGCCTTTTGTCGGCAGAATGCCAAGGCTCACGCCAAAATTGATCAAAGCCTGGATGCCTATCGCCACCCCCGCCCCCCAAGCCAAGAGCGACGGAAAGTAGTCATCCTCCCTCCAAGCTCGCTTCCCAACCTGCAATATGTGCGTAATCAACCAAGCGAACAGCAGCACCACCGCCAAGCTGCCAACGAAGCCGAGCTCTTCGGCAATCACCGCGAGAATGAAATCGTTGTGCGCCTCGGGCAGATAGGAGAGCTTCTGCACCCCATCGCCCAAGCCGAGGCCGAATACTTCGCCTCGCCCAAAAGCGATTTGTGCCTGTACGGTCTGATAGCCTTGGGTGGTCGCGAATTGCCAAGGGTCCGAGTAGGACACCAGGCGTTCCAGTCGATATGGCGCCTTCACCGCGAGCACAGCCAGCCCGGCAACCATCGCAACACCGCCGGCCAGCAAATGACTCATGCGCATGCCGGCCAGAAAAGTCATCGCCAGTGCCACCAGCAAGATGATCACCATCGAACCGAAATCCGGTTGCAAGTAAATGAGCACCATGAGGGCACCCAAGAGGATGGTCGGCTGAAGATAGGCCTTGAAGCGCAATCCACGCGGACCAGCTTCCTTCGCAAGCGCTGCGGCGAGGAAGACAACCAGCGCAAACTTTGCCGGTTCAATGGGTTGCAACGAGATCGGGCCCACGGATATCCAGCGCCTCGCTCCATTGACGCTTACGCCCACGCCTTCAATGAGCACCAGTGTGCAAAGCAGCAAGGCCGCGATCATGAGGGGCTGCGAAAGACGTCTCCAAATGTCAAGCGAAATCCTCTCGACCACCAAGAAGGTCACCAAGGCGAGGGCCAAGTAAACCGCGTGGCGAAAGGTGAGCGCGAAGGTTGAAGGGGATTCGGAACTGCCGGAAAGGGAAGCCGACGACACCATCACCAGACCGATCAGAGCCAGCAACAAGGCCGGCAATATCAATCCGGGCGGATAAGATTGACGCAGCTCGGCACTCATGCGTGGAGTGCCTCGACCGCCCGCGCAAAAGCTCTGCCGCGCGCTTGGTAGTCATCGAACATATCCAAGCTCGCGGCGGCCGGAGACAGGAGCACCGTGTCTCCGGCGCGTGCGAACTGTGCGCACAGATACACGGCTTCCCGCATGGACTCGGCGCGCAGGATGTCTGTCGAATCGCCCGCCGCCTCTCGAAAGCGCTCGGCATCCTTGCCCATGACGCAGAGCGCGCGTACTTCGGGACCAATCGCCTGATGCAAGGGGGCAAGATCAACGCCCTTGGCATCGCCGCCGAGAATCCACACGAGACCCGAGTCCCCCGAAGCCACCTTGAGACTCTCCACCGCCGCGAGCGCCGCCGCGAGGTTGGTGGCCTTCGAGTCGTCAATCCAACGCACGCCCCGATGCACGCCCACCAACTCGGCACGGTGCGCGAGACCCTTGAAGCTCGGCAAGTATTGAACCGCCTGTTGAACATCGGCCCCGGATTCGGCGCAAAGCGCCAAAGCGGCAAGCGCGTTCGCACACCCATGTTTTCCGACGAGCGGAAGATCCTGAACCTGAGCGACTCTTGTTGCCCCGAGGCTTAACCAATCCCTATCCAGCACGCCTGCGTCGCGTTCTCCCCTAGGGGCATCGAGCCCGAAACTCAGTCTCAATCGCGCGGTGCTGATCGCGGTCAGCGGATCTTGGCGATTCTCCAAGCTGATCTCGGCATCCTTGGCGATCCTCAACTTGGCTTGACGATAGTCCTCGAATGATGCGTAGCGGTCCGCGTGATCAGGCGCCAGATTGAGAATCGCGCCCATGTGGACGGACTCGCCACTCAGCCGTTCCAATTGAAAACTGGATAGTTCGAGCAGGTACAGGCTGGAGGGTTCTTCGAGTAGGTCGAGCGCTGGATGCCCGAGATTGCCGCCAAGCCCGACCTTCACGCCCGCGGAACGCATGAGATGGGCAGCCAAGCTGCAGACGGTGCTCTTGCCGTTGGTGCCGGTGACCGCGAATACCGGCGCCTGCGCCCTTCTCAAGAAGATGCCAATATCGCTATCCATCGCAATGCCTAGACGCTTGGGTGTCGCCAAGAGGCAGGAATCCATCGCAACCCCGGGGCTCACTTGAACTCGCGTAACGTCTTGCCACGCCATGAAGCGCGATGATCGGCCGCATACATATTCGACGTTCGGGTAATTGCGGCGTGCGGTTTCGATCATGGGCGGTCGTTCTCGTGTATCCACCACCACAAGATTCGTGGCGCCTTCTCGGACAAGAAAACGCAGCAGGGAATAGCCGGTGACCCCGAGCCCGATGATTGCCTGTCGATCAGCCAAGGCGCTTCACCGTATCTTCAGGGTGGACAGCGCCACCAGCACCAGCACCAGACTGATGATCCAAAATCGCACTATGACCACCGATTCGGGCCAGCCCTTGAGTTCGAAGTGATGATGCAAGGGAGCCATGCGAAATACGCGCCGGCCGGTAAGCCGGAAGGAGGCCACCTGCACCATGACCGATACGGTCTCCAAGACGAATACGCCTCCCATCACCAAGAGCAGCAGTTCGTGCCGGGCGATGAGCGCCAGCACACCCAAAGCGGCGCCGAGCGCCAGCGCGCCCACATCGCCCATGAACACCTGGGCGGGGTAGGCGTTGAACCACAGAAAGCCCAGCGCCGCGCCGGCCAGGGCACCGCAGACAATCGCCAGTTCACCAGCGCCCTCAATATGCGGCACACCGAAGTAGGCCGACATTTCGGAATGACCGGCCACATAGGCGAGCAGGCCGAGCGCCGAGACGATCATGGCGCAGGGCATGATGGCCAAGCCATCGAGTCCGTCGGTGAGGTTGACGGCGTTGCTACTGCCCACGATCACAAAGTAGGCGAAGAGCACATAGGCCGGCCCCAGATTGAGCATCACTTCCTTGAACACGGGCACGTAGAGGGCCGTGTGCGCTGGGTCTGAAGCGGTCATATACAAATAGATACCTATCGCCAGCGCGCTCACCGACTGGGCAATGAACTTGTATCTCGCCCTTAATCCACGCGAATTGCCGCGCACCACCTTGAGATAATCGTCAACAAACCCGATCAAGCCGAACGCCAAGGTCGCGAGCAGCACCGTCCACACATAGGTGTTTTCGAGCTTCGCCCACAAGAGCGCGGAGAATGCGAACACACCGAGAATCAATAGCCCACCCATGGTGGGCGTGCCAGCCTTGGAAAGGTGGCTCTGAGGGCCATCTTCGCGCACCACCTGTTTGATCTGCAGGCGCTGCAGATATCGGATCACCGCGGCGCCGAGGAGCAGACTCACAAGCAGTGCCGTCACGGCGGCAAAGACCGTGCGCACGGTCAGGTAGTGAAAGACCCCGAATCCGGGATCGAACTGCAAGAGACTGTCCACAAGCCAGTTCAGCATGCTTCGCGCTCCTTGAGGGTTCGCGCCAAATCGAGATCGCTGTGTGGGGTCACCCGGCCCGAGCGGACGATGCCGAATTCGTGCCCCTTGCCTGCGAGCAAGAGCGCTTGGCCGGCCTTCGCGGAGTCGAAGGCTTGTTCGGCGGCGCGTGAACGGTCCGCCACGTTATTGGGAGTGAGACGAGAGAATCCGCTGCAAATCTCCGATCTGATGTCGCTCGCCGATTCTCCGCGTGGGTTGTCGTCGGTCACCCAAGCGCCCGCCGCCAAACTGTCCACCACCGAAGCCATTTCCAGCCGCTTGCCGGCGTCACGGTCACCTCCGCAACCGAATACGCAGATGACCCCTTGGCGAAACCGCTTGCGCAAAGACTCTAGCGTGTGCTGCATGGCATCCGGCGTGTGCGCATAATCCACAATGATCGGCACCTTCGCATCGAATACCTGCATTCTTCCCGGCACCGGCGGCAGACCCGCAGCGAGCTCGATCATGTCGCGCATGTCGAACCCGAGCGCGGCTAGGCTGGTCATGGCGGTCAAAAAGTTCTGGGGACCCGTTTCTCCGATCATGGACAAGTGGGTGCGGAATTCACCCCAAGGCGACTTGACTTCCAAGCATGTGCCTTGGTCGGCATCGCGCAGCGAATATCGCACGTTCGCATGCTTGCTCCGTCCGATGCGCCACACTTCAACGCCCCTAGCGACCGCCGATTCGATGGTCTTGGCCGCTGGATCATCGCAATTGACCACGGCAACCTTGACCGAGGGCATACGAAACAGGCGCACCTTGGCTTCAAGATAGGCGTTCATGTCCGGGTGATAATCAAGATGGTCGCGGCTTAGATTGGTGAATATCCCGACCTCGGGATTGACGGCCGACAGCCGTTGCTGGTCGAGTGCGTGTGAACTCGCCTCAAGCGCGACCCAGCGCACACCAGAGAGACGCAGCGCGTTGAATCTGGCATGCAGGGTAATGGGGTCGGGCGTGGTCAGACTGGTGGCCGCCAGCTTCGGCGGCGTCCCCCAACCGATAGTTCCATGGCAAGCGGCAGGCTCGCCAAGCCCATTCAAAAGGCTTGCGGCGTACCAAGCCACCGAAGTCTTGCCGTTGGTTCCGGTGACGGCCAGGATACGCAGGTTCAAGGCGGGCTCGCCATAGAAACTCGCCGCCAGATCGCCCACCATTGTGCGCAGGCCCGGCCTTGTGATCACGGGCACCGATTGCTCCGCCAATTGCCGCTCGCAGGCAATAGCCGAGGCGCCGCGGCGAATAGCTTCGTCTACAAAGTCATGCCCATCACTCAAGGCACCCTTGAGGGCGATGAAGACATCGCCCGAAATGACCTGTCGAGAATCGAGCGCCAAACCACTCACTTGGGTGACCGGGTCTCCAGTCCCAGGAAAGAGTCGTTCCAACGGCACAGCGGTCACGCCCGTTCCTCCGGCGCAATACCCAAGTGATGGACGGCGAGCGCGGCGACGCGCGCGAACACCGGCGCAGAAACCGAACCACCGCTCGGTTGATTAGTTTTCGGCTCATCAACCAGCACCAGTAGCACGAATCGCGGATTGACTGCTGGCACCATGCCGACAAACCAAGTCGCGTGCCGCGACTCATCGTAGCCGGTCTCTACCACCTTGCGAATGGTCCCGGTCTTGCCGGCTACTCGGTATCCCGGCACCCGAGCCCGCCAAGCGGTGCCTGCGGGCGTGACCACCTCCTCAAGCATACGGGTCACTTCGGCAACTTCCCGCTGCGCAAAGATCCGAGTGCCCACAACCGCATCCGAATCCAATTTGAAGATGCTTGGCCGCAACTGAATACCGCCGGTGGCCAGGGTCAAGTAGGCTGAAGCCAGTTGCATCGGCGTCACCATAAGGCCGTAGCCGTAGGCATGCGTCGCGCGAATCACATCATCGGAAAGGCCTTGTCGGCTTAACTGGCCCGGTTGCTCGAACGGCAGACCGCTCAAGGTCGGCACGCCGAAGCCGACCGCTTCGAAAATTTCGTACACCGCCGTCTGGTGGAGGCGCAATGCGATCTTGCTGATACCCACCTGACTGGATTTCGCAATCACGCCGGTCAGCGTGAGCGCACCGTAGTCGCGTGGGTCTTCCACCAGCAAGCGTCCAACCGGATAGTAGCCAGGGCTGGTATCAATGACAGAATCAGGCCGGTACACGCGATTTCTAAGGGCAGCCAACGCCACAAAGGGCTTGACGGTAGAGCCTGGTTCGTAGCCGTCGGCCACCGCCCGGTTCTTGCGTGCGAAGTGCCCGGAAAAGGGCGCGTTAGGATTGAAGCTGGGCTGGTTGACCAACGCCATCACCTCTCCGCTGCGGGCATCGAGCATGATCAGCGACGCGGATTCGGCCTTGGTGGTCTCGATCGCGTCTGCGAGCGCCGCATGCGCGTGATACTGCAATTGCAGATCGACTGAAAGCACGAGGTCATCGCCGAATCTCGGCATTTCCAGGTAGCCGAGGTTCTTGACCACTTCGCCCTTTTCGTTACGCAGGACTCGCCGCTTCCCGTCACGTTGCGCGAGCGCTGGATCGTAGGCATATTCGATGCCTTCAAGTCCCAAATTCTCGCTGCTGGTGGTGCCGACCAGATGCGCCGTCACCTCCCCGGCCGGATAGAAGCGTCTGTATTCGCGCTCGAAGAACAAGCCCGGCATCTTGGCGTTTTGCAATCGCTTTGCCTGTTCCGGCACCAATTGCCCAGCCAAACGCACATATCTGCTGCCAGCCGACTTATTGGCGCGCATTTCTTTTGTGAGCGTTTCGTAGTCGAGACCAGTCTCATCGGCAACTCGTCTCGTCTGTGCTTGGTTCCAATCGGCAATGGTCGGGTCCGCGACCAGCCTGAACACGGGGGTGCTGATCGCCAAGGGTTCTCCGTGACGATCAAAGATGATGCCGCGGTGCGCGGCCACGGTCTCGAAGCGATTGGAACGATTCTCGCCCTCGGTTTGGAGAAACTCCTTCTGCACGAAACTCAAGTGGAACTGGAAGCCCACGAACAGTGAGGCGACCAGCACAAAGCAGCCCACCATGATTGCGTAGCGGATCTTCATGGCGCGTTCACCCATTCCACCTGCGTCGGATAGCGCATGTCGAGCTGAGTGCTGGCGATGTCATCAAGGCGGGTGTAGCTGCGCAGGGCTCCGCGCTCAATGAGCAATCGACTGTAGTCGTGCAATATGGCATCGCCCTCATCCCACGCCGCATCAAGCGCCCCGGCCAACATTCGCGTCTGTTCGGCGGCACCTGCCGCAAGTACGGCGAAGAAGCACACCAAACCATAGAGCATCGCAAGCCTGAGAGTCTGCTTGTTCATGCGGCGACCTCCAGAGATTGCTTCTCGATGACTCGCAGCTTCGCGCTGCGCGCGCGCGGGTTGGCCTGCACCTCCTCAGCGCTCGGAACAGCCCGGCGAACAATGGAAAGGGCTTGTTGCGCCTGTCCGCGAACCGGCAGCTTGGCAAGTCCCGGATCACCCATCACCAGATGCCTAAATGTAAGCTTGACGATACGATCTTCAATCGAATGAAAGGCAATCACGGCCATGCGGCCGCGTTCACGCAGCAGATCAAAGCCTTCATCAAGCACCGCGCGCAGCTCGTCGATCTCTTGGTTGATATGCATGCGCAGTGCCTGAAAGACACCGGTCGCCGGGTCGCGGCGAAGTTGCGACCGGCGCTTGCGCCGACCGACAAGCGGCCTTACCAAGGCGGCCAATTCTTCAGTGGTGTGAATAAGAGCCCTCTTTCGCGCCGCTGCGATGGCCTCAGCAATCTTGTTCGCACTCCTTCGGGGCAAATCCCCCAATTCGACCAAGATTTGCGCGAGATCTTCCCGATCCACCCGGTCGAGCCACGCGGACAAGGTTTCCCCGGACTCATTGTCCATGCGCATATCAAGCGGCCCGGAAAAGCGGAAGGAGAATCCGCGCGACGGGTCGTCGAGCTGCGCCGATGACACGCCGAGATCGACAAGCAGCGCATCGATGGGCCCGAGCCCCTGCGCCTCGATAAGATGGCGAATATTTCCGAAACGCCCTTTCAGCACCAGCACACGCGATTCCCTGCGCGCCCAGTCGCGTGCATGCCGCACCGCCGCCGGATCGCGATCCAACACCACCAATCGATCAAGCGGTCCGAGACAGGCAAGTAGGGCTCGCGCATGACCCCCGCGTCCATAAGTGGCATCGACAAACAGCGCGGCCTGGCGCGGATTGCGCGCGCGCGGAGCGAGCGATGCCGTCACTTCGGAGCACAGCACCGGTTGGTGGTCAAAGGCTGAACTCGATCGGCTCATTCTTCTCTTCCAGCGCCTCGAGTTGCTTGGCGCTCTTCTTGCGCTGAGCGTTCCGCCACTCATCGAACCGCTCCATCCAAGTCGCTTGGTTCCACAATTCAAGTTTCTTGCCGCTACCCGCGAGCACGAGTTGTTTTTCAAGGCTTTGGTACTCGCGCAGCAGGGGGGGAATCAGCAATCGGCCGGTGGCATCGATTTCGACTTCTCTTGCGTTGCCGATCAAGAATCGCTGCAGGTTTCGATTACTGGGACTGTCGATATTCGGAAGGGTGAGAATCTTTCCCTCGACTTCCAGATACTGGGGTGTCGGATAAATCAGTAGGCAGGGGTCTTCGTTGTGGGTGGTGACATACATTTGACCCCCGGAGATCTCCTGCACCAATTCGCGCACCCGCACCGGTAGCATGATGCGACCCTTCACATCCATGGTGAGATTGTGGCTTCCGCGAAACATGATGCAAAGATGTCCTTTGATTCCCGCTCAATTCCCGCGCAAAGCAAACCCGTCAACGTCCGTAAGCGGACCAAACACGCTGCCAGAGACGACCGATCAGGATCATGGCGAAGCCGAACACCACACCTCTTTCCACTTCATATGACGAAGTTACCACAATTTGCCTTTTTTCTCCACCATGCGTGACGCTACGCCTACTGATGGAAACTGTCAAGACGCCTGAGTTACCATGCAGGCGGGTTCAGCGAAGAAGCAGCAGGAATTGATCACCGAAGCGCAGGACTTTCGCGCCGAGAGCGACTCGCTCTACGAGCTTCTCAAGGAATGCAAGGAACCCGCCTATTCCGACCCCACGCTCTTTAAGCACTGGAGCACAAACCAAGTCCTGCGCCATCTGCACATGTGGAACTGGGCGGCCTCTCTCGCACTGACAGATACCGGGGCCTTCGTGGAATTCTATGAGCGGGCCTCGGCGCAAATGCGCGAGGGAATCCCCATGTCCGAGGTGGAGCGCGAATTCTGCGCCGATGAGTCCGGGCGCAAATTACTGGAAACTTGGCGGCAGACCTATGGGCAATGCGCCGATCGGTTTCATGATGCGGACCCCAAGGCACGCCTGAAGTGGGCGGGACCGGACATGAGCGCGAGATCGTCCATCACGGCGCGGCAAATGGAGACTTGGGCGCATGGTCAAGCCGTCTTCGACCTGCTTGGCGTCGAACGCCAAGACGAGGACCGTATTCGCAACATCGCCTTTCTTGGCATGAACACCTTTGGCTGGAGCTTTGTGAATCGTGGACAAGAGGTGCCGGCGGAAGCGCCGCGCGTGGTGTTGAGCGCGCCGTCCGGAGACACTTGGGAATGGCATCCGCAGAGTGGCAGCGGACTCATAGAGGGCCGAGCCACCGAGTTTTGTCAGGTCGTCACCCAGACCCGTAACATTGCCGATACCTCGCTCAAGGTGCAAGGAGAGGCGGCGAAGCGCTGGATGGATCAGGCCCAGTGCTTTGCTGGCCCTCCCGAAACACCGCCCGCGCCGGGCACTCGCCACATCAAAATCAGCTACACTTGAAGTCCAAGTTGACTGGACGGTCGCTGTCGCAGGTTCCGCAAGGGCCTGCGGGGGAGGAAAGTCCGGGCTCCAGAGGACAGGGTGCCAGGTAACGCCTGGGGAGCGTGAGTTCACGGAAAGTGCAGCAGAGAGGAGACCGCCAAGCCTTCTAGAAGGCTTGGTAAGGGTGAAAGGGTGCGGTAAGAGCGCACCGCATCGGATGGCAACATCCGATGGCTAGGTAAACCCCACCCGGAGCAAGGCCAAATAGGGGCTCTTTGATGTGGTCCGCATCGAGTCCGGGTAGGCCGCACGAGGTGCGCAGCGATGCGCATCCCAGATGAATGACCGTCCCCGACAGAACCCGGCTTACAGGTCAACTTGGATTGTTTGTCGCGCACGTAGTGCTGCCGGGCGGAGCGGTCGCTGGCCGGAAGGGCCTCGCGCGAGGCTGGATTGTTGACCTACTTCGCGGACTCGTGCTCCCTTCTGCTTGATGTCGGGGTGACGGGCTCGCCGACTGGAACAGGTTTGAATCCTTGACGGAGGAAATGGACATGATTGCGGAACGCATACTGGAGGAAATCGAGGAGCACCGGGAGGAGGGGCGCGTCGAAGGCCGGGTCGAAGGACGCGTCGAAGAACGCGCCCGGGGCTTGGCGAGTAAGCGCGGACTGCTGTGCGGGCAGATCGTGCGCAAGTTCGGGGACGAGACTGCGGAGGAGTGGTCGAAACGATCACCCACGCTCGACGACGGCGAACGCTTGCTGCAACTGAGCGGACTGATCATCGACTGCGAGACGGGCGAGGAATTCCTGAACGGGCTCTGATCGGTTTGGCCTCCAACACAGCAGCGGGTGAGTCGCAATGCCCCACCCGTTCCTCTCTCGGAACAAAAGGCGAGTTCCTGAAGATGCATCTGCTGTCAATTTAGAGGGATCCACAATCCACGGCTCTTCGCGCGAGCATTGATCTGTTCACGGAGATAGGGCAAAGCTTCATCAAACGCGATGTCCTCGCAGAATGAAATTCGCTTACTCGTCGAGCAGGCTCACCGGCACATCGATCAATTTGGCTCGCAAATACTCGCCGAGGGACTTGGCTTGCCCGTCAAGCCTGCTATTGGATGAGACACCTTCTCGCAGCACCCCATGAAGGAAGAAATTCAGCGCACGTAGATTCGGCATCTCATAGCGGTCGATATGATATTGCGCCATGTCCGGCAATAGCGCCTTAAGTTGCTCCACCGTCAAGAAGTGATAGAGAAACGAGTAGCTGTCGTCATTCTTCGCCCAGATGCCCAAATTGGCGCATCCGCCCTTGTCACCCGAACGCGTTCCGAAGAGCCTGCCCAAGGGATGGGACTTCGTCGCACCGGAAGGCGCTGGGGCGAGTTCTACCGGAGGGTGTTGGCAGTCGATTTCGGGCAGCCCAAGCTGGCTGGTGGGCGGGACATCCATGGTGTTCCCATCCATGTGCACACGCTCAACCAGATGGCGACTGTCCAGCAAGGCCGGCCAATGGACCAGAACAGGTGATCCCGAGCCAACAACCGAACGGCCGCAATAGCCGGGATAGCTGGCAAGTGCGAGTTCGATGACTTTGGCCGTGTAGAGTCGCCCGACGAGTTGCGGGTCATTCGAGCGTAGGTCGATGCATAGGCTCGCCATGGCTTCTTCATTGCTGTTGGGGTCTTGCTTGTCGGTGCGACGTATTTCCACCGTGGCCTCATCGAACTGCTCGCGACCACCGAGAGAGTCGAACAGCGCTTCGGTCAGAATCTCGGCTTTTTTTTCTATATCCAAGCCGGTGAGCAAAAGTTCGGTGTTGTTTCGGTATCCGGCAAAGGCGTTGATGCACACCTTGTGGGTGGGCGGCGGGCTCGACCCGCGACAGCCGCTCACGCGCACGCGGTCTTCACCAACCTGCTCCAATTTCAAGGTATCGAAATGTGCGATCACATCCGGGTTCACGTAGGCGGGTGCGCGGATTTCGTAGAGGAGTTGCGCAGTGACCGTGCCGACGGATACCAGCCCACCGGTATCGGGGTGCTTGGTGATGGTGAAGCTACCGTCGGCCTCGATTTCGGCAATCGGAAAGCCGACCTGCTTGAAGTTCGGCACTTCCTGAAAGAAGGCATAGTTGCCACCTGTGGTCTGAGGGCCGCATTCGATGATGTGACCGGCGGCAAGTGCGCCGGCGAGCGCATCGAAATCGTCTCGTTGCCAGCCAAATTTCCAAGCGGCGGGGCCGATGACCACTGCCGCATCGGTCACGCGCGGGCAGATCACCACGTCCGCACCGGCATCGAGCGCATGCTTGATCCCCCAACCGCCCAGGTAGGCGTTGGCCGTGACCGGTTCATAGTCTGATTCCGAGAGCGCCATGCCTCGGTCGATATTGGTGAAGGCTTCCCCGGCCTGCTGCAAGTCGGCAAGTCGCGGCAGTAGGTCGTCGCCATCTATATAGGCAACTTTGGACGCCACGCCTTGCTCCGAAGCGAGGCGCTCCACCTGGCGCGCCAATGAGGCTGGGTTCAATCCACCGGCATTGGTGACGATCTTGATGCCGCGCTCCATACAGGGTTTGAGCACTTCTTGAAGCTGCTTCAAAAAGGTCCCCACATAGCCCATGTGCTCGCCGCGTTCTTGTCGCTGGTTATGCAAAATGGCCATGGTGAGTTCAGCCAAATAGTCGCCGGTCAACACATCAATGGGGCCGCCCTGAACCATTTCGCGTGCCGCCGAAAGACGATCCCCATAAAACCCACTGCAATTCGCAACGCGCAGGACGTCTGCTGATCTAGGCATTGTTCAGTCTTACCTCATAGCGCCAGAGCATTCTAGCGATGATGGAGGCCCTATGTCTCAGCTGTTCACTTCCATGCAATTCGCCACGCCGTCAAGCGCTGGAAATCGTGCTAGTGTGCCCGCGTTTGAAATCGAAGGAGAAGAAGAAATGGCCAAGGTTCTCATCACAGGCGCCGGCAGAGGCATAGGCAAGTCGCTCACCGAGAAATACGTGGCTGCCGGCGACGAGGTTATGGCCTGCGTGCGTAGTCCAGATGCATGCGAAGGACTTGCCGGAGGCAAGGCGCAGTTGCAAGAAATGGACGTCGGCAATCCAGATTCAATTTCGGCCGCCCGCGCTGCCATCGGTGACGGCCCCATAGACATCCTCATCAACAACGCCGGTGCCGTCGGTGGCATGAAGCAGTCGCTCGACGACCTCGACCTTGATGAGTGGCGCCGCACGCTCGACGTGAACACCATCGGTCCGACGCTGGTCGCGCGTGCCTTCAAATCCAACCTGCTTGCGAGCGGCAACGGCAAGCTCATGAACGTGACGAGTCAACTGGCCGCATCCACCTGGCCCTTCGGCGGCATGTACATTTATTCATCGACCAAGGCGGCCTTTTCCAAGGTCACGCAGATACTCGCAATCGATTGGAAAGCGGAGCCGATCACTGTGGGTCTCATGCATCCTGGATGGGTGAAGACCGACATGGGCGGGCCCAATGCCGAGATCACCGCGGATGAGAGCGCTGCGGGCATCATTTCGGTCATCGCAGGGATGACCAAGGAAGACTCAGGGAAGTTCTACAAGTGGAACGGGGAGGTCCATCCCTGGTAGCGGGACTCTCTCCCGGCAGGAGTCAATCCAAGTAGAGCTCGCGCAAACGCCCTAGGCGCGCCTCGGTCATCCCCAATCCTCGTTCGATATATGAATCAAAAGAGCCCCAGCGATTATCAATCGCCTCGAAAGCGGCCTCAAGGAAACTTGACCGAGCTTGCGACACCTCCTTTGCAAATTGAGGGGTGAAATCCAAATCATAGTAGGCTTTCAGACGTGGCGCGATGAATCGCCCAAAATCGAGCGTCTCATTAGTGAGCAAGTAGTCCTGCATGATGTCTGCGTCCGATACGCCGAGGCTGCGCAAGAGTATCGCGGCACCAAAACCGGTCCTATCCTTGCCCGCCGTGCAGTGCAATAGAGACGCGCCCGTCTCCAATTCAAGCACTTCCTGAAAGTACTTGGCGTAGACCCGCGCGTGGTCTTCCGCGAGTTCTACATAGATCACCTGCAATCTGTCGGCGCGTTGATCGGGCGTGACACCTGGAGTGCCAATCGGCAGTTCCGCCAGCCGCCTTCCGGGCCGTATCGGCAAGTTGAGGTAACGCGGCGCGTGCGTGAACTCGGGCGCGGGATTGACCCGGCACTCCTCTTCACTGCGCATATCACAGATGACGCGCACGTCAAGATCGGCAAGACGCTGTTGTCCCCGCTTATCAAGGTCGCATAAAATCCCTGACCGAAACAGCCGACCTTGTTGTACCCGCTGACCATTGCCCGCCGCAAGACCGCCAAAGTCTCGAAAATTTGCGATGCTGTCAATTTCGCTCATAGGTGCGAGTTCCTCAAGAGATTTCCGCCCATCCGAGAAAGACACAAGTTCCGTTATCGATAGGCTCCATCAAGTCGCACCATTCCTTCCGTCATCACTCAAGCGCAGGCGCATATTATGACAAGCCGACGCTAGAATTCGGTGCGTTAATGAAAATCCCTCGACGGAAACATCTGTTTGGCGATTTGTCTTGGGTGGCGGGCGGTCATGGTGCTGCGCTTGCTTGCTTGATCGCTCTCGCCGAGCTCGTCCAAGAGTTCGGAGCGGTTTTCGATTCTTGAGGCCACCAGGTGAATTACCTTACCCTCTATCTGCAGGCGCCCCGAAACCCTGAGCAGTCGTCCGGTCATCACAGCGCCGCGGAAGCGCTCAAACACATGTTCCCAAACCACCAGGTTGGCGGAGCCGGTCTCATCCTCCAAGGTAATAAAAATCACACCCTTGGCAGTCGAAGGACGCTGCCGCGTAATGATGAGGCCGGCAACGGCGACGAAATC
Organism: Pseudomonadales bacterium; assembly: GCA_963663145.1. GTDB lineage: Bacteria > Pseudomonadota > Gammaproteobacteria > Pseudomonadales > Azotimanducaceae > Azotimanducus. The sequence continues at coordinate 955,296 of OY760134.1, read as the reverse complement.
GCCATCGGATCGTTGCCCAAGCCGTCCTGCAGGCACGCAGCCGGTCAATTGCTTGCGTAAAAGCTGCATGGGATGCGCGCGCAAACTCAAGCCCGAAGATTTGTAATCCATGGATACGTCCTCGCCGAGCGTCGGCCTCGGCAACTCAGGGACGCCCACCTCTTCGTCCATGGGCGTATCGAACAGGGGGCCGAGTGAGACCTCCGGCTGCAAGGCATCCCACACCGCCTCGCGGCGGGCAAACCCAACCGACTCGAAGGCCGATGCGTCCGCCAGCGCGTTGACCGCAGGTTCACCCAAGCCTGAGAGTCGCTTAAGATCGGCAACGGACACGTAGCCATTGCCCCTCGCAGCCACCATAGCGATCGCATCGCCTTCTCCAAACCCCTTGACCAACCGCAGCCCAAGCCGCAAGGCATAGTAGTTGCCCGCCGCCGGTTCGAGCGTGCAGTCCCAGGAACTGGCGTTCACGTCGATTGGCCGCACTTCCACGCCGTGCCTGCGCGCATCGGCGACAATCTGCGCGGGTGCGTAAAAGCCCATGGGCTGACTGTTCAAGAGCGCACAGGCAAAGACCTCCGGATGGTGGCGCTTGAACCAAGCAGAGGCGTAGACCAGGAGCGCGAAGCTCGCCGCATGGCTCTCTGGAAACCCGTAATCACCAAAGCCTTCGATCTGTTTCCAGCAGCGCTCTGCAAACCTCTCTTCATAGCCCCGCTGGCACATTCCGCTCAAGAATCTCTCGCGAAAGGCGGAGAGTTTTCCTAGACGACGGAAAGCCGCCATTGAGCGCCGCAACTGATCGGCTTCGGCGGAGGAAAACCCCGCCCCGACCATGGCAAGTTGCATGGCCTGCTCTTGAAAGAGCGGCACGCCGAGGGTGCGCTCAAGCACTTCGCGCAATTCCTCGCTTGGATAGGCGACCGGCTCTTCGCCGTTTCTCCTGCGCAGATAAGGATGCACCATATCGCCCTGGATCGGCCCCGGACGCACGATCGCCACCTCGATCACCAGATCATAGAAATTGCGCGGCTTCATGCGTGGCAAGAAGGACATCTGCGCGCGGCTCTCGACCTGAAACACGCCGACGCTGTCGGCATCGCAGAGCATGTCGTAGACAGCAGGATCATCCTCTGGGATGCTTGCGATCGACATGTTGAGCGCCTTGTGTGAGCGCAAGAGTTCGAATCCCTTGCGTACGCAGCTCAGCATGCCGAGACCAAGCACATCCACCTTAAGTATGCCAAGCGCATCGAGATCGCTCTTGTCCCACTCAATGACGGTTCGCTCCGGCATGGCGGCATTGCCTATGGGCACAATTTCGTCGAGCCGTCCTTCGCACATCACGAACCCGCCCGGATGCTGCGAGAGGTGACGCGGAAAGCCTATCAACACGGAGGTGAGTTCGAGCGCACGCTTCAAACGTGGCGAGTTGGGGTCCATTCCCAGTTCGCGCACCACTTCTTCCGCTGGGGTCTTCCCATGCGACCCCCACACCCGCTCCGCGAGTACGCCCATGGTGTCCGCGGACAGACCAAGTGCTTTGCCGGTTTCACGCAAGGCGAGCCTGGATCGATAACTGATCACCGTCGCCGTCAAGGCCGCACGATGCCGACCATAGGTGTCGTAGACGTGCTGGATGACCTCTTCGCGCCGTTCGTGTTCAAAGTCCACGTCTATGTCCGGAGGCTCGCCGCGCGCTTCCGAAATGAACCGCTCGAAGACCAGCTTCGCACGCTCCGGGTCCACTTCGGTAATACCGAGCGCATAGCAAATGGACGAATTGGCCGCCGAACCCCGGCCTTGGCACAAGATTTCCTTTGAGCGTGCGAATCGAACCAATTCGTAGACCGTCAAAAAGTAGGGCGCGACACCGAGTTGCTCGACCAAATCGAGTTCGCGCTCCACCTGCGCACGCGCACTCGGCGGCACCCCGTCCGGGTAGCGTCTCTTGAGACCCTGCGCCGTTGCGATGCGCAGCCGCTGAATGGCCGGCGCGCCATCGGCACCCTGCTCGGTCGGATAGTCCAGCCGAAGCTGATCAAGCGAAAATTGAACGCGCTCCGCGATCTCCGCGCTCAACTCAACGGAGCCAAGAAAATTGCGGAAAAGGACACCCATCTCGGAAGCCGGCTTGAGGTGACGTTCGGTGTTCTTGAGCACCCGCCTACCCATGCGGTCTATGGACTCCCTGGCCCTCAGGCACGCCAGCACATCGGCGAGCGCCGCCCGCTCAGGATGGTGCATAAGCACTTGGTTGGTGGCCACCAGCGGCACCCCGACGCGCTTCGCCAAGCGGTCACATTGTTCGATGCGGTGCAGGTCGTCGCCAAGCATGAGGTTGGCGGCCGCCAGATAAAGGTTGGATGGAAAGGCCGCCCGCCAGCGCACCAATCTTGCCGAAACTTGCGAAGCCGCCTCGCTATCGAGGTGCGGCGGAGGCAAGTAAATGAGAATCTGGTCCTCGCCCGCAGCCAGCAAATCGTCTTCGCCGAGTACACATCCACCCTTGGCGGCGGCCAACTTACCTTGCGTAAGCAGACGGCAAAGGCGACCATAGGCCGCTCGATTACTCGGATACACAAGGCACTCGACACCTTCTTGCAGGCTCAGGTGACTGCCCACCAGAAGTTTGATGCCCGCCTGCTTTGCGGCGAGGTACGCGCGCACCACACCGGCGAGGGAATTGCGATCAGCGATGCCTATGGCCGAATGACCGAGCTCGGCCGCGGTTTCCACCAACTCTTCCGGGTGCGAAGCGCCGCGCAGAAAGGAGAAGTTTGTCGCGGTTGCCAGTTCGGCGTACATGATTGTCGCGACCCTATGGGGATCCGCTGATCACGCGAATCGACCCTGTATGTACCAGTCGGCGGGGTTGGCATGTCCTTGAAAGATCCAAAACCGGTCGCCATCCTCCGTTTCCACCCGCCAATAGTCGCGCACCGCCCTGTCCGCAGCCGAAGACCCCTGCCACCAAGGCGGCACGATGCGTTCCGGTCCAGTGGCGCGGCGGATGCGCTTGCTCATACCGCGCCAGCCAAACTCGCTCGGCTCAGGGTTCGTCCGTACGAAAATAGCCTCGGGCGTCGAAAAGAGGGTGAGCGGTCTGCGTGTCCCGGCCCGGTGGCTGTTTCCCAGCTCAGGTCGTCCGGATTTGCGCGATTCGAGGGCGGGCTTTCGATGCCAGAGGGCTTCGGGAAGGTGACTGTCCGCTTCGATGAACCTGACAACGCGATGTTCTCCCAAGCGGGCAGAGAGTGTTTCGATGAGCGCACTCAACGAATCGCCCGGCTTCCTGCCATACAAGTCAACTTGCTCGCCATCCAAGGGCGTCACCAAGGCTTGAAGTTCCAGCTTTTCCACGCCTTCGGCCGGATCAAACACGGCTTGGCGTTCGGATATGAGACCCAGCCAACGTTCGGGATCGCGCATGGGCGATGCCACCCCAACCACCACATGTCGATTGGTCGGCCGTCCACCGCGCAGCTCCGTGAATCGGAGCAGCATGCGCTCGGCACCGAGTCGCTGATTGGCGAGCCGATCACAAAGCGCCGACATGAGGCGCGCCACATGATGGGCCACTTCCTCCGGTGTGCGTGCGGGATCGGAGAGTTCGAGCGAGAGGCGCGGCGGCGGAGTTTGCGGGCGCATGGCAATGGGTTCCGGTGCCAAGCCCTTCGCCTTTTCAATGGCTTGGACAACCTGGGAGCCGAAGCGGGCGCGCAGCGAGGACGGCGGAATTGAATACAAGTCGGAAATGCGCCGAAGACCCAAGCGCGCGAAGGCCAGCACTGTGGATTCATCGATGCCCAAGGCTTCCACCGGCAGTGACTGCATGGCATTCCAAGTTCCCCCGGGCTCGGCAACGAAAGCGTCATCGGGCGCAAATTCCGCCAAGGCCATGGCACCGATGAGCCGGTCGGCGATGGCCGCCCTGAGGCTCACGCCCATCTCCCGACCACGCCTGAGCAGATCTTCAAGGAGTGCCGCTTCCCCGCCAAAAAGGTGACCGCAACCACTCACATCCACCACCAGCTTGTCTCTCGGCAAGGCCGAGGCTTGCGACACCCAAGGGCCATAGCGGGATGCAAGTCTCGCCATACGCTCCTGCATCTGATCCACCTCGCTCGGATCCACTCGCCGCGCAACCAGGGATGCCGCCAGTGCCCTCACATCGGCAAGCGAAGTTCCCTTGCGCACACCCATCGCCTCGGCGCGCACGGATACGCCAGTGACCAGCATGGCGCCCTGGCGCTCTTCAACGGTCACCAGCGTCTCTTTCGCGAGTTCTGGTTCGCGGGCGACCAGGCTGTCCGTCAGCAGGCGCTCAAGCCAAACGCAAGCCAGTCTCATTGGCATCCCACTCCACGTTCCAACTTCTGGTTGTGGATCGGCGACTACGCACCAAGCTCAGTTTCCACATGGGCCGGCTCGACCGCGACGGCAGCGGTTGCGCCTGCCAGCCGGTTTCGGCCCAAGCAAGTGTCCCCCTCTCCTTGACCGCAACCACAGCCAAACTTTCCCCGCGCTCGGCGGCCAATTGCAAGCGGCGACCCGCCAAACGATCACACCTCCCTTCCAATTGCGCCACCACCAAGGGCACCGCGCCGCTCGCGAGCGAAGTTTCGACGCATCCGAGCAGGCTCGCCTGATGCTCACACTCCACCAGAATGATGCGATCCGGATCCAAGCCGACCTGTCGCACGCCTTCCATGTATGGCTGCTCTTGAGCATCGGCTAGGCAGCACCAGAACACAGGCCCGGAAGAACGCGCCGCAAGGGCGGTGAGAAAGCCAAACGAAGCCCTGCCCTGCACCGCGTGCACGCGACCAAACGCAAGCCCGCCGCGTAGCAATCCATCAATCGCCGAGACGCCTAAGCTGATCGGCGGCTTGTTGGAGGCCGGCGCTTCAATCCCTTCAATGCGCCCACGGAGCGCATTGAGACGAGATTCCTGCTCTTCGCTCATTGGAGCCCGACGAAATGTCCACGCATCCGACTAGGCGGGCCTTCGCATAGTCCGGCCCTGCATCTGCATGGCCCTTTGCATTTTCTTCTGAAAGCCCTTGCGCGCGACCCGCTGAGACATCTTTTGCATCTGCCGAAACTCGCGCAGTACCTGCGCGACTTCGCGCGCTTCGACACCGGCACCACGGGCAATGCGGCTTTTTCGCGAACTGCCAATGACATCCGGATACTGGCGCTCATGCGGCGTCATGGAGTCGATTACCGCGATGTTACGCTTGAGCGCCGAATCATCCATACGCTGCTGCCCACGCTCAAGCATCTCTTTCGGAACGGGCAGGAAGTCTCCGAGCCCCTCCAAGCCACCCATGGACTTCATGTTCACGAGCGAATCCTTGAAGTCCTGCAAGCTGAAGCGTTTGCCGCCAACAATCCGCTGCGCCACACGATTCGCGGACTTCTGGTCCACTTTGCGCGCCGCCTCTTCCATGAGCGTGGCGAGATCGCCCTCTCCCAAGATTCTCGACACCATGCGATCAGGATGGAAGGCTTCCAGCGCGTCAATCTTTTCGCCCACCCCGATAAACTTGATCGGACGCTTGGTGAGCGCACGAACCGTGAGCATGGCACCGCCGCGCGCATCGCCGTCGGCTTTGGTGATGACGGTGCCGGTGAGCTCCAAAGTTTTGTGGAAGGCGGCCGCCGTGCGCGCCGCATCCTGTCCGGCCATGGCATCCATCACAAAGAGTGTCTCGGTCGGAGAAATGGCCGCGTGCAGCGCCTCTATCTCGCGCATCATCTCCTCGTCGAGCTGCGAGCGTCCGGCGCTGTCCACTATGAGCACCTGATCGGCGGCAAGGCGCGCCTGCCCGAGGGCGCGCTTGGCGATGTCCACCGGAGCTTCTTGGGTTGATGCCGGGTGGCAGGTGACGCCAACCTCGCGGCTCAATATCTCAAGCTGTTCGAGTGCGGCCGGTCGGTAGATATCGGTGCTTACCAAGGACACCTGCTTGCCGTCCCGCGATTTCAACAGATGCGCGAGCTTGGCGGCGGTAGTGGTCTTGCCCGCCCCCTGCACACCCGCAAGAAGCACCACCACCGGCGGCGCCGCGCGCAGATTCAGCGAGTCATTCGCGCCTCCGAGCAGTTCGATCAAGGATTCGCGAAGTATCTGAACCAAGCCTTCGCTCGGCGTGGTGCCGCTTGCGAGGCTGGTGCCAACCGCCTTTAGCTGTAGTTCGGCCACGAACTCTCGAACCACGCCGAGGGCGACATCGGCATCGAGAAGCGCCATGCGCACATCCTTGAGGGTTTCCGACACATTGCGCTCGGTCAACATGCGCTTGCGCCCAAGCCCACCCAAGATGCGGTGAAAGCGAGATGTCAGATTCTCGAGCACGGACCCTGCCAAAGGCTGCAAGCCAAACGGGATGAAGGATTATAACGAGGCGCGATCAGACGCGGCTGCGCACCCTGGACGCGAAGAAGAAATACGCTTCCTCAACAGAGGAGTGGTTTATCGACGGTCACTTACCTCAGGCTACATGCTGAATCGGTATTGAATTCCGAGCGTTCGCCCCAATGGGGTGGTGGCCGCCTGGTCAAGACTGTTGGGGCCGGTGTCGTTGCAACTCGCCAAGGGACCCCTTTCCGGCGTCGGGGTCGGACAGCGGCCGGGGATAGCGCCTGCAGTGATGGCGTAAATCTCGTCGGTAATATTGCGTCCGATCAGATTGAACTGATGCCGACCATCCTCCGAATACAGGCTAATGGCCGTGTCTATCAGCCAGAAGGCATCCTGCGTGAAGGGATCAATCGTCGCCGTAAAGGGATATTCACCGGTATAGCGTGCGTCTGCTGACAGGCTCAGCCGCCAGTTGCTGGAGACGGACATATCGTAGGTGGCGCCCATGAAACCCGTGAGATCCGCGCTTCCGGCACGATCTTCGCCCTTCAAGTTCTCCCCGGTTGCGTTGATGAAATCCTCTGAGTAGAAGGTGTCCGTCCATGCCCATGCGCCGCGCACCACCAGGCCTTCAATATCCGTGTACCACAGCATGTCGAATTCCACGCCTTCGGTTTCGAGTGCCGACGCATTGAAGGTATAGAACTGAACATTGGTGGAATCGAAGAGTTGCACCTGCAAATCCGAGTACTCGTAGGAGAAGGCGGATGCATTGAAGCGCATGGCCCCGCCCAAGAAGCGCCCCTTCAAGCCGGCTTCAAAACCTTCAGCTTCCTCGGACTCGTAAATCAGAAAATCGGGAAAGTCGGGGTTGCTGGGCTGCAAGGCGGCCGTCGGCAAGGCACTGTTGTCGATGCCACCCGACTTGAAGCCTTGCTTGTAGGCCACATACACACTGATGTCATCAGTCAGGTGGTAATTCACGGCGACCTCGGGAGAGAGATTTTCATCGTCGAACTCCAAGCCTTCATCAATGACGGCAGGCGCCCCCCATTCAAACAGCACCGCCGCCGCATGCAGGTAAGGGATTTCGATCTTGCCGTCCTTGTCCTCGCTGGTGTAGCGGGCACCGGCCGTCACTTCCGTTCGCTCATTGAGTTCCCAATACAGGGCGAAAAAAGCCGAATAGACTTCCGTATCCAGATAGTGATGCTTGTTGTAGTCGTATTCATTCCCCGTGACCGGATCGGGGCCAATAATGGGGGCGGCTGGATTCCCGCCCACCAAGGCGTAGGCGGGACCAAAGATATTCGGCATCACACCCAAGTTAAACGCATACTGATAGGCATCGAATTCCTGCGCTATGTCCTGATAGAAAAAGCCTGCTTGGAAGTTCATAGCTCCGTCATAGGCACTGGCCAAGCCGAATTCTTGCGTCAGACTCTTGTAGACGTTGTTGTGCAGACCACCAAAAACGCCGGCGCCATAGCTGTAGTCGTCAAGTTCCCAATGGAGCAGGTCAACCCAGCCGGTCGTCGAGGTCAAGGCGTAGCGCTCGGAGAGGTCCCATTCAAGGTTCAAGGACACGAAGTGGGTGTCCTGCTCCAAGCCGGGCCGCCCATCGTCATAGCCTTGCGGCAGACCATCGCGAAGTCCCGGATACAGATGGAGTTTCGATGTGTTGCCATTGAGCTCGCAGTCATCCACACCTTGAAACAACCGAAAGGCTCCCGCAGCACTTGGCACCGCCGTTGGCTGCTGCCGACCTTCGGGGCAGATCTCTTCAGCCCAGGCGGTGCCGCCACCATTGTTGTTGTATTCGGAGTAGCTGTACTTCAATTTCGCCTCGAAGTTATTGACTGGCTTCCATACGAGCGTAAGACGGGTGTTCAGGGAGTCGTCGCCGTACCATTGATCGGCACCCGAAATCGGCGCGTTCACCAAATCGTTCTCCGCCGAATAGTTCTCAAAGAGTTCATCGTTTTGCGTGAATCCAATGGCGAGGCGGGCACCCAGTGTTTCGGTTAGGGGCGAAGAGATGATGAACTCGCCGAAATATCCCTTGTACTCGAATTCCGAACCCCCGCTGGCTTCGATTTCAAATTCTTCGCCCGGGTCGTTGGTTGTGATCGAGACCACGCCCGCAGTCGCCGATTTGCCGAAGTAAAGCGACTGTGGGCCTTTGAGCACCTCTAGCTGCGACATGTCGAGATAGGAGTTGTGAATGAATCGACCCCTGTTCACGACCACACCATCCAAATTAATGGCCACCGAGTGATCGAAGGCGGCTGAAATCGAACTTGATCCGATACCTCTCAAGTTAAGGTTCGCTCCATTGCCGGAACCGCCATGGGAAATCACCATATTCGGCACCATCTTGGCCGCATCGACGAGGTTGGTGATGTGGTAGCGGTCCAAGTCTGCCTCCGTCAGCGCCGCGACGGTGACCGGAACGTCCTGAAGTGTCTCCTCTTGGCGACGCGCCGAGACGATAATCTCCTCGACCTCACGTGCACCTTCCTCGGCAAACGCAGGCCCCGTGAGATAAGAACCGCAGGCGAGTAGCGCGACCAAGGCCGCAGGGATCATCATTCGAATATTCATACTGCTACCTCTCAACTCTGGAGTGATGTCGAACCGAGCTACTAGAACAGGTTCAATTTTTCATCCTTCACAGGAGTCTACTCGAACCCCACGCAGCAACAAGCTCTCAAATTCGATGGAATTATGATCAACAGCAGTTCTCGCACCTACTTCCCTTCCCTCGCGTGAAGTGACACACTTCCCTTTTGTCGCACAGCGCTCGAAAGTGATCTCGATACTCCCAGGCATCTTCGCAGTTGTTCTGTATGGGACGGCGAGTCTTCTGGCCTATCGAATGATTGAAGCCCAAGGTACGCATACGAAGTCCCTGCGCCTCTTGACAATTGGCGCAATCGTCTTTCACGCCATCTCCATCGTGATACAGCTCGGCGGCGACGGCTCGCTGGACTTTGGCTTTTTTGTCGCGACATCGCTCATTTTCTGGCTCTTGCCAACCATTCTGTTGTTGTTGCGCGAACCGGTCGAAGGCCTGCTGCTGGTAGTTTTGCCCCTAAGCGCCTTGGCGCTCGCCGCTTCGCTCGCGCTCAAGTCTCAGCCGGCACCGCTCGATGTCAGCCAACCCGAGTTCGCCCTGCACATACTGCTCTCTCTTGTAGGCTACACGGTGCTCTTCATGAGCGCCCTGCAAAGCCTTCTGGTACTCCTCGTGGATCATTCAATGCGTCGGCATCGGGTGTCGGCGCTGATGCGTTTGCTGCCACCGCTCGAGACCATGGAGACCATGCTCTTCAAGCTGATTGCGATTGGGTTTGGCCTCATCACGCTTGGCATCATCCTCGGCGCCTGGTTTGCCCTAGGCTCCAATTTGGGTCTGGGTAGCGAACACATTTTGCCGAGTCTGCTCGCCTGGCTGCTCTTTCTGTGCTTGCTGATCGGCCGAAGATTCCTTGGCTGGCGCGGCACGACGGCAACTGCCTGGACCCTGTTGGCCTTCGGCCTACTCGCCGGCGGGTACCTCGGAAACAAGTTTCTGCTGGAGGTGTTGGTTGGGGGTTAGTCTCCTGCTTGGGTGTCAAACGGTTCGTCTATTGAGCGAGAAAGGCAAGTGAGCATTTCCGAAGTTCCAGCAACCATATTGTTCGGTTCGCTGTTGGTGCTGACCTTGCTGTCGGCCTACTTTTCCGGCTCTGAGACCGCCATGATCGGTCTCAACCGCTACCGGCTGAAGCACGCGGTAAACCAGGGGAACCGCAGCGCCCGCAAGGCTGAGCGGCTCTTAAAGCAGCCTGAAAACCTCTTGGGCGTGATTCTCATCGGCAATAATCTGGTGAACAATATCGCCGCGACGGTCGCAGCGGTGATAGGGATACGGCTCTTTGGCGACACGGGGCTGCTGCTCGCACCCATCGTCTTAACGATCTTCTTCCTCATCTTCGCGGAAGTCGCGCCCAAAACGCTGGCCGCGCAGCACCCTGAGCGATTCGCCTTTCTCTCGGTTCATGTGCTGGAGCCTCTGCTTCGGGTGCTCTATCCCCTTGTGCGGGGCGTGGCGGGTTCGGCAAGTCTGCTGTTGCGCTGGCTGGTGAATGACAGCGAACGGTCAACCGCAGATGAAAAGCTCAGCATGGACGAACTGCGCACCGTACTGCTCGAACGCGCGACCCTGCCCACCCGGCACCAAGCCATGCTTTTGCAGATCCTTGAGCTTGAAAAGCTCGCCGTGGACGACATCATGGTGCCGCGAAGCGAAGTCTACGGATTGGACCTTGAAGAGGACATCAGCGATGTCGAGGCGCAGATTTTCTCGAGCCAGCACACCCGACTGCCGGTCTTCAACAGCTCGCTCAACAAGGTCGAGGGGATTTTCCACATGCGCAAGACCAACCGCCTCTTGGCGAGTGAATCGGTCTCCAAGCAAGACATCGTGGCGCTCTGCGATGCGCCTTACTTTGTCCCCGAAGGCACGCCTCTGCATGTCCAGTTGATGAACTTTCAAATGAAACGTGAACGTATTGCCCTCGTAGTGGATGAATACGGCGACGTGCAGGGGCTGGTGGCGCTCGAGGATATTCTCGAAGAAATTGTTGGCGAATTCACAAGCGATGTCGCCTCCAACTTCGCCGAGATCTTTCCGCAAGACGACGGCTCATGGATCGTTGATGGCAAGGCGCTTGTTAGGGAGGTCAATCGAAATCTCGAGTGGAACCTGCCAATTGGCGGGCCGCGAACCATCAACGGTTTGGTGCTTGAGCACCTGCAAGTCATTCCGGATGCCAATGTCAGCATCGACATTGACGGCTACCACATAGAAACGCTGCAAGTCGGCGAGCACTTTGTCCGCTCGGTGCGTATCACGCCGCCCCAGGATTTGCTGACACGCGCCGCGCAATAGCGTGCTGATTCCAAGCCCCTCGCACCCCCTAGACCAACGAGTGACTACGCAAGCGAAGAGACGGACAGCGCTGCACCGAGGTGCTTTGGCCGTGGAGCGCGGCATTGAGTTTCTGCAGACAAAGGTTTCGCCGCAAGGTCAGTGGGAGTGCCACTTGCACCCCATCGCTCAGCCGCACAAGAATGTTCAGGAACGAAACCCCTTCGTGGGCGCCTTGGGTGCGCTCACACTGGCGGGCCTCGACGACCCGCGCGCCAAAGACATTGTCGCGCGCACCAAGCGCCTCACCATGAAGGCCATGGAGTACCCCGGATTGTGGCGCTACTGGCGCAGCCTGCCGACAGATGTGGACTCGACATCGATTTGTTCCTTGGCACTCGGCGCTCATCCTTGGCTGCTCAGCGGATGGAATCAGGAGCGCATCCTGCGCAACTGTGATGATCGCGGCCGAATTCATACTTGGCTGGCGGACGGGGAGATCAACAGCATGGATGCCGATGCGGTGGTGAACGCCAATGCAATCGCCTATCTAGGCAATACCCCGCATACCAAGAAGACGCAGGAATGGCTCGTATCGCTGCTTGAGCGTGGCGATGAACAGAGCGCCCTTCACTACTACTGGGAGCCGATGGACTTGTACATGGCCATGGCACGGGCAATCGAGACGCATGGCACGGTATTTGCCGGCGCAAAGGCGCTGCTGATTTCGCGAATTCACGCCTGCCGGCAAGCCAAGGGCGCCTATGGAGACGGACTCTGCACCGTCCTCGCCCTGCTGGCACTCTACGCACTCGGCTCTCCACCGCCCCGCGAACAGCTTCTTGCTTCCCTCGGCCTCGTGTTGGATGACCAGCAAGACGATGGCGGCTGGCCCAGCAACCCACTGTTCTCGGGCCCCCTATGGCCGAACCCGCGTGAATACGTGTTTCATTCCCGCGCGTTCAATACCGCCTGCTGTGTCGCGCTCATTGACAAGGCACTGCGTGAGCTCGGCGAATGATTCTCGCAACTTCGTCATCGCACGTGAGTCGAATGCTGACGCACAACTGACGGCCAAGCAGGGAAGAGGCCGATAACCCTCCCCCAAGACTTATGGCCTTGCTAGGTACAATGCGCTTTTGTTCATTGAACCAAGGTCATGAGCACACTCTTCGCATACGGGCTCGGGTTGGCGCGCCGGGATGAGCTCGGCACGCTCGATGTTTGGTTCGCCTTCTTGGCGTGCCGTGAAGGCGGTGGAGAAACAGCCTTGGAAGAACTGCTGAGCGCACAGGCGGATTCGGAAGTCGTCCCCATCACCCGCAACCTTGGCGGCAAGATTCAATCTGCACTCGGTGACCGGGGCGAGACACTTGCTCCGCTGCTTGCCGCCTACTCTGAATCGCCTGAAGCGCCGGTGCCTGTCGCGGTGTGTCTCGCCGAAGACACACCCATCGAGACCATTGAGGCAGCCTATCTCAAGCTGCACCTTATTTCCGCTCGCTTGAAGCAACCCAACAGCCTGAACCTCGATGGTCTTTTCGCCACGCTTCCCACCCTCGCATGGACAAATCTTGGCCCCATTCGTCCAGATCGCGCTGCCGAGGTCATGATGCGTGAGCGTTTGCAGGGAAGAGGCCTGCTGGTGCGCTTGCTTGATAAATTTCCGCCCATGACCGACTACCTGGTGCCTTCCGGGGTGCGTATCGGCGATGCATCGCGCATACGCTTGGGCGCCTACTTGGGGGAAGGCACCACGGTCATGCACGAGGGATTCGTGAATTTCAACGCTGGTGCGCTCGGGCCCAACATGATCGAAGGACGCATCAGTCAGGGCGTGGTGGTCGGCAAACATTCGGATCTCGGCGGCAGCGCCAGCACCATGGGCACCCTGGCCGGCGGCGGACAGATGCGCCTGTCCATCGGCGAGCAGTGCCTGATCGGCGCCAACGCGGGCACCGGCATCTCCCTAGGCGACCGATGCACCATCGAAGCGGGTTTGTATATCACCGCCAGCACACCCGTGTGCGTCTTGGACTCACAGGGGGCCGAAGTCGGGCAGGTCAAGGCACGCGAACTATCCGCAGGCGATGACCTGCTCTTCCTGCGCAACGGCGCCACGGGACGCATCGAATGCCGCACCAACCGCAAGGCCATAGAACTGAATGAAGCACTGCACGCGCACAATTGACGGGAAGATGACTCGGTGACCATCAGCCCCATACATCTCGCCAAAGCGCTGATCGCCAAACCCTCGGTGACGCCGAAAGATGCCGGCTGCCAAGAACTGATCACCGAATTGCTCGAGAAGCTGGGATTCGAGACCCGTTCTCTCCCCTTTGGACCCGTTTCAAACCTGTGGGCGCGGCTCGGTTCCGAACCCCCGCTGTTTGCCTACGCCGGGCACACGGACGTGGTGCCGTCCGGCCCGCCTGAGGCGTGGCAGAGTCCACCCTTTTCGCCCGAAGTGCGCGATGGCTATCTCTACGGACGCGGCGCCGCAGACATGAAGGGTGGTATCGCCGCCATGCTTGCCGCCACCGAAGCCTTCCTGAACGCTGGAGGAATGCGCGGGTCGCTTGCCTTTTTGATCACCAGCGACGAGGAAGGAGACGCCATCGAGGGCACGACGCGCGTCATGGAACTGCTCGCCGACGAGGATCAGTTGCCGGACTATTGTCTCGTCGGGGAACCTTCCTCAAGAAATCAACTCGGGGATATTCTGCGCCACGGCCGACGCGGCTCCATGAACGGACACTTGAAACTCCAAGGCGTTCAAGGCCATGTCGCCTATCCCGATTCGGCCAAGAACCCGATCGGCATGGCGGCCCGCATCATCGCCGCGCTCGATCATGAGGTGTGGGACCGGGCGAGCGCCGACTTTCCCGCCACAAACCTCGAATTCTCGAACATGTCCTCGGGAACGGGCGCCATGAACGTGATCCCGGGGGAACTCGAAGCGGATTTCAATTTTCGCTTCTCCCCGGCCTGTAGCCCCGAATCGCTGCGAGAACGCGTCACCACGTTGATCGCCGCCGAGTGCGAGCACTTCGAAATCGAATGGCACACCAGCGCCCTGCCCTTCCTGACCGAGGACGAAGCATTCAAATCCAAAATCGCCCAAGCCGTGCGCGAAGTGACAGGCCTTGAGCCCAAGTTCGATACGGGTGGCGGCACCTCGGATGCGCGCTTCATCGCCGCACACGGCTGCCCGGTGGTGGAACTCGGGCCTTGCAACGAGACCATCCCACAAGGTGGACGAATGCGTGAAGGTGGATGACCTCTCCAAGCTCGCCTCCATCTATGTGCGCATACTAGAGGCTGTTCTCAGATGAACCGCCGAGCGATTGTGGCCTATATTGCGTTCGGCTTGATTGCGCTTGGATTCGCACTCCTCGCGCAACTGCCGGCGAGCCTCGCACCGCGCTTGCTGCAAGATCGTTCGGATGGGCAGTCCATGCGGCTCGATGATGCACGCGGCAGCCTCTGGCGTGGCAGCGCCGAGGTTTCGATCACCGGAGTCCGTCTCGGCAGCTTAGATTGGTACCTCTCCCCGCTATCGCTAGTGCTTCTCTCACCCAGAATCGACTGGCAGCTCGACGGCACCGGACTTTCCGGGCGAATCGAACTGGACGAAGCGTTCTTCATCGCACAGCTTGACGGCACACTTGATCTAAAGCGAATCACTCCCTTGCTCGTCCGCTTTGGCATGGACGCAGAAGGAAGGCTGCGTTTCGACAAATTCCAGCTCACATCAAACCGGCGCGAGGCGAGCCTGGCGGGCCGGGATTGACTGGACCGGAGGGCGGGTGGAAATGCGCGTCGGGAGCTTGGCAAGGCACGCAGCTTTTGCCCGCCATGCGCGCGAGCGCAATAGAAGCGTCACGCATGCTCGTTACATTGCGCGACGAGCAAGCTGGAACGGAACTGCTCGCTGGAGAAATCGAACTCTTGGGCGATGGTTGGGTGAAACTTGGCGCGACCGGACACTTGACGAAACGATTTAATCCGTCCATGGTCAGCGCCACCGACCCCGATGCCGTTCTCGTATCCTTGGAAGAACGCCTGTTGTAGATTTTCGGCCATCTGGAGTGTGATGTGAACATAGCGCTCAAAGCTTGGGAGAGAGTTGATGCTTGGCGAAGCGGGGAAGGCCGCGAGGGTCTTTCGAGGTTGGCGCGGCTTGGCGCAAGACTCACAAGCTTGGCGCTTATCGCGCTGATCGCTTGGTTTCTCGCCGACACCATATTGACCCTCACCGCCCCCAGCGAACGTCCGCAGTCAACGCCTCGGGTGGCAAGCACACCCGATCTTGACGAGAGCACACTCGCCGAAGCGGGCGGGCTGTTTGGGCAGTGGGATGAAACCGGCAACGCCATGGAAACCTCGGACAGTAACGACCTTGAGGAAACCAACCTGCCTCTGAAACTCATCGGCGTGTTCGTGAGCGTCGTCGCGCAGCAGTCGAGCGCCATCATCGCGAGCGGCAGCGGAGAGGGGAAGCAATATCTTGTTGGCGATCGAATTCCCGGCAATGCGGTGCTTGAATCAGTCGAAGCGAGCAGCGTGATGCTGCGAAGAGGCGCCCGCCTTGAACGCTTGAGTTTCCCGCAGAGCGAATCGGAGCAAGCCTTCAAGATTCAGCCGTCAGGGACGGGGTCGGTCTCAAACGGCGCGATGCGTCAAGGAAACCCCACTGGGCTGGCTGGCGAGCTCGCCGCGACTTCCGCTGCCTCCTCGCTCAGCGCGGCAAGCTTGGGCGAGAAGATTGAAGAATATCGGCAAATGGCGACCGAAAACCCGCAGGGCGCGCTTGATCAACTCGGACTTGCGCCGGTAAGTGCTTCCGAGGTCATGGGCTATCGCGTCGGCGACCTTCCCGACAACCCGTGGGTGCGCCAAACCGGGCTGCAAGATGGCGACATTGTCCTGTCCGTCAACGGGCGGCGCATCGGTGATCCGGACCTCGACCGCTTGGAAATTGACAACTTCTTTGCCGAAGGTCAGGTACGATTAGAGATTCAGCGCGGTGAACGCCGCTTTTTTGTCAACGCGAAGCTATCTCCTTAGAACAATCATGCGCTCGACCTCGCGACATCTTTTCGCTTGGCTCCTCATCGCGGCCTGCGCGCTCGCGCCGCCCGCGCTCGATGCCCAACAAACTTGGGAAATGAACCTGCGCGCGGCGGACATACGCGAACTCATCAGCAAGGTTTCCGAGATCAGTGGCCGCAACTTCGTGCTTGATCCGCGCGTGCGCGGCGAGGTCACGGTGATTTCCCCGCAACCGCTCGATGCCGAGGGCGTCTACGAACTCTTTCTGTCGGTATTGCGGGTGCACGGCTACGCGGCCATCGAATCCGACACGGGCGTCAAGATCATTCCGCACGCCACGGCGCGACAAACGATTCCGCTCGGCGATCCAGGTGTCTTGTCGGGCGAAGATCTGGTTACCGAAGTCGTGCCGGTCATCAATACCCAAGCCGCGAGTCTCGTTGACATATTGCGTCCGCTGGTCGCCCAACACGGCCACATTGCAGCCGTTGAGCGCGCCAATGTCATCATCGTTAGCGACCATGTTTCAAATCTGGCACGCCTGAAGAACCTCATCCAAGAAATCGACGTTGCCGACGAGCAGGAGATGCTGGTGGTGCCGCTTGAACACATGTTCGTTGGAAACCTAGTCGAAATCCTGCAACGACTTGCGCCCGAGACGCTCGGACAGACCGGCACGGGGTCCGCAAAGGGTGCAGCTCATCGGTAACAGCTTCAATAATTCACTGATCTTGCGCGGCAAGCCGAGCGCTGTGGCGCCAGTCCTCAGGCTGATCAGCGAACTCGACCAACCGGCGCGCGAGAGCGGGGCGCCTGAAGTGCATTTCCTACAGCATTCGGATGCAGCGGTCATGGCGGAAATTCTGCGCGAACTTGCTCCGACGCCCACTGGCGAAGACGTGGTGTCGGAGGTCACCATCGGCGTGGACGAAACCACCAACTCGGTGGTCATCCGCGCAGACCCAAGGGTTCGAGCGGAATTTCGGCAAGTCATCGATCAACTCGATGTCCGCAGACCCCAGGTACTCTTGGAAGCGGCCATCATCGAAGTTTCGGTCACCGATACGCTCAAGGCAGGCGTTGAGTTTGCCGTCGTGGATGGGGAGGGACGATCCGTACCCTTGGCCACCACAGCCCTCGATGCCACCCTCGCACCCTTGTTCGCGAGCGTTTTGGGGCAAGAAGATCAATCGAGCTTAGACCCCGTTGCGACGGTAGGCAATGTCTATCAGGCTGGGGATGCTCGTGCCGGCGCATCGCTGGCGGTTGCGCGGCTTGATGCCAGTGGAATAAGTTTTGCCGCCATGCTGCAGTTGCTGGCCACCAACACGTCCGTCAACCTGCTTTCGACACCGAGCGTACTCTCGCTGAATAACGAGAAGGCCGAACTCACGGTTGGTCAGAACTTACCCTTCGTGACGGGTTCCTTTACAACCAGCGGAGATGGTGCCGACCGGGCCCTTCAACACGAGAGAACGCCAAGACGTGGGCATCACGCTGACGGTAACACCGCACATCAACGAGGGGAATGCTCTGCGCCTAGAGGTCGTCCAACAGGTGCAGACCGTCGATCCGGCCGCAACGGCAAGCCTCTCGGACATAGTGACCAACAAGCGTGAAATATCTGCAACCGTCTTGGCCGACGACCAGCAGACTATCGTGCTTGGAGGTCTTATCCAAGATGACTTGGAACTGGTTCAGCGCAAAGTACCGCTGCTCGGCGACATTCCCTTGCTAGGCAGGCTCTTCCGCGCAGACTCGGACACCCGTCGCAAGCGAAACCTCATTGTTCTACTGCGACCCACGATCCTGCGCGACGCCGCCGGCGTCGCGCAAGTGACCGCCCGCAAATATCAAGGCGTGTTCGAAACAGAACTCAAAGGCCGATCAATCGAAGACATCTACGACGTACAGGTGATGGAAGAGGAATAGTCGCAATCTCGGCGACTCTCGCGGCCCCCGAAGTTGATGTGGCATCAATATCTGCGGAAAGGCAAGCTTCTACGGCCTCGACAGCAGTCTTTTCGAGGCATCTTCGCCGAAGCCATGGTTGTTCCAAGGCATTCCACCCGACGCGCACTCCGATCTGAACTTAATTGCTCGTGCGCCGCTCATGCTTATCCCGCTCCAAGGGAATCGTCGACGGCCCCGCATTAATGCTTGCACTGTTCTTGGGAAGTGCGCTATAGTGACTCTCATCTGGAACACGCCGGAATTCGCTCGCAAAGACCTTAATCAAGGCTAAAACGCACAAAGTTCACCCGGCGGCATATCTCCCTCCCTACATCCCTATGTCGCCGGGTACAGTAGGGAGAAAAAAGGGACGCGTTAGCGTCCCTTTTCAATGCCTGTGATTCGATACAGCATCGCGTCTAGTCCAAACGATGCGAGCGCGGTTCGCTATACTCTCGCATCGTAACGCTATGACCGCTTCTTCTCAACGACATAGATGTACACCTCGCCTTGTTGCGAAAAGTGCACAAGCTCATGTCCGAGAAACCGGCAGTAGTCCGAAAAGTCCCTGTGGGTGGTCGGGTCAGTTGCGGTGACCCGAATGCGCTCGCCGATCAACATTTCGCGGACTTGGTTGCGGAGTAGCATAAGTGGCTCTGGACAGAGGAGCCCCTTCGCATCGAGTTCCCGCTCTTGCATTTTCAGCTTCGCCTGCCTATCCGTCATTGCTGCATGTCTACGTTCTTTCCCCGGCGAAGGCGGCTTTGGTCCTTGCCACCATCGCCCTTCCCTACCAACTATACGCTTCGAGCGATGCCGAGGTGAAAGTCGAAACCGCGCGTTTTGAGCTTGCTTCAGCCGTGCAGCGTACCAAGAGCTTGCTGGAAAGACTGGAGGGAACCGATGCCATCCCCGCGCTTGAGGCCGCCATCCAAGACTTTGAGCTCGCGGTCTTTCGAGATTCTCCAGAGCTTGCCGAGCCGTGGATGTTACTTGGCGATGCGCACTTGCAGGCGGGCCAGATTCAAGCCGCCGATAACGCATACCAGCAGTCGATTCACATTAACCGCGTCAATCACGGTCTCTTTACGTCGAGACAACTTGACACGGTGTATCGCCAGGTCGGATTGCTTGAAGCAACGGGGGACCTCGACGGCGCCACCGGACGAGAGGAGTACGCGCTGGTCTTGCAGCGAAAAAAGTTCGGTCAGGATGCGAAGATCATTCTAGGTTTGTATCGCATGGCTGATTGGTACCTCAAAGTAGCCAAGCCCGCCAGTGCGCGCCAGCTTTACGAAGAAGTGATCGACATGGTGAGCGATTCGGCGGACGAGAACCCCAACACTCTGGTGGATGCCTACATTGGACTTTCGCAAACCTATCGCATGGAACGGTTCCCGCCCGATGGCTTCTACCAGTTCGATGATACCGACTTCATGTGGCAGGGCGGCAATCCGCAGACGGCGAGGTGGGATTTATCGCAAGGCATGTTTTTCGGTCCGGCCAATCGCGCGCTGTTGCGCGCCGAGGAATTGCTTCGGCGGAGCAGGGAGGATTCCGATGATGCCAAAGCGAAACTTTCCGATGTAAGGATCTCGCTAGGCGACCTGAACATGCTATTCGAAAAATGGGGCACCGCGGAAGACTGGTACAAGTCGGTTTTTGCCATGTGGGGAGGGTTGCCAGCGCCGGAAAACAACGACGTATCTGGGCAGGCGCAGGACAAATTGAATGCGTGGTTTGGCGAACCCGTGCCCTTGCACCTTCCATTGCCGAAAGAAGTCGGTAAAGTTCAAGATTACCCGGTTGAGCGAATCGGAGTTGGTTCGATCACCCTCGCCTTTTCGATTTCAAATCACGGCAAGGTGGGTCGGATAGAAACAGTCGAGATCCAGCCAGATAAATTTCGCGACCTCAGATTTCGACGCGTAGTGCGGGAGGCCAGATACCGGCCACAAGTATTGAATGGCGAAGCCGTGAGATCCGAACGCGTGATGCACCACCACGAGTTTCTGTATGTGGTTGAGGGGGAGGACCAAGAACCTCAGCCAGGGACCAGCGAGGAAGGCGGGTAACTCCCTCATTTCGCTTGTCATTCATCTCGCATTCAGCGTCAAGGGGTAATCTGCGACTCGAATAATGATGGCAGCCCGTATAATTTGGTGCAGGATTTGTCACTTGGGTACATTTCTGTCGCGAGACTTTCCATCGCGGAGGTAGATTCGTCATGACAATTGGCTCGATCTTGAGCAAGGCGCTGCCACTGGCATTGCTCGTCTTCGCCGGTGTGCTATTAAGTGCCTGCAATTCTCAATCAAGCGGATCGTCGGGTGGCGGACCCTCCATGCCTTCCGCAGGCGGCTCGGCGGGAGCGGGTGGTGGCGCATCCGGTGGCGGGATGCCTGGCGGAAGCTCCGGCGGAAGCTCCGGCGGAAGCGCCGGAGGGGGCATGCCATCTGGTGGCGGTGCCGGGGGTGGCGGAATGCCCGGTGGGGGCAGCGCTGGTGGCGGGGGCCTGCCAGGCGGAGGCAGTTCAGGTGGCGGAGGCATGCCGAGCGGAGGAAGTTCCGGGGGCGGTACCGGCGGCGGGATACCCTCGGGCGGTGGGGGTCAAGAAGGCATGGGAATACCCGCGGGCGGAGGTTCATCCGGGGGTGCTTCGGCGGGAGGCATGCCATCTGGTGGCGGCCTCCCGGGAGGAGGTGACTCAGGCGGAGGCCTGCCTGGAAGCAGTGCGGGCGGGACAGGTTCGGGCGGCATGCCCTCGGGAGGCGGAACTTCAGGCGGGCAGCTTCCGGGAAGCGGCGGTGACGGTATGCCCGGCGGCGCCGGCAAGGGCCAAGGCGGCACTGGTTCGGTCGGCGGTGCGCAAGGCGGAGGCGCTGTGCCGGGTGGCGGCCGCCCAGGCGCCACCGGAGGAAATCTCCCCGGCGGGGAGTCGGGCGGTGACTTGCCGACCGGAGGCTCAGGTCAAGGAGGTGGCGCGGGTACATCGGGCGGCGGCGGCGCCGCTGCGGTCTTCAATAAAGCGCTCGGGGACTTTGACAGCGTCATCCTTTCCAGTCGGCCGCAAGCATCTTCGCAACAAGGTTCCGGAGGGCCGTTGCCGGCAGGCGGCAGCCAATCGGGAGGCGGTGAATCATCCGGACAAGGCGGCAATACGCCAAACGGAGCAGGTGCACAAGGTGGCGGAGGCGCGTTGCCGGGAGGTGTCGGAGGTGGCAGTTCATCAAGTGGCCCCACAGAGCCTCCAGATGTCTTTGAAGACATTCCAGCCGATATTCCCGCATCAACGGACGAAGACGTACTCGCACGTCAGCTTCGCGAAGCGGCCATGAATGAGACAGACCCCGAGCTTCGCAAAAAGCTCTGGGAAGAATATCGCCGATATATCGAGGGCTGAGGCCATAATGCAATACTTCAGTAGTCAGCGGAGTCGATCATGAAACACTTGCCAGCCTGCCTCTATGTGATCTGTGTGGTTTTGTTGATCGCGGGCTGTGCGACCACGACGGAAGTTCGCCGCGTGGATGTGACCCCAGCCAAACAGAGTCCCACGCCCATCGCCGAACAACGACTGCTCGACGTGGGCATTTTGCACTTTCATCCGAACGTGCCTGAAGACTTCGATGAACAGGTCGAAGAGAACATCATGCCCGACATTCGCAGGGCCGAGTCCTATTTTCTCGCCTATCAGCAAAAGATGGTGCTCGAAGGCACCGGAAACTGGGGGGCAGTGCGGGTACTGCCGAAACCGACCAATGCCGTGGACGTGACGCTTGAAGGCACCATCGACACCTCGAACGGCGAACGCCTTGCGGTGCGTGCCAAGGTCACCGACAAGACCGGACGCACCTGGCTGGAGCAGTCCTACGAGGCTCTGACCAGCCGCTATTCCTACGCCACCAATCAAGGGGCGCAGGTGGACCCCTATCACGGCGTCTTCCGACAAATCGCCGATGACATGCTGGAGGCCATGCTGAGCTTGCGCGGCGACCAGATTGATCGAATCAAGATCGCCGGCGAATTGCGCTTCGCTCGCGACTTCTCGACCGAGGGATTCGGAGACAATATAGAAATTCGCAAGGATGGGCAGGTGACCATCAAACGCCTTCCGGCGGAAGGCGATCCCATGCTCGACCGCGTTCGTGCGATTCGCCAAAAAGAATACCTCTTTATCGACACGCTCGACGAATACTACGGCCAATTCAATGGGCAGATGTCCGAGACCTACAACGAATGGCGGCGCGAGTCCTTTGAAGAAGTCTACCAGCAACAGGCGCTAGAGCGAGAAGCGCTGACCGAACTCATTGTTGGTGCGGCCATGGTGGCGGGAGGCATTGCCATGCAAACCGGCGACAGCGCAGCGACGCGCGCGGCAGGCGGGGTGGGCATCTATGGCGGCGCGTCACTCATCAAAGGCGCGCTCAATAAGCGTGCCGCCGCCAAGATCCACTCGGAGATCCTGGCTGAATTGGGAGAGTCCGCAGGGGAATTCATCGCACCGCACGCTATTGAACTCGAAAACCGGACGATCAATCTGACCGGCAACGTCGAAGCCCAGTACGACGTATTCCGGCAAGCCTTGCGCAGACTCTACTTCGAGGAAATGGGCTTGACCCCGCCGGAGGAGGCTGACATCGATCAAAATGAGGTGCCCCCGCTCGGTGAGGATTCCGTGTCGGGCTAGTCTTGCCGCGACTCGATTCGCTGTGCAGTGTGCCCGGTCGCATCGATGCGCCCGATCATGACCGAACCCGAAGTGATTCAGCCGCGCCAGGTGACGCTCGGCGGCAGCTCGCAATCAGCGCCTCGGTTTCAATTCAAGTATGTCTGGACGCTCGGCGCCCTATGCTTGGTGGTATTGCTGCTCGTCGCGCTCATCCTGCTCGCGCCGAGAACTCCAGAGCCGGGACCAACCCCCTCGATGCAAACGCAACAAGCCGCTGCGGCGCGAGCAAGCGCACCAGACCTGCCCACACCTTTGCAGATGGAGCGGCAAAAGCGCGCGCTAGAAGAGGCCAATAGGTTTGTGAAGCGCTTCACCGAACTCGAGATCGAACTCGAAGACGATTGGAACATACAGGCTTGGGGCGAACAAACCTTCCGAGAGGCACGAGAGTTGGCGGCGCAAGCGGAACGCGCCTTTGCCGACGAGTCCTATCAAGAGGCGCTTGAGGGCTACGCCGAAGGCGTGTCGTCACTTGAAGCGCTGCTTTCGGGTGCACAAGGACAATACGAGCAACAAGTCTCCGATGCCCTCTCGGCGCTCGATCAACGTGATGGCGAAACGGCAATGCAAGCCTTGGAAATAGCGGCCCGCTACCAACCCCAGAGCGCTGTCATCAAAGCAGGGCGACGGCGCCTAGAGAACTTGGATGAGGTGATCGCGCTCTTTGAGCAGGCCTTGGAGGCCGAATCAGAAGCCAGATTCGACGATGCCATCGAGCTGATGCAGGATGCGCGGACGATTGACCCAAGCACACAAGGGGCCGGAGAGTTCCTGCGCCGAATGAGACAATCAAGCCTTGATGTTCTGTTCAAGAAGATCTTGGCGCAGGGCTATGGCGCACTCGACCAGCAGGACTTCAATTCAGCCGAAGAAGCATTCAGGAAAGCGCTCGGCCTGAAACCCAACGATCCCGGTGCGACGCAGGGTCTGGAACAAGCCGTCACCGGAGAAGCCAATCGAAATATTCAATCCGGACTTGCCCAGGCGGCGGAGCACACGCGGATCGAGGACTGGGAACGGGCGATCCTAGCCTTCAATCAGGTGCGCCAGATCGACCCGAGCTTGAGTGAAGCCAACGAGGGCATGGCCTATGCGCGCATGCGAAAGGAACTTGACGATGCCCTGCGTTCCATGATCGCTTCGCCCGGCCGGCTCGCGGATGATCGGCAATTCACCAATGCCAAAGACCTGCTGGCCAGAAGCAATCAGATCAGCTCGGCCGGGCCTCGGCTCGTCGAGCAGCGACAGACGCTCGCAAAGCAAATCAACATCGCATCCCAGTCCGCCCAAGTCCATCTTCTTTCAGATTCGGAGACGGATGTGCGCCTGCAATATTATGGGGACCTCGGTCGATTCAAGCAGCGAACCCTGGCCTTGCGGCCTGGCCGCTACCTGGTTCAAGGCGGTCGCGACGGCTACCGGGAATTGCGTTTTGAAATCAATGTGGTGCCTGGAAAGCAGAGCGTCGAAGTCATCTGCTCCGAGCCCATCTAGTCACGCTGGTCTCACCGACGGACAAACTTCAACAAGAGAGAGCGAGGCGCATAAGAGAAAGGTGTCAGATGCCAATACCATCATCGCACGGCCTTACCGGCCAACACGGCAGCTTGGGCTCGGCGACTATCTGCGCCGCTATACCCCTGTGGTCGCGCTTGTTCTTATCGGGTTGCTGGTGGGCCTCGGAAGTTGGTTTCTCTTTTCCGCCAAGCGAGTTGAATTTCTCGTCCTCGAACTCGACGGCTCGGAGATTCCCTACGCCATCGATTTGGACATAGACAAGGGGTTCTCCCTGCCACTCGCGGGTGTTCGTCTCATGCGAGAAGGCGAATACCGAATCTCGATCAGCGCGCCCGGCTACCGATCCTTTGAAGACCACCTCATCATTGATGAGACTTCAAGGCGCTTCGAATATCGGCTTGAGAGACTGCCCAGCCTGCTTAGCGTCTCTTCACAGCCGAGCGGCGCCTCCATCAGTGTCGACGGGACAACACTCGGTACCACGCCCATCTCAGAGGTCGAGGTGCCCGCAGGCACTTGGACCCTGCAAGCGACCTTGGCACTGTACAAGTCGATTGAGCAGGAAGTCGAGTTGCAGGGTCGGGGCTTGGCGCGGCAACTTGAACTTGCCTTTGATCCAGATTTCGCCAACATACGCCTGACCTCAACCCCGAGCGGCGCGGAGGTGCTGGTTGATCGGGAAACACGCGGGGTCACACCGCTCGAAATCGACCTCGAGTCTGGAGTGAGAGAACTGGTGTTTCGAAAAGCGGGCTATGCCAATAAGACCCTTCAGCTCGAAGTGATCGCCAACGAAGCACAGCGCCCTCCAATCATAGAGCTTGAAAAAGCCTCCGCCTCGATGCGGCTCGAGAGCGACCCGGAAGGTGCTGTCGTGCTCCTCAACGATGCCTATCAGGGGGTGTCTCCGATCAGCCTGAGCCTGACCCCGGAACGAACGCACCGCATCCGCCTGCGCAAAACCGGCTACGAGGAAGCCGCGCGCCAAGTGACGCTTGCTGCTGGCGCATCGAAGAATATGCGTGTCGATCTCGTCCGCTCGATCGGCGAGGTCGTCATCCATGTCTGGCCCGAAGACTCCAGCTTAATCGTCGACGGACGCGAACAACCCAACGCCAACACGCGCCTGCAACTCTCTTCCGAAACCCACCGTCTGGAGTTTCGCCGCTTGGGCTATGCTACTGAAGTACGCGACATCACGCCGCGCGCCGGCTTCACGCAACGCGTGGATGTGCGGCTGATGACCCTTAAGGATGCCCGACTCGCGCGTCTCAAGCCGGAAATCACCACCGCTTCGAACCAAACGCTCGTACTCTTGAAGCCGACCACCATCGAACTCGGCGCTTCACGACGGGAAGCCGGCCGCCGCGCCAACGAGGTTGTACGCACCGTGCCGCTGACGCGTGAGTTCTACCTTGCCACGACGGAAGTCACCAATGCACAATTTCGTGCCTTCGCGCCCGGTCACAGCTCGGCAAGCCATGCCGGACATTCGCTCGATGGAGACGGCCAACCCGTGGTCGGCATCAGTTGGGACGAAGCCGCACGCTATTGCAATTGGCTCTCGGAACAAGATGGATTGACGCCCGTCTACCAAGTACGCGCGGCCAAGGTCGAAGGCTGGGATATCAATCAATCGGGCTACCGGCTGCCTACCGAAGCGGAGTGGGCTTGGGCGGCCCGCTACGTCGGCAAGGACCAGGCACTGCTCAAAATGCCTTGGGGGAACACGCCGAAACCTCCAGAGCGTCACGGCAATTATGCCGACACGTCGGCCACCTACGTGGTGAGCCGAGTTATCTTCGGGTATAACGACAACCACATCGTCAGCGCGCCCGTAGCGAGCTTCAAGGCGAATCAGCATGGCTTGTACGACCTCGGCGGCAATGTGGCCGAGTGGGTGCAGGATTACTATGAACAGACACCGAGCGCGGAACAGCCCCCGGATGCGACCGGACCGACTGAGGGCGAGTACCATGTCATCCGAGGTTCAAGTTGGATGCACGGTTCGGTGAGCGATCTACGACTCTCCTACAGAGACTACGGCGCGCAAGCACGTATCGACTTAGGTTTTCGCATCGCCAAGTATGTGGATGAGAGTTCTTGACCGATGAAGATGAGTGAGTTCAAGTGGCAATTGAATGAAAGTGGTCTTGCGCACCGGCTTCGCCCAACGCGCCTGCTCCTCGGCAGCCTGCTCATCCTCGCCCTCTCCCTGCCAGCCGCATTGCTCGCGCAGGAAATTGAGGTGCCTCAAAGCGACACGCAAACAGCCGAAGAACCGCAGCAAGGGCCACAAGAGGAAGACGACAGTGAATCCGAACAGACGCAGGAGGACACTGAAAAGACGGGAGAGCCATCGTCGGTCGAGGACATCATTCCTTCCGAGATGATCTCGGAAGATCTGGCGGTAGACTTTCCCATAGACATATGAAACTCAGTACAAGCACAGAACTCGTCTTTCAGGCCAGCGCGCTGCTCATTTGCGCGCTGCTGGTGCACTTGGTGTACGTGGTGGTGATACGCCCGAACGCTGATGCCATACTCGAAACGCAAGCCGCCATGGCGGCTGCGGGGCAATTGGTGGACACCCCGAGATCCTTTTACGTCATTCTGCGCGACTTTGAGCAGGAAGCCTGCTTCATCCTCATGTTCTGGTCCTTCGCCATCATGGGGTTCAAGGCCAAGATGGCCTTGGCTGAGCGATCACTCCTCGATCAGGACCTCATAGGCGTGGTAGAAGGCGTCAGCATTCTCCCGTCCGATTCGCGCAAGTTCTTGCGACCACTCGAAGCCCTTCCGGGACAACAAAGCAATGCACTGCTCAGCCGCGCGCTCATGGCCGCCTTGAGTCGCTTCGCGTCGACGCGAAATATTCAAGACGTATCCGAGTCGGTGCGCTCAATTTGCGAGAGTGAAGCCGAGCGTCTCGACAGCGAACTCGCCATGGTTCGCTACATCGCTTGGGCGATTCCTTCGATCGGCTTCATCGGCACCGTGCGGGGCATTGGCGAAGCCCTTGGACAAGCCTACAAGGCCGTCGAAGGTGACATTGCCGGCGTCACGGCTTCCCTGGGCGTAGCCTTCAACTCAACCTTTATCGCCCTTTTGATCAGCATTCTGGTCATGTTCTTCGTCTACCAGCTACAGCTTGTGCAGGAGCGCCTAGTGCTCGATGCCCAGCGCTACTGTGACGAACGGCTCATTCGCCATATGACGGTTCGCGAATGACACCGCTCAGAATTCTCGATCTCAACGACTGGGAGCTATCGCTGTATCGAGGCACAGACCTCAAAGTTCAGGCCCCTGGGTTCGCGCTGGTGGAGGGCAAGAATCTGGTGCTTGGAGAACCGGCGATCGCCGAACACCGGCGCTCTCCCTTGAGCTCGCATTCCGCCTATTGGCATCGCTTGGACGCCTCGCCGGTACGATCGCGCAACCGCAATATTCGCACCGGTGCCGATCTGGTGTTCAATCAACTCAAGTACTTGATCCAGGCCGGCTCCGTAGAGAATCAAGAAATCCTCATTGCCGTGCCCAGCCACTACAGCAAGGATCAACTCGCGGTCCTTTTGGGCATTGTCGAGCAAACCTCGATTTCGACCCTAGGTCTGGTGGACGGCTTGGTCGCCTCGGGCGCCACCAACCCCGGCGACTTTGTGATCGATGTGTCTCTGCACCAAATGACCATCACGCGACTCGCGCATAAGGAAGACATAGTGGAGCGCCTGACGGTGGAATCCGTTCCCGACGGCGGCCTCTTGCCCATCATGGATGCTTGGCTCTCGCGCATCGCCGACGAATTCGTGCGCGAAACCAGGTTTGATCCCTTGCGAATCGCCGACACCGAACAGCAGCTTTGGTCGCTCCTCTACGCCTGGCTACGTGGCGAAGTCGCCGCGCTTGATTACGCGCTGTATCTTGAGGTGGGCAACCAGTCGGGTAGCTGGCACGTGAATTTCGACGTGCGCGAACTTGAAAGGCTCAGTGCGAATCAGGCCAAAACTGCCGTCGCCCTGTGCGCCGAGGTTCCGGGGGCAAGGCTGCGCGCGACCTCGCGAGCGGCGCGATTCCCCGGCCTGATTCAGGGTATACAAGATGCCGGCATCAGCGACTGCGAAGTACTAGCCGTAGATGCCGTCGTCAAGGGACTTGCCGGCAACGCGGCCTGTTTCGATAGCGGCGGCGATGAGGGCATCAGGTTTGTGACCGCGCTCAAGTCACTTCTGCTTATCGAACAGACCCCGAAGTCAGCGCAAGATTCAAGCGAGCCTGCAGAGCAGGCAAGTTCCCCGGAGCACGAGACGATTGAGGATCCCCCCACTCATCTGGTGTATGCAGGCGTCGCCTATGAAGTGAACGACTCGGCTCAACTCGGCGAGCTCTTTTCAAACTTGTCGGCAGGAGACTCTTACTGCGCCAAGCCGACAACCGGCGCAATCGGGGTCTATCGCAAACAAGGCGGCAGCCAGGCACTGGTGCAGTCGCTCGGCTGCGGGGATGTCTTCAAGGAAAACGGCCAAGAAGTCTTGGCCATTCGGCTGGCGGGTCATGGCGCGTAGAAAGCTGTCAACCTTTTCCATGTCGTTTCTGGATGTGATGTCCTGCGGCCTCGGGGCGGTTGTGCTCATGTTCTTCATTCTCAATCACGAGAGCATCGAAGCCTTCGAGAAGGACAACGAAGTGTTGCTCGCTGAGATGCGCCGACTCGACTTCCTCTCGCAAGAGAGCGACATGAGTCTCGATGAACTACGTCGCACGGTTGCCGAAACCGAACAAGCGCTTGAGCGGACACGCAACTCAAAAGCCAAGCTCAAAGAGGAGGTCGAAGAAGACCAAGACGAGCTCGATGCGGTCAAGGCGGGATTGACCGATGAAGAAACCCGAATCGATACCCTCGCCAAGCAGGTGGAGGCACAGAGGCAACAACTCGCGGAACTTGAAGTCGAAGCCGAAGACGGCGGGGGGACTTCCCTAAGAGAACTCGAGGGTGAAGGCAGCCGTCAATACCTTTCCGGCATGCGCATGGACGGCAAACACATTGTGGTGGCTATAGACACCTCCGCCAGCATGCTCGACGAGACCTTGGTGAACGCCATACGCAAGAAGAACATGCCACCCGAACGTCGCCAAGCTTCCGAGAAGTGGTTGCGAACCTTGCGCACCGCGAATTGGATTGCGGCATCGCTACCGATTGATAGTCAATTTGAATTGATTGTGTTTGGCGAGAAAGCGCGCGCCATACTGGGCAATGCCCAGTGGCGTCCGAGCGCCACCGGAGATCACCTGCAACGAGCTTTCGATGCGCTCGACGAGATTGCGCCGCAGGGGGGTACCAACCTTGCGGCATTGATCGATCTCCTTGGCACCCTGTCTCCCGCACCGGACCGAGTGTTTCTCGTCACCGACGGACTTCCAACCTTGGGACGCCGAACGCCGCGCGGCAATACCGTATCCGCGCGCCAACGCCTTGATCTCTTTTTCGATGCCGTCAATGTGGTCACCCCCGGCATGGTGTTCAACATCATTCTGCTCCCGCTTGAGGGCGACAATGCGGCGGCCGGTGCCTATTGGGAGCTCGCCCGCAGTACGGGCGGGTCTTTTCTTTCACCCTCGGCAGACTGGCCATGATTAAGCGCAGAGAGGGCGAGGACTTCGGCATGCCCTTCCTAGCGATGATCTGCTGTGGCTTCGGTGGCTTACTGCTGCTGCTGATGGTCACGGAAACTTCCGAACCACAAATCCACGAGAAATCCATCGACGACTTGGAACAGAGGGTCACGGTGATGCGTGACGCCCTCTTGCAGTCGCGGAACGTTTCCGATCAAGCCAAACTGGAACTCTCCGACAAACAGGTCGAGCTGGACCAAGAAAGCAAAGAACTACGCGAGCTTCAGGCGCGAATTGCCAAGATTGAACGCGAAATCAAGGAGGTTGGGGAGAAGGAATTCTTGCTTGCCGAACGCGCGCGCGGACTCTCGAAGGCGCGCCAATCCCTCACCGAAGAAATGCTCGCGCTGCAGGCCACCGCCGGCGTCACCGGCAACAACGCCATAGGCGGCATCACCGCAGACAGCCAGTACATCATCTTCGTGATCGACACCTCGGGCAGCATGTACAGCTACGCTTGGGAAGGCGTTCGAAGAAAGGTGGGCGAAGTCTTGGCCGTGTATCCGCAAGTCAAGGGTATCCAAGTCATGAATGACATGGGCGACTACATGTTCCGCAGCTTCGCGGGTCGATGGATGCCGGACTCTCCAACGGTGCGAACGCAGATTGTGGATAGGCTGGCGACTTGGAACCCGTTCTCGAATTCGAGCCCGGTTGAGGGCATTCAACGGGCGATCTCTTCCTTCTTCGACCC
This sequence comes from Pseudomonadales bacterium, assembly GCA_963663145.1. Classification (GTDB taxonomy): domain Bacteria; phylum Pseudomonadota; class Gammaproteobacteria; order Pseudomonadales; family Azotimanducaceae; genus Azotimanducus. The sequence goes on along the minus strand of OY760134.1, from coordinate 924,389 downwards.
GGGATTGGAAATCTCCATCTACGTGTTCGGCGACGACTTTCAGCAGAACAGCTCCATCCAAGGCGTGGTGGACGCGGTGGACCGAGCCAATCGCGAGAGCGAGCAAACCGGAAGGCGTCGGGTTCGCATTCATGCGGTGGGCTTTCCGGTGCTCTTTTCACCCGACGCACCCCCGCAAGCACGACGCAACGCCTATCGATTCGCGGCGCTCATGCGAGAACTGACCCAGCGCAACCTTGGCGCTTTCGTTGGTTCGTCTGAACTCCAGTAGACTCTACCTATGGCGAGTATCCGCACCACAATTTCCCGTAGCTCGCGCATTGCCTTGCTCGGCTTGCTTCTTTGCGCCTGCGGAGGTGCGCAGATCGAGATGCAGAGCAGCTATCCCCTGCCGCTTGTCCAGCCCCTCCCCGTACACGCCGGCCTCATGTCCGACGATGCATTCCGTACCTACAAGTACGAAGAGTCGATCAGTGGTTTCGGCGACTGGAGCGTTGCGCTTGGACGCGATCAGCAGCGCATGTTCGAGCAAACCATGCGAGGTTTGTTTAGACAATTTTCCAAGGTCAGTGGCCTTGGGCAAGAAGCCATGGGTTCGGAACTCGTCTTGCAGCCAAGTGTGACTGCGTTTGAAATCAGCCTACCCGAGCAGACGCAGACCGAGTTCTTCGAGGTTCGAATAGTCTACCGGATTGGGGTGCTTGAGCCTCAAGGGCGCGAGGTCACCAACTGGACGGTTTCGGCCTACGGACGCTCGGATACCCGTAACTTCCGTACGCTCGCAGGCTCGGAATCTGGTTCCGCGCTTGCGGCGGCGACCAGGACCGCGCTGCGCGACGCGTCCGCATTGATTTCGCGTCAATTTCCGCTCCTGCCGGACGTGAAAGCTTGGCTCACCGAACGCTCGGCGAGTGCCGAATAGCTTGGCTGACGATCATGAAATCCATGAATTGGCGTACCACAAGATTAGGGAGTAATATCAAGCAACAGATGTCCGGGAGAAAGTGCGTGAGAAGACTAGCCTGGGTAGCCTGCATTGCGCTGTTGACCAGTGGCTGCGTGACCTCAAGCGTTCAGGTGCTCCGAGAGGGAAGCACGGGCATTGGCGGGCAAGATGCCGTAGTGGTGCTCGGCAAGAGTCTGCAGACGGCCGGCCACGAAACGGAAATCGAATACATAAGCTGCGTTGGCAGATCGCTGCTTCGCACCGAGACTCCCTTTCAGGTGATCTCTCAGCACGACTTCAAGGACATGACCTTCCCCTGGTTCGAACCCCGCTTCGCCCCCAGAGAGCTGCGCGAATTCAGCGTGCATGTCGACGAACCACTCCTTCGGCAGCGCATTGAAACCCTGGGCGTGCGCTATATCGTTTGGATCGAAGGCACCACCGAAAATACCGGCTCAAGCGGCGGAATGACCTGCGCCGCATCGCCGGCAGGTGCTGGCTGTTTCGGCTTCGTGAGCTGGGAGAAATCCTCCCGATACGAGGCATCCATCTGGGATGTCAGAAACAACGCCACAGTGGGCAAGATCAGCTCTCAAGCTTCCGGCACATCCTTTATGCCCGCCGTCATCGTCCCCGTCCCCATGATCGCCCGCGTCCAAGCCAACGCTTGCAGCAACATGGCCGATCAGATAGGGGAGTTCCTGGCAGGCTGAGACCTCATTCAGACTCAAACCAATAGCGGCGCGATCACCAGCGAAACGATCGCCATCACGTTGATGAGAATGTTCATGCTGGGTCCGGAGGTGTCTTTGAAAGGATCGCCGACCGTGTCTCCAACCACTGTCGCGGCGTGAGTGTCCGAGCCCTTTCCACCAAGATTCCCCTTCTCGACGTACTTTTTGGCGTTGTCCCAAGCACCGCCTGCGTTCGACATGGTGAGCGCCAGAAGTACGCAACCCAAGAGTCCTCCACCGAGTGCGCCGCCGAGTGCTTCAGGTCCTATGCCGAATCCGACCGCCGGCGGTATGCCAACGGCGATCACGCCGGGAACGATCATGCGGCGAAGCGCCGCGCGCGTGGCTATGTCGATGCAGCGCTCGGTATCCGGCTTGCCGGTGCCTTCGAGCAGGCCTGGAATCTCACGAAATTGGCGGCGGATTTCATTGACCATGTCCATGGCCGCATCGCCCACCGAGGTCATGGTCAGGGAAGCAATGAGAAACGGCATGATGCCGCCGATGAAGATGCCGATCAACACCTTGGGGTCGCCGAGGTGCAAGGAAAACTCTCCCTGCATGCCCACGCTGATAGTTTCGACATAGGCGGTGATAATCGCCAAGGCCGCGAGCGCCGCCGCGCCGATGGCGAAACCCTTGCCGAGGGCGGCAGTCGTGTTGCCGACCTCATCAAGGGAGTCCGTGATCTTGCGCGTCTCTTCACCAAGCCCACCCATCTCGGCGATGCCTCCGGCGTTGTCGGCCACAGGCCCATAGGCATCCACGGCCATGGTCATGCCCACCGTCGCCAGCAGACCCACTGCGGCGATTCCAACTCCGTAGAGACCTGCGAGTTCGGTCGATATCCAAATAATGGCGCAGATGGTCAACAAGGGCACCACGACCGATTGCATGCCATTGGCGAGGCCCGTAATCATGACGGTCGCGGAACCCGTCTTACCTGCTTCGGCGATCTTGCGAATGGGCCCCGCTGAGGTGTAGTACTCAGTGACCAATCCGATGATAACGCCCCCTAGGGAACCAAGTAGCACGGCGAGCCAAACCGAGGCGCTTACGCCGCTTGCGCCGACGACGAACCACGCCGCCCCGAGAAAGAGTAGGGGTGTCACGACCATACCAATTCTGAGTGCCTTCGCCGGGTTCGCGGATGAAAAGGCGCGCACGAGGCCAATACCAAGAATCGAACAGATGAGTCCCGCGGAAGCCAGCGCGAGCGGCAAGAACATGAGGCTTGTCTTTCCGGAATCCTCGCCCAATCCTGGAGCAATGCTCCCCACAGCCGCCGCACCCAAAGTGGCGGCGATCGCAATGGTGGCGACCATCGAGTTGCAGTAAGACTCGAAGATATCCGACCCCATTCCGGCAACATCACCAACGTTGTCGCCTACGTTATCGGCAATAACGCCAGGATTGCGCGGGTCATCTTCAGGGATTCCGGCTTCGATTTTGCCGACGAGGTCTGCGCCTACATCCGCGCTCTTGGTGTAAATCCCGCCTCCAACGCGCGAAAAAAGTGCAACGACCGAGGCACCCATGGGAAAGCCATGAATGTGCTCGGCTGTGTGAGGGTCACCGCCAAAAAAGAAGTAGACGCTACCCAGTCCCAAGAGGCCAAGCGCGGCAACCGCCAAGCCCATGATGGAACCACCGAAAAAGGCCACTGAAAGCGCCTCCGGCATGCCTTTGGTGTGGGCTGCCGTAGTGGTTCGCACATTCGCGCGTGTGGCCGTGTACATCCCCAGCCAGCCAGCCAAGGCTGAGGAAAGCGCGCCGGCGAGGAAGGCCAGTGCCGTCTCCGTGCCAAGGAATACCCACAGAATGACCAGCAGGATTGCGACGAAAATCGCGAGGCTCAAATACTCTCGGCGCATGAACACCATGGCGCCGTGATGAATTGTTTCTGCGATCTCCTGAAGCGATTCTTCCCCCGCAGGATAGCGCTTCACAATGAGATAAATGATGCCGGCGGCCAGCAGGCCGATCAAACCAATCAGTGGCGGGAATAGTGCTATCTGCATGCCTGTGAATGCCCTCTGAATGCCAGTTTCGCCCTTTCAAGCCGAAAAGGGGGACGCAAAGTCGGCGCATCTTAGCATGGCGATTGCGGGCTAGGCTGAGGTCCAACGAGACTGAATCTTGCGATTGCCCAAGCAAACTCACTACCATGTGAGATTGTCACAAACACTGCATGGCCATGCCTCGAAATGCCCTTTATGCCCAGTCGGGCGGTGTCACCTCCGTCATCAACGCCACAGCCTCCGCCCTGATCGGTGCGGCGAGAAATCACGCTGCGCATATTGATCGGGTGTTTGCGGGAAGAAACGGCATCTTGGGCGTGCTTGACGAGGACCTCATAGACACCAACAAGGAATCCGAAGCATCCATCAGCGCCCTCGCTCACACGCCGGGCGGCGCGTTTGGCTCCTGTCGTCACAAGCTCAGGAGCCCCGAGGAGAACGAGGCCGAATACAAGCGTTTGTTGGAGGTCTTTGATGCCCACGAGATCGGCTACTTCTTCTATAACGGCGGCGGTGATTCCATGGATACCGCGAATAAGGTGTCCCAATATGCCGAGTCGCTCGGCTACCCCTTGAAAAGCATCGGCGTTCCGAAAACCATTGACAATGACCTGCCGATCACCGATTGCTGTCCCGGCTTCGGCTCCGCGGCCAAGTACATCGCGGTGTCCACAAGCGAAGTGGCGCTCGATGTGGCATCCATGTGCGTAAGCTCGACCAAGCTCTTTGTGTTGGAGGTCATGGGCCGCCATGCGGGATGGCTTGCGGCGGCAGCTGGACTGGCGGGAGAAGGCCCCAACAAACCTCCTCACGTTATCCTGTTTCCAGAGGTGCCTTTTGACAGCCAAAGCTTCTTTGCGCGCGTCAAAGAGAGCGTCGCTGCCTGCGGCTATTGCGTGGTGGTGGTTTCGGAAGGCGTGCGCGATGCAGAGGGTGATTTTTTGAGCGAGCATGGCAGCCGAGACAGTTTCGGCCACGCGCAGCTTGGCGGTGCCGGACCCTATATTGCCGAATTGGTGCAAAATGAGCTGGGACTCAAGTATCACTGGGCAGTCGCAGACTATATGCAACGCAGCGCACGCCACTTGGCCTCCGAGGCCGATCTCAGGCAAGCCATGGCGCTTGGTGAGGCGGCGGTCACATTGGCGGTCTCGGGAGAAACCGGCGTGATGCCGATTGTAGAACGCTTAAGCGACGATCCTTACGAATGGCGGATCGGCACGGCCAAGCTCTCCGATGTGGCCAACGTCGAAAAGACCATGCCGATGGAGTTCATCAGCGAGAACGGTTTCGGCATCACGGCGGCGGCGCGGCGCTATTTGCAGCCTCTGATCGCGGGAGAAGCCTATCCTCCATACCACCGCGGCCTGCCGCAGCGACCCGCTCTAGCGCTCGAATCCGTTGCCAAGAAACTTACTTCATTTGGCTAGTGCGCCAATGCGCGTCTACTTTCTCGGCATAGGCGGAACGCTGATGGGCAATCTCGCCGTACTTTCCAAATCGCTCGGACATCAGGTATCAGGATCGGACGAAGGGCTTTACCCCCCGATGAGCGATCTTCTCAGAGAAAGCGGCATCTACGCTGAAGAGGGCTTTGAGCCGGGCGCTCTCGAACCGGCACCTGATCTTGTGGTCATGGGCAACGCCCGCTGCTCGCGTGGCCATCCCGGGGTGGAAGCCGTACTCGAACGCGGACTTCGCTATGTCTCAGGTGCCGAATGGTTGGGGTCCCATCTCTTGCCCGGACGCTGGACGCTTGCCGTCGCCGGTACGCACGGCAAGACGTCAGGTGCCAGCATGCTGGCATGGATTCTGGAGCATGCGGGCGTGGATCCCGGCTATCTCATCGGCGGTGCGCCACTCAACTTCGAAGCCGGAGCGAGGCTCGGCACCTCCAAGTGGTTTGTGCTGGAAGCCGACGAGTATGACTGTTCGTATTTCGACCGCCGCGCGAAGTTTCTTCACTACCGGCCGCGCACCCTCGTCATCAACAATCTTGAATACGACCACGCGGACATCTATGACAGTCTAGAAAGTATCGAAACCGAGTTTCATCACCTGCTGCGCGCGGTGCCAGCGGACGGGTTGGTGGTGACGCCGCGAGGAGACAACGCTTTGGACCGCCTGCTCGAACGCGGCTGTTGGTCGCAGCAATCCAAGGTTTTGGTCGGAGAAGGCGAGGCGGAATGGCGCGCAGAGGTCCTTTCCGCCGATGCGAGTGACTTCAGCGTCGTGCACCAACACAAGACCATCGGTACAATCGACTGGTCGCAATGCGGGGAACACATGGTTGCCAATGCGCTCGGAGCTGTGGCGGCCGCGCATCACGTGGGCATAGACCCCAAGAAGGCAGTGGATGCCTTGTGCCAATACAAGGGAGTGCGCCGACGATTGGAAGTGATATTCGAAAGCGACCAACTCCGAGTGTACGACGACTTCGCCCATCATCCAACAGCCATCAGCAAGACCCTCGCGGCGCTGAAACGGCGTGCGCTGGCTGAAGATGCCCATGCCGAGGTGATCGCGGTGATAGAACCACGGTCGCACACCATGTCACTCGGAACGCTCCAAGGCGACCTCGCCGCTTCCACCAAGGATGCGACGCGCGTCTATTGGTTCAAGGGGGAAAACATCGCATGGGATATGGGGTATCTGGTGGAACATTCACTGGTTCCCGCCGAGGTGCAGACTTCTCTCGACAGGTTAATCGACTCGCTCGCCTGCTTGCCGCCAGGGCAAGGCAAGCGACATCTTGTACTCATGAGCAACGGCAGCTTCGGGGGTATTCAAGCTAAGCTCAGAAACCGGTTAGAGCATAGCTGACAACCTAGATTCCGCCGCGCATGGACAATTCACCCATCATGTCGCAGTATCGGCGCATCAAGTCTGCGCATCGAGATGACTTGCTTTTCTTTCAACTTGGCGACTTCTACGAACTCTTTTACGAGGACGCGGAGCGTGCTGCTGGGATGCTCGATTTGACCCTGACTTCGCGGGGCCATGCGCGAGACGGACGCATTCCCATGTGCGGCATACCAAAACACGCGGCGGAGTCATATTTGGCGCGGCTGCTGAGGCAAGGCCAATCGGTCGCCATCTGTGATCAGCTTGAAGAGCCCCAAACGGGCAAAGGTCCCGTTGCCCGCGAGGTGACTCGCGTGCTCACTCCGGGGACACTGGTCGAAGATGTGTTTATCGAGCAAGGCAACGAAAGCGGCCTGCTTGCCATATCACCAGGATCCAAGGGCTATGGAATCTCCTATCTGTCCTTGGCCTCGGGCGACTTTCAATTGGGGGAGATCGAAGATGCGGGTGAACTCGCCGCCGAGGTGGCTCGCTTCAATCCATCTGAAGTGCTCGTCCCGCAGGGTTACGAGTTCAAGAGTCCGTTCACGATCAACGAGTGTCTGCGGGAGCTCGACCAATTGGATTTCGATGCGCATGCCGCCGAGCGGCAGCTCTGCGCGCATTTTTCGGTAGACAGCCTCGCCGGATTCGGCTGCGAAGACTTGCCCTTGGGTATCTCGGCAGCGGGCGCGGTGCTTCGATATGCCGAACGCAAGGTCGGGCAAAATGCCGCCCACGTGAACGGCCTGAGGATCTCCCACAGAAGCGATCGAGTTCATCTTGATCCGGTCACGCGCAGAGCCTTGGAAATCGATCTGCGGCCCGATGGTAGCGCCGCGCCGACCCTGTTTAGCATCATGAACGCCACCTGCACGGCCATGGGTGCGCGGCGCTTGCGTCAATGGTTGCGAGCACCGAGCCGCGTGATCGAAGAAGTCTTGGATCGGCAAGCCGCCGTCTCCGAAATTTTGCACAACCATCTGGACGGCAACGCGAACCGCTTGCTGAAGGAATTTGGGGACACCGAACGCATCATCTCAAGGCTCGCGCTGCGCTCCGCAACGCCGAAGGATCTGGCCAAACTGCGCCACTCGCTATCAATGCTTCCCGAGGTGCGGCGAATCCTCGCCGAGACGACTTCAGCGCGCCTATCGCACATCACTGCCAGATGTCCAGACTTTGAGCGAGAAGTCGCGCTACTCAGAAGCGCACTTGCCGAAGATCCCCCTGCCCTGCTGCGCGATGGCGGCTATATCGCCCAAGGCTACGATGCCGAACTTGATCGACTGCGTGGCGTGCAGCAAAACGCGCAGGGATTTCTTCAGCAGCTTGAAGCGGACGAGCGGCTGAGGACTGGTAATCCAAGCCTTAAATTGGGCTACAACCGTGTGCACGGCTACTACATCGAAGTCAGCCGCGCCGGCAACCCGCACGTGCCGGAAAACTATGTGCCGCGACAAACCTTAAAGAACGCGCAGCGCTACACCACACCGGAACTCAAGCAGTTCGAATCCGAAGCCCTGTCAAGCGAGAGTCGCGCGCTGGCACTTGAGGCCTCCCTCTACCAAGGCTTGATCGACAAGCTGCAGCCTTCGCTGAAGGAACTGAAGGAAGCCGCTTCGGCGATCGCTGAACTCGATGCCTTGCAGAGTCTTGCCGAACGGGCACGCCGTTACGGATTCTCTGCCCCCGCCTTCGTCAGGGAGCGAGGTATTGCCTATAAGGGTGGATGGCACCCCGTGGTAGCGGAACACGGCAATACCCCTTTTATTCGCAACGGCCTCAAGCTTGACGATGAAACAAGCCTGTTCATCGTCACCGGCCCCAACATGGGCGGAAAGTCAACCTACATGCGCCAAACGGCGCTGATCACCCTGCTCGCTCACGCAGGTTCCTGGGTCCCCGCCGAAGAAGCGACCATCGGCCCCGTCGATGCCATCTTCACCCGCATTGGTGCTTCCGACGACCTCACGCAAGGCCGTTCCACCTTCATGACCGAAATGAGCGAGACGGCCAACCTGCTGCACAACGCCTCACCTCAGTCGTTGGTGCTCATTGATGAGATCGGTCGCGGAACCAGCACCTACGATGGGCTGGCGCTCGCTTTCGCGATTGCCAGACACCTCGCGAGCAAGTGCCAAAGCCTTTGCCTCTTTGCCACACACTATTTTGAATTGACGGCGCTCGCCGAGTCGCCCGGTATTGAAAACGTCCACCTTGCCGCAACCGAACATCAAAAAGAGGTGGTGTTTCTCTACGAGGTCGAGCCCGGCCCAGCGAGCCGCAGCTACGGAGTCGAGGTCGCGAAACGCGCCGGCGTTCCCGAAGCCGTGCTCAAGGATGCGCGCGGCGAACTTGAACGCCTCGAGGCGCGCATGGCGGATTCAGGCACGCAGGACACCGATCTATTTGGCAATGACGAAAGTCGGGCGGCAATAGATGAAACGACTCAAAGGCTGCTCGATACACTTTCCGCCCTAAATGCGGATACTATGTCGCCTCGAGAAGCGCACGCCCTGCTCTATGAATTCATCGCGGCGGCCAGAAGTGCGAAGCTCGGGAATTCTTAAACTTCATTGAAACGTGATTGAGAAGAAGGTGAAATGACCTTTGTCATTGGCGAGAGCTGCATTAAGTGCAAATACACGGATTGTGTGGAGGTCTGCCCGGTCGACTGCTTTTACGAGGGTCCGAATATGCTGGTCATACATCCGGACGAGTGCATCGACTGCGCACTCTGCGAGCCCGAGTGTCCGGTTGAAGCCATCTTCGCGGAAGACGAACTCCCCGAAGATCAGCAGGAGTTTCTCGAACTGAATGCTGAACTCGCGGACATCTGGCCGAATATCACCGAAAGCAAAGAAGCGTCCCCGGACGCGGATGATTGGCAAGAAGTGACCGACAAGCGCAAACATTTGGAGCGCTAATCGAACATGCTGCGAACACCCTCCTCCCTTGAGAGGCGTTCGGTATTAGCGGTGTTCGCTTCAGGCTGAATAACTGCGCCATGTGCTCAGTCTTAAAGATCAAGCCTCAAGGTCGCGTAGAGTGAATGCAGTTGGTAATCGCTTGCGGTCTCGTTGATTGGCACTTGGATTTCGCGACGACTGCCATCCTCGCGGAATCGCACGATGCTGATGTTTCCCACATCGGTGGCGATCTCCCCCGCACCGCTATATCTGTAGCTGAATTCAAATGTCAGACGTTCGCGAATCGGGACCGAGACGCCGACGGTGAGCATCCACGAAAAATTGCGGTCGCTTCCCTTGGGCAGCCCGGTGAAGGGCACCTCCCCGCCGGGGCCCCGACGCAGGTACCCGGTTGGGTCTTCCGGAGCCGGAAAGCGCTGTGCATAGTCGTCGAGCTTGTAGTCGAGCACGCCGAGGCCGGCGCCGACAAAGGGGCGCAGAGTGCGACCGGAGGCCAAGGCCCAGCCGGGAAAGTCATAGTAGCCTGCGACCAAGAAATGCCAAGTGTCGAGCCCTGCTTCGGAAGGTTGGGCGTCTCCCGAGCGCGCATAGTTGCTGCCGCCTCGATAGTCAAGGCCGCGCGACGCCCCAAACTCCAATTGGGCGCGCAGATTGTGTGGCATCTGCAAGCCCACGATCAAGCCAAATACGAGACCGGTGTCTACCCGTCCGGCATCGAAGGTGCGCTCGTTTCCATAGAGCACGGCCTCACCCGTGTCTTTTCCATCGACAAAGCGAATGCCCTCGGAGCGGGCCGCCCCCAGGTTGAAACTGGCATATGGTTGGCTTTCATAGAACAGCGACGCGCTTGCGGGTGCCGTGGCAGTGAGCAGATTCAGCATCAACAGTGCCATGAACCCGAGCTCATAGCGCCCCACTTGAAGGCGGGTATTTTGCTTCGCTCGTTGCGCTTGCGTCGTCATATTCTTCCTTGTCAAACATCCGATCGGAGACCATAAGCATAGCCTAGTGTGCTGTCACGAACGAAGATTGGAACAAGGTCTTCAGCGGCTGATCTCGCGCAATGCAGCACAGGGCCACCACAAGCTTACAATATAGGCTGCGAAAGCAAACTCCTATTGACTTACGCCCTTGCTCACCCTCGACTCATTCACATTGGAACACCCATGAATCGTCTGCTTATCCCCCTGCTGCTACTCGTCTCCAGCGCACAGGCCGCTGCACCACTTGAGCCCCTGGACATCTTTGATTTGGAGTTCGCGACGGACGCGCAGATCTCTCCGGATGGCGCTCGCATCGCCTACGTCCGACACTTCAATGATGTCATGACCGACAAGCGTCACCAGAACCTGTGGATCATCGACAAGGACGGCGGCAACCATCAGCCTATGAGTGCCGGAAAGCACATGGCTCATAGACCGCGCTGGTCTCCGGATGGCACACGCGTTGCTTACCTGTCAGACGAGAGTGGCAGCCAGCAAATTCATGTGCGCTGGATCCAAAGTGGGGACAGCGCCGCCATCACCAACCTGTCCACACCGCCGGCGAATATCGCCTGGTCACCCGACGGGCATTCCATTGCGTTCAGCCGACTGGTGCCCGAGGCGCCGCTGGTGGTCGGTGAGATGCCGGCCGCACCTGCCGGGGCGAACTGGGCACCTCCGCCCAAATACACCGACAAGATGATGTTCAGATTCAACGGCATCGGCGATGTGCCTCCGGGCTACATGCATCTTTTTGTGGTATCGGCGGATGGCGGCACCCCTCGGCAAATTACCAAGGGCGATCGCCAGTTCGGCGACGGCAGCTTTGTCTGGGCACCTGATGGCGAATCCTTGCTGGTCTCCGCCAACTTGACCGAAGGCCGCGAGATGTTCGGTTTCATGGATTCCAATGTGTTCGAAGTCTCGCTCTACGATGGCACCCCCACCATACTCGCCGATCGAGTTGGGCCGGACGCGGCGGTGGCCGTTTCCCCGGACGGGCAGCGCATCGCCTATGTGGGATACGAAGACAGGATGCAAGGGCATCAGCAGAACGACCTGCAAATCGCCAATCGCGACGGCTCCGACGCCATCAACCTCACCGCCATGTTCGACCGCGAGATTCAGGCCGAGGAAGGTGGTGGTGGCGGCCCGAAGTGGACGGCGGACGGCAAGGGCATCTATGCAATTGTTCAGAACGAAGGTGATTCACAACTGGTGCGCTTTGACCTTGATGGCGGGCGGCGGGTTGTCGCCGAAAACCTGGGCAGTGGATTCTCCGGCTACATTGGCAGAAACACCCTCTGGTCCAGCGATCAATCGGGCACAATCGCCCTGACCGTCACGACACCCGATACGCCGGGCGATGTCGCGATTCTCGGTGCCGATGGCGCGGTCACTCGGCTCACCGAACTCAACCGTGATCTCTTCGCGTTGCGGGAACTTGGGCAAGTCGAGGAACTCTGGTGGGAGTCCTCAAAAGACGGGCGTCCGGTGCAGGGCTGGATTGTCAAGCCACCGGGATTTGACCCTGCCGAGAAATACCCATTGATTCTCGAAATTCATGGCGGGCCCTTCGCCGACTACGGCGATGTGTTTTCCATGCAAAAGCAGCTCATGGCCGCTGCGGGCTATGTCGTGCTCTACGCCAATCCGCGCGGCAGCGTGAGCTACGGCGAGGAGTTCGGCAATCTCATTCATCACGCCTATCCGGGCGATGACTTCTTTGATCTCAACTCCGGCGTGGACCACGTCATAGGACTCGGCTTTGTCGATGAGACCCGGCTCTACGTGACAGGTGGCAGCGGCGGCGGCGTGTTGACCGCGTGGATGATCGGCAATACTGATCGGTTTCGCGCCGCAGTCGCCTTCTACCCGGTGATCAACTGGGAGAGCTTCATCTTCACGGGCGATCTGACCGAGCTCTTTGCGCGCTACTGGGTGCCCGGCATGCCTTGGCGTCACCGAGAGAACTTCGAATCCCGGTCACTGTTGGCGGTCTCCGAAAACGTCACGACACCGACACTCATCATGACCGGTGAAGAGGATTGGCGCACACCCATGTCCGAATCGGAGCAGTACTACAAGGCGCTGAAGCTTCAAGGCGTGGAGACAGTGCTCGTGCGTGTCCCCGGAGAACCGCACGGAATCATCAAGCGGCCCAGCCACGCGATTTCAAAGATGACGACGCTGCTCGGATGGTTTGGACGCCATAGCGACTGAATCTAAAGATGCCAGCAAAGAGCGGCGACACCAGTGAATCATACGCAGGGCGAACAGGGACAGCGTTTTCGAATAATACAGCAGGCTGGTTTTGGCTATTGCAATTTCGCCCGAATGAGCCAAAACTGGCCGAGACGAGGCGGGGCGACCCATGCAGGCTTTGAGCACCAAGGACGCAAAGCATGGCTTCCGGTAGGCAACGCGGGTGAGTACTACACGCCTCGCGCCGTCACAAACATGCTCTTGCACAACATCAAGGCTCCCCATACGCCTAGCGATGACCACAGCGATCTGGAGACGCTTCTCGCGGAGTTGAACGCCGCCGAAGTCAGTGTGACAGCCGTGCGCGACCAACCGAAGGAGAATCTGGCAGAGGCGCTGCTAAGATGGCTCTCTCAATAGGCATCAATTTGCGCTGCAACCGGAGGAACGACCATGCATGCGGCAATCGCTGATAAGAAGGAAGAGCTAGCAGAACTCTGCGGTCGACATGGTGTAGTCCGGCTTGAAGTGTTCGGCTCTGCTGCACGCGGTGAGGATTTCGATCCAAAATCCAGTGACGCAGATTTCCTCGTACAGTTCAGACTAGACGGCGACCGAGCACCACTTCAACAATACTTTGACTTTGCTGACGCCTTGCGACAAACCTTGGGTCGTTCCGTTGATCTGGTCGAATTGGACGCGATCCGAAATCAATACCTTCGCGTAGCCATCGACAAATCGCGAGAGCTTGTGTATGCATCCTGACCCTCGCATCCTGCTAACGGACGTAGGGCGTGCGGCCGAGGATATAGTGCGCTTCACCGCAGACATGACTCGCAAGACGTACGTTGGTGATGCTCGGACGCAAGCCGCTGTCGAGCGCAAGTTCGAAATCATCGGGGAAGCTTTTAACCGCCTGCGTCGAACCTTCCAGGAAGTTGCCGAACGAATACCTGCGTTACCCCAGATTGTGGACTTTCGCAACCTGTTGATCCATGGCTATGCCAACGTGATACCTGATCGTGTCTGGGACTATGCCCAGAACGACTTGCCGGAACTGCGCCGGATCGTGCAGAAGCTAATGGCCGAGATGGGTCCTCCAGAAGGATGAAGGCCGAACGCCTGCTTGCACTCATAGAGCGGGTGGACGAAACGCCGGACGCCGTTCCTCGTCTACGACGCCTTGGGCTCGACCTTGCCGTCCGAGGGAGATTGGTGCAGCAGGACCCCATGGACACGCCAGCATCGGAATTGTTGAACGACATTGCGGAGGAGAAGGCTCGGCTCGTGAAGGCGGGCGAAAGAAGGAAGAAAATTGCAGGTGATCCCGAAATTGTAGGGACACCATTTGATCTACCGAACAGCTGGGCGTGGTTCGCCATCGGCACAGTGTTTCTCTATGACGCAGGCATAAAGCGAGAACCCATAGCGCTCGACCGGCCCCTCTGGCTCCTCGAACTCGAAGACATTGAGAAGGACACAGGTCGGCTCGTATCGAAGGTGAGAAGCGCGGAACGCGCCTCAAAGGAGAAACCGGCGCTCAGATTGTCACCTGCTGGTGCTCTCTCCACGATCTGACTCCTTACTGCATTGGCTATTGCCAATCCCAATCTCCTGATAAGGTCCTCAAATTCGACTCCTGCCACCGCCCGCTTGCTCCGCTATTGGACCCAAGCCCGACCTCCTGTCAGCCCTTGCGGAGCAGTGCTCCGCATCGCGCTTCGTGCGAGCGGGGCTCAACCCTGAGGAATTCTCTTTCCTTCGCGTTTGCCAGTAACGAGGGCGAAGGGCGAGTGATCGTGAGGCTCAATGAGAATATCTTGGTCTAGCGGCAAAGTCGCTTCCGCTGCGCTTGCGATTACGTCTTTCACTTCTTGAAGCGAATCTTCCCCAGTCTCGCCTCGCTCGATCTGCACGAAGCGCAGTAGGGATTCCTCGTGATCGACGAGAAACTGCATGGCTGTTGCATCTTCCGACGGCGCCTCATCTCGAAGTGCGCGATACTTCGCGACCGCTTCCTCTAGATAGGGTTCCATGTCGGCCATGAATTCCTCACGGGGCATGGTGGAGAAACGCTTGGCTTCCTGTTCTCCTCGGGTAGTCGAGTCCTCGGGCGGCCGCAAGGGCAGGCCGTAACGACGCACCAAGGGGAATAGCACTCCCCCGGTGACGCGCTCAAGCTCCGCGAGCGTCTTCCATTTGGCCTCCATTGAAGTCCTCTTGTCTCGCTGCGCCAACTCGGTGAAGAAGACTTCGCCAAACACCTCACCTTTCCATGCCTCGTAGACACCCCGAATGTATGACGTCACATCTTTCATGCTTGAGTGTCTACCCCTCGAATGCTGGCTTGCATGATAACTCCAATCAGGAGGCCGCCAACCCCACGCTCTTGACGAGCGCAAACACCTGCATGCCAGGGACGAGTTTGAGTGCTTCAACCGCTGCTTTGGTCAGGTGCGCCCTTATTTCCGCACCGCGCAGCCGCACCCTTGCTTCTACCTGTCCCGATTGAGCCACGACATGCATTTCAATCAAGGTCCCGGGCAAGACGTTTCGGATACTTATGGCGTGCGGGCGCTTGGTCGCCAAGGCGACATCCCTCGCCCGAATGCGAAGCCGCACCGCGCTGCCCACAGGCAGTTCCGGCACCCGCGGCATGGTGATGAGGTCCCCCGCGACATCAACGAAGGTGACCTCGAGCCGCGTATCGTGGCGATCAACCCGTCCCTTAACCAAGACCCCCGCCTCGTAGCGCGCTTCCACCATGGCGACATCGAGTCGATTGAAAACCTCGCCAACGGTTCCCCGCATCACTACTTCTCCGCCGGCAAGCACCAGCACATGGTCGGCAATGTGCGCCACTTCGTCGATGTCATGACTCACATAGAGTGTCGGCAAATGAAACGCCTCCTGGGTACGGTCAAGATAGGGGAGTATCTCCGCCTTGCGCTCACGATCAAGCGCGGAGAGCGGTTCATCAAGCAAAAGCAGCCTTGGTCGCGTGAGCAGGGTGCGGGCAAGCGCCACTCGTTGCCGCTCGCCTCCTGACAGTCTGTCAACACTGCGAGAGAGCAGCGACCCAAGATCGAAGATCTTAATCAGATCTTCAAGTTGGAAGCTGGTCGGCTGACTTCGGCTTCTTCGTTCGGCGAAGGCGAGATTGCCCGCCACGTCGAGATGCGAGAACAGCCGCGCGTCCTGAAACAAGAATCCGGCGGACCGACGGTGAGCGGGCATATCGATTCCCAGTTCACTGTCAAACCAGGTTTCGCCGCCCAAGCCTATGTACCCGGTTCGGGGTTTCTCAAACCCCGCAATACTGCGCAAGAGGCTGCTCTTCCCACTCCCGCTGGGGCCAAACACGGCCGTCACCCCCAAGGCGGACAGCGCTTCATCCATGGAAAGCGAGAAGCCGTCGAACTCAAGCGAGAGTTTGAGTTGCAATAGATCAGCGGACACGGACAGGACTCTCTCGATTCATCGCATAAATGGCCACCAAGACCAGAAAGGCGAACGCCAGCAGCCCAGCCGAGAGCATGTGCGCATCCGCATAGTTGAGCGTTTCGACATGCTCATAGACGGCAATGGAAACCACCCGGGTGTCTCCGGGAATATTGCCTCCCACCATGAGCACAACACCAAATTCGCCAAGGGTATGGGTGAAGCTCAAGACCGAGGCGGTGACGAATCCGCGCGCCGAGAGCGGCACTGTTACGCGAAAAAAGGCATCAAGCGGAGAAGCGCGCAGGCTCGCTGCCGCCTCCATATGGCTTCGCCCATTGGCTTCAAACGCGCTTGCCAATGGCTGCACCATGAAGGGCAGCGAATAGATGATGGAAGCCACTACGAGACCCTCAAACGAGAAGGTCAGGGATTCTCCCGTCACCTGCAGCCAAAAACCCCCAATCCAAGCGCTTGGACTCAAGAGGATCAGCAAGTAAAAGCCAAGCACCGTGGGAGGAAGCACCAGCGGCAGCGCCGTGACCGCTTCGACAACAGGACGAAATCGCGATTGCGTCTGTGACAGCCACCAAGCAAGCGGCGTTCCCAATACCAACAAGAGGACAGTCGTGATACCTGCGAGCGACAGGGAAAGCCATATGGGCGTCAAATCAGGCACAAGGCTATTCTTCCATGTCATACCCAAGGGCGGAGATTCTCTTCTTCACTTCAGGGCTCCGCAAGTAGGCGAAGAGTTCCCTTGCCACCGGGTTCGACTCGCCACGGACGAGAAGCACCGCATCTTGGCGGATGGGGGCGTGTAAGTCTGATGGCACATCCCAGCGACTTCCCGCAGGGTTGTGGCTGAGGACTCCCGACAAGGCCACCAAGCCAAGCTCGGCGCTGCCGGTCGCCACAAACGCATAGGCTTGCCCCACGTTCTCTCCCATGACCAAGCGAGTCGCAAGAGATTCCAAGAGGCCAAGCGCTTCAAGCGCCTCCTTGGCCGCTGCGCCATAGGGGGCGGTACGGGGATTGGCAATGGCAAGTTTGCGGAACTCGGCACCACTTAAGGCCGCGATACCGTCTCCCATGATGGCTTGCGTATCCCGACTCCAAAGCGCAAGCCTGCCCCGAGCATAAGTGAATCGAGAGCCGGGCAACGCATGGCCTGTTGCTTCGAGCCGCTGTGGCCGCTCTTGATCGGCGGCAAGGAAGGCGTCGAAAGGCGCGCCTCGAAGAATCTGCGCATAGAGCTTGCCGGTGGATCCTCCCGCAATGCGCACCTCATGGTGGTTGGCCGCTTCAAATTCGGGCAACAGAGTCTCCAGCGTCGTTACGAAATTGGTGGCGACGGCAACCAGAGCTTCCTCGGCGCATGCACCGACCGGCAGCCCGATCAGCACCGCCAAGAGCCGCACGCGTAGTTTCAGGCGTGGAGTCTTGACCTTCTCGGCTCGCCTCAACGCTGTGATGACCACACCAATTGATGTCGCCAGCGTGATCGGAATTGAGATTCTCACCCCATTGTTCTCTTGCTGCACGGCCTTGGCCTATAAGAACGCCTCGAGCACCCCCGCCAAGCGCTTGCGCAGAACCGTCTCCGACGTTTCCGCATGACCCAAGCCTCGCGTCAATACGAATCGTAATTTCCCGGCGCGGGTCTTCTTGTCGCTCAGAAAGGCCGCCATCATACCGTCCAGGCTTAGCCCCTTGGGGAGGCGTGCAAGCACTGGGAGCCTAGTAATCAAATGCTCGATTCGCTGCAAGTCGGCCTGTTTGAGCCAGCCCTCGGCATGCGAGAGCCTTGCGGCCATGATCATGCCAATGGCCACGGCTTCGCCGTGATTGAGCTCCGAATAGTCGCTGAGGGTCTCTAAGGCATGCGCGAAGGTGTGGCCGAAATTCAAGATTTCCCTCAAGCCCGACTCGCGCTCGTCTGCCGCCACCACCTCGGCCTTGATCTGGCATGATCGCGCCACCGCATGGGCCAAGAGTTCGGCTTGCCCGGCGAGCAGGTCGTCGAGATGCCGCTCGATCCATTGAAAAAACGCGGCGTCACGAATCACGCCATACTTAATGATCTCCGCGAGTCCCGCCACCAGTTCGCGTCTTGGTAAAGTCTTGAGCGTCTCCAAATCCGCGACCACGCCCGAAGGTTGATAGAAGGCGCCGATCAGATTCTTGCCGCGCGCATGATTGATGCCCGTCTTGCCGCCCACAGAAGAATCAACCTGTGCGAGCAGGCTGGTGGGCACCTGGACGTAGCCAACGCCGCGCAGCCAAGTCGCGGCGGCAAATCCGGCGAGGTCTCCCACCACGCCGCCGCCAAGGGCAATCAAGGTCGTCGTTCGGTCATGACGCTCTTCAGCCAACTGATCCGTGATGGCGCGCCAAGATTCCATGTTCTTGGTCTGCTCGCCGTCCTTGAGCAGGTGCCGGGAGACTCGCACGCCCGCACCCGAGAGCGTCTCCGCGAGACGCTCAGCGTAGAGGGCACCCGCCGAGACATCGGACACCAGCAGCGCGGTCGTGCCGGGCACCAGTTGTTTCCATAGGGCATCCTCGCCCAAGAGTCCTTCGCCGATATGTATCTCGTAGGAGCGCTCTCCCAAGGAAACGCGCAACGTTTCGCGTATGGTCATTCGGACTTCCTTCCGCCATTGAGTCTCTGCAGCAGTTGCTTCGCCGTGGTCTGCGGATTTGCCGACCCGGACTCCATACAAATATCGGCGACCTGCGAGTAGAGTGGGCCGCGGTCCGACATGAGTTGGGTCAATCGCGATTTGAGGTCGTGGTTTGCCAGCATGGGGCGCTGGTTGCCCGTCGATGCACGTGCCACGAGCGTGTCCAGATCCGCATAGAGGTACACCACCCTGCCGCGCAGCGAGAGCGCCTTGCGGTTGGGTTCGCGGATGACGGCACCGCCGCCGGTTGCCAATACGACGCAAGGCATCTGCGTGAATTCCTCGATCACCTGCTGTTCGCGATTGCGGAATCCCTGTTCGCCTTCCACATCAAAAATCCACGGGATATCCGCACCGCAACGCTCACGGATGACATCGTCCGTGTCGTAGAAGGCGTAATTGAGTGCGTCCGCCAAGAGCTTGCCGATGGTCGTCTTTCCGACGGCCATCATGCCGATGATGAATATGCTCTCGCGACTCTGTAGCCTCGTCTCCAACAGCGCTCCCATAACTCAAACGGACGGTGCAGTCAGAATACCTGATCTTGCAACCTTCGGAGCCATCAGGTTGGCAGCACCTCTGGGGTGAGAAACACCAAGAGTTCACGACGGTCATCTGAAGACATGGTCTTGCGAAACAGTCTTCCCAACAATGGAATACGCCCGAGCAGCGGCGTGCGGCTGACACTCTTGCTGATGTCGTTCTGGTACACACCGCCGAGTACCAGGGTTTCGCCGGCATTGATCAGTACTTCAGTCTCAATGGCGTTGGTATTAATGCTCGGTACACCGCCATAGCTCTGACCCACCGTGTCTTGATTAACTTTGAGCACCAAGATGACCGTATCCTGTGATGCGATGCGCGGGGTCACCTCCAATGAAAGCGTCGCCGACTGAAAGGAAGTTGAGGTGGCGCCGCTACTGGTGGACTCTTGATAGGGAATTTGCACGCCCGAGCGCACCATCGCGGTCTGCCGGTCGGAGGCGACCACCCTGGGCCTCGCGATGATCTCAGCCTCCCCGGAAGTTTCGAGCGCCGACAGCTCCACATCAAGCATGCCACTCGGCCCCACAAATCCAATTCCAAATTTTGAAGCACCCGTCTGAGTGACTCCGAGCGCAACCAGCGGCGACTGTTCCGAAGTCCCTTCTTCACTCGAATCAGCAGGTCGGCCGAATCGCACCAAGGAATCCTGGCCGACATCCACTTCGGCGGAGCCAAGCCACCTCACGCCAATCTGCCGTGAAGCGCGCGCGCTGGCAACGAGCACGCGAGCCTCGATCAATACCTGACCGACCGGCACATCAATGCGTTCAATGAGCCGGGCGTGCGTTTCGAGCGCCGTCGGCGTATCGGCAACGATAAGCCGATTGGTACGCTCATCGACGAGGCAGGACGCTTCTGCGCGCAAATTCAATAACCCTTTGACGAGCTCGGCTTCGGCAAATCGAAGCGCAAACACCTTGCTGACCAGCGGCTCAAGGTCGGAGCGGCCCAAGGGCGAAACAATAAGAGTCCCGCGCTCTTCACGAGCCTGCAGGCCCTCCGACAAGAGAATGAGTTCGAACGCCTCGCGCCAATGCACCTCATTCAACTCAAGCGTCAGCTCACCGCCCACTTCATCGCTGACAATCAGATTGACACCGGCGAATTCGGCAAGGATCTGTAGGGCGGCGCGGAGTTCAATGGCCTGAAACCTGAGCGAGATGGGCACATCCGGGGTTTCCGCCCGTGCCTGAGGGGTCCAGGCGAGGACGACAACCAAGAGCCAGAAGAGGCTTCGATAAATGAGCCGTCCTAACCGGTTGGATGCTGCCGCCCAAGCACAATGGCCCCGATCCTTGTTCACCGCTTCCTTCATTCGGCCATCTCCTCAGATTCTTCAAAAGCGAGGATGAAGCTGTTTCCGCGCCATTCAAACCGGGCGGTCGCTTCAGTCACTTCAACCAAAACTGCTTGCTGATCGACGAGACCGTCGCCAGGATGCAAGCGCCGGACGACCCCTCGTTGGTCGCGAACGAGCGCTTGGAAGCTGTCGCCCTGAGCGAGTGTTCCCACCAAGGCGAAACCATCCAATGAAACACCGGCAGCTATGGCGGAAACTGTGTCTGCGGAACCGCCAAGCAGCATGAACGGATGCGCCCGCGCTCCCTCCATGTAGGAGCGCTCGTCCGCGCACAGCGGCGCACAGCAGCAGGAGACTGCGAGGCCTCCGAGACTGAAGTAGCGCCGCAGGTTCACGCTCAGGCGTCCGCAGGCTCCGACCAGAGCGGAACCACCAGGCTCACCTGCATATCGAGAAGGCTGCCATCACCCTCCTCGCTAGCCACCTGCAAGGCCTCGACCACCACCGGCCAAGGCAGGTTTGAAAATTCCTCATGCAGGCGGCCTATGTCGTGATAGCCGCCTCGCAGCGACACGCGTAGCGGCTGCGCATCAATGCGCTCGCGGGTGAGCGCATCTCCCACTTCAAGCGATTCCAATGCGACCAAATGCTCCACACTCAAGCTGGCCACGAGATCCAGAAGATCGGGCAATTCGTCGGGCAGAAGGCAAGCTTGCGAACGAAGCTGGATCTGGGCGCCAAGTGTTTGCCAACGGGATTGCGCATCTCGCAACTCATCGGCAGCGAGGCGCGCGCCCTGTTCGGATTGGCGCATACGGTCTGCTTGCTGCTTCACCAACGCGAGCTCCGCCCGCGAGCCGCCCAAGTTCCAAGCGACAGCAAAGGAGACCAGACCGGCTAAGCCGAAACTTGCCAGACGCAGGCGCAGGCTCCACTCCTGCGGCGCTCGCCAGTTGACATCGGCGAGCGACAAATCCGGTAGCTGAATGTCCCGCAAGGCCACCTGCTTCCCTCAAACGGATTCCATCGGCACCGCAAGCCTTGCCTCTATTCCGAACTTGTGGCCCGAAGGCGTATCTTCGAGATCAATCAGCCTGGGCGATGCGAAAAGCGCAGAGGCTTCCAACCTGCGCATGTAGGTGGCCAAGTCCGGCGATGAGCTGGTCACACCGGAAAGGGTCACGCTTGAGCCCTCGAGCACGACAGTCTGGTAGTGCATGGAATCCGGCAGGTGCGCCGCCAGTTCCGTCCATAGCCTGAGGAAATCACCACGCCGTTGGAGAAGTCTTTCAAATTCGGCGAGCCAGCCTTCGGCTTCAAGGATATGGTTGCCGAGCAGCGCCCGCTCAGCCTCCATCTGCTCGGTGCTTTCGATCGCCAATCTATATCCAGCGACCTCAGCGCGTAACCGCGA
Source organism: Pseudomonadales bacterium (assembly GCA_963663145.1). Classification (GTDB taxonomy): domain Bacteria; phylum Pseudomonadota; class Gammaproteobacteria; order Pseudomonadales; family Azotimanducaceae; genus Azotimanducus. The sequence goes on along the minus strand of OY760134.1, from coordinate 902,335 downwards.
GACCTCTATGCCCCGCTCCCAGTGCATGGCGAACGCACCGAGGCAAGGGGCGACGACCGACATTCCCAGCATCACGAAATAGGCACGTCGGTGCCTTTCTTCCTTCCGCTTGCGCCAAGGCAGAAGGTTGAGATCGTGAGCGCTCATGAGCCAGCGCCCGCAAGCGCTAAACCGAACGCCATGATCATGCCGTCGCTCGGTATTCGATTGGCTTTTTCCGAGTCCGGATTCGGGCGCATTTCGATGATCGCAACAGGCGAATCCACCTGCTGCAAGGCATCGGCGATATGTTTTGAGACATTGCTCGGCAGGAGCAGCCAACGGGCAACCCGCTCGCCAAGGCGTTGCTTGGCCTCCGAATGCAGGTGTTCGCAGAGCGTTCGTGTTTCGGTCGTACACATGGACTTCATGGCGCGCGTCACCTTGGGGGTGTCCCACAGGCGTTGCCAGCCGTTGTTGGTCGGAAGGTGCAGCGCATCTTCGAATGCCCGGCCACGAAACAGCCACACATCAAATTGCTCGCGCGAGGTGCAGAGCATGGCGGTCACATAGCGGTGATGGGCATCGGGCAGCTCCCGCACCATATTGCCGTAGGCTCTTTGCAGGGATTGTTCCTGCGGTTCGATGGCGCGCACCTTCAGGCCGGCATCACTCAGCAAGGCCTCTCGGTCACGCACCAATTCCATCGGGCAGGCGAAGAGCAGCACATCGGCCTTGGCCTCGGAAGCATAGGACACCCCTTGCACCGTGTAATCAAGGGCGATGTCGGAAAGATCCAACTCCAGGGCTTCGGTGGCGGCAATCTGCATCTGCTCGTGAATGTCCGCATCTTCCAAGTCCGCGTTGGTTTGAATGACGCGGGTGAAGACCTGCTCCGGGTCGACGTTGGCGGTCACCCATGCCCCGCGCGCATCGAGCACGCCGATGAGTTCCGTGACTGCGGCTTCTTGCGAGTCGAAATGAACAAGTTCCACCCCGTCGCAACGTTTAATCAATTCGCCGCCCTGAACCAGCACCACACCCGTGAGCCAGTGTTCTCCGAAATGTATGCCGACGGAAGTGCGTCGCCGATTGAGCAGATGAAAAGCCATAGATCTATCCTCCGTGTGGTTCGTCTTATGGTGAGTTGCGATGGCACGCTGTGCGAAAATGACATCTAAGTAGGTAAGGACGACTGTTGAGCAAGGACATCGCCCCGACTCCATGTAGGAAATCCGAGATTTGTCGTGTGCGCCATTAGCCCGAAATACCTCATCGCCCGGATTCGCTCGAATCCCGTGCTGATGAACATTCTTCGCCCGCTGTTTTTCTTGGGTGTCTTGGGCCTCTCCGGCCTCTTGATTGGCGGTGCCGGCATGTTCCTCTACATCAACCCCTCGCTGCCGGACGCATCCACCTACCGGAACCTGCCGATCCAAACGCCCCTGCGTCTTTATGGCATGGAGGGCTCGCTACTCGCCGAATACGGCGAGCGCCGCGCCATTCCAATGCAACTCGAAGAAGTGCCGCCGCTGCTTGTACGCGCCGTACTCGACACAGAGGACAAGCGTTTCTATTCACATAGCGGCGTGGATTTCGTCTCGCTCGTGGACGATCTTGCCTACCTCGTCTGGAACCGTGAAATCGGTTCGGGTGCCAGCACCATCACCATGCAGCTTGCGCGCAACCTAGCGCTCTCCTTCGAGAAGACCTTCGTGCGCAAGTTCAAGGAAATCCTGATCGCCTTCAAGCTCGAACAGGAACTCGACAAGGACGACATTCTCGAAGCCTACTTGAATCTCGTCTCCTTCGGGAAGCGCGCCTATGGCGTGCAGGCCGCCGCCCTCGCCTATTACGGCAAGGAGGTACACGAACTCAATCTCGCGCAGTACGCGATGCTGGCCGGGATTCCACAATCCCCCAACCTCGGCAATCCGGTGAACGGACCCGAACGGGCGCTGCGTCGCCGACATGTGGTGTTGGTGTGCATGCTTCGCCAAGGCAGCATCACCCAAGAGGACTTTCAGGAAGCAGACACTGCCCCCATCACGGCGAAACTCTATGAGCGCGAACTCGACTATGCGGCGCCCTATGTAGGCGAATGGGTGCGTCAGCGCCTGCATGAGCGCTATGGCGACGCGATTTACTCGGACGGATTCGAGGCGGTCACTACCATAGACCCGAGACAACAATCGGCGGCGGTGAACGCCGTGCGGCAAGGGCTGTTGAGCTACGACCGACGGCACGGCTATCGCGGGCCGGAACGGCGCTATTCATTCGATGAGATTGAGAATGTGGACTTCGAGGCGCTGCTCGAAGACACCCCCGCCTACGGACCGCTGGAACCGGCGGTGGTCACTAAGATCGAGGAAAAGAGCTTCACCGCGGTCGACAGGTTCGGGAGTGCGCATCAGGTGGATTGGGACGGGATACGTTGGGCACGCCCCTACGTCAATTTCGAGACTCGCGGCGCCGCACCCAAGACGGCGGCGGACGTGGTTGAGCAAGGCGACCTGGTGCGCCTGCGCACGACCGCCGCGGACACCATGTCACTCTCGCAGATTCCCGACATCCAAGGTGCGTTGGTGGCGCTCGACCCTTGGAACGGGGCCATTCGCGCGCTTGTCGGCGGCTTCAACTTCTATTTGAAGCAGTTCAACAACGCGCTGCTCGCCGAGCGGCAGCCCGGGTCGGGCGTCAAACCCTTTGTCTACTCCGCCGCGCTGAAACAGGGCATCACCCCGGCCAACATCTTCATGGACGCGCCGCTCACCTTCGATACGCAAGATGTCGCCGGTGTCTATCGTCCGCAAAACTACGGTGGCCGGTTTCATGGCGAGATACGGCTGCGAGAAGCACTCTACAAATCCATCAATCTGGTCTCGATTCGCGTACTACAATCGACCGGCATCGATCAGACCATGCGCCACCTCGAGCAGTTTGGCTTTGATCTTGAGGGCGTGGAAGCCAACACCCAGATCGCCATAGGCGGAGGACGGCTGGCCGTCTCACCGCTGGATATGGCGAAAGCCTACGCCGTGTTTGCGAACGGCGGATTCAGCGTGGAACCCCACGCCATCACCCAAGTGCGTCGGACGGACGGCAGGGTTCTGGAACGCCCGGTCTACAAGAACGCTTGCGAAGTCTGCGAATCCGATACCGGTTATGTGCTTCCGGCCCCGCGCGTACTCGATGAACGCAATGCGTTTGTAATGCGCTCCATGCTGCAGGATGTCATACGGCGAGGGACGGGCCGCCGCGCGCTCGCGCTCGCCCGCGAGGACTTATCCGGCAAGACCGGCACCACCAACGAGGCCGATGCCTGGTTCAATGGCTTCCATCCAAACCTCGTGGGCGTCGTATGGACGGGTTTTAGCGACAACCGCCCGCTCGGCGGCAACGAAACAGGCGCAAGTCTGCCGCTACCGGTCTGGATCGAATTCATGAAGACGGCGCTGTCCGAGATTCCTACAACACCGCTCACTCAGCCCGACGGCGTGGTTTCGGTGCGCATCAACAAGAAGACCGGCGAACCCGCAGTCCCCGGAGACAAAGACGCGATTTTCGAGTACTTCTTCGAGGAAAACTCACCCGGCATCGAATCCGTAGCCGACACCCGCGACGCGGATGCCGTCGAAGATGTGTTCTGAGAGAGCGAGTCAGTGAATAACTCCCCATCAGGGCGGGTTACTCACTGACTCGGCAGACGTTTGCTCGCGCAGCCGGGCATGCAGTTTCCCCAGTTCAAACCAGTACGAATCATCCCAGAAGCGGGTCGCACGGCCGGAGGTTGCCGGCAGGACGAATAGGCGCGCACCTGAGAACTCGGCCACCTCCCCGTAGTCGATTTGCCTGACACCAAGAAACGCGCTGGCAGGCCGTTTGCCGTTGAAGGCGAGGAGTTGTGGGGCACAGGCTTCTATGCGCCGGGCGAGATCCTCCACATCGTAGGCCATTCGACTCAGTTCGTCGTCGTTGCCGTATTCGTACTTGGAGAGGTCCGTGATGCCTATGGCATATCTCGGCAGGAGTGGATACTCCTCCGGGCGCAGGCGTCGATCGGTGAAGCCGGCCTTGTGCAGGGTCGGCCAGAAGCGATTGCCCGGATGGGCGTAGTAGGCACCCCGTCGCGCCGATTCCTTGCCGACCGCCGAGCCGCAAAAGAGCGTGACGATGCCCTGTGGCGTCACATCGGGCAGCACATGGGCGCGATTCATGCGCAGAGCGCGGATTCGGCGGCGCGCGCAATCGCCAAGAGTCGACGATCGCTCATCGTCTCGCCCATCAGGGTGAGACCCACCGGCAGCGCGCCCGCATCCGGGATGGGCAGGGAAATGGCCGGGCGATCAAGCATATTCGCGACGCCCGGATTCCTGAGCATGAGCAGATTCGCGCGCACGTAGTCATCATCATCCGTCAAGGATGCGATGGCAGGCGCCGTCAAGGCAACGCTCGGAAAGCACAAGAGATCAAAGCCTCTCGTCGCGAGGTTGGTGCGCTCGATAATCCTACGGCGAAGCTTCAGCTTGGCCTGGTAGACGCCCGCCCCTTGGCGAGCGCCCATGAGAATGCGCGATGCGACTCGCGGGTCGTATTGGTCTTGCGAGGTTTCAAGCAAGGACTGGTGCCATGCGTAGGCCTCGGCAGCCGCCAATCCACCGTCCTGCAGGAGTTCGGGCAACGAATTCAGGGCCTCCAGCTCGACATCGTCCACCCGCGCGCCCGCCGCTTCCAAGCGCGTGAGCGCACGATCATAGGCACTCGAAACCGCCCGTTCGACCTGCCCTTCAACGTAGTTCACCAGTCGTCCCATGCGCACACCGGAGAGGTCCGCGGTGTCCGGGAGCCAGTCCCCATCTTCCGCCGCAAGCACCGCATCGACTAGGGCGCAGCAAGCCACGCTGCGCCCGATGGGGCCTATGGAATCAAGACTGGAGGAAAGCGGTACAAGGCCACCCGTCGGTACACGCCTCGCGGTGGGTTTGAACCCAACAAGGCCGCAGAGCGCTGCGGGAATGCGGCAAGACCCACTGGTGTCCGTACCGATGGCGACCGCCGCCATGTCATCTGAAACCGAAACGGCGGCCCCGGAGGACGAACCGCCGGGAATCCTTCCCAGCGCCCGATCAAACGGGTTCTTCGGAGTCCCGAAGTGGGGATTCAGCCCCAGCCCGGAGTAGGCGAACTCGGTCATGTTGGTGGTGCCGACCAAGACCATGCCCGCCGATTTCAAGCGCCTCACCACGGGGCTGTCCCTTGTCGCCGCAGGCGCATCGGAGAGGACGCGCGACCCGGCGGTGGTGACCTGCCCGGCGATATCAAACAAATCCTTGACGGACACTGGAATGCCTTCTAGCGGTGAAGTCGGCACTTCGCCATGCTTTCGAGCCTGCAAACGTTCGACATCGGCGCGCGATGCGTCTTCCATGAGAGCAGGGTTTAGTCGAATGAAGACACGCCCGCCTTCCGATGCCGGATCCTCGATACGACGCGAATAGTCTGATGCCAACTCGCGACTACTGAGCCGACCCTCTCGAAGCGCGGCGGAAATAGAGACGAGTGTTGAACCCTGATCCATGCGCCAATGGTACCCCTTGGCCGAGCGACCGGAAGGGGTCGCGTCCAGCAATCGCTATTGAACGATCTTGATTGGATTACCCGGACGGGGTTCGCCGTAGGGATAGTCTCCATTAATGAGCCGCAGGGTCTCCTCCGGGTAGCCGCGAATCTCACTGATGCGGGCAAGCTCCTTGTAGGTCATGCCCGGCTCAGCGTAGATCACCTTGATTTGTGGCCGACCCAAGTGGACGAGGTCCGAATCCTGCAATCGACGAACGGATTCGATGCTGCGCCGAAACTCGGCGGCAAAGGCTTCGGCATCACCCGATGATCCCGCCTGACCATCGAACACCAATACGGTTTGCCCGAGGTAGACCACCCCGAGCATGATCGCCTTGGCATCACTGTCTTCGGTCGACATTTGGGCCATATAGGCCTTGACCGAATCCGTCTCGATTGATTCTCCAGAAACCTCGTCTTCACGCCCAAGCACACGCTCGATGTAATTCTTCGGCCTGATCTTCTCGTTGTAGCCACCTTGGGTCACGTTGATATGACCGACGGCCGAACCCCCCGGCGCCTGGGCCGATGTTTTGTTCGGCGAAACACCGACCATCCAGCCTTTCGGGAACTCGACCGCGAGGCGTAATCGGCCCTGCAGCCACAGGTTGTCCACCACCTTGCCTTCCGCATTGTGGTCCCCGTAGGACATGCCATCGACCATCTCGAGAAAATCCCCTACCACTTCGCTCTTCTCCCATTGGTATTCGCCTTCGGCCTGTTCGATGGCGTAGTGCAGACGGCGGTCACTCTTGGGGTGCGAGGAGAACACGCCGTGATAGGCGCGCGGCTTCTTAGCGACCTTAGTGTTGAAGATGCTTTGGTCTTTCAATAGGGACAACATCTCAAGGTGCGCGTGAGGCGAATAGCCTGCCTTGGCGAGGTACCGGGCACCGTAGGTATCGGCTTCGAGTTCCATCTCCCGTCCATAGCCGGAGATGTAATGCGACATGGCGGTCTGCGAAGCGCTATAGAGAGCACCGCTGCCGGTAAGGACCCCCGCCACAAATCCGGCCACGTTTCCGAGCCCCGATCTCGTGCTGCGCCGCGCCGAATGGCGCTTGGTGACATGCGCAATCTCATGCCCGATCACCGCCGCGAGTTGATCCTCGTTTTGCATGTGGACGATCAACCCCGTATGCATGAATATGTAGCCGTCCGGCAAGGCAAAGGCGTTGACGCTCGATTCGTCGAGCACCGTGAACTTGTAGTCCCGGCCCTTGTGCTCCGTATGTGCCAAAATCTTCTCACCGAGCCGCTGCACGTAATCCTGCCACGCCTCATCCGGGTAGATGGCTTGATTCTCTTCGAACTCTTTGTACATATCTTCGCCCGGCCCGGCGAACACAGGAGCTGCCAGAATCAAGCCGAGTAAAGACGCCGCAAAGAACGCGGAGCGGGCACGGATTGTGAGAAACGCCATCGAACTCAGCGGTTTGGCTTCGTATTGGAGAGTGTACGACAAGTGGAGCAACTCCTGTCGCATTCGACAGGATTGAGCGCAGGTCTGGAACCGTCCTGCGCTGTCGGACGAATCAGCCCGCGTTGGCCGCCGCGCCGCCGAAGCGCCGTTTGAAGCGCTCCACCCTACCCCCGGTATCGACGATCTTTTGCTTGCCGGTATAGAAAGGGTGACAACTTGCGCAGACCTCCAAGTGCAGGTCTTTCCCCAAGGTCGAGCGCGTAATAATGACATTGCCGCAACTGCAAGTCGCGGTCATCTCTTGATAGTCAGGATGGATGTCGGCCTTCATGCGCCCTGCACCCAATCGGGGTTTCGCTTAGGGCTGCGCAGTCTATCAGCTTTCAGATCGCTCCGCGCGACTCACGCAAGCTAGCGAAGAAGAAAAAAACTCCCCCTCAAGCGGGGGGTTCTCTGCTTCGATTCCTTCCGCGCATGCGGGGTGGCATCGCCAACTAGGGCCTTCAAGAAAATTCGTCTAGGGCAATTCGTGCGCTTTCGTTTTTCTTCTTTCAACCTCTCGTGAGCGTCCTGCGAGAAATCGAGTAGCGCGCAGGTAAGTCTCCAACGGTTCAGGCGAGAGGGCTGACTCCAGCTCCGAAAGGACTTCTCCAGAATCGGAATAGCGTTGACGGGTTCCCGCAGTTCTGTCATGTTTGACTCGTACACCCCCGGACCCGCCTCTGCCGCCTAGTGTGGTATGCGCCCGGGGTTCAATTTTTGCGCCTGAGCGATGCAGGCTTGCTTCGCGACCTGTGACCGGGTTTTGACACAGCCTCTCGAGCGGCCTTCGCAGTTTGCTCCACCTGGTGAAATTCCGGCTCGAACTCGTTCAGTCGATTTACTGGTCCCCCTAGGTCGCAATGGTTCGACAGCTTTGCGCCGACACTGTTGCGGCGTTCAATTCGACCTACAATATGGGCTTTGTCGAGTTCCGCCAAGTGCCGTCGTAGTGGTCGTTGACTGATGCCTAGACGTTCCGCCAGAACCTTCTTAAAAGGAAAAGGTACTCGCTCCCTCCCCACCAGTAGTCACAGAGGTGCATGATGATCGCGAGTTGGGTGGAATCCCTTCTGGCCTAAGGCTTCGGAACGCCTGAAGGGTCCGCACAAGGAGCGTTTGCAACGTCTGTCTGGTTGTGCTTTCTCAACCTCTGTAGACACTATGCAAGCACCTACAGCCTCCCCAAGAATATAGAAGAGCCAAAAGTCAGGCGAAAACAAATCAAATGATATAACAAATGTATTGACAGACATAATGCAACTCCATAGAGTGATCATATGAAGCCACAACCTCAGGAGATCAGGAGCCTCATAACATGGAATTGATCTATGCCTATCAACAAATCAATAAGACATCAATTGATTACTCTTGCGCGAAGGCCCCGTGCCCGGACATCCACGTTTTTGCCTGACCGGCCGAGCGACTGGCGGCCGGTCTCCGTACGAAACCCTCACGGGGGCTTTGAACCTCAATTCACAGATGCAAGCGCTTGGGATTTCATTGCTGAACAGCTCGAGACTGATTGTGAGGTGGAAACAGTCACGCTCAATCATCCGCCCGGAGCGAAAGGTTACGTGATGTTGATTGAATTGGAGCCTGGCGAGAGGCCTCTGTACGTCAAGCTCCAACTTGGCTCTGGAAAAATTATTGGTCGAAGTTTCCACTACTCAGAACACTACTAAGGGAAATTAAGAGTGGATTCGAAACTACACCCTGCACCTTCTACACCGAACATCCCCTCCACGGAGCTCACATGTCCAATCTGCGGTGAAGGCGAGATATCAACATCAATGCAGCAAGAGAGTTTCACTTACGGAAGCGGGGATGCGGCGGCCAATCTTAGCGTGGAGTTGCCGGTCCGCTATTGCGGCTCCTGCGAATTTCACTTCTTGGATGCGGAAAGTGAGGAGATCAAACATCAAGCAATTTGCCAGCACTTGGGAGTGCTAGCGCCACTGGCCATATTGCAGATTCGCAAGAAGTACAAACTGTCACGCTCCAGCTTTGCGGAAATTACCGGCATCGGCGAAGCGAGCCTAAGCAGATGGGAAAAGGGAATCAATGTTCAGAACCCCGCGAATGATCGGTACATTCGACTCTTGAATAATCCAAAAGTGATGCAAGAACTTAAGGGAATCGCGGTTCGTGCGAAGCTCAGGTCTGTCAAGCCGGACAGCAATGTTGTGCCGTTTCCGCACTTGGAACTAACACAAGAGTTGCGGCAACGGCAGGCTGCGTTCCAGCTGCGCAAGGCACTGTAATGTACGTCACCACTTTCTATTCCTACAAGGGTGGTGTTGGCCGCACGATGGCGCTTGTGAACTCCGGCCTGGAGCTCGCACGCAAAGGACGCAGAGTCCTGCTGGTCGATTTCGACTTGGAGGCACCAGGGCTTGATTCGTTTGACTGCCTCAAACCGTCGAAATCCACTCCGGGTGTTGTGGATTTCGTGGACCAGTATTCCGAGACCAATCAAGCACCGGACGTTCAGAGGTTTGTCGCGAAATGCCCTAAATTGATCGATCTTGATGGCGAGCTACTCCTCATGCCGGCCGGCGCCAGCAAGTCATCCTACGCTGAGAGCTTTCGCCGAATCGATTGGGAAGACCTCTACGAAAGGAAGAACGGCTTCCTTCTGTTCGAGGAACTCAAAGCCCAGTGGAGAGAGGTACTTCGACCGGATTATGTACTGATTGATTCGCGCACGGGACACACAGATGTGGGCGACATCTGCACAAGGCAGCTTCCCGACGCGGTAGCCATCCTGTTTTTCCCAAATGAGCAAAACCTCGCCGGACTGACCAAAGTCGTCAGTGACATTCGATCAGAAACAAAGGAACCCCGAAGGAAACAGATTCATTTGCACTTCGTCATGTCGAACGTGCCCGACTTTGATGACGAGGATCGGATACTGGATAGGAAGATTGCTGCCTTTCAAAAGAAGCTTGCGTTCGAGAGCGACCCCCTCATCATCCACAGGTATAACAGCCTTTCCCTATTGAACCAAGTTGTTTTCACCAAGGACCGCCCGAGCAGTCGACTAGCCGGTGAGTATCGACAGGTGGTGAAGGATATTGTCAGACGAAACTTGCGTGACCGAGAGGGAGCGCTCGACTATCTACGGAGTGCAGCTAGGGCAGCCCGCTTTAAGTCCATGGAGTTTGAACCACCTCAAGAATCGGAAATCAAGTTATCAGAGATTGGGAATTACTATGAGGACGATGGCGAGGTACTGTTCCATCTTGGCTTGGTTAGGCAAGACGACGGACAAATGGAGCAGGCGGCGACACTCTTCGGTCGCGCAATTCTCAAAGGCTACACGAACACGGAGGCTCACTTACACAGGGCGCGTGCACTTAAATTCAGCGACCAGCCGGCAGAAGCAAGCGCAGAAGCGCTGAAGGCCTTGCATTCCGATTGGCTTTCGCCACGTTCAATTAGACAGGCGCTGCGACTTGTGGCACCGAGCCAATACGAGAATGCTGCAAACTCCCCCGCCATTGCGTCCTTGGAGACTCCTGAACGTATTGAGCTTGTACACGATTTGTTCTTTGAAAGTGCAAGCACGCGTGAAGTCGCCATGCTGATCTTGAAAACACTCTTCTCAGATAGTTCGTTGATAGTTGTTTCGCACAAAGCAAGGAATTCGCTAGCCTTGGTTTACATTGCGATCGCACGTTTCGACTTGGCCGTAGGGCTGCTTTCCCATGCAGGCAGCCAAAATGTTGATATTGCCACAGCATTTAACTACGCCATGGCGCTATGGGGGCAATCAGGAAAACCAGACCCGGCATCTTTCAGGTTGGTAGTTGATCTCCACGAAGCGAATGTTGGATCCAACTCTCTTCAGGATGCAAATTTTCTACAGTGTATTGCGCTAGCCTATTGGGCCGTTGGAGACTCTTCGAGAGCCATCGAATACGCCGGGCAGGCGGCTGATGCAGTCCGTTCGCTTGGATTGACCTTCAGCTTTTGGTGCTACCGCAACGTGCGACGAAGCAAGTTCAGGGACGATCTAAAGGAAATGGTCGAGTTGTTCGAAGGGAGCGACCTGATCGTGCCTGCTTTTCTTACAGAGAAATCGAGCTAGGGCTAGATTACAGGCTTCTTCCGCAAAACGAGTCAATATGCGGCCCGTTGAAATCGAACAGCCGACAATTACCCGAAATCGGAAGGAGGTAAATCAATGTCTTTCCGCTCTGTCGCCAAGAAGATACAAGTCGCACGCAGCCCAATAGAGTTCTTTCAGGAACTGAAGCCCAGAAAAATTGCGGCACTGTACGAGCACCAAGCACAAATTCTTAAGGACTATGTGCTGGAAGCTCAAGATGCCACGGACGTTGCAATTCAGGCGGCTACTGGCAGCGGGAAAACCTTGGTCGGGCTAATTCTCGCTGAATGGCGCAGACGAAAGTTAGGAGAACGTCCGATTTATCTCTGCCCTACTCGACAACTCGTGCATCAGGTTTCGAGCTTTGCCCAAGAGCAGTTGGGAATTCGGGCGTATCCGTTTGCTGGGAGCAAGAAGCAGTTTCCTCCTGAAGAGAAGGCGGGCTGGCAAAGTGGCGAGGTGCTGGCTGTCGCGACGTACAGCTCGGTGTTCAACATCAATCCGTTCTTCTCACACCCTCAATTGATCGTAATTGACGATGCGCACGCAGCTGATCAGTACATAGGCGAGTACTGGACAGTACGATTGTCCAGGCAAGAAGCATCTGAACAACCGCTGTTCGACATGCTTACCTCAGCACTTTCAGCCCACATTCCATCCGACGAGTACGCACGTCTCACTGAGGCGCCTCGCTCGTTGGCCGATCACTTGTGGGTACAGATCGTGTCCACGCCAATAGTAATTGAACTGGAGCAAGAAATTACGTCCATACTTGATCAAGCCGAAGCGAATAGTGACTTGTGGTTCAGATGGCAGGTCTTGAAAGGACACTTGAAAGCAGTACAGTTGCTTATGAGTCCTTCCGAGATCATATTTCGGCCAATCTTGCCCCCGACAGAAACTCATTCCCCATTCAGTCAGGCGAAGCAGCGCATATACATGTCAGCCACCTTAGGGCGCGGCGGGGAACTTGAGCGACTTTCTGGCAGAAAATCTATCAAAAGACTGTCATCCCCTTCTGGTTGGGATGGGCATGGTGTAGGGAGAAGATTCTTCATATTTCCGAGCACATCATTTTCGGAGGAAGAAACTGCAGAGTTCGTGAACAAGCTTATCCTGCAGACGGGGCCGCAACGAGCCCTCATATTGTCTACTGATGATCGCTCCGCAGAATCAATCAGACAGCGGGTACAACCTATATTGCCGAATGGAAACGTGTACAACGCACGGGACATTGAAATTTCCAAGGACTTGTTCGTCGAGAATGAGCCTGCGGTTGCCATCATTGCAAATCGATACGACGGCATTGATTTTCCAGATGATGAATGCCGCCTGCTGATTATTGAAGGCAAACCACTGGGCATGAATCTTTTGGAGAGGTATCTCTTAGAAGTGGTTGGTGCTAAGTTGCTCTTCGCTGAACGAATGCGAACACGAATGATTCAAGCGTTTGGGCGCTGCACGCGCTCGGCTACAGACTACGCAATAGTCTGCCTCACTGGCGATCGCTTAGTGAATGACGTTCTTCGAAGCGAATGGCGGTCTGGCATCCATCCCGAGCTGCAGGCAGAGCTCCACCTTGGAATGGAACAATCCAAACACCGAACTGAACAAGAAATGCTCGAACTAACCGAGCTTTTCTTGGCACAGGGCGACGAGTGGCGAAGTGTTGAGGAACAAATCTCGTCGCTTAGAGACGAAATGAGCGAATGGGTGCCGGAAGCGGTTCATGCTCTCGAGTCCTCAGCGAAACTCGAAATCAACTACGTCAATGCGCTCTGGAAGGGAGACCTCGTAAATGCGCTTGACTCGGCTCGACAGGTCATCGACAGGCTTTCTGGAGGCGATGACCTTAAAGGATTTCGTGGCATGTGGCACTATCTGGCCGGATGCGCAGAATTTGCTCTAAGCCTAAAAGAGAATGGACACGCTGCGGGGATGAATGAACATTTCCAATTGGCGCGTTCCGTGGGTGGAATGCGAATAGCAATTCCTCGGAAGGACACAAGCTTGCCCGATGCCAGTAGTTCAATTGAAGATCAGACAGCGATTCAATCGCTCGAAAAGGAGCTGTATGAGCTTGGATTGACAACAGAACGTAGGTTTGCGCAATTGGAACAAGAAATTCGTACTGGTCTCTACGGGAAGGATGGCGACGCGTTTGAACTGGCCCATGAGAGGTTAGGCAGGCTACTTGGATTCAATTCTCAGAATCCGTCTGCGCATGGTGCTCCCGACCCGTTCTGGCTGATTGACGGGAGCCTCTGCTTCGTATTCGAAGACCACATAAAGGAGCACGACGGTAGTGCGCTTGCATTGCACAAGGCCCGTCAAGCTGCCGCGCATCCAAATTGGGTGCAGGCCAATATTCCTGCACTTGGCCCAGATGCAGAGATCTTTTCCGTACTGATTACAAATGCCGGAGTAAGCAAGAGAGACTGCCAAGTGCAGCTTCAAGATGTTTCGGTCTGGCCACTAGCCGAATTTCGCAAGTGGGCGGAAGAGGTCCTCAAGAGAGTAAGAAGGATACGTACCGAGCTCAAAGGACTAGGAGATCTCACGTGGAGAATGGATGCGACTTCTTCGCTGGAGGCGATATCAGCCACGCCTTCAACTCTTCGAACTAAAATTGAAAAAATGAGAGTTGAAATGCCGCGAGAGAACTCTGGAGCTGCACCGAAGGTGTTATAGAGAGATGGATTCGGACTCGAGTGGATGCAGGGACTGTATGTGACCTAGCTCAGGGGCCCAGCCGCAGTTGACCTCAGACTTCTCATTCTATCGGGCTTGCGTTGCTTTTCGTAGGATTCTTAGCGATGCCATATAGGTCCAGTTATGGAGAGCAAGCATAGCGAAGCCGGATTGATACCAATCTCACCGTACCTCCACAAATACACCGCTATTCGGTAAGTGGGTTAGTCGTTCGGCGGCTTGAGGATAAACCGATGCTTCGTGCCGGCAAGGCAAGTCACGGCGCCAAACTTCGGCTGGTATTGGTCCACGATGCGGCAAGTGCGGAACACTCACCTCCACCAGTCAGCGATGTCGAGTTGCTAGTGGCCGTCGTTGGGTACAATTCGGAAGTCCGAACGGTCTCCAAACGGAGGCGTGTCCTCTAGCCGGTTAGCCAGTAGGTAATCGGTCCTGAATTAGTCGGTTTTCAGGCGGTTCCGGCCGCGAACCGTGGATGAAGGGAGTCGCCGTGTCCCCGCGGATCGGCCGGATTGCCGCGCGAACCTCCTGAAACGGTGGCTAAAAACTTAATAATGAACCGTTTCAGCGGTTCCGGAGCCAGGGCACAAAGAAGCTTCCTCAAGTTCCGCAGGATCAGCCTCACGTTGTGCCCGGCGCAGCTCAGGAGGATATTCATCTGATCGCCGTCCGTTCCCTTGAGCCAGTTCCTCCCCATCAGCCCGTCCGACTTCAAGTGCCCGATCGCCGGCTCCACCGCCTGGCGCCTGCGGATGCACTTCCTGACGCGCATGGTCCCGACGCCCCGCTTCTGCCCGCTGATGTAGACCACCGCCTCCCTCTCCCCGTGGCCCCCGTAGCCCCGGTCCACGTACGCCTCCAGCACCGGCCGCCCCGTCAGGCGACGGACCTGGTCGAGGCTCTCCAACAGCGTGTGCCCGTCGTAGGGGTTCCCAGGCAGCGCCCCGCCGCCCACCACGAAGTTGCTTTTGTTCGTCACCGCGATCCCCGCCTTGACCCCGAACTCGCAGCGCCTGTGCGCCTTGCCCTTCGAGATGCACTCGACCTCCGGCGCGTGCAGGCTGTACAGCTTGTTCTTCGAGTCCCTCTTCTGCGCCGGCAGCCTGTCCGCCTTGCCGAGCTCCTCCGCGAACACCGCCTCCAGATCCCCGTTGCCCCCGGTCTTGCGCCGGATGTCCCGAACCACGCGGCCAAGGCAGGTCCGAAGGCGCCGAACCTCCCGGCGCATGCGCCTCGTCTGCCTCGCGTGCGCGTAGCGGTTCGCCCTGAGCAGCGCCTCCGGCCCCTTCCTCGCGCAGCTCTGCCGAAGCTTCACGCCGTTCGCCGCGCACAACTTCACCAGGCGTTTTCGCGAGCGGTTCAACAGCTTCGAATCGGTCGGATGCGACACCGCCTTCTCCCGCACCGTCGTGTCCACCGTCACCCGCTCGAACTCGCGCCCGCGCACCGTCCCGGACCGGACACCCGCCCCCAGCGTCGCCTCCGGCAGCAGCCCGCACCCCGACTCCCCGATCCGCCTGCGGAACCTGGTCATGCTGCTCGGATCGATCGGCGGGTCGTGGCGGAAGTACACCTCAACGCTTCAAGTGCTGCCAGTAGGGGTTCTCCACCCACCCCGACACCACCGCCTCGTCCGACAGCCCGTGGATGTGCTTCAGGTACTGCAGGCCCACCATCAGCCGCACCGGCCTCGCCGGGCATCCCCCGGTCTCCGCGTAGTGCGGCCCGAACTCGGCCTCGAACAGGCCCCGGTCGACCAGCTCCCCCAGCTTCACGAGCTCGTGCCGCATGTCGATCATGTTTTCCAGGCGGCTTCGGAACATGTCGTGGGTTTCGTTCTCCGGGGGCGTTTTCGGACGCATTTTCCGCTCCGGTATTGCAGGGAATCGAACCCGAATTGTACCGAATCCGGCAAACCCGGTCCGGGAAATCAGGATACTTTTTACAATAACATCAACGTGTTACTCACTGAATTAGCGCTTTTCAGGGCCGACGAGCTAGCGACTGAAGATGAGAAACGGCTCTTTGAAGACCAGATGCGCCGCAAAACGCACTATGTGGTTCAGCCGGAATTTCTATGGAGCAGCATTGCCGAACTGGCGCGAACTCAGAGCGGTCAACTGCTTAGAACTCTTGAGCGCGGCTTCAAGTTTATCGAGAACGAATCCTTTGCCAGCAGCTTTCAGGGTTTGTTTTCGGAAATCAATCTCAATTCCGACAAACTCGGCAAAGGGTACGAAGACCGCAACGCTATGCTCTGCGGCATTATTGCCAAAATCGCACAAGGCATCGCCAAACTATCCTCCGATAGCGATGTTTTGGGCGATGCCTACGAGTACCTGATTGAGCAGTTCGCGGCGGATGCGGGCCGAAAGGCGGGCGAGTTTTACACTCCGCAGCAAGTCTCCAGCGTGTTGTCGGGAATCGTCACGCTCGACGCGCATGACCCTGCCAGCGGAAAAAAGAAGAAACTCGGTAGGGTGCTGGACTTCGCCTGCGGTTCCGGTTCCCTGCTGCTGAATGTCCGCAAGAGTCTCGACTCCCACAACATCGGCAGAATCTACGGGCAGGAAAAGAACTTCACCACTTACAACCTAGCGCGCATGAACATGCTGCTGCACGGGCTGAAGGATACGGAATTCCATTGACGCGGTGGTGGCGAACCCTCCATTCAGCTATCGCTGGCAACCGAGTGAAGCCTTGGGAGAGGACTTCCGGTTCAAGAGCCACGGACTTGCGCCCAAATCGGCGGCGGACTTTGCCTTCTTGCTACATGGCTTTCACTTCCTCAATGATTCCGGCACCATGGCGATCCTCCTCCCTCACGGGGTGCTGTTCCGAGGCGGTGCCGAACAGAGAATTCGCACCAAGCTTCTAACGGACGGTCATATCGATACTGTCATCGGCCTTCCCGCAAAACTGTTCTACTCCACCGGCATTCCGGTCTGCGTCCTAGTGCTGAAGAAGTGCAAGAAGCCTGACGATGTGTTGTTCATCAATGCCAGCGACCACTATGAGAAAGGCAAACGCATGAATCGACTGCTGGACGAGCACATCGACAAGATCGTTGACACTTACCAATTCCGAAAAGAGGAAGAGCGCTATTCTCGTCGTGTGCCGATGGAAAAAATCGAAGAGAACGGCTACAACCTCAACCTAGGCCGTTACGTAAGCACTGCAGAACCTGAGCCGGAGATTGATTTGCAGGCGGTGCACTATGAGTTGACGGAGATTGACAAGAAGGTGCAGCAGCTTGCGGAAGAGCACAATGAGTATCTTGTGGAGTTGGGGTTGCCGAAGGTTTGATGGGTTATACCGTTTGGCCCAAAGTCGAGATGGGCGATAACGAGCAGCTTGTTAGGCGCCAGAACGGATTGCCTATTCGGTTAGAAATTCAGCGCGATCTCTCGGTTAAGTTGATTAATAGTCTTCTGAAGGGCGTTTACGTCTTGTCCGCATCGCGAATTGTAACGGCCAGACCATCGGCCTCAACTTGTGTGGTGGCTTTACAATTGGGGCATTCCAATAGCGGGCGGGTCAGTGTTTGGATAGTTCACTTAGAGAAGTACCCGCAGATCCCAGGTTCAAAGTCGACTTTGTAGTCCCCGAGTTGGCTTTCCATCAGAGCGGTTTCCTTACATGGTACGACGCGGACAGCCGATTAAGCCCATGATTCCAATTCGAAGTGGAGTGATAAGCAAAAACACGGTTTCAAGGCAGATCGGGCAGGTTCTCAAGGTTGTTGTCATCCACTCCGTCGGCCTTTGTAGTCAAATATTGTCTGCCAGTGCTGGAGACTTCAGCGAGGACTCTGCTTTGTTTGCCGCTTTTTCCAATGGAAAAATACTCGATTCCATCGGCGATGTCCTCATGGACTTGTTCGACTGTCCGTGGCGACCAATTCAAACTCGGGTTTCCGACCGCCACAATCCCACTCTCCTTGCCCTTCCTAGAGTGGGTGACGACACGCTGCCTTGGCTTCAGTTCGTCGGGCTTCCGAGGCTCATCATCAGATTTCGCCGTAGACGGCTTCTCTTCGCTCGAACGGGTGCCAGCCCTACGTCGCCGTGGCACACCAAGTCGGTCCGAGCCGAAAAGGCCGCGCAGGAACTCAAGGATGCCCGATCCGTAGTTCGCTAGTAGCCACCCGACCATGCCACCGCTCGCCGCGCCCAAGGCATAGTTCAATATTTCGTCACCTTCCGGCATGTCGTCACCTTCCGGCGACTTCCTCGCCAAGTCGTGAGGTGGTGTGTTTGTGATTTGGGCTTCGAGAGCGGCGACCCGCGATACGATATCGGCGACTAGGTCCGCAGGGTCATTGCGTTCCGCAGCCGATGCGGCTAGCTCTGCCTTTTCGAGATCGTAGCGCAGCTTTTCCAGAGATTCCTCAAGCGCCGCCACGATACGGTCCAGTTCGTAGATTGGCCTGTGTTCTTCCGGCCCCGGGTGGGCGAACAAGGGCATGGCCTCGAACACACAGAAGAACGCGGCAATCACTAGCGCGGTCCCCGTCCAATCGCACATTCCGGTTCGTAGCCAAGTTGCGTTACCCGCCGAAAGCTTGTTCTTGCTAGTGATCTTATCCACTTGGCACTTCCTACAATTCCTCGCTCAATGCCCGCGATGCTTCCGAAGTTCCCTCCGTAAGGTCGCCCACAAAATGGTATCTCATCGCATCATTCACCGCTCGCGACAACGGGTAGTCGAGTAGGTTGCTTTCTTGCTGGTCGAGAATGTTGAAGAGGATTCTGGTCCGCGCTATCTTGATGCCCAACAATACCATTTCCAGTTCACTGGTGTACCCATCCTACACCAAACCGCTGAATCCGACCATCGCACCCGCTCCCGTAGCGAGCCCCTTCGTCAGTCATTCACTGCCCGTGAGCCCCGCCTATCGGTGGGTTCGGTTTTGCGTCATGCGCGCGCGCACCTCCAACTTTCCCTTCGTGAGGTTGAGCGAAGAATCGGCAGGTCCAACGCATACCTGTCCCAAGTCGAACGACGTTTGATCAAGCAACCCGACCCTATGGTGCTCCTTGAATTGTCCGAACTCTAAGGACTGAACTTTCGTACGCTTGACTCTTGGGCGCATTGGGTCGGAGACGACGATGGCAGTGTTGAAGAGCGCACCCAAGATTCAACCACCGTTCTTGTTGGTCTGATCATGGAACTCGACGCCAACGAACGGACAACAGTAATACGCTAAGTCGACTCCATCCTTCGCGAGCGCAGAACCCGGTCCACGCTCCGAGTTATTCCTGTACAAAAGTAAGCCCTCCTTTTGGACGCCCGCATTTGGGCCACAGATCAGGGTTGCCCCTTGCCTTCGTACGCTCTCTTTCTGAGTCGGTAATACCAGTCGGGCACTGTCGGGCAATTGCGTCGGTGCTCGAAGATCGCCGCCTGCAGGAGACGGGCATCACACAATGTCGTCGGACCGCCGTCCGCGCCCGTTCGGGAAAGGTACGCGTGCAGATGCTCTATTCTCTTGTGGGCAATAGATTGTGCGCGCTGCTCCACCGACAGCCACGCGAGCAGTCTGATACTCGTTGCGAGCCAAAGGCAACACCTTGAGCAAATCGATTTCGGCTATCGCTCCCAGAACGATCCCCAATGCCACGGTCCCACCAACAGCGAACTTGGAGCAGCACATCCACTCCCGGCGCAAACGACTATCCCAATGGCAATTAACCCTCTGGCAGTGCAACCGAGCCTTTAGAGGGTCTCCGGGAATGTCCGCCGGACGATACCAGTCAGCCAGGTCTTCCCGCTCCATGCCCGCCCGCTGCGCACTTTCCACCAACACCCGCACCCGGTCCCCAGTCGGACGCGCGACCCCGATGTGGTCAGGCCATGGGATATCCAGCACGTGGCAATCGAATTCCTCTTGGATGGTTGCTGCTTCTTCCTTCTTGTCCCCAACGCGCCGCACCATCAGGACTTGATCGAAGGTCCACAGGAGGACTACAGCCACCATCACGCCCTGACTGAATGGTCCCGCCTCCACGGCCATACCCGCCAGCAGCAGCGCCGCAACCAGAAGAATCAACGCCAAGTGCCAGTTCTCAGTGGATTTGACCTGTCGGTACAAGAGTCGCCGCGCAGCTAGTCCGTCCAACGCCCAACCGCTGTTCTGCCATTCGCAACTCTCCTCGCTCATCACCAGATCCCTCCAGGCAGCGCTGTTATTCGTTGTTAGAGGCGGATCTTCCGCCGCTTTTCCCGGATTGCGTAGGTCTCCAGGGCATTGCGCTAGACCACAAACCGCGTCTGAGATCCGACGCCAAGTGCATGCGCGACCTGACGCATACGCCGAAAGCTCGCTGACTCGTACCCTTCCGCCTCATAACGCTGGATCTGCTGCTCATGCAATTGAACCCGCTCGGCCAGCTCGCGTTGCGTCATTCTTGACGCGATCCTTGCCTTGATCAAGAACTCGGGTAGCTCATCAATCGACTTCACCTCAAGGTCTGGCACTCCCCCGTCCCTGACTCGTTCATATTCCTCAACTTCCTTGAGCAGAGCCGCCAACTGCTCTTTCATAGCGCGGCGCTCAGCTTCAATCAACCGCAGTGACACGTCCACGCGCTCTGACACCTTCGCCTCAAATTCCTTCAAGGCCTCAACGAAGTTCTCCGCCTTCTTCTTTGTGATTCTGTACTGTCTCTCATTAGTGATCATGGCAAGCTCCTCAGATTCAAGAGCACAATGCCATTCTTGATGCCTTCGCGGTCCGTCTGAAAGAAGTCTCGGAAGGACACTCCAGGTTCGGCTACTACCGACGCGGGGTATAAGTCTCCCAAGTACTTTACTCTCACTGCAGCGAATCCAGTCTCGCATTCACCTAGTAGTAGAGCGTCCAGCAGGTCCTCGTTCACTCCATGCGTTTCCCAAGTCCCATCGTAGTCCCTCGGCTCTGGCTTCTCGGTCACCAAGCTCCCGTCCAGCATAAGCTCCGTGCAGCCCGCCTCTGCAAGGTTCTGACATGCCTCCAAGAGACCGTGCAACAAGGCATCACGAACATCGTTGCCCCCGGAACGCCTAGCCATTTCATCCCAATCTGTTTCATGAACGCCCTGTGGCAGGTAGCCTGTCTCTTGGCCCATTGGCCGAATCATGAACACAATATTATCGTTGTGATAATTTTGAAGTCAAACCTATTTCAGAACATCGCTTGTTTCTCGCATAAGAGGGAAAGAACGAACGAAAGATCCCTATTTCGACAATGGCACCAGCCCCGCTTATTTGGAGCTTCGCCCGTGGCTGCCTCGATTGCCTCAACTCCGTGTATGACCCGAATATCGCATCTCGCATGAACAGCCTCAACGCGCTCCCGCCATTCCTCTCCGCATCTCCGTTTACACCCGTGCAAATCTAATTGCCCAGCTTACAGCTGGTCACATGCCGTATAACGATCCCACAATCAGTTTTGTCCAACGGTAGATAATCGTGAAGGGGCGTGAATCCGCAGTCATCGGAGGAAGATTATGGACATCAAGCAAGTGTCGGGTGAAGACGATAGAAGAGATTCGCGGCGTTGTGGAGGCTGGCGTCGCTCTTGAATGTCCGGTGCTGGACGGGGAATCGGCTTGCGAATTCATCGGGTGGACGCTGGGCAGGTTCGACTACCGGTGCCTTGGCCGCGCCGAGAAACGTCGTTCACAGGTTGCTTACAAAAACTTACGTAGTTACGCTGTCTGAAATGAACTTAGGCAATTTATTGTGCGAGTCTGGAGTTGGGCTAGGAATTGAGAGTGGATTTCGAGGACTAGAAGTACGCTTTGTCGCGTCCGAAGGCCCTGTTTCACGCGGAATTTTGTATGTAGGCAGCCGCAAAACCACTGTGAAAGACCATAAGAAAGAGATAGGCAAAAGCGTTCTCGAGACAATGCTCGCCGACGCGTCTAAAAACTCGAGGTGCTGGCGCTTCGTAGGGATATCGAGCTGTGGAGCCAGGACGAGTGCCACTTCCAGCGCCACGGGACGCGCTGCCGCCTCCGGGTGCCGCCGGAGGACAGGGACCCCGTCGTGCTCCATGCGCCGACGCGCGAGTCCATCGCCTGCTTCGGCGCGGTCAGCCTGCGCTCCGGGAAGTTCGTCCACGCCTTCTCCCCGGCGTTCAACGCGGAGACCTTTCCGGCCTTCCTCAAGACCCTGCTGCATCGGCGGTGGAAGGGCGTGAGGATGGCGGTGGTCCTCGACAACGCGCGCTACCACCACGCCAGGCTCCTCAAGCCATACCTGCACCGGCACCGGGAAAACCTCGAACTCCTGTTCCTGCCGCCGTACAGCCCGCAACTCGCGCCGGTGGAGCGTGTCTGGAAGCTCGCGAGGCGGCTCGCGACCCACAACCTCCACTTCGACAGCCTGGACGAACTCCGCGGCGCCGCCGAATCCTGCTTCGACCGGTGGCGCAAGCCCAATCCCGTTCTCCAGAGATTATGCGGCATTATTTAAGGCGTTATGTATAACTTGCTTTGCAGAGACGGTCCCATTCGTCAATGCTGGATGGACGATGTCTGCCACCGTGACGGCCCCATCACTTCCAAAACGCCCAGCGTGGCTTTCACGCAGCCGTTACCTCTTGGCGCGAGAGCGGAGACTCTCCCCGCAGCCAACGGTCAAATGAGGATGGCAAATTGATCGGGTTATCGAATTACGATCACCTAGAATCGTGATTGAAACCTTTGCAAACCAACTATCCGAAGATATGTTCTATGATCCAGTCAGCCGATTCACACCCTCCTTTCCGCAGGAATTGCGGCGCGTCGCCAGAAGAAAGCTCCTTTATCCGCACGATGCTGCGGAATTGAGGGATATTCGAACCAGGGCCGCTCCTTCTGTTCCAAAGACACCCGGAAAAATGTAAACCATGTTTCCGGTCTGCCCCCCTAGGGAATAGACCTGAAACGCTAAGTGGAAATAGAAGGGGGGGCATTCGACTCAGATAAACGACCAATGGCGCGTCGTATTTCTTTGGTAAAGAGGACATTTGGCTAAGAGGACAGGCCGCGGACGTAGAAATAGTCGACCATCGCTAATGGAGATCGAGCATGAGTGGACAGCCCAACCATCCATTTCACCCAGGCGAGATTCTGTTGGAGGAGTTTCTTGAAACCGCAGGCATCACCCAAACTGCGTTTGCCCAACGGGTCGCCTAGACACACGCAAGATTGAATCACCCCATTCGTGGAAAAAGAGGAGCGACCGCGGAAGCGGCTCTGGACTTGGCCGATGCGCTGGGAACCTCTCCAAAGGTGTGGATGAATCTGCATGCAACGTTCGACATTGACAAGGCACCACGCGCTCGAAGCCCAGCATAACGACACGATTTGCACCCAAGGATTACTCCGCCCTTGGAGGAGAGTCCAATCTTCGCTTGCCTCGCGAGTCTGGATCGCAATCAGTACCAAATGCCGACAAGATGCCGCGCTACTGCTCGGGCTGGATGATGACTCTCCCGCCGTGGCGAACTTGGACACTCAGTTCGTGTCCTTCCAGAAGCAGCATGCCGGCGAGCGGAAGCGACCCCACCGCTTCGGGCTCGATGTCTCTCGGAGTACCGTCCCAAACTACCGTAGCATCGTGTACGTTAAAGGTCTCAACTACCCCATTAGCCAGAGTTGCCTGACTGGGACCCCACCAGCGGAAATTCCAATTCGGCCGTCGGTGTCGATCACGACCTCGATCTCCTACGACTGCCCAGCCTGGCCCCGGAGGGAAAGGGTGGTGACGGCTTCGTAGGCGGCATTCACAACTCTCTCTTTCACTCGGGCCTCCGCAAGGAGCTGCCCCCAAAGTGCCGCAGAGTCCGATATCCAATACGCATCAGCCAGACACCAGCGTCCGGACGCTGGTGTTCCGGCGGGGCGGCGCTCCCTTCGGACCCCGGAAACGGGCTGAATCCCTCCGAAAACGATGCCGGGAACCGCGCCCCGCATCTCCACAGACCGACTCCTAAACCTAACAAGAGTGCCGACCGAGGAAAGCTCAACTTCGAATCTTTAACAGGGAATCTGGGTACAGATTACGAAAGCACACCCTTCAAAGTCTATAATTCACCCTTGATCAATACCGCACATTTGATGAGAGACGCAAAATTCCGGGTCGGCGCACAAGGTTTGTGCCTGTGCCTATCTGTGGCATTGCTCACGGCACCCTTTGCTTACGGGCAAATGCAGGGATTGGTAGCACCGAAGCTTGCTTGGTCCGGACAGCATGCACGCCTGGTCTTGCCTTCGGACGGATTGGCGAAGGGCACGACATCCCAACTTGGAGCCTTTCGCCTTGTATCGCGGAGTGTCGGCTCGCAGCGGATGCACCTGGTCGAATACCAAGGTCAAATCTACAAGGCGGTGACACCGATTCACGGCCCCATGTCGCGCATCCTGTTTGATCCGCAAGCACGAAAGTTCCGCGCCATACTCCCCAGTATCCGCGTCACCACAAACGATGCCCGTGCGCTGGAGTCATTTGTGGAGGCCCTCGGAGCACGCCGTGCCACCCTGTTCAAGTCCTTGGGATTCGCCATCGTCGAAATCCCTAAGGATATGCATCCCCTGCGCGCCGTCGCGAAGCTGCAGACACTCCCATCCAGACCTGAAGCAAGGCTGCGCACTAGAGGGCCGCGACGACAATGGCGATGAACAGGTTATACGGCATGGCGCTGCTGTGCGGAGTGTGTCTCATCGGCTGCGGGGGGAACGGCTCAAACCCCGTCCCCAAGGTGACCATCGTCCAGCCGACCGAACTGAACCTGAGCGAGGCGGAGAATCCACTCGTGCCAATTACCGTCACGCTTGATATGCCTGCGCCCAAGGACTTTGAGATTCCGTTGGAAATCAGCGGGTCCGCAATGCGTGATCAGGACTATCAACTGAGTGCCACTTCGCTCACACTCGCCTCGGGACAAACCTCCGCGAGCATAGAACTTGACGTATTCCGCGACTTTGACGCGGAAGGCGATGAAACCATAGTGCTCGATCTCGGAACCCTGCCCAGCGGCATCGAGCCGGACACCCAGGCAAGTCTGACTATGCACATCATTGACGGCATATCCTTTATACCGGATAAATCCTTCGACATTGACGAAGAGCCAACCCCCGACTTGATTCCGCTGGCACAAACCATCACCGAATCAGCAGTGGAGCTGTCGGTCGTCGTCTTGGGGGCGGCGAGCGCACACCTCACCGAACTCAAGGTGACGGCCGAATGGTCTTCGGATCCACGTTTTGAAACGGACACCCACCTGCTTGCGAGCGAACCCATCTCCTTGGAATTTATTGACGATTTCTCGCTGTTCACCGATCCGCATCACTTTTCCCTGCCACTGAATTTGCTGGCCAGCGACGCGCGCTATTATTTGCGGGTGCGACTTGATGACGGCACCCCGCCGGCCCCGGCAATCGAACCCGGCCCCGAGCTTGTGCTGACCAGTTTTGCCACGGATGCCGAGGGCAAGGTGCGCACCCGCTGTGAATCATCAACACGGGTTGCGGATCCGTCGGGGGGCGACCCGCTGTTTGCCCAGCAGTGGCATTTGCAAAACGACGGGCAATCGGCCTTCGCGCAAAGCGGCGGTGTTGTGGGAGCGGACTTGCACATGTCGAATGTGCTTGCAGCAGGACCAGATGGGCAGGGGGTGAAACTGGCCATCGTGGATTCCGGGCTCGAAATATGCCACCCCGATTTGGCGGGCAACGTGGAGCAAGGGAAATCCTTTCACTTCGGCTTCGAGACAAATTACGGCGCCACTCCGGACGACCCCTTCAACCCGGATATTTTGGGTGACCACGGTACCAGCGTGGCGGGCATCGCCGCCGCAATTGCCAACAACGGACTCGGAGGCCGGGGGGTCGCACCAGGTATTGCGATTCGCGGATTCACGCCCGATAGCGGCGAAGGTGATCGAGAAGCGCAATTCTTCGCGAGTCTCGGCGCAAGTGAGGACGCTCCGGACTCGGCGAGCGCGGATGTCTTCAATATGAGTTTCGGTGTTGAGGACCCGGGGGTGAACGCCAGCGAAGACTATGTTCGCCTCTACCAGATGGGCACCTCGCAACTGCGTGGCGGACGCGGTGCGCTCTATGTGAAGGCGGCGGGCAATTCCTTTGACCTGTGCTTGGAAGACGAAACGTCGCACCCACTTAACCAAGAAATTGGATGCATCAATACCAATACGGATCCGGAACAGAACCTGCCCTACTTGATCACCGTGGGCGGATTCAACGCGGACGATGTCAAATCTTCCTACTCAAGTGCCGGGGCCAACCTTTGGGTCGTGGCACCGGCTGGAGAAGATGGTATTGAGCATCCGGCCATCATCACCACGGATCAGGTCGGCACGCGGGTGGGATTCAGCAACTCGCTCGTGAACAGCCTCGGTGAAGACCACGCATTGAACCGCGACGGCGACTATATGAGTTCGTTCGGCGGCACCTCAGCGGCTACGCCAGCGGCGGCCGGGGCGATTGCGGTCTTGCTCAGCGCCTATCCCGACTTGACTTGGCGAGACGTGAAGCATGTGTTGGCATCTACCGCGCGCAAGATTGACCCGGAGCGCGAGAAGGTGCGGGCGGCCTTCAAGGGCACTGCCTACGTATCCCAGTCGGCTTGGCAGACCAATGCGGCGGGCTATAACTTTCATAACTGGTACGGTTTTGGTGCCCTTGCGCTCGATGATGCGCTTGTCTTCGGCGAGACCTTCACGCCAAACAGCTTGGGAGTATTCGAGAAATCGCCCTGGTTCGCATCACAAGCAGGCGCACCCTTGAGCCTTGAGATTCCAGACGCCGATGGCAAGGGAGCCACCAGCACCATTGAGGTGAGCGGGTTGCCCGCAAGCGCCGACGTCGAAGCCGTGGTGCTCGAACTCACCGTGGAGGGGCATGACTATGCGTCCGACCTGGGCGTGACCCTTACCTCGCCAAGCGGCATGCGAAGCGTCTTGAATCCTCCGTTCAACCGCGCCTTGGACAATTTTCGAGCTTTTGATCAGTGGCAGCTCATGAGCAACGCATTCTATGGAGAATCTCCCGAAGGAACCTGGACCCTGCAGGTGGTTGATCTTGCCGAAGAGGATACCGGCACCCTGAAAGCTTGGCGGCTAGGCTTTTACTATGGCGAGCATCCGTGATTGAATCGCGCTCGAATCGCTCACGCGGCGTGTCGGAACTGGAGTTCGGCAAAGGCGGGCATAGAGTTCGCTGCGGCTGCTCAAGGGAGGAGTGGGAGTTCTGGGTAGGGGATGAGCGCTGATTCCTTGTCTTCGTGTTTGCCCGGTTTGTGTGGGCGCCATACACGTGGCTTGGGCAACCCCAGAATTCCGAAGAGTTCACTAGTGTCATTCGCCGAAAGCGCCCTATGGTGACCCGCGAGCAAACCTGGCGGGAGGATGACGGGGCCGAAGCGGACGCGCTTGAGGCGGCTTACTCGGGCACCGACGGTCTCGAACATGCGTCGGACCTGGCGGTTGCGGCCTTCCATGAGCACCAGGTGATACCAATAGTTGCTCGGACCGCCGCGAAAGAAGCGCAGGTCGGAGAATCGGGCCACGCCCCCCTCCCCCAGATCAACGCCTTCGAGAAGCTGTTTCTCCTGCGCTTCGGTGATGCGGATATCAAGCCGCGCCGCATATTCTCGATCAAGGCCGGTCGAGGGGTGCATCATGCGGTGTGCCAACTCTCCGTGGTTGGTCAACAACAAGAGTCCGCTGGTGTTGATGTCCAGCCGACCGATGGACACCCATCGTCCCTGCTTGAGGGTCGGAAGACCTTCAAAGCAGGTTGGGCGCCCTTCCGGGTCGCTTCGAGTGCAGACGACACCGGCGCGCTTGTTGAGCAGCAGCACCCGCGTCGGCTCCTGTCTCGATTTCGGCAGCGTTTGACCATCAATGCGTATCCTTTCACTGCCATCGACGCGCATGCCAAGCTGCGCGGTCTCTCCATCCACGCTGATCCTTCCATCCTGAATCCACTCTTCAATGGTGCGGCGCGAAGCCACACCCAAAGCGGCGAGGTGTTTTTGCAGTCGCTCCATCGCGACAGCTTACAGGTGTCGGCACCCGCAGGGCAGCAACCTACACGCTAATCGGCACCTATACCGATTCAGCCACCGCCTCTTCGCCGCGCGTTGACACACGCTTCTCAAGCAGGCCCTCCTGCACCGCATCGGTCACCAAGTCATCGGCGCTCGGCAGTTCATCGAGGCTCTTCAGCCCGAAATAGTCCAAAAAGCTGCGCGTGGTGGCATAGAGGGCGGGTCTTCCCGGTGTTTCGCGATGTCCGGTCACGCGAATCCAATCGCGGTCGGCCAAGGCGCGCAGGATGCTGCTGTTGAGCCGCACGCCTCGAATCTGCTCGATTTCGCCGCGCGTCACGGGCTGTTTCCAAGCGATCACCGCCAATGTTTCCAAGGTTGCGCGCGAGTAACTCGGTGGCTGTTGACCCTTGAGGCTCGATATGAAGGGGGCAAACTCAGCACGCGTCACGTAACGAAAGCCGACCGCGGTCTCCCTCAATTCAAACGGGCGCCTGTCGGATGCCTGCTTGAGGTCCTCGATCGCCTGCCGGATTCGCTTCAGCAAGTCTTCCGATTCGGACTCCTCAGCATCCGCATCCATGACGGCTCGGCGCAGCCGGTCCATGGTGACCGGTTCACCGCTACCAAGCAGCATAGCCTCGACCGCATCGGCAAGTTGTGCTTCGGTCATCTCTGCCTCCCGGTCTGCGCGGCGGTGACGTAGATGGGCGCATAGGAGCCGTTCTGTACCACGTTTACACGCCCGTTTTGCAGCAGCTGGGTGATGGCGAGAAAGGTCACCACCACGCCGCGCCGGCCTTCCTCCAAGCAAAAGAGTGCCACGAAGGGCACGAAGTGCTTGGAAGAGGCGACCTGCGCCAATATGTCCGCCATGCGTTCGCTCACCGACAGCACTTCGGCAGTCATTTCGTGATGCTCGCGGTAGCTTGCCCGTAGCAGCACATCGGAAAAAGCGGACATGAGTTGGTGGAATTCGACTTCGGGCAAGGGCCGTTCATCGCGAGGCAGATTGCCATCCGCCGCCGCCGGAAAGTACTCGCGCTCCATGCGCGGAATTTCGTCGAGCTGTTCCGCCAAGCGTTTGATGCGATCAAATTCCCTCAGTCGCCTGACGATGGCCGCACGCGGATCCTCTTCCTCCTCCTCATCGCTCGGCATCAAGGGCAGCAACATGCGCGACTTGATGGCGGTCAAGGTCGCCGCCATGGCCAGATACTCTCCGGCGAGGTGAACGTCGAGCCGGTCCATCAACTGGATGTATTGAAGATATTGATCCGTCACCGCAGACACGCTGATCTCCAGAATATCGAAATCGTGCTTGCGAATGAGATAAAGCAGTAGGTCGAGTGGGCCTTCGAAAGAATCGAGGAACACGCGCAAGGCTTCGGGCGGCACGTAGAGGTCGCTCGGAAATTCATTCAGGGTGACGCCCCGAACTCTTGCCAAGCTCCGGCCGTTCCCGTCAGTCTGCATCATTCCTTGCGTTCCAAAATTCTTGACTAACGAACGGAAAGTCCGATGGCCGATCGAACATCTTCAAGCGTGCTCTTGGCCTCTTCCCTGGCGCGCTCGGACCCTTCGTGCAGCACGGACTCGACAAAGTCGGGATTGTTTCGATAGCCCTCCGCGGCCTCGCGGATCGGCGCCTGTTCCTCACCGACGGTTTCAATCAACGGCTTCTTGCAGTCGATGCAGCCGATGGAGGCGGTCAGGCAGCCATCGGCGGCCCAAGCGCGGCAGGCATCGTCCGAATACACGCGATGCAGGTCAAAGACCGGACACTTGTCCGGATCACCCGGGTCTTGCCGCCGCTTGCGCGCCGGGTCCGTCTTCATGGTGCGAATCTTGCGCTCGATTTCCGCTGGTTCCTCTCCGAGCAGGATGGTGTTCGCATAGGACTTGGACATCTTGCGACCATCGAGGCCCGGCAGACTCGCGGATTCGGTCAACAGCACCTGGGGTTCGGGAAGAATGATCCGACCCACGCCTTCGATATAGCCCTCGAGACGTTCCCGGTCGCCCACCGAAAGGCCGCTTTGCTCGCCGAGGAGCGCACGGGCGTTTTGGAGCGACTCCTGGTTTCCGCGCTCTTGATAGTCGCTGCGAAACTCCTTGTAGCGTCTCGATGCGCGACGGTCCATCTTCTCAAGCGCGGAAAGCGCATGCGCTTCAAAGTCCGGTTCGCGTCCATAGATGTGATTGAAGCGGCGACCTATCTGACGGGTGATTTCCACGTGCGCGGCCTGATCTTGGCCCACGGGCACCTTGCCGCCCCGATACATGAGGATGTCGGCCGCCTGCAGTACCGGATAGCCGAGAAAACCGTGCGTGGCCAGCTCGAAGTCGGTGAGCTCTTCGCGCAGTTGCTTGTAGGTGGGCACCCGTTCAAGCCAAGAAACGGGCGTCACCATGCCAAGCAGCAGGGCGAGTTCGGCATGTTCGGGAACGCGCGACTGAACGAAGATGGTGCACTGCGAGGGATTGAGGCCGACCGCCAGCCAGTCCACAACCATCTCGAAGGTATCGATCTGAATGTTGCTGGCATGCTCATAGTGAGTCGTCAGCGCATGCCAATCCGCGACAAAAAAGAAACATTCGTATTCGAGTTGAAGCTCCCGCCAGTTGTACAGGCAGCCGTGCAAGTGTCCAAGATGCATACGCCCCGTGGGGCGCATTCCAGACACCACGCGACGCGTGGCCTCCTCGCTACTTAGGCCGCTACTCAAATTTCACGCCGCTCCTCGCACGGCCTTGAGTCTCTAGGCGAGCATTATAGCGACACATATAGCGCATGCAATGCCTGAAACCCACATTATCTAGTGGCATGAGGCGTCAGTTGTGGATTGCTATCATATGCTTTGTAATCGCTTTGCTCGGGGTAGCGTGTGAAACAATTCGAGGATTTTCTGCCGCTCGTCGCATTCGGGGTCGCCTATTGGCTTTCCGATCTCTATGTGGCGACGGGCGCGCTCATGGTGTCGTTTGTGCTGGTGGTGGGATGGAAGAAGCTGCGTGGCGAGGAAGTGAGCCGAGTCTTGAGTCTTTCCCTGGTAGCCGTCCTGGTGCTCGGTGCCTTGACGCTTCTGCTTCGTTCAAGCGCCTTCATCCAGTTCAAACCGACGCTCGTCTGGTGGGTCATGGGCGGAGCACTGGCTATGAGCCAGATCATCGGACGACAAAATCTGATGGAGCGTTTGCTCGGCAGCCACATCCAACTCTCAAACGATGTCTGGCGACTGCTCAACCTCTGGTGGGCTGGGTTGTTCGTTCTGCTGGGCGCCGCCAATATCTTCATTGCCGTTTCTTACAGCGAAGCCGCCTGGGTCACTTGGAAGCTCGCCAGCGGCTTTGGAGTGGTGCCCTTGATGGTGTTTGGCACCATCTTCTGGCTCTACCGGCGCGGTCACATCAAGGATCCGCAAAACGCCGAAACGAGTGGAAGCCGCCCTTGACCACCAAGCTCAGCGTGAACCTCAACAAGATCGCCCTGCTGCGCAATGCGCGCGATGGGGAAATTCCGAGCCTCGCCGATGCGGCGCGGCGGGTGCTTGATGCCGGTGCCGCCGGCATCACCGTGCATCCGCGCCCCGACATGCGCCACATTCGACCCTCGGACGTGTTCGTTCTTGCCAGCCTGGTGGCCAGCGAGTATCCGGATCGGGAACTCAACATAGAAGGCAATCCAAAGGCCGGGCCCAACACGCTCGGCTATCCCGGCTTCATGCAGATTCTGCTCGATGTGGGACCAACACAGGCGACCCTTGTCCCGGATAGCGACGATCAACTCACCTCCGATCACGGCTGGGACCTGCCGCGACAGTCTGAGGAGATTGCCGAGCAGGTCGCGAAAATCCAAGCCGCAGGCTCGCGTGTGAGCCTGTTCATGGACGCCTCGGGAGTTGATGCCATGCAGGAAGCCGCGCGCATCGGTGCCGAGCGCATAGAAATCTACACCGGCCCCTACGCCGAAGCCCATCAGGAACGCTCAAACACGCCCAAGAGACTTCAGCAGGAACTCGAGTCCTACGCAACTACGGCAAGGGCCGCCGAAGAGTGTGGCCTCGGAGTCAATGCCGGCCATGATCTCAATCTCGACAATCTCAGTGAGTTGATCACGGCCCATGCGCCGCTCGAAGTTTCCATCGGCCACGCATTCACCGCCGATGCGCTGGTCTACGGCTTGAGCGAAACTGTGAGACGATACATAGCCGTTCTCAATTGATCGCAACCGGTACAAACCTGCTCGTGAAAATCTCAACCCTGCGAAAAACCCTACTCACTCAAATCACCGGCCTTGTTGGCATCATGGGTCTCGCCGCCACGCCCGGCTGCGCGGACACGACCCCGGACTCGGCGCCCAAAGTCAGGTTCGAGACCAACCTCGGCGGTTTCGTCCTTGAACTCGACCCCGAGAACGCGCCGATCACTACCGCCAACTTCCTCGCCTACGTGGATGCGAGCTTCTACGATGGGCTGGTCTTTCATCGCGTGATCCCGGGCTTCGTCGTGCAGGGGGGCGGCTACACGGGCGACGGCGACGAGCGCGACACCAATGATGCAATCATTTACGAAGGCAACAACGGGCTTGACAATGACCGCGGCACCATCGCCATGGCCCGCACCTCAGACCCCAATTCGGCATCGAGCCAGTTCTACGTGAACCTGGTCGACAACGATTCCTTGAATCACAGCGTCATGAAGCCAGGTTACACGGTATTCGGCAAGGTCGTGGCGGGCATGGAGACGATTGACAGGATTGCCGAGCAGGTGACCAGCGACCGAGGATGGAATGCGGCGAGCGGCGCGCCTTCGCGCCCGGTCGAAATCGTCTCCGCCAAGCGCGCGGATTCGGCGTGACATCGCATGGACGAGGATTCGGCATCCAACAAGAGGCTCGCGAACGCGTATCACCTGCTTGCCGCCATCGGTACCGCCTTGGTGCTGGCCTACTTGGTGACCGAACTGCAAGTCCGCGTATTTTGGGGTGAGCACTTCGCCCTCTTCGTCGTCGCCTTCCTCACGCTCTTGTTGGCCTATCTGCTTGGCTATTCAGGGGGTCGAATGAGTCGCGGCGAGGGGCAGAAGGCAGAGATTTCAGGTGCTCAGAACGACGAATCATCTGGCCAATGAACCTTCGCGAAACTCTTGAGGCGCGCGTTTCTACCGGGCTCAGCGTGGCCTGCGGCGCAGAGGTTCCGGCCATGCTTGCCCAAGCGAAGCACCCGGAACACGGAGACTACCAAGCCAACGGGGTCATGGCGGCTGCGGGGCGCACGAAACGAAACCCGCGCGAGCTCGCTCAGCTGACCATTGAAAACAGCCAGCTCGATGACTTGATGGAAGACGTAGAGGTGGCGGGACCGGGGTTCATCAACCTGAGACTTCGTGATTCCGTTCTCATTGCCGAGATGCTGCAGTCTCTTTGCGAACCTACCGCCAAACCGGAGACGCTCGTTCTCGACTATTCATCGCCGAACCTCGCCAAGGAAATGCATGTCGGCCACCTGCGCAGCACCATCATCGGCGATGCCATGGCGCGTGTGCTCGAATTCCTTGGGCACAAGGTGCTGCGCCAAAATCACGTTGGCGACTGGGGCACGCAATTCGGACGACTATTGGTTCAACTCGAATCGGAAGGATCGGACACCCGCAGCCTGGAAAACCTTGAAGCCTTTTACGCGCTGGCATCACAGCGCTATGAGGAGGACGAATCCTTCGCCCGCGCCGCGCGCGCGCGGGTGGTCGATTTGCAGAATGGAGAAGCCACGGCGCAAGCGGCTTGGCGAGCGTTCATAGACATCTCGCTCGCGCATTGCCAAGCCATCTATGATCGGCTTGGCGTGACCCTGAAGCCAGATCACCTCGCCCCGGAAAGCGGCTATAGCGGCATGCTGGACCAAGTGATCGAAACGCTGGAAGACAAGGGACTGCTTGAGGAATCGGACGGCGCACGCTGCGTCTTTTCCGAATCGCTCAAGACGCGAGAAGATACGCCCTTGCCCTTCATCGTCGAGAAGTCCGACGGAGGCTACCTCTACGCGACCACCGACCTCGCCGCCCTGCGCCACAGGTGCATTACGCTCGGTGCGCATCGCGTGCTCTACTTTGTGGATGCGCGCCAGAGCCTGCACTTTGAGATCCTATTCGAGGTTGGGCGGAGATCCGAGCTGTCGGGACGGGCTTCGCTGGAGCATCATCCCTTCGGCCTCATGTTGGGGACGCAAGGCAAGCCCTATCGAACGAGAGAAGGCAAAACCGTCAAGCTCGCGGACTTGCTCGACGAGGCCGAATCCCGCGCCCTCGCCTTGGTCACCGAAAAGAATCCCGACATGACCGCCGAAGAGCAAAGAGAAATCGCTCGGGTCATTGGCATAGGTTCGGTCAAGTACGCGGATCTCGCCAAGCACCGGGTCAGCGACTACGTGTTTAATTGGGACCGGATCCTGTCGTTCGAAGGCAACACCGCCCCTTATCTGCTGTACGCCTTCACGAGAACCCGGCGCATCTTGGAAAAGGCGCAGGTTGTCGCGTCCCTCGATTCAGCGTCGCTCGGCGACTACCGGCTTGAGCCCTCCGAACGCGACTTGGCGCTGCATCTGGCCCGGTTCACCGAGACGCTTGAAGGTGTCGCCACCAGCGCCGAGCCACACCGCCTATGCGCCTACCTCTGGCAACTCTCCGCACGGCTCATGAAGTTCTACGAGTCATCGCCGGTGCTCACAAGCCAAGGCGAAACCCGTACTTTGAGGCTTCTGCTCTGCGAAAGAACCGCCGAGACCCTCAAGCAAGGCCTCGAACTGCTCGGCTTGGAAACCTTGGATCGGATGTAGGGGATTGTGCGGCGATCTAAGACCTCGCAGCCTTCGGCAGCGTAAGTTGCCTAATCTCCTTCGCAAAGTCCTGTAAAGTCTTGATGCCGCTGTCCTCGGCGCGCCTCACCCAATCGATGAGCCGAATTCGCACTTCTTCGAGGCTGCCCTTTTGCGAAGCCAGCAAGCGCCCGAGTTCGTCGCGATAACCTGAAACCTTCCTGAGCACCGGAACCGCCTGCAAGAGTTGTTCTTTATGCTCACTGCGGGCGTCATCTGATACGCCCGGCGGGTCCACTCGCGTCAAAAGCTTGCGTGCCAATCTCAATTGCTTGCGGGTGAACTTATCGGCCTTCTTGGATTCCTCGCGCACCACCGGCATAACGACCCGCTTACTAAAGTCGGACAACACCCGAAAGCGATCATTGATCGCTGCCAGCACCGTATCCCGATCAATCCCCTCCTTGCCCGGAACCCTATGAACAACCGGCCCAGTACTCAAAGGCCGCGCCAAGCCAAAGAGCTGAAACAGCCGAATCCAGCCCCAGCCCAGATCAAATTCCCACGGCTTTGCCGACAATTTGGCTGAATTCGGATAGGTGTGGTGGTTGTTGTGCAATTCCTCCCCGCAAATGAACACACCCAAGGGGACAAGATTGTTCGACTTGTCTTTGACTTCGAAATTCCTATATCCAACCCAATGACCGAGCCCATTCACCACTCCAGCCGCGAAGAAGGGAATCCATGCCATTTGCACGGCCCACATGGCCACCCCGGGGATGCCAAACAGGAGGGTTTCCACGATCAGCAAGGCAAGAATGCCAACCATCGAGTATGGCGCATACACATGCCGTTCAATCCAGTCATCGGGCGTGCCGACCCCATACTTTTCGAGCATCTCGGGCGTGCATCCCATGCGATAAATGTCCGCGCCTGTCCAGAGCACCTTGCCTATCCCAAAGTAGACTGGACTGTGCGGGTCTTCCTCGGTCTCTGCGAAGGCGTGGTGCTTGCGATGAATCGCCGTCCACTCCTTGGTATTCATACCAGTCGTGAGCCACAACCAAAAGCGCAGAAACTGCTGCAGCCCGGGATGCAGGTGCAACGATCTATGCGCGGAGTGTCGATGCAAATACAGCGTCACGGACATGAGCGTGACCTGCGTCGTCACTAACACGACGAGCACCATGGTCAGGAAGGAAGGAGTCAAGAGCCCGAAGAACATGGGCTCCAGAAGGGGCATGAAATCGATCACTAATTGCCCGAATGATGTGTTGGGGAACGTCATGATACCTGATCGATGAAGATGGGAGACTCGCAACCGCTACTGATATAACTTCAGAACGCTCGAAAAATCCAGCCCGCCGGCTTCGAATCGCTCTCGGTGCAGGCGGTAGAGGCTGAGGGCGAGGCTGCCCATGGGGACGCTCTTGCCGGTGGATGCCGAGGCTTCCATGGCGAGCCCCAAATCCTTAATCATCAGGTCCACGAAAAAGCCGCCGCTGTAGTCTCTTGAAGCCGGCGTGCCCTCCATGACCCCCGGCCAGGGGTTGTACTTCTCCAGCGCCCAGTTGCCCCCGGAAGACTCGCGCATGATGTTTGACAGCCGCTCCGGGTCGAGACCGTTGGCCACACCTAGCGCAAGCGCTTCGGATGTACCGGTCATGAGAATCGCAAGCATCATGTTGTTGCAGATCTTGCCGACCTGTCCCGCGCCCGCATCCCCGGCATGAAAGATATTCGCGCCCATGACTTCGAGGTAAGGCCTTGCGCGCTCCAAGGCCGCCTCTTCGCCGCCGACGATGAAGGTGAGTGTGCCCGCCTCGGCCCCGGCCGTGCCTCCAGAAACCGGCGCGTCCAGCATCTCTATGCCGCGCGCCTTGGCGGCCGCTCCCACCTCGCGCGCACTAGCCGGCGCGATGGTGCTGCACTCGATGACGAGGGTGCTCGGCTGAATACACTCGATCAAAGCCGGTCCGTGCGTGTCCTCCAGATACAGACCGCGCACATGCGCCGAGGCGGGCAGCATGCTGATGCAGCAGTCGACTCCTCGCGCCGCATCTTCAGGCGAAGTCGCCTCCTGCGCGCCTTTTTCGCCCAGCGCACTCACCCGCTCGGCGACCAGATCAAACACCTTGACATGGTGTCCGGCAGCCAGCAGGTTGCCAGCCATGGGGCCGCCCATGTTGCCAAGTCCTATAAAGCCAATATCAGCCATATGAGCCCCCCAAATCTGCAAGCGGATGCGAATCAAAGGGCGTCTCGAAGTGCGACAGGACGTATTCCTGCGGAATCTCTTCAAGCGACTTGTAGCGCCACTGAGGCGCCATGTCCTTATCGATGATGAGCGCTCGCACCCCTTCGCGGAAATCCGGGTTGCGCGCGCAGTGGCTCGCGATATTGTGCTCCATCTTGAAGCACCCCACCAGATCAAGCTCGCGCACGCGCCGGAGTTGCTCGGCGATGATGCCCAAGGTCGTCGGGCAGCCGCGATGCATGGTGGCGATCGCCCGATCGAGCCATTTATCCTGCCCCTTGAGGGAATCAATGCGCGCCACCAATTCCAAGGCGCTCAGCGGTTCATCACCCAAGGTCGCGGTGAGAAGCCCGTCATGCGCTTCGAGATTGCCGGCATCGAGTTGATCGAGTTCTCCGGGCCGCGTCCAATTAATCGACGGCAACCTATCTCCGAGCGTTTCGGCATCGCGCACCGCCTGCGTGCCAAGCCCAATGTAAAGCGCATCCGCACCCGAAATTTGCACACCGGTCATGGCGAGAAAGGCCGCCAAATGGTAAGGAAGATTCTTCAAAGCCCAACTCGCCCCAGCATCCGGAAACAACCCAATGGTGAGTTCCGGCATGGCAACCCGCGAACGCGGACCCACCACCCGCACAGCCGATGCCGAAAACAACCCCAGACCTCCGCCCATGACAATGCCTGTCCCTAGGCACACGACAGGCTTGGGAAAGCTGTGCAGGCGATAGTCGAGTCGATACTCCTGCGCAAAAAACCGATCCGCGAGCTCAAGTCCCGGATCTGAAGTCATGGAGGCATAGAGTGCCTGTATATCGCCGCCGGCGCAAAAGGCGCGATCACCCGCACCGCAGAGCACCAGGGCATCGATGTCGTCATCCCGCTCCCAAGCATCGAGCTGGGGATTGAGGAGATCGATCATCTCAAGTGACAGGGAATTAAGGGTCTTCTCAGAATTGAGCTTGGCGACACCAAGGCGCCCACCGCCGACGCTCGCAACTTCATCAAAGACTACAACAGCTTGGCCCATTTCTAGGTCCAAGCAGGAGACCGCTTCTCAAGGAAGGCATTCACGCCTTCACGCTGATTGGCACCATCAAAGAGCTTGACAAACTCATCGCGCTCGGTGACATAGTCCACCGAAGAATGCCGCCCCTTGTGAATCAAGGTCTTGCAGGCCGCCACCGCATCCGGGCTCTGATTGGCGACGCTCTTGGCGATCTCGATCGCCCGATCACGCGCGCTGCCGGTATCCACGACCTCTTCGCAGAGCCCAATCTTCTGCGCGGTCTCGGCATTCACGCGCTCGCCACAAAGAATGATGCGCTTGGCCCAGCCCTCACCCACCATCCAAGGCAGCAACTGCGTGCCGCCGCCGCAGGGCAAGAGCCCCACCGCCGCTTCCGGCAAGGACATGCGCGCTTGGGATTCGACCACGCGGATATCGCAAGCGAGTGCGCACTCAAGCCCTCCGCCCATGGCCCAGCCATTAATGGCCGCCACGGACACGCCCTGAAAGGCCGCAAGCCGCTCAAAGGCGCTGCCGAAGGCCTGGCTCATCTTTGCGGCGGTCTCGCTGCTCGCATCGGCAAACAGATTGAGGTTCGCACCAGCCGAAAAGAACTTCTCACCCTGTCCTGTGAGCACCAGCGCCCTTACTTCCGCATCCGCATCCAATGCATCGACCAGCGCTTCGAGCGCGGGCAAGCTCTCATCGTCCCAAGTGTTGGCGGGCGGGTTGTTGATGGTGACAAGGGCAACGCCGCCGCTAATCTCGAGTTGCAGCTTGTCGCTGGTGGATTGGGTCATCGAATAATCTCCGTGGCGCCTTCCATCAAGAGTCGGCGCGAAATAATGAGTCGCATGATTTCGTTGGTTCCTTCGAGAATGCGATGCACGCGCAGGTCGCGCACATGGCGTTCGAGCGGGAATTCCTTCATGTAGCCATAGCCACCGTGAAGCTGCAGGGCTTCGTCGCAAATATTGAAACCCGCATCGGTGGCGAAGCGCTTCGCCATGGCGCAGTAGAGGGTGGCGTCCGGGTCCTTGTGGTCGAGCTTGTAGGCCGCGTAGCGCACCATCTGACGCGCCGCGACCAGCTCCGTCGCCATGTCCGCGAGTTTAAATTGCAGGGCTTGAAAGTCCGCCAGCGGCTTGCCGAACTGCTTGCGTTCGTGCATCCAAGCGGCGGCGCGCTCAAGCGCGGACTGCGCCGTGCCGATGGAACAGGTGGCAATGTTGATTCGCCCGCCATCAAGGCCGCGCATGGCGATCTTGAAGCCTTCCCCCGGACTACCGAGTCGATAATGGCCGGGAATCGACACCTGGTCGAAGTTGATCTGCGATGTCGGCTGGCTGTTCCAACCCATCTTGTCTTCCCTGCGCCCGTAGCTGACACCCACGGCATCGCCCGGTACCAGGAAGCTGCCAATCTTGCCATCTTCCTGACGCGCCATAACAACTAACGCATCCGTATGCCCGGCACCGGAAATGAACGCCTTGGTGCCGGTGATGCGGAAGCCGCCATTGTGTGCTTCGGCCTTCGTCTTCATGGCCGCGGCATCGGAACCGGAGCCGGGCTCGGTCAGGCAGTAGGAGATGAGTTTTTCGCCGCCCACCAGTCGCGGTGCCCACTCCGCAGAGGCGGCTTCCGTGCCAAAAGTAGTGAGCATCCACAGGGCCATATTATGGATGGTGATGAAGGCGGTGGTCGAGGTACAGCCCTGCGCGAGTTCTTCCAAGATCAGCGCCGAATCGAGTCGGCTGAGGCCTAGGCCACCATGATCTTCGGCCGTATAGAGCGAACAGAATCCGAGATCGCCAGCGAGACGTATAACATCTGTGGGGAAAGTGTGGTCTCGGTCCCAGTCGGCAGCGTGCGGAGCGAGTTCGCGACGCGAAAAGTCGCGCGCCGTTTCAACAAAAAGCAACTGTTCTTCGTTGAGGTCGAAGTCCATAGCGTTCAATATCCTGGGATGGTGTGACCCAGATTCCGGTATTAATCGACCCGGAACCAATCAATCGGCATCTTACCCTGTTCCACGAGGTATCTATTGGCACGCGAAAAGTGCCGACACCCGAAGAACCCGCGATCGGCCGACAAGGGTGATGGGTGCGGCGCAGTGAGCACCAGGTGCCGATTGCGATCAAGCCTCTGTCCCTTATTGCGCGCATCGCTCCCCCAGAGCATGAACACCAGATGCTCGCATTCATCATTCAATACTTCGACCACGCGATCTGTGAACCGCTCCCAGCCCTGTCCGCGATGGCTCGCCGCCCTGCCCTGCTCCACCGTCAGCACGGCGTTCAACAGCAATACGCCCTGTTCGGCCCAAGGCACCAAGGACCCTCCCCGCGAGGAGAAGTCTTTTGCTTCACCATCTTGCGCGAAATCATCGCCGACCTCGCGCAGTATGTTCACCAAGGAAGGCGGCTTGGTCACGCCGCTCGGCACCGAAAAGCACAGGCCCTCTGCTTGCCCTGGGCCGTGGTAGGGGTCCTGGCCGATAATCACCACCTTGGCATTGGTCAAGGGCGTGAGTTCAAGGGCGCGAAATATCCGCGCCGAGGGTGGAAACAGGGTCTTGCCGGAACGCGCTTCGGCGAGCAGGAAGACGCGCAACTCCTTCATGTAGACGCGATCGAATTCGTCAATCAGGTGCTCACGCCAAGAGGTTTCGAGCTTCACCCGAGATTGCGATTCGGTCTCGGTCACGGGCGTTATTCGTTGTGCGTTTCAGGGCGCAAGAGGGGGAACAGTAGGACATCGCGAATGGTGGTGGCACCTGAGAGCAGCATGACCAATCGATCAATGCCAAGGCCTTGCCCTCCGGTCGGCGGCAGTCCATATTCGAGCGCATGCACATAGTCATGGTCGATGCGCATGGCCTCCGCGTCGCCTTCCGCGCGACGCGCTTCTTGGGCGCGAAAACGTTCGAGTTGCTCATCGGGGTCGTTGAGTTCCGAGAATCCATTGGCGATCTCACGCCCGGCGATAAAGAGCTCGAAGCGATCAACGATCTCGCGCCGCGCGTCATTGGCTCGCGAGAGTGGCGAGACGGCCGATGGGTAGTGGGTGATGTAGGTCGGAGCTATCAAATTCGGTTCGACGCGCGCTTCAAAGAGCGCGAAGAGGAGTTCGCCCTCGCTCGGGTTTCCGACAGGCGCGGCATCGCCAAGCGCGCTCACAAGAGTGTCCTTGTCCCACAACGCCTGTTTGGAAAGACCCGTGTGCTCGCTCACCGCATCCTCCATGGAAATCCTCGGATAGTCAGCGCAAAGATCGATTTCTTGATCCTCCAAGGTGATCTGTTCGATTCCCGTCTCCTTGGCGACCGCATGAATGAGCTCGGTGGTGAGATCCATCACTTCCTCGACCGCAGCGTAGGCCTGATAGAACTCGAGCATGGTGAACTCGGGATTGTGGCGGGTGGAAAGCCCCTCGTTGCGGAAATTGCGGTTGATCTCAAAGACTCGTTCGAAGCCGCCAACGACCAAGCGCTTGAGGTAGAGCTCGGGAGCGACGCGCAGGTACAGCTCCATGTCGAGCGTGTTGTGATGCGTGACAAAGGGCCGCGCGGCCGCTCCCGAGGCGACCGGATGCATCATGGGGGTTTCGACTTCGAGAAAATCCCGCGCCTCGAAGAAGCGCCGGGTCGCGCTCACCACCTTGGCGCGCAGCCTGAAGACTTCGCGCGAGTCCTCGTTCATCATGAGGTCCAAGTAACGCTGCCGATAACGAATCTCTTGGTCAACCAAGCCATGGAACTTCTCGGGTAAGGGGTGCAGTGCCTTGGCGAGGAATTCGATGCTGCTCGCCTGCACGGTGAGTTCCTTGCGCATGGTCCGCATCATCACGCCGCGCACACCCACGAGGTCGCCGATGTCCATCAGATGTTCTATGTCCGCATAGGCTTCACGCCCAAGCTCATCGACGCGCGCATA
Source organism: Pseudomonadales bacterium (assembly GCA_963663145.1). Taxonomy (GTDB): domain Bacteria; phylum Pseudomonadota; class Gammaproteobacteria; order Pseudomonadales; family Azotimanducaceae; genus Azotimanducus. Next base: position 860,399 of record OY760134.1, on the reverse strand, counting down.
GATTTGAATGCGGCCTGAAACATCCTGCAGGGTGAGAAAGCAGGCCTTGCCCATCACGCGCCGCAGCATGATGCGACCGGCGACCGCGACCGGCACCTGTGCGGTTTCCAAGTCTTCCTTGCTGTCCTCGGCGAACCGCTCGTGCAGCCGGGAGGCAAGGTCGCTACGCCGAAAAGTGTTCGGGTAGGCACCCCCGCGCGCCCGCCAAGCTTCAAGCTTGGCGCGTCGTGAAGCAGTCATTTCGTTGTCGGCACTCATGTCGCCCTATACCCCCGCCTTGAGGCTCGCTTCCATGAACTCGTCCAAGTCACCATCGAGTATCGCGCTGGGGTCGCCGCGCTCGACGCGCGTGCGCAAGTCCTTGACGCGTGATTGATCGAGTACGTAATTGCGAATCTGATTCCCCCAGCCAATGTCGGACTTGCCCTCCTCAATGGCCTGCTGTTCAGCGCGACGCTTCTGTTCTTCAAGCTCATAGAGCTTGGAGCGAAGTTGTTTCCACGCCTGATCTCGATTCTGATGCTGTGAGCGTTCACTTTGGCATTGCACCACCACATTGCTTGGCAGGTGCGTCAGACGCACGGCCGAATCGGATTTGTTGACGTGCTGGCCGCCGGCTCCACTCGCCCGATAGGTGTCCACCCTCACATCCGAAGGGTCTATGTCGATCTCAATGGTGTCGTCCACCTCCGGAGAGACGATGACCGACGCGAAGGACGTATGGCGGCGATTGCCGGCATCGAACGGAGATAAGCGCACCAATCGATGAACCCCGGTCTCGGTGCGCAACCAGCCATAAGCATAGTCGCCGCTCACCCGCACGGTAGCGCTCTTGATGCCAGCGACCTCGCCGGCGGAGACTTCGGTGAGGTTGCATTCAAAGCCGCGCCGTTCACCCCAGCGCAAATACATGCGCAAGAGCATTTCCGCCCAATCCTGAGCTTCGGTGCCACCAGAACCCGATTGAATCTCGACAAATGCGTTTCCGTCATCAAGCTCGTGCCAGAACATGCGCTCGAACTCGAGCCCCGACAAGCGACCATCAAGCGACACAAGTTCGCTGGCAACCTCATCGAGTATGTCCGGCTCGCCTGTACCGATTTCCATGAGCTCCACGGTATCTTCAAGGCATTGCGATATGCCTTGCGCCTCTGCGACCAAACGCTCCAAGACCCGCTTTTCGCGACCGAGCGAGGCAACCCGTGACTGATCCTTCCAGATTTCCTGGTCGGCAAGCGTGCGATCAACTTCTTCTAGCCGCACTATTTTTTTAGCTAAGTCAAAGATACCCCCAGAGCATCTTATTTCGCTCGGAAAGCTGCTTATGTTGTTCGCGAAGGGCGGTGACTTCAGCCATGGCGGATCAATCTTGGAGGTCGGATTTTGGTTGAGAAGTTTACCACCGCGCCTACATGCGGGAAATAAACGCACAAGCGAACGAACCTTCAGTCGTCAAGTCCTCGTGCGACCCCATATTCGATAGGGCAACACTGGTGCACAGGATGCACGAATCACTCCATGATGGCCTTCGCGATTTCGGCCAGGTTGTGGCGAAACATGTCGAGATAGGTCGGTGCCGGGCCGTTGGGTCCGGACAATGAGTCGGAGTACAGTTTGCCGCCGATGACAGTGTCGGCTTCACGTGCGAGTTGCTCCGCGAGACGCGGGTCCGTGATGTTCTCAACGAAGAGTGCATGGATGTCCTCATCCCGCATCTGGCGAACAAGCGCCGCGAGTTCGCCCGCCGACGGCTCGCTTTCGGTACTCAAGCCCACTGGGGCATGGAATTCGATACCGTAGGCGCGCCCAAAGTACTGGAACGCATCGTGTGAGGTGACCACCTTGCGCCGATTCGCGGGCAAGGCGTCGAGCCTGCTGCGAATATCCCGATCCAGCGCCGCCAGTTCATGATCATAGGCTTCTGCTCGTCGGCGGTAAGCCGGCGCGTGTACCGGATCCGCCGCAGCCAGCGCCAGCGCGATATTGGCGACACAGAGGCGTCCATTGGCGAGGTCCTGCCACGCGTGGGGGTCGTGTCGGTTTTCTTCTCCCTTCAACGCCGCAATGCCTTTACTCGCCACCACCACAGTCCCTTTGTAACCGGATACCTTGACGAGCCGGTCGATCCAACCTTCAAAGCCGAGGCCGTTGACGATCACGACATCCGCTTGAGCGAGCGAGCGCACATCGGCCGGGGTCGGTTCGTAGACATGGGCATCGGCGTCCGCACCGACCAGCGTAATGAGCGCGACATGCTCCCCACCGACATTTCTCACCATGTCCCCGAGTATGGTGAATGTGGCAACGACTTTGAGCTTGTCGGCTGCCCAGGATCGAGATGCCGTGGCTACGGCAAGTGTCGCAAGCGCAGCGAAAAACGAGCGGCGTGAAAAAGGACACATTGTGTAACTCCCCGCCGCCGTTCAAGCTTCAATATGTCGGCGCGGTACCAACCGTGCCCACAAGCCACCCCGTGGACCCGCTACCACGGAGACGATATAGACTGCGCCGGCGACCAAGATGATGGCCGGTCCGGAAGGAAGATTCGCATGGTAGGACAGCAGCAACCCCACGTACCCGGAAGCGAAAGCGATCACGCTGCTCAGGGCCGCGAGTGTCGCAACCTCGGCCGCCCAGAATCTCGCGACTGCCGCGGGAAGCATCATCAGGCCGATCGCCATCAGCGTACCGAGCGCATGGAAGCCGGCGACCAGATTCATGACGACCAAGGTCAGGAACACCAAGTGAACAACCGTGCCGGGCCCGCCCACAGCGCTCAGGAAGCCGGAGTCGAAGCATTCCACAATCAACCCGCGCCCAGTGACGGCCAAAGTGACGAGCGTCAGCGTCGTAACCGAGACGATGAGCAGCAGCGAAGCATCATCGACAGCGAGAATGGTTCCGAAGAGGATATGCATGAGATCGACGTTGCTACCCTGTGTGGAAACGATAAGCACCCCAAGCGCCAGCGAAATGACACAGAAGGCGGCAAAGCTGGCATCCTCGCGCTGAGGTGTCACGCGCGCGACGACACCGGACAGGATCGCTACGACAAGGCCCGCGATGAAGCCGCCGGCGCTCATGGCTAGGAACGAGAGTCCGGCGATCATGAACGCAGTCGCCGCACCCGACAATACGGCATGGCTTAGGGCATCCCCGACAAGGCTCATGCGGCGCAAGACCAGCAATACGCCGACCGGGCCGCTGCCGAGGCTGAGAGCGAGGCATGCCACCAAGGCCCTGCGCATGAATCCGAATTCGACAAAAGGCTGGAGCAGCGCGGCATAGAGGTCCATCAGTCGCCGCCTCGGCGGCAGACCTCAGCAGGGTCATCCCACTCTTGCGCCATCTGTCGCGCCTTAAGGAGATGCTCCTCCCGCAGCACCTCGTGAGTCGCCCCCCAAGCTACGGGCTCGCGGGCAATCACCAAGGTGTCGGGAAAACGCTCCCGTACTTGGTCGAGATCATGCAATACGGCGACAATCGTCCGTCCTTCGCCGTGCCATCCCACCACCACTCTCAGAAGGTCTGCCGCTGTCCGTGGATCGATTGTGGCGAAGGGCTCGTCGAGCAAAATGACAGGACAGTTCTGTAACAACATGCGAGCAAACAAGACCCGTTGAAACTGGCCCGCCGACAAGGAGGCAATCGGACGTCGACCAAAGTCATCGAGACCGACAGCATGGAGCGCATCCTCGGCTTGCCTTCGCTGGGCACCTGTGACTCGGCGGAACAGGCCGATCATCCGCCAGTGCCCCAGCGACACCATGTCCATCACCGAAATAGGGAAACTGCGATCAATCTCTGCCTGCTGGGGTAGATAAGCGATATCCCTCTGATGCAGCCCGTGGCGCTCCAAGCGGCCATCGAGAGGTGCCAAGTGCCCAATCAATCCCTTCAGCAAGGTGCTCTTGCCCGACCCGTTGGGTCCTACCACCGCCGTCAACGAACCGGCCCTGAAACTGCCGGTCAGGTGATGCACGGCCAGATGGCGGTCGTATCCCAAGCTGACCTCATGGAGGGAAAAGACGGCCGTCATGGCAGCCACCCGATCGCCCAAGCGGCAGCAACCCATAGGAGGGTCGCAAGCGGAACCGCCCAAGCCAATTGAGCCACCACGCCGCCGCCAAGTGGCGAGAGGGCGTGACGGAACCGAGTCTCTTTGGCCCTGCCCTGTTCGGCCCTGCCAGTGTGGATGCCGCATCGCTGCGATGACTCATACACATTCCAGCTTTTCGTGGGGCGCACTATCGCAAGTTCAGCCTGCGGCGGCCAGAATGCAATTCTCGCAGGCACCCTCAAGCTCGACCACGGGTCGCGTCACACGGTACCCAAGTGTCGCGGCATCTTCGGCAAGCGCCTGCGCCACCCGTGGGTCTTCAAATTCGGTCAATACGCCACAGATGCTGCAGATCAAGAACAGACAGTCGTGCTGCCGCTCAGGATGCGCACAGGGAACGTATGCATTTCGGCTTTCGATCTTCGAGACCAAGCGCTGAGACATCAGGAATTCAAGCGCTCGATAGACGGTGGGCGGAGCGACCGGGCGGCCGTGCTTGAGCTTTAGCGCTTCGATCAGTTCGTAAGCGCCCGTTGCTCTCCCCCTTTCCCAGAGCAATTCGAGCACCTCGCGCCTGATCATCGTCAGTTTGCTGCCGCGCCCGGTGCACAGGGATGCTGCCATCGCGACCCGCTCTGCGGGCGCATGCTGCCCGCTACAGTTGGGATCGGTGCAGGGCTGAGGTTGAGTCGGAGGGTGTTCCATGGCATTGGTCTCTATTGCCACTTAGAAATGTTATGTTATAACATTGCAAGAACGGATGACAATAGCCAAGACTCATTGGAAGGCTCGACCTCGCTACATGCGCGGTAGGGATTAAGCTTCATGGGTCGGTCGTAGCGCATCCGCGAGTTACCGAGACGAGGTTTGAGATGCGCCTGAGACAAGAGACCAATTTATGATGGAAACTACCCCATCCGCTTTGGCGAAAGGGTCACTGACACCGGAGTGCACCTCTCGGTCATCCGTACTTCACGTGTGCACCTCCTGTAGGCCGCCTGGCTATCCGCGTGAGCCGCGAGAGAATCGAGCGGGCTTCAAGCTCTATCAATCGCTTTGCGCGGCGTTCCATGAGAGCCCCTTGCGCCATCATGTGGAGGTCAGGCCCGCAGAGTGCCTCAGCCTATGCCCGCGCCCCTGCGGAATCGCGCTTTCGTCACCCGGCGCCTGGACTTACCTCTTCGGGGATCAGCGACCGGGCGAGAGTACAGGCGACATTCTGCAGTGCATCTCCACCTACGTAAGAAGCGAAAACGGGTTCATGCCGCGGGAACAACGTCCGAAGCGACTTCGCACAAGCGTGCTTGGGCGAGTGCCTCCCCGCGAGGCAAGTCGCTAATGCAGCTGTTGGAAGGCATGCTTCCCCTACGCCAGGTCGTCGCTTGGAGCGTTCTGCCCGCACCAGATTCGTTCTGCGCGATCACGACCGAGATGGCCCGGTCTCGTCCTATAACCCCGCCATTGAAACTAGCGCGCCGCCCCACTCTCTTTCACCAGCTCAAAGACACCCTTGGCGCGGGAGACGTGGCACAGGTCTGCACCGCGTGGCGTTCGATACCCCTATTCCAACACTTACACCTCTGATCAAGGAGAATTCAATGAACCTGTCGCACAAAGTACCTGTTTCCATCCTCACCGGATTCCTCGGCTCCGGCAAAACGACCTTGCTCAATCGCATACTGAGCGAGGAGCACGGCAAGCGCATCGCTGTCATCGAAAACGAGTACGGGGAGGTCGGCATTGACCAGGCGCTCGTCATCGACGCTGACGAAGAGATTTTCGAGATGTCGAACGGCTGTATCTGCTGCACGGTGCGCGGAGACCTGATTCGCGTGCTCGGCAATCTTATGAAGCGCCGCGACAAATTCGACTATGTGTTGGTGGAGACCACCGGCCTCGCCGATCCCGGTCCGGTCGCACAGACCTTCTTTATGGACGACGAAATTCGCGCGGAATTCTCGCTCGATGGCATCATCACACTCGTCGATGCGGCGCATATCGAGCAACAACTCGGCCGCAGCGACGAAAGCACCGAGCAAATCGCGTTCGCGGATGTCCTTGTGCTCAACAAGACAGACTTGGTCGATGCCGAAGCGCTCGACCAGCTCGAAGCTCGGCTCCGCGACATGAATCGGATGGCGCAAGTCGTGCGTAGCGAAAAGGCGAATATCCCTGTCGACACGGTGCTGAACCTCGGCGCCTTCGATCTCGACGAGGTGCTTGAGCGTCGTCCCACCTTCCTCGAACCGGAGTATCCGTTCGAATGGACTGGTGTCTATTCGCTAGATATCGGGCGTTACGAACTTGGCTTGGACGACGGACCCGACCCTGCCATGTCGCTCGTCGTGGTGCCAGACCAGGGCGCGGATGACGCCGCCCTGCGAGACGGTGCGGAGTGGTGTGTACGGCGGTATGCGGAACCTGCAGAGGATGTTCGCCCGGGCGAAGCGATTCCGCTTGGAAAGCATGTGAACCTGAAGCTCGAATCCCTCGGGCGGAAGTCGTTCTTCTTAGAGGTCGATTCACCGGTGCGCCTCGGCCTCTATGCCCAGCACACGGCGGAAGAATTCGATCTGCAACTGACAAACGCGCAAGGATCGACGATCAGGGAAGAGGCCGAACGCACCTGGGTCGCACAGCACGAGCACGACGATGAGGTGGGCTCGATCGCTATCGAGGCTGACGGCGACCTTGATCCCGATCTACTGAACATGTGGCTTGGAAAACTACTCCGCGAGCGCGGGGTGGACATTTTCCGAATGAAAGGCTTCATCAGTCTCGCGGGTGAGTCGGAGCGCTTCGTCTTTCAGGGCGTTCACATGCTCTTTGACAGCCAGCCGGATCGCGCATGGGGAGACTTGCCCCGACGTAATCAACTCGTCTTCATCGGCCGCAATCTCGATGAAGAAAGCATGCGCCAAGAATTCGCGGCATGCCTGATATAGATCATCACACACCGAGAGGGGTGCTCCGCCGGGGCTGGTCCGCGTCGGTCGGCGACTACGCCATCGCCGGGGGCTGGACCCCTCGCGGAGAGACGTTCATTGTCGTTGACGCCGCGGGCGGTGTCTACGCATTCGACCGCAAGTCCGGCGCAAGCGTCTGGGCGCGGCAGGAGGGTCACGGTGGCGGGGTGCTGGCAATGGCGATCCATCCAGCAGGAACCGCGTTCGCGACCGCCGGCCAAAACGGAAAAGTGCTCGTATGGAGTGTCGCCGAAGGCCAAGTAAAACACGCTATCGAGGTCGGCAAGGCTTGGGTGGAGAACCTAGCGTGGTCCCAAGACGGTCGGTTGCTGGCGGCCTCCTGTTCCCGACAGGTTCGTGCCTATGACACGGACGGCAGCGAAGTCTGGCGTTCTGATGATCATCCCAGCACCGTGAGTGCGCTCACCTGGTCCGGCGCAGGGGAGCTGGCAACCGCCTGTTACGGTCGGGTGACGTTCTTCGACGCGCTCACTGGAGATCTGTGCCAACAACTGGAGTGGAAGGGATCTTTGGTGTCGATGGCGTTGAGCCCAGACGGGGATATCGTGGCCTGCGGCAGCCAAGACAACTCTGTGCACTTCTGGCGCCGCTCCACGGAGCAAGACTCCATGATGTCCGGATATCCTGGCAAACCTTCAGCGCTGGCATTTGATGACGCTGGCACCCTCTTGGCGACCGGTGGCGGTGATGTGGTGACGGTCTGGAGTTTCCAAGGAGGTGGTCCAGAAGGCACGCGGCCCGGCTCTCTAAAGCTCCATGTTCAACCCGTGACGACGCTTACCTTCGCTCGCCGAGCCTTGCGCTTGGCCTCGGGAGGCCGAGACGGCGCCGTGGTTGTATGGTCGCTTCAGGAAAATGGACAAGGCGGGCCAATAGGAACCGCACTTGTGGCGGACGTGGTGGCCAAATTGTACTGGCGGCCGGATGGGCGCGCACTTGCAGCACTCGACGCCCAAGGCGGAGTGACGGTTTGGCGGGTCGGATGAACAAAGTCCCGAATTTTCACCTCACTCATTGAGGTGTCGAGACGGGTAACTCGTTCGGCTCGCGCGGGTCCGATCGCGACCGCCAAATCGGACGACGCGCAGGGCCGAGATGCCTCCTGACAGCCCTTCCCAAGCGCTGGAATCCAAGCCAGGTGCCCGTGAGCGCGCAGAGGGTGACGCCTAGCATCAGCGGCCACATCATCAGATCCCAGATGGGTCGGCTGCGTATCAATGCGGAGAAATCGCCTCTGTGGAGCGCTTGGAAGATCCACCTCAACCACTTGCGATCACGGTCCACGGCGTGGGTGATCTGTCCGGTGACGCTATCCAGATAGAACCGCTCGCCGTCGCCATACTGAATCCGGAACACTGGGAAGCGTCTCGTATCATGGTGGCTGAAGTAATAGGCATCGTCTTCGGTCAGCCAGCTCGCTTCCGTGACATCCGCTTCGGGACGCATGGTGTTTGCCGCCTGCGTGAAGAACTCTGCCGGCAGCGTTTCCGCATTTAGCGTGCGGGCGTTGAGCCGCACTCGCTGACCTGCCTTGTCCAATGCGACCGCGTAGAGCTGTCCGCCGACCATCGAAATGTCCAGACGCACGGTAGAACTCGGGAGTTCACTTGCCGGAATCGCGCTTACCAACGCGCTTACCTGTTCGAAGTTCACCGCGCCGCCTCTTAGCCGCTGCGCTTCAACGTCGAAACCGCGACCTTCCAGAGCCCCGAACGGATTGACGGAGAACAAGCCACTCGTCAGCCATGTCAAGGCGAAGAGACCGAAGATGAGACCAGTGTAGTGGTGCCACAATGCCCAACCTTGGTAGGGCGAGTGGCGGCCGCTGCGGCGCGTCCTCAACTGCTGTAGACCGATGTATAGGCCGACAACGGTCAAGAATAGGCTCACAATGGTCAGCCAGATAACCACCTGGCGCCAGATGCCGGTGTGCTGACGCAGCGCGGTGGGATAGAGCCAGTGAATCACCGCGCCCATCCAGTTGAGGAATCGCTGCCTAGAGGTCGTCATCTGAACCACCTCGCCAGTCGTGCTGGAGACATAGAATTCCGTGTCGGCGGAGTCGTCCATCGCGAAGTGAAACATCGGACGGTGGGGGTGGTAGCTGGCGTAGACCGTCCATTGATCGCGCTCGAGCAGGTCGATGAGTCTCGGAGTGCCCTGCAATCCGAACTCCGGTGCTGCCCTATCTGCGACGGACTGGGCATCGACTTCGCGGAGCTCGGAAAGCGACTCGCCGCGGCGCAGGTCGATGACGTGTTGGCGGCGGCCTTCCATCAGGCGGAGCACCGGCGTCCCGGCCATCATCTCCAGCCTGAGAGCGTCGAACTCAATGTTGCCGAAGTCGGCGGGCAGTTGGCAGCACTCTGTCAGCTCTAGTCGTTCGAGGCCGACCAAGCGTTCGTTGTCGTCGAGCTCCGGATACTGCTCGTACATCATGACGAAGCCCGATAGGCACCACAGCGAGATGACCGCACCGACGGCAATGCCCAGGTATCGATGCATCAAAAACAGCAGTCGAATCATGTAACAACAACTCCGCAGCCCCGGTGGCCCGCTGATCGGGAGGTCAGCCCCGTCCCGGTAGGATCAACTCACGCCAAATCGAGCTAAAACCGATACGCATAAGAAACGTGGACCGTCTGCGGTGTGCCTAGGTTTTCATAAGGATATGAACTGCCGTCAAGGTCCCTGATGCTGCGCCCAAGCGAAGCCGCGTATTCCTCATCCAAGGCATTCTCAAGCCGAATGCCGATGCGGTGGCGGCGTTCGTCGCCGAATCGATAGCCTGCACCCATATCCAGCACTGCATACCCGCCGTGCTCCACGCGACCAATGCCTCCAGATACCGAATCGTAGAGGTCTCCCACCTTTGCAAGCGATGCGGCGAATTCAAATGGTGAATTGGCCGACCGATACATCAAGCTGGCCTTGAGCGTGCTCTCTGGCACATCGGTGATTTGATCGCTCGAGCCTTCCGCTTCTGCGCTCGTTGCGACGTAGTTGATGCCGGCACTCCAGTCTGGGTTGAAATCGTAGGCGATGTTGACTTCCCATCCGTCGAAGTCCACCCTGCGATCAGTGTTCACGCGCATGCCGTCAACGACACCTATGAGGTCATCCACCTCGCGCTGAAACGCGACGATCTCCCAGCGCAGTCCAAGGCGGCTCCGGCCACCGACGGCGACATTGACGTTGCGGCTCTTTTCGCCTTCCAGATCCGGATTGCCGAGTGTGCAGCAGGGATCGTTACCGTAGAGCTGCCAAGCATCGGGCAGACGGAAGGACGTGCCGACGCTGCCGCGAAGATACAGCGAGTCACTGAATTCGTGACGCAGGCTGAAGTTGCCGACCGTGACTTCGCCATCACCGCTGGACCTGTTATGGCGAAATCCAAGTGCCATGCGCGTGCTGGCGAAAAGGTTCTCATTGGTTCTGACCTGCCCGAAGAAGGCGTCCACCGACTCGGTCTGGTCCGCGATGAGGAGGACATCGTCGCTACCGGAAAAGCGCTGGTGTTCGTATCCGGCCGCAAAGTCGAATCCAGTCTCGGTTTCGATGCGCGTCATGGCCGTGACCCCATAGTCCTCATAGCCCCAATAGGAGCCATCGTTCACGGTTCTGAGATCGCCCGTCACCGCTCCGCTGTCGTCGAGGACATTGTAGATCCGCGTGTAGTCGGTGTCCCAAGTGTGCGAGTACGCCTTGACGAACAGGCCGATGCTGTCGGTCGCCTGTAGGTCGTATTTGAGCGTCAGTATCTCTTCATCGCGCGCGTTGACGGTATCGTAGTTGAGATAGGGACGCGCGAAATCAAGCTCCGCGTCCGTTCGCTGATAATGGAGCGACAGACGCGAGCGGTCGCTGACGTTGTAGGCGTACTTCAGACCGAGCATGGCGACATCGTAGCTTCTCTCTCGATCAGTGGCGCTCGGCTGGAAATCCTCGTTCCTGTAGGGCCGAATCCCGTCGGCTTGGTCGGTCGAGGCATAGAGTACGAACCGATGATCGCCCAGTGTCGTGGCATAGTCGAAATTCGCATGGACACCGTCATTGCCGTCCACGGCCAGTCCGAGGCGTCCGTGGGGATTCTCCGAAAAGTCCTTGGTCACCACGTTGACCACGCCGACAACGGATTGGGTGCCGTAGAAGATTCCCTGCCCGCCGTAGAGCACTTCGATGCGCTCCACCATGTGGGCGGGCACCGTGTCCAAGGGGCTCGTAGAGTTGTACAGCCGATTGTTGATCCTGACGCCGTCGATCAGCCACAGGATGTCTTGGCACCGCGAGCCCTGAAGTGAGCAGCCAACATAATCAAAAGCACCGTTCTTGGGCGCGAGGTAGAGTCCTGGGACCTTCATTTGCAGGCTCTGCGCCAAGTCATGAAATCCGCCGACCTGTAGTTCGTCTGCCGTGATGACTTCCACACGGTTGCCGAATTGCCGCAAGTCCAGCGGAATGGTCTCTTCAACGTGTTCGGCGCGAACGGTAATCTCCTCAATGACCTCCGTCCCCGCCTGCGCGGGTACTTCTCTCGGCAGCGCGGCTGTCGCCAGCCAAAATACTGCCGTCAGCAAAGATAGTTTTCTGAGTTTCATAGCCCATCTCGAATTGAAAGAAAATGTTATGTTATAACATAACGTTTTGCGCTGGCAACAACTGCGGCACTTCACTACGGCGAATCAAGGTCGGCCTTGGTGTCGACGCAGTCCTCGCGGTGACACCCGAACAATAGTGCTCAGAATTTCGTCGAAAGCTTTGACGAGACCACAAGACAGAGACTCTCAATCATCTCTGGAATCAATCCAAACAAACACGCTCCTACAACCGAATCGCGAATTCCACGCCGTAGCGGGCGGGGAGACCGGATTGGATGAAATTGGAGTACATGGAGATATCCACGAGAAACGAATAGGCGCGAGCCTCATCGAGCAGGTTCTTGCCAAAGACCGTGACCTGCCAGCGCTCATCGATGGAGCGGAAGGTCAGGCTCGCATCGAACTCCGAGTAGCCCGGCAGCAGGCCGATATTGGTATCGTTGCCCGCGCGCTCATCCACCAAGGCGTACCCAAGGCGATAGGAGATGGTGCCGAGACCGCCGAGCGGCTGATCGAGTAGGGCCGTGAAGGAAGCGGTAAGCTCCGGAAGCCGGGCAAGACGCAGTTCGCCGACCCGCAAGGGCGGCAAACCACCCGCCACAAGCTGCGAGGAGATGCGGGCATTGTTGATGCTCCGCAATGCGCCGGACGCCAGTCGATCGTACTTGCCATTGAGCAGACCCAGATTGGCGACGACGGAGAATCTGTCCGTCAGCAACCAGGTGAGGTCGAGTTCAAGGCCCTTGATGGTTGCTTGCGCCGCATTCTGCACCCGCTGCGAGGCATCCGGCTGAATCACGATGCGTTGCAGTTCGTCGAATCGGCTGAAAAACATGGCCGCGTTGAAGCGCAATGTCTCCAAGAGGTCCGACTTTACGCCCAGTTCATAGGCATCGACCACCTCTTCATCGTACTTGGGTGAGACCACGAAGGCCGAGGCGTTGCGGATATTGAATCCACCGCTGCGAAAACCGCGCTTGGCCGAGACGTACCACTGCGTGTGGTGCGATGGAAAGTACTGTAGCGATAGGGACCAACTCAGGTTGGACCAGGCCTCATCATCCTGAAAACCATACAGACACTCACGCGCCACCGGGTCACAAGTTGCCCCGGCCGTGATCTTGGCGTCCTTTTCTTCATGGGTGTAGCGCAAACCCACGATCGCCACCAGAGAAGGCGTCAAGTGGTAGGCGGCTTGCGTGAAGAGGCCGGTCGCATCGTGTTCGACCATGCCGCCAAGCCCTTGGGTAATCGGTTCGGGACGAACCGCAGCGAGCAATCGTCGCCCTTCGACGTGGTCAATCTCTTGCGTGAAGTAGTAGCCGCCAAGTGTCAATTCGAGGGACTCGGCACCCCAAGGGTTACCGGACCAACGCACTTCTTGAGAGAACTGCTGCTGCCTTGGGTCGCTATAGGCGATGAACAAATCCACTGCCGAACCATCCGGGTCCAGCAAGTTGAACTGCTTGAGTTTCCGGTATCCGCTAATCAGGCTCAGCCTACCGTTAATGGTGTCTTGGATCGCATCAACGACGAAGCTGCGGTACTCGTACTCGTTGATGCCGACCGTGCTCAGGCTGATGTCGTCAGATCTGCCAAGCTCGGGCAGGCCGCTGTTACCGGCGATGTTACGCGTTGCCTTTTGCGCAGCCGTCGCGCTGCCATCGGTGTGTTGAAACTCCGCGATCAGGTCGATTCTCAGATCCTCGTTCGGCGTGATGCGAACAGATGGCCGCAGGATGTAGGACTCGCTCGCGCCATAACGCGAATCAAGCGGCGCGTTTCGCCCAAGCACACTGCCAAGCGGCGCGCCATCGCCGTTCTGGTTCTTGAAGTACCCGTCGGTCGACTTGAAGGTTAGGCTGAGGCGAGCGGCGAGCAAGTCTTGCACCAAGGGACCCGTGGCCTTTGCGGACATATCGGCGCGGCCGGCCGTGCCGAGAGTCAGTCGCAGGTCGCCAGCCGGTTCGAAGCGTGGGCGCTCGGTGCGCATGAGTATGGCGCCAGCGGTGACATTACGCCCAAACAGCGTGCCTTGCGGACCGCGCAGCACTTCCACCGACGCAAGGTCAAAGGCATCCAGGTTGCCACCGTTCAATACCCCGAGGACCACGCCGTCCACGAACACGCCGACGGCCGGATCGTCCGAGGGAATGCTCGATGCCGTGCCGGTGCCGCGAATGGAGAACATGGACCCGTTCGAGACCGACGGATTCGGGTGCAGCAGCGTATTGGGCACGAGCGAGCCTATGTCGCTGATGGTGTCCACGCGAGCGGCTTCAAGCTGGTCTCCGGAAAAGGCGAGAATAGAAATCGGGACATCCTGCGCCCGTTCGAGTTCGGCCTTCTTGGTGGCGGTGACGAGTATCTCTTCTATGAGCAAGGATGCCGATCCTTGGGCGTGCGAGAGCCCTGGCGTCACGAAGCAAAAGGTCGAGAGGAGCGCAAGGCAGGCCGAACGGGAGCGCGATGAGCGGGCAGCCCTTGGGCGATACATGGTTCCTATACCAGCCCCTCAAGCGTCCAAAGGCTCAAGCCGTTCGACGATGAGTTGCGCGGTTTCGGAATCTCCCCATCTGTGCACGCTCAGCCTATAGCCGATACGCACGCGATTCGCTGCGATCAGTTCATCTTGCCCAAAGGCGATGGCGTCGATCAGGGTTTGACCCTGTTCGAGCAGCATGCGCAGGTGAGCATCGGCGACGACCCGTTGGGTGCGCAAGGAGAAGACACCTTCGAAGGTCGGTTGTTCGAAGCCTTGGCCCCAAGGTCCGGCGTTCTCCAGCTCGCGCGCGAAATCAAGGCAGAGTTGGTCCTCGTGCAGGGTTCCATCGGTCAGATACACGCTCGACGGCGGCGGGACGTGCATTTCTCGACACACGACTTGCTGCACGGATTCGGCGAATTCAGCGAGGTTGGCGCGCACCAGCGTCACCCCCGCAGCCATGGCGTGACCGCCGTAGCGCACCAACAATCCCGGCCGACGAGTATTCACGAGATCGATCAAATCCAGCAGGTGAAAGCCCGGCACGCCACGCGCGGAGCCACGCAAATAGTCGGGTTCGGCATCGCCGGCATCGGCGAACACGAACGCCGGACGCTCCAGCTCCCTTGCCAAGCGCGATGCGACCAAGCCGATGACCCCTTGGCTGAAGTCCGCATCATAGAGGCAGATCACGGCCGGCAAGTCCTTGCCTTCGAGCTTGCGCTTGGTTTCGCGCAACAGGTGTTCCGCACGCATGACCATCGAGGATTCAATTTCCTTGCGCCGACGATTGAGTTGGTCAAGTTCGCCCGCGATTCGCCGCGCGTCGGTGAGCGTCTGGCTTAACAGGCATTGGATGCCGAGCGACATGTCCGTCAAGCGCCCGGCCGCATTGATTCTCGGCGCAAGGCCGTAGCCGATGTCATCGGCAAGCACCCTCGTGCGGCCGCGCTTCGCGACTTCCAAGAGCGCCCGCACACCCGGGCGAGGGGCGATGCTCGCGCGCCTCAAGCCTTCGCTCACGAGAATCCGGTTGGTGCGATCGAAAGGCACCAGGTCCGAGATGGTGCCGATCGCCACCAAGTCAAGAAGATCCGCCATGTTCGGCATGGGACGATCAGCACCGAACCAATCCCTCCTTGCCAGTTCCGCACGTACCGCACTCATCACATAGAAGAGCACGCCCACCCCCGCAAGGCACTTGCTCTCGAACTCGCAGCCGGGTTGGTTCGGATTGACGATCGCGTCGGCGTCGGGCAACGCTTCTCCAGCTAAGTGGTGGTCGGTCACCACTACGCGCATACCGAGCTTGCGCGCGAACTGAATACCTTCAAGGCTCGCGACCCCGTGGTCCACCGTCACCAACAGATCCGGTTCGAGTTCCGAGGCGACCTTGACCAGTTGCGTCGAGAGACCGTGGCCAAACTCAAAGCGGTTCGGCACCAAAAACCCCACTTCCTCGGCACCGAAGGATTGCAGTGCCAGCACGCCGAGGGCGGTACCCGACGCGCCATCGGCATCGAAATCACCCACCACGACGATGCGCTCTTCGGCCATGACAGCATCGCTGATAATCGCAGCCGCCTGATCAATGTGTTTGAGCTTTGCCGGTCTTGGCAGTGCAGAGAGTGCGAGATCGACTTCGGCACGATCCTTCACGCCCCGCGCCGCATAGATTCGTGCGAGCACTGGGTGCATCGCGTCGGCGAGCACACGTTCATGCCCCCCCACCGCTCTCGCACGAATCTCGGCCAACATCAATCGCCACCATAGACGCGAATGAGCGATGCCGCGCCGCGCACTTCCGCGAAGCCCTCAATGAGTTCCACGGCCTCACGCATCTTGGTTTCCGTCGTCTCATGCGTCACCACGACAATTGACGCCTCATCGCTCCCCGCTTGCGCCCGCTCGCCAATCTCGGGCTGTAGCATGGCATCGATGCCGACACCCTTGCTTGCCAGCACTTCGGCGAGTTGCGCCAGCACTCCGGTCTTGTCAATCACCTGCACGCGCAGATAGAAGCTTGCGGATGATTCCTCCGCCGGAAGTCGTCTGATGGCAGCGGTCGTCCGTGACATGGGTCTCGGCGCATCGCCGCAGGCGATGTCGACGACATCGGCAAGCACCGAATTGGCGGTTGGCAGCGCGCCCGCGCCCGGGCCCATAAAGAGGCTCTCGCCAAGCGATTGGCTCGACACCTGCACGGCGTTGGTCACACCGCGAACCTGAGAGAGCAGATTAGCGTGCGGCACCAAGGCTGGAAACACGCGCGTCTGCACACCAGTCTCTTCCACCGCCGCCATGCCGAGATGTTTGATCGAATAGCCGAGGCGTGCGGCGAATTCGAGATCTTCCGCGCGCACCAGATGCATGCCTTCGGCCTGCACCTGATCGACATCAAAGGCAAGGCCCCAGGCGATGGCCGCGAGTATGGCAATCTTATGCGCGGCATCCGTACCCTGTATGTCGTAGTCGGGCTCGGCTTCGGCAAACCCAAGTTCCTGCGCCTCCTTGAGCGCCGCCTCAAAGCTCGCGCCCTTTTCCGCCATGCGCGTGAGAATGAAGTTGGTGGTGCCATTGACTATGCCGACAATGCGTGTCACCTGATCGCCAGCGAGGCTCTCGCGCATGGCCTTGATAATCGGGATGCCGCCGCCGACCGAGGCCTCAAACCCAATGGGCAAACCCTTCTCGGCCGCGAGCGCAAACAGCGCGTCGCCATGCCTTGCCAGTACCTCTTTGTTGGCGGTGACAACCGGCTTGCCGCGCGTGAGGGCTTGCGTGATGAGACCAAGCGCCGGGTCTACGCCGCCGATCAGTTCGACGACCAAGTCCACTTCGGGGTCTTCAATGAGCGCAAAGACATCGGTCCCGAAGCGCACGCCCTCTGGAACCCTTTCGGGCTTGGATGTGCGACTGGCAATGCGCGTGAGCTTGAGCGGTTTTCCGGCCTGCCGCGCGAGTCGATCACCCTGCTGATCCAATAGGCCCACCAAGCCGGTGGCCACGGTGCCGAGCCCAGACACGCCGATTTTCAAGGGGATCTCGTCCGAACAGGTTCCGCCGCAGGGCACCGGACCCACATCGGACGAGGCTTCGCCGGACGAGAGGATTACTTTAGTATTCACACCCGTATTTTGGCAGCTTCCAACAAATAATGACAATTCCTGACATCAGCGATGCGGCGCTGCGCGAGGCACTTGCCTCTGCGCACGTTCCGAGCCTCATGAACAGCCTGGTGCATTTGACCGGCGATATGCGCCTGTTGCGCGGCGAGATTCGCCCGGAGGGCGGGTTCTTGACAGACGAACAATGCGGACTATCCGAAGCCCAACAGGAAGAAGTCCGGACGCTCGCGTTCGAGGCCATTCGTGCGCATCAATCAGCGTGCCGCGACAACCCCGATCACGGACCGGTCGCACTCGGCCAAGAACAGATCGAGGAGATGACCGAATTCATCATCGCCGAGACCATTCAAGGCGACTACAAAGATTTTCTGCAGCGTGAACTTGCCATCGACGGCGAAGATACCTTCGCGCACAAGAGCTTCGCGGGCATTTCGCAACAGGCGCGGGGCGCGTTTCGCGTCATCATCATTGGTGCCGGCATGTCGGGGCTACTGGCGGCGAAGCGACTAAAGGAAGAGGGGGTCGATTTTCTGATCATTGACAAGAACTCCGATGTCGGCGGAACCTGGCTTGAAAACACCTATCCCGGCTGCCGCGTGGATAGCGCCAATCACATGTACAGCTACTCCTTCGAACCCTATGACTGGCCGCAGCACTTTTCGAACAACGAGGCGCTGCTAACCTACTTTCAACAGTTTGCCGACAAGTATGCGTTGCGCGACCACTTACTGCTTGATACCGAGGCGACTGAAGCGGTGTTCGACCAAGCGCGCGGCGAGTGGTGCATTCACGCGAAAGATGCCGATGGGCGCGCTATGCTCGAACGCGGCAACGCCTTGATCATGGCAACCGGTCAACTCAATCGACCAAAGTTCCCGCAGATTCCCGGTCGTGACGACTACTCTGGCATCTCCTTTCATTCCGCCGAATGGGAGCACCAGCATGATTTCACCGGGAAGCGCGTCGGCGTCATAGGCACCGGCGCGAGCGCCTTCCAATTCGTTCCCGAGATCGCGAAGCAGGCCGAACAGGTGACGGTGTTCCAGCGCACCCCACCTTGGATTTTGCACACGCCCGAGTACCACGACTTCATCCCCGAGGGGAAGCACTGGCTCCTCAATCACCTGCCCTTTTATGGCAAGTGGTTCAGGTTCTGGGTCTTCTATGTGGCCGGCGAAGGTTTGCTCAGCTCGGTCAAGCGCGACCCGCAGTGGAACGAAGCGCGCAGCATCAGCGCCGAGAATGATATGGTGCGGGAACTCTTGGAGGAGTTTGTGCGCACCGAGCTTGATGGTCGGCCGGACCTTATTAAGGCCTCGATCCCGCACTACCCCTTCGGTGCCAAGCGGGGACTTCGCGACAACGGCACATGGCTGAGGGCCTTGCAGCGAGAAAACCTGGAGCTGATCACATCGCCGATTGAGAAGATTCACGCGAGCGGCATCAAGTGCGAGGACGGGCGCTTGTTCGATTTTGACGTCCTCATCTACGGCACGGGCTTCAAGGCGAGCGATTTCTTCTTTCCCATCAAGATCCGCGGTCTCGGCGGTACGGAACTACGCGAGCACTGGAACGGCGACCCGCGCGCCTATCTCGGCATCACCATCCCGGGCTATCCCAACCTGTTCGTGCTCTATGGGCCCAATACCAATATCGTGATCAATGCCAGCATCACCTTCTTCTCGGAGTGCGAAGTGCGCTACGTGATGGGCTGCATTCGCCTGCTGCTTGCAGGAGAAAACTCGGTGATGGATTGTCGACGAGAGGTTCACGACGCCTACAACCAATACATCGACAAGGGCAACGAACAAATGGCCTGGTCAACGCCGGGGGTGTCCACCTGGTACAAGAACGCATCCGGCCGAATCACACAAAACTGGCCCTTCTCAATGCTCGAATTCTGGAATCAAACCAAGTCGCCGAAGGCCGACGATTACGTCTTCAGCTAGGCGAGAAAGTATGTCAGGGAAAATACTTGACTTGGGCAAGATCCTTAAAGTCGGAATCCTGTGTCCACAAAGTAGCCTGATAGTGATGCGCCGTCGCGTAAATCATGCTGTCAGCAAGAGGCAACTTATATTCGACACCAAAACTCGCCGCATCGACCGAGAGCTTTTGGTTCAAAGGGATGACGCTTCCCTGCTCCATGTGCGCCAGGACCCGCAAGGCGGCTTCCTCTCCTCGCTGGCGCAGTATGTTCTTGAATACCTCCGTAATGGTGACGGTCGGCACCAACAACTCAGCGAGATCTGCAATTGGGACAGCGAAGATCTGCGCGTTCCGGCCACCGGCCAAGAACGCAAGCCACGCCGATGAATCAACAATATTCACACCCTATCCGTATCGCGTTGAACATCTGTGTCGATGCCCTTCAACGAGCCTTTCAGGCGCTCAATCGGCACTATGGGTACGAGTTGAATCCTATCGCGATAACTGATCATATGAATTTTTTGACCTGAGACGATCCCGTTCGACTCCCGAATCTCCTTGGGAATCACAATCTGGTATTTTGGTGAGACTGTCACTGTGGTCACGAGCGACTCTTGTTTGATATGCTTGTGGTAAAACGTTATAGCAAACGATCCAAAATTGTCAAGTCCAAAGTTGATCGATGCTTGATCGAAAGGAATAGCCGAATGACATATTCCGACTCATGTAAAAGATGACGTGTCAGGCGGAGAAGAGGAACACGCGCTACTTGGCGAATTGTCTGATCAAGGCCTCGATCTTCTCGGTTGCGTTGGGAGCCCGGTAGGAGGCGAGACGGGACTTATATGACTCGAGGTCGTCCAGCATGTCGATGACGGCTTGCGCGAGTTCCACGCCGTTCAGGGCCTCTTCGCTCAATAGGCGCGCGAATCCTTGCCGCTCGGCATAGCGCGCGTTATCGATCTGTTCGCCTCGGCTGGCGGACTTGCCGAGCGGCACCAAGAGACTCGGAATGCCGAGCGCCAAGAGTTCGCTCAGCATGGTGGCACCGGCGCGGCTGACCACCAAGTCCGCCGCCGCAAGCACGTCTCCCCAGGGTTCGCTCAGGTAGGGAAACTGTTGATAACCTTCAACATCTTCCAACGAGTGGTGCATTTGCCCTTCACCGCAAATATGCACCAAATGGGCAACGCGGGTGAGTTCGAACAAGGCTGCACGCACCGCTTGGTTGAGCTTCGCCGAACCAAGACTGCCGCCGACCACCAGCACCATGGGCTTGTCCTTGGGTGCATGGCACAAGGATATCCCCGCCTCCGCGTTGCCCTCAAAGAGCGAGCGCCTGAGCGGCATGCCGGTCCAATGCACCTGCTTATGCGAATCCTTCAAGGTGTCCTTGAAGTTGGTGCAGACGATGCGTGCGAAGGGCAAGGCCATGCGATTGGCAAGTCCGGCGGAGTGATCCGATTCATGCAGGATGACCGGAACGCGCTGAAGCCAAGCCGCCGCCACCACCGGAAAGGAGACGTAGCCCCCCTTTGAGAACACCAGGCGCGGACGGATTCGACGCAAGAGTCGCCAAGCCTGCACTAGGCCAACCGGCACACGCAGGGCATCGACAAAATTCTCGAACGAAAAGTAGCGGCGAAGCTTCCCGCAGGTGATTTCATGGCAACGAGCGGGCGTTCGCTCAAGCAAACGCGTTTCAAGACCAGAACGGGAGCCAATGAAGTGCACATCCCAACCCAGTTGATCAAAGCGCCGGATGAGCGGTTCGACCGGAAGCACATGTCCGGCGGTGCCGCCGCCCGTGAACATGACAGTCTTAGCCGACACTCAAGTCTTCTCCTCGCATGAGTTCGCGCACAAAGGGCACGGTCACGGGCCGCTTGGCGCGCAAGGAAGATTGATCGATCCGCTTGACGAGATCGATCAAGCGCCCAAGGTTCCGGTTGTGGCGCTTCAGCACATACCCCAACACATCTTGGTTCAATCGAAAGCCCTTCGCCCGTGCAAATTCCGCCATTACGCCGAGTTTAATCTCGTCGGGCAGTGGTTCGAGCCAAAGGACTTCCGCCGTTGCCAGCCGTGTGCGCAGATCCTTGAAAAAAGTCTGCGTGTGCGCCGGACCGTCCTCGGCAATCAACAAGCTCGGTAATCCCAATCGCTTACGCACATCGATGAGCTTCACCAACCATTGTTCGCGCGCCGCATCGCCCAAGAGATGCTTCAGGTCATCCACGGCGATAAAGGCCAGCCCCGCAAATTCCGCTTCGCGTGCCGAATCCGTCCAGTCTTCGTCCGCAAAATACCCCCTTGGCCACACCCCGGATGTCCGGCACAGGCCCTCGGCAAGGTGCGACTTGCCATTGCCATCCGCGCCGGCGAGCCATACCAATCGGGCTTCGCTCGGTGCCTCAACCAGCGACACCAATCTGCCAATGGTGTCCTCGTTCCCCAAGGGCACGAAACTCGACAGCGTCCGCTCCTCGGCAAAGGACAGGTCATGCAATGCCAGTTGACCCAAATGGTCCATCAGCGCCCCCTCGCACGCAAGAGCGCAACCCCATGCGTGCCATAGGACCATAGATACTCAACCAGTGAGGCCAGCGACAAGGTGACGACGATCAGCACCAGGCCGAATTCGACGCACCATCTTGCGATTTCGGAGAGATACGGCACCTGCACCTGCGTGAAGAGCAACATGGCGATAAGCACCATGATGGCGGCGACGCAGGTCTTGCCGAAAAAGCTCGGGGCCAGATTCAGATAGCCGACGAGATGCCTGTAGATACCAGCCGCGACCATCAATGCCAGATCCCGTCCCAAGAGGGCGATACCCGCCCAATAGGGCAGCACGTCCGCGAACATGAGTGCCACAAGCGCCACCAGCAACAAGAGCTTGTCGGCGAGGGGATCCAAGAATTTGCCGAGGCTCGTTTCCCAAGCGTATCGACGCGCCAGCCAACCATCCACCAAGTCGCTCACTGCAGCGAACAGAAACAGCCCCAGTGCGATTCCGAAGTATCCGCGGATCACGCTGTAGCCCACGGGCATCATCAGAAACAGCCGAATGAGGGTGAGAAAATTGGGCAGAAAAGAGAAACAAGCGTTCATTGCGGTCGATGATGTCGTCGGTTCGGGTTAGGATTCGGCCTGCCAGACCATGCGCTTCTCCCCTTCAGGCAGATCCACCACGAACACGGGGAACAAACGACGCTGCTGGCCGAGAAGATCAAGGAAACCGTCCCAGGTCGTTGCCAACCATAAATCGAGGGTCAAGATATCCTTAGTGAATTCACGAAGCTGCACCCGCTCAACGCCGTCGAGTTCGCGAAGATAGCCGAGCAAATCCGCATAGTCCGGGAGATCATAAACCCCCTCGACGGAGATGCGCACGCGCGTCTCTTGATTCACATTGAGCGCAAATCGACGGGAAAGCGCTTCGAGCACAAACCCCAAGGCGCCATGCGCGACCTCCCGAGCCTCTCCTTCAAAACTGCGTTCTGAGATCGGCGCCCCTGGCTGGGCAAAGGTCCAAGTCCCTGTCCATTTCCCTCCGGCATCCGAGCGGACCCGTCCCACAAGTATGAATTGCGTGTTGTAGCGCTGACTCGCCTGGCGCAAGACATCAAAGAAGAGCCCGCGCAGGCGCAGGGGCTGGATTTCCAAGCGTTCATCGATGTCCATCAGAGGCAACACCAGCGGCACCCCGAACTCGGTCGCACTGCGCCGCATGGCTTCGGCAATCTCGTGCGTGGAAGCGGAATCCAGTATCGCCTCTCCGTTCGCATCCTCGGCAAGCACCCAGACCATCACCCGCGGTCGCTCCAACGACCACGCGGTGAGACCCGCGTCCTCAATGACTTGCCGCACGCCGCGCGGATCGAATTGCACCGTCAGCGCGGACCCGCCCTCGTCAAGACGTTGGTAGCCGAAACGCAGCGCATACTGCTCCGCGGATGCCAGTGCCTCGCTGACCCCCGGCGCATCGGGAAGTCGTGGATTGCCGGTCATGCGCCGCAGCACGATCGCCAAGCCTTGCGAGATGGCACGAGTGCGCGTGCGCTCCGTCCGGTCGCTCACTTTCAAGGTGACCGAGTAATATTGCGACTCCTCGGCATGCACCCAAGATGCCATCCCCAGCGCCAAGAGGGCAGACAGAAGAGCGGGCAGCGGCGAATGGGAGCGCGAACGGTTCATGGCTCGAATTGTACGAGACCCAAGAGGGTAAACAGGTATCTCCCCGAAGTTTCCAAAGATATAATGCATTGTTTGATAGCTGAGGGAGCACAATTGTGACCACATATAGGGAGGCGGGCGTTGATATTGATGCCGGCGCCGAGCTTGTGAGTCGCATCGTGCCCCTTGCACGCTCCACCGAAACCGGCTATTCGATCAACAACATCGGCGGATTTGCCGGCCTAACCGCCATACCCAAGAATCTTGAAGAACCGGTATTGGTCTCAGGCACCGACGGAGTGGGCACCAAGCTGGAACTCTTGGCCGAGCGGGGTGACTTCGAGACCGCAGGCATTGATCTGGTGGCCATGTGCGTAAACGACATTATCGTAACCGGCGCGGAGCCGCTGTTGTTTCTCGATTACTACGCGACGGGAAGACTCGATGTGGATGCCGCCGAAAAGGTGGTGGCAGGTATCGCGAACGGCTGCCAACAGGCCGGATGCGCACTGGTCGGCGGCGAGACCGCCGAGATGCCGGGATTCTACGGCCAAGGACGATTCGACCTGGCCGGCTTCGCAGTTGGCGTCATTGAGCGCTCGGCCATCATCGACGGACGCGAGGTGGCTCCAGGCTGCGCGCTAGTGGCGCTCGGCTCCTCGGGCGCACACGCAAACGGCTTCTCGCTGGTGCGCAAGGTAATTCAAACATCCGACGAACTCCCCGAGTCCGTCATCAATCGCTTGCTCGCACCGACCCGGATTTATGCGCGTGCGGTGCGTGGGGTCAAGACGGACATGGATATTCTCGGAATGGCGCACATCACCGGCGGAGGACTGGCGGAGAACATCCCGCGCATGCTTCCCGAAGGGTCGCAGGCACACCTAAACCTCTCGAGCTGGGAGATGCCGCAGGCCTTTCGTGCGCTTCAGGAAGCCGGAGAGATTGAAGACGGCGAAATGCGCCGCGTGTTCAATTGCGGTGTCGGATTCGTGATGGCGGTCGAAACACGCGACGCTCCAGAGCTGGTGGGTCGTTTGGTCGAACTCGGCGAGCGGGCGTTTGTCTGCGGCGTGGTTGAAGCGGGGCCGTCCGCGAAGGTCGAATTCATCGAAGGCTGATTTGTTTTTGTTTCGAATGTTGGTAGTGACAATTCCGTGGCAGGCAATCTCGACCTTGAAGTCCTAAAACAGCAAGTCGAACGCGGAGATATTGACACCGTATTGGTCGCCTTTCCTGATATGCAGGGACGATTGGTCGGCAAGCGCATCACCGGTGCATTCTTTCTCGATCATGCCGTGCATGAGATGCACGTCTGCGACTATCTGCTCACGGTCGATATGGAGATGGAGCCGGTGCCGGGCTACCAAGCGGCGAGCTGGGACAGCGGCTACGGGGACTTCGGCGTTCGCCCCGACCTCAACACCTTGAGGCGTATTCCTTGGCTTGAAGGCACCGCGCTGGTGCTCGGCGACTGCGTCGATGCACAAGGTCGTGAATTGCCGCACAGCCCAAGGAGCGTCTTGAAACGCCAGGTCGAACGCGCCCGCGACCTTGGCCTTGCGGTCAAGATGGGATCCGAACTTGAGTTCTACCTGTTTGACGAGTCCTTCGATTCGGCGGCAGAAAAAGACTATGCCGGTCTCAAGACGGCCGGCCGCTACGTCGAGGATTACCACATCTTTCAAACAACCAAAGAAGAGACCTTGATTCGCGCCGTGCGAAACGGGATGGAGGGCGCGGGGGTGCCGGTCGAATTCTCGAAGGGGGAATGGGGGCCCGGCCAAGCGGAGATCAATCTGCGCTTTGCGGACGCGCTGGAAATGGCAGACCGGCACGTCATCTACAAGAACGGCCTCAAGGAAATCGCCTGGCAGCAGGACAAGGCAGTCACCTTCATGGCTAAGTGGCAGGACGACCTTGCGGGCAATTCCTGCCATATACACGCCTCGCTCTGGGATGCCGAAACGGATACGTCCCTATGTGCGGACGCTTCCCGTGCGGAGGAACTTCATCCGAGGTTTCGATCTTGGGTCGCGGGGCAGCTCGCGCTCGCGCCCGCGATCACCCTCTTTCTCGCACCCTTCGTCAATTCCTATAAGCGATTCAAGGAAGGCTCCTTCGCACCGACGCGCATCGCTTGGAGCCGAGACAACCGCACCGCCGGTTTCCGCCTGGTAGGATCGGGTGCGAGCTTGCGTTCGGAGTGTCGAATTCCTGGCGGGGACTGCAATCCTTATCTCGCGTTTGCGGCGATTATCGCGGCCGGTCTGCATGGCATGGAGGCGGGGCTCGAACCGCCGCCGATGCTCGAAGGCAATCTCTATGAGCGAGATGATCTAGAGCAAGTGCCCATGAACCTGCGCGACGCAATTCATGCCTTGGATTCGAGCGCGCCCCTGCGCGAGGCGTTTGGGGACGAAATTGTCGAGCACTATCTGCATGCGGCGAGGTGGGAACAATCAGAACATGATCGGCGGGTCACAGACCTCGAACGACGACGCATGTTCGAGCGCGGATGAGGCCCGCAGTCTGAAGCGATCTTGATACGGCTGGGAACAGGCTCCCCTTGGGCGAACGTCGTTCCTCTCTTGCCAATTCGATTGCCTAGTAATGGATGATTGGTAAAGCCCATCCCTTTTTGATTACACTGCCTCCAATCGTCCTCTTATGGTGGAATCTCTTGCGAAGACGTGAACTGCTCAAGATTTCAGCAGCGCTGCTGGGGACCGGCGTGAGTGCCAGTCTTTCGAGAGCGGTGCTTGCTGGAGCCGACGTGGTGTCGGGAGCGGCCTCCGCGAACTTCGCCGAAGCGGAGCGTCTGGCGGTGGAGCTGCTGTGCGACATGATCATCCCCACAACAGACACGCCCGGCGCCTTGCAGGCTGGCGTGCCGGACTTCATCGCCTTAATCGTCTTCGACTGGTACACGGAATCTGAACGCGAGGCGTTCTTCACGGGTTTGCAGGCGCTCGATGCCCATTGCCTCACGGGCGAACAGGTCGCGTTTCATCAGGCTTCGGAATCGACGCGCGGGGCCGCACTTCGCGAACAGGAACAGGTCGGCGGCGGATTCAAATCCCCACCAAATTTATTTGGCGGCTTCTGGGACGGTCCCGAGTTGCCTTTCTTCAAGCGAATCAAGGAGCTTGTGGTGCTCGGCTATTACACCTCCGAGGTGGGCGCCACGCAAGAACTCATCTACATGCCAATTCCGGGCGAGTTCAAGGGCGATGTTGACTTCGCCGAGGTCGGTCGCCAGTGGACCTACTGAGTCTGGATCCCTCATGAAAAGAACTGAACAGCCGCCTCAATTCGATGCCATCGTCGTCGGCACGGGCATCACCGGCGGCTGGGCCGCCAAGGAGCTGACCGAGCAGGGCCTCAAGGTATTGATGCTGGACCGAGGGAAGATGGTCGAGCACGGTCGGGATTATCAAAGCGAGCATATGCCGCCTTGGCACCTTCCCTTTCGCGGCAAACCGCTCAGGGAACTGTACCGGGAAGACTATTTCGTGCAGAGTCAGAACCGCGCGTTCAACGAAACCACGCGCCACTTCTACAACAAGGATTCAGAGAATCCCTATGTCTACGACCCCAAACAATTCCTGTGGGTTCGCGCCGATGTCGTGGGCGGCAGGTCGCTTCTTTGGGCTCGGCAAGTGTACCGCTGGAGCGACCTCGACTTTGAGGCCAACAAAAAGGACGGTCACGGCATCGACTGGCCCATTCGCTATGCGGACATAGCGCCTTGGTATCGCCACGTCGAACAATTCATCGGGGTGAGCGGTCAGGCCGAGCATCTCCCGCATCTCCCCGACAGCGTCTTTCTGCCCGCGATGGACATGAACGTGGTCGAGAAACATGCCAAGGCGGAGATTGAGCGTGAATTTCCAGATCGCAAAATGACCATCGGGCGCACGGCCGTTTTGACTAAGCCGCACAAGGGCCGCGCCGCGTGTCACTATTGCGGACCCTGCGAGCGCGGCTGTTCCGCCGGTGCCTACTTCTGCACACAAAGCTCGACCCTTCCCGCCGCCCAAAAGACCGGCAATCTCACGCTGAAAGCCGACAGCCTTGTGTCAGAAATCCTCTACGACCCACAAGCGAAACGCGCGACGGGCGTGCGTGTCATTGACACCAACAGCCGCGAAGGCACCACCTACACAGCGCACATGGTGTTTCTCTGCGCCTCCACGATCGCCAGCACACAGATACTAATGAACTCGAAATCCGAGGCGTTCCCGCAGGGTCTCGCCAATACGAGTGGCGCACTCGGTCACTACCTTATGGACCACACCTATGCCACCGGCGCGCTCGGTGTCTTCTCCGGATTCGAAAACAAGGTCACCTTCGGCGCGCGTCCAAACGGCATCTACATTCCGAGGTTCCGTAATCTTGATGACCGAGAAGAAGAGGATGTCGATTTTCTCAGAGGCTATGGCTACCAAGGCGCTGCCTCTCGATTGGATTGGTCGCAGATGGCTGAGCGGATTCCGGGATTCGGTGCCGAGTTCAAGCACAGGTTACGAATGCCGGGGCCTTGGATCATGTTCCTCAACGGTTTCGGTGAGTGCCTGCCCTACGCCCACAACCGTATAGAACTCGACAAGAATCAAAAGGACCGCTTTGGCATTCCGCAGGTGCGCTTTCAGTTCCGATTCGGAGACAACGAGGAACAGATGCGCAAGGATATCGCTCGCGAGGCAGAGGCCATGCTCAAAAGTGCTGGCGCCATGTTTACCAACAGCTTCATGACCCCATCGGTGGGCGGGCAAGCGGTTCATGAGATGGGCAGCGCGCGCATGGGCAAGGACCCGAATGCGTCAGTGCTCAATCGTTGGAATCAGACGCACGATGTGCCCAATCTGTTTGTCACCGACGGTGCCTGCATGACCTCGAGTTCCTGCGTCAATCCATCGCTCACCTACATGGCGCTCACAGCGCGAGCGACCGACTATGCCGTCAAACAGTTCAAGGACGGGCACATCTAACCCGCGAAATTCTCCAGTCCGCAGCGAAGCACAGCCGCTCGGTAGCCACACATTCTTACTCTGGGGAGAGTGAACGTCTCGCCTTAGGCCGCAAGCACTATTCATCATCGGAGTACTTGTTGGTGACAAGCGTCTCCTGTGTCACACCATCACCATCCGCGCTCGTCTCCTTCAAAGTCAGTATCTCTTTCGCCTGATCAGCCACAATCTCTTCCTCCGTGAAGGGCAGGCGCACCCAGCCGCCTTCGGCGTATATTTCGGTTTGGTCGCTGTAGAAGGGTGATTCCGGCTCCGGGGACTGCGAATAGGTGAGAATGGCGCGCGGGTCGAGCTTGCCTTCTTCGTCCCAACTGATGACTTGAATATAGCTGTTGCCGTGGGTGATGGGCGTATAGCCCTCGTTTCCATTGAGTTCGGTGACGATCATGCTGAACATCCCGCCAAAGTGATCGCCTCCCGGCACCGGAATCTTGCGTCCGTTGCGCAGGGTGTACTGTATGTCTCCGAGCCGCGCATCCAAGGCAATCTCCGCTTCCTCAAACTTGGCAACCGCGGCTCTGAGCGCCGTGACCACGGCCTCGCGCACAGGCGCGGATTCGATATTGAGGTTGCGCGGCGTGTTCACCGGGTCGGCAAGATCAAAGGGCACGGCCCACAGATCAGGCGTGTTTCTCACCAGATTCCAGAACTCGCGCCAGAGGTGTCCGCCGCGCGCATCCACCTGCTGCGTACGGCTCCAATTTGCCAAGACCTCACAAGCCTTTGCCAGACCCTCTTCCCTGTCGCAGGCGCTCAAGACATCATCCAGCGCCAGTTCCGCGCTATGGTTTCGGTGGCTGTAAAGCATTGCCTGCACATCCTCGGGGGTCACCCCACCACCGCGTTCAACGAGTTCGGACATCATGACGAGACCGGCGCGCGTGCGCAGCGATCTCTCGCTCCGCTCTGGCCCTATGATCGGCGAGTAGCCTTCGAGTGGTGCGTTCGGATTGGACAGCCAATAGCTATCATTCGAGTTGGTCACGTAGTCGGCGCGCGTCATGCGCGGCATGTCACCCGCAGGCAGCGTACCCGGCACGCGGCTGCGCTCATCGTGCCGCCATTCGCAGTCTGATCGGCTGCCATCGAGCACGACGAAGCCCTGAACGGAAGCCTCTGACGCAACGCGGCAATCGGCCAATAGCGCCGCATCCACGTTGGGAGCCGCAGTGATATCCGCGTAGAAGGCGTTGCCGTGACGATCCGCTGCGATGGTATTGACCCAATAGACGCCCTGCCGACTGATCGCAGCCTCCACCTCTTCGGTCGATCTTGCCATGCTCAAGGCATCGTAGGTCTCCGCCGTGAAGTGATTGTCGATCACCGCGTCACGCACCGCATAGGCGCGCCCATCCGACCAAGGCAGTGCGCCGCTTTGCAAGATGGGACCGTAGTGGCTCAAGTAGACACTGTGCTCTTTCGCTTGCACACCTTCCTCGCCAGCCACCATCACCTTAATGGTACGCGACTCAATGTCTCGGTATTCGCCATCATAGCGGTAACGCATGGGATCATCGGGATGTAATTCGAGCGCGTAGAGGGTGAACCGCAAGGCTGTTGAAACGGTGTGTGTCCAAGCCACGTCGCGATTGAATCCAATGCCCACGCGCGAGGTGTTGAGCAGGCTCGCGCCCATTACATCAAGCTCGCCGGGAACGGTGAGGTGAATCATGTGAAAACGCGATGGCCCTTCCCAAGGATAGTGTGGGTTGCCGAGCAATATCCCGCGACCCGATGCGCTGAGTTCGGAACCCACCGCCGCGCCGTTACTACCGATGCCTGCCGGCAAACGCACGTCAGGCAGGTCGAATTCCGCAGCCAAAGCATCCGCAGCCTTCTCCATACGAGGCGTCGCCGCGGCGATCGCCTGATCGAACCTCGCAAGGCCATAACGAATGCCGACCCCAATGGTTACGCGCGTGACATCATCCGTGTCAATCTCTTTCATCCAAGGCTCGTACCTGCAGGCATCGGGCAAGGCATCGCGCTCGTCGCGCAAGTAGCGGTTGTAGCCGGCGGCGTAGCCATCCGAAAAGGCTTGGGTGCGCTCGCTCTGCGCCGCGTTATAGGCTTGCACGCGCGCATCATCAAGCAGCGCCTTGTGAAATACATCGCTCTCGAAATTACCATCCCCCGCACCCAAGTGCCTTGACAGCTCCCCATTCACGCGCAGCACATCGCGGGCGATCACGCAGATGCCGTCCTCGGCCGTCGCATAGGCAAATCCATAGCCGAGCGACCCCCAATCCTCTGCCTTGACATGGGGGATGCCGTGACTCGTCCAGCGAATATCCACCTCGTAGGTGAATTCTGTGGTAGGTTCAGGCCTGAACTCGCAGGCCGCGAACATCAGCCCACACACAGTCACAAGCGCAAGAGCGCGAATTCGTTGATTCTGGAAATCCATTTCTCTTTCCTTGGTCGTTTGGTTGAAATCAAGGCCTCGGCAGGGTCACGCCCTTCTGGCCCTGATACTTGCCCTCGCGGTCCTTGTAGCTTTCCTCGCAAGGCTTCTCCGCTTGGAAAAACAACATCTGCGCCACGCCTTCGCCAGCGTAGATCTTGGCCGGCAAGTTGGTGGTGTTGGAAAATTCAAGTGTCACATGGCCGTGCCATTCCGGCTCCAGGGGCGTGACATTGACGATAATGCCGCAGCGCGCATAGGTGGACTTGCCAACGCAGAGCGTCAGGACATCCCTCGGAATTCGGAAGTACTCGACCGTGCTCGCCAGTGCGAAGGCATTGGGCGGAATCACGCAGACATCGCCTTCAACATGCACGAAACTGCGCTCGTCGAAGGCCTTGGGATCAACCGTGGCGGAGAAGATGTTGGTGAACACCTTGAACTCCGAGGCGCAGCGCACGTCGTACCCATAGCTCGAAACGCCATAGGAAATCACCCGCTGCCCATCGACCTGCGATACCTGCTTCGGCTCGAAGGGTTCGATCATGCCGGCTTCGCCGGCCATCCTGCGAATCCAATGATCGGCTTGAATCGTCACTCAATCGTCCTCCATCGAGATGCCCGGTCCGGAGGATCGCTCATTCGATAGCTGCCACAGTCTCGCCGCCATGTGCCTCGCGGTATCCCGAAAGAGATCGGAGGTGGGGTCTTGTGCGTCTTCGCTCACCACCGGCTGGCCCGCATCGGTCGCCTCGCGCACACAGAGTGAGAGCGGAAGGCGCCCGAGCAGCGGAACATCGTATTCCTCCGCCACACGCATCCCTCCGCCATCGCCAAAAAGCGAGTGCCGCGCACCGCAATCGGGGCACTCGAAGAGGCTCATATTCTCCACGATGCCAAGGATGGGAATATCCACCTTGCGAAACATCTCTATGCCCTTACGCGCGTCGATGAGCGCGATGTCCTGCGGTGTGGTGACGATGACCGCTCCCGCGACCGGCGCGTTCTGCGCCATGGTGAGCTGAATATCGCCGGTTCCCGGCGGCATATCAACGATCAAGTAATCAATGTCATGCCACGCCGTTTGGCCCAAGAGCTGCCTGAGCGCGCCCGTAGCCATGGGTCCGCGCCACACCATGGGCGTTCGATCAGAAGAGAGAAAGCTGATGGACATGCACTGCAGTCCCTGTGCGCGAATCGGTTCGAAGCGCTGACCATCGAGGGTGCGTGGCCGCCTTCCCTCGGCGACTCCCAGCATGATTCCTTGGCTGGGACCGTAAATATCAGCGTCGAGCAGCCCCACCTTGGCACCTTCGGCCTTGAGCGCCAAGGCGAGGGAAACCGCCACAGTGGACTTGCCGACACCGCCCTTGCCCGAACCCACCGCAATCAAGTTGCGCACACCGGGAAGGCGAAGGCCTTCTCCGACTTCGTGTACGGGAGGCTGGAATTCGATTTCCACAGGCGCATCGAAGGCACTTTTAATCTCATCCCAGATGCCTTTCGCCGGATATCCGAGGGTGAGGCTGACCCCCTCATCATTCGTCCGCAAGGCACCCAAGTCCACAAAGGATCGCTGCAAATAGGCATCCTGGACCTCGGCAGGATTCATGCGAGGCTGTCCAAGTATTGCTCGGCATCCAAGGCCGCCATGCAGCCAAAACCGGCGGAAGTGATGGCCTGACGATACACATGGTCAGCGACATCACCGGCGGCGAACACCCCGGGCAGGCTGGTCGCGGTCGCATTGCCTTCGAGCCCGCTCGTGGTTCGAATATAGCCTTCCTTCATGTCAAGTTGCCCTTCGAAGATACCGGTATTGGGGGTATGACCTATGGCGATGAACACCCCCGTGACATCAAGCTCTCCGGACACTCCCTGCTTGTCCGTGATGCGCGCACCGGTCACGCCCGACTCGTCTCCCAAGACTTGCTGCAAGGTGTGATTCCACACTGGTTCGATGTTCTCGCGCGCGAACAGTCGTTGTTGCAGGATCTTCTCCGCGCGCAGCGCATCGCGCCGGTGCACCAGATACACCTTGCGACACAGGTTCGAGAGATAGAGGGCTTCCTCGACCGCAGTGTTGCCGCCGCCCACCACCGCCACGTCTTGGCCGCGATAGAAGAAGCCGTCGCAGGTCGCGCAGGCGCTCACGCCACGACCGAGAAACGCCTGTTCGGAGTCGAGACCGAGATACTTGGCGGAGGCACCGGTGGCGATGATCAAGGCATCGCACGCATGAACGCCTTGATCTCCCTTGAGTTTGAAGGGCGGATTGGACAAATCGGCAGTGTGAATCTCATCGTTGATGACCTCCACGTCGAGCCGTTCGATATGTTCCGCCATGTGTTGCATGAGTTCCGGCCCCTGAAGCGATTCACGCCCTCCGGGCCAGTTTTCCACATCGGTGGTGGTGGTGAGCTGTCCTCCGACCTCGATGCCGGTGATCAGACGGGTCGGCAGGTTCGCACGCGCCGCGTAGAGGGCGGCGGTATACCCGGCCGGACCAGAACCAAGCACAATAAGAGCGCCTTTGGACATGAATCGAGTGTCAATGAGCGAGCGCACAAGTGTACGCGATTTGCTTGCTGGTACTGCTTTGCTCCGGGCTATCGGCAGCTTCCGCGCATGGCCGAAATCCAATCCTCGACAAGCGAGACTCCGGCTTCATGGACGAGACTGCGACCAAGTTCCGGCATCATCTCGGCAGGGTCGCGGGTGCGCATGCGAAAGACAAGGATCGATTCCTCCGGTGCGCCAGGCTCGATGCTATGGGCGTGTCCCCCCGTGCCCTGACCCGCGGCAATGGGCGGTTTACAGACACCAAGACGAACGGGTTCGGTTTCAGTCATCTCCAAGAACAGCCCGGAGGTGTCGCCCGCGCCCTCTTCGCTGTGGCAATGCGCACAGTTGACATCCAGATAACGACGAGCGCCCGAAACCAGCCGGTGATGCGAGATTGGCAAGGCGGTTTCGAGATAGCCACGTCTGAGCCAGCGCTCAACGTCCAGGTTCCAAGCTTTCGGGCCGATGGGATGAATACCGCCGCTATTGCGCCGCGCATGGCAACTCGCGCATTGGTTGCGGCTGGGGACGAGATAGTCCGCCTGTTCAATCGCACCCTCGGGGGTCAGTATCGCAAGGGTTTCCAAGGCGCCCGTGATGGCGAGATGGGCTTCAGTTTGCGCCTCGTTCCACAGATAGGGTACGGCTACCCAACCAGAGGCCGAATGCACCAAGAGACGGGTTTCGATGAGCCTTAGGTTGCTGGTGTCAAGCGCACGAAGATTCTCGTCGAATGCGTGATCCCAGTTTGCATTCAGATAGCCATCTGCAACCGGAAAGAAAAAAGTCTTGGTGATAATGGCACCCAGCGGAAATTCAAACACCTCATCGCCCCGGTAGCTTGCGCGGGTGCCTTCGGGCATCCAGACCGTGCGCAGTTTCTGCGCATAGTCTGTAAAAAGCGGCATCTCAAGTTCATAGGCAAATGAACCTTCGGCGAGTCTGAGCGACTCGGCCCCCTTGGTGAGCAATCGCCACTCACTGAGTTTCTGTGGCGGGTCTGAAGGGTCCTGCTGGAGAACGCCGGTTGACGGTGCGCAAGCATAGAGCGGCAGCAGGAGAAACCCAAGCAGCGCTGCCTGAACTCGAGGCATTAGCCGTCCGCTGTCGCGACAAAATTCGCCGCGCCAAGCAGCGGGTGGACGCAGAGGTGCGGTGTCATATCCACAGAGATGCTACTGTAACCTCCGGCCGCATCCACGTTCACGAGCTGCGCGTCGGCGGGGTCGCCGAGGCAGACTGCCAACTCGGAAGGCAGAAAGCCGTCCACCAGCTTATCCGGATTCACCACGCCATCCCAGACGACCGGCGGCAGCCGCCCCGACTCGCTGAACATCGCCCCACGCAAGGTTTCGAGCGCCTCGATATCAGGCGCATGACCGCCGCCGACGTACTGGTTATCGTAGATGTAAAGGGTCTCCGGAAAGGGGTCGAAATTCGGCTGAACTCCCTCGCTTTCATCAAAGCTCGAGGCGACCAACACATGCGCGGTGCGGTTGTCTTCAAATTGATTCTCGAACACCTGCACCTGATCATTGGCATTGATGAGCAGGCCGGTTCCGGCCGGCACCCCAGCGACCGCAGTGTCTTCTCGTCCAAAATTAGACGTGTTGTTGGAGATAATCTCGTTGCCGAACACCCGAGTGCGCTCGCCCAGCTCGGGCAGATTTGGCATGTTGAACACGAGGATGCCGCCGGTATTGTTCTCGGTGCGATTGCCATAGACATCGGCATCTTGAGAATTCTCGATTTCGATGCCGGCTACGTTGTAATAGGCTTGGTTGTGGCGCACCACGATATTCCGTGACTGCCCAACATAGATGCCGGCATCGGACGCACCGATGGCGATGCTCTGTTCAATCAGGACGCCGTCGACCTGCACCGGATAGATGCCGTAGGCACCGTTTTCGGTTTGCGGCCCGCCGGTCCATTGTGTTCGCACGCGTCGCACCAGGGTGTTCTTGCCTTGATTGATCTTCAGCGCATCACCAATGGTGTTTTCAATCGTCAAATCTTCAATGGTGAAATCGCTCGCATTGACGAGTATGCCTTCGGCCCCTTGCACCTGCTGCGAAAAGTCGAGAACAGTCTTGTCCATTCCCGCCCCCTTGATGGTCACGCCATCGCTGGTGAGCGTCAAACTACGGGCGATGGGAAAGACACCCTCCCCAATTTCGATGACGGTGCCGGGCTTGGCCGTCTCGAAGGCAAGTCTCAAGCGCTCTTCTTCGTATATCGGGGTGCAGGCTGCCATGAGCAAGCCGAGCGGCAAGACACAGTAAATTCTTGTTTTCATCACTGCATTCCCCTTCAATACAAGTGTCATTCATTGTTCGCTGCGGACCGACGCACCAAAGCCGAGTCGCGCCATGATCTGGTCTGGAGGCACGAAACCCGGCAACTGGACACCAGAGCCTGAAAAGATCGCCGGCGTGCCGGTCACCCCCAAGCGTTGTCCGAGCAGGAAATGCCTTGCCACCGGGCTATCACAGGACTTGGGCGGCAAGGATTCCCCCTCCTTGAGGCGGGTGAGCGCGTCTCTCGGATTGTTCGAACACCAAGCGGTTTGCAAGAGTTCGCCGCTCTCTGAATCCATGCCGAATCGAGGAAACGCAAGGTAGCGTACTTCAAGACCCAAGGCATTGTATTGCGCAATCTCGCGATGGAAGAGTTGGCAGTAGCCACAGGTCACATCGGTGAACACCCACAGGGTTTCGCGGCGGGGGCTCGATGCGGGAAATACCACCGCCTCGCTCGGATCGACTGCGCCCAATAGTTCCACACGCTGCCCCGACTTGTAGGCTTCGGAGAGATTCGCAACCCCCTGCCCGGAAAATCGAAAGAGATTCCCAGAAAAGAAATATGGCTGTCCATCGAATACATAGACAAGACCGCCATCGCTCAACTCCAGCAGAGTCACCCCTTCGATTTCCGTCGCGACCTCCTTCACAACATGCATGCTTTCCGGCAAGAGCTCCTCGAAGCGAAGCCCTTCAGAGGCATGCGCCGCAAGGCCGACGAGCAGCGCGAATAGCGTGAGATGGGTGCAGAAGAGCTTACGCACGGGCAGTCGATAGAGTGAAAAACAAAACTCTACTCGAAGCTGCGCCGATGTGCATGCGGGCAAAGGGCAAAATGCTCACATAAGAAACATCCATGTCGCACAAGGCACCGGGTGAATGTCTCAATCGCCCCGCCTCCAATCTGTGCGGGATATGCGCAGGTCAGACACCAACGGCATATACGGCATTCCGCAGGCGCACGATCGCGCCGCGAGGCGGCTGTTTTCCCATCCGCAGGTGGTGGCCGACCTGCTGCGCGGCTTGGTGCCCCAAGGCGCTCTCCGGGAGTTCGACCCTTGCATGGAACAAATCACAAAGCAAGCAAAGAACGCGAATAACTCCCCACTTTGAAGCGGAGTTTGGGCTTCACCCGCGGGGGTGGTGGTGCTCGTGAATAGACTTAAGGCGCGTCGCGGCTACGTGGGTGTATATCTGAGTCGTCGACAAATCTGAATGTCCCAGCATCATTTGCACCGAGCGAAGGTCGGCGCCATGATTGAGTAAATGCGTCGCAAAAGCATGGCGCAGCACGTGAGGGGAGAGCTTGTGTTCGATGCCCGCGGTGAGCGCGTAGCGTTTGATCGCATGCCAGAAAGTCTGGCGGGTCATGAATTGACCCTGGCGACCCGGGAACAATGCTTCACTTTCGCAGGCTCGCAAGAGCATTTCCCTGCCATCGGCAAGGTACTTTTGCAGCCAATCCAGCGCCAGTTCGCCGATTGGCACCAATCGATCTTTGTCTCCCTTGCCGGAATCCACCCTCACAACCCCTTGGCGGAGGTTAAGACTGGTCAATTTGAGTCCCACCAGTTCGGAGACGCGCAACCCGGTCGCGTACATGAGTTCGATCATGGCGCGATCACGCAGCCCACGCGCGGTTTCGATGTCCGGGGCGTCCAGCAAGCGTTGCACCTCAATTTCGGAAAGTGTTGCCGGCAAATGTCGGCCGATCTTGGGCAGCGGAACACCAGTGGTTGGATCCTCTTCCAAGAGATTCTCGCGAGTCATCCATCCAAAAAAAGATCGAAAAGTGGACAACTCCCGTGCCGAGGTGCGGGCGGAAACACCTTGCTTGTGGCGATCCGAGAGGTAGCGCAACAACTGCGATGAAGAAACCTCAGTGAACTCCCGGCCTTTCAGCCACGCATTGAGCGCATCGAGATCGCGCCGATAGGCCTCCAAGGTATTGCGCGACAGTCCGCGCGTCAGCCAAGCGTGATCAATAAACTGATCGATGTATCCGAATTCGCCCCCGCGATCGGGACGCTGCGGATTGCGCTTGCGGCCAGCCATGCGCCTTAAGGAGCGCACTAGGGGGCCTTACAGGCGCTCCTTCACACCTTTTCCTTGATGCGCGCCGCACGTCCTCGCCGCTCGCGAAGATAGTAGAGTTTGGCGCGGCGCACGTCCCCGCGACGTTTCACCTTGATGGATTCAATCAAGGGGCTATGAGTCTGGAAGCTGCGCTCCACCCCAACCCCGTGCGAGATCTTGCGTACCGTGAACGACGAATTCAGGCCTCGATTGCGCTTGCCGATGACCACGCCTTCAAAGGCTTGGATACGCTCGCGGTTGCCCTCGCGTACGCGCACATCGACCACCACCGTGTCGCCAGCACCAAATTCGGGGATATCCCCTCGAAGCTGAGCCTCTTCCACCGCTTCAACTGCCTTGTTCCTACGCATGCTCTTCTCTCTCTCAAATATCTTGAATGAATGTGATTTCGTCGGATTCAATGTTCCGACGCTTGAATAAATCCGGTCTGCGGCCATAGGTGCGCTCGAAGGATGAGCGTTTCCGCCAAGACGCGACAGCCTGATGGTCGCCAGACAATAGCGTGCCCGGCACAGGCTCGCCGCGCCAAACCCGTGGGCGCGTGTACTGAGCGCCCTCCAGCCGATCATGATCAAAGGATTCGAATTGCAGCGACTCCGAATTGCCGAGCACCCCCGGCAACCGCCGCGCCAAGGCATCAATGAGCACCATGGCCGGCAGTTCACCTCCGGACAGCACGTAGTCTCCGATCGAAATTTCGTCGTCGCACAGGTGCTGGCGCAGCCTCTCGTCAACGCCCTCGTAGTGCCCGGCAATCAATATGAGCGAGGCGTGATCCAAGAGTTCCTCGGCCAACTCTTGATCAAATCGCCGGCCTTCCGGTGTCAGATATATGCGATGCGGCGGATGCGGGGCTTGATCAGACAGGGCTTTCATGGCTCGCGCGATGGGCTCGGCCATCATCACCATGCCCGGGCCACCGCCGTAGGGCGCATCATCGACGGTGCGGTGCTTGTCTTGCGCAAATTCACGCGGACTCGCGATTTCCACGGCGAGTTGCCCACCTTCAATAGCCCGTGAAGGAACTCCGTGTTCGCGAACTGCGCGGAACATCTCAGGAAACAAGCTGACCACCCCGATCCACATGCCCTACGCCCTCAATCGCGACGCATCGGCCACCAGTCTGCGCGCGGCAAGATCGACTTTCGGCACGTAATCGCCTTGAAAAGGAACCAACAGGGGTTCGTCCGTCTCACCGGCTTGAATCACCAGGACATCGTAGGTTCCGGCGGGCATCAAACCCGTCACCTGTCCGAGATGCTCCCCTTCGGCAGATTCCGCCTCAAGCCCGATCAGGTCCTTCCAATACAGCTCACCCGGTTCCGGATCGGGAAGCACCGAGGCTTCGATGCAAATTTCTTTGCCGCAAAGGCAGGCCGCATCGTCTCGGTCCGAAATTCCTTC
Source organism: Pseudomonadales bacterium (assembly GCA_963663145.1). Lineage (GTDB taxonomy): Bacteria > Pseudomonadota > Gammaproteobacteria > Pseudomonadales > Azotimanducaceae > Azotimanducus. Next base: position 821,230 of record OY760134.1, on the reverse strand, counting down.
TAAACCCGCCGCAAACCCCTTAGACAGCTTGCGAAATGCCGCCAGCCTGACCTCACCCCAGCCGACATCCGACCGAACGTGCCAAGGTTGGTATTGTCTGATGTTTTCGGCGGGATCAGTAAACGAAGTGAGGCGCAGCCAGCCCTTGATTCCGTAGGGTGTTCCGAAGCGTCCGACAATGACTGGTTCTTGGAGTGACATGGCTGGGGACGCGGTGAATCATTGGGTCGGAGGCAAAAATCTATTCGCCCTGAGCTTGCTTGCGTGCCTCTTTGAGGAGCTGTTTGACACGGAGTGTGGGCTGCGCGCCAACACCGAGCCAATAGTCTACCCGCTCCTGATTCACCGACAGTGTTTGTTCTTCACCGCGCGCCACTGGATTGAAGTAGCCAACCCGCTCGACAAAGCGCCCATCGCGCCGACTGCGGCTGTCCGCAACCGTGAGGTGATAGAAGGGGCGCTTTTTCGCCCCATGGCGAGCAAGCCTGATGGTGATCATGGGAGTGGGTGATATTCTCAGGGGTAACTGTCTATTTTATCCCAAGTTTTGAACCTGATGCGTCAATGATTGGAGAAATTTCGCACCAAGGGCGCCATCGATCACCCGATGGTCACACGAAAGTGTCACCGTCATGCGCTCACCCACACGCATTTCACCCGCCTCGACCAGCACCCGCTGTTCGCTCTTGCCGACGGCGAGAATCGCGCCTTGAGGCGGGTTGATGATCGCCGTGAACTCGCGCACGCCCATCATGCCAAGATTAGAGATGGTGAAGGTGCCGCCGCTGATTTCGTCCATCGTTAGCGTACCTTCGCGCGCCTTGGCCGAGAGCTGAGTCATTTCTGCGGCGATCTCACGTATCGACTTACCGTCCGCATGGCGGACAACCGGCGTGATCAAGCCCCTTTCGGTCGCCACACCTACGGCGATATCGGCATGCTCGAATCGCAGAATGCGGTCATCATCGGCACACTGGACATTCACTTCGGGGACCGCCTTGAGCGCCCGTGCGACACACCATATTATGAGATCATTCACTGATACCCGCCCTTTCCCTTCCTCTTGGTTGAGTTTGGCTCGCGCCGCCTGAACACTTTCAAGCGGCAGGTCGATGCTGAGATAAAAGTGCGGTATCGTCTGCTTGGCACCTTGCATGCGCTTGGCGACTGTGCGCCGCATACCAGTCATGGGTTCTTCGGTGACCAGGTTCGCGTTCTCGGTTTCGGAGTGGGTCTCGGCTTGGGCGCCGCTCGTTGCCGCGGCTTCGACATCCTCTTTGGTGATGCGTCCACTACGCCCCGAACCCGTGAGGCTCGATAGATCAACGCCGAGCTCCGCCGCGAGGCGTCGCACAACCGGGCTCACGCGCACTCTTCCGGCGGATTCCTGGGCTTGCGCCGATTCGCGGCGGGTGGGATTTCGCTTCGCAGCCGACGATGACGCTTTGCTTGCGCCGGCCGGGCCGGTCTTGGGCGCTTCCTTTGCCCGCCAATCGGCAACAAATTCGTCAATCTCCGAATCCTCAATCGAGGCATCCGCGATGATGCCAAGCAGCTCGCCAACCTGCAGCGTTTGCCCGGCCTCGGCAATCCGACGCCGCAATACGCCATCACCACCCGCTTCAAGCGTATTGACGATCTTGTCCGATTCGAGTTCAAGCACCGCCTCGCCAACACCTACCTGTTCGCCAAGCTCCTTGCTCCAAGAATTCAGCGTACCCTCGACCATCTCGATGCCCCATTTGGGCACCGCGATTGCATGGATCTGTGCACTCATGCCAGTGTGGCTTTAATCGCGGCCTTCACCTTCTCGGCATCGGGCAGATAGGCACGTTCAAGCTCGGGCGCGAAAGGCACCGGCGTGTGCGGTGCGGTGACTTGTTGAATGGGCGCCTGCAATGCACTGAACGCCTTCTGCGCCACCATGGCTGCGATATCCGCCGTCAGACCGCACCTCGGAGGCGATTCATCGACCACGATCAATCTTCCAGTGGCCTCGACGCTCTCAAGGATGGTCTCCTCATCAAGCGGCGAGGTGGTGCGCGGGTCGACCAGATCACAGGTGATGCCGTCTTCCTCTTCAAGTGCGTCAATGGCGCTAGCGCAGACGTTCACCATCTGGCCAAAGGCGACGACGGTGGCATCATCGCCCTCCCGTGGCATGGCCGCTTCCCCAAAGGGAATCTCGTATGGCTCGTCGGGGACTTCGCTCGGGACTTGATACAGCAACATATGTTCAAAAAACAGCACCGGGTCGTCATCGCGAATCGCGGTAATCATCAGGCCCTTGGCATCGTAGGCGTTGGAGGGCACGACGACCTTGAGGCCCGGTACCGAGGTCATCATCTGGTAGTTGGTGTGCGAGTGCTGCGCGGCCGCACTCATACCGGCACCACAGCAAAACCTCACCACGACCGGACACTTACTCTTGCCGCCAAACATGTATCGGAACTTGGCCATCTGGTTGATAATCTGGTCCATGCACACGCCGATGAAGGAAGAAAACATGATCTCCGCGACCGGCCGCATGCCAGCCAAGGCCGCTCCGGAGGCGGCACCGATGATCGCGGATTCGGAAATCGGGGTATCGAGCACCCGGTCTTCGCCGAATTCGCCCAACAGGCCGCGGGTCACGCCGAACACACCTCCGGTGCAATCGAGCGTGCCGGTTCCGCCGCGTCCGCCGGCGACATCCTCGCCGATCACAAAAATAGTGGAGTCACGCTCAAATTCCTGGTGCAGCGCTTCATTGAGCGCATCACGCACGGTTTTCATAGACATCTGATTTTCCTCGCTGTGGGTTGGCTCAGGCGTAGCTGACGTAGACGTCTTCTTCGACCGCCGAGCCATCCGGACGGGCGGCGCCGAGTGCCGCCTCCACTGCGGCATCAACTTCCGCCAACACCGCTTCATCGAGCCCATCGATCTGCTCGTCGGCGAGAAGCTGAGCCTCCACGACGCGCGAGCGGAAGTTCTTCAGACAGTCCTTGTGCGCTTTCAAGTACTCCGTCTCACCCTCGGCTCTATAGCCCATAGGGTCGCCGACGAAGTGACCATAGAATCGGTCCACCTTGGTGTAGAGACCGGCCGGACCCTTGCCGGAGCGCGCATGTTCTATGGCTTGACCGGCCTTGTCGTAGACATCAAAGAAATCCGTGCCGTCCGCACTGAAGACCGGGAATCCGAAGGAGGCCGAGCGCACTGCCAAGTCATCACAGCCGGTGCTGAAGCTGGCACCGGTGTTCTCGGCATAGCCATTGTCTTCAAATACGAACACCTGCGGCACGGCAAGCACAACCGCCATGTTCATGGCCTCAAAAGTCGTACCCTGATTGGTCGAACCATCGCCACTGAAGGACACGGCCACGCCTACGTCACCGCGCATCTTGCAAGCGAGTGCCGCGCCTACTGAAATTGGCGGCCCTCCGCCGACGATGCCGTTGGCACCCAGCATGCCCTTGGAGATATCGGCCACATGCATGCTTCCGCCGCGGCCCTTGCAGAGGCCATCCGCAGAGCCAAAGAGTTCCTTCATCATGCCGTCCACCTCACACCCCTTGGCGATGCAATGACCGTGCCCGCGATGGGTACTGACGATGTAGTCCTTGTCGCTCAAATGCTCGCACACGCCAACCGCATTGGCTTCTTGACCGGAATAGATATGGGTGAAACCCGGAATCCGACCAAGCATGATTTCACGCTGAATGCGCTCCTCGAATTCGCGGATGAGCTTCATCTGCCGATAGGCGCGCAATAGTTGTGACTCGGATAGCTGCACCTGAAACCTCCCAAGTGACGGGGAAATGAACTGCCTGCCAAGCAGCAAGCTCGCAAGTGTACATGAGAGGGTTCAATGCGCGTCAACGCTTGGATTCGAGAGAGCAGTAAGCTGAATGAAGGTCTTCGCTTGGCTCCCTCCTCGACACCGACCCATCTTGAACTCAAGCTTCTGTGTCGACCATTCCCTGCTTGTTCTTGATCAAATTCGCATACTGCCGCAATAGAAACGGACGATAGTGCGCCGGGGCGTCGCGGCAACGTTGCTTGAACTCCTCAAGCCTAGGGCTGCTCCCGGACTCCGAATCCTCCCCGGCAGAACCTCCGGTCGGCTCGCTTTCAAGCTGATTCCAAGCCCATTGATGGGTTGGAAACACATGCAAATTCCCGACGATTTGCCGATCTATGGCCGCACCCGCGCCTTCAGGCGTGTCATGCTCCGAACTCACGGGCACCCCCACGGTCAACCGCACCCGCCCCTTTTGGCCGGTGACACCCTCGATCATGCTGATCAGGTCTTCATCGGGCGCCTTGGCGTAGGGCTCGCCGCTTTCTTGTACTTCGTAAAGTTCGCGCGCCTTGGACAGATCACAAGGATCAAGCTCATAGGAGACGGACACGGGCACCAGCCTGACCGCCTGTAGAAACCTCTGAAAACCCTCGTCGCGCCACGCCAGCGCGAGCATCTTCAGGAGCGCCGGGTCGGTGCGATCAAAGCCATCCTTGGCACGCCCGGCGCGTTGCGCAATCCACACCTGTTCGCCCGATTCCACCGATTCACGAATAAAGTTCGATGTAATCTGCAAGGCTTCGTACATGGCCTTGCGCCCGCTCGCCTTTCGCTTCACGACAAACCCCTTGTTGAGACGCATGAAGTCCGAAGCAGAGTCGTTCGAGAACAAATTGTCGCCTATGGCCACCCGCGCCGTAGGTCGTCCTTCAGAAAAAAGCGCATAGTTCAAAAGCGCCGAATCAAGTGCGATGTCCCTGTGATTGGAAATGAAAATGGTTGGTGCGCCACTATCTGTGGATTCCAGCCCCCGGTAGTTGAACCCGTCGGTGGTGGTATGCACCATGTGCCCAAAGTAGCCCGATATCCGGTCCTGAAAGGCCGCCACCGAATCTATGCCGTCAAATTGTGATTTGAGCCGAGAGCGGGCCAATATCCTCGCTATTGGCACCATGGCTCTACCGATTCGCGGAAACTGGAAGTTCACCAGTGCATCAACCATGTCGGGTGACGTCTGCAAGCGTGAGAGCACGCCGCGAACCTCCTGGTCGTGGAAGGGGCGGATGTCGTCAAACTGACCCAAAGGCGCTCGCCACAGGGAAAGGCGCGTGCATTGTGTCAAAATCGCCCACCAATTCGCCAGTGTGCTGTCTCACCACAACTTCATGATCACTACCGCGGCGAGCTTCACGCCTCTATGGAGGGATTACTTCGAGCTGACCAAACCGCGGGTGGTCGCACTCATGTTGCTCTGCGCACTGGTAGGCATGTTGCTGGCGAGCTCGCAGCTACCGGCACTCTCACACATTCTATTGACCCTGCTGGGCATCGCACTTGTGGCAGGATCTGCGGCGGCGGTCAATCACATCGCCGATGCCAAGGTCGATGCGCGCATGCAGCGCACCCGGGATCGACCCATCGCAACGGGACGGGTCAGCCACCTCGCGGGCGGCGCATTCGCCGCGCTCATCGGACTGGTGGGGTTCTTGCTACTTTACCGCTTTGTCAATGCATTGACGGCGTGGCTGAATCTGGCGTCTTGGGTAGGCTACGGACTCTTCTACACCCTCTATTTGAAGCGCGCGACCCCGCAGAACATCGTCATCGGCGGACTCTTTGGCGCCGCGCCGCCGCTCTTCGGCTGGACGGCCGTCACCGGTACCCTGGACCCCGAAGCCCTATTGCTGGTGCTCATCATCTTCGTGTGGACGCCACCGCACTTCTGGGCACTGGCACTCGACCGCCGTGAGGATTACGCCCAAACCGACGTGCCCATGCTGCCGAACACGCACGGTGAAGGATTCACGCGCCAACAGATCTTCTATTACACCCTGTTACTCTTCGTCGCCAGTTTGCTGCCCTTCCTCGTTGGCATGAGCGGGCCTCTGTACCTCGCAAGTGCGCTCGTGCTGGGTGCGGGGTTCGTCGGCTTGGCGGTAACGCTGCTGCGGGGAAAGCCAGCGAAGACAGCGATACGCACCTTCCGGTATTCGATACTCTATCTCGCCACGTTGTTTCTGGTGATGCTGCTCGATCACTTCATGTTCCCTTAGCGAGCTGTCCGAGCGCCCACCGCATCGCCCTCGACACGAGTTCGCGGTATTCGGGTTCCGTATAGGTATCCCCCGTGTGTCCGAGCGCACTATAGAAGACACGGCCCTGACCCACTTGATGGATCCACACGAGCGGATGATCCTCCCCCATGTGGTTCTTTTCCGGATCATAGGAAGTCTCATCAATATCAACCAGCACCCGCACCCTGTCCGAGGGTGATCGCTCGAAGTTGTACCACTCATCCGAGCGCACCCACGGGTTCGGCAGGTGTTCGACGATGCCGTGCATTGGTTCCCTCACCCTGAGCACCGCCGACTGAATGTGCTGGGACATGGGGTGGTTCACAAACTGTGCGCAAATGAGCGCCTCCCGATACCACGCCCAGTCATAGCGCCGATCGCCACCGGCCGCATGCAGGGCCACAAGACCACGACCCTCATCAAGATAGCGCTGAATCGACGTACGCTGGTCCGCCGTGTAGAGGTTGCCCGAGGAATTGTTCAGCACCACAAGATCAAAGTTTTGAAGCCACTCCCATTCGAACACCTTGTTGTTTTCCGTTGCGTAAAGAAACCAGCCTTGGTTGTTGGCGATGTCTTCAAGCATCCGCTGCGCGGCGGGAATCGCATCGTAGTGCCGAAATCCGTTGGTCTTGGAGAAGGACAACACAATGGGTCGGTCATCCGGCAGACCGGTAAGGCTTGGCGCGACGGTATCAAAATGAGGGTCTGCGAACATGTGCAACTGCCGTGACATCTCGCGCGCGAGCTCCCAATAGATGGCGATCAGCACGAGCAAAACCAGCACAAGGGCGCCGATCACCACGCCGAACCACTTGAGTATCTTGAGCATCATTCCAGCATCTCCATATGCTTGCACCTGAGTCGATAAAGCAGATTTTCTCGTAACTATACGCCGCACCACAGCACAGCAGTAGGGGCGGGGTGCGAAAGCGCGATTCACTGCGCCCCCGCCAAGCCGACGGTCGCGCCGGGCGACCAAAGCGCCACCCTCGCCTGGACCGCCCCTTCCGGCTGCGGCTCCCCCGTCACCGGCTACGAGCACGCCAAGAAGACCGGCTCCGGCGCCTTCGAGACCACCTGGACGGCGATTCCGTCCAGCGCCTCCCTCACCTCCCACACCGTCACCGGCCTCACCAACGGTACCGCCCACCAGTTCAAGCTCCGCGCCGCCCTCAGCCACTCCGCCACCCGCATCCAGATCACGGGTGTCAACGATTCCTTCGCCTACACCGTCGGCGTCCGCGCCCGCAACACCCACGGCGACAGCGCTTGGCGCAACTCCGAGCCCGCCGCGCCCCTCCCCGGCAGCGTCCCGCCCGGCAGGCCCGCCTCCGTCGCCGTCACCCGGAGCGCCGGCCCGCACTCGGCGCCGCCGGCCAAAACGGGCCAACCACCCTCCTGCGCCTCGTCGGCACGGGCCCGCATCCCGCCCGCGCCCTCATCGCCGGCTTCCGCGCCGCGCCCGAAGCCCGCTTCGAGGTCGATGTTCCGCCCGGACGAACCGTGACTCCGACCCCTGGGGACCTTCCGCCTCCCCCGACCGGAAGGCGGTAGCGGGACGAGCGGAGAAGGCGAAGAACGCCGCCTCTTGCATAGGAGTCAAAGCCGCGATAGCGATTGCGTTTGCTCCCACCGCCTTGAAATGATTACCATAGGTGGTTCGTCCGCGAATCGGCGCGGAGTGAGCAGTTGAAGCTGTTCCGGCACCTGCTGCCCACGAGTCGCAAGCGCTCGCAACGCTCCAGGTGGTGGCGAGGCGCACTCAAGCGGTGAATCGAACCAATGACAAATGTGATGGAACAAAAGAGCGCAATGCAAGGAACCAGGATAGGCTTGCCGCCCGCACAAGGGCTCTACGACCCACGCCATGAACACGAGAGCTGCGGTGTCGGCTTCGTCTGCGACATAAAGGGACGCGCAAGCCACGGAATTCTCGAAGATGCCCGCCACATCAATTGCTGCATGGTGCATCGCGGTGGCCTCGGCTACGAGGCGAACACAGGTGATGGCGCGGGCATACTGACCGGTCTGCCGCACAAACTCTTGGCGCGCTTTGCCAAGGAATCCTTCAGAGCGACCCTGCCCGCGCCTGGCGAATACGGCGTCGGCAATGTATTTCTGCCCCGAGATACGGATGAACGGGCGCACTGCGTCGCCTTTATCGAGTCGGTCATCGCCGCCGAAGGCCAAGAGTGCCTTGGCTGGCGCGACCTTCCACATGATGCGGTGCGTGCCGACCTCGGCTCGGCGGCGATCACTTCTATGCCCCACCTCGCACAGCTCTTCATCAAGGCCGGCGCCGGATTCTCTCAAGACAGGTTCGAGCGCGTCCTCTACCTCATCCGCAAGTACGCGAGTCGCGTGCTGCGCACCGACGAGGCCTTGAGCGAGCGCAAGCTCATGTACTTCTGCTCGCTCTCATCGCGCGTACTCATCTACAAGGGCATGCTCACGCCGCATCAGTTGTTCGACTTTTACGATGATCTTTGCGACAAAGCCTTCGAGAGTCATCTCGCTATGGTGCACTCGCGCTTCTCCACCAACACCTTTCCCTCTTGGGACCGTGCGCAACCCAACCGCTTCATGAGCCACAACGGGGAGATCAACACCCTGCTTGGCAACAGCAACTGGATGAACGCGCGCCAAGGCGTCATGCGCTCGGAACTCTTCGGCGACAACCTCTCCAAACTGTTTCCCGTCGTGGAACCGGATTGCTCCGACTCCGGCACCTTCGACAACGCACTCGAATTCCTCCTCATGACCGGACGCACCCTCCAAGAGTCGGTCATGATGATGATTCCAGAGGCGTGGCAACAACACGCCGAAATGTCCGAGCAGAAGCGGGCTTTCTATGAATATCAGTCCTGCCTCATGGAACCCTGGGACGGTCCGGCCTCCATCGCCTTCACCGACGGCCACTACATAGGCGCGGTACTTGACCGCAACGGCTTAAGGCCCAGCCGCTATTACATCACCGACGATGACCGCTGCATCATGGCCTCGGAAGTTGGCGTGCTGCCCGTGGACCCCGAGCGCGTCGTGGAGAAGGGCCGATTGCGCCCGGGCCGCATATTCCTGATTGACTTCGAAAAGGGACGCATGATCCCGGACGAAGAGATCAAGATCGAGTGGTCGCAGCAGCGCCCCTATGCCGACTGGCTGAATCGACAACGCTTGGACCTCGATGATCTGGCGACACCCGACACGGATCAGGGTCTCGACGAGGAAACCTTGATCGAGCGCATGCAGGCCTTCGGCTACACCATTGAGACCATGCAATTCATGTTGCTGGACCTCGTGCGCGAACAAAGGGACCCCTTGGGGTCCATGGGTAACGATGCCGCGCTGGCGGTGCTCTCCGATAAGCCGCGCATGCTCTACGACTACTTCAAGCAGCGCTTCGCTCAGGTCACCAATCCAGCCATCGACTCGATTCGCGAAGAAGTGATCATGTCGCTCGAATGCTACATAGGCCCGGAGGCAAACTTACTTGAGTCCACGGAGGAGCACGCCCACCGTCTACGCTTGCCGCACCCGATCCTCTCCAACCCGCAGCTAGAGACCCTCAAGCACATCGACCACCGCGGCTGGAAAGCCAGGGTGCTCGATATCACCTACCCTAAGGGCAGCGGCGAAGCGGGTTTACGAGATGCCTTGGCGCGCATTGAGTCGCAGGCTTCGCAGGCCATCGATGACGGCATGAGCCTGCTGATACTCTCGGACCGCGCCATCCGTGCGCAGCGGGTGCCCATCAGTTCCTTGCTTGCGGTGGGCTCGGTGCATCAACATTTGGTTCGCCAACACGAGCGTACCAAGATCGCGCTGATTCTCGAATCCGGTGAAGCGCGCGAAGTTCATCATCACTGCTTGCTGATCGGCTTCGGTGCCGACGCCATCAACCCTTACCTCGCGTTCGAAGCATTGATGTACTCGCGTCGCTCCGGACTGCTCGATGATTGCGCGCACATCAGTAGCGAAGATGACGTGGTCAAGGCTTATCGCAAGGGCGTGGCCAAGGGGATGCTCAAGGTCTTGGCCAAGATGGGCATATCGACCCTTCAGTCCTACAAGGGCGCACAGATTTTTGAGGCGGTTGGCCTAGGCTCGGAACTCATGGAGCGCTGCTTTGCCGGTACGGCCAGCCGCGTGGAAGGCATCGGCTTCGGCGTGCTCGCCACCGAGATGGAGCGTCGTCACGCCGTCGGCTATCCCAATGGCAGCAGCGGACTTGCCAAGGAATTGCCCAATCCCGGAGATTTTCATTGGCGCGCCGGCGGCGATGCGCACATGTGGGATCCGAGCACCATAGGCAATCTTCAGGTGGCCGCGCGCACCAACTCGGAGGATGCCTACTGGCGATTCGCGCGCCAAGTCAACAAGGAGAACACGCGCAGGGCTTCCTTGCGCGGCCTGCTCGAATTTCAGCCGGTTGGCGACCCGATTCCGCTTGACGAGGTGGAAGCCGAAGCCGAGATCGTCAAACGCTTCGCCACCGGCGCCATGAGCTTCGGTTCGATTTCCCAAGAAGCCCATGAAACCCTCGCGCTCGCCATGAATCGGATCGGCGGCAAGTCGAACACGGGAGAAGGCGGCGAAGACCCGAATCGGTTCATTCCGCTTGCCAGCGGGGACTCCAAGCGCTCCGCCATCAAGCAGGTGGCGAGTGGCAGATTCGGGGTCACCATCAACTATCTGAGCAACTCGGACGAACTGCAGATCAAGATCGTGCAGGGCGCCAAGCCCGGAGAGGGCGGGGAATTGCCCGGTCGTAAGGTGGACAACTACATCGCCCGTATTCGACATTCAACGCCCGGCGTCGGGCTCATCAGTCCACCGCCACATCACGACATCTATTCGATTGAAGATATGGCGCAGCTCATTCATGACCTCAAGAACTCCAACCCCAAGGCGCGGGTGAGCGTCAAACTGGGTGCCGAAATCGGGGTTGGCACGGTAGCGGCGGGTGTCACCAAGGCGCGCGCCGATCACTTGGTTATTGCCGGGGACACGGGCGGTACGGGCGCCTCGCCGCTGACCTCCATCAAGCACGCGGGCGTCCCGTGGGAACTCGGTATCGCCGAGACACACCAGACGCTGGTAATGAACAATCTGCGCTCGCGCGTAGTGCTGCAAACCGATGGACAACTCAAGACTGGGCGCGATGTGGCCGTGGCCGCCATGCTGGGCGCGGAAGAATTCGGGTTCGCGACCGCGCCATTGATCGCCTTGGGTTGCATCATGATGCGCAAGTGCCATCTCAACACCTGCCCGGTGGGCATCGCAACCCAAGATCCGGACCTGCGCACAAAGTTCAATGGCGCTCCGGAACAGGTGGTGAACTATTTCTTCATGGTGGCGAAGGAGCTGCGGCTGATCATGGCCGAAGTCGGTTTTCGCAGCGTCAATGACATGATTGGGCGCGTGGATGCCCTGAAACCAGCTCCCATGGCCGATCATTGGAAGGCCAAGGACATTGATCTTGCCCTGCTCTTGACACCGGCGCCCGAACCTCGGGATTGTCTCGGTGTCTACTGCCGGCACGAGCAGAATCACGACCTGGAGCTCGCACTGGATAATCAGTTGATGGAACTTGCCAAGCCTTCACTCAGGCAAGGCACCAAGCTGTACAAAGAGCTTCCGATCAAAAACACCAACCGCGTGGTGGGCGGCATGCTCTCGAATCGCATCATCAACGATCTCGGCGCGGAGATGCTCCCCGACGATACCATTCACTTCAAGTTCAACGGCAGCGCCGGGCAGAGCTTTGGCGCCTGGCTGGCCGGAGGCGTAACCCTGGAGGTTGAAGGCGATGCGAACGACTACGTGGGCAAGGGCCTGTCCGGAGGCCGGATCATCATCTATCCGCCCAAGGTGTCACGCTTCAAGGCGGAAGACAACGTGCTCATCGGCAATGTCGTGCTCTACGGCGCCACCAGTGGCGAATGTTTCTTTCGCGGCATTGCCGCAGAACGCTTCGGCGTCAGGAACAGCGGGGCAACGGCGATCGTCGAAGGTGTCGGAGATCACGGCTGCGAGTATATGACCGGCGGGCGCGTGGTGATTCTCGGTGAGACCGGGATCAATTTTGCGGCTGGCATGTCGGGCGGCATCGCCTATGTGCTCGACCCGCAAGGTGTCTTCCCGCAGCGCTGCAACATGGAAATGGTTGAACTTGAGATGCTTGAAGAGGAGGAAGAACGCGCTTGGCTTCGTGATGTCATTTCGCGCCACGGCGAATACACGGGATCCGAAGTCGCCGAACGGGTGCTCGCCAACTGGGAGCAATCCCTCACGCAGTTCGTCAAGGTGATGCCCAGCGACTACAAGCGTGTGCTCGCGGAGCGTGCGCGGGCAGAAGCAGAAGCGCCGACGAGCCGCAGCGTCGCAGCAGTCGCCTAATTCCGATAGGCCGCACCGTCGTGGGTAAGACAACCGGATTCAAGGAGTTCACTCGTCAGGCGGCGCCCTATCGGGATGCGACCAAGCGCCTGCTCGATTTCGACGAGATCTATACGCCGCATGATGCGCCGCGCCTCAAGACGCAAGGCGCAAGGTGCATGGATTGCGGCGTGCCCTTCTGTCAGTCCGAAGACGGATGCCCGATCGACAACCTGATTCCCGAGTGGAACGATCTCGTCTACCAGGAACGCTGGAGAGAGGCGCTCGATCGCCTACACAAGACCAACAATTTCCCGGAGTTCACGGGGCGTGTTTGCCCTGCGCCCTGCGAGGGCGCCTGCGTGCTGGGTATCACCGACCCCGCCGTGACCATCAAGAATATCGAAATGGCGATCATCGACCGGGGCTTTGCAGAAGGCTGGGTGAAGCCCGAGCCTCCAGAGCACCGCTCCGGCAAGCGCGTGGCGGTCATCGGGTCTGGTCCGGCCGGCCTCGCCGCTGCGGCGCAGCTCAACTCCGCCGGTCACCAAGTGACCGTCTATGAACGCGCCGACCGCATAGGTGGACTGCTGATGTACGGCATCCCCAATATGAAGCTCAATAAGGGAATCGTCGATCGACGCGTCGACCTCTTACGCGCCGAGGGGGTGGAATTCATCACCAGTACGCCTGTCGGCGATGGAGGCAAGGGGTCGATCAGCTCGCTTGAATTGAAAGCGAATCACGACGCGCTTTTGCTCGCAACGGGCGCGACGCTGCCGCGCGATCTGCCGATTGAAGGTCGGGGTCTCCCGGGCGTTCACTTCGCCATGGAGTTTCTGACCGAAAGTACGCAGTGCCTGCTCGACGGCGAAACCCCGGAGATTCTCGCCAAGGACAAGGATGTCATCGTCATCGGCGGCGGCGATACAGGCACCGACTGCATCGGCACTTCGCTTCGCCAAGCCTGCCGGAGCTTGACCAATTTCGAGCTCTTCCCAAGGCCGCCCGATGATCGAGCGGACAACAATCCTTGGCCAACCTGGCCGCGCATCTTCCGCGTCGACTATGGCCACGAGGAGAGTGCCAACAAGTTCGGCCAAGATCCTCGGGTTTATTCCATCTCCTCAAAATCCTTCGTCGCCAACGGCAGTGGTCGCTTGGGCGGCATACACACGGTGGACGTAGAACTCAAGGACGGCAAGTTCAATGAGGTGCCCGGCAGCGAACGCGAATGGAAAGCCGACCTCGTGTTCCTCTCCATGGGATTCCTCGGCCCAGAACATCAAGTGTCCGACCCGCTCGGCATCGAATACGACGCCCGCTCGAACTACGCCGCCGAATACGGCAAATACGCCACCAGTGTGGAAGGGGTGTTCGCGGCAGGAGACTGCCGACGCGGTCAATCGCTGGTTGTGCGCGCCATCAACGAAGGCCGCGAAGCCGCCCGCGAGATCGACCGATTCCTCATGGGGGAAACGACGCTGCCATAACATCGCCATTGAAGGGGCTCGCGAAAATTGGGGGAAACACCGGGGGCAATGCCACACTTGGAACGTCATCTTGGCGTCCTCAGCAAGGTGCGGGGTTGGGGCAGCATGCCTCCAATGCACCATTGCCGCCATCGGCGATGGCGTTGGACAATATGTTCCTTGCAAGCGCTCGATTCAGATCTCGCCCAAACGCCTGTATGTTGGTACACTGAGTAAATGCCTCAAACGTCGTTATTCCAGAGAGAAAAAGCCTCTCGAAAGGTACGATTCGGCACTCCCAGAAATGATCTCGTGCTGAGCGCCTATATGGATAGCAACGCCAGCGTGTTTCCTCGAATTCTGGAACTCTATGTGAAACCCGGGAGCAAGGTGGCCGACGTAACGTTTGGAAAGGGAGCGTTTTGGAAAAACATCCCCAAACAGCGTTATCAACTCCTCGCTACTGATTTGCTGACGGGCACCGATTGCCGGGACTTGCCCTATCAGGACGGCTCAGTCGACTGCGTCGTGCTGGACCCGCCATACATGCACAGCCCTGGAGGCACCGCGCATACGACCCATAACGCGTTCGAACAGCACTACAGAAACAACGGATCTGGCGCGCAAACACAAAGCAAATACCATGAAGCCGTCCTTGATCTTTACGAGGCAGCGGGAAAGGAAGCACATCGTGTTCTGCGCGAGCGCGGAATACTGATCGTGAAGTGCCAAGATGAAGTGTGTTCAAACAGACAAAGACTCACCCACGTTGAGATTGTCCTCTCCTACCAAGAAATGAAATTTGTGGCAGAAGATCTGTTCGTGGTAATGCGAAACAACCGGCCCGGAGTAAGCCGCACCAAGCGTCAGGTACATGCACGAAAGAATCACTCATACTTTCTTGTGTTTTGGAAAAAAGGGGCGAGCACAGGCCGTTGGGAACCACCACAATGAATCCTGTGGATCTTCTGGCGAGGATCATTGCAGAAAACACGCCCCAATCCATATGGACCGGTTCGCCATTGGAAGGGTATCGTGCGCTCGGCAACACCAATCGTGGTGAAATCGGTGAAGAGTTCGTCCGCCGCTATCTTGAAGGCTTTGGGCTGCAGGTTGACAAGGGAAGCCGCACCGCAAAAACCGACATGTTTATTGAGGGCTGGAAGTGTGAAGTGAAGACAGCCTCATTGGGCGCAAACAACACTTTTCAGTTCAATCACGTGCGATTGGACAGAGATTACATCCACCTTCTCTGTCTTGGCATTTGTCCACATGAGGTTGTCTTCAACATCTGGAGGAAGGGCCAAGTGGCGGAAGGTGAAGCGGGGACGCTGGTACGAATGGCAGAAGGCCAAGGCGTCACCGCGAAGATCACAAAACGACTCGATGAGATGCTACCGATTGCCGATCTTCCGGCGCGCATCAAGGACTTCGAGAGTGCCGTGCAACAATCTGCAAGCGATCTGGGATACAGGAGCTAAGCGGAATCGGCAGTCGCGCTCTCTGCGTCATGGATGCGCGGACCGCAGGTCGAGGCGGACTTCAGCGGCGGCACGCTCACGTCCAACGGCGGCTTACTGCTGCTTGGATTCGCCGCTGCGCGGCGGGCAGGATGGACGGGGCGCTGGTCGGGAAGAGCACGCTTAGCCGGACGGAGCTGGGCGCGCGAGAATTGGGGGGAACACCGGGGGCAATGCTACACTTGGAACATCCAAGGTCATCATCGCCCGCAATTGAGCCAGAGTTTGCCATCGAACTACATCGAGTTGCTCACTGGGCGTCTCTCCGCCCTGCCCGAAGTGCGGCTCGCGTACCTGTTCGGAAGCCGAGCGAGTGGCTCTGCCCGTGCAACCAGCGACTTGGATGTCGCGGTGCTCGTTGACGAACAACTTGCTGACGACCCCGGCGAAATCAAGAGTACGCTTCGCAGGCTCGTCGGCGAACTCAGCGGAGAAATCTCCAGCACTCTGCTCGACATAGTGCTGCTCAACAACGCACCGATTTTGCTGTGCCACAGGGTATTGAGAGACGGTCTCATGCTCTACGCCCGCGACGAAGTCGAGCGCATTCAATTCGCGTTTCACACTATTCGCGACTTCTGCGACATGGAACCCCGCCTGACTGAACACCGGAGCCAGCGCATCATGCGTCTAAAGAATAGGAGAAGAAACAATGGTGGATCGGGAGATATTCTCAAGGAGGCTCGACGCCTTCGAAATCTACCTTGAGCGAGTGGAGCACCTCGGCAAGGCTTCCGAAGCGGATTTTGTCGCGACTTCTTCCGTTCACGATCTTGCGGAACGTTATCTCCACCTCGCCATGGAAGCCGCCTTAGATATTGCAAATCATTGGATTGCGTCCCAGTCGCTTCGCACGCCCGAATCAAATCGTGACACCTTTTCAGTTCTCGAAGAAAGCGGTGAGATTGATGCGTCTTTGGCCGAAAGATTGCGCGCCTGGGCGGGATTTCGAAACATATTGGTTCACGAGTACGTAAACATTGATCACCGCATAACCTATCGCGCAATTGCAGAAGATCTCACCGATCTCATTGAGTTTCGGGCTTGGGCGCTAAGTAAACTGTGAAGCACTGCTCCGCAATGGGCGCAAGAGTGCTCGCCGAGGCAGGCGACGCACCGCGACGCCCGGCGAGCACGAGATGACCGGAAGTCATCCCCGAGGCTTCAGCAAAATGAGGCGTTGCGGCAGGATGCCTCCAACACGCGATTGCCGACCTTCCGGCGCGCATCAAGGACTTCGAGGGTGCCGTGCAACAATCTCCAAGCGATCTGGTATACAGGAGCTACACAGCATCAGCGGTGGCGCTTTGTCCGTCGTGGATGCGCGGATGGCGTCTGTGCAGACGCGGCTGATCTGCGTCTATCCATAGCACGCCAAGTGGAAAACTGACCGCTTCAAAGGGTGGTAGGGACACCGGCTGGTTTTCGATGCGCCGCGCCAGCGACACCCAATCGCCGCCACGCAGTTCAAAGGCTTCCAAACTGCGCTCTGCTGGGTCGATCAACCACATATGGGAAACGCCATGACCGGCGTAGATCCTGCGCTTTGCCCCCAAGTCCGTTGCGCGCGTACCTGGAGAGAGGACTTCGCACAGCCAATCTGGAGTGATCGTCCAGTAGGCCGCGTTGGGGATCCTTGGGACACGCTCACGCCGCCAGCCCGCCAGATCCGGCACCAGAATCTGCTCGCCAAGATGGAGTTCAGGTTCATCAAGAATCCACCAACCACCTGGTCCGCCCTCGCCGTGGTCGAAGGGTGTGCCAAGCCGCATGCCAAGCCCGGAACTCGCCCTTGCGTGGGGTGTGGCAGGTCTCGGAAAGGTATGGAGAACCCCATCGATCACCTCGGCGACCATGTGCGCCGGTACCTTGAGGACATCCTCGTAGGTGGCACGCTCGGCGCTCGTTCGATTCACTTTCACCATTGCCACCATCGGCAAGAAGGCACTCAAAGACACCTTGGTATTCTATTTGAATGCGCCTCAACAAGACAAGAAACGCGAATCACCTCAGCGAATGCGCGACAATAGGCACCCTCGCGGGCTTGCCGCGAATCCTTGCCCTCACTTAGGTAAACAAAGATGAAAGAACCTCAGTTTCCGCATGCCCTTCTCCGCATCGCCTCGTGCCTCGCAACGGTTCTATTGACCGGAGCCGCCTACGCCGTCGAGGGGATGTTCACGCCGAAGCAACTTCCTGCGATGGCGGATGAGCTTCAGCGCGCTGGCCTCGAATTGGATGCGACATCACTGACACGATTGACCGACTTCCCCATGGGTGCCGTGATTTCGCTCGGCGGCTGCACGGCCTCCTTTGTCTCGCCGAGGGGATTAGTGGTCACCAACCACCATTGCGCCAGAGGTTCGGTGCAATACAACTCAACGCCGGAACACAACTACCTTGAGGACGGCTTCCTTGCCGCAACACCAGGCGACGAGCTTCGCGCCGCGCCTGGAACGCGCGTCTATGTCACCCTTGCGGTGGAAGATGTCACCGACCGCATCACCGGCGATCTTGATTCGGGCCTGTCTCCAAGAGAACGCTTCGACTTGATCGAGCAGCGCCAGAAGGCGCTCATCAGCGAGTGCGAGGCCGATGCTGGCCATCGCTGCCAAGTCCCCGCTTTCTTTGGCGGACTTGAGTACCGGCTCATAAAGCGTCTCGAAATTCGCGACGTGCGCATCGCCTACTCGCCGGCCGAATCGATTGGCGGCTACGGTGGAGACGTGGATAACTGGCAGTGGCCTCGACACACGGGAGATTTCGCCTTCTATCGCGCCTATGTGTCTCCCGAAGGACTGCCGGCAGACTATTCGCCCGACAATCAGCCCTTTGCACCTCCGCACTTTCTCAAGGTTTCAAGGGCAGGCCTTGAGGCCGGCGACTTTGTCATGGCGCTCGGATATCCCGGCTCCACTGCCCGCTACGCGCGCCATGCGAGTGTCGAACACACCTTCGAATGGAGCTATCCGCAATCCGTCAAGCTATTCTCAGATTGGATATCGGTCATAGAATCGGCCGCGCCCGAAGGTAGTGATGCGCGCATCCGCTACGCATCAAGGCTCGCCGGTTTGAACAACTATCTGAAGAACCTGCAAGGACAGATCGAAGGCGCGAGGAAGAACGGTCTGGTGGCACGTCGCGCTGGGCGCGATACACGCCTCGCGCAGTGGATCGACGCCTCGACAAGCCGCGCAGCGCTTGCCGAAGCGACCACCGGGCTCGACGATCTCGCCGAGGAAACAGCCGCAGAGCAACAGCGGAGCTATTGGTTCGAGCGCGCCATGGGCTCGCAATTGTTGGGCGTGGCGCAACGACTGTATCGACTCGCGCACGAACGGCAGAAGCCCGACAAGGAGCGAGAACCCGGCTACCAAGAACGTGACATGAGCTTCTTTCGTGAGCGCTTGAATCGCATTGATCGCCGCTACCACGCTGACGTGGATAAAGCGGAATGGCAGTATTTCCTCTCCGCCTATCTCGCCCAACCTGAGGAATTGCGCGTGGCGGCCTTGGATTCGGCGATGAGTTTGGAGAGCGCGATGGATGAAGACGCGCTCTCGGAGCGCTTGGGCAGCTACTACGAGGGAACCCAATTGGACCAACTCGAAGTCCGACTTTCGCTCATGGACGCAACCGCTCAAGACTTGGAATCGAGCCAAGATCCCTTCATGCGCCTCGCTGTCGCCCTCTACCCGACCCAGATCGAACGGGAAGCGGCCGCCAAAGAGCGCGCCGGGCGCGGTAGCGAGCTGCGTCCTCGCTACATGCAAGCCATCATCGCTTGGCAGCAGTCCATGGGGCATACGGCCTATCCCGATGCCAATTCGACGCTTCGCGTGACCTTCGGGCAGGTCATGGGCGGCTCGCCCGAGGACGGCCTCATCTATGAACCTTTCACGCGGCTCGAAGGCATCCTCAAGAAGCATACCGGGGAGCATCCATTTGATGCACCGAGCACCCAACTCGACCAAATCCGCGCCGGATACTATGGCGGCTACGAGCTTGAATCCCTGGATTCGGTACCCGTCAACTTCCTTTCCGACCTCGATTCGACCGGCGGAAACTCCGGCTCGCCGACCCTGAACGCGCGCGGCGAACTGGTCGGCCTATTATTCGACGGCACCATCGAAAGCGTCAATTCCGATTGGGACTTCGACCCCAGCATCACGCGCACCATCCACGTGGATTCGCGCTACATGCTGTGGGTCATGGAATTCGTCGACGGTGCCAATGCATTGGTCGAAGAAATGACGCTGGTGCCCTAAAGGCAAACAAGTCACCCGGCGCAGCCTCTTTCACGGAACGAGCGACGCAGAGAATTTCGCAGTTGAATGCGCACAATTCCCAACCTGTTCGCTCCTTTTCACCTGTCGCGCAAGCCATGACCAAGCAAGCGAATGTCATCATCGTAGGCGCGGGTAACGCCGCATACGCCGCAGCCATGGCCGCAAGCGATGCTGACGCGTCGGTTGTCATGCTTGAGCGAGCACCGGAAGAAGAGTCTGGAGGCATCGCGAGATTCACGGCCGGTGCCATGTGCGTCGCCTATGATGGTGTGGAGCATCTGCGAGAGATCATGTCCGATCTTTCCTACGAGGAAATTGCGCGCACGGACTTTGGCAGTTACAGCGAGGTCAGTTCTTTGGCGACATGGGCAGGGTCACGGATTACCGAACAGACCCGGACCTATGTGGACTCTTGGTCAAGAAGGGGAATTGTATACTTGGGTTGAAACAGCACTTTTGGCCCCCTACCTGACCGGATGCGGCCGCTTCGCCCTCTCCCCGTCCAGAAACACGTCCCAAGCCTTCGCACCCTTCCTCCCATTGCAGTTTCCACACAAGCCTATCCTGTTGCTCAAATCGTCCGACTTGGGTTTGACAGTTCATAGATACTAGTGTGCTGCGTCATAAATAGATAGAATTAAATATGATTTCGTGGTAATGTGCGTGCGGACAGGAACAGGTGGCGAATGGAAGCATGCGTGGACGCCCGGTCTCGCTGGTCGAACTCACGAGGGAGGAGGAAGAGGAGCTTCGTCGGCGACTGCGCGCGGGGACGACGCCGTCGCGGGACGTGCTGCGGGCGCGCATCGTGCTGCTGCGCGCCCGGGGGATGGGGCAGGCGGATGTGTCGCGCAGGGTGGGCGCGTCCATAGCGACCGTCAACAAGTGGTCCCAGCGGTTCGAGAGGGAGGGCCTGCACGGCCTCGCGGACCGTCCCGGGAGGGGCCGGAAGGGGAGCATCCCGGCATCGGTCGTGGAACGGGTGTTGGAGAAGGCCGGGAAGCGTGCGCCGGGGGTCCGGCGGCGCAGCACGCGCACGACCGCGGACGAGGTCGGGATATCGGCATCGAGCGTCGGCCGCATCTGGCGGGGGCACGGCCTCAAACCGCACCTGAGGCGGACGTTCAAGGTCTCGGGCGACCCCCGGTTCGAGGCCAAGTTCTGGGATGTCGTCGGGCTGTACCTCGACCCGCCGGAGAGGTCGGTGGTGCTGTGCTGCGACGAGAAGACGCAGATACAGGCGCTGGAGCGGACACAGCCGGGGCTGCCGCTGGGCATCGGGCACATGCGCACGGAGACGCACGACTACGTCCGGCACGGCACCATCACGCTGTTCGCGGCGATGAACTACCTCGACGGCAAGCTGATCAGGCGCCTGGAGGCCAGGCATACGCACGTCGAGTGGCTGCGCTTCCTCAGGCAGATCGACCGCGAGGTCCCGAAGGCGCTGGCCATCCATGTCATCGCCGACAACTGCGCCACCCACAGGCACGCGAACGTGAAGGCGTGGCTGGAGCGGCACCCCAGGTTCGAAATGCACTTCACGCCGACATCGAGCTCCTGGCTCAACCTCGTCGAGCGGTTCTTCTCCGACCTGACCATCTCGATACGCCGGGGCAGCTTCACCAGCGTCGCCCACCTGCGGCGCGAGATCGTGCGCCACTTGGCGGAGCACGACGCGGACCCAAGGCCATACAAGTGGACCGCCAGCGGCGAGGACATCCTGGCGAAAATCAAGCGTGCCCGCGAACGGCTCGCCGAACTTCAAGCCGACGACCCTTAATTCTATCTATTGATGACACAGCACACTAGAATTCATTTTTAGAAGATAAAACAAGGAGATACGGCGTTCCGGGGAACACCCGTGTCACTAGGCGGTCAGCCAAGTTTGAGGATGGGCGGAGGTGGCTCTATTTTCAATGATTTCAATCGCTTGGCAGCGGTCTGACGGGGTTCGGTCGTCTGCCAGAGGGTCCCGTTCGGCCCCAACAATTGAACAAGTTTTATTTGCCGGAGGTCGTCGCGGATGTTCCGCCAAGTGTCCCGGCAGACGTGTTCCGCCACACGATCGAGCAGCAGCGCGATGACGCTCAGGGCGATGTGGGCGCGGATGCGGCACCCAACCCGGTGGAACACCGGGCGCAGGCGAAGCTCGCTCTTGAGCTGCCGCCAGGACTGCTCAACGCGGCACAGCTGCTTGTATCCCAGCGCCATGTCCTAGGCCGTCAGCGTGTCGTCGTTGCCGTGCACCACGAACTTCCCGTCGAGCCGCTCCGACGTCCTGACACTGGCGCGGTCGATGCGCGCATCGCCACTCTTCGTCAGGCGCAGGCACCTTCTGTAGAGCGACAATCTGGATCGTGGGCAACGCCTCCGTCCACCGCGGACGGCCGTGCGTCGAGCGCTTCCGGCACCAATGGCCGAACGCCCATGTGGTCCACACCCCGGTGCACGCCAGCTGGCTCAACCAGGTCGAGGTCTACTTCTCGATCGTCCAGCGGAAGGTGCTCACCCCCAATGACTTTACGGACCTCGAACAGGTCGAGCGCCGCCTGCGCGACTTCAAACGCTACTACGGGCAGGTCGCCAAGCCCTTTGATTGGAAATTCACCCGAAAGAACCTCCGCAATGTGCTCAACCGCGTCAACGCGGCGCAACCACCACTCAAACTGGCCGCATGAGGCCGCCTCATGCTATACGTCACCGAACTTCCGAGCTAAAGTACTTAGCTATGACCACCGGGTGATCGACGGAGCAGAAGCAGGTCGTTTCCTGGTGCACCTCTGCGAAGAACTCGCAAAGATGCACCTCGATTGGTGATTGGGGGTGCTAAATCAACCCCACCACGATTGTCGTTGTGAACGGACTACAGATTACGCTTTACTGCTAGCCGAGCCCGCAAAAGCAAGGCAAGGAACACAGCGCCCGTGTTCAATAGAAAGGTCATCGGGAGTAGCCACTCCGTGTACTTCCACAGCTCAGGTGAATGCAGGTGGATGGAGCCAGCAAGCGCAACGACGATGAACATGCCCACTCCAATGGACTGGGCCAAACATCGCACAACATTGGACTGAACATCTAACGCAGAAGGCAAGAACCTTCTCAAGAAGTACTCGCCGCCGAATCTGACGGTTAAGCCGGTGATTAGTACCCCTAGATAATAGAGCACGACTTCTTTCGTGATGCTCCCGAGGGAGTCTCTGAAAACAATCCAAACGACAATGGAAACTGCGATTGTGGCCCAAAGGACGACATGTGAGAAAACCTTGATGCTCATGATCGAATTCAATGCTCGGTTATCTCTGAATCATCTTCGTCGCCCTCAAACTGGGCCTGAAGCTGCATGCACTTACCGGCAATGGCCACTCCGAACGCAGCACCCCATATACTTCCTCCCATTCCACCAAAGGCTCCCAACATGGGATATATGGCACCCCAAGCAGCGCAACCCAAACCCTCCAAATTGGTTAGATTGCCATTGAATTCCTCAATATACAATGTGCCGTGGATTACGTAGTACCTCGATCCGTCACCAAGATGTCCATATTGAGTGGGTGGTGTGCTAAACCCATATTGTTGCCAAATGTTCCTGTACTCGGCATCGGACATTTCGTCAACGCCACAACCATGATAGTCGTAGCAGCCAGGATACGGAACTCGAACCTGTGCCTCTGCGCTATCAAGCAAAAACAGGCCGACGAGCAATACTACTAATGTTAAACACAGTGCGTGCAAGTGATTGCAACTCCTAAATTAGCAATGGTTGAAGAGTAGGGGGATGATCTCATCATCTTGGATTCGCGTCAACAAGATGTGCTGGTTCAACACATATGAGACTGGGCGGGGAGTCCCAAGGCAGAAGAAAGGTACTCGAAAGGAGTCTTCCAGTCCAGAGACATGTGTGGTCTGACGGTGTTGTGGAAGTGTTGGAATTTGGCGAGGGCGGGCGCGGCCTCGGCGACGGCGGGTTCGCCGGAGTAGAGGGCCCGGAATTCGGTCCTGGAGGAGTCGTTGGCGCGCTCGACGCAGCCGTCGGGCTTTGGGGATCTTGGAGGGAGGACGAAGAGTGGGAGCTCGAGGTCGCGGCATGCGGTTTCGAACTCGGCCATGAACTCGGAGCCGCCGTCGACCTGGATGGACTTGATCCAGGGGTGCTCGGCGAGCAGCGCTTCGAGGAATCGGCGGGCGTTGCGGGCGGTGGCGCGGGAGAAGACGAGGCGGAACACGGGCTTGGCGGCCGGGCAGACGGCGCGGAATTCCTCGGGGGTCTGTCCGTCGCGGGAGACGGACATGTGGTCGATCCGGACGAGCTCGCCGGGCGCGGAGGCGCGCATGCCGGAGGGGAGGCGCGCGGCGTGGCCGCCGGAGAAGTCGCGGCGCCGCTTCGGCGCGGCCCGTCCGCGGAGGAAGGCACAGGGTTGCATGTGCCCGAGTCGCAATCCCTTCTTGAGGATCCGGCCGATGGTGGACTCGGACAGCCGGGTGCCGTCGCGGGCGAGCATGACGCGCAGCCTCGCCTTGCCCATGAAGGGGTGCTCGCGGCGCATGTTCCAGACCGCCCACTCGTCGCCGCGCGACCATTCGCGCCCGCGGGACGAGCGCGGCCTGCGGCTCTTCGCGGCCAGCCCGGCGGGTCCGCCTTCCCGCCGGCGCCGCTTCCAGCGGTGCAGGTTCGCCCTGGACCAGCCGACGGCCTCGAGGGCGGTGGCCTCCGAGCAGCCCTCGGAGCGGAGCCGGTCGTACGTCTCGATCCTGCGGAGTCGGTCGAGCGCGTCCGGGGGCGTGGACTCGTCGACCTGGATGGCGCGGTGGGAGAGGTGTCGCTTGGAATAGAATTGCATGGTTCGGTGATCCTTTTGATTGTGGAAAACCAAGGGTATCCGAACCGCCGCCCCGATGCCGCGCATGCGCGGCATCGGGGGGTTCCGGCGCGACCGGCGATCCGCCCACGCGAAGGGCCCTTCGCGTGGGCGGATCGTCGGCTCATCCCCGGAAGAGACCGGTCAGTCCTTCCAAGGCTGCCGGAGTCTCACATGTGTTTGAACTAGGGCCTGTTCACACTAATTGGGGATATCATGGTATCCTTCGTTTCGTTGTCTTTTGCCGGAAAAGTGGAGGGTTGTCAAGCGCATGGAAATCACGGAGGCACAATTCGAGCGGATCGCCCCCCTGCTTCCGAAGCAGCGGGGAAACGTCAAGGTGTCGAACCTGCAGGTCGTCAACGCAATCCTCCACGTGGCCGAGCACGGCTGCAAGTGGCGCGGCCTGCCGGCGCGGTTCGGCAACTGGCACACGATCTACACGCGGATGAGCCGCTGGGCCGGGGGCGGCGTGCTGGACCGGGTGTTCGAGCAGCTCCAGCGGGACCAGCTGGTGCGCATCAGGGTCGAGGCGCTCGGCCTGGACAGCACCAGCGTCAAGGTGCACCCGGACGGCACGGGGGCCCGAAAAAAAACGGCGCGCAGTCCATCGGCAAGTCCGGCGGCGGATGGAACACCAAAATTCATATGGTTGCCGCGGATGCCCGAACGGCGGTCGCCTTCGCCCTCTCCCCCGGCAACGCGCACGACGCCCCGGAGGGCCGCGGGCTCATGAGCCAACCGGAGAGGCCCGCCAACGCCCCGGCGCTCGTCATGGACAAGGCCTGCGAGGACAACGCCACCCGCCAGCTGGCCCCCGACCTCGGCTTCGACCCCGTCGTCCCGCCGAAGAGCAGCCGCGTCGATCCCTGGGAGTACAACCGGGAGCTGTACAAGCGGCGCAACGAGGTCGAGCGGCTCTTCCGGCGCCTCAAGGGCTTCCGGCGCATCTTCTCCCGCTTCGAGAAGCTCGACGTCATGTTCCCCGGCTTCATCGTCTTCGCGCTCATCGTCGAGGCACTGCGATAGTGTTAACACCCCCTAGGACACAAGAACGCCAACAGAGAAACTGTGAAGATGCCTTCTCTCCGAGCTGTCACACCACAGGGCAGGTGTCGCTGGCAACTGAGCGACGTAACGCGAGTGCCGTTCAACAATGTGTGATATTAGACCGTGGGAGGAAACAAATCCAGAAGGAGGGTGTACGTCAGAATTGTGAGAATCGCGAGAAGCTCATTCATGCGCGGTGGTTTGCGGGCGTTTCTGGCATCATGAGATAATGCCAGCCCGCGTTCGCCTTGAAGGAGGCGGTCATGTTGACGAACACCGAACTGGAGGGATTGAGAACCCGCCGCGACGAGATCCGCCGGGCGCTGGCGACGATCGGCGACCTGCGGCCGGGGTCCCTGTTCGAGCGCTACCGGAGGTGCGGCAAGCCGGGCTGCCACTGCGCCCGCCCGGACGCCCCCGGGCACGGTCCGCGCTGGGTGGTCACGGCGCGGGTCGGCGGCAGGCCGCTGACGCGCTCGATCCCGGAGGGCGCGGTGGCGCGGACGCGCGCGCAGATCGCGGAGTGCGGGCGGCTGCGCGAACTGACGGCGGAGCTGATCGAGGTGAGCGAGCGACTGTGCCAGGAGCGGCTGGAGCGGGACCTGCCGGAACCGTCGGCAAAAAGGGGGCGCTCGAATCCGCGATCGAGGCGGAGCTCGTCGCCGAGGCGGCGGGGCTGATCGGAGATGGTGCGCCGGGAGACATCGATTTCGAGGCGGTTGAGACGTCGGCATGTCGCGTGGCGCTGGAGATCATGGGCGGGGCGGTCGCGGCGCGCCTGAACGCCGACCGCTCCGATGCGAAGGGTGCCCGCCTGCCGTGCGGCTGCGGAGTGGAGGCGCGACACACGCGGCATCGGCGCAAGACCTTCAGCACGGCGCTCGGCGAACTGGAGCTGCCGCGCGAACTTGCAGGGCTGGACATCGGCCCGAAGTCCGTGGAGCGCCACGCGGAGGCACCGGGGAGGCGGGCTGCGGAGGACGACCGCCGCGTGGTCGAGCCGGAGCCGAACCGGGCCCCAACTCTCCACCTCGGCGTGGACGGCACCGGCGTACCGGTGCGCAAATCCGAGACCGCGGGCCGGAGCGGGAAGCGGCCCGACGGCTCCGCCGGGACCCGCGAGGCGAAGCTTGCCACGGTCTGGCCGGCCGAGTCCCGCGACAAGCACGGCGCCCCGGTCCGCGACCCTGACTCCGCAAGCTACAGCGCCGCCATCGAGACCGCCGCCTTCCGCGACACCGATGCCGAACCGTCGCCCTTCGCGCTACGCGCGCTGCGCGGGGCAAGGCGGCGCGGCTTCGACACCGCGCCCCGCCGGGTGATGCTCGGCGACGGCGCCGCGTGGATCCGGAACATCGCCGACGAGCACTTCCCCGGCGCCGTCCGGATCGTCGACATCTTCCACGCCAAGCAGCACCTGTTCGAGACGGCGAAGGCCATCCACGGCACCGACTCCGAACTCGCCGCCGCCTAGGGCAAACTGCGCCGCGACCAGCTCGACCGGGGGGAACTCGACGAACTGATCGCCGAACTCAACCGGCACGCCCGCGCCTGCGAGGCGGCGCGCAGGGACCGCGACTACTTCTCCCGCAACCGCGACCGCATGCGCTATCCGGAGTTCCGCGCCATGGTACTGTGCGTCTCCAACGGCATCGTCGAGGGCGCCCGCAGGAACATCGTCGGCGCACGACTCAAACGCGGCGGCATGCACTGGTCCGTCGACGGCGCCAACGACATCCTCGCTCTGCGCTGCGCCGTCATCGGCAACCGCTTCGACGACTTCCGCGAACGCCGCGCCTCCCTGTAAACAGCCTCATCTCACAAATCTGACGTACACCCCTACCCTTGCGTGTTTCCAAAGCCAAATCTCGCCCCTGGTGAAGCTGGCGACCCGCGCGAAGCCCAGCAGATGGTCTTCCATGATGCGGAGCATGCCTCGTTTCTCGCGCTGCCGGTTGTCGAGTGAATGCCCCTTCCCCGCAAACAACAATGACGTAGGCGAAACAAGCAAACACTCGCCCGCAAGGAGGAGTTTTCCCCTGTTTCGCTTGTTTGGTCTTGGTTATTAGGCGGCCTTTTGGCTGGCTAGGGTGGGCGTCATGTCCGATTCGATTTGCGGTTCCACATGAGGGTTGTCGAACGTCAGCGCCCCGTCCTCGAGCTTCGCTCGCCTGATCATCTTCTTGTCGAGCGCATAGCGCTGCGGATTGTGCCAAGGCGCGCGGTCGCTCTGCTTTGGAAAGAGGTGCATGGAACGCTGCATATAGCCAGAAGAGAAGTTCTCGATCCAAGGACGCTCCGGCATGTTGCGATCTTCCTCACGCAACCTCGGCGTGCATTGGCGCGTTCCCAATTCATCCATGCGATTCAGCACTCGGCACAGGTATTCAGCGGTCAGGTCTGATCGCAGCGTCCAAGACGCATTGATATAGCCGAAGGTCTGCACCAGGTTCGGCACGTCCGAATACATCATGCCCTTGTAGGTGAATCTCTGCGAAAAATCCACAACCTCGCCGTCGACCTGAAATTCGATGCCGCCGAGCACAAGGAGCTTGAGTCCCGTTGCGGTGACGATGAGGTCCGCTTCAAGTTCGCGACCCGAGGTGAGCAAGAGGCCTTTTTTCGTAAAGCAGTCGATGGTGTCCGTGACCAAGTCCACCGCACCAGACTTTATGGTACGAAAAAGGTCGGCGTTGGGGATCAGGCACATGCGCTGCTCCCAAGGCTTGTAGCGCGGCGTGAAATGAGTGTCGATATCGTAGTCGGGCCCGAGGTGATCACGCACCCAGCCAAGCAGCCTGGCCTTCACCTTGTCCGGTCTGACCTGACAATTGTTGTAGAAGTAATTCTGCAGGTGAATATTCTTGAACCGCGTGATGGCGTAGGCGACGCGCTCCGGGAGAATCTTGCGCAGGGTGTTGGCGATATAGTCCTTGTCCGGCCGCGACACCACATAGGTCGGGGAGCGCTGCACCATGGTGACCCGCGCGCCCTCGTCGGCCATGGCCGGCACAAGTGTCATGGCGGTGGCGCCACTGCCTATGACCACCACCCGCTTGCCAGCGTAATTCAAGTCGTCGGGCCAAGCTTGGGGATGCACTATCTGACCTTCAAATCGTTCGGTGCCTTGGAATTTTGCGTCGTGCCAATCCTCGTAGTTGTAATAGCCACTGCACATGGCGAGGAAATTGGCGCAAACAGTTCTCTTCTCACCACTCTCGGCACAGGTCGCCTCCACCAGCCAAGATGCGCTCTCGGTATCCCAAGAAGCCGCAGTAACGCGATGACCAAAGCGGATATGCGGGGTGAGATTGAACTCCTCGGCCGTCTCTTTGATGTAATTGAGAATTGCCGGACCGTCTGCGATAGATTTCGCTTCCTTCCAAGGTTTGAAGCTGAATCCAAGGGTGTGCATATCGCTGTCCGAGCGTACGCCCGGATAACGGAAGAGATCCCAAGTGCCACCGATCGATTCACGACCCTCGAGAATCACAAACGACTTGTTTGGACAATGCCTGCGCAGATGACAAGCAGTACCGACCCCCGAAAGGCCACCACCAACTATGACGACATCGAATTCTTCCACTCGCACGTTCCCCAGCAGCTTTAGCTATGGAGCAAATGCTATCACGAGACCCTTGAGCACAGATTGACCCAATTCGCTAAAGGGCGTATGTTCCACAACATGACGAGATTGGGAACGCGCATAAGCTTGCTGGCGGCGGCCTCGCTACTATTCGCGAACATCGCCTGCACCTGCGCGGTTGCAGGGATGCACGCGGGCCACCAAACCGCTTCCGATGACAAGCCGCATCATGTGCATCATGTCCATCACGGCGATCCACATTCCGAACACCAGCACGCCGCGCACGCAGGCGCGCATGCGCCGGACCATGAGGATGATCCATCCTGCCAACAGATGCTCGCCGACTGCGCCGACTGCGGTCCCGGCGCAACGCCCACGATCAAGCAAGATCGCGAGTCGCGCTTGCCCTGGATGCCATCGGACCATGGCGACAAAGCCGACCATTTGTTTGCATCCGCAGCTCAACTCGAATACGCGGAACCCGCGCCACGCTGGTCCGCAAGCGCTTGGCGACCTAGGCTGCCGGCGCTCGGCTCCCCCATCACGCGCAAGGATGAGTTGACCGAATAAGTCTTCCCTCGCTCCGTAAGACGCCTGCGCAACGCGTGCGGAGGCGGTTTTTTCATGCGCGGGAAGGGTCAAATGGGACACACACACGGCGGTCTTGTCAGCGTCCGCAACAAATCGCTGATGACGGGTGGGCGAGTTCGAGCAAAGACATCCATTTCAGAATGGGCTCGGCGCTTGCTAGTGCCGGGCCTATGGGCGATTTGCGGCCTCGCCGCCTTGGGGCTTCACGCATCTACCGATCAACAAGACACGACTGCACGTCTCAAGTCGCTTGATGATCTCATCAGCCACGCATTCGCCCACAACCCAGAGATTCGCGCCGCCTCGCTGAATCATCAGGCAGCGCTTGAGAGAGTTCCACAGGCAACCGCCTGGCCGAATCCGGAAGTCCACCTTCGCTACTTCGCCGAGGAGGTTCAAACGCGCGTCGGTCCGCAGGAGTATGCGTTTGGATTCAATCAACCCCTCGCTTGGCCAAAGCGACTCACACTCCAAGGCGAGATGGCCTCGCATGCGGCCAGCTCGGCCGCCGCCGAGGTGGATGTAGTCAGAAATCGCCTCGTAACCGAAATCACGCACCTTTGGCGCCAGTTCTGGCTCCTGAAGCGATCAATCATGATCACGCGCGCCCATCGGGACTTGGTTGTCTCCTTCGAAGGCGTTGCCCGAGCGCGATTCGCAACCGGAACCACGCGGCACCCCGACGTGATTCGCGCATCCATCGAGCTTGGGAAGGTCGAAAACCAACTTGCGAGTCTTGAAGACCGTCGAGCTCCTCTGGTTGCCGCCCTCAACAGCCTGCTGCATCGCCCGCCAAGCGCGAACCTACCCGACCCGCCATCGCTGGCGTTCCAGCCATTGCGAAGGGACGAGCAGGATGTGCTCGGCACCCTCATGCGCGCCAACCCAAGCTTGCGCGCCTTGGAATTCCAAGCCGCTTCGGCAGAGGCGGGCTACAAGCGCGCACAAACTGCCGCATTGCCCAAGCTCTCGGTGGGTCTCGACTACATGGTCACCGGACCTGCGGTGGTTTCAGGGGTTCGCGGGAGTGGTCAGGATCCCGTATCCGCCAACCTTCGCATCACCCTGCCGCTGAGCAGAGACAAGTACCGCGCCGAACGGCGCGAGGCGCGCGCCAGAAGAGATGCCATCAAGGCGCGGCAATCCACGGAACTCGACCGACTACGCGCTGCAGCCATCGCCCACCTGTATCAAATTCGCGACGCAGAGCGCGAAATCGTGCTGTTTCGAACCCTTCTCCTGCCCAAGGCAACGGAAGCGCTTCTCGCATTGCAACGCGCCTATGCGAGCGGTGCCGCGAGTTTCAATGAACTCATCGAAGCCCTGCGCCTTCAGCTTGATCTTGAACTGGGGGAAGCCGGTGCGCTCGCCAATCACGCGCAAGCGCGCGCAAGTCTTCGTGAGCTTCTCGGCACTCCCTTGCGGGAAACAGACGAACAGGAGTCACGCCAATGAATCCCATTCACAACCTCTATCACCTCGTTTCCGCCTACCGGCGAAGGTTCATTCTGGCGCTCGTGGCGGCCGCGCTGCTCTTGGTCATCCTCTGGCCGAGCGAATCGCCCAAACACACCGCGAAATCCGTCGCAACCCACGCCACGCATGGGAGCGGACCTCACCAGCCGGACAGCGCCTGGAGCTGCGCCATGCATCCGCACATACATCGGGGCGAAGCCGGTCGCTGCCCCATCTGCGGCATGGACCTGGTGCGCGTGTCATCGGGCGCATCAGAAAAGACTCCGACCGCGCCACGCCTGACGCTGTCGGCATCACAAAGAGACTTGATGAGAATCGAGACGGTTCCCGTCACGCGCCGTTTTCCAAGCCTTGAACTTCGCCTCGTGGGCAAAGTCAGCTACGACGAGACGCGCCTCGCACATATTTCCTCCTGGGTGCCCGGTCGTATTGAAGATCTCTACGTTGACTTCACGGGCGTGCGGGTGCGCAAAGGCGACCACATGGTGCGCCTCTACAGCCCGGAACTCTATTCCGCGCAAGAAGAACTCATCCAAGCCGCAGAAGCGTGGAAGAAACTCTCCGCCAGCGGCATTGAGTCGCTGTATGAGTCGGCTCGCGGAACCCTTGCCGCGGCGCGCGAGAAACTGCGTCGCCTCGGCATGGAGCAAGCACAGATAGTCTCGGTGGAATCCAGCGGACAGGCCGAAGCATACGTCACCATCTTCGCGCCCACGGGAGGCGTGGTCATCGAACGACACGCCAGCGAAGGCATGTATCTGGATACGGGGACACGCATCTTCACCATTGCGGACCTCGACACACTCTGGATGCGACTCGACGCCTACGAGTCAGACCTTGAATGGCTCAGATACGGGCAGGCCGTGGAATTCACGGCCGAGGCACTGCCGGGAGAAGTCTTCCACGGACGGGTCGCGTTCATAGACCCAACCCTCGATGCACGAACCCGGACAGCCAAGGTGCGCGTCAATCTGGACAACCGTCGAGGCCTCTTGAAGCCCGAAATGTTCGTGCGCGCGAAGCTCAGGGTCAGCCTTTCCGCCGGCGGCAAGGTAATCGATGAGAGCCTTGCCGGCAAGTGGGTGTCCCCCATGCACCCGGAAATCGTCAAGGACAGGCCGGGCCGGTGTGATGTCTGCGGAATGGAACTGGTGAGAGCTGAATCCTTGGGATACGAAGTCGCTTCTGCGGATCATTCCCACGCACCCCTGGTCATACCCACCAGTGCCGCATTGCTCACCGGAACCCGCGCCGTGGTGTACCTAGAGGATGCGAAGGCGGAAGTTCCAACCTACGTGGGGCGCGAAGTCAGGCTTGGGCCGCGCGCCGGAGATTTTTACCTCGTGGAAGAAGGGCTCGCCGAAGGCGACTTGGTGGTGGTGTCCGGAAACTTCAAGATCGACAGCGCGCTTCAAATCGAGGCCAAGCCCAGCATGATGAACCCCTCGCATTCATCCGAGATGGCTACCAAACCGGCCACGCACGAGCACAGGCATTGATCATGCAACGCCCACACAGCCTGTTTGATCGCCTACTGCTCGCCTCGCTTGAGCGCCGTCTGGTCACGGCGCTCCTGTTGCTCGGCCTCATCCTCTGGGGCCTGGCGGTGTCTCCCTTCGATCTCTCCATTCGAGGTCTGCCGCGCTCGCCGGTGCCGGTGGACGCCATGCCCGACCTCGGCGAGAACCAACAGATCGTGTTCACCCAGTGGCCGGGTCGGTCACCGCAGGACGTTGAGGATCAGATCACCTATCCGCTCACGGTGGCACTCTTGGGTGTTCCCGGCGTCACCAGTGTCCGCAGCCAGTCCTACTTTGGATTTTCCAGCATCTACGTGATCTTTGAAGAAGACACGGATTTCTATTGGTCGCGCAGCAGGATCTTGGAGCGACTCAACAGCCTCCAAGCGGGGACACTACCCACAGAAGCAGAACCCGCACTCGGACCAGATGCCACCGCGCTCGGCCAAGTATTCTGGTACACGCTCGAAGGCCGGGACCAGACCGGCCGGCCAACAGGCGGCTGGGGCCTTGAAGAGCTGCGCACCATTCAGGATTGGCAGGTGCGCCACGCCCTGCTCGCCGCCGAAGGCGTTAGCGAAGTCGCATCGGTCGGCGGCTTCGTCGAGGAATACCAGATAGACGTGGACCCGGACGCCATGCGCGCCCACAATATCACCTTGGGACAGGTATTCGAAGCAACCCGCCTATCGAACCTCGACGTGGGCGCGCGCACCATCGAGGTGAGCGGGGTGGAGTACCTCATTCGCGGTCTCGGATTCATCAAGCGCATTGCGGACATTGAAGAGACAGTGGTTTCGGTTTCGGACAACGTACCGATTCGAATCCGCGACCTGGCAAGGGTTGTCAAGGGACCCGCCCTCCGCCGCGGCATCCTCGACAAGGCGGGTAGCGAGGCAGTCGGGGGCGTGGTGGTCGTCCGACACGGCTTCAACCCACTCGAAGCCATCGACAACACTAAGGAGAAGATTGCCGAGATCTCGGCCGGTCTTCCCATCAAAGCCGTGGTTGACTTCCGATTGACATCGCTCGACGCACTCGCCGGTTTCGCGGCACGCGAAGGATTTCAAGGCCTTGAAGGCACCGGCATCAATCAGGCGGCTTGGACCGACTGGTTGCGCGCCAATCCTCGGGATGTCTGGCCAGACGGCGTGACCCTGTCGCAAATCGCCATAGTGCCCTTCTACGACCGTACGGGTCTCATTGAAGAGACGATCAGCACCTTGAGCGACGTGCTCGGCCAAGAAATATTGATCACCATGCTGGTCATGGTCTTCATGCTGCGCGTGCTCGGCGGTTCGTTGTTGGTCAGCGCCTTGCTGCCGGTCGCGGTGCTCATGAGCTTCATCGCCATGCGACTGTTTGGTGTCGCCGCCAACATTGTCGCCCTAGCGGGCATCGCCGTCGCCATAGGCACGCTGGTGGATCTCGGCGTGATCATCACCGAGAACATCAAGCGGCGCCTTGATGAGGCCGGATCTGATGAATCCAGTCAGGACGTGGTGTTCGATGCGACCCGCGAAGTTTCCGGAGCGGTGCTGACTTCGGTTGCTACCACAGTGGTGAGCTTCCTTCCAGTGTTCACGCTCACCGGTGCGGAGGGCAAACTCTTCGCGCCTCTCGCCTTCACCAAAACAGCCGCCCTGCTCTCGGCACTCTTCATCTCCTTGGCCCTCATCCCTGCCGGAATGCGCCTACTCAAGCCTCGACGAGAGCAAGCCCACCGCAAGCTCTTGCTTCCGCAATTCCTCATTCGCCCACCTTGGTCCCAAGTACTCCCCCGGATACCACGCGCCCTCGTCACACTCCTGGTCGCCGTCGTTCTCGCCGAAGTCTGGCGACCACTCGGACTCGAGCGCGGCCTCGCGATGAACCTATTGTTTGTGGGCGTGGTTGTCGGCGGACTTCTGCTGGCGTTGCGCGCCTACCAACACGCCTATGCTTTCATTCTCGCGTACTGCCTCGACCATAAGCCGCTGTTCCTCGCACTGCCGCTGGTGCTTGCCGTTTGGGGGCTGACGGCCTTCGCGGGATTTGATCAACTCTTTCGCTTCGCTCCTGACGGATTACGCCAAACCGCCGTCTGGCAGGCCATGCATCGCACGTTTCCGGGGCTCGGCAGCGAATTCATGCCGAGCCTTGATGAAGGCTCCTACCTTTACATGCCCACCACCATGCCGCACGCCTCCTTGGGTGAGTCCCACGACCAATTGCGGATTCTGGATCGGGCAATCGCATCCATTCCCGAGGTGAACTCGGTGGTCGGGAAGCTTGGACGCGCCGATACCCCGCTCGACCCGGCACCCATTTCCATGTTCGAGATCCTCGTGAATTACCTTCCCGAGTACAAGATCAATGAACAAGGTCGTTGGCATCGTCAATGGCGTCCGCATATCAACAGCACGGATGACATCTGGCAGGAGATTCTTCGCGCCGCAGACCTGCCCGGAACCACTTCGGCGCCGAAGCTGCAACCCATTGCGGCGCGTATCGTGATGCTGCAAAGCGGCATGCGCTCTCCCATGGGCATCAAGGTCAAGGGGCCTGACCTTGAGACCATCGAACGCGTGTCGCTGGAAGTGGAGGCACGCCTTAAGCAAGTGCCCGGCATACGCCCAGAGACGGTCTCCGCCGATCGGCTCATCGGCAAGCCCTATCTCGAAATCGACCTCGATCGGCAAGCCCTCGCACGCCATGGACTTGGCGTTGCCGACGTGCAACGCATCATTGAAGTAGCCATCGGCGGAAAATCAATCACCAGCACGATTGAGGGCCGAGAACGCCACCCTGTTCGCGTGCGCTACTTGAGGGAACTGCGCGACACGCCTGAGAGTCTTGCCGAAATACTCGTACCGACAACTTCCGGTGCCCAGGTTCCACTCGGGCAGCTTGCCGAAGTGAACTACACCAGCGGGCCGCAATCGATCAAGAGCGAGGACACCTTTCTCGTCGGCTATGTGGTGTTCGACAAGCTCGCGGAATTCGCCGAAGTCGATGTG
Organism: Pseudomonadales bacterium; assembly: GCA_963663145.1. GTDB lineage: Bacteria > Pseudomonadota > Gammaproteobacteria > Pseudomonadales > Azotimanducaceae > Azotimanducus. Next base: position 785,406 of record OY760134.1, on the reverse strand, counting down.
GTGCGAGATGCCAAGGCCTATCTCGATGCCGAGATTGAATCAGGAGAACTCATCATCCCGACGGGAGTGAGCTTGAGTTTCGCGGGTGCCTATGAGCATCAGCTTCGAGCCATGGAACGGCTGTCCATCATCGTCCCGGTGTCGCTACTGATCATCTTCGCCATTCTCTATCTTCAGTTCTCCTCGGTCGCGACCTCCATGATTGTCTTCAGCGGCATCGCGCTTGCTTGGGCAGGGGGCTTCATTCTCATTTGGGGCTACGGACTCAGCGGGTTTCTCGACTTCTCACTTCTTGGCGAGAACTTGAGAGAACTCTTGCAAGTTTCCCCCATCAACATGAGCGTGGCGATCTGGGTCGGGTTTCTCGCCTTGTTCGGCATCGCCACCGACAACGGTGTGGTGACGGCCACCTACCTCGATCAAGCCTTCAAGCGCAGCCAGCCCGATTCGGTGGCGAATATCCGCGAAGCCGTCATTGAAGGCGCCACCCGGCGCATCCGACCCGCACTCATGACCACAGCCACCACCATCATTGCACTCCTGCCGGTTCTCAGCTCCGACGGACGCGGCTCCGACATCATGCTGCCCATGGCCATCCCCACCTTCGGCGGCATGCTGGTCGCAGTTGTCGGCACGCTGTTGGTGCCGGTGCTGTATTCGGCGGTGAAGGAGTTTCCCCTGCAGCGGGCAGCAGACAGCGAATAGTGAAGCAAGCGCGAACATGTGCGGGAGCTCACTCAAGAAGCCGCACACCAAGCCAAGGAATCCGGCATGACTGAGGAACAGGTTCGTATCTTCATCAGAGACATCTGCATTGCCTCAACAAGCATCTTGACTCCCTTCATGCGGTGGATTCCGAGCTGCTGGACAAGAATTGTCGTTGGCGCTATCTGCGTGGGCATCATCTCGGATAGCCTTTTTTCTGTGCACCAGAACTTCACTGAGAGCTCAATGACACCCCTTGCGACTGCACATCTGGCGAGCCTTGGAGTGCTGATGGGTTCGTGGTGGGTGCTTCGAGCCTTGCTCTGCAATTCGTCGCGAATATACCGATCAAAGTCTCCTGAGGAGTTTTCTGTGTGAACACTTCCACTCACAGCCCAAGGAGCACCGGTTCTATTCCCACTCATGTAGCATGAATCCGAATTCTGCGAGAATCGGTCATGGCGCATTGGAAATATGAGCGAGGAGTCCATGATCTCGGCGGTGGCACCTATGCCTATTTGCAACCTGACGGCTCTTGGGGGTGGAACAACGCGGGGTTGATTGTCGATGGCGAAGCCTCCTTGCTGGTCGATACCCTTTTCGACGAAAAGCTCACCGAAACCATGCTCACCGACCTGCGGGACGCTGTTGGTCGAAAAGGCCGGGAGATCGACTATCTCGTCAACACCCACGCCAATGGTGACCACACCTACGGTAATCGGTTGGTTGCAGATGCCGAGATCATTGCCTCTAAGGCGGCGGCAGAGGAAATGGACGAGGTTCCGCCGACCATGCTGGCAGCCATGATGCAGTCGGCGCCAACCCTCGGTGAGCTCGGCGAATTCATCACGCATTGTTTCTCCGCCTTCGACTTTGAAGGCATCGTGTTGCCACCGGTGAACCGGACCTTCTCCGGACATCTTGAGCTCACAGTGGGCGATACCCAAGTCGAGCTCATTGAAGTGGGCCCCGCCCATACACGCGGCGACGTGTTGGTGCATGTGCCAGATCAGCGCGTGATCTTCACCGGGGACATACTTTTTATCGACGGCACGCCCATCATTTGGGCGGGGCCGGTGGGCAATTGGATCAAGGCGTGTGAACTCATCGAAAGCCTCGATGTCGATGCGATCATACCCGGGCATGGACCCATCACGGATAAGGACGGTGCGAGGGCCGTTCGCGAATACCTGCAATTCGTCGACGGGGAGGCGCGCACGAGATTTGATGCGGGCATGTCGGCAACCGAGGCGGCCAAGGATATCGCACTCGGAGAGTACGCTCACTGGGGTGACGCCGAACGTCTGGCGGTCAATGTGCAAAGCCTCTACCGTGAGTACGACCCCAACCTGCCCGCACCAGACGTGGTCGCACTCTTTACCGAGATGTCCGAGCTGTGGCGGCGGAGCAAGGACCGCGACTAGCGTTGGTCGAAAAGGTTTAAGTAGTGAGCAAGGCTCTCTCGATCATGCGTCGATGGACACGGGTGTCGCGAGCAATGCCGGTGGCGTTGGTAGTCTGGGCATTTTGCCGAGCCGCAACTTCAAGAAAGCGGGCAAAGGTGCCGAATCCAAGTCGATTTTCCAGTGCCACGAGGGCCGAACAAGAACGCCGAACGGGTTGGGTTTTACGACCCCTACACCGGCTCCAATCTCGCGGCGACGTGTTTATGCCAAGGGGTTCCAACCCAAGGGTCTCGGTCGTCAAGGCCGGTGAGTTCATTAGGGGCGACACCGACGACTTCAAGGTCTCCGCGCTGGTTGGGATAGGCCATGCCGAGGCCGTTCGGCAGCGAAACGCTGCCGAGTGGTAGGCGATCATCAAGCTCGATTCGCACCCGCGCACGACCACGCTTGGTGACGAGATCCGCCCGTGAAGCCTCGCCAAGTCCCAAAGCACTTGCATCATTGGGATGCACACAGAGGCTATCCGGATTGTTGCTCTTCATCCACGCCGGGTCTCGAATAATCGTGTTGGCCGAATAGAGGCGCCTTTCTCCCGCGGACAGAACCAGCGGAAACTCTGCGCTGCGTTCAGGCAGTTCATAGTTCTGCAAGGCATCGATCTCATCGCTCATCTCGGCCATGTGAAGGTGTACCTTGCCGTCTTCCTTCGGCCACTGAGACGCATCCCCGACCTCGTGGCGCGATATCACCACACCACTGTTGCCTTCCAGAATCGCTTTGAACAGGTTATTGCCGAGCGCAAACCCCTGTCCCTCGTGACCGGCGGCGCGCACCGCTTGCTCGTGCGCCATGGCGAAGCGTTGACACAGGCCCCATAGGCTTGCCGCCACCGCCGCTCCATTGGGAAGCGTCGGCCCGAGGGTGCGGTAGAGCACATAGGCGATGTGGCGCAGGATCTTCGGTGTCGCCATGGCCACCATCATGGCTTCGGCGTAGCGGTCCATGCCAGCTTCGGCGGCCTCCTGAAGCGCGTCAAGCTCCCCGGGCGCGAACACCCCAAGCGCCTCGACAATGCGCGCATGAATCTCCGCCTCGGGCAAGGTGCCCGGCAATGGTTCCACCACAGGCGGGCGCAGATGATAGAAGTTCTTCGGAAACTCGCTCGGGAAAAAGGTTGATTCGTATTTTTCGTACTGCGAACTCGCCGGCAGTACGTAATCCGCCGCCAGCGCGGTCTCGGTCATGGCGACATCGATCACCACGACAAACTCGAGTGCTTCCATGGCTTCCTTGAAGCGCTTGGTATCGGCCAGCGAATGCAGCGGATTGGCGCTTTCGATGAGCATGCCTCGCAGCCTCTCTGGATGGTCGGTGAGGATCTCTTCAGCGATGGAATTGCAGGGCATCAATCCGGACACGATGCGCGCTCCGGTCACAGGCGTCACCGAAAAGTCGCATTCGTAGCCCTTCTCATCGAATGCTCTGGGAGCGCCGCCATGGGCACCAAGATTGGCCAAGCCGTTCACCAAGTGCATGCCGCCTTGGTTTCCGAAAGCGCCGGGAAGCAGAAACAGCAGCAGGTTGAGATAGGAACACAAGGTCGAATTGGGCGACTGCTCGATACCCAGGTCTTCGTAGACCGCTATCTTGTCGGTGGCCGACAGTACCCGGGCGGTGCGCTTCACGAGTTCCATGGGCACCCCGCTAAACCGGGCATATTCCTCGACCGGCACCTCGCCGAGTTGCTCAAGCACTCGCTGGTATCCCTTGGTGTTGTCGGACAACCATGGAAGGTTCGCCAGCCCTTCCTGCACCATGAAACCAAGAATGGCGGCGATGCACCAAGTGTCGGTGCCGGGCCGAACCGCGAAGTGAATATCCGCGAATTCGGCGGTTTCGGTGCGCCGGGGGTCGAACACGATGAGCGTCTTGTCGGGGTCCTTGGAGAGTTCGCGCAGACGCACCCTCGCCCGCTGCAGCCCGTTTGATTGCCATGGGTTCTTGCCAACAAACACGGCCACGTCGCATTGCTCGAAATCTCCGTGCCAGTGCCCGCCCAACACGCGATCACTGGTCCAGAAGAGCCCGGTCTTCTCTTGCGCAAGCGCGTTGGAAGCGTATCGCATGCCGAGCGCGGCGCGCGTGGCACCGGAGTAGGTTCCGCCAAGATGATTCCCCTGGCCGCCGCCGCCGTAGTAAATGATCTTGTTCCCCCCATGGGTATCGCGAATATCAGCAAAGCGAGCTGCAATTTCGGTAATCGCCCTCTCCCAACTGACTTCCTCGAAACTGCCATCGTCACGGCGACGCAATGGACTTAAGAGCCGCGCCTTCGAATTTTGGTAGTAGTTGATGCGCGCCGCCTTGTTACAGATGTAGCCCTTGGAAGCGACATGCGCCTTGTCGCCGCGTACTTTGGCGATTTCTCGGCCCGCCACCTCGACGAGGATTCCGCAGTTGGCATAGCACAGATTGCAGGCGGTGGGTTTGAATTGGGTGTCCGGATCGGGTTGTCGAGTCATTCTTGCGTGTCCTTCAGCCATTTCATTCAGTCATTCCACCAAGGGCTATCCGAGAAAGATCGCAGGTCTATCTCGTTGCTCCAAGTGGATCGGGGTTGCGTGGCGAGATGCAAATAGGTTTCGGCGATCGCCGAGGGTAGCATGAGACCCTCATGCTCCATGCCACGGGTTTTGCGCAGCGCTGCGTACTTCTCGGGGCCGAGCATCTTGCCCAAGGTATCCGGGGCATCGACCGCGCCATCGATCAGAATATGCACCACATGGATGCCTTTGGGTCCGAGCTCGGCGTTCAAGGTTTGGCACAGCAGGCGTCTTCCCGCCATGGCGGCCGCATGGGAATGCTGTCCGGCGTTGCCGCGCACGGCCGCAGTAGCCGAAGTCACCAGCAACGTACCCTTGCCTCGCGATACCATGAGCGGACAGACGCTCTTGCTGAGCCGAAACAATCCGAAGGTGGCCATGCGCCATCCAAGTTCGAATAGCTTGTGGCTGGTGTCCTCAAGCGAACGATCACCGACCTGCGCCCCTAGGTTATACACCGCAACCTCAATGGGCCCGCGATCGGCTTCCGTTTCGGCAACCAGATGCTCGATCATGCCTTCCTCCACGGCATTCAGCATGACCCCCGTGGCACTGCCGCCGCTCGCCTCGATCTCTGCGACCATCCTGTCGAGGCCGTCTTGATCACTGCGACGACATAGCACCGCGTGATAGCCCTCGCGCGCAAATCGCTGGGAAACTGTACCGCCAATTCCGGCACCGGCACCAATGACAAGGCAAACTGGCTTCATATCAAGGCGGCTACCAGGCTGAATGTGCAGTGGAGAGACATTCGCGAACGGGGAAGGTATGCGAGCGCTCGGCAGCCTAATCGCATTGATCTGCGGGACCGCAGACTAGGGCTTCACAAACTTCAATGTCATGCGATTGGACTCGCCGAGGGCTTGCAGGGCCGCACGTCCCTGTAGGTCGTCTCTTTCAGTGCCCGAGAAGCTTGGTGGCAACCGCCAGACGTGCTCCGATTCTGTTGGACGATCATTGTCATTCGCGTTGATGTCCGATTCGTCGGCAAGCTCGAATCCCGCCGCCTCCATGAGACCAACCACGTAATCCCGCTTCAGATAGCCGTTCGAACCTTTCGCCCAAGCGTCCGACATCTCATCGCGCGCATGATGCTGGACTATGCCGACAATTCCTCCGGACTTGAGGGCACTCCAAGCAGTTTGAATGGCGGACTTCAAGTGCGCGCCTTCCGGTTCAGGGTGATTCAAGTTGTGCATGGCACGGATAAACAAGAAGGCATCCGCGCTGTCCTGCATGGAGTCCGGCAGCGACCCCAAGACGAAGGCATCCACTTCGGCGCCGTCCTCACCAAACCAGCCTCTCGCTTCTTCACTCCAGTCCCCCGGCCAAGTCTTGCGACCTTGCAGAAATTCCTCGTTCGAGTAGACCGAACCCCAAGCCTCAAGCGGATAGTCGGCACCTATCAACTTGCCGCCCGCACCGAGATAGGGCAAGAGGATCTTGGTATACCAGCCACCGCCAGGCAGCACTTCGACCACCGTCATACCCGGCTCGACACCGAAAAACTCAAGGGTTTCCTGGGGATGCCGATATTGGTAGCGCGCCTGAACTTCTTCTGGCTGCGCGGCCAAAATTTCGGCGAGGTTGTGATCATCCGCCATGATGAAGGGTGCGAACAAGAGCGCGAAAGCCGCCGTGAGGAGCCTGTTCATTTGGGTGTCCTTTTTTCTCCGTTTGCGCAATTCTACAAGATGCGAGGATCAGTGCGACCGGTCAAGATACTCAAGGTAAACGCTGAGGTGCGGATGCGAGAGCGTATCAGGCAGACTGACGCTTTGCTTGACAGTCCATGCGAAGGGCACCGAAACGAATGCAATTGAAACGCGCAACGCGACAGGTGTGGACGCTGCTCGGCCTCGCGTGCCTCATCGTCGGCATGATCGGCGTGGTCGTGCCGCTGCTGCCAACCACACCCTTGTTGATCTTGTCGGCCTATCTCTTTTCGCGCGGCTCGCCACGCCTGCACAATTGGTTGATCAATCACCGAGTCTTCGGCCCACCCATTCGAGATTGGCAAGCGCATCGAGCTATCTCGACGCGGGCAAAAATCTTCGCTGTGAGCGCCATCGCGCTCTTGTTCATCCTATCGCTCGTGCTTGCGGTTCCCTGGTGGGTGCTGATGAGCGAAGCTATCATCCTCACGGCCGTGGCAACGTATCTTCTCACCAGACCGGCACCTCCGGATGAGCAACCTCCACGATAAGCTGAGATCGCCTGCCGAATCTATTCGATGTGCCGCTACTTATGTGCTACGAGGGTTTTCCATCCGTCTCGATAAACTCTTCCAGCAACTGCTCCACATAGGCGCAGTCTTCCGCTGTCATGGTCGGATGGCAGGGCAGCATAATGCCGTACTGCATGATCTGATCGCAGTTGGCGAGACCTGCGGGATGCACCCGGTATTCGCGTCCGCGCAGCATAGGGTGGCGCGTGATGTTGCCGGAAAAGATCACCCGAGAAAAGACGCCATTGTCCTCCAAGTGCATTTGCAGCGCCTTGCGACTCCAACCGGTCGCCGGATTGATCTGTAGCGGATAACAGATCCAAGTCGTTTCGGTTTCGGGCAGGGTGGTCGGCACGATGAACTGATTGCCATAGGGCGCAAAGAAATCGTAGTAGCGGGCGAAGCGCTCGTTGCGCAGCGCCCAGAGCTCGTCGATGCGGTTCATCTGCCCTAGGCCGAAGGCGGCCCCCGCCTCGTTCGGAATGAACCCATAGGCGAGGTCCTCGAAGATGAACAGCGAATCGTAGTCCACCCCGTCAAGCTCCTCCAAGAACCGACCATCGCTCTCGGAAACCTTGGTACCGAACATGTACTTCTCGGACGAACGACCCCAAGCGCGCAGCGAAAGCGCACGGTCCAAGAGTTCCACATCATCGAAGAACACCATGCCGCCATTACCAAGCGCGGTGATGATGTGATAAATCGAAAAGCTGGTGATGGAGATTTCCGCACGGGTGGCGGTCTTGCGTCCGCGCAGGCTGCCGCCGAGCGTATCGGCGGAGTCGTGCACCAGCTTGAGTCCATGTCGGTCGGCAATCTCTCTTAGCTTGTCCCAGTCACAGATGCCGCCGACGAGGTCCGGCACGAGCACGGCACGGGTGTTCGGCGTGATCACTTCCTCCACGCGATCTACGAGGATCTGGTAATCACTTAAGCCGACATCCACGAATACTGGCTTGTGGCCCGCTTGATAGATGGCCGCGACATCAGACGAGAAAGTCAACGCCGGCGTGATCACTTCGGAGCCTTCGGGCAGGTCGAGCAGGCGCATGGCAATCAATAGCGCCGATGATCCCGAATTGACCATCACGCCATGCTTCTTGCCCATGAATGCCGCCACGCGTTGCTCAAATTCGCTGACGAACTTTCCTGGAATGAGGCCCATGGGGTCGCCGAGGACGCCGTTGACCCGATCAATCTCCTCCTGACCGTACATGGCGCCGCCATAACGCACGACCCGAGGCGGGAGCTTCTGTTGGGACATGGCATGTTGCCTTCAATGAGTTAGGGCGAAAGCATAGCTGACTCGGCCGCGCCGGTCGATTGCGAATGGGACACCCACCGATATGGAGGACACCCACCCGATTTCCGACCACATGCGCGCCTCGGCCTTGATCAGCGATATGAGGTGGGTGTCCCATTCGACTTAGACTTGCACGATCGCATGAAACATGTCCAATGTCCTACAAGGACTATAGAAAACTGCCATAGACAGGATTCAATTGTTGTGCACAATGCTCCCCATGACTGTTGCAAGAAGCCAATTGATCGACCGCGTGAATGGTGGCTTTCACCATGTGGTGTCCCGCTGCGTTCGGCGGTCGTGGCTGTGCGGCTGGGATTCGCACTCAGGTCGCGATTTCTCTCATAGGAAAGGGTGGATCGAAGAGTGGCTGCTGACGCTGACCAAGGCATTCGCGGTGCGGGTCTACGGCTACGCTGTGATGTCCAACCACTGTCACATCGCGCTGGAGGTGAGGCCCAAGGAGGTGCTTGGCCTTACGACGGAGGAAGTGGCAAGGCGCTGGCTGATAGCCCACCCACCATCAAAAGGGGTGGACTTAGAGTTGCGAGTGCAGGCGCTCGCCAACAATGCCGAAAAGATCGAGGTGCTGCGTGACCGGCTCGGGGACTTGTCTTGGTTCATGAGATGCCTGAACTGGAGAATCGCGTTCAGAGCGAACCGAGAGGATGGCTGCACAGGGAGATTCTGGGAAGGAAGATTCCATAGTGGGAAGCCACTTCCCAGCTTGAAAAGTCTGTACGCTTGCATGACATACGTCGACCTCAACCCACTGCGCGCGGGAGCAACTGATTCGGTAGCAGAAATTGGTGAGCGCACCGGTTTGAGACGCCGAGTGGAGGAGTCGGAGGTCGATGACCGAAAGTTGCGGGAGGCGCTGGCACCGTTAAGGATCGAGCGGTTGGGCGGCCGAATCTATAGCGGAGGCCCTACATCATTGGAGCTGACGTTAGGGCAATATTTGGCGCATGTGCAATGGACCGCACGCCAACAGATCGCGGACAGGGAAGGCCGTATCAAGCCCTCGGAGCTGGCACCGAATACGCTCTCAGATCCCGAAGGCTTCCTTGCCCTAGTGAGAAAGTTCCATAAGAGATGGGGAAGAAAGGAAGGGCGCGGAGACGCGCCTTTGCCGGGACATGTGCGCCCTGGACAGGAGGGCTCGCTCGCCACCAGCTAACCGGGCCCACAAGAGACGCGGACTGCCTGTCGGTAGTCTGCGGTTAGTGTCGTGCCCGCACCAACCTGCTAGGCATGGATCAACTCGTAAATCGTCCGTTTTTCGCGCATCTTCCAGAGTCTGGGAACGGCACACCAATGGGAAGGAATGGGACACCCGCCCGCGCGAAGCGCGGGTGGGTGTCCCATCCCCAGCACCATCAGCCATCGCGCACCATATCCAAGGGGCACGAACCCATTGGCGCGCGCGATTCGCCAGAAAAAAGCCCGGTTCCCTAGGGGGTCGGGAACCGGGCTTGGGGAAAAATGCCTGACGATGTCCTACTCTCACATGGGGACTCCCCACACTACCATCGGCGCTGAACCGTTTCACTTCTGAGTTCGGAATGGGATCAGGTGGGGCCAGTTCGCTATGGTCGTCAGGCAAAAAAAAACGTGAAAGGCAAGAAATGCGATGCGTCGAGTTATATGGCCAAGCCAAACGGGCAATTAGTACGGGTTAGCTGAGCGCCTCGCGGCGCTTACACATCCCGCCTATCAACCTTGTCGTCTACAAGGGCCCTTCATGAATCCGAGGATTCGTGAGATCTCATCTTGAGGGGGGCTTCCCGCTTAGATGCTTTCAGCGGTTATCCCGTCCGAACATAGCTACCCGGCGGTGCCACTGGCGTGACAACCGGAACACCAGAGGTTCGTCCACTCCGGCCCTCTCGTACTAGGAGCAGCTCCTCTCAAATCTCAAACGCCCACGGCAGATAGGGACCGAACTGTCTCACGACGTTCTAAACCCAGCTCGCGTACCACTTTAAATGGCGAACAGCCATACCCTTGGGACTGGCTCCAGCCCCAGGATGTGATGAGCCGACATCGAGGTGCCAAACACCGCCGTCATAGGAGTCAACGAAGGTCGGGCCGCGGAATCTAGGACAGCATTTCGTCTTGATGGGTGGAACTTCTCAGCCTATTCCCAAGCCAACGCGCGCGCAGGGTCCATGCGCGCCGCCCGGCGGGCCGGGGCGTAGCCGAACACTAGGCCGATGACCAGCGCACTACCTAATGCGAGCGCGACCGGCATGGGGGTGAACAGCGGACTGCCACCGGAGAATTCAATCACAAGGTTGCCCAGGATGGCTCCGACGAGGAGCCCGGCAAGGGCACCAGCCGATGAGAGCAGGACCGCCTCCGTCAGGAACTGCCTGAGTATGTCCGACCGCCGCGCACCCACCGCCATACGAATGCCAATCTCCCGTGTCCGTTCCGTAACGGAAGTCAGGAGCATGTTCATGATGCCGATGCCCCCCACCAGCAGCGATATGCCCGCGATCGAGCCGAGCAGCAACCTGAAGCTTTTGGCCACCTCGGAAGCCGCCTTTAGAAGTTCCGCGTTGACCTTCACCTCCACGCTGCCCTCGTCGTGCCAGCGTTCAAGCAGGGACTTCACCTCCATCGCCGTCTCCTCCACCCACTCCGGACTTTCCACCTGCACAATCATCGAGTCCAGCGTCCACCTTCCGATCAGGCGGGCGCTGCCGGTCAATAGTGGAACAAACACCGACCTGTCGAGCTGTGTAGCCCATATCCCGCCCCTCTTCTCCAGAACACCGATCACCGAGAACAGTTCGGTGCCGATTAACACGTATTGGCCGACGGGGTCCTCTTCCCCGAACAGATCATCCGCGGCCTCACGGCCAATGACCGCCAGCGGTTCGTAGGTCTTGCCATCATGCTCGGTGAAGAACGTGCCCTTGGCAAGACGCCAATCCCGAACCCGCGGGAGCGCCGCGCCGGTTGCCGTCACCGGCGCGAGGAAGTTCGCGGCACCACGCTGAATACGAAGGTGCGTCTTGATTTCTGGGAGTACGGACTTCACGTTTCGCACCCCGGACCGAACGGACAAGACATCTTCGAGCGTAAGTTCCGCACTTCGCGATTCCGAACGCGAGCTCGGGCGAACCGTCATGAGATCCGCCCCCGCCCGGTACACACTGTCCGCCACCTGTCTGCGCGAACTCTCCCCTATGAACATAAGCGCAACCACCGACGCCACTCCGATGAGGATTCCGAGCAGGGTGAGTGTCGTCCGCAATGGGCTGCTCCGAAGCGACCGAGCCGCAGTCCGCAGCATCTCGCCACTTCCGAAGAGCAGTGATGAAGACTGGGCCAACCCCTCTGACATGCTGAGACGCGGAGGCTCTACATAGCCAGTTTTGTTCCTGGATTCACCATCGTCGCTGCGGACACCACCGTCCGACAGCTCAATCCGCCGGTCCGCCTTCGCCGCCACCTCGGGGTCGTGCGTGATCAAGACCACTGTGCGGCCTTCTTCGGCAAGGCGCTTGAACTCCCGTATCACGTCGTTGCCGGTGCTTGAGTCGAGTGCGCCGGTCGGTTCGTCGGCGAGAATCACCCTCGCGTCGTTCACCAAGGCTCTCGCAATCGCGGCGCGCTGCTGCTGGCCGCCGGAAAGTTGCGAAGGCCGCCTATCCGCGCAATGAGATATGCCGAGGCGCACCTGATCCTTTCGGGCGCGCGCACTCCGGAATACAGTCCCGGAAGCTCCACGTTCTCTTGGGCCGTCGCGCTGGCAATCAGGTTGTACTGTTGAAACACAAAGCCGAACACTTCGCCCCGCAAGCGTGAGAGCTCATCGGGGTCAAGCCCTCCGACGCTGTGGCCATCCAGCAGATACTCTCCACAAGTGGGTTGGTCGAGGCAACCTACGAGGTTCAGCAGCGTCGTCTTGCCCGAACCGGACTGTCCGACTATCGCGACGAACTCTCCGGCGCGAATCTTGATAGAAACATCCCTGAGTGCTTCGACGCGGGGGCCCGATGCCGTCTCGTAGGTCCGCGAGACGGCGCGAAGCTCGATCAACGGCACGGGCGGTTCCGCTCCAATAACATCGGTCATCTCCACCGTGGTAGTGCTCACGCGCTGGTCCACAAACCTAAGGGCCTCCAACAACCACTCTTTCGCCCTCCGAAAGACCCGACAGCACTTCGGCATCCGTTCGGCTGGTGACCCCAACCCTTATGTTCCGAAGCTCGGTTTCTCCCCCTTCAAGCATCACGCGCACCTGGGCCGACCTCCCCGTTTCGGGGTCGTTCGATGCCTGCACGACTCCTTGTGCGCCCTGCTCGCTGGCCAACAGTGCGGCGAATGGAACAATCAACACGTCCCGAGCCGACGCAGTGACTATGAATACCTGCGCCGTCATGTTCGGCAATAGCGTCCCGTCGGAATTGTCCACCCTGAACAGCGTTGTGTAGCGCACCACATTGTCCTGCACTTTGGGGTTCGGAAGTATCTGACCCAGCACGGCCTCCCACTGCCTCATGCCCCCGCCCACGGTAACCAGGTAGGTTTCCATGCCCGGCTCGATTTTCGATATGTCCGCCTCGGGCACGGATGCCGCCACGATCATGGTGTCCAAATCGGCGATCACCATGATGACCGGGGTCTGCTGTGTGGAGATGAGGGTCTGTCCTTCGGACATGCGCAAGTCAATAACCCGCCCACTAATAGGCGCATATATGCGGCTGTAGCCGAGCAGTGCCTCCTCGCTGGCAAGGCTGGCGCGGCTTCGGTCGATCTCCGATTGCAGTCGGACGAGGTTGGCTTCCCAAGACACGACCCGATCCTGTGCGCTGTCGAAACTCGCTTGGGATGTCGCATCCTCGGCAAGCAGACGGGTCTGCCGCCCGGCATTCGCCTTGGCGAGTTCCAGCTTTGATCGGTGGGACACGAGTTGCGCTTCTTGGGCGCGCAGGCTGGCTTCGCGTTCCTCGACCCGGCTGCGCTGCACGGTAGCATCGATCTCAGCTACTAGGTCGCCCGCATCAACCTCTTTTCCCTCCCAGACATGCAGCTTTTCTAGCTGTCCCGATACCTGAGCCCCCACTTCGACTGAACGGTCCGGCCTTAGGTTTCCGAACACAGCAACGATACTTTCCACATTTCCGAGTTTCACGATGTGAATGAAATCCGGCGCGGATGAATCCCGCGTAGTCAGTCCAATCCACCAAGCTGCAGCTGACACCGAGACGAGCAGGCCGAAAAACCACCAGATGTGCCTAGCCAAAATCACAAGTTGTGCGAACAACAAATATTTGGTGTGAGTGGGAACAGGTGTGTTGTCCTTCGAGCCCCGTTCCGAGAGAGATGCGTGCGGGACCTCACAAGTGCGGGAGTCCTACGACCATCCGATCTGAGTCAGGGTTCGCCAAGATAGCAAGTCGGGAAATCGACTGAGCTAATCCCTGAAGCGCTTCTCCAAATTCGGAACAATTAGTCGATCATAAAGCAACAAAAAACATGCAGGGGCAAAGACCACGAGCAAAAGAGTCGCGGCAAGTCCCAACCATCCAGCGTAAGCAACTTCGGATCGAAGAAGTACAGATATCGGATAAAAGGACACAAATAGCAAACAACAAAAAACAGTCGTGGATGCCACCTTGACGACCTGCAACACTCTAGTTAGATTCAAAGTACTTGATTTCATTACATCACCGGCTAGTTCATGAGTTGATCACAGGCCCATTCAGGAACATCGAAATACTCCGAGCCACCGACTAACACGAGACCAGTACCGCCCAATGCATTTCGATGTTGCTCCCACACTGCCTTCACGGAAAAGCCGCCTCTTGCCTGATTGTATGCAGTCACGGTTACAGACACAAGCCTAGTACCGGTTTGTGCCATTCGAACCACAAGCGCAGGGCCCCAGAAAGATCCCGCAAATACCGCTACTCTAATGGCGGTGGTACATGCATTAATTCGTCTTTGCCTTTCTTCAAACTCCATTTGCCGTTTGCGTTCCAGTTCGGCCATCAAGGCCTCTTGATGCATTCGTTCCCTTTCGGCCCTGAGTATGTTCCGAATCGCATGGTTGTCCCTTATTACTATTCTTTCTTCGACAACGCCTATGCAGGGTTCAGGCGATCCGTCGCAGGCATCAGCGTGCAGGTTCCCGCTCAGGCTAATAACCATGCCTAACACCAACACCAATGCGGCGGCGAAGCGAAGTCTCATAGCAAATCTTCCTGTCAGCGCGATCATTTGGGATCCTCCCGGTTAACGCTTGATCCAAATTGAAGCCTCGTGTCGGCGCGGGAGCGGAACGTTTGCCTCTTCCCAACTCAAGCCTCAATCTAAAACGTAAGGTAGCGAGGGGGGGGGGGGGGGGGGGGGGGGGGGGTCAACTCTCAAAAAAGATAGTAATTGAGAAAGTCAAAATTGCTCCAAGCATTTCTTGAAAGCGTAGACATTAAGTAGAACGAATAGATTCGGCCAATCGCTCATCGAAAGTGCCGCCGCAGGCGGGTCACTCCCCCACTCGGAGCCCCATCAGCCATCGCGCACCATATCCAAGGGGCACGAACCCATTGGCGCGCGCGATTCGCCAGAAAAAAGCCCGGTTCCCTAGGGGGTCGGGAACCGGGCTTGGAGAAAAATGCCTGACGATGTCCTACTCTCACATGGGGACTCCCCACACTACCATCGGCGCTGAACCGTTTCACTTCTGAGTTCGGAATGGGATCAGGTGGGGCCAGTTCGCTATGGTCGTCAGGCAAAAAAAACGTGAAAGGCAAGAAATGCGATGCGTCGAGTTATATGGCCAAGCCAAACGGGCAATTAGTACGGGTTAGCTGAGCGCCTCGCGGCGCTTACACATCCCGCCTATCAACCTTGTCGTCTACAAGGGCCCTTCATGAATCCGAGGATTCGTGAGATCTCATCTTGAGGGGGGCTTCCCGCTTAGATGCTTTCAGCGGTTATCCCGTCCGAACATAGCTACCCGGCGGTGCCACTGGCGTGACAACCGGAACACCAGAGGTTCGTCCACTCCGGCCCTCTCGTACTAGGAGCAGCTCCTCTCAAATCTCAAACGCCCACGGCAGATAGGGACCGAACTGTCTCACGACGTTCTAAACCCAGCTCGCGTACCACTTTAAATGGCGAACAGCCATACCCTTGGGACTGGCTCCAGCCCCAGGATGTGATGAGCCGACATCGAGGTGCCAAACACCGCCGTCGATGTGAACTCTCGGGCGGTATCAGCCTGTTATCCCCGGAGTACCTTTTATCCGTTGAGCGATGGCCCTTCCATACAGAACCACCGGATCACTAAGACCGTCTTTCGACCCTGCTCGACCCGTCGGTCTCGCAGTCAGGCGCGCTTTTGCCTTTACACGCATTGCATGATTTCCGACCATGCTGAGCGCACCATCGCGCTCCTCCGTTACTCTTTAGGAGGAGACCGCCCCAGTCAAACTACCCACCACACACGGTCCTCGACCCGGATAACGGGCCTGAGTTAGAACTTCAACCTAACCAGGGTGGTATTTCAAGGATGGCTCCACCTAGGCTGGCGCCTAGGCTTCAAAGCCTCCCACCTATCCTACACAAGATAGATCAAAGTTCAGTGTGAAGCTGTAGTAAAGGTTCACGGGGTCTTCTCGTCTAGCCGCGGGTACACGGCATCTTGACCGCGAATTCAATTTCACTGAGTCCCGGGTGGAGACAGTGTGGCCATCGTTACGCCATTCGTGCAGGTCGGAACTTCACGTTCATCCCCATCTTTCGAAGGGGCGCAGACTATACCTTCAACTCATCAAGTTCCCTTAGAAGTTCTCTTCGGTATCGCGCAGCAATCGCTTCCGCGATCCTTGGAGTGGCCCGGCTTGTCGTTTCTCAAACCGAAGTTTGAGACTTAGACCATACTTCCTAGGAACTGTCTTCCTTTCAATATGAATCAATATGAAAGGGACGAGTGACCGGCGTGTTGCACGAGAAACGATTGTTTATCAATAGTCAACCGATAGTCAACCGATATTCGATTGTTAGTCGATTCTCGCGCCTCTCCTTTCGGATCAGTCGTTACGGGGTCAATCCAGACTACCCATTGCTGGGAGGAATTGGACGACTTCCCTCGGGATTGCCCGCTACAAGATACTCAGCGAGTATCTTGTAGGGAGGGTTTCCCCGATATGAGCCGGTTTTTCAGCGCATCCTCACGGATGCGCGGGGCAATTTCTTACCCGACAAGGAATTTCGCTCGATTGCTCTTAACTGTTTCCAGAAAAGTCGGACTTTATCTTGAGCTGCCTCTATTCATGCTAGCCGCGATTGCTCGAATTTCTTCAATTCCCTCGCGGGTTAAATGCCTATCCGCCTGCATCATCAGAAGAATTCTTCGAAATCGTTTGAAATCGACATTCTTCTTTGTTTTCAGCGAATGCTTGACGAAGAATGGAACGATGATCTCCAGCAGGTGCTGTTTACCTCTGACTCGATAGGCCATTCGGTCTCCGTGGTTCTTTCGCACCACACCACAACCGAAATAGGCCTTCAAGGCATGAAGTATTTGAACATCGCGCTTGTGTTGTACCACGGTAAATTCCGGTAACACTTGGTAACCGGTAGACATCTCATTGTGGGGATTTATGCCCACATGAAAACATCCTTCACCGTCCACAAAGCCTGTAATCCATTGAGCTTCAAGCTTCATAAGCAGCTCCCGAGCGTAAAGTCTCTGAGGGTTCCTAGTACCTTAGGTCTTCCCTGCGGATTGTCCCCGTGCCTCGCGGATTTTTACTGAGGGCGCTACGCGCCAACGAGTACCGACGAGTTTTTGAGGATTTTCCCGCATATGGCTCAGTTTTACTAAGGCTAGCGTTTGTTAACCTTAGGACCGTTCAAGTTTGTTACTCGTTCAACAATTGTCGAACCGGCCAGATCGTTTCCGTCTGGCTCTCCATGTCGCCATAGAGTTCGGACTATATCATCCACTTCACATACTTCATATGTAGATGAGGTGGCTTGGCGTGTAGTCTCTGAGGATTCCATCAGACCGAAGCTTGAAGTTGAACTTCTCGCATCGGTTGGATGGCCTTTCCTGCTGATTGTCCGCACTGGATGGATTGTCACTGCTCGATTGATTCAGATCAAGAGCTTCTTTCGTGAACGTGGTCGAAACGCCGCGCACGATCAATCGAACGAGTACCACCAGATACACCGGATATTCCAGCATATAGCCAAGTTTATTTACGTAACTACAATGGTCTGAGTTTAGTTCATAGTTACGGCCGCCGTTTACCAGGACTTCGGTCACAAGCTTTGCCCGAAGGCTAACCTGATCACTTAATCTTCCGGCACCGGGCAGGCGTCACACCCTATACGTCCTCTTACGAGTTTGCAGAGTGCTGTGTTTTTAGTAAACAGTCGCAGCCACCTGGTATCTGCGGCCCCCTTCAGCTCAAGCAGCAAGTGCCGTCACCTAATGAGGGCGCACCTTCTCCCGAAGTTACGGTGCTATTTTGCCTAGTTCCTTCACCCGAGTTCTCTCAAGCGCCTTAGTATTCTCTACCTGACTACCTGTGTCGGTTTGCGGTACGGTCAACAATGACCTAGAGCTTAGAAGTTTTTCTTGGAAGCATGGCATCAACCACTTCCCCTTCAACGTGTGAAGGGTTCGCCATCACATCTCGGCCTTAGAACCCCGGATTTACCTAGGATCCCAGCCTACATGCTTAGACCTGGACGACCAACGCCAGGCATGGTCTAGCCTTCTCCGTCACTCCATCGCAGTCATTATTGGTACGGGAATTTTGACCCGTTTCCCATCGGCTACGCCTTTCGGCCTCACCTTAGGGGCCGACTCACCCTGCGCCGATGAGCGTGGCGCAGGAACCCTTAGTCTTTCGGCGAGGGAGATTTTCACTCCCTTTATCGTTACTCATGTCAGCATTCTCACTTCTGATACCTCCAGCAAGCCTCACGGCTCACCTTCAACGGCTTACAGAACGCTCCTCTACCGTCCGCGACTGCCCGAAGGCAATCACGAACCCGCAGCTTCGGTGGATAGTTTGAGCCCCGTTACATCTTCCGCGCAGGCCGACTCGACCAGTGAGCTATTACGCTTTCTTTAAAGGGTGGCTGCTTCTAAGCCAACCTCCTGGCTGTTTGTGCCTTCCCACATCGTTTCCCACTTAACTATCACTTGGGGACCTTAGCTGGCGGTCTGGGCTGTTTCCCTTTCGACGATGGACCTTAGCACCCACCGTCTGTCTCCCTTGCTGCACTCACCGGTATTCGGAGTTTGCATGGGTTTGGTAAGTCTAGGTGACCCCCTAGCCCAAACAGTGCTCTACCCCCGGCGGTGATACAAGAGGCACTACCTAAATAGTTTTCGAGGAGAACCAGCTATCTCCGGGCTTGATTAGCCTTTCACTCCGAGCCACAGCTCATCCCCCCATTTTTCAACATAGGTGGGTTCGGGCCTCCAGTTCGTGTTACCGAACCTTCACCCTGGCCATGGCTAGCTCGCCCGGTTTCGGGTCTGCTCCCAGCGACTCGATCGCCCTATTAAGACTCGGTTTCCCTACGGCTCCCCTACACGGTTAACCTTGCCACTGACAGCAACTCGCTGACCCATTATACAAAAGGTACGCGGTCACCCTTATTGAACAGAGCACATTTCCGAAGAAATGCAGAGTGTTCACAAAGGCTCCCACTGCTTGTACGCACCCGGTTTCAGGTTCTATTTCACTCCCCTTCCGGGGTTCTTTTCGCCTTTCCCTCACGGTACTGGTTCACTATCGGTCAACTGGGAGTATTTAGCCTTGGAGGATGGTCCCCCCTCGCGAAACACCGAAGCGTTACGCTGTTCAGACAGGATTTCACGTGTCCCGCCCTACTCGATTTCACCAATTGGCAGCTTTCGCATACGGGACTGTCACCCCCTATGGTGTGCCTTTCCAGACACTTCTGCTAGCCGCTCAATTGGCTTAAGGGCTGTTTCCCGTTCGCTCGTCGCTACTAGGGAAATCTCGATTGATTTCTTTTCCTCCGGGTACTTAGATATTTCAGTTCCCCGGGTTCGCCTCCACACCCTATGGATTCAGGTGAGGATACCCGCAAACGCGGGTGGGTTTCCCCATTCGGACATCTCCGGATCAAAGTCTGTTAGCCGACTCCCCGAAGCTTTTCGCAGGCTACGACGTCCTTCATCGCCTCCAGTTGCCAAGGCATCCACCAAGTGCGCTTCATTGCTTGACCATATAACCCGACGCATCTTCAAATAGAAGCGCTTCGAGCTATTGGTTCGCCGAACGTTCTCACTTTCCATCCGTCATCCCGCGAACGGGACTTCAGTAGAAGGCGAGTACGTCTGTACAACATTATCTATAAGAGATTAACCTATAAGAGATTAACTATAGAAGATATTGATGTACATATGCATATATACCTTGACGCATCACACACGTCCGCCTGCGAGAGATCGCAGTTTGAGTCTGGCCCGAGGCGCTTCAAGACGGGTATCTCGAAAACGCTTCCTGTAGCGGCCAATTCAGCACGGATCGTGCGACCTCCAGCTCCGGGCCGGAGGATTTCTTGCCTTTCACTTGTTAAAGAGCATTGATCATCCGAGTCTCACGACTCCAACAATCGAAAATCTGTGTCGCCTGCCAACGGCAGGCTCTGCTTAAGCGGCATCTGGTGGAGCCGAGGAGGATCGAACTCCTGACCTCCTGCGTGCAAGGCAGGCGCTCTCCCAGCTGAGCTACGGCCCCGAAACTGCCTGCGGCGGAACTCGATCTGGGTCGTCAACAGCGGACAGTCATGTCCAATTCTCGACCGCCTTATGGTGGGTCTGGGTGGACTTGAACCACCGGCCTCACCCTTATCAGGGGTGCGCTCTAACCAAGCTGAGCTACAGACCCTGGATGCACCGCCAAGCGTCATGCAATAGCAGGCCGCCTAAACACAAAATTCTTCACCTCAAAGAGCACGCCGCACGGATTATTCAAGAATCGTGCGGCGAAGGGATTGCATTATACGTGGTCGCAACGTAAACGCAAGCCTGCACCCCCCCACCCTTCGGGCGGGGAATGCCTTGCGCTTTCACGAATCTGTAACACTTGGTTGGCAAGATAAAGCGTGTTCGTCCCCTACTTTTTTTCATCGGGAGAAGCAATGAGAAAGCAGTTTCCCGCGTGTCTTTTGTGCGCGTTTCTATTGGCCTCTCCTTGGCTGATTGATGCTGCGCGTGCTCAAGCCGCGCGCGATTACATCAGCATCGTCGGATCCTCCACCGTGTATCCCTTCTCGACTGTGGTTGCAGAGCGCTTCGGGCGCACAACGGACTTTAAGACCCCTAAGATTGAATCCACCGGATCGGGAGGAGGATTCAAATTGTTTTGCTCCGGAGCGGGTGTCCAATATCCGGATGTCACCAATTCTTCCCGGCGCGTGCGGCAGTCTGAAGTCGACCTGTGCGCCGAAAACGGCATCACCGAAATCGTCGAAGTGAAGCTCGGATACGACGGAATCGTGCTTGCCAATGTCAAGGGAGGGTTCAATTTCGAACTCACTCGCCAGCAGTTGTTCTTGGCCCTAGCGAAAAATGTTCCGGATGCCGGCGCTGGCACGCTGGTGGCAAATCCACACCAATCATGGGCCGATATCGATCCCACACTTCCGGATGTGACCATCGAAGTCCTCGGCCCACCACCCACGTCAGGGACTCGCGACGCATTCCTCGAGTTAGTCATGGACCCGGGATGCGAGGCATTTGATGGCATCGCGGCGCTTGAATCCAATGCCCGGGCCGTCGCCTGCCATACCATGCGCGAGGATGGCGCCTACATTGAAGCAGGTGAGAACGACAACCTCATCGTCCAGAAACTCGAAGCCAACCCAAGTGCCGTCGGCATATTCGGATACAGCTTTCTTGACCAGAATCGCGACAAGGTTCAAGGCTCGCTCGTGGATGGTGTCAAACCGGAGTTTGAATCCATCGCCGACGGCAGCTACCCCGTATCGCGCCCCTTATACAGCTATGTCAAGAAACTGCATGTGGGCGACATACCAGGCATCGAAGAGTTTCTCGCCGAATTGATGAGCGAGGCGGCTTCAGGCGAGTTTGGGTATCTTTCCGAACGCGGCTTGATTCCACTTCCAGAGGCGGAAAGAAAAGCGGTCTTGGAGGCCGTGCAGGCGTTACAGAATCTGAGCCTATCAAACTAGCGGCCAGCCTCCCGAGTCCTCGCCGCAACCAAGCTCAAGCGTAAACGTCATGTCATCCCCGTTGGTTCTATTGGCCTTGTTGGCCATGGCGCTACTGGCCTATCTACTCGGGCACCGAAGGTCGAAAGCGGATTCCGAGTCGAGATACCACTCATTGCCCGGATATCACGGCGGCTATGTGGCCCTCTGGTGCCTCTTGCCGGCGCTGGCGATATTTGGGCTTTGGAACCTCTTCGAACCCGGATTGATCCGTGCCCAAGTGCTCGATTCGCTTCCCGCCGCCATGCAGGGAGCGTCGCAGGCCGAATTCAACCTGATCTATAACGAAATCTTGAATCTGGTCGATGGCAACATCGCTGCGGATGAAACAACCCAAGCCATTATTGAGGCGGCGGCGCGCTACTCATCGCTCGAACGAATGAGCGATCTTGGTCTGACGCTCATTGTGTTGCTATTGGCAGGCACCTTCCTCAGCGCTTCCTTGCGCCGGATTCGACCCGGATTCCGCGCCCGCAACAGGGTGGAGCGGACCGTCGAATGGGCATTGATGGTCGCTTCAACAGTGGCCATCTTCACAACCATCGGCATCTTTTTGTCGGTCTTGTTCGAGGCGCTGCGGTTTTTCCAACAAGTCTCTCCATTGGAGTTTCTATTCGGCTTGGAATGGAGTCCGCAAACGGCGCTACGTGCTGACCAAGTGGGTTCCTCCGGCACTTTTGGCGCTGTGCCGCTGTTCGCCGGCACCTTGTTGATTTCCGCGATTGCCTTGGCGGTGGCCATCCCGGTGGGGCTTATGTCCGCAATCTACCTCTCAGAATACGCGAACCAGAGAGTGCGCGCGGTTGCCAAACCCATGCTCGAGGTGCTCGCGGGCATTCCGACCGTGGTGTACGGCTACTTTGCGGCGCTGACGGTAGCGCCTCTGCTGCGTCAATTCGGCGAATCGTTTGGACTCGATGTCGCCTCCGAGAGTGCGCTCGGGGCCGGCTTGGTCATGGGCATCATGATCATACCCTTTGTTTCCTCCCTCTCCGATGATGTCATCAATGCCGTGCCACAGGATCTCAGAGACGGTTCCTATGGTCTCGGAGCCACGCAATCGGAAACTATTCGGCAGGTGGTCATCCCGGCGGCGCTGCCCGGCATCGTCGGCGGTATCCTACTCGCCGCCTCCCGGGCGATTGGTGAAACCATGATCGTGGTAATGGCCGCCGGGCTCGCCGCGAATCTCACCGCGAATCCGTTTGAAGCGGTCACCACCGTGACCGTGCAAATCGTCACCCTGCTGATCGGGGACCAGGAATTCGACAGCGCAAAGACGCTGGCAGCCTTCGCACTCGGGCTGCTGCTGTTCGTCACGACCCTTGTCTTGAACATCATCGCCCTGCGGGTCGTGCGACGTTATCGAGAACAGTATGAATAGAACACCAAGTCAGGCACACCATGAGTAGCCATGCGGTCAGCGTGAAGGAACGAGTGGCGCTCGGCATCAGTAGGCGTTACCGGAAGGAACGTCTCTTTCGCTCTACAGGCATTGCCGCCGTGCTGGTCGGTTTGGCATTTCTCGCGTTTTTCTTCATCACGTTGATTGGCAATGGCTACACGGCCTTTTCTCAGACTCATCTGCTGCTGGAAATCGAATTGAATGCCGCCCAAATTGACCCTAAGGGCAATAGGGATTCAAAGGATCTGGGGCGCGCGGACTACCAAAGACCGATTCGAGACGCACTTCGAGCGAGGTTTCCCGAGGTGATCAGTCGCGCCGAACTTCGTGAGCTCTTTGCTTTGTTAAGCCCCGGGGCGGGATTCGAATTGAGGGATCAGGTACTTGAGAATCCGGCACTTGTGGGGCAGACGACCGAGCTTTGGGTGTTGGCCGATGACGATCTGGACATGCTGGTCAAGGGACACATTGATCGCTTTGCGGAAGAATCAGTACGTCGCGTCAGCAACCGGCAATTACAGTGGATCGATACGCTTGAGGCGGACGGGGCCATCTCCAAGAAGTGGAACAAACGATTCTTCACATCCGGCGATTCCCGCGACCCCGAGATGGCCGGGCTCTGGAGCGCCGTCGTGGGGTCCTTCCACATGCTTCTCGTCACACTGGTCCTTTCCTTCCCGCTTGGGGTGGCGACAGCCATCTACTTGGAAGAGTTCGCGCCGAAAAATCGCTGGACGGACCTGATCGAGGTGAACATCAACAACCTGGCCGCGGTGCCTTCCATTGTGTTCGGACTGCTTGGGCTCGCGCTGTTCATCAACTTCTTCGGACTGCCCCGATCGGCACCATTGGTGGGTGGGCTGGTGCTTACGCTCATGACCCTGCCAGTGGTCATTATCGCGGCTCGGGCGGCGCTCACCGCGGTTCCGCCTTCCATTCGCGAGGCGGCTTTGAGCGTCGGCGCATCCAAGATGCAGACCATTCTCCATCATGTGATGCCACTGGCTATGCCAGGCATGTTGACCGGAACCATCATCGGTATGGCCAGGGCGCTGGGCGAATCCGCGCCTCTGCTTATGATTGGAATGGTCGCCTTCATCGTTGATGTGCCCGAGAGCCCGCTGGATCCCGCGACTGCCTTGCCGGTGCTGGTATACCTCTGGGCGGATAGCCCAGAACGCGCGTTCGTGGAGCGAACATCAGCGGCCATTCTCGTGCTGCTGGCGTTCCTTTTTGTGATGAACGCCACCGCCATTTTACTGCGCAAGCGCTTCGAACGGCGCTGGTAACAGAAATAAGAAGTAAACTGGAGGAATGCGTGAGCAATATTCCCACCATAGCGGTTGATCTGCTGAAGACTCCGCTTGGAACCGAGAGCACAGGGCGATCCGACACGCCTTCGGTGAGCCGTATCCGGGCGGTTCAGGATTCCGAGGAAACCGTGGGCGAATTTCAATCGGATTCCCCGGTGGTGCGGGTTCGAAACCTCAATGTCTTCTACGGCGACCTCCATGCGATTCGCAATGTCAACTTGGACATTGGAAGCAACGAAGTCATTTCGCTGATCGGACCCTCCGGTTGCGGCAAATCGACTTTTATTCGTTGTCTCAATCGTATGAACGACACCATTCCAACTGCTCGTGTCGAAGGCGACGTTTCCTTGTTTGGCGAAGATATCCACTCCAAGGATATTGATGTTGTGATGTTGCGCGCCCAAGTTGGCATGGTGTTCCAGAAGCCCAACCCTTTTCCGAAATCCGTCTACGACAATGTCGCCTACGGTCCTAGAATTCACGGACTAGCGCGAGACTCCGAGGAACTCGAGGCCATTGTTCAGTCGAGTCTTCAAGGCGCCGGCCTGTGGAATGAGGTGAAAGACCGGCTACACGAACCCGGCACCGGACTGTCGGGCGGACAACAACAGCGTTTGTGCATCGCCCGAACCATCGCCGTGCGACCGGAGGTCATTCTTATGGATGAGCCTTGCTCGGCCCTCGACCCGATTGCCACCGCGCGTATCGAAGATCTCATCGACGAACTAAAGAAGGAGTTCGCCATAGTGATCATCACCCACTCGATGCAGCAGGCGGCCAGAGTTTCCCAGCGCACCGCATACTTTCATCTCGGTCGCCTGATCGAGGTTGGCAGTACCAACCAGATATTCACCAACCCCCGTCACGAACTCACAGAAGACTACATCACCGGCAGATTCGGCTGACCACGCTTCATTCGCGTACCTGACCTATTCGCACATGCCTCACCGAAGGCGTTTCGGGCTCATGAGGACTGGCATCCATTGCATTTCACTGAGCGACAAGCGCAACGCGTTTAACCGGACACCCGACCACTTACTTTAAGGAATACTCTTGTGAACAGATCTGTTGCAATCCTATTCTGCGCCTATTGCCTCGCCATCTTGCCGGCACACGCCGAACCGAAAGCAGAGGGAGAAATCGAGGCACTCAAGGCTCGCATCGCGCTTCTCGAAGAGCGACTCGCCCGTATTGAGGCGGGTCAGGTCTTAGAAGCTGTCGATTTGGGCGCAGAAGTCGCACCCTCGCCCGCCCCACAGGTGGAAGTGCCCGCCTGGACACAGGGGCTGGGTATTGCGGGTGACCTCAGGTATCGACACGAGATGGTCGATGACGCAGCAGCCGAATTACGTCACCGCCACCGGATCAGGGCACGGATCAACGCGACCGCGACTCTCAATGAGGATGTGAAGGTACGCTTCGGGCTTTCCACCGGCGGCGACGCCAACGATAGCGGTAACCAATCCCTTGATCAAGGCTTCTCGAGAAAGGCGATCGGCCTCGACCTCGCCCACTTCGACTGGAGGTTTGTCGAAGGCCTGCAATTCTCCGGAGGAAAAATGTCCAACCCCTTCTTCCGACCC
Source organism: Pseudomonadales bacterium (assembly GCA_963663145.1). GTDB lineage: Bacteria > Pseudomonadota > Gammaproteobacteria > Pseudomonadales > Azotimanducaceae > Azotimanducus. The sequence goes on along the minus strand of OY760134.1, from coordinate 759,613 downwards.
GGCGGCTATCATCTGATATTCGATGGCGATATTCGGCCGGAAGGGCTGGCGCTCAGGGTGAAAACCGGCTCAATATTCGCCAACGCATCGGCATTCTGGGTTGAGGAGCGTGGCAGCGGCCCAGACACCATCTGGTATGGTCTTCAAGCCGGATATCGTGATGATGTGTTCAGCGCTGGCGCGAGCTACCACAAGTTCAGTGAAGCCAAGGGTCGGACACCTATATTCACTCCGACCAAGGGACAAGGCAATCAACTCGACGCGAACGGAAATTATCTCTACGGGTTCTCAATCGTCGAGGTCTTTGCAGACGCGACCTTTGAAGTTTCCGGGCGGCCCTTGCGAGTGTTCGCCGACTATGTCACCAATAGGGATGCTGACGAATTCTCCGACGGCTATGCGATTGGGCTTGACTACCGCGGAAAGTCAGATACGGGTCGCTGGAATGTCGGCTACGTCTACGAAGATCTGGAGGCGAATGCGGTAGTGGGTGCGTTCACCGACTCGGATTTCGCCGGTGGAACGAGCGACGGCAAGGGTCACTCACTGCTCGCCGGCTACAAGTTTGCCCGTGACTGGAGCCTTGGATTTCGTTACATCCTGGGAGACCGGGGAGAAGCGGCGGGCAAGGAGCGAGACTACAACCGTCTACAGGCGGATCTCAAATTCAGCTATTGAGGCGGGCCGATGAGATGTGAGGTTTGCAGTCTTCGTCGCCGGTGAAATATCCGCGATAGAATCTCTGCACGCGTGCCCTACATCTCATCACCATGCTCAAGCTCATCGCACTCATCTCCGCAAAGCCGGACATTTCCAGAGAGGCGTTCATCGAACATTACGAATCAACACATGCGCCATTGGTGCAAAAGCTACTGCCGATGATCGCCGAGTACCGGCGAAGCTTCGTGAAGCTCGACGCACCGACCGGAACACAGCCTCTTTCCTTGAGCTTTGATGTGCTCACCGAGCTCTGGTTTGAAAATCAACACGACCTCGATGCGTTCTGGAAACGGCTCAGAGAGCCCGAGGTGATGTCACAAATTCGCGCCGACGAAGCACATTTCTTGATGAGCGACAAAACCCAGTTGTTTCAGGTGGACGAATTTACGTCGGGCTAAGACTCACTCTCCTCCCGGCGCAAGAACTCGTACAAGGGATCGAGGGGTACGCGATCACCGCGCGCCAAGCCGTCAAACGGAGGCCCCTCCCAGATGGCACTCGCCTGCGCATTCTGATTCCAGTCCATGACCACCTTGCGATGCCGGATCTTCCAAGTGTCGCCGCGCTTCTCCATCTGGTCGAGGTAGCGACCAAGATAGGTCATTTCGGCATCCGCACCATCTTCCACGACCAGATAGTGATGGGCGGTGACGTAGGTTTCCGCATGCGCCTCGGTGTCGCTCACAAACGCCAACGCAATGTTTGAAAGGCAGTGTTGCGTGTTGGCGTAGCGTCGAATGCCGATCGGTAGCGCCTCGCAAAACGCATGCGCCATGCCATTGAATCCGCCATATTCAACCTCGGCATCCGGCCAATAGCACGACTTGAGAATCGTCTCATCAGCACGGTCGACGCCACGACTGTGCATGGCGAGCACCTGTTCGATCGCAAGTTGATCGGCGACCCGATGCGCCTGCACCCGGCCGGTTTCGGCGCCTTCCATGCTTTCCTCCGTGAGGGACTTGTTGATCAGCCTATCTGTTCGCGTTTGGTAGCGCGGGGTACGAGTTGGTGACGGGTGATCTTCCACTTGCCAGAAATGCGCTTCATGTCAGTAATATAAGTCGCCCAAAGCGTGAACACCTCGCCCTCCGGTTCTTTCATGCAATGAAGAGCCTGCACGTCGGTGCGGCAGTGCGCTTGGTCGCCACTCAATTCAGCAAGCTGCGGACCCAGCATGTGCTGCGTCGATCCAAAGGGCTCAAGGGCAGCCTTGACGTAATCTGTCCAAGCGTCCGCTCCGATGAAGGTGGACTCACCAAATCCGTGAACTTCCACGTCATCGGCGAAACAATCTCGGTACCTGCCCAAATCTCGTTCGTCAACACTGGCCGCATAGCGCAGCATCACGTCTTGAACGGCAAACCTATCCGCAATGGCCTCAGACATGTGAGTCCCTCAAAGTGCAGGAAGATTCAGTATCGCGCACGGAGCAGCGAACAAAAGCTCTCTAATGCACGAGCAAAGTGAAGAAATACAGCGGGAGCCAAGAACCAATACAAGCCATTCGTGTGAGCGCGAGTGAGTTCAAGGAAACCCCAGAGACTCGCCATTGCTTTTTGTTGACTGTGCCTCTGTAGAGAGCATCTCGGAAGTTCCAAGATCAACCCATAGAGGCGCTCGCCAACATGTCTCCCGAATAGTCTTTCGACATGATTTTAAACACGTCTTTCGACTATGGGAGAGGTTGTGTAAGGAGGTGATCCAGCCGCAGGTTCCCCTACGGCTACCTTGTTACGACTTCGTCCCAGTCATCAATCACACCGTGGTAACCGTCCTCCCGAAGGTTAGACTAGCTACTTCTGGTGCAACCAACTCCCATGACGTGACGGGCGGTGTGTACAAGACCCGAGAACGTATTCACCGCGACATTCTGATTCGCGATTACTAGCGATTCCGACTTCATGGAGTCGAGTTGCAGACTCCAATCCGGACTACGACCGGTTTTTTGAGATTGGCGTACCTTCGCAGGCTAACAACCCTTTGTACCGACCATTGTAGCACGTGTGTAGCCCACCCCGTAAGGACCATGATGACTTGACCTCGTCCCCGCCTTCCTCCGGTTTGTCACCGGCAGTCTCCTTAGAGTACCCGGCTTTAACCCGCTGGCAACTAAGGATAGGGGTTGCGCTCGTTATGGGACTTAACCCAACATCTCACGACACGAGCTGACGACAGCCATGCAGTACCTGTCACTCGGTTCCCGAAGGCACGCTTCCATCTCTGGAAGGTTCCGAGGATTTCAAGGGGTGGTAAGGTTCTTCGCGTTGCATCGAATTAAACTACATGCTCCACCGCTTGTGCGGGCCCCCGTCAATTCATTTGAGTTTTAACCTTGCGGCCGTACTCCCCAGGCGGAGAACTTATCGCGTTAGCTTCGCCACTAAGCCCCGAAGGGCCCAACGGCTAGTTCTCATCGTTTACGGCGTGGACTACCAGGGTATCTAATCCTGTTTGCTCCCCACGCTTTCGCACCTCAGCGTCAGTTTTGATCCAGAAGGTCGCCTTCGCCACTGGTATTCTTCCCTATATCTACGCATTTCACCGCTACACAGGGAATTCCACCTTCCTCTACCAAACTCTAGTCTGCCAGTCTGAAATGCAGTTCCCAGGTTAAGCCCAGGGCTTTCACACCTCACTTAGCAAACCGCCTACGCGCGCTTTACGCCCAGTAATTCCGATTAACGTTCGCACCCTCCGTATCACCGCGGCTGCTGGCACGGAGTTAGCCGGTGCTTCTTGTGGGGTTAACGTCAAGGCTCGGGGGTATTAACCCCGAGATTTTCTTCACCCCTGAAAGTGCTTTACAACCCTAAGGCCTTCTTCACACACGCGGCATGGCTGGATCAGGCTTTCGCCCATTGTCCAAAATTCCTTACTGCTGCCTTCCGTAGAAGTCTGGACCGTGTCTCAGTTCCAGTGTGGCTGATCGTCCTCTCAGACCAGCTACGGATCGTCGCCTTGGTAGGCCATTACCCTACCAACAAACTAATCCGACGCAGGCTCCTCCCAAAGCGAGAGCATTTTCTCCGAAGAGAGAAGAGGCCCCCTTTGTCCCGAAGGACGCATGCGGTATTAGCCCGAGTTTCCCCGGGTTATCCCCCACTTCAGGGTAGATTCCTACGCGTTACTCACCCGTTCGCCACTCGTCAGCCGGAAGCAAGCTTCCGCTGTTACCGTTCGACTTGCATGTATAAAGCCTGCCGCCAACGTTCAATCTGAGCCATGATCAAACTCTTCGATTGAAACTCTCTTTTGGGACAAACCGTCGACCAAAGCCAACAATTTACCCAAAGTGTTTCGTTGACAGGCGTGCCTGAAGGATTCCCCATTCACCCCGACCAAAAGCGGACCGGATGAGGAACCCACAGGCGCCCACACGAATGGCTTGCTTGATTCTTAAAGATCGCCAAACAAGAATGCTCGGCTTAAGGGAGCGCAATTATACGCTTATAAGTTTGGCTTGCAAGTATCAGAGCGTCGTTCCAGCAATTCTCGTTTTGGCATCTGACCCATGCGCCGACCTGTTGGAGCAATTGAATTGGCATGGGTTGCTCCAAAAACACGCTCCTTTGAGTGCCGAAAAGTGGGGTATATGCCAAAGAGCTGCTCGCATCCTTCAAGCTCGGTGCGTCGCCGTGGGCGAACCTCCATGGCGCACCATCGCCCAAGATTTTTTCCCGCGCCGCAGCAGGTGGAAGCGACCAAAGAGCGCTTCAGACGGTTTCAGTTCCAGCGTCGCATCGCCCGCCGCCTCGGCCCCATTTACGCTGATTCCGCCGCCACCGCCTGACGCCGCGCATCGCCTTTGGAGTTGGCGAGGCCCGTGACTACCAGAGCTTCGGCAAGGGTGACGCCTTCATTGGCAACTTCCGCAAACGGTATTCCGTCCAAAACGAGTTGCGCGCAATCGGCTTGTGTGAGTTGGTCGAGCGAGGCATGAAAAAGCGCGTGAGTGATACGCTTGGCCGATGCGAGTCCAACATCGCCATGCACCAAGCGCGTGACTTCTGTCGCCAGACATCCATGAGCAAGCCTGCGCTCGGGATGCCAAGTCAGCTCTCGTTCAATTTCCTCAAGTTGCGCCGAATCGAGAAAGGTGAACGCCTTGAGGTAGGGGAGGACATCCTGATCGGGAACATTGGTCCAATATTGATAGAAGTTGTATGGCGAGGTGAGTTTGGGATCAAGCCACACCGCTCCAGCTTCGGTCTTGCCAAACTTCTTTCCATCCGAGCGCGTCAAGAGGGGCATGGTGAGCGCAAAGGCCTGCCTACCCAACTCCCGCCTCACCAAATCCACCCCGAGCGTTATATTGCCCCATTGGTCATTACCGCCGATCTGGAGTCCACAGTCGTAGCGTCTGGCAAGCTCCAGATAGTCCAAGGATTGCAGAAGCATGTAGCTGAACTCGGTAAAGGAAATACCGTCACCCTCACGATCAAGACGCGCCCGCACCGATTCCTTTTGCAGCATGGCATTGACTGAGAAGTGTTTGCCAATTTCGCGCAGAAAGCGAATCACGTTGAGCGACTCTGTCCAAGTCAGGTTGTCGACAAGAAGCGCCGAGTTCGCTCCGGCGTCGAAATCCACAAAGGACGAAAGCTGATGCGCCAAGGCAGCTTTCCACTCCTCGACCACTTCGCGAGAATTGAGGGATCGCTCCGCATCCCTGAAGGATGGGTCTCCAATCAACCCTGTCGCACCGCCGACCAGGATGATCGGACGGTGCCCCGCCATCTGGAATCGGCGCAGCATGAGCGTCGGCAGCAAGTGCCCAATGTGCAAGCTTGCGGATGTTGGATCAAACCCGCAATAGAGTGTCCGTGATTCCGATTCAAGCCACGGAGCAAAGTTTTCAGGCTGAGAAACTTGCGAAACCAGCCCGCGCGCATGCAAGCTCTCGATCTGGGCGCCGCTCACTGAAGCTCCCTGAAAAGCCATTGATTAGAATTTGTTACCACAATATATTGTACCGAATCTTGATGAACGCAACTACTTTCAGGAGATTCACGACTTTTTATTCGAGATTCACGAACTTCTCCTGAAAAGTGTATTAGTATTGGAGATTCCGCCCCGGCGGTGCCAGTAAGCTAAATGGGATATCAACCGGCTTGAAACTATCTTGACTGTCAATCTGCCCAACAAAATTCTCTCAAATAACCCAAGTGTAAGCCGAGGCGCAAGAAGTTGACATCAGCACTTTCCAACTTGAACGTGTCTGCGCACCAACCCGCCGTAGACTATTGCAGGGTGCTTCTGCTGGCAAGCCTTTGCTCGGGACTGCTCACAGCCTGTTCTCCCTTCTCTGAAGAAGCCAATGCCATGCCGGAAGGCGAGCTTCAGGCGCATCCCGGCGAGATGGCGGATGCTTACGAAGGGCCGATCTCCCGATCAACCACCATTGCGATGCAAGAGTCGCCTCCCGCCCAACAGTCCAAGCGGGTGCAGGTGAAACCCGGTGACAACATATCCACGATTCTTGACCAGCTCGGATTGGCGCCCGGCGAATTGCAGGAGTTGCTTCGTGGCGGAAGTCAGGCTGCCGAGTTGCGCCGCGTGTTTCCGGGGCAATGGGTCGAGATAGGTATTCATGAGGACGGAACGCTTCGCATTCTGAGAATCGAAAGGGATGCGGCCAATTCGATTGAATGGGTACGACTGCCGGGTCAACAGAGTTTCCAACTCAACGTCGAGACAATCGAGCCGGAAGTCAGAATCGAATACGCTTCTGAAACCATCGTCAACAATCTCTTTATTGCCGGTCAACGCGGGGGGCTCGGAGACGAGATCATTCTGCGTCTGTCGAGAATTTTTCGCTGGGACATAGATTTCGTGCTCGATGTTCGTGCCGGAGATACCTTCGAACTTCTGTATGAATCCGAGTATCTGCATGGCAAATTCCACCGCTATGGCGACATCCTTGCGACTCGCTTCACCAATCGGGGCAAGCGCCACATCGCGATTCGCTTCATTGACGAGACTGGCGAAAAGGCTTACTACACCCCCGACGGGAAGAACTTGCGGGGCGCCTTCCTACGAGCGCCCCTTGACTTCACAAGGGTGAGTTCCGCGTTTAGTTATAAGCGCGCACACCCAATGTTCAATAGGGTTCGTGCGCATTTGGGCGTGGACTATGCAGCGCCTTCGGGCACACCTGTGAAGGCGGCCGGCAGAGGCAGGGTGCAAACAGTCGCTCACAAGTCATCGTCCGGCAACTACATCGAAATTCAACATGCCAACGGTATAGAAACACGGTATTTGCACCTTTCGCGTTTCGCTCGCGGCATCAAGGCGGGCACTCAAGTATCGCAAGGAGATGTCATTGGCTACGTGGGATCAACAGGTTGGGCTACCGGACCGCACTTGCATTACGAGTACATTGAGAACGGTCGCCACATGGACCCACGCAAGGTTGCCGTGGTGCGTGACACGGCCATTACCGAGACTGAAATGACCTTGTTCCTAGCTCAAACGCAACCCTTGCATGATCATTTGAACAGCTTCGACACCAAGTTCTCCGTGATTGGTGCGAATTAGCGGCGGTTAGCTGCTGTCGCAGGTGCTCAAAAATTCAATGGCCTGCTTCGACTCTACATGGAGAAGGAGTTTCCGCAACCGCAAGTGGTCTCGGCGTTGGGGTTCTCGACGACAAATCTCGACCCTTGCAGATCCACCAAGTAGTCGATTCTCGAGCCGGAAAGGTATTGATAGCTGAGCGAATCCACGAGCATTTGCACTTCACTCTTCTCGACCACGGCATCATCCTGCTCAATTTGCTCATCGAAAGTGAAACCATACGAAAACCCGGAGCAGCCCCCGCCAGTCACGAACACCCGCAATTTGAGGCGTTGGTTGCCTTCAAGGTCTCTGAGCTCTCGCACCTTGGTGGCGGCGCGCGAAGTCAATTGGATTTGCGGTGCGTTCACGGATGTCGGACTTGTTGATCGATGCCGGTGCTTGTGATGAGTGTATCAAACGCCCGATAGACGGAACATGGAATAATAATGAATTCGATTGGCACTCCTCGCAACGCGTCGCTCAAAGGTGGTCTGGCTAAAGGTATTTCATCTGTTCGGCGTAATCGCTTGGTTCGCCGGGCTCTTTTATCTGCCGCGCCTATTCGTGTATCACGCCGACGCTGAAGACCAAATCTCGCGTGAGCGATTCGTAGTGATGGAGCAGCGGTTGTTGAAAGTCATCATGCTGCCCGCCGCGATTGCCGCAATAGGGTTTGGAACGCTCTTCCTCATGCTGAACCCTAGCGTCTATCTTGCGCAAGGTTGGTTTCTTGCCAAACTCGCCCTTGTGGCACTATTGATCGGATTCCACGCTTGGTGCAACTTCATGGCTAAGAAATTCGCAGTCGGCGTCAATCCTCACCCGTCAAGAATGTTCCGCAAGATGAATGAAGTCCCCACCGTGATCCTGCTGCTGGTGCTAGTCTGCACAATCGTTCGTCCCTTGTAGCGCTCCCCATGTCCGATCGTCATCTTTCCGCTCAGGCATTCGCCAAGGCGAAGCAGTTTATTCCGGGTGGGGTCAATTCACCCGTTCGAGCCTTTCAGGGCGTGGGAGGCGACCCTGTGTATTTGCAAAGCGGTCAGGGTGCCTATGTCACCGATGTCGATGGCAACGCCTATGTTGATTACGTAGGCTCTTGGGGATGCATGATTCTGGGACATTCGGCACCGGAGGTGAGCGGTGCGGTCAAGGCACAGGCTGATCGTTCGATCGGTTTCGGCGCACCCACGCTGGCTGAAACCGAATTGGCAAGTCGGCTCGTCATGCATGTGCCTGGCATGGAAGCGGTTCGTCTTGTCAATTCGGGCACCGAGGCCACCATGAGTGCGCTCAGGCTGGCGCGCGGATTCACCGGGCGCGATTTGATCGTCAAGTTCAGGGGCTGTTACCACGGACACGTCGATTCGCTGCTTCTCGGAGCCGGGTCAGGCGTGTTGACGCTTGGCATTCCCGGGTCTCCCGGCGTGCCGGAAGGTGTCGTGAAAGACACCATGAACCTGTCCTACAACAGCCTTGAAGAAGTCGATGAGGCCTTTGCGGCTTATGGCGACCGCATTGCCGCGGCCATTCTCGAACCGGTCGCCGGCAACATGGGATGCATCCCAGCAGAACACGAATTTCTCTCGCGGCTTCGACATCTCACGCGAGATTCTGGGGCGCTACTCATTTTCGATGAGGTCATGAGCGGTTTTCGGGTCGCGCTTGGCGGAGCGACGAGCCATTACGGGATCACCCCAGACATGATCACGCTCGGCAAGATTATCGGTGGCGGACTTCCAATCGGGGCGTTTGGCGGTCGTCGCGACATTATGGAACGCATCGCCCCGCAAGGCCCCGTCTATCAAGCCGGCACGCTGTCGGGAAATCCGATTGCCGTGGCCGCCGGGCTTTCCGTTTTGGCTCGGGTCGAGCAAGCTGAATTCTACGAGCATCTCGCCAAGACAACCCAACTCCTTGCCGAAGGACTACGCGAGACTGCACGCATCCAAGGCGTGGCACTCGAAGTGAACCACCTATGCGGAATGATCGGACTGTTTTTCGGCTGCAACACACCTGTGAGGAGCTACGAACAAGTAGCCTCCGCGAATTCCGCCATCTATGGCAAGTTCTTTCATGCCATGCTTAAGCGCGGTATATATCTCGCACCTTCGGCGTTCGAAACCATATTCGTGTCTGCTGCGCATGGCGACGAGGAAATTTCCAAAACATTGGATGCGGCTTCGGAAAGCTTTGCAGAGGTGAACTGAGCGTGAGGCTATTCGCTATAGGCAATGCCCTCGTTGACGATGAGATTCAAGTCGAGGATTCGACACTCGATGCGCATGGGCTGCCCAAGGGACATATGCAACTTATTGAAGAGTCCCGGCTCGCGGCCTATCGGTCGGCATTTGCCACGCCTTTGCGCCGCTCAGGTGGCGGTTCGGCCGCAAATTCTGCCGCCGCTTACGCCGGGTTTGGAGGTGAGGTGCACTTTTGCGGGCGAGTCGCATCCGACGATGTGGGCGATTGGTTCATACAAGATTTGCGCCGCTACGGCGTTGCCGTCAAGCCGGTTACGGACTCGGATGAAGGCATCAGCGGTCAATGTCTTGTGCTGATCACGCCTGACGCGGAACGCACCATGCTGACCTATCTCGGTGTTTCCACCAACCTTCGTGAAGCGGATGTGGACGCCGAACTGCTGGCAGCGGCCAATGTCCTCTACCTGGAGGGCTATATGGCGAGCAGCCCCGTATCGACCGAGACGTGCGCACGCGCGCTCGAATTGGCGAGGAAGTCCGGGTTGGAAACCGCACTGTCGCTCTCCGACAGCAGCATGATCGAACATTTTCGCGCGCCACTAGAACGTTTCCTCGCCCAGGGGGTAACTCACCTTTTCTGCAATTTACAAGAAGCGCTGCTATGGGCGGGTACGGACAAGCTCGAGGTTGCCAGCGCCCAACTGAGTCAAATCGCGGAGCATCTGCACATCACCCTGGGCGCGCGCGGTAGTCTGTATGTGCACGATGGCTCGCGCATTGAGTTGGGTGTGCCCCCAACCCAAGCCGTAGACACCACGGGTGCGGGCGACATGTATGCCGGCGCGGTTCTGTACGCCTATTCACAAGGGATCGAGCGGGAGCGCGCGGCCAAATTCGGTAACTTGGCGGCCGCCAATATCGTCAGTGTCTACGGCGCTCGGCTTCAAGAGCCGAGTGGCTACACCGCACTTCGGAACGGCGCGTCTTGGTAACTTGTGTCCCGACGTGTAGCCAAAGCAGCCGAGTTCTGGTACTTTGCATCCCCCTTTCAATTGGCACAACCCCCGGCTGACCTGCCCTTCCGAGACATGAAAGCGTGAACGCCATGATTGAGCACCCCAAATTGGATTCGGTCTTTAAGACCTTTCAGCCCTACCAGCCGCGCAAGAGCGAACCCTATATGAGCAATAGGCAGATGCAGCACTTTCGTGAAATCTTGCTCGCTTGGAGGCAGCAACTCATGGAGGAGGTGGACCGCACGGTGGACCATATGAAAGTTGGTGCCAACCAGTTTCCCGACCCGGCGGATAGGGCCACGCAAGAGGAAGAATTCAGTCTCGAACTGCGTACCCGCGATCGTGAGCGCAAGCTCATTCGCAAAATCGACTCGACGGTTGATCGGCTTGATCAAGGCGACTACGGCTACTGCGAAACCTGCGGCGTCGAAATCGGTATCAGAAGGCTCGAAGCCCGGCCCACGGCGAGTCAATGCGTAGACTGCAAAACCATCGACGAAATGAAAGAGCGCCAACTCTCGGGGTAGCTTCAATCCAAGCAGGTGCAATCGGACGATTCGCGCCCACGCCGAGCGGGCCGCTGCACTTCGGTTCGCTGCTCGCCGCGGTCGCCAGTTACCTTGATGTCAAGTCCTGCCAAGGCCATTGGCTGTTGCGCATGGATGATCTTGATCCACATCGTAGTAAGCGCCAAGCAGCCCTAGACATTCTCGCCTGTCTGGAACGTCATGGCCTTCAGAGCGACGCGCCATGCGTATGGCAGAGCCAGCGCGGCCCGCTTTACCAGAGGGCGCTCGAAACGCTACGCAAAAGGGGACGGGTATTTGAATGCAAGTGTTCAAGAAAGAGCTTGATCGGCCATAGCATCTATCCCGGCAATTGTCGAAACGCCGAAATTCCTCCCGGCCCATATCAAAGCACACGTTTCATCGCGCCTTCCACCACGATCAAGTTCCGGGACGAGATACAGGGAGACCATCAACAACACTTATCAACGATATGCGGGGATTTTGTGGTGTATCGTCGGGACTCGGTAACCGCCTATCACTTGGCCACGGTCGTGGACGATGCGGATATGGGCGTCACCCGCGTTGTTCGCGGTGCCGACCTGATCAAGAGCACGCCGCGGCAGATCGCCTTGGCAGAGGCGCTGGGGAACAGGCTGCCGAGTTTCGCGCATATTCCCCTAGTCTTGGATGGGCAGATGCGCAAAGCGAGCAAGAATCTTGCCACGACGCCGGTTGAAGCGCTTTGCGACGATCAGGTGAAGTGTAACCTCGCCTGGTGCCTGGAACTCTTGGGAATGCAGACCCCAAGCTTGCATGGCCACTCGCCGAGCTCACTGCTTGACTGGGCGCGCAAGCGTTTTCGTATCGACCAGGTGCCCGCTCTGCCAGCACGGTCTGACTTCCTTTGCCTTTGATATAGTGTGGCGTTTGTTCAATTTTAAGGAGTTTTGAGAAAGGCTCCGCCAGTTCAGCGCCTCCTTTGAACCCCATGCGACAATCCATTTCCAACTGCGGAATCAACCCAGCACGAATCGACCGGCGCGCCAAAAGCGTGCTCGACAAGTTGCGCAGTGCGGGCTTCGACGCATGGGTGGTGGGCGGCGCCGTGCGCGACCTTTTGCTCGAACGCCAGCCGAAGGATTTCGACGTCGCCACTGATGCCCTGCCGGAAGAGATCTGCGCGATATTTCCGCGAGCGCGCGTCGTGGGCCGCCGCTTTCGGATCGTACACGTCCATCACGGCAGACACGTCACGGAGGTCTCTACCTACCGCACCTCGGAAGAAAACGACTGCGCTAGAGTCGCTTCTTCCCGCGAGGACCTGCGCGGACAGGCACGGGTCGTCTCCACCGATGGTCTGATTCTCCGCGACAATGCTTGGGGCAGCCAACATGAAGATGCGCTGCGCCGGGACTTCACCATCAACGCCTTCTATTACAACCCGCGCAACGGCGAGTTGGTCGACTTTTGCGATGGCTACGCGGACCTCAAGCAAAAATCACTGCGCTTGATCGGCGACCCGTCGCGGCGCCTCATTGAAGATCCGGTGAGGATTCTTCGCGCGATACGAATCGCCGCGAAGCTCCGATTGCGGATCGAGCGAGAAACCGCCCAAGCCCTTCGCCATCATCGCGACATGATTGAGAAGATCAGTGCACGGCGCAACTACGATGAATGCGTGAAACTCTTCATGAACGGTCACGCAGAGGTCAGTTGGGACCTTGCCGAGGATTTTGGCATCACCCCACATCTGTTTCCAACCAAGGTGCCGCAAGACGCATCCCTGATCCGTAGGGCGCTGGGCAATACCGATCTTCGCGTACGCGAAGATCGTCCAGTCACCTTTCCATTCGTCTTGAGCGTTCTCTACTTTGGCGAATACCAAAGGGCATTTGACAGCTTGGAGGAAGACCTTGGGTTCGAAGCTCGTCACCTCGAGGCAAGCCAAGCCGCCTTTGCGAGCTTGGCCCGGACCATGACGGTTCCGCGCCACGCCAGCCATTTCGCTCGCGAGGTGTGGGCGTTGCAATCGAGGCTCGAGTCTTGCAAGCGGCCGCAGAAGACGCTTGCACTGGAGCGATTCCGTGCCGGTTACGATCTCTTCTCGCTGCGGGCAGATGTTGGATTCGCCGATAGCTCGGTGCGTGACTGGTGGCAAGATTTTCAGGATGCGCCCGAAAATCAGACACGGCAATTCAAAACCAGGCGCTCGCAGGTTCAAAAGCCTTCGAGATCTTCCGCACACCGCCATCGCGGAAGACGCAATGGCGTGAGACCGGGATAGTGCTCTGGGCCGTCACCAGCATTGTTGTCGGCATCATCGGTGTCGTGTGGGGGGCGGAACGCTTTGTCGCCGGAGGGGTGGCAACCGCCGACCGCTTGGGTGTGTCGAGGTACGTGATCGGCCTCACGATTATCGCCATAGGCACGTCCGCGCCCGAAATTTGGGTGGCGATACGCGCGTCCATGAAGGCACAACCAGAACTCGCCATAGGTAATGCCATCGGTTCCAACATCGCCAACATCGGACTTGTGTTGGGCCTCACGGCAATGATCAAACAGCTTTCGATCAGTCGTGGAGTGCTAAAGATCGAGCTGCCTTTCCTGCTAGCCGTCACCGTCGTTGGACTCATCGCCATCGCCAATCTTTGGGTGGGGAGAGGCGATGCACTGATGCTGCTCGGCTTGTTCGCCTTGTCTCTCCTGTACATCGCTCGGCACCGGAACTATATGCCGCAAACCGTGGAGACCGCCATCAGCGAAGAAATCGAGCAACTTTCGACCATGTCTCTCGGCAGGAGCATTCTCTGGACGTTGGTCGGCTTGGTGGTGCTGCAGGTGGCGTGCGACCTGCTGATTTTTGGGGCGGCTGAACTTGCGCAACTGCTGGGTGTGAGAACCTTTCTCATCGGCCTCACCATCGTTGCGATTGGCACCAGCCTGCCCGAGCTTGCCGTCACCATAGGCGCCGCATTAAAGGATCACGCCGAAGTGGCGATTGGAAACGTCATCGGTTCGAATATCCTCAATTTGCTGCTTGTTCTGGCAATTCCCGGGTTACTCGCCCCAACCCGCCTTGATCAACTCGACTTGTTTCGCGACGGCGGCATGCTGTTGATTCTCACGCTGTCCATGTATCTCTTTGCGAGCGCCTCCCCAAAGCATGCCATAGGGCGCTTCACCGGAATGCTTCTCTTCGGTGCCTGGCTCGCTTACATGGGCCTGCTCGTCGTACACGCATAAACCAATGACTCCTCAGGCAACCGAAAGCATCCTCAAGCGCGCCAAACAGGTTGCCCTCTTGGCGCTCGATTGCGACGGCGTGCTCACGGATGGACGCCTGTACTACGCGAATTCTCAAGATGGCGCGAGCGGTGATTCAATCTTCGGGCTGTCGTTCAATTCCCAAGACGGCCAAGCTATCAAGATGCTTATGCAAAGCGGCGTGGAGGTCGCCGTGATCAGCGGCAGGCGTTCCGAGGCGCTTGATCGGAGAACCAAAGAACTTGGCATCGCCCATGTCTATTCCAAAGTCGAACACAAAGGCCCGGTCTTGCGCGATCTCATGCACACACTGAAGCTTGAAGCGCACCAAATCGCCGCTATGGGAGACGATATTCCTGATCTCGCGCTGTTTCGAGCGGCGGGTCTCAGCTTGGCACCCGCAGATGCCCATCCTCTTGTCCGGGAACAGGCAGACCTTGTCACCCAGGCTGGTGGCGGAAGGGGCTGCGTACGCGAAGCCGCGCAATTGATCATGACAGCGCAAGACAGCTTCAATTCGATCGTCGAGTCTTTTACCCGACGATGAAACCGGGCTTGAGCTGGATACTTGTCGCCGCCCTACTAATATCGCTGGGGCTCTTGCTCTTGCCGGCACCGAAGCCAGTCCCTCAGCAAGAAGCCGACAAACGACTCGATGAGGAAGAACTGCCTGAACTCAGGATCATGACGGCGCGCCTGCGCGCATTTGCTGAGGACGGGACAACCAATTGGTCAATGCGATCACCGCAAATCGTGTACCACCTCGACGGATCGCTTGATGTGGCGTCTCCACATTTATTGATGCACAGCGCATCTGGAGCAACCCTACGTGCGCAAGCGGGAAAGGGTTCGCTTCAAGCCACTGCCGACGGCGAGCAGATCGAGCTCTATGCGAAGGTAGACGCTGTTCTCCGCAATCACGAAAGGCAAGTGGCGCTTGTCACTGAATCCCTGTTGATTGCTCGGGACGGACGCAGCGTCTCGGCGCCCAATAGCGTGCAGGTGCGTTCAGACTCAGTCGATACCAGCGCCGCCAACCTTGCGCTCAACCTTGAGGAACAGATACTCTTGCTCGGCGCGACCCAGGATGAGCGAGTGCACACGAGAATTCAACCGGAAGAGGCTCTTCAGTGAAGTTTGCGAGCATCGGTATTTGCTTGCCGTTGATGCTGGCCCTGATGTCAAGCGGCAGTCTCGCCTTGGAAGAGGACAAGCTCCAAGAAATCGTGATCAAAGGCGATAGCGCAAGTCTTGACGAGAACACGGGAGAAATCACCTACCGGGGTAGCGTGACCCTCACCCAAGGAACCCTCAAACTGGCCGCCGAGATTCTGCGCGCCAAGCGGGAAGGGGGCCAAGTCGTTCAAATTTCGGCCAGCCGCGGCGATGAGAGCAAACCTGTTTCCTATACACAACGTATTCGCGCTGACGAATCCGAGGTCACCGCCCAAGCCCACGAGATGGTTTACGACATCAAAGCACAGACTATCCATCTCACCGGCGACGCACTGTTACAGCAATCGGATGTAGAATTTAGAGGCGATTCCATTCTCTACGATATTGCTCGCGGCAGAACGGATGCCCGCGGCGGGGTCACGATGAAAGTGCCGCCGAGGCTTGTGAGCAACCTTGAAGAAGACATCAACGAAGAACCCGATTCGGACGCGCCATGACCGCGCTTCGGGCGGAAAACCTCTATAAGCACTTTGGTGGCACTCCCGCTGTCAAGGGGGTTTCCCTACAAGTCAATCAAGGCGAAGTCTATGGTCTATTAGGGCCAAACGGCGCGGGCAAGACCACCTGCTTCAACATGCTGATGGGGCTGGTGCGGCCGGACAAGGGCAAGATACTCATCGGCGAAAAAAATATCACCTGCGAGCCGATTCACATGCGCGCACGTTTCGGTCTCGGCTATCTGCCGCAAGAAGCAAGCATATTCAGGGGATTAAGTGTCGAAGAGAATATCCGTGCAATCGCCGAGTTGCGTACCGATCTCAAAGCGGGGGAGATGCAGCGCCTAGTTGAAGATCTCATTGACGAATTCAATCTTGGCGCTATTCGCTCGCAGCTCGGCCGAACGCTCTCCGGAGGCGAACGGCGCCGCGTAGAAATTGCGAGAGCACTCGCAAACGATCCGAAGTTCATTCTGCTCGACGAGCCGTTCGCGGGGGTGGACCCCATCTCTGTTGGGCAGATCAACCGACTGATCGGCGACCTAAAGAACAGAGAAATCGGCATCATCATCACCGACCACAACGTGCGCGACACCCTTTCCGCCTGTGACCGCGCGCTTATCATAGGTAGCGGCCGCCAACTTGCCGAGGGAGACCCCGCGAGCATTCTCGCCGACGAACAGGTGAGGGCCGTGTTTCTCGGCGAAGACTTCACCATGTAAGGATTCTCGGTGCGTCAATCCCTGTCCATGAAGCTGCGCCAGCAGCTCGCCATTACGCCCGAACTCAAGCAGTCGCTTCGACTCCTACAGGCGTCCTCCTTGGAACTTCGAGGCGAGATTCAGCAGGTGCTGGAAACCAATCCCTTGCTTGAGCTCGCGACCGATCTCGAAGAAGTCGAATCGGTCGAATCGAGCGGTACGGAGACGCCTCAGGAAGATGCCGCATCACCCGAAGAGGCAGAGGTGGCCGAATTGTTCGAACAGGAATCGCTCCCGCAAGACCTCCCGGTTGATGCGGTCTGGGAAGACACTTGGCTTGATGCCGCTCCGCGTCCATCGGGCCAGCGCGACGACTTTGATAGCCTCGCCAGCCAAGCACAGCCGGACAGCCTCATCGACGACTTGCTGTGGCAACTAGAAGTCAGCCGCATCGCAAACGAAGACCGGGCAATAGCCCGTGCGATCATATACTCAATCAACGAAGACGGCTGGCTCACCGAGCCGCTTGAGCGCATTGTCGAAGGTCTTGAAGATGAACCAATTCTTGAATCTCGCTGCCTAGCCGTGCTCACCGCCGTGCAGACCTTCGACCCAGCCGGGGTTGGCGCTCGCAACCTCAGGGAATGTTTGTGCCTTCAGCTTCGAGAATTCCGCCAAGAGCAGCCGGGTCGCGAGCTTGCATTCACCTTGGTGAACGATCATTTGTCACTGCTCGCACAGCCCGATATTGCGCCACTTGCTAAGGCCACCGGCGTAAGCGAAGAAGAAGTATCGAGCGCCATGGCGCTCATTCTCGCGCTCAATCCGCATCCCGGCCGTAGCGTGCGCACGCAGCGAGAAAGCTATTTGGTGCCGGATGTGGTTGTGCGCAAGCAAGAAGGTGCATGGCGGGTCGAACTGAATGCCGAAGCCTGGCCAAGCCTTGGCATCAATCCACTCTATTCGCGCATGATTCAGCGAGGCGACAAGGGTGGCGACAACCAATACCTCAAGGACAAGCTCGGCGAGGCAAGATGGTTTCTGCGTGGTCTACGCGGACGCGGCGAAACCCTGCTGCGGGTGGCCAGCGAAATCGTCACGCGCCAGAGAGCCTTCTTGGAACGTGGCCCAGAGGCCATGCTGCCGTTGGTCTTGCAGGATATTTCGAACGTGCTTGGACTGCATGAATCCACGGTCTCCCGCGTCACCTCGGGCAAGTACATGCAGACGCCACACGGCTTGTTTGAACTCAAGCACTTCTTCCCGCCAGCGCTCGCCACCCAAGACGGCAGCGAGGTATCGAGTGTCGCCATACGCGCCCGCATTCGCAAGCTTGTCGGTGAAGAAGATCCAAGGCGACCTTTGAGCGATGCCAACCTCATGCAAGTTTTGCGTAAGGAAGGTATTCGCGTGGCAAGACGCACGGTCGCCAAGTACCGGGAGTCCATGGCAATTCCATCTTCGAGTGCGCGACGGGTGCGCTAAGCCTTGACGCCTTACCGACTTCCGATTCGAGGGTGGCGTGTACAATGCCCGATGGTCTGAATACCGAATTCGTCAATCCATGCAGTTGAGTATCACCGGACTTCACCTGACCGTGACCGATGCCATCAAGGACCACATCAGCGCCAAGTTTAAACGTATCGAACGCCACGACGACCATGTGACCAACGTGCACGTGATCCTCAGCGTTGATCGGCATCATCAACGCGCAGAGGCAACCTTGCATGGTCTTGGCGGGGAGATTTTTGCCGATGCGGAAAGCGACGATCTCTATGCGGCGATTGATTTACTGACCGACAAGATTGACCGGCAGATACTCAAGCAAAAGGAAAAGCGTATCGATCGCCGTCAAGGAAAACACTAGGGCGGCGCAGAGTATGCCGATCACGCTCGACTCAGTGCTCAGCAGGCAACTCACGCGTGCCCACTTCCCCGGCACTACACGTAAGCAAGTGTTGCGCTTGGCAGCAGAGTTGATCGCCAAACAGTGTGAGGATATGGTCGAACATCGCCTCTTCTCACGGCTCATGGAGCGCGAATATTTGGGAAGCACGGGGCTCGGCTTCGGAACCGCGATCCCGCATTGCAGGTCGAGTTCGATTGACCTGCCCGTATCTGCCTTTCTCAAACTCGATGAACCTATCGACTTTGACGCGCCCGACGGCGAGCCGGTGGACTTGATGATGGTGTTGATCGCCTGCAAAGAAGAACACCAAGACCATCTTGGCATGCTTGCCGCCAGCGCGCGGATACTTGGCGAGGCGGAAAACCGCGAGGCACTTCGCGCCTGCGACGCCGACGCAGAACTCTATGAACTGCTCCTCACATTGGAATCCGGCTGATGGCGTCGCGCAGGATCCAGCTTTCGAACGAACTCGGACTGCATGCGCGCGCATCGGCCAAATTCGTCGAACTCGCAAAGCGCTTTGAATCGAGCATTCGCGTTCTGGCGGAGGGTCGGTCGCAAGCTGTTGACGGCAAGAACATCATGGCGCTGTTGCTGCTTGAGGCAACCTATGGCGTGATGCTTGAAATCGAGGCGCAGGGCAAGGATGCGGAGCACGCCTTGCAAGCGTTGGTCGAACTCATTGACAACAAGTTCGGCGAACTCCCAGATCCGGACAGCGACTAAGGGCATCAAGGCACCAGAGAGCATGCCATGAACATGAGTGCCGAGCAAACAGAAAACCGCCTCAAGGAGATCATCCGCTCGATCGATCAAGACCAAGCGGAGAACATCGGCGAATTGCTCTCAACGGTTCGCCCGCACGAAGCCGCCAATCTATTGGAATCCATGCCGAGAGATGCTCGACGCGTGGTGTGGGAATTGCTTGAGGAAGAGGTCTCTCACCTAGCGCTACAGCACCTGCACGAGGACGTGCTGGAAGAAATCCTCGCGTCCATGGACACGGACAGTCTCGTCGCTGCGGGGGACGAGCTCGACACGGACGACTTCGCCGACATACTGCGGCAACTGCCCGATGCCATTCAAGAGGAAGTACTGTCGTCGCTCGATGCCGGTCATCGCCAGCGGGTCGAATCGGTGCTGTCCTATCCGCAAGACACCGCGGGCGGGCTCATGGACACCGAGCTAATCGCGGTCGAGCGACGTCATTCGCTTGAGCTGGTACTGCGCTATTTGCGGCGCCGAGGCGAGGTGCCACAGACGACCGATAAACTCTTCGTCGTCAATCAAACGGGAGAGTACATTGGGATACTCCGGGTTTCAAAGCTCTTGACCAGCCATTCGCATTTGCGCGTGGGCGAAGTGATGGAACACGACTTTCCAGCCGTTGCCGCAGAGACGAAAGACGATGAACTGGCGCGCTTGTTTGCCCGTGAAGACCTTCTTTCCGCACCCGTGGTTGATCAAGAACAGAAGCTCATCGGCAGAGTCACCGTGGATGATGTGGTCGACGTGATACTTGAAGATGCGGAAGAAGCCTTTATGGGACAGGCGGGCCTTGAAGTGGATCAGGACACCTTCGCACCCATCTTGAAATCAACACAAAGTCGCGCCATTTGGCTCAGCATCAATCTCTTTACCGCGATTCTCGCCTCCATGGTGATTCGTCTTTTTGAGGACGCCATTGTCAAGGTGGTTGCACTCGCTGTACTGATGCCGATCGTTGCGAGCATGGGTGGCGTGGCGGGCACCCAGACCCTCACGCTGGTCATTCGCGCCATGGCCCTCGATCAGATCTCGCGCGCCAATCTGGGCTGGCTGCTGAATCGTGAAATCATCGTGGCGTCACTCAATGGCCTGCTGCTCGCCCTGCTCGTGGGCATCGGCGCATCGCTGGTGTTCACCGATGCCTTGCTCGGCGTTGTGATATTCATCGCCATGGTCGCCAATCTCATAATCGCGGCAATCGCCGGCACCCTGCTCCCTTCAGTGTTGCGCGCACTGAAGGCGGATCCCGCCATCGCCGGTGGCGTGGTACTGACCACCATCACCGATGTTGGCGGATTCTTCGTATTCCTAGGCTTGGCAACCCTCGCCTACGCCTGACTCTCACAAGGATTCAGGCGTCGCCACCATCATGGAATCGATGAGAATCGATCCCGTGCGTACCCTGCGTCTCGGATCGGCATCTTCGCCCACTGCCGCAATCCCCTTGAGCATATCTCGCAAGTTCCCGGCAATGGTGATTTCTTGCACCGGATAAGCGATCACTCCATTCTCCACCCAGAATCCGGCAACGCCTCGCGAATAGTCGCCATTGACCAAATTAACGCCCTGTCCCATAAGTTCACGTACCACCAGACCGCGTCCCATCTGCGCCAGCAATGCACTTCGATTCTTGTATTCATTGGCTTCGAGTATCAAATTGTGAATGCCGCCCGCGTTTCCAGTCGTCTCCATTGCAAGTCTTCGCGCTGAGTAGCTCGATAGAAGATAGGAGGCCACGCGACCGTCTTCAACGATATACTTGTCGCGCGTCTGCACCCCTTCCGTATCGAAACTGGCGCTCGCGGCCGCTCGCGCAAGGTGGGGCCTCTCAACAAGGGACAGCCAAGCAGGCATGATCACTTCGCCGAGCGACCCCTCAAGAAATGACTCGTGCCGATACAGCAGTCCACCAGAGAGGGCTCCCGTGATCGACCCCAAGAGACCGGAAGCCACTTCGGGCTCGAAGAGCACGGGGCAGGGGCCGGTGGGCGGCGTAGCAGCCCCGAGGCGAGCCACCGCCCGCTCGGCTGCCCGGACGCCAACGGTCTCGGCGGGATCGAGCAATTCGGCTCGCCGCGCCGACGTATACCAATAATCGCGCCTCATGCCTGCTTCGTCCTCGGCGAGCAGCGCGCAGCCGATGGAATGGGACGTACCACTGGTCTCACCCATGAACCCGTGACTGTTGGCGTACAGGCTGCGTCCGCCGTAGCTCGACAGGCTGGCACCTTCCGAATTGACAATGCGGGCATCGAGACGCCTGCCCGCGTCCTCACAGGCCAAGGCCAATTGAGTAGCATGATTCAGGCTGATGGGCCACGCAGACACCAAGTCGAGTTCGGGAAACTCCTTCGCCATGAGTGCCGCATCCGCCAAACCGTGGCAGGTGTCGGGCTGCGCGTAGCGGGCGATATCATACGCCGCATCAAGGGTTTCATCGAGCGATGCCGCGCGCAAGTCAGAAGTGCTCGCGGAGCCCTTGCAATGGTTCGAATAGACTGTGATGCCGCATGACACATCTTGATGGAACTCTGTGGTTTCGACCTCTCCCATGCGTACCGAGATGCTATAGCCAGCCCCTTTGGAAATCGAAACCTCGGCCGCGTCCACGCCTTTGCGGCGCGCAGCGGCAATAATCGTTTCGGCAAGGTGCGGCAATTCGCCTCCGGTCTCGCACAGAGGTGCCGTCAATTGGTCAAGTGAATTGATCGGCATTAGTGCGCCGTTCCGCCAACGATGATGTCATCGACCTTCAGTGTCGGCTGCCCGACGCCAACCGGTACCGACTGACCCTCTTTGCCACACACGCCGACGCCCGAATCAAGCTTCAAATCGTTGCCCACCATGCTCACCCTCTGCATGACGTCCGCGCCCATGCCAATCAGCGTCGCGCCCTTCACCGGACAGGTCGGTCGGCCATCTTCAATGAGCCACGCCTCGGTGGTCGAAAACACAAACTGGCCGGATGTAATATCGACTTGGCCACCGCCAAAATTCACGGCATAGATTCCGCGCTTCACGCTCTTGAGAATTTCTTCCGGTTCATGCGCCCCCGGCAACATAAAGGTATTGGTCATGCGCGGCATGGGCAGATGCGAATAGGATTCCCGTCTTCCGTTGCCCGTGCAATCCGCCTGTAGGAGTTTCGCGTTCAATTTATCGGTCAAATAGCCTTGCAGCACGCCATTTTCGATCAATACCGTGCGCTGTCCCGGCGTTCCCTCGTCGTCAATGCGCAGCGAACCACGCCGGTCGGCAAGGGTCGCATCGTCCACCACTGTGCACAGAGATGAGGCGACCTTGGTGCCGATACGACCAGAAAAGGCCGAAGTCCCCTTGCGATTGAAGTCGCCTTCAAGTCCGTGACCGACCGCTTCGTGCAGAAGCACCCCAGGCCATCCCGGACCCAGCACCACCGGCATGGGACCGGCGGGCGCATCGACCGCTTCGAGATTCAACAAGGCGAGCCGCACCGCTTCACGCGCAAATTGGTCGCATCGGTGCTCTTCAAGCAGCCAGGATATCTCCCGTCTTCCGCCGCCGCCGGCATTGCCACGCTCGCGCCTTCCGTTTTGTTCCGCGATGACACCCACGTTCATGCGAATCAAGGGACGAACATCTCCGCTTAAGGTGCCGTCGCTGCACAGCACCAAGATGGATTCCTGAACGGCGTGCAGCCCCACGGTGACCTTGACGATGCGAGGGTCGAGCGACCTCGCATAGGCATCAACGCGCTTTAGCATATCCACCCGTTGCTCATTGTTCATGCCCGCGATCGGGTCGGAAAGCGAATGAATGGGTTCCCCCGACTCTTTCTCGAATCCGGCAACACGACCCGAAGCTCCGCTCCGCGCAATGGCGCGAGCGGCGGCGGTCGCCGGCTTCAAGGAATCCCAAGCGATGTCGTCAACATAGGCGAAGCCGGTCTTCTCACCGCTCATGGCGCGAGCGCCCACACCGCCAGACACGGCAAAGCTCCCTTCTTTGATCTTGCCCTCCTCAAGCAACCAACTGAGCTGTCGTTCGCGCTGAAAGAAGAGTTCCCCCGCATCCACCTCCGGGGCCATGAGCCCGGCAAGAAGATTCTCGCAGCGCGACATATCCAAATCGGTGCCGTCAAGGCAATCCTCGGCCGCAGTTTCAAATATTTCGCTCATTTCTCAGGTCTCGTGATAGTTCTCGGATGTCGTCCTAGGGATGTCTTGAAGTCGAAGGCTCCTCGCCCGACGCATCCGGGTTGATCAATTCCTCTGGGACGGGCTCCGGCTCTTCAACTTCGGACAAAGAAAAGACCGGTTCGTTAAGGGTTCCGGTCACATAGTAGCGTGCAGTACTCACGTCTTCTATTCGATCCCGCAAGACACGTTCGGCGACGACCACGGAAAGGCCGGTGACCGGATTGCCAAGCAGCGCCAGATAAGTGGCCAACCAAGGAAGACTGCGACTGATTTTGAGCGTGGCTTCCAACTGGTTGTCAAGTTCTTGCGTCTCAAGATCAATGCTGCCGTTGATGAGAAATTGTCCGCCGTTCCCGTCGATCTTGGCCGGCTCAAGCATGCGCATCTTTCCATTTTCGAACTGACTCTTGACGTTCACCTCGTCGAAGGCCACGCCCTCGTCAAAAACATCGGAGAAATCAAGCGTCAGCCTACTAATGAACGCGTTAAAGTCGAGCAAGCTCAAGAGCTTCATCCCGGCACCTGGGTCGAAGTCGCGGAACCGCCCACGCCGAATGATGAGACTCATCTCTCCGTTCAATGCCTCAAGCTTCGGTTGCCAAGGCACCTCCGGCCAACGCAAATTGGCAGTGAGCTGCGCACGTTCAGCCTCAACGCTCGGAGCAAAACCCCACTGTGCCATGGCATCGGCGAGATCATCGGTGATCAATTCGCCCACAAACCGCGTCTCATGTCCGCCGTCCGCGAGCTGCCGCCAAATCAGATCTTTTTGCGCGCGGATGGTCAGCCCCCGTAATTCGGCCTGCACATTCACAAGTCTCACGCCGTCTTCGAGTTGCCGCAGCCCGAGCCGCCAAGCGCCGTAATCATTCTCACCAATCTTGATTGACCGCGCGGATAGATCGACTTCCGGTAACGACTTCAGATCCAGATCTTCAATGAGGTCCGCAACGCGCGTTTCGTCTTGGCTCAAGGGCTGAAGATGAATTCGATTGAATTCCAATTTCGAAACATCTTGGCGAGCGGATGTCCAACTGCCTTCAAGGCTCTCCCCTGCAAAGCTGAGATCGAACCCCGTAGCGCCCATCGAGCCGTGGATGGTGAGGTTCTCCAGCATGGTTTGGCCGAGCGTCAGCCGACCAAGCCGTAAGCCCTCAACACTGACGTCAACGAGCGGGAAATCATTATGTGCCGAAGCGAAGCTGCCCAGATCACTCAAGACAAGCTCGGGAAGGCTCCCACGTATTCTCACATCTTGCGCATCGCGACGCGCCACCTCCACCTGCGAATGCGCTGGTCCAAAGGCAAGCGTTCCGGATATCTGCGGGTCGGTCGCTCCAAGATTCCGCCAAGTCAGCAGCCCGCCAACCCGATCCGCCAATGAGAATAGGGCCTCTCCGGAACTCAACCCCTCGTCAACGGTCAAGTCCATCAAGAAGGGCACCGATTCGTCCGCAAGCTTTCCGAGTCCACCCGGAATGCGCGCCTCAATGCCGCGAAGCTCGGAGCGAGCCCGGACTCGCGGTGATACCTGCCCATTCGGATCAAGCTCAACCAGTGCGGCGTAGTCGGCTACTCCGGTCAGTGGGAGTATTCGGCCTGAGAAGGCATTCAGTGCGCCATGATCGATACGAGAACGGAGCTCAACTTGAAGAGGCCGGCCTCCATCGACTGAAAGCGCATCGGTACGAAGGCTGATGGTCGCAGGCTGCCCAAACAGGAAACCTTGAATGCCATCGCCAGAGAGCTGATCTGGAAACCGGTAGGAGAGATTCCCCGCTAGCGCGCTAAGCAAAGCTTCAGGGCGGCTCGCCATTAGTTGCGGGAAACTCAGATCCACCCCTTGAAGATTCAAATCAAGCGCAAACTCGATGCCCGAGGATTCGAAATCAAGCGGCAGGCTGGCGCTCATGCGATATGCCACTTGCCCTTGGGCATCTACCTCACCGACTTTTCCGAGCGCCACACGGCCGAACGGCGTGTTACCAATCAACTCCACAAACACATCGGCAGGCGAGACACCAGAGTCATTGAGATCAAACCGCCGCCCCTTCCATGGCATTTTGAGCCGCAAGTCTTCGATCAGCGCACCAAGCATCCTAGCCCGCTTCACATTTCCCTTGAGCCTTCCCCCTATGAGTTCCACCCGTGCCGAAATCGCTTCGGCATTCGGCCATTGTGGGTGGTAGGCGAGCGTGCCGTCAACCCAATCCGCCCACATTTCCATAGAAAGGCTGGGCACTTCGGGCCGGCGTCGCACATATCCGCTCAGCAGAATTTCACCTCGATCAAGCACGCCCCCTCGAACACCCCGACGCAACCAATCCTTCATGCCCTGATCTAAGCGCTTGGGAAGAAACGCAAGCGCATCCTCGGCAATGAGGCCTTGCGCCGCTATCCTGCCCGAAATTTGCCGCTCATCCGGATCCCTCGGTCCGGAATAATTGAGATTGATGACAAGACTGCCTCCGCGAGGCAGCTCCGAACGAAGATCGAATCCCCGTATGCCAGCGTATTGCGGCAAGAACATCGCCCAAACTTCTCCACTGGTTCTGCCGCCTTCGAATGACTGATCAAAGAGTTTCGGAAGCTCGATGATCGCGACCGGGGACTCGGCGATGGCCCTTGCCTTTCCGGCAGCAAACACGAGGCGACCAGCCATTTGTTCGATGGCCGGACTGCCCATCCACGAATCCGCAGAAAGCTCATGAAAGCTGGCGGCAAGTACCAAGGGTTCGCCCTTTGATTTGCGGCCGATGATGTCAGAGAGGGCTCCCTCGGGCGCGAAGCGCTCGGACCAGCGCGCCAAGGCGGTGTCTTCGCGCGCCGCAGCGACCGCAAAATCTGCCAATTGCTGGAACAACAGCGCGGGAAAGTTAAAATTCCATTGCCAATGTTCATCAAAGCTGAATAGGGTGCCCTCCAGATCGAAGGACACATCGCCGCTCTGAAACAATGCTTTGCCTAATTCTCCTTCGACAAGCCAAGGCGTACCCTTGCCCTTGGCAAGCAGCTCCACATGGTCAATCAGATAGCTCCCCACCCGAAGATTCCGCGCATCAGCTTTGGCGAGGGCCGACAAACGGCCTTCGAGAATTCTCATTTCGGCATCGAGTGAAGAGATGGCTCCAGAGGTTCCGAGCAACGAAGTAAACGAATCCGGGATGTGCAGTCGTCCGTGTGCCCAGAAACTGCCTTCGAATCGGCGATCAAAGAGGCTATGGTCAAGGTCGTAACTCATGACCAAACCTTCTCCCGAAGCATGGCTTTGCGCCAGCAGTTGAACACACCCCCTGTTCATTCCGCTGGCTTGCATCGACCATCGCAGCACCAAAGCCTCTGAGTCTTCTCCGACCCGCATGACCAAGTTGCCGGAAAGCAGTTCTGCGTCCTCGAACATCGACATCAGATCAAACTGGCCTTCTTGCTTAAGCAGAAAATTGATGAGGTCGAAATCCTCGGGAAAATTGATTTCCGCGTTCCCTATCTCGAACGCGCTGACTCTTGGCGAGCGTGTCCAGAGACTCGAACCCAAGTCGAAACCCACTTGGATATCTTCAATCGCGCCGCGCCTGAAGAGTATGGAATGGATGTGCAGCCTTGGGGTGACGCCGTGCCAGTCCGCGTGAAGGCCAAACAAGCGCGCATCGAACCGTTCCCGCAGCCACGCATTCGCCTCGTCTTCGAGCAAGGGTACGAGGTTCATGGAGGCTCTCATGCCAAGCAAGGCCAGTCCGGAGGCCAAGAGTGCCCAAGCCAGAAAGGTGGCAAGGCGGTTGCCGAATATCCGCTTCAGTACCCGCTTTGAAAGGGATGGAACATCCGGGCAAGGCGACTCGTCAGACATTGAGCGCCCTTGAATGTATGCGCACCAGTAGTACAAACGAGAGTGGCCAGAGGGCGGCCGTGATGATGGGTGGCAGCACCGCGAACCACCAATCTCCAAGCGCACGTCCCGCGAACAGCAGTACCCCTAGACTGATAAGCGCATAGAAACAGAGGCATAGGAACAAGGCCAAGCATTGCTCGATCAGCGAGAGCGTCCGAAACCACTCGAAGCGCGCCGAGATGAACCAAGCCATGCCGAGGAAACAGAGCGCGTTGAGTCCAAGAGGATCGCCCCGCAAGACATCAAGCAACAGTCCGCACAGCCAAGGGACCCACAGGGGGGGCCAATTTGGTTGTCGCTGCCCCCAAAAGAACAGCAACAGGGGTATCCATTCCACGCGCAGCCAGTTCCCATAGGGAACCGAGGGGTCAAACAACGGGGCAGCCAAAACATACAGAAACAGGCCGCCGATCATGGAAAACGCGAATTGGAATGAGGCGACTTCTTCTTGCTGCACGCTACTTTCTACGCTCGGTCAATGTGCCGCGTTGCGAACCTTGCTGATACGCCCATACCTGCACAAAAATCCCCTAGGCATCTTGGCTTCGCAGGACGATCAGATGGCGGCTGATAGCGGGATTCGCTAGTGGCTCCGCATATACTCTCATGCCGCTCACAGGATCATCCACCACAAAAGACACGACTTGAGCCACTGGATAGCCGTAGGGGAAACGCCCCCCCAGTCCCGAGGTCACCATGATGTCCCCAACCTGCACATCCGCAATCCTCGATATGCCTTCGAGCTCGACGAACCCATCGCCGCCGGTTCCGGTCACAATACCTTGTACGCCCGTGCGCTCAATCACCACCGGAACGCTATGCGACGGATCGGTCAGCAACAACACTTGCGCGCTCGTTAATCCGGCACCAACCACCTGCCCGCACAAGCCTGCGCCATCGATCACCGGGTCCCCTAGATTCACCGAGTGCACTTCTCCGACATCAATAGTCACCATACTTCCACCGGGTCCCGAAGTGAAGGCGATCACGTCCGCCACCACCATGTTCAGGTCCAAGCGCGCCACGCCTCCCAAGAGGCCGCGAAGGCGCTCGTTTTCCGCATTGACCACTTCGAGTTCCAGTAACCGCGTTCGCAAGGCAACCAATTCTCGATTCAGGTCGCGACGCTCGGTCACTCGCGCGCCCGGAGCGAGCAATAGCTCATCTACGAGATCGTCAAGTGAAGTCACCGCTTCGGCAATATACACAAGCGGACTCACAAGCGTGGACACGACGAGGCGCGGGGTGCCCATGACGCCGCTGGTCAAGTCGACCATCAACAGAAAGGCGGATAACAGGCCAAGCATCAGCGTTCCGCGACGGGGCCTTTTGGCTGTGGGCGCTCTTCCGTGCATGTCCCGACCAAGTTTACAAGGACAGAGTGTCCCAATGTGTTACTGAGTCGTCAATACTCGCCAGCGACTTGCCTGATCCATGAGTTCCAGCGCCACTCCGCCGCCACGAGCCACACAAGTCAAGGCATCGTCCGCCAGAACCGTGGGCACGGAAGTCTGACTGGAGATGAGCTGATCAATATTGGCGATGAGCGCACCGCCTCCGGTGAGCACTATGCCGCTGTCAACGATGTCTGCCACAAGCTCCGGTGGGGAGTTCTCAAGCGCCAATTTCACCCCGCGCACGATCTGCGCAAGCTCGCTGCGCAAAGCCGACCAGACATCGGTCGAAGTGATCATGATCCGTTCGGGAAGCCCCTTAGAGAGATTGAGGCCGCGTACATCGATTCGTCGCACTTCATCTTTTGATTGAGGTTCGCACGCGGTGCCCAGTTCGATCTTGATTTCTTCGGCGGAGGTTTCGCCGATTTGCACTTGGTATTTCTCGCGCAGAAAACTGACGATGGCACGGTCGAAATGGTCACCACCCACCCTCAAGGTCTCGGAATAGACGATGCCATCGAGCGAGATCACCGCAATTTCGGTGGTGCCGCCGCCGATATCCACCACAACCTTTCCATGCGCTTCGTTCAATGGTAGGCCAGCCCCGAGCGCAGCGGCGATGGGCTCTTCAATCAGGATCACTTCACGCGCACCAGCGGTGTACACCGACTCGCGAATGGCGCGTCTCTCAACTTCAGTGGCCTTGCAGGGCACGCACACAAGCACGCGAGGTCCGGGCTTCGGAAAGAGCATGGAGCGCTTGTTCACGCGCCCGAGCAATGCCTTCAAGAGCTGTTCGGTCACACCTATTTCAGCGATAACGCCATCCTTCAAGGGACGAATCGCCTCAAGGCCGCGTGGTGTCTTGCCAAGCATTTTCTTGGCTTCGGAACCTACCGACACCACGACCTTTTGACCCTGCACCTCGGCGATGGCCACCACCGAGGGCTCGTTGAGGACAATCCCTTCTCCGCGCTTGTAGATCAGCGTATTGGCGGTGCCGAGGTCAATCGACAAATCCGAGGACATGAATCCGCGCAGAATATTGAGCATAGGTGGAAAATGCGCAAAGGCGTCAAGTCAATAGTGCAGTTTATCAATAGACGCTATTGTTGTGCAGCGTGTCCGCCGCCCGAATGTGCGACTTTTGGAGAATTTTACGCCTTGAGGCAGGACTTCCTCGTCAAAGAGGTAGAATAGCGAATCAAGACAACCAAGTCTTGGGGGCGATCATGGATTCGACGCCGGTTCCGAGGTCTTGGGGAGCATGTCGAGAGGGTAACGGCTCTCGTTAATCAACCGTTGCAATGGCTGATAGTTGCCAACGACGAAAACTACGCCCTAGCTGCTTAAAGACGCGGCTAGCTCTCAGGTCGGCGATGCCCGCGGCACCGGTCACCGAGAGTCGACTTCGCGGGATCGCATGGCTTCATCCCGCACGGGCCATGCTAAACAAAGTTCGGGTTGAGACTCGGAGCGTTCGTTGTTTCCGAAGCCCGTAAAACCCCAAGCGAACTAAGCATGTAGCGCCTCAAGACCAAAGCCCGGCGGACGCGGGTTCGATTCCCGCCGCCTCCACCAATGCCGTTCTTGGAATAAGTCACCGAGCATTGCCAGACAGCCTATGCGAATTCATCGAAACTAGGATTCTTTCGAGAAAAAACAACCTGCGGTAGCTAGTCGATGACTCTCTGGCCGTCCAAGTCCAGCAAGTCGTTGCGATCTCGCGAGGAGTTTCTGGCAAACCAAAAGACGCTTGTCGCACCCCGGCAGAGGGAAGACGCCGTGTCTATCGTTGGCGCATATGTGGGCGCCTATCGCACGAGGATGTCGGAGCGTACCTCCGGGGTTGAATTGCTGCATGAACTAGGGCGTGTTAACACTATCGCAGTGCCTCAACGATGAGCGCGAAGACGATGAAGCCGAGGAACATGACGTCGAGCTTCTCGAAGCGGGAGAAGATGCGCCGGAAGCCCTTGAGGCGCCGGAAGAGCCGCTCGACCTCGTTGCGCCGCTTGTACAGCTCCCGGTTGTACTCCTAGGGATCGACGCGGCTGCTCTTCGGCGGGACGACGGGGTCGAAGCCGAGGTCGGGGGCCAGCTGGCGGGTGGCGTTGTCCTCGCAGGCCTTGTCCATGACGAGCGCCGGGGCGTTGGCGGGCCTCTCCGGTTGGCTCATGAGCCCGCGGCCCTCCGGGGCGTCGTGCGCGTTGCCGGGGGAGAGGGCGAAGGCGACCGCCGTTCGGGCATCCGCGGCAACCATATGAATTTTGGTGTTCCATCCGCCGCCGGACTTGCCGATGGACTGCGCGCCGTTTTTTTTCGGGCCCCCGTGCCGTCCGGGTGCACCTTGACGCTGGTGCTGTCCAGGCCGAGCGCCTCGACCCTGATGCGCACCAGCTGGTCCCGCTGGAGCTGCTCGAACACCCGGTCCAGCACGCCGCCCCCGGCCCAGCGGCTCATCCGCGTGTAGATCGTGTGCCAGTTGCCGAACCGCGCCGGCAGGCCGCGCCACTTGCAGCCGTGCTCGGCCACGTGGAGGATTGCGTTGACGACCTGCAGGTTCGACACCTTGACGTTTCCCCGCTGCTTCGGAAGCAGGGGGGCGATCCGCTCGAATTGTGCCTCCGTGATTTCCATGCGCTTGACAACCCTCCACTTTTCCGGCAAAAGACAACGAAACGAAGGATACCATGATATCCCCAATTAGTGTGAACAGGCCCTAGAGTGCCAACCCCATCCCGACTCGCAAGCAGGCCAGACGGTGAGATGGCTGCTTGGGTCAATTCGAGTTCGCGAGGCGGTACGACTGGTTGCGTGCTGCGATGTACCCATTGCCAATTTCGCGGAGCATCTGAGAACACACGCGTGAGGCGGCGGCACCTCATGAGATGGATTAATCAGTTCGCGCAGACGCATTGACTGGCGCGCTTGCCTCGCCTAGCGGAACCGAATCAATCCTTCCTGCATGCAGGTGGCGGCGAGTGCTCCTTGCTCGGTGAACAAACTTCCGCGCGCGAGTCCGCGCCCGCGGCCGGTGGCTTCGACCGCCTGGACAAACAGCAGCCATTGGTCGGCGCGGACTGGACGATGAAACCACATGGCGTGGTCGAGGCTGGCACCCACGAGGTCCGGGTCCTGCCAGCGCAATCCGTGCGGCAGCATGACGTGGTCCACCAGCGTGCTATCCGACAGGTAGGCGAGCCCCGCTTCATGAATCGGCCGCGAGTCCGGCAAGGTCTCTGGAATTCGCATCCACATGAGTTGAGGTTCGGTCACCGGCACGCCTCGGATGCCGGGTGGGTTGATGTAACGAATATCCATGGGTCGGTCGGCGCCGTGCCAAGCATCTTCGCCGGTCTGCGCGAGCGTGAATTCGTCGTAGGTATAGGGCACCTCTTCAGCAGGCGGCACTTCCGGCATGGTGCCTCCCGAATACTCGGGGCAATCGTCAGGCACCTGGTAGGAAGCCAGCATGCGAAACAGCATCCTGCCTCCCTGCTCCGCCACCACCTGCCGAGAAGAGAACGACCGCCCATCGCGCAGGCGGTCCACCTGTATCTCCAGTTCGCGGTCGACATCGCCCTCGCGTAGGAAGTATCCGTGCAACGAATTGACCTGCCGGTCGTCCGCAACCGTCGCCCGTGCCGCGGCGAGGCCTTGGGCGAGGAATTGTCCACCGTAGATTCCCTCGCCCTTGTCAGGGGAAGAAGGCGCCGCGAATCGAGATTCATCGAGCGGCTGGAGGTGGATGAGCTGGGAAAACATGGCGCAGGCAACATACGCGAAGCAGTCGGGGCTGGCAAGCAATGAATA
This sequence comes from Pseudomonadales bacterium, assembly GCA_963663145.1. Classification (GTDB taxonomy): domain Bacteria; phylum Pseudomonadota; class Gammaproteobacteria; order Pseudomonadales; family Azotimanducaceae; genus Azotimanducus. The sequence continues at coordinate 727,008 of OY760134.1, read as the reverse complement.
GTGGCGGTGCCAGCGCGCATAGGGGGAAGGAAAGAACAAGGCGATTACTCCCCGATCGAGGATCGGGTCGGGGTGACGGGATGTCATCCCCGGGCCACCTGCGGCGGCAGATCGTCCGGAAGTTCGGAGACGGGACCGCCGGACAATGCGCCGGCGAACTCTTCCGCCCCGGCGATAACGGGCGGATGGAGGAGCTCGGCAAACTAATCCTGGACTGCCGCACCGGCGAGGAATTCCCGGCGAAACCCTGAAGCCCACACCTCAAGAACAACAAAGCAGACAAAGAAGCAAAACACTCCCCCTTGTTTGGTTAGAATTTGCGGGAGAAGTTTAGTTCGAATTGGGGGCCGCCTTCGGTCCAGAGGTTGGGGATTTCGTAGCCGAGTCGGAATCTGAGGCCGTTTCCGGCTTCGGATTCGGATCTGAGCGACTCCCAGCTGGCGCCGACGCTTTGGCGGACGGTCCAGTGGTCGCTGCTGTGGTCAGCATCGAGCGATAGCAGGCCGCGGTCGAGTGCGAAGCCGTAGCCGAGCTTGCCGTCCATCGACATGGAGGACGGGCGGCCGGCCGCCATGGCGTGCGCGCGCAGCAGCCGGTCGGAGTCCATGCCGCCGAGCGGCGACTGGCCCTCGCCCAAGAGCATGCCGGTGCCGGTCTCGCCCCATCCTGGCGCGAGGCTCAGCCGCAGCCCGGATCCGTCCGGGCGCGACCTCAACTCCAGCCGCGCCATGCCGCCGAATTCCTCGTAATTCTCTTCCGAATGCATCGCCAGCCAACGCGCTTGCGCCTCGAAGTCAAGGTGTTCGCCCGCATGCCGCACTCCGGCAAGCACCTCCAAGCCCGCCCCGGAATCGCCATCACCGCCGTCGCCGCGCGCGCCTAGCCACAAGTAGGGTGACAAGGATGCCGACAGGTGCGATACCTCCAGCCCCAGCCGCGCCTGCGAAACGCCCGCCCGCAGGCCATCCACGGCGCGCCAACCACCCTCGGTCTCGAGCGAAAGGTACCCGCCTCCGCCGACCAGCGAGAACTGCCAAGAGCCGCGCTTTGCCAGTTCGTGCCGCAATCCCGCGGCGAACATCGTCATTTCAAGGTCCGAGGCCTCCGAAGGCGCACCGACATCGTCCGTCCGGTCCTCCGCCTCGCCCGTACCGAACCCGCCCATGGCCCAGACCTCGAGACCGGACCGGGTTTGCCCACGAATATAAGGCATGAGGCTGGTCAATTCCGTTTCCAGCGTGCCGGAAAAGCCGCCGACCGAGTAGTCCGACTCGCCGGTGCTGCGCGACAATGCCGCGCCAGCCAGCCAGCCGTCCGCGAAGCGCGCGTCGGCACCTATGTAGAGCGACATCATTCCGCTGTCGTGCCCGCCGCCATCGAGCCGCTGCGCGTCGGCCGCGCCCCAGACCGTCCAGCGCGGGAAGGCTTCGTCGTCTTTGCCGCTGAGTGCGCCCAGCGACACGGCGAAGAAGCGCCCTCCCAGCATCTCGAACAGATCAAAGTCGCGTCGGCCGCTTTCACCCGGTGCGCGCGGCGCGTCGGGCCGTCCGGCACCCCGCGTGGGCTCCCGCCCGACCCCGACCCCGTTCGCGGAGCGTCCGTCCCCCGCTCCCGCGAAGTTTTCCTCGCCCCCGCCGATCGGGACTCTGGATATCCCGAAGGGGTCGGACATGGCGGACATGCCGGACATATCGCCCATGCCGGAGATTTCAGACATCCCAGTCATCCCGGACATGACCGGCACACCGCCGCCAAGCCCCGCCAGCATGCCGGCGATAGCACTCAACGCCGCCGCCTCCATGTCTTCTCCCGTCGACAGCGCCGCAGGCGCGCGGAATCGTTCTCCGATCACGCCCGTGGCGCTCGACAGCAGCGCCCTGCCCTGCGCCGCCAGCGCATCATTCAGCACCACCCGATCCTCTTCCGATGCCACGACCTGGATACTAAAGCTCAACATCGCCTCGTCCGGCTCCAAGGGATCCGAATCGGTCGCCCTGTACTCCATCTCCACCGGCCCCAACACCCGACTCGGCACGCCGCTCAGCACGCGGCTGCCGATATCGAAAGTCAACCCCTCGGGCAGTTCCGGCCCGAGCATGTAGAAGATGTCCCCGTTGCCGCCCGCCGCCCTCGGCAGCACAAGCGGCTCCATGGCTTGCCCGCGCAACAGGTACAGGTCGGGAATCCCAGCCGCCACGAACCCGGGCACCTCGTCCGCCGCCACCGCGATCACGAAAGTCAGCACCGCGCTGTCGGGGTCGGTCTCGTCCGAATCGATCACCCTATAACTGTAGACCGTCGCGGGCGCGGCCGAGGTCGGCGTACCGCGCAGCACGCGCGTCGTGGGGTCGAAGCTCAGCCCCTGCGGCGGGGCTGGACTCAGGCTGTAGGTCAGGTCACCGTCGCCGCCCGAAGCCGCCGGCAAGGTCAGCGCCTCGATCGGTATGGTCTGCTGGTAGTTCTGGTACGCGACCAACGCATCGCCAAAGCTCGGCATCAAGTCCGCCTGCACGCTGATCTTGAACGCGAGGCTGACACTATCCCCGTCGGCATCGGTCGCCGAGAAGCTATAGGTCGAAGCCTCCGACACCGCCGTCGGCGTGCCGCTCAGGGTGCGTGTCGGCGCATCGAAGCTCAGTCCGGTGGGAAGCTCCGGGCTCAGCGCGCAGCCGAGGTCGCCATCGCCACCCGTCGCTTTCGGCAGCACCAAAGGCTGCATGGCCTGGTTGACGATGAGCATCAGGTCGGCGACAGTCCTTGTGCCGAAGGTCGGCGTGAGATCGGTCCCTGCCGTTGGCACCGCCGCCGCCGACTCGGGAGACTCGGCACCGTTCCCCAGCGCATTGACCGCACGTACTTGGAAGCGATAGCTCGCGCCGTTAACGAGGCCGGTGATGCTGTGGCCGGTTCGACCGGGGCAGGCGCTGTCGCCCTCCGTCCGGCAGATGTCCGTCCATTCGCCCCAGTCGCCTTCTCCCACCCGCTGCCGGTACTGCCAAGCGGTGAGCCTCGAGCCGCCGTCGCCGCCTGAAATCCAGCTCAGCGCGACCTGTGCGTCGTCCGCGTTCGCCGTCGGGCGTGACGGCGCTTTCGGCACGGTATCAACGCTACCGCTACCGCCAGCATCCACCGGCGCCGCCGAGTCCGAGGCCTCGGAGGCGGGGCCGGTTCCGGCGGCGTTCTCGGCGCGCACCTTGAAGGTGTAGTCCGTGCCGTCGGTGAGGCCGGAGACGACGTGGCTCAGCGAGTTGTCGGTGTCGGTGGTGATGTCGTTCCAGCTGGCGCCGCCGTCCGCGGTGTACTGCCACTTGGCCAGCGCCCCGCTGCCGCCCGTGAGCGTCGCGGACAGCGTCAGTTTGCCGCTGCCGGCGCCGGCGGTGGCGGTGGGCTTGGAGGGCTTGGCCGGCTTGGTCAGGAAGGTTTCCTCCGCCAGTTCCGACGTGCAGCCGCTGTCGGCGTAGGCCTTGTAGGTGTAGCTGGTGTTGCCGACTAGGCCCGTGACGCTGGTGCTGCCGCCGGACACGGCATCGGTCGAGCAACTCCCGCCGGTAGGCGACGTGTACTTGTAATGCCAGTCGCCCGACCAGTTCGTGATCGTCAGCTTGGCCGATCCCGACCCGACCTCGCTCGAGGCGAGCGAGATCGCCCGCGGCGCCGCCGCGGCGGACTGGTCGGACGCCGCGCCATAGCCCTGCGAGTTCTTCGCCCGCACCTTGAAGGTGTAGTCCGTGCCGTCGGTGAGGCCGGTGAAGGTGTGTTCCAGGCTCGTCGAGGTGACCGCGAGGTCGGTCCAGGAACCGAAGGCGCCGCCATTCTCGCTCTTCTGGTACTCCCATTTTTCGAGGGTCGCCGAGCCCGTCACCGAGGAGGACACCTTCACCTTGCCGGTGCCGAGGTTGCCCACCGAGACCGTGGGCGTCGCCGCCTTCGGCGGCAGGGTCGTGAACTGCTTGCTCGCCAGCGCCGCCGTCGAACAACCGCTGTCGCTGTGCGCCGAGAAGGTGTAGGAGGCGTTCGCCGTCAGGCCCGTGAGGCTGACGTCTCCGTTGCCGGAGGCGGCGGTGCTCGAGCAGGACGCGTAGGGCGCCGCGTCGGCCTTGTAGTGCCAGTCCGGCGACCAGTTGCCGATGGTCAGCGTCGCCGTCGTCGCGGCGATGCCGGTGGCGGAGAGCGTCACGTCCACCGGCGCCGCCGAGTCCGAGGCCTCGGAGGCCGGGCCGGTTCCGGCGGCGTTCTCGGCGCGCACCTTGAAGGTGTAGTCCGTGCCGTCGGTGAGGCCGGAGACGACGTGGCTCAGCGAGTTGTCGGTGTCGGTGGTGATGTCGTTCCAGCTGGCGCCGCCGTCCGCGGTGTACTGCCACTTGGCCAGCGCCCCGCTGCCGCCCGTGAGCGTCGCGGACAGCGTCAGTTTGCCGCTGCCGGCGCCGGCGGTGGCGGTGGGCTTGGAGGGCTTGGCCGGCTTGGTCAGGAAGGTTTCCTCCGCCAGTTCCGACGTGCAGCCGCTGTCGGCGTAGGCCTTGTAGGTGTAGCTGGTGTTGCCGACTAGGCCCGTGACGCTGGTGCTGCCGCCGGACACGGCATCGGTCGAGCAACTCCCGCCGGTAGGCGACGTGTACTTGTAATGCCAGTCGCCGCTGTGGTTGCCGATGGTCAGCTTGGCGGAGGCATGCTCCACGCTGCTGGCCGTCAGCGTCACGTCCACCGGCGCCGCCGAGTCCGAGGCCTCGGAGGCCGGGCCGGTTCCGGCGGCGTTCTCGGCGCGCACCTTGAAGGTGTAGTCCGTGCCGTCGGTGAGGCCGGAGACGACGTGGCTCAGCGAGTTGTCGGTGTCGGTGGTGATGTCGTTCCAGCTGGCGCCGCCGTCCGCGGTGTACTGCCACTTGGCCAGCGCCCCGCTGCCGCCCGTGAGCGTCGCGGACAGCGTCAGTTTGCCGCTGCCGGCGCCGGCGGTGGCGGTGGGCTTGGAGGGCTTGGCCGGCTTGGTCAGGAAGGTTTCCTCCGCCAGTTCCGACGTGCAGCCGCTGTCGGCGTAGGCCTTGTAGGTGTAGCTGGTGTTGCCGACTAGGCCCGTGACGCTGGTGCTGCCGCCGGACACGGCATCGGTCGAGCAACTCCCGCCGGTAGGCGACGTGTACTTGTAATGCCAGTCGCCCGACCAGTTCGTGATCGTCAGCTTGGCCGATCCCGACCCGACCTCGCTCGAGGCGAGCGAGATCGCCCGCGGCGCCGCCGCGGCGGACTGGTCGGACGCCGCGCCATAGCCCTGCGAGTTCTTCGCCCGCACCTTGAAGGTGTAGTCCGTGCCGTCGGTGAGGCCGGTGAAGGTGTGTTCCAGGCTCGTCGAGGTGACCGCGAGGTCGGTCCAGGAACCGAAGGCGCCGCCATTCTCGCTCTTCTGGTACTCCCATTTTTCGAGGGTCGCCGAGCCCGTCACCGAGGAGGACACCTTCACCTTGCCGGTGCCGAGGTTGCCCACCGAGACCGTGGGCGTCGCCGCCTTCGGCGGCAGGGTCGTGAACTGCTTGCTCGCCAGCGCCGCCGTCGAACAACCGCTGTCGCTGTGCGCCGAGAAGGTGTAGGAGGCGTTCGCCGTCAGGCCCGTGAGGCTGACGTCTCCGTTGCCGGAGGCGGCGGTGCTCGAGCAGGACGCGTAGGGCGCCGCGTCGGCCTTGTAGTGCCAGTCCGGCGACCAGTTGCCGATGGTCAGCGTCGCCGTCGTCGCGGCGATGCCGGTGGCGGAGAGCGTCACGTCCACCGGCGCCGCCGAGTCCGAGGCCTCGGAGGCCGGGCCGGTTCCGGCGGCGTTCTCGGCGCGCACCTTGAAGGTGTAGTCCGTGCCGTCGGTGAGGCCGGAGACGACGTGGCTCAGCGAGTTGTCGGTGTCGGTGGTGATGTCGTTCCAGCTGGCGCCGCCGTCCGCGGTGTACTGCCACTTGGCCAGCGCCCCGCTGCCGCCCGTGAGCGTCGCGGACAGCGTCAGTTTGCCGCTGCCGGCGCCGGCGGTGGCGGTGGGCTTGGAGGGCTTGGCCGGCTTGGTCAGGAAGGTTTCCTCCGCCAGTTCCGACGTGCAGCCGCTGTCGGCGTAGGCCTTGTAGGTGTAGCTGGTGTTGCCGACTAGGCCCGTGACGCTGGTGCTGCCGCCGGACACGGCATCGGTCGAGCAACTCCCGCCGGTAGGCGACGTGTACTTGTAATGCCAGTCGCCGCTGTGGTTGCCGATGGTCAGCTTGGCGGAGGCATGCTCCACGCTGCTGGCCGTCAGCGTCACGTCCACCGGCGCCGCCGAGTCCGAGGCCTCGGAGGCCGGGCCGGTTCCGGCGGCGTTCTCGGCGCGCACCTTGAAGGTGTAGTCCGTGCCGTCGGTGAGGCCGGAGACGACGTGGCTCAGCGAGTTGTCGGTGTCGGTGGTGATGTCGTTCCAGCTGGCGCCGCCGTCCGCGGTGTACTGCCACTTGGCCAGCGCCCCGCTGCCGCCCGTGAGCGTCGCGGACAGCGTCAGTTTGCCGCTGCCGGCGCCGGCGGTGGCGGTGGGCTTGGAGGGCTTGGCCGGCTTGGTCAGGAAGGTTTCCTCCGCCAGTTCCGACGTGCAGCCGCTGTCGGCGTAGGCCTTGTAGGTGTAGCTGGTGTTGCCGACTAGGCCCGTGACGCTGGTGCTGCCGCCGGACACGGCATCGGTCGAGCAACTCCCGCCGGTAGGCGACGTGTACTTGTAATGCCAGTCGCCCGACCAGTTCGTGATCGTCAGCTTGGCCGATCCCGACCCGACCTCGCTCGAGGCGAGCGAGATCGCCCGCGGCGCCGCCGCGGCGGACTGGTCGGACGCCGCGCCATAGCCCTGCGAGTTCTTCGCCCGCACCTTGAAGGTGTAGTCCGTGCCGTCGGTGAGGCCGGTGAAGGTGTGTTCCAGGCTCGTCGAGGTGACCGCGAGGTCGGTCCAGGAACCGAAGGCGCCGCCATTCTCGCTCTTCTGGTACTCCCATTTTTCGAGGGTCGCCGAGCCCGTCACCGAGGAGGACACCTTCACCTTGCCGGTGCCGAGGTTGCCCACCGAGACCGTGGGCGTCGCCGCCTTCGGCGGCAGGGTCGTGAACTGCTTGCTCGCCAGCGCCGCCGTCGAACAACCGCTGTCGCTGTGCGCCGAGAAGGTGTAGGAGGCGTTCGCCGTCAGGCCCGTGAGGCTGACGTCTCCGTTGCCGGAGGCGGCGGTGCTCGAGCAGGACGCGTAGGGCGCCGCGTCGGCCTTGTAGTGCCAGTCCGGCGACCAGTTGCCGATGGTCAGCGTCGCCGTCGTCGCGGCGATGCCGGTGGCGGAGAGCGTCACGTCCACCGGCGCCGCCGAGTCCGAGGCCTCGGAGGCCGGGCCGGTTCCGGCGGCGTTCTCGGCGCGCACCTTGAAGGTGTAGTCCGTGCCGTCGGTGAGGCCGGAGACGACGTGGCTCAGCGAGTTGTCGGTGTCGGTGGTGATGTCGTTCCAGCTGGCGCCGCCGTCCGCGGTGTACTGCCACTTGGCCAGCGCCCCGCTGCCGCCCGTGAGCGTCGCGGACAGCGTCAGTTTGCCGCTGCCGGCGCCGGCGGTGGCGGTGGGCTTGGAGGGCTTGGCCGGCTTGGTCAGGAAGGTTTCCTCCGCCAGTTCCGACGTGCAGCCGCTGTCGGCGTAGGCCTTGTAGGTGTAGCTGGTGTTGCCGACTAGGCCCGTGACGCTGGTGCTGCCGCCGGACACGGCATCGGTCGAGCAACTCCCGCCGGTAGGCGACGTGTACTTGTAATGCCAGTCGCCCGACCAGTTCGTGATCGTCAGCTTGGCGCCGGTGGAACTGACTTCACTCGCGGTCAGGGAGTGCGAACTCGTGGTCACCGAATCGGATTCGGGCGAAGCCGCTCCCCCGCCGCCGTCGCTGGCGGTATTGTTAGCTCGAACCTTGAACCGGTAGGCGGTCGCAGCCTTCAGTCCGATCACGGTGTAGGAGGTCGTGCTCGCGCCGCTACCGGACATGTCGGTCCAGACCGTCTCCCAAGCGCCGTCCCCCTCTTTCTTTATGTATTGCCATTTGTCGATCACGCTGCCGCCACTGTCCGCGGCCCAAGACAAGGTGACCGAAGTTGCGCCGGCCACCGTGGCGGTAGGCTTACTCGGCGGCGCGGCGGGCAAGGTGGCGAATCTGATGAGGTCGATTTTTTGCGACTCGTCGCATGATGCCCGGTAAGACCAGTAAGTGTAGGACGTGCTTGCTGTCAGACCGGAGACCTCGACCGTGCTTGTCCCCTGCGCGACGTTGTGGCAAGTCGTGTCGGCCGGCTTGGTTCTTTGGTAACGCCAGGCGACGTTGACGTTGGTCAGCCTCAGGGTCGCCGAGGTCTGCCCGACATCGTCGGCGAACAGCGCGTAGGCCGGGGTGGTCTTCATGTCCACAACGCCGATCTTGTCGCCGCTTGCGCAGCCTTCGGCTCGATACGCGTAGAAAGTATGGCTGGTGTTCTTCGTGAGCCCGGTGACGGTGATCTGCGCATCGTTGGTCGCGGTGCAGGACTGTGTCCCTTGGTAGGTTTCGTCGTACCACCATTGCTGGCCCGACGGATAGTGGTTCAATTGCAGGGTCGCCGAGGTGTTGGTCTTGCTGACGAAAGCGAAATCGATGGTCGTGAAGGCCTCTTCGCCGATCTTGTTCCCCGAAGTGCAGGTGGAGTCGCTGAAGGCCTGGTAGGTGTAGGACTGGCCTGCGGTCAGGTTGGACAGGTTCACGGTCTGGCCGCTGGCGACGGCGGTGCAGTTGCCGACGGTCGGCGCGGTTCTCTTGTAATGCCACGAGCCGGATTGGTTCGCGATCATCAGTGTCGCGCTCTTCTCGGTGATCAATCCCGCCGTGAACGTTATCGGCGCCGGGGTGGTGAAGCTTGCGTCGGCAATCTTGTCGGCGGCGTTGCAATTGGCGGTGTCGTAAGCCGTATAGGTGTATTCGGTCGAGTCGTTCAGGTTGACCAGATTGACGGTGGCCGTATTGGCCTGAACCGAAGTGCAGGTGGCGCTGGACTGATCTCCCTGGTACCACCAGGCTGCGGTGTGGTTGGCGATCATCAGCGATGCCGTCGTCTGTGTGACCGAGCCCGCCGTCAGGCCCACCGTGGAGAAGGTCTCGGAGGCGATCTCAAGATCGCAATTCGCGCCGGTGAACGCCTTGTAGGTGTATTGCGTGTTGCCGGTCAGATCCGAGAGCTCGGCTGTCGTGGAGGACGCTGTGGAACAGCTTCCGACGGAGGGGTGGGACTGTTGGTAGGACCAGGTGCTCGGCCCACCGGACAAGGTCAGGTTTGCCGAGGTCTCCGTCACCTCGCCCGCGGTCAGCGTGACCGTGCCCAAGGTGTCCTCTTCGACGATGTCGGACCATGTGCCCCAACCGTTGTAGCCTCCGTCCCATTTGCCGACGCGCATTCGCACCTCGTAGGTCGTGCTGTCGTCCAAATCGCCGCCTTCAAAGGCGGGGATTTCCGCGAAGCTCACGGTTCCACGGAAGTTTTGATTACCGTTTTCTGCGGAGGCGTCGGCGGCGGTCCATTCGGTGTTCCCTTTTTTCCGGTACTGCAGTCGGTAGGCTCCAATACCGCCGCTGATGCTTGACGGCTGGTTCCAGGACGCGGCGATTTGCTTCACGCCGCCCAACAAACTGGGGGTGCCCATCTGGGGCGTGGGGTTGTAGGGCGCCACCGCGTCGGCGCCGTCGGATTTGGGGCCGGCGCCGGTGGCGTTCCTCGCCCGCACCTTGAAGGTGTAGTCCGTGCCGTCGGTGAGGCCGGAGACGACGTAACTCAGCGAGTTGTCGGTTTCGGTGGTGATGTTGCTCCAGTTGACGCCGTCGTCGGTGGTGTACTCCCACCGGGTCAGCGCGCCGCTGCCGCCGGTGATCGACGAGCCCAGCGTGATCTTGCCGCTGCCGGCGCCCGCCGTGGCGGTGGGCTTGGAGGGTTTGGCCGGCTTGGTCAGGAAGGTTTCCTCCGCCAGTTCCGACGTGCAGCCGCTGCCGGCGTAGGCCTTGTAGGTGTAGCTGGTGTTGCCGACTAGGCCCGTGACGCTGGTGCTGCCGCCGGACACGGCATCGGTCGAGCAACTCCCGCCGGTAGGCGACGTGTACTTGTAGTACCAGTCGCCGCTGTGGTTGCTGAGCGTCAAGGTCGCAGTGTCGTCCTCCACGGAACTCGCCGCCAGCGTTACGCTCTGCGCGAAGGCGGCGGGGGCGCAAAGCAGGAGCACGAGCGAGGCGGCGGCGTGGAGTGCCCTGCGGAGACCCGGGCTCCCAGCGGCGTACGCGGGGGCCTTGAGGGGGTTGGACGGCGTCCGGCTGTCCTTAAGACTCGTCATTTCACTCGCCCGCCAACAGGCTCGTGTTGGTCCCGGAGAGCTGGATGTCGGGAGGCGGCAGCGCGAAAGCGGTTCGGACGGCTCATGTTGCCGTTCGGGGGCTTCGTCGCACGCCGACGCGCTCCATAAATCGCTTCGTTCCCACCGGGTGTATGTGTGTGTGGAGGGGGGGGGGGGGGGGGGTGCGCGTCAGTGACCATGCTCGCATTGAACCGGTAGTTCACCACCCGGTTGGAGGCGCGGTTGTCGTCCTGACAGGTGCCGTTGTCGAACATAAGGATGCGGCCCGGCGCCGTCTCTCGCCAAGACGAATAACAAATAAACACTATGTTAAGGAGCTTTTATAAGAATTAATCATGAATTTTATCAAAAATAAAACCAAATTCGCTGAAAACAGGAACCCCAATACCAAAACGCAACGAACTGGGAGCGGTCCCCGACCTCAAGCGCGGACTACTTTCCCCTTGTGAAACAAGCGCTTGCAGGCGAAGCAAGGGGTTGCTCCCCCTTGAAGGGAATGATCAAAGGGTGTTGACAGCGTCGGGCGCTCTTCGCAAACGAGGATTTCAGCCGCTTCGGCCCAATCGCCCCCGCCCTAAAATAGAGGGCGCTCGTCCCAGTGACGAGCGCCCGGCGTGGTGGAATCGGTAGACACAGGGGATTCGCACTCCCCCGGCCTCTGTAGCTAACCCTACATGCCATGCGAGTTCGAGTTTCGCCGCGGGCACCGGATTCCTGTCTCCTTCGTTTCCGAGACGGACGATTGGGGACGGAACCACGAAACGCACTTTACGATAACGGGGCGTTCAATCGAAGGCAGGGCTCGCGTCATGCCTCTCCATGGAAACTATGGACACATGGACTGCCAGCGTCAAGCCATAGCGCACCGCTCAGCTTCTTCACGTTCTAGCCGCCATCAAGGGCGAAAAACTCTCCCATTGAGGAGGAACGGTCGAAGGGGTTTACTTCGCGAATTGGATGTGTTCCATATGAAGGGAGTGCGTAGTACTGCGTCGCGACTATTGCCTAGTCTCGTTTCCCCACAAGAACTCGCCCGCGCTTTTCGAGGCGTCGGCGCAGGCGAGAAAATCGGTGTTCAGGAAGGTCTCGCGCGGTTCATAGGAGAACTGGCTCCCGTCGGGTGCCCAGACGATACCGCCGGCGGCTTCCAAAACGGCCTGACCCGCGGCTGTGTCCCATTGCGAAGTCGGCCCGAGTCTTGGGTAGAGGTCGGCGCGACCATCGGCCAAGGCGCAGAATTTGAGTGAACTGCCGAAGGCCACCGCCTCAATCTCTCCGCGCTTCTCTTCGAGACCTTGCAGATAGGACTCCAAGGCAGGCGTGCGATGGCTCTTGCTCGCCACTACCCGGAGCCTATTCGAATCCGGCCGACCCGTCACGCCCAAGTCTCGCTCGACCCCGTTGGCCATGCGCACATAGGCAACACCTTCACTGTCGGCACCCACGAAGGTCTCGCCCGTGGCCGGCACATGCACCACCCCCAGTCGGCTGCTCCCTTCCTCCACCAAAGCGATGTTCACCGTAAAATCCGAACCACCCGAAGAGTATTCACGGGTTCCGTCCAAGGGATCGACGAGGTACCAACACCGCCAGCCCCGTCGTTCTTCAAAGCCGGCCAGCCGACCCTCCTCGGAAATGATCGGAATCTCCGGCGTGAGACCTGAAATACCCTCGACCAAAATCTCATGCGCACGAAGGTCGGCCTCGGTCACCGGCGATTTGTCCGCCTTGTCGGTCACGCTGAAGCCTCGCGCACGCACTTCCATGGTCGCGCTACCCGCCTTCTCGGCGAGTTTGCCAAGTGCCCTGATCAGCTCCAAGCTCATGGTCTTGCCCGACTTTCCAGCCTCGCATCATACAGACGCGATCTGCAACCGGGCATCAATATCACTCATCCGCCAAGCTCACGCAAAATCTCTGCTATAAAGACATACTTGCACGGACTCAACGACGGACCACCTCTCAGCCATGACCAAAGCAATCAAAGACCCCCGGCTCCTCACAGACCTGCCAACAGCCCCACTGGTGGAACTGGCCTTGGCGCGAGGCGAGGGCGTGTTTGCGGACAGCGGCGCACTAGTGGTCGAAACCGGCGAACGCACCGGCAGGTCGCCCAGAGACAAATTCATTGTGCATGATGACCTGACATCGGAAACCGTTGATTGGGGAGATATCAATCAACCGCTAGACCTCAAGGTCATGGACGCCCTCTGGCAACGCGTGGAGGGCTACTTGGATGAACGGGAGACACTGGTCAATCATCTCCACGTCGGATCCGATGATCGTCATTACCTGCCGGTCCAGGCGCGCACCCAATACGCTTGGCACGCCCTCTTTGCCCGCAACCTGTTCATTTGTCCGCGACGGTTCAACCCTCTGAAGAAATCCGTGTGGACAGTGATGAGCGCGCCCGAGTTCGTGTGCGACCCGGCACGCGACCAAACCAATTCCGATGCCGCACTCATGATCGACTTCACCAATCGGAGAGTCTTGCTGGCCGGTTTGAAATACGCCGGAGAAATGAAAAAAAGCATGTTCTCGGTACTCAATTTCATACTGCCGGAGAGCGAAGTGCTGCCCATGCACTGCTCGGCAAACATGAGCAACCTTGGCGATGTAACCCTCTTCTTCGGGCTCTCTGGAACGGGCAAGACGACCCTCTCCTCGGACCCGGACCGAGTCCTCATCGGGGATGATGAACATGGCTGGGGCAAGGGCGTGGTGTTCAACTTCGAAGGCGGCTGCTACGCCAAGTGCATCAATCTCTCCTCTAAGACCGAGCCGGTGATCTTCGATGCGATTCGATTTGGTGCCATCACCGAGAATCTTGTCATTGACGACGATTCGCGTGCTCCGGACTTCACCGACGATTCGAAGACTGAGAACACCCGCGCCTGCTATCCCTTAAGCCATGTCACCCAAGTCGCCGCAGGCGCACGCGGTGGCGAGCCCAAACATGTGATCTTTCTCACCTGTGATGTCTCGGGTGTGCTGCCTCCAGTCTCCATCCTCTCACGCCCGGCGGCGGCCTATCACTTTCTTTCCGGATACACGGCCAAGGTCGGCTCCACCGAAGTCGGTTCAACCAGCGCCTACACGGCCACCTTTTCCGCCGGATTCGGACGCGCTTTTCTACCTCGTCGCCCGGGAGAGTATGCGCGCTTGCTTATGAAGCGCGTTGCGGAATTTGATTCGCAGGTGTTTCTTGTCAATACCGGCTGGACGGGCGGCGGATATGGGGTCGGGCAACGGTTTCTGATCCCCGACACTCGAGCGCTCATTCAAGCGATTCAATCAGACAGCCTGCGCGGCGTAGCGACCAAGCGCATCGAAGGTCTCAATCTCGACATTCCGGTGACCATTCCCGGCTTGCGGCATCGCAAGACGGACCCCAAGGCTTCTTGGGCCGACAAGAACGCCTATGATCTCGCGGCAAGTCGGTTAGTCGCCGAATTTCAGAAGAATTGCAAAACCATGCCGGGGCTCGACGAAGACATCGTCATGGCCGGGCCCGGAAACGGCTAGCCCGCCCAACCCACTCGCGCATGGCACGTTTGCAGCGGATCCACCACACCCTTTCCGATCAGTCCGGCCAAGCCGCGCTGCGCAACATTCGCCGCGGCATCGAAAAGGAAAGCCTGCGCATGACCCCGGAAGGGGCGCTCGCTCGCACCAGGCACCCCAGTTCCATCGGCAGCGCCCTCACCCACCCGCGCATCACCACAGACTTCGCCGAGCCTCAAATCGAGTTCATCTCCGGGGTGCATCGCGGCGTCCAAGACTGCATTGATGAACTTCTGGACCTGCACGCCTTCGTCTACCGGAAGCTTAAAGCGCAAGCAGAACTCTTGTGGACTTCCAGCATGCCCTGCCTGATCGGCGGTGAGGAGGACATTCCGCTCGCCGACTACGGCAACACCAATGAAGGGCGCCTCAAGCACCTCTATCGCATGAGTCTTGCGCTGCGCTATGGCGCCAAGATGCAAACGGTCTCCGGCATTCACTACAACCTCTCCTTCCCAAGCGATGTCCTGTCGGAACTCTTCGGCTCCCCGACATCCGCGTACATGCACCTGATTCGCAACGTCAACCGCTATGCCTGGTTGCCGATACTGCTCTTTGGGGCTTCCCCCGCGCTCTGCCATACCTATCTGGCCGAGGGTGTGGCGCATAAGCTCAAACACTGGGACGGTGGAACACTCTATCGCCGCTTCGCGACGTCGCTGCGTATGGGTCCACTCGGCTACACAGGCAGATCACAGCGCAAACTCTACATCACCTGCAACAGCCTGCAGGGCTACACGCAAGGACTGCTGAAGGCCATGAAAACCCCTTACGCGCCCTTCTCCGCACTTGGCCTCAATGCCGACGGACAGCGACATCAAATGAGCGTAAACCTGCTGCAATTCGAAGCCGAATACTACAGCAACATACGGCCGAAGCGTGTTCCCGAAGCTGACGAGCGCGCCGTCGAGGCGCTCATGCGGGGCGGCGTGGAGTACGTTGAACTGCGCTGTGTTGACCTCAACCCCTTCGACCCGGTGGGCATCAGCGCCGAGCAAGTCCGCTTTTTCGACAGCTTCCTACTCGCCTGCCTACTGATGGATTCGGCAGATGACACGCGTGACGAAGCGCACGAGAACCGTCGCAATCAATGGCGCGTGGTGCGTTCCGGCCGGTCACCGCGTCTCGCTTTAAATTCGGCGGGCGAATCCCGAAACGGTCGGGCTTGGGCACTTGAACTGCTCGAATCTTGCGAATTGGCTGCGCAGTTGCTTGATGCGGCCAACGACTCGCACCAATACGGGGCCGCGGTGTCCGCACAGGTGGAGAAAATCAAGAATCCCGACCGCACGCCATCGGCACGCCTCCTCATCGAACTTGAGAGATCCAAGCAGTCCTTTTTTCGCTATTCCAAGGATCTTGCCATCGAGACCCAAACCTTGATGCTGGCGCGTGAACTGTCTGCGGAACGCCTCAACCAGTTTGAAGCGGAAGTTCAAACATCACTCAAGCAAGCCGAGCGACTCGAACAAGAACCCCAATCAGACTTCGACGAATTCGTCGGTCACTGGCTCGCGAGAGTGTGATTCGTTCCCGGACGTTGCTAATGCGCTTCGTCCCAGTTGTCGCCTTGTCCCACCGCCACCGGCAAGGGCACTATGAGGGGTACTGCGGACTCCATGCGTTGCGTGACGCCTTCAATCAATGCATCCGCATCGGACTCCGAAACTTCAAACACCAATTCGTCGTGTACTTGCATGATCATTTGCGCATCTAGTGCCCCTTCCCGCAACCAGGCATCTATGTCGATCATGGCCTTCTTGATGATGTCGGCGGCGCTTCCCTGCATCGGCGCGTTGATGGCGACGCGCTCGGCACCGGCACGCCTCTGCACGTGACTGGAGCGAATATGCGGCAGGTATACGCGACGACCGAGCATGGTCTCGACGAATCCATCCGCCCGCGCCTGCGCCTTGATCTGATTCATGAAGGCATCGACACCGGTGAAGCGATCAAAATAGCGCTTGATATAGTCCGCCGCGATATTGCGGGCAATACCAAGCCTTTGTGCGAGACCGAAAGCCGACATGCCGTACATGAGTCCGAAGTTGATCATCTTGGCGACGCGGCGCTCCTCTTCGCCCACGCCCTCCACGGGCGTGCGGAAGACTTCCGACGCCGTCATGGCGTGGACATCCAAGCCTTGGTTGAAGAAATCAATGAGCGTCTCGTCGTGCGACAGATGCGCCATGATCCTCAGTTCGATCTGCGAATAATCCGCGGCCACCAGACACCGGCCTTGAGGCGCGGTGAAGGCTTGGCGTATGCGCCGTCCTTCCCGGGTGCGAATGGGAATGTTCTGTAGATTCGGATCGGATGAAGCCAACCTGCCGGTACTGGCAATGCACTGATGATAGGAGGTGTGCACGCGCCCGGTTGATGGATTGATCTGCTCGGGCAGCTTGTCCGTGTAGGTTGATTTGAGCTTGGCGAGCGACCGGTATTCGAGAATGAGCCTCGGTAGCGCATCTTCACGCGCGAGTTCCTCAAGCACCGACTCATCCGTCGAAGGCTGTCCCTTCGGAGTCTTCTTCACCACTCTCAATCCACGTTGCTCAAAGAGAATCTGCTGCAGTTGCTTCGGCGAGTCCGGATTGAACATCTCGCCAGCCTCGCTATAGAGCGCCTCGCGCAAGGACTCTATGGATTCCGCCATCTCCTTGCTGTGCGCCTTGAGCAAGTCTCCATCGAGATGCGTGCCGACGGATTCCATGCGCGCGAGCACCGACATGAGCGGCAGTTCGACAGACTCGTAGAGATCCTTCAATCGTGGCAGCTCCTCAAGCAGTGGAGAGAGATGCCGATGCAGGCGCAGCGTTACATCCGCATCCTCGGCCGCGTAGTTGGCCGCCGCCTCAAGCTCCACCTCGTGAAACCCGATCTGATTCTTGCCTCGTCCGGTCACTTCCTCATAGGCGACCGTGTCCATACCCAGATAATGCTTCGCCATGTCATCCATCTTGTGGCGAGTCGCGCTCGAATTGAGGACGAAGGATTCGAGTTGGGTGTCGTGCGCGATGCCATTGAGCATGACTCCGGCACCCTGAAGGACGATCGCGTCGTACTTGAAGTGCTGGCCGATCTTGGCGTAGCTCGGATCTTCAATGAGCGGCCCCAGTTTTGACAGCACCAGATGCTTGGAAAGTTGAGGCCCGCTGGAAAGAGTGGTGTGTCCAAAAGGCACATAGGCCGCGCTACCGGGCTCGCAGGCAAAGGAGATTCCGACCAGTTTCGCCTGCATGGGCATGGTGCTGGTGGTCTCGGTATCCAACGCGAATTCGCCAGCGGCTTGAAGGCGCGCCACCCAAGCATCCAGAGCCGCCTCGGTCACAATCAACTCATAGTCGGACTCGGGGGCTTCTTCCGGTTCGGCCTCGGTGTTGCTTGCGGGGTCGCCGACCTCACGCATCCGCTCCAGCAGCGCACGGAATTCAAGCTCCGTATAGATCGCTTCCAGCTTCTCCCGGTCCGGTGCCTTTGGGACCAAGTCGTCAAGACCTAGCCCTAGCTCAAGCTCCGTACGAATGCGTGCGAGATCTTGAGACATCGGCAAGGTCTCAAGCGATTCGCGCAGTTTTTCACCCACCTTGCCACCGATCTCCTCAGCCTTCTCCACCAGGTTTGAGACGCTCCCGTACTGGCCGAGCCATTTGGCGGCCGTCTTTGGACCCACACTTGGGACACCCGGAATGTTGTCGGAAGTGTCCCCCGTGAGCGCCAGCAGGTCGATGATCTGGCCTGGTTCAACACCGAACTTCTCGCGCACGCCGGCCGGATCCAGCACCTTGTTGGACATGGAATCCACCACGGTGACATGCTCGTTCACGAGTTGCGCCATATCCTTGTCCGACGATGAAATAATGGTGTCGCGCTTGGCATCCGTCGCCATGCGCGCAAGCGTTCCAATGACATCGTCCGCCTCCACCCCTGCTTTGATAATGAGTTTGAGACCCAAGGCGCGAATGATGTCGTGGATTGGCTGGATCTGCTCGCGCAGTTCCGAAGGCATCGGCGGACGGTTCGCCTTGTATTCGGAATAAATCTCGTTGCGGAAGGTGTCGCCCTTGGGATCAAACACCACTGCCACGGAACAGTCTGGATAGCTTGAAATGAGTTTGTCGATCATGGTGATAGTGCCGCGAATCGCACCTGTCGGCACCCCTGCCGAGGTGGCGAGATCCGGCAGCGCGAAGAAGGCGCGAAACAGGTAGGACGAACCATCAATGAGTAAAATAGGAGCGCTTGGCATTCACTGGTGCTCGCGAGAAATGCGTTCTGTGCGCCGTATCATAAACCTGCCGCTTGTCGCCTTGCGCCCGCTTGCCTTGACGACGCTCCTCGCTGTGCCGATGGCTGGCACCTTCGGGCAAGACAATGAATCCCCCGAAGCCGCGCAATCGCCGCCCGTCCGCGTCCCGGCCTCGGTGGCGCGTGAAATTTCGCAAGCCGACGAGGTGGTGATCACCGAAGAAGGCGGACGCACCACTTACGAGTATTGGGTCAACGGAGAAATGCGCGTGATTCGCGTCATCCCGGCGGTGGGTCCGGACTATTACCTCTATCCAGAAGATCAAACACTGGAGTCCGGCATAGATCAGTCCGATCCCCTGCTCGTGCGCTGGAAAATTCTTGAGTTTTAAGCGCCTCCAATCATGGCGCTGAGTGCCACACCGTCGTGCGCTCGCTTGATGACATATTGACGAATATTTTCGGCCTCCTCTTCGCTTAGGAGTCCTTCAAAGCCAACCATGCCCTTGCTCGCGAGTGCGCCATCCAGAACGATGGTGTTCCATTGCTCATGGATGGCATCGTTGCTAAAGCGCAGGTCAGGAAGCACGCCGGATCCAATCGCCCCACCTCCGTGACAGACCGAACAGTGAAAGTGGTAGAGCGATTCGCCACGGTCCAGCGCTGCTGCATCCGCCGTCACCGGCGGCGGTGGCGGCATGTCGGCAAGCAGCACCTGGGGGGGCGGAAGCGTTTGTCCGCCTCCGAGCTTGTAGGCCAAGATGCGCCCATGCCGGGCAATCATGCCGGGCTGCGGTGGGACACCCGATGCCAACCCGAATGCCCCACCCCAGCCAGCCATCACGGCGATGTACTGTTCGCCATCAACCTTGTAGCTCACCGGCGGCGCGATGATGCCCGCATAGGTTTGGGTTTCCCAAAGTTCGCGACCCGTATCTGCCGCGTAGGCCGCAAAATAGCCGTCGGCCCGACCTTGAAACACGAGTCCGCCGGCCGTTGATAACAATCCTCCGTTCCAAGCACCCGAGTGCTGTACCTGCCACGCCCGCTTCTGTGTGACCGGATTCCACGCCAAGAGGTGTCCCTTCACAAGTTTCAAGGCTTCCAATTCACCAGCGAGCGAATCCACCGGCGCCAACAGGTCTTGATCGATTCCGGTGTTCCAGGTTCGGATGTTGTACTGGAACTGGCTGGGCTGCCCGAACATCATGGGCAGATCAAGCACGGGAATATAGACGAGGCCAGTGTCTGGATTGTAGGCCATGGGATGCCAATTGTGTCCGCCATAGGGTGAGGGATACACCAGCTTGGGTTCATTCGCGTATTGCCCATCGGTCTCCACCGGTCGCCCCGTCTCCGGGTCCACATGGCTCGCCCAATTGGTCTGCACGTAGGGTTTGGCGGAAATGAATTCGCCGGTGCGTCGATCCAACACATAGAAAAAACCGTTCTTCGGCGCCTGCACCAGCACCTTGCGCAATTGACCATTGATTTCAAGGTCGAGCAGCATGATGTGCTGCGTTGCCGTGTAATCCCAAGTATCGCCCGGCGTGGTCTGGTAGTACCAAACCATCGAGCCGTTGTCGGGGTTGATGGCGATGATCGAAGACAGGTAGAGATTGTCCCCGCCGCCGGGACTGCGGATGTAGCGGTTCCAAGGCGACCCGTTGCCGGTGCCTATGTAGAGCAAATCCAATTCTGGATCATAAGCCATGGAATCCCAGACCGTTCCGCCGCCACCGACCTCCCACCAATTGCCTCCCCGCCAAGTGGGCGCGGCCGCCTGCATCGCCGGGTTTTCAAAGCCGAGTTCCGGATCGCCGGGCACCGTATAGAAGCGCCAAACCTCTTCACCCGATTGGGAATCGAAGGCGGTGATGTAGCCTCGGACGCCGTACTCGGCGCCGCCGTTTCCGATGATGACCAAATCCTTCACGATGCGCGGCGCGCCGGTGATGGTGTAGGGCTTGTCGCGCGGCGTCGTCTGAACGTCCCACACGACTTCTCCGGTGCCGGCATCGAGCGCGATCAAACGGCCATCCAAGGTGCCGAAGTACACGCGACCCTTCCACACCGCAACCCCGCGGTTCACCACGTCGCAGCAGGCATTGGCACCCCATTCGCGCGGCACTTGCGGGTCGTAACGCCACAGGAGCTCTCCGGTCTTGGCATCATAGGCGTAGACTAGGCTCCAGGAGCCGGTCGCAAACATGATGCCATCGACCACAATCGGTGATGCTTCCAAGCCGCGCGTCGTGCCCGTGTCCGCATACCAAGCAAGTTCCAAGTCGGAAATGGTATCTTGATCGATGTGCGCCAAGGGAGAAAAGCGCCGCTCTTGGTAGTCACGGCCATGTGCCAGCCAGTTTCCAGGTTCCTCGTCGGCGGCAAGAACCCTTGAGGCATCAAGGCTAGCCGTCTTTGTGCGCACTTCTTCAATGCGCGGCTGACCTTCGGCCAAGTCCGAAGTCCCTGCCGAGGAGACCTCGTCCGAGGTGTTTCGGGGTTCGCCGCTACAGGCCGCAAGCAGTCCAAGCAAGAGCGACAAAGGAAAGAGGACAAAAAACCTTGAGAACTGATTGAGCAAAAGAGCACTCGACATGCGTTACACCGTGGCCAGCTTCATTCAGGACTTCGAATCATAGCAGTTCGAGATGGGTCGGATTCGCAAGGCCGAGAAAGGGCGCTCGACCCCAAGGCCTGTGCGCGCCGCGCCGCCTACTCGCCCCAGAAGGCATAGACGGGATCCGATGGATACTTGCCACCATGAATCTTGAGCGCATCATAGAAGCCGTCGGGGTCGTCGCGCTGATCGGTTGACGGGTGCTCCATGCTCCAGTCGGACACGAAGCGCCTCTGAGCGAACTTCCACCCACCTGCACACAATCGGAATCGATCCAAGTAGCGACCGCCGGAGATGCTGTCCTGATCACCTTCGGGAGTTTCTAGGGTCGTCACACGGGTGACATAGGTCTCCGCGATTGCCGAGTCCCCATCAACGCGAATCAACTCGTTGCCGAGCGAATGAAATATTCGCTTCGCCGCTTGCGACATGGCAATCACCTGCTCGCAATAGTCGCTCGCCGCACCGCGAAAGAGTCCGCTCACTTCAACACTTGCATCGGGCATCCACAAGGATCTCAAGAGTTCAAGGTCTGCCCTGTCCGTGGCGCGCGCCTGCGCCATCAACAGATCATGAATGTCCGCCTTGGCGAGGGCGGTCTTGGCTTGGTTTAAGAGTTCTTCTGAAACTTCCACGAATCTACTCCGTGATTGCGATGACGCATCGACTGGGAACGCCGATGCGAGAAAACTGAAGCTCGGATCGTCGCCTTGCCGCCTGCCCTGCAGCGCTGGCGGCGCGTATCCCGGCAGCGCCGAACCGCTCGCCGGCGCATTGACGTTCCAATCGAGCACGAATTGCCTGTAGCTCAGGCGCCACGCGCCGGCGCGGCGTTCGTGCCGGTCCAGATAGCGCCCGCCGATCATCGATTGCCCATCGCGGTTGCCGCGAATGCCGGGCGAATAGATGATGCCGTAGGTTTCCGACACTGCGGTCTCGTCGGCCAAGAACTTGATCCAATGATTGGCGATGCGGTGCAGGGCGACCGGCCCCGGCCCCACGTCCCTTCCCATGAGCTCGCAAAAGCCCTCCGCCGGCCCATCGAATACGCCGTAATCAACCTGAGCATCCTTGTGAAACGCCGAGTTCATCAGGGACTCGCTTCTTCGATCGAGCCCTCGATGAAGCCGGGCGATGCAATCAAGCACATCGCTTCTTGCCACCAGCAAGGCCAGTCCTGCGGAAATGTCGGTTTCGCTCATCATTGCGGGAGACTGGGCGAGCCGATGGCTTGTGCTCGGGGGCAAAGATTGTACGTGGCTTCCCCCCAAGAGACCAAAATGACCCTTTCGGCGTCGCATTCGGCCTTTTGCGGTTGACACCCGCATCCCTCACAAAAGACAATTTTCCTTTTGTGCGCCTTCGCAGGGTCAGTTCTGTTATCGAAGGGGTGTCGCCAAGTGGTAAGGCACCGGGTTTTGATCCCGGCATTCGCAGGTTCGAATCCTGCCACCCCTGCCAGAACAGTCCATCTGCGTGCGCAAACACGCCATGCGCGATCAAGTAAAATAGGCGCAGTACACCCTGCGTCGCATTGACAAGAAATGCCGCAACGCAATCATCGCCCGCGAGAGACATGACGACACCAACGCTCTTTGCCGGCAACTCCAATGCGGAGTTGGCCGCAAAAATTGCTTATGAACTCGGATCCGAGCTTGGAGAAGCGTCCGTGGACCGCTTTGCCGACAGCGAAATCAACGTGGAAGTACGGGAAAACGTGCGAGGCAAGGATGTCTTCCTGCTGCAATCGACTTCCCGACCGGCGAATGACCATCTCATGGAGTTGCTTATTCTCGCCGATGCGGTTCGTCGCTCTTCGGCGCATCGAATCACCGCCGTCTTGCCTTACTTTGGGTATGCGCGCCAAGACCGTCGTCCGCGCTCCGCTCGGGTGTCGATCAGCGCCAAGGTAGTCGCCGACATGGTCACCGTGGCCGGCATCAATCGCGTCCTCACGGTGGATCTGCACGCCGATCAGATTCAGGGGTTTTTTAATATTCCGGTGGACAATGTCTATGGCTCTCCGGTGCTCATCGACCATGCATTGTCGAAGAACTACGAGAATCCGCTTGTCGTGTCCCCCGATGTCGGCGGCGTGGTGCGGGCGCGAGCCATCGCCAAGCAGTTGCGTGATGTCGGCCTCGCCATCATAGACAAGCGCCGGTCCGGGCCGAACGAAGCGGAAGTGGTGAATATCATCGGCGATGTCGAAGACCACACCTGCATTCTCGTCGACGATATCGTGGATACGGCGGGCACGCTCTGCCACTCCGGAGACGAACTCAAGCGACGCGGCGCGCGCAGGGTGGTCGCCTACATCACCCATCCGGTCTTGTCCGGCAACGCGCTGGCAACCATCGCGGCATCGGGCGTGGACGAGCTGTACGTCACTGACACCATCCCGCTGACCGATGAGGCCAGGCAACACGCCAAGATCAAGCAATTGTCGCTCGCGCCTCTGCTGGCGGAAGCGATTCGACGCGTCAGCAATGAAGAATCCATCAGCGTGATGTTTCGCTAGTCAAGCCGGACTCGGCCGGCCGGACCTCACGCACACAGCCAAGGAACAAAGCTGCCATGACAGAGCAAATCACATTAGAAATTCAACATAGAAACCAGCAGGGCACGAGCGCAAGTCGGCGCCTCCGGCGCCAGCAAGGGATGACTCCAGGCGTACTCTACGGGGAGCAGGGCAAGACGGAATCGGTGATGATGTCAGATATTCATCTCAATAAAGCCCTGCAGGAAGAGTCGATCTTCTCTCAGGTGCTCAACATCAAACTTGGAGAGGATGAGATTCCCGCAGTGGTGCGCGAATTGCAGCGTCACCCGGCGAGTAATCGCGTCCTGCACTTCGACCTCTTGCGCATCAGCGAAGATCACGAAATTCAAGTCTCCGTGCCCTTGCACTTCCTCAACGAGGACACTTGTGTGGGCGTGAAGCTTGGCGGCGGAAACATCGCCCGTTCGCTCACGGAGTTGGAAATTCGCTGTCTCCCCAAACACCTGCCCGAGTTCATTGAGGTCGACATGGTCGCGGTAGAGACGGGGCAAACCATCCACCTGTCCGACCTTGAGCTTCCCGAAGGGGTCGCGCTCGCTCAAGCGCACATAGACGACCATGAGCATGACAGTCCGGTGGTCAGTGTGACCACAAGGCGCGGCGGTAGACTCGAAGACGAAGAAGAGCAAGCGCTCGAAGGGGAGGCGGAAACGGAAGAGGATACCGCCGAGGCAGACACTAGCGAAAACTAGGCCGGTTCATTGCTGCGCGCAGCATCTTGATTCTCCGATAGAGCCATGTCCATTCAACTCATCGCCGGACTCGGCAATCCGGGCGATGCCTACCAGGGAACGCGCCACAACCTCGGTGCGCACTGCCTGCGCCGACTGCTCGAAAGGCATGGATTGGTCGCGAGCTACGCGGCACGCTACAAGTCGGAATTCCTGCGCGCCACCCTCTACGGCACCAAATTGCGGTGTCTGATTCCGCATAGCTTCATGAATCGCTCCGGGCAGCCGATCGGCAGAATCTGCCGGTTCTTTCGTATCCCCGCCGAAGATGTGCTGATACTTCACGACGACACCGCCTTCCCGCCCGGCATCGCTCGCCTCAAGCAGGGCGGCGGGGCGGGAGGGCACAATGGCGTCACGGATGTCATACGGGCGATTGGCCCCGATTTCAAGCGCCTTCGGCTCGGCGTGGGCGCTCCACCACCGGGCGGCTCGGCGGTGCCTTGGCTAGTCAATCAGCGCCCGCGCAAAGAAGAAAGGGAAATGATGGAGCGCGCCTGTGACATCGGCGATGAGGCGTGGAGACCGCTCATACTCGGCGATATTGATGCGGCGATGAATCGCCTGCACGCGCCCGCCGGCACGCACTAAGCGCCGACTGATGGGATTCAGATGCGGCATCCTTGGCTTGCCGAATGTCGGCAAATCGACCCTGTTTAATGCGCTCACCGGCGAATCCATCGACGCGGCCAACTATCCTTTCTGCACGATCGAACCCAACAAAGGCATGGTGCCGGTGCCGGATGGGCGTCTGCAGAGGTTGGCCGAGCTGTACGTTCCCCAATCGGTCACGCCGGCATTCATGACCTTCGTCGATATTGCCGGGCTGGTACAAGGCGCCTCGCAGGGCGAAGGACTGGGCAATCAATTCCTCGCGCACATACGCGAGACACAGGCGGTCATTCATGTGGTTCGCTGCTTCCATGATGATCAGGTAACGCACGTCTCGGGCAACATATCCCCGCGGCTGGACATGGAAATCATTGAGACGGAACTGGCGCTCGCGGATATTGACACCATTGAACGCGCCACAGACAGGCTGCGCCGACGTGCGGGCGCTGGCGACAAGCAGGCCAAGCTTGAGATGGAGGTCTTGCGGAAGCTTGAGAATGCCTTGGGATCAGGCACCGCCGTGCGCGACCTGAACTTGTCTGAAAGGGAAGAGCAGCTTGCCGCGCCCTATTGCTTGCTCACCGCCAAACCCATGCTCATCCTCGCCAATTGCGCCGATACGCAAGAAGAGGACAACCCGCTGCTGCAAGAAGTCAGAGCGGTCGCAGGCAAGTCACAAGTGATTCCCTTGTGCAATGCACTCGAAGCCGAGATCTCGCAGCTTGATGCGGAGGATCGCGATGAGTTTGCCCAAGAACTCGGCATTGAGGAGCGCGGGCTCTCAAAGGTCATTCGTGCGGGCTATGAACTCCTCGGGCTACAAAGCTTCTTTACCGGAGGCCCGAAGGAGGTGCGCGCCTGGACAATTCCCATTGGCACCCGCGCAAGGCGGGCGGCCGGCGTCATCCACACGGACTTCGAGCAAGGATTCATTCGCGCCGAAGTGGTGTCTTACGGCGACTTGATCGCCTGTGGAGGGGAGACTAAGGCCCGCGAACAAGGCAAGTATCGCACCGAAGGACGCGACTACCTCGTCAAGGATGGTGATGTCATGTTGTTTCGTTTCAACGTCTAGCCACCATCTATCTCCCGGCAAGGGGCGGGTGATAGATCACTTGTATGCTGACCCCATCCGGGTCTTCGCAATAAAAGCTGCGCGCGCCGTCCCGGTGAGTCTTCGGCGCCTTGGTGATGGTCACTCCCTGTCCCTTGAGAAATTCATGCCAGATGTCCACGTCTTCGGGGGTGTCGAGCAGAAAACCAATATGATCGAGCCGCTGACCGGAAGCGGGCGACTCGCCCGGTGGCGCTCGATGCAGGGCGAGGTTGTCGTTGCCGTTGGTCAAATAGATATTGTCCGCATCAGGCTGCCACTCGACGCGCATCCCCATCAAATCAACATAGAAGTCTCGACAGGCCTCAAGCCCGTGCACCGACAGCGCGACATGGCGAAGCCCTCGAGTAGCCTTCTGCGGCCTCATGATGTGACCATCTCCCTGAGCGCACCTTCGGGTTCCTCGGCTTCCATCAGCGCCTCGCCCACCAGAAACGCGCATACGCCGACTTCACGCAAAGCAAGAACGTCTCGCGACGACTTGATGCCACTCTCGGCAATCACCAGATGCTCTCCCGACATCTTCGGCGCCAAGCGGCGAGTCACATCAAGATGCGTTTCGAATCCGTGCAGGTTTCGATTGTTGATGCCCACCATGGCAGCGTTCAGGGCCATGGCGGCCTCTAGCTCATGTTCGTCGTGCACCTCCACCAACACATCGAGGCCGCACTGTAGCGCAAGATCGTGCAATTCTTGGAGTCTGGTGGACTCAAGTGCCGACACGATGAGCAACAAACAATCCGCGCCCAACACCCTTGTTTCATACACCTGCCACGGATCAAGTATGAATTCCTTGCGCAGCACGGGCAGCTCTGTGGCCCTGCGTGCTTGGCAAACATAGTGATCGTCGCCGTGAAAGAAGCGCCGATCGGTGAGCACCGAAAGCGCCGCCGCACCGCCGGTTTCATAGCGCCGCGCCACTTGCGCAAGGTCGATGTCGGCACGAATTACGCCTCGGCTCGGACTTGCCTTCTTAATCTCCGCAATGATCGCGGACTCGCCGACACCAATGCGTGCTTCGAGCGATCTTTGAAAACCGCGCACCGGAGGCGCATCCTTCGCCCGCGCACGAATATCGGCAAGCGATGCGTCGGACTTCTTCTGCGCGACTTCCTCACTCTTGACGCTTAGAATCTCCGCCAGAATGGAAGGTTTGTCTTGACCATTCATGCGTCCCCTGCCCCTTTGAGTGCTTTGCTGAGGCTGACAAAGGTTTCCATGCGGTGAAAAGCATCGCCAGACGCCAACACATCCTGCGCCGTCGCGGATGCTTGCCGAAGGTCATCGCTCAACCCAGACAGGTAGATGGCAGCTGCCGCGTTCACACGCACCAGCGCGGCGGCGCTGCTGTCGGGTTCCGAGAGGGATTGGCGAACGAGTTGAAGACTCGTCGCGACATCAACCGCACCAAGACCTTCCATGCTGCGCGGCGATAGGCCAAAATCTTCCGGCACAAGTATTCGCTCGCGTAATTCCCCATGCATCAATTCGACGGCTTGGCTTGCGCGGTCAAGTGCGATCTCATCAAGTCCTTGGCTGTGCACCAAGAGCACATGACGGCTGCCGAGTTCGCGCAGCACTTCGGCCATGGGGCGCATCCAAGCGGGATTTCCGACACCGATGAGTTGATTGGGGGGGTTCGCCGGGTTGGTCATGGGACCCAGCATGTTAAAGAGCGTGGGGATCCCCAAGACTCGACGAACCGGCACCACATGGCGGGTGGCGCTGTGATGCGCCGGTGCGAACATGAACCCCACACGCACCTTGCGAACACACTCGGCAATTTGCGCCGCATCAAGGTCAATGGCCGCGCCAGCCATTTCCAAGACATCGGCACTGCCACTCATGCCGGTGGCGCGCCGATTCCCATGCTTGGCGACATGCGCGCCGGCCGCAGCCGCCACGAAGGCGGTGGCAGTCGAGACATTGAACAACTTGCCGGCTCCGCTGCCGCCGGTCCCGCAGGTGTCCACCAGGTTCGGAACATCGACGGTTACGCGCAAGGACATCTCTCGCATCACACTGGCCGCGCCGACAAGTTCCGAAAGCGCCGCCCCCTTGGATTGGATGAGTGCCAGCAGCGCACCTATCTGCCCCTCGCTCGCTTCTCCCTTCATGATGAGCCGGAATACGCCGGTGGCTTCCGCTTGTCCAAGGTCTTTGCCCGCAGCGAGCTTGGCGATCGCCCTTTGCACTTCCGGGGCACTCGTTTGGGTCATTGCACGGCCCCTTCACGACGATTCCAGTCGGCGGCCGAGTCGAGAAAATTCTGTAGCAGGTCGTGCCCCAAGGGCGTCTTGATGGATTCGGGATGAAACTGCACCCCGCTGACCGGATGTGAGACGTGGCGAAGCCCCATGATCTCGTCCGGGTCTTCAGCCTCGGCACTCAGCGCGGTCACCTGCAAGCAGTCGGGGAGCGACTCGGCCTCCACCACCAATGAGTGATAGCGGGTGGCCTCGAAACATTCAGAGAGCGTGGCGAACACGTCTTGGCCGAAGTGACGAATCTTCGCCACCTTGCCGTGCATGACTCGGCGCGCACGAATCACGCGCCCACCGTAGGCTTGGCCTATGGACTGATGCCCGAGACAGACACCGAGTATGGGAATGCGCGCCCCAAGACGCTCTACCAACTCGATCGAAATGCCGGCTTCATTCGGCGTACAGGGACCCGGTGAGATGACGATCATTTCCGGCGAAGCCCCTTCAATGTCATCCACGGAAATATCGTCGTTGCGCCTCACCTCGACCGTCGCGCCGAGCTCGCCCAAATACTGCACCAAATTAAAGGTGAAGGAGTCGTAGTTGTCGATCATCAACAGCATCGCGTAATTTTAGCCCGAGGTTCCGTTGGTTGCTCTAGTCACGCCGCCTCAAGCTTCCACCAAGTGTTGCGAGGGATCATTTTTGGCATAATGCCTTCACTTGAACACTACCTCACCGGCAGGTCGAACCCTAGCATAAGCGAGGAACCCAATTCGGGTGTTCCAAACGCCATCTAGGAGAAATTCCTTGTACGGGAGGGATGCTTTGTATCCTTCTTGCAACTAGGAAAATTCTGATGGCAGCTTTTCGACCAGAAATCGAATCCTTCGAACAAAACGGCATCACCCGCACCGCATTCGCACGACTGCACGATCATTGCGTCATGCCCTTGTGGTTCGGCGAAGGCGATGAAGTCACACCCGACTTCATCTGCGAGGCGGCAAAGGCGTCCCTCGACCAAGGACACACCTTCTATACCCATACCCGCGGTCGCACCACACTTCGAGCCGCCCTCAAGCGTTATCTCGATCATCTGTATGGCCTCGACATTCATCCCGACCGCATCAGCGTGCCGGGTTCAGCCATGCTGGGTGTCAATATCTCTGCGCAGATGGCCGTATCAAAGGGTGATCATGTGTTGGTGGCCAGCCCTGTGTGGCCAAATATAGAGGCCGTATTTCGGGTGATTGGAGCCGAAGTTGAGCATGTAAGGCAGCACAAGTCAGAAGAAGGCTGGAATCTTCCCGCGGACGATCTCATTGCGAAAGTGCAAGAAGGCACACGCGCCATCTTCATCAATTCGCCCTGCAATCCGACTGGTTGGGTCATGCCGCGAAGCGAACAGATTCGGCTGCTGGAATTCTGTCGGACACGAGATGTCTTGATCATCGCCGATGAGGTGTATCACCGCTGCACCTTCGATGCGCCGGTAGCACCCTCATTCCTTGAAATCGCCGATGAGGATGATCCGGTCATCGTCGTGAACAGCTTCTCAAAGGCGTGGGCCATGACCGGCTGGCGTATCGGCTGGGTGGTGGCCCCGAAGCGCCTCGGGTTGCAATGGGCATCGCTCTCCGAGTGCTTTAATACGGGTGCCAACGTGTTCGCCCAAGCGGGCGCAACGGCGGCACTCGAGCAGGGCGAGGACTTTGTGAAGGCACAGCAACTCAAGTTCGCCAAGGGTCGGGAACTGGTGAGCGCCGCATTTCGAGGACACCCTCAGCTTGAGTACATCGAGCCGAAGGGGGCCTTCTATGCGTTTCCGAGGGTACTGGGACTTGAGGATGACACCGCGTTCGTCGAAGCGTTGCGCGATGAGATGCATGTTGGTCTGGCCCCCGGCTACACCTTCGGCCCAGACAACCAATCGCACTTCCGCATCTGCTTCGCCCGCCGACACGACGAACTCAAAACCGCCCTTGAGCGGATCCTTGCGTATTTGGATGACTGGAAGCCCTGAGTCGCTAGGGAATCTCGCTCAATTGCTGTGCCAAGGCCGCAGCTCTGAAGAGGGCGCGGCCTTTGTTCATGGATTCCTGCCACTCGTTTTCCGGTACCGAGTCCACGACGATGCCGCCTCCGGATTGAATGTACATGACTTCATCTTTGATGAGCGCCGTACGAATGGCAATGGCGGTATCGAGATTTCCACCGAAGGCGACATAGCCAACCGCCCCGCCGTAAATGCCGCGTTTTACCGGCTCGAGTTCATCAATAATCTGCATGGCGCGAAACTTGGGCGCACCTGACAGGGTGCCCACCGGCAAAGAGGCCTGCAAGGCGTCCATGGCGGACTTTCCCTCAAGCAATTGACCACGCACCTCGCTCGAAATGTGCATCACATGCGAATATCGCTCTATCACGAATTCTTCCGTCACTCTGACGCTGCCAATGCGCGAGACCCGGCCCACATCGTTGCGCGCAAGATCAATCAACATGAGATGCTCCGCAAGCTCCTTTGGATCGGACAACAGCGCTGCTTCGAGCGCCTGATCCTCCCCGGGCGTATGACCGCGGGGCCTTGTGCCGGCAAGCGGTCGGCTGACAATCTCCCCGTCCTCCACGCGCAGCATGATTTCCGGGGAAGAACTCACGATCTCGAATGCTCCAAAGTCCATCAGGAACATGTACGCCGAAGGATTCAAGCGTCGCAACGCCCGGTACAGATTGAGCGGCGGCGCGGTGAAGGGAACCGACATGCGCTGCCCGATGACCACTTGCATCGCATCGCCTGCGCGCTCGTATTCGCAGACTCGCTCGACCGCCCGCATGAAGCCTTGTTTGCCCCATGCGGAAACGAAGTCCGATTCCTCGATTGTCGGCACACTCGTTTGGACAGACTTGAGCGCATCGAGGGGCTGATCGAGTCGCTCGGAAATTTCAGCAAGTCGCGCTCGCGCCTTGTCACCGCAGGCGGGCTGCGACAAGTCGGCCAGCACGATGATGATGACGCTTCCCGCGAGCGAATCGAAGACCACCACCTCGGTGGACACCATGAGCAAGATGTCGGGTATGCCGATGGGATCAGGGGGCGCCCCGCCCTTGAGTTTCGGCTCCAGGTAGCGCACGGTGTCGTACGCAAAATAGCCGACCAAGCCTCCAAAAAACCGCGGCAAGCCTTCAATCTGCGGAATCTTGAACCGCTGTTCGTACTGCGAAACAAAGCCGAGTGGATCGTCCCGCGTGAGCCGATCCACCACTTGACCGTCGATTTCCGTTTCGATGGCCGACCCACTGACGCGAAGTACCGTCCGGGACGGCAGGCCGATGAACGAATAGCGCCCCCATCGCTCTCCGCCTGTTGCGGACTCCAGCAGATAGGAGTACTTCCCCCGTGCCAGTTTGCAGTAGGCCGACAGAGGGGTTTCGAGATCGGCCAATCGTTCCAGGCAGATGGGAACATGGGTGTATCCCTGCGCCTTATATGACTTTAACTCAGCATCGGAGACTGCTTTCACGAGCGTTTCCTGTGATCAGCCAGCAGGCTGCGAAACTCCTCAATGGTGTGGGCATAGTCTTGGCTTCCGAATATGGCCGATCCGGCAACAAAGGTATCGGCGCCGGCATCGCGTGCCAAAGAAATCGTCTCCCGATCAATGCCGCCGTCAATCTCAAGACGAATGGCTCGCCCTGAAGCGTCAATCTTGTCGCGAATCTCACGCACTGAATTGAGCGAGGTTTCGATAAAACGCTGACCCGGATAGCCTGGGTTCACCGACATGACCAGCACCATATCGAGCAGATGCATCACCGGGTCGATGACCGACGGGTGGGTGCCGGGGTTGATCACCAGACCGCACTTCACACCAAGTTCCCGCGCTAGCATGAGCGATCTATGCACATGCTGACTGGCCTCGGGATGAAAAGTAATGAATTCCGCACCTGCCTCAGCAAAGCGCCGTATCAGCTCATCCACCGGCGAGACCATCAGATGCACATCGACCGGCAGCGTAATACCATGCGCCTTCAGGGAACGCAGCACCAGCGGCCCCACGGTCAAATTCGGGACGTAATGCATATCCATCACATCGAAATGAATGATGTCGGCACCCGCGCGAACCACCGCATCGACTTCTTCGCCGAGACGAGCGAAGTCGGCTGAAAGTATCGAAGGTGCGATCCAGTAGTCGGTCATGACGCGGGCATTCTACACGTCGCTCGCCGACGGCTCCTTCGCCAGATGGGTGGAGCGAGAAGTCCTTAATCGCTTCCAGGTGCCGGTAGCCGTTTGGCGGTCTCTACCGACGGATGCCAGCTTTCGCAGTTTCTTTCGCATCGAATCCGGTGCGGGGACACATGTGGCCATGTACGCGCCACCAGAACTTGAGGACACGCATCGATTCGTCAAAATGGCGCAGCTCTTCTCGGAGAACGGAATTGGCGTGCCGGAACTGCACGCCTTTGATCGAGACGCAGGCTTCGTGCTCATGGAAGACATGGGCGACGACCTCTTCGAGAAGGTCTACACCCGCGAGTCTTCAACCCGCGCGATCAACCTTGCGCTCTCTGCACTTATCCGCATTCAGTCCATCCGCGTTTCTCCGCACCTGATCCCAGCCTATACGCAGGAGCGTTTTCAGATGGAACTCGGCATCTTCTGCGAGTGGTTCCTGCAAGCCCTGCTCGAGCGTTCGCCGCCCAACTGGTATACACCGGTCAGCGAAGCCTTGGTCCAAAACGCGCTCGATCAACCGAGCTGCTGCATTCATCGTGATTTTCACTGCCGCAACCTGCTCATCAAGACATCCGGAGAACTCGGTGTGGTTGATTTTCAGGATGCCCTGATCGGACCGATAACCTATGATCTCGCATCCTTGCTAGGTGACTGCTACCATGAGTTTGATGAAGATCAGGTTGCGAGCGCCATCCATAGCTACAGGGCCGTCGCCCGGCGGGCGCGGCTTCCGAGCATTGAGGACGACGAAGAATTTCGCCTTTGCTTTGATCTGATGGTCATTCAGAGGCAACTCAAGGCGATCGGAATCTTCGCGAGGCTCTGGCTTCAACGCGGTAGGACAAGCCATTTGAGAGATATAGCGCCAGTGCTCGCACGAATCGCCGGTCGCGCTCAAGCGTATCCGCAGACCCTGCCACTTGCCGATGCCATTGAAAGCGATCTGCTGCCTCACGCGGTCTCGCGATTGGAGACGATTCTCACATGAGGGCAATGATTCTCGCCGCCGGGCTGGGAACCCGGCTGCTGCCGCAGACCAAGACGCTTCCAAAGCCGCTCCTCAAAGTCGGTGGAAAGCCACTCATCGGCCATCAGGTCGAATGGCTCAAGACCGCGAAGATCAATAAGATCGTGATCAATCTTCACCATCTCGGGGAACAGATCGAGTCCTACTTAGGCGACGGACGGGGTTTTGGCGTGCAGATTCAATATAGCCGCGAGCCTCGACTGCTCGACACCGGCGGTGGAATCGCCAACGCCCTGCCGCTGCTCGGCGACGCGCCTTTCGTGTGGATGCCCGGAGACATATGGTGCCCGGACATCGCGTTTCCCGCTAGGCTTCCCCCCAACTCTCTCGCACATTTGCTACTCTGCCCCATGCACGGCAGGCGCTCATACGGGGACTTTGATCTCTGTGAGAACAGGGTGGTGCGGCCTTCGCACCGACCGTTTATCTTCACAGGCATTGGCTTGCTGCATCCGCACCTCTTTGATCGCTGTCCGAACGCTCCTTTTTCCATCACGCGCGACCTCTTGTTTCATCGTTTGGAGAGCGGCCAAGTGACCGGCGAGGTGTATGAGGGTGACTGGATGGACATAGGCTCGTTAGAATCTCTCTCGGCGCTCCGAGAAAGGCTGCCATGCTGATGCCCAGACCGTCTCTCTCACAGGCGCTTATCTTGCTTGTCGTCTCGGCGGCCGGCGGCAGCGCCTTCTCGGAAAGCGCAAACGCCAAAGCCTTCTCTCCTTGGACGGATTATTGGAGAGAATCGAGCGATTCCAACGCGCTGTGTCGCGGCACCTACAGGATTCCTTCCCCTGACCCCGGACAAGAGAAGCTTTGGATGACGATTTCCGGCAAGACCCTTGCGTATGAACCGGAGGTGGGCGCCGAGATTACCGGCGGGGTGCGCGTACAGTTTGGAGCACGGGCGTTTGAAGCCGAAACCCTGACCACCCCGCAAGGAATGAGCCTGCTCGAATTCGAGCAGAATGTTCGCTATTTCGAGCCGGGTGCGGCGATCTGGGGCCAGCGCGCGACCTACAACATCAACACCGAATCGGTGAGCCTCGAGTCCTTGGAGTTCTTGCTTGAAGACCGCGCCTTTTCGCCTGAGGTGGCGAGCACCCTTCCAGCGGTTCGGGGCGTCGCCGAACGAATCAATCTCAGCGACGGGCAGGTGCGGATCAAGGATGCTTGGTTCACACGTTGCGAACCGGATTCGCGTGGCTGGAAGGTTTCATCAAAAGCCTTGTTGCTTGACAGCACCGATGCCTTCGCGACCGTGACCAACGCGCGCCTCAGCATCGCCGATCTGCCAATTCTCTTTGTCCCTTGGATGAAGTTTCCCGTCACCTCCGAACGGCAATCAGGCTGGCTCTATCCGGATCTGCGCTATGAAGGGCAGCGCGGCGCCGTGGTTCGACTGCCCTTCTATTGGAACATCGCACCAAACCGCGATCTCGTCATGATGCCGGGGTTCGAGGGCAGGCGCGGTGCCAGCTTGGGTCTCGAATACCGGCACGCAACCCGGAACAGCACCAACCGTATGATCGCGCAGTGGCTGCCGGATGACCAAGAATTCACGGACGACTTCCCAGAGGAAGACGGCAGCCGCTACCTTGTGCGCGCCAATCACGCGAGAACCTTTGGAAGGATCGTGACGCAAGCAAACCTCACGTTCCTAAGCGACCGGCGAATGCACCGCGAACGCTACGACGAACTCGGCAGTTCGCACACGCGTTGGGCGGGCCCTTCGGTGACCAACGAGGGCCGCATTCTCTATCAGCAGGACGCTTGGCAAGTCGGCATCGAGATGGAACAATACCGGATCGATTGGAATCCCAATCCGGATGCCTACCGCATCCTGCCAAGGCTATTCTTCGCCGGTCACAAGCGCTTTGACTCCGGCCTGCGCGGTCGTTTCGAGGCCGCTTGGACGCGCTTTACCAACGACATCACGGAGCGCGATTTCGCAGAGGCGACGCGCGTGAATAGCGATGTGTTGTTTCAATTCCCGATCAAGAGGTCCTGGGGAGGCGTGACTGCGAGCTTTGGCGGCGCCTATGTCGGATTTCAATTGCACGAAGAACGAGCTGGACAAACGGCGTGGCGGGACGAGGGTACTTCGAACTTGGGTAGCGGGTTGTTTGAACTTGATGGCAACCTGCGTTTTGAGCGCCGATTCGACCAAGTGCGTATGAGCCTCGAACCCCGCGCGCTCTATACTTACCGGCAAAGCGACCAATTGGCCGGCGTGCCCTTGTTCGATTCGGTACTCAGGGAATACTCGGTCAGCCAGGTGTTTGCCGGCCGCAGTCATGTGGGTGTCGATCGTTACGCGGACACGCATCAGGTTTCGATTGGATTGCGCTCGCGCCTCTGGAGCCTCGCTAGTGGCCGACGAGTCTTTGAAGTTGAAGCCGGGGTCATCCGGGCGCTCCGTGGCGATGGCGTCTTGCTCGCCCGACTTGACCCGAATGAAGCGACCTCGCCGCTCGCGGTTCGCGCCCGCTCTTGGCTCTCGGAACAGCTACGAATCGAAAGCGCCCTCACTTGGCAGCCTGACGGCGGTCGTTGGTTCGAGCGCGGCCTATGGGCGAGCTACAGAACACAAGACGAGATGGTGCTGCGCTTCGGCTACAGAATGCGTCGGTATGGCGAGGTCTTTGAGCAGGCGGAAGCGGCGTTTGACATTCCCGTCTCCGAGCGACTACGCGTGTTCGCGATCTACCAGCATGACTTCTCGCAATCCAAGCTGCTCGCGGCCGTCCTTGGCGCATCCTATACGCATTGCTGTTGGGCGGTAGACTTTGGGGTTAGGCGACTTCTCAGGCGCCCCGACAACACCCTCTCGGCACCCCCATACCACAGCAATGCCGTCTATCTGCGTATAGAATTCCGAGGCTTCGCCGGCGTCGGAGATAGCATCGCCCCACTCGTTTCCCAAATCAGAGGTCAAAGATATGGCTGGTAGTAGATCAAAAGCGTTACTCTCTGTTGGGCTCTGCCTCATGCTCCTGATGTCCTCAAGTGCGAGAGCCGAACTCAAGCTTCTTGACGGTATCGTTGCCGTCGTTGACGATGACGTGGTGCTGGTTTCCGAACTCGATTATCGTTTGCGGACGGTGCGCGACCAGATCTTGGCGAGCGGCCAGCAGATGCCGCCTACGGACATCTTGGTCAACCAAGTCTTGGAGCGCCTTATTCTCGAATCGATCCAACTGCAGATGGGGGAACGTGCGGGTGTGCGCATCGACGATGAGACGCTCACCAGAGCCATCTCCGGCATTGCCGAACGCAACGGCCTGTCGATTGAAGACTTCATCGGACAAATCGAGTCGGACGGCTTTCCCTACGCCAGATTCCGAGAAGAGATTCGCCGCGATATGGTGATTTCGCGTGTACAAAGCGCGCAGGTGAGTCGCCGCATCAGCCTCACCGAACAGGAGATCGAGTCTTTTCTCAACTCCCCCTTGGGCCAGCGCGCCTTGTCGGATGAATATCGCGTGGGGCACATTCTGCTTGAGATCGCGAGAGATGCCACCGAGGCCGCCAAACAAGCCGCCGAGGCCGAAGCCAAGGAAGTCGTATCGCTTCTTCGCGGAGGCGCGGACTTTGCCGAAATGGCCATAGAGCGGTCGGCGAGTGCCAGCGCCTTGGAAGGCGGGGACATGGGTTGGCGCAAAGCCGGAGGCCTGCCAAGTCTATTTGCCGAGACCGCCGTCTCCCTCGATGTCGGCGAAACGGCGGATCCGATCCGTAGCGAGAGTGGCTTGCACATCATTCAGTTGCTCGAAAAACGCGGTGTGGGCATCGAACTCGTCGAACAGGTCAAGGCTCGGCACATTCTTGTGCAGCCTTCCGAGATTCGCAGCGAAGAACAGGCGCGTGAACTGATCTTTGAAATACATAAACGCCTGGCATCGGACGAGGACTTCTCAGACCTTGCGCGCGTCTATTCCGAAGATCCGGGAAGCGCGCTCGCGGGTGGTGAATTGGGCTGGGCCGACCCGAACCTCTATTCGCCCGCCTTTCGCGACAAAGCCATAGAAATTGAAGCTGGGGAGCGGAGCGAACCCTTTCGTTCAGAGCATGGATGGCACATCCTCGAGGTACTGGAAACAAGACAGCAGGATTTGAGCGAAGAGACGCGCCGCAACACCGCGCTTAGTATTCTCAGGAACAGGAGATACGAGGAAGAACTTCAGTCCTGGTATCAAGAAATCCGCAGCGAAGCCTACGTTGATATTAGAAACTAAAGGACGCGGATTGCACCATGTCGCTGTCACAACGGGTGAACCAGCGGGTATCGGGCCCGATCTGCTGATTGGGTTCGCGCAGACCGAGCGGAGTGCGCCGCTGGTGGCCTTCACCGACCCAGCGCATCTTTTGCAGCGCGCGAGATTGCTCGGATCCTCGCTTGATTTGCGGGAATACGATCCCAGCCGGTGTCCCACTTGCGAGGCAGGTGCTCTGACCATCTATCCCGTTCCTCTGGGCTGCGAAGTCACTCCCGGCCAACCCAAGGTCGAGGCGGCGCCCGGCATCTTGAAATCGATTGAAACGGCCACGCACGCGGCGCTCAACGGCGAAATGGGGGCGCTGCTCACCGGGCCCGTGCAGAAGTCCGTGCTCTCGGAACCGGGGAAACCCTTCTTCGGCCACACCGAAATGCTGGCCGAACTGGCGGGTGTGGCGAAGGTTGTCATGCTGCTGGTTTCCGGCTCGCTTCGGGTTGCCTTGGCAACACGTCACATAGCCGTCTCGCAGATTGCCCACAACTTGAACGGTTCCGGCCTAGAAGCCACGGTGCGCGTTCTGCAGCAAGGATTGCAGACACAATTCGGCATCAAGTCTCCGCGTATTCTGGTGGCCGGACTCAACCCTCACGCAGGCGAAGACGGCCATCTGGGCCGCGAGGAAATCGACATCATCACGCCCACAATCAACGCATTGAAGGCAGAAGGATTGCACATCAAAGGGCCGCTTCCAGCGGATACCCTCTTCGCTCCAACGCTGCGCTCGCGCGCCGATGCCATTCTTGCCATGTATCACGATCAGGGTCTGGCGCCATTCAAGGCGATCACTTTCGGGGACGCCATCAATGTGACCCTCGGGCTCCCCTTCGTGCGCACTTCCGTTGACCACGGCACCGCACTCGACTTGGCGGGCACCGGACGAATTCACAGCGGTAGCTTCAAGGCCGCCTTCGACTTGGCCTGCGCACTGCAAGCGAATGAACACACTTGATCACCGACCTCGAAAGAGGTTCGGCCAACACTTCCTGCGTGACCGCTGGGCACTGGAAGAAATCGTATCCTTAATCGACGCCAAACCCGACGACAGGCTCTTGGAAATCGGCCCCGGGCGTGGTGCCCTCACCGAACTGTTGTTGGCTTCATGCCCGCAAATGCGTGCCATGGAAATTGATCGCGACCTCTGCCGTGACCTGAGCACACGCTTTGCGGGGCTTGCGCTCATCGAAGCCGACGTGCTCTCGCCTAAGTTCGAGGAAGTCATCAAGTCCGCGAGCAACTGGCGCCTCGTTGGCAACCTCCCCTACAACATATCCACGCCGCTGCTCGCCCGCGTTGCGGCGCTCGCCGATCAGATACGGGATGCCGCCTTCTTGCTACAGCGCGAAGTCGCCTTGCGTCTGGTCGCCGAACCCTGCACGCGAGATTGGAGCCGACTGAGCATTCTGGTTCGGCTCAGGTTTCACGCCGAAATCGCCTTGACCTTGGAGCCCGAGTGCTTTTTCCCGGCACCCAAGGTGACCTCATGCCTGGTCATTCTCAAGGCAAAGCCGCATGAGAGGCGTATCATTTCACAATCGACGTTTGAAGATGTTTTGTTGCGGGCCTTCTCGCAAAGGCGCAAGACGCTTTCAAACGCGCTTTCCACATTCTCACTCGATTGGAATCAAATATCCGTGAATCCAAATCAGCGCCCAGATCAAATCAGCATTGATGAATATGTGCAGCTCGCGAACCTGGCGGCTTCATCATCACCACAGGACGACCCCAAGCCATGAGGGCACTGGCCGCATCAAGCATCAATGTAGAGGCGATCAGCGAATATGTGCCGGAGAATTCGAACCCGCTCGCAGGACGCTATGTATTCACCTACACCATCACCATCAGCAATCACGGTGGCATGGCGGCCACGCTGCTCAATCGAAGTTGGGTGGTCAAGGACGGTTTGCAAAATGAACAGCACGTACACGGACCCGGCGTTGTCGGCAAGCAGCCGCGAATCGAGCCCGGCAACAAGTTCACCTACACCAGCAGCGCGATGCTGCCGACTTCGGTGGGCAGCATGGAGGGGAGCTATGAGTTTCAACTCGACTCGGGCAGCACCTTTGAAGTGAAGATTCCTCGGTTCTCGCTGCACGACAACCATTCCATCCACTAGCGAAGTGAAGCTGCCGACATGGCAACCTATGTCATTGGCGACCTTCAGGGCTGTTTCACAGAACTTCAGGAGCTGCTGGCACTGATCAACTTTGATGCTCGCAGCGACCAACTCTGGGTGACCGGAGATTTGGTGAACCGCGGGCCGGAAAGCCTTGAGTGCCTGAGATACCTGCGCTCCCTTGGCGACGCCGCCGTTTCGGTACTCGGCAATCACGACATTCACCTGCTCGCTGTTTACTATGCGGACCAGCCAAAGAACGAATCCGACACCTTTGAAGCACTACTGAATGCCCCGGATTGCGGACAACTGATGGAGTGGCTGCGACATCGGCCGCTCCTGCACCTTCGCGGCACGGACTTGCTGGTGCACGCCGGCGTTCCGCACATATGGAGCATCGAGCAGGCGAAGCGGCTGGCACACGAAGCGGAAGCCGCGCTGCGCGGCGAGAAGTTCCGCAACCTATTGCGCGTCGTGTACGGCGACTGTCCGCGTCATTGGCAGAGCCCCGTCGCCCGCAATGGAGAATGGTCGGGTGTGCCTAGGCTGCGTGCCATCATCAACTATCTGGTGAGAATGCGCGTCATCAATCAGGCCGGACGCTGTGATTTTGATTTCAAGGGTGTCGGTGACCACCACAAGGCCGACTACAGGCCTTGGTTTGATTTTTGGCCGCCATCGCCCGTGCGAATCCTGTTCGGACACTGGGCCGCCTTGGGTGCCGAGACGGGACGCGAGGACATCCTAGCGCTCGACGGCGGTTGCGCATGGGGGTATGAATTGATCGCCATGCGCCTTGAGGATGGGGCCCGCTTCAAGGTGTGCGCAAGGTCATCAGCGCGAGGGGCCAACCAATGAGAACTTATCTGGTCGGCGGCGCGATTCGCGATAAACTCCTTGGCCGCAATCCGAGGGAACGCGATTGGGTGGTGGTTGGCGCGGGCGAAGAGGAGATGCTGGCCGAGGGCTTCCTGCGCGTTGGTCACGCCTTCCCGGTCTTCATCGACCCGAAGAGCGGCGAAGAATATGCGCTTGCCCGCACGGAATCGAAGGTGGCGCCGGGGCACGCAGGGTTTGAGTTCAATACCTCCTCAGAAGTCGATCTCGTGACCGATCTGAGGCGGCGCGATCTTACCGTCAACGCCATGGCCGAAGCCGACGGAGAGATCATCGATCCCTATGGGGGCATAAACGACCTCAATAATCGAGTCTTGCGGCATGTTTCCAAAGCCTTTGTTGAAGACCCCCTGCGCGTCCTGCGTGTTGCCAGATTCTGCGCCGAACTGCGTGACTACGGGTTCGTGGTGGCCCAAGAGACGCTGGATTTGATGGAACACATCGCCAAGTCCGGGGAACTCGACGCCTTGCCGCGCGAGCGTGTGTGGAACGAATTATCCAAGGTGCTCGACACGCGCTGGCTCGATGTGTTCCTTGAGGTGCTGGGGCGCGCGCAGTGCCTTGATCCTTGGTTCAGCGAATGCGACTGGCCGCAGGACACCCGAGCCCGTCTCGGAACCTGGCAACGACACCTAGCTTCCTCGGTGGCGCGATTCGCCGCTCTAGGCGGCATGCTGGAGGAACACGCCTGCGGCACATTGCTGACGCGGCTGGGAGCACCCAAACGCCACGTCAAGGCGGCCATGCTGGTGGCTCGGCACACGGGTGCGCTTCGCTCATGGCGGCGAGAAGGGTTGGCGGATCTCTACGCCGCGTTCGTCGCCCTGAGCAAGATCAAACCCCTTGAGGCGCGCGAGGAAGTACTTCGCGTCATCGCCGAAGTGACCAACATCGACTTTGCGCAGCTCAACGAACGCGTGCACATATTCGATAGGCTGCGCCCCGACAAGAGCGAAGAGCCAAACGCAAGCGCTAGGGTCTACGCGGAGCGGCTCATGGAAATCCGCGAGGCAGAGTTGAAGACTTGGATTGAGAAAGAGAGCCCATGATTCTCCCCTTGGGGGAGAATGACAAAGTCCAACTCGCCAAGATAATAGTGGCTTCCACGACCATATAGTGGTGGGGATTACCATGCTTTTTCACACAAACCCCCAAACAACCCTTCCAAACCCTTGTCAATCAAGGCTGCGCGCCTTGGCACGAAAATTGATTGCTCTGAAACAGAAGTTGCTCGGAAACACCACTCATGACCTTCCTCAATAGAGCCCTCTTCAGGCTGCGCACGGCTCGTGCCAATCAGTATTCGGTCGCACTCTTGCTCGCCTTCGCGCTGATTGCGGGAGCGACGGCCTCGGTTGAAGCGCCTGAACATGACTTGGCGCCAGGTGCGCTGGCGCGCTTCTCCACCCAAGTCGGAGCTGCGCATCTCTTCAACTGGCATACCAAGAGGTCGTGCGAGGAGTACAGTAGCGCTTTCTGCACATCTTCTATGCTCAATGAGAATTGGTGTCCTTGAGGCTGGTCGTGTTGCCCCCCCGCTCGACGCGCATGGCGACTACACCCACATGTTTCGAAAACTGGTTTACGAGGTGGCCTCCGATGTCGAGGTTCGTGGATACAAATCCACCTTGGGAGAGCAACCCGAACAGAGCGATGAATGCGATGCTTGGATCATCTCGGGCAGCGCGCACTGCGTTCACGATGACTTCGACTGGCTCGACCAACTCAAGGGCTTCGTAAGCCAGCTCTTGTCTGAGCGGGGGAAGACGATTGGAGTGTGTTTCGGCCACCAGCTCATCGCCGAACTCTTGGGAGGAGAGGTTGAAAAGGCAAGAGTCGGCTGGTGCGTCGGGGCCACAAGCTATTTCGATCAAGCGACCGATCAAAACGGTGAGCGGGAAGTGCGGCTCATCGCCAGCCACGAAGATCAGGTGGTGCGCATGCCGGAAGGCGCAAGATTAACGCTCTCGGCGGCGAGTTGTCCGATCGCGGGGTTTGCTGTTGAAGATCATGTGATCACGGTGCAGGGCCACCCCGAATTCACCCCGGACTTTGCACACGCGCTCTACGCGGTGCGCCGCGAAGCCATAGGTGAAGCGCGTTACCAGCAAGCCGTCACCAGCCTTCACCTTTCCCTCGACAACTTGGAAATCGCGAGGGAGTTCGTGCGTTTTATCCGTGGCGGATAACCCACCGCCTCAAGAACCGCCCGGATTCTCGCGTTACTTGGAGCGAGGGCGCCAACTCATCACAGAACCGAAACAGGTACTCAAGCTCCTAAGCCAAGTTCCAGACAAGCTCCGCAAGAACCCAAGCATCACCCATTTGGGTGAGCGTATTTCCGTCGCGATTCGCTTGCTGCGCGCTTGGGTGAAGGGTGAGTACACCGAGGTGCCGCACGCCACACTTGTGTCCTTGGTGGCGGCGCTCATTTATT
This sequence comes from Pseudomonadales bacterium, assembly GCA_963663145.1. GTDB lineage: Bacteria > Pseudomonadota > Gammaproteobacteria > Pseudomonadales > Azotimanducaceae > Azotimanducus. The sequence continues at coordinate 683,989 of OY760134.1, read as the reverse complement.
TTGTATTTATTCTCGACCTCGTCCCCGACTTTCTGTTTTGGGTCGGGCTACTCGACGATGGTGCCGTACTCACTTACGTGTTAACTCGATTTAACGAGCATCTGCAAGATTTCGAGGAATGGGAACGGCAGCAACAGCAATCTGAAGAAAAGGCGCAAATTGTGGATAAGTCTCTGGATAACCCCTGAACTTCCGAGGCCGAAGCGGACGGCGCACATATCATTGAATCAGTTACGTCAGAAGAAGGAAACAAAAACCCCTTATTTATCAAGATTTTAATTCTTCTAACCAAGACGCATCTACAAGAACTCCTTGCATCTTACATATTTGTTGCGTTGAAGGCCGCCTTGTGCAAAAGTCAAGTGTGCATGTGTCGAACCGAAAACAGGGGGCTCGTTCAGTAGACGCTGAGGTCAGGCACCAAAGTAAGAATGACTGCTCTAGTCTTCCGGGCTCTCGGAGTCTCGCTGGAGAGGTTGATGCAACTCGTCAGGCAATAGGGCCACGTAGCGAGTAAACAAACCGAAGGTCTCCGATTCAAATCGCTCTGCCTGCTCATCCGTCATGCATTGAATTTTGTGTAACACCACGCCTCGAGGTGTGATCTCCTGATCCATCACCCTATGTATGAAGGCTCCGTTCCGGCAAGTCTTCGCTATCCACGCGGCATTATGTGGATCAAGAGGAATCTCCAAAGGCTGTTGCTCAGTATCGAATGGCCTAGGCTCGTACACATGAACAGGACGAAACGGCGAAAAGCACCCGCTCAATGCAATCGCGAGTCCACCAACTGCCAAGAACGCGGTGTTGCTATTCATAGACCACGGGAATGCCCTGAGCGTGCGCATCCGCATATAGTATATCTTCAGCCCAATAGAAAAGTTGACAGCGCCTCGACCACGGAGTGCAAGCGACCTCCCGCGCAATTCAGCTAGTCAAGCGTACTTCCCAGCGCCCGACGCTCCACTTCATCGTCGTGGGCTTTCCGTGTTTCGACCAATTCGGAAACGGCACGTTCCAACTCGTCGAACGACCAGAGTTTGCTGGTCACGAATTTCTTGATGACCTTGGGTTGCTGCATGATGCCGAGTTCACTGCCCGACACGTAGAAAATCTGATTGGTGACATGGGCCGCCGCTTCCGATGCCAGCCAAGTCACCACCGGACCAAGCTGCTGCGGCCCTTGCATGAGACTGTCCGGGTCTGTCTCAAGACCTCGCGCTTCCCGAATTGGGATGGTCATTCGCGTCGCCGCAGAGGGAGCAATGGTGTTGACCGTGCATTGGTACTTCATGAGTTCCAGTGCCAACACACGGCTAAATCCGGCTATGCCAGCCTTGGCCGCTCCGTAGTTGCTTTGTCCGAAATTTCCGTAGAGTCCGGAGGTTGAAGAAAAATTAATGATTCGGCAATCAAAGCGTCCCGTGTCCCTGATGTATCGACAAAAAGGCTGAGTACAGGCGAAGTGTCCCTTCAAATGCACATCCATCACGGCATCCCAATCCTTCTCCGACAAGTTGAAGACGGTGCGGTCACGAAGGATTCCGGCGTTGTTGACCAATACATCGCACTGCCCCCACTCAGAGAGCGCATGCTCAAAGATCGACGCGCCACCTTCCATCGTGGCCACGGTATCGCCATTCGCCGCCGCCTCTCCCCCAGACTCGCGAATCTCATCCACCACCTGCCCGGCAATATCCCCGGCACCGCTCCCATCCACCGAGCTACCGAGATCATTCACCAGCACCCGCGCGCCTTCTCTGGCGAAGCACTTGGCGATTTCGCGGCCTATGCCGCGACCCGCACCAGTCACAATGGCGACCTTCGCGTCCAAAACACCCATAGCCAAACCTCCTAATGGAGAAAGTTGAACATTCTGCGCCGGAACTTTTGCGCAAGCGCCGAGCCTTTCCCGAGCAATTCAAACACTTCTAGCATAAGCTTCCTGCCGGCATCATCGCCATACTCCCGATCGCTTATGAGCAGTGCGAGACCAAGCTCAAGCGCCTCCTCGCATCGATTGGACGCAGCCATTTTGACGGCGAGCTTGTAGCGACAATCCAAATCATCGGGAGACTGTTCATATTCCGCGCGCAAGGTCGCCAAGTCCTCGAGCGCGTCGGCGCGGGACATCAATTCGAGCCGTGCGGCCACGCGGGCACGTCCCTCAGCATCCTCGGGGATTCGATCCAGCACCTGCTTGGCATCCACCGGCTTGCCATCCAAGGCAAGCAGGTCGGCAAGTTCGACGAGATAGGCTTTGTTATTGGGCTCTTCCTTGAGTGCTTGCTGAACCAGATTGATGGCATTCGCGTAGTCTTCCCGCGCCACATAGTCGCCAAGCTGCTCACGAAGCAGCTCGCTGGAGGACATGGTGAGATTGTCAATCAGCCGCCTCAATTCCGACTCGGGCTGCGGCCCGTCTAGTCCGCCAGCGAGGTTGCCATCCTTGACCGCGCGAAGGCTTGGCAACCCCTGCACTCGCATGGCTTGGCCAAGACTGGGATCAACGCTCATATCTACCAGACCGAGACGGAATGCACCCGCATAGGCTTGGGACAGTTGCATCGCGGACTGCGCCAACTCGACGGATGCGGGCATCTGGCGCGCGAAGAATACCAGCAGAATCGGAAGATTCTGAGAGGCCTCTATGACCTCGGGCTGAAAATTCTCTCGCGTGACTTCAAATGTGTGTTCAGACGCTTGGTCGTTCACGCGGGAACTCTCTCATCAATCAACAAGCTGAGAATTCTACTGTAGCCGCAAGCAGCGCGTCGCTTCGACGGTTAGCGCTCACTCGGCTGCATCATGTAGTCGATTGCTGCGCTGAGCTGCTCGTCCGTGCAATTCATGCAGAGCCCCATTTTCGGCATGTACGGCATAACCCCTTCCTTGGTGGTTCTCAAGAGATCAGCCTCCCCGTTTTCTTCCACCAGCCGCGTCCACGCTTCGTTATCACCCACGCGGGGCGCACCGTTGATGCCGGACGAGTGACAGGAAAAACAATACTGCCGATAGATAGTCTCTCCGACCTCGAAGCGCGATTGCCCACCACCATCTTCCACTCCCGAGGAACACGCCGCAAGCATGAGGATTGCCATGCCAAGGGGGAGTCGACTTATGCGAATCAGAGCGCGCATAGACGTTCTGCCGCTTCACGCAGGGTGTCCTCATGTTTGGCGAAACAGAACCGCAGCACTCGTGAATCAGGCAGCTCTTTACAGAACACGGATACGGGCACGCTCGCCACCTTGATTTCCCGCGTCAGCCGTTTCGCGAAGTCCACATCCTTCTCGTCGGAAATCTCCGAATAGTCAGCCAGTTGGAAGTAGGTTCCCTTGGACGGATAGAGCTTGAATCGCGAACAAGAGAGCAAATCCACAAATAGATCCCGCTTCTGTTGATAGAAACGCGGCAGGTCCTGATAGTGCTCTGGATGATGTCTCAAGAAGTCGGCGATCCCGTGCTGCAGGGGAGCGTTGGTCGAGAAGTTGACAAACTGGTGGATTTTGCGGAATTCCACCGTCAGCGGCGCGGGCGCCACGCACGCGCCTATGCGCCAGCCCGTGGTGTGCAGGGTCTTTCCAAAGGATGAGATCACCAGACCGCGTTCGAGGATATCAGGGTAGCGCAGCAGACTCTCATGTTGCTGTCCGTCAAACACGATATGTTCGTAGACTTCATCGGCCACCACAAAGAGACCGTAGCGCGCCTGAATCTCGCGCAAAGAGGCGATGTCGGAGGCGTCCCAAGCGGCACCGGTCGGGTTGTGGGGCGTGTTGGTCATCAGCAGGCGCGTGCGCGCAGAGATGCGATCTTCCACGGCTTGCCAATCCACGCTAAAGTCGGCGGACTTGAGTGGCACATGCACCGGCACACCGCCATTCAAGCGTACCGCAGGATCATAGGTGTCGTAGGCCGGATCAAGAATGATCACCTCGTCTCCCGGGTGAATGAGCGCACTCACCGCCACAAACAGGGCTTCCGTGGCACCAGGGGTGATGGTGATCTGCGACTCGGGGTCCGCTATACAGCCATAGCAGGCCTTCACCTTTTCGCTCACCACTTCGCGCAGCATTGGCACCCCGGCCATGGGTCCATATTGGTTGTAGCCAGACTTGAGGTAGTGGATCACCCGCTCCAGAAGGGCGCTGGGCCCGTCGAAATCCGGGTATCCCTGTGAGAGATTGATCGCACCCTCGTCTTGCGCCAATTTGGACATCACCGTGAAGATGGTGGTGCCAACACCTTGGAGTTTGGTGGGAATCGAAGACGTCAATGAAGGCTCTCTTGTTGTGAACTGGCGCGCGGCAGTATGCCATTATGCGGGTCTGACGGGGACAGGCACCAATCTTCATTTAGAATCTCCCCGCTTTGAAGATCAGACAAGGAGAAACCGCGTGACGGATTACAAAGTGGCGGACATTGGCCTTGCGTCGTTTGGACGACGCGAGATCGCGCTCGCAGAGAAGGAAATGCCCGCGCTCATGGCGCTGCGCCGACGATATGCTACGACTCAACCCCTGGCCGGCGCTCGCATCATCGGCTGCATTCACATGACCGTACAGACCGGCGTGCTCATAGAGACGCTTGTCGCGCTCGGTGCCAAGGTGCGCTGGTCCTCCTGCAATATCTTCTCCACACAAGATCACGCCGCAGCTGCCATGGCCGAGGCCGGGATTCCCGTATTCGCCTGGAAAGGCGAGACCGAAGAAGAGTATTGGTGGTGCATCGAGCAAACCATACTGAAAGCGGGTGAGCCTTGGAACGCCAACCTTCTGCTCGATGATGGCGGCGACCTCACCGAGGTTATCCACAACAAGTATCCCGACATGCTCAACGCTATTCATGGCATCAGCGAGGAGACCACCACCGGCGTGCATCGATTGCTGCAAATGCTGGATCGAGACGAACTCAAGGTGCCGGCCATCAACGTCAACGATTCGGTCACCAAGTCCAAGAACGACAACAAGTACGGCTGCCGACACGGACTCAACGATGCGATCAAGCGCGCCACCGACATGTTGCTCTCCGGCAAGCGCGCCCTCGTGTTCGGCTATGGCGATGTTGGCAAGGGCTCGGCTCAGAGCCTGCGTCAAGAAGGCATGATCGTGCGCATTGTCGAGGTCGATCCAATCTGCGCCATGCAAGCCTGCATGGACGGTTTCGAGGTCGTGTCCCACTATTCGAATGGACACAACACCGGACGCGCTGAGGATGTGGATTCGCGGCTGCTCGCGGAGACCGACTTGGTGGTCACCTGCACGGGCAACGTACACGTCTGCGATTCGAACGTGCTGCAATCCCTCAAAAGCGGCGCGATCGTCTGCAACATCGGACACTTCGACAACGAGATCGACACCGCCCATATGCGCGAGCATTGGCGGTTTGAGGAAGTCAAGGAGCAAGTACACCAAGTCTTTCGCTCCCAAGACGAAGATGACTTTCTAATCCTGCTCTCAGAAGGTCGTCTCGTGAATCTAGGCAACGCCATGGGACACCCATCGCGCATCATGGACGGATCCTTCGCCAATCAGGTTCTTGCGCAAATGCACCTCTATGAAGAATCCTGGGCAGGCCAACCGGAGAAGCAACGCGCGCCGGTCAATATCCAAGTGCTGCCAAAAAAACTCGACGAAGAGGTCGCCGCGCTCATGGTGGAAGGCTTTGGCGGAGTGGTCACGCGTTTGACGCAAGAGCAGGCCGACTACATAGATGTTCCGAATGACGGGCCCTTCAAGCCCCAAGCTTACAGGTACTAGTGTTGCGTCAAGCCAGGCTCACTCCGCGGAGATGGAACAAACGACAATGTATGCCAATACCAAGGCGAGGATTGAGAAGAACACTTCGTTCACGACCGTCAACTTGGCACCTTGCGGACGATCTTTACGGTTGTAGATGATCGCGAGAAGAGTCTGTAGCAGATAGTAGCTTGCGAAGGCCTTGGAAGCGATCGCGACGATTTCAAGGAGGTCCACGGTCCATACGAGCCCTACCGCAAAGGCCGACACCAGGATATAGCCGAAGCGGGTGGCAACGCGCGCACGGGTACCTTCTCTGAGCAGACCGCCGCCGCCGCCCAAGTCGGCAACTGCGGCGCTAAACTGGCTCATGATTGCCGCCAGCATCAACATCGCCGGTAAAACCAGCGCGACGGGCATCATCGCCTGCACGATTTCCGCCAGCTTCACCTCGTGAAGATCCATGCCCTGCACTACCGGCATGAGGAGAGCAACCGATGCCACGTATAGGATGCCCGAGATGATTTGTGCGTTTCTGCTACTTTTTACTCGTATCTCTTGTGAGTAGCTATCGCCGAGAAATCGCGACGTCTCGAACCCCTGCACGATCAATAGCGCTCCCGCCAGCATTTGAAGTTGTACGGGAATCGGTCTCAAGGTGTATTGGATATCGAGTTCCGAGCTTGAATAAAAGCTGATGGAGAACAACACAAGTCCAACCATCAGGGAAGCGATGACCGCGAGCTGAATGTTGACTGAAAAGGCTTCCAGACGCTCGAGGCCGCCGAGTCCGCGCAGGTATCCCACCGTGGTGATGAAGACAATAATTGAAGTCGTCAGGCACCGCTCTAGAAATAGACTGGAGACAGCGAAATAATTAAGCAGGAAGCTCGAAAGCAGCGACAAATAGAAGGCAACCGCCACCACGTAGGCGAATGCAAGCACCAAGTTTCCGAGTTGTTCGATGTGCCGCGTACCCGGTAGCAGCCGACCTTCGGCGAGGCGTGGTTCAAGGAAACGAATATTGAACCTGATGACGTGTCCAGCCGAAAAGGCGATCAGCACAATGCCAACAATGGCAATCGGCGACAGCGGGCCCACAATACTCGCCAGCAGGGGTGCCATGATGAGAAACCCACTGCCGATGATTGACGACAATGGCGTCAGGGTCGCGTGCCAAAGATCTGTCTTGGTCACACGCGAGCGCAATAGGGCCACGCCCGCAACCAGACTCAATAGGACGAGGAGCGTATTGAACGGGATATTCTCTGCCAGCATCTGCTTTATGCGTCAAACAAAAGGAGCGCTAAGGCCTCTTCACTTCCAAGGCTCGCCGGTAGGTGGCGCCGCGCGATTCTCCGGTAGCGCGCGCTGCGAGGCGGGCTGCTTGCGAAGCGGGCAACTCGGTGAGCAGTAGCTGCAGCAATGCCTCCGCTTCACGCGAAATTCCACCCGATTCTTCTCGCGCACGCTTTTCCACCACCAGCACCAATTCGCCGCGCGGCGCCTCGTGCAGAAATCTATCTCGCATTTCAGTTACCGTCCCCAGATGCAAGCTTTCGTACATCTTGGTCAGCTCCCTCGCCACCATCATCCGCCTGTCGCCCATGACGATAAGAATATCTTCAATCGTGGCAAGCATCCGATGGGGCGCCTCGAACAGTACCATCGAAACACCAAGCGCATCGAGTTCCGTAAGGTGCTTGCGTCTCGCTTGCGAGCGGCTCGGCAAGAATCCGTCGAACACGAATCTCTCGCTCGCCAAGGGACACACCGAGAGCGCGGCCACCAGCGCGCTCGGTCCGGGGATTGGCACCACCTTCTGACCGGCCTCGTGCGCCGCCCTCACCAACCGAAATCCCGGATCGGAGATGAGCGGCGTACCGGCATCGCTGATCAGGGCAATCGACTGTCCCGATTCCAGCTTTGCAATGAGTTCCGGCACACGTTTTGACTCGTTGTGTTCATTGCACGAAACGAGTGGTTTTGGGAAAGCCTCTATGTGCGATAGGAGCGAGCGGGACCTTCTCGTGTCCTCAGACGCCACCAGGTCAACCCGGCGTAAAATCTCAACTGCCCGAAGCGTAATATCATCAAGGTGACCAATCGGCGTGGCAACCACGTACAACCTCGCATCACTCATGACAACCTTCCAACAACACAGATCCGCTCGAATCCTTCTACTTGCCGCTATTCTCGCAGCATGGGGATGTGAAAGCACCACGCGGGAATCCCGGCAGCCGACGGCGTCCGGCCTTCCGGCATCTGCGCAGCGCTTCGAAGCGATGAGCCCGAGGCAACTCGAATCTCGCCTCTCCAAGGCGAGCGGCGCGTCCGAAACAGCGCTGCGATTGAGCGCGCTGAGTGGCTATCTGATGGGTGGCGACCTGCCTGCCGCTGCGCGCCTCGAAAGCGAACTTAGTGCTTCCCGGCTGTCCGCCGCACAGAGATGGCGATTCGAACTCTTGCGGGCTGAACGCTTGGCTCTTGAGGGTTCCTTTGATGAAGCCCTGCAGAAGGTGAGCGACGCGAGGGTGTCGGCATCTTCTCCGGAACAAGCGCACCATCTTCTCCTCAGCCATGCCCAAGTGTTGATTTCCATGCGACGGGGACATAAGGCGCAGCAACTGCTCCTTGGCCAATCACCAGAACGAAGAGACCAAGTCTGGCGGGATGTCTTCTGGAAAGCGCTGATCTTCGCGCCGACTTGGCACGGTAATAAAGACCAAGTGGCCGTATCGGAAATTCGAGCCGAGGACGAATCACATAGGTGGCGGCAACTGAGTGCCGAATTGCTGACCGCGCCAAACCTCAAGGAACAGCAGCGTCGCTTGCGGCGCGCCTTGCGCCGGGCGTCCGGATCCATCGCTCCGCATAATCTTCCGCGAACCCTGCAACTCATCACCGAGGCTTCGATCAGCCCTATACGAGTTGGCCTTGTTCTGCCCCTTTCCGGACAACTGCGCGCCCTTGGAAATGCCTTCCTCGATGGTTTTGTGAGCGCTTGGTTCGCCTCTGCATCCGATACCCAAGTGCGCTTCACCGTCCATGATGCCAATCTACTGAACAGCGATGCCGACTACGCCCGCTTGGCCTCGGAACTCATCGGCGAACGGGTACAGGTGGTGGTCGGCCCGGTTTCCAGATCCAAGCTTGATCGATTCCACGCTGTGCTGCCAAGGGAATTCGGCTGGATCGCCCTCAATCCTGTCGAAAATACAGACTTCCTGAGGGATGGACAATTCATGCTGCAACTTTCCACGGAAGATGAAATCAAGTCTTTGGCGCGACGCATTCGGGCTCAGGGCGCGAGCCGAATACTGACATACCACTCGCAAAGCGGATGGTCGCGGCGCGCCCTCGACACCTTGAGAGACACGCTCGGCTTGGAAACACTGATGGGAAGCGTACAACTCGGCGGCACCGCGGCAGTCACGGAAGAGGTTGGACTCTCACTGCTTGTGGATGGCTCCCAAGCACGCATTCGCGGAATTGAACGACTCTTGCACGGCAGTGTGGATACAGAAGCTCGCAGACGGCAGGATATCGATGCCATTGTGGCCTTGGTGGACGGGAAGCTGTCCGCCGCCTTGGCCCCCGCGCTTCGCTATCACGATGCGGGCGATGTGCCGCTGTATGGCACTTCGCGCATGTTGTGGGAAGTGCGCCAAAGTGATCGGCACACGTTTGAAGGCGCGCGATTTCTTGATCTGCCCTGGAACCTCAACAATACCGAGATCAAGCAACAGCTATTGAACGAATTTGGGCAAGCACCTCCGATGATGGACACCTTTCGCGCAGTGGGGGTTGATTGCTTTCGCTTGGTTGACCGGTTCTACTTGTTGCGCTCGCTACAGCAGAGTTCCTTGTTTGATGCCCTGCAGGGGTCGGGAGGCCTGCTGAGCATCAGCGGCAATCAAATAGCCCGCCAACTTGTTTGGAGCCAAGTGCGTTCGGGAGATGTTGTCGCAGTGTCTGATGACGAATGAACGGCGCGTGGTGGAAGCCGCCCAAAATGACACCTCGGATGCGCGTCGGCCGACGTGCCGAGCGATTCGTCGCACGTGCGATGAGAAAGCGCGGCTTCTCGATTCTGACGCGCAATTACTTGTGGAAGGGCGGAGAAATTGACCTGATCGCGCGCAGAGGAGACCTCGTGGTCATCATGGAGGTCCGCTACCGGCGGCATGAAACTCACGGAGGCGCCGCAGAATCGGTGACACCCGACAAGCAACAGCGAATTATTCGCGGTGCGCGACGGTTTCTGCAAAGACATTTGGCATTGAAGCACTGCAAGGTGCGCTTCGATGTGGCCGGCGTATCGGGTAAAGGCTTGTTCCTCAGGTGCGATTGGGTGGAAAATGCGTTCGTTGCCGGGCAGCAAACGGGATGTGAATCATGGCGAAACGACAAATGAAATCCGCAAGCGATCGGGGACCACTCGGATTCCTCTGGTTGACCCTCACCTGTCTCACGCTGACTGCTTGCGGCACCTACACCGGAGAAGGCAGGACACCGGGGCAGATCATTGACGATGGCTACATAGAACGCGCGGCGCTCGATTTGATCGAAGAAGCGCATGACGATATGAAAGACGCGCGCATCAAGGTGGTCAGTATGGATGCAATCGTGCTGCTTGCGGGGGAGGTGCCAAGCGAGTCGCTGAAAACGCTCGCGGAACAACAAGTGCTGAAGGTGCGACAAGTTCGTGGCATACACAATGAGCTTGCAGTCAGCGCCAAGCCCGCATTTCTTGCGCGTACCAATGACAGTCTTCTCACCAGCAAGGTCAAGACAGGGTTGCTCGGTTCGGACGACGTGGCGGGATTGCGCGTCAAGGTGGTCACGGTCAATCACGTCGTCTACCTGATGGGCAGCCTGAGCGAGGAAGAAGGCACCGCAGCAGCCGCCATAGCATCGCAGACCTCGGGCGTACTGAGGGTGGTCAAGCTGTTCGAGTACGTGGAGCCTGTAGAGCGAGGCGATTAGTCTGCTTCAATAACCGCTCATTCAACCAGCCTTAGCTTTGGCGAACTGCGGGTTTGCTCTTCAGGCTTGTCGTTCTCGGATAATTCCGCAGCGGCCTCGACAAGCGACACGGCGCTATTCTGCGGATCTTCCCTCGCGAACAGGACCTGTAAGGACGCGAGTGGTAGACGCACGTCGAATTGCCGTCCGCCGAATCGGGCGGAGAAGCTCACGAGCTGCTGGTCGATGGCAAGGCCCTGCACAGCCTGATCGGATATGTTGAGGGTGATCATCCCATCCCGCTCGTACCCCTGGGGCACGCAGACACCGGGCGTGGCGACCGATGCCACCAGCATGGGTGTGCATCCGTTGTCTTGAATCCATTGCACCAAGGCTGAGAGGAGATAGGGCAGCTTTGGAGTAAAGCTGCGTGACGAATGATCCGAGGCAGCCACAGTCCTCAAGTGCCCTATTAGGCACCCATTTCTAGTTCGAGTTCCGTCAAGCTGATACGGAAGGAATCACGTTGAAACACGCGGCTGGTGTAGGGGTTGAACAATCGTTTTACGCGCGGTGGAAGATTGATATCCAAGGCATCGAGCCGCCATAGAATCGGGGCGACACAGCAGTCCGCCAGCGTAAACTCGTCACTCAAAAAATACTTGTGTTCGGCGAACACGGGCACGGTGGAAATGATGCTCTCGCGCAAGTCTTTCGCGGCTTTTTCCAGCACAGGTTCCTTCGCCCGGCCAACCGAAAGCAGCTTGACTGCGGGAGACCAGTCTCGGTCGATTCGGTGCATCAATAGTCGAATCTTGGCCCGCAATACGGGATAGGCCGGCAGTAAGGGTGGGTGCGGAAAACGCTCGTCGAGATACTCCATGATGATGCGCGATTCGTACAGAGAGAGTTCGCGGTCCACTAGGGTTGGAGCACCCCCGTAAGGATTGATCTGCGCGAGATCTTCTCGCACTTGTCCGGGCTGCACATTGACGATCTCGACCGACACGCCCTTTTCGGCAAGCACCATACGCACCCTATGCGAAGCATGATCCTGGGGATCGGAAAAGAGCGTAATTGAAGAGCGGGAACCCAGAAACTGGTTCCCGAGGTCACGGTCACTCCCTTCCACGGATATTCTCCAAAACTGCGGCCTTCCTCATCGTACGTCCTTCCAGTATTCGCGATTCAAAAGCCAAGTAAAGACGCCCAGGAACACGAGGAACAGGAGCACATATACGCCGATTCGATACCGATCCATGCGCGCCGGCTCGGCGACGTAGTGCAGGAAATTCACGATGTCCCAAGTGAACTGACGGTATTCTTCAGCCGATAGGCTGCCTGATCCTTCCTCCACTTCCAAGAGACCGCACGCTTCCTCCGTCAGCACCTTCCCCGGAATCAACAGGTCGCGCGCTTCTCCGCCGTTCTCGGCGATCATCGGCACCTGTTTGCACACCGGGCGTTGCTTGCCCTGCAATGGCAACAACACGTGCGGCATGCCGACATTGGGAAACACCTTGTTGTTGACGCCAAACGGCCGACAAGGATCCAAGTAAAAGGCGTTCAGATAATTGTACAGCCAAGTCGGATCGCGCAACTTGGCCACTAGCGTCAAATCCGGGGGTGCCACACCAAACCACGCCGCCGATTCTTCCGGCATAGAGGTGGTGATGAGTTCTCCAATGAGCTGGTCGGAAAAGATCAGATGTTCCTGCACCAAATCATACGGAATGCCGAGATCGTCGGCTGCGCGCTCATAGCGTTGATACTTGAGTCCATGGCAACCCAAACAGTAATTCACATAGTGACGAAAGCCCCGCTGCAGGGAGGGCAGGTCGGACAAATCCGGATTCATCGGCTCATCCACCCACTTCACCTCCGCTTCGACTGGACAGGCCGAAGACTGGCCCCAAGCAGCAGCGGCCACACTCAGACCGAGCATGCCAACAACAAAAAACGTCGAGCAGACCCTCAGGTCGCAACAGGCGAATCGGCGCATGATCAATAGTTGACCCGCTCTGGCGCGGCCTTGGTCTTTTCGATCTGCGTGTACCAAGGCATCAACAGGAAGTAGGACAAGTAGGCCATGGTGCCGACCTGCGCCATGAAGGTTGCCACCGGTGACGGCGCGATGGTGCCGAGATAGCCCAAGACCAAGAAGCTCACCACAAAGATACCAAGCATCCATTTCGACCAGAGGCCCTTGTAGCGGATCGACTTCACAGGGCTTCGATCAAGCCAAGGCAGCGCTGCCGGGATCAATATGGCAACCGCCATGACCACCAAACCCCAGAACTTCGCATCGAGGCCGAAGAGGGGGAAAGTCGCCGCCCGCAACATGGCGTAGTAGGGCGTGTAGTACCACACCGGGGCGATATGTTCAGGCGTCTTGAGTGGGTTCGCCTCCTCAAAGTTTGGTTTTTCTATGAAGTAGCCGCCCATCTCGGGCACATAGAAGAGCACTGCGCAAAAGAGAATCAGGAAGACAACCGAGGCATTGACATCGTTTACGACGTAATAGGGGTGGAAGGGAATACCATCCCGAGGCATGCCGTTCGCATCCTTGTGCTGCTTGATTTCTATCCCATCTGGATTGTTCGACCCCACATGATGCAGAGCCACCAGGTGCACAAACACCAGGGCGACAAGCAATATCGGGATGAGCACCACATGCAGGGCAAAGAAGCGATTCAAGGTGACTTCGGACATCACAAAGTCGCCCCGTATCCAAACCGCGAGGTCTTCGCCGATGAAGGGGATCGCACCAAATAAAGAGACGATCACCTGAGCGGCCCAGTAGGACATGTTCCCCCAAGGCAGCAGATACCCAAAAAAGCCTTCGGCCATGAGCACCAGGAAGATGGCCATACCGATCAGCCAAAGCAATTCGCGCGGTTTTCGATAGGAGCCATAGAGCATGCCGCGGAACATGTGCAGATAAACCACCAGAAAGAAGGCGGAGGCGCCGGTCGTATGCATGTAGCGGATGATGTAGCCCATGTCCACGTCGCGCATGATGTACTCGATGGAGGCGAAGGCTTCCTCGCCGCTCGGCACGTAACTCATGGTCAACCATACGCCGGAGCCAAGTTGTATGACCAGCACGAGCAAGGAAAGTGCGCCCATGAAGTACCAAAAATTGAAATTCTTCGGCGCGTAGTAGCGTGCCAGATGGTAGTTCCAGGTTTCGGTCAGCGGAAACCGCTCGTCAAGCCAAGCGAGCGAGCGGGCAAAGCGCGTGGGCGGCAATTCCGGAGTTCCGGCACGCATCAGGCAAGCGCCTCCGCGCTGTTCTCACCGACTACTATGACCGTATCCGACGCGAAATAATAGGGTGGCACCTCTAAGTTCGACGGCGCGGGCACGCCGCGCACGACGCGACCAGCGAGATCAAATCGCGAACCGTGGCAGGGGCAAAAAAAGCCGCCCTCCCAACCTGGATCAATGCCTTCATCCCCTGCCTCGCCATAAAACTTTGGCGAACAACCAAGGTGGGTACAGACACCCAAGTACACACCGATTTCGGGGCGGCGCGCCCGCCAATCGTTTTGCGCATATTCGGGCTGCTGCGGACGTTCCGAGCCTGGGTCGGACAAGGCCGGGTCGGGGTCTTGGAGTTCTTGCACCTGCGCCTTGGTGCGGTAGATGACGAACACCGGCTTGCCTCGCCATGCCGGCATGGGACTGACCATGTTGCCTTCCGTCAGGCCACTGATGTCCACTGTGACGGGTGCTCCCAGCGCACGCGCCTTGGCACTTGGAGACCATGAACGTACGAAAGGCACTGCGGCACCCACGACACCAATCGCGCCCACCACAGCCGTGGCGCCTATCAAGAATTGCCTTCGCTGGGGTTGCTCTAGGGCTGAAACTGACTCCATCGAGAATACTTACATTCAAATGCTTGGCAAGAAGAAACTCAGAGGGGAGAGAAATTCAAAAGAGAAGCGCCTATCGCTTCGAATACTGCGGACGCTTACGCGCCTTGTGCAGACCCACCTTTTTCCTTTCGACTTCGCGGGCGTCTCGAGTGATGAAACCCGCTGCCCTTAAAGGCGCCTTGAGGCCCTCATCGTAATCGATTAAGGCACGCGCAATGCCATGCCGTATGGCACCCGCCTGACCCGAACCGCCGCCACCGCGAACGGTGACCTTGACATCGACCTGATCGTCAAGTTCGGCGACTTCAATCGGTTGACGCACGATCATGCGCGCGGTTTCTCGACCAAAATACTCATCGAGTGGGCGGCGATTGACCAATATGCGCCCACTTCCCGGCTTCAAATAGACACGAGCGGTCGAGGTCTTGCGGCGACCCGTTCCGTAGTGATACGCAGCGCCTTCGGGCATCCTAAATCTCCATGGGCTGTGGTTGCTGGGCTTGATGCGGATGATCCGGCCCGGAATACACTTTGAGTTTGCGAAACATCTGACGACCCAGTGGGTTTCTCGGCAGCATCCCCTGCACAGCCAACTCGACGATGCGTTCCGGGGCACGCTCTTGCAGACGGCGAAAACTCATGCTTCGCAGTCCACCAGGGTATCCCGAGTGACGGTGATACATCTTGCCCTCGCGCTTATTACCGGTCACCTGTATCTTTTCCGCGTTGACGACGATGACATAGTCTCCAACATCGACATGCGGAGTGAACTCCGGCTTGTCCTTGCCGCGCAAAACGCTGGCAATGGAAGATGCGAGGCGTCCAAGCACCTGGTCGCTCGCGTCAATGACGCGCCAATTTCTCGTCACATCGGCGGGTCGTGTGCTGACCGTGGTCATAGGGAATCAGAATCGAAAATCAATCGCCTATTTTCTTACGTAGCGTGCATTCAAGTCAAACGCGATTCTAGGCCGAGAACCCGCCTGCTCGTGACACCGGTGCTCTGCCGGGAGTCATCATTGCGCGCCTGAGCGAGCGGCCTTGAGAATAGCAACGGGGCTTGCCAGCAGCTGCCCTTGCACATAAGGGTTGTCGGCTGGCGCGGTTGCGTCCATCTGTTGGATGCGTCTGACCACCTCCATGCCGGAAACGACGCGTCCGAAAGCGGCGAACCCAAGGCCATCCTCGTTGCGCATGCCACCAAAATCGAGGCTTGGCTGATCACCAATAGTGATGAAAAACGCCGCGCCGCTTGCGCTGCCTGGCTCAAACCTTCCCAATGAGACTGTTCCATCCAAATGCGTGATGCCCGTCTCATTGGTCGTTTCATGCGCCACGGGCGGCAGGGACTTTTCCGGATCAACCACACCGCCCTGTATGACCTCAATGATCGGCGCACCATTGTCATTGTCCTTGCGCACCACGCGATAGAAGGCACCTCCCTCTAACAGTCCTTGGTCCAAGTGATCCAAGAAACTCCGCGCTGACTTGGGCGCTGCTTCGGGATATACCGCGATTTCGATATTGCCGACCTCGGTTTCGATCATGACTTCAACCGCCCGGCCCCAATCCTGTGCGGAACTGCAGTTAGCCAAGACAGAACCAGCAACCAGGCATAGCGCGCGAACATCTGATGTCATTTCGGTTCGTCCTCCGAATCGGTTTTCTGAGTCAATCGCAAATGTTAAACACGGTTGTCAAAGCACACCAAACTGCAATTCGCATGGGACTTATGTACAAAAGTGACATGCGCTATGCCGCCTCTTTTGTTATGTCTTGACGCTTCACAGGCCGGGCAACTCCGCCGCCTCCACGTCCGGCAACGCCAGTCCCCAGCGCCAGTATGTTCAACGCGGCGTTGATGTCCGCGTTGTCAATGTGTCCGCAGGCCACGCACTCGAACCGCGCCTGCGTTCTTCGATTCCTAATATCAACCACGCCGCACTCGTTGCATGTCTGCGACGTGTACCTTGGATTGACCTCCACAACATTGCCAGCCTTGTAGTCCAGCTTCGTTTTGATGCCGTGCCAGCCGGTGTTCAGTATCGAGCGATTCAGGCCCGCCTTCTGCCGGACGTTTGTGCCGGGATTCTCAACATCGCCCTTCGCCGATGCGGTCATGCCCTTTGTGTTCAGCTTCTCGACCACGACTGTGGATGCCTTCGCCGCCACATGTTTCGACGCATGATGGTGCCAGTTGTCACGGAAGCAGCGGATGTTCCGGCTGACCTTCGCCAGCCGTAGCTTTGTCAACGCCCGCCGGTTGCTCCCCCTGACCTGCCGCGCCAGCTTTCTCTGGTAGCGGCGCTTTCGGGCCTCAAGCCTTTCAAGTCGTGCGGTATCGAGCCTGATGATTTCACCATCGCTTGTTGTCACCTGCCCGACGTTCATGTCCACGCCCACGGCCTTTCCGTCATCCGGTTTCGTGACCTCACTCGCTGGCACCCTATAGAGCACGACTGCGTACCACTTGCCACACTCGCGCTTCACCGTGACTGATCGGGACTCGCAGTGGGCGTATGGGCGCCACCCCGCCTCGACAGCCTGTACCAGCCCAGCTTCTGTAGGCGAATGTGGTCGCCGGACAACGTGAAGCAATCCCTTGACGGAAATGTCACGCTGCGGTCGTGGTGCTTGGACTTGAACCTTGGGCGACCTCCGTGACCGCTGAAGTATCGCTTCCATGCCTCAGCCTGATGCTTGAGTGTGAAGCGCACGGGCGCACACGGCAGGTCGCCGAGCCAGTCAGTCTCATGCCGCAGCCTGGTGAATTGCACACCGAGCGATGGGAATGTTGTGGATGGCTTCTCCACCAGCCACGGAACGCGCTCATGGAACCAGTAGTCCCGCTCGTTCCTCGCGAGCATCCTGTTCCACACCCAAATGCAAGCCCCGGTGATCCGCATCAATTTCTCATGCTTCGCCGCCGTCTCCGGCAGCAGCCTGTACGTGGTCGAGCGGTGGGTGAAGGCAGGCTTGTCCATTAGTTAATTATACCGCCTTTGTCACTTTGGTATATAAGTCCCATTCGCATCATCTGCCCTTTGACAAGTTCGCGACCTTGGCGGAGACCATATCATGAAGCGGACACTTCCACTCGCCAACAACGAAGACGGGCGTGCACGCTCTCTTTGGAACAGCATGCCAAAAACAGATTAACCTTCCCTCAAGGGGTATTCCCCAGTTAATTTTGAAAGCGTCGCTCTACCGGAGGATAGGAAGGTTCACCCCAATCGTGAGCGGGATTGTCGAGCATAATCTGAAGGAACAATGGAACCAGCCAACCAAGCACCGCCGCGCCATGCTCGATCTGCGCCCGATTCACACGGCCGCGCCAAGTGGCGGCGCCATGCAACAATTGATTGCGCAAGACATACAGCCTTTTGAACACTGTCAGCAGAACGCGAACCGTCCTTCGACTCTCCAAATCAAACGCGAGTTCTCTTCGCTCACTCGCAAACTTGGCCTTCCAGTCATCAAAGCCATCCTCTCCATTGAAATGTCTCCAAAAGGGCCCGAAAACAAAGCGGTTGTCGACGATCTGATGAATACCCTCGCGAAAGCGATCAAGCACGGCATCGCGGATGCGCTGGCCGAGGTCAAGCTTTACCAAGGATTCAAAGTAGATCCGAAGCCGCTCCGTCTCGGTTGCCGACTCCGAATCGACTTCTCGAGCATAGGCGGCGTTAAAGCTGATCCAAAGCAATATGAAGCGCACGTCCTTGTCGTCCTCTTCTTCTTCCGCTCGCTTGAGCCAACTAAAGGCGCGATGCAGACGTAAGTCCAAGGGGTAGGACAAGGGATGCGAAAGGTCGTTGGCTTTCGCGATGAGGGCTTTGGAAGTTGAGGGTGAGAGTAATTCGGGCATAACTTTCAAGAAATAAGCAAGATATTTCGCAGATATTGGTATGTGTAATGCATAAAACTTTGAAGTTTTGTGCATTACAGTTAGAATACTGCCAACAAGTGTTCAAATGGGGAATAGGATGCTACGCGATGTGGTCGAGATGCAAAAGCGTGAATTGGAGGCAAGCCTGCGAGAACGCTACGTTGAAAGGGAACTGGCCTTTCCCGTCCACGATGACGGCCTCATCAGGGTCATCATAGGCCCGCGGCGATGTGGCAAGTCCTTCTTGGCCATGCGCCTCTTGTCAAGACTTCCCACACAGGGATACCTCAACTTCGACGATGAGCGTTTGCTGAATGTGCCGGACTATGACCAGCTCATTGCCAGCATAAACGAAGTGTACGGACACCCTAAACACCTGCTGTTGGATGAAATCCAAAATCTGCCGAAATGGGAGCTATTCGTGAATCGCCTCCAGCGCCAAGGTTTTCACTTGATTCTAACAGGTAGCAATGCGCACCTGCTAAGCGGTGAACTTTCGACCCACTTGACTGGTCGCCATCTCCCCATTGTTTTGTTTCCTTTTTCTTATACTGAATCCCTACTCGCACGCGATAGACACCATACCGAACCTGAAATTATAGAAGCCGTCCAAGCCTATGCTCGAGACGGTGGCTATCCGGAACCACTCTTGCGGGACATGGACCGCCCCTTCTACCTCAACACCTTGTGGGATTCCATGCTCTACAAGGACATAGTGCGGCGTCGGCGCATACGATCGGTTGCGGGCATCGAAGACCTCGCCTCGTATCTGCTCGCAAACGTGAGTCGAGAGTATTCCCTCAATCGGCTCACGGCCGTCACACAATGCAAGAGCAGTCACACAGTTGCCAAATACATCGGCTATATGCAAGAAACCTTCCTGTTCTTCTCACTTCGCCGCTTCTCGTACAAACTGAGGGAACAAGCCAAGGCCAATCGCAAGATCTACTGTATCGACAACGGTTTTGTAACTTCGCGCGCAGGACAGTTCAATCCCGACACTGGCAGACTAGCGGAAAACATGGTCGCGATTGTCCTGTACAGGCAAGAGCTAGAAGGCCGCTCAGAGGTGTTTTTCTGGAAGGATGCGCGGCAGTGGGAGGTGGACTTCGTGATCAAGCAAGGTCGCAAGATCAAGCAACTTATTCAAGTTTGCCAGGACATGACCAAGCCGGAGACCCGGAACCGAGAAATTCGCGCCTTGCTCAAGGCGGGCGAGTCACTATCCTGTGATGATTTGCTTGTACTGACCGCAGAGAGAGAGGCGGAAGAAGTGTTGCAGTGGTACGGAGCGAGGCAGAGAGTGCGATTGCTACCGCTTCACCGTTGGCTTCAAGAGTAGTCCGCCGGCCTCACCCCCTATGCATACGTTCCATGTATTCGACCGAGCGCATTTCTATGAGTCGGCTTGCGCAGCGTTCGAACTCTTTGGAGTGCTGCTCGCCCACATAAAGTCCTTCAACCTGAACTTCGGCGGAGACGATGAGGTTGACTGAGCGATCATAGAGCTCATCTACGAGCGCGATAAAGCGGCGGGCTGGGGATTCGCTCTTCGCATTCATCACCGGCACATTGGTGACGATCATTGTGTGGTAAAGCCTCGCTAATTCTATGTAGTCATTTTGGCTACGCGCTGTCTCACAGAGGTCATGAAAGCCGAACATGGCGACGCCTCCCGAAACGCGCCTTGCTCTGATGATGCGATGCAGGATTTCGACATCGACATCTTCTTCGATTGGTTCGTCGGTCAGGCGCTCGAAGCTTCTAAGAATCCGCTGGTCGGCCTCCTCATCATTGGGTGTGTGGTAGGTGCCGGCATCTTTCAATAGGCGCATTCGAAAGTCCTCGCCGGCTTCGATGGCAATGACGCGCATGTGTTCGCGCATGAGATCTATGGCGGGCAGGAATCTTCGTCGCTGCAGCCCATTCTCGTAGAGATCTTCGGGTGCCAAGTTGGAAGTCGCCACCAGGGTGATGCCTTGCGCAATCAGCGCCTTGAGAAGCTCTGCGAGCAGCATGGCATCGCCTATGTCGGTTACATAGAACTCGTCAATGCACAGCACTCGCGTTTGCTTGCCAATCTGGCGCGCAAGCACGCCTAAGGGGTCGCGAATTCCAGCGAGTTCCGTGAGGCCCTCGTGAATCCTCTGCATGAATCTATGGAAGTGCAGGCGCTGCTTTGACTGCTCGCCAAGGCTCTGGTAAAAGAGGTCCATAAGAAAGGTCTTGCCTCGGCCTACCGGCCCCCACAGATAAATGCCCCGCACGGGCGGCTCGCGCTTACCGAAGATCCGATTGGCGAGGCTCCTAACACGAGTTTCCGTGCCCCGCTCAATGAGTTCTGCCGTCAATGCGTCAAACTCCAGCACAAGCCCCTGCTGTGCGGCATCGGGCATGAGCTCGCCGCCGGAAATCAGCGCGGCGTAGCGTTCGCTTGGGCGATCACCACAGTTCACTTCAGCCGTCCTAGGTGCGGCGGATTCTGGCTGCCTGCGCGTGCGCTTCAAGGCCCTCGCTCATCGCAAAGCTTGCCGCCAACTCGGCAAGTTCGCTGGCCCCTTCGGGAGACATGGCGATGACCGAACGCGCCTTCATGAACTTATCCACCCCGAGTGCCGAATGAAATCTCGCCGTGCCCGAGGTCGGCAAGACATGGCTGGGGCCAGCGAGATAATCACCGAACACCTCCGAAGAGGGCGCGCCCAAGAACACTGCGCCGGCATGACGCACATGCGGCAACCAAGCGCGCGCATCTTTAACGAAGAGCGACAGGTGTTCGGGCGCGAATCGATTTGCGATTTCGATTGCCTGTTCAAGGCGCTTCGAGCGGATCAGGGCACCATGCGCCTTCAGAGACGCCTTGATTAATTCTCCACGATTCATCTTGGGCACGCGGGATTCCAACTCAACGACCACTTTCCCAATGAGTTCGTGGCTCGGAGTCACCAGCACCGCCTGCGCATCGGCATCGTGTTCAGCTTGCGCGCAGAGATCGAGCGCGACCCAATCGGCAGGTGCCTCGTCATCGGCCACGACCAATACTTCCGAGGGGCCGGCGATCAGGTCGATTCCAACATCGCCGGAAACCTGTCGTTTCGCTTCGGTCACCCTTGCACTGCCAGGTCCCGCGATCAAGTCCACGCGCGCAATGCTCTCGGTTCCATAAGCGAGCGCGGCGATCGCATGCGCGCCGCCGATGCGCCAGAGGCTGTCCACCTCGGCCAGATAGGCGGCAGCGAACAGCAACGAATCATCCAGGGAGTCAGACGGAGGCGAGACGACAAGCACCTCGTCCACTCCGGCCACCCGAGCGGGAATGGCGGTCATCAGCAGGGTGGACGGATAGGAGGCCTGCCCGCCCGGCACATAGATTCCGACACGGGACATAGGCAAAAATTCACGCGCCATCACATTGCCAAGCTCATCTCGGTGCTCTGTAGTGTTTTTCGGCAGGGTCGCGCTGTGAAACGCACGAATGCGCATTGCCGCAGCGTGCAATACCGAGCGCGTCTGTGCATCGAGGGAATCAAATGCCGCCTTTTGCGCCTCGCGAGGCACTGCCAACTCAGACAGCGTACCTACCTGCGGCGCATCAAAGGCACGCGTGAGCTCAAGCAAGGCTTGATCGCCTTGTGCTCGCACGCGTTCGATCAGTTCAGCCACAGATCCGACCAACGCACCGGACCGAGATGCCCTAGCAACCAGCAACGCATCAAGCGCCGCATCAAAATCCGTTTGGTCCGCATCCAAGCGGCGAATCAGATTAGACACAATCCTTCAGGCGGCCGAGACACATCAGCACCTCTCCGAGTTTGACCTTCAGGGCGGTGCGGTTGACTATAACCCGGCTCGATACTTCCTCAATGGTGTCGATGGGCACCAAGCCGTTCGCACGCAATGTCTCGCCGGTATCCACGACATCGACAATCAGGTCACACAGGCCAAGCCGCGGCGCCACTTCGAGCGCGCCGGAGAGCTTGATGAATCGTACTTCTTCTCCACGCGACTCGAAGAAGCGGCGGGAGGTACGCACAAACTTGGTGGCGAGGCGCAGGGGTCTTCCCTGCGGAAGACCGACACCGGCGAGCCCCGCAGACATGATTCGGCAAGGCGCGATGCCAAGGTCGAGCCGCTCGTAGAACTCGTGCGTCGGATGTTCAAGCAGTGTGTCCTTGCCGACTATGCCCAGGTCCGCGGCACCGTGCTCCACGTAGACGGGGACATCCGCGCCGCGCATCACCACCACGCGCAGCCCATCCTCGTGAAGCGGCTCGAACACCAGCTTACGCGTTCCTTCGAAAATGCCGGGCTCAACAAGGCCGGCACGCTCCAGTATTGGAGCGGCTTCTTTCAATACGCGTCCCTTGTTGAGCGCCAGTGTCAACATCGAATGAATCCCTTTTGCGGCACTCTAATGCACTCGGCACACTCTTGCACCAAGCGCGGAGAGCTTTGCTTCCGGCGCTTCATAGCCGCGGTCGATGTGGTAGATGCGGTCTATAAGGGTCGTGCCTTCAGCACAAAGTCCAGCGATGACCAGAGAGAAGGAGGCGCGCAGGTCGGTCGCCATCACCGCAGCACCTCGCAATTCTTCAACACCATGAACCTGTACCGAGTTGCCGTGCGGAGCGGAGATCTGTGCGCCCAGACGAATGAGTTCAGCGACATGCATGAAGCGATTCTCGAAAATGCACTCCTCGACAATCGACTCCCCTTGCGCCAAGCAGTTCAAGGCGAGAAATTGCGCCTGCGCATCGGTCGGAAATCCAGGAAACTCGCTGGTACGGATGCTGACCGGCAGCGGACGACGGCCGCGCGAATCGATTTCTATGTGGGATTCCCCGATATCCAGTTCGCATCCGGTGGCGGCAAGGCTGTGCAAAACGCTGTCCAAGGAAGTGGCGTCCGTACCAAGCGCCCGCACCTTGCCTCTCGTCGCAGCCGCCGCTATGAGGTAGGTGGCCGTCTCGATTCGATCCGGCATGACCGAGTAGTCGACACCGCGCAATTGCCCCACCCCCTCAATGGTGATCATATCGCTTCCCTGCCCTTCTATCCGAGCCCCCATGGCGATAAGAAACTTGGCGAGGTCGCAGACCTCCGGTTCTCGCGCAGCATTGCGAATGCGCGTGGTGCCGCGCGCGAGACATGCCGCCATCATCAGGTTTTCGGTTCCGCCGACCGTTGGGCGATCAAAGTGCACGTCGGCTCCCTTTAGGCCTCCCGACGGCGCCAGGACGCGCACATACCCATCGTGAAAGTCCAAGTCGGCACCAAGCGCCTTCAAACCCTTCAAGTGTTGATCAACCGGTCTCGTACCTATGGCGCATCCTCCAGGGAGGGGCGCCTGCGCTTCACCAAATCTACTCAGCAAGGGGCCTAGGACAAAGAATGAAGCGCGCATGGTCTTGACGAGATCATAGGGCGCGCACACGGATTTGGCATCGGACACTTGGATGTTGAGAGTGGCCTCCTCGATCCGCTCCACCTTCGCACCCACTGCCAAGAGAATGTTCATCATGGTGTGCACATCCCGCAGCATTGGCGCGCTTCGGATGGTCACGGGTTGCGGGGTCAACAGGGAGGCCGCCATGATGGGTAGCACCGAGTTCTTGGCACCCGAAATCGTAACTTCACCCCTGAGCGGAATGCCGCCCTCAATCTCAAGCTTGTCCATGACTGCTATGGCCCGGCGATGGAGGCTTGCGCTTCCTGCGGTGTCAGCGCCTGGATGCTGACCGAGTGTAACCTGCCGTCGCGGATGGGTTCGGAAAGTGCCGCGTACACCAACTGCGAACGCTTGACCTTGGAGAGTCCTTCAAATTTCTCACTCACTACCCGTACGCGAGTACCGGCGCTGCCGTCGCCGACCGATTCCACCTCGGCACCTTCAATTGACGCGCGCACAAGCGCTGCTATATCGATCATCATGGCAATCGTTTCACAAGGGGAATTACGGCGAGGCCTCCTCAACGGCCTTGGAAAAATCGATAATCGTTTGATCCAGATCAGCGGTCATGTCCATGATGCGACCGAACTGATTGCGCCAAGTCAATCCTAGGTTGATGCCGCTCAAATTGATGTTGACCAAGCGCCAGGTCTCGTCACCAGCGGTTCGCCGCATGTAAAAGACAATAGGTATGGCCTGCCCATCCGCTCCGACAAATTCGAGGTTCACGTTCACACGATTTGGGTTGCTCGGAGGCTCCGACGGCGGCAGCACGCTCATGGTTTGATCTTGAAGACGCAGCATCGCCGCCGCGTAGAATTCAAGCAGCATCACGCGCACGCTCTCAACGAATTCGACTCTCTGCGCTTCAGTAGCCCCAGCATAGTGCTTGCCCATGACGCCACGCGAGAAGCCGACCCAATCAAGCCGCGGGTTGAGCAATTCGTAGACCTGTTGCTTGAATTTCGGTAGGTCGATTTCTTGCTGGTCTTGCGTCTCGCGAATGAGGCCAATGACGTCTCGCGTCACTTGATCCACCGTTCGGTGCGGTTCGGGCAGGGCATCGGGGGCGTCTGCCCACGCAGAGCCTTGCGCGAACAACAAGAGTGCGCACAAGAAGACGAGAGGCATCTTTCCAATCGATTGCCTCATCTTTGTGTTACTCCCGAATCTGATTGAGATTTTCCGTTTCCTCGCTTCATCCTATGTGTTCTTCGACTGCACAATAGAGAGTAGTTGCATTTTAACCCTTGAACAAAGGAGTAAATGATTTAGAGTTTGCTATTGGCAAGCGCAAATCGTCTGGACAAGATGAACGCTCAGGACTTTCCAAGTTATATCGCTGTTGAAGGGCCGATCGGTGTCGGCAAAACCAGCCTTGCCAATCGTCTCGCACGGGAGTTCAACTACGACACGCTGCTTGAGCCGACCGCGGAACATGTGCTCCTCGAGCGCTTCTACAAAGACCAACGGCGCCACGCCTTCTCCACGCAACTCTTCTTCCTGCTCCACCGGGCCGAACAGGTCGCATGGCTTGAATCTCAAGGCTGGTTCGAGCCCAGATTGATCGCCGACTTCATCATGGAAAAAGACCGCCTGTTTGCGGAGACCACCTTGGATGCGGAAGAATTGAAGCTCTACCATCAGGTTGCGAGGACGCTCAGCCTGTCCTGGCGGCAGCCGGACCTTGTCATATACCTGCAAGCGCCGCCCCGCATTCTGCTCGAACGCGTCCGCAGACGCGGCATCCGTTCGGAAGCCAATTGCAGCCTGCAATACTTGACCGACGTGAGCCAAGTCTACACTGCTTTTTTTCAACGCTTCGATGCCGCCCCACTCTTGGTGGTGGATGCGTCCGAGTGCAACTTCTCGGGCATAGACCGACATTTTGAAGCGCTTCTCGAGTGCATACGCGAGAGGCGTGGTCGGCGCCATTATTTTCGCTTGAATCCATCGTTGCTAGACTAGCCTTCAATCTCCCTCCAGCATCACGCGAATGACGCACATCTACCCAGTCCCGGAAGCCCTGCAGAAAGACGCCCAAGTCACCGCCGCAGCCTATGCCGCCATGTACCGGGCATCGATCGAATCGCCCGAATCATTCTGGGCCGAACGCGCAAAGGAATTCCTTGATTGGTTTGAACCTTGGAATCAGCTCACCAGAATTGATTTGACGCAAGGCCGGGTCGAGTGGTTCATCGGCGGACGCCTCAATGCTTCCTACAACTGCCTTGATCGACATCTCGAATCGCGCGCTAATCAAACCGCCATCCTTTGGGAAAGCGATGATGGCGGGGAAACCAGGAAAATAACCTATCAAGCGCTGCATGAAGAAGTCTGTAGGCTGGCCAATCTTCTCAAGCGCCGCGGGGTCACGAAAGGATCCCGTGTGTGCATCTACCTGCCGCTCATTCCACAGGCTGCGGCGGCCATGCTCGCCTGCGCACGCATCGGCGCCATTCATTCGGTGGTGTTTGGAGGCTTCAGCCCCAGTTCCTTACGGGACCGCATCCTCGATGCGGAGTGTTCGGTGCTGATCACATCAGATGAGAGCATTCGCGGCGGCAAGCGCATCGGCCTCAAAGCCAATGCCGAAATCGCACTTCAAGACTGCCCGGGCGTACATAGCGTGATTTGCGTGCGCCACGGCACTGCCACGGATGTGCCCTGGCATCCAGAAAGGGACATTTGGTACCAAGAGGCGATCAGCGAGGAGAGTCCCCTATGCGACCCTGAATCCATGGATTCGGAAGACCCGCTGTTCATTCTCTACACTTCCGGTTCGACCGGAAGGCCGAAGGGTGTCCAGCACGGAACGGCCGGGTACCTCCTGCAAGCGGCCATGACTCACAAATACGTGTTTGACTACCGCGATGGCGAGATTTATTGGTGTACCGCCGATGTCGGCTGGATCACCGGACATTCCTACATCGTCTATGGGCCGCTCGCCAATGGCGCGACCACGCTCATGTTTGAAGGGGTGCCGACCTGGCCCGACGCGTCGCGCTTCTGGCAGGTGGTCGACAAGCACCAGGTGAGCATCTTTTATACCGCACCGACCGCCATACGCCAGTTGATGGCCGAAGGCGATGCGCCTGTCAGATCTTGTTCGCGCGCCTCGCTACGTATTCTCGGCACGGTGGGAGAGCCCATCAACCCGGAAGCTTGGGAGTGGTATTACAGGGTCGTGGGCGACGGGCGCTGCCCGATTGCCGATACTTGGTGGCAGACGGAAACCGGAGGCATCATGATCGCCCCCTTACCCGGTGCCACCGCGCTCAAGCCGGGCTCGGCAACCAAACCATTTTTCGGCGTTCAGCCGGGCTTGATGGATGAAGATGGAAATCTCATAGAAGCTCGGGAAGCCTCCGGCAATCTTGTCATCACCGCTTCATGGCCGGGTCAGATTCGTTCCGTCTATGGCGACCACCAACGGGTGATCGACACCTATTACTCGCGCTATCCCGGCTACTACTTCACCGGCGATGGTGCCCGTCGGGACCAGGACGGCTACTATTGGATCACCGGGCGCGTGGATGATGTGATCAACACCTCGGGACACAGAATCGGCACCGCAGAAATCGAAAGCGCCTTGGTGCTGCATGAATCCGTCGCCGAAGCGGCAGTGGTCGGGTTTCCGCACCAAGTCAAAGGCGAAGGCATCTACTGCTTCGTCACGCCCATGACGCACTTGGAACTCGACGAAGCCTCTTCGCACAGGCTGCGCGAGGAATTGGTCGCGCTAGTGCGCAAGGAGATCGGGCCATTCGCCCGACCCGACGTACTGCGGTTCGCACGAGGCCTCCCGAAAACGCGATCCGGCAAAATCATGCGCCGGATCCTACGCAAGATCGCCG
Source organism: Pseudomonadales bacterium (assembly GCA_963663145.1). Lineage (GTDB taxonomy): Bacteria > Pseudomonadota > Gammaproteobacteria > Pseudomonadales > Azotimanducaceae > Azotimanducus. The sequence goes on along the minus strand of OY760134.1, from coordinate 656,201 downwards.
CAGGCGAAAGCGAAGATCTAGGCGATATCTCCACCCTCGCAGACCCTTCCGTGGTGGAATCGCTCGTGTCGGAATGAATTGAGGCGCTTAGTTCGCGTCGGCGATGTCCTTCATGCTGAGTTTGACACGGCCTCGTTGGTCGACCTCGGTGACCAATACATCCACTGCTTGGCCTTCTTCGAGGTAATCCGACACCTTTTCGACGCGCTCGTTGGCGATTTGCGAAATGTGCAGGAGGCCGTCTCTTCCCGGCAGGATATTCACGAACGCACCGAACTCAACCACTTTGCTGACGGTGCCGTTATACACCTTGCCGACTTCAGCATCCGCGGAAACCTCATTGATCTTGTTGATCGCAGCCTCTCGAGACTGGCGACTGTCGGCGTAAATACGCACCGTGCCATCATCTTCGATGTCGATCTCGGCCCCGGTTTCTTCGACAATCGAACGAATGGTCGCACCACCCTTGCCGATAATGTCGCGAATCTTATCGGTGTGCACCTTGATCACCGTCAGCGACGGCGCGTTCTCATTGACTTCGGGGCGGGACTCGGCAATCACCTTGCCCATCTCTTCGAGAATGTGCAGCCGCGCCGACAGGGCTTGGCCTAAGGCCGCCTCCATGATCTCCTCGGTGATGCCATCAATTTTGATGTCCATCTGCAGGGCCGTCACGCCTTCGTGAGTGCCGGCCACCTTGAAGTCCATATCTCCCAAGTGATCCTCATCTCCGAGGATGTCGGTCAGCACCGCGAACCGGTTTTCCTCCTTCACCAGCCCCATAGCAACACCCGCCACCGGGCGCCTGACTGGAATCCCTGCGTCCATGAGCGCCAAGGAAGCACCGCAGACCGTCGCCATGGAACTCGACCCGTTCGACTCGGTGATATCGGACACCAGTCGAATGGTGTAGGGAAAGTCCTTGTCGTCGGGCATCACCGCCATCAAGGCGCGCTTCGCGAGCTTGCCATGACCGATCTCTCGGCGCTTCGGCCCGGTCATCATGCCGGTCTCGCCCACGCTGTAGGGTGGAAAGTTGTAGTGCAGCAAGAAGGTGTCCTTGGTGGTCTCTTCAAGCGCGTCCACTATGGCGGCATCGCGCAAGGAACCCAAGGTGGCAACCACAATCGACTGGGTTTCTCCGCGGGTAAAGAGCGCCGAACCGTGCGTCTTCGGAAGCCATCCGACCTCGACATGAATGGGTCTGACGGTCTCAAGGTCGCGACCATCGATGCGCGGTGCGCCGCTCAGCAATCGCTCGCGCACAATCTTGCGTTCCAACCCGGAAATCACCGTGTCCGTCCCGGCGTGAGCGCCGGCTTCGTCTTGTTCAAGCGTCTCGCCAACTTCATTTCGTATCTCCCGCAAGCGCTGCGTGCGCTGCTGCTTCTCGGTGATCTGGTAGGCTTGCGACAATGATTCCGCACAAAGTCCATTGACACGCGCTTCTAGCTCGGACAGGTCCGAGGCAGTTGGGACATCCCACGCCGGTTTACCACATTGCTCCGCCAAGGCTTGGATGGCGCGTATGGCCACTTGCATTTCCCCGTGGGCATAGAGAACGCCACCGAGCATCACATCCTCCGAGAGCTCTCGCGCCTCCGATTCGACCATCAGCACGCCGTCCGAAGTGCCGGCCACCACCATGTCCAAGAGCGAGTCTTCCAATTGACTGTAGGTCGGATTCAGCACATAAGCGTCCTCCGTCAATCCCACACGCGCCGCACCTACGGGCGTTTTGAATGGTACGCCTGAGAGGACGAGCGCCGCGGACGAGCCGAGCAAGGCCGGTATATCGGCATTGGTCTCCCGGTCCGACGACACCACCGTGCAAATGACTTGCACATCGTGACGGAAGCCCTTGGGGAACAAGGGTCGAATGGGACGGTCAATCAAGCGCGAAGTGAGCGTTTCCTTTTCGGTGGGACGCCCCTCGCGACGAAAGAAGCTGCCGGGAATTCGCCCGGCGGCATAGGTTTTTTCTTGGTAGTTCACCGTGAGCGGCAAGAAATTCGCACCGACTCGTGGCGACTTCGCCGCCACAACGGTACAAAGAACCACCGTATCGCCGAGCGATGCGAGTACCGCACTATCGGCTTGGCGCGCGATACGCCCGGTCTCAAGTGTGACTTCCTGATTCCCGTAGGGGAATCGGACTCGTGATGCTTTCAAGTTCTTCTCCTCAATTCTGATTGTGTTGTTTGATTTTGTGACTGCTTGGATGTCTTGGCTGGCCAGCACACTAGCGACGCAAGTTCAAGCGCTTGATGATCTCGCGATACCTCGACACGTCTTTAGCGCGCAAGTAGTCAAGCAGCTTGCGGCGCCGATTCACCATGCGAATCAGCCCCACCCTTGAATGATGATCTTTCTTATGCGCCTTAAAGTGATCTTGCAGCGCGTTGATTTGCGCCGAATAGATCGCAATTTGCACTTCCGGAGATCCAGTGTCGCCCTCGCTAAGGGCAAAACCCTGAATGACCTCCGCCTTTTGTTCGGCACTCATTGCCATGTTATTTTCTCCCATAGATTGTGATTGGTTGAAGGCATGCGTATAGCCACTCATGGGTACAGCCAAGAGATGGAGGCTTCAGCTTCCATCGCGCATACTTGCGGTGAAATTCAATCGTCATGATGCCCGGCTCGCGGCAATCATGCGTCGCGGCGCGACTCGACCATCGTCGAGCACTTCGCCAACGCCGACGAAGCCATTATCACCCAAACCGTCCTCATGTAAACGTACCCAGCCTTGTGAAGGCGCGTTGGGCACCATCACCGGCTGACCGTGGCGCACGTGCCATAGACTCGCATTGGTCAAGGATACGCGCGGGAAACTCTGCACCATGCTCGCACTCGGCCTGAGCGAGTCCAAGAGTTCGGCATCGCCGAGCGATCTACGTTGCTTGAGCGTGTCAAAGTCCACGCAATCTTCAAAGTCGAAGGGCCCGGCTCTCGTGCGTCGCAAGGCAATCACATGCGCACCGCACCCTAAGGCTTCCCCCAATTCGTCGGCAATCGCACGTATGTAGGTTCCCTTGCTGCATTGTATCGCAAGCGCCAGTTCCTCCCCGGTAAACTCAATCAGTTGGTTGCTATAGATCTCAACCCTTCGCGCCTCGCGCTCAACCTCTATGCCTTTGCGGGCAAGCTTATAGAGCGGCTGTCCGTCCCGCTTCACTGCCGAATACATGGGCGGTACCTGCTCGATCGGCCCTCGAAACGCATCGAGCGCCGCTTCGAGCCTGGGCTCGTCAATATCAAACTTCGAAATGTCTCGCGTCGCAATCACCTTGCCCTCGGCATCGCCGCTGTCCGTACGCACACCGAGTCGGATTCTCACGGCATAGTGCTTGTCCGAGTTGAGCAGGAAACCGGAGAGCTTGGTGGCCTCTCCAAAGCACAAGGGAAGCACCCCCGTCGCAAGCTGATCAAGGCTGCCGGTGTGGCCAACCTTGCCGGCTGCGAAGAGTCGCTTCACACGTTGCACGGCCAAACCGGAAGTCCATCCCTGCGGCTTGTCGAGCACCAAAACGCCGCTCAAGGGGCGACCTTTGCGCTTGCGCCGGGTCATGGCGGCGATTCACCGACCGATGCGTCACGGTCCGGTGCCACCGAGTCGATCAGCGCTTCAAGCTTCGGGCCGGCTTCAGGTAATTGGTCGTAGTGAAATCTCAAACAGGGGGTCTTTTGCCAAGGTACGCGAGCGGCGAGACTTGTGCGCAAGAAGCCGGCAGCGCGCTTCAGCGCACCAAGCAGCTCACGGCGCTCGGTTGACTCTTTCGCCTTCAGTGACACCACATAGACATCCGCGCAGGAAAGGTCGCGACTCACCTTGACATGGCTGATGCTCAGGAGCGCGAGACGCGAGTCGGCAACGTCCGAGCAAAGGATATGGGCGAGTTCCCGACGCACAACTTCTGCGATTCTCTGCGTGCGATCGAACCCACTCATTGACCTGCCTATGACCTGCCGACCACTATAGCTCGCGGGCGACCGCGACTTCTTCGTAAACCTCCAAGACATCCCCGACTTTGATGTCCTTGAAGTCCAAAACCCCAATGCCGCACTCCGTACCACTCACAACTTCCGCCACGTCGTCCTTGAAACGGCGCAGGGAATTGAGTTGACTAGTGGCCACCAAGCGGTCATCGCGCAAGAGCCGCACTGGCTTGTTGCGCATCACCATACCGTCCACCACGAGACAACCCGCGATTTGACCGAATTTCGGCGAATCGTAGATTTCGCGTACTTGCGCCGTACCGAGTACCGATTCCTTGACCTCGGGCGCGAGCAATTTAGAGAGCATGTCGCGCGCTTCATCAACCAATTCGTAGATCACCGTGAAGTAGCGTGCCTCGACGCCTTCCTGATCCTTTAATGACTTGGCGCGCGCTTCGAGCTTGACATTAAATCCAAGTATGGCCGCGTCGGAGGCAAGCGCCAGCGTGATATCTGATTCATTGATGGAGCCCACGCCACTCCCCACCACCTTCACGCCCACTTCCTCGTTGCCAAGCTGGCTGAGCGCGCCGAGCACCGCTTCAAGCGAACCGCGCACGTCGGCCTTCACCACCACACCGAGCAGCGCTTTTTCTCCAGCCTTCAAGCTGGAGAACACATCCATGCGCGCCGCTTGCTGACGCGCCGCGCGTTGTTCCGCCGTCCGCTTGAATCGAAACTCGGCAATCTCACGCGCCTTGCGCTCGCTCTCGACGACCCAAAAGTCGGCGCCAGCCTCCGGCGTACCGGACAGACCGAGCACTTCCACAGGGACCGCCGGACCCGCTTCGGTCACCACCCGCGCCGTGTCATCGATGAGTTGACGCACCCGTCCCGTGCACTGTCCGGCGATGACCACGTCGCCGCGCCGCAATCGCCCGTTCTTCACAAGCAGGGTAGCGACCGGACCACGCCCGCGATCAAGCCTTGACTCCACCACAGCCCCTTGGGCGGAGACATCGCTCACCGCAGTGAGTTCGAGAATTTCGGCGCGCAGCAGTATGGCTTCCAACAATTCATCAATGCCTTCGCCGGTCGCGGCAGAGACAGGCACGTACTGCGTATCGCCTCCCCATTCCTCGGGTGACAAACCGCGACTGGCAAGCTCATTGCGGATCTGCTCGGGATTGGCACCTTCAAGATCCATCTTGTTGATCGCGACGATGATGGGCACTTGGGCAGCTTGCGCGTGTTGGACCGCTTCTTCCGTCTGCGGCATCACGCCGTCATCAGCCGCCACCACCAACACCACTATATCCGTGATGCCCGCACCCCGTGCCCGCATTGCCGAGAAGGCGGCGTGGCCCGGCGTATCGATGAAGGTAATGCTGCCCTGCTTGGTTTCGACACTATAGGCGCCGATATGCTGCGTGATCCCTCCAGCCTCGCCCGAGGCGACCTTGGTATCGCGGATACGATCAAGTAAGGATGTCTTGCCATGATCGACGTGTCCCATGACCGTGACAACAGGCGGGCGATGCGTGGGCGTGCCTTCCACATCGAGTAGCTCTTCGAGTTCGCGCTCGATGGCATCTTCCTGCACCAGTTTCACCTTGTGCCCAGCTTCTTCGACCACGAGTTGCGCCGTCTCTTGATCCAACATCTGATTGATGGTGACAACGGCGCCGAGATCCATGAGAGTCTTCACCACCTCGCCGGCCTTCAGTGACATTCTTTGCGCTAATTCTCCCACCGTGATGGTCTCGGGCAACTCCACCTCGCGAATCACCGCTGTGGTGGGCTGCTGGAACTCGCCGCCTTGAGTGCTGACCCGCTTGGCGGGGCGTCTTGCCCGCCGAGCCTTGGATGCCCCACTTAAAGAAATCTCCCGGTGGCGACGCTTGCCATCCCCGAATTCATCATCATCCAAGATGGCTTCATCAACGGATTGCGACTTGGCTCGACGTTTGGGTGAATGGCTTCGTTCCGCAGCCACCGCTTCGGCTTGCGCATCAACGATTTTTCTTGTCGTGGCTTCGGGATCCTGAGATTTCGATCTCGCCGCCCTAGCGGACCGACCCTTCTTGTCGCGGTCCTGTTGCTCGCCTGTTTCGATGTCTTGCGCCTCTTGCTGCTCCGCCGCGAGCTTCGCGCCTTTTTCGACTTTGGCTTTCTCTGCCGCAACGTCCTGTTCGGCCTTGTTCTTCGCTTCTTCGGCAGAACGCGCTTCGGCTTCCTTGAGCGCTTCTTCTTTGCGCCGCCTCTCTTCCTCCTCAGCTTCCCTGCGAGCCTCCAAGGCTTCGCGCTTCTCGTCGACCGCACGCTTGCGACTCTCTTCTTCTTCTCGTATCCGTTCTATTTCGATTTCGCTGCGCATCGCCGCTTGCGAAGCGGTTTCGGAAGGCGAAGCGTCCGCGTCGCGCAACGACTGGCCGTGATCATCCTGCAGCCCTGCTTGTGTCCCTGATGACGTCACTTCCGCAGGTTCGGCATCGCCCGCATGGGGGCGATTGACCAGTCTCTTGCGGCCTTTGGTTTTCACCGTCACACTTGAGGCGCGCGCCTTGGAGAGCCGCGTCGACGACGAACCCATTCCCGGCGTACGCCGTCCCAAGCTCGCCGGCGCGGGCCGCCGCGCCGGCGCGGCCGCGGGCTGGCTCCCTTGGGTGCCCGATGCCGCCGCTCCGCGCGCACGAATGTGACGAAGTAGAATCGCCTTTTGCTCCTTGGTCACAAGGTCGGTCTCGCTCATGTGCGGCAGCGCGGCCTCACGCAGCAGCCCGAGAATGCGGTCCGGACTCTGCTTCATGGTGCCGGCAAGTTCCCTCACCGTTTCGGTGGTTGTTCGACTCGCCCGTTCCGCCATGATGAATTCGCTTCCTCTCGCCTCGTGCCCTAAGGTCGCTAGCCCGCAGACTCTTCTTGCTTGAACCAGTGGTCGCGGGCTTTCATGATCAGCGTGCCCGCACGTTCTTCGGAAATCTCCACCACCTCAAGCACATCGATAACCGCCTGTTCCGCGAGCGCCTCACGGGTGGCAATGCCCTGCGCCGCAAGCGCCCACGCAAGTTCGTCATCCATGCCCTCAAGCACCAGCAGGTCTTCGGAAGGCACACCGACACCCCCAGCTTCGAGTCCTGCACCCAATTGCGCATCTTGCGCCCGACTCTGCAATTCCGCCGCAATCTCGGCATCAAACCCGGGCAAATTGGACAATTCCTCAAGCGAGACATACGCCACTTCCTCAAGGCTTGAGAAACCCTCTTCAACCAGCACTTCAGCGACATCGCCATCCACGCTCAGGTGCTCCTGAAAGAACTCGACGGTTCGTTCGGCTTCCTCGCTGGCCTTTTGCTCGAACTGTTCTTCCGTCATGATGCTGAGCTTCCATCCGGTCAGGTCGCTGGCCAAGCGAACGTTTTGACCTCCCTTGCCGATGGCCTGAGCTTGATTGTGCTCCGCGACCACTATGTCCATCGAGTTCGCCTCTTCGTCAACCACGATGGAGTCGACTTCCGCAGGCGCAAGCGCATTGATCACCAACTGCGCCGGATTCTCTTCCCAAGGCACCACGTCTATGCGTTCACCGGCGAGCTCCCCAGCCACCGCCTGAACCCTTGAGCCGCGCATTCCGACACAAGCGCCAACCGGGTCGATGCGCGAGTCATTGGTGCTGACGCTCATCTTCGCCCGCGAACCCGGATCACGCGCAATGCCGCGTATTTGAATCACGCCCTCGGCGATCTCCGGCACTTCGATGCGAAAGAGCTCGCGCAGCATCTCGGGTGTGGTGCGCGTGAGTATCAGCCGAGGTCCTCGCGGATCTTCTTCGATTCTCTCCAGAAGCGCGCGGGCGCGATCATTAATGCGAAGCGTTTCGCGCGGAATAAGCTGGCTGCGCGCGATGAAGGCCTCCGCGTTTCCACCCAAGTCCAAGATGACACCATCACGGGTCGTCCGTTTGACCGTGCCGCTGACCAGTTCGCCGACGCGGGATTCATACTGCTCAACGACTCGCTGACGTTCGGCCTCGCGCACCTTCTGTACGATGACCTGTTTCGCCGCTTGTGCGGCGATTCGACCAAACTCGATCGATTCGACCTGCACGCTGTGAAAATCTCCGGGGCCAAGCTCCGGGTCGATTGCATGTGCGGCTTCGAGGTCAAGCTCGGCATCGGGGTTTTCGATCTCTTCACCGGCTTCCTCGTTGATGACACGCCAGATGCGGTAGGTATCGTAGTCGCAAGTGACGGGGTCTATGTGGACATAAAACTCGGCATCCGCCGGCGTATAGCGCCGCTTGGTCGCGGTGGCCAACGCCTGCTCAATGGCTTCCAGAATGACAGCCTTGTTGACACCCTTTTCTAGGGCGATCGACTCCACGATGGCGAGCATTTCCTTATTCATTGAGCGCTTCCCCAGCTTAACTCTGCCAAACCAAATTCATTTCACGCACTTCATCAAAGCGGAAATCGTGACGTTCACCGTTCTCCTCCACACACAGCGTGCCGGGCTCGATACCGACCTCGGCAAGTCTCGCGCAGAAGGTGCGGCGTCCTTCGCGCGGCTCCTTTAAGCGAAGCTGGATCTGCTCTCCGACATAGTCTTTACATTGTTCGATGGTGAAGAAACGTCGATCAACGCCCGGCGAGGAGACTTCAAGTTGATAGGAGCCTTGAATTGGGTCTTCGAGGTCAAACAGCATGCTGACTTGGCGACTCACCTGTTCGACATCCGCGATGGTGACGCTACCGCCAGGCGGATCGGTATCGATAAAGAGGCGCACCATTGAAGCGCGGCCAGCACCGCGGCATTCGAGCCCCCATAAGCAATAGCCGAGTTGCTCCACGAGCGGAGTCACCAACTCGCCAAGCCTCTGTTCTGTTCTCTTCGCGCCTATTCTCAAGCTCCTTCTCCAACCAACCGGCAAAAAAATGGGCGACCTCTGGACGCCCATGAGCTCGCCCTTTCAGCGAATCGCCAAGTCGCTGCTCTTGCAGCCTTGACCAGCGAACCACCCAAGGGACCTTTGATCTCCTTGCTGACTTCTTTGCTGATATCTTTCCGATATCGTTCACAAAGGCCTCGCAAGAATATCTCGGGTCAACATGTTGCGACTTAACGCATCTCGAACTCCGGTGCTTAGGATCGTTCCACTTGCCTACGCTGATCGGAATTCAAACTGAGCAATGCCAAGCTAAATCCCAGACCATCGCAACCGCTCATTCTAGCACAGACGTTCCACGAAAACCCCTAACCGCCCAATAGTTAAGGAGTTTACCGGCAGCAGCACACCCGAAACGAAGAATGTAAGAAACCCTCTCCTAGGAGAGCGTATATCCACATCAAGCGGCCGCGGCGCGGGCAAGCGCCGCGCGCGCACATCAATCAATCCACGAGATGAGGGTCTTCTTAATTCGGCAGTGTGGTGCCGCGACAAAAATCGGCGATACTGCGCGCGGTTTCCCGGCTGATCTCCGGACAGACACTTGGCAGGATTTCGGTGGCGTGCGCCGTGCCCATGACTTGACGACACTGGGTCTTGACGCCTGCCGCAAGCAACAATCGGTAGAAGGCGATTCCTTCGTCGCGCAGGGGATCGAGCTCGTTCACACTGATGACCGTGGGCGGCAACCCGCGCACATCTTCCTCGTCTGCAAATCCCGGCCAAGCGAGTGGATTCCGGCTTTCGAACGCTTCGATGCCGTACACCACGGCACCAAAATTGCTGTGCAGGTCAAGTAGGATTCCGTTGTTCTCAACCGATGAGGGATAGGCTTCCTGCGGCCAGGCACCGGCGATATAAGGACACAGAGCATACAAGCCCTGAATGAGGCGAGTCTCGCCCTCCTTGAGCAGACGCATGCCGGTCGCAAGGGTGAGATTCCCCCCACCGCTCTCTCCGGCCACTACGATGCGTTGCGGGTCCAATCCAAGGCCCTTAGTATTGGCCGCAAGCCACTTGAGTCCGGAAACGCAATCATTCAGGCCGGCGGGGAAGGGGGCCACCTCCGATACCGAAGAGGGCGTCAAAGCGTTTCTGAAGTCAACCATAGCGACGGCGACACCCTGCGCCGCAATCATTTTTCCCCAGGCGCGGTAGTTGCCCAGATAGCAGGAAAGGGACTGCATTCCGCCGCCGTGGATGTAATACACACAAGGAAGGGCTTCCTCTACACGAGGGCGAATGAACTGCAAACGGATCTGGTTTCCGTCGGGCTGCGACGAAACCTCGTGGGTTTCAATCATGAGACCATCCGAAGGCGCCACGGTTTCCGTATCAAACATTTCAAAGAAGGCCGCCAAGGCTTCGGCCTGTGCCTTGGCTTCTTCGCTATTGGCGGCCTGCAAGGCCGCTTCTCGGCTTTCAACACTGTTGGTGGTGATGGGTGGCAGTGCCAAGAGCACGGCTCTGACACGAGGATCAATGCGGGAATCCTGCGCGATATCGGGATGGCTCATGTGCGGCGTTCCTCCGGGCTGAAGAAGAGCGAGCGAACTCGCCAAGCATTGGCATCCTACTCGATCAGTCGATAATAAGCTTCTCTGACATCAGTGTTCATTGTGCCGCCTGCACTCATGCACGGATCTGTGCGAGCAGTTGAATTGGCATGGTTTGCTCTCGAAACACGCTCCTTTGAGTGCCCAAAATTGAGGTCAACCGCCAAGATGAGAACTGCTGTTCACTATAACTACTCGCGCCAGTTTGATCTTTCGCGGCGGCCATGCCGTCCGCGCCAGTCGCGGAACTCCTCGATGCCGAATTGATCAAGCACCCGGTCTCGTTTGAAGGCCTGCACCATGCAGACAGCGGCAAGTATGAGAAAGGGGATGCCGGGAAGCAGCGGGAGGATCAAACCGACGAGACCTATGAGGAACGAAAGAAGGCCCATCGCGAACCAGCAAAGACGAATGAGGGCAGATCGCTCACGCATTGCAAATAACTCCTATGATATGTTGATCTTGCTATTGGTCTTTAGGCAAGACTCGTGCCATCTCTTGTAGAGCGCTAAAAGCTCATATTTATCATTTGTTTACACCTTGACTTCGGACAAGGCGCTCATTTTCGCGTAGGAATCTTATGCTGGATTCGCCGTTAGTTGGTGAAATTGACCACTTATTTCTGGTTTGGGCGTGAAGCCTCTAAGCTGTGGTCCATCGAGAATGCGGGCGCTGGGTCTCGTGGCGTGCCGACGACCTTGGCCGGCACACCCGCCACCGTGACATGAGGCGGCACGTCGGCAAGTACCACGCTGCCGGCGCCCACCTTGGCACCTTCGCCCACCTCGATATTACCGATGATTTTGCAGCCCGCCGAAAGCAGCACACCGCGGCGGATTTTCGGATGCCTGTCACCGATGTCATTGCCCGTTCCGCCGAGGGTCACCGCGTGCAATATGGACACATCATCCTCGACGACCGCAGTCTCGCCGATCACTATGCCGGTCGCGTGGTCGAACATGATGCCGCGACCCAATCGCGCCGCAGGGTGCATGTCCACGCCAAGTCGTTCGCTGATCCGGTTTTGCAGGAGTTTCGCGAGCGGGCGACGCCCCTTCATCCACAGCCAATGCGAGATTCGCTGCGCTTCAAGTGCGTGAAACCCCTTCAAGCATAGAAACGCCATGCAGACATCGTCGCAGGCCGGGTCACGGGCATAGACTGCCGCAATATCGTGTATAGCCGACTCGCCGAGGCTCGGATCAGCGGCTAGCGCCTCTTCAATGACGCCTCTGATCAGGGTCAATGGAAGGAGGGCATTCTTGAGTTTGCTTGCGAGACGAAAGGAAAGCGCGGATTCGAAGCTGCCGTGGCTCAGAATCGTCGCGTTGAGGTAGTCGGAGAGTAGAGGCTCGGCCTCACCGTTCACTACTGCCTCGCGGCGCATGATTTCCCACAGGCTGGCATCGGCGGCGAGCCCGAGCGAATGCGCCAAAGGCACCGCGAGCGGTGTCACCGCACTGAAGCCCTTGCCAGACAGCGGCTTTCCCATGACCCCTTGTTTGGTTGAATCACTCATCTTATGCCGTATTCTAATCAGTTGTGGGTGACGCAGGGGAACAGGCTGCCCTTGCGGGAGCGTCGAAAAAACGAGCGAAGCGACGTTTTTCCGGTGAGTGGGAAACGGGTGACGGGATTATTCGTCTGGGGCTACTTCAAGTCTTAATCCGTCAAGTGCCTTCGTCACTTCGATTTGGCAAGTCAGGCGTGAGCGCTTGGAGTCGAAGCAGTGCAGGTAGGATACGAGTTGATGCTCGTCTTCGCTGCATCCTCCGAGTTTCTCGAACCACGCAGGATCAATGTAGCAATGGCAGGTGCCGCAGGCGCACTGGCCTCCGCAAATGGCCTCGATGCCCATGCCTTCGTCTCGCAGCACCTCCATAAGCACCGCTCCTTCTCTGGCTTCCACGCTGTGTTGATTGCCGTCGCGATCAGTGACGTGAATCACGGCCATGTTCAGCACCTCTCCCGCAATACAAACTTCTGTACCTTGCCCGAGGCGTTCCTTGGCAACTCATCCACGAAGCTTACCCTTCTTGGTGCCTTGTAGTTGGCCATGTGATTCCTTGCCCACTCGATGATCTCGTCCGGGGCGACTTCGGCCGAGGTCACCACGAAGGCATGTCCGACCTCTCCCAAGCGCTCGTCCGGTATGCCCAACACTGCCACATCCCTGATTTCCGGGTGACCAAACAAAATCTTCTCGATCTCCGCAGGGTAACAGTTGAATCCGCCACAAATGTACATGTCCTTGAGGCGGTCGGTGATTTTCAGGTAACCACGCGCATCCAAGACGCCTATGTCCCCAGTTTTCAGCCATCCGTCTTGGGTCACGGCCGCGGCGGTCGCTTGCGAGTCGTCCAGATAGCCCTTCATCACGTTGAATCCGCGCACCCAGATTTCTCCTTGTTCTCCAACATCGACCGGCAATCCGTCAGCGCCAGTGATCTGAACTTCCGTATTCTCCATAGGCCTTCCCGAGGTATTGGCGATGGTCTCGAAATCATCGCCCGGTTTGCAAAGCGAAACCACGCCCGTCGACTCGGTGAGTCCGTAGGCCGTGTATACCTCCTCAAAGCCGAGCTTGTGTTTCATGTCCCTGACCAATTGCACCGGGACGGAGGCGGCACCAGTCACGGCGCAGCGCAGTGAACTGGTATCAAACGCTGCTCGATGCGGATGGGCGAGCAGCGACTGAAAGATGGTGGGCGCGCCTGGCAAGAAACTGATCGCAGACTTGCCGATGCGTTCCAGCACTTTGGCGGTGTCAAAAAACTGCATTGGAAAGATGGTCGCCCCACGAATCAGCGCCGCGAGCCAGCCAGCCTTATAGCCGAAGGAATGAAAATAGGGGTTGATGATCAGGTAATTGTCGCTCTCCCCCAGCGTGACACCAGCCGACCAGGTTTGGAACACACGCATGTTTTGCTCGTGGGTACACATGACGCCTTTGGGCGCACCGGTGGTGCCGGAGGTGTAGAGGACATCGGCGAGGCAATCTCCCGTGACCGCTGCCATCCTGTTCTCAAGGGATTCGCAGTGGCCCGATTCATTCGCCCAGTCTTCGAGCCGATCAATATCTATCCGTTGCTTTAAGCGCGGGGCGTTGATCGCAGCGACCATACCGGCATAGTCGGTGTCCAAAAAGGACTTGCAGTAGAAAAGACCGCGTGCACCCGAACGGACCAGTATGTCCTCCGCCTCACCGGCACGAAAGCGCGTGTTGAGCGGTACCAAGACACATCCGACGGCCTGCCCGGCAAGGGTGGCTAGCTGCCAATTGATCGAATTGGGTGCCCAGATGGCGAATCGATCTCCATGTTCAAGCCCCGCGCCAACAAACGCTCGCGCGCAGGCGATGGTGCGTTCATGCAGCTCGGCGAAGGTTATGGTGGAGCCGCTGTCCACCACCGCCGTCTTGTCCGGCCACCGCTGGGCCGCTTGGCAGAGCACCTCAAAAGTGGTTGATGCCGACATCAGCGCACCCGAATACGCGGGTCCGGCGCACCGCGTCGAATGCTGATGAGAAACTCCTCCAAAGGTGCTGGTGCCGCTACCTCGGGTTCGTCCTCATCCGGTGGCGTTCGCCAGAATTCCTGCCAAGATGGAAACAGATCGTGAAAGGCACCTGAGTAAGGCTCGCGATCCGGCCAGCGCATCTTGTTCTCCCCAATCGGCGGCTTGTTGACATCGGTCGCATACCAATAGCAAGGCAATCGGCGGCGGAAGTACCAGCAAGCATCGATGCGCTCATAGTCATCCCAGTAAAGCATTTGCATGACCACCCATTCGTGCCCGGTCTCGTGTTCATTCTTGGAATACACCACGCCATGCGCATGGTCGGCATCATCGAATTCGATGATATGGTTGCCGGTGTGATGCGAAGTGCCGGTGAATTGCAGCCGCAGGGTGTCGTCGAGCCATCGCTTTAAGTGACCGCGCCCGATCTTGTCGCGGCTCACCCGAATGTCCGGCGCAAACAGGTTGACGTGGGCATCAAGGTCGCGCATGTCCAGCGAGAGGGCATACTTCGCCACCAGTTGTCGGATTTCCTCGATGGAGTCGAGGCGGTCGAGACGCTCTTCAAGGCTTTTGGATGAGGTCATTGGATTGGGGAATTGCTCCGTTTCCGAGATTATGCCAAGGCGGAATGAGGAATGAACAGGTTGGAAACACTCTTCGCTTGATTCGTCAGTTGTGTCGTATGAGCAAGGCTTTGGGAGGACACGCAACTCCCATCCAGTTGACCAAACCAACTACTTGACCAAGGCGGTCTCTCGAACTAATCTCTTGAAAGACTTGGGCAAGCAATGCTCCGGGCGCTAGGGTCACCATCAAGTAACTACCGAAAATATCGAGAAAATGACACGACACGTCAAGATTGGCGAAGCAAAGACACATCTCTCCGCACTGCTCACCAAAGTGGAAGCGGGAGAAGATCTCGTCATTTGCCGCGGCGCCACGCCGATTGCCCATGTGACGAGGGTGGGCAGTGCCAAGGAACATCGTGAGTTATGTGAGACGCTTCGTCGCGAACGCGACAAGCAGGCTACGGTTTCGACGTCAGAAATACTATCTTGGCGCCACGAGGGGCACGGCTACTGATGTCATTCGTTGCCGATGCCTCTACCGCGGCCGCATGGGTGCTTCCCGACGAAAAAGCGCCGCGAAATGAGAAATCACTTTGGTGCGAGCCACCAGATTCACGGATGTCCACTGCGCTTGAATTGATCAACCAACTCGTGGTCTATCGACAGCAGTTTCTCGCGCGATTCTGCGTCTTCAACAAAGGTCAAGAAGCTAGGTGGTTCCCCGCCGCCGAAGACTTCCAAGGCGGCACCGGAGACGTAGGAGGCGGTGTCGGAAGATAGAAACAGGCAAGCGTTGGCGATGTCTTGAGGGGTGCCCATGCGGCCGCTCGGCAGCCGCGCCTCGAGTCTTGCCATGCCCTCTTCGCCACCATAGTGGGCATGGGCCGCTTCTGTCTTGATGAGTCCCGCGATGATGGCATTCACCCTGATTTCCGGCCCCCACTCTTGGGCGAGCGAGATGGTGGCGTTCAAGAGACCGGCCTTGGCCGCACCATAGGCGACGGTACCGGGAGATGATCGAATCGCCGAGACGCTGGCGATATTGATGATCGAGCCGCGAGCCTCTTTCAAGGCCGCCTGGGCAAGCTGGCTCATCGAGAGTGGTGCGAGCAGGTTCAATCGAATGATGGACTCGGTAAATCTTGGCGAGACCGTCGCAGCGTCCGCGGGCGGACCGCCACCGGCATTGTTGATGAGCGTGTTGAGCTTACCGGAGCGGTGGATGATGGATTCGATGAGTGCGCGCCCACTCTCGGGATCGCGAACATCGGCTTCAACAAAATGCGCCTTGCGCGTTTTGTCCTCGGGTGCAGTGATGTCCGACTGAGGGGCGTGACGTCCACAAACGCAGACCTCGGCACCCGCGTTCAGAAATGCCTCGGCGATGCCTTTACCAATGCCTCGGGTGCCGCCCGTGACGAGCACTGTCTGTGATTCAACACTGAACATGGGGGACCTCCCATAAGTCGAGTCTATTCTTGCCGCAATCCATCTGGCCCGCAACAGTCCAAGCGAGCTGCTATCACAATGAGCCAACCCAAGAGCGACAAGCACGCAAAGAGGTAGAATGCCTCAATCCCGGGAAAACGATGCAAGCCACAGGCTGGAGGCTCCGATTATGGCGCACGCACTTCTCGAAGCAGATGAACTTCCACAGGTATTGAATCTCGTGGAAGCGACCACTGCGACCTCTGAACTCATCGCACAACATGCCGCCGAGGGTCGGGCGCAACGTCAAATATCGGCTGAAGTGGTTGAAGCACTGAAGGATTGCGGCTACATGCGCTCGGTCCTGCCCACGCGATGGGGCGGCTTGGAGGTGCATCCGAACGACTTCTTCAAGGCCAGCGTCAAGATCGCCGAACAAGACATGAGCACGGCTTGGATTGCCGGGATTATCGCCGTTCACGCCTATCAACTCGCCCTCATGGACGAGCAGGCAGCCAGCGATGTCTATTCCGATGGCCCCGATACACTGATTTCGAGTTCCTACAACCCGGTCGGCGGCAAGGCGCAAGTCTGCGACGGCGGATTCATGCTCAGCGGTCGCTGGGGCTGGAGTTCCGGATCGGCGCACTGCACTTGGGTGCTCTTGGGCGCTATCGTGCCCGGCGAGGGCTATCGCACCTTTCTGGTGCCAAGGTCGGATTACGACATCGAGGACACTTGGTTTGTCTACGGCCTGCAGGGCACCGGATCCAACGACATCGTCATTGACTCGCCGGTGTTCGTTCCCGATCACCGCACCCATAAGCAAATGGATGGCTTCCACTGCCTGCACCGACAGGAGAACCCGCTCTATTCGATTCCTTGGGCGCAAATGTTCATACGTGTTGTCACCACGCCGGCCATCGGTGCCGCAAAACACGCGGTGGAGATCTTTTGCGGCAAAGCCGCCGCTTCAAGCACCGATCCAACGAAGCTTCAAGGCGATTCCGACATCACGCGCCGGGTTGCGCAAACGCTCAACGACATTGATGAAGTGGAGTCCATCATGTACCGAAATTTCGATCAAATGGTGGCGGCGGTAACCTGCGGACAGGAGATTCCCATGATTGACCGGGTGCGTTACCGCTATCAGGCGAGCCTCGTGATCGACCGCATGGCGGCGGCGGTGGATCGTCTGTTCGAAGTCGCCGGGGGGCGCAGTGTGTACGACGGTGCCGGGATCCAAGATATTTGGCGTGACATTCACATTGCCCGAGCGCATGTCGCCAACAATCCAACGAGCTTTGCGCGCAACTTCGGGGGCATGGTTCTTGGCGGTGAAAGCAGCGACGTTTTCGTATAGAGCGCGTTAAATGGGAGAAGCCTTGAGAGGTCCGCCTCACGCGCAGACGGTGCGCGTCGGTGAGATGGATGTCCACCATTCAACCTACGGTCCCGCCGATGGAGAGGCGGTGGTATTCGTCCACGGGAGTGGCCCAGGTGCCAGTGGCTACAGCAACTTTAAGAAGAATATCGAAGCATTTGTGGGCGCCGAGTATCGCGTTGTAATTCCAGACCTGCCCGGGTTCGGGTACTCCTCCAAGCCCACCGACCGGGACTACACCACCGAATTCTTCAGTAGCCATCTTATTGGCCTTCTCGATGTGCTCGGCATCACCACGTTCGCGCTGGTCGGCAATTCATTGGGTGGCGCCGTCAGCATCCGTGCGGCCTTGGATCACCCGGACCGCGTCTTCAAGCTGATCCTCATGGCGCCGGGCGGCATCGAAGCGCTGGAAACCTACCTGGCCATGCCTGCCATGGCCAAGATGATCAACAATTTTGTCGATGGCAAGCTAGACCGAGATGGCCTGCGGCGCGTTTTGCAAACCCTGGTGTACGACCCCAGGCATGTGAGCGATGCGCTGGTGGATGAGCGCTGGGCCATCTTGCAGAAGCAGCCGTCCGAGGTCCTAGGGCGCATGAAAATCCCCAATATGGAAGACGAATTGCCGCGCATTCAGTGTCCGGTGCTGAGCTTTTGGGGCGCGGACGATGAACTTCTGCCGGCAAGCGGAGGACGCAAGATCACCCGCGCCTGCAAACCGAGCCGACATATTGAACTTGCCGAGTGTGGTCATTGGGTGATGGTTGAGCACACCAGGGTGTTCAATGCGGCGTGTCTTGACTTTTTGTTGCACGATCCGTGTCGAGCGCCGAGGAACCGCGAGTGAAGAAGATACCTTGCGCCATATTGGGATCGGGGAATATTGCCACCGACCTGATGATCAAGATTCTCGACACATCGTATCTGCTCGAAATGCGCCTACTTATTGGCGTAGAGGCGGACTCCGAGGGGCTCGCCAAGGCTCGCGCGCATGCTGTGACCACTTGTCATAACGGGATTGACGGAGCGCGGGAATTGCCTGAGTGGCAGGGGGTGCGGATGGTGTTCGATGCCACCTCTGCCGGGGCGCACTCGCATCATGACGCCATATGCCGGGAAGATGGCAAGCAAATGATTGATTTGACGCCGGCGGCCATAGGCCCCTACTGCGTACCGGTTGTCAACATGGGCGAGCACCTGCGCGAAGACAATGTCAACATGGTCTCTTGCGGCGGTCAGGCGACCATTCCCATGGTGCATGCCGTGCGCCGCGTGGCGGAGCGTTTGCCCTATGCGGAGATTGTCGCATCCGTGGCATCAAAGAGCGCTGGCCCGGGGACGCGGGCCAACATCGATGAGTTCACGAAAACCACCGCGCGAGGGCTCGAAGTAGTCGGCGGCGCCGATCACGGCAAGGCGATCATTGTGCTCAATCCGGCCAAGCCGCCCATGATCATGCGCGACACCGTGTACACCCTCTCGATTGGCGCTGAGCCCGAAGATATCGAATCCTCGGTCGAAGACATGGTGCGAGAGGTGCAGCAATACGTGCCCGGCTATCAATTGAAACAAAGGGTGCAATTCGAGCGATTCGGCAGCAACGATCGCTTGAGAATTCCCGGCATGGGCGAGTACGAGGGCATCAAGTCCACTATATTTCTTGAGGTGGAGGGGGCGGGACACTCGCTTCCCAAGTATGCCGGGAATCTCGACATCATGACCTCGGCCGCACTGGCGACCGGCGAGCGTATTGCCGAACTCAAGTTCGGAGCCGCGCAATGAGCCATGCGCCACGCGGAAAAATCCTTGATCCCAGAAGGGAGAAAATCTACATCCAAGACGTAACGCTTCGCGACGGCATGCACGCGATTCGTCATCTCTATGGCGTGGAGCACGTGGGGAAAATCGCCAAAGCGCTCGATGAGGCCGGTGTCGATGCCATAGAAATCGCGCACGGCGATGGCTTGAATGGCGGCAGCTTCAACTATGGCTTTGGCGCGCACACGGATTGGGAGTGGATCGAGGCGGTCACCGATGTGGTCAAGAACGCCGTCGTCACCACGCTCATACTGCCCGGCATCGCCACCAAGGAAGAGCTCAAACGCGCCTACGCCGCCGGCGTGCGCTCCGTGCGGGTGGCGACCCACTGCACCGAGGCCGATGTCGCTAAGCAGCACATCGAAATAGCCCGCGAACTGGGCATGGACACCGTGGGTTTTCTCATGATGAGCCATATGAGCGAGCCGGAACCGCTCGCCGCGCAAGCGAGGCTGATGGAGTCCTATGGCGCGGAGTGCGTGTACGTCACGGATTCCGGAGGGGCGCTTGATATGGACGGCTATCGAGCGCGGCTTGAAGCCTACGATCGGGTGCTCCAAGAAGCAACCGAACGCGGCGTACACGCGCATCACAACCTGTCGCTCGGCGTAGCCAATTCAATCGTGGCGGTCGAATACGGTGCGCGAAGGGTTGATGCGTCGCTGGCCGGTATGGGTGCCGGTGCCGGCAATGCGCCCTTGGAGGTCTTCATCGCGGCGGCGGAACGCAAGGGTTGGCAACACGGCTGCAATCTGTATAAGTTGATGGACGCGGCGGAGGATCTCGTGCGTCCGCTGCAAGATCGTCCGGTGCGGGTGGATCGCGAGACGCTCTCCTTAGGCTACGCCGGCGTGTATTCGTCTTTTCTACGACATGCCGAGAAGGCGGCGGTGGACTACGGGCTTGATGTGCGCGAGATTCTGGTTGAACTCGGCAGGCGGCGCATGGTGGGTGGGCAAGAAGACATGATCGTCGATGTGGCGTTGGACCTCGCCAAAGAAAAGCAAGAGGGAAAAACATGATCAACACACACCTCATCGAATCACTCGGCTATGTGCGCATGGGCATGCGCGATCCCGGGCAATGGGTGCAGCTCGGGGAATCCGTACTGGGATTTCAGGCGGTGACACTCGAATCAGGCGAAGTACATCTGCGCATGGACTCGGCACCAGTGCGCTTCATCGTAGAACCTGCAGAAGAGGACGGGTTTCTCTGTGCGGGTTGGGAATGCACGTCCGAGAACTTTGAATCGCTGGTGGCGAGGCTCTCGGAACAGGGTGCGGACCTGACCTCCGGTTCTGCCGAGGACTGCGCGGCGCGCAGCGTGAACGAATTCGTCGCGGGCCAAGACCCCTCGGGCAATCGATTCGAGCTGTTTCATGGCCGCGGGAGCGCGGGCTCTGACTTTCGATCACCAATCGACGGTATCGCGTTTGTTGCCGATGGGATTGGCCTCGGCCATGCCATTCTTCCCGCGACCGACATAGGTGCCACCACCGAATTCTATCTTGAGGTGTTGGGATTCGGAATCAGCGATGAACTCACCCTTCCGCCTCCTGCCGAGGGCGCTCCCGAGATGAAGGTGAATTTTCTGCACGCCAAGAGTCCTCGACATCACAGCGTCGGGTTTTTCAATGGCCCGGCCCCTTCCGGCGTGGTGCATATCATGGTTGAGATGACCACGCTCGATGCCGTCGGATCCTGTCTTGATCGAGTCAATGCGGCCGGCCATCCACTCACAGCGACCCTCGGCCGACACTTGAACGACGGCATGGTGTCCTTCTATTTTCTGGCACCCGGCGGCATCCCGGTGGAAGTCGGTTACGACGGACTCCAGTTCGACTGGAAGGATTTTGTTCCCACCAAGAGCACCATCGGGGACCTATGGGGGCACGAGTATCAATTCCCGGGCTGAAAATGGATAAGACCAGAAGCATCGCCGAGATCGTCGCCGAAATCGAGAGCGGCATGACCATCGGCCTTGGTGGCTGGGGCGCGCGACGCAAACCCATGGCGTTCGTGCGCGAATTGCTGCAAAGCCCGGTCACGGATCTCACGCTGCTCTCGTATGGTGGGCCCGACGTTGGCATGCTGGCGGCGGCGGGCAAGCTCAGGAAGTTGGTGTTCGGTTTCGTGTCGATGGACACACTGCCCTTGGAGCCGCATTTTCGCGCCGCGCGGCAGGCAGGCGCCTTCGAGATCATGGAAATCGACGAAGGTATGTTTCAGCTCGGCCTCAAGGCAGCGGCCGCACGGCTGCCCTTCCTGCCCACGCGGGTCGGGATCGCTTCCGATGTGCTGAGCAAGAATCCGCACATCAAGATGATCCAATCGCCTTACGGCGAGGAGGAATTGGTGGCGGTGCCAGCCCTGCCGGTTGATATAGCGGTGTGTCATGTCAATCAAGCCGATGTGCTCGGCAATTCGCGCATCTCCGGGCCCGATCCCTTCTTTGATGAGTGGTTTTGCCGCGCCGCCGACAGGTCGTTCCTCACAACAGAGGAAATCGTATCCACCGACGCCTTCAACGATCCTATGATCGCCCTACAGATGCCGATTGAACGAAACCTGGTTCAGGCTGTCGCACTCGCGGCGCACGGTGCGCATCCCACTTCTTGCGCTCCGCGCTACGGCATAGACGTCGAACACCTGCGACGCTATAGCGCTGCCGCCAAGGGCGGCTGGTCTGACTACTTCAACGAGTTCGTCAAACGCAAGGGTCTGGCGGAGTACTTGGAACTTGTGGGCGGGGCCGAACGGATCGATGCGCTGCCGCTGCCGGTGTTTTAGGCGTCTGTCATGACCTACTCACTCGCAGAACTGTGCATCTCGGCCGCTGCCGAGGCGTTTCGCGGTGACGGCGAACGCCTGATCACCAGCATCGGATTGGTGCCGCGACTCGCGGCATCGCTTGCCAAGTCGACCTTCGAGCCCGGCCTCATGATGACCGAGGGTGAAGCCTATCTCGTCAGTGAACCGGTACCGGTGGGGCCGCGCGGCGATGACCGGCCCAAGATCGAAGGACTCATGACCTACGAACGCGTGTTCGACATCATCTACAAGGGCAAACGTCATGCCATGGTGACACCGGTGCAGATTGACCGCTTCGGACAAATGAACATCTCTGTGATTGGTGACTATGCGCGACCCAAAGCAGCGCTGCTCGGTGTGCGCGGCTATCCGGGCAATACCATCAGCAATGCCAACTCCATGTTCGTGCCGAGCCACGATAAGCGCACCTTTGTCGAGGGTGAAGTGGATATGGTCGGCGGCATAGGATACAACCCGGCGCGCTGGCCGAATGGCAAGAAGCCGGAATTCTTAGACCTCAGGCGCTTGGTGTCCAATCTCGCCGTGATGGATTTCCAAGGTTCGAACAATGCCATTCGAGTGATCAGCCTGCATCCCGGAGTCACCTTCGAAGAAGTCCAAGACAACACGGGGTTTGCACTCGAACGCGACGCGGAACTGATTGAGACACCGGCACCGAGCAGTGAACAACTACAAGCCATTCAGCGGCTGGATCCGCACAACCTCAGGGCATCGGTGTTCAAAAACTGAGGGATCATATGCCCCCAACGAACTCAAGTTGTATTGAGCGGAGCCTCTGCTGCCAATGCTTGAGTGACTTGGCTCTTACCCTCGGGCTTGTCTTCACCGAGTGAAACAATTCATCCATGGCAATAGGGCACCGTCCAAGAATGATTGGATACTCGAGTGGCTCACGTTCGTCAAGAGCGACTGGGATTAAGCCCGCAGCGTGCTGGACGGCGAGGAGCTTGACATGGGTGATGCTGCCTTTCAGTTATCACAAATGATCGAGAAATCACTTAAGGCTGCGTTGATTTCGGAAGCTTTGGATCCGCCGCATACGCACGACTTGGAAGAGTTGATAAAGCTCCTGCCTTCCTTGTGGGATTGGCGTAATTGGCATCACTTGTGTAGCATCTTGATGCTAGTGTGCTCTACGATGACTCATGCGAACAACTGTCACGCTCGACGAAGATGTCGTCGCCAAGCTTCGGGACAGGATGAACTCATCCGGTTCAAGCTTTAAGGAAACGATCAACACCTGCCTGCGCCTGGGTCTGGAGCGATCAGGCGACGAAGATCCCATGCCTCCTTTCATCGTGAAGGCTCGTCCCATGGGCTTGCGTCCCGGCTTTGATCTCACCGACATAGGAGGTCTACTAGATCTTCTAGATGGTCCAACACGCCCATGAGGGTGCTTGTGGATGCCAATATCCTCCTCTACGCCTATGATGCGGGAAGCCCGCATCATAGGCTTGCTCGCGAGTGGCTTGAGCAACAGATCTCATCGGGGGAGCCAGTCAAATTGGCCTTAGTCACGATCCTCGCCTTTATTCGCATCGCATCGGACTCACGCGTTTTTGAGATTCCCTTAGACGTTCGGGAAACCTGCCGGATTGTGGAGTCTTGGCTCAGTTCTGCAAACGTGCAGATGCTTCAACCAGGCCCGCGCAGTTGGCAGACTCTTGCCGCTATCTGCGTCGAGGGACAGGCCCGAGGCACCTTGGTCATGGACGCCCACTTGGCGGCACTGGCAAAGGAGCACGGAGTTGTCATTGCGACCGCAGACAAAGGTTTTCGGAGGTTTCAGGGTGTGCGTACCACTAATCCCTTAGCTCAAGGGGCACCGGTCTAGGTGTCCCAAATGCTGCGAACGCGATTGACCGGCGCACTGGGGTGTCGGTTGCCTATTGTTCAGACGGCCATGGGATGGGTGGCGACGCCTGAATTGGTGGTTGGGGCTGTGTCTGCGGGGGCCTTCGGGTTTCTTGCGGCGGCGGTCATGACCCCTGATGAATGCGAGGCGGCGATCAAGAAGATCAAAGCGCAAACTTCGGCGCCCTTTGGCGTCAATCTGCACTCGTTTCAGCCGGGTGTGGACGCGATTGTCGATGCCTGCATCGATCAGGGCGTTGCGGCCATCTCCTATGGCCGCGCACCCTCGGCCACGCTGATCGACAAGGTGAAGGCTGCCGGCATCAAATGTGTTCCCACCATAGGTGCGGCCGAGCATGCGGCCAAGGCCGTGTCGCTTGGCGCGGATGTGCTGGTCTGCCAAGGTGGGGAGGGAGGAGGCCATACGGGTGAAACGCCCACTTGGTTGTTGCTCTCGCAAGTTCTGGACATGGAGCTTGGGGTGCCGGTGGTCGCCTGCGGCGGGTTCAAAGACGGGCGCGGACTTGCGGCGGCGCTGACCTTCGGTGCCGACGGCATTGCCATGGGCACTCGATTCCTGCTCACGGCAGAGAGCCCGACGCCTCAGGCCACCAAGGATCGCTACTTGGAGTCCGAAGTCACGCAGATTAAGGTATCGACCCGGCTCGACGGATTGCCACAACGCATGATCATGAATCGGCGGCTCGAAGCTTTGGAGCGGGCTTCGCGCTTGCGATTATTGTTGATTGCGCTTGCGAGCGGCTGGCGATTCAAGCAACTGATGCAGACGAGCTATTTTGAACTGATCAAGTCCTCATGGGCCATGGCGCGGAGCTCCGACACCTCGCTCGGACAAACTCTCATGGCGGCCAACGCACCCATGATCATTCAGCAGTCCATGGTCAAGGGACACCCAGACGATGGCGTGCTGCCGAGCGGACAGGTCGCGGGGCTCATCAACGACTTGCCGACTTGCGCCGCGTTGGTTGACAGCATTGTTTCCGAAGCAGAGGCTCGGCTGGCGAGCACCACAATTCTCAAGGAGGGATAGGACATGCCGCTGAAGACTGACATCAAGGGACCGATCGCGGAGGTCGTTTTTGATCATCCGCCGGTGAACGCTTTTCCGGGGGCGATGTGGCTGGAACTCTCGGAGCTGATCAGCGAACTGGGTAGACGCCAGGCGCTTCGCTGCATCCTCATCCGCGCCGAAGGCAAGGGCTTTTGCGCCGGCGTGGATATCAAGGAGCTCGCTGCCGACTCCAGCGCCATAGTGAAGGTCAACAAAGGCAATTTCTTGACCTTCAAAGCCATTCACGAATGCGAGATTCCGGTGGTGAGCGCTCCGCACGGGTTCGTGCTTGGCGGCGGCATAGGCGTGTGCGGTGCTTCCGATGTGGTGATTGCGGCGGAGGACGCTTATTTTTCGCTGCCCGAAATTGATCGCGGCGCCATGGGGGGCGCATCGCACTTGCAGCGCATGTTCCCGCATGCCAAGGTGCGCGCGGCCTTCTTGAGTGGAGGACGCATCAGCGCCCAAGAAGCGGTGCGCCTTGGTGGAATTGAACGTGTGGTCGCGCGCGAGGAACATTTGCAGCAGGCGCGCGAATTCGCGGAATTGATCGCTTCAAAGTCACGCGATGCCTTGCGAATCGCCAAGCAAGCATTGAACGGCATTGAGGCTTTTGACGTTGATCGCAACTACAGATGGGAACAAGGATTCACCTTCGAGATGTACATGCACGAAGACAGCCAATCCGCACGCGATGCGTTTGTGGAAACCGGCAAGCGCGCAAAGTTCGATGATTCGGCGAGTGACAATTGAAGATGAGCCAGCTCTGTGAAGGCCGAACGGCCATTGTGACGGGTGCCGGCGGCGGCCTTGGCAGAAGTTATGCCAAAGCACTGGCCGCTGCGGGCGCCAAGGTGATCGTCAACGACATCAACGCCGATACGGCTGCTGAAACGGTTGCCGACATTGAGGCCGCAGGCGGCGTCGCCGAAGTCAATACCAACAACATCACCGACCACGAGGATTCCGGGCGGATCGTGCAACAAGCGATCACTGCCTATGGGGACTGCCAAGTCGTTGTGAACAATGCCGGCATCTGTCGTGATCGCATGTTCGCATTCATGAGTCCGGATGACTGGGATCAGGTGATCGCCGTGCATCTAAAGGGTCACTTTTGCATCTCAAGCCACTTGGCGCGTTATTGGCGAGCAAGGTCGAAGGAAGGCAAGTCGGTGTCTGGTCGCATCATCAATACGAGTTCGGGTGCCGGGCTCTTGGGGTCGGTCGGACAATCCAACTATTCCGCCGCCAAAGGCGGCGTTCTCAGTCTCACCCTAGTGCAGGCGGCGGAACTCGCGCGCTACGGCGTGACCGCCAACGCGCTTGCCCCGCAGGCGCGCACCGGCATGACGGAAGAAGTGTTCGCGGAGATGATGAAGATCCCCGAAGACGGCAAGTTCGATGTGTTTCACCCCGACAACGCGGCGCCCTTGGTCGTTTGGCTGGCAAGCGAGGCATCGAGTCATGTCAGCGGCAAGTGCTTCGAGATCTTCGGTGGAAAGCTGTCGGTCGCCGATGGCTGGCGCAGCGGGCCGGAACTCGACAAGGGCGCGCGCTTGCAGGCCGAAGAACTCACCGAAGCGGTGAATCAACTGGTGTCCAAAGCCGAGCCGCCGCAACCCGTCTACGGAAGCTGAGAAACGCCCATGAACCTCAATACCCCACCCGCTTATACGAAATCCCACGATCTGCTCCGGGGCCGCAAGGCGTTGATTACGGCCGCCGCCGGGGCTGGCATAGGCTTTGCGACCGCAAAGCGATGCATGGAGGAAGGCGCCGAGATTCTCATCTCGGATGTTCATGATCGACGGCTTGCCGAAGCGGCGGAGCAGCTTGAGGCGGCCACCGGGCGGCGCCCCGAGACTTGTCTGTGTGATGTCACCCGGCAAGCCGATGTCGATGCGATTTTCGCCAAGGCTGGCGAAGTGTTTGGATCCCCGGATCTTGTCATCAACAACGCCGGACTCGGCGGCACGGCCAATCTTGTCGATATGACCGATGCAGAGTGGTCGAGCGTGTTGGATGTGACACTGAACGGCACCTTCCGCATGACACGCGCGGCCATGCGCGCCATGGCGAGTTCCGGTGGTGTGATCGTCAATAACGCCTCGGTCCTAGGCTGGCGGGCGCAAGTCGGTCAGGCACACTATGCGGCAGCGAAGGCCGGTGTCATGGCGTTGACTCGGTGCGCGGCACTTGAGGGCGTTGCAAGCGGCATACGTGTGAACGCGGTCTCGCCGAGCTTGGCGATGCATCCCTTTCTTGCCAAGGTCATGGATGAGGAGACACTTGAAGGTCTTGTGCGGCAGGAGGCCTACGGACGTCCGGCCGAGGTGTGGGAGGTGGCAAACGTGATCGTGTTCTTGGCTTGCGAATACTCGGGGTACATGACGGGCGAAATTGTTTCGGTGTCTAGTCAGCGGGCCTGACGCGATGCAAGTGGACTACGAGCGACTCGGCGAGCAGGTGGGTGCAAAGCTCGGCCCAACCAGGTGGATATCCATCGATCAATCGCGAATCGATGTCTTTGCGGATGCGACGGATGATCATCAATGGATCCATGTGGACCCCGAACGCGCGGCAGAGGGGCCCTTTGGTGCCACGATTGCGCATGGTTATTTGACGCTCTCGTTGGTGAACAGCTTCATGCCTGATCTGCTCACGGTGACCAACACCTCAATGGGTGTGAACTATGGCTGCGAGAAGGTGCGATTTCCGAGTCCGGTGCCGGTGGGGTCGAGAATCCGAGGCAGAGGAGAGGTCATCAGCGTCGAACCCGCCGGACAGGGCATGCAGGTGTGCGTGAGGGTGTGGGTTGAGATTGAAGGCCAAGATCGACCGGCTTGCGTTGTTGATACCTTGAGTCGGTTTTATGCATAGGGGGGCGAGGCGAAAAGAAGGCCCTGTCAAAAGGGGCGTTTTTCGCCTCTTTCACTCAACACGCAAGGTGACTACGTCGGTGTCATGATATTGGCGGTGGCGCAGCATTGAGGCGTAGTGCTGCAAGAGCCTCAGGGGTGCGGCGGTTTCGTGGGGCATGTCGGCGACATCGACGACGGCGAGCTGGTCTTCAAGGTTCGATTCGCCGGCACCAGCGATGAACTCGAGTTCCGTGGCCTTGCCTTCGGCCCGCGCCACCAGCAGCAGGCGGCGCTCCGCACCGTCTTGCATCAGGCTGTGGAGAGCTTCCTCCCCTACCGCACGCAGTCGCTCACTTTTCTCTTCATCGTATTTCAGGCGAGCCGCGAAATCGACAAGAAATGCATCTACTTCCAGCAAGGCACCTGCGTTTAAGGGGACGCGCAGACGACGAGGGCGTGGACTGGTCAGGCCGAGTATCGCGGATAAGAGGATTACGGTCAGGCCTCCGGCCGTCATGGCATTGCCGAGCAGTTCTCCGACGAAACCGACCATGTAGTCTGGAAACAGCATGTCGAACTGGCAAGCGAGACCAATCCAGAAACTGACCCCGACGATCAGGCTCTTGCGGTAATCAAGCCCTTCGGAAACGAGAATCTTAATGCCGAAAATGCCGAGCAGGGCGACAATCACGGCCAAGTAAGCGCCGGCGACCGGCCCAGGTATGGCCACCAGCACCGCCACCAATTTTGGCAGGAAGGCGAGCAGGATGAAGATGGCACCGGCCATGGCCCCTATTCGCCTCGAGGCCACGCCGGTCAGCTCCGTGATCGCGATACTGGCACCATAGGTGGTATTGGGGACGGTCCCGCCGAGGCCGGAAAGCAGGTTGCCGAACCCATCGGCATTGATCGCCCCCTGCACTGAGCGGAAGTCGATTGCCCGAGGTTTACGCCAAGACGCCCGTTGAATGGCGATGCTGTCGCCAAGGGTGTCCATCGCACCGACCAAGGTCACAATGATAAATCCAGGCAAGAGCGCCCAAAACATGGGGCTGAAGCTAAGATCAAGTCCGGGCCAACCACTCGGGTCGGGAAAGCCGAGCCAAGACGCATCGACGACCCTTTGTAGGTCGTAGATACCAAAGAAGTGGCCAACCAGACAGCCAATCACCAGACCGATCGCCAATGCCCAAAGACGCAGGGCACCATCAAAGCGCAGGGCGAGGAACACAATCACCAAGAGCGTGATGCCTGCTGTGACCGGTATGGACAGCGGGTCGGCAGTCTCGGGGATGCGCGACATGGTGCGAAAGATCAGCGGCGTCAGGCTAACCGGAATCAGGAGAAGCACGGTGCCCGCAACGGTGGGCGTGAATATGCGGCGAAGCGCCGCCATCTTCCAACCGAGGCCGAATTGCACCAGCGAGGACATGATGATGAGCGTGGCCAAGAGGGCCGGCCCACCCGCACCCAGCGCACTGACACTGACCGGCAAAAACGCCGAGGTGCTGCCCATGATGAGGATGTAACCGGCGCCGATGCGGCCTATGCGCAGACTTTGCACAAGGGTGGCAATGCCGCTCACGACCACGGCCATAAAGACCACCCAAGACAAGTAGGCTTCGGACTCTCCGGCAAGGTTTACCAGTATGACTGGCGGCAATACGACCGTAGCGATTGCCAATGCGGTGAACTGCGCCGCCACGCCAAAGGACAACAAAGGCGGGGGCCGATCATTGGCCTCGAATCTTATTGCTTCATTGCTCACAGGTGGAGCGCCGGTGGGATCAGGCTGACAAGGATAAACGAGCGGTTGCCGCGCTGCTTTGCGAGGCGATGTTCGGTAACCTGTGCAGCCCTTGGAGGCGATCCACATAGCTCACCCCAACTCAACCGACGAAACAATGGAGAAGCGCATGAAGCAATTGGAGGGAAAAGTGGCGTTTGTCACCGGTGCGGGTCAGGGCGTGGGCCAAGGCATCGACTTTGCGCTGGCTGCGGAAGGCGCGCGCCTGGCCATCGTCGGGCGCACCTTGGAGAAGCTCGACAGCACCTTAAGTGAGATTAAGGCGCGCGGCGGTGCGGGAACCGCGCTCGAATGCAACGTGAAGGTCGCGGAAGACTTGGCGAGAGCGGTGGATACCTGCGTGAGCGAGCTCGGTGGGATCAACATCCTCGTCAACAACGCCCAGGAGGTTCCGCTCGGCGAGTTGCATCAGGTGTCCGACGAGGCATTCGCCGCAGGCTTCGAGTCTGGGCCCTTGGCCACCTTTCGGCTCATGAAGCTTGCATATCCGCACCTCAAGGGCGATGGCTGCATCATCAATCTCGCCAGCACGGCAGCGATGCGTTGGGATATGTCCAGCTACGGCGCCTATGCGGCGGTCAAGGAAGCCATTCGCTCGCTGACCCGCGCCGCTGCCTGCGAATGGAGGCCTGATGGCATTCGCACCAACGTGATTCTTCCGCACGCCAAGTCTCCCGGGCTCGTGTGGTGGATGGAGCACAACCCGGAGGAGGCGGAAGCCTTTCAACGCAGCATTCCGCAACAGCGCGTCGGCGAATGCGAGGAGGACATAGGGCGGTTTGTCGTGCAGCTTTGCTGCGAAGGATCGCGCTATGTAAACGGACAGACCATCGCCGTGGATGGTGGGCAGGCGTTTCTCGGCTAAGGTCAAACATGAAGAAAACCCTGTTCATCCTGGTCGGCGCGCTTGTTCTTGTCGGGATTCTTGGTTATGCCTTGATTCAGCAGCCCGGCTTCCAAACCTGGCTGGTGAAGATGAATCTCCCGGATTTCCCGGACTACCCGCAGCCGAAGGGGAAGCTCAGCGAGAACGACCAAGGGGAAATCTATTTCCAGACGTTCAGCCCTTTCGATCTTCAGCCTATTTTGGCGAACAAGCTGACAACACCCACAACTGGGCTGGGCTATCTCACATTCCCGGAGGATGTCCAGTCACCTGTTCCGGCAATGATCATCCTGCCCGGCAGCGGCGGTATTCAACCGGGGCGCGAGCATGAGTACGCGCAGTTCTTAAACGCACTTGGTATCGCCGGATTCGTCATTGAATACTATGCACCGCGCGGACTGAATGACGAAGTCAACTACCTGATTCGCACCGCTTCGGTCACCGAGTTTGACTTGATCACCGATGCTCATGCGGCGCTTAAACTATTGAGCACTCATCCGCGCATCAATGCTGCCCGCATTGGCCTGGTCGGATTCTCTTACGGCGGTATGGCGAGCCGCTTGGCGATGGACTGCAGAATCCGCGCAGCCTTGGCACCGGAGCATCCCGGGTTCAAGCTGCACATAGACATCTATGGCCCTTGCTTTCAAGTGCTGGGAACGCAAGCAACCAATGGCGCGCCGCTCCTGACCTTGCGCGGCAGCGAGGATGTGTCCAATGATCTTGTCGCCTGCAGGGCGCGCGAAGATGAGCTTCGCGAGATTGGCGTGCCGGTGGTTGCCAAGGTCTACGAGGGGGCCGGACACGCTTGGGAAAACGATGTGCCACGGGCCTTTCGGGAAGAGGCGCCTTACCTTGAAGGCTGTGAATGGCACTACGATGATGCCGGTGTGCCTTGGGTGGATGGAGCGCCGCTCTCCGAGTACGGCATTGAAGCGACGCGCGCCGAGCGTATTGCCGCGCGGTTCACAAGCGGGGCGCGGCTAAGGGACTGCGTGAAGTATGGCTACCTCATTGGTCGAGACGAGGCGGTTCGCGAGCAAGCCTTTCAAGACGCCAAGGCGTTCTTGAGGGAGCACTTGTAGACTGTGATCGCATAGCCCATCCAACAGCGCCTCATTCGCTTGAGTCAATGTGTCTGCATAGGTGCGAGCCTGCTGCTCGCCGAAGTGCTCTCCTGTCCAGCGCAAAATGTTCGGAGCATCTTCTTTCGCAGCTGCCGACAGACGTATGCGCCAGATTCGGTCATTCCTCTGCTGAACCACTCTCATTTCGACTTCGAAAGCGATTCGTCGGCCAACTTGCACAAGTGGTCGTGTAGCGACGCAACAGAATTGAATTCTTAAAACCGCTCTGATTCGATGTCAGCGATACCTGTGCGCACCGCCTATCGCAATGCTTCGAGACGAATTTGCTCCTCTTTCTCCCTTCGCTCGATGAGTCGTAGTCCATCGCGAATTACTTCGCTCGCGTTCTGATACCGACCCGTGCCGACCAGACTTGTCACCAAGGCTGCCAAGGGTTCCGTTAACACAAGGTTTCGCGTTGGCACTTTGGGCTGATCTTATGGATTCCTTGTGTTGGCATATTATTCCATTAGGTTTGCTGAGGATGCAGCGAGTGCCGTTTAATCTGCCGTTTTGGCTACGGGGTAATTCCTTCATGTACTTCAATAGGTTACATTCGATAAAGAGCGGGCTGGTGAATTTTCCGGGTTAGTACGGCGAAACAGTAAAAACCGCCCAGACGGCGAAGTCTTCGGACATCTGCAAGAATCTGTGGCGGGCGTGGGCGGCTACGAATGCGGCATCGCCGGTGGCGAGGGGCATTGATTCGCCTTCGACTTCGATCTTGGCGGTTCCGCTCACCACCACGTAGATCTCGTCCTCTTCGTGCGGGGATTGCTTGTCTGCGCCGCGCGGGGCATAGAGACCCGTGAGTAGGGTGGGCCGATCGGAAGCAACGACCCACGGATCGTCGCCGTTAAGATCAATTTTCGCGAGCGTCTCTTGATAGGACATCACGTCGAATGCTTTCGTCATCTTCGTTTCTCCGGGTTGATGGCGGCGCAATCAAACTCGGGCCAGTTTGCGCACCCCGTTCGAAGCCACTACGCGACCTTCCGCGAAATAGGTTTCATGGTTCTTTTCGATCTGCGCGTCTTCATAGAGGTAGTTCACCATGATGCCGAGCGAGCGTTTCATGCCCAGATCGGATGTGTCGGCGCGCCAATGAATGAAGTCCAAGGAGGCACCGTTGCCGAGGTGGAACCGGGCCACCGGGTCCAATGGAAAGCCTGCTTGTTTTTCTTCAATCAAATAGTGTGCGCAGAGCTTCAACACGTCGCTGCGCAAGGCATCGTCCGTCGTCTCAAGCGAGCCATCCTGCGGCAGGATTTCTTGTACGGCAAGCAATTCGTCCTTCAGCACATGCGCTTCGGCGTTTGATGCGAGCGTGCATTCAAGCCACCCTCTGAAGCCCGGCACCGGAGATAGGGTCTCGAATCGCTTAATGCCGGGCATTTCGGCGCTCAAATCGGCCGCCACCTGCTTGATGAGGAAGTTCCCGAAGGAGATGCCCTTGAGGCCCTTGTGGCAATTGCTGATCGAATAGAAGGTGGCGGTATCTTGGCTTGCCGCCTCGAGCTCCGGCCGATCAGTTTGGATGAGAGGGGCGATGGAAGACGCGCTGCCCTGGCCAAGCGCGATTTCGACAAAGATGATCGGATCGTAGGGCATGGCCGGATGAAAGAAGGCGAACAGGCGGCGATCCTGATTCAGGCGATTGCGAAGGTCGTCCCACCCGTTGATCTCGTGAACAGCCTCGTATTCGATGATCTTTTCCAAGACCCGCGCGGAAGCGTCCCAATTGATGCGTTGCAGGTCGAGAAAGCCGCGATTGAACCAGGCGATGAGCAAATGCCTGAGGTCTGATTCGATGGCGGAGAGCTGCGGGTTCGCGTACAGTCGGGTCAGCAAGTGGCCACGCATGGCGACGAGCAGGCTGGTGCCGCCGGGGGCCATGTTGAGGCGCCGGAAGAGCTTCTGACAAGGGGACTCTATGGCTCTGCGCAAGGCTTCAAGGGCGTTGAAATCCCGGTCGGTTCCGTAGCGCTCGGCGGCTGCAAGCACCAGTGAAGGATCGGTGGAGAAATCACGATGCAACATGTCGAAGAAGGCGTCGCGACCTTCGCCCGACAGGTTCTCATAGACATCCAATATCTCTCGCGCCAAGGCCAATCCGGAAGCCTCACCGCGATGATCCACCAGTTCTCGGCAGCGCATCGCCATGAGTTCGGGCACGCTTGCAAAGCGGTCGCTCGCATCTCTTCGCCCCTTGAGGATTGCTCGACCCGACTCGACGATCGAGTCGAGAATTCGAGAAAGCGCCCCTCGGGCAGGTTGTCTTGCGCTCATTTAAGGAGTTGATGCTTCGTGGGCAACCGCCTCACGCATGCGCCGATACTGGGCGGGTGTCTGCCCGCAGCGCCGCTTGAATGCGGAATAGAAAGCCGAGTTCGAATTGAAGCCAACCTCGAAAGCGATGTTTAATATTGACTTCTTGGAAGTGTCGTATCGTTCAAGTAGACGCTTGGCTTCGTCAATGCGAAAGCTGTTGAGATAGTCGAAGAAACTCATTCCAAAGCCCGCATTGATCACCTGCGAGAGGTGGTTGATGGGACAATAAACCAGTTGCGAGAGCCTTGGCAGGGTGAGGCCGGGATTCATATAGGCTTTCTCCTGTTCCATGAGAGCATGAAGCGCACGCTTGTACTTTTCAAGCAAGTCTTGGGTTAGACCGGACTTGGCGTACTTGCGACCCGGCCCCTCTGACGCGACCGGCTGCTTGTAGTAGTCCATAATCTGTAACGCGTGATCGCCCTTCAGGGTCACAAACTCGGCACCGAACCAGCATGCATCTCTACTCCCCTGCCCAGCAATGACTCTGTATTGGAAAGCGATTGAATGAGGTCCGGTGGCAATTTCGCCGTCGAGTTCATAGTGATTGTGATCCTGGGCGAAGAACTCGGAAAGGAAGGTGACGAGTTCTCGCTTTGGATGTTGCGCTTCAATGGGTACATCGTAGTAAATCCCATCACTGTCAAAGTGATCAGCAACGCAGCCCGCGTCGCGTTGGTTCCAAGCATCTATGTAGCTTTCAACGAAATCTGCCGCATGCATCGCGTTCCTCTTGGGTTTCGTCAATCTTGGGGATTTTAGCTTGGATCGGCGGAGTCGTCGCCTGGTGGGGTTTGTTTGGCGTGGGATGGGGTCCAGAAAGGCGTGGTTTTGATCTGGCAGCGGGCGACTTTGCTGTATTTGCGCAGTTCCTTTTCGTAATCGATTTCGGCCCAAAGCTCACCCGAGAGGTGCTTGGATTCGATCATGGCGAGGGCGATGTTGGCCTTGACCACAGGCGACCAAATCCCGGATGTCACGTAGCCTACTTGTTGGCTGCACTGCTTGCTGTTGTAAATGAACGAGCCCTGTGCCGGTTTGTTGCCTTCGATATCCAGCTTGGTGAGCCGGTAGCGCGGACCGCGCTTGGATTCTTCCAAGAGCGCGGCGCGGCCGTTGAAGTGCGGCTTCTTGAAGTCCACCATCCAGTCGAGGCCGAGTTCGAATGGGGTCTGATCATGCTGGTAATGAACGGTCTTGAGCGCCTCGTTGAATTCGTAGCCGGGCATGACGAATCCCGCTTCCAAACGCAGCCAATTGGTGGCTTCTTCTCCAAACGGATGTATGCCGTAATCGCTGCCGGCAGCGTAGAGTGCGTCCCAGAGCGCGAGCGCTTGATCGGGTTCCACCCAGAATTCATAGCCGAGATCACCGGTAAAGCCGGTGCGCGAAACCATCAGCGATGTGCCCATGAAGTCGAAGTGCCGAATCTCGAAGGGCTTGACGGTTTCAATACCCGCGAGCCCCATTTGTTGCAGCACCGCACAGGAGGTTGGCCCCTGCAGCGAAAGGGCGGCGAGACTGTCGCTGCGATCACTCACCGCAAGATTGTCGAAGCCGAAGCAGCTCTTTCGTAGCCAAGCGGTAGACGGGCTGCTGCAGGTGAGCATGAATTCATCTTCGGACAGACGAAAGATCGTGCCGTCATCGATAAGCCGACCTTCATCGGTACACCAGAGCACATAGCTCACTCGTCCGACGCTCATCTTGGTGACGTCCCTGGTGACCATGCGGTTGAGCATGGCCTCCGCATCCGGCCCGCTGATGAAGTACTTTTGCATGGCTGAAATATCGTAGGTGCCGCAGGTATTGCGCACCTTGAAGTACTCAAGTTCGGCATCGTAGTAATACTCGGCCAGCTTGTAGCCGTTCCAAGCCGACCAGCCCCCTTTGATGTTGTATTCGGCAAGCCGCGGATAAAAGGGGGTCGGCTTGGCCTCTTCTTGCGATCGGTCGAAATTAATCATCGTGAGGATTACTCATCGTAGCAGTCGTCCTCAGGCACCGTGTTCGGCTTACTCAAGTCCATGAGGATCTCCCTCGCGGCATTGGCGCCGCAGGCGGAGGAGACACCACCACCGGGATGGGTCGAAGAGCCGCACATGTACATGCGCTTGATCGGCATTCGATACTGGGCGTACCCCGGAAAGGGTCGGTTGAACAAGAGTTGGTCGATGGTGAGTTCCCCTTGAAAGATATTGCCCTCGGTGAGGCCCACCTCCTGTTCAATCTCATGCGGCGTTCGAACCTCCATGTGCAGTATGAGGTCTTTGAACCCTGGGCTGTGCTCTTCGATTCTATTGACTACCGTCTGACCAAACTGATGGCGCTTTTCCGGGGTCCAAGGGCCATCGGCGAGCTCCGCCGGGCAATACTGGATGAAGTTCGACATCCAATGCTTGCCGGGCGGAGCGACAGTCGGATCCCAAGCGGACGGAATGATGGATTCGATGAAGGGCACGTCCGACCAACGACCATGCTTCCAGCAGTCATAGGCGCGCTCCAAGGTCTGCATGGACCCCGGGTAGACCTGCGAGCCGCGATTGATATAGGGGTTGTCTGGCAGATTGGTGAACCTGGGCAAGCCGTCGAGGGCGATGTTCACCTTTCCCGAAGAACCATGAAACTTGTAGTTTTTGGCCTTCTCGTAGATGCCCGGCGGAAGGTCGTTCTTGTCCATGATCTTGGTGAAGGTGCGCCTAGCGTCAAGGTTCGAAACCACGATCTTCGCCTGAATCTCTTCGCCGCTTGTGAGCACCACACCTGTCGCGCGTCCGCCCTTGACGAGAATGCACTCGACCTCGGCATTGGTGCGCACCTCGCCGCCGAATGATTGAAGTGCGGAATGAAGCGCCTTGGAGATGGCGCCCATGCCGCCACGGGCGAGTCCCCAAGCGCCAATGTTGCCATCGACATCGCCCATCACATGGTGAAGCAGTATGTAGGAGGAACCGGGAGAGTAGACGCCCAAGGCGGTGCCGATGATGCCGGAACTTGCCATGGAGGATTTGATGAGGTCGGTTTCAAAGTATTCGTCTAGGAAGTCCGCCGCGCTCAAGGTGAAGAAGCGCACGTACTCATATATTTCCTTCTCGCCGAGCGCCCAGAATTGCCGTGCAAGGAAGAGCAGTTCTTGGATGTCCCGTATCCTGAGCCGCGCCGGGTCGGGCGGGGTTCTCAAGAGCGTCTTTCTGATCACCAGCGCGTACCGATTGAGGTCCGCTTGGATACGAAACATGGCGTCCGCGTCGTGGCGCGAATGCCTCTTGAGTTCGTTGTAGGCGGCCTCGCTGCTGTGATAACCGATCAGATGATTACCTCCATGACCGAAATTGACGGTGCCAAGATAGGGGATCAGCATGAGTCCGTGGCGACTGAGGTCGAGGTCCCTGTGCAGAGCCTGGCGCATTATGCTGCACACATAAGAGCAGTTCGAGTAGATCCAGCCTTCGTAGAGTTCGCGCGAGACCGCCGCGCCGCCGATATAGTCGTTCTTCTCGACGACGAGCACATCGAGGCCGGCCTTGGCCAGATAGGCGGCGTTGGTCAGTCCGTTGTGACCGGCACCTATGATGATGGCGTCGAACCGCTTCACGAGAGAATCTCCTTGGCCGCATTGTGTCCCGGGATGCCGGTGACATCGCCACCGGGATGCGATCCGGCGCCGCAGAGGTAGAGTCCCTGAATGGGCGTTCGATACTGCGCGGCCCCGTAGGTGGGACGCATCATGATGAGCTGGTCGAGCGCGAGGTCGCCGTGATGCCAGTGTCCGCCGCTGGTGTTGAATCGGGCTTCGAGATCC
Organism: Pseudomonadales bacterium; assembly: GCA_963663145.1. Classification (GTDB taxonomy): domain Bacteria; phylum Pseudomonadota; class Gammaproteobacteria; order Pseudomonadales; family Azotimanducaceae; genus Azotimanducus. The sequence goes on along the minus strand of OY760134.1, from coordinate 618,465 downwards.
AGCGGAGTGAGGAGTTCGTGACCGAGGACGCGTTGCCGCAGCCCGGGTGCGTAACTTTCCAGCACATCCATCGCCCGATCGAAGAGTAGCCTTCTTGCGGCCTCGTTCCAGCCGTCGCGCAATTGATAGGGCGTGTAAAGAATATTGGCCGATAAGACGTGTTGACCCTCCGGGGCCAAGCCCGAATTGGAGAGGCTCGGGATTGTGATTTCGAGTACCGGCAGATCCGGCAAATCACCGTACTTGGCATGATCATAGGCGTATTCAATCGAGTCCATGTCAGGCGCGAGGATCAAGCGCCCGCTCGGATTCTCAAGACCAGTAAAGCTCGGCAGACCATCGAGCGCCAAGTGGAGTTTGGAGACCAAGCCACGGTCTCGTATGCGTTGAATTCGATTGGTGAATTCGATCTCTAGGCACTCCGCGCCGAGGAGCTTGAGGAAGGTGGTTTTGGGATCGGCCGAAGAGACGACTCGCTGCGCGCAAATGGTTTCGCCATCTTCGAGCTGCACGCCAAGGGTACGGAGACCTTGCGACCCGGGCTCGACTTGAATGTTCACCACTCGGGCGGCAGTGCGAATTTCGACTGAGCGTTCTAGTGCCGACTCGCACAAGGCCGAGATGAGCGATTCAACCTCAAGGCTCTTTGATGTATTGCTTGCCGAGCGATACAGGAGCTGAATCACCGAATTGTTCGGGGAGCGTGGTGCTTGGCGGGAGCCGATGAGACCGTCCCAAGAGAGCATGGCCTTGAGTCCCGGATGAGTGAGGAATTCGTCCATGAGGTCGTGCATGGGCAGGGTCACCACGCGAAAGAACTCGCGCATGTCATCCTTGCCAAGCAGGCGCAGCTTGAGACCGAGCTCGGCGAAGGACAGCATCTCGGAAAGAGAATTGTGACCGATCGGCGGAACCGTCTTCAGCCAAAAAGGTGCGAGCATGGCGGCGAAGCGATTCATCAGGCGACTGTACCTGTTGTACGCCCGCTGCTCGGCTTGCGTGACGCCGGAGAGACGGTTCTCTGCGAGTCGAATATGCTGGCCGTCCGGGCTCAGCCAGATCAGGTCAGGTGCGGCGTGAACGGGCGAGAATCCGTGCTTGGCGAGATTCAGGTCGCGAACGATACGATCAGGGAAGTGACCGACATGCTGCGCTAGGCAAGCGCGAAACCCCTTGTGAAACTCGTAGCTTGCCGCAAGTCCACCGCAGGCGTGCCGAGCCTCCAAGACCAACACCCGCTGCCCGCCTTTGGCGAGATAACCCGCGCACACGAGGCCGTTGTGCCCGGCTCCCAAGATGATTGTGTCGTATGCGGTCAACGACTGCTTGATGTGTTTCGGAAGGAAATCGAGACTATGCCCGACGCGCTATTGCTGCTTCTCAGCCTATACGCTTTTAATGCACAGTCCGCCTCGAGACCAGTGCTTGAAAACTCCTCGGGTCGCTTCAAGCGAACAGACTGCAACCCCTTGGTGGCCTGCTCAAGAACATCGCCCACCTGCTTCACAATGTTGCCGAGCACCCTTGAGGGTTCTTCAAGGAGACCAGATGGCGACATGAGTGTAACCGCTGTGCGCACCGAATCGAGTCTAACGCGACGAAAGTGCCCGTTCCACCGAGGCCGGTCAAGGCGCCGACGGTCTCGGCGTTGGCGTGCGGGACATGAACGGAAGAAAGGTTGTTGCGAATCATTTACACTCGTGTTTAGATGCGCAGTTACATTAGCGGTGAGGAATTCAATCGTGGCTGCAGGTGTACGGACGAAAGTCGCGGCGATGCTTTGGGGGTCAATCCTTTTGGCGGCATTTGCCGGCAATGCCACGCTCGCGAACGATCAGAAGGGGTCAGAGAGTCTCCAAGATCAGAGTGAAGAGCAGATAGAGACGATGACCGTCTATGGCACCACGAATCCGCTCCCGGTGTTTGATTTTCCGGGGCATGTCACCGTTGTCGACCGAGATGAACTAGAGGCGCGTGCGCCGTCTTCAATTGCAGATGCGCTGCGCGACGTGCCCGGACTGGATTTCCGCGGTGGGCCGCGGCGAACAGGTGAATTGCCAGCCATTCGTGGTTTGACCGGCGAGAACGTTCTGGTGCTCCTTGACGGTGCGCGTCAGAACTTTATTTCCGCCCACGATGGCCGCTTCTTCGTTGATCCAGAATTAGTTGGCAGGGCAGAGGTCTTGCGCGGCGGGTCCTCGGCGCTGTATGGATCGGGCGCGGTCGGCGGGGTGCTCGCGATCGAGAGTGTGACGGCATCCGACTTGTCAGATCAGCCTTGGGGCTTTCGGTTTCGCACGGGCTATCAGAGCGTCAACGACGAGGCGCTTGGGTCGGCCACCGCGTTTGCGCGCCGAGGCGGATTTGATGGCATTGCGAGCTTCGGCATTCGACAATCGGGCGACATCTCGCTCGGCTCCGGTATTGACCTGCCGTCGAACGACGAGATCGATACCGCACTGATCAAAGGGCGCCAAACGCTCTCGGAGGCGCTCTCGATTGACTTTTCATGGCAGCGATTCGGGAACAAGGCGATCGAACCGAACAACGGTCAAGGCGTACTGGGCACGGGCAACGATTTGCTTGATCGCGAGGTTGACAAGGACATCGATTCAAACACCTTCAAGGCAGGTCTCGCCTACTATCCAGTGGACAACGACTGGCTCGCCGTCGACATGACGGCATACCTGTCGAACGCCGATGTTGGCGAGTTCGACCCAACACTGCCCCGAAAGACCGTTCGCGAAGTCGATACGGTCGGATTCAACCTGCGTAACGCATCACGCATCGCGCTTGGTGGCGTGGACACCACACTGACTGTCGGCGCCGACTGGTACCGGGATGCGCAGAATGGCGCGGACAATCGCTCTGCAGACGGCAACCGCAACGGTGTGCCGGATGCCGAGAGCGAGTTTATCGGCGTGTACGGTCAGTTAGAGGCTTTGATGGATACCTCTGCTGGACGATTTCTTTTGATTCCCGGTGTCCGTTACGACCGCTTCGATAATTCGTCCGGCGCGGTGAGCGCGGAGAAGAACCAAGACGAGGCGGTGTCGTCGCGTTTCTCCGCAAGCTTTTCGCCCGCCTCGCTCGGCTGGTTGAACCTTTTCGCCTCCTACTCGCAAGCTTTCCGTGCTCCGTCGGTCAATGAGTTGTACCTCTCGGGTGTGCACTTTAGCGTACCGCACCCGGTGCTGTTTAACCCGATGCGGGGCTCCTTCGTGTTCGCCTCCAACAACTTCACGTCCAATGCGGATCTGGTGCCTGAGCAGACTGAGACCTTCGAGTTCGGCTTTGGGTTTGATTTCTCCGGCATCTTTGCCGAGGGAGACCGAGCTCAGCTCAAGTTGAGCCGCTTCGATATTGAAGCCGATGATCTGATCGGAATCAACGTTACTTCGCGACCGGATCCATCGTGCTTCGTGCCGCCGTTCTTTCAACCATGCACTTTCGGCACAACCGAATCCGCCAACATCAGCGAGGCCGAACTGTCGGGTTGGGAAGCGGAGCTCAGCTACCGGGCGGCAAGGCTGTACGCGCGTCTGGCATTTGCCAGCATTGAAGGCTCAGATAGGTCGACTGGGGAAGATTTGGGTTCGCTGACACCCGACCGTGCGGCTCTTGATGTTGGGTTGAACCTGCCTGAGGCGGACGCGAGGCTTGGTCTGCGCTTGCATATTGCTGACGACTTCAAGCGGCGTGCCGCTGGAACCAACAATATTGATGGTCTTACTGCCAGCGGCGGTCTCATCGTCGTTGAGGAACGCGACGGGTATAGCGTAGTCGATCTCTATGCGACTTGGCGACCTCGCATTGCGCGGCAGCGTTTGCGTATCGACTTAGGCATTGACAATTTGATTGATGAGGACTACGAGCGTGTTTTCCAAGATGTCTCCGAGCCCGGACGAAACTATAAGTTCGCCGTGACTTGGCAGCTTGGCACCTGACTTTGGAATGACCGCCCACCGATGTTGCCGGGCGCTGCGCACTTCGGCCAGCGAGAATATCCGAGAACATGTCTTTGATGCCCGAATTTGTGGAATTTGCCTGCCAAGCCTCCGAGGCTGAGTTTAGTCGGGCCACTGCGCCATCGAGGGCATCGGATTCACGTCCGAGCGGAACACCCGACGCCAACCCCGGTTGCGTGCAAGGGTCAAAAGGAGGTCCGAATTGACAATTGCGCACCGAACTGACGATGCGAGCCTAGCGGAAGCTCTCTGTGTAGCGCTCCGCGAACGAACGCGTATCCTTCACCGTGAGGCGGAACGCTCCGGGTTTGTCGGCGCTCTGCTGAGAGGTCGCGCCACAATTCACGGCTACATTTTTCTGCTCAGGAGTCTGCTTCCTGTCTATCAAGAGATGGAGAATGCGCTCGCCGCCCATGCGCAGAACGGCGGAGTCGGCCTACTTGCGTTACCCGCCGTCTATCGCGCAGAAGCGATCCGATCCGATCTTGAGCACCTTTCCGCAACTATCATGTTTCAACCGCCTGCGCTGGCCGCTGCCGATCACTACGCAAAACGCGTGCGCTCGGCCGCCGCGGGCGATGGCGCACGCCTGATCGCCCATGCCTACACACGATATCTTGGCGACTTAAATGGTGGTCGCGTCCTGCGCGCACAACTCGCGAAGCGCCTGTCACTGAAGCCGAAGGCGTTGAGCTTTTTTGACTTTCCGGACATTCAAGACATCGGTGGGTTCATTGCCTCCTACCGTGCGCGTATCGACGAGGCCGGCGAAGTGCTGAACAATCACGACGAGATACTTGATGAGTCGGCGCAGGCGTTTCGTTGCAACATTGCGCTGTCGGAGGCTATTGAAACCCAACTCACTAAACAGTATAAATCGGACTGGGAATCCACCCATGCTTGATCGCGAGTCCGGCTTGGATCATACGAGCGACATCAACGCAAGCGCGAGCTCTAAGCCTCGGTTCGCCGTGCTTGCATGGAGAACGCTTGGATGCGTGTGCGTTGCCGTCGGTGCGATTGGTGCCTTCGTGCCGCTTTTGCCGACGACCTTGTTTCTTATCTTAGCGCTGGCCTGCTTCACGCGCGGGTCGCCACGACTCGCGGCGAAGCTCCTTGCGCATCCGAGATTCGGGCCAGCCTTGAGTGCATGGCAGCGGCATGGCGCCATTTCGAGGCGTGCCAAAGCGCTTGCCGTGAGCGCTATGGTGGTTGCCACCGTTATTGCGGCACTGAGCATTGAAGGCTGGTCTGTGCCCATGTTCTTGGGCGCAATTCTGTTGTGCGTCGGCTGCTATGTGGTGACTCGCCCAAATGCGGAGACGAGCGGCCACGACACGCTCCCTTAGCCGAGAGACAACCCGGAAAGTGCGGGCATGGTGAACGACCCCGCGTTCACCAGACATCTCTTGATCAAGTCCGTGCACATGGACTTAATCAGAGCGTGAGCAACAGATGTTCCCGCTCCCACGGCGTGACCTCTGCGGAAAATGACGCCATCTCTTCTCGCCTCATGTGCACGAAGAGTTTGACGAATCGCTCGCCTAAGAGGTCCATCAAGGGTTGGCATTCTTCAAGGTCATCGAGTGCATCGGACAGGGTGCTTGGAAAGCCATATTCCCTGTCCCATGCGCTGTCTCGGATTGGTTCGGTGGGGCGCAGGTCTTCCTCGAGACCCAAGTAGCCGCAGGCGAGGCTGACCGCTATGGCGAGATAGGAATTGTTGTCGGAGCCGGGGATGCGGTTTTCGATGCGCCTCCCCGACGCATCACTCACCGGCACCCTGAAGCCGGTGGTTCGGTTGTCTATGCCCCACTCGACGTTGGTCGGGCAGGATTCCGCACTCTCGAATCTGCGAAACGAATTCACGCTCGGGGTGAACAGGGCGATGGCCAGCGGCGTGTATTTTTGCAGACCACCGAGATAGGCGTAGAAAAGGTCACTGAATTCCCCATCCACCCCGGCAAAGACATTCCTGCCGGAGTCGATTTCGACAAGGCTCTGATGCAAATGCATGGCACTGCCCGGCGCATCGCTCATGGGTTTGGCCATGAAGGTGGCGATATATCCCTGCGCCAGCGCGGCCTGCTTGGCAATGCGTTTGAAGTAGAACATTTCGTCCGCCTTTTCCATGGCCGACGCGTGATGAAAATTGACTTCGATCTGGCCCTGCCCCATCTCCTGTTCCGTCGAAGTGATCCTGATGCCCTGCGCATCGGCATAGGCATGCACGCATTCCATGAAGGGGGCGTATTCGGCGAGGGCTTCGGTCTGAAAGGAACGCGGCTTCCTGAGCACGCGTCCAGTCCTGCCGGGCGCGGCATTGAGGGGTTGCAGGGGATCAGGATTGTGTTCGACAAGATAGAACTCTGCTTCCTGAGCGATGAACGCCTCCAATCCCATGTCTTCGAACTTGGAAATCATGTGCTTGAGGATGTTCCTCGGCGCTATATCGAGTGCTCCGCCACGAAGCGAGTCGCAATCGCAAATGCACTGCGCGAGGCCCTTCGACCAAGGCTGCGGCACCAGCGTCGAAGTATCCGGCAGCAAGATCATGTCGATATCCGCGACATCTATGAGGTCATGATCGTCCACCCAGTTGCCAAGCATGTCTTGCCCGAAAATCGCCTCGGCGATGCGGATTTCTCCATCGACAAATTCCTTGGCTTCAATCGTTTTGCCCTTGGCGACCCCATTGAAGTCAGGCAACAGGCACTCGACGTATTTGACCTTGTTGTCGGCTAACCAGCCTTCTATATCAAACATTGTTGGGATGGAAAAGCGAAAACCCCGCACTTTGCCACAACGCTGACCGCGAGTCACTGCCTCGCTGAGTCACATAAAATTGTCGGTGGCTATTTCGAGCGACCCCAGCGTGAAGAGACTTCGAGATGCATTGCGAACGCACGGCTCATGCTTGACCGCAGAGTTGAATCTACGTCAGTTCTCGAGTGCGAAGACCATCATTGACCACGCCAAGGCGCTTTGCGAAGTTGTTGACGCAGTGCATATCAGTGACCTGCAAGGTTTTTCGGGGCACGCCCTTGCGAGTCTTCTGCTTGGTGCCGGCATCGATCCCATCCTGCAGTTATCCGCCGGCAACAAGACACCCGCAGCGATTGAGACGGAACTGCTTGGCGCGCTCTCCATCGGGGTGACGAGCCTACTCCTTGTGAAAGCCGAAGCTGAGGAATCCAACCCAAAGAGTCAGGTGAGCGCCAAACAAATGATCGGGTTCGCCAAAGAGATTCGAGAGGATGTCCCAAACGCGGACTATATGATCGGAACGGTTGCCCCGGTGTTTAGGCCGAGGGCGGGTTGGAGGCCCAGATCTTTGCTCGAGAGAGTCGATGCCGGTGCCAACTTCATCCGTACGCGGTTGTGCTTGGATGCAAGCCAGCTTGAAAGTTGGGTCGAATACTTGGTTCGCGCCCAAATCACTTGGCAGGCTTCATTGATCGTGGCGCTACCGGTGCTCCAGTCGGCCAAGGGCGCTCTTTGGCTGAAAGAGCATATGAAGGGCGTGAAGGTGCCGAGTGGCTTGGTTCGGCGATTGGAACAGGCGCAGGATTCTGAACTTGAAGGCGTTCAAATTGCCGCTGAACTCTTGCGCGAGTTCAAGACAATCCCCGGTGTCGCGGGCGTGTGCCTGATGACCTCAGGATCAGATTCCCTGATCGCCGAAGCGATCAAGGAATCTGGACTTCTAACGGAACCAGACGGCTAGCCGCCGAACTTGTAACGGAAATAGACCCCAAAGGAGCGCGGCGCATTGACCGAAAGTCGCTGTTGCGCAAATCGATTGTTGAAGAAGAGATCCGCTTCTTCATCCGTCAGGTTATCGATATAGAAGGAAGCCGTCCATAGATCAGCTTCCAATCCCACCTGCAGATCGATGGTCGCCCACGCATCCTGATCCACAACAGGAGACAGGAATGGGCTCGATTCGATGCCCGCCAGTGAATTGACCGATTCGCCGGTATAGGTGTAGCGCGCCATCAGGTAGGGATAGCCGCCCATGATGGGTTCATTGAACGAATACATGAGATTGAGGCTGGCTTTGTAATCCGGGACGATCGGCAGCCGTGTGCCCTTGGGCACCGAAATAGCGCCCTCGAATTCCGCAAACAGGGTTTCCTGCTTCGAGAGTTCGCCCTTGTTGTAGCCCAAGGTGGCGTCGATGCTCAGATTCTCTGACGGCAACCAACTGAGCCAAGCTTCCAATCCTTGGATCTCGGCCTCCGGGAAGTTGACAATACCGAGTGTGAAAATGCCGGGCTGTGGATCCTCGGCCTGCACTTGGATGTTGTCCCAAATCATGCGATAGGCCGCGAAGTTGAATCTCAGCGTATCGTTCATCCATTCGGTCTTGGCACCGATTTCCGTATTGATGAGCTCGTCGGACTCAAAGCTGTTGAGCGTTCCCGCCGGAGGTGGAAAGACATTGGATGGCGCGCCGAAGAGCGAATTCGGCCTGCCCGAGTTGGCCCCTCCGCGCCGGAAGCCTTCCGAGTAGGTTGCGTAGAACATCTTGTCTTCAAGTTGATAGCTGATGGTTGCCTTGGGCACAAAGCCGTTCTCATCGGATTCCCCAGAGAGGCCGGGCGCATAGCAATAGTCTGTGCCCGACGGGTTGGGCGATGCCGGATCACCCGAATTGAAGCAATTCGGCGGCCCTCCATTGAGACCGACAAGTGCGCCGTTGGTCACGGTGTAATCGCGCGTGACCTGGTAATAGCGTCCGCCCGCCGTGAGCATGAAGTGCTCGGTCAGATCGACATTGACCTCCCCAAAGATGGCCCATTGCTCGATTTCCGAATCGTAGGTGCCGGAGAACCAATTGTTTGATTCCGTCTTCAGCGGCACGTTATATAGATAGTTGCCAGCGTAGTTGATGTAGGAAAAAGCACCCGTGCCAGTCATACCAAACACATTGCCGATGAAGAGCTCATCGACTTCGATTTGGCTGTAAAAGGCACCGACAATGGCAGACCAACGACCTTCTTGCGGGGTCGCAAAGCGGGATTCGACCGCCCAGGTGGTGGTGGTTCGCTCATCAAAGTCGTTTGCCATCGGATCGCCACCAAAGTCATAAATGGTGGGAGCGTAGTACACGTAAGCGGATGAGGATCTCGAATAGTCGCCCACAAGTTGATACGACTGCAGATAGGCGGTGGCATCCGCGAAATAGACGCTATCGCGACTGAAGTAGTTAGCGGTCAACACCAGATCACCGGCCTCAAGGTTGCCCTCAATGGTGGTTGCGAACTGATACCACTCGTCTTCCCAGTAATCCTCGGTGAATCGCGCCTGTTCATCATGGCCGAAGGTTGGATATACCGAGGTGTCCTCATAGTGCCCGATATTCAGGCTGGCATCGGCGAAGCCGTCGAGTTCGTAGTATTGGTAAATGCCGGTCAGGTCAACGGTCCAGTCCTCGCTAGGCAGCACACGCAAGGAAGCCCGTCCCCCGTACCAGACCGAAGAATTGACGTCGTCCTCCACGCGGTCCGCATTGTCGAACTGCTGTCCCGGAGATGGAGAGAGGACATTGTCCACCCAACCTGCATCACTCGCGTAGAAGCCAACCAGCCGAATCGCCACCTTGTCTTCGACGAGTGGCACATTGGTCATGCCGGAGAGGTCGTAACCCAGATCGCCATCCGTGATCGAGTAGGCGGTCAGATCAACCCAACCGTCCTGCACCGAAGTATCGGGCTTGTTGGTGATGATGCGCAGGGTTCCACATTGCGCCGCGTCTCCAAAGAGCGTCCCTTGCGGCCCGGACAGCGCTTCGATTCTGGCGACATCCACAAGGCGCGGATCCGGGTTATAACCGGAATAGGTGATTGGCTGTTCGTCGAGATAGACTGAAGTGGTGGCGGAATCGCTGAACGAGAGACCCTGCGCCGCACAGCCGCGCATGATCACGGACTTGGCACCGGGCTGACGGTCACTGAACGCAAGCCCAGGAATCTGACCTGCATAGTCTTGGAAATTCTCGAATCTGTGCAGTGTGATCTGTTCGTCCGTGATCGCTGTGACGGCGATCGCGGTGTCCTGAAGGTTCATGTCCCGCTTCTTCGCGGTGACTATGATTTCCTCAAGCCGCCCATCTTCGGCGAGCGCGGGTGTTGCGCCCGCGGCCGCGCCCACCGCAGCGCCGATGGCGACCGTCAGATTTTGTCCGGCACTCGGACGCTTCACCGATTCCGACATTTGACCCCCTCATGTTGGTTTCTTGATCTTTGAATGCTGCTTCGTCAATCAGATTGATTCTTCCGAATCTATAGGCAGACATCCATAAGGCGCCTATCATACTCAGGTTTTGGGAATCGGCAAGTTTATTGGCTTGCGGGTGAATGTCAACGCGGTTAACTCTTGATATGGTTGTATTCATGAAAACGACGCTCAACATTGAAGATGGCCTGACAAAGGCTTCGAGACGAGTCCGACCGCCGAGGCGTGACCGTGTCTGCTTTGCTGGAAGCCGGACTGCGGCAAGTTTTGGATGAGCGCATGGAGGAAAGGAGAAGCACGCAATCGCTACCGGATTTGCCTTCTTGGGCTGGTGGACAAGCTCAAGTGGATATATCAAATCGAGAAGCGCTTTTCACAGCAATGGAGAAAGCCTGAGCGCTCGGCGCACAGATTGCACGTCTCGTCAGTCCGAGGCGTGGCATTGGTCGATTTACAATCCGCCAACACGATCGCGAACAGCACAAATTGAACCTTCTTGTAGCCACATCGGTGGTGCGCGGATCTCGGCAGGGCGAAAGCCACGGGGGCGTGTATCTCATTGACCTCAATCGGCAGAGGGTGAAGCAAACCATTGACTGGAACACGACGGACATAGACTGGCACGGAAGAGGCTGGGACCGGGGCTTGCGAGGCATCGCCTATGATGAGAGCCGGGTGTTTATCGCCGCGAGCGATGAGCTGTTCGAATACGACCCTGCGTTCAATCTGATTGGTTCCTACAAGACGCCCTACCTCAAGCATTGCCACGAGATCTTTTGTTATCGCCGCCGTTTGTACCTCACGTCTACCGGACATGACGCCATACTTGGATTCGACTTGGATGAGAATCGGTTTTCCTGGGGGCTTGCGGTGGCGCCCGATCGCGCCGGCCTCAAGGGCGTTCCCTTTGATCCCAACGCGGACAAGGGGCCGGGACAGCGCAATGCTCTGCATCTCAATAGCCTCCATTGCGATCGGAAAGGCATGTATATCAGTGGGCTGCGCTCAGATGGACTACACGTCTACACGGGTCGACGCTTGACGCGCGTTGCGAGACTGCCCGCAGGGACGCACAACGCGCGTCCCTACAAGGATGGCGTACTCTTCAATGACACCGAGAAGAATATAGTGCGCTGCCTTTCCGTGAGCGAGCCTGCGAAGGTGTTTCACCTGCCGGTGTACAACCCGGCGCTCTTGACGCACACCGACCTCGACGATTCGCGCATTGCGCGCCAAGCCTTCGCACGCGGGCTGTGTGTCGTTGACGATGACCTCATTGCCGTGGGGTCATCGCCATCGACGGTGACCCTGTACGACCTTTCCAAGATGAAGACGGTGCTGTCAATCAATTTGTCGATGGACATCCGCAACGCGATTCATGGCCTTGAGGTGTGGCCGTTTACTGGTTGATCGGCTCGTACTTGGCGTATTTCGGTAGGACGGGGTCGAGAATTTCCATGAGGTCGCCTATGTGGTGCTTGTAGTTGCGCCAGTGGTGAATGGAGCTGGTGAAGATTGGTTGGCGGACTTGTTCGGAGCTTGCGGTTCTTACCGGACGATCAGTCTCCCAGAATCTTAGGCAAGACGCTTCGAAGGGGAGGTCGCAATGATCGAGTAGTCTTCGCACCTGGGAGTCCAGATCCATCACCAAATCCTCGTACTGCAGGGTAAGCACCTTGCCAGGCAGCACCTGATGCCAGTGATCCATCATGCGCTCGTACTGGAGAAAGTACTCGCCAATATCGTTGAGGTCATACACGAAGGACTGTCCCTTGGCGAAGAGTTGCCGGTAGCAGCTCAGGGTTGCATCGAGCGGGTAGCGGCGCGCGTCGATGATCTTTGCGTTCGGGAGGATCAAGTGCATGAAGCCGACTGAGGGGAAGTTGTTTGGCATCTTGTCGATGAAGCGCGGGCGGCGCTCGTGCCGATGGGCGCTGGCGCGTTGCATGTATTCGCGACCCAGGGCATCGAAGTTTGCCGCGTTGAGTTCACGAACGGAGAAGGGATAGTTGATGCCGTCGGCGCGATTGCGATTGAGCGAGGTGGCCACCCGCCCGATATAGGGCAACTCGGACGTCCCTTCCACCATGGTGTGGCTGGCGAGTATCTGCTCGATCAGGGTTGATCCCGAGCGCGGCAGTCCAAGCACGAAAATAGGCGCCGGATCCGCATGTCCAATGCCGGTTCTCTTATTCAGAAACGACTCATTGAAGACTTCGATCAGCTCATCATTGGTGACTTGGGTCTCCACGGGATCATAGTGCTCAGAACCACGCTGGCGAGTATTGCCCTGCTTGTAATAGTCCCAAGCCCGATCGAAATCCGCTTGATCTTCGTACGCCTTGGCAAGCGCAAACAAGAAATTGACCACCGATTGTTCGCTCAGCGACTCCTTCTTGAGGCTTTCTTTCATCTCGCGGATATCCGCAGGTGTCAGCTTGTAGGTCTTGAGATTGGCAAGGCTCCAGTAAACCTCTCCGTTGTCGGGCCGCACTTCGATGCACTGCCGGTAGGCTTCGATGGCTTCCTGCTGATGTCCGATGGTCTTCAAGTTGTGGCCAAGGCCCAGCCATGCGCCGGCGTGGTCGGAGCGCAGGTCGATCACCTGACGGTAGGTGTCGGTCGCCTCGAAGGTCCTGCCGGACTGCGCAAGGCTCGATGCCAACATGAACCGAGGCCGCGGTTTGCTCGGTTCAAGCTCGCTCGCGCGCTCAAAGCATGAAACCGCTTCGCCGTGACGATGTGCTTCGCTCAAGAGACTGCCGAGGTCCATGTACGCAAGTGTGAAGTCGGGCGCGAGCGTGATCGCACGCCGCAAGAGCAGTTCGGCTTCTTCGACCCTGTCTTTGCTGGCGACTATGCCGGCCAAAAACCTCAAGGCGTCTATATGATCGGGTCTGGCTTCGAGAATTTCCCGGTAGGCTTTCTCCGCATCCTCAATTCGACCCGCCTTGTGATGCTCGGCCGCGTAAGCCAGCTTCTTGCGCAATGGATTGAGTTCGAACGCGGCTTCAAAGGCCGCATCCGCTTCCTCACCCCTGCCAAGGCCTGCGAGTGAACGCCCGAGAGCCATGAAACCGAGTTCCGACTGAGGATCCAAGCGGGTCGCATTTTGAAGCACGGGCACGGCTTCTTCGAGACGGCCCAAACCCTCTAGCAGCAGTCCGAGATCCTCCTGGGGTTTGGCAAAATCGGGCGCGAGTTCTATGGCGCGGCGCAGGAATTTCTCGGCCATCGCCGTCTCGCGGGATTTGAGCAACAGGGCGCCAAGCAGCGCCGTCATGTTGACATCATTGGCATCGCGACGAATCGCGTCCCTGCATCGCTCCATCGCCTCGCCGATTTTTCCGGCGTTCACCAAGTCGATGGCTTCTACCAGGGCGGTTTTGGGTGCGGTGGGGGCGAGGGGGGATGGCATTGCTGTGGGAAGTGGGGAACTCGGATGATCAATGCGGGAGGCGGAGCGAATGGTTCATAGTGCGCGCAAGCAATTCGTCATCCTAGCCGTTTGAATTCCGGTGTCGCAACACAGGCGGCTTGGCGTTGTGTACGCTGAAGGTGGTTGTTGCTTCGTTGGAGAGTGGTCTCAAGGTAGACGAGTGCGTACTATCCAAAGGGTGTGCGACCATCGTGAATAGAGGGAATCGTTCATGGATATTGATCTGCCGATCAAGATGCTTAGGGAAGTGAAGATCACTCCGCTTAAGGAAGATGTACTTTCGCTTTCGGAGTCCGATTGGCGTGCGCAGCAGATTCGTCAGAACGAGTACGAGGTGCACCGCCAGACCGAGTCGGTGGTGTTGGTGTTCACCGATGGCAAGGGCTGGCCGGACATTGAGGTCAGCAAGGAGTATGGGTGGGACCTCCTCGCCGATACCGCGTTTCCGATCATGCATGGGATTCTCGATGAGCACTACCCGCCCGGCGGCACCATTATTCGCGCCATGGTCGCCAAGCTGCCTGCGGGGAACATCATCAAGCCGCATGTGGACCGGCATCCGTCGTTTCATGCCGGGCATCGCATTCATGTGCCCGTGACCACCAATCCGCGGGTTCGGTTCATGATTGAAGGGCGGCCCTATCAGCTTGAGGTTGGGAAGGCGTATGAACTCAACAACCAGAAGAAGCACAGCGTCATGAACAAGGGGAAGGAGGATCGGATTACGTTGATCTTTGACTATGTGCCGCCTGAGGTGATTCGGCGGGGGGATTGATTCGTGGGTGATCCTTGCCTTTTCAACGTATAATAGTACGTATTATTGATCGGGTGTGCGAAATGAGGGTTTCCATGGCGGAAATGAACAAGCGGGCCAACAGCGTTATCAACAAGGTGGCCGAAAGCGGTGAGTCGGCGACAGTCTATAAACACGGCGAACCGATCGCAGAAATACGACCACTCCAGGCGAACGCCTCACGCAAGCGCGCGCTCGCAGATTTGTCACAAGCTGTGCCGATTCGGGTGAATGAGGCTGTCGACAAGGTGATTCAGGCGGGTCGCCAACGTGGGGTTTGAATCGCAGTTGCCGCGCAATGCAGCCGCGGGCTTCGCCCTCGTGCTCGACAACAGCGTGATGATGCGTTGGTTGTTTGATGATGGCAGCAAGTCCGACCGTCGCTATGCGGCGAAGGTGCTCGACCGACTCAGAGAACTCCACGGCAGCGTGTTTGCGCCTTATGTGTGGGTGTATGAAGCGGCGTACCTTGTGAACTTCTACGTTGAACGGGGCGACATGGAGAAGTCTGCGGGGCTTCGTCACCTTGCGTCGCTGCACGACCTTGCTTCAGTCGTCTGCGAACGGCAATCTCCGGCAAGCCTGCTTGAATTCGCCCAGGCGCACGGCCTTTCGGCCTATGATTCCGCCTATCTGCTTCTGGCTCGCTCACTGAATCTTCCGATTGCCACGCTCGACCGCAAAATGCGCAGAGTGGCCAGTGAAGTGGGCATTGAGATTTACTAGGTGCCCACCCTACTTCGCTTCTGAGTTTTGCGTTGGTTTCTCATGATGAAGCCGGCGACTAGAACGCCTAGGCCGACGATGGTGATGATGAGGGTGGCCAAGGCATTGATGTCTGGGGCGACGCCGAGTTTGACTTTCGAGAAGATGACCATTGGCAGGGTGCTGGCGCCGGGGCCTGAGACGAAGGTCGCGATGACGAGATCATCCAACGAAAGTGTGAAGGCGAGCAACCATCCGGCCAGCATTGCCGGGGCGATGAGCGGCAGGGTGATGTCCCACGCGACGCCGTAGGGTCGGCCGCCAAGGTCCATGGCGGCTTCAATGAATGACTTGTCGAGAGAGGCAAGTCGTGATTGCACCACCACGGCCACAAAGGCCATGGAAAAGGTGACATGCGCGATGGTGATGGTGAGCGTACCGCGATTGGCCGGCCAGCCGATGGTCTGTTCGCTTGAAATGAAGAGCAGCAGGAGCGACAAACCGGTGATGACTTCCGGCATGACAAGCGGCGCGGCAATGAGCGCGGTGAACAGGAGCCGTCCACGAAAGTTGTTCATTTGCGCGAGCGCGAGGCCCGCGAGGGTGCCCAAGATGGTGGCGAAGGTAGCGCTCACCAAGGCGATTCTCAAGCTCAGCAGGGCAGCATCGATCACCTGCTCGTTCTCAAAGAGCGCCGCATACCAGCGCAGCGAAAAGCCGTTCCATACGGTCGGGATTCTCGAATCGTTAAACGAATAGAGAATCAGCAGGAAGATCGGCAGATACAGAAACGCATAGCCGAACGCCATCATGGTGACGATGAAATGTCGCTTGGGGTGCATTGCTTAGGCTTCAGCCTTCTGGGAACGATTCAGCAGCATCATGGGCACAACCAGGATAATGAGCAAAATGCTTGCTACGGCGGAGGCCACCGGCCAGTCGCGGTTGGCGTAGAACTCGTCGAAGAGTTGCCGACCGATCATGAGCGAGTCGAGGCCTCCCAAGAGGGCGGGTATGACGTATTCGCCGAGGGCTGGAATGAACACCAGCAGGCAGCCGGCGATCACACCCGGCTTGGACATGGGGAGGGTGATGTCCTTGAACACCTGAAACGGCTTGGCACCAAGATCCGAGGCGGCTTCCAGCATCCTGATATCGAGTCGCTCCAAGGTGGCGTAGAGCGGCAAGATCATGAAGGGCAAGTAGGAATAGACGATGCCCAGATAGACGGCCATGTCCGTATAGAGAATCTGCAATGGCGCATCGATCAGCCCCATGGCCAAAAGGGCGTTGTTGATCAGGCCCTTGGTTGAGAGGATGCCCATCCAAGCGTATACGCGCAATAGAAAGGAGGTCCAAAAGGGCAGAATCACCAAGAGCAGCAGAATGAATCGAATCTCTGGCTGTGATCGCGCGATGCCGTAGGCCATGGGATAGCCGAGCAGCAGGCATAAGAAGGTCGAGACCGCCGCAATCCATATTGATTTGAGATAACTCAGCGCGTAGAGGTTGTCCGAGAACAAAAACCTATAGTTGTCCCACGTGGCATGAATGGCATGGATGCCGTCTTTGCTCCAGTCGATGAGGGCCGTGAAGGGTGGTTGGGCAAGAACCGGATCCGAAAAACTGATTTTGAAGACGATCAGGAAGGGCGCCAAGAAGAAGAGTGCCAGCCATGCGTAGGGGAGGTAGATGACGAATTGGCGCCAAGCGGCATCCAAGGCGTTCGAGGGCAAGCGCTTCATGAGGTGAGCACTATGGCGCTCTTGGTGTCCCAGGTCAGGTAGACCTCGTCTTCCCAATCATGCGCGAGGGTGTGAAGCCTTTGCTGATTCTGCGCGCTCACCTGGATCACGGCGCCTTGATCGGTCCTGATGCGGTAGGTGGAGTAGTTTCCGTAATAGCCGAGATCCCACACCATGCCGCGAACACTGACGCCTGATTCGGGCGGCTTCGCGCCCAATGAGATTTTCTCCGGACGTACGGCGACCCAGAGGATGTCGCCCTCCTTGACTGAATCGTCTGAGACGACCTCAAGCAGCCCGCACTCGCGGGTCTCAACGCGCATTTTGTCTTGGTGGATTTCTTTCACCACACCTTCAAAGGTGTTGGTCGTGCCGAAGAATTCGGCGACAAAACGATTGCGCGGGTACTCGTATATCTCGCTTGGTCTTCCCGTCTGGACGATCTCGCCCTGGTCCATGACCCCGATACGCGTCGCAAGGCTCATGGCCTCCTCCTGATCGTGCGTGACCAGTATGCAGGTCACGCCGATTTCATCCTGGATGTTCATGAGTTCGAATTGCGTGTGCTCGCGTAGGCGCTTGTCGAGGGCGGCGAGCGGCTCGTCGAGCAACAGCGCCTTGGGACGCTTCACAAGCGCACGCGCAAGCGCCACCCGCTGTAATTGGCCCCCCGAGAGTTGGTCGGGTTTGCGCACCTTGAAGTCGGACAGGCGCACGAGTTCCAGCATCTCGTCAACCCTAGTGTGGATCTCGGCCTGGTCCAGTCCTTCCTTGCGCAGACCATAGCCGACGTTCTTCTCAACCGTCATGTGCGGGAACACCGCATAGGACTGGAACATCATGTTGAGTGGCCGGTCGTAGGGCGGCATGTCGGTCATGTCCACACCATCAATAATGATGCGTCCGGAACCCGGCTGCTCCAAGCCGGCAAGCAGGCGCAAGAGGGTCGTCTTGCCGCTTCCGGAGCCGCCAAGGATTGCGAACAGCTCACCCTTGGAGATGTCGAGGCTGAGGTTATTGACGGCGGTCACCTCGCCAAACTGCTTGGATACCTGCTCGATGCGTATGAATGGCTCCGGGGCTTGGTTGTCATCGGTATGCTCCGCAGCAGGCTCGCTCATGGCTAGAGTCCCGCTTTGATGCGCGTCCACAAGCGCGAGCGTAGGCGTTGCAGTTTTGGTGGATGCGAGATGGTGACCTTGCTCCGCTCGATGATGGATTCGTCCGGATAGATGGCAAGATCCGTGGTGATGCTGAGGTCGACCAGATGTGTCGCGGCCAGATTCGCATTGGCGTAGCCGGTGAAGTTTGAAATCTTCGCGATCACGTCAGGGCGCATCAGATAGTCCATGAAGAGATGCGCATTGCGAACATTGGAGGCATCGGAGGGAATGAGCATGATGTCGAACCAGATGAGCGAACCCTCATCGGGAATGTTGAAGCCGAGTTCTATGTCGATGCCAGCCTCCCGCGCACGCCTGTTGGCCACTGAATAGTCCCCCGACCAGCTATGCGCGATGCACACTTCTTCGCTTGGCAGGTCAAGCAGCATCTTGGTGGAATCGAAGTACTTGATGTAGGGCCGCACCGCTCGCACCAGATCGCCGGCGGCTTCGAGTTCGTGCGGGTCGATTGAATTGGGATCGTGACCAAGATAGGCCAATGCCGTGCCCAGCACCTCGCTTGGGGAGTCGAGAAAGGTGACACCGCAATCGGCAAAACGCGATACAACGTCCGGATTGAACACCAACTCGGCGCTTGAAAGCGGCGCATTGGGCATTCTTTCGAGGATCATGTCCTCGTTGTAGGAAAATCCCGTGGTGCCCCACATGTAGGGCACACCGTAGCGGTTGTCCGGATCAAACTCGACAAGTCGCATGAGCAGCCGCGGATCCAAGTGTTTCCAATGCGGAAGAAGGGATTTGTCGAGTGGACGATAGATGCCGGCCGGAATGAGCGGGGCCGAATTGGACGCGGCATGAAACACCACGTCATAGCCGGATCTGCCGGCCAAGAGCTTTGTGTCCACGACTTGCGAACTGTCGTAGACATCGTAGTTGACTTTGATGTCGAACTCTTCGGAGAAGTCTTGGAGCGTGGTTTCGCCGATGTAGTCCGACCAGTTGTAAACGTTGAGCATACCGCCGGCGTATTGGGCAAGGACAGGCGGGGCGCACAGGAGTGCCGAGAGCAACAGTGATCGCTGGAGTGATTGGCTGTCCCAACGCATTGACATCTGCTCACGCTATCATGCATCGGTTCTGGAGGAAAGCAGTCAGGGCTTACAGGCAATCACATGATCCAAGGTGAAGAGCATACAGGTTCGTATTACGCGGCAACGCGGAATGATCACACCACCCATGCTTCGCTTGAGGGTGAGCATGAGACCGATGTTTGCATCATAGGCGGGGGTTTTACCGGCGTCGCTTGCGCACTTACGCTCGCTGAACGGGGCGTTCGCGTTGCTGTCATTGAACAGAACCGCGTTGGATGGGGTGCGTCCGGCAGAAACGGCGGTCAGTTGATTGGTGGCCTTGGCGGCAGTGCGCGTCTCGCCAAGCAGCTCGGATGGGAGAAGGTCTCGTCGCTGCACTATCGCGGCAACGACATCATCAAGGAACGCATCGACAAGTACGCGATCAAATGCGATCTCAAATATGGCTTCATTCAGGTCGCGCTCAAGCAAAGCCAGATTGAGGAACTGAAAGAAGACTTTGAAGACCAGCAGAAAGCGGGCATCGGCGAGCACTTTCGATTGGTGGACCGAGACGAGACGCACGCATTGCTCGGCACCGACACCTACTTGGGTGGCATGGTGAGCATGCTCGATGGTCACCTGCATCCATTGAATCTCTGTCTTGGTGAAGCGCGCGCCGCCGCAAGTTTGGGGGTCGCCATTTTCGAGCAGAGCCAAGTGCAGCGGATTGTTCGAGGGCCGAGGTTGCGGGTCGAGACGACACAGGGCGTGGTGGTGGCCAACAAGGCGCTGATTGCCGGCAATGCCTATCACAGGCTCGAGCAGGGAAGCCTGTCCGGGCTGGTGTTCCCCGCCGGCAGCTTCATCATTGCCACCGAACCCCTGTCGGATCACCTGATTGAGAAGATCAATCCGCAAGACTTGGCTGTCTGCGACCTCAATCATGTGCTTGACTACTATCGCTTGGCGGCTGACAAGCGCATGCTGTTTGGGGGTCGCTGCAACTATTCGGGCAAGATGCCGAGTAGTATTTCCGGCACCATGCTGCCGAGAATGGTAGCCATCTATCCCGAGCTCAGGGGTTTAAGAATTGACTACGAATGGGGCGGAAACATCGGGATTGTCGTGAAGCGCCTGCCGCTGCTTGGTCGGCTTGCGGAGAATATCTACTACTCCATGGGCTATTCGGGGCACGGCGTGGCTCCCACGCACATCGCCGCCGAAGTCATCGCCAATGCGATGCAAGGAGATACGCAGGTGCTAGAAGCCTACGAAAAGATCAAGCACTGGCGCATTCCTGGAGGGCGGTGGTTCGGCAATCAGATCGTGGCGCTGGGCATGCTGTATTACCGGGCTTTGGATTTGAGTCCTTTGTAGGGTTTCGGACGGCGCCGCACTCATACCGACCTTGCAGCACCTTTCACCTTCTCTTATTCTCTTATTGGTTTTCTTCGTCGATTTCGTCGCGCCATTCGCTGAGATTCATTTCGATGGCGGTGAACCCGCCCACCCAGAGAATCTCGTCCCAGAGGTATAGCCAGTGGCCGAGCGATGCCCACCAGGCGCCGAGTCCCAAGATCGCCAGATAGGCGAGGGTCTTCACTCGGTTCAGGCCGGAGATGAGCGCGCCGTGTCCGATGCCGCGTTCCTGTAGGCGCACGATCACTTCGATCAAGGCGATGACGACGATCCAGAGGGTCGCTTCGGCGACATCGGCCCAAGCGAGCCTGCGCTCCAACGCGAGGCCGTCCGTGCCGGTGATCACGTTTTCACTCGCCAAGAAGACAAACGATGAGTCGGAAGAGAGATGTACACAGGTCTCTTCCGTGATCTCGGTGTATTCGAGATTACTCGTGTAGAAATATGCCCGCTCGGTGAGTTCGCACAGGTGAGATGCCCCTTCTACTGGAACGGTGGGAACAATCCGAATGGCGTACTGGCCATAGGTGAAGATGGTGTAGGCGATCATCAGGAAGCAGATCATGCGCGTCGTATGCAGTGCCAATTTGACCCGTTTGGTGACTTGCCGGTCTTCCAAGACGTAGGTTTGCAGTTCCAACATGATGATCAGCATGAACCAAGCCGCTTCATCAATGGTGGTGGCGAATTCCCTCAGCCAAAGGAAAATGCTGCTTTCTCGCGTCTGCGTGAGGAGCGCACGCGTGAGGTCGTCAGCGATATAGAAGCCGAAATTGACGATCAGCAGAAAGTAGACGACCCACTTGAAAATCTGCTGTAGCCGGTGGATGTCCCAGTTGCTATAGACTAAAGACCTCGACATTGTTCACATCCGGGAGCATGTTGGAATCCCTTGCCCGGTCAGTCGTCCAATCCTCTGGGCTTGAATGCGCTGACCTTGCTTGTGGGCCTAGTGTATAGGGTATAGGTATAAGCGCAGTTCCTCACATGTCTGAATTCGATGTCCTCGTCATAGGGGCCGGTCACAACGGCCTGACTTGTGCGGCCTATCTCGCCAGAGCCGGTCTTACGGTCAAAGTGTTGGAGCGCAGGGCGGTTGTTGGCGGCGCCGCAGTGACCGAGGAGTTTCATCCGGGCTTTCGCAACTCGGTCTATTCCTACGCCATCAGCTTGTTGCAGCCCAAGATCATCCGCGACCTTGAGCTCTCCAAACACGGCTTGCAGATACTCGAAAAGCCCGCCGGAACCTTGAGTTTGTTGGCGGATGATTGTCTGCAATTGACCAGAGACGGCGATCAGATCAGGCGCGAGGTGGCACGCTTTTCGAAGCGAGACGCGAAACGCGTTCATACTTTTGATGATGAGATTGCGCGGGTGGCGATCGCCCTGCGCGGCATCGCCATGCGCCGGCCTCCGGATGTGGGTGGCGGCTGGTCGGATTTGTGGCCCCTGCTCAAAGCCGGCAACACCTTGCGGCAATTGGACGCGGGAGATCAGGCGGTGCTGGCCGAACTCATGACCAAATCGCTTGGCGATTATCTTGATAGCTGGTTTGAGGGCGAGGCGCTTAAGGGTTTGTGGGGGTTTGAAGGCGTAATCGGCAACTTCGCCGACCCCTACCAGCCCGGCACGGCCTACGTGCTGCTGCACCATGCGTTTGGTGAAGTCAACGGAAAGACAGGCGCCTGGGGCATCGCACGGGGTGGCATGGGGGCGATTACCCAGGCCATGCTGTCCTACGCTGAAACCAAGGGGGTTCAGGTGGAGACGAGCGTGGGCGTTTCGCAGGTGCTGGTCGAGAAGGGCAAGGCGTGCGGAGCGGTGACCGGGGATGGCCGCAAGATTCGCGCCCGCGTCGTGGCGGCGAATCTGCATCCTCAGACGCTGCTGTTGAAGCTCCTTGATCCGTCTCTGCTCGACGAGGCGACGCATAGGCGCATCGAAAGCTATCGCAGCGAGTCCGGGAGCTTTCGTATGAATCTCGCGCTTTCGGAGTTGCCTCGATTCTCACACTTCAAAGCCGACGACGACTTCCACTTCAAGGGGACGGTCGAGGTGAGTCCTTCACTTGACTATCTGAGTCGCGCCTATTCGGATGCCAAGACCTATGGCTGGTCACGAAATCCCGTGATTGCCCTGCAGATTCCTTCGGTGCAGGATGACAGCTTGTGTGCGCCGGGAAGCCATGTCGCCAGCCTTTTTTGCCAACAGTTTCGAAGGCACCTGCCCGACGGACGCTCGTGGGATGATGCGAAGGAGGTGGTGGCGGATTTGATTGTGGATACGCTCGATCAATATGCGCCGAACCTTAAGAGATCCATCGTCGGCAGGCAGATCAAGTCGCCGCTCGATATAGAGCGCGACCTCGGCATGGTGGGTGGAGATATTTTCCACGGCAGCCTACATCTCGATCAGCTCTATTCATTGAGGCCTGTTCCGCGATATTCTGGCTACCGCATGCCGGTCGATGGGTTGTATCTGTGCGGGTCCGGCGCCCATCCGGGTGGAGGGGTGACGGGGCTGCCGGGGCACCATGCGGCGGCGCGCATACTCGGCGACAGGCGTCGCTGGTCTGAGTCTTAGAGGAGGAGTCAAGAATGCCTACAGGGGTTACACAATCTCAGCTCGATGCCTTCTGGATGCCGTTTACCGCGAATCGGCAGTTCAAGAAGGATCCGAGACTAATCGTTGCGGCTGAGGGCTGCTACTTCACCGACGATCAAGGGCGAAAGATCTTCGATGGGCTCTCGGGCCTGTGGACCTGTGGCCTCGGGCACGCCGTCGCCCCCATTTGCTCGGCAATCGCCGAACAGACCAAGACGCTCGACTACAGCCCGGCCTTTCAATTTGGACACCCAAAGGCCTTTGAACTTGCCGAACGGGTCGGAGATTTCATGCCCGGTCAATTGAATCGAGTGTTCTTTTGCGGCTCGGGATCGGAGTCCGTGGACACCGCGCTCAAACTCGCGCGCGGCTACTGGCGCGCCAAGGGCCGGCCCGCAAAGACGCGTCTGATCGGACGCGGCAAGGGCTACCACGGAGTGAATTTCGGCGGCATCAGCGTGGGCGGCATCGGCCCCAACCGGGCAGTGTTCGGGGAAGGGGTCACGGCCGATCACTTGCGACACACCTGGCTGCCAGAAAATTACTTTTCTCGCGGACAGCCCGAGCAGGGCGCGGAGCTGGCCGATGAACTGGTGGAAATGCTTGCGCTGCACGATGCCTCGAACGTCGCCGCCGTGATCGTCGAACCCATGGCTGGTTCGGCGGGCGTTTTTCCACCGCCGAAGGGCTATCTGAACCGGCTTCGCGAAATCTGCGATGCCAATCAGATACTGCTCATATTCGATGAGGTGATCTGCGCGTTCGGACGCATGGGAGCGAAGAGCGGTGCCGAGGCCTTTGGCGTGATGCCGGATATAGTGACGCTGGCGAAACAACTCACCAATGGCGCCGTGCCCATGGGTGCGGTGGTTGTCGATAAGTCCATCTATGACGCCTTCATGGACGCGACAACGCCCGAATACGTGCTGGAAGTTCCGCACGGCTACACCTATTCGGCACATCCCTTGGCCTGCGCGGCGGCGTTGGCATGCTTGGATGTCCTTGAGCGGGAAGGCGCCATCGAGCGCGTGGCGGAGATGGCGCCCTCTTTTGAGACGGCGCTGCATGGGTTGGCGAACTGTCCAAACGTGGTGGACATACGCAATTACGGATTCGCCGGCGGGATCACACTGGCACCCTACCCCGGCGAACCGCTGCGCAGACCCTTTGAAGTGGCGATGGCTATGTGGAACAAGGGCTTTTATGTGCGTTATGGCGGTGACACCATCCAACTCGGACCGCCGTTTGTGGCGAGTGGGGCCGAACTCGATGCACTGACCAATGCGCTGGGTGAGTCGCTAGTGGCTGCGGGACATTGAGGGGCCAATGTGGGCGGCGCCTGTTGAGTTGACAGCAGCCAAATGAAGCGGTTTGATGCAGGCTTAGGAGGGATGATGTTACAAAGCTTTCGTCCTGAGACTTCGGAGGAGATTGTCCTTGAGGCGCTGGCGCGCGACGGAGGCGTGATCGTTGAAGGACTCGCGAGCGATGCGGTGCTTGATCGGGTGCGCGATGAGCTTCGGCCCCATTTTGAGATCGAGGGGGCCAAATTTCAGAACGATTTTAATGGGTACAAAACCCTGCGTTTGGGTGCCATCCTCGCGCTCTCGCGCACATCCGCCGAATTGATCGCGCATCCTTACGTGTTGTCGATCGCCGATGCCTTGCTCTTGCGGCACTGTTCGTGCTATCGGCTCGGAAGCGCGACCGCCATAGAGATATTGCCGGGTGAAGCGCAGCAGGTGTTGCATAGGGACGATGATTTCTATCCGTTTCGCACACCGGATGTGGAGTATCAGTTTGGCGCCATGTGGCCCTTTGACGATTTCACCAGTGTCAATGGCGCGACGCGGATCGTGCCGGGAAGCCATTGGACCGGGCATGTCGAGTCCCACGGGGAGGATGACGCGGTGGAGGCGGTGATGCCCAAGGGAGCGCTGCTGCTCTACTACGGCTCGACCTATCATGGCGGCGGGGCGAATCGCGACATTGCCGCGCGCACCGGTTTGATCAATACCTATGCGTTGGGCTGGCTGCGTCAGGAAGAAAACCAGTATCTTTCGGTTCCACGGGAGATTGCGGACAGCTACCCCGAGAAGGTTCGAAGGTTGATGGGTTATCAGGCGCATGGAGAGTATCTTGGGGTGTATCCGGGTGATCCGGATGATCGTTGGTACGACGCTTGAGGAGGAGGACTGAACCGGGGGCGGGGCTCACCCGCAATGCGAGCGTTACCTACTAACAGGGCTTTTATCAGCTTTCTTTTGATCCGCGTTTGCGGAACGCTTGGCTCTACGATCCTGTCAGTCGCCATAGGCTGGCACCTCTACCAAGCGACGCGTGACCCCTTTGATCTGGCGCTCGTGGGGCTGATGCAGTTGCTGCCCATGTTGCTGCTGTTGCCCTTCACCGGATGGGTGCTGGACCATTATTCGCGAAAGCGCGTACTGCTGGTGTGCAGCGCGTTGCAACTGGTTGTGTTTGCCTTCATAGGTGCTGGCTGGATTTGGGGGGGCTTGGCGGTGCTCGGCTATGCGCTGTCGACGAGGTTGCGCAGGTTGGATCGTTTGAGTGATGCGTCTATTGAACGAGGCGGTCTAGATACCAGTCGATGAATTCGAGGGCGAAGGACTCGAGTTCGGGGTGGAAGCGGCCGGGTTCGAAGAAATGGGAGTTCACTCCTTCGGCCGTTTGGCGGACGATGCGCATGTCTTCGAGCGTCGTCTGATGCCAAAGCCAAGTCAGTTCATTCGTATTGTAGTCTTGGCCTTCGACCGCATCTCCCCTGACGAGCCAGACTACGTCCATGTCTGTCGAGGCCATCGCTCTGGGCGTGAACCTGTAGAGCACACAATGATCCGGATAGCCGAGCATGAAGCACAGGGGCCCCAAGCCAAAGTCGCCGGCACCGCCGTCGTAGCCTTTGTAGCGGCCCATGAGTGGGGCGAGCGGGGTGCCATCTTTACTGCCAGTGACATAGCCGTCGTAGAGGGCGTATCTTGAGTAGTAGACGCCTCCACCTTCACAGTGGGCTTGTTGGTAGAAAGAAGAAGCATCGCCGGTGAGTTCCGCGAGGCCGGTTTCGCGTTCGGTGCGGGCGAGCATGGCATGGTTGATGTCCTTGACGTGCTCGTGGGGTTCGCTCAGGGTGTGCAGCTTGGCGTAGGCTGGATGCAGGGTCGCGCAGTGATAGCACTCGACGTAATTTTCGAGGGCGAGCTTCCAGTTGGCTTCAATGGTGTAAGTGTGGCTTGCGGCGACCTCGGCGTTTGGCAGATCGTAACTCTTGAGCATCGGCGTTATGGTCGAGAGGTCGGCTTGGAAATCCTCGGCGTCGGGATCGCAGTTGATGAAGATCAGCCCTTCAAACTCGAGCAATCGAATTTGCTTGAGGCCGCGCAATGATGGGTCGAAGACGTGGCTTTCATCCATCTCCCGCGCAAATCGTAAGGAGCCGTCGAGGTTGTAGACCCACCCATGGTAGGGACAGGTGAAGACTTCGCAGGCGCCTGATTGATCTTCGCAGACTCGTGCGCCTCGGTGCCGGCAGGTATTTGCAAGCGCGTGCAGCTTGCCGTCAAGATCGCGGCAAATGATGATGGCATCGCGTCCGAGCCGATACTGCATGAAATCGCCCGGCTGCGGGATCTGGCTGTCGTGGCCGGCGTAGAGCCAGGACTTGAAGAGGATTTGGTTGAGTTCGATTTCGAAGGTGATTTGGGATTGGTAGAAGTAGGGATGCATGGCGACGCCGGGGGTTTGGCGTTGGGTTTGGACCATTTTGTGCATGTGGTCCAAGCTGTCAGGTTCTGCATGCCCTTCATTCATGGCGACTGTTCACCTTCGGCGAGGGTTTGATGACGAATCTACCACTATTCAATTGTCTGCTTCGCCTGTCAATGTGGGTTTTTGACAGGGGGGTTGTCTGGTGCGCTGAGAGAACGCTTGGAGGTCCTCCGAGGTGAGGCTCAATAGCTAGAAAGGGAAACCCACCGTGCTGGGGCCAGAAAGGGACACCCACCGGGCACCCCAAGGGGACACCCCAAGGGGACACCCCCCGTCCTGCACAACACTTGCGCGGCCGGGGGGCGCGAAAGGGGTTAATTTCTGACGGCGATGCGGAAAAAGGCGGAAAAACGACTCAGGCTCACGCAAACTCGCTGAAATGTCTCACAAGGGACGCGGGGTTCGGCACTGTCCGCCGCTTGCGGCATGTAGGACAATGGGGGGCATGACGCTTCCGAGATCCCAACTGATCGACCGCGAGAACGGGGGGTGGCACCACGTGGTGTCGCGCTGCGTGCGCCGGGCGTGGCTGTGCGGGAAGGACGCGGACTCCGGGGTCGACTTCTCGCACCGGAAGGGCTGGCTCGAGGAGCGCCTGCTGACGCTCTCGGAGGTCTTCACGGTGCGGGTGTACGGCTACGCGATGATGTCCAACCACTGCCACCTCGCGCTGGAGTACCGGCCGCGCGACGCGCTCGCGCTGACCGACGGGGAGGTGGCGCGGCGGTGGCCGTCGGTGTTCCCGCCGGGGAGGGCGGAGCACCTGGAGACGGCGGTGGCGGCGCTGCTGTCGGACCCGGAGAGGCTGGCCGTGCTGCGCGCGCGGCTGGCGGACCTGTCCTGGTTCATGAGGTGCCTGAACGAGCACGTCGCGAGGCGCGCGAACCGGGAGGACGACTGCACCGGGCGGTTCTGGGAGGGAAGGTTCCACAGTTCGAAGCCGCTCAGGGACCTGAAGGCGGTGCACGCGTGCATGACCTACGTGGACCTGAACCCGCTGCGCGCGGGGGCGACGTCGGGTGTGGCGGAGGCGGGGGAGCGCACGTCGGCGCGGCGGCGGGTGGAGGAGTCGCGTCGCGAGGCGGGGAAGCTCGAAGAGGCGCTGGCGCCGATGAGGCTGGACGCCGGGGCCGGGCGGGTGTTCACGGCCCCGCCGACGTCGCTGGAGGTGAGGCTGTCGACCTACCTGGAGCATCTGGACTGGACGGCGCGGAGCGGGCTGGAGCGGCGGGCGGGCCGCAACCCGGCGGCGTTGGGCGCGCCGGCGGGCATGGACGACCCGGAGGGGTTCCTGAGGCTGGTGCGGCGCTACGACCGGCGCTGGGGCCGCAGGGAGGGCCGCGGGGACGTGCCGCCCGCCGGACGGGAGCGGCGGCCGGCCGGGACCGGGGAGGCCGCGGCCGGCTGCTGAGGACCACGAAGTACCGGGCCGCGCCTCCGCCGCCCGGGCGGAGCGTGTGCCCTCCGTTCGACCCATCGAACCCTTCGCGACGCCGCGGCCTTCATCCAACAACTTGATTTTGTTACTTGCCGACGGGGCGAAAGGGACACCCACCGGCGAAAGGGGGGGAAAGGGACACCCACCCGCCTTGCAGGCGGGTGGGTGTCCCTTTCGCTACCATCCCTTTCGGGCCATCGCGTTCGGGCGCGCCAAGGGGATGCTGGAACCCCTCGACAGCTACTGACCCCGCACCGCCGCGGCCGGCTGTGCGACGAGTTGGTTCTTCAGCGAGACAGCGTGGCGAAACCACCAATCCGGCTCCCGTCGGCGAGCCTCCCCTCCCCGCCCAGTTCCTGAAGCCGTGATCGAAACGCTTTCTCGTCCCCGTTCAATCGCTACAACCCACTAGCGGGAATTGCTGTGCGACAAGCTTGACGTTCACTTAAAGGCACGAAACGGCGTATACTGATGGTGGCGGATCTTCACGAATACCCTTCAATGATCGCCGAACTGACGACAAGCGAATTTAGCGATGAGCAGACGCAGGCGCTGTTCGAGTTCATCGGACGCGTGGTGGACGATTCGCGGAGCGGCCTCATGGAGGAACTCGCCGAGGTCAAGGAGAGACTCACAGACCTCGAAGCACTGGTCACTAAGCTACTATTAGCAACCATCGGCGGGACATTCGCAATTTGCGTAACGCTTCCAGGAATCTTGGCGACCACTTTGCCTGCAAGCGGACACTAGGCCCCCCATGCAATTCCCCAACCGCATCACCGAAATGCTCGGTGTCGAAATTCCGATCATCCAAGCCCCCATGGGCTGGATTGCCCGCTCACAGCTTGCTTCCGCAGTGTCCAATGCCGGCGCCATGGGCATCATCGAGACCTCCTCGGGCGAACTCGACAAGATCCGCGAAGAAATCCGCATCATGCGAACCCTGACCGACAAACCCTTCGGTGTGAACATCGCGCAGGCCTTCGTGCGCGACCCGAGCATCATCGTCGATTTCGTGATCGACCAAGGCGTGAAATTTGTCACGACATCTGCGGGAAGCCCCGAACGCTACACCGAACAACTCAAGTCCGCGGGCCTCACCGTCTTTCACGTGGTACCGAGCCTCTCGGCGGCACTCAAGGCGGTCAACTGCGGGGTAGACGGACTCGTTGTCGAGGGCGGCGAAGGCGGCGGCTTCAAGAATCCACGAGAAGTCGCGACCATGGTGCTCTTGCCGCTGGTGCGTTCGCGTGTGGATGTCCCGATCATCGCTGCGGGCGGATTCGTCGACGGCGCAAGCATGGCGGCAGCCTTTGCGCTCGGCGCCGAAGGCATTCAGATGGGGACACGCATGATGTCCTCAGCCGAATCCCCGGTTCACCAAAACTGGAAAGATGCCGTGGTCGGCGCCAAGGAGACCGACACCGTGTTTCTGAATCGAGAGCACTCCCCGGCACTTAGGGCACTTCGAACCGAACGGACGACGCAGCTTGAGCAAAACCCCGAAATCAATGCCATGGGGCAATTCGGCACGACCCTCGAACTCTACTTCGGAGGCGACATGGAAGCCGCCATTCCTCTCTCAGGACAGGTCTGTGGACGCATAGACGCTGTGCGCCCAGTCGCAGAAATCATCGCCGAAGTGCGCAAGCAGTTCTTTGAAGTTGTAAGCGAACTGGCAGAGCGCTATCCAAGTCCTGCCGAACATATTGCCGAGCTTTCTTGACTTGGAGTACGGAGTTGGGGCAACTCGAGGCACGCTCTTCCCTGAATTCATCTTTGATCCTCTCTCCCGCGCGCATCCGAGTCGAAAAGGGTCAACCCCGCTCGCTCGATTACGGAGACATTTTCTTTGCGCGCGACGGGCGAAACGAATCTCACCGGGTCTTTATTGAGCCGATGCGGCTTGAAGCCATGTTCCGCGAATCTTCGCATGCCAGTGTGTCAATCGGCGAATTGGGATTTGGCACCGGACTCAACTTTCTTGCCGTTTGTGAAGCCTTTGTCAACAGCGCCCCGCAATGCGCCTGCCTCGACTATATCGCCTTTGAAAAGCACCCGCTCGCGCGTTCCGATCTCGCACGGATTGCCAATAGCCACACCCCACCCTTGGCGCTGGCCGACGAACTCATCGCGTGCTGGCCCCATCTGCTGCGCGGTTGGCACAGTCGCCACCTGGCAAATGGCAGGATTCGACTCCTCCTCTATCTGGGTGATGCCCACGAAGGGCTCTTGGATTTCACCGGTCGTTGCCGCGCTTGGCTACTTGACGGATTCGACCCCGGATGCAATCCAGAGATGTGGCACCAAGCGCTACTTCAGCAGGTGGCAGGGCATAGCGAACCCGGCGCCCGGCTCGCTACCTTCACGGCACGCGGGGCGCTGCGCAGACAGCTTGAATCTGTCGGCTTCCAAATGTGGCGGGTGGACCAACGACCACACAAGCGGCACAGCCTTGCCGGAGTGCTTCGCAACGAAGCATCAAGCGTCTCTCGACAGATATCAGAGGTCTGCATCGTCGGTGCCGGCTTCGCTGGTGTCTTCACGGCGCACCTCTTGGCACTGAGAGGCATAGAAGTGCATCTATTCGATATGCGGCGTGCGCCCATGCCCATCGCGCTCGCCCATGCTCGTCTCGGCGACCCTGCGCATCCGCTGATGCAGTTGCGTGCCCTTGCAAGAGGCTACAGCAACGACTGGTATCGCAGGCTGGGCGCGCCCGCAGGCATCTTGGAGGCACCTTTCAAGGCAAAGGATATTCGTCGCATGGAGCGCAGCGCAGAAACTTGGCGACTGGCCGACGATTCGATTTGTCTGCTCGGCCCGGCCGAGTCTCGCGAGCGCACGAATTTCTCAGCGATTGAACGAAGCCTCTGGCACGCGCAATGCCATCTGGTGAGCCACGAAATCCTTGAGCCGTTACTCAACCATGCACGAATCACGCTCCACCCAGCGGAAGTTGTTTCCTGCACCGCCGAGGGCAGATATTGGAAAGTCGGGTTACGCCAAGCCGCCAGTCAGCACTTCGAGCGGCTGATCATCTGCGCGGGCGCGGGCAGCCGCAGACTGCTGCCAAACCTCAACCTACGTTCTGTTGCCGGACAAATAGAAATCGCAAAGTCGACTCATCCGCAGCCGGCCCCCCTCGTCGGACATGGGTTCGCCGTGCCGCTTCAAGGGAATCATGTCGCGTTCGGAAGCACCTACGAACAGCGTTCACTGACTGGTCGAGAAGCGACAACAGAGAACTTCGAGCGCACGGAGCAGTGGTTCAATGCGTTGGGGACAGACTTCAATCCCAATCATCAAAGCACTTGGCGCGGACAGCGCGCCTACCATCAGGACCGCATGCCGATCGCCGGCGAGCTCGCTGCCGGCCTTTTTGTCAATACCGCCCACGGCTCCGCGGGCAGTCTGCTCGCCCCGCTGTGCGCGGACTTGGTAGCGAGCTTGGTCTCAGGCACCCCCCTACCCCTCACGCAAGCGCTGGCGAGAACAATCCGAACTACTCGATGATGCGCAGATTGATGACGGATTCGATCGCGCCTATATGCGCAATCAAGTCCTCGTCCGGCTCGGCTTCAATGTCGATGAGGTTATAGGCCACCGCATCGCGGCTCTTATTAATCATGTCGATCACATTGATTTGGCGT
Source organism: Pseudomonadales bacterium (assembly GCA_963663145.1). Lineage (GTDB taxonomy): Bacteria > Pseudomonadota > Gammaproteobacteria > Pseudomonadales > Azotimanducaceae > Azotimanducus. Next base: position 586,478 of record OY760134.1, on the reverse strand, counting down.
TCCGCCAATACTGAAGTGATCTGCCCAAGGATGGTCGGCACATTCGCATTGATGATGGCGATTCGCCAGCCCGGCGAAGGGTCCAAGGACACTTCCGGGAAGTTCACCGAATTGCGGATGTTGCCGGTGCGCAGAAATTCAATTAACTGATCGGCGGCCATCGCCGCACAATTCTCTTCGGCCTCGCCCGTGCTGGCACCCAAGTGCGGTGTGCAATGCACGTTGGGCAGGCCAAGCAAATCCGGCACAGGAAAATCGGAGAAATACCAGCGCAGCTTTCCCGACATCAATGCGTCCCGCGCATCCGCCCCGTTGACGACTTCCTCGCGGGCAAAATTCAGCAGCACCGCACCCTCGCGAAAGTGTTTCAATGTCTTGCGGTTCACCATTTGCGCCGTGCCATCATTGAGCGGCACATGCAGGCTCACGTAGTCGGACCTCTGAAACAGGCTTTGCAGGCTCTCCATCTGTCCAACCTCGCTTGGAACTCGCCAAGCGGCACTCACGGACAAGGCGGGGTCGTATCCCACCACGTCCATACCAAGATCGAGTGCCGCGCGGGCGACTCTCGACCCTACGTTGCCGAGTCCGACTACGCCAAGTGTCCTGCCTTGAATCTCGTTGCCCCGGTAGGTCTTCTTGCTTGATTCGACCAATTGATGGAGGTCTTTCTGACCCTTCGGAATGCCATCGACAAACTTGATGCCGCCAACGATGTCTCGCGATCCCAGCAGCATCGCCGCCACTACCAGTTCCTTCACGGAGTTGGCATTCGCGCCGGGCGTATTGAACACCACGATGCCGAGTTTGGTGAACCTGTCCACGGGAATGTTGTTGGTGCCTGCACCGGCACGGGCCACCGCCAGCAGGTCCGCATTGGCATCACCCAAAGCGAGCTTATGGCTGCGAAGTAAAATCCCGTGAGGTTGCTCGATATGCTCTCCCACTTGGAAACGAGTTTGGGGAAATCTCTCCAAGCCGCGCGCGGCGATCCGGTTGAAGGTCTTGATGCGATGCATGTTGATGACGTGGGAAAACGGCGCATTGTACGCCCATCCTTCAGGGTTCAATGTCCTTCTTTGCGCCTCCTCCCTGGTCGCGTCACCTCAGATTCGCATAGGTCAGTCCATAGCCCACCGGGAAAAGCGGAACGTAGATGTCATCGTCCCGATTCAGGCGCACCTGCGCGGCGTTCGCGGGCCAACTAAATGAAAGCTTGCCTTCAAATTCAAAGCGCGGCGCTCCGCTGGCATCTCCTATCAAGAGGTCGGCGATCGCGCCACCCTCTGAACCGGGCAGCCAAGCCGCCACAAAACCCTTCGAAAGTTCAAGCTCTCTTTGCACAATCATGGGCCGCCCGGAGAGAAACACCGACACCACCGGTATACCCCGTTGTTGCAAACGTTCGAGAATCTCGACGGGTTCGGGAGAATGCTCCGCAAACACCAAATGTTCGCGGTCGCCTTCGTATTCCGCGTAGGGCGACTCTCCGAAGACCAGGATGGCGACATCGGCCTCGGCATCTCCCTTGGCACGCGGTTCGTGAATCACACTGCCGCCCGATGCCTGAACCGCCGCTTGCAAGCCCTCGAGAATGCTGGTTGCGCCCAGATAGTGTTCACGCGGGTTGTCACGCCCCTGCCAAGTGATGGTCCAGCCGCCGGTCGCCTTCGCGATGTCGTCGGCCCCAGCACCCGCGACGAGTACCCTTGCATTGCCAATGATCGGCAGCACTCCATCTTCGGCCTTCAGCAGCACAAGCGATTCCCTCGCCGCCTGACGGGCCACCTGTCGATGATCCGCATGCCCTATCCATTCCGATTTGGGGAGCGGCTTTTCTCGCTTTTCAAACAGCCCTGATCGCAGCTTTACGCGCAGTATGCGCATGACGGCATCGTCGATACGCGACTCGGAAATCCGTCCGTCCTTCACCTGCACAAGCGTGTTGCCAATGAAGGACTTCCAGTCGTCTGGCACCATGATCATATCTATTCCGGCATTGATGGCGGCGGGACAGGAGTCATTCGAACATCCGGACAATTGTCCGTGTCCATTCCAATCGCCCACGACGAACCCATCAAATCCCATGTGTTCTTTGAGCACCGTCGTCAGCAGGTACTTGTTGCCATGCAGCTTGAAGCCGCGCCAGCTGCTGAAGGAAGCCATGATGGTGTGCACGCCTTCGGAGAGCGTGGCGTAGTAGCCGGCCCCATGTACTTCCCGCAGGGTGCGCTCATCGACAAAAGTGTCGCCTTGATCACGGCCATTGACGGTGCCGCCGTCACCAATGAAGTGTTTCGCGGTAGCAAGTACGCGGCCTGCGGAGAAGCGCGTCTGAGGTTCTGCGCCCTGCAATCCCCGCACCAGCGCGGCGCCGAGTTTCGCCACAATTTGCGGGTCTTCGGAATAGCTCTCGTAGGTTCGTCCCCAGCGATCATCGCGCGCGACGGCCAGCGTCGGGGCAAACGTCCAGTCGATGCCCACCGCGGAGGTTTCCTTGGCGGTGATCTCACCGATTCGCTGCATCAATACTTCGTTGTTCGCCGCGCCAAGGCCTATGTTATGTGGAAAGAGGGTGGCGCCGACAAGGTTGTTCATTCCGTGTACGGCATCGATACCCCAGAGCACTGGCACACCGACCCGGCCATTGCCGGTATCTACTGAGGCCTCATAAAACGCGTTCGATAGCTCCCGCCAATCCTCAATGGACGCCAGCGCGCGACGGCCCGGCCATGAACCACCGCCACTCAGCACCGAACCCAGATGGTAGTTTTTTACGTCCCTTGGACGAACCTGCTGAATCTCGGCCTGCACCAACTGTCCAACCTTCTCCTTGATCGACATCCGCGCCAGCAGTTCGGCAGCATGCGCCTCCAACGCTGGATCTGGCGCAACCGCACGCTCCACTCGCGGCCAAGATTCAGGGCGCAAGATGAGCGCGGCATCCTCGGCACACACCTCGAACACGGCAAGGGCAGCGATCACCAAGGGGACAAAACCGGTGATGTGTTGAACACATCCTGTCAACCTACGCATATCCAACTTCATCCTTTTCCTTTCGGGCTAACTGATTCTATGCGCAAACGAACGCGTGAAGAAAGGAGTTTGCGCCCCCTTTCCTTGCTTCGCTGGACTCTGAAGCCTATACGAGAGTATTGTGTCAAAACATGGGGATTCTATGATGGCTATTAATCGTTGATGGCTATTAATCGTTTGAACCCAAGGGGTGCAGCGCTTCGTTCTACGATTTTGGAGTATTGAGATGCAAGTTCAATCAATTCTTCGGCGACGGATGTGCCGGTCGGTAGGAATCGCCGGTGTGTGTTTGCTGCTCTCCGCATGCGGCGGAAACTCCGATTCCGCCGAAGGCGGCAACCAGCCTACGGAGCCGCTCACTCCGAGAGGCTGGGAGCTCATATGGTCAGATGAGTTCGACGGCAGTTCCCTCGACAGCAGCAAATGGAACATTCAGGCCGGCGACGGCACCGCCGAGGGCGTTCCGGGTTGGGGAAACAATGAACTGCAAAGCTACCAAGCCGACAACATCAGCCTGTCTGGTGGCAACCTCGTCATCACCGCCCGAGCACAGCGTTCCGCCGACGGCCGAAATTACACTTCGGCGCGCATCAACACTGCTGGCAAACTCGACATCACCTACGGTCGCGTTGAAGCCAGCATTGAAGCGCCTCCCGGGCAGGGCCTGTGGTCCGCATTTTGGATGCTTCCAACCGACTCACCCTACGGCGGGTGGGCCGCCAGCGGAGAGATCGACATTATGGAAGTGTTCTCAAGGCAGCCGACACCCTTCGTTCAAGGCGTGATCCACTATGGAATGGCATGGCCGCTCAATGTATACAGCTATGCGAAGTACGACCAATTTGACCCGGCCGATGGGTTTCACACCTACGCGATCGAATGGGACGAGCAAGAGATTCGATGGTTTGTGGACGGCACCCACTTCCACACGATTTCGAACTCGACCTATTGGTCGCTTTACAAGGACCCCGCCACAAACGCCCACACGCTCGGTGGAGGCTCTGCCCCCTTTGACTCGCCCTTCCACCTGCTGCTCAATCTCGCGGTCGGAGGAACGCTTCCGGGCGATCCCGCAGCCGCCGCGCTGCCGGGCGAAATGCGCGTCGACTATGTGCGCGTGTACAAGTGCAACATCAACCCGGACGCGGGCACGGGCTGTGATGGGCTCAAAGACCTGGTGGACCCGAACGTCACCCCGCCGATGCCGGAAAGCCCGTTTCAAACCGAGTACACGCTCTACTCCGAGAGCGCCGGGCCGGTGACTTTCCAAGGTTTGGAGGAGACCGTTCCCTTAAGTATCAGCGCTTGGGACAACAATGGTGCGCTTGGCTTCTCGGAAGTGGATTCGGGCGACGAAGATCATGGCGTGGTGATCGATGTCCTGACAAGCGGCGGCGGAAACATCTCCCTGCACGCTTCGGACAATTCAAAACAGCAGTTCTTCGGCATGGGGCAAGCCGACCATACCGGAAAATATGCCGGCGAGGTGCAGTTCGACCTCTACGTCTATGCTGCCGAAACCGATCTCGGCGGCGCTTTTCAAGTCAAGCTGGACAGCGGATTTCCGGACCTCGGATTCGTTGAAATCCCGTTTGCCGATGTCGCAACTGACGAATGGACCAGGGTCACCGTTCAGATCAGCGACTTGGCGCATTCGGGCAGTCCATTTGGCGGCAAACCGCTCGATCTTTCAAGCGTACTGAGTTTGTTCGTGCTTGAGCCCTTAAGTTCAGCGCACTTGCGGATTGACAATATCAAGATCTTGTGCGCCCATCCCGAAGACGGCGGATGTGGAATCACGCCGCCTTCCCCGCCCCCACCGCCTTCGAATGAGCCGTTTGACGTGTACGTTGACTCGGTCAATCCTGTTTGGGATGTGGGCATCAATGGTGCGGACTCGGGGTCAGGCTGGGCCAACTATGCCGACGGCACCAATCCCGCAAACAAGTCGCAGTGGCGTGAGCTGAGCGACCCAACGCGAGGGCAGGTGCTTGAAGTCACCTTCAACGGCAGTTCCGAGTTCGGAGTCTGGTTCATCCAATCAAGCACGGGCGTCGATCTCAGCACTTATGCGGATGGGTTCGTCAGCTTCGATATTAAGGTGGACAACTACAGTGCCGATTCGCCCGGCATGACCATGAAAATCGACTGTGTCTTTCCCTGCACCAGCGGCGATCAACGCATTGGCCGGGTTGGGGACGGCGAATGGGAAACCGTGATGATCCCTGTTCCACAACTGCTTGCGGGCGGTCTCAACGTCGCCAACGTCAACACCGGATTGGTGATATTCCCCACAAGTCAGGAAGCGACACTGACCTTCCTTCTTGACAATGTACGCTGGGTTCCCGCCACGGATACCGGCGCGCCACCCGGCGGCGCAGTCATCGAATTGTTCGGCGAAAGCGTCTCACCGGACTGGTTTTTGTGGGATTGCTGCGGCGGAGCGACCTTTTCGGAGGTGGCGGACGATGATTCGGGACACGGAATGGTCGTCGAATTCGTGTTCAACGGCGGACCGACCGTGAGTGGTTTCCAAGCCGTATCCACAGTTGATGCTTCTGGTTTGACCAACGGCAAGCTTGAATTCGACATGAAGGAGGTTTCGCCACCGCCAGTAGGCTCCCAGTGGCGTCTCAAGCTCGAAAGCGCCGATGCGGCAACCTTCGTTGAGGTATTGCTCACCGCAGCTGGAAATCCGGCGCCCGGTTCGACGTGGCAAACCTACCGATTCGGCTTGGGCAGCGATCTCGCCGGCTTGGACCTCGCCAATCTCAAGCTGGTGATGGTGTTTCCGGATTGGGGCAACTCGGCCGGTGCGGTCGCGAGGCTTGATAATGTTCGTCTGGTTCCAGCGCAATAGGGGGTGAAGACAATGCACAGGCAATCAAAAATGCACTGGACGCACACTGCAACCCTCTGGTGTGCCGGACTTACCGGCTTCTTTCTCGGCTCGCTACCGGCTCAGGGTGTAACCCAAGATGCCGCCGAATCGGAGTCCGAAGAGCCCGTGGTCGAAGAGATCATCGTCACCGTCGAGCGGCGCGAACAGAATCTTCAAGATCTCGGTGTCACTGCCTACAGCTTTTCCGGCGAGGACTTGGCACTGCTCGGCGCCGAGGATATTACGGACTTGAGCGAGCTCGCACCGGGGCTCGAAATCGGCAACAAGGGCGGCAATGTAGAGGTCTGGATTCGCGGTGTGGGATCATCGAACAACACCGAACTCGGCGACCCGGCCGCGGCATTCCATCTCGACGGCGTCTACATTCCGCGCACGGCGGGTATAGGTTCGGCGTTCTTCGACATCGCTCGTGTGGAGGTCAATGTTGGCCCCCAGGGGACGCTGCGGGGCCGCAATGCCACCGCCGGCTCAATCAATGCCATACCTTGGCGGCCCGGCCTCGGCATAGTGGACGGTTCCATTGAAGTCGAATACGCCGACTACGATCAACAGGTGTATCGCGGGGTGGTCAATCTTCCGCTCGGCGATTCGCTGGCCTTGCGCATCGCTGGCTATTCCCTGGAACACGACGCCTACTACAACGATGTGGGTCCCATGGGTCTGGAGGCGGCCGAAGCCGCCGACAATCAAGGATATCGTGCGCAAGTCTTGTTCGAGCCAAATGATCGCCTGCGCATACTGCTTGCGGGAGACCTCATTCAGGAAGGCGGCACCGGCTGGACCGGCACCAACTATGCCAATCCACTTGGCAATGGCCTGCATCCGAGCGAAATCGACGACCCGCGCGATGTTTACGCGCGCGCCTTTACGCCAGAGCTTGACACCGAGCATTGGGGCATCAAGCTCGAGGTGGTCTACGAATTCGATTTCACAACGCTCGAATATACTGCCAGCCGCCGCGATCTGCTGTACAACTATGATGCCGCGACGCCCTTGTCGCCGGATTGGCGAGGCGTTGCCAACGTGCTGCAGCCGGTCGATGAGATGTACGACAACTGGTCGCGATTCGAGTTCGTGACAGACAGCGTCTCGGATATTCATGAGCTGCGCTTCTTTGGTGAGACCGCTCGCACATCTTGGACGGCCGGGCTTTTTTGGTTTGAAGAGAATCAATACACTTTTCTCGGTTCGGTGGGTGATCGCGGACTGTTCTTCCAAGGCGCGGAGTTCAATCAGCCGGACACCGATTCCTCTTCCGGATCCATCTATGGCGACTTAACTTGGGATTGGGATGATCGTACCCGTCTCACCTTTGGTTTACGCTATTCGGACGAGGAAAAATCGCGCGTCGGGGTCAATGCCCGTTACGCCTTCGCACTCGGTGGTAGGGACTTCTCCTGTTGTGGCGGCGTGCGCATCGGCACCGAAGGCTTCGAATTCGCGGCGCGAGACCGCACCATATATGAACCGGATACCGACGGGGACGGCACGGTGTCCGACGGCGAGTATCTCGCCTTCTATTACGACGGAATCAAGCAGTTTGGCGCACGCGACAATGTTGAAGCCATCTTCGCGAAAGGCACCTACGGCGGCGGCGCCACCCAAGAGGAAAAGGTTGCCTGTGTGGACACCCTGAATCAGGATGACTTTTTCTGCCCGCCCGACGGGTTGTTTAGTTTTGTCGCCATCATCAACCCCAATTCATCCATCACGCCGCAGAAGGGCGAGATGTCCAACAGTTTCCTCGATTGGCGGGCAAGGATTGAGTACGATGTCGATCCCGATACGCTCGCCTATGCCATGGTCTCCACAGGTCACAAATCGGGCGGCTTTAACGATACCTTCACCGGCGAAACGGGCTTGCCCATCGCGCCCACCTATGACGAGGAACAGGTGCTTGTGTACGAATTCGGATACAAGAGCGAGTTCAACCTGGGCAGCATCCCAACGCGCTTCAATGCCTCCGGCTTCTACTATGACTACACCGATCAGGTGTTCACCTCGCTGCTCTCGGTTGAGCAGGCGCTCGACTTCTCATCCGGCGGCGCAACGCTCATCGACCCAACCGACACCGGTGCCGGTTCGCTGGTGGTGTCCTTCAGCTACAACGCGGCGGACTCGGAAATTTACGGTATGCAGTTCGATGGCGGATTCCAGCTTCCCTACGGATTCAATTTTGACTGGACGCTGCTCTGGCTTGAGGCGCAGATCGAGAGCTCACTCCCCATTCAAGACTTCCGATTCCAAGCGGATGTGGCACCCGATGAAGCCGTGTTCCGCTCGATCGCAGGTCGTCGGCTGCCGCATACGCCGCAATACCAATTCAATGGGAAGATTTCGCAGACCTTTGCCGTGCCCACCGGCAATCTTTCTTGGGTGGTGTCGTTCGGCTGGCGGGATGATCAGCACCGAACCATCTTCAATGGCGTTGACTTCATGCAGCCGGATAATCCGCGCCTGCGTCTGAATGACACGGTCGCGGACTTCTGGTCATTCGATGCGGGGGTCGCCTATGCGCATGAAGACGGCAAGCTGCGCGTGGAAGCCTTCGTCAGCAACCTCACCGACGATGTCCATGAAGCCGCGCAGATCATCACGCAATTCGACAACACACGCTTCTTCACCCGCCCCCGCGTCGCTGGAATCAGGGCGAGCTATTGGTTTGGGGGGTAAGGGACGGTGGCACGAAGCGGAGCTTCGTGCCATCTCAAGCATGCTGTGCGAGTCCCGTGCGGGCTGACAGGGTGCCAGCCCTAGGGTATCAGCGACACCTTGAGATTTTCGATTCCGAGCTAGCATACTGCTATCGATATTCCGTTTCCCCTCAAGGAGGGCCAAATACTCACCCCTCGGCGACTACTTGCGCAGGCAGCCTTTGTCAGCGCCACCTTCGCATTCGCGGTCTTCGCCAGCCTGGTCGAGTGGCCAATCATCGTCCGCACCAGCTCTAGCCGCCTCAAACCCATAGAGACTTTACAGCACATAGACGGCAATTTTTTGTTTCACCACCAGATCATAGGAGGCGCTGCTGGGCTGTTGTATTTGGCGTACCTGGCGAGCGCTTAAAGCACCTGTCGCTGAACCATCACCTATAATATTCGCACACTGAAAAGGTGTTCCTTTCGTGAGTCAAGAAACTGCATCCATATGGGAAAACTGTCCCCACGTAGAGCGCATCCCGGGCAAAGTGAGCGGTGCTTGGGTGTTCAAAGGGACACGTTTTCCCTTGGCTATCATGTACGCGAACCTAGCGAGTGATCAGACAATCAATTCGCTCGTGGAGGATTTTCCCGATCTGGATCCCGAAAAGGTCCGCGAAGTATTGGAGTATGAGGCCCGCACTATTGATGAAGATAGGTTGGTCGCAAGGTAGAAGCCGCATTGAAGGTGCTGTTTGATAACGGTACGCCTGCGGGGCTGCGAGAGTTTATTGATGCTGAATCGGTAGCTCTCGCACATGAAATGGGCTGGGCTGACAAGGAGAACGGAGATCTACTTGATTTGGCTGAACAAGGCGGATACAACGTGCTGGTGACAACTGACAAGAACATCCCGTACCAACAAAACCTGACAAAAAGGAACGTCGGCATTGTCATTCTGCCATTGACCCGTTGGGAGTCGATTCGTGCTTTAGTGCGAGAAATCAACGAAGCCATCGCTATCGTACAGCCTGGTGGCTTTATTCAGATGGGGATGAAATCGTCTCCCGCCAGATCCCAAGTCAATCAGTAAGCACAAACAGATCAATCGTGCGCAACGTGATTGTGAGGGCTTTGTTACGAATAGCAGGTTCACGGCAGGGCCTATTGCTGACCCGTTTGGGACACATCTATCAATGGCGAACATGCATGGTCGGCTCTAAGGAGAGCTTCTGAGTCAGTGCCTCAACGACTTTGGGATCCACATCAAGAACTTCCTCGGCAAAGCGGTTGTTGAGTTCTTGGCGCACGGGGTCGGTGGCTATATCGGTGAACCCTTGTAACGGGCGCTTCTGGAGGCTTTGGAAAATCTTGATCGATGCTCTCCGTTGCGACGGATCGAGCTGGCTGACATCAAGCACGGGTAAGCTCCGAGCAAGTTCATGGGTGATCGTGGACCTGCCCAAATATGGACGCCCGCCGTGCAATAGCCTTATCAAAACCCCTGGCGTCGAATTGAACCATAGGCACAGCGCTTCCTCCCCCCCCAGAAATCGGGTTGTGCAAGAGAATCGTGACCCATGACCTTACACCAAGCATTGGCATATCAGTTAAGACGGATGCAAGTCTTTGAGGCGCCAATCCAAGCTCGAGCGCGAGATGTAGGCGCCTTTGCTTGGCGAGTATTGCCTCTTGAGCTTTGGCATCCTTATCACCACGTTTCTGTAATCTCGCATCCGCAGCCGCAAGGAGCGTAGTGTTATAGGTGGCGCTATGGTGCCACAGCGCCGGAATACCAGCGTGCAATGAATCTCGCGTTTCGATAATGCTGAACAAGCCTTGGACAGGGTTCTTGATCTGCATGTGGTATGGGCCGCATTCGGCAAGCTTCTGAAGTTCCACTATGGGAAGGCCATCCAAGAACTTAGCAGTCGACGTGGTTCGTCTCAATTTCTCACTTGAGAGCTCTGTTTGAGCGAGTGCAGCATAGGACCATGGGCTCTCGGTTAAGTCTCTTTGCGGTATGGTGACTGCGCTTCCCCAGTTTCTCTCGCCAATCCTGATCGCGGAAGGTTCCATCGAAATACCCTCCTCATCCAACGCCAAGAGTCTCTGAGTGAGCGTGATCGCCTCAAGAGCCTCATCGGGATTGCGAATTAAATTGACAAATCGAGTCTTGTGAGAATTTCGCGCCTCTTCAGTATTCTTGGTGGCAACAACGAGCACTTCGGCGATACGCGTGGATTCAGAAAAGGCAATCCATCTTCGCCCCGGCAATCCTTCTCGCTTGGTACGATTCCGAGGATCGTGGCTGACAATCACCCAATCGATGCAGTAGTTGCTCAGCAGGAGCATACGAATGCTTGCCCATCGACTGCCCGATAGCAATGTTCCAGGCAGCACGAAAGCGAGTCGACCCTTGTGGTCAAGATGCTGGTCGGCGAGCTCTACAAAAGCCGATCCCAGCCCCGCATACATGCTCGCCGAAGTCGGACTTAAAGCCTTCTTCAAGGCGGACTTCATCAGTTGGGCATCTTCGCCATTAAGTACGGAGCCAAAAATAGGATTCCAATCGGTATTCTTCGCGTCCCCGGGACCTCCAGCCCTCGAATACGGAGGATTGGCGATCACCAAATGACATCGCTTTGGCATATCCACCTGTTCCCGATATTCTCCCGAGCCAGACACCCGCGTGGAGATGCCCTCCTCTTCAAACAAACCAAGAGGCCTCGCGAAACCCTTGCTCGGAGACGTCTTCAAGAAATCCAGGCTGCCCAGTCTCGGCAGCCCCTCTACTACTTCATGTCTCAATCTCGACAACTGCATGTCCTGAATGAGCTGACGCGCCTCTGCCATGCACAAGGTTGATGCCGCCAAATGCACGGCTGCGGGCACAACATCAAATCCATAAAGTGCGTTCTCAAGCACTGAACGAATCACTTCACGCTCGTCGAAGCTGGTATCGCCAACCTTGCGCGCACGTTTGAGTATCTCCTGGGTCGCCGCCATCAGAAGGGTCCCACTCCCGCAGGCCGGATCGACGATCCTTAGTTCTTTCACGCTCTCCGGATTGGAGAAATCGATGTCGAGCCAAGTCTCGCTGCGCTCGTCAAAGGCAAGACCCGCAAGAATGATGGCCGCCGGAATCGTCGTGTAGTTGGTCGCCAGAAACTTGCGCGAATCCAGAAGGCGATGAAATATGCGCCCAGCCACATCGTGCCTTCGGATGGCACCAGTCTCGGCAATCTCCGCTGCGGCACGCTTGAGAACGCTGAGTGCCTGCGCATTGGCCGGTGCCGGTGTCGCCTTCAGAGTTTCCTTGGCGATATGGAAGATAGGCCACCAATTGATTTCAAGCAGCTCGATCCATTGGGACGCCAATTGCCCCGCGCTGCCTTCCGGATCTGGGCGATGTATTCTCTTGTCTGCATGTTGCGGAGGAAGCAACGAATGATCGAAGTGCCGCGCCAACAACTCTTGAAATAGCAGGGCGTTCAGCCAGATGAGCGCCTTGGTTGATGGACCGTCTGAATCCTTCTCGTTGTCCGAATCCGTCTTCGCCAAGATCGCTCCGGCCAGCCTAATGGCCTCTGAAGCTTGCTCGACAACCTGCTCGATGCCTATGCCGTTATCACTTTGAACCCAATGGTTTCGCAGAACTTCCGCAAGTTTCGGTACTGACGTGGAAGACTCTTCCCCCCAAGGTTCCCCGTAGTAGCGATAGGCGACCCTCAAGTCACTTCTCGCAGTCAGATTGGACTCTGCATCGCTCTCCGGCAGGTTCGCAAGGTGCTCGGGATAGCCAAGGGCAATGACCAAGCGCACCTCAAGCCCATTGACAACCGCCGGCGCATCGGCAGGGAACCGCTTGTCGGCATCTTTCTTGCCGGGATGGCCGAATTCCGCTTCAATTACCGTCGCAAAATCATCGAAATCGATGAGCACGTCAGCTTGACCGCGTACATTTCCGAACCTTCTGCGTTGCTCTGCCTGGGCGTTCAATCCTTCGAGCCGAAGCAGTTTTGCGAGTGCGAAGTTGTAGGCGACTTCGGTGGCATTGCCATCCATGAGTTTCAGCACCTCAACTCAAGTTCGTCCAAAACACCGCAAGTATCGCGATGGGGGCCAGGTAACGAATGAGTTGCAGCCAGATCCAGAAGCCTCGGCCGCCCTTTTCTCCGAATTCTTCTTGCAGGACTTCGGGTTTGATGCGCCAACCCACGAAAACGGCGATGCCGACACCCCCTAGGGGCATGAGCACATTGGTCACGCCATAGTCGAGCAGGTCAAAGAGCGTATGGTCTGAAAAGGTCCCGAGACCGGAGAGCGGGTTGATGTGCGACCAAATGTTGAATGAAAACACGGTCGCGAGGCCCAGCAGGCCAATGGCCGAACCGGCAAGTACGGAGATCATTGGCCGACTCAAAGAGAACCGATCTTGGCAATAGGCGACTACCGGTTCGAGTGCCGCGATGATGGTGGTGATCGCCGCAAAGGCGAGCAAGGCGAAGAACAGCGCGCCCATAAGGCCGCCCGCGGGCATGGCTTGGAAGGCGTGCGGCAACGAGACATAGATGAGCCCCGGACCTTCTGCCGGGTCGAGTCCGAAGGCGAACACCAAGGGGAAAATCATAAGACCGGCGAGCAGCGCCACAAGCGTGTCCGCACTGCCGATAATCACCGAACTCCTCGGAATGGAAATCTCTTTCGACATGTAGGCACCGTAGGCCATCATCAGCCCTCCCGCCACGCCGACCGAGAAGAACGCCTGACCGACAGCCTCAAGCAACACCTCGCCACTGATCTTGCTGAAATCCGGGGCAAACAAAAACTCTGCGCCCGCCATGAAGTTCCCATATAGCGCGGCATAGAGGATCATGATGATCAGCATCACAAGCAGACTCGGCATGAGGAACTTGACCGCTCGCTCCACGCCGTGACGAATGCCACCGGAGACGATCGCCACGGCAATGCCAAGCGTCACCGCCTGCCAGAGAATCATCTCTCCGGGGCTCGACAAGAGCGCACCGAGATTCTCGCCGGGATCACCGGCGAAACCACTCGGTGCCTTCAAGATGTAGGCGAAGGCCCAACCAGCAATCACGCTGTAGAAAGACAACACCACGAATGCCACAGTCACGCCCATCCATCCGACAATCGACCAAGCGGGCGATCGTCCCTGCTCCTCGGCGATAGCCCGAACGGCGAGCGGCGGGCTGAGCCGACCCATGCGCCCTATGAACAATTCGCCGATGAGGATGGGAATCGCCACGAAGAACACGCACAAGAGGTAGACGAGCACGAAGGCACCGCCGCCACCCGTTCCCGCTTCGTAAGGGAACTTCCAGATATTGCCGAGTCCAACGGCCGCGCCTATGGCGGCCATGATGAACACGAGTCGAGAGGACCAACTGCGGTCGCTTGAGTCGGTTGCCGGACCTGTCATGCGCTTCACCTCCTGACGATCTTCCACACCTTTTGACGCACCGGGCTCGAAGAACCGCCAAGCCCCAGCTCACTGAATCTCGGCGGAACCTCTCTGGTCACCTCGGAGAATAGCCGAGTCACCTCATGGCTTCCAGCATAAGTCGTCCGCACCTGCGCTTCCGGCACCGAAAACGGCGGCCCGCCCGCCAGCGACTGGTCATATTCAAGCGACAGCAGCAGGGTGCGTGCCGATTGAGGCAATGCGCGCATCAAGAGTTCGACGTAACGATCACGCATATCGGCAGGCAAGGCGATCAGTGCGCCCCGATCATAGACCGCCGCAACACCGCTCAGTAAGGACGCGTCAAGATCGAATACATCCCCTTCGAGAATGGTGATGGCGCCGCCTCGATGGTGCACAAAAGGCCCTTTTTGAATGCTCTCATACGCAATTCCCGCCTCATCGAAAAACTCCTTGACCGCGATCGAGGAGAGTTCGCAGCCGAGCACCTCATGCCCCAAGGAGGCCAGATAGCCCATATCCAGCGTCTTTCCGCACAAGGGGACCAAGACTTTCGACCCCGCCCTTAATTCAAGTCTCGACCAATATTCCGTCAGCAAGGGATTGACGTCGTCTCGATGCCAACCGAGTTGATGCTCGCGCCAGCGCTCCAGCCAGAATGCCTTCTCCATGCGCTATTCCTGTTCTCCCTACAATGCAGCCGCACCCGTATCCTGACGCGGATCAGGGAAGCCTTCGAGTGTGGCATCTTGCGCAAATACCGAGTTTGCGCAGCCAATTCCCCTGAAGGCTTCCGGCAACGACACGAAGTTCTGGTGCCCCATGGCCTGAAGCGCGTCGAGCACCTCCTCATTCAAGGCGCCATCTTCGTAGATGACGCGGTCAGGCATCCATTGATGATGAAATCTCGGCGCGGCCACCGCTTTCCCCGGCGACATGCCGTATTCAATGAAATTGAGCACCACCTGCATGACTGTCGTGATGATGGTACTTCCGCCCGGTGACCCGGTAACGAAAATCATATCGTCATCCTCATGGGTCACAATCGTCGGGGTCATGGAACTCAGCATACGCTTCGCGGGCGCGATGGAATTGGCTTCATTGCCGAGCAAGCCAAAAGCATTGGGCACATCCGGTGCCGCCGCGAAATCATCCATTTCATTGTTCAGGAGAAAACCGGCCCCGTCCACCACAATCTTCGACCCATAGCCAAGATTGATGGTGGTGGTGTAGGCAACGGCGTTGCCTTCACCGTCTATGACCGACACATGGGTGGTGTCCGCGCCCTCGTTCCAAATGCCCGCCTGCACCTTGATCGAAGGCGTCGCGCTTTCCGGGTTGAAATCGGCGAAACGCTCCGCCGCGTAGTCTGGATCAAGGAGTTTGGCCATCGGCACCTGGTAGAAGTCGGGATCGCCAAGATGCGTTGCGCGGTCCGCGTAGGCGCGGCGCTCGGCTTCGATGACCGCATGCGCCGCATCACGACTGTTCCAGCCGAGTTCACCAAGCTTTCTACCTTCCAGCATATTGAGCATTTGAATCAGCAACACCCCTCCCGATGACGGCGGCGGCATGGAATGAATGCGATAGGGACCGTAGGTGCCAACCAGCGGTTCTCGCCAGACCGATTCATAGCTGGTCAAGTCCTCATGTGATATGAGACCACCACCTCGCTGCATCTCGGCAACGATCAAGTCAGCCGTCTCACCTTCGTAGAAACCGGCTTTTCCTTCACGGGCAATACGTTTTAGGGTCGCCGCAAGTTCGGGCTGACGCCAGATTTCGCCGGCTAGGTAGGCACTGCCTTCTTTGCTGAATTTGGCCTTGCCTGCAGGGAAACGCGAGAGTCTCTCAAGATTGCGCTTGATGCTTGCGGCAAGTGATTCGCTTAAGGGAAAGCCCTCTTTTGCCAGTGCGATCGCCGGCGCAATCACCTGCTCGAGCGAAAGCTCGCCATAGCGTTCCAGCACGTCAATGAGCCCCGTGACCGTGCCGGGCACACCTGACGAAAGGTGAGATTGCGTCGAGATCTCCGGGATCATCTTGCCGTCGGCATCTACGAACATGTCCCGCTCGGCCAACGCCGGTGCGGTCTCGCGATGGTCGTTGCTGACAAAACTCCCGTCGGCGAGGCGAATGACCATGAAGCCGCCGCCGCCAAGATTGCCTGCCGAGGGATGGGTCACGGCAAGCGCAAAACCCGTCGCGACCACGGCATCAATCGCATTGCCACCCATTTCGATCATTCGCACGCCGGCTTCGGAGGCCAGAATCGAATTTGATGACACCACGCCGCGGGTTCCCGTGACCCGGTCAGATTCCGGCCATGCGGCCGACGCACAACACAGCAGGGCAAAGAAGACAATAAGAAGACGAAGCACGCGCGAACCCAAGAAAAAGAGCAGCGCACATTCTACGGATTCGCTTCGGGACTTTCCTGCTCGTGTAGAGTTGCAGGCAATTTGTCGCCATGAGCGAGGTCATGGCATCAGCCGCAAAGCTCAGACGCATCGCGCTCTCCGCCCAGGGTCTGACTAGGCAGTGGCCATTCGGTCGCGGACTTGCGGGCACGCAACGCACCATCGAACACTTGGGGTATGTGCAGATCGACGCGATTTCAGTCATCAACCGGGCCCATCTGCATACCCTTTGGAATCGCGTGCCTGACTTTTCGCCATCTCACCTCGACCGATTGATAGAGCGGCGCAAGGTGTTCGAGTATTGGTTCCACGCCGCCTCCTATCTGCCCATGCGAGACTTCCGCTTCGCTCTGCCGCGCATGCATGCGGTCAAGAACGGCAAGCGCCATTGGGGACTCGACGAGGATGCGCGAGTCTTGCGCGGGATCACAGAGCGAATCAGACTTGAAGGCCCGCTCAAGGCGAGGGAATTGGGCAGCAAGCGGCCCAAGGGGCGTGGTGCCGGATGGTGGGACTTTGGACCCATCAAACGCGCACTGGCGCAACTGCAAATGCAGGGAGACCTCATTGTGGTGGGGCGCGATGGATTCGAGAAATCCTACGAACTTCCCGAACGGGCGATTCCCACCGGCATCGAAACACGCATGCCGTCAACTGAGGCGCTCGCCGAACACCT
This sequence comes from Pseudomonadales bacterium, assembly GCA_963663145.1. Taxonomy (GTDB): domain Bacteria; phylum Pseudomonadota; class Gammaproteobacteria; order Pseudomonadales; family Azotimanducaceae; genus Azotimanducus. Next base: position 569,356 of record OY760134.1, on the reverse strand, counting down.
TGTGGCCACGGCCTTTCGCGCCCACGGGCTTGTGGGCGTGTCGGAAGTGGTCCATTTGCGGCGGGACAACGCCTTGCGCCGAGCGGTGCTGACAATCCTGAATGACCGAAAGGCCGACGGACACTTGGTCAAGCTCGTGATTGAAGGAACGCCCTACTACGCTTGCGCCGAGCGCCTTGATGCGTCCGTGCGTCTGGCGCAGCATCACGTACGATTCCTCTCTCCCTTCGACAACGCCCTCATCCACAGGCGAAGAACCCGACACTTGTACGGCTTTGACTATGCGCTCGAATGCTATGTTGAACTAAACAATCGCCGATTCGGATACTTCTGTTTGCCCATTCTGTTTGGCGACAGATTCGTTGGGCGCGCCGACTGCAAGGCGCACCGCGAGCGAGGCGTCTTCGAAGTCAAGCATCTGTGCCTTGAGCACCCGCCAAAGGACATGGCGCGGTTTCGCGATTTGTTCGAAAGAGCACTCAAACGCTTCGCGGACTGGCACAATTGCCCCGAAATTCGCATCACATTCACGACTCCAAGCGACCTCGGGGTCAGCGCAGCCTAGGGAGGAACCCAATGGACTACACACACCCCGAATACTTGATGCGCGCCGAGGCGCTCCTTAAGCAGCTGCGAGCAGGGGATGCCACCCTTCGCATCTACGATTGTTCGGTAGAGATCAGGCGAACCATGAGCGGATTTACCGCAGTTTCAGGTGAAAAAGCGTGGCGCCGAGGCTCGATTCCCGGCAGCGGGTTCATGGATCTCGTGTCCGTGTTTTCCGATTCAAGCAGCGAACTGGGATTCACGCTTCCGTCAGCCGAAGCACTGCAAGAAGCCTATCGCAAGGCAGGTATCGGCGCGGACAGTCAGGTGGTTCTGTACAGCGCGTCGCATGTGATGTGGGCAACGCGCGCTTGGTGGATGCTGCACTCCTGCGGACATCAGCGGGTCAGTGTTCTGGATGGAGGTCTTGAGGCTTGGCGCATGGTGGGTGGCAGGCTCACACCCGGCGAATCCGAGTATCCTCCGGGCGATTTCACGGTCGGTCTCGACAAGTCCATGTGGGCCGACCAGCGTCAGGTGCTCGAAGCTATCGGCGATGAGGAGGTGTGTACGGTCAACGCGCTTCCAAATGGACTTCACGCGGGAACAGCGAAGTCACCCTACGGACGCGCTGGGCACATCGCCGGCAGCATCAATGTTGAATACGACTCACTGCTGCGCGACGGACACTTCAAAAATGCGGACGACATAGTCTCGGCGATGGAGATGAACGGCATGTTCAAAGTGCCCCGCACCATCGCCTATTGTGGCGCAGGCATTTCCGCAACCATCGACGCCTTCGCCCTCAAGCTCGTAGGCAGAGATGATGTGCGGGTTTACGACGGCTCGCTCTCCGAATGGGCGAGTGATGAGTGTTTGCCTATGGAGGTTGGGTAGGTAACAGAGCCGACAATGCAAGCGCAGGTTGCCCTAGTGTGCTGTCCTAGAGGCTAAAACCTGATATTCAGAATGCTCGTTACGCGCAGTACAGGTGCATGGCGTTCGCCCAGCTCACCCACCGCTCAAGCCTGCGCGACATCGAGGCCTGTCTCCGCGCCCAATCCGGCGGTCCGCACACCACTACCCGCTCAGGTAGACTTGGAATCTGTGAGAGAACCTGTACAAAAGGGAGGGATGATGACCCATCCAAGCCTTAAGGCGCACATAGGCTACTGGGCCTTGAGTCTGTTCGCAGGATTCCTACCGGTGCAACTCATGGCTAAAGACTCGGGCTTCTATCTGGGATTGGAGGCCGGTTTCTCGCAATCGGACAGCTTGGATACCAGGCTTTCCGGAGTGAATCACCCAACTCGATGTGACCGGCTTCTGTACTCCGATCCGAGTTCGGCGCCCAACGACGCGAGCTGTACGCACAACGATTGGCAGGAAATGTGGGGCAACAGCTTCGACTTGGAGGCGGGCTTTGTCGGCGGGATGCAGATGGGATATCGACTTGGCAAGCTGCGCGTTGAGGGTGAGTACCTGCATCAAACCCAAGGCAGGGACTGGCGTCGCATCCAACTCGGCTCTGCGGGCAATGCCGCCTTGGGCACCAAGGACAGCGAGTGGGACACCTCGCTACCGCCCTCGGAAGGGATTTCCGGTTTTACCAATCAGCAAATCTTCCTTAATCTCTACTACGATTTTCGCGGCGGTTCGGTCTGGACACCCTATGTGGGTCTCGGCGTAGGTCTTGGCAAAATCGAAGGGCAGTACGGGAATCGCCTGTTGCGCAGAAATGATCTCGCGCAGTTCGGCCCCGAAGAATGGCGTGCCGCTGCCGCAGGCACCATGAGCTCGATGGATACATCGTTCGGGGATAGGGTCTTCGGATTCCAACTAGCCCTTGGCGTGGACTATGCCATTGGCGATACAACCTTGATCGGTGCCAAGTTGCGTTGGGCAAGATTCAAGGCATTCGAAGAAGAAGACAAGCTTTGGGACACTGTTCGCAGTCACGCCCCAGTCACTTCCGACGGCGTGACGCCCTTCCTTGCAGACTTGGATTTTGGCACCTTCGAGAGTTGGACGCTTAGTCTCGTTCTCAAGCAACTCCTGTAGGTCCGAAAGACAGACTTGAATAGCAACGAAGGTTTCGTTTTACGAAACCAAGCGCACTCACTTTACCAAGGGAATCGATATGCCGGGACCTCTCCATAACGAAGCACAGCAACTCTGGGAAGCTGACCGCCTTCACTTGTTACACCCTTGGCAACATTTCGATTCGTTTGAGCAGACAGGGGCGCTGCTCATCGAAAAGGGTCAAGGCGCCTATATTCAGGATGCAAATGGCAAGTGGTATCTCGATGCAGTGGGCGGGCTGTGGTGCACCAACCTTGGCTTGGGCAGAGAGGACATGGCCGAGGCGATTGCCTCGCAGGTCAAAGAACTCGCCTACGCCAACCCTTTTGTGGACATGGGCGGCGTTCGCACGACCGAACTTGCGGCAAAGCTGTCCGAACTGGCGCCAGGAAACCTCAATCGCAGCATCTTTTCGACTGGCGGCTCGACCGCCGTGGATACCGCCGCACGCCTCGTTCGCTTCTATCAGTCTTCTCGCGGACTCCCAGAAAAGCGACATTTCATTTCTCGCCGCCAAGCCTATCACGGCAGCACCTACCTCTCCGCCTCCTTGAGCGGAAGAGATCACATCAAAGAGCTCGAATACATCACCGACACCATTCACTTTGTTTCCTGCCCAAACTACTATAGAGCACCGTCCGGCATCAGTGAAGACGAGTTCTGCGACCTACTCGTCGACGAACTCGAGGATAAGATTCTTGAGCTCGGAGCTGCCAAAGTCGCCGCCTTCATCGCCGAACCCATCTTGGGATCTGGAGGCGTGATCGTGCCTCCCAAGGACTACAACCGCCGCACCTTCGAACTCTGCCGCAAGCATGACCTGCTCTACATCGCCGACGAAGTGGTGACCGCCTTCGGTCGGGTTGGCCATTGGTTTGCGAGTTCCGGGGAGTTTGGCATCGAGCCGGACATCATCACCTGCGCCAAAGGCATCACCTCCGGGTATCTCCCGCTCGGCGCCACAATCTATTCGGACGAGATCCACGGGACCATCAGCAAGGGTGATCCGGAACGGGTATTCGCACATGGGTTTACCTATTCAGGCCATCCCGTGTGCTGCGCTGCGGCTCTCAAGGTGATAGACATCATCGAGCGCGAGGCGACTCTCGACCATGTGTGCGAGGTCGGCCTCTACTTTGAATCGCGACTCGAAGAACTCGCAGAACTGCCTTTGGTCGGCGACGTGCGCGGACGCAAGATGATGATGTGCGTTGAATTTGTGGCCGACAAGGAGACGCGCGAGATCTTTCCAGAGTCCATGAACATCGGCAAGCAGGTCTCGAACCATTGCGAAGCACTCGGGCTCATCGTTCGGCCGCTGACGCACCTCAATGTCATGTCACCGGCACTGACCCTGAGCCGCGAAGAGATAGATCAAATCGTCGATATCCTGCGCGAAGGCATAGTGCGCACGCAAACAGACCTCGGCATCAGGAGTTGACCCGAGGGGAATCCTCCTCTCTCATGGAAGAAGCGACCCGTTCGTCGCCGCGACTGCCTGCACGCTTGGCCTGCGGCTTCACACGGTGGTCACATCCGAAGCACCGCGCACCCAGAGACCTTCAAGCAATGCGGCTCGCGCCGGATCTTCCTCCATCAATCGCTTCGCTGTTGCCAACGCCGATTCCAATAATCGTCTATCGCGGCGGAGGTCGGCGACACGATAGGGGGCGAGTCCGCTCTGGCGCGTGCCGGTGATTTCCCCCTCGCCACGCAGCTCAAGGTCTTTCTCCGCGAGCAGAAATCCATCGTTGGTTTGCATCATGGCTTCCAACCGTCGATGCGCAAGCTCGGAAATCTCTTCTCCGTGCAAGAGCACGCAGTGGCTGTCCACCGCGCCGCGACCGACCCTGCCGCGAAGCTGATGTAGCTGCGCGAGGCCGAGACGTTCCGGGTTCTCAATGATCATCAAAGAGGCATTTGGAACATCCACACCCACTTCGATCACTGTGGTGGCGACCAATACGCGAATCTCTCCAGCACGAAACCGGTCCATCACCTCCTGCTTCTCACTGGTATTCATGCGACCATGCAGCCCTTCCACGCGCATGCCCTGCAATCGCGCGCGTAGATCCTCGGCCGTGTTCTGCACATCGCGAATATCCTCTTCCTCGGATTCTTCAATGCGCGTACACACCCAATAGGCTTGACGTTCATTGCGGCAGGATTCACGCACACGCCGCACCAAATCACCCCTGCGGGACTGATCCAAGCGCGTCGTCGATATGGGCTTGCGCCCGGGGGGCAACTCGTCAAGCACCGTATGGTCCATGTGAGCATACATGCTCATGGCAAGGGTGCGCGGAATCGGCGTTGCGGTCATGATCAATTGATGCGGCTGCATGCCCTTGGATTTCAGCGCCAATCGTTGATAGACCCCAAATCTATGCTGCTCGTCAATGATCACCAGAGCGAGCGAATCAAATTCGACATCTGCCTGGAAAAGCGCATGGGTTCCCACCACGACATGCGCATGTCCGCTGCTGATATCGGCAAGCGCGGAGGCGCGCGGCTTTCCGACAATCGACCCCGTCAATAGACGAACATTCACCCCCAATGGAGCGAGCCAAGCAACAAAGGTATCGAAATGTTGTTCCGCCAGCATCTCGGTTGGCGCCATGATGGCCGCCTGATGCCGGTTTTCGGCAGCACGCAGCGCGGCAAACGCGGCCACCACCGTCTTGCCCGACCCAACATCGCCCTGCAATAGGCGAAGCATGGCGTGGGGGCGCTCCAATTCGGGAAGAATCACCTTGAGCGCGCTCGATTGCGCCGAGGTCAACTGGAATCCGAGCCTTTGCAGCATTTGCCGACCAAGCTCCGGGCCGCGCGGCAGGGGAATAGCGGGCGCTTCGGCCAGCCGCTTGCGTTCGCCAATAGACTTCATCAAATGCGCCGCCAACTCTTCAATGGCTAGTCGGCTGCGCGCAGCCGTGAGCGCCTCCGCCGACACGCCCGGCGGAGGCTGGTGGAGCAGCCGCAAGGCTTGAATCGCACCTAGGTCGAGTGGTGCACTCAGTTCAAAGTTCGGCCAGCCTTCGCCCGAGAATCCGGACAGCACCTGTGCCATGAGCTTGAACAGCTTCTTTTGGGTGAGTCCTGCCGTGAGCGGATACACGGGTGCATCGCACTCATCCGGAGGCGGGGGGATGTCCGCCCTCGACACGAGATATTCCGGATGGATCATTTCCAGACCCCTCGGCCCGATACGCACCACGCCGTAACAACGCATCCAATTGCCAATGGAGACCTGCCTACGCTGGTAATCGGAATAATGGAAGAAGCGGAGCGTGATCGCGCCCTCATCATCAATGAGGCGAACTTCCCAACTGCGCCGCCCGGAGGGCAGCACCTGCGAGTGGGCAACCCTTCCGAGCACAAGGCATTCTTGATTGGCGCGCAATTCGCTGAATGGCTGGTAGCGGGTGCGGATCTGCCATCTGTGGGGCAGATGCAGCAGGAGGTCTAGGCAGTTGTGAATCTCAAGGCGAGCGAGCTGAGCAGCAGTCGACTTGCCTACCTGCTTGAGCGAGGTGACAGGCGCTTTTTGAAGTTCGAAAAGGTCTATGGAGCAATCCTTCGAAAGCTAACTAGCAGACAAGAATCGCGTCGATTTCAACAGCCGCACCCAAGGGCAGTGCCGCAGCCTGAATGGCAACCCTGGCCGGAAAGGGTTTCGGCACGTATTCCGCCATGATTCGATTGACGCGGTGAAAATCCGCGAGGTCGCGCAAATAGACGGTGAATTTGACCGCTTGCGAAAAAGTCACACCAGCCGCCTCGATGATCGCAGCCAGATTCTTGAATACCTGATGAATCTGGGCCTCCACGTCTTCGCTTATCAGAGTGGATGCTCCGGGCACCAAGGGAACTTGGCCCGATACGTAAATGTGGTTGCCCGCCCTGATGGCTTGCGAATAGGCACCCACCGGTGCCGGTGCCGCCTCGGTGCGTATTTCCTCACGCTGATCGCTGACAGTGCTCATCGAAACGCTCTCCTTACTTCCTTGACACTCGGTGTTGCCGCAATGCGACGAATCAGCCGATTGAGCTGTGCAAGACCACGCACGGACACCTCCATGTCCACCAGCGCATGTTCTTCCGCATCGCCTTCGACTTTCAAACTCTTGATGGTCGCACCCACTTGACGCATGGCCACAGCCAAATCCGATAGCGCGTTGGAATCATTGGCCGCTTCCAATTTGAGGCTCGCCGGAAACTCCTTGTCTGGAGAGCCAATCCACTTCGCGGGAGTGAGCTCATCAGCCGCCCGTCTGCGAATCTCAACCAAATTAGGGCAGCTCTCGCGATGCACTACGAATCCACGCTGATGAGAGATGTGTCCGACGATGGAGTCGCCATGAACGGGAAAGCAGCAGCGCGCAAAACTAATGATCAAATGATCTCGCTGGCTGATGCCGACGGCTTGGGAAATCTCTACCGGCACCGCCGAATAGTCGGGATCCGTGTGTTCAAGCAGTCGCCCCGCCACGGCATAGCCGGTATGTTCGCCACGACCTATGGCGGCAAGCAAATCCTTCACGCTGCTGAATCCCAAGCCCCGCACCACTTTGCGCAAGCGACGAAAATCAAGATTGCGTATGTGTGTATTGGCGTGTGCCAGAGATTGATTCAATAGTTTGGTGCCGAGCGCGATGGCTGCCGAGCGCCGGTTGGAGCGCAATGCTTGACGAATACCGGCGCGCGCCTTGTTGGTGATGACGTAATTCAGCCAATCAGGACTCGGAGAAGCGTTGTCGGCCGTGATGATGTTCACGGTTTGGCCAGCCTCAAGACGTGTATTGAGGGGTGCCAAGGCGCGATCAATTCGGCAGGCGACGCAGGTGTTTCCTATATCGGTGTGTACGGCATAGGCGAAATCAATCGGAGAGGCGCCGCTCGGCAAGGCGTAGATGTCGCCGTCCGGAGAGAATACGTACACCTCCTCCGGAAAGAGATAGGACTTGAGTGACTCGACAAAGTCATAGTTGCCCTTAGCATCCTCGCGCAGTTCCAACACCTCCTGCAACCAGCGCTCGGAAAGGTCTTGGCCTGGAGACGAGCTTCCGTTCGAGGTGTACTTGGTGTGCCGGGCGATACCGTGGTCGGCGATATCGTCCATTTCATGGGTGCGTATTTGCACTTCGATGGGAATGGAATCCAAGCCGAACAGGGTCGTGTGCAGCGACTGATACCCATTCGACTTTGGGATGGCCACATAGTCCTTGAAGCGGTCGGTGAAAGGTTTGTACTCGCGATGCACGACGCCGAGCGTCCTGTAACAATCATCAACGCTGTCAACCACGATGCGCAGACCATAGACATCCATGATCTCGCGAAAGGATTTGTGCCGATCCTTCATTTTTCGATAGATCGAATAGAGGTGCTTTTCGCGGCCGAAGATCTTCGCGTTGATGCCGGTGCCGCGAATCGCCTTGGTGAGGCGATCGGTGATCTTCTTGAGCACGAACTTTCGATTCAAGGCAAACTTCTCGCGCGCCCGGCGTACGCAGGCGCTGCGCAAGGGATGCATGTTCTCGAAGCTCAAATCCTCCAGTTCCGCCATGATGCCGTGCATGCCGAGCCGTCGCGCCAAAGGGGCGTAAATCTCTAACGTTTCCTCGGCAATACGGTGGCGCTTGGCAGTAGGGAGTACCGCGAGCGTTCGCATGTTGTGCAGTCTGTCAGCCATTTTGACGAGCACCACGCGAATGTCTCGTGACATGGCAAAGATCATCTTTTGAAGGTTCTCCGCTTGTGCTTCGTGATGCGACAGGTGGATGTTGCCGAGTTTGCTCACCCCCTCCACCAAGTAGCCGACTTCCCTTCCAAAGTGGCGATTGACCATGGATTGGGTCGCCTTGGTGTCTTCAACCACATCATGCAAGAGCGCGGCGATGATGCACTTGTGGTCCAAGTGCATGTCCACCAAGATTGAGGCAACCGCGAGCGGGTGAGAGATATAGGGATGGCCGGTCGTTCGAAACTGGCCCTCATGCGCATTCTCGGCAAACTCGTGCGCCTTGCGGATTTGCGTCACCTGCTCGGTCGGCAAGTAGAGGCCGGCCGCATCCGCCAGCGAATCTATGGATGTGGGCGCGGCGACCGACTCTTTCGAAGCGCGCGTCGCCAGCTGGGTGTGGAAATGAGAATGAGGCAAGTCCTCAAGATCAGGACTTGCCGTGCGGCACATGGATGTGCCGCCAAGTTCGATTCCGTCAGGCATTGAACCCGCGAGCAAAACAAAATCGCAATTTTGTTTCGCGAGTCTGAATAAGTCCACAAACGGACTTATTCAGAGCAGAATCATAATTCGTCGCTGCTTCCATCTCCAAGCCCATAAGAGGCCGTCACCTGCATCGTCTGTTCGCGATGAGACATGATCAATTGATCTTGGTTGTCCATCACCTCTTCGTCGATCAGGCCTTCGGCAATTTCGCGAAGCGCGGTCACCGTGGGCTTGTCATTCTTGACTTCAATAAGTGCTCGCGCCCCATCCTGGGCAAGCTGACGGGCCCTGCGCGTCGCGGTCAACACGAGTTCAAAACGGTTATCAACGTTTTCCAAGCAATCTTCAACGGTTATACGCGCCATGAACGGAAATCCCTTCTCCTTGTTGCACTCTGGTGCCCCGTGGGTATGCGGGGCCAACTGCCGAGGGTTAAAGTGTACTGATTCTGACCCCCAGGGTGCAAGCTCGTGAGCGATCAAGCTCGCCAAGGCACAGTCGTAAAAGTCGCCGTGAATCGACCGATTCGTCGGCTGTTTGACTATCTCACCCCTGAAGATATGCCGCCTCCCGAACCAGGATCATTGCTCCGTGTCCCCTTCGGACACTCCAAGACGCTCGGAGTGTGTGTCAAACGCGCCGACACAGGCGACTCCTTTCCCGACCTCAAGAAGATTCAAGAAATCGTTCGCGAGACACCTGTTCATTCCGAAGAGATGATGTCGCTGCTGCTCTGGGCGGCCGACTATTACCACCACCCGGTCGGCGAAGTCCTCTTCGGCGCCTTACCTCCCGGCCTCAAACGCGGAAAGCGAACGAAGCGCAAACAACCCGCCGCACCATCAAACGCGGCATGGCAGGCCGAACCCGCGCACAGTCCGAATGAGGAGCAGGCCACCGCATTAGATGCGATTCGCGCGGCGTGTGGGTTCGAAGTTTTCCTACTCATGGGCGTCACCGGCAGCGGCAAGACCGAAGTCTATTTGCAGGCCATCGATCAAGTACTCAGACGTGGATATCAAGCGCTCGTCCTAGTCCCGGAGATCGGCTTGACCCCGCAATCGGTGGCACGATTCGAGCGTCGATTTGAAAGGGTGGTCGTCAGCCATTCCGATCTGACAGACCGCCAACGTCAAGATTCATGGCTGCGCACGGAGTGCGGTGAAGCCCAAGTGCTCATCGGCACGAGATCCGCCGTTTTTACGCCCTTCTCAAGGCTTGGCCTCATCGTGGTGGATGAAGAACATGATGCCTCCTATAAGCAGATGAGCGGATTCGCCTATTCGGCGCGCGACTTCGCAGTGAAGCGTGCGCAGATGCTGCGCATCCCGCTGATACTCGGTTCGGCAACGCCGTCCTTGGAATCGATGGTCAACAGCCAGAAAGGCGGCTACAAACTCCTGCGCCTCGGCAAGCGCACGGCGGGCGCCCGGCTACCGAAACTCAAGCTCGTCGATATACGCGGTGAGCGCCTCGCCAGCCATCGGGCCGGCATTGGTACCGAACTCCTTCGCCACATGCAGGCACACCTTGATCGCGGCCAGCAGGTACTGCTTTTCATTAACCGGCGCGGATTTGCGCCGGTGCTGCAATGCACCGAGTGTGGCTGGAAAGCCGAGTGTCCCGCCTGCGAATGGCCGATGACCCTGCATCAGACGCCAAAATGTCTTCGCTGCCACCATTGCGGACGCGAAACCAAGCCAATCCTCGCCTGTCCGGAGTGCCGTGGCACGGACCTGCTGCCCTTCGGTGCCGGAACGCAACGGGTCGCTGAATATGTCACCGAGCGCTTCCCCGAAGTGCCGGTGCTGCGCATCGACCGGGATGTGGTACGAGGTCGCCAGGTCGCCGCCAAGCTTTCAGAAGTCCCGCGAGGACGACCCGCCGTACTCGTGGGCACGCAGATGCTTGCGAAGGGACATCACTTCCCCGATATCACCCTAGTGGGGGTGCTTGGCGCCGACGCGGGCTTTACCAGCCCCGACTTTCGTGCACCAGAGCACACGGCGCAGATCATTTTGCAGGTCGCTGGACGGGCAGGTCGAGCCGAGCTGCCGGGAGAGGTTGTCATTCAGACTCTGCACCCCGAGCATCCGGCCCTCAACCTGCTCGCCGCAAAGGGCTATGAAGTCTTCGCGGAGCGGCTGCTTGGGGAGCGAAAGGCGACCGGACTGCCGCCTTTTGGCAAGCTGGCTTTGATTCGCACCGACAGCCTCAGGGAAGCCGCGGCTCGGGAATGGCTTGCGGAACTCGCGCGCATCGCCTCGCAAGTGCGCGGCGCCCAAGTACTCGGGCCAATGCCCGCCCCCACGCCGAAGCTCGCCAACCGGTACCGATTCTCCTGCGTGCTATTGGCCAACCACCGCACCGCCCTACACGCAACGCTATCCCACCTCGAACAAAATATACCAACTCGCAAGCCTGGCGGTGTGCGCTGGATGATCGACGTGGATCCGCTGGTAAGCCTTTGAACTGGGGAGCTTGAAAGCGAGCAAAAAGAAGCGAAAAAACTCCGCGGTTATATTCGACAAATCTCTAAGCGTTCGATTTTCGCGATATGGACTTGTTCCCAATGTGCTGTCCCACAAGTTTCCAGAAGTCGGTATCCCTTCGCTTATTTTGTCGTCAGCTCTACAAAAGTTAGGTTATATTAACTTGTTGACAAGCGTAATCTCTGCGCCTATAGTTGGCGTGTATGGGATTGATTTACGGCAATATTGTGAGGCTTTGGGTTCCATCGCCAAGTGTGCCGAAGTGATCGCAAGTCCGTGACCCTGCCCGGCGCGTTGCGGCCGTGCTGCGGCTGCTTTGTTTGCCCATACCCGGACCGCTGTGCTGAAACGACTTGGATGTGCGCGAGCATGCCTACCCTAGCAAGACATCCTGTCGGCATCGTACTGATTCTGTTCTTGAGCTGCTCCGCCCAAGCTGCCGAAGACGGCTTGCCGGACACCGGCTACGAACAAACCCTGAAGGCGGCCGAACCGCCCTCTGAGACGAATGCGGAGCCTTCCGCGAACAGCGCGGGCGTGTCCTGTCCGCCGGGCGCGAAGCTGGTAACGCACAGCGGAAAAGCCAAGTGCGCTTGGGAATCGGACCTCAAAGCCTTGCCGAAGGCGGGCCCCAACGCTTCGGGGCCATCCAAGGCCGACCTGTGGCTTTGTGTGGTCGTTGGCCACGTCGTGGTCTGGGACTACAGCCTGTACAAGGTCGTGTACTGCATCAACCTGACCAAGCTCTTTGAACCCTGCGGCAAGTGCGCGGACGGCAAGAAGTGCCGATTCGCGAACGGCCAGTCGAAGTGCGTCTACGAGTGCGGGGCGGACGAGGTCGGCGGCGGCCAGCAGCAATGCCGGAGCTGCGGCGACGGCGAGGTTCCGAACGCCGCCGGGACAGCCTGCGAGAAGTGCGAGCACGGGGAATCGTCGACGGGCGGCACCTGCAATCCGGATCCCTGCGAAGGCGTGACCTGTCCGAAGAACGCGCACTGCAGCGGGGGCCAGTGCCAATGCGATGTCGGCTACAGGGAAACACACCGCCTTGTCGGCACCCCCGGCGAGCCGGAACCGGTGCTCAAGTGTGTCCGCGACCCCTGCCACGGCAAGGTGTGCGGCAAGAACAGCGTCTGCTCGAACGGGCAGTGCGGGTGCGAATCCGGCTACGAGGATCCCGATGGCGACGGCGACTGCGCGAAGCCCTGCACGCAAGACGCCTACGACACGCGGGCGAAATCGAGCCTAATGTCGATTGAAGCGGATCCGTGGGAGCAAGGCGAGGCCTATTCCTGCGTCAACGGCACGGTCACCGTCGGGAGTTCGAGGACGAACGAATCGAACTACCTGTACACGGACTACCCGACCAATTCCGAAAAGAATCCAAACGCGGGCGACGTGTGCGCCCTCGGTTTGGGGTTGGGTATGGGAGGTGGCGGGCATTCGCATCCGCATTTCGTTTGGCCCCGGGACAAGGGTGTGCAATGCGGTTCGAGTTCCAAAGATGTCATCGACTCCAAGAAAACCGTGCAAATGACGAATGCGGCCAACGTGAATTTCAGCTCGAACGACAAGAACGCGGCGAAGGACGCCAATAATGGAGACGGACGGCCGCTCTACCTCGTCGTCCCAAACCGGAATTGCGTGAAGGTCTACCGGAAGAACGAGAAGGATCGCTGGCAGCAATCGGGGTGCTTGTAGAGGAGACAACCAAATGCATCGTTTGAGAAATCGTTTCCAATACGGTCTGGTCCGATCATTTCGCATTCCGCTATTCGCGCTGGTGCTCTCATGGTGCGATGCGGTTCTCGCCGATCCCTCTGCCGAGTTCTACCGGTCCTGCGCACATGCGGCTGTTGGTCATGCGTTTTCGGTGCGGCACCTCATCACCCGCCGGGAATTCAATCAACGTTTGGGCGAGGGTAGCCGCCGTGCGGAACTATCCTGCGCGGCGCTCGTCGCGAAGCTTGAAGGCGTGCGGGACCCGACGCCGGAGGAACGCTTAGCGTTGTTCCGGGCCGCCAGGTGGTTCGGTGGCGACGGGGACTATTGTTCCGCCGCCATTCCGTTCGCCGAGGCGCTGCCCAAGAGCAACCCGGATGCCCTACAGATCCGATCAGTCTGCGCGGCAAACCAGAAGGAATCCCTCACGCTGCTTTTGCGGTCTCTGGAAGCGGATCCCCAGCACCCCCGGCATCGTGCCGGACTGAAGCGCTTGAGCTGGAGGGTTCGTTTCGGGATCAAGATGGATGTCGAGATGCTGTTGCACCACTTGAACACCTTCTACGAGATGGCTCGGTCTTCCGGCGAGGGAGCAAGTGCCGCGGCACTCATATACGCGGTCGCTCTTGAAGCTGGGAATCAAGAAACGGCCGAGGAAATCCGCGCGCGGGTGCGCGGGGACCTGGGGCTCGACAGCCTGGGGTTCGAACGCCGCGAGGCGGCTCTCGAGCTGCTGTGCGACCGGGCGGTGTTCGAGCTCGACCTTGAGAATCTCTGTACCGGAGCGATGGAGCGGCTGGCGGCGGAATCGGCCGCCCTGGGCGATCCGCTGCCCCCGGACATCCTTCGTCCGCTCGACGGCGCCATCCGGCTGATATCGGACACCCGGCTGCCTATTGGCGGCGGCGGGGGGTCAGAGGAGCGCGAAGCGCTCGCGCACCTGCAAACCGTTCTCGACAGCTACCCCGACCATCTGAAGTCCTCGGAGCACCTGCGGGTGCACGCGGAGGGCTTCCTCGAAGGCCCCGAGCGGATCGAATCCCTGCGCAGGGCGACCCGCCTCGATCCCGGCAACGTCGCCGCCCGCTGCGGGTTGGCCGGGACGCTGGAGCGAAGCGCGCCGGAGGAGGCGTGGTCGATCTACGCCGACCTGGCCGCGCGTCCCGCCGACCCGTCAATGCGCTGCGACCCGCAAGCCTCACTGCGGCGCATCGAAGAGCGCAGGCGCGCCGGAGCCACGGCCGACGAGATGCCGCAAGGCGGAATTGAGGAGGTCATTGTCAATTGACCAAGAGCGTTAGCGTTCCACAGAAGTAACCTCCTGCCCGGCGGGGGTGTGAAGTACAATGCCCGATTTGGTGATTTCCTGCGGAATCAATCGGCGCAACTGAACTTGTCAAGGTATATCCTTTAGGCACCCCTCCGCCATGGCGGCCATCCCTTCCAACATCACCCTGCACCGAAGGTCGCGCACGCTTGAAGTCCTGTGGGACGACCAAGCCACTCACCTACTCCCCTGCGAGCTGCTGCGAGTCTATTCGCCCTCTGCCGAAGTGCGCGGACACACGCCGGAGCAGGCCGTTCTAGTCACCGGCAAGCGATCAGTGGGCATCACTCGCATCGAATTGGTCGGCAACTACGCCATACGCCCTATTTTCGACGATGGGCACGATACCGGGCTCTACACTTGGGAACTCTTGCGGGATCTCGGCGAGCACCGTGAAGCCCATTGGAAGGACTATCTGATTCGCCTGAAATCCGCAGGCGCCTCTCGCGACAGCTCATCGGCCTCGCAACCGAATACTTCAGCGGTCGGCGAATGGGCGCCTGTGACCAAGCTCTTTGAACCCTGCGGCAAGTGCGCGGACGGCAAGAAGTGCCGATTCGCGAACGGCCAGTCGAAGTGCGTCTACGAGTGCGGGGCGGACGAGGTCGGCGGCGGCCAGCAGCAATGCCGGAGCTGCGGCGACGGCGAGGTTCCGAACGCCGCCGGGACAGCCTGCGAGAAGTGCGAGCACGGGGAATCGTCGACGGGCGGCACCTGCAATCCGGATCCCTGCGAAGGCGTGACCTGTCCGAAGAACGCGCACTGCAGCGGGGGCCAGTGCCAATGCGATGTCGGCTACAGGGAAACACACCGCCTCATCGGCACCCCCGGCGAGCCGGAACCGGTGCTCAAGTGTGTCCGCGACCCCTGCCACGGCAAGGTGTGCGGCAAGAACAGCGTCTGCTCGAACGGGCAGTGCGGGTGCGAATCCGGCTACGAGGATCCCGATGGCGACGGCGACTGCGCGAAGCCCTGCACGCAAGACGCCTACGACACGCGGGCGAAATCGAGCCTAATGTCGATTGAAGCGGATCCGTGGGAGCAAGGCGAGGCCTATTCCTGCGTCAACGGCACGGTCACCGTCGGGAGTTCGAGGACGAACGAATCGAACTACCTGTACACGGACTACCCGACCAATTCCGAAAAGAATCCAAACGCGGGCGACGTGTGCGCCCTCGGTTTGGGGTTGGGTATGGGAGGTGGCGGGCATTCGCATCCGCATTTCGTTTGGCCCCGGGACAAGGGTGTGCAATGCGGTTCGAGTTCCAAAGATGTCATCGACTCCAAGAAAACCGTGCAAATGACGAATGCGGCCAACGTGAATTTCAGCTCGAACGACAAGAACGCGGCGAAGGACGCCAATAATGGAGACGGACGGCCGCTCTACCTCGTCGTCCCAAACCGGAATTGCGTGAAGGTCTACCGGAAGAACGAGAAGGATCGCTGGCAGCAATCGGGGTGCTTGTAGAGGAGATCACCAAATGTATCGTTTGAAAAGTCGTCTTCGATCCATTCGGGCGCGTTTGTTGCTCTTGTTGCCATGCCTGTTGGCGCTGCCCTGGTGGGGTGCGGTTTTCGCCGACCCCTCCGCCGAATATTACCGGGCCTGCCAACATGCGAGCATAGATCACGCCGTTTCGGCCCCCCACCTCATCACCCGTAGGGAGTTCAACGAACGATTGGCGGAGGGCGGCCTTAGGGCGCAGGCTTCGTGCGCGGCGCTCTTCGCACGGCTCTCCCAGCTAACGGATCCCACTCCGGAGGAACGTCTTGCTCTATTCGAAGCCGCTAGCTGGATTGGCGAAGACGGGGACGGGGACTACTGCGGCATGGCCCAGCCGCTCATCCGGGCGCTGCCCGACAACAATCCCGATGCGCTACAACTGCGTACGGCCTGCACCGAAGACAGAGAGGAGTCCCTGTCGCTGCTACTGCGGTCCTTGGAGGCGGATCCCCGTCACCCAAGACATCGCGCCGGGCTGAAGTACCTTCACTTGATGGTGCGCGGCGGTGCCGAGGTGGATTCCAAGACGCTGCTGCGTCACTGGAACACACGCTACGAGATCACCGGGTTCCCCAGCGCCAAGATAGACCGCGCGGCGCTCATATACACCACCGCGGTTGAGGCGGGGGAGCGGGAGGCGGCCGAGGAAATCCGCGCGCGGGTGCGCGGGGACCTGGGGCTCGACAGCCTGGGGTTCGAACGCCGCGAGGCGGCTCTCGAGCTGCTGTGCGACCGGGCGGTGTTCGAGCTCGACCTTGAGAATCTCTGTACCGGAGCGATGGAGCGGCTGGCGGCGGAATCGGCCGCCCTGGGCGATCCGCTGCCCCCGGACATCCTTCGTCCGCTCGACGGCGCCATCCGGCTGATATCGGACACCCGGCTGCCTATTGGCGGCGGCGGGGGGCCGGAGGAGCGCGAGGCGCTCTCGCGCCTGCAAACCGTTCTCGACCGCTATCCCGACCACCTGAAGTCCTCGGAGCACCTGCGGGTGCACGCGGAGGGCTTCCTCGAAGGCCCCGAGCGGATCGAATCCCTGCGCAGGGCGACCCGCCTCGATCCCGGCAACGTCGCCGCCCGCTGCGGGTTGGCCGGGACGCTGGAGCGAAGCGCGCCGCGGGAGGCGTGGTCGATCTACGCCGACCTGGCCGCGCGTCCCGCCGACCCGTCAATGCGCTGCGACCCGCAAGCCTCACTGCGGCGCATCGAAGAGCTCATGCGGACCGGGACGACGGACAACGAGATGCCTCAGCCTCAGATTGAGGAGGTCATTGTCAATTGACCAAGAGCGTTAGCGTTCCACAGAAGTAACCTCCTGCCCGGCAAGGCTGTGAAGTACAATGTCTGATTGAGTGATTTCCAGCGAAATCAAACGGCGCAAGTGATCAGGGTAGGCGGTAGCGAGGCAGGAGACTCTTTCCATGGCTAAGCGGAAATCTTCGGCAAAGGGCATTCAGTGGATCACCCTCGTGACGGGCATTGCGCTCGGCGTTGCCTTCACGCTGGGAACTCGGCAGGTCTTTGATTTCTTTGCCTCTGGGCTGGTTTCCGAGCGCAGGGATTCCATTACTTACGAGAATCCCGAAGCCCAGGAATTGAGCTTTCGATTCTTCGACATGCTGGCCGACGGCGAGGAGACTGATACAACCCAACAAATACCTCGCGCACAATCCCCAACGCCGGTTCAAGTAGCGGCGCAAGCACCTCAAGCCCTCCCCGATGATTCGGCCGTGATTGATCAAACTCCCATGCCCGTGCGTCCGGAAGTGGTGGATGTGCCGGCCCAAGAGGCTTCACCCGCACCGGCTCCCGAAACGCAATCCAGCTCGGGGTATGTGCTGCAGGCGGGTTCCTTTCGCGCAGCGAACGCTGCGGAGACGATAAGAGCAAGAATTCTCCTACTCGGATTGACTTCGCGCATAGAGCGCGTCAGAGATCCTGAAGGCGGCACGTTTCATCGCGTGATCGTTGGACCTTACGGCAGCAAAGAACACATGCGAGATGCGGCCAAGCGATTGCGCGCCGAGGATATAGACACTATGGGCTTTTACCGCCCTTCCTGAATCGCTTGTCATGCCGAGAATTCGCAGCACAACGATCCTCACGGTTCGTCGCGGCAACCAAGTCGTCATGGGTGGCGACGGGCAGGTGTCCTTCGGGCCGACGGTCATGAAGGCGAACGCCGTCAAGGTGCGTCGGCTCTATGAAGATTCGGTGCTTGCAGGATTCGCCGGCAGCACCGCCGATGCCTTCACCCTGTTCGAGCGATTTGAGGGGCAGCTTGAGCGATACAGCGGAAACCTCACACGCGCCGCAGTTGAACTCGCCAAAGACTGGCGAAGTGATCGCGCACTGCGCCGTTTGGAAGCGATGCTCGCGGTGGCCGGGCGCGAGGCGTCACTGATCGTCAATGGCACGGGCGACGTGATCGAACCGGAAGAAGGCTTGATCGGCATAGGATCTGGTGGCCCGTTCGCGCTCGCCGCCGCTCGTGCACTGCTCGGCGACACAGATTTGGACGCGCGTTTGATCGTTGAGCGGAGCCTCTCCATCGCCGCCGACATTTGCGTCTATACGAATCGTAATACCTGCATAGAACAGCTCGACCTATGAACCTACCAGTTTCGATACATCCTGCCGGCATGAACGCCGAAATGGAAGTCATGACACCCCCCGAGATCGTTGATGAGCTTGACCGGCACATCATTGGACAGAACAAAGCCAAGCGCGCCGTGGCGCTCGCGCTCAGAAACCGCTGGCGTCGCATGCAGCTCGACGAGAGCCTGCGCGACGAGGTGATGCCAAAGAACATTCTCATGATCGGCCCCACAGGCGTCGGCAAGACCGAGATCGCCCGCAGACTGGCGAAACTCGCCAAGGCACCCTTTATCAAGGTTGAAGCCACCAAATTCACGGAAGTTGGCTATGTCGGGCGGGATGCCGAATCCATCATCCGCGACCTTGTCGACATGTCGGTCAAAATGGTCCGCCAAGAACACTTGGACCGAGCCCGCCCGCGTGCCGAGGAATCCGCCGAAGAGCGCCTGCTCAACGTCCTCTTGCCAACGGCAAGCGGAAATTCTTCGGAAGAAGAGAATGGGACTCAAACGCGGGAGTTCATGCGCCGCAAGCTTCGCGAAGGTGCATTGGATGATCGCGAAGTCGAGGTCGATTTGACCGAGTCGCACGTCGGCATAGAGATCATGACGCCTCCAGGCATGGAAGGCATGGGCGATCAGCTCCAAGAAGTCTTGTCGAATCTCTCCGGAGGACGACGCAAACAGGTGCGCCTCAAGGTCGGCGAGGCACTCCGAAGATTAGAAGAGGAGGAAGCCCTTTCGCTGGTCAATGAAGAAGAGGTACGCAACGCGGCGGTGCGGGCGGTGGAACAGACCGGCATCGTCTTTATCGACGAAATCGACAAGGTGGCCGGACGCGAGCGGACATCCGCCGATGTGTCTAGGGAGGGAGTGCAGCGCGACCTGCTGCCCTTGGTGGAGGGCTGCACCGTGTCAACCAGAAGCGGCATGGTGAAAACCGACCATATTCTGTTTATCGCCTCCGGCGCCTTTCATCTCTCCAAGCCTTCCGACCTCATTCCGGAACTCCAAGGACGTCTACCCATTCGAGTCGAGTTGAATGCGCTCACCTCGAACGACTTTTGCCGAATACTCACCGAGCCATCGGCTTCGCTGGTGGAGCAGTACAAGGCGCTGCTCGAAGTTGACGGGGTCACGCTCAATTTTGAAGACGACGCCATCAAGCGAATTGCCGAGCTCGCGTTTCGGGTCAACGAATCTACCGAGAACATAGGCGCGCGCCGCCTGCACACCTTGATGGAGCGTCTCTTGGAACAGATCTCCTTTGATGCCTCGCGGGGCGGCAAGCGCTCCACCACCATTGATGCCGCTTATGTGGACAAGCAGCTCGAGGAACTGGTGCAGGATCAGGACCTGTCAAGGTATATCCTTTAGGCACCCCCCCGCCATGGCGGCCATCCCTTCCAACATCACCCTGCACCGAAGGTCGCGCACGCTTGAAGTCCTGTGGGACGACCACGCCACTCACCTACTCCCCTGCGAGCTGCTGCGAGTCTATTCGCCCTCTGCCGAAGTGCGCGGACACACGCCCGAGCAGGCCGTTCTGGTCACCGGCAAGCGATCAGTACGTATCACTCGCATCGAATTGGTCGGCAACTACGCCATACGCCCTATTTTCGACGATGGGCACGATACCGGACTCTACACCTGGGAACTCTTGCGGGATCTCGGCGAGAACCGTGAAGCCCATTGGAAGGACTATCTGATTCGCCTGAAATCCGCAGGCGCCTCTCGCGACAACTCATCGGCTGCGCAATCGAATGCTTCGATGGTTGGGGAGTGGGCGCCCGTGACCATCCAAGAACCGGGGCAATGAGCCGCAGACCCACAGAGCAGAGGAAGGCACGCTAATGTCCGCTGCAGAGAAAGCCGAACGGGTGCGAAAAGTCTTCGATTCGGCCTCCGGCCGCTACGACCTCATGAACGACTTGATGTCCTTGGGTTTGCATCGCGTCCTGAAGCGCATCACGCTTGAGCAATCCGCCGTGCGCCCGGGACACAGGGTGCTGGACCTCGCCGGCGGCACTGGCGACCTCAGCAGGCTTTTCGCCGAAGCGGTTTCGGATACGGGCCGAGTGGTGCTCACGGATATCAATCAAAACATGCTTGAACGAGGTCGAGACCGACTCTTGAACCAGGGTCTGTCCAACATCGACTACGTAATGGCACCAGCCGAGCAATTGCCGTTTGCACCAAAGAGCTTCGACTGCCTCGTCTGCGGCTTCGGATTTCGCAATTTTTCTGATCAAGAGAAGGCCAGCGAAGAGTGCCATCGCGTGCTCAAGCCGGGAGGCAGGTGTTTGATTCTCGAGTTCTCGCGCCCAGAAAACGCACAGCTCGCAGGGGCTTTTCGCCTCTATAGAAGCGGTTGGCCGATACTCGGCAAGCTCGTGGTCGGCGATGCGGCCCCCTACACCTACCTCGTGGAATCGATTGAGGCACATCCTTCCCCCGAAGCCGTGAGCCTGATGCTTCGCGACGGCGGATTCAGCCAAGTGAGCTGGCACGCTTTCTTGGGTGGCGTGGTGACCTTGCATCAGGCGCGCGCATGAGGCTCACAGGACTTCTCCTGCGCGGGCTCAGGTATCGGCTCGATACCTTGGCGGAAGATCTCGATTACGATGCTTCGGCGCTGCCAAGAACCGCCCGAGTACTGGTCAGACTTGCCAAACGCTTGCCCTCGCCCAAGTCCACAAGCGCTGTTCGGCTGCGTACTTTCCTTGAAAGCCTCGGGCCGGTCGCGATCAAGTTCGGGCAACTGCTTTCCACCAGGCGTGACCTGCTCTCCGACGAAATGGCCGATGAGCTCGCCAAGCTGCAAACAGAGGTCCCTCCCTTCAAGGCACGCCTCGCGGTGGAGACGATTGAGCGCACGCTTGGCAAGCCCATCGGCGAACTCTTTGAGGCGTTCGAACACCAGCCACTGGCCTCAGCCTCCGTGGCGCAGGTACATAAGGCGCGCCTCAAGAACGGAGCGCAAGTGGCGGTCAAGGTCGTGCGGCCGGACATAGCACCACAGATCAACGAACAAATCGCACTCATGCGCCGTGTGGCCGAACTTTTGGAGACTCGCTCCGACGACGCACGGCGGCTTCATTTGAGGCGCGTGATTGATGACTACGAGCGCACCATTCACGCCGAACTTGACATGTGCCTGGAAGCCGACAACACGGTCAAACTTCGCCAAAATTTCGCCGCTTCGCCGCTGCTGTATGTGCCGAGGGTGTATCGCGACCACTCCGGCCGAGACGTGCTCACACTGGAATTTGTCGAGGGCGTACCGATCAGCCAAGTCGAGACCTTGCGGGCGTTCGGTACCGACATGAAAAAGCTCGCCGAGCGCGGTGTCGAAACCTTCTTCACGCAGGTCTTCGTGCACAACTTTTTCCATGCGGATATGCATCCAGGCAATATTCTCATTGATGTGTCAAAGCCCTCGGAACCGCGCTACATCGCGCTTGATTGCGCCATCATCGGCAGCTTGGGGCAAGCCGACCGGAATTACCTTGCGAAGAATCTCGTGGCGTTTTTCAGGCGCGACTACAAGGAGGTCTCGCGGCTCTTGCTTGAAGCGGGTTGGGCGCCGCCTGAAACAGACACTATCGCCTTTGAAGCCGTCATCCGCGAGGTCTGCGAGCCGGTCTTTCAAAAACCGCTCTCGCAGATCGAATTCGGAAACTTCCTCCTATCCCTGTTTCGCTCCGCTCGGCAGTTCCGCTTGGAGATGCAGCCGCAACTCGTGCTGCTGCAAAAGACCCTGCTCTATGTCGAAGGTCTGGGGCGTCGCCTCTATCCCGAGCTCGATCTGTGGGATACCGGCAAGCCGTTTATGGAACGTTGGATGCAGGCGCATTTCGGCCCGGCGGCGCAATTGAACGCATTGCTTGATGAACTTCCGGAACTCTTGTCGGGACTGCCGAACATTCCCAGAGAGATTCGAGACATGCGCCAAGACATACGCCGTCTGTCCGCGGAAGTCGCCGAACAACGGACGCAACGTCAGCAATCATCCCGAAATCCGCGCAGAGGGCAGATGTTCGCGCGCGCCGCCGGCATCGCCCTGTTGCTGGTCGCCGGTTGGCTGGTGTCGCCGTTTGGCGGCGTGGTTGACACGCCCGACACGTTTGCCGGCCTACTCGCGCTCACAGGCGTGTATCTGATCGTCAGGGCGTAGATTCTCTACGGGAACAATATCTCATGCAACACATTCGCGTTGGCATATCACTGCCTATTCGGGAGCTCTGCGCTGATCTGGGTGCCATACGGGAATTCGCACGAGAAGCGGAGAACTTGGGATTTTCCCACCTACGGGTTCCCGACCAGGTGATTCGTCCCGGCGGCGGCTACGCGCACGAGGCGTTCATGATATTGGCCTATGTTGCCGCGATCGCCCGTGAGATCGAGTTGGTGCCTTCGGTCATCGTCACACCCCTGCGGCAGACCGCTTTGCTTGCCAAACAAGCCGCCCAACTCGATGTCTTCACGGGAGGACGCACGAGGCTTGGCTTGGGGGTCGGCAGCAGCGAGATGGAATACGGTGCCCTTGGGCAGGACTTCGGGACACGCGGCAAGCGCGCGGATGAGCAAATCGAACTTCTCAAGGCACTATGGACGCAAGAGAAAGTGCGGTTCGATGGCCGCTGGGATCAGATACAAGACATGGGCATTGACCCGCTTCCCATTCAGCGACCGATCCCAATCTGGATCGGTGCTCGAAGCCAGCCGGTGAAGGCTGTTCGAGAGCGCATAGGCTGTAAGGCGGACGGCTGGTTCGTACTCTGTTCGCCAGACGAATTCGACGGACTCAAGGCGGATATAGACTCGGCGGCGAGACAAGCTGGTCGGGATCCAGGCGAAATCGGCACCGAAGCCGGTATCGCCGTGGTCGGCCCAAGAGAAGGCGAATGGCAGGATCGAGTGAAGGGTTGGCGGGACAAGGGGCTCACTCACCTCTGCCTAAGAACCCTGGGGGGAGGATTAGATGCAGAAGGTCATATGGCGAGAATGCACGAGGTGGCCGATCAACTTGGGGAGGTGCTGGGCACCAGCAACGCTTAGCGCGACGGGGCCGGCCTCAATACCAACACCTGCTCCGCGCCTAGACCGTCAAAGGGCCTACTGCAACAGCCAAACAACAAACCGCTCGTTCATTTCGTCGGCGTGTTCGCTCCACCAGACCCAGTCGCTGCGCAGAGAGCGGCGAGTGTGTTCCGGCGTGTTCGGCATATGCGGTTGCATTTCGATTCCCGTTTCCAAGTGCGTGGAAATCAAGCTTTCCGCAGACTTTCGCGTCGGGCTGTAGGCGATGTAGCGCCCGATGCCCGCGAGCGAGCTCGGCCGTGAAGCGAAGCGCAAGAACTGCTGCGCCTCTTCGAGTCTCGGGGTTGCGGAGACGATCGCCAACTGTCCCGTATCCAGCACCTGTCCATCCCACACCACCACGAACGGCTGATCCTCAAGCGCTTGTGCATTGAATATTCGCCCGTTGTAGGCGGTCGTCATCACCACCTCCCCATCAGCGAGCATTTGCGGCGGCTGCGCACCCGCCTGCCACCAGATCACCTGGTCTTTGATGCTGTCGAGCTTGTGAAACGCGCGTTCGACACCTTCATCGGTGTCCAGTACGGAATAGACTTCGGCAGCCGGAACCCCGTCGGCGAGCAGCGCGAATTCGAGGTTCGCCGCCGGCGTTCGGCGCATCCCGCGTCGGCCCGGAAATTTCTTCAGATCAAAAAAGTCCTCAATGCGCTCGGGCTTTTGCTCACCCAAGGTTTCGTCGTTGTAGGCGAACACGGTGGAATAGAAGACCGTGCCCAAACCGCATTCGCCAAGCGTATCTGGATAGAAGTCTTCTTCGATTGCGGTTCCGTCCGGTGTGGGTGCGAGGATGGACGCATCCAAGCCTTCGAACAAGCCCTCATCGCAACCACGGATGGCATCGGCGAGCTCCAAGTCGATCACGTCCCAATAGATGGCGCCGGCCTCCACTTGCGAGCGGACCTCCGCGAGCCCGCCGTTGTAGTCCTCAAGCCGCACGCGAATGCCCGTCTCGGCCTCAAAGGGCTTGTGATAAGCCTCTTCGCAGGCGCGCGCATAGGATCCGCCCCAGGATACGACAGTCAGGTGTTGAGCAACAAGGCTGCTCGAAGCCAGGCACGCGGTGACCACAAGAACACAGCGCCTCACGGGGCACGAGAATTGACTCAGGCTTAAAATCACTCCCACCACAAAAATCGACACAAGAATGTCGTGCGATTTTAACAATCAAGCAAAGGGGAATACTGCCCCTTACTGCTTATTGTGTGGATTGCTCCTTGCTAAATCGCGTATTGGACGCTGATTGCGAAGGCCTGTCCGGGGGATTGCTCGAAGATGATCACGCCTTCACGTTCGATGGTGATCTCCTCGTTGAGCAGGTTCTGTAGCTTCGCCTTGGCGGTGAGATGATCGGTCGGGTACCAGGAGTAGGTGAAGTCAATCGAATGGAAGGGTTGTTCGAATCCGTCGGGCGCACCGTTACGGCCCGACACATAGAGGCGCTCACCGAACAGATTGTAAATCAGCGATGCCGAGTGTTTGCCGTCGTAGGAATCGAAACCGAGCATGAGGTTGGCCACGTACTCTGAAGCGCCGGTCAGCGGACGTTCGGCATTGGTTGGTGCGTCGGCATTGGGACCAGCGATGATTTCGGACGCCTGAACGGTGAAGTTCCCCTGCACGAAGAAAGGTTCTGCCCAGTCGCCCAAGAAGCGCAGCGACGCGAGTGCTTCAACCTCGAGGCCATAGACTTCGGAGGACTCGGCATTCACGATCTCGCGAGCGATGTTGGTATCACTCGCCGCCGCCTCGAAGAACTCGATGGGATCTTCAATGTCCTTGTAGAAAAGCGATGCCGTGAAGTGATCGTTACTCGGCAAGAACCACTCGGCGCGAATGTCGTAGCTCGTGACCCTTGAGGGGATTACCCCGGGGTTGCCATCAACGATCTCCGAAGTGATGGGGTCGATGTAGCTGGCATCGGTGATCTCGCGCAGATCAGGACGTACGGTGCTGCGGCTCCAGCCGAAACGCAATTGGAAGGTTTCGGCAAGCCAGTCGGACATATAGGTCAGCGACACTGACGGGAACCATTCATCATCCTGATAGGCGGAGTTGTCGAGCACTTCGGGATCATGAGAGATCTGCGGGCTCGAAAGGGTGTAGGCGTAGATATTCCAATCAAGCGCGACCTGTCGATAATCCTCCCAACGCGCGCCCGCCGACAAACGCCAAGTGTCATTCCAAGTCCAGTCCACCTTGCCGAAACCAGCATCGGTCATGGTCGCGGCGACGTAGCTCTGGTTATTGGTACCTTGCAGATCGAACACATAGTTGTTCGCCGGATTGGTGATGTTGGTGTCCGAGAAGGCTTCGTCGATACCGCCCGCGAGAATGGCGGGGTCGGCGACGGTGAGGGGACCCAAACTGAATTGCGATTGCTGGTAGGTGCGCACTTTTTGCGAGTGCTCACCACCCAAGCTGATCTCTATGAAGGAATTCCCCCAATAGAAGGGCAGCACACCCATCCAGCCATAGTTCTCCACCTCATCGTCAAGCTCCGTGAAGCGAAAATCCGCGACCGAGGAGCCGGTGTTGACGAACGAATTCAGCACCGCGCCCGTGGTCGGGTCGGTTTCATTCTGACCCGCGATATTGATTTGATTTGGGATGCTGGTACCCCCTTCCGAATCCGAATAAAACCAAGAGAACTCCACATCCCGCGGAAGGAAATCGATGGCATCGCTGAGCAGGCTCGGCAACAAATCACGGGTGGCATCGCCAAGCCGGTGGGTGCCCTTGATCTGATGCACCGTCACGGCTCGTTCTTCAAACTTGATGCGATAGTTGCGGTAGCCCGAGCCATCTGAACGACGCCGGTTCTCATTGTGGAAGTCCCGGATCGCTGTGCGATCATCAGTGTTGCGCAGGTACAAGCTAGTCGTGGAGACCTCGTGATCCTCCCCGTAGACGAGTCCAAAATTCAGATTGGCATGCATGTCTACGCTGCGAACGGACTCATCCTCGGATTCAGTCTCCTCCTCGGGATCCGAGAAGAGGCGTGAGAATCGTTGCCTTTCGCGCCAATCGGTGTCATAGGAACCACCAACCAAAAACCCAAGTTCCCAGTCACTGCCGATGGGGATGGTGTTACCAATACTTGCCTTGAGCGAATAGTCGGGCGCATCATCCTCTTCGCGAATACCTATGTTGCGATTGAGCCCCAAGGCAATCTCACGATTGAGCGCTTGGGCAGCCGCGAAGGCGGCAGTCGGCGAAGCGTAGGTATTCCCCTCTTGGCGCAGCGTGTTGGCGATGTTCTGTACGCCAAGATTGCCGCGAAAGCGCGCGATGGAGTCGGTAATGCTGGCGGGGAGCCCGCGCGTGCCGTCGTCCGTTCCCCAATCGTCATCGCCTCCGCCCGGATAGGAAAGCACCTCTCCGTCACTTTGCAAGTTGTAGCCGCCACCGAGCTCAACCGCCCAAGTGAAGGCATCGGGGACGCCCTTGGTACGTATGTCAATGCTGCCACCACCAAAGTTGGCACGCACGTCGGCCGAATAGGACTTTTGTACGCGCAATGATTGCACGATTGAAGCCGGGAAGATGTCCAGCGGAATGACGTTTCGGGTCAAGTCCGGTGATGGAATCGTGGCATGATTCAAGGAGGTGCTCGAATAGCGCTCACCAAGACCGCGCACGTAGACGAACTTGTCGCTCACCAGGGTCAGGCCGGCCATGCGGCGAAGTGCCGCCGCCACGGTGGAGTCGCCGAGGCGACCGATGGACTCGGCATCCATGACATCCGACACCACCTCGTCATCAATACGCTCATTGATCAGCGCCTGCGCGGCACTGTATGACCGCGCGACCACCACGATTTCCTCGATATCGGAACGAACCGCCCCTTGAGACACGGTCGAAGCAGCTTCTTGCGTGGCCGGCGCCTCGGCTTCGCTTGACATCTCCTGAGCGAACGCAGCGCTGGTGATGCCGAGCATCGTCAAGACACCCGCCAACTGTCGGCAGTATTGAATATCCTTGAGTCTCATAGGTACCTCGTTTCTCATGCGGGCGACAAAGGTGCAGTTGAGGCGAATGGGTCGTTCACTGTTCAAACCAATGCTGACCGTCAGGTTCGTTGGATTCATGCAGACCGAAGGTCCAGTTCTGGGTCCAGTCAGCGCCGGCACCTTCCATCACACCGCCAATGTTGCCGCCCGCATAGGTGGGCAGATTCGCGCCATTCACCTGCATGGAATCGTAGGGGATGGAGTAGACCTGCGGACTGCCCTGCAGGAGTTGCAGGTCCGTATCGGCGTTGGCGCTCGGATCGGTGACGCCGGTGATGTTCGCGAAGGTCACGCTATCACCCATGCCCATGACGTCGGCTTCGGTCACACTGCGCACCTTGTCCTGGCACGCGAACACGACGCCATTCAGTGTCGGAGACGTGACCCCAAAGTGGTCTACGCGCACGCAATAGTTGTTGTCGCTACTGTCAACCCCCTTGGCGCTCACCACCATGGAATTGGTGATGGTTGGATCTATGCCTTCACGAAGCCTCCATCCCGCACCTGGATCAAAGTTACCCTGTTCTGCCGAGGGTGAAATGATGCAAGTGAGGTTGTTGATCGTGGGAGCACTCTGCAAGCCTTGGGAGATTTTCGACTGGCGCTCTTCGTCAGTGAGCTTGCTGTATGAACCAAGGCCATCGGCCTCCATGCAGTGGTTGCCTATGTCCTCGGCTTGAATGACCAATGAGTTGGTAATGGTGCCGTTATAACCTTCGTCAAGGTCGATGGAATCGTCGCGCACGTACATGGCGAGGAAATTGTCAATGTCGAGAGATCCACCGAACATTTCAATTCCATCGTCATAGGTGGAATAGACTTGAAGGTGATTGACCACCGTGCCGCTGCCGACACCACCAAAGGAAATGCCATTGAGCTCGTCACCATTGGCGACTTCCGCGCCCGTGTGCTTGACGCGAACATACTCAAGCACGCCAGAGCTGTCGCCATCGTTGTCACCGCCATAGTGGGACTCGTCCAAACCCGCGGCACCTTCGGCTGCAACGTGGCAGTCGGATGTCGACAAGGCGCTACGACTTGAACCCTCGTATGCGCACTTGTTTGTGATGCCAAAGCCATTGATCACCACCCCACCCCACTGCTGTACCGCGTTGTACTGGTCACCAGTGAGCTGACCTTCAACATCGGATTCCGAAGTCAGGGTGATGGGCGCATCTTCGCGACCGCGTGCCAGAATCAAGGCACCCCGATTGACGATCAAGAAGGATTTGTTGGATTGAAACGCAAGCGTCGATCCAGCCTCGATAGTCAAGGTCGGCCCGTCACCTCCCTTCTCAAGACCCTTCGAGCTCAGGCATGCATCGCTGTCACAGTTCTCGCCAACAAAAAGGCTGCCCTCAAAGATGTGAGCGCCGCCGTTATCGAGCGGGGAGATCAGCAGATCTTCGGTGATGTTGCTGCCCGCATCGGAAAAGGCGCGCGAGTAGTGACAGTTCCCAGCCCGAAAATCACCGCGAACAACTTCTGATCCGACTTGACGCGAGGCACAAACCTCGTCCGGAGTGGTGGTGTTCGTGGTAACCGAAGAGTTATCAACAGAGTTGTCGGTGGTCGAAGGTGAAATGTTGATATCACCACCGCCACCACAGGCGGCCAAGAGACCGGCGAAAACGGCAATCAGCCCCGGCTTCAAAGCGACACGAAGTGAACGCATGGAGAGAGTCCCTGAGAAAAAGCGAAATTCACGGGGCACTCTAGGCGGGGGGCGTGTTAAATCCGTGAAACTACGGTGGCAATTCAATGAAGCTATGGTGGCAGAAATATGTCGGCAGAGTTGCAGTTCCATGACGTGACCCATTGCAAACCGAAACTCGCCAAGGAATGAACCGGGGTAAAATCAGGTCTCTCCCGGTTGCCGCCGAGCATTCATATGAGCGCCATTGTTGAAGAGCTGGCCGAAGTACTCCGCGAACGTCGAACAGCCTCACCCGAGTCCTCTTACACGGCCTCCTTGTTTGCCGGGGGCCTTGCGAGCATCTCCGAAAAGCTGCGCGAAGAACTCGATGAACTCATCGAGGCTGCGGCGCAGATGGAAGGACCAGAGTCCACGAGCGCGAAAACAGATGCCCTGGTGCACGAGGCCGCCGATCTCTGGTTTCACAGCATGGTGCTGCTTACCTACCAGCAAACCGATCCGAGACGTGTACTCGATGAACTTCAGCGGCGCTTCGGCACCTCAGGCCATGCGGAAAAGCGCATGCGCGAGACGCACGAGGAAGAATAATGCGATTCAGACGCCGCCCACCCGCCGTATAATCATCAATTGTCTGACGACTGTCGCGAAAGAGGGCATATCCAATCATGTTTGGAATGGGACCCACAGAGCTCATCATCATCCTGGCCATCGTTCTGCTGCTGTTCGGCTCGAAGCGCATAGGCTCCTTCGGCGCGGACCTCGGCAGGGCCATCAAGGGCTTTCGCAAGGCGGTGAAAACCGACCCCGAAGACGATCCGCGATCGGAGCGGGTGATTGAGGGGGAAGCGAAGGAAGCAGGCTCGGACAAGGCCTCTTCGTAGAAATCCCGTGTTCGACATAGGCTTTCCCGAGCTCCTCATCGTAGCGCTCATTGCGCTTGTCGTGCTTGGGCCCAAGCGATTGCCCGAGGCCATGCGCACGCTTGGCCTCATATTTGGCCGCCTGCGTCGCACCTATTTCTCGGCACGCGCCGAGATCGAGCGCGAGATCGGTATGGACGAGGTCCGCCGGGAGCTGCACAACGAATCCATCATGAAGGAATTCAAATCCATCGAATCGAGCGTGAAGGCGCTCGACACGGAGGTAAAGCAGGATATTTCGACCTCCGTGTCTCAAGCGGATGCCGAAACAAGACAAGCAACTTCGCTCAAAACGAGCGAAGAGAAGGCCTCCGCAAGCAAGCCATGAAAGATAAGAAGCTGACCGAGGAGTCGGACCACGACCGCGAGGTAGACGAGCACTCAGCGCCCTTCATAGAGCATGTGCGCGAGCTTCGCCAGCGCATCATCTGGAGTCTGATCGCCATAGTGCTCCTGTTTGTTCCAATCTACTACTTCGCCAACGAGATCTACCTGATTGTTGCCGCGCCCCTCTTGGAGGCACTTCCCGAAAACACCAGCATGATCGCGACGCGGGTCGCGGCGCCCTTTATCACGCCGCTGAAATTATCGGCCTACGGCGCACTCATCTTTGCCATGCCCTTCATGTTGCACCAGCTTTGGGCCTTCATCGCGCCAGGGCTCTATTTGCGCGAAAAGCGTGTCGGATTGCCGCTGCTCATCTCGAGCGTACTGCTCTTCTATCTTGGTGTGGTGTTTGCCTACATGGTGATATTTCCCATCGCCTTCCAATTCTTCGTGGGTGTCACGCCTGTCGGCATACAGGTCATGACGGATATTTCCTCCTATCTGGAGTTTGTCGTCTCGCTCTCCTTCGCATTCGGACTGAGCTTTGAAATCCCGGTAGCCATACTGCTGCTTGTGTGGGCCGGCATCACCACACCACAGAGCTTGGCCAAAAAGCGCCCCTATGTGGTGATCATGTGCTTCGTGGCCGGGATGATCCTCACCCCCCCCGACCCCGTGACCCAACTCGCGCTCGCCCTCCCCGCCTGGCTGCTGTTTGAAGTGGGCCTGCTTTGTGCGCGGGCTGTGCACAAGAGCGAGGAATAGCGGCCTCGCCTAAGGCGTCACCTCCAACAGGATCGTCACCGGTCCGTCGTTTTCGAGCGAAACGAGCATACGCGCGCCGAATACTCCGCGTGCGACCCTCAGATTGGCGCTTTTGAGCAATTCCGCGTACCGCTCATACAGCCCTTCTGCCTCCTCCGGAGATGCGGCGCGGGTGAAACTTGGGCGCATGCCACGGCTGGTATCGGCCGCCAGGGTGAATTGGGAAACGACCAAGATCTCACCACCTACGTCCACGAGTGATCGATTCATGGGGCGATGGGCATCGGGGAAGATGCGCAATCCCAATGTCTTTTCAGCAAGGCGCTTGGCCTCAACATGGGTGTCCCCTTCGAGAACCCCGAGAAAACAGAGGAGGCCAGCGCCGATCTCGGCCACCGCCTCGCCATCAACAGACACCGAAGCTTGACGAACCCTTTGAATGAGCGCACGCACCTACGGATTCTCCGCGACCCGCCTTTGTCGAAGCACTTCATAGAGCAGCACACCCGTCGCCACCGAGGCATTGAGGCTCTGAATGCCGCCGGCCACCGGAAGCGAGACGAGCTGATCACAGGCATCCATCGTCAACCTGCGCAGGCCTTTGCCTTCGGACCCCAGCACCAACAGGCTGGGCTGATCGTAATCAGCCCGGTCCCAAGCGAGCGGTGCATCTTCGTGCGCGCCTATCACCTGTACGCCCTTCGCCTTGAACCAATCGAGACGACGCACGAGATTACTGACGCGGATGATGGGAAGGATCTCGGCACCACCGCTCGCAGCCTTCTCCGCCACAGGCGTCATGCGCGCACCGCGACTCTTTGGAACGAGAAGTGCATCAACGCCGGCCGCCGCCGCCGTGCGCACACAGGCACCGAGATTGCGCGGATCCTCAATGCTGTCGAGCGCCAGCACCAAGCTGTTCGGGGCGGGCTGCGCAAACCTCGATTCGAGCCAGTCTTCGTTGTAGTCGCGTCGGTCCGCGACCTCGGCGACCACGCCCTGATGATGCCGGCTTCCCGCGATTGAATCGAGTTGGTCTCGATCACAGAGCATCAAGCGGGCACCGGAATCCTTGGCGATCGCCTCCATTTCCGCGCGCCGCTTCATGGAACGCAAGAGATGCAGCACAGCTATCTCGCGCCCGGCCTTGAACAGCGCCCGCACCGCGTGTGGTCCATAGACAATGCGCATTATTCGCGGCGCGTTCGCGCTCTTCTAAACTTGCGTACCCGCGCTCGCCCATCACCAGTTGGTTTGGGGTTGGGAATCACGAGCTCAACCTTGCGCCGATCAACATCCACCGACGCAATCACCACCTCTATTCGATCACCCAAGGCATATTGCTGGCCGCTCGACTTTCCTTGCAGGCGATGCGCCGCTGGCTCGAATTCGAACCAATCAGCGCCGAGGGCGCCGATATGCAACAGTCCTTCAACCAATAGTCCATCGAGCAGCACAAACAGCCCGAAAGCGGTCACGCCAGTGATGGTTCCGTGAAAGGCGTCACCCACATGGCGGTGCGCGTAGTCTGCGAGATACCAAGCACGCACGTCGCGTTCGCAAGACTCCGCCTCGCGTTCCTTGTATGAACACTTGGCACCGAGTTCCTGGAGTTTGCCAAAGCGAAATTCAGCCTGCCGGGCGACTCCAAGCTTCTGTTTGATCGCCCTGTGCACCGTGAGGTCGGGATAGCGCCTGATGGGCGAGGTGAAATGGGCGTAGCGCTCAAGGGATAAACCGAAATGACCCTGATTTTCTGGGCTGTACACGGCTTGCTGCATGGACCGGAGCACCACGGAGGTCAGAAAGTCTGGTGACACCCGCTCAGACAGCTCGCGAACGAGCGCATTCAGCCTATCCAAATCGATCTCGCGCAGGTGAGCGCCCAAGAGATTGAGGGTCTGCAACAAGGCCTCGAGCTTCTCTCCGGAGGGCGGCGGATGAACCCGAAAGAGCAATGGCAGCCCGGCTTCGTCAAGAAACCTTGCGGCACACACGTTGGCCGCGATCATGGCCTCCTCGATCATGCGATGAGCAACACCACGAGCCGCCGCCCGGACTTGGGTCACCTTGCCGCGATCAAAGACGAGTTCCGCTTCGGTGGTCTCAAAATCCAAGGCTCCGCGCTTTTCTCGGGCTCGGTGAAGGGCTGCGTAGCATTGCCACAAGCACTTGAGCGAAGTTTGCACGGCAGCGGAAAGCCCTTGGGTACGCTTGCGCTCAACAAGCGCCGAAACGCGGCTATAAGTGAGCCTCGCCGAGGAACGCATGACGCCTTCAAAGAAAGAAAAATCTTGGATTTCACCGTCCTCAGCGATTTGCATGTCCACCGCAAGCACAAGGCGGTCTTTTCTCGGAAGTAGTGAACACAAGTGATTTGATAAGGCCTTGGGGAGCATGGGCACCACATGCCTCGGCAAGTAGACCGAAGTCGAACGCTTCCTCGCCTCCGCATCAATGGCACTTTGAGGGCTGACATAGCTGCTCACGTCCGCGATGGCCACCAACAGTCGCCAACCGCCCTGCCCGGAACCCTTACAGTAGACGGCATCGTCGAAATCGCGGGCCGACTCACCGTCTATGGTGACGAGCGGTAACGCACGAAGATCGGCACGCTCGGAAGCTGCTCCCAGGTTCGATTCCGCGATTTCAGACAACCTGGCCGCCTCACGATTGACCGCCGCAGACCATTCGCTATCAATCCCGTAGGCGCACATGAGTCCTTTCGCCGCCCGGTCGGAGTCTTCGTGTGTTGCGATCAAAGACTCAACCCGACCGTTCGGCTGATTTGCGGCCCCGCCCTTGTCATCAAAAGAGACGATCTTCACCTCTAGACGATCACCTTCGTCATATTCGCGCAGGACTTCCGCAGGCAGATTGATTCGAAAGTTCTTGTCCGATCGCTCAGATTCAAGCCACGCGGATTCTCCGCGACTGCGCCTGTCGCTCCCATAGGCAAGAAATCCAGCAACCAGATCGCCAATCGCCAATCCGCCTTCGCTACCGGTCGGATCAAAGCGCGCATTGGAAGACTCGGATTCCTGACGAGCCGCGCGCTTCTGGTGTGTTTTCTTACCCTTGGCGTCCTTCAAGGGTCCGCGCCGGGTTCTTTTGCGTTCTTTCACAAGGACAACTCTACATGACTCGACAGGGTTACACTTGCAGACTCAAGATCACACCCCTCCTCCATGTCCCGCACCCTCATCTGCCGAAAGTATGGCCGCGAACTCGAAAGGCTCAACGCGCCCCCCATGCCGGGGCCAAAGGGTGAAGAAATTTACAACACCGTGTCCAAACAGGCCTGGCAAGCCTGGATTGCGCACCAGACCACGCTCATCAACGAAAAGTTCCTGAATTTGCGCGATGCCTCGGCGCGCGCTTATCTCGCTGAGCAGATGGAGCTGTTCTTCGACAACAAGGAAGTGGACGTAGCCGAGGGGTATAAGGCGCCCTAGACGGGGCGTTGCGCTCTGTTGGAACAAGTGGCGAAACAAGCGAAGCAGGGGATTACCCCCCCTCAACGGGAGAGTAATCTCAGGCTGATGTCGCGGGTCGCGCTCTTCTTCCTTCCGCTTCGATGCTGTGGCTGGATCACTCCATCAAGTTTGGATTCATAAGAGGAATCGCTGGCAGAGGAAACGCAATTCATCCTGAGCACCTTTTTCCTGCTGCTGTGGGGGGTGGCTCGTCATGTGGATGTGCGCCGGCTTCACCATGTTGGAAGCCGGTTCGGTGCGCACGAAGAATGCGTCTGTCGTCTGCCTCAAGAATATCGGCCTCTATTCGATTGCCGGACTCGCCTCTTACAGCTTGGGTTACCAAATCATGTTGGTGGGGGTCGAACCGGGCGGGGTATTCAGTATCCCGGGGGTGGGTTTCGCGGCCACCAAGGCTCAACAAGCCTTGCTCGCCGGAGAAGCTGCGGAACTCGGCATCGCGTCGTTCCCTGAGTTCGTTCGCGCCGAAGACCCGCTACTGGCGGAAGATGTGACTTCCCCAGCGAAAGAACCCTGAACTGTTGAAACTATATTGAAACTCACTGCTGTCCCAACGTTTGGACTTGGAAGTGCCGTAACTAATTGTAATAAATATATAATAAGGCGTTTAAAGACTGTCACCGACTTGAATCTCTCTGTTGGTGGTTGCCATCCCGCAGGCCCAATTGGCTCGCAGGGAGCAGCAGCGCATGTACGCCGACAGCCTCATCTTCGCCCAGGTGATGGACCATCTCCCCATGCACACGCTGCGGCGCTGCGTCCGGCGCTACCGGGGCCATCACAAGGTCAAGTCGTTCACCTGCCTCGACCAATTCCGCTGCATGGCGTTCGCCCAGCTGACCTACCGGGAGAGCCTTCGCGACATCGAGGCCTGCCTGCGCGCCCAGCACCGCAAGCTCTACCACATGGGCATTCGCGGACCGGTCTCGCGCAACACCCCGGCCAACGCCAACAAGACGAGGGACTGGCGCGTCCACGCCGACTTCGCTCAGGCCCTGATCCACACCGCCCGCAAGCTGTACCTGGACGACGACTTCGGTGTCGAACCCGACAACACCGTCCACGCGCTCGACTCGACCACCATCGACCTGTGCCTGTCCCTGTTCCCCTGGGCCCGCTTCCGCGCGGCCAAGGGGGCCGTGAAGCTGCACACCCTGAGGACCTGC
The DNA here is from genome assembly GCA_963663145.1 of Pseudomonadales bacterium. GTDB lineage: Bacteria > Pseudomonadota > Gammaproteobacteria > Pseudomonadales > Azotimanducaceae > Azotimanducus. Next base: position 533,415 of record OY760134.1, on the reverse strand, counting down.
GCGGCAGCATCCCCGCGTTCATCCACGTCTCCGACGGCAAGCTGCACGATGTCAACGTGCTCGACCAGCTGGCGCCCGAGCCCGGCGCCTTCCACATCATGGACCGCGGCTACGTGGACTATGGCAGGCTGCACTCGCTTTCCCTTGGCGCCGCCTTCTTCGTCATACGCGCGAAGTCCAACCTCCGGTGCCGCAGGCTGTACTCGCGTCCGGTCGACAAGCAATCCGGCCTGCGCTGCGACCAGACCGTCGTGCTCGCGGGCGCGAAGTCCGCGGAGAACTATCCGGACAAGCTGCGCCGCGTCAAGTTCCACGATCCCCGCACCGGCGCCACGCTTGTCTTCCTCACCAACAACTTCTCGCTGCCCGCCATGACCATCGCCGAACTCTACCGCTGCCGCCGGCAGGTGGAGCTGTTCTTCAAGTGGATCAAACAGCATCTTCGGATCAAGTCGTTCTTCGGCACCACCGAGAACGCCGTGAAGACCCAGATATGGATCGCCGTCTCGGTCCGCGTGCTGGTGGCGATCATCAAGAAACGCCTCAACCCAGGCGCCAGCCTCTACACAATTCTCCAGGTTCTGAGTGTCACCCTCCTCGAAAAAATCCCACTAAATCCAACACTTTCCGATAGCGAATACACTATCAAAATTCCCGCCCCTCCTAACCAATTGAATTTATTCGATTAAACGTTGGGACACTAATGATTGAAACTAGCGAAATGATTGAATTTTATAAACGAGGATGAACTCGCTATAAACGTCACGCCTTCGTGAAATCAGAGAACAGCTGAGTCCTCTGGTAGAATTCGCATCCTTCGCCGTTTCTTGGCGGACTCGCGCGAGGAAGATTACTTTCCGCGAAGGCACATGAATGTGTCCCAGGTCAATCTGCGGCCAGGTAGCTCAGTCGGTAGAGCAGTGGACTGAAAATCCTCGTGTCGGCAGTTCGATTCTGCCCCTGGCCACCAATTGACTTGACTGCGACATTCTCAGCAACACTCCCACCACGCTCCGAAAGCAACTAGACTGACACCAATTCATGCATTACTGATACAGCAAGGGATCCCAATGACTGATCAGGGCGACCATGCGGTGGAGATTCGGGCGCTACGCGGGCGCATGTCCCGGTTGATCGAGGCTGGCGTGCGCATCAATTCAAGCTTGGAATTCGAGACCGTGCTTCAAGAGGTGGTGGAGGCCGCCAAAGATCTGACCGGAGCCCGCTACGGCCTCATCGCGACCGTCGACCAGGAGGGACAACCCAAGGATCTGGTCACCTCCGGCCTCACACAGGAGGAGCACCGCGCGATCGAGCATTGGCCCGATGGGCCGCGGTTTTTCGAACTGGTGTGCGGCGATCTGTCCGCGCCGCTGCGGGTCGAGGATATGCCCACCCACGCTCGCTCGCTCGGCTTTTCCGGGGACCTGATGCGGTGGGGAAGCTTTCTGGGCACGCCGATGCGGCACTTCGGCGAGCACCTCGGCAACTTCTATCTGGTCGAGAAAGCGCGCGGACAGGCGTTCACCGACGAGGACGAGGAGACTCTGGTGTTGTTTGCCGCCCAAGCCGCAACGGCCCTCGCCAACGCACGCGCCTATCGCGAGGAACGCCGTGCGCGGGCGAACCTGGAGGCTATACTCGAAACCTCGCCTGTCGCGGTGGTGGTGTTCGATGCCGCGACCGGGCAACCGGTATCCCTCAACCGGGAAGCGGAACGCCTCGCGGCTCCCATGCTCGATCCCGCACAGTCGTTCGAGGAGCTGTTGCAGGTGATGACCTGCAAACGCGGCGATGGGCGCGAATTCTCCCTCAAGGAATTTCCGATGGTCACGCATATGGACCAGCCATCGCGGGTTCGTGCCGAAGAGATCGAATTGTCTTCACCCGACGGACGGCGGGTGCGCACGCTCATCAACGCCACGCCGATCTACGGCACGGAGGGCGAAGTGATGTCCATGGTCGTGGCGCTTCAAGACCTCGCGCCGCTGGAGGAACTGGAGCGGGCTCGCGCGCAGTTTCTCGGTCTGGTGAGCCACGAACTGCGTGCGCCGCTCATGGCCATCAAAGGCTCAGCCTCTTCGCTGCAGATGCACACGGCCACGCTCGACCCGGCGGAATTGCGCGAGTACGCACGGTTGATCGACGAGCAGGCCGAGCAGATGCGCGCTCTGGTCACGGATCTGCTCGATGCGGGACACATAGAGGCGGGCACGCTTTCGGTGACGCCGATCCCAGAGGCGGTGAGCTCGCTCATCGAGCACGCCAGGAGCACCTTCGTCAGCGGTGCCCGCCCGCACCCGGTGCTGGTGGACCTGCCAAGCGACCTGCCGCCGGTCATGGCCGAGCGACGCCGCATCCTACAGGTGCTAAACAACCTGTTCGCCAACGCGACCCAGCACGCACCCGTCTCGACGCCCATCAGGGTCAGCGTGGAGCGACAGGGTACGCATGTCGCCATCTCCGTCGCCGACGAAGGCCGTGGAATAACTCCGGAGCGACTCTCGCAGGTGTTCAAGAAACAGGGCGTGGGCGGGTCGGATGAGGGCAGCGGCGGTCTGGGGCTTGCGATCTGCAGGGGTTTGGTGGAGGCGCACGGTGGGCGTATTTGGGCCGAGAGTGCGGGACCGGGCCAAGGTGCGCGATTCACCTTCACCTTACCGGCGGCGATCGACTCCGACTCCACGAGTTCAATCATCACCGCGCCTAATCGCAGCGAGGCGGACGGGTCGCCGCTCGTTCTCGTCCTAGACGACGACCCGCGCACGCTGCGCCATGTCCGCGACGCGCTCACCAAGGCGGGTTATCGCGTACAGGTGACCGGGGATCACCGCGAATTGGCAGGCATGATTCGGATCACGCGGCCCGATCTGGTCCTTCTCGACCTAATGTTGCCCGGAACCGACGGTATCGAACTCATGGAACGCCTGCCGGAACTCTCCGAAACGTCGGTGATCTTCATCTCCGGATACGGGCGTGAGGAGACCGTCGTCAAGGCGTTGAACGCCGGTGCCGTAGACTACATTGTCAAGCCGTTTTCCGCTGCGGAACTCACTGCGAGGGTTGCCGCAGCGCTGCATCGCCGCGGCCAGCCCGAACCCATTACGCTCGGCGGGCTCACGATCGACTTCGGCCGACGAGAGGTGACCGTGGATGGTGGCGAGATCGAACTTACCGCGACCGAGTTCGATTTGCTGCGTGTGCTGGCCCTCAATCCTGGTCGTGTGCTGACTTACGAATCGCTGTTGCGCCAAGTCTGGCACGGGCGCCGCACCAAGGATGTGAGGGTCATTCACGCTTACGTAAAGCGGCTTCGACGCAGGCTCGGCGACAATGCAGATGCGCCGTCCTACATAGTCACCGAACGCGGCGTCGGCTACCGCATGAAGGACAATCCAGGACGCTAGAGGCGGATGCGGAAAATTAACCGGGCGCAGGTGAGACACGAGCCCGCGTTGCGTATACCCCTACTTATCGGATGAGCTAGAGAAGCTTGGTGTGATTGTCGGCTTTGATCAGCATCGGGCTTCGCGGAACATGAATCATTTCGAGTCGCGGTGGTCACATACCCCGCTGCCATACCTTCCTAGAGGTCACATCATCCAAGGTGCGACAGCCGAGTAGCGACATGTCACGGACGAGTTCTTGACGCAATAGGTGCAGTGCGCGTTCGACACCCGCCCGACCGCCGGCGCCGAGTCCATAAAGGTAGGCACGCCCAAGCGAACAGGCATCGGCACCCTTGGCGAGCGCCTTCAAAATGTGTGTGCCGCGGCGCACGCCGCCATCAAGAATCAGCTCGATGGAATCGCCCACGGCATCGCGCATGGGCGACAGGCAGTCGATAGGTGCCGGTGTGCCGTCGAGTTGGCGTCCTCCGTGATTAGAGATCATGATGGCGCTGGCACCGACATCCACCGCCCGCCGTGCGTCCTCGGCGGTCTGCAATCCTTTGATGGCAAAGGGCCCGCCCCACTCCGAAATGATCCATTCAGCATCCTTCCAATTGATCGTCGGGTCGAATTGGCTGTTCACATATTGAATAAGGCTCATGGTGCCCTTGGCGAGCGCATCGACCCGATGCACCACGTTGGCAAGCCGAAAATCGGGGTAGCGCAGGAGATTGAAGGCCCAACCAGGGTGGGTCGCAAAGCTCCACAAGCTCTTCAGGCCAAACTTGGGCGGCATGCTCATGCCATGCACGAAATCACGCTCGCGATTGCCCGCCACAGGCGTATCCACGGTCAGGCACAAGGCGGTAAAACCAGCTTCCTTACAGCGCACGACAAATTCGCGCGTGAGTTCCCGGTCCCGCAGGATGTAGATTTGGAACATCTTCGGGCAGGTTACGGTTTGTGCAATTTCCTCAATGCTCGTGGTGCCAACCGTAGAGAGCGAGTAGAGGGTGCCGAACTTTTCGGCGGCGCGAGCCACGCCGAGCTCTCGGTGATGATGAAACAGGCGCGACATGCCCGTCGGAGAGAGAAAGAAAGGGAGCTTCAGGTCGGCGCCGAGCACCCGCGCACTCAGATCAACGTCTTCAATGTTCTGAAGGTAGTTGGGCAGCAGCTCATATTCATCGAAGGCTTGCGTGTTGCGACGCAGGCTGACCTCATCGTCCGCGCCGCCGTCGAGGTAGTGAAACATGGGCGCGGGCAGCTTGGATTCGGCGCGTCGGCGTAGATCGTCGATATTACGGCAATGGCAGAGTTTCAAGAAGCCCAGCCTCCGACAGGAAAGAATCTCGTCATTATGACTTGCTCGCGAATTCAATGCCGTTCGGCGCTAAATTCGCATTAGAATTGTGTGCATTGATGCAAGGCTTGAGGCAATGCCCAACACGTGCGTCATGAAACGGGAACCAGGAAACTTTCTTGTCACGCTACTCCGCTTGGAATCTAGCCCGTAACGCCTTGTCGGATCACCAGCATTGGGATCCCGTTTGGCGCTTGCCGGAGCCCAAGGCGAGCTACGATGTGGTCATCGTTGGTGCCGGTGGCCATGGATTGGCGACCGCGTACTTTCTGGCCAGCCAACACGGCATCAGAAATGTCGCCGTACTTGAGAAGGGCTATATCGGTGGCGGCAATTCGGGGCGCAATACGCAAGTCGTTCGCAGCAATTATTTCTATCCCGAGAGCTCCTCATTCTACGACCGTTCCGTACAGCTCTACGAGCGGCTCAGCCAAGAACTCAACTTCAACCTGATGGTCAGCCAACGCGGCGTGCTCACCCTCGCGCATTCACGCCACGACCTTGAAGCCAATCGCCGTTGGTTCAACTCGATCAAGCTTAACGGCGTGGATTCAAAACTCACGTCACGAAGCGAAATCGCCAAGCTCGCCCCTTGCTTGAACCTTGACGCGCACTATCCGATTCTTGGCGGCTTCTTTCAGCCGCGCGGAGGCATTTCCCGTCACGATGCGATTGTCTGGGCGTTGGCGCGAGGCGCCGACAGCCTAGGCGTCGACATCATCCAAGGCTGTGAAGTCAGCGGCATTGATATCAAGGACGGGCAGGTGCAAGGAGTTCGCACCACCAAGGGCACGATCGCAACCAAGAAACTCGCCTTGGTAGCGGCCGGGCACTCCAGCGTGCTTGCCAAGATGTCCGGATTCCGCTTGCCCATTACCAGCATGCCGCTGCAAGCCATGGTCACCGAACCCATTAAGCCCATACTCAACACCGTCATCATGTCCGGGGCCGTGCACGCCTACGCGAGCCAGTCGGACCGCGGAGAAATCGTTATAGGTGGCGGCGCCGATATGCATCATTCGTATGCGCAGCGGGGCAGCGTGTACACCTATCGAATTAACATCCGCGCCATCTTGGAACTCTTTCCCTGGTTTAGCCGCCTGAAGGTCATGAGACATTGGGCCGGCATAGTGGACATCTCCCCGGACACCACCGCTATTCTCGGCAAGACACCGGTGCAAGGGATTTATATCAATTGCGGCTGGGGGACAGGCGGCTACAAGGCGATACCCGCCGGAGGCGAAACGCTCGCCTACACAATCGCTCACGACGAACCGCATCCTCTGGTGACGGGCTTCAACCTCGAACGCTTTTATACCGGCGCGCTGATTGACGAAGGCGCCGCCGCAGGGGTTGCGCACTGATGTTCCTGATTCCTTGTCCACACTGCGGCGCACGCGACGAGCAGGAATTCACCTTCGGCGGTGAAGGTCATATTGTTCGGCCCGATGAATCGGTAGACGATGAAACCTGGGGCCAGTACCTGTATTTTCGCGATAATCCGAAAGGTCTTCACTATGAGCGCTGGTGCCATAGCTTCGGTTGCGGCACCTGGTTCAATCTTGCTCGCGACACGGTCACCCACGAAATCACGCGCGCCTACTCGATTCTCGAACCCAAGCCGGAGCCCGCCCAATGAGCGGTGGCTATCGCATCGGCGAAGGACAGGAGATTCGCTCGGAGGAGCCGATTATTTTTCGCTTCAATGGCAAGCGATACCAAGGCTATGCCGGGGACACATTGGCCTCCGCGTTGCTCGCATCCGGGGTTCGAACATTCGGACGCAGTTTCAAGCGGCATAGGCCAAGGGGCGTGTTCGCCGCGGGCGTTGAGGAGACCGGCGCGCTGATTCAAGTGGGCGAAGGCGCGCGCGGCATCCCCAATGTGCGCGCAAGCCTTTTGCCATTGGTTCAAGGGCTCGAAACACGCACCCAGAGCCACTGGCCGAGCGTTGAATTCGACCTGTTTCGCACCTTTGATTACTTTTCCTCACTCATACCCGCCGGCTTCTATAACAAGACCTTCATCTGGCCATCTTGGCACCTCTACGAGTATTTCATTCGCCACACCGCCGGATTCGGCGTCTCGCCGAAGAGTCCCGACCCGGACCGGTATATTGAACGTCATCTGTCTGTGGATGTGCTTGTGTGCGGGGGCGGCCCTGTCGGCCTGTCGGCGGCGCTTGCGGCGGAAGAGTCGGGCGGCTCGGTGGTGATTGCCGAACAGGACACGCGCTTTGGCGGAAGCTTGCTCTCAAGCCCCACCAAAGTGCAGGCGCAAACATGCGATCAATGGCTCTCAGAACAGGTTGCGGCGGTTACCTGTGCTGATCAAATCCAGGCCTTGACGCATACCAGGGTAACCGGCCTCTATGATCATAATCTGGCCTTGGCGGTTCGCCGCGCGCAAGAATCCGGGGGAGGCGCCGCGCGCGAGGAATTGATCAGCATCCGCGCCAAGAAGATCATCGTCGCCACAGGTGCGATCGAACAGCCGCTGGTCTTCGAGAATAATGATCGACCGGGCATCATGTTGCTGGGCGCCATGCAGTCCTATCTGCACCGATATGGGGTGGTGGCGGGCCGCGACCTGGTGCTGGCCGGAAACAATGACCTCCTGTACAAGGCCGCAAGCGATTTCGCCGATAGGGGCGTATTTGTCAGCGCTATCATTGATTCGAGATTTGAGCCGGGAGTGCCCTACAAGCATCTTGGCCTGCCGGTACACCTCGGCTGCGATGTCGTCAATACGAGCGGCGGGAAGTCGTTGAAGGGCATTGTCGTATCGCAGCGCAAGGGCGCGGATTTTCCGGCAGAGACCTTTAAGCTGTCCTGTAATGCCCTCGGTGTGTCCGGGGGTCTGGCACCCTGCGTGCACTTGGCGAGCCATGTGAAGACGCCGCTTCGCTATGAGGAATCACTCGCGGCTTTTGTGCCGGAACCTCGTTCGGACGGCTTGGATGTGATAGGTGCCGCACGTGGCAACTTCAACCTTGAAGCTTCGCTTGAAGCCGTTGCCAAGGGCGCGGCAGATACTTCGACGGCGGAATACAGCCAGGGACTTGGCCCCAGATTCTCCAGCGTCGGCAAGACTTCCAACCAATGGGTGGATCTCCTCTACGACGTGACGGTGGCGGATCTCGACCTCGCCATACGCGAGAATTATTCGTCGGTCGAGCACATGAAGCGCTACACGACCAACGGCATGGCGGTGGATCAGGGAAAGACCAGCAATCTGAATGCCCTCACGCATCTCGCCGAAGCCACCGAACGTTCCATTTCAGAAGTCGGCACCACCACCTACAGGCCTCCCTACATGCCGGTCAGCCTGGGCGCCCTTGTGGGTGATAAGACCGGTCGCTTCTATGCGCCGGTGCGCGAGTTGCCCATGCACCGCCAGCATTTGCAGCTGCGTGCGGAGATGGAAATCTACGGCGCCTGGCGTCGTCCAGCCTGTTATCCCCAACCGGGCGAAGATGAAGAAAGCGCCGTGCGTCGAGAGGTGCTGACGGTTCGAGCGGGGGTGGGCATCTGTGACGGCTCCGCGCTCGGCAAGATCGAAGTGCGCGGTCCGGACGCGGCAGAGTTCCTGAATTTCATCTACCTCAACAACGTGCCGACGCTCAAAGTCGGCAATTGCCGCTACGGTCTCATGCTTAACGAGAAGGGCGTGATCTTTGACGATGGCGTCTTTTGTCGGCTTGGAGACACGGACTTTCTTGTCAGCACCACCAGCGCCCATGCCGCGCATGTATTCAGCACCATGGAGGAATGGTTGCAGTGCGAATTGATGAACATGGACGTCACCCTCATGAACGCGACCGAAAGCTGGGCCAATGTGACCATCGCCGGACCCAAGGCACGCGAGCTATTGAATCGCTTCGATACGGATATTGACTTGTCTCGCGACGCCTTTCCGTTCATGGGCATACGCACCGGGCATCTTGAAGGCGTGCCGACGCGCATTATGAGAGTCAGTTTTTCTGGAGAAGTCTGCTTCGAGGTCAACGTGCCTGCGGCCTATGGCCCCGATTTGTGGGATGAAGCCCTTCGGCGCGGGGAAGACTTGGGCGTGACACCCTATGGGGTGGAAACCATGATGGTGCTGCGCATCGAAAAGGGGTACATGCACGTCGGAAGCGACACGGACGGGCAAACGGTTGCGCAGGACGTGGGCTGGGGCCCGGTGGCAATGCGCAAGAAGGCGGACTTTATCGGCAAGCGATCCTTGAGCCTGCCCAACAATGTCCGCGGGGACCGACTGCAGCTCGTGGGCCTGGAGCCGCTCGACCGGCGCGGAGATCTGATTGCGGGTGCACACCTGACCAACAAGGGTGAAACCAAGTCGCAAGGCTATGTCACTTCGGCCTGCTTCAGCCCGACATTGAATCGGCCGGTAGGCATGGGGCTTCTGAAGGGTGGCCAGGAACGGATGGACGAAGAGCTTGAGAGTTACGATTGTGGTATCCGTCATGGACTGCGCGTCACCTCACCGGTGTTTTTCGACCCCGAAGGAGAGCGGCTGCATGGCTAGTCTGAAGGCAGCTTCCCCGATCGAGGCGCGCAGTTATCAAGGTCAAGCGATCTCACTTGGAGAATCACTCGAGTATGGGTTCGTTCAGGTCAAAGGGCGAAATCTACCCCAAGGCGCTCTAGGGAAGATTGGCAAGGATGCCGCGCCACTCACCTACGAAGGCCGAGTTATATGGATTGGGCCGGATGAGCGAATATTGCTCGATGATCGCGAAACCGGTGAATTGCTGGCTCAATGCGAGTCGGATCCGCTGCCCGGCTGCTTTGCCAGGGCCGCATCGAGCGGCCTCATCGCGATCGAGATCAAGGGCACATCGACCCGACGCCTGATCGAGAACGAAACCAGCGCCGTTCCGTTTACGCCCGGGTTCGCCGCTCGCCTCAGGTTCGCAGACCTCGCGGTGATCATTCTGGTGCGCTCAGCGGACGAGGTGCTCTGCCTAGTCGAAAGAAGCGCCGCCTCCTGGCTGTTCGAATGGCTAGAAAACCGAGCGACCACGCTTGGGCTTTAAGGCCATTCCATTTCTCATTGGAACAGCCTGCGCCTGCGAATTCGGCCACTTAACAATCTCCGCCTTAGTATGCGACACTGGAATACTCAACTTGATCGGACACCCCTCAAATGACACAGCTGGTCACCATCGCTCGCGAGAACGGAATCGCCGACGTTCGACTGAATCGAGCGGAAAAATACAATGCGCTGAGCGGCGAGATGGTTCGTGCGATTGCGGACGCGGCGAAGAGTCTGCAGGAAGACAGGGGCACCCGCGCGGTCGTGCTCTCGGGCGAGGGGCGAGGGTTTTGCGCCGGCCTCGACTTCGCATCCTTTCAATCCATGGCGGATAGCGGGTCTCAAACCCAAGGAGCGGGGCTTGAGAAGCCGGAGCCCAGCAGTCCCAATCTCGGACAAGAAGTAGCCGTCGCGTGGCGGCGGCTGCCCATGCCGGTGATCGCAGCGCTGCACGGAGTGGCTTATGGCGGCGGACTGCAAATCGCCTTGGGTGCGGACATACGAATTGCCGCCCCGGATGCCAAACTCTCGGTATTTGAAGTCAATTGGGGGCTCATTCCAGACATGGGCATCACCCAAACGCTACGCGGGCTTGTGCCGTTTGATGTTGCCAAGGAGTTGACCTTCAGCGGACGAACCGTAAGTGGAACCGAGGCGGTCGAACTCGGCTTGGTCACACGCGTCGCCGACCATCCCCTAGAGGCTGCCATGGAGCTTGCACGCAGTATCGCCGTGCACTCACCCGATGCGGTGCGCGGTGCCAAGAAACTCCTCGAAGAAACTTGGCATCTGAATACGCACGAAGGCTTCGGGCTTGAGCAAGCTATTCAAACCCAACTGATTGGTTCTGCGAATCAGATTGAAGCAGTCAAGGCGAGACTCAGCAAGCAAGCGGCGCAATTCACCCATGCCTGCATTGACTTTTAGATAGGCGCCGGATCAGCATGCTCGCGCGAGTTCGCAGTCAACCTGTGGGCGAACTCGCCGACGGCTATCGATTGCTCGCCAGTGCCATGACGGCAGAGGCCGCACAGCAGCACCGTCGTGTCGTGGAACTGCATACAAACCCGACTCGATTATTTCTTGGAATACCTCATGGGATAAGAACCTGCGGCTGATGCTTTGATCAGCCACGACTGAAGGCAACATATCGCGTCCGCTTTTCGGCAAAATGGCAAGTTTGTGAAGAGTGGGAGTGAGTGGATGTCTAAGGAGGCGACCTGTACGGACAATACAGGCCATGTATGAGGCCGTGCATGAGATTGAGCGCGCGGTTACGCTCAATCTTCTCAACGGGTTCGGAAAGTTCCTGAGTCGGCTGGGCATCGATCCATTCGCGCTCAATGCGGACCGCATCCTTAAGCGGGCCGAACGGGACACAGGCTTTGCATTTCAGGATGCCGAATTCCGCGCAGGACTCGATCAACTGGTCGAGGCCATTCCAAGCGAGGGACAGCTCAATACCTTTGGAAAGGTCGTGCTCAAGCAAGGTCTCACGAGATACGCGCATGGAAGATATTGCATTGAGCGCGAAATTGCCCAGAACCCCAAAATCCTCTCAGAGCCCATTTCCGAACCCCTATTCATCATCGGCATGCCGCGCACGGGCACCACGATCTTGCATGCGCTTTTGTATCAGGATTCGCAACATAGGGCGCCTTTGTGTTGGGAATGCCTGCTGCCCCACCCTGCGCCAACTCTCGGAACCCGCCGCGAAAACGCACGAATTCAGCAAGTACGCAAGGAGTTCGAGCAACTCTTCAAACTGGTGCCGGATTTTAAGAAGATGCACTACATGGAAGTAGATGCGCCACAAGAATGCGTGGGTATCACAACGCTCAACTTCGCGAGCTACCAGTTTGTGGTTCAGTGTGCCATGCCGAGTTACCTGGATTGGTTGCTACATCACGCGGACCAGCATCAAAACATCATGTGGCACAAGCGATTTCTTCAATTCCTTCAGTCCGGCGGCGTTCGTAATCATCGCTGGCTACTTAAAAGCCCGACGCATCTCATGAACCTCAAGGCCATCTTCAAGGTGTATCCCGATGCACGCGTCATCATGACCCATCGAGATCCGGAAAGCATAGTGCCTTCCTTGACCAATTTGGTTTCCTCCACGCGCTCGCTCTATTCCGACCAAGAGGATTCCGAGCGCACGGCGCGGGAACTCATGGAATTCTGGGCCCAGTGCTTTGATCGCTTCTTGCAAGACCGTCGCGCGCTTCAACGCGAAGATCAAATGATCGATCTTTGCTTTGACGACTTTGCTCAAGACCAGATGCACATTGTGGACAAGATATATACTCGCTTTGGCTGGGAAATCGATGAGAAGAGCCGTGCGCGCATGCAGAGCTTCTTGCGGAGCGAGGAGAAGGATAAGCATGGTAAGCACGAGTATTCCTTGCGGCAATTCGGCATCTCTGCGCAAGAAGTGCGCGAGAGATACGCAAGCTATATTGAGTTTATTGACGGGCTTACCCGATAGACCGGAACATTGAAGTATGTCCGCGATGAGCTGGTTGAAATCTTCATGGCAAGGTCTCGTTCTCGCCGCCATGATTGCCCTCTTGTCCATCCTCGCTGCCGACTGGTTCGGCGAGTTCGTATTTGGGCTCGCCAAGAGCCCCATCAGCCCGATCATGCTGGCGATAGTGATTGGCATGGCGCTCGCAAACTCGGTTCGACTGCCCACAGGGGTCCGACCCGGCTTGCAGATCTGCTCGACCACGATCCTGCGCATCGGCATCATGCTGCTCGGCATTCGCTTGAGCCTTTTGAGCGCCGGAAAGTTCACGCTCATCGCCCTGCCCTTCGTGGTGCTCGTCATCACGCTCGCGCTATTGCTCGTCGGGGCGCTTTCTCGCAGGCTCGGCTTGTCCCGGCAACTCGGTGGGTTGATAGCCATTGGCACCAGCATCTGCGGGGCAACCGCCATTGTCGCCACCGCGCCACTGATTCGCGCCAAAGAGACGGAAGTGAGCTACGCCATTGGCTGCATCACCCTGTTCGGCGTGGTCGCCATGCTGCTCTATCCACTGCTCGCCCAAGCCGCGTTTCACGATGACCCTGCATTGGCGGGACTGTTTCTCGGCACGTCGATTCATGAAACCGCGCAGGTGGCCGGAGCCGGGCTCATGTATCAAACGCAGTTTGATGCGCCGCTGGCATTGGACTCGGCCACGGTCACCAAGCTGGTGCGAAACCTGTGCATGATTGCTTTGATCCCCTTGGTGGGCTTTCTCTACGGCAGTGAGCGCAGGATAGGCGGTTCGTTCAACGTCTCGGAATACCTCGCCATGATTCCTTGGTTCGTGGTTGGATTCGCGCTTTTTTCGGCGCTGCGCACCCTCGGAGACCAAGGTGAAAGCGCCTTCGGGTTCATGAGCCGCGAGACTTGGACGCAAATCGTCCACTTCACGCGCACTGGCGCGGAGACGTTCTTGCTGTTGGCAATGGCAGCTGTGGGCCTAAATACGAGGTTTGCCGACATGAGGGAGATTGGCCTCAGACCGTTTGGCTTGGGCCTCTTCGCTGCACTCGTCGTCGGCGTCATCAGCTTCGCGGTCATCTCCCTCTTCGCACGGTACCTAGTAGCACTGACCTCCTAATGCACTGCAGGCGAATATCACACAAGCATGGTTCAATGTTTACCTTATAGATTTGCCGCGAATTTTTAGTTGCTAGAGCAAGACATACTGGCGCGGCGAACATGCGGAAATCAGAGACAAGAACAGCCTCGAAGGTTTCATCGGAACACTGGGACTTCTGGATTGATCGCGGCGGCACCTTCACCGACGTGGTGGCGCGTACCCCGGAGGGTGAGATCATTCACCACAAATTGCTTTCCGAACAGCCCTTGGCCTACCGGGACGCTGCGGTTGAAGGCATTCGAGTGCTCATGGGCATTGGCGATGGCGAGCCCATTCCAATAGACCGCATCGCCGTCATCAAGATGGGCACCACCGTGGCCACCAATGCACTGCTCGAAAGGAAGGGCGATCGCGTCGCGCTCATCACCAACCGAGGGCACGAAGATGCCCTTCGTATCGGCTACCAGACAAGGCCGAAACTCTTCAATCGACACATAGTTAAGCCTGAGATGCTCTATGAGCGCGTCTACGGCGTGTCCGGCCGCATGAGCGCTCGGGGAGAGGAACTTGAGGGGCTAGATGAGGATGAGGTGCGAGAGGTATTGGCAAATATCAGGGCTGCGGGCATCGACTCGTTAGCCATTGTCTTTCTTCACAATTTCAACGATTCGCAGCACGAGCAACGCGCGGCACAGATGGCGTATGAAATGGGATTTGCGCAAGTCTCCACGAGCCACGAGACCAGCGGCCTGATCAAGTTCATCAGCCGTGGCGACACCACGGTCATGGATGCCTACCTCTCGCCAATCCTCAGCCGTTACGTGAGGAGCGTGGTCGAGGCGCTCGGCGGCGGCAATGAATCACCCAAGCTGATGTTCATGATGTCTTCCGGGGGGCTCACGGACGCGAGTCTCTTCAAGGGCAAGGACGCTATTCTTTCGGGCCCGGCCGGGGGCGTCATCGGTATGGTCGGGACCTCCGACAGAGCCGGTTACGATCACGTCATCGGCTTCGATATGGGCGGCACTTCAACGGACGTTTCACACTTCGCCGGAGAGCTTGAGCGGGTGTTCGAGACGGAAGTTTCCGGCGTGCGCGTACGGGCGCCCATGATGCAGATCCACACCATCGCTGCGGGGGGAGGATCTTTACTCACCTATGATGGTGCGCGATTCCGCGTAGGACCCGATTCGGCTGGGGCGAATCCAGGACCCATGTGCTATCGCAATCAGGGGCCACTGGCCCTGACCGATGCGAACCTCATGCTCGGCAAGCTTTTGCCGCAACATTTTCCAAACTTATTTGGCGAAGACGGATGTCAGCCGCTCGATAGAGACTCGGTTGAAGCGGCGTTTCAGGCGCTCGCGGAAGCGCTCGGCGATGTCAGAAGCGCAGAGCAAGTGGCCGAAGGCTTTGTCCGTATCGCCGTCGAGAACATGGCAGGCGCCATCAAGAAGATCTCTACCCAGCGGGGCTACGATGTCACCCGCTATACGCTGAATTGCTTCGGCGGTGCCGGTGGACAGCACGCCTGCCTTGTTGCGGATGCGCTCGGCATTGAGAGAATTCTATTGCATCCGCTTGCGGGTGTACTGTCCGCCTACGGCATGGGTCTCGCCGCGGTGCGCGCCCACCGCCAGTTGGCCATCGAAGAACCGCTCGACGCGAACATAGAGTCACGACTGCGCGAGCGATTCCGATTGCTCACAGACGCCACGCGTAAAGAAATCGCGAGTCAGGGCATCTCGATAAGCGACATCGAGACCCGGTGCAGATTGCATCTCCGCTATAAGGGAACAGATACAGCGCTCATCGTCGGGCATGGCAGCGAAACCCAGGTTCGTGCCGCTTTCGACAGCGAGCACAGGTCGAGATTCGGGTTTGTTTCTGCGGAAAAACCATTGGTGATCGAGGCCATAGAGGTCGAGAGCCTTGGCGGTGGCGACGAGCAGGATGAGCTCAAGTCTGACCTTATACAAGGTGAGGCGCCTATTCACGAATGGGCGCAGTTCTTTTCTCAAGACCAATTTCACGATGTGCCGGTGGTGGTGCGCGACCAGATGCGTCCCGGCAACCGGCTGAAGGGCCCGGCACTCATCATCGAATCCATCAGCACCATAGTCGTAGAGCCCGGATGGAGCGCTGAAATGAATAATCTCGGGCACATTCTGCTTGCGCGCCACCAACCCATGGAGCGTACAAGGGCAATCGGCACACAAGCCGACCCGATCATGCTGGAGATTTTCAACAATCTCTTCATGTCCATCGCCGAACAAATGGGGGTCGCGCTGCAGGCCACCGCCGACTCGGTGAACATCAAGGAACGCTTGGATTTCTCCTGTGCCATCTTCAATGCTGAAGGTGCGCTTGTCGCTAACGCGCCTCACCTGCCAGTGCATCTCGGCTCCATGGATCAGAGCGTGACCAGCGTCATCAGAAACCGCCGGGGCAAATTCTCAGCTGGAGACGTGTTCGTCATCAACGCGCCCTACGACGGCGGCACCCATCTGCCCGATGTGACGGTGGTCACACCCGTGTTCGATCACAAGGGGGAGAATCTTCTGTTCTTTGCGGCGAGCCGCGGACATCACGCCGACATCGGCGGGCTCTCTCCCGGTTCATCCTCCCCCGCAGCCAAGCACATCACGGAAGAAGGCGTGCTGATCGAGTGTTTCCACATGCTGGAGGCCGGCGTCTTCCGCGAACAGGCCTTGTCGGAACTGCTCACCAACGCCGAATATCCGGCGCGCAACCCCGCGCAGAACATCGCCGATCTCAAGGCGCAGGCAGCCGCCAACAAGAGGGGCGCACAACAATTGCTTGCCATGGTCGATCAGTACGGGCTTGAAGTGGTGCGGGCCTACATGCGCCATGTGCAAGACAACGCCGCCGAAACGGTACGCGGTGCCATTGATGCCTTGAAGGATGCCAGTTTTCGCTTAGAGATGGACGGCGGTCGGCAGATCTGTGTGGCCATACGCCGAGATCCAAAGCGGCGACGGGCATGCGTGGACTTCACCGGCACCAGCCCGCAGCAGTCGGATAATTTTAATGCGCCCCGTCCAGTGACACGGGCTGTGGTGCTCTACTGCTTTCGCACTATCGTGGATGCTGATATTCCAATGAACGCCGGATGCCTAGAGCCCATCGACATCATCATTCCAGAAAAGTCCATGCTCTCGCCTGAGTACCCCGCCGCGGTTGTCGCGGGCAATACGGAAGTGAGCCAAGCGGTGACCAATGCGCTCCTCGCGGCGCTACAAGTGAACGCCGCTTCTCAAGGCACCATGAACAACTTCGTTTGGGGCGACGATCAGTATCAAAACTACGAGACTATTTGCGGTGGCACGGGCGCCGGCATAGACAATCAAGGAAGAGGTTTCCAGGGTGCGGATGCCGTGCACAGCCACATGACCAATACACGTCTCACCGACGTGGAGGTACTCGAAACCAGGTTTCCGGTATTGTTGGAGCGATTTGAAATCCGCCGAGGATCCGGTGGCAGAGGCAAGTTCGGTGGCGGTGATGGGGTCACACGCATCTTAAAGTTCCTGCAGCCAATGGAGGTCAATCTGCTCACCGGACATAGGGAAACCCCCCCCGCCGGACTCTCCGGAGGGCAGCCGGGTGCCTGTGGATTGAATCAGCTACGCAAGGCGGACGGGCGCATTGAAACCCTCAAAGGCAGCGACCGCCGGTTCGTGGAATCCGCCGACGCCATCATCATGCATACGCCGGGCGGCGGCGGGTTCCAGAGCGAAGAGTGTTTAGGTCTCGTCCCAAGGATTCAGCATGGCGATGTCTAAGAATCTAAAATCTTTAATGTTGCGAGTCACCAAGCATAGATCCCGTGAGACCGCAGTTGCCGCGATGAGTGCGTCGGCGTGGGACATCTGATAGCCACTGCGTCTTGCGCGGGCGCGGAATTTGCCCGACCACTCCGCTTCGCGTCGGCCTATCGCCAAGAGTCTGTCTTCAAATGCGACGACCGTAGTCGCCAGCCAATCGGCAAGTTCATCACGTCGCCGTCCATCCGGCATCAATCCCACACCCATCTGCACTTCGTCAATCGAAATCACCGAAACCCAAAGGTTCTGTCGCACGGAAACAAACTGCCTAACCGCCGGATGAGGATTGCTTCGAGACGACTCAGACAATACGTTTGTGTCTAGGAGATAACCCTTCACTCATCCTCCGGAGTCGCGTAATCGATAAACGGAATCGGTCTTTCCGGTAAATTGCGGCGACTGGGAGGCTCCCAATACCCAACGCGCGGCGCACTCTCAATCAGCCAACGCCCCAGATGCACCTCCTCTTTGCTATCTTCCGACTGTTTCCGCTGCCAAATATCGAGCGGAATCAAGACGCAGGGCCGACGCGTCCCAATCACCTGCGGTTCGCCGTTCTCAGCAAGGCGCATAATTTCGGAGAGTCGCGCCTTGGCTTGAGCAACCTTCCAGACTGGAAGTTCTTGGTTGGGTTGCGTTGTCATCAAGCCTTCGCAGATTGCCTCTCGCGTAGTGGACTATTATAGACCACTACGCGAGAGGCAAGGAACAGCGGGACACGGCGAAGCCTACAAGGTAGTGCGGACGACACTTCTCTTAAATTGGCCCGCCCTCAACAGGGTACAATCCCCAGCCTAACACGAACACGAAATAACCTCGCAATGACCATAGATTTCACTGGACGAGTTGCCATAGTCACCGGCGCGGGTGGCGGTCTCGGCAGATGCCACGCCTTGGAACTTGCCAAGCGTGGCGCCAAGGTGGTGATCAACGACCTAGGCGGTGCGATGGATGGTACGGGCGGAAACTCCGAGGCCGCTCTCGCAGTGGTTGAGGAAATCAAGGCGGCGGGTGGTGCGGCTATCGCCAATGGCGCTTCAGTGAACGACGAAAAAGGCGTTCAGGGACTGATCGAACAATCTATGGACGCGTTTGGGCGCGTGGACATCCTTATCAACAACGCCGGCATTCTGCGCGATAAGAGCTTTCACAAGATGACCATGGCCGACTTTCGTGCAGTCGTGGAAGTGCATCTAATCGGCGCGGCCATGTGCACACACGCCGTGTGGCCGATCATGCGTGAGCAGGCCTACGGGCGTATTGTCATGACCACCTCCCCGACCGGTCTCTACGGAAACTTCGGCCAAGTCAACTACGGGGCGGCAAAGCTCGGGCAGGTGGGCCTGATGAATTCGCTCAAGATCGAGGGCGCCAAGTACAACATCCATACCAACACGATTTCACCGGTTGCCGCAACACGCATGACCGAAGACCTCATGCCCGAAGAGGCCTTGGCCAAGATTGGACCGGCGCTTGTGACTCCCGCCGTCATGTATCTATGTAGCCAGGAAGCCCCCAACGGCTTGATCCTACAAGCCCAAGGAGGCAATTACGGCACCGCCGCGATTGTTGAGCATCTCAATGTCGAACTCGGCGATGAGGCAAGCGCCGAAGACATTGCCGATCACTTTGAAGAAATCACCGATCTCGCCGGCGCCCAGCCGCGCGGAAGATTGCAGCTCTAGCGGCAAGACCCGGGCATCTCGGAGACCAACCCTTCATGGCCGGCGCGATACTCTCGCTCGTGATTACCTGCCTCGTCACCGGCGGGCTCTGGTTCGCGCTTGGCAGCCGCTTCAAGCTATCCGAAGAGACCGAGCAAAACGACATTCTCAATCTCGCCGTCTATGCGGTGATTGTGTTGCCGATTGCCTTCGTCATTGTGTACTTTGGGTTAGATTTGAAGTAGACGCCACCAATTTCGCGCGTGAGAGGGCGTTGTTCCACCATTCGTCAGCTTGCGACGCGAATTCTGGCTGGCGGGTCGTTAGAGAGAGGGCAGCACACGCCGTCACAGTCCATCTCCGCGACGCCGAGATTGCAGACGGTGCAACCGGATTCGGCGGAGTTCCAAAAGAAAGTACAAGACGCTCGCGACAATCAGTGAGTCGATGGAAGCGATATGCAGTATGCCGAAGGCGGTGGCATCCGTCGCGTATCCGGCGATGGCTGCGACCAACCAAGAAATAAGTGCTGTCCAACGGTAGGCCGGTTCGGATGCGATGGCCGTCCGCCTCAGGACAAACTTACGCACGAACATGGCATCTATGATGTAGATGGCACCAATCGGTGGAATGGTCACACCCAAGATGACAAGGTAGTCCACGATGTAGGACTGGGCCGGGATGAACGCGAGTGCGGTGCCGAAGGCCCCGATCGAGACGACGATGTGACGCAGATGGATACGACGCGAAAGGGTAGCGAGTGACAGCCCCGCAGAGTAGAGGCAGAGCACGTTGCTCGCCCAAGCTCCGAGGAACATCAGCACGAAGCCCGGCAGCAGGAACCCGATCATGGCCATCATGATCACGATGTCGGGTTCACCGAGCGCCATGCTCGGTACGGCGGCCAGATACTGGATCACGGGAAAGGCGACCCCAAGTGCGATAAAGACGGACCAGATGGCGTGACGAGTGTTGACCGCGAAGCGGCTGTAGTCAGGCTGGATGATGACACCCGCGATGTAGGTACCGACCACGGCGGAAATCGCCGTCTGCACAGAGAAGCGCTGTTCGACGGCGAGAAATTCGCCGCTGCCTTGAGCGAGGGCGAGGTAGGCCGCCAGTACCATGAAAAGGAGCATGAAAGGCACCATGTACAGGGCGAGCCGATCAATACCGGTGAATCCAAGCGCGGTGATCGAGATCATCAGGGCGCTGGCGATGCTGACCGTTAGGTAGGGCGAAACCTTGATGCCCAACGCCTCTAGCAGCATCTGCTGCGAGGCAGTTCCCAAGGTGTTGCTGATGACCGCATACCATCCAATCAAGGAGAGAGCGACCGCGATATTGGCCAAACGGGCACCCTGTCGGCCGAACGCAAATTCGGTAAGCAAGTAGGTGGAGAGTCGCGACTTGGCGCCGACATAGGAAGTACAGGCACCCATGACGCCGAGGATCAGGCTGCCGGTGGCAAACGCGGCCGCCGCCTTGGCATAGCCGAGCGAGCCACCGATCTGCGCCGCGATAACGTAGACGGCGAATCCTATGGTGCCGCCGACAATGATGAGCGCCAGATGCAGACCTGTCGAGTTGTTCTCCTCAGGCACCGCCTCACGGGCGAAATAGTCGGATTGGAGGGATTGATCGAGTCGCATGCGTTGAATTGGTGGGAACGCGAACTGTACTTTTCTTTTCGCATCCCCCTGTACTGCCCGATTGGGTAGGTAGAAAGAAGCATCGAACGATGGAATCCGGTGTTCCCCATCGCACCAGATTCCGTGCCGCGAGAGCTGTTTACAAAAGACTACTCTTTCGAGTAGTTCAAAGAATTTGGCCGGGAAGCTACTTTGCGGCGCAGACTGGCTTCTGGTCCGCTCATGGCCTCAATGCGCCGGCGCGGTTCCAGTCGCAGGTTCGCCTGACACGCGTTCAAAAGGAGAGCACGATTATGACAAAGCAGACGTTCATTGCCCGCCATCTGACGGTCTTCGCGCTGATCGCCCTCGCGGCACCAGCCCACATGGCCTTGGGACAGCAGCAACTCCTCGAGGAAGTCGTGGTAACGGCGCGTAAAGTCGAGGAGAACATCCAAGAGGCGCCGATCACCGTCAACGCCATGACCGAGGCGCAGTTGGAGGATGCTGGCGTCACGCAGACCGCCGACTACATCCAGTTCATCCCCAACGTGACGCTCGCGGAGTCGCAAACCATAGGTACTTCGTTTCTGACGGTGCGCGGGCTGAGCCGAGTCCGCAATGGCGAATTGCCTGTGGCGGTAGTGGTTGACGATGTGCTGATTGTCAACGCGCGACAGTTCATCGGGCAGGTGTTCGACGTGCAACAAATCGAAGTCGTGAAAGGTCCACAGGGTGCGCTCTATGGGCGGAACGCTTCGAACGGCGCGATTATCGTGACCACCAAGGCACCGAGCGCCGAACCGGAAGGACACGTCAAGCTAAGCTATGGCACAGAGAATGAGGTTGGCGCGCAGGCATCGTTTAGCGGACCGATTGCCGAGAATCTCGCTTTGCGCCTCTCCGGGCGCGTACTGGAGCGGGACGGCTACTTCACCAATGTCACAACGACCGAGGATGTGGATCCATACAATGATCGTACCCTGAGGGCCCGACTTACGTATGCTCCACGGGAAACCCTTTCTTTCGACTTCAAGGGGGAAGTGGCCAAGCATTCCGGCAAGGGAATTGGGTTTCACTGGCCGGGTGCCAATCTCTTTGAGGCGTTTGGCTTGTTCCTTGGGACCGGCGCGGAACTTGGCGTAACGCCGCAGCAAGTGGGGGCGGAAGGCGCGAACCTCACGGGGTTGCCCTACGTCGCGAACAATGCGGACCGTGGGACACGTGAAACGCTCGGATTTTCACTGAAGGTGGACAAGAGCTTTGAATTTGCCGATTTCAAGTGGGTAACCACTTACGATGAACTGCAGACCTCTTCGGTGGCCGACCGAGCACCCTACCTTTCCTATCTGGACGGCACACAGCACTCCTACGTGGATGTCGAAGGCTGGAGTCAGGAACTCCGCCTTATGTCGAATTCGGATGGTCCATTCGAGTGGCAATTCGGCGCCTACTACTTGTCTTGGGAGCGGCTGCGCTCCACGGTCACCGGTGTGGACAAGGGCCTCGGGATAAAGAAAGTAACAGATGTGCCCGAATTTGAAGACAGCACCAATCCAACCGATCTCAGCATCGGCAACTTCCTCTCCTTTGTCGAGGACAGCTATGCCTGGGCTGTTTTTGGTAGCCTTGACTGGGACATCATGGAGGCTTTGACGCTCACGCTAGCTGGACGCTACGACAAGGAGACCCGCGAACAGAACGTCAATCCATACAACACTGCCGGCCGAGTCTACAACCGAACCGATGCTTCGGGGATGAATGCACCCTATGGCGGAGCGGCCTGCACCGATGGCGGCGTTGCGGATGTCAATTGCGGGGCTTACGGCACATGGTCGGAGCTGCTTTCGAACACCCGTCCGGCACGCGATACCTTCAAGAAAGAATTCAGCAAGTTTCAACCCAAGGTCACCCTAGGCTATCTCGCAAGCGAGCAGGTGAACGTCTACGCGAGTTGGGGAATAGGCTATCGGGCTGGTCAATTCAACTATCCAGGCGTTGGAATCATCAGTCCGACGGCAAACGATGTGATCGAGCAGGAGGAAAACAGCGCTTTCGAACTCGGCGTGAAGTGGGACTCCGGCAACCTGCGCGTTAACGGGGCGGTCTTTTCCTCAAAGGTGGACAACACCCAGTACTTCCCCTTTGATGGCTTGGCCTTCGTGCAGGTGTTCGAGGACATTGACGAGGCTGAACTTGAAGGCTTCGAAGTCGAGGCCGCATGGCGGGCAATGGACAATCTTGACCTGTACGCCGCCTACGGTCAGACGAACAGCGAGATCAAGGCCTACGAGGAACGTCCGGGAACCGTGGGGAACGACCTCCCCTATGTGCCCGATAGCACATTCAATGCCGGCGCGAGAATCGAATTCAACCTAGGCAACGGCCTGACCACCTTCGCCCGAGTGGACTACGAAAGACGCGGCGAACAGTACTGGACACCGGAGAACACCTATCCGCGCGACACCGTGGAACTCGTGAACCTGGGGGTCGGCGTGGAGGGAGAGCGGTGGACTTCCTCCCTGTATGTGAACAACGCCGCGGACGAGGAGTACAACTCCGAGGTGGTGACGCCACTGTTCGTGCATCCCGCAACACCCAGGGTATGGCGAGTTGAATTCCGCTACAACTTTTAGCTCGAACCCAGCGTGAATCGGAATTGGCCTCCGGTTCACAAGATAGGGCACCCCAAGGCCTGTTTTCGGGGGACTTGATCTCAGATGCCCTGAAGGCGGTCTCAGACGAGATGTTCATCGCCATGGCGCGCGCGGCCATGAGTTCGGTGATCTACGAGGTGCTCGACTTCGGCGTGGCCATCACCGATGCCGAGGGACGTCTCGCCAGTGCCGGCGCCGGAATCCCCGGATTCGTGAGCATGCTCGCGCCAAGCGTGCGCGCCATACTGAACAAATCCTCGCTGCCGCCACCGGAACCCGGGGACATTTATATTTCAAATGATCCATTCGAAGGGGGTGTTAGCCACGCCAATGATGTTTCGCTGGCCATGCCGGTGTTCGTTGATGGCGAGCTTGTCGCTTGGACCGCGAGCAAAGGCCACTGGGTCGATATCGGCGGCATGGTGCCAGGATCCATGTCGCCAGCGGCCACCGAGCTGTATCAGGAAGGGCTGATCCTGCCTCCCGTGAAGTTGTTTGAGGCGGGGCGTCCGATCAGGTCGCTGTTCGACATCCTGCGATCGAACAGTCGGCTCCCCGCACAGACAAGCGGAGACCTGTGGGCCGGAATCGCGGCCTTGCGGTTGGGAACCAAGCGGATCTCAGAGCTGTCTCGCAAGCATGGCCGGAAGCTGTTCCTACAGGCCATCAGAGACTACCTCAACTATGGCGAGACCATGGCACTTGCCGGTTTGGCAGGCCTACCCAAGGGCGAGTTTTGTGGTCGGGACGAGCTTGACGATGGGCGCGTGATCAGCGCCCGCGTTCGCATTTCGGAACATGAGATGTTGGTCGACCTGCGCGAGAACCCCGATCAGGAGGATGGTCCAATCAACGCGACGCGAGAGGCCACCGAAGTGAGCGCTCAAGCGGTGTTCAAGGCAATCACCTTGCCCGAGCCTTGGGCCAACGCAGGCTGCTTCCGTCCCCTCACCTTGCTCACTCGTCCGGGCTCAGTTTTTCACGCCCTGCGACCAGCGGCCGTGGGACTCTACTACGAGAACAAGATCCGCTGCACCGATCTACTGTGCAAGACACTCGCACCACACATGCCCGACAGGGTGCCGGCCGGACACTTCTCGTCGATTTGCGCGACCGTCATCAGGACTCGGACCCCGGAGGGTGGAGAGGGGACGCTCGTGGAACCCCATGTGGGGGGCTGGGGCGCAGGTCCGGACCGAGATGGCGACAACGCTCAGTTCTCCTACTCGCATGGCGACACCTTTAACTGTCCGGTCGAGGTGAACGAGAGGCGCAATGGCATTGGAGTGGACTGCTACGCGCTCAACCCAGAGCCGGCGGGGGAGGGAGAATTCCGCGGAGGCAAAGGCATCGATCTGAGGTACCGGATCCTTGGCGATCAAGGCTGGGTGACCGCCGGCTATACGCGCCATCGGAGCCGACCTTGGGGGCTATTGGGCGGTGGACCAGGGACAGGCAACCGGCTTGAGGTTCACCGCGCCAACGGCGAACGGCAGGTCCATGCGCGGGTGACAAACCTAGCGCTGCAAAAGAACGATGTCGTGCGTATCCTGACCGGCAATGGAGGTGGCTACGGCGACCCTAGCCGGCGCGACGCATCGAGGATGCGCAAGGATTTGCGCGATGGCTATATTCCTCGTGCGCAGGCTTCCGCCGACGTCCCTCCCAGTCCTGTCTGTGCTGCCACTAAAACCGTCAGCTGATGCCCTCAGGCTCTCTTGGGATGAGCGCAACAACTCGCACTTACAGGCCGCTCCAGTACTGGTACGTAGTATTCGTCCTCATGCTCGCCTACATCTTGTCTTACGTCGACCGGTCTATTCTCACGCTGTTGGTGGAGCCCATCAGAACCGACATGGGGTTTTCGGATGTCGAAATCAGCTTGCTGCATGGATTCGCATTCGCTGTCTTCTATTCATTTATGGGCTACCCAATTGGACGCTATGCCGACAGCCACCATCGCGTGCGCGTGGTCGCGGTTGGCATCGCTCTGTGGAGCCTGATGACGGCTGCCTGCGGATTGGTAAAGAATTTCGCCAGCTTCTTCCTCGCGAGAATGGGAGTCGGTGTCGGCGAGGCGGCGTTAAATCCCGCAGCCTATTCGATCATCACGGACTACTTTCCAGAGGACAGCTTATCGCGCGGCATCAGCACCTATGTGATGGGCACTTACATGGGCTTTGGGATTGCCTATCTCGTCGGTGCCGGCGTTCTAGGGCTGGTAGGCGACAGCCCCGGCCTCGACCTGCCCTTGATAGGCCATCTACACGCTTGGCAGCTGGCGTTCTTCATAGTAGCCGCGCCCGGAGCATTTCTCTTGTTGCTACTCCTCACAGTGCGCGAACCACGCCGCAAAGGGCGCCTGCACGGGGACGGCAGCCCGGTCAGACCGGTGCCCTTCAAGGAATTCCGGACCTTCGTGGTGTGCAATTGGAGGACTTTTGCCTGTCACGCGGTCGGGTTCGGCTGCCTAGGCATCATGGTGAACGGCATGGCACTTTGGACACCCACCTTCCTGACGCGTACCTATGGCTGGGATATTGTTGAAGCAGGGACGGCTTACGGATTGGTGCTATTGCTGTTCGGCGCGGGTGGCATTTATTTCGGAGGCTGGGTGGCGGACCGCCTGAACGCCCGCGGACACGGATCGGCGGCCTTCACAACCTCCGCCTGGTGCGCGGTGGGCGCTGTCGTGCCTGCCGGTCTGTTCCCGTTGATGGCCTCCGCGGAAGTCGCGCTTGCCGTGATGGTGCCGATGGTGTTCTTCTCGGCCGCGCCTTGGGGCGTGGCGGTTTCCGCGCTGCAGCAGTTCACTCCCAATGAACTGCGTGGGCAGGTCTCCGCGCTGCTGTATTTGTTTCCGGTGAACCTGATAGGCATCGGGCTTGGTCCTTCCTTGGTGGCGCTTATAACCGAGTGGGTATTCATGGATCCCGCAGCCCTGCGCTATTCAATGTCGATAGTCGGTTGTGTTGCGTCCTTGCTGGCGGTGCTGTCGCTGTTCTTGGGAATTACCCCTTTCGCGGAAAGTTTGGCGGGGGCTCGGAGAGGTTGGCGACTTCAGGCTACCCGAGCTCATGCACCGATCAACTAAATGAGCCCGGTTTCATTCGCGATTCTGATGGCCTCGGTGCGACGGTTCACCGAGAGTTTACGGAATACATTCTTGAGATGGAATTTGACGGTGTGTTCGGTCATGTAGAGCGAACGAGCGATCTGCTTGTTCGAGCGTCCGAGCGACAGCTCCCAGAGCACTTCCATCTCCCTCGGACTCAATGAGATATGACTACCCTCAGATCCCGGGTCACCGGCAGAAAGCTGCTGGAGTAGGTTGATGGCTTCTCCGGCAAATCGGCGCGTCGCGGTGTTGCCGGGTTCCCTGCGCCAGTGGCTCTGCGCGTGGCGGAAGGCACCGAGAATACTTCGCGGCCTAGAAACGGCGACGATGAGCCCCTCGGGCTGTGCAAGGGTGAGCGCCTCGGAGAGTGCTTCAATGCTGCGTCGACGCTGATCCATGCGATCAAAAAGCACCGCACGAAGGCACAGCAACCGCAGCAGCCAAAATCGCGCTCCAATGCGGCGACAACAGGCGATGGCGTCGCGCAGGTGCGCTTCGCTCTTGCCGGGATCCAGCGCAGCGTGATGGATGGCGAGCGCCATGGCTTCTAAGACATGATTCCTCCAAATGAACCCTCGCTCCTTCCAAGCACCAAGGCCATGACGTTCTTCTATGACATTGGCCAACAAGCGCTGCTCGGCGCGGTCTCCCCGCTCGGTTGCGACTGTGAGCGCCAACGCATCGGTGTGGCGATTGAGACGATCAAGCGCCCTGTCCCTCGCCAGACGCCGCCCTCGCTCGACAGCCCGAATGGCCTCCTCGAAGTCTGCCCTCAAGAGCGCACGCTCCACATCCGCCTCAAGGGCGAGAGAGTAGATGTCGAACCAACCGTCAAATCTGGACACATGCTCATAGGCCATCTGGAACCTGTGCCAGCCTTCCTCGTTGAGTTGGTTTCTCCAAAAGAGCATTACCGAGAGGATGACGTCTGAAATCGACTTGAGTCCACTGTCGCTGCCAAAATTGTCCACCGCCATGGCGCTGCTTTCGCGAGCATCGGCAAGCGCTTGACCCACATGGCATTGCTGGAAGTTTCTTACCGCCGCATGTATGTAGCAGTAGTTGAGTCCCAGCACGGAATTACTTTGGCGCATGAACCGCATTGCCCTTCGGATGGTGTCTCCGGCGGGGCCAAGTCGGCCTTGAGCGAGCTCCCCAACTGTCTTGTAGCAGCACAACACCCCCCGAGTGACGCTGTCCGGCACCCCGTCTGGAAGATGAAGCTGATCGGGCACCGAAGCCGCGCAAAGCGCCTCCTCGTTGTCTTCATAGGAATGTAAGAGCGCCCCTATGTTGAGGACATCACGTTCAAACCATTGCGCCCATTCACCTTGGTGGGAGGCGAGTTCGGGATTGCGGCAGGCACGATCAAAATAGGCGCGCCCTTCGGCCACTCTGCCCATCTTGAGAAAAAGGTAGGCTTGGGCGATCTCGAGCCTCGGAAAGCCAGCCAAGCTCGACTTGGGCATCAGATTCAAGAGGTTCCTGAGATAGCCAATGCCGCCAAACAAGATGAGCTCCCATCCGCCTGCGGATTCAATCAGTGCCGCGGCGCGTTCGAGATTTCCGGCGGCCACCGAGTGGCCCACCGCCTGTTGGGTGTCTCCGTCCTGCTCGTACCAAGCGGACGCGCTCGCATGCAGGCCACCGATCCTGTCCGGTTCGCATTCTCGCAGCAGCTTGAGGAGAAACTCGGCGAACAGGTGGTGGTATCTGTACCATTCCCCATCCTCATCAAGCCGCACGATCAACGCACCGAGATCCTCATCCAAGCGGTTCAATATCCGTGCGGCACCCTTCCCCCCATAGACTGTCTTCGCGAGTTCGAGGTTGAATTGGTCTAGTATCGCAGTGCGGGTGAGAAAGGCCTGCGAGTTTTCTTCAAGCCCACGGACGACCTGTTCAGAAAAATAATGTGCGATGTGACCCTCGCGCCCAGTCATGGTCGCACGGTCCGGCGCGAAGCCGTCGGCGTAGGCAAGCCGGGCGAGTTGCACCGCAACCGGCCAACCCTCGGTGCTGCGCTTGATCGCATCTACGAGCGCGGCATCATCAATATCGTGTAATGCCTGATCCATTTCGGCATCCGAGAAGCGCAAGCTTTCCGAGTCGACTTGGATGCCCTTTCCGGTCATGCAATGATGTGCCATGTTGAAAGAAGGCCGGTGCCGCGAACTCACGACAAGGTGAAAGTTCCCGGGTGCGTTGCTGATCAGCGTGTCGATGAGTTCATCAACGAGCTTGGATTCGACTTGATGATAGTCGTCGAGGACCAGCGCCACCTTGTGCTCCGAATCCTCGATCGCGGCAAGCAGACGCACCAAGACAGAATCAAGTGGGAGTTCGGTCAAGCCCTGCTGTGCGAAGACCTCTAGCTGGCCCAACTCGACACCTGCTTCGGCCAAGGCGAAGATACAGTAGCAGACCAGCCTGTATGGGTCCGAGTCTTGGTTGTCGATGGTGAGCCAGCCAACGCGGACTCCCTTTCCAATCAGCCTGTCTCGCCATTGCGTGAGTAGGGTTGTTTTCCCGAACCCCGCCGGGGCAACGACGATTGAGGCCTGGTAGTCCAAGATCTCGTCGAGCAGACGAATGAGTTCAATACGCCTGATCGCGGAATGGTGACCAAGGGGAGGCCGGAGCTTGCCGCGAAGAACCCAGATGTTTCTGCCCATGGCCGGATTGCCCGAGTTTGCATTCATGTGAGGCGCAACTCGGAAACAGCGATTGCTCCTTCAGTGCTGCCGAGGAATTCTAACCGCCACAGTGCCCAGAGTCGAAGACGAATTCCTCATGAGGTGTAACCGAAGACTTCACTTGCGCGCTCCTTGGTGAGGAATCCATCCCTGATGTCCTGTCGGATCAATTCCCGACGACGTGCCCGCGGGTCGCCATATCCGCCGCCAGTCGCCGATACCAGCCGGATGCACTCACCCCGCTCGGCGCGTACCATGGTGCACATGGAATAGCACTCCTCGTCACCGGAAGCACGGATGATCTTGGCGTAGTTGGTCGAACCCGGACGACCCTCGCCAACGGGCCAAGGTCGGGCCGACGTGCGGCTCGCGGCATATGTGAGGAACACTTCCGGAGACACCACGCGGTAGTCGAGCACCACGCCCTTGCCGCCGCGAAACTCGCCCTCGCCACCTTCTTCGTCGTGGAACGCATACTGTTGCACCTGAAGCCCATAGCGGGTCTCAAAAAGCTCAACGGGGACGTTGTAGGTTTCGCCGTTCCCGCAGCAAAACTGCCCGTTATCGCCATCTCTGCCCTGCGATGCCCCCCAGCCGCCGACGAGCGGCTGACCCATCACGAAGAGTTCATCGCTGTCCGGGTGCAGCCCGGATATGAAATTCGCCCCGACGGTGCGCTGGTGACCTGAAGAGAGCCTGTCAGGCAGTACCGAGGCGAGGGCCTTCCACATGACATCGATGGCCGCAATCAGAGATTCATAATAAAGCGAAACGGGGGCGGGAGAGACAGCGCTGATCAAGGTGCCCTGGGGGCAGATGACCCTGAGCGCTCGGAAGCAACCGCCATTGGCAGGAATTTCGGTGTTGGTGATGGCTTTGAATAGACATCGCGCACCGGTAATCAAGCCCGTGTATGAGCAATTGATGGGCCCCTGCGCTTGAGCGCTTGTACCCGTGAAGTCCGCGACGATCTCGTCATCACTGATGGTGACCGCGCAACGAACTTTGAATGGCCCGTTGCCGAGACCATCGCCTTCAACGAGATCCTCGGCTTCGTATCGCCCCTTGGGAAGTGCTCGAATCTCCTCAATGGTCATGCGTTCCCCGTAGTCGAGCAGGTCTTCCATGGCGCTGAGCACAAGGTTGGTGCCGTACTTTTCGGCAAGTTCCTGGATACGCTCGGCACCCACGCGGGCGGCGGCGACACCGGAATGCATGTCGCCAATGGTCGAATCCGGCAGGCGCACGTTGTCGCGGATGAGCTGCACAAGGCTCTCATTGAGCACGCCCTTGGAATAGAGCTTTAGGAACCGGAAATGCAGGCCCTCTTGGTAAATCTCGGTCGATTCTGTGGAAACGCTTCCGGGCTGTGATCCGCCAACCTCAGTCCAGTGGGCCTTGTTCACGGTGAAGGCGATGAGCCGCTCCTGATGAAACACCGGGACGATGATCACCACATCGGAAAGGTGGGTGCCCCCGCCGCTATACGGACTATTGGTGATGAATACATCGCCCGCACGAATGTCGGCGGGTTCGGGGTGATGCTTGAGTAGGTCCTGCACCGCCGTGTCGAGGGTGGCTAAGAAGGCGGTCACGCCGTTGCCCTGTGCCAGCAGGTTGCCGCGCGCGTCAGTCGCGCCAACGGCGAAGTCCGTGGTCTCGTAAATGATCGGGCTCATGCTGGTGCGAATCACGGCCTCGAACATCTCATCACCCACAGCGACGATGCAGTCCTTGATAACCTCAAGATCAAATGTGGTCGCGCTCATGATGTCTCCCTTGCTGTGAGTGAAATTGGTTGGCGTTCTTGGCCTTGGCTGCTATGCCAGTTCGACATGGTAGTTTCCGTATTTGTCGACGCTAACGCGGTTCCCCGCAGAGACCGGCAAGGTGACGGCGGATTCCTGAATCACCAAAGGTCCCGCCAGAGACGTGCCCGCATCGAGTCGCGTGCCATCGTAGACCTGCGCTTCGTGGATGCCATGCGGATGGAAGTCAACCACTCTCGAGCCGAGGCGGGCGGATTCGGGAGCTTGGCCTGATACCGGACGTTCCGCGATCGGGGGCTTATCCACCTGAACCATGGCGACCAGATGGAAGTTCACCAGTTGCACGGGATTGTCCAAGCGGTAGGTGTAACGCTGTTCGTGGGCCGCGTGGAACGCGTCGGTGATGAACGTGAGCACTGCCCTGTCGAGATGTGTTCCGCTCGCCAAGGGAATCTTCACGGTATGCTCCTGTCCTTCGTAGCGCATGTCCGCATGGTATTCAAATCGAATCTCAGAACCGGCATCCGCCACACCGTCGCGCAGGTAGTCTTCAGCCGCCGTGCTTTGCAAGTCCGCAAAGCACTGCAATATCTCCGAGAAGTTGCCTTCTTCGAATTGCAGTGGATTGGTCCTCACATAGTCTCGGCGCAGATCGGTGAGCAGCATTCCCCAAGCCGAGAATACGGAGGAGTTCGCCGGAACGACTACCCTTCGAACTCCGAGCTCCTCAGCGAGCGCAATGGCATGCATCGCACCGCCTCCGCCGAAGGCGACGAGAGAAAAGTCCCGCGGATCGTATCCCTTGTTGGTCGATACCAAGCGCAACGCGTTGACCATGTTGGCGTTGGCGATCTGCACGATACCCCGCGCTACTTCCTCACGGTTCATGGAGAGCCGCGACTCCAATGCAGCGAAGGCGTGGTCGATGGCGTTCCAGTCCGGTTCGACCTCGCCGCCGACAAAGCGCTTCGGGTCTATGCGCGAGAGTATGAGGTTTGCATCTGTCGTTGTCGCCTCGGTACCGCCTCGACCGTAGGCGGCCGGTCCGGGCTCGGCGCCGGCGGATTTCGGGCCGACATGCAGCTTGCCGCCGGCATCCACCCACGCGATGGACCCACCTCCGGTACCGATCTCTACGATCTCGGAGACCGGAGTTTGAATCGGGTAGCCGGGCGATTTGCGAGTTTTCTCGATGTGGTATTCGGTCCCTACCCGTACCTTGCCGTCTGCAATGAGAGCGCACTTCGCCGTGGTACCGCCGATGTCCAGAACGATCAGGTTGGGCTGGTCGATCAGGCGACCAAGGTGCGCGGCTGCATAGATGCCACTGGCCGGTCCGGATTCGACCATTGAAATTGGATTGCGCTTGGCCGCATCCGAAGTGGTGATGCCGCCATTGGACTGCATCATGAACGGTTTACCGACAAATCCGTCGGCCGCCAAGCGCTGCTCCAAACGGTCGATATAGGCCTCCGCGTTCGGATGCACATAGGCCGCCAACACCGTGGTGTTGGTGCGCTCGTACTCACGCCACTCGCGCGATACCTCATGGGAGGCGAGCACCGACACTTCGGGCCAAAGCTTGCGGATTTCCTGAAGGGTATGCTCTTCATTGGTGGGGTTGATGTAGGCATGCAGGAAGGCCACGGCGATGGCTTCAACGCCTTGAGACTTGAGGTATTCAAGGTGTCCGGCGAGAGGGGAGAGCACCACCGGCTTCTGGATATTGCCGTGATAGTCGGTACGTTCGGGAAGCTCTAAGCGCAGGTACCGTTCGACAAAGGGTTTGGGTTTGCGGAAATTGAAGTTGAAGAGATCGGGTCGGTTTCCGCGTGCGATTTCCAACACGTCGCGAAATCCTTCGGTGGTGATGAGCGCTGTCTTCGCGCCCTTGCGCTCGGTGAGCGCGTTGATGACCACGGTTGAGCCGTGCGCAAAGAAGTCGAGTTGGGAGGGCTCGACGGCAAGTTTCTCAAGACTGGCCATGACGCCCTGCTCGAAGTCGGGCGGCGTTGTGTCTACCTTCGAGGAAAGCACCTCGGCACCTCCGGGACCGGATCGGTAGAGGACGAGGTCCGTGAAGGTGCCACCAACATCACTGGCCGCTCGCAACAGATTCTTACGCGCAATCATCGGAGGGTTTGCCTCAGTCATGAAGGCAATGGCATTGGTTGATCTCGACACAGAGCGTGTGTAGCCCAATCGGTTGGCATGCGTCTGAACCTTTGAACAGGTTTCCCGGAGATTAGATTAGCAAGGCGACGGCGGCATGAACCCCACCCGTTTGGGTAGGTGTTCCCGACATCTCTGTTCAGAATCCGGTGTGCTGCGTCACAAGTCTGCTGGGATATGAATTCTGTTCCCAAAAACATAGTCATTCTGAAAAATTTCGAATTCCTTCAGTTCCTGTGTCGGCGGCGCCTGCATGCCCCAAACACGGCTATTCGTCCAGCCAAACTGGCGTTGCAAGGCGGCGTTTTCCGCCGCCTTCAAGGATGCTATTGAGCAGTCGATGACGGGAATGGGTGTTGAGAACGTCTTGAAGAGGATGTCATGGAGATCTTGAAAGAAGCCGACTTCAAGCGTGCAACCGAGAATGATCGATTCGGCCTTGGAGTCTCGCACCGCCCTAATTGCCGCATCTGCGATGCGTTGCTTGGTGCGTTCGGGCTGCTTGTGAAACTCTTCGACGCGCAGTCCCACGGATTGAAAGCTCGCCAGCTTGCCACCGAAACCGTAAGAGTGGACCGTGTCGCGCATCTGGTCCGCCCACTTCTCTTCACCAATGATGATGCCAAAGGAGTTCGAAATAGTGAGCGCCAGAGTGATTGATGCCTGACATGGCGCCACGACGATCGTCTCGCCTGACATCTCGCGGGCATCGGCCAATGCCGGATCATAAAAGCAACCTATGACCGCGGCATGGTAGTTTTCTCTTGAAGCTTGGTGCACTGCCTTGACGGTGTCGGCTACGATCAGTGATTCGTAGGCCCGGAACTCAAGATTGGTCATCTTGGGCGATACGTTGGAAGGGTTGAGAGACACGATATCCGCAGCAGTGGCGGGATATTTGTAGGCGCGAACCATTTCGGCGAACGTCTCGTCGTAGATGGAGGTTCCCACCGGATTCACGTACATCACCTTGATACTTGGGTCAATTGACATCTGGTTGCTCCATATTCATCGAGACGCTGAATTCGATCTCTTCGAGCGCCCAGTCTAGGTAGACCCAAGCAGCAAGGTCACCTGCCCAAAGGAGTAGTGATGCGAGGCGTGAGTTTGTTCTTACATAGCGCGGTCTAGGTCGTTGTTGAGCACGCATCGCACGCCGTCTCGGTCCATTTCCGCGACACAGAGGTTGCAGACGGTGCAACCGGATTCGGTTTTGAGACCATCGCGATAATGATTGACGAGTGCCGGGTCGTGAATAAGGGCGCGGCCGAGTTGCACGGCGTCGTAGACCTCTTCGACTGCACGGTGCACGGAAGCCAAACTTTGAACGCCGCCAACGCAAATCAGCGGCAGCTTCACTTTGGCTCTCACTTCGCGCGCGTGCTTGAGAAAGTAGAGTTCCTCAAAGGGCATTGAGCGCAGACTCGGCCTCGCCAGGCGATAGATCAGCTTGTCGATCTTCTTGCGCTGAACCTTGATGAGTTCTTCGACAAAGGTCGGGCCCCGAAACAGGTACATGGCGTTTCGACCGGAAAAGCCTCCGCTCAAGACCAAGGCATCGGCACCACCGGCTTCGAGCATGCTGGCAAAAGGGACACTGTCATTGAGTTCGACCCCGCCACGGAAGCCATCGCGAAGATTCATCTTCACGATAATCGGCACACCATCGCCTATGCCTCGACGCACAGCGTTCAACACCTTCAAGGGAAACCGCGCCCGTCCCTCCAAGCCGCCCCCATACTCGTCTTTGCGTGTATTGATGCTTGGACACAAGAACTGACTGAGCAGATAGCCATGCCCCATGTGCAACTCCAAGGCATCGAATCCCGCCTCCACCGCGCACGCTGCGGCATTCGAAAAGTCTTCAGCGAGTGCCTTGAGTTCGTGACGTTTGAAGGCTCTGATGAAGGGCGAGCCGATGAAGGCACCCATGGCATTGAATCCGGAACTCGGTCCGCGCGCCCGTCGCCCGCGCAATCCGCTCCACTTGGAAAGTCCACCACAGTGGGTAAGCTGAATGGCGGCCTTGGCACCATGCTGATGGATCTTATCGGTGACGAACTTGAGGTCGCCCAGTATGTCATCTTGCAGGCACATCTGATCGTCAAATGTACGACCTGCCGGTTCGATCGCGCCGTAAGACACAGTGCACATGGCGACACCGCCTTTGGCGAAGGCTTCGTGGAAGCCTGCGAGTCCTTCGCGGTTCGGTCGACCACCGGGGCAATGCCCCTCATTGGTGGCCGCCTTGATAAAGCGATTGCGAAGTTCGAGACCGCGCAAGCTCCAAGGCGCGAATGGATCTATCTTTGGCCTCGCGGATTCGTTCATCTTGTTGACTCCAAGCACATCAAACCACGCGCGCCGGATGGGGAATGCGCGGTTCGCCGAGATGTTCGCGGTACGAAGGTGGCTGCTTGCCGCCTTCATCGGCGATGCCGTACTCAATGGCGAGTTCGGCGGTGACAAGGGTCTGGCCGGACTTTTCCTCAAGCTTGGGGTCGTTCGCCAGCGCGAGAATCACCCGGCCATTGAATTGCGGCGACTCGGCAAGCGCCATGAGGTCATCGTATTGCTCGCCACGATGGCGCAGCACCACTTCGGTGCGTTCGGTGAGCAGTGGACCGAGCCACAGGGAGACCGCGGCCACCCCAGTGTTCTCAAGGTCCACGGCCATGTCGGCAGCAAACTTGTCGTAACCGGCCTTCTGGGCACCATAGGCTGGCCCATGCATGTAGCACACCCCTCCGAAGGACGAGGTGAAGCAAATAAGCCCCGATCCTTGGCGCACCATGAGTGGCGCGGCGTAGTAGCTGGCGACATAAGACGAACGCAATCCAATGTCGAGAATGTCCACCAAATCGAGCGGCTTTTCCCAGAAGCCGCCGGGGTCGATCAAGGCGTCATGGATGCTCGCCGCATTGTTGACCAGTATGTCGAGTCGGCCCTGCTCGGCTTCGATCCGCTCGACGACCGCCTTGGTTGCCGTATCGTCGCCGTGGTCGCAAAGGATGCCAACCGCATTACCTCCGGCCGCCTCTATGGCCGCCACAGTTTCGTCCAAGGTTCCGCGCAGTATTTCCCCTTTCAGGGTCGCGGTCGCCTCGCTCTTCGAACGCCCCGTGACATAGACCGTCATGCCCTTGCTTGCGAGCCCCAAGGCAATCCCCTTTCCAGCGCCTCGCGTTGCGCCGGTGACGAGCGCCACGGATGCAGACATGTTCGCCCCTCTTTAGATCAGCCCGGCTAAACTAATGAAAGAGAGCGTTCTTTGCAAGCAAAGGAGACATCCAAGTGCATCCAGGAGACGAGAACTGGCATTCGACGGTCGGTGAGGCGACGGTGGTGTCCGACCCGGATGCCATGGAATGGGACGGTCAGGCCGACGTGCTGGTGGTCGGATTTGGCGGTGCGGGTGCGACTACCGCGCTCAGGTGCGCGGAATCGAATCTGTCCGTGATCGCCTTCGACAAGGCGGAAGGAGGTGGTGCCACCAAAGCGAGTGGCGGCGTGTACTACGCCGGCGGCGGCACTTCGGTGCAAGAGGCTGTGGGAGAAGAAGACACGCCGGAGAACATGTTCAATTACTTAAAGCTCGAAACCGGCGACATCATCAAGGACGAGACACTCTTGCGATTCTGCCGGACGAGCCCCGCGAACCTCGAATGGTTGACCAATCACGGGGTGCCCTTCAGCGGACCCGTCTGGAAGCAAAAGACCTCCTATCCGAACGTCGATTATTTCCTCTACCACTCCGACAATTCCCTGTTGCCCTCGTATCAGATTGACGCGACCCCGGCCGCGCGCGGGCACCGCGGCGTGATCCAGAAGGGTCGCAAGGCTTCCGACTTGGGGGGCAGCATCTACAACCCGCTCAAGGCGCGTTGCGTCGAAATTGGCGTGACGCTCAAGACGAAGACAGACGTCACGCGGTTGCTTCTCGATGAGTCGGGCGGCGTCTTGGGCCTTGAGGCTTGGCAGATTCCGCCGGGCACTGATGCCTATAGGGAGCATTCGGAGTGCTTGCGCAAGGGCAATCGGCTGCTCATCGGCTATCCGACCATTCTCCCCGGAGCGGCGAGCGTGCATGCGCGGGCACGCAAGTACTTCGCCCGCGCCGCCGAAATCGAGGCTGCGGCACGAGCGAGGCACCGCTACCGGGCGAGGCGCGGCCTGTGTCTCGCAGCGGGCGGCTTTATCTTCAATCGACCCATGGTCAAGTACTATTGCGATGCGCTCTCAGCAGGCATGCCGCTCGGCACACCCGGCGACGACGGTTCCGGCATTCGACTCGGCCAGACGGCAGGCGGCAAGGTCGCACATATGAACCGAGGCACGGCTTGGCGATTCTTGAATCCGCCGCTTGCTTGGGCACAAGGCATCCTAGTCGATAGAGCAGGCAATCGATTTGTCAACGAGTGCTGCTACGGCGCCACCATCGGCGACTCGATGGTGGACCAAGCGGACGCGAAAAGCTGGTTGATACTTGACAACTTTCTTCTTCGAAAGGCGTGGACACAAATTTCTCCCACCAAGGTTTTGCCCTACCAGTGGCAGCTCGCCGTCCTGAATATGCTGTTCAATAAGAAGAAATTCTCGAAGCTCCAAAGCCTGTGCGATTCTTGCGGATTTGAGCCCGAGACCCTCTCCGCGACGCTCGCTCAAGTTGCGCGAGTCGCCACCGGAGACGAACAGGATGCTTTCGGCAAACCGCACACAGACGTTCACAAACTTGAGTTTCCGCTGCACGTCATGGACGCCTCGCTTGATGCCAAGCTGATGCCCTGTCCGGTATTGACCATGGGCGGATTGGCGGTCGACGAGGAAACTGGACAGGTCGTCAATGAAGAGAACCAGCCAATTCCAAGACTCTACGCGGCAGGCAGAACGGCGGTCGGCATCCCCTCCTATCGCTACATGAGCGGCCTGTCGATCGCCGACTGCGTGTTCTCAGGCCTGCGCGCGGCGGATCATATGAGCGACAAGGCTTGATGAGCTGCGCAGGAGCCTCGAATCGAATTGAAAGTCCGATATCGGACCAGTTCTCAGTAGATCAAAATCCTCATGAAGCGGATTGATAATGAAATTCGTCTCTCCGGCAACTACAGCACCTAGTACTTGCAGGACGAGGGATTGGCGGCGGGGCGCTTCATCGCCGAGTATGTCCTGCGGCATGGTCAACCACTCGCGAGCAGCCAGCGCGTCGCCCGTCATGAGCTCGCGAGCCAAGCAGATTAGGCGTGCGATGCGAATAATCTGGTCCGACTCCATTTGCGTGAATCGCCCTGTCTGCCTCCGGCGGCCAAGCGTGGTTGCGGACAGCTTCACCGCGCTAGCAACCTCCTTGTGCGAAACCTGCATGGTGCGCACCAATTTCTCCAGGGCGCAAAATGGCAAGCCACCACGCACAAGTTCCAAAAAGTTCACAGATTCTGATTCTGGGTTTGAGTGTGGTTCCGTCTTGGCATCCGCAATTGAAAACTAAAGACTCCGGTCGTCCTCAGTTGCCCGATTGGAGGTGGAGAGGCGGCGCGGGCTTTCCCAACGAGTCTCGCGCTCATCGCGGTGCAGCGAATTAAGACTAGGTTCCAGCATTCCTTCCATGCAAGCCCTCCCGGGCAATTCACGGATTCTGCGGCGACCCCGGTAGGTTGTCGAAATAGATGCCGGCGGTCATGCCGCCGTCGATCTTCAATTCTGTGCCGGTGCAGTAGGATGCGGCATCTGAGGCGAGGAAAACCACACCTTGAGCGATTTCGATCGGCTTTGCGTAGCGCTGCATGGGCACGCCCTGCATCAGCTTGTCCATCTCTTCTTGACTGTCGCCCATTGGGTTGGTCATGGGCGTATTGACCCCGCCGGGGTGAATCGAATTCACCCGAATCCCATGCAGTCCCAGTTCGAGCGCCGCCGCGCGCGTCAAGCCGCGCACCGCAAACTTGCTGGCCGCATAGCCTCCGATGAAGTTGCTTGGAATGATGCCGGAGCATGACGAGGTGTTGATAATGGTGCCGCTTCGACGCGCCTTCATGTGCGGTGCCACCGTGTGCATGCCAAGAAAGACACCGGTCACATTGACATCCAGCACGCGTCGAAAGTCGGCTGGATCGATATCTGTGATCGTGCCGTAGGAGAGTATGCCCGCGTTGTTCACCAGCACGTCGATTCGCTCGTGCCGCTCCAAGGTGGCCTCAACCAGTGATTGCCAGCCAGCCTCGTCAGTCACGTCAAGCACTGCGGTACTGAGCCTTTCGGACTGATCTATTTCCCCGAGCGCGTCTTCGAGAAGATCGACGCAGACCACATGCTGCGCGTCGGCTGCAAGGAAGGCTTCCGCGATGGCACGACCGATGCCGCGCGCGGCACCCGTGACCAAGGCGACCTTTCCCGCGAGTGAGAAATCGGAGGATACAGGTTCCATGAAATGTTCCCCTATGAGTGCTGTGCCACGTGATGTGCGGCGAGATATCCGAACGTCATGGCCGGTCCAAGGGTCGTCCCGGCGCCCGGATAGGTCCGTCCCACGACCGACGCGCTGGTGTTGCCTATGGCATAGAGTCCGCGAATCCGCTCGCCGCTCTCATCAAGCGCACAGCCGTTTTCGTCGGTCATGACCCCGCCCTTGGTGCCAATATCGCCCGGATATATTCTCACTGCGTAGAAAGGCGGCTTCTCCAAGGCGGCCAGGCAGGGGTTGGGCTTGCTGCGCGGATCGCCGTAATAGCGGTCATAGCCATTCTCGCCGCGCCCAAAATCAGGATCTTCGCCCTTGACGGCGAACTCGTTGAAGCGGGCGAAGGTGGCTTCAAGCCTGTCCGTGGGCACGCCCATTTTCTCTGCGAGTTCCGGCACCGTTTCGGCGCGTCTCATGGCTTCGTGCATGCTCGACTTCACCCTACGATCCATGACCGGTGGACCGGCGATCAAGGGGCCAATGCTGTATTCGCGTCTATAGCGGGCATCGAACAGGAACCAAGAAGGAATCGTCGAGCAGTTCTCCGAGTGCAGACGCATCATCTCGCCGCCCGCGATGTGGTAGGAGGCGGATTCGTTCATATAGCGCTTGCCCTGCCCGTTGACGATCATGCAGCCGGGCAAAGCCCGCTCAACAAACATGGGCCGGGCGCGGTCTTCATCCGCAAGGCGTATCGCGGGTGCCCACCAAGCGCTGTCCATGAGTTCAAGCTTTGCACCAACGCGAGTCGCGGCCGAGATCGCATCGCCGGTATTGTTGGCCTGCGAACCACTCCAAAGCGCGGAGGTCGTGCCTTGCGTCCGAAGGTTGGTTTCGCGCATGACCTGATTGCGCTCGAAGCCGCCAGCCGCGAGGATGACCCCGCGCCGAGCACGGATGGCTTGCGGCTGACCCAAGTGATCGACAAGCGCGCCCACGACTCGGCCATCTTCGATGATCAACTCCGTCAAGGCAACGCCTAACTTCACTGGCACGTTTCTGGCGTTGAGCGCACGGCGCAGTTGTCCCAGCAGCGAATTACCGCCGGTCAAGCGCCGGTCCCTCGGCGTGCGGTAGCGCTGCGGCAAATCCAGAAAGTAGCGGGACATGACCTTGATGGTGTTCCAGAGCCATCCCGGGCGCTTGGTGATCATGGGTCTCGCTTCGACGATGGTCCAGTTCACCCTGCCAAAGGCTTGGCCGGCCTGATGCATGGGTTGCAGGGTGGCGTAGTCGGTGCCAAGTTGGCCAGAGTAAATGGGCAGCGGCTCGTGAGACCGATACTCTCTCGCGCCGGGCAGGTCCATGTGATAGTCGGCGTACTTCACGCAACGAAAACGAGCGCCGCCTTCGTCCTCGAGAAAGTGCAGCATCTTGCTCGCGTTTGAAATGTAGGCGCGCAGCTTGGGCTCCGCGACGTCATCGCCAACCAAGGCGTTCACATAGCCGAATGCCTCTTCTTCGGAATCTTCGACACCCGCCTTGGCCATATGCCGCGTACAAGGAATCCACAGCGTGCCGCCAGAGGTGGCTGAGGTCCCGCCCCAAAGGTTGCCTTTCTCGATCACAAGGGACTCGAGACCCAAATGCGCACCGGTCAGCGCCGCTGTCAGCGCACCAGCGCCCGAGCCAACGATTAAGAGGTCGGTCGTCCACAAGGGTTGTTCGAGCATACTCGCGGTCATGAATGTTCCTGTGACGTACGGAAGTGCCCTTGGCGAGTCCGAATGCGTGCTTCGGTACTTTCGCCTTGAGAAGATACCACTATTCGCAAGAAATTGATGCGACTGCACCCGAATTGAGTGAGCGCCTTCGCGAGCCCAATACTCTCCCCTTGAGAGGGAGTAGTGGATCATAATGTGCCTTGAATCTGCCAAGCCTGAAGAGGCGTCTCGTGCAGTTTGAGTTTAGCGAAGAGCAGCAGCTCATCCGCGGCATGGCGGAGGGCTTTGCGCGTGACCGGGGCGCGAGTGAATCTGTTCGCAAGGCAATGGAATCGGAACTTGGATTTGACAGCGCGACTTGGCAGGCAATCTGCGAACTTGGATTAACGGGGCTTTTGATTCGCGAAGACCTCGGTGGGCAGGGGTTGGGCGCGGTCGAAATGGCTTTGGTCTTCGAGGCGCTCGGAAGCCACCTGATCCCGAGTCCTCTGCTCGCTACCGGCGTGCTCGCCGCAACTCTGCTTGCGGCCATTCCGGGTGAATCATCGTTCAGGCTTCAAAGAGAGATTACTTGCGGGAATTTCGTCATAGCAATCGCCGATTTCAACAAGGGCGATGCGGAATTCGTGCTCGATGCACAGGCGGCCGACTGCCTGCTCGCCAAGGTCGAAGATCAGTTGGTCGCCGTTCGCGCTGAGCGGCCGGGCGTTTTTCCAGGCATAGAAGTCGAGCGGCTCACGACGATGGACCAGACCCGATCACTCGTTCACCTTAGGATGACTGCGGATTTCGATTCGAAGCCGCTTGTCATTGCCCGAGGCGTAGAGGTGAATTCGGCGTTCGAGCAAGCACTGCAAATGGGCCGAATCGCGATTGCCGCGGAAGCGGTGGGGGCCGCCCG
Organism: Pseudomonadales bacterium; assembly: GCA_963663145.1. GTDB lineage: Bacteria > Pseudomonadota > Gammaproteobacteria > Pseudomonadales > Azotimanducaceae > Azotimanducus. Next base: position 491,450 of record OY760134.1, on the reverse strand, counting down.
TCAGTGTCTTGCCAGAACCGTCGAATACACCAAGCAGCGGGTGCAGTTTGGGCGCAAGATTGCGAGCTTCCAAGCGGTGAAGCACCAGCTCGCGGATGTGATGGTCAGCGTGGAAGCGGCTATCTCAGCTGTCTACTTCGCTGCCTGCGCCGCCACCGAAATGCCCGAGGAGTTGGCGCGAATGGCGGCGCTCGCCAAGGTCGAAGCGAGCGAGGCGCTCACCCACGCGGCAGGTCGCATGATTCAATTGCACGGAGGCATAGGCTTTACCTGGGAGCACGATGCGCACCTCTACTTCAAGCGAGCGCGCGCTACCGCCACACTCTTCGGCAGCAATACCTCCCTCGATGAAGTCATCGCGAGGAGCTTAGATCTAGGAGACGCGGCGTGAGGCTGGCCTTCACGGCAGAGCAGGAAGCCTTCCGCGCGGAAGTCTCGGCTTGGCTCAAAGCACAGCTTTCGGGGCTCTTCGCCGACATACGCGGCATCACCTCGCAGACGGCCTTGGCAGATCGTCGCCGCGAATGGGAGCGGGTCTTGGGCGAGGCGGGTTGGAGCGCCATAGGCTGGCCCAAGGCATATGGCGGGCGCGAGGCCGACCTCGCCAAGCAGGTGATCTTCGCGGAAGAATACACCCGCGCCAAGGCGCCTGGACGGCTTGGCCACATGGGTGTCGAGCTGGCCGGACCCACTATTTTGCACTTTGGCAACGAAGCGCAAAAGAAACGATTCCTGCCGAAAATCTCCGCCGGCGAAGAGATGTGGTGCCAAGGCTATTCTGAACCGGGTGCCGGGTCTGATCTTTCCAACCTGCGCACCAAAGCGAGGTTGCGAAACAAGAAATGGGTGATTGAGGGGCAGAAGATATGGACTTCCCTCGCACAGTTTGCGGACTGGTGTTTTCTCGTGTGCCGAACCGAAGAGGGGTCCAAGGGGCGCGAAGGTCTCTCCTACCTTTTGGTGCCCATGCATCAGCCCGGCATTGAAATTCGACCCATTCGACAGATGACCGGAGAAGCCGATTTCAACGAGGTCTTCTTCGATGGCGCCGTGACCCTGGCAGAGAACCTCGTGGGTGAGCCGGGGCAGGGCTGGCAGGTGGCCATGGGCACGCTCGCCTTCGAACGCGGGGTTTCGACACTCGCCCAGCAGATGCACTTCAAGAATGAACTCGACCAGATCATCGAGGCAGCGAAAGCCAATGGCTCGGCGGGGGATCCTGTGATTCGCCAGCGCATCGCCAAGGCGTGGCGCGGCTTGCAGACCATGCGTGCCAGTGCCTTGCGCATGCTCTCCGGGGCTGATTCCGGGTCTCTCAGCGGCGCGCAATTCACCTACAAGATCTACTGGGCGACTTGGCATCGCTCGCTCGGCGAATTGGCCATGGACGTGCTCGGACAAGCGGGCGAAGTGGCCACGCCCGACTATGAGTTTCCAGAATTGCCGCGCATGTACCTCTTCTCGCGCGCGGACACCATCTATGCCGGCACCAATCAGATTCAACGCAATCTCATTGCGGAGCGCGCTTTGGGATTGCCTAGAGAACCTCGGGGAACAGACGAATGCGCTGCCGACATCTCGCGCTTTGGCTCACCTTTCTGCCGCTGAGCCTCACAAGCCTCGCCTTCGAGCGCACCGAGTCCCGCACGCCCTGCAAGGACTTCGACCCCAATCGCCAAGCCCTGTTCGGAGACCTGCATGTGCACACCAGCTATTCTTTCGACGCCTATATCTCCAGCGTTCGTGCCACCCCCTGGGACGCCTACCGATATGCGAAGGGAGCCACCATCGAGATGCCCGGTGCCGACGGAGAAAGCCTGCTTGAAGCGCGCATTTCTCGTCCGCTAGACTTTACCGCCGTGACGGACCACGGGGAGTACTTGGGGCAGATCGAGGTCTGTACGGTCGACTCGGGCCGACTCGGCTATTGGTGGCCGCACTGCATCATGACCCGTTCCACCGGGCGGTGGACGCAACTCATCGCGCTCGACTGGTGGTCGGGACTCGCGGGTCAGAAGGAAGACAAAAGAGCCTACTCCTTCGCCTGTAGTCTCTCGGACTGCGAAACAGCCGGAAGGGATGCCTGGCAGCGCATACAGCAGGCGGCGGAAGACCACTACGACCACAGCGAGGCCTGCGCGTTCACCACCTTCATTGGCTATGAGTTTACTGATAGTCCTGAACGCCAAAACATGCATCGCAACGTGATCTTTCGCAACGAACAAGTGATCGAAATGCCGATCTCCACCTACGAGACCGGCCGCTACAACTTCCCTGAGCTCTGGCGGGAATTGCGCGAGCAGTGCATCGATCAGCCCGGCAAGTGCGATGTGATGTCGATCCCGCACAATCCGAATCTTGCCGGGGGTCTCATGTTTCGCGACCCCGAAAGCGAAGCTGAATTGAACGACCGCCTGTTCTTCGAGCCGTTGGTCGAGCTCGTGCAACACAAGGGTGCGTCCGAGTGCCGCTTCGACCGACTCGCTGGCGCGGGGGTTGGCACCGAGGACGAACTCTGTGGCTTCGAGCAGGTGCCGGGCGACAACTTGGCGATGCTGGGCACGGTCGACGGCATCGTGCGCACCGAGCAAGCGGCGCTCAAACCGGTCACAGAGTTTGCGCGGCGCAACATGGTGCGCAACGCCTACAAGGACGGACTCGCCTACGGACAGGACAAGGGTGTCAATCCCTTTGTCATGGGTGTCATCGGCAGCACGGACACACACACCGCATTGCCGGGCGGCGCGGATGAGGACGATTATCCGGGCCATCTGGGACGCCGCGACTCCGAGTTTCGCAATGTGCAGGATCACTTCTATTCGAACCCCGGCGGCCATGCGGTGGTCTGGGCAGAGGAAAACTCACGGGATTCGATTTTTGCGGCCCTGCGTCGAAAGGAGACCTACGCCACCAGCGGCACGCGGCCAAAGGTGCGTTTCTTTGGCGGCAGCGGACTGTCTGAAAAATTGTGCGACAACCCGAACGGCCTGGCCGAGGCTTATGAGACCGGTGTGCCCATGGGCGGTGATATCGAGGGAACAGACGAGCCGCTCAAATTCTTCGTGGTGGCGCATAAGGATTCGGGGATCGCTGACAATCCCGGCACGGACCTGGAGCGGATACAGATCATCAAGGGTTGGGTGGATAAGCAAGGGGAGGCCTTCGAGCGGGTATTCGATGTGGCGGGCGGACTCAATGGCGCAAGCGTGGACCCTCACACCTGTCAGCGCGTCGGGAGGGGTGCAAAGAGCCTTTGCGCGGTGTGGCAGGATCCCGAATTCGATCCTTCGCAACCGGCCTTCTACTACGCCCGGGTTTTGGAGAATCCGACTTGCCGCTGGAGCACCCTGCAATGCCAAGCGGCCGGCGTGAATCCTTTCTCCAAGCATTGCCAGTCCGAGGCGCAGGCCGCCAACGAGCGTGCAGCGCAACTCGGCGCCGAAGGTGATGTCTATGGCAAATGTTGCCTGAACGAATCCGAACAACCCTTCTATTCGCCCGTCATTCGGGAACGGGCATGGACCTCGCCCATCTGGTATCGGCAAGCACAGTGAAAACAGGACTCACATGAACTGGCAAACAACGAGACTCTTTTTGATCGCAGCAGGCTGCGCACTTTGGTCACCGATTTCATTCGCTGAAAAGCCGAACGTCATCATCATGGTGGCGGATGATCTCGGCTGGGCGGATGTCGGCTACCACGGCGGCGATATCGACACGCCCACGCTCGATTCCTTGGCGCGAGACGGCGTGCAGCTCAATCGCTTCTACACCACGCCCATCTGTTCGCCAACCCGTGCGGCGCTCATGACCGCGCGCAATCCCATGCGCCTCGGCGTGGCCTATGGCGTGATCCTCCCTTGGGACACCACCGGCATAGATCCTGCCGAGCGGTTCCTGCCCGAAGCCTTTCTCGATGCGGGCTATCAGACTGCGATGGTAGGCAAGTGGCACTTGGGCCATGCGCAGCAGACCTATCATCCCAACAATCGCGGATTCGAACACTTTTATGGGCATCTGCACACCGAAGTCGGCTATTACCCACCCTTTGCGAATCAGGGTGGGAAGGACTTTCAGGTCAATGGGGAGAGCATCGACGATCAGGGCTATGAGACCTTTCTGCTTGCCGATGAGGCCAGCCGCTATATCCGCGAGCGCGACCCCGAAAAGCCGTTTTTCCTCTATATGCCTTTTCTTGCGCCGCATACACCGCTCGACGCACCTCCGGAATTGGTGGCGAAATACGCCGATATAGAGACCGAACTCCCACCCGCGCGCAGCTATCACACCGATGGGACGCGCGAATCAGCCAAGCGGCTCGGCATGCCGAGTGCCAGACCCATGTACGCCGCGGTGGTGGATGCCATGGATCAGGCCATAGGACAGGTGCTCGGTACGCTCGATGATGAGGGCATACGCGACAACACGCTAGTCTTCTTCATGAGTGACAACGGCGGCGCAGCCTACTCGGTTGGCGGTGCCAACAACGCGCCACTTCGCGGTGGCAAGGGCGAGGTGTTCGAGGGTGGCATTCGCGTGGTGGCGTCCATGCGTTGGCCGGAGCGTTTGGAGGCCGGCACTGTCATGGACGAGATCATGACCGTTATGGATGTATTTCCGACCCTCATGGAAGCGGCTCAAATATCGCCCGGCGCGCATCGCGACTGGGATGGCGGCAGCCTCTGGTCATCCATAAACCAATGGACCAAGGCGCCCCGCGAGGACTATGTGTTTTTCGCCTCAGAAACGCCTATCTACGGAATGTTCAATCTCACGCTATTCAACCAGAATTGGAAACTGGTACAAGAGATCATCCAAAACCAGAGCGAAACCAGCATTACCAACTATCTATTTGATGTCGCGAACGACCCGAACGAGTATGAGAATCTGGCCGAAGCCCATCTAGACAGGGTCGCGGAAATGGAGAGGATCATCAGGCAATGGCGCGCGGCCTACCCCATCTACGGAACGCGCTCCTATCTCATCGGACCGCCGGGTTGGCGTGCTCCGAAGGATTGGGCCAGCTTTCCACGGCCCATCGAGACGCTGCAAGAGGGCCCTGCGCAGGGCATGATGCCGCGAGGCGTCGAAAAAGCGCTCGATGCGATGCACGGTGAACGTGGCCGGTTGATCGATGCCTGCGAAAGCCAATGGCCGCTTGATGAGGTGTGCGATTAGCCCGTCTTTCCACGAATATCCTTGAGAAACTCATCCGTGCTTCCACCACGTCCAAGTATCCCGAAAACGCGATCTAAGGAATGCTCGGCCGCCATGTCTGATTGACCATACACTATGGCATCAATCTCCTCGTTGCTGAGTGAGTCACCTTGGTCGAGAGAGATGTCCGCTAGGCGATAGATGGGATCGTCTAGCGGATAACGCTTATGCCCCCTCATAGACCACCTTTCCTTCTTGTATCGCCGACTTGAAGACCAGAGCGTGGCTGTCCTTGTAACCTTCCCTGCTCATCTGCCGCCCCAGCGTTTCCGGATGTAAAGCCCTGCCTCTTTCACCGGCAGGAGTATCTCACCGTGGTCGATCTGGGTGGGCAATTTATGAACTTCTTTTGTGTCAGGCAGTCGGGTTTCATTCCATCTATGGAACGGGACTCCGCACGACAAACTGCACGCCTGCGGACCCTCCGTTCGTCCGACGCGACCGTCAGCGTCATTGAAGCAAACCTATAGTCGCGTAAGTCATGCTCTCCATCACGCTCAAGCGCAAACTGCGCTCACCCAGCGCTACCGGCTCACGCTGCGTTTCATACCGCCTCGGTACTTTTCCCACTCTTCTCCCGCGTAGAACTGGCGGAAGAAGTTGCGGAAGTCGCTGATGGGGCCGTCTCCTGCGCAGAGCGGTGGTGACTCTATGTACTTTTGGCGGTCCCACACCACCTTGTCTTGATCAAGCTGTTTGCAGATATCCTTGATCATGGCTCTCGCGAGGCCTCCCTTGGGACCGTCGCGATCGGCTTTCAGTTGCGTGAAGGCGAAGCGCAGGTGGGTGGTGTCCCTCGAAATCGGCGTCAAGCCAGTCACCAGCAAGGTCTCGCACATGCCCATGAAGCGCGTCCAAGGCTGTCCGCTGCCATCCACGCCATAAGCAATAGTGCCGCTCACCGTGCCTTGGGGCGTGCCCATCTGCACATGCACCTCGGCAGTGCGTTTGTGTCCATCGAAACTGATGTCGTAATTTGGATAGTTGGCGACCCCGTGAATGTACTTGAAGTGTGCGCTATCGGCCCCGTTTTCGGCAATGGTTTGCATGGGGCCGTAGACAATCCATTCGTGCTTCTCGTACTCGGTCCAATCCGGATGCCCCACTTCCTCGAAAGGTGCGACTTCATAGCTAGGCGGTTCGTTTTCTGGGTGATGCCAGGCCCACACAAATCCGTTGGCTTCGCGGGTCTCGTACGCTCGTTCACAGGAAGGCTTTCTCATCCTCGGTGGAATGGTCTTGGAGTAAGGAATCTCCACCACAGCACCTTCGCCGTCCCAACGCCAAGAATGCAAGGGACACTGCAGATGATTGCCGTCCACCTTGCCGCCGTAGCCCATGTGCGCGCCAAGATGCGCGCAATAGGCATCAAGTACGCGCGCCTTGCCGTCTTCGCCGCGCCATGCCACGAGGTCGCGCTCGAAGTAGTGCAGCGGCTTGACCTGGCCAACGGCGAGATCTTCGCTGTAACACATCACAAACCACCCATAGGGCATGGGCACCGTGATGCCGCGCTCCTCGGCGCTGCGGCCATTCACCACAGGATCCATTCGCCAGCGGGCGAGGGCATCCTTATCGAGATCCTTGAGTTGATCCCACACCAGTACGGGCGCGCTGCGGGTGTCTCGAATGTCGGCGACTTGGTTCATGATTGTTCTCGCTGAGAGCTTCGTATCGGATTATGGCCGAGGCAGGTTGAACACGCGACGGGCATTCTCGCTCAGGAATTTTCGCCAAATAGTCTCATCCCTGAAGGGTACTTGCGGCAACTCGGCGAAGATTCGCTCAAGACTCAATCCCGCCGGGTAGTATCCGGCATACAAGACTTTGTCCGCTCCGCGCGTATTGGCGTAGTTGATGATGGATTCCGGGTAATACTTGGGCGCAAAGGCCGAGGTCGAATAGTAGAGGTTCGGCCACTTGAGCATCAGCTTGACGGCGAGTTCTTCCCAAGGTTCACCGCCGTGGCGCATCACGAACTTGAGGTCGGGGAAGTGATAACAGACCTCGTCGACCAGAGCCACGTGCTGCGGGGCCATTGGCACGCGCGGCCCGGGCACGCCGACGTTGACCAAGATCGGCAGGTCCAGTTCGCAGCAGACGCCATAGACGAGCCACATGCGTCGATCATCAATGGGCACCTGTGGATTGCAACCGCAAGGAAACACGGACACCGAATGAATACCAAATTCGGCGTGCGCCTTGCGGATGGCGCGAACGGTCTCCATGCCTCGATTGGGATCAATCGGGAAGTCGAAACTAAATCGCTCGGGGTAGGTCTGCTTGGCACTCTCGGCCGCCTCGGAGCCCTCAAAGTACCCGACCAGCGCGATGTCGATGCCGTACTTGTTCATCTCGCCGATAAGAAACTCGACGTAGTCGTCTGTTTTTTCAAGTACCGGCACATCGCGAAACATGTACTGGGCCGGCATCTTGAATTGCTCGATACTCTCATTGTCCTTGAGGAGCGGCAAGAAACTCCCGTACCACTCCTGGTTGGTTTCGCTGACGGGGATGCCCATCATGAGATCGACGATGGGGATTTGGCGCATTGCTTCTGGGGTCATGGTCGGGGTTACCGGTTCATTCAGGTGGATTGATGTTTAACAAGGCGTTTGATCGTCTTGCCGGAGGCGTTGCGCGGTAGTGGATCTGAGCGCACAAGAATCTGCTTGGGCACCTTGTGTTTGGTGAGATGCTGCAGGCAATGGGCAAGCAGCATGGCCTCGTCCAACGTCTTGCCGGGCTGCGGAACGACAACCGCCACCAACTTTTCTCCCAATCGCTCATCCGGCAGCCCGAAGGCCGCGCTCTCACGCACATCGAGGTGCAGCTCCAAGGCGCGTTCGACTTCCGCGCAGTAGATGTTCTCGCCGCCTGAGATCACCATGTCGGTCTTGCGATCAACAATGTAGAGTTGGCCTGAATCGTCGAGATAGCCCAGATCTCCGGTCGCGAACCAACCTCTCCCATCGAATGGCGCGACTTCTTGTCCAACATAACCGGTCATGAGCGCCGCACCGCGAATGTGAATCTCGCCGGTCTCATGGGCCGGCAGTCGTTCACCATTCTCATCACGGATCTCGGCATCGATGGTCGAGACAACTCGCCCAACTGAGCGCGGATTGTCGATGAACTCCGCTCCCACGGCGAGGGTCACCGTGCCGTTGCTTTCCGTCATGCCATAGCCGCTGCCCATGACGACGGAAGGAAACGCCTCGTGTATGTCTGCAAGGAGTGCCGGCGGCGTGGCCTGCCCGCCGACCGACATGTTGAGGAGGCTCGATAGGTCGAACTCGGCTCGCGCCTCAAGGCGAAGAAGATCGCGATACATGGTCGGCACCGCCGGAAACGCCGTGACCTTTTCGCGCTCTATGAGCTCAAGCGCTTCTCGCGCATCCCAACGCGGCATGAGCACGAGCTTGCCGCCCTGCAACAAGCTGCTTAAGAATATCGCATGGCAACCGCTCACATGAAAGAGCGGAAACACCAGCAAATTGACCGGCGGTGAACGCATACCGGCAAGCGTCTCGTAGTCCATTCCATAGGCTTCGGCGAGTCGCGCGGCGATCAACGCGCTCGAGTATTGGATGGTCTTGAGCGCGGTTAACAGGCTCAGGTGCGACAGGGAAGCTGCCTTGGGCAGACCGGTAGTTCCGCTGGTAAACATGAGCAGGGCTTCGTCGTCTGGGCCCCGAGGCGTCTGGGGCAGCGCAGAGTTTTCCCCGCCTGAAACAATTGGTTCAAGCTCATCCATAGTCAAACCCTGAATCTCGGCCGGAATCTCGCCTCGCGCGTGGATGCACAAGCGGCACTGGATGGAGGTGAGGCAATGCGCAAATTCTTCGCGACCCGCGTGTGCGTTGATGAGTGCCGGAGCGGCCCCCAAGGCGGCGATAGCGATAAAGCCGAGAATCCACTCGGGTGAATTCGGCAAGGCGAGGCCGATTCGGTCCCCGGGTTCAATCTGGTGCGCCTGTTGAAGGTGCCGGGCAAGGCGCGCCGCGCGGACGCGGCATTGGTCATAGGTCAATCGCACCTCTTCATGAATGACGAACTCCCGCGTCGAGTAGGTTCCAAGACACTCGAATAGCTGTGCGAGGTAGGCATGATTCGCTTGAAACACGCGCACCATGTAGCCGTCGCGAGTCTGTTCGCGGACGGCGAATTGTGTTGCGAGGCTGGGCGGGACGCGATCCACAAAGCGAATCTCCGGAGATGTGAAACAGAATAGTGCGCTTGCTGCAAATTTTCCATTTGCGCAGTTAGACTAGCCGAAACCTGCGATTTCAGAAATGCCAATAGCGATGATGGAACGATTTACAGGCCAGGTTGGGCTGGTCACCGGCGGCAGCGAAGGTATTGGCCTCGCCATTGCCGAGCGACTCATTTCCGAGGGCGCGACCGTCTACATCTGCGGCCGCCGACAAGAGGCGTTGGCCTCGGCGGGTGAGTTGCTGGGGGCACCGGCGCATACGAGGAATCTCAATGTCGCCGATACGTCCGCCTTGCAGGTGTTGATCAGCGAAATAGGGGACACCCAGGGTCGCTTTGATTTTCTCGTCAACAACGCCATGCACGTCGGCTGGAGCGGGATAGCGGATACTTCCCTTGAGGCCTTTCAGCAGGACTTTCGAGTAAATGTCGATGCCGCCTTCGCCAGCACGCAAGCGGCCATGTCGGTCATGCTGGCGGCAGGCAAGGGTGCCATACTCAATGTGTCATCCATCAACGGCCTCTTGGCAACCGAAAACATGGCGGCCTATTCGGCATCAAAGGCAGCGCTTATTCACTTTTCAAAATGCGCCGCCATGGAGGCCGCGCCACATGGTGTGCGCATCAATGTGATTGCGCCGGGCGTGATCGCGACGGGCAGCACCGAGGCAGCCTTGGGCGGCATTCCGGGCTACACAGAAGCGGTCGCCGGCGGGGTTCCCATGAATCGACTTGGAGCACCGCAAGAGGTGGCCGCCGCAGCGGCCTTCTTGCTCTCCGATGACGCTGGCTACGTGACGGGCGTATGCCTTTCCGTCGATGGCGGCAAAGCTTCTCAGTTGGTGGTGCCGCCGCCGAGCAGCTAAATTTAGTCTGTAAGAGTTCGTAGAGGATGCGAAATGAGTGATCTAGACCTCAATAGCAAAGTGGCCGTGGTGACAGGTGCTGGACAGGGGATGGGGCGCGCGACGACGCGTTTGCTCAGTGAGCGCGGCGCGAGCGTTGCCGCGTTGGATTTGAGCGAGGCCGGGGCGGCGGAGACGATCAAGGGGTTGTCGGGACCGGCCTTGGCACTTGCGTGCGATGTCAGCGACAGCGAGGCCGTCAATGAATGCTTCAACAAGATTGAATCGCGGTTCGGGCCTATTAGTGTGCTGGTCAACAACGCCGGCGTAGGTCGCGCGCCCAATGACGGCAGCGACGAGATGTACGAGCTCATGGCCAAGCGCAATGCCGAACTCGAATCCGGAAGTGATCCCAAGACCCATGTCGATCACCTCGTTTACATGCAAGACGAGGGCTGGCGCGGTGTGCTGGGGGTCAATCTCGACGGTGTGTTCTACTGCACGCGGGCGGCGGTGCACTCCATGGCCAAGGCCAACGTCTCCGGTTCAATCATCAGCATGTCCTCCACCTCCGCCCAATCAGGCGAGGGTCCACTTCACTACGTCACCAGCAAGGCAGCGATTGTCGGTTTCACGCGCAGCCTCGCCCGAGAGCTGGGTTCACGGCGCATTCGCGTCAATGCGGTCGCCCCTGGCCCCACCAACACACCGATCATGGACGGCATTCCCGAAGACTGGATCAAGCGCATGGAGAGCGCCATCCCCTTGGGGCGCATGGCCGAGCCCGGCGAGATCGCGCAGGCGGTCTGTTGGCTCGCCAGCGACGCCTCGATCATGTGTACAGGGTCGGTGTTGGTCGCGAATGGGGGGAGTTACTTCTTTTAGCAGCCGCTCGGTCAGGCGAACTGCGAGTCGTCTGATCGCAATTGAGCGACGCTCGCAATTGCAACGAGAGGTTGATGTGACGAGTAGCTTGCCGCTTGCCGTAGAATCCAATCGAGAAGTCAAAGGGCTGCGACCAAGACTATGCTGGAAGGGAATCGCGATCCAGTTGCTGCGCTGGACCTGTTTCATCCACTCGTCAGAGACTGGTTTCTTCGCGTCCAAGGACCACCGACAGAGATTCAACAAGTCTGCTGGCCTGTCATCGCTGCCGGCAAACACCTGTTGATGAGTGCGCCCACCGGCAGTGGCAAGACCCTGTCGGCCTTTCTCTGGGCCTTGAATTCACTCATCACTCAGCCGACTTCACTCGGCTCCACGCGCGTTCTCTATGTGTCCCCCTTGAAGGCGCTTGGCAACGACATCGCCCGCAACCTCGTGATGCCCCTTGCCGAATTACGACAGGTGTTCGCAGCGGAGGACACCCCCATCCCAAATATCCGCGTCGCCACTCGGAGCGGGGACACCAGCACTTCGGAGCGACGGCGACTCCTCAAGACACCGCCCGAGATTCTCATCACCACACCCGAAAGCCTCAATCTGATGCTGACAACCCATGCCGGAAGAAACGCCCTCATGGGTGTGCAGACGCTGATAGTCGATGAGGTGCACGCACTGGCTGGAAATCGTCGCGGAACACTGCTCATGACAGCCATTGAGCGGCTCGTCGAACGCTCGGGGGAAGTTCAACGCATTGCCCTATCAGCAACGGTTCGTCCGCTCTCTGAAATCGCTCGATGGATTGGCGGTTGGGATGCCCGTGTTGCGAGGCGTCCGGTACAAACCCAGGTCAGTACAGCCCGCGCCGCGCCGGAATTGTGCATCTCCTATCCGGGAGATAGTGACGACTCCGCCGAACCCATCTGGAAACCGCTCGCGAAGCGACTGAAGGAACACATGTCCCCGGACAAGACGAGCCTCATATTCGTCAATGGACGCTCGCTGGCCGAAAAACTCGCGCTTGACATCAATCGCCTCGACGAGGAAACCACCTTGAGTTATGCGCACCATGGCTCACTCGCGCGCGAAACACGGTTCGCGGTGGAAGACCGCCTGAAACGGGGCGAACTGCGCTCCGTGGTCGCCACCAGTACGCTGGAGATGGGCATCGACATAGGGGGCCTCGATGAAGTAATTCTCGTGCAATCCCCGCCAAGCGTCACCTCGGCGCTGCAGCGCATAGGGCGCGCCGGCCACCAGGTGGGCGCCAAGAGTCGGGCCACCCTCTACCCGGTGCACGGGCATGATTTTATTGCCGCAGCTGCGCTTTCTCAGCTAATCCGCGGCGGAGAAATCGAACCCCTTTCGCCTGTTCGATGTCCACTCGACATCTTGGCCCAGATCATCATTTCCATAACGGCCAGCGAATCGCGCAGCCGAGACGAGATATTCGCGCTCATCAAGCGAACCGAGACCTACGCTGATTTACCGCGCCGACAGTTCGATGCGGTACTTGAGATGCTCTTCAGTCGCTCTGCAAATCACGCCCTTCGTTCGGTGAAGACCCGCCTGCTGCAAGAGGCGGACGGGCGAATTCGCGCCACGCGCGGGGCGGTCATGGACCTCTACGCGTCAGGCGGTGCGATTCCCGACCGAGGACTCTATTCCGTCAAACATCAGGAAACAGGTGCCACGCTCGGCGAGCTCGACGAGGAATTCGTATGGGAAGCCAAGCTCGGTCAGGTCTTTTCGCTCGGGAGCATGAGTTGGCAGGTGCAAGGCATAGGCGATGCGCATGTGCACGTGCTTCCGGCCAAGAGCAGCGCAAAATTCTCCGCGCCGCCCTTTTGGCGCGCCGATTCGGGTGGCCGAAGCGCGGTTTTTTCGCAAGCAATCGGCGAATTCCTCAAGCACATGGAAACCCGTTTAGCGGGTGATGAGTTTGATCAGGAAACGCTTTCACAACATCTCATCGACGAATACGGATTCGATCAGTACGCCGCTCAAGAACTGCTCGAGTTTCTCGTAAGGCAGCGCACGGTCACGGACAAGCCCTTGCCGCATTGCGAACACCTGCTCGTGGAGAAGATCGCCGGAGTGGCCGGTGGCAAGGGTGCAGCACCCGCCGAGGTTGAGAATATGCTCCTGCACACCCTGTGGGGCGGACGAGTCAATGCGCCCTTGGCGATCGCCTTGTCGGCGGCTGTAGAGCAAGAAACCGGGGTGCGTCCGGATGTGATGCACGACGACAACACCATTGTCATCCTGAGTGCCAGCGAGATGACTGCGCGAAGGCTGCTTGGGTTGGTCACGCCGGAGAACTTGGAACGCCTACTTCGTGCATCACTTGAGAGCTCAGGCATCTTTGGAGCGAGATTTCGCGAGTGTGCGGGGCGCGCGCTCTTGATTACCAAACGGAGATTTGGTGACCGGCTCCCCTTGTGGGTGTCCCGGCTGCAGGCCAAGAAGCTTATGAGCGCGGTGCGAAACTCAAGCGACTTCCCCATGATGCTTGAGGCTTGGCGCAGTTGCCTTGAAGACGAGTTCGATCTGCCCGCACTGCAAGAACGGCTGGAATCGCTGCTCTGTGGTGAAATCCTAGTTTCCGAGATCAGGACAGAGCAGCCTTCCCCCTTCGCGCTGTCGGCCACTTGGAAGCAGATCAATGAACGCTACATGTATGCCGACGACACTCCGGAGTCTGGCCAACCTTCGGCGCTCGAAGATGATCTCATACAGGGCTTGCGTTCGGGCGGAGAATTTGACCTACGCCTTTCCGATGCCGCCATAGAGGCGTTTGTGCGCAAGCGGCAGCGCCTCGAAGCGGGCTATGCGCCGCACACCGGACCTGAATTAAGCGCCCTGGTTCGCGAGCGTGTCCTGCTCCCGCTTGAGGGATGGCAGGCACTGCAAGCCCGGCTTCGCCTGGAGGCGCCTGCATTGGCAGAGACGATTCCCGCCGGAACGGACTGGCGAATCCGAAGCGGACAGCGCTTCCTTGTGCATGATTCCCTTGCCAATCATGTCATTTATTCAACTGATCTCCAAGACGCAAGCGCGTACCTCGCGGACATAGTCTCCTTTTACGGGCCGCTCACCTTGCGTGAGATTCGCCTAGTCGCGCCGCTGCCAAACCTAGAGGCCTTGATCGGGGAGTGCCTTGCGCGAGAAACCCTCTGCTCCGGCAAGTTCCGCTCGGGTGTGGATGAGGTGCAGTACTGCGATGGTGAAAACCTTGAAGCGATTATTCGCATGGGTCGCAGCCTCGCGAGGGCCGCGCTCAAGCCGCGTCCGGCGAATTGGCTTCCCGCCTTCGTAAGTGCCTTTCATGGCAGTCGTCAAGATCGCGAAGGACCATTGCTGCTTGACTCGCTCGGCGCACTTCGAGGCTTCTCCGCGCCGGTCGAAACCTGGCTCAAAGACCTGCTTCCCTGCCGCTGCGAAGGCATTAACGAAACAAAGTTGGATGCGGTGATGGACACCGCCGGACTCATCTTCTTCGGAACCGGGAAGGAGCGCATCAGCATCGCGGCACCTGAAGACTTGGAAATTGTGCATCCCACACGAAGCAAGAATCTCATCGCCAACTGCTTCAAGGATGAGCAGGCCAAGTACGGATTCCTTCAGCTTCAGGCGGCCGCCGACATGCCGCTGAGAGAATTCAACGAGCTGTTTTGGAACGCCGTCTGGCGGGGCGAGATCAGTAGCGACCGCATGGAGACCCTCCGCGAAGGACTTCGACGCGGGTATCTCTTGGTCCCCAAGGAGTCACTCGTATCGCGACGGCGCGGAACCTATTCATGGCGCGCGCATCCCGTCACTTGGCAAGGCAACTTTTTTCGCTTGCCGCAAGCGCCCAAGGGCCAAGACGCGCTTGACAGGCTGGACTCGGTAAAGGAGCGCGCAAGGGTGCTCTTGGACCGATACGGCATAGTCAATAGGGAGATTGCCAATCGAGAGAAACCCGCCTTCGCCTGGCAGCAAGTCTTTCCGGCTTTGCGCCTGCTCGAACTTTCTGGAGAAGTCACTTCGGGCCTCTTCTTTGCGGGGCTTTCCGGACCACAGTTCGCCCTCCCGGAAGCCGTGGACGTCTTTCGTGACACCGATCTGCTTGAAGGACAAGTCCGATGGTGCAGCGCGCTCGATCCAATCTCGCCGGCGGGACTCAATATCGCCTTGGAAGGGGTTCCCGCGCCAAGACGGGTGTCCGGCAATCACCTGATCATTTCCGGTAACCGGGCGCTGGCCAGTTGGACCGCCTCGGGAACACAAGTGACCTTCGCGGATGGACGATATTCATCGCAAGAGGTTTCGGAACTGCGCACGCTGGTCGCGCATCTCGTGCGTACTCGCGGGACGATTACGCTGCGGCGGGTGAACGGCGCCACACCGCTAAAGAGCGAACAATTAAGAATGCTCGAGCCCGAAGTTGAACTCATACGAGAGCCGCGAGCGGTTTCATTGCAGTTGCCACATTAGGACTGAAGACATGAAAAGGGTATTCCGGCATATCTTGAACGCCACTCGCTATTCGATGCAGGGAATCAAGGCAGCCTGGTCGACTTCAATCGCGTTTCGCATCGAATGCACCTTGGGTGTGGTGCTGACACCTATCTCAGTCATACTCGGCGAAACGGGCAGCGAACGAGCCCTGCTTATTTTGCCGCTTGTCATAGTGCTCATCACCGAGCTCCTCAATTCGGGACTAGAAAGCGCGATGGACCGCATCGGCAAGGAGACCCATCCTCTGTCGGGGCAGGCCAAGGACATGGGGTCGGCGGCGGTGTTTGTCAGTCTGATCAGTGTGCCGACAATCTGGGGTTTGGTACTGCTGGCCTGAACACTATATATTACTTAACAGACTGCCAATTGCGATTGTCAATGGATCAGCCAACAACAAGTTTCACTGGGCCGCCCGGCTTCGCGTTCTGCGGACTATAGGCTCTCTAGAAGCTCCGCCGCACGATCAATCAGCGGAGTCATGGAACGTTTGGATTCCTCCCAAGACTCGTCCACGCGCTTGCCGCGCCTGTGCAGGCTCAAATTGAACCCGGTAATGATCGCGAACTTGTAGCAGGCGAGCGCGCGGTACCAAGCGATGTTGGGAACGGGCGCTTGCCAAGCCTCGACGTAGAGCGCCTCGAGTCGCTTGGCATCGAGAAAGCTGCCCCGATGTCCGGGCGCCCAAGCCTCCTTGTCGCTGAAAGTGCATATCCAGCCGAGATCATTCAAGACCGCGCCGATGCCGGTCAGCTCCCAATCAATGACGGCGAGCAGCTTCGGGTCTGAAAGCGAACAAAAGAGATTGGCGGACTGAAAGTCGCCATGAAAGAGACCGATATGAATATCCTCTGGATGCTTCTCGAGAAGCAGGCTACGGACGCACGGCGCATCGGCCAATCGAACCGGCTCCGCTGACCGCTCAAAGAATGTATCCCAGCGCGTAACATCCTTGTCGAGCGGTACCGGATCTCCCAGATAGCCCAGTTTGGCGGTGTCGATTCTGTGAATACCTGCCAGCGCATGCATCGCCTGACGGCCGATTGACAGAATCTCTTCTTCCTTGAGCCGCCCGCCCCATTCGCCCTTGGCCACCCGAAGCACATCGCCCTGCATGAGCGGCGTGACGAAATATGGACATCCGAACCACTGAAGGTCCGCGCCCGACCACTTGACGCTGCAATGCGGAATCTCGGTGCCATCGAGCGCATTGAGCGCGGCCACCTGACGCAGCACATCCGCAGTACCACGCCAACGCACATTCGGTGGAGGCAATCGGATGAACCAAGACTCGCGCAATCCACGACTTTCCACGGTGAATCCCCAAGAGAATCCCGCATGGCCGGGCATGACTTCCACATGCACGATCTCGGCCCTTGGGTCCTGGTACTTGGCGCGGCAAAATTTGGCGAGCCGAAGTTTGATCTGGGGAAGGTCCAAGCGCGTGTCTCCGGGCCTCTACTCGGATGCCGGTTCCGGAAACTGCTCGCGCAGTACACGTTTCAAGATTTTTCCACTCGGATTGCGCGGAATCTCATCAACGAAGGCGATCCCCTTCGGCATCTTGAATCGTGCCAAACGGGGTGAGAGAAATTCCATGATATCGGTCTGCGTGGGTGGCGCCTCCGCGCTCGCGGATACCAGAATGGCAAAGGGCGACTCTCCCCAACGCTCGCTCGACTGACCAATGACCGCAGCCTCACGAACACCGGGGTGCTCCATGAGGAGATTCTCGATTTCCGCCGGATAGACGTTCTCGCCTCCGGAGATAATCATGTCCTTCTTGCGATCCTGAATTGTGACGAATCCGTCTTCATCCATGGTGGCGATGTCGCCGGTATGCAGCCAGCCGTCCTTGAGCGTCTCAGCCGTCGCCTCCGGTTGATTCCAGTAGCCATGCATGTTGTGCCGACCGCGCAGCACGACTTCTCCCGGAGCGTTCGGCGGACATTCATTGCCCTCGGCATCCAAAATGCGCACATCCGTATGGAAAAACGCCCGTCCCGTTGAACCGGCGCGCTTCATGGCGTTTTCGGCATCAATCACGCATCCTGGGCCGCAGGACTCGGTGAGGCCATAGACTTGATGAATCTCTATGCCGCGCTTCGCATAGGCCTTAATCAGCGCCACAGGAACCGGCGCGGCGCCACTCAATATCCAGCGCAGATTCGAATAGTCGTAAGACTCGATGTTCGGCACTTGCAGCATGAAGTTCAGCATGGCCGGCACGGCTAATCCGGTGTTGATTGACTCTCGTTCGATGAGTTCCCAAGTGAGCTTCGGGTCGAAGTTTCGCAGCACGACCGAAGTCACACAGTTGTAGAGGTTCATCATGATGGGTGCCAATGCGCCGACGTGGAACATCGGGAGCAGCGAGATGAACTTGTCGCGAACTCGCAAGTCCAGCACCGGGCTCATGGTCAACACCGCCCAAAACGAGGTTCGGTGGGAGTGCACCACGCCTTTCGGAAGTCCGGTGGTGCCGGAGGTGTACATGATGTAGAGCATTTCGTCGCCGCCGACGGAGATTTGGGGTTCGAGCCGACTCGCATCCGCCACGAAATCCCCATAAGTCCGAGCGAAGGGCACGGCGGTTGAGGGCAAGACGTGAAGCCACTCCTCGACACCCGTCTTGCCTTGCGTTTGCAGGATTTCCACTGCTTCGACAAATGGGTCGTCAAAAATCAGCCAGTTCGCGCCGCTGTCGGAGATGATGAATTCAAGTTCTGAAGGCGTCAGGCGCCAATTGAGCGGCACCACCACCGCACCGAGCTTGGCAAGCCCCAAATAGCACTCGACAAATTCGACACCGTTCATGAGCAGAAACGCGACGCGGTCGCCGGGCTTGGCACCCGCGCTCTTAAAGGCGTTTGCAACCTGATTGGCACGCACGTTGAGTTCTGCGAAGCTATATCTTGCCCCGGTTTCCGCCTGTACATAGGCATCCACTTCGGGCGTCGTACGTGCCCTGCGCGTTAGCAGTTCGCCGATATTCTCGATCATGGACATTCTTATTCACCCGCTCTGAGCAGAGCCGCTATTGTGCCAAAACTCAGGCACGAAGCCGCCCAATGTATGAAACAACTGACGAAACAACCGGGAAGGGCGGCTTTGCCGCTTAAGGGGGAGTGTTCCGGAGCGCGGTACCAAGTCGGGCAGAAGCTCCAGGCTCATCGGCAGGGGACAGTACACGAGAGTGCCAATTCTGTCATGATTCCCTGCTTTGCATGGAAGCTCGATGATGCCGACATCTGCTTTGCGCGAGCGCGGCACGGGCGCTGGAGGAGGTGAGACGCCGCTATGATTTTTGACTCATTGGAGCTCTTGCCAGCCGATTCAATTCTCGGCTTGATGACCGCGTTTCGCGATGACCCTTCTCCGAACAAGGTGGACCTCTCGGTCGGCATCTACCGGGAAGCGTCCGGACAAACGCCTGTTCCCAGGGCGGTGCTGCGAGCCGAGCAACTGGTCATCGCCGAACAGACGACCAAAGCCTACGTCGCACCAATCGGTGTTGCGGGGTTTCGTTCCGGGATGAGGAACCTAGTTTTCGGCGATGTCGACAATTCCCTTGCCTCGCGTATTGGCTGCCTGCAAACACCTGGCGGCTGCGGTGCCCTGCGCGTGGCCGCAGAGCTTTATCTACGTGCCCGTCCGGACGGTCGTGCCTTGGTGAGCACCCCAAGTTGGAGCAATCACTTCGGGCTCCTCGGCGGTGCCGGCATCGAGATCAGCACCTATCCCTACTATGACCCCGAGTCCCATGTACTGAATGTGGATGGCATGTTGAAAAGCTTGCGAGCCGCCCCGCCACGAAGCCTCATTGTGTTGCAGGTTTCTTGCCACAACCCGACCGGTGCCGATCCTACAGCCTCGGATTGGGGCACAATCCTTGATGTTGTCGCAGAACAGTCTCATCTGCCGCTCTTCGACCTCGCCTACCAGGGCATGGGGGAGGGACTCGATGCCGATGCCGCGCCGATTCGTCTTGCGGCGGCGCGCTTGCCGGAGTTTCTGCTGGCGGTGTCCGCATCAAAGAACTTCGGTCTCTATCGTGAGCGCGCCGGAGCGCTCTTGATGCTGGCAGAGAAAGCGTCGCAGGTGGAGGTGCTCGAAAGCCAAGTGAAGGACATTACCCGTGGGATTTACTCTATGTCTGCGTCCCACGGGGCATTGATCGTGGAGCGCATTTTGACGGACGCTGAGCTACGCGCGGAGTGGCTGGCTGAACTCGATGAAATGCGTTCACGAATCTTGCGTTTCAGATCTGCGCTCAAACAGGCGCTTGCAAGCCTCAGGCCGGACCTCGACCTTGATTGGCTGGTGCGTCAGCGCGGCATGTTCTCAATGCTCGGGATACCGGCAGCCGATGTGGAGAGCCTGCGTCGCGAGCGTCATATCTACATGGTCGGAGACAGCCGGATCAATATTGCCGGGTTGAACCATCAGAATCTCGCCATCGTTGCCGAAGCCGTGGCGCCATACATGAAATAGGCGTCATCATAAGAAGGCACCGAATCCATTGCCGGTGCTGGAGGTCAAGGTGATGCGCTGGACTGAGGCGCGGCATCGTCGCCGGAAACCGCATCGAAATCGATCTACACATCTGTGCAAAAATGGTATAAGCTTATGCTTCAATGGAAGGATTGTCCTTCGTTCCGAACTTCGCGCACACATTGCCCACTTCATGTTGAATTTTTGCTCTCATTTGGTTGACGCCTGCCAAGAAGCCCACTACGACATCAACCTCATGCAGCGGCTCCTCGCCCGCTTTTGCCGAGATGCGCGCTGGTTGTCAAAACTGCATGATCATGTCGGGAGCGGCGAAGAAACTTTGCTGTATCGAAGTGATGCTCTGACCGTCCTGCACGCACGCTTAACGCCCAATATCCACTTTCCGCCCCACGAGCACGGCATGACCGCCGTGATCGCCACCTACGATGGCTCAGAGACCCACCATCTCTATCGCCCGGTGGATTCTGGACTCGAGGACTGTGGCAAGGTCAAGGCGCGAGCGCTCGATGTGAGCGTGTTCGGGTCGGATGTGATTCACTCGATTGTGAATCCCGGCACTCACTACTCTCGCTCGCTGCATGTGTATCTTGGCGATCTCATTGGCCGTACCCGTCGTCTATGGAGTCATGACGGCAGCGAGTGCGTTAACTACGCTGACCAACCCTATTACGAATGGGCGAAGCCATACGACACCTCGCGGTCATTTCTGATGCCGCAAACAGCAGCGCTCTATAGCTGCCCCGAATCGACCCTCCAAACGCATACAGCCTCCGCGCACTAAGTCGGCTCCCCGACGAGGCGCAAAGATCAGTAGCATCCAAGCGCCCCCTTGGCGAGGCATCTTGTCCGCTTCGTTGGTGGTTTCGCTCGTTCGGCGCAAGTCGCGGTCAATTCCCCTATTGCCGAGGCCATTAGAATGGTGTCTCGCTCATGCGAAGCCTTCACCTTCATGCCCGACCACCAAGACATCATCTACCCCTTCGCTTCGCAGAGCCAACCTTTCGAACTCACCAAGGCGCAAGGGCAATGGCTCTATACCGACGATGGGCGCAAAATTCTCGACGCCGGTGCCGGCGCCATTGTCTGCAATGTTGGGCATGCGCGCGAAGAAGTCTTGCAGGCGTACGTGCAAGCGCAGCGGGAAGGCTACATATTGCCGCCCTGGCGTTCACCGGCGCGCCTCGAACTCTGCGAAAGACTGATTCGTGACTGGTTGCCAGAGGGATTCAACCGCATCCAACTGGTGTGCAGCGGCTCGGAGGCCATAGAGACCGCGACCAAAATCGCACTTCAATATCACGCGGCAAGGGGTGCGCTGCAGCGACACCAGATCATCGTGCGCACACCCTCCTATCACGGCACCACCCTCACCACGGCTGCCTTCTCGGGACATCCCGCGAGACAGGCGGGCATAGAGTCGGCGATGGTCGAATATCCGCGCATCAATGCGCCCTATCCCTTGCGCTCTCCGCCCGGTGTCTCCAAGACCGACCTCGCCTCCTTCCACCTTGCCGAACTTGAAGCCCGCATCGAATCAATCGGGGCAGAACGGATCGCGGCCTTAATTGCCGAGCCGATCATTGGATCTTCGGGTGGAGCCATCGTGCCGCCCGACGACTACTGGCCAAGCCTACGCAAAGTCTGCGATGCGAATGGCATTCTTCTCATCGCCGACGAGGTGATGACGGGATTCGGACGCACCGGTGCCAAATTTGCCTTGAATCATTGGGACGTTAGGCCGGACATCCTAGCGTCCGGCAAGGGTCTCGCCGGCGGCTACGCGCCAATCAACGGCGTGTTCGCAAGAAACGAAATAGGCGAGGCCATTGAAGAGGCCAACATGAATGTCATGTTCCACACCTACTCAGCCCTCTCCGGTCCCTGCGGGGCGGCCAGCAAGGTGCTTGAGATCATGACCCGGGAGTCCTTGATCGATGCGAGTGCGCGCCTCGGTGAAAGGCTGCTGAATTCCCTTCGGGAATGTCTTTCCGATGATCCTTGGGTCGCAGAAGTGCGTGGAAAAGGTCTCTTGATCGGCATCGAAGTTGTGCGCGACAGAGAAACCCTCGAACGCTTCGAAGAGAGTGAGCACACGACATCAAAGATTCTCACCGAGGCCATGAACAGAGACCTGTTCTTCTACCCCGGCGGCACCGGAGAGGTACGAGATATACTCTGCCTCGGCCCGCCACTCAACATCGAGGAGTCGGACATTGATCGAATTGCAGAAATCATGAGCGAGTCAATTTCTGCAGTGCGCGAGACTACGCGAGCTGCCTGAGTGTCTGAAGTTCTTGCCTGACTCCGCTTCGCGTCGATTGCGACCATCATTGACTCGCAAGACGGTTCAATGCAATGGCATGCCGAGAATGGACTTTCGCGATTGCGTGAGTGGTATCAGTTGATTGTTGTGTGGCGGTGGTCCTCGATTATGGTGCTGTGGTTGAATGCTTGAGTTGCAAGATTCTTCAAACTACTTCGGCGACCACTCGGTCAGCCAGCCGCGATCACAACTCGCGGCGTCGTCTATGGCGATTCCGGGGAGGGCTACGAGTTTGCCTTCAAGGTAGAGCAGGGGCCAGCCGGGGCGTAGCCAAGGGGCGATGCCGGCTTCTTGGAAGAGGCGAGAGACCTTGCGGCTCATGCCTTTAACGCGCAATCGCTCGCCGCCTGATCGGAAGCGGATTTCCAGTGCTTGAATACTTGGCGGCAGGCAGCCAGCCTGCTGTGCTCCCTGGGCGGTCGCGACAAGTCGTCCATGCGTCAATGTCATCGTCTCTTGCAGCTTCCAAACGTACCGCTCGTCCGCCTTGACAGACCTTGGCCGACAGAGCACGAGGCGCCCTGCGAATCGCGCCAAGCTTCGGCCTTCCCCAAGCGCGAAATCCAGGGTTCCATCAGTTCGCAACGACACCTGCCTGAGTATTTCATTGAGATGCGTCTCGGACAGCGAATGCACCTCCATGCGCGCCAATGCCCGTCGCAACACGGGCATCTGCGCCTCCTTGGGTAGTGACAGAAGCGCTTCAACGGAAACCTCCTCCCCGCCGGCAAGCACCTCTTCCACCGACTCCGCAAGCAGGGTATCGATCATGCCGCGCTCGTCATCGAGCAACTCGCTACTGCGTACGAGGGATGCCACCGCCCTAGGCCACCTGCTAATCAGCAACGGGAGCACTTGGTGACGGATAAAGTTGCGATCCTTGTCGAGTTCTTGATTGGAAGGGTCTTCGCGCCATTCGAGCCCATGCGACTTGGCGTAGTCTTCAATGGTCTCGTGCGGCAGGTGCAGCAAGGGGCGCAGCAGTCTGCCCTTGGCAAAGTCGCGCTCACGCGGCATGCCGCGCAGAAGATCTCCGCCCGCGCCTCGCATCAGGCGCATCAGCACGGTTTCGGCCTGATCCCGTGCATGATGCGCGAGCAAAAGGGTTTCGCCCTCCGCAAGCGCTTGCGACCATCTCGCGTAGCGCGCTTCCCTTGCAAAGCCTTCCATGTTTCCCTCGCGGGAAATCTGCAACACATCACAATCAAAGGACACTCCCATTTGTTCTGCGAAACGGCGGCAGTGCTCTGCCCAAGCTGCCGAATCCGGGTGCAATTCGTGATTCAAATGGTGTGCCGTCAACCGCTTGAGATCGCGCCCTTCGCGAAGTTGCTCGGCGACCGCATGCAGCAACACCGTGGAGTCCATGCCGCCACTAAACGCAACGCGCAGCTTGCCAGACGGCAATCGGCTCAAGGATTCTCGTACCGATTCGCCTGAAGGGGCGCGCGGGTCACCCACGGTAATTGATTCTGACGGCATCGCTTCCCAGTAGTTCGCGAAGCTGTAGCAGGTTTTCGTCGCTCGGCAGTATGGAGAGCCCTCTCGGCAGGGTGATGCAGGCGCGCGCCTCTCGGTTGCTGTAGCGCACGAGTACACGACAATTGGACTTGCGACCGTTGGTGCAGAGATCTCCCAAGGTCTCGCGAAGCGCATCGACCGGCCCCCCGCCATCGACGTGAAGTTCTATGGAGCGAGCAAATTTCTCGCGCGCTTCGGCAAGCGTATAAGCCTGCGAGACGCGCATTCTGGCACCGAAACCAGACGAGCCCGCACTTCTCGGCGCGGAGCCTTCAATCAGCAGATACGCCCCCTCCTTGAGTTTTTCGCGTTGTGATTCAAGCACGGTGTCGAAGAAGCCGGCCTCCGCATGATCAGTGCCGTTCTCCAGGCGCGCCCAAGTCTCCCCGCCTTCGCGCCCGCGGTGGTTCAAGTGCGTGATGATGCCTGCAAAGGACATCGAGACGAATCTGCGGCCATTGCCATCAGGCGAAGAGGCACCCTGCGAGTTGCCGGAAAAGAGGAATTCGCACTCGTCCCGATAAATGTTCATCGGATGGTCGGTGAGATAGAGCCCGAGTGCCTGATCTTCCCGCGCCAAGCGTTCAAGATCGGTCATGGGCGGGCAGTCCACTTCCCCTAAGCTTGGTAATTCGGCACCATCATCAAACATGTCAACCACACCGGCGGACTGGTCCCGCTCCTTCTGCGCAACCCAATTGAGAAGATCCGCGACCATGTGAAGCATTTCGGCGCGTTTGGCATTCACATGGCCTTCAGCAAGTTCATCGAGGGCGCCTGATTCAATAAGCCGCTCCATTGCAGCCGTGGGAAGGTGTCGCGAGCCGACACGCGATGCGAAGTCCGACAAGCTTTGGTAAGGACCGCTTTGCCTCTGCTTCACAATCTGCTCAATCAGGGGTCTTCCCACGTCACGAATTCCACCGAGACCGTACCTCACACCCCTGCCTTGGGCACGAAATTCGAGATGGCTTTCATTCACGTCCGGAGGCAGCGTGTCCAATCCAATCTCTGCGAGTTCCGGCATCAGCCTGTGAATCGCATCGCGATTGTGAAGCTCACTCGAGAGCATGGCCGCCATGAATTCCGATGGATAGTTGGCCTTCAGCCAAGCGGTTTGATAGGAAATGAGCGCATAGGCGGTGGAATGGGAACGATTGAAACCATAACCCGCAAACTTGTCCATCAGGTCGAAGACTTTTTCGGCGATGGTTTCTGAAATATCTCGCTCCCGTGCGCCTTCGACAAAGCGACTGCGTTGCTCAGCCATGATTTCGGGCTTCTTCTTGCCCATGGCGGCACGCAGCACATCGGCTTGACCAAGACTAAAACCGGCCATGACTTGGGCGAGTTGCATCACCTGCTCCTGAAAGAGAATGATGCCGGAAGTGGGTTCAATCACCTCGCGCATGGCGGGATGGAGGTACTCTGGTGTCGCCTTGCGTTCACGAACATCAACAAAATCGTCAACCATGCCGGACTGTAGGGGGCCGGGACGATAGAGGGCCAAGAGCGCGGTCAGGTCGGCGAGGGTCTTTGGCTTGATACGCAGAATAAGCCGACGCAATCCATCCGATTCAAGCTGGAAGATGCCCTTGGTGCGCGCCGCCTGCAGCAGCGCGAAGGTCTTCTCATCATCGAGCGGGATGTCTTCAATGTCAATGTTCAGACCGTGATTGTGGTTCAGGCTGCGCACCGCATGATCTACGACGGTGAGTGTCCTGAGGCCGAGAAAGTCGAACTTGATCAGCCCCGCTTTCTCGACATCCTTCCAGTCGAATTGGGTGACCGCATCGCCATGATCGTTGATGGTTGCCGGTAGGAAGTCGCTAAGCTCGGAGGGTGCGATCACCAAGCCCGCCGCGTGCGTACCTTCGTTTCGCACGCAACCCTCCAATTGATAGGCGGCATGCATGACTTCCGCGCATTCAGGTTCCTGTTCAATGCGCCGACGCAGCTCGGGCTGGCCTTCAACGGCATCTTTTAATTGAATGTCGAGTTGATTCGGTATGAGGCGCGCGAGGGCATCTCCCACCCGGTAGGGTTTGCCCAGTGCCCTCGCCACATCGCGTACCACAGCCTTCGCACCCATGGTTCCAAAGGTGACAATCTGCCCAACGGCGTCCCGGCCATATCGATCAGCAATGTGCTGCAAGACCCTATCGCGCTGCTCCATGCAGATATCGATGTCGAAGTCGGGGAGAGAAACGCGCTCCTTGTTCAAGAAGCGCTCAAATAGAAGCCCGTGCTCAATCGGGTCGAGGCCGGTGATCCCCAACACCCAAGCTACCAAGGACCCAGCTCCGGAACCCCGGCCCGGTCCAACCGGGATTTGCTCCCCCTTGGCCCAACGGATGATACTCATGACCACGAGAAAGTAGCCCGCATACTTCATCGAACAGATAACATCGAGCTCGGCGGCGAGACGCGCGGAATAACGCTCGCGCAAGTCAGTCGAACATTCTCTGCCCGCATGCATCGCATCAAGGCGCTCTTCAAGTTTGGCTTCAGCCAACCTCGTGAGATAGGCATCAAATGTCTCGTCGCCAGCCTCTGGGAATTTTGGAAAGGCGTGATCGTAGAAGCGCTGCTGCAGGTTGCAACGTTTGGCAAGTTCCACGGAGTTTTGCAATGCCTCCGGCACATCCGCAAACAGCTCTGCCATTTCTTGCGCACCCTTCAGCCACATGGCTTCGGTGTAGCACCGTTCCCGCGATGGATCATCAATGACCCGCTTCTGCTGCACACACACGCGAATCTCATGGAACTCGTAGTCCTCTGGCCGGGCGAACATGACTTCATTGGTCGCCACGATGGGTAGTCCACGGGTGGATGCGAGGTCGAGTAACTGGCCTTCGATTCGGCCCTCGGCTTCGCGCCCCGAGCGCATGAGTTCAAGATAGAAGTTGTCTCGAAACGTGCCCAGCCAAGCATCCAAACAGGCTTGTGCGCGGCTTTCGTCTTCGCGCAGAAGCGCTCTCCCGATGTCGCTTTCCGGGCCGCCCGAGAGGGCGATGAGCCCTTTCGCATTTTCGAAGATGTGATCCCGAGCCAAAACCCGCATGCCGGTCGCGGAATCCTTGCGTAGTCCGAAAATGATCTTGAGCAGGTTCTGGTAGCCCTCGCGGTTCATCGCCAAGAGTAGGCAATGCGACAGGTCCGCATCGTCTTGGTCACCGCGATAGGGCATATCTACACCGGCGATAGGCTTCATGCCTAGGTCAATGCAGGCGCTATAGAACTTTATATAACCGCTGAGATTGGCGCGGTCCGTGAGCGCGAGCGCCGGCATGCCCAATTGCGCAGCCGTCTGCGCCAACTTTTCGACCTTGGCGAGCCCCGCGCTCATCGAGTACTCGCTTCTTACCCGGAGGTGAACGAAACCGGTCTTATCGTCACTCGCTCCAGACATGGACAAAGTGTACCCCGAAATCAGAGTTCTTCAGTGTGCGGAGAATAGGGTCTTCGCGACCGGCCTGAAGTGCCTGCGATGTTGTGGACAGGCACCGAATTGAGCAAGTGCTTGCAGATGTATCTCGGTGCCGTAGCCCTTGTGCTTATCGAAACCATAGTGTGGGTGGTCTTCGGCCATGGCGCGCATGAGCGCATCACGGTGGATCTTGGCGAGTATCGAGGCGGCCCCGATCAAGGGTTCCTTGGCATCCCCACCCACAATCGCCCGGCAAGGGACAGGCACCTCCGGTATCTGAAGTCCATCGACGAGCACCCGGGTCGGTTTGATCGAGAGGTTCAATATCGCTCGCCGCATCGCGAGCAGCGAGGCCTGAAGAATGTTGTATGCATCGATTTCCTCAACGCTCGAAACGCCAATGGCCCATGCACCCGCGCCTTGCCGAATCGCCTCGGCCAGCCGTTCACGCTGTCGCGGCGCGCAGCGTTTCGAATCAGTAACTCCCTTGGGCAAGCGCTCCATGACCACCGCAGCCGCCACCACCGGACCCGCGAGTGCGCCGCGGCCAGCCTCATCGACCCCCGCAAGCACGGACACATCCATCCGCTGGGCACTATGGCGCGCCGGATTTCTGGGAGATTTCTTGTTCGACACAAGTCAGCGAACAGGATGCCGCCAGCGTCTCACCAACAAACGCTTCGCAATCAAACTTGACGAGCTTAAGGCGGTAGGTAGTCAGCAGCGCATGAAGTTCAAGTCGGTCGCCCGGCACCACCGGCTTTCGGAATCTCGCCTTTTCCACTCCAGCGAGATAGTAGGCCACGCCATCGCTCGGCTTTCGGCCCAAGGTCTTGAAGCTCAGAATACCGGCGGCCTGCGCCAGCGCTTCAACGATCAGGACACCGGGCATCACCGGGTTGCCGGGAAAGTGCCCCGAGAAGAATGCTTCGTTGATGGAGATATTCTTGTAGGCGTGAATCGACTTGCCGGATTCAAGCGCAACGACACCATCGACAAATAGAAACGGATACCTGTGCGGCAGGTACTCGAACACCTCTTGGATGTTCATCGTCCGAGTGATTACTGCTTCTCGTTGAGCTTCTCGGTAATACGCCGCGTGATATCGTGCTTGGGATTCACAAAAGTCGCAACCTGACGCTCGAATACCACGTCCATACCTTCGAGTTCGATGATATCGGCTAATGCGGCATTGACCTTGGGTGCCATTTCCTGGAGCACTTCCTGCTGACGCTCTTGCAGTTCTCGTTGGTACTTTTGAAACTCGTATTGCAGATCGGCATTCTTTTCTTCAATCTCCCTGCGCTGCCTGCGACGCTCTTCGTCGCTCATGATTTCGCGATCGGTCTCAAACTTCTCCTGCAAACCCGTCAGTTCATCCTGTAGCGCCTGAAGACGAGTCTGATCTTCCTCCAATTCCGACTCAATCTGTTCGAGCAGCGCCTTGCCCTCGTCACTTTCGCTGATGGCACGCGCGGTATCCACGAATCCAATCACGAGCTGCGCAGACGCAATTGACGAAGCTCCCAAGAACAGCGCGAGGAACAAGAGTTTGGCAGTGGACTTAAGCACCTTTGTCGCTCCGTAAATGGCGAAATAACAGTTCATTCTACATGAGGAAAGCGAGCGATGCTTCGCCTTAAGAATTGGCTGGAAGCGCCGCAGCTTGGATCAAAACACCCGTCCCAACTCGAACTGAAAGCTCTCTGTCTCATCGAACGGTCCCTCTCGAAGCACTTTCGCCACTGAGAAGGTCATGGGCCCCATGGGCGAGAGCCAAGTGAAGGCAAGCCCGGTCGAGGCCCGCAACTCATCCCAAGCGAACTCTATGCAATTGACTGCGGTTGATGCACAATGGGTGGAGAACACGTTACCGACATCAAAAAATAGCACCGGACGAAACGAGGTGGTGTCCTCAATGAAGGGCAGCGGCAAAATGACCTCGGCATTGCCTTCCACAAGCATGTTGCCGCCCAAGGGATTTCCGTCCGGATCGAACCCGTAGATACCCTGTCTCGGAGTCGTACGCGGACCCAAAGAGTAACGTTCAAAGCCGCGTACCGAACCATAGCCGCCGGCAAAGAAGTTCTCAAAGAAGGGATAGACATCGGTGTCGCCATAGGCATCCCCGTAGCCGAGTTTTGAACGCAACTTCAGGGTGAAGCCGGCGAGCAAGGGGAAGTAAATCTGCCCCTCATATTGCAGCTTGTAAAAGAGGGTATCGCTGCCGGGAGTGGAAACCTCCATGGCCAGCTCTTGCGAATAGCCGCGAGTCGGGAAGAGACCGCGATTTAGGCGCACGTTCGAGTAACTGCCGGTGAGTTTGAGGTTTAAGGCCTCATCGCCGGCAGACTCCAAGTACTCGAGAATTTCCGATGCCGTGTAGGCGGACCCGGAGAGCTGCGTGTAGTCGACGTTAAAGCCGAACCTCAGCCGCTGTGTCTCTCCGATTGGAATACCGTAGTTGGCCCCGGCACCAAAGGAATCCGAGGAATAGCGCACTAGGTTGAACTCATCGTAATTCGTCTGGCGATAGTAGAGGCTGAAGCCGCGGCTAATACCATCAATCGTGTAGTAGGGATTGAAGTAATTGATGCTGGCGACCTGCTGGAATTTGCTCCAGTTAAGATTGATGCCAAAGCTGTTTCCGGTGCCAAATAGGTTGGTTTCCGAATAGCCTACGCCAAGAATCAAGCCTGAATATTGGGCATAGGCCACGGTGCCTTGAATACTGCCGGAGGTCTGTTCCTTGACCGATACTTGCACGTCGATCTGATCGTCGGTTCCCGCCGCCGCCGGCGTTTCCACATTGACCTCGCTGAAGTAACCGAGCCTTTCGAGGCGCACTTTGGACAAGTCGATCAAGGCCGTTGATGCCCAGCCTCCCTCAAGCTGACGCATCTCCCGCCGCACGACTTCGTCTTGGGTGGTCTCGTTGCCGGTCACGGATATGCGGCGCACATAGGTGCGGCGGCCCGTATCCACGAAGAACTTGACGTCCGCCGTGCCATCGTCCTTGGTTTCCGGCAACCCTGAAACACTCGCAAACGCATACCCGGAATTCCCCAAGGCCGCGGTAATGCGTTCTTCACTGGCGGTCACCAAGGCTTGCGAATAGAGGTCGCCAGCATCGACGAGAATCAGAGACTCCAAGATTCTTGGATCTTCGTCGCCAATCTCGCCAATGATGGCCACGTCTCCAACTGTGTAGCTTTCGCCCTCGCTGACATTGATGGTGATATACACCTCATCGAGACTCGGCGTGATGCTGACAATGGCCGAAGTGACCGAGAAGTTCACATAGCCCTGATCGTGATAGAAGGACTCCACGGCCTCAAGGTCGCCCGCGAGCTTTTCCCGCGAGTATTTGTCGTCGTTGCGAAAAAACGACAGCCAGTTGGGATGCTTAAGTTCAAGCTCGTCAAGCAATTCCGCGTCACTAAAGAGGCTGTTGCCGACAATATTGATCTGACGAATCTTCGAACTGTCGCCTTCGACCACATCAATGCTGATCGAGACACGATTACGCGGAAGATCTTCGACCTTTGTATCTATGGTGGCATTGTAGCGCCCTTGCGCCACATACTGCCGTTCGAGTTCAAGATCCATGCGCTCCAAGGTGGCAACGCGAAATATCTCGCCTTCGGCAAGCCCTTGATCGGCAAGGCCATCCATGAGCGCTTCGGTCTCTATGGCCTTGTTCCCCTCGATAGTGATTGAATCAATGGCCGGGCGTTCTTCAACGGTGACAAGCAGCACACCGCCTTCACGCGACATCTCCACGTCGTGAAAATACCCGCTGCGGAACAATTGGCGAACATAAAACGCCGCATCCTCTTCGTCAATGACATCGCCGACCTCAATCGGCAGCAGATTGAACACGGTGCCCGCCGAAACGCGCTGCAACCCCTCGAGGCGTATGTCCGTAACTCGAAACGATTCGGCGAAGCTCGGCTGGGACATCAACAACAAGGCCGAAACCGAGACGAGTCGTAAAACATCATTCAATGTGATCTTCTTCGCACGCATGTAGGTTTGTGCACCCGTATTGAAGAACCCCAAGACCCGCATGTTATACCGACTGCGCTTGCAAGGCACATCCATGGTCGAGTTTCTCTCGAAATTCGTCACTTCAAGAGACTGATCACGTCATTGTAAATGGCAATTCCCATCAGCAAGGTGATAAACGCGATGCCGATCAAGCCGCCCACGACCTGAACCTGCGTGGGCAATCGACGCTGGGTCACGCCCTCAATGCTGGCCAACAGCACATGACCACCATCAAGCAGGGGAAGCGGAATGAGATTGATTAAGCAGAGGTTGATGGAAAGAAGCGCCAAGACTTGCAAGAAGGTGACCAGACCCATGCGCGCCGATTCGCGCGCCACCTTGGCAATGGCCACAGGCCCGCCGAGACCCGAGGTATCCACCTCGCGAGTGATCAGTTTGCCGATAAACTGAAACAGCAGGCCAGATAGATCGTAGGTCTCGTTGATCGCTGCCGGAATGGCTTCGATGGCACCGTAGCGCACCTGTTGCCTCGCAAGACTGACACCGAGAAACCCGCGACCGTCATCCTCGTGAACCCCAAGATGCACAGGTAGGTCGCGCTGCTCGCCCGCTCTATCCACGCGCACCAACAGGGTCTCGTCCGGCCGACTTGCCAAGGCATCAACGGTGTCCCAGTAGGTTTCCATAGGCACCTGATCCACGGCCAGGATGCGATCAAATTCACGAATGCCCGCCCGCTCCGCCGCTGACCCCTCCACCACCGAACCGACGATGTATTGAGGGGAAAGTCGAATGCCAAGCGAACCGAGCGGTGACTGTTGCGCCTCCTGCTGCGACCATTCGCTGATATCGAGCCGATACCTGCGCGTCGGCGTATTTTCTTTTCCGAGCCGACCGGTTTCTATCTCCAGTGCGCCGCCCTCGCCAATGCGCCTGATAAGGCTGGTGCCCACCTTGGAGGCCGTCGGCGTATCCCTGCCATCGACGCGGACAATCAGCTCGCCTTCACGCATACCTGCCCGATCAGCGATCGATCCCTCCTGAATGAGGCCGGTAACCGCATAAGGCTGCAACGAACCCAACATCATCACGCCCCAAAGCGCGACAAACGCCAGCAGGAGATTAGCCAAGGGGCCGGCGACAGCGATGATGATCCGTCTCGACGCAGAGGTGCGGTCAAAGGTCAAGTGTTCATCACCTTCCTCAAACTGCGCATCATCGGTTTGCAACATGCGCACATAGCCTCCAAGCGGCATCCAACCGATCACCCACTCGGTGCCGCGAGCGTCCACACGCTTGATGAGCGGCGTGCCAAATCCGACCGAAAAACGCAGCACCCGGACCCCGCAAGCGCGCGCCGCCGCATAGTGACCCCACTCATGCACGGCTACGAGGATGATGATCACAACCAAAAAGGCGATCAGGTTTTCAATAACTCCCACGACTTCAATTCCTCGCTGTTCTGCTCGCCTCTCGGGCTCGACGTGACTTCGACCGTACGCACAACTCTACTTGACTTGTCGGATTCTTGGTAGGTGTTTGTTGCTCGCTATCGCTTTTTTGCGGCGGGAGGAATGAGATTGTCCTAAAATCCCACCTAGCAGCTTAGGGTTCAGACATGTCTTCATACCAAGCGCCCATCAAGGAAATACTGTTCTCGCTTCGCGCCGCCTCGGGACTGCAAGATGTTTGCGAACAGTCTCCGTTCGAAGAAGTCACGCCCGATCTGGCGCGGTCGGTGTTGGAACAAGCGGCGCACCTCGCGCAGGGAGTCCTATCGCCCCTCAACGGGGCTGCGGAGAGAGAACCGCCGATCCTTGAGGACGGGCAAGTCAAACAAACCCCCGGCTACTCGGACGCCTATGAGGCGTTCGTGGCCGGAGGATGGAGTGCTTGCTCGGCGAGCCCGGAATTCGGCGGCTTGGGCTTGCCGCAATCATTGAGTTTCGCGGTCTCGGAGATATGGTGTGCCGCCAATGCCAGCTTCTCAGTATGCTCGCTGCTGTGCAACGGTGCCATTGAGGCGCTTGAGTACCACGCCAGCGATGACTTGAAAGCACGCTTCCTCAAACCGCTTGTGAGCGGCCGATGGACAGGCTGCATGAACCTCACCGAGCCGCAAGCAGGGACGGACCTTGGTGCGATTCGTACCAAAGCATTACGCGAAGGCGAGCACTTTCGAATCTTCGGCAACAAGATCTTCATCTCTTGGGGCGACCACGAGATGACCGACAACATCGTCCATCTGGTACTCGCCCGCATTGAGGACGCGCCGCAAGGCGTGCACGGAATTTCGATGTTTCTTGTGCCCAAGTATCTTGTGAATGAAGATGGTTCGTCGGCCAAACGCAACGACCTGCGTCCGATTTCACTCGAGCGCAAGCTCGGGATTCATGGCAGTCCGACCTGCGTCATGAGCTTCGGAGACGCTGGAAAAGGCGCCGTCGGATATCTGGTCGGCGAGCAGAATCAGGGCCTCGCCTGCATGTTCACCATGATGAATAACGCCCGACTCGGCGTTGGGATTCAGGCCGTCGGGCTGTCAGAACACGCCTTGCAAAAGGCGCTCGCCTTTGCCAATGAACGGGTGCAGGGTAAACCCGTCGGGCGCACCCGGGGCACCATCATTCATCACCCCGACGTCCAGCGCATGCTAATGCAAATGAAATCCCTGACCCACGCGGCGCGCGCAATTTGTTATGCGACGGCGGGTGCCATGGACCGAGTTCGTTGCGGGCAGTCCCATGAGACCGATCGGGTCGCCCTTCTGACGCCCATCGCGAAGGGATGGAGCACTGAAATCGCTCAAGAGGTCGCCTCGCTCGGCGTGCAGGTGCACGGCGGCATGGGGTACGTGGAGGAAACCGGCGCGGCGCAGATTTTGCGAGACACAAGAATCACAAGCATTTACGAAGGCACCACCGGCATACAGGCGAATGATTTCATGGGGCGGAAGGTTTTGCGCGACGGGGGTCGGGAACTCTCTCGGCTGATTGCGGAAATGCGCGCTACCTGCGATGTGGCGGATTCCTGTGATCTCATGGCTCAAACGGCCGCGCCGATGCGAGAATCTCTTGAGGACATTGACGTGACCCTGACTTGGCTGCTCGATGTTCAGGACGATGTCCTGTCCGCAGCCGCCGCGTTTCACTTCCTCATGGCATGTGGCACTTGCGTGGGCGGCTACCTGTTACTGCGCGCCGCCTTGTCCGCGCACCGAGAAAGCGGGCACGATACCGAGTTTCACATGGCGCGGGTGGGGTTGTGCAATTTCTACGCGGCGGAGATTTTGCCGCGCCGCATCGCCCATCTTTGCGCCACTCGCAGCGTTGCCTCGCGAGATGAGGAGTCTATACAGGCCGCCCTCAAGGCTTGAGGGATCAAACAGTGAGCCAGTGTGGTTGACAATCGCGATTACCCCATCACCGGATCCACGACTCTCCTTGACGCATTCAATAATCGTGTCGCCGAGACCGGTCGGACCGGGATGATTTCACTCGTGAGCCGCACATACCCCTACGGAGTTTCTGTTCGCTTCTCGCTGAGTTTGGCGTAGACGTATCCTCCCAACGCACCGGCGAGCACCTGAGTCGCCATGCCGGCGACCGAACGCGTCGCGGGCAGCGCATGGATACCGAACACCGCAAACAGAATCATGTGGAGCGCCCATAAGGCCGCAGCACCGCCGATCAGGTATCCGAGTGTCCGAGGTAGCGGAACAAACTTGAGCACCAAGGCAGAGACCGGTATAGCAACAATTAAGCTTCCGGCAACCATCGGCAGATACGTTTGCGCCATTGCAAGTAGGTCCTCAAAGGTCGCATCTAAGCGCACACGCAAAGAAACTGGCAGACCCAAATCGGCTACTTGGTGAAGGATGACTTGGGTGGACATGGCTGCCGCCAGCAGATAGGCGGCCACCACCGCCGCCAAGAAGGCGATGAGAATGCGTAGCATGAACGTAGACTGAGCCGGGTCGTCCCAAAATAACAGCAGCGCGAAAGAATTGAAAGCCGACCTCGCATGAAACGCTTCCAAATCGCGAATTGAAGAGCACCCTTTGCGTTTCGTGTTGCTTGCTGTGCGGCGAGTGATATGTTATAACGTAACCCATATCTTGCAAGCGGCGCATTATGGTGCCGCGTTCGATACTTTAGCCCACACATGCAACACGCGAAGACTCAGTTCGACAGGCTGCTAGCCCGTTCGCCTCCCGTCTCCGTCTCCTGACCACAAACCAAGATTCGTGCGGCATGCTCCGCACCCAGCCCACACTGACCTATTCGGAGAGGCATTATGAAACACAAACAATTCTATTTGCTGGCGGCCGCATTCTGGCTGGCCGCCAATGCACTCGCTGAAGAAGCTCCCGCAGAGGAAGCGCCGACAGCTATTGAGGAGATCACCGTTCTGGCGCATCCGCTCGCGGGCGACGGACTCGCGCAGGCCAGCGACATACTGCAAGGCGACGAACTTGAACGCAAGACGGTGGACAACATCGGCGCGACCGTGGGCAATGAGCCGGGTATCCATAACAGTTCCTACGGGGTGGGCGCGGGGCGTCCGGTCATCCACGGCTTAAGCGGCGCGCGCGTGCGCGTCATGGAAGGACGGATCGACACGCTTGATGTCTCCGTGAGCAGCGGCGACCACGCGGTTACGGTCGATCCCTTTCTCGCGGAGCGCGTCGAAGTTCTGAAGGGCCCAGCGACCTTGCTCTACGGTTCCGGTGCCATCGGCGGCGTGGTCGACGTTCACACTGGACGCATCCCGCAGGAGGTGCCGGAGCGCATCCGAGGTACTGTCGATCTGCGCGGCTCCGACAACGGCGACGGCAAGAACGGGTTTCTGCGACTCGATGGTGGTAGCGGGAGCATGGCGTGGCATGTGGACGCCTTTGCGCGCGAAGCCGGCGATTACGACATTCCCGGATATGCCGAGTCCGCGGCCTTGCGTGCCCTTGAGGAAGAAGAACACCACGACGAGCACGGCACCGACGACCATGACGAACATGACGACCACGATGAGCATGACGATCATGACGAGCATGAGGACGAGCACGGGGACGAGGAGGAAGTCCGCGGACACCTCCCCGGCAGCGGGTTTGAGGTTCGCGGCGGTTCGGTCGGATTCTCCTTCGTCGGCGATCGCAGTTTCGTCGGCCTCGCCGTCAGCCGCCTCGACTCCGAGTACGGGATCCCTGGCCACAGCCATGCCCATGATCACGGGCACGAAGATGAGCACCACGACGACGAACACGAGGATGAACACCACGAGGATGAACATGAGGGCGACCACGATGACCATGATATGCACGAGGAGGAAGCGCACGGCGCTCCCATCGTCGACCTTGAGCAGACTCGCATCGATCTGGAGGCTGGCCTAGACAACCCGTTCAACGGCTTCGAGCGCCTCAACCTGCGGGTCGGCATCAATGACTACGAACACTCGGAGAATGAAGCGGGCGAGGTGGGAACGATCTTCACCAACAAGGCTTGGGAAGCGCGCGCGCAGCTCACGCACAATCCCTTCGGCGGCTGGCGCGGCGCCCTCGGCCTCCAGCTCTTCGACCGCGAATTTTCGGTTGTTGGCGAAGAAGCCTTCACACCGCCGGTCGACACGTCTTCCTATGGTCTTTTCTGGGTAGGCGAGCGCGATCTCGGCAATCTCGGGCTCGAGGCGGGCCTGCGCTACGACCGGGTTGAGCACGATCCAGCAAACGAAGAAAGTCGAGACTTCAATGGCTTCAGTGCTTCGCTCGGCCTCATCGTGCCGCTCACTGTGGACTGGGAAGCCTCATTCCAGGCCGACCTCTCGTCCCGCGCGCCAGTTGGCACGGAATTGTTCTCCGACAGCCCGCATCCCGGTACTGGCCTGTTCGAAATCGGCGACCCGGGGATCGACCGCGAGCAGGCGCGCAACCTAGCAGCCACCCTCAGGGGTGAAGGCGACCGCTGGTCCCTGCAAGGAACCTTGTACTACACGGACTTCGCGGACTTCATCTACCTCGCTGCGACGGACGAGGTGAAGGAAGGCTTCGACGTGCGCCGGTACTCCCAGGCAGACGCGACCTTCTTCGGCTTCGAGGCCGAAGGCCGCGTGACTGTCGCCGAATGGGGCGCTGGGGATCTGGAACTTACGGCGTTCTTCGACAGGGTATCGCCGGAACTCGATGTCTCCGGCAACGACAACCTGCCGCTCATACCGCCCGACAGGGTGGGTGTGTCGCTTGAGTTCACGGGTAACCGCTTACGTGCCAACCTAGACTACGTAAGGGCTTCTGAACAGGACGATGTCGCGGATTTCGAGTTGCCGTCGGATTCCTACGACGACCTGCGTGCACGCATCGCGTGGCGTTTTCGCCCCGGCGATGCGACCGTCGACCTGTTCCTCGCCGGGCGCAACCTCACCGACGACGAACAGCGGCTGCACACCTCGGTCGCCAAGGACGTGGCACCCCAGCCGGGACGGATGATCGAAGCGGGACTACGCGTGCGCTTTTAGCGCCACTCCCCCTTTCGTGGAAATAAAGGGAATGCTCCCCCTCAAGGGGGAGCATTTGGCTTGTTCGTTGTGAAACCGGGGCTTACCCCGTAGGCACATCCTTGAACGGGATACCCTTGTCGACACGGATGTCCTGCGGCATGCCGAGGACCCGTTCGGCGATGATGTTGGCCATGACTTCATCGGTGCCGCCGGCGATGCGAATACCGGGCACGCCCATGTACACCTCTTGGAAAATCGCGTCCTGCTCGGTGAACTCGGGTTCGCGAATGGCACCTGTCATTTCCATGAGGTCCATGGCGAAGTTGGCCATGTCCTGGGTTTTGGGTGCGCCCACGAACTTGCCGATGGAACTCTCCGGCCCGGGCGTCTCGCCTCTTGAGAGTGCGCTCATGGTGCGATAGCTGGTGTACTTGAGTCCCGCCTCTTGGCAATACCAAGTTGCCAGCTTGGCGCGTACGTTGCTGTCTTCTATCGCGGGCCGGTCGTTGATGTTGACTTTCTGTGCGAGCTCAAAGAGCGTTCGGAAATTCACGCCGCTTCGTCCAGAGCCAATGGCCATGCGCTCGTTCATCAAGGTGGTAATGGAAACTTGCCAACCTTGGCCAACCTCGCCAAGCCGTTGCGTATCCGGAATGCGCACATCATTAAAGTAGACTTCATTGAAGTTCGAGTCTCCGGAAATCTGCTTGATGGGCTTGATTTCAATCCCGGGCGACTTCATCGACAGGAAGAAATAAGTCAGTCCCTTGTGCTTTGGCACATCGGGATCTGATCGCGTGACCAAAATACCATAATCGGAGTAGTGCGCTCCGGAGGTCCATATCTTTTGACCGTTGATGATCCAGTCGTCGCCGTCCCGCTCCGCCCGCGTGCGCAGCGCCGCGAGGTCCGATCCCCCCGCAGGTTCGCTAAAGAGTTGGCACCAGATTTCCTCACCGCTCGCAAGTGGCGGCAAGTACCTGAGTTTCTGCTCATCCGTGGCGTAGCCCATCAGCGTTGGCCCAGCCATGCCCTGACCTATAGTGAATACCCCCGACAACTCGGCGAGGGAGCCTTCTTCTTGGCCAAAGATCACCTGCTCGATAGTTGAAGCGCCGCGCCCACCGTATTCTTTCGGCCAACGCATGCAGGCCCAGCCGGCATCAAATTTGCGCTTCTGCCAAAGTTTGGAGCGCGCCATGTAGTCGAGTCCTTCAAGTTCTTCCTCGGTCGGTGCGTTCTCCTGAATCCATTGGCGCGCCTCTTCGCGCAAGCGTTGTTCTTCTGGTGAGTCACTAAAGTCCATGATTTCTCTCTCGTTGGGTTCTTGTTGGTCAGGCGGCCAGATTGCTTTGCTCGACGCCGGTGATCAGCTTCTCTTGCCACGCCGATTCGCTGCCTATGTTCACAGAAATCAGCTTGGCCCGGCGGTAGAGGAACTGACAGTCGAACTCCCAAGTAAAGCCCATGCCGCCATGGGTTTGTATGTTCTCCTTAGAAGCATAGTAGAAGGCTTGCGTGGCACTGACTCGCGCGGCGGCGGCGGCCACTGGAAGCTCGGAAGCACCCGTATCGAGCGCCCAAGCGCCGTAGTAACAATTCGATCGTGCCAAGGCGTTCTTCGCATAGGCATGCGCAAGTTTGTGCTTGATTGCCTGAAAGCTTGCGATGGGTCTTCCAAAGGCATAACGTTGCATGGCGTAATCGCGTGCCATGATGAGCGCCCGTTCGGCGCCGCCCACCTGCTCCCACGCGAACAACACCGCCGCTTGGTCAAAGAGCTTTTGCGTCAATCCCCAACCTTCGCCGTCAGCCCCGAGGGGCTCCGCCGTCGCCGAATCAAGGCGTAGCTGGACATGAGATCTCGATGGGTCCAAGGTGGTCACAGGAGTCGCCTCAATGCCGGATGCGGACAGATCAACCAACCAGAGGCGCGCACCATCACCCTTGTCGCTAGCCGCAACCACGACCACGAAGTCAGCCACGTCTCCGTCTGCAACCGGCAGCTTGGTGCCGGTCAACGCACCATTGCTCGCTCTGGTCTCCAAGTCTCTTGGCGTTTGGCGCCCATGCTGTTCCGCCAAGGCGAAGGTGCCTATAGCATCGCCCGTAGCGAGCTTCGGGAGCCAAGCCTCCTTTTGCGCTTGGGTTCCCGCCAGCATGAGCGCCTCGGTGGCGAGATATACGGAGGACGAATAGGGAATGGGTGCCACGGCGCGCCCAAGCTCTTCCGCGATCACGCAAAGCGACAGACGGTCCATGCCGAGGCCGCCGAACTCCTCGGGAATCGCCACGGCCGTCCAACCCTGCTCTGCAATCGCCTCCCAAAGATCAGTCGAATAGCTTTCTTCGCCCTCAAGCACCGCGCGGACGACCGACATATCGGACTTGTCACCGAGCAAGCGAACAGCCTGCTCTCTGAGAAGGTTGTGTTCTTCGTCGAACTCGAAGTTCATACCGAGAATCCCTATGAGTCTTTTGAGTGAAATAAGGCATTGTGCATCAATTCGCGTTCTGCCTGACACTCTCGTTTTGGTAGTTCCTTGTCTCGAATAATAGAGCCTCCTCGCGGAGCGCAAAGTCAGCGGCACGATTTACGGGGTACACTCACTTTGATGGACTTCTCTCGACTCGGATACCTGCGCGTGGCAGCCGCCTCTCCGCGAATCGAAATCGCGAATGTGTCCGCCAACGCCAAAACGCATGCGGAGCTTGCCGAAGCGCTCTCGTCGGAGGGCGCGTCTCTGGTGGTGTTTCCTGAGCTTTCGCTCACTGGATATTCATGTGAAGACCTCTTCATGCAAAGGTCCTTGCAGGAAGCTGTGGAGTCGGCGCTCATTACACTCGCCGAACGCCTCGCGAAGCTTCCCAGCGTGCTTGTCCTCGGTGCGCCCTGGATGCTCGGCGATGGTCGCCTGCTCAATTGCGCCCTCGTACTGGCCAAGGGAAAGCTGCTGGGGGCGGTTCCCAAACAGGCCATCCCCAACTCGGCGGAATTCTACGAGCAGCGCTGGTTCGCTTCCGGGGAAGGCATCAACACCAAAGTGACCCACTCGCAATTGGGCGAGTTTCATGTCTGTCCGGAGCAGATCTTCTCGCTTGGAGAAAGCGCCTTTGCAATCGAGGTCTGTGAAGATCTCTGGATCGCGGATCCGCCTGGGAATCGCCACGCGCTCGCCGGCGCGGAGATCATTGTGAACCTGTCCGCGAGCCCAGAACTCGTAAGCAAGCGGCCTTATCGACTCGATTTGGTGCGCATGGCCAGCGCGGGTCGCATTTGCGGCATGGTTTACGCGTCGAGCGGACCGAGCGAGTCCAGCAAGGATGTCGTGTTCGGCGGACATCTGATTGCCGCCGAGAACGGCGTGTTGCTCGCGCAATCAGAGCGATTCCGCCTTGCCGGAAGCCATCTTCTTGCCGATCTCGACTGGCAGGCGCTCAGGCACCATCGCGCCGCGAACACAACCTTTGCGGGTGCTTCGCGACCTCTTGGCTACCTGGAAGTCGATACGGGTGTTTCTATTAGGTCACTCGCGGACACCACGCGCGAATATTCGCGAACGCCCTTCGTGCCGACAGGTGCCGATCTGTGCGAACGGGCCGAAGAGATTCTTATGATTCAGGCGACCGGATTGGCGCGTCGGGTGCTGGCCGCCGGATCGATGCGACTCGTACTTGGGGTCTCGGGCGGCCTCGACTCCACACTTGCGCTTCTGGTCTGTCTGCGATGCCTGTCGATCTTGGAACGTCCCAAAGAAGACCTGGTGCTCATCAGCATGCCCGGTCCCGGCACCAGTGCGCACACCAAGGAGTCGGTCAAGAGCATCGCCGAAGCGATTGAAATCGCGGTTCTTGAAATCCCGATACATGCCGCCGTGTCCGAGCATCTGCGGGTACTCGACCATGATGCGGGTCAGGATCTCGTTTTTGAGAACGCGCAAGCGCGCGAACGCACGCAGATTCTCTTTGACTATGCGGGCAAGGTCGATGGACTGGTGGTGGGCACGGGTGACCTTTCCGAGCTTGCGCTCGGCTGGTGCACCTTCAACGCCGATCACATGGCCAGCTATTCGGTGAACGCCTCGGTGCCAAAGACGCTTGTCAGGCACCTGATCAACTATTACGCCGATGCGCAAGCCGACAAATCGCTCAAGAACGCGCTGATTCGCGTCATGCAGACGCCTATCAGCCCGGAACTCACCGCGCCCAACGAGGAAGACGGCGTGGGTCAACTGACGGAAGAGATCATCGGGCCCTACGAGCTTCATGATTTCTTTCTCTATCATTTCATGCGCGGTGGATTTTCGTCGGAGAAGATCGAGACGCTCGCCGAGCGCGCCTTCTCCGGTGCGTATTCGGCCGAAGAGGTCGCGAAATGGCTGGAGGTCTTCCGCCA
This sequence comes from Pseudomonadales bacterium, assembly GCA_963663145.1. Lineage (GTDB taxonomy): Bacteria > Pseudomonadota > Gammaproteobacteria > Pseudomonadales > Azotimanducaceae > Azotimanducus. The sequence goes on along the minus strand of OY760134.1, from coordinate 449,109 downwards.
GCGTTTCTTCTCGCAGCAATACAAGCGCACCACCCTACCGCCAGGCCCGAAAGTTGGTACCGTGAGCCTATCGCCGCGTGGTGACTGGCGAATGCCGGATGAGGTGCGGTGGCAAGCCAAGGAGCAGAGCAAGTGAGTCAGACAGACCTACAGTTACCCCTACAGGGTTTTACCATCATCGAGTTCTCAAGCATGGTGACCGCCTCTCTGGCGAGCATGATGCTTGCCGAGCAGGGGGCGCGGGTCATCAAGGTGGAACCCCCGGGCGTGGGAGACATCATGCGCATCTTGGGGGCGTCTAAGGGCGGCATTTCAGGGCTTTTCGCCAACTGCAACCGCGGCAAAGAATCCGTGGCGCTCAATTTGAAGCATCCGCAAGGGGTCGCCATCGCGCAATCACTGGTGAGTAAGGCCGATGTGCTCATGACCAACTACCGCCCAGGTGTCATGGATAAACTCGGACTCGGCAGCGAACCAATGCGTGAGGTCAATGCCGGTCTGGTATATCTGGCCATCACTGGTTTCGGCATCGAGGGACCGCTCAAGGACGCACCGGCCTACGACCCGATTGTGCAGGCACTCGCTGGCTATACGGCCATCCAAGGGAGCGAAGGCAGTGCGCTAGTCAGAAATCTCATTTGCGACAAGATCACCGCACATAGCGCCGCCCAAGCCGCTACCGCAGCGCTGCTGCAACGCACGCACACGGGTATCGGTCAACACATCGACCTGTCGATGCTCGATGCCGGGCTGTTCTTCATGTACCCGGACGGATTCATGAACCACACCTTGCTTGATGAGGATGTCGTGCCACAGCCGCCGCTTTCGGACAGCATCTCAATCGCTCAGGCGAAGGACGGCGAATTTGTGGCCGCGCCCGTGACACCGGCACAACTCAGCAGCTTCTACAAGGCGCTCGGCGTTGAGCATCTCGAATCCGACGAACGATTCTCCACCGCTGAAGCCGTGATGCAGAACATGGATCTCTACCGCGAAATCATGCAACAAGCTTTGGATGCCATCTCCGCGGATGACTTGGTTGAGCGCTTGCATGCGGCAGATGTGCCGGCTGCCAAGTGCCTCACGCGAGAAGAAACCCTAGAGCAGGCACAACTCCGTGCCAATTCGAGCTTGGAAACTGCGCACCACCCAGTGATGGGGAGCTTGCGACAGGTCAGAAGTCCAGCTCGATTTGGAGCTCGCTTGCTTCCGCTCGGCGCGCCTTGTCCTAGGCTTGGAGAACAGACAGATCACGTACTCGGTGAATTCGGCGTCTCCGCCTCAGAAGTCGCCGCACTTCGTGAGCAGGGTGCCATAGGATGAACAGCCCAATTTTCGACGAAGCGCCAGTCATCCCACTCGTACGAATATTCTGAGGCGAAGCTGGGCGTCTGTTTCAAGCGGTTGAGCCGCCGTCGATGCTGTGGACGGTGCCGGTGATGAATTCGCTGTCGTCGCTGGCGAGGAATAGCATGAGTCGCGCGACATCGATGGAGTCAGCGTATCGGCCTACGGGGATTCTTGCCAGCATGAGCTGCTTGGCCTGCTCCGCCGCGCCCGGCGCGACGCCTTCTTCAATGCTACGCATCATGCGGGTTTCGACCGGAGACGGATTCACCGTGTTGACCCTGATCTTCTTTGCGGCGCACTCCAAGGCGGCGGAGCGCATCAGGCCGATCACCGCGTGCTTGCTTGTCGTGTAGGCGGAGAAATTGGCCGCGCCGCGCAGGCCGGCAACACTCGAGGTGATAATGATGCTGCCCCCACTGCGTTTCTCCATCGCCGGAATCACCGCCTTGAGGCCAAGAAACGGACCCTTCACGTTCACCGCCATCACCGCATCGAAGCGGTTCTCTTGGTAGTCGACAATACTCCGCACATCGCCTTCGATACCAGCATTGGCGAGAAAAATGTCCACCCCGCCGTAGCGTTCAGTGGCGGTCCGCACCATCGCTTCATTATCCTCAGCGCGGGTCACATCAGCCGAGAAAGCGCTCACTTGATTGCTACCGATGTCATCGCAGGCCTGTGCAAGCGCCGCCTCGTCCACATCCACCAAGAGCACAGTGGCGCCCTCGGCCGCGAACAGTCGTCCCGCTTCTGTGCCGATCCCCCCGGCACCGCCCGTGATCACGGCGACCTTGTCCTTGAGTTTGACGCTCATGGTCTGACCCTATCGTCTCTTCGTAATCTCGTCTTGAAATCGTCCACCAAGGAATAGAGCGCCGGCACAAGATAGAGCGTCACCATGGCAGTGAACACCAACCCCCACCCGATGGCTATGGACAGAGGGCTCACCAGAGCATCGTAACCGCCGATGCCGTAAGCCGTCGGCATGACCCCACCGAAGGTGGTGAGGGTGGTGACAAGAATTGGGCGCAAGCGTCCCACCATGGCCTCCACCGCGACATTTCTCCGCTCAGCGTCCGCCGGAGCTTCCGACAGGCGTCGATTCACCGAGTCCATCATCACAATCGATCCGTTCACCACCACACCGGCGAGGCCAATGGTGCCCATGATTCCGGTCATGGAAAGGTTAATTCCATGCAGCCAAAAGGCAAGTATCACTGCTCCCGCCGAGAAAGGAATCACAATCAGGACACACAGCGCCTGGAGCGCCGAACCCAACAGCAGCCAAATCACAAGACCAATGGACACCACCGCGAGCACGGCGGCTTGACCGAGTTCCGCCGTGGTCTCCCGAGTCTGCTCGGCTTCGCCACCGATCTCAATAGCGAGTCCGGCCACTTCCTTGAATTGAGGCAACACTTCTGTTTCCAAGTAGTCCGCAAACCCAACCGCAGAGAGGCCACTCTCGGGCGTGAAGCTGCCACGAATGGTGGTGGCGCGAATCCCCTCGCGATGATAGATGCGGTCCACCGCGAGCTGCTCTACCGGGTTGACCAAATCGCGCAGGGGTACGAGACGACCGTCTCTCGCCCGCACGGGTGCTTCAAGCAGCGCGCCCAAGTCGTGGCGCGCCGCCTCATCAAACATGACGCGTATCTCGGTGGTGTCATCCAAGTCCCGGTGCTCGGTGGCTTCAATGCCGTGAAAGGCCGCCTGCAGGGTGTTGGCCACGTCGCGCGCATCCAAGCCTGCGAGCGCCAGCTTCTCATAATCGATATTGAGATCAATTTGTGGCGTACCTGGGCGCTCGTCTATCTCCAGCTCGGTGACGCCGGCGATGCTTGCCAAGTGCTCGAAGAGGCGCATGGCTTGCGCTCGCCTCACCTCATCTTCATTGGAATAGAAATGCACGGTCAAGGGTTGATCGGTCGGCGGTCCCAAATACTCCGATTGAAAAATGACCCGGGTTCCGGGCGGCGCGTTGATCTCCCGCTGCAGAATTTGAATCCATTCAGCGTTGCTGTGCTGCCGATCAAGCGTCTTGAACACCATTGTGAGCAGCGCTTCATGTTCGGCATCTCCACGCGTCTTGGTGCTGTCATCGGTTGATTGATAACCAATGCGGGCCGTCACCGCATCCAAATCAACGCGCGTAATCGCGGAAATCTGATCTTCCAGTTCATACACAATGGCCTCGGTTTGTTCGATGGGTGTTCCCACAGGCGTGGACACCTTGGCGTACATCACTGTGGCATCTCGCTGCGGAATCAGTTCCACTTCCAGAAGCGGCCTGATGAAGACCAGCACGCCAGCAAGCAACAGCACATAGGCAGCAATCGCTATGCCACGAAAGCGCAAGACGAAGTGAAGCGAATCCCTGTAGATGCCCTCTAGCCTCAGCATGAAGTTACGCTTTCCTTGAGCTTCGTGGCCCGTATCAGAAGCGTTTCGACGACCGTAGCGCATGTGCGCCGGCAGAAGCACAAAGGACTCGATGAGCGAAAACACCAGGACGGTCACCACCACCGCCGGCAATTGCCACGAGAGCTTGCCCATCATCCCACCGATGGAGAGTAAGGGCGTAAAGGCAAGCACCGTCGTGAGAGCGGCCGCGGTCACCGGGCGCATCATTTCCGTAGCGCCCTGCACGGATGCGTTCAGTGGTTGCAAACCCTGCGCACGTTTGACATCAATGTGCTCGGCAACGACCACCGCATCATCCACCACCATGCCAATGACGATGAAAAAGCCGGTCAAGGAAAAGAGATTGAAGGTCATGCCAAAGGCGGGAACCAACGCCAACGCACCGAAAAAGACCAGCGGAATGCCGACACACACCCAAAGCATGGCCGTTGCGCGCATGAAGAGAAACAACACCCCAGCCACCAGCAGCGCGCCATAGGCTCCATTGACGAGCATCAGACTCAATCGGTTCTTCGTGAAGAAGGCGCGGTCGTCGACGAGCTTTAGGGACACGTCCGCTGGAAGATTCAGCGTCTCAAGCACGTCCTTCACACGCGCGACGGCATCGATGGCGTCGGCCTGGTCGCGTTTGATGGCGTAAATGATGGTGCCCGGCTCACCATCAGTATGCGCGATGAGACCGGTATCCTCCCGGCCGGATTCTATCCTCGCGATTTGCGAGACGCGAATCACGCCTTCACCCGGGACGGACCGCACAATGGTCTCGCCCACCTCCTTCGGGTCGTGGAATCGGCTCCACAGCACGACCCGGTTGCGATCGCTGTCGGTGCGTAAGATGCCTCCGGTGCTCGAAACGTTGCGCCGCGCAACCGCATCCACTACGTCGAGCACCGTCACGCCCTGCTCGCTGGCTTTCTGTGGATCGACCAGCACGCGCACCTCGGGGTCGTTGAGGCCCACCACCTTGGCCTGGGCAATCTCATCCACGGACTTCACGGCCCGCTCAACCAGGCGGGTCGCGACCGTCAACGCATCGGCCGGGCCGGAGAGGGCCACCTGCACGACCGGCCATTTGCCCGGATTGAAGCGTTCGAGCGTCGGCTCATGCTCCATTTCCGGAGGAAAGTCCGTGATGCCGTCGATCGCGTTCCTAAGTCTCTGCTCGGCATCATCGAGCTCACCTACGCTTGCATCTATGAAAAACTCAACTCGCGTAAAGGAGGTGCCGTTGGCGATGGCGCTGGTGTAGCTGTCAATGCCATCCACTTCTTCAATGGCTTCTTCAATCGGAATGGTGATCTTGGTTTCCACATCGCGTGCGGAAGCGCCCGGAAGCTGGGCGCTAACGAACACCACATGGGAGCGCACGGCGGGAATGTACTCGCGCGGGACATCTTTCGCGAACCAGTAGCCCACGAGAACGGTCGCCACGGCGATCAAGTTGACGAGCAAAGAACGCTGTGCGAAGAAGGCAATGACACGTTCCATGACAGGGTCTCGATCAGACTGCTAACAAACGGACGGCGAACAGCCGAGGGGCGGTGGTGCCATCACCTACAAACGAGCCCGCGTGACTTCCACGAGCGCGCCGTCGCCCAGGGCAAATTGCCCATCGGTGATCACCTCGTCGCCGGCTTCAAGCCCGGAGACCACTTCCACGCGCCCGCTGCTTGACAGGCCGGTGGAGACCGGGATCAATCGTGCCCTGCCTTGCCCGTCAACGACAAACACCTGGGTCATTCCGTCACGACGAAATACCGCGCTTGTTGGTACCACGACTTGTGGTTGCCGACGCGCCAAGTCGAGTGCCACCGAAATGACCATGCCTTCGCGAAGCTTGGCCGCGTCCTCGCCTTCCATCCACACCTCTACCGGAAACACACCCTGTTCGGTGGCCGAACGCCCGACGCTTCGAATAACGCCCGCCGCCACGCCCGTGTGAACCGCTTCCATGCCGAGGCGCACAGACTGACCCGGCACAAGACTCGCTGCTTCCCCCGCAGTCACCCCAATATGCACCCTCGCCTTGGAAAAGTCGTTCAGCATGCCGATCTTTTGGCCGGGCGCAAGGTAATCGCCAACCTGCACCAGCACGGCCTCGATACGCCCGTGAAAGGGCGCTTCAATACTGGCATCTTCAAGGTTCTTCAAAGCCTCGCGCAGCGCGGCTTCGGCGATTCCCAACCCCGCGCGAGCCCGCTCCACCGACAAAGTCAGGGCGTCAAGTTCCAATTCGCTGATGGCGCCGGTTGCTTGCAAGCGTTCACCCCGGTCGAGATTTCGAGCGGCATCGGTCAATTCAACCTCGCGCGCCGCGAGATCGGACTTGGCCCGGTCGCGCGCAATTTGCGCGCGACTCGGGTCGAGTTGGATCAGCACGTCCCCTGAACGCACTTGATCTCCCGGCTCGACGAGGCGCTCGACCACTCGTCCGCCCACCTCCGCCGCGACCTGCGCTTTGCGGAAGGGTGTCACCACACCCGTATAGTCCTGATCCAAACTCAGCCTGACAGGTTCCGCAATCGCCGTCGCAACCCGAGTGCGCACCTGCGGAAGGCTTGCCGAAGCCGCTCCCGCGCTCACGCCCTCCTCTTCGCTACCGCACGCGCCCAACAGGCCACCCGCCAGCAAAACAACAAGCATTCGGCAGGTTTGCTGAAGTATGCAGACTATCGGCTTGTGCTTGGCCATGGATTCATACGCGCAAGATGTCGGCTGTGATGAACGAAAGCATAGCGAATATTTGCGCGGCGAGTGTATTCGGCTTCGCAAGTTACCTTCACAAATTCTTCATTGAATCATTACAAAAGTGAACGCGCGGGACATCCACCGCACCGAGGAGTCCGGATGATTGCTACGCACAAGTCAGGTAGGGTCGAATTTGCTCAGTCCATTTGGCTTCGTCTGTCCCCGCCAGACGATCAAGATCGCCGGCATCAGATGATTGGTCGTCCACCCATTCGCGAAGGGTCGTACCGCCATTGATCACATCGATGGGTCGCCTGCCCTCTTCATACTCATAGGGGAAGTCACGCCAGATCTCATAGCCCGGATATAACCTGCGAATGGCTTTGAGCGCGAGCGCAACCAGACGCCAAGGCTTGAAGGCGAAGTGATCGTAATCCCTGCCGTCGGGATGAATTTGAATGCCATGGCAGAGTTCGCCGACATGCTTATGAAAGGTCGGCTCAAACCAGCACTCGCGCAGCCGGCAACCTTGCAGCCATTGCGGAGCCATTTCATGCATCGTCTTTAGCAGCGAACGCGCATCGATGTCGGGGGCCCCCAAAACTTCCAGCGGACGTGTCGTGCCGCGACCTTCAGACAGGGTGGTGCCTTCCAGCATCACCGTCCCGGCATAGGCGCGCGACATCGTGAGCGTCGGCGCGTTGGGACTTGGGTTGACCCAAGACCGATCGGCCACCGGCCAGCCACATCCCGGCGCTTCGGCTGGTCTCCAACCTTCCATCGTAATGACGCGGTAGTCGACATCGAGGCCGTAGTGATCGACAAACCATCGCCCCATCTCACCAAGCGTGAGGCCATGTCGCATCGGCACGGGTCCGCAGCCGACGAAGCTCTCCCAACCCGAACTCAGCAACAATCCCTCCACAGGGCGGCCCGCCGGGTTTGGTCGATCCAGCACCCAGACAGATTTCCCCTGTTCAGCCGCCGCTTCAAGGATGTAGAGAAGCGTGGTGACGAAGGTGTAAATCCGGCAACCGAGATCCTGAAGATCGCACAGGAGTATATCGAAGCTATCCATCATCTCGCGTGTCGGACGACGATGATCCGCATACAGACTGAAGACCGGAATGCCGTGCACAGGATCGGTGAAATGCGGCGACTCGATCATATTGTCCTGCTTGTCACCGCGCAGTCCATGTTGCGGCCCGAATGCGGATACGACCTGAACACCGTCGCAGGCCACCAGTGCGTCCAGCGAATGCGTGAGATCGTCGGTCACCGAAGCGGGATGCGCCAATAGCGCGATCCGCCGCTCCGCGAGCGGCCCTCGCAAGTCCCTTTGCGCCAGCAGGCGGTCAATTCCGAACTTCATCGCGTGTTGGTGCCAAGCTCGATTCGCGCACACAAAGCAAGAGTGTCGCACACCAGAGCCACCTGCGACAGAACGTCTCCGCGAGTTCCCTTACACTAGCGCCTCTCCGCCGCACATTAATCGATTCATATGGTCCGGGCCCTATTGCGTCTGTTTGGTTTTTGCTTGCTGTTTGCGCTTGGCCAACAAGCCAAGGCCGTTATCATTGAAGCGCCCTACTGCGGCGATGAGGGTGTCTGGATTCAAATTTTGCGCTCGGGAAGCGTGAGATACGTTAATACCTCGGCCTCAAGCAGCTACTTGGTGTGGGTAGACAATCAAGCCAAGTTGCTCGTAGATGCCGGTCATGGTGCCGCGGTTCGATTCGACGAAGCCGATGCCAAGATCGAGGATCTTGACGCCATTGCCATCACCCATCTTCATCGCGAAAACACCTCGGACCTCTGGGCGTTTCTACGCGCCAGCAGCCCGGACAAGCGGATCGCGCTCATGGGGCCTTTCGGCGAGGATGCCCGCTTTCTTGCCGAGTTCGCCGGGATTGAGTTCGCGAGGCAGACACCCAGCCTACACAGCATCAACGCAGAGGGTAGAAGGCGGTGGGGCCGATTCGGCAATGAGACCTTTCGTGCCGCCGCCATCCCCGTAAACCATGGCGAGGAACGCGGCCTCGCCTGGCGCGTGACCATCGGCGATCAGTCGATCACTTTTACCGGCGACTTTAGCAACCAAAAGGATGTCATGGCCGAATTCGCCAAAGGTTCCGATGCCTTGGTCGCCAATCATGGTGCCCCGGAAGATGCCCGCGGCGCCACACGCGAGGCCTTTGCACGACCCTCGCAGATCGGCAAAATCGCCGCCAAAGCCGACGTGCGAATGCTCATCCTCGGTGCCAGAGGCACACGCACCAGAGGTCGCGAGTCACAAACATTGAAAATCATCGAAGAGCACTACCAAGGCCCGACAATGATCGCCGACGACCTTGAGTGCTGGGGGCTGTAAGTCGGAGGCAATTAACTTCCCCCATCAGCGGACTCTTGCTTCTCTGGGCAGCAGCACCTCGAAGCACCCTTCCCCCGCATTCTGGTAGATTGCTCAGTCTGACTCACCCTGAAGGGGGAATCATATGGAAACGCACGCCGCAGTCGCGTGGGAAGCGGGCAAACCGCTCTCCATCGAAAAAGTCACGGTGGCCGATCCCAAGGCTGGAGAGGTGATGGTGGAAGTCAAGGCCACCGGCATATGCCATACGGATGCCTTTACCTTGACGGGAGAAGATCCCGAAGGACTCTTCCCCGCCATCATGGGTCACGAAGGTGCCGGTGTCGTGCTTGCCGTGGGCGACGGGGTGACCTCGGTTGCGCCCGGCGATCATGTGATCCCCTTGTACACGCCCGAATGTCGCCAATGCAAATTCTGCCTGTCCGGCAAGACCAATCTCTGTGGCGCCATTCGCGCGACCCAAGGCCAAGGCGTGATGCCGGACGGCACCAGCCGCTTTTCCATAGGGCGCGATCCGCTCTATCACTATATGGGCACCTCCACCTTCTCAAACGTGACCGTGCTTCCCGAAATCGCGGTCGCCAAGATTCGTAGCGACGCCCCCTTCGACAAGGTATGTTACATAGGCTGCGGAGTGACCACCGGCATTGGCGCGGTGATGAATACCGCCAAGGTGGAAGTCGGCGCAGCGGTGGCCGTGTTCGGCTTGGGCGGCATAGGGCTCAACGTGATTCAAGGCGCGCGAATGGTGGGTGCCACGCGTATCATTGGCGTGGATCTGAATCCGGACAAGGCACCGCTGGCGACCAAATTCGGCATGACCGACTTTATCGATGCGAGCCAAACCGATCGGGTTGCCGAAGCCATTGTCGATATGACCGATGGCGGCGTGGAGTACTCCTTCGAGTGCATCGGCAATGTGAACGTGATGCGCCAAGCGCTCGAATGCTGTCACAAGGGCTGGGGCGAGAGCATCATCATCGGCGTCGCCGGAGCCGGACAGGAAATCTCCACGCGTCCATTCCAACTGGTGACCGGGCGGGTGTGGCGCGGAACCGCCTTCGGTGGCGCCAAGGGCAGAACGGACGTGCCCCGGATCGTCGATTGGTACATGGAAGGCAAGATTAATATAGATGACCTCATTACACATACCCTGCCGCTCACGGAGATCAATGACGCCTTTGACCTCATGCACGAAGGCAAGTCCATACGCTCGGTGGTTACCTTCGATTCATGAGGGCGTCCGATTCCGTGCAAAGCCCCGCTTATGCCGAGTGGCTTTCGCAAATCGAGGAAAAGGTCCTCGAGCCGGATCTGCCCATCTGCGATCCGCATCATCATCTCTGGGACTATCCCGGCAGCCGCTACCTGCTCGATGAACTCTTAGAGGACATCGGCAGCGGACACAATGTCGTCTCAACGGTATTCGTGGAATGCGGTGCCATGTATCGCTCCGAACAACAGGAGCTCGACCCTGGATTGCGTCCGGTCGGAGAAACCGAGTTCGTCAACGGCGTCGCCGCCATGAGTGCCAGCGGCGGCTTTGGCGAGACCCTTGCGTGTGCCGGAATTGTCGGCTTCGCGGACCTCTCCCTAGGAAGCCATGTACGAAGGGTGCTTGAAGAACACATGCGCCTTTCGTCACGATTTCGCGGCATCCGACACGCACTTGGCTGGCACGAGTCCGATGCCATTCGCAATTCGCACTCCTCACCGAGCAAGGGATTAATGGCGGGTCCGACTTTTCGTGAGGGCTTTCGCGAACTCGGGAAACTCGATTTGAGCTTCGATGCCTGGTTTTACCATGAACAGATACCGGAATTTACCGAGCTTGCGCGCGCCCACCCGGAAGTCATCTGCATTCTCGACCATTTCGGTGGACCGCTCGGTATCGGCCCCTACGAGGGTAAGCGGAGGGAGGTCTTCGACTTCTGGCGTACATCAATCGCCCAGCTCGCCGAACTGCCCAATGTGCGCGCGAAGCTCGGCGGCCTAGTGATGCCGATCAATGGCTTTGGTTTCCACAAGCGCGCAATGCCCGCCACTTCAGAGGAGCTTGTTGGCGCAACGCGCGACTACTACTTGCATGCCATCGACTGCTTCGGCGTCGAGCGCTGCATGTTCGAGAGCAACTTCCCGGTGGACAAGCGAAGCTGTTCCTATCACGTCCTGTGGAATGCCTTTAAGCTGATTGCCAAGGACTTTTCGCCGCACGAAAAGGCCGCGCTCTTTCATGACACCGCCGCCAAGGTGTACCGCCTAGACTAAAAACAATCACTCCAGCCCAGCATCTGAAGAGGAAGACCAAATGAGATTCGGCGTTTTCTATGAGTTGCAACTCCCCAAACCCTGGCAAGAGGACAGCGATCATCGGCTCATTCATGAGGCGCTCGAACAGGTGGTGTTCGCCGATGAGGTCGGCATCGACTACGCATGGGAAGTTGAGCACCACTTTCTCGAGGAGTATTCGCACGGCTCGGCGCCTGAAGTGTTTTTGTCGGCTGCCGCCGCCCGAACCAAGCGCATACGCTTGGGACACGGCATTCGTCAAGTCATCCCCAATTACAACCATCCGGCGCGCACCGCCGAATGCTTGGCGACCCTGGACCTCATCTCCAACGGACGCGTTGATTTTGGAATCGGAGAGGGCGCAACGCGCCTTGAACTCGGTGGCTTCGGCATCTATGCGAAGACGAAGCGACAAGCCGCCCTCGAATCGGCCGAGCAAATCGCCAACATGATGGTTATGTCGCCCTATCCCGGTTTTGAAGGCGAGTTCTTTTCCATGCCTTGCCGCAACGTCATGCCGAAGCCCTTGCAGAAACCGCATCCGCCCATGTGGATGGCCTGCACCAACCGCGACACGATTCGCGTGGCGGCACGAAACGGCCTCGGCGCACTGGCATTCTCCTTCGTCGACCCGGAAGAGGCGAGGCACTGGTCCGATATCTATTACGACATCATTCGCAGCGATGAATGCCGACCCATTGGCCATGCCGTGAATGCCAACATCGCCTTGGTGACATCCTTTTCGCTCCATGAAGATCGAGTCGAAGCCATCCGCCGCGGTCAGGAGGGGTTCGAATTCTTCAACTACGCGGTCAACGCGCTGGTCGCGGAAGATGTCCTGCCCGGTCACAGCAAACTCTGGGAGCACTTCCTCAAGCAGCGAGGCCGACGCGGCGAGGAACTTGTGCAACTCGCGCGCTCGGGCAACCCGGAGAAGTTCGGGCATGCTCCAGGCATTGGGACACCGAAAGACTTTACGCGTCACCTCAGGAGCTTGCGGGACGCGGGAGTGGACCAGGTGATACTGATGCAGCAGGCCGGCAAGAACGCCCATGCGCACATCATCGACGCGCTTGATCTCTTTGCGAGCAAGGTGATGCCGGAGTTTCAAGCGCAAGCTGCCGAGCGAGAAGCCAACAAGGCACAAGCACTTGCGCCCTACCTGGAAGCGGCCATGGAACGCAAGGACCGCATGGCGACGATTCCGGAGTCAGAGATCCCAGTCGTCAAGGCATCGCGTCCAAAAGCCGAAACCATGCAAGACCGCGAAGCCGCAGTGGGGTAAGGCATGACCCTCCCTTTGCGAGGAGCGTCAGAACCCCGCAGGTTCATAGGGGCCCAAGACAATCTGTTCCAGCAAGCCGATGCCCTGGTGCGCACCATCATCCGCGCGCACGACCTGCTGAACATGGATATTCTCGGGCGCGAGGAGGTCGATTTCGTTTGGGTCGAAGGACTCGTGTCCCATGACCAATTCGTCATGCCATAGGCCGTGTCGCCAAGTGGGATGTCCGTAGCCGAGACCTTTCATTTGGAAGCGAAGCATGGGCTCGAGAGATATCCTGCGTTCCTCGCCCGATAGTCGGGTAAGACAGATTTCAGCACGCTTCGCGAGTCGCGTGTTCGGGTGATATTCCACTCGGTGGTCGACCCGCTCCATGCGCTCAACCAACGCCTCGGCGGCCTCGGGGATGGCATCCTCAAGGTCATAGAGCGGCGATGTGAGCGCTTCGCGAAACAGCGCCTCCCCTCGCGGCCCATCGAAGACGATGGCGTTGGTCACATGGTCCGGCCAGAATATGGGCGCCCAGAGAAAGAAGAACCCGCCGAAGTCCCGAGGCGCACCAGCCATGATCGGCGCTCCTACTGGTCGCACACCCCAAGACCGATCCTTGATGGCGCGACAGGCATCCGTGGTCACGTCTATGTCTCCCTGCGGAGCACGCACCATGCCGCTCCATGCGCCGAACTGATCGAACCTGGTGGCATCCATGAATCGGCGCGCACCTTGCCAGAGGGTCTGGCGGCCTTCCTGAATGGCCGCGGTACGCGCCGAAAAGACGAGCTCACAGGCAAGACCGCTGTCGTTGTCGTCGAGCGCTACCAGCGTTCGGCGCATGGGCTCAATCACTTCAATGCGCATGGGCCCCACCTGCATTTCGGTACGCTCCAGGGGTGCGCGACGTGACGCGAAGAAGCAGTGCTGCAGTCCGCCTCGGCGCACGAGACTGAAGGCGCAATCGAGAATCCCCAAGTGCGGATAGACCGCCATGCCAATCCCGAAGTAATAGGATGCATCAACCGCGTAGCCGCCAAACCAAGTCCGGTCATAGAAATTGACGTCGCTGGTCGCCGGCTGCGCCAAGGGTTCGGAGGTCTGGTGAACCGGATAGTCGTCGAGTCTGTTGAGCATCTTGTCGTCTCCGAACTTGCTGCGATTGTCCTCTGCCACCCGCTCAGGCAGGACGATTCAGGCGACCCTCGAATCTGCTCGCGGGTCGAATCTTCTCGTATTCCCGGAGCACAGGTTCAAACTCTTCCGGGGTGCTGGCATGAATGATGATGCCGTCGGCACCGGCCTCGAACTCTTCAAGCCATCGCTCGGCGCAGGTCTTGGCATCGCCGATCGCCGCTGGTCTCCATGACTCAGGCAATATCCTGTCGATGGCCGAGATCTGTTCCAGACTGGCGACGCTGTCAACCAACCCCGGAATGGACTTCACTGCTTCATGGTCGCGAAATTCCGTCAGGGTCTCTTGATCCCAGCCATTGACCGATACCAATGCTTCACCATAGCCGGGTATCTGCAAATAGGTGGCGAGCCGCCCCACTATGTGCTTGAGATAGGCTTCCTCCGACGGATCACACAGGGTCGCCAACACCGACCAGATCTTGACACTGCCTGACTTGCGACCGACCTCTTTCTCGCCCGCGCGAATCCGCTTGACGGAGCTGGTCAACGCGCCCGGCCCCATGAAGGTGTGCAGGTGCGCGCCGTCGTAGATGCGGCCCGCATTCATCAGGCTCCTCGGACCGAATCCGACGTAGAGTATCGGTATGTCCTCATCGACATAGTCGGCGAGACCCATCTGCCGGATGTTCCCCAACGCTCCCGAATAGTTGCCGACGCGCTCGCCACACCACATGCGTCGCATCATGTCGAGAAATTCAGCCTCGATTTCGAAGCTCGGAAAGGGAAGGCCGATCATCTTCCAGCGCAACCCAATGCCCTTGGCCAAGCCGAGGGCAAACCGCCCCTCGGACAGGCGATTCAGTGTGCTGGCGATCGACGCGGTGACTACTGGATGGCGGGTATTGAGGTTGGTGGCTGAAGTGCCTATGTAGATGCAATCGGTCACGGCGGCGCAGGCCCCGCAGATGGCGGAGATCTCCTTGTAATCGGCTCGCTCCGATACCATCAGATTACCAAGACCCAGCGCCTCGCCATCCTGGGCTTGGCGCAAGACATCCCGCGGCCTGCGAGTGTGTCCCGGCAGACCATAGAATCCGAGTTCAGGAAACTTCGATTGGTATTCCGGGTACATTCGGGAGACTGCCCCAAGGGTTTTCAAGTCGCGATGAATAGTATCATCCGCCCGATGCCTCACCTGCACGCAATGGATGAACGTCCCAGCCAGTCCTGATCGCGTTTCGCCCGAATGGCTCACTTCGAGATTAAACGCCTCGGGGCTGCGCGGCAGGGTTCGGGACCTCTCTTGGCAAAGCATAGGTGCCGGTCAGATTGGCGACAATGCCCGCTTCCAGCTCACAGCCGATGGCGACCTGCCGAACAGTCTGGTCGGAAAGTTCCCGTCCACCAACCCCTTAAGCAAACGCTTGGGCGTTCGGCTCAACAATTACGCACGCGAGGTGTTCTTTTACTCGGAGCTCGCGAACACCCTCGATATCCAAGCACCGCGTTGTTTCGCGGCGGAATTCGATGTCCGCAACCATGACTTCATCATCCTCATGGAGGATCTGGCGCCCGCAGTGCAAATCGATCAAATGTCCGAATGCAGCCTAGATCAAGCCGCACTCGCGCTTGAGGAACTCGCGAAGCTGCATGGGCCGCGCTGGGGCGACCCGGATCTCGTCAAGCTGCCCTTGCTCGCACCCATGCGCATGGAAACGTCAGAACCGCCGCCCTTTTCGGCGTTTCTTGAAGTCTTCTATCAGCGCTACGGATCGCGGCTTACCCAAGCCGAGCGCGAGGCCGCCGACACCTTCGGCCAAGTGCAAGAGGCCTACGCATCACCGGCATCCGCAAGGACGGTGATCCACATCGACTACCGGCTCGACAACATGATGTTTGGTGGACCCCGCCCACTCACCGTATTCGATTGGCAATCAGTCAACCACGGACACGCCTTTCAGGATGTCAGCTACTTCATGGGCACTTCGGTGTCCACAAGGCGCAGGGCGCAAAACGAGCGTACGCTGCTCGAACACTATCTCGAGGTAGTGCGGAGCTATGGCGTCACGGTGAGTTGGGATGAATGCTGGCGACTCTATCGCCACTTTGCGCCCGCCGGACTCAACATGTCGGTGCTGGTCGCCACCTTGGTGGGCGAAACCGAGCGAGGCAACGACATGTTCATGACCATGGCGCGGCGCAGCATCGCTATGTGCGAGGAGTTGCAAAGCTTTGATTTGCTAAAGTCTGGAGCGTGATCTCCCGTTCGCGCAAAGCCCCGTCAAAGGTAATAACGAAAATAAGGCGCGCAAGCCTTGGCTACAGCGCTAAGTCCTCATTGAAGGCGTGTCCTTCAGGTCGAGTTTCCCTTCCGTCGTACCGGAAACTCATTAACATATTCACCATATATGTTAAAGTTACCGCTTCAAAAATACTAAGATGATCAGTTATGAACTGGCCACCTCAGGAAGAAGATCTTGCCCGCGTGCTTGCCGAGCAAATGCCCTGGCAGCGAGACGGCAAAGTTCCAAGTGTGTTGGCTCCACACTATCAACGCCCCCTCGCCCGCGTGTTGTGGCGACGACTCATGGGGCAACGGCGAGACCGATTTCAGCTCCTCTTGGGGCCAAGACGGGTTGGAAAGACGACGGTGCTCTATCAAACCGTGGGCAATCTACTTGAACGCGGTGTAGCGCCCAACAAAATCGCTTGGTGGCGGCTCGACCACCCGTTACTCAACGACCAGCCGCTTGGCCCGATCGTGGAGAGTTCCATCCGAACCGCCAAAGCGACCCAAGAATCACCACTTTATTTGATGTTGGACGAACTCGTTTACGGCAAAGACTGGGATCTTTGGTTGAAGACTTTCTACGACGAGGCTTGGCCGGTTCGAATCGCTGCCACATCCAGCGCCACTTCGCTCATACGACGACGGACTACTGAATCTGGAGTGGGACGCTGGGATGAGCAGCATCTCTTGCCCTTTCAGTTCGACGAGTTTCTTGATCTTATCGGCGCGTCGCAAGAAATTTCTGTCGGCGACTCGCTGCAAGAGACGTTGCGAGACTTGCCAACAAGTTCGACTTTCAATGCACAACTCACAGGACTGCGGCAGTTTTACCTTCTCACCGGCGGATTTCCCGAACTCTTGGTCCGTCACGACCAGTCTTCGTTGAAAGAGAGAGGTCTCTCCGAATTGGTGCTTGAGTCCCAGCGAACTTTACGCGGCGATGCCGTGGAACGGGCAATCTACAAGGACATACCCCAATCGTTCGGACTCAACAACCCGATGACCCTTGAGCGC
The DNA here is from genome assembly GCA_963663145.1 of Pseudomonadales bacterium. Classification (GTDB taxonomy): domain Bacteria; phylum Pseudomonadota; class Gammaproteobacteria; order Pseudomonadales; family Azotimanducaceae; genus Azotimanducus. The sequence continues at coordinate 432,270 of OY760134.1, read as the reverse complement.
TTGTTCTACACTCTCGGAGGACAGATATCGGGCCTGCTATCCACGTCCGGACTTGCGCAAGAACTCGGCATTACGCAGCCAACAGTCGACCGCTACCTCTCGTATCTTGAGCGTGCATTCCTCATCTTCTTGTTGCCCAACTATTCGGGGGCCGAATCTCATGTCCAGCGTCGACTTCGCAAGCTCTACTTCATCGACGCTGCAGTGAGGAACGCGGCCCTTCAGCGAGGTCTCGCGCCGCTCGACGATCCAACGGAACTCGGGCTGCTCTTGGAGAACCTAGCCGCGGCATCTCTTCATGCCCTCGGTCTGCATGCCGGGGTGCGCGTACACCACTGGCACCGCCGTCAAAGCGAGGTGGGCCTTATCTATGCCGACCCGCGACAGCCGCTTGCATTCGAGATTGCCTCCTCCGGCACACATCGGCGCCAGGGCGTTCAAGCCTTAATGAAGGCTCATTCCGAATTTCAAGGAAACTCGTATCTGGTCTTTCCAAGCGGTTCAGTAAAACACCCGCAAGAACGGAGCAAAGTTGGAACCTTGTCGTTGGAGCAATTCCTACTGGCATTGGGAGCACAGGCCACGCGAGCACAGATCGAACGGATGGGCATACAGGTAACCGGCAGAGGCTTTGTTCGCTAAGGCTCAAATTGAGCGCGGTGTTGAGGGACAAAGCCAGAACGCCCACTCGAGGGGGATTCTTGCTCTTGCTGGGGTCGTTGTCGAGCTACACCTATATTATATGTAATACCCGTGCTCGCCGTGGGCGTGCAGGTCGAGGCCTTCGATCTCGGTGTTCACATCCACCCGCATACCGCCGACGAGCATGTTGATGACCTTGGCCAGTATGAAGGTGATCACGCCTGCCCATGCGACCGTCGCGAGCACGCCGATCACCTGAGCTGTCAATTGCTCTGTAACCGATGTATCTCCCAATTCAAGCGCCAAGGGGGCCACCAACAAGGTGCCGAGAATACCGCCAACGCCGTGGACGGCGAATACGTCAAAGGAATCATCAATCTTGACGGTCGACTTGATGAAGGACACGGCAAAGTAGCAAAGCGCACCAGCCGAAGCCCCGATGATGAGTCCGCCAACCGGGCCTACGTCACCTGATGCCGGAGTAATTGCACCCAAGCCAGCGATCACGGCAGTGACCGCGCCCACGAGGCTGGGCTTTCCAAAGCGGACCCACTCAAGCGCGGACCAGATGATGACCGCAGTGCAGGCAGAAATGTGAGTCACGAGAATCGCCTGACCCGCACTGCCGTTAGCCGCAAGCTCGCTACCGCCATTGAACCCGAACCAACCCACCCAGAGCATGCAGGCGCCGATGGTGGTCAACCCAGGGCTGTGCGGCGGCGCAACTCGCTCCGGGAATCCGCGCCGTCCACCAAGTACCCATGCAAATACCAGCGCGGACACGCCCGCCGAGGCGTGAACCACGAGGCCTCCGGCAAAATCCATCACGCCAAACATGGAGGAGAGCCAGCCTCCTCCCCACACCCAGTGACAGATGGGGGCATAGACCAGAAGCAACCACGCACCGCTGAAGAGCAGTACGGCACTAAACTTGATGCGTTCAGGATAGGCACCGACGATCAGCGCGGGCGTGATCACCGCAAAGGTCATTTGGAACACAAAGAACACCATCTCCGGAATGCTGCCGCTCATGGAGGCCTCGCTGATTCCAATGGCGAACATCTTGTCGAGATTGCCGATAAACAGGCCTTCCCCACTAAACGCAAGACTGTATCCACAAATTAACCAAAGCACCGAAGCGATGCAACACACGGACAAGCAATGCATCATGACCGAGAGGACCGACTGGGCGCGGGCAAGACCGGCATAGAATATGGTCAGTCCAGGCAGCGTCATGAACAGCACCAGCGCACTTGCCGTGATGATCCAAGCGCTGTCACCCGAATCGAGGCCATCCGCGGCAAAGGCTGCGGATGATGCGAACAAGAGGAAGGGGAAACCTAGAAGACTGAGGGTTCTAGGAGATGAAATAAGTTTCACGCGCGGCCTCCATTGCATCCGTGACTTTCACCAAGCCCACTTGGCATGATCAAAGCCTATCAGCATACATCCTTAAGACGCGGATTTGGGAATCTATCTGGCGATTGGTAAGTTGTGAGATTGTCCGCTCTATCCAGGAGAGAGATGCGCGTGTCCGAGAGTGGCATGCCGAACGGGCAAGGAATGCGTTGGGCTAATTGTAGAATACTGTTCCGCACCGATATCCGAGCCGTCACCGGCCAGTTCTCATCACTGCTCTAGCGCCCACAGTCCATGCACCTAATCTATTTCGACGAAAACAAACACAGCGAGGAAAACCCTTTCTTCAACATAGGCGGCATCTTGGTACCGGAAGCCAAGGTGCTTGAGCTTGAGGAAACGCTTACTCGAATTCAGTTTAACTTTTCGGAACGAGTTCCTTGGTAGCTGAAAGTGAGTTCCACGGGAACGAGATGTTCCATGGCAAAGGTCCATTCAAGGGGCGGAAACTGCCGGAACGAATCGAGGTATTCGATTATTTCGCCACCTTTCTCATCAGCAACCAAATCCCCATTCGTGTTGTGCGCATCGATGTCAAAGGTCACTGACGGAAGTATCCATACCCTACTCCAGAGTATCGGTTAGGATTGATGCTGTTTTTGGAGCGGGCTTACGACTATCTGGACAAGATTGATGATTTGGGTATTGTTTTCGGTGACTATGAAAAAGACGAGGTCGCCCGCTCGGTAGTCGATTTTTCCGAGTACAAGACTTCCGGTAAAACACCGATGTATTTCGGAAGACCGCTAGGCAGATTGGTGGACACAGTCCACTTCACCCGTTCACACCATAGCCGCTTTCTACAGGTGGCAGACGTGGTGGTGTACATGGCAGGCCGCTACCTAAACCGGAGCACCGCTCCCGTAAAGTGGCACGATGCCCAAGTATTTGAAACTTGGAACAGAATAATGACCAGTGCCGACCTAAAGGTTCAGCACTGGCCTTGAAAATTGGAGCGACCAGCCCTAAAGGGTTAAGCCGCGATTTGGAACGGCCCTCTAGTCGCACAAAAATTGTAATGGCCGAGGCCGTGAAACACAAATTTCGTATTCTTGCACCAAGTTATAGAATTCAAGAACTTCTCCCACCGCCAAGCAGCGCAAGAGTCATGCAGACACTACGGAATTTAGGTTAGCGCGCTATCTGCGAGACCCGAGCATCGCGAATTTCGTAGAGTTCGATCACATTGCCGAACGGGTCGCGGCCGTAGATGGCGCTGGTAACGCCAAAGTCCACTGGCTCGCCAACGAATTCCATGCCAGCTGCCTTCAAGCGTTGGTATTCTTCTTCGATTCCTGTGACCTGTAGGGCAATATGCACATAGCCGTAATCGCTCGGTACCGCGCCCCGCTCGCGCGGGCTTGGATGTTCGTACTGCCAGAGTTCTATGTGAGTGTTTGAAGTGCGCAACATGGCCATTTTCGCCTTGATCCCATCAAGCCCGACGGCCTGATCCGCGAGCTTGAAATCTCGAATCTCCATATCCTGAACCACTTCGAACCCAAGCAGGTCGCAATAGAATTCCAGACCACGATCAAAGTCTGGAACCCCAATCGCCAAGTGATGTACGCCATGAATCATGCTATTCACCTCGCTCCAGAAAACTGACTCCTCATCTTAGTATCATTCAGACCGCTTTGAGAGAATGACGCTTGTGAACCCGCGACTCATCCTCAATCCCGAGCCCCGACTCGAGGCCTTGCTTGAAACCATCCAAAGGGTGGAGGCATTTGCACAGAGCAATCAAGTGTCGCGTTCGAACACCTATGCCTTGACAGTCGCGGTGGAAGAACTGCTCACCAACACCATCATGTTTGGATTCGAGGGCGTGTCAGAGCCGGATCTAGCCGTCTCATTGGAGGGCCGAGGCGAGAAGATCGTTTGTGAAATCTCCGACAACGGCGCCGGCTTTGATCCTCGGAGCGCGAACAGCGACTCAAACCAATCGCATGCGCGAAGTCGAGCTTTTCCGAGTGAATTGATTCAGGAAGTCGCCCCGAGTCTGGAATGGCGGCGCGATCAGGGCAGGAATACGGTTCGACTTGAATACGAATTCGATGATCCAAGCCTAGAGCAGACCAGTCGCTAGCCTCACCGTCCGCCTTACTTGGGAAAAATCTGCGAAAATGCGCAGTCTTCGGATTGGCTAGGTAGCTCAGCCGGTTAGAGCGCAGGATTCATAATCCTGAGGTCGGGGGTTCGAGTCCCCCCCTAGCTACCGGGATTGTTTTGCTTCGCCACTCCAAGCCAATACTCGTCCAAGTCGCCTTTGACGATCGGTGCCAGCCTCGTTCGAAAAGGCGGCGCGTCGAAAGCCGAGGATCAATACCGCGATGAATCCCCCTTTGGCCCCTTCCGGAATGAAAGCCTGAGTGACGATGCAGACAAGCGCTGCCGGAATGTCGGCGTAGTGCGCAGCGACCACCACGAGTGCCGTACCGATCATAGAGGAGCGCCATGAAGGGCAACACCTTGACCGTGACACGCGCGATGCTGCAGATGCCGCCGACGCTCAAGAGCGCCACTTTCAATACAGCCCCCCTTGGGGGAGTGTTCCCGTTTAACGCTACCACACATCTGACCGATAAATCGTTTCGCCCGCTTTGATGGTTTCGAGCACTTGTATTTCCTTGATGAACATGGGATCCACCTTCGTCGGGTTGTGCGACACGATCACCAGGTCGGCGAGTTTGCCGGGTTCGAGTGACCCCTTGTCCGCTTCCTCAAAGTACTGGTAGGCCGCATCGATGGTGATGGCCTTGAGGGCCTCTTCGGCCGGGATGCGTTCATCGGGGCCCAGCACCTGGCCGCTTCGAGTCACGCGATTCACCGCACACCAGAGCAACAGCATCATGTCGGGCGGGACTACGGGCGTATCATTGTGAATTGTGAACGGAACGCCAAGTTCCACCGTTGAAGCCAGCGGGCTGATGCGGCTCCCGCGTTCGCGTCCGAGTACGGAATCTCGATGCCAATCACCCCAGTAGAAGGTATGCGCTACGAAATAGGAAGGCATCATGCTGTTCTCTGTGAGCTGCGCCACCTGGTCACGGCGCATGGTCTGGGCATGGATCACCACCGTTCGTCTGTCGGCATCGCCAAGCTTGCCTCTGATCGCTTCAACCCCGCGGATCAGTTGATCGCTGGCGGCATCGCCGTTGGCGTGCGCGATTACTGGCATACCGGCTGAGAAATAGGTCTCTAAGGACGCTTGAAGGGCTTCATCGCTCATCAGACCGTAGCCGCGATAATCCGCATCCCGGCCTTCCGGGGGCACATGGTAGGGTTCGGTCAGCCAAGCGGTCTTGCCCTGCGGTGAACCATCAAGCATGAGTTTGATGCCACCAACGCGAAATCCATTGTCATAGCTGCGTGAATAGGGATACTGGTGCGCCACCGGCGGATAAAGGGTAGCCATGGGATAGGCGACCACATCCACCCGCAGCCTGTTCTCTTCGGCAGCCCTCTGGAAGAGCGCAAGGTCCGCAGGGCCTGTGGCACCGTCCTGAACCGTCGTGATGCCATGGCTCGCAAAGTAGTCCTGCGCCCCTTCAAGCCAGGCATATCTTTGCTCCTGGTCATAGAGCGGCAATTGCTCAAACATGATTTGGAGTACTGGCGATTCTTCAAGCACACCGTTCGGCTCGTTCGAGTCGGGCATGCGCCGTATGACGCCGTCTTCGGGATCCGGCGTGTCGGTGGAAATACCGACCCGCTGCAAGCATTTCGAGTTGCACACCCCGAGATGCCCCGAAACATGCCAAATGAAGATCGGATGGGTGGTGGAGACGCGATCAAGGTCCGCCTTCGTGGGATGACGACCTTCGGCGAGCAAGGCATCGTCGTAACCCGCGCCGAGAATCCACGCTCCCTCGGGGACACACACCTCCTCTTCCCCAGAGATTTCCCCCTCGGGGACACACAGCTTTGCCCGGCGCAATTGGACAATGAGATCTTCGATATCGCGAATCTCGCCAACTGGTGGTGACGCAAGGTTCTCGAATCTCTGAAACGAAATCACAATGGCTAAGTGTCCATGCGCATCGATAAAACCTGGCAATAGGGTCTTTCCTTGAAGATCGACTTCGACCGCATCTTCCCGGGTAAGACCGAGCATCTCTGACCTTGATCCCAGCGCCTGTATTCGTCCCTCTTTGACAAGCAGGGCATCCGCCCTTGGCCGCAGGGAATCCATGGTGATGATGTCTCCACCGGTGTATATCTTGCTGCTTTGCTCCCGTGCGTCCGGCCAGCCATTCGCGCACGCCAGCAGGAACACCAGCATCGAACACTTGGCGAAATTGTGTCTTGGCACCCCAAGCCGAAGGCAGCATTTCGTAGTCTTCATAGCGTCGCTCATTCAAGAGGTGGAATCACGGCTATTCGTCCCGGACTGAACTCAGCCGAGTTCCTGCACGGCGCGGTGCGCTTGGACTATGGCCATGTCCACTGTTGCCCCGGCACCGGCATCAGAATTGGCGATGACGATACGCCGGAAGGGCTGCCGACCCCGCACGTACCAGTAGCGTGGGTCGTCGTCATCCTCGTAGTCATCGTCTTCGAGCCAGTCCCGCGTCGCGTAGCCGTGCGGCCATCGGTTCACCGTAATGGCTTCGATGTCGCGCGCTGGGTCGAACCCCGCTTCCGAGAACATGGCGGCAAGCTGCTCGCGCGTATTTCGCTCGATGGTTTCGAAGGGTGTCGCCAGCATTTCATGGCGTCCGAGGGGTGCCTGTTCGCGCTTTGAGAGGCCTGCATTCGGGCGATGCGGGAAACGCTCCATGTGCAGAATGACGGGATCGTCCGGCCCGTCGGCGAATTGGTAGCCGTCCATGTCAACCGGGAAGTCGAGCATGGCGCTCACATGATAGCTGCCCGGTGCGGAGACCGCCCCGACCCCGGAGGCCTTGAAGGCGCGCCAATTGTTCAGCGCGACGTTGGTGTAGAGCATGGGTGTCTTGAGGTTCATTGACAGCGCTTGACGTTGCCGGGCGGGCAGTTCCGGGCACAGAAAGGGAATGATCGCGTTGTAACACGCCAGCAGGCAGCGCTTTGCACGCGCCTGCCCGTGACGACCTTGGCGCACATAGTCAACCAGTACGCGCTGTGCGGACTTGGGGTCTGCGTCATGACGGACGTGAACGGCGGTGCTGTTCAGTCGCAGCCGCACCGGCGCGCCGACGACATCGAGCTTGCTGTAATCGAAGTCCGCGAGCACGATGTCCTGCATGGTCGAACCCGGCGCCGCATCCGGGATCATGCGGCGCACCAGCAGGCGCGCAATGGCGGCATTGCCATCTGGAAAATGGTGAATGTAGGGCTCTTCGTCGTCCCATGCGGGAAGGCCGGACGCTTCGTAGCCGGGCAGTCCTACGTAGTAGAGCGCGTCGATTGCCGGCACGGCCGCGATATCGGCACCGAGATCGGCGGTCAGTGGCTCTAGCGCTGCGAATACCTCGGGCTCGCTGATGCCGAGATAGTCGCTGAGATAGCTGCGATAGCTCGTGCTTCCGAGCAATTCCAAGCGCTCCGCGACGGTGAGACCGGGAAGAACGTCTTCGCTGGAGGTTAGCAGGGCGAGCATTTGATCGCGGGCGGACCGCGGCATCGGCATGGCTTCGACGGCAGCCTTCACCGAGCCTCGGCGTTTTGCCAGCGGCAGCGTGTAGCCCAAACCGCCCAAGTCGTAGTGGACGATCCGGTTAACTCCCCAACCGGCCTTGTCGAAGAACACCGCACCACCCAAGCCGTGCCTGCGAAAGAACTCTTGGTCATAGGCCTTGTAAAAAGTGTTCAAGTCGATGCCGAGATCGGCGAGCAGCCGCTTTGAGGCTTGGGCATAGGATGCCGGTGCCTCCAGCGTCTGAGAGCCCCCATAGCCGATCAGTTTTCGACCCTTGACCGAGAACTCGTTGCGTTTCGCATGACCGCCAAAGTCATCGTGATTGTCCAGTATGAGTAGGCGGGCGCGTGGATGTTCCTTCAGGTAAAGGTGTGCGGCTGCCAAGCCGCTGATGCCCGCGCCTACGATGATCAGATCATAGTCGCGATCATCTTGCTCGACTACGGGCCCCCAGTCGCGCCTGCCGTGCCGAGCCAGTTCGTGGGCGACCTCGAACGAACCGACATGGCTGCCGCGCAAGCCGGTGAGGGCCGGCGGATAGAGAGGCGATGGGAGGTGTGAATGGGCCGCAGACTGCGCAGCAGATAACTCTGTGGGTATCAGTCCAGCAGCCAGAAAGGCTCCAGTTCCATGAAGCATGTCACGCCGCGTAATACCGCGGTCCATGCCGATCTCCTTATCGCTGGCGTTCATGATCAATCGACTTGAGCCTGCAAAGACATACAAGCGGCAATCTCGCACGGAACAATCAACGAATCAAGCTTGACGCTAGAAAACGCCCTCCGTCTGCGCACAAAAGTTTGGAGGCGAAGGGGACTGGTGCGATATGCGCGCGAGAGGATAAGATTGAGTCCATGTACCCCTCCGACGACTTCATACGCGGCCTGCCGAAGGCCGAGCTGCACATGCATATTGAAGGCAGCTTCGAACCCGAACTCATGTTTGAGATTGCCGAGCGCAATGGCGTGGACATCCCGTTCCAGACAGTCAACGAAGTCCGCGCCGCGTATGACTTCGCAGATCTACAGTCCTTTCTGGACATTTACTACCAGGGTATGCAGGTGTTGCAGCGCGAGCAGGATTTCTATGATCTCACTTTCGACTATCTTCGACGTGCCAAGCGGGACGGCATCGTGCATGCAGAGATTTTTTTCGACCCGCAGGGACACACATCGCGAGGCATCCAATTCGAGACGGTGCTCAATGGCATCTGGCGCGCACTTAAAGACGGCCGGCACGATCTAGGAATTTCGAGTCGCCTCATCATGTGCTTCCTCCGGCACTTGGACGAGGAAGAGACATTCACAACCTTACGGCAAGCCATGCCATATCGGGACAAGATTGCCGGAGTGGGTTTGGACTCCTCCGAACTCGGTCACCCGCCGAGCAAGTTTGAGAGAGTGTTCGATCAAGCTCGTGAGGCAGGGTTCAAGGCCGTCGCCCATGCCGGCGAGGAAGGTCCGCCCAGCTATGTTCGAGAAGCACTCGACCTGCTGCGCGTAAGCCGTATCGACCACGGCAACCGTGCGCTTGAAGATGCCGAACTCGTCGAGCGACTCGCCCGCGATAAGGTCCCGCTCACGGTATGTCCTCTCTCGAATGTCAAACTCTGCGTCGTCAAGGACATGAAGGAACATCCGCTCAAGCGCATGCTGAATGCGGGACTCTTGGCTACGGTCAACTCGGACGACCCCGCCTACTTTGGCGGTTATCTGCTGGAGAATTTCACCGCCGTGCGCGATGCGCTGCAGCTCGGTGCAGAACACATTATCGCACTCGCCAAGAACTCAATCATCGCGTCCTTCGCCGACAAAGACCATAAGACACAGTGGATTGAGAAGATTGACGCTCTCACCAGCTAAAGGTTCGCTGTAAATGTACCGAGCGGCGCTCATGTTGCTTTCGCGTCGGCCAGCACCATCAGACAGAGGATTTCCAGCATCATCTGCGCACCCACTTGAGCGGTCACCGAGCCGGGATCGTATTCGGGTGCGACCTCCACAACATCCCCCCCTATGACATTGAGGCCCTTGCAGCCACGCAAGATCGCCTGGACTTCGCGCGGCGTGAGCCCGCCAACCTCAGGCGTTCCGGTACCTGGCGCGAATGCGGGGTCTATGCCATCCACATCAAGGCTCAGGTAGACAGGCGCATCGCCAATCACCTCACGCGCCTTGGCAATCACGGCCTCGACACCCATGCGGTCAACATCTTCGGCATGTATGACCGTCATGCCCGAGTCGTAGGAAAACTCCCAAAGGTACTCCGAGGCACCGCGAATACCGATTTGCACGCAGAGGTCTGGATCCAGCACACCGTCAAGTACGGCATAACGAAACGGACCGCCATGATGAAATTTGGTGCAGTCCATCTCTCCCATGGTGTCGCAATGCGCGTCTATGTGCACTAATGCCACCGGCCTGTCTCGCCCCAAAGCGCGCAAGATCGGATAGGTGATCGAATGGTCGCCCCCCGCCGCCAAGGTGCGCACTCCTGCATCGACTACTTTGGCAAAAAAGACCTCTATGTCCTCCATCACCATGTCCAGCATATAGCGGCTACGGAAGACCACATCTCCTATGTCCGCAATACGGTGATGCTCGCTGGGCAACACGTCGAGAACATGGTTGTATGGTCCGATACGTTCGATCGCACGCAGCGCCCTTGGTCCAAACCGCGCCCCGGGACGGTTCGTCACGCCTACATCAGTGGGGACCCCGATGAGTGCTATGTCGAGCTCATCGAGCGCTGAATCACCTTCTCGGTAGGGCATATCGAGCAGCGTTGGAATCCCGGCATAGGGCTGAGAGCGCTCGCCGGGTAGGCTGAAAGCCGCCTGCGCGACTTGATTGAAACGCGCATTGGGCGATTCGTCCGCCTTGCCGGTGCCATAGGCAGCACGTAGTCGCTGAAGTTTCTTTTGATCCATACCTAGTGAGGCTCCTCTTCTTACCGAATGGAGGCAGGCGATCACTCCGCACGCGGCAACGCCTCAAACCGCTTTGCTCAGAGCTTGCGCAGCAACTCCTCGGCAGTTTCGCAATCAATGATCATTCCGCTCAGTTCCCGCAATCGATCATCATCGTCAAGCGTGGACACGCGCTCCGACCATATCTCGGCAATCTCGTCCCCAAACTTGCGAAGGATCAACCTGCGCAGCAGCCCCTTCTCTCTCGCCAAGCTCCTTGCTCGTTCTTCGGCGCGACCTTGAGCGAGTCCCTCCATCCGGCCCTCGGCCCGGCCCTCAAGAAGCCCTTTGACCTTCCCCTCGGACAGCCCCTCGGCCATTGCCTGCTGCCTCCATTCCTCACGTTCTTCTTGTATGCGCTCCGCAATCATATCTATTCCCTCTTGTAATGACTCAACACCCCGTCCCTCCGTGTCCGGACGCTTCACCGGCGCCAAGACTTCTACTGCCCATGTGAAGTAGTCGCTCCACAGACTCGGGTGGCGCCGCTCAAGAAACTCCCTTTCCGAAGCCAGAACCTCTACGAGGTCGGACGCTCCCCGCGCAGCCTCCATTCTCACGATCAGCGACACAAGGTTGTGCTTCGGCAGCGGACCAGTCGCCAGCACGCCGGTTTCCAACAGAAGGTAGCACGAGTCAGCAAAGTAGGTCAATAATCCAGCCTTACCCGATGCCGCCTCCGATAGCGAGCGTACCGCACGCCAGCGCGCCCCTCCGGTATAAAACACCACCGGCAGAACTTCCGGCAGCAATTCGCTCGGCCACAATCGTTGGAAATTCTCGCAGAACATCGCCACCTGCACCGCCATCCGTCCCGCCATGGCGCGGTCCTCGTAAGACTGCGCCTCGAAGATCATTACCACCCGCGCGCCGCCTTCAATAGAGAAGCTCCATGTCCTGTCCGATTCGCGCTTATTGAAATTGAAGTCCACCCGGTTGTCGGGCAGCGGCTGGAGGCTGTTGCGGTCGAAACTCGAGACGGGGGCAAGCGGCACGAAGCCGCGCAGCAGGTCGGCCACGACTTCCGGATGGCCGAACAGGCGCCTCAGGGCGCGGTCGCTCCCCTCCGGTATGCGCGGTGCCTGTGCCATATGTGCATCCTGCACCCTTTGGTGGAAAGACCATGTGCGACTTTCGCCACATTCTCTGCTGGATATCGCGCTTTTTCTTGTGCGAGACAGACCCCATGGGCTGCCCGGAGTCTAGATTGAAGCCAGCGCTCGTTCGAAGTCCACTATCAAATCTTCTATGTGTTCTATGCCCACCGAGACACGGATGAGACGATCCGAAACGCCCATTTCTTCCCGCTGCGCTTTGCTCAATCCCGCGTGAGAGGTCTTTGCGGGCAAGGTCACGAGGGATTCAACACCTCCAAGGCTTGGAGCGAGTATGGGAATCTCAAGTGCCTTCAACAAGGCTTCGGCTCCCTCCGGACTTGTGTCCGGCTCAAAGCTCAGCATGCCGCCGAAGCCATCAAACAGCGCATCGGCACGCTCATGCCATGGGGAAGAAGGGAGGCCTGGGTAATTCACGGCGAACACCGTGGAGTGCTCGGAAAGCACCTCTGCTAGCCGCGCCGCATTGGCGTTCTGGCACCCCACCCTCACCGCCAAGGTCTTGATCCCTCGGTGCAATAACCATGCCTGATGCGGATCCATGCACCCGCCCAAATAGTCAAGCTGCTGCTTGATGGGGTCGATATGCGCCTGGCTTCCCGCCACTGTGCCGGCGACGATGTCCGAGTGGCCATTCAGATACTTGGTGGCACTCTGAATCGACAAGTCGTAGCCAAATTCACATGGGCGAAAATTCACCGGACTCGCGAAAGTGTTGTCGATCATGGAGACCAGTCCATGCGCCTTGGCGAATCGCACCACCGCCTCATGATCGGCGACTTCGAGCAAAGGGTTGGTCATGACCTCTGTATAGATGACTCGAGACTTGTCGCACAGTTGACCCTTCCAAGTTTCGGGCGCATTGATGTCTATCACGCTATAGCTGACACCAAACTTCTCAAGCATGCCAAACACGAAACCATGCGTAGCACCATAGAGACAGGCACCAATGAGTAGATGTCCACCCGGAGACAGATGCGCCAACAGACTTGTGGTAATGGCTGCCATGCCGCTCGCGAAGAGAAGCGCCGTTTCGCTCGCCTCAAGCGCGCTCAACTTCGCGGCAAGCGCACGATGATTGGGCGTGTTGCTGAGGCGGATATAGCCGATGTCGTGATAATCCTCGCCTTCAACACTCTCATAGGTCGAGGATTGAAAGACTGGCATGACGACCGATCCCACAATGCGCGGGGACGGCTCGCCAGCATGGATCATCTGTGTTTCTGGACGTTCTCCGCGCACAATTTCCAATTGAAGCCTCCTCAAAAAAGCGAAGGGCGCTCAAGAGCGCCCTTCAGGACTTAGCATCGCTGCGCTTCAGTCGTAGGCACCAAACCTGTATTGAACCTCTATGCCAGCCATGCGCGGCAGCGTGGGTTCGACGACGCGTCGATAGCCTTGCGATTCATCATAGGTAAAGACGTTGCGAATACCAATCTCGTCCGTGATGTTGTTGACGAAACCGGTGACCTCCCATGCTCGGTCCGCAGTCGCCCAGCCCAAGCGCGCATCCCAGCGCATGAATGAGGGTGCGGTATCAATGGGAAGGTCGCCCACTGGACGCCCGGCCGCCGGGAACTCATCAGTCCATGAAAAGGTACTCGACAACACCATATTGCCCAAGTCACCAAGCGACCATTTGTACTCCGCCCATGAAGCAATCTTGTTCTTCGGTACTCGCGGCAACTGCTTGCCCTTGATGGAGTATCGCAGTTCTTCCGGCGTGTAAAGGGAGGCAGGCGCGTGCGGATTGGTAGAAGCAAGCACCCCCGGGATGCCGTTCAGCACATAGTCCTGCAGGTATTCCGAGTCCGTATAGCTATAGTTGAGGCCGAGGGTAAGCTGCTCGGTGGCGAGCCACAGGGCCTCAATCTCAAAGCCGCGGGTTTCCGCGTCAGGGCCATTGACAACCGAGGTGTTATTTCCGCCCAAATAGCTTTGTCCGATCGACTGAAGGTGGATGTCTTCATACTCGTACAAATAGATTGAGGCGTTGACCTGTAAAGTATTCTCAAGCAGCTGACCTTTGTAGCCCAATTCGTAGGCGATTAAAGTCTCTTGATCGTAGGTGGGCACTTGCGAATAGTATCCGAGGTTGAATCCTCCAGCACGGTAGCCTGTAGTGACCGAGAAATAAGTGAGGACATCATCGGTTGGGGTGAAGTCCACGTTGACCCGCCAAGTGAGATCGTCGTACTCATTGTCCATGCTCCGCCAAAGCGAGCGCGCAGTCGGAATGCCGGTAAAGCGAATATGCTCGCGCCCGGTGGGGTCGCCGTCCGGACGCAGCGCTCCGGTCGCGCGGTTGTAGGTATAGAGTAGCGCAGGAGTCAAGGGAATTTCGTGGTATAGAAACAGCCCTTCTGTCCCCTTTTTGTCGTCTTCAGCCAATCGAATACCAAGCGTCAACGCCCATTTCGGAGTCATCTGCCATTCGCCCTGCGCATACATGGCAAAGGCGTCGGTTTCGTTGGTGGTATCCCAAGTCGCCGTCGTGCCCAGTGTGGGATCTCCGTCGGTGACCGCACTCCCTCGGTCTCCGAGCCACAGCCCATACAGCAGCACTGCCTCTTTGATGCTCGGATCGTTGAAAGCACCACCAGGCAACACGCCCGCGCCCGCTAAATTAATGCCCCCGAGCGCTGCCGCAGGATTGCCGATGAGGGTGCCAATACCGACTGGCCCGCCGCCACTACGGAAGTAGTCTCTCGCGGAAAAGGTGTCAACCTGCCCGAGCGCTCCGGTCAGGTCGGTGAAGACAGCATCCGTCACGCCTAGCGGGATCATCGCCCCCGCCAACTGAATGTGCGTACCAGCTGGGCCGAAGTTCGCCGGCGCCGTATACCTAGACCAGCCTTCCGGTGAATGAAAGTCGAGTTGTTGCCTTATGTCGTTTCCAAACCAAAAGAGTCCCGAGGTGATCTGTATATCCTGCCCTATATCGATAAAGAACTGCACCTCGTGCTGATAGTTCTCGTTCTGCTGCGCCGCGTAAAACTGTTGATCGTAAAAGTTGCCGGTGCGGTCATCGTCGGTGACGCGCGAATAGAAGTACTCCGTGTACTGACCGATATACTTCACGCTGAACCAGTCACTCACAACCCATTCGGCATTGAAATAGGCGGCATTGTGGTCAAAGTACTCGTCGTTGTAGCCATTGGTGTTGGTGACCAGTTCGCTGCCGGTCAAGCTCGGCACAGTCACACCATTCCCCAGTAACCCATCGTCGAGATTCTGATTGACCACCGGCTGCGCAAGCGGGTTATACCAGTTGTACGCATAGTTCGGACGACCGAACCTGTTCTGCACTTCACCGTAGTCTAGTCCGCCGGTGATGGGGTCGAATTGCAGCCCTGCAGGATCAATCCCAGGCACTAGGCGCTGACCATACCGTGTGATGCCATTCCAAGTGAAATCGAATACCTCCTTCCCGGCAACCACACAATTGGGGCTCGGGACCCCACGCACACTGCGCACTCCAATCGCAGGCACCTGCGAATCACAGGTGCCTACAGTCGGGTCCACTGGTCGGTAGCCGTGCACCATGGCACTGGTGTTCCTCTGTCCGCCGGTAATCTCATCACCCAAGCCACCATTCTCACTGATCAGGATGGCACCGGCTCCCTGCGCACCCGACATCATGCGCTTGTAATCGCGATCATTGACCCGCAAGTCCATGGTGATGTTCTCGGTCGGCGTCCATTGCAACGAGAGGGCATAGTTGGTGTCGCCCCAGTCGTTGATGTGCGGAGCCCCGGGCGTCAAATCGTTCATCACGCCGTTTCGGTCGCGCCGAGTGGCGTTGAAGCGTGCGTTGAGCGTGTCTTTCAGGATGGGAAAGTTGAGAGTCCCATAAAGATCCTGCGTCTGATGCGTCCCGAGCACCGTTCTCAGGTGTCCTTCAAGCTCTCCGTGCGGTTTCCTCGTATGGAAATTCACCGCACCACCTATGCCGTTTCTTCCATAGAGCGTACCCTGCGGTCCGCGAAGCACTTCGATGCGCTCTATGTCATACAGCCCACCTTCGGTCGAAACTATCCCGAAATCTTCCGAGTAGGTGCCATTGACATAGGTCGCCACGCCCGGGTCGCCCCCCAATGCGCGGAACAGGCGACCAATCCCCCTGATCGACAAGTCGTATGGCTGAATGGTCGTCGCGGGAATGAAGTTCTGAAGGTCTTCCTGGTTTCGAATCCCGAAGTCCTCAAGAAACTCATCCGTGAAGGCGGTAATGGAAATCGCCGTATCTTGGACGGTTGATTCCCGCCGTTCCGCGGTGACGATCACGTTCTCGATCTGTCGGCCTGTGCGTTTTTCCTCTTCTTCGGCCATTGCAAGCGCCGGAGGGAACACTAGACCAAACAAAAAGGCAATGACGGTGCTGGATCGAAGCAGGCGTGGTTTCATTGGACCCTCTCCTGATGGTGCATTATTTGGGCAAGAAGCTACCAAATCACATCCTAAGATCCGCAGCTTCCATAATTCTGTCTTTGTAAGTGATGTGAGGGGCGTTGTCAAATGAATTATCAACAGTCAAGGATTGTCAACGGTCGTCCGTCGGGCATTGGATTCGCTGTCACGCTCTCAAACTTGAGCAGTGTTTGTCTAAGCCTCTTGAAAATAGAATTAGGCTATCCTTATGCTCTTCGACAAGGCACCGCATAACGTTGGCCAGATTGTCGCCGGTCTTGCTTAGACGTTGTTGCGGCCCCGCTTCCGGTTGTCCCTTCGCATCGTCAGACGAGAGATCGGACACATGCCATCCCATAGTGAAATTTCACAGCGCGACCACCCTAGGGTTCTCAGCCAGCTGACCTAGAGCGTTGACGGCGAGAGTATCGGAAGAACTCTAGCGAACGGACACCCGCCCATCTTGCGAGTCTGGCACTTCCCCGAAACAACTCGCCCAAAGCCGAGGACGTACTCGAGAAATCTGAATGGCGCTCCGTAGCGATGCCGCTTCCATCAAATCCATTCCTTCACAACTATGGGTTTACCAATCGATTCATCGACTTCGACGTGATAGGTCATCAACGGCCGCCCTCAGCGAGATTCACAGTAGGCGCGAGCAGGTTTATTGGGCCTTGGTGAGGAAAGGCGCCCGAGTCGTTCTCTTCTTCGGGGCTCGCGGGGACAGGCACCGTCGGGGGACAGGCGCTATTAATGCGGCTCTGAGGTTGTTGCATGGTTTAACCACCGCACTGCGGCGTGAGCCGAGGGGCACGCGAGCAAATCGACCGAACGGTGGGGCTTTGTTGCAATAGAGAATGGTTGTTGTTTGAATGTTGGCTGTTGGTATGGAGTCGCCTCGGCTGCGCGTGGATTGATGATTAAGCTTGGCAAGAAGCATCCCGTTGCGCGGGTTGTGGGCTTTGTTGATGAAGCCGGCAGCTACGCGAAACGGCTACAGAGCTTGGGACTAACACATGGTGCGCGAATCGAGTTTTTGAGGCAGGCACCCTTTGGCGATCCAGTTCAGCTCTTGGTGCGCGGCACGCGCATCGCCCTCAGACGCAGCGAAGTGGAAGCACTGCTGCTGGAGGTCGAGACATGATACGCGCGGCGCTCGCCGGCAACCCCAACGTCGGCAAGTCAACACTCTTTAACGCACTCACCGGCGCGCGGCAACGGATCGGCAATTGGCCCGGTGTCACGGTCGAGCAGAAGATTGGGCGCTTTTCCGCGGGCGAGGATGAAGTCGAACTCACCGACCTTCCGGGAATATCCGATTTTTCCGCAGAGCAAAGCTCGCTCGCGCTCGATCAGAGGATCGCCTGCAGTTACCTTCTCGCCGACGAGTCCGATGTGGTCGTCTGCACGCTCGATGCCACCTTGCTCAATCGCGGTCTCTATCTCGCCACGCAACTGCTACAGATGAAGCTACCACTCGTGGTGGCGCTCAACATGAGCGATCTCGCACATCGTCAAGGCCTCAAGATCAACACGCTTCGGCTCGCTGAGCGGCTCGGCTGTGAAGTGGTGGCAGTGACCGCGAGCCGCCGAGAGGGTATCGACGATCTCAAAGCCGCGATCCAACGCAGGGCGCGCAAGGGTATGGCCGGAGATAAGGAGAAGGCTGCCAAGCGCACCACAAGGTTCAGGGCACCGAACGCGGATGAACGCTACAAGGTTGTCGACCTGCTGCTCGCGGATGTGGTGAAGGGCGAAAAGAAGGGTCGGCAGTTGACAGATGTTCTCGATTCGGTTTTGCTGAATCCTGTCCTTGCGCTACCCTTCTTCTTCTTCGTGGTGTACCTCATGTTTCTGGTCACCATCGGTGTCGGCGGGGCGTTCATTGACCTCTTCGACGGTGTCGGGAACACGCTCTTCGTCGAAGGGACGAGAGCGCTGCTGACCTCCCTTGGCCTGCCAACCTTTCTGGTAGCTTTTCTTGCCGATGGAGTTGGTGGCGGCATCGCGTTGGTTGCAACCTTTATACCTATTATCGGAACGCTATTTGTTTGCCTCTCGTTTCTTGAGAATTCCGGGTACATGGCGCGGGCAGCTTTCCTGATGGACCGACTGCTGCGCCAAGCGGGCCTTCCGGGGCACGCGTTTTTGCCATTGATCCTCGGGTTCGGGTGCAACGTGCCGGCGGTGATGGCAACGCGGTCGCTCTCCGGCAATTCGGAGAGAGTGCTCGCGGCGCTGATGGCACCCTATATGTCCTGCGGTGCGCGGCTCACCGTGTATGCGCTGTTCGCAGCCGCCTTCTTCCGCGGCTATGCCGCAGAGATGGTGTTCCTTCTCTACCTCCTGGGCATCCTTGTCGCCGTAGGAACCGTGCTTCTCATGCGTGGCCGACTGGTGGCGCGGCCTTCAGGTGGGTTCATACTGGAAATGCCCACCTATCATCTGCCGCGGCTTGGGAATATTCTGCGCTTGGCTTGGCATAGGCTGCGGGACTTCATCGTTCGCGCCGGCAAAGCGATCGTGCTGGTGGTGATCGCGCTCAATCTGCTTAACTCGTGGGGTACGGACGGGAGCTTTGGCAACGAGAACACCGAGACCTCGGTGCTCTCGGCGATCGGGAAGACCATGACGCCCGTGCTTGGGCCCATGGGGGTGGAAGAAGAGAATTGGCCGGCGGCGGTGGGACTGTTCACGGGCATGTTCGCCAAGGAGGTCGTGGTGGGCACCTTTGATGCGCTCTATTCGGGGCCGGACGAGGCCGAGGAAGGTGGGTTCGAGTTTTGGCAGAGCCTCAGGGATGCCGCGGAAACCGTGCCGGATAATCTGCGTGGTCTTGACGAGAGCGCGACGGATCCCTTGGCCTTCGATCAGTTGACCAAATCCGCCGAAGGGGTTGAGCTTGCGGGTAAGACGACCACGGTGGAACGGCTGCGGGACTCTTTCTCGGGTGATTTGGCGGCCTTCTCCTATTTGATATTCATTCTCTTATATGTCCCTTGCGTGGCGACGGTTGGGGTTTTGTATCGTGAAATCGGCGGGTTTTGGGCGGCGTTTTCGGTTGGCTGGTCGATCACCCTCGCCTACTCGCTGGCGGTGATTTGTTACCAGGTGGGGAGCTTTGGTGCGCATCCGGTTGAGAGCCTGCTTTGGATTGCGGGTATGGGGGTGCTGGTGGGTGGTGTGTACTTTGGATTTGTGCAATCGGGGTTGCGGCGGGGGGTTGGCCGGGAGGATTTGATTCCGATTCGGGAGATTGGTTAGGCGTGGGCGGGGTGGTTGCGATGGGGGCGCGGTTCGGGGACAGGCGCCTTTTGGGGGACAGGCGCTTCGTGGGGGGACAGGCGCCCTTGAGGTGAAGGATCGGGAGGCAAACATTGGCCCTCGCCCAAGGTTGTTTCTGTCTGTATATATAAGGTATGGGGGTGCGCGTCAGACGCGTAGGGAATGAATGTCGGAGAGATTGATATCTTGGAGGTCAGTCTTCCTCGTCTGTTGGAGCCTCATTGTCCTCTTCAGTTTCTTCGCCCCGCTGATTTAAGGCCTTCTTTTGCCAAACGGCCAAATGCCACTTGGCGCGCATGGTGTCCTTTTGCTCTTCATACAGGCGAACGAGGTGGAGGTGCGCCTCCGGTATATTTCGGGAGGCAATCTGATAGTACTTGATGGCGACCTCGCACTCTTCAAGATCGTCGAACACAGTGGCGAGGTTGTATAGAGCTTCAGGGTTCTCGGGGTCGAGGCGCAGGGCTTCGCGGTACTGACGCACAGCAGCGGAAATATTGCCGCGCAATTGCCTGAGACGGCCGAGATTGATGCGGGAGGGGACATGGCCGGGGTCGGCGTGAATCGCCCGAAGGTAGATGTCTTGGGCGGCCTTGGGATCGGATTGTTCAAGCGAGAGGGCGAGTTCGTACCACTCCTCCACGGAAGGGGGCAAATCGGATTTCCGGCTTGGCTCGGAAAAGCTCAGCGGCGCAGCGGACTGTGGAGAGATTTGTGTCTGGTCGAAGTCGATATGTCCTTGACCGGTCTCGGCGTTCCAGAGCTTTCGGTCTCGGCGGTAGAGCAGGGATTGACCGTCGGTCGTGAGCGAGTTTGCGGGAAGGCCATGGCGCTCGAGTGCGCGGTACAGGCGCCTAGCTGGGAGGCCGAGCTTCAGAATCGAAGCAAAACTGCGCAGCAGGCGGAGATCGACAAATCCGAGGCGTCCGTCAGGGCCGCCGACAACGCCGAGTTTTCTCCAACGTTGGATTTGTCGGATCGAGAGGCCGGACAGGCGTGCCGCGGTTGCCGTATCCACGTTGTCTTGGTTGTCTCGGTTGTCTTGGGGGTGCGCCATGTGGATGCCTTGGTTCCATTGGGACTCTACCTGAAGTTCAGGGCGGTGCCGAGGGATGATCGGGGACAGGCGCTCCGAGGGGGACAGGCACCTTCGGTACGCCTGTCCCCCTCGGAGCGCCTGTCCCCGAACGGGTACGAGGGTTTGTTCGAGGGTGGTGCTCTGTGGAATCAAGTCTCGTAGAATAGGTGTATGGACAGGAATCAAGTCGAAATCCGCCAGTTGGAGGAGAACGAACAACACAAATCAACCAATATAACTGGTTGGTCTACTTTTATTGGTGTTCTTGTGTCGGGGTTGGTTCCTTTAACCATGTCATTCGGCTTGATTCGGCACCTGCGCGACTCCCTGAACCTCGAAACTCTTGTCCTGATCGGAGTTGTGGTGATCCTTGTCGCAATTTTGCTCACAGTTTCGATCCGTCAGCGGTATAACGAGCGCGTGTACCTGAGGCTTTGGCAGGCCCGCCGCGAGCGACAGCGGGCCAGAGAAATGCTCAGGCAAGCACAAATGCGCGAAGCGCAAAGATATAGGTCGAGTCAAGATTCGCGCGCAGGCAGAAGGGCCGAGGCGGCGAGAGAAGATACGGATGCGTCTTTCGAAGAACGCCTGCTTCGCTCGCTTGGCGTTGAACCCTCTCCATAAGGGACCGTCCCACTTGGACCAGGCGATTCCTAGCACGAGCTGATACGCAATGCATCTGCAAGCGATCATTTTGGCGCTGTTGCAGGGAGTCACGGAGTTCTTGCCTATCTCCAGTTCAGCGCACCTGGTGCTCACGAGTGACCTCGCTGGATGGCCGGATCAGGGCCTCGCATTTGACGTAAGTGTCCACCTTGGCAGCCTAGGTGCCGTGCTTGTTTACTTCCGGCGCGACCTTCTGGATCTGTTTTACGGTGGTATTGATGCGTTACGGGCCCGCCGAGTGAATGCGCAGAGCCATGTCATTGTGATGCTGGCGGTGGCGACCCTACCGATTTTTGTCATAGGCGCGTTGGTAGTGTTGTCGGGGTTCGATAGCCAGTTGCGCAACCCCATGGTGATTGCGGCCGCCAATCTCCTGTTCGCCCCTTTGCTGCTGATCGCCGATAAGTATCGCGGTAAAGAGCGCATGGAGTCTCTCAATTTGCGCCACGCGCTGGTTATTGGTGGCTGCCAGGCGCTCGCCGTGGTGCCCGGCGCGTCGAGGTCGGGCGTCACCATGATGGCCGCCCTTATGCTCGGCTATAGTCGAACGGAGGCGGCGCGCATTGCGATGCTGCTCGCGATTCCGAGCATTCTTGGTGCGGGCTTGCTTGCACTGACTGCGGCGGCGGATGCCGGCACACTTCCTTCACTTGATCTTCTTGCGATCAGCACCCTTGTCAGTTTCGCTGCCGCCTTTGGCTCGATCGCCTTCCTACTGAGACTCGTAAGCCGCATGGGTATGGCACCTTTTGTTGCCTACCGGTTCGTTCTTGGGATCATCTTGTTCGCGATTTTGTGTCCCCTCTGATTCGTCGGGGACAGGCGTCTCTGGAAGTACAGGCACCTGAGCCATAGGGCGCGTTGATCAGGTGCCTGTCCCCGACTCGGGCGTGGGCTCGGGGCGGTTGGAGTGGATTGGGAGATGGGCTTTCCTAAGATTACGCTTTACCTCGCGAATCCATACAGGCTTGCGCTCGACACTGCCAGTTCTTTCACCTTGCCCGACGGCACGGCCTGCACGACTTACAACAGCCGAGCTTGGGGATTAGCGCACTCGTCAAAAGGGAATGTCGTCCTCGAACGCGGAATTCTGGTGCATCTGCGAATCCTGTTGGGCGCCGGCCTGATCACCGCTAGAGCGCGCAGGATAGCTGTCGCGGCCCTCGTCCATCTCTCCGGAGCGTCGAGAATCAAGCATATTGACTGTGCGCGCTACTATATCGGTCGAGTACTGCTTCACTCCTTCGCGTTCGTAGCTGCTTGTTCGCAACGAACCTTCAACATAGACAAAGGATCCTTTGTGCAGATACTGCTCGGCAATCTCTGCGGTGCGCCCAAAGCAAACGACGTTGTGCCATTCGGTTGAATCCCTTCTCTCACCCGATGTCCTGTCCCGCCAACTCTCGGTGGTCGCCAACCGAAGTCGTGTTACCGGACGATTGTCCTGCGTGTGACGTACTTGGGGATCCTGCCCCAGATGCCCAATTAAAATTACCTTATTGATCCCCCGAGCCATCTCTATTCCTCAACACAAATATCTGTTTCAAAAAGCAAAGATTGTAGTTCCTGCTTGTCGGGCACAGTGTATCGCCCTTGATCGAAAATATACATGGCCCTATGGGGTGAAATCTCAACTTGCTTGTGAGTCTTTTCGGTGACTTTGCGTAAGAAATTCGCCCGAAGGGGGTCGAAGAAGACGGATGGTGCAAGAAACGCACCAGCTTCTCAAGTACAGTATGGAAAGGATGATCGTGACTTTCTTTATGGGGTGTGGTCGGCTTGCTGCGACTTTCGACATGGCGGAGGAACTGCCCGAACGTTTCGAGACAAATCCTTTGAGCAGCTCACCGCGTGGAACGAAGAACACGCACTGGTGCGCGGAGTAGCCTGCCATGCGATAAGAATTGAGGACGCACAGCGCATGAATCCGCTCTCTGGTGTGCGGGTTTTGGATTTTTCTAAAGTGCTCGGCTGTGCACCGATCTGCGGACACGGACAGACCGGGGTTTGGCGCGACCATCGCGCCTACGCGATGCTGGTACACATGGAGATAGGCGACATGGAGGTTAACATTATAGCGGGAGTGAACTGGCACAAGAACCCTATGTGCGTGGAGGTCTCTGCGCGGGTACGCAATGCTGTGCGGGAATCTTGCCGGCTTTGGTACAGAGGAACATCACTGGCAAAGGACGGAATGTCGATTCCGACATGGTCGAGTCGATCCTATTCATGAATGAGTCTGCCGGTGTGCTGGCCTCTGGCTTGGAAGAGCCCCCGCCCTTGCCGAAAATGGGACACCCACCTTAGCTAGGGCTGATGGTCGCCATGTGAGCGTGGCGTTCAACCCCATCGAATGGGTGGTATTCGTCAACTACCTAGCGGCCATGGAGCGGCCCGATCTCGCTGAAGACCCACGCTTTGCTGGCAAAGATGCGCGTACTCAGCATCAGAGTGAGCTTCTTCAAATGATCCCGGATTGGGACTTGAAATTCGAGACCGCCGAAGAGTTTGAGTCCCATCTCGCGAAATTCAGTCTGGTTGGCGGAATTGTCCGACCGGTGCGCGAGGCGGCAAAGTTGGAATGGGCCAAAGAGCGCGGCGCGTTTGTGGAAGTGTCGGACCGCGGCGACGGAACCCTACAAGTTCCCAACACGCCTCGGCCGTTCTCCAATGCCGATTCCGGGGAAGATGGCATTGCCGCGTATCGCGGCGAGCATAATCGAGACGTGCTTCGGGACTGGCTTGAGATGGGAGACGAGGGAGTTTCCCAGCAGGAAACAGACGGGGTGTTGAGCCAGCGAGGACCAAGCGGGCAAGGCTAGCGGGTTTTCCGTTGCGGACAGGCCCCTCGGATGGGGACGGGAGCCTTGGCTGGGGACAGGCGCTTCGGTCGAGTATCGGCTTCTCTTTCAATGAGTTGCCTTTGTCACCACATCCGCAGACTACTTGGCTTCTTGGCTGCGTTTTCCTAGATTGAGATATTTCGCACAAGAAATTCCGAGAATTCGGACATGAAGTAGAGCCAATGTCTCAGCAGTACCTTCCCCAATCTGTGCAAACATTGCCGTCATGAGGAAGCCAAGAAGACAACAACTGGATTTTGAAAACGGAGGCTTTTGTCACTTAAGTTCACGCTGTGTCCGCCAATCATTTCTTCTCGGTAGGGACTTCGACACCGGCAAGGATTTCTCTTATCGGCGTGACTGGATCGAGAAAAGAGTCCTATTTCTCACCTCCGTGTTTTCGGTAGAGCTGTTCGGCTATGCAATTATGGAGAATCACTACCATCTTGTTGTGAATTTCATCCCGAAACTCGCCGCGCTTTGGTCTCCCGAGGAAGTCGCTCGAAGATGGCTGCGCTTGCGTCCAAGAAAAACACCCGAACTGAATGATAGCTGGGTCGAAGAAGTCCTCTCGGATCCAGACTACTTGGAAGAGTTGCGAGAACGTCTTTGCACGGCTCCTTACTTCATGAAGGAACTCAATGAGTACATCGCGCGAAGAGCGAACCACGAGGAGAAGACCACAGGTGCCTTTTGGAGCGGCCGGTACTATTCGAGATCAATCAAGAACGAAGACGACATGGTCGGGTGTATGGCCTACGTCGACCTGAATCCAATGAGAGCCGGTGTGGTCAAGAACCCCGAACAACCGGGGCAGCACACCTCCTTGGTTCGCAGGCTTGAAGAAATCGAATTCCACCAAGCGCAGGTCAATGCATCGTCGCACGAAACTTTAGTAATTGCCGAATCCTCGGACAAATCAAGTCATCCAGATCAATCCCGAGACGAAGATAGCGACAAGACACAACACCCAATTCCTCTGAGGCCACTCGTTAGCGGTCATGGCCGACTTGTGACGCGTTCCCTTGATGTCGGCACAGACATTCCAATCACATTGAATTCATATCGGCATCGCGTGTCGGTGCTTGCGACACACGGTGCCGGCCTGCCGCGGAAGAAGTGCAGACGCTCCCGCAAGCGACCGAGTTCGGAAGACTGGCTCGATCACTGGCTACACCTTATGAGAGGGTTTCGCCGCAGAGCACCCGTGCGAACACCTCTCTACGACTGGATGAAGGCCGATATTCAAGAGGAATCCTCGTCAAGCGCCTTGGACACGATTTTCAGTACGTCGTTCGGGAGTTCGGCGGCAACCTGAATAGCTTGCAAGCCGGCGGGCATGAGCGATGACCTTTCGGAATCAAGTTTCTTGTACTTCGTCAGCGGAATCGCAAGATGCGCCGCGACCTGCGAATTGATGGGGCTGAGCCGTAACACCCTCTCGACAAGCAGTTCGTAGCCACTTCCGTCCGGGTGGTGGAAACTCGGCAGTCCATTGCGCGTAAAGGCATCATAAAGTGCAGAGACTCGCTTGGGATTGGTGACTGTAAAGTCGTTGCGACATTCGAGCTGGCGCGCCCTTTCGACTCCGCCGGGTCGCCGACTGCCAGCCTGCGCCGAGTACCAAGCGTCCATCACCAATTGGTGATGCGACCAGTTCGCCGCGAAGGCCTGAATCACCAAGATCCGCTCTCGTTGGTCGATATGATCGAAGTCGGCGATGAGAGAGGACGCAGCAAGCCGATCAGTGGATTATCTGCGGACTCCAAGTGGTTTCGGACCATTCGTTGTATGTCGAGATGCCCGGCTTCCGCCAACAGGCCCAAGGCTAGGTGCTTCAAGCTGCGCCTCGTTGATTCAACACCGTTCATGCGGTATGGGCGCTCTCCTCGATTCGCTTGAAATATCTCCAACAGCTTTGCGAATATTGTGTATTTCAATGCTATAGATAGCTTGCATAGCATCCCAACGACTGAACCCATCGGTATCGCGTAGGGAGAGAAACGCGAGCGTTTCGGGGGATCGGTCCGCTTGCACGATAACTGGGGCGGAAAACCCCTCAGGAGAATGAGGGTGGGCTTGAGAGTGCCTGTCCCCAAACGCATGTCCGCGAAACGCGGATCTTGAGGGAGGTTACGTCTTCTGTGAGATGCAGCACCAAGGTGCCGTCACCGCTCCGGTTTTTGACGTGCGCGGTGGTGCTCACCTCGGCCTTCAGGTGCCTGTCCCTAGAAGCCTTTCCGACCAGTTCTCTGCCTTCTTCGTCCAGCAATCCGAAGGCGAAAGGGACGTGCAATGGCCCTTCTCCATTATCACGAGAGGACTGGGTGAACTCTAAATCCAAGATGCCCCCTTCATAGCTCGTACTCATTTTGATCCGCGGTGTTCTTGGTCGGCCATACCACGTTTGAACTGAGCGAGATGGAGATCACTGGCCTCCTCCACCGCACCCACAAGATCCTCAATGGTCACGGCCTGCCCATCAAAGCGCTCGAAATACAGATCGCAGCCACAACGAAATCGATCCGGTCCCAAGAGTGTGTGTAGCATCCGCACGAGCTCGGCCCCCTTCTCGTACAAGGTGCTTGTGTAGAAATTCGAGATTTCGAGGTAGCTGTTCGGTCTCACTGGATTAGCAAGAAGTACGGCGTCCTCGGCAAACTGCACGTCCCTGAGAAAGTTGACCGCCGCGACACGTCGCAAGGTTCGGGAATTCATATCCGATGAGAATTCATCGTCCAGAAATACCGTGAATCCCTCTTTTACACTTCACTTAAACCAGTCTTTACAGATAACGCGGTTGCCAGACCAGTTATGGAAGTACTCGTGCGCGACAATCACCTCGATACGCGCATAGCGCGCGTCGGTCGCCGTGTCCGACGATGCCAATATCGCTACAGTATTAAAGATGTTCAGACCCTTATTCTCCATCGCACCAAAGTTGAAGTCTTCGACCGCGACCACCATGAAAACGTCGAGATCGCACTCGCAACCGAACACCTCTTCGTCCCATCGCATCGCACGTTTGAGCGACTGCATCGCGAACTTGCAATCTTGGATATGCCGCTGGTCCGCATAGATGCGCAAGTCCACACGCCTGTCCCTTTGGGTAACGAATTCATCGCGAAGCAACGCAAAACGGCCTGCGACGAGGGCAATCAAATAGCTGGGTTTGGGGAAGGGGTTTCGCCAAACTGGAGTGAGTTTGCCATCCGCCCCCAATGATTCCGAAACGCAGTTTCCGTTGGACAAGGTGATCGGATAGCCTTTCGCATCCGCCGTGATGTGCGTTGTGACTTTCGTCAAGATATCTGGCCGGCCCAACGCAAAGGTGATGCGCCGAAACCCTTCGGCCTCGCGCTGTGTGCAAAGTACGTCGCCCGATGCATAGAGACCCATGAGTTTGGTATTACTCGCGCGCCGGATGCCGGTAAAGACTTCGAGGTCAAAGCTATCAGGAACGCCAAAGACTTCTAGCTGTCCATCAGATACTCGATATTCGCTGTCAGCAGGCGGATTGCCATCCAGAGCGACCGATATCAACTCTAAATCCTCGCCGTCGAGGACAGACAAGGTGTCTCCGGTGCCTGCTGAATTACGCTCGACTCGCATTGGCGAAACGACCTGAGTGGCTTCGGCGTCTAGGTCAAAAGACAAGTGGGATTCGGGAACCAAAGAGTCCGGCGACGAGTAGTCCTCGCGTTGAACGACTCGCGTCAAGCCTTGCTCGGCGGGGACATGCGACCCAACGGGGACAGTCGCTTTCTCGCTCACATCAATCGTATCTTTGACGGTATCACCCAACCGAGCAATAAACCAGTGACAAATCCTCCCCAATGGGCTCCGTTGGCTACGCGTAATCCGATCATCTCCCCCATCCCAACCGAAAAAAGCACCATGGCGGCTACCAAGAACACGATCAAGGCCGGCGCAACCTGCCATCGATGTTCCCACGGGTCGCGAATTCGCCGGAGCGCCACAAATCCTACCAGCCCGTAGTTCAGGCCGGAGAGTCCTCCAAAGAGCGGTGTCGGATCGATCAAGTACTGCGCCAAGTTTGAGACGAGCACTATCCCCAAGGCCATAAACGCGAAACGCTTGGACCCCAGCACGGCCTCTGCTCGGCGGCCAAATTCATAGACAATCGCAAGGTTGAAGGCGAGATGAACAAATGAGAAATGAAGAAAGGCAGGCGTGATTAACCTCCAGACTTCGCCTGTCCCCAACATGACCTCAAAGGGCACAAAGCGCAGCATCAGGCCGTCTGCGAAGAATGGCACAAAGGTCAACCAATGAAAGGCTCGCACGAAAACTCCGCGTTGCCACAGTATGGTCGCGCACCATCCCAAAACGGACCCGATACAAAGAAAGGACAGCACTGGAAAGCACCGCATCGCCACACGCAAGAGCTTCCGGGAACTACTTCCGCACAGCGTCCTCGCGCGAGTTCTGGTGGGTCGCTCACCCCAATTCATGGGGTCATTTCCTTGATCTGTATTCTTGAAGAAAAACGCAAGTGCATAGCCTGTACTGATAAGATTTGCTGAATTTACGTGTCTTTCAGACGCGGAAACTTACTGTACGGGACAGCGGAATTCAACTGGCACAATGAAATCGAGCATGCGCGACATGGACAGAGAGGTCCTCGCTTCGATCCTCCACTGGCTTGGTAAAGATGAGCATTGCTGGCTTGCGACCGTCGTGAAGACTTGGGGTTCATCGCCGCGACCGGTCGGCTCACTGCTTGCCGCCAACGTGTCTGGGCAAATCATCGGATCGCTTTCCGGAGGATGCGTGGAAGACGACCTGTTGGAAAAGCTCACGCGAGGCCAATTGGCGAGTAAGTTGCCGGAAATCCATATGTATGGTCTAAGTACCGAAGAGACGGAGAAATTCGGTCTGCCTTGCGGTGGACATCTGCACGTGATGCTCGAGCCCGCGAAGCCAACAGCCGAGAGTCTCGAGCACTTCGCGGAGCTTTGTAATAGTCTGGCCGCGCGTCGATGGGTCATGAGAGTCGTGGATGCTAGAACTGGAACTAGGCACCTTGAACCTGCCGATGAGCACCTGCCACTTGTTTGGGATGAATCCTCGCGCACCATGCGACATGTGTTTGGGCCCGCTTGGCGGCTCTTTATCATTGGTGCGGGTATGGTCGGCCGATACCTCGCACATATGGCCTTGATGCTGGATTACCAAGTGGTCGTCTGCGATCCTCGGCAACACTTGCTCGATGACTTTGATGTGAACGGTGTGATTCGTGTCTGCGATATGCCCGACGATGCGGTCAAAGCCTACGCGGACGACCCAGCTTCGGCGATCATCGCGGTCACCCACGACCCACGAATCGATGACATGGGTCTCATGGAAGCACTCGGGACAAAGGCGTTTTACGTTGGGGCAATGGGCTCTAAACGCACTTCCAAGGGCCGACGTCAGCGGTTGCGGGCGCTTGATGTGACAGAGGAACACTTGTCTCGACTGCATGCACCGATCGGCATTCCAATAGGCAGCAAGACCCCTGCCGAAATCGCGATCTCCATCCTCGCCGAGATCACCGCAGAACGCAAACGCGCCGACAATCTTACTTCCGCTGAGTCGCTGGTCGGCGCGTGATAGGAGCACTGATCCTCGCTGCGGGGTTCTCGCGGCGATTCGGAAGCGACAAGAGGCTTCACCGGCGCTCGCCCGACAAGCCAGCAATGGTTGTTGAAACTATAGCGGTATATGCCGAGGCATTTGAAGAGTGCTTCGTCGTTGTTCGAAAAGGAGACTACGAAGTCATTCGGCAGATTGACGAATGCTTGGGAGCGCGCGTAGACGTCTTGCAGAGCGGAAAGTCGAATTTGGGCATAGGCGCTTCACTTGCCGAAGGCGTGCGCCAAATCTTGGAAGGGCATGATCCGCGTGGCTTGTTTATTGGGCTTGGAGATATGCCCTGCATAAGGAAGAACTCGCTGATTGCTTTGCACGAAGCAATGCGAAAAGGAATTGAAGACGCCCCCGGCTACATATTGCGACCCGAATTCGAAGGTCTACCGGGGCACCCCGTCGGCTTTTCCCGCGAGTATTTCGAGGATCTTCTCAGATCGGATGGAGATGTCGGAGCCCGACGGATTCTTGAATTGCATCCAAATCGCGTCAGTTTCCTTCGCCTGAACGATCCGGGAATCTATCTGGACATTGATGTGGCCGGTTAGCAACTTACTTTAAGGGGACATGCACTTTACAAGTGCCTGTCGCCAAGCGGGTGCCTGTCCCCGTTCGGGCAACGGCAGGCGAATGAACGAAGCGCCTCGTCGTCGACGCGAACAACGGAGTGGGTCGCTTGCGCGCTTAGATGTCGATTTCCTCGACACCCATAGGGCTCCCCCAAGCCAGCTTGCTGCGGCAGGACTCAAAAAAGCTGTGTTCAAGCGGATACAAGAGGATTAGCTCATGTCTGTGTTTGCGAATGGTAAGCCTGTCCCTTGGCTTTACGCTGATGCTGACCTGAGAATCGAAACTTACTTGCGGGTTTTCGGATACGGTGTGGTCGAGCACCGCCGAGACCTCCATATTGCTCGGCACCAACAGCGGTCGCGAGGTGAGCGTATGAGGCACCATCGGCACTATGACAATCGCGTCGATGCTCGGATAAAGAATCGGACCACCGGCTGAGAGCGCATACGCGGTTGACCCTGTGGGAGACGCCACAATGAGCCCATCCGATCTCTGCCGATAGACAAGGTCGCCGTCCGCATAGACAGACATATCGATGATGCGCGCTACGGTTCCGTGATGCAGCACGATATCATTGAGCGCAGGCGACGCGCCGAGCAGTTCGCCGTCCCGCCTCACCTCTCCCTCCAAGAGAAAGTGTTCCTCTGCCTTGTATTGGCCTCGCAATATGCGACCCATGCCTGCCTCTACCTGCTCGGGTGGAATATCCGCAAGGAACCCAAGCCCGCCGCGATTGATCCCGACAAGGGGAACGCCAGAGTATGCCAAGTCGCGCGCCGCACCGAGGAGACTGCCATCGCCGCCAACTACGACCACAAGGTCGCAATCCCGCCCCATGTCGGCGCGCGCGACGAATCGGTCTTGACTACCAATCGCCTCCTTTAGGGATTCCTCAATGCGTATGTCAACGCCTTGATGACTCAAGTATTTGCGCACCCTTTTTAGGGTGGAGACTACCTTGGAGCTTTCAAGGCGGCCCGTGAGGCCGACGCAACGGAATTCGGGCATGCGCATCAGAAACATGTGCCAAGTTTCAGTATACATTCGGCGCTCTAGGCACTTCAGCTTCAATTTTTCGAGGGCCCCTCTTTCGCCACTTCGGGCATCTCCCCTGCCAGCAAAAATGTGTTCTTCTCTGTGAGTTGTGCCTGTCTCCACGGGACGCCTGTCCCCGCCAAGGCGTAGAGGCCTCGTGGGGCGTGTCCCACAATGGCGCCTGTCCCCACCGGGGCGTACTAGATCATTGAAGAGGCTTGCACCAAAACCACAATATGTAGTATGTTGCGCGTCCAATGTCATTAGATTAGGTTCGGATTGGATGACAGAATCAGTAATGGTTGAGCCGAATACTGACGAATCCAATAGCACAAGGATTCAGTCGCAGCACGAAGATGCCTCGCTAAGAGGCGGTTCAATTTCCCAGGTTTCAAACCTCCCTCGCCAGCCTGTCGAACCGACTATGGCGGCCACGGCGCCAGGCAACTTGCGGGTCATCAAACGCAACGGCGCACTGGTCGCCTACGATGACTCAAAAATCCGTATCGCCATGCTCAAGGCCGTGCTTGCGGTCGAGGGGGACAGCGCTGGCAACTCGGCGCGTGTGCGCGAGTTGGTGGACTCGCTCACCAAAAGCATATCGGGAACCTTCCAAAGGCGCTTCCCCTCCGGGGGCACGCTGCATATTGAAGACATCCAAGACCAAGTCGAACTTTCGCTCATGCGTGCGGGCGAACACAAGGTCGCAAGATCCTATGTCATTTATAGAAATGACCGCGCTAAGCAGCGGGAAGAGCGCGAGGCACTTGAACGGGTGGCGCGCGAAGGTGCTGGTGCCGATCAGGCAGAGACCGCGATCTCGGTCACCCTACTGAGCGGCCAGCGCGCTCCGCTCGATATGGCGCGTGTGCGTACACTTGTTGACGAGGCTTGCGAAGGATTAAGTGATGTCGACGCGACGCGCATCATCAATGAGGCTATCGCCAACATGTACGAAGGCATCGCGCTCGCCGATGTCGGCACATCACTGCGAAACTCGGCCCGCGCGCTCGTTGAAGAAGAGCCCAACTACACCTACGTGACAGCCCGCTTGCTGCTCGACCAATTGCGCACCGAAGCGCTGACCTACCTTGACGTCGGCACAAGCCAAGACCATCAGGTCGTGCAGTCGCAAATGGACAAGACCTATCCGCTCGCCCTCAAGGCCTTCATTGAAAAAGGCGTGGAGAAGGAGTTTCTTGCCCGCGAGCTCGCGACGTTCGATCTTGACCGACTCGGCGCGGCCCTAAAGCCCGAACGAGATCTGCAGTTCACCTACCTCGGTCTCCAGACGCTCTACGACCGATACTTCATACACGACGAAAATACTCGTTTCGAACTACCGCAGATATTCTTCATGCGGGTCAGCATGGGCCTCTCGATTCGTGAGGACGATCCCGACGAAAGAGCGATCGAGTTTTACAATCTGCTGTCTTCCTTCGACTACATGTCGTCGACACCGACCCTCTTCAATTCTGGCACGCGGCGCTCGCAGCTTTCGTCCTGCTTCCTGACCACGGTTCCCGACAATCTCGAAGGCATTTACGGCGCAGTGCGCGACAATGCCCTACTCTCCAAATGGGCGGGCGGGCTTGGAAACGACTGGACATCGGTTCGCGCCTTGGGTGCCTATATCAAAGGCACCAACGGGAAGTCGCAAGGTGTTGTGCCATTTCTCAAGGTGGTCAACGACACCGCGGTTGCGGTCAACCAAGGCGGTAAACGAAAGGGGGCCGTGTGCTCTTATCTGGAGACTTGGCACCTCGATATCGAGGAGTTTCTCGAACTGCGCAAGAACACGGGAGATGATCGCCGTCGCACCCATGACATGAACACCGCCAACTGGATTCCCGATCTCTTTATGAAACGGGTGTTCGAAGACGGGAGCTGGACGCTCTTTTCGCCAAGCGATGTCCCCGACCTGCACGACCTCTGGGGACAGGCGTTCGAGAGCCGCTACCTTGAGTATGAGCGCCAGACGGAAAGCGGAGAGATCCGACTCTTCAAGCGCGTCAAGGCCAACGCACTGTGGCGCAAGATGATCTCAATGTTGTTCGAAACCGGCCATCCTTGGATGACCTTCAAAGATGCCTGCAACACACGCTCGCCGCAGCAGCACGCAGGCGTCGTGCACTCAAGCAACCTCTGTACGGAGATCACGCTGAACACCCTCGCGGAACAGGAAATCGCGGTTTGCAATCTCGGCTCGATCAATCTCGCCCAGCATCTCACCGCAGACAACAAGGGGCTGGACTTGGAAAAGCTTGAGGACACCACGCGCGTGGCCGTGCGCATGCTCGACAACGTCATCGACATCAACTACTACTCGGTGTCCACCGCACGCGCGTCGAATATGCGTCACCGGCCGGTGGGTCTTGGACTCATGGGCTTTCAGGATGCCCTCTATCGACAGCGAATCCCCTACGCGTCCGAAGGCGCGGTGGAATTTTCCGATCGGTCGACGGAAGCTATCAGTTATTTTGCGATTAAGGCATCAAGCGAACTCGCCGCGGAGCGGGGTCGCTATGAAAGCTTCGAGGGGTCTTTGTGGAGCCGCGGGATCATGCCGATCGACTCCCTAGAGATATTGGAGCGCGAGCGGGGCAGCGAGTTCTTGCAAGTGGACAGAAGTTCGGCGCTTGATTGGGACGACTTGCGAAACCAAGTGAAAGCGGACGGTATGCGCAACTCGAACGTGATGGCGATCGCGCCCACAGCGACCATCGCCAATATCGTCGGGGTTTCGCAGTCGATCGAACCCACTTATCAGAATCTCTTTGTCAAATCCAACCTTTCCGGCGAGTTCACCGTGGTCAACCCCTTCATGGTGCACGACCTCAAGGCGCTCGGCGTCTGGGACAAGGTGATGGTCAACGACCTCAAGTACTTTGACGGCA
The DNA here is from genome assembly GCA_963663145.1 of Pseudomonadales bacterium. GTDB lineage: Bacteria > Pseudomonadota > Gammaproteobacteria > Pseudomonadales > Azotimanducaceae > Azotimanducus. The sequence continues at coordinate 398,067 of OY760134.1, read as the reverse complement.
CCTTGCTGCCCATCGACCGGGTGCCGACGGAACTCAAGCAGCTCTACGCGACCGCCTTTGAGATCGAGCCCAAGTGGCTCGTGGATGCCGCTTCAAGACGACAGAAGTGGATTGACCAGTCGCAATCGCTCAATCTCTATATCGCTTCCGCATCCGGACGCAAGCTGGATATCACCTATCGCATGGCTTGGCTACGCGGATTGAAAACGACCTATTACTTGCGCGCCATTGGTGCGACAAGCACTGAAAAATCGACTGTCTCTATAGGTCGTGCGCAACTTAATGCGGTGACTGCGTCCGGGGAAGCTCTTACAACAATGGACGCGAGAGACCGGTTAGAAAAGGCATCGGAAACTGGGCCGGCACTCGTGCCCGCCGCTTGTTCGATCGACGATCCAGATTGCGAAGCCTGTCAATAGGACGGCTCAGGGGTCTGGGACCAGTCCTGAAGGCAAGCCAATTGAATAAAACACGAAAAGCGCAACTCGAAATGCGAAATGCTTAACACCAAGCAAGGAAGGTAGAAGATGCTGAATTGGGACGCATATGATGTCGAAGAACCCTTGGAGGAATCCGCGTCACCTGCGCCGGAGGTGCCGACAGGGACTCAAGTGATGCCCGAGGTGCCAAAGATTGCCGAGAGGAATCCATTTTCGCCGCTGCCGGAGGCCTCGTGTGAGAAGCAAGAGAACGGTGCGGGAGAATCCGTATCGGAGGTAAATCGTGCAGACGAGGGGCAGTCTTCGCTCTCAGTCGTCGCCTTTACACCCTCATCGGTCCAAGTGGATGTGGCAAGTACCGAGCGGGTGACCGTGGATCAGAAGCGTATGATTAATTGTCGCGCTGATCTCAATCAACTCGTGCCTTTCAAGTATCAATGGGCTTGGCAAAAGTACCTTGATGCCTGCGCCAACCACTGGATGCCTCAGGAAATCAACATGTCCGAGGATGTCAAACTGTGGAGTTCGGCGGACGGGCTGTCCGACGACGAGCGCACCATCGTCAAACGCAGCCTTGGATTCTTTTCGACGGCAGATTCGCTAGTGGCGAACAACCTGGTGCTCGCGGTATATCGACTCATCACCAACCCGGAGTGTCGGCAGTACCTGCTGCGTCAGGCTTTTGAGGAGGCGATTCACACGCATGCCTATCAATACTGCATCGAATCCTTGCGCATGGATGAGGGCGAGATCTTCAACATGTACCACGAGGTGCCGTCGGTGGCGCGCAAGGCGTCGTGGGCGCTCAAATACACGCGGGCGATTTCCGATCCGACCTTTACAACGGGGACGCGAGAAACCGATGCGGAGTTGTTACGTAACTTGATTGCATACTACTGTGTGATGGAAGGCATGTTCTTCTACTGCGGATTTACGCAAATCCTGTCCATGGGACAGCGCAACAAGATGACGGGGACTTCCGAGCAGTTTCAGTACATCCTGCGTGATGAGTCCATGCATGTGAACTTTGGGATTGACTTGATCAACCAGATCAAGGCCGAGAACCAGGAGATTTGGGACGAAGACATGAAGCAATGTGCTTCGGACATGATTTTGGAAGGCACCATTCTTGAGATTGAGTATGCGCGCGACACAATGCCGCGCGGCGTGCTGGGCATGAACGCCAACATCATGGAGGAATACCTACAGTTCATTGCCAACCGACGTTTGGCGCAAATCGGCTTGGAAGAGAGATTTCCCGGGGCGAGGAATCCGTTTCCTTGGATGTCGGAGATTATGGATCTCAAGAAGGAGAAGAACTTCTTCGAAACGCGTGTGATCGAGTACCAGACCGGCGGCGCGCTCAATTGGGACTAGCTTAGCTTAGCGTAGCGCTCCCGTTATCCCTCATTGATGTTGTCGGAGCGGTTTACCCCGCCTTGGAAGTGTTTGGGTACTCGGTCGGGGACAGGCGCCTCGACAATGCCTGTCCCCCCGAGTCGCCTGTCCCCGATGAGGGTTTAGAGTCGCCATTGTTGGCGTACGAGCTTTAGGATGCGGCACCTGTGTTGAGTCTATTGGGGGGAACGTGGTTAGGCGCTTCAGATCCTTCGCGCTCGCCATTGCGATGAGGCTCATTTCTTTCACTTCTTCCGGCGCGAGGCGCGTAACACTCAAAATCCAGTGTGGATCGAGGCGCGCGAAACCCGCAGCCTGCCGCCTCGCTGATCACTTCCGCTTGGGGGCAGGGCGCTAGTCTCCGTCGGATGACTCTTTCGTGCGATAGTCGCCAAACTTCGCGTCGCGCTCGTCAAGCGCCTTGGTGAGTCCTCGCTCGTTCATCTGTTTAAAGAATTCGCGCGATGGCTTGCTCATGGCGGCGAGCTGCTGGGTATCGGTCGATGCGCGAATTGCGGCGCGGATGCCCATGAGGTCCATCTGGCGGTGGACCGTGCGCTTGTTGAACTGAGAGAGTTCGGGCGGCACGCCTGCGACGCGCTTCGCGTAATGAAGTACTTTCTCCTCGAGAACTTCGGCCGGAAACGCTTCGTTTGCGAAGCCATGGCGCACCGCTTCGACTCCCGACATCGAGTCGCCGGTGAGCATCAGGTGCATCGCCTTGCGCAAGCCGACGATCCAAGGGTAGAAGTTATTATCCGGAGGTGAAATGTTGCGTACCACGGGATATCCGACCTGGGCATCGTCGGCGACGTAAATGAGATCGCAGGACTGGGCCAATTCAGTCCCTCCGGCGAGACAGTAACCGTGCACCTGTGCGATTACAGGCTTGGCGAGATCCCAGATCCAGAAGCATCCATCGACCACATGCCGTGGCCAGTGCGCGAGACCGCCAGCTGTATAGAAGGGTTCAGTTTGAGATTCACCACTCGAAAGCGAGGTCAGGTCGTAGCCTGCGCTGAATGCACTTCCGGCGCCGCGAATGATGGTGACGTGGACGTTCGGATCCTTGTCCGCGCGTTCGAGTTCGGCGAAGAGTTCGCAACGCAGGGCGTTGGAGAGGGCGTTACGTTTGTTGGGCCGATTGAGAGTGATGCGGTTGACAGATTCGGCGGGGGTGTCCACTAGGATGTAGGAGTAGTCGGTCATTGAATGTGATCTTTGAGGGAAGCGGGAATAGTACGTGCGCGGCGGGGTGGTCGGCAATCAGAGGGTGGTATGGGGAAGCCTGTCCTTTCTGAGGCGCCTGTCCCCCTCAAGGCGCCCGCCTGTCCCCTTCAAGGTGCCTGTCCCCGTGACCGCACCCTCTGAGGCGCCTGTCCCCGTGACCGCACGGGTTACTCGCCCTTTGAAGCAGAGCAATGCGCTTCGCGCATTTGTTGGGGAATTCCGGTAACCTTCTTGGCGATATGGGAATCGAACGAGCAGTTGCGTAGCGGGAAAGCTCCGGCGGTGCCTGAGCCGGCGGCGACAGTGTTGGCCATTCGGGACGGCCGGTGCGGGCTTGAAGTATTTATGATCAGGCGTCATGAAGGCATGGAATTCATGTCGGGCGCGTTTGTTTTTCCTGGCGGAAAAATTGATCCGCAGGATGCGGATCCAAAGCTCTTGGACCTCTGTGACGGCCTTGATGACGATCTCTCCGTGTACCGCGTTGCAGCGTTGCGCGAAGCCTTTGAGGAGTGTGGTGTGCTGATTGCGCGCAGGGCGGAGCAAGACTCGCTGGTGAGCGGCGCGGACTTGCCCAGACTTGTGCATTGGCGTGATCGAATTCAACAAGGGGAGTCAAGCCTCCATGACTTTCTCAGCGCCGAAGGCTTGCGGCTTGCTTGCGATCTGTTGGTCCACTTCGCACACTGGATCACGCCGGCGATCACGGCCCGCCGCTACGACACCCAGTTCTTCCTCGTCCCCGCGCCAGCAGATCAGCTGTTGATGCATGACGGGCATGAATCGGTCGATTCACTGTGGATTCGGCCGAGAGATGCTGTCCAAGCCGCCGAGAATGGAACGCACAACATCATCTTTCCGACGCTCTGCAATCTGCATAAGCTCGGCCTGTCCGAGACTGTCGCCATGGCGGTTGATTCCGCGCGGGGATCGCGGGTTGTTGAAGTCTTGCCGAAAAGAGTGCAGCTAGGTGATGACTTCTATCTGGTGTTGCCCGAAGCCGCAGGGTATCCCATGAGTCAGGTGAAGTTGCCTAGGCAGGGGCCTCGGAAGTAGCGGCGCTTCGAACTGGGGTTGTCGCCAGTTTCCCCCTCACCGAAAAACGTCGCCACGCTGGTTTTCTCAGCGCCCTCCCAAGGGAAGCGCATGCCTCTTCTGCACTTGCTTCGGGATTTGTTGGTGAAAACAAGTAAATAATGCCATGGCATGCCGCGACATCACCTTTGGGTGGATACGGGGCAGTGATACACCTACGGGTTGGCTCCCCTTGAGCGCAGCCACAATCAGTCGATTCGCCACGACCGGCAGCATCTGCTCGTCCGGGGTGCGCGTCAGGATTAGTTCTGGTTCCTAGTGTGCTGTCCCGCAACCGCCCCAAGCCCCGCCGTCTCTGGCGGGCGCTCAAACCTGCCGAAGCGGTGCTTCGGTTCCGGCTGCGCCGGACCGGTTTTCGCCCGACCGGCTACGAACCAAAGTCATCAAATTTTATTTGTTCGGGTTCTACGCCCAAGCTTTCTAAGGTTGAGAGCACGGCGGCGATCATGGGGGGTGGGCCGCAGAGGTAGTACTCGCAGTCTTCGGGGGCGGGGTGGTCGGCGAGGTAATGGTCTAGAACAACCTGGTGAATAAATCCTAGGTGGCCGCTCCAGTCATCTTCGGGCAATGGGTCTGATAGGGCGACATGCCATTCGAAGTTGGGGAATTCCTTGGAGAGCTCGTCGAATTCTTCGACGTAGAACATCTCGCGCAGGCTGCGCGCGCCGTACCAGTAGCTCATCTTGGTCTTGCGGCCGCGCCGCTTGAGTTCATCGAATATCTGCGAGCGAAGCGGCGCCATGCCGGCGCCGCCGCCGATCCAGATCTTCTCGGCATCAGTATCGTTTACGAAGAACTCACCATAGGGGCCAAACACGGTCACCTTGTCGCCCGCCTTGAGCTTGAAGCAGTAGGAAGACATCTTGCCGGGCGGGAAACTCGTGCCCGGAGGTGGCGAGGCGACGCGGATATTGAACTTCAATATGCCCCTCTCTTCGGGGTAGTTGGCCATGGAGTAGGCGCGGATGGTCGGCTCGGCCACATGGCATTCGTTGTCCCAGACGCGAAAGCGGTCCCAGTCGCCGCCGTACTCATCTTCAACCTCGATGTCGCGGTAGTGCATGTCGTAGGGCGGAATCTCAAGCTGCACGAAGCCGCCGGCCTTGAAATTGACGTCCTCGCCTTCGGGCAGCTTCAGGTTGAGTTCCTTGATAAACGTCGCGACATTGTGATTGTCCATCACCTCGCATTCCCAGCGCTGCACACCGAAGGCGTCCTCTGGGACTTGAATGCGCATGGACTGCTTGACCGCGACCTGGCAGGAAAGCCGCCATTGCTCGCGAATCTCGCGACGCGAGAAATGGCCTTCTTCGGTGGAGATTATCGAACCGCCGCCTTCGAAGACTTGGCAGCGGCATTGGCCGCAGGTGCCGCCTCCCCCGCAGGCGCTCGAAAGAAAGATGCCCCTCGCGGCGAGCGTGCCTAGCAGCTTGTCGCCAGCCGGGACTGATAGGGTGGATTCTTCATTGATGCTGATATCCACATCGCCGCTCGCCACCAAGCGCGCGCGCGCCGCTAGGATGATCGCCACCAGGAAGAGCACGGTGCCGGTGAACATGGCCACACCAAGAAGAACAGTTGCGTTCAGCATGCGTTGGTCTCTTTAGACGTATTTGTTGTGGGCTCGAATCAAATGTCGATGCCGCCGAAAGACATGAAGCAGAGCGCGATGAGCCCAACGGTAATAAAAGTAATTCCGAGGCCGCGCAGTCCCTTGGGGACATCGCTGTATTTCATCTTTTCGCGCACACCGGCGAGGGCGACAATTGCCAGTGCCCAGCCGATGCCGGCACCGGCACCAAAGACGGTGCTTTCAACGAAGGTGTAATCGCGCTCAACCATAAAGAGGGAAGCGCCGAGAATCGCGCAATTCACCGTGATCAGCGGCAGGAAGACGCCGAGCGCGTTGTAGAGAATCGGCACGAATTTGTCGAGGAACATCTCAAGGATCTGCACCATGGCCGCGATCACGCCGATGTAAGAGAGATAGCCCAAGAAGCTCAGGTCCACATTGGGAAATCCAGCCCAAGAGAGCGCACCTTCGCGCAGCAGCAGGTTGTAAATCAGGTTATTGACGGGCGTGGTGATGGCCAAGACCAGGATCACGGCGATGCCGAGGCCCAAGGCGGTCTCGATCTTCTTGGAAATGGCGATGAAGGTACACATTCCCAAGAAATAGGTGAGCGCCATATTCTCAACGAATATGGCCTGGACAAAGAGGCCCAGATACTGCTCCAGCATCTAGTAGGCCTCCCGGTATTGTAGATTGGGCGCGATCTCGAATTCGGGTTCTTCCGCCTGCTCCGGCTTCCATTCGCGAAGCGCCCAGATGAGCAGGCCGATGATAAAGAAGGCCGAGGGCGAGAGCAGCATGAGGCCGTTGGGCACGAACCAGCCGCCGTTGTTGACGGTCTTTAGGATTTCGATGCCCATGAGCGTGCCGGCCCCCAAGGGCTCGCGAAAGATGGCGACCAAGAGCAGTATGACGCTGTACCCCAAGGCGTTGCCGAGTCCGTCGAGGGCGGAGAGACCGGGCGGGTTTTGCATAGCGAAGGCTTCGGCGCGCCCCAAGACGATGCAGTTGGTGATGATCAGGCCGACAAACACCGAAAGACGCTTGCTGATGTCGTAAACGAGTGCCTGTAATATTTGGTCCACGACGATCACCAGCGAGGCGATGATGGTCATCTGCACGATAATACGGATGTTGGTGGGCACATGGTTGCGCACCAAGGAGACAGCCACGTTGGAGAGGGTGGTGACAAAAATGACCGCCGCGCACATGACCAAGGTATTAGACATGCTGATGGTGACCGCCAAAGCCGAACAGATGCCGAGTACTTGCAGGGCGATGGGGTTGTTGTCGAAGATTGGGTCGACGAGGACTTTTTTGCCGGTGGCCATTGTCTTGATCCTTTAGGTTTCCGCTTTGAGGCGGTCGAGCATGGGGCCGTAGCCCAAGTCGCCAGTCCAAAAGGCGATGAGGTTTTGCACGCCTCGGCTGGTGATGGTGGCGCCGGAGAGGGCGTCTATCTCGCTCGGATTGTCCGTACGCATCTTGACGAGTGTGACGGACGGGTCGCCTTCGTTGTCAAAGAGCGGTATGCCGGCCCAGCTCGCTTTCCAGTTTTCATTGTCCACCTCGCCGCCGAGGCCGGGGGTCTCCTTGTGGGTGTAAAACGAAAGTCCAGCGGCGGAAGTGAGATCCCGATCAATGGCAAGAAAACCAAACAGCGTACCCCAAAGCCCATAACCGCGCACCGGAATGACAAGCCGCTCGATCTCGCGGGATTCATCGAGCTTGAAGTAGGCAAGGCCGACGTTCTCTCGTCGGCCAAGGGTGGCGATATCTTCCTTGGCGTTCAGGTTGCGAGAAGTCGCCGCGATGCGTGCGGCGCGTTGTTGATCGTAGGTTGTGGGATCAACCGCGTCGGTGAATTGGCCGGTTTCGAGATTCACCGCGCGCACTTCAAAATCCTTGAAGAGCTCCGCCGCGCCACGACCCTGGGTATCGGTGGTGGCATCGGCGGGCAGGAGACCGGCGGCGCGCAGGATGTTCTGCTTGCGATCGAGTTCCTTGTTGGCATCCTGCGAGGGCTTCAGACTCACGGCCATGAAGGAGACGATGATCGAGCACAGCAGGCAGACCACCACCGACACCACTAGGATGTTTCTTATGCCCTCACGGGGTCCGACCGGCACGGGCAAGCCTCCTCTTTATGTTTGATTGCACGACACAATAATCGATCAGCGGTGCAAACAGATTACCAAAGAGAATCGCCAACATCATGCCTTCGGGAAAGGCCGGATTGACGATGCGTATGAGCGCGCACATGAAGCCTATGAGTGCGCCGTAGATCCAGCGTCCGCGGTCGGTCATGGCGGCGGAGACCGGGTCGGTGGCCATGAACACGGTGCCGAAGGCGAAGCCGCCGATGACCAGATGCCAGTGCCAAGGCATGGCGAACATGGGATTCGTCGAATCCGACCCGAGCCAATTGAAGAGCACCACCGTGCCCACCATGCCGAGCACCACGCCCGCCATCACCCGCCAAGAGGCGATGCGATTGGCGAGCAGTATGGCCGCGGCGATCAAGATGGCCAGTGTCGAGGTCTCGCCCAGGCTGCCCGGAATCACGCCGAGGAAGGCATCGAGCCAGTAGACTCCATAGGGGTCGCCGATGGCGGCATTGCCAAGCGGTGTCGCCCTTGTGAAACCGTCAACTGCCACCCAGACGCTGTCGCCGGTCATGTCGGCCGGATAGGCAAAGTAGACGAAGGCGCGGCCGGTGCAGGCGGGATTCAGGAAGTTCTTGCCAGTGCCACCGAAGACCTCCTTGCCGATCACCACGCCGAAGATGATGCCAGTGGCGGCGATCCAGAGGGGGATATCGGCGGGCAGAATCAGCGTGTAGAGAATGCTGGTGACGAAAAAGCCTTCGTTGACCTCATGGCCGCGCTTGGCGGCGAAGAGGATCTCGAAGAAGATTCCGGAGAGGAATACGACCATGTAGAGCGGGATGAAGTAGGCGAGCCCGTGAATGAGATTGTCCCAAGTGCTCGCGGGGTCGTAGTTGGTCAGGAAGTCCAGAAAAAAGCCGCGCCAGTTGTCGACCGTCTCTATGCCGCTTGCGGACATGGCCAGATTGGCGTGGTAGCCGACGTTCCAGGCGCCGAAGATGCCTGGGATGAAGGCGCACAGCCAGACGGTGATCATGATGCGCTTAAGGTCCAATCCGTCGCGCACATGGGAGGGGCCGTCGGTGACGGTGCCGGGCGAATAGAGGGCCGTGTCTATGGCTTCATAGAGGGGATAAAGGGACTGTAATTTGCCGCCCTTCTCGAAGTGGGGGGCAATGGTGTCGAGAAAGCCGCGCAGACTCATTCGCTAGCCCTCCTTCTCGATAGTCGTCAGCATGGAGCGCAGGACGGGTCCGTACTCGTACTTGGCCGGGCAGGCGTAGGTGCACAGCGCCAAGTCCTCCTCGTCGAGTTCAAGGCAGCCGAGGCCGATGGCGGAGTCTATGTCGCCGACGAGCAGCGCGCGCAAGAGTTGGGTCGGCAGGACATCGAGCGGCATGACCTTCTCGTAGGTGCCGATCGGCACCATGGCGCGCGGACTGCCGTTGGAAGTGGTGGTGAAATTGGGCCGAAGACCGAGCCAATGGGAGAGATAAATGGGGAATACCGAGTGCTTGTCCATGCCCGGCGTCAGGTAGCCGAACAATTTGCGTTCAGTGTCTTCAAGGAGAACAGTGACTTGGGTGTGCAGGCGGCCTAGGAAGGCCAAGGGGCCGGCGGTCTGATGTCCGCTCAAGACCGATCCCGAGATGGCGCGCATGCGCTTGCCGCCGTGTTCGGCGAATTGTCCTAGTAGCAAGTCGACAATGCTGGCGCCGACGCGCGTTTCGATAAGTCTTGGGTCTTTGATGCCAGGGCCGCCCAAGGCGATGACGCGGCGCAGATCGAGGATGCCTTCGGAGAAGAGCCTGCCGATGGCGATCACCTCCTGATAACCGATCGACCAGACGGTCTTGCGGGAATCGACGGGGTCGAGAAAGTGAATGTGGGTGCCGGCGAGGCCTGAGGGGTGCGGTCCTTGGAAGCGCTCAAGGCGAACGCGATCTTGATCCACATCCGGGGCTGGTCCTTCCGCGTTCATGCAGACAAATACCGGCCCTTCGGTGAGGCGCGTCAAGACTTGGATGCCAAAGGCAAAGTCTTCTGATCGATTGGCGATGATGAGGTTGGCATTGGCCGCCAAAGGGTTTGTGTCCATAGCAGTGACGAAGATGGAGTGCGGTTGCCCAGCGGGGCTGGGCACGCGGCTGAAGGGTCGGGTTCTGAGGGCGACCCAGAGGCCTGATTTGATGAGTTGCCGGATTATGGATTCGCGCGAGAGGGCGCTGAGGCTCGCGGGGCTTTCTATGAAGGGAGTTTCGGTCGCTTCGTCTTCAATATCGATTTCGACCGAAAGGAGCGCACGCTTGGCACCGCGATTGATGGCTGCGATGCGACCGGTGGCTGGCGAAGTGTAGCTGACACCGGGCGTTTTTCGGTCTTCGAACAAGGTTTCGCCGACCTCTATCCGGTCGCCTTCACGCACCGTCATACTCGGGCGCATGCCGTGAAAATCAACGCCCAGGATAGCGACGCTCGATAGGGAGGCAGCGGGCGATATGTCCTGACGCGGAATCCCCTCGATCGGCAAGTCGATTCCGCGCTTGACTTGAATCATCTCTCTTGAAAGTTTCGTCTAGTAAAGTGCGGCCAAGGTGCGTATCGCCCAAGCGTGAATTGGCGTGCTGATCCTTGTCAAAGGTGGCGTCTTAACGACATGCGATTGGAAGTATTAAGCTCTCTGGACGATGCGTCTGGATTGACTGATCGGTCAGGGGTGATTATACAAGGATGTGCGGGTGTTCAGACGATACAGTCCCTTTTGGAATCCTCTCGGTGCAGGCGGTTGCGAGCTTTTGCTCTACTTCGGCGAGTGTGGGAGTGGGGGTCGCGAGCTCGCGTAGGTGCGTCATGCAGAGGCCGGTGAATCCGCAGGGGTGGATGCGCGAGAAAGGTTCAAGATCCATATCGACGTTGAGCGACAGTCCGTGATAAGAACATCCCCTGCGGATGCGCAGGCCGAGCGAGGCAATCTTGGCATCTTCAACAAAGACACCCGGCGCACCCTTTCGACAGCTTGCCGAAACGCCGTAGTCGGCAAGTACCGAGATGATGGCATCTTGAATGAGCGTTACCAGTGATCGTATGCCGAGTCCAGCCCTTGGCAGGTCCACCATCAAGTACACCACGGCCTGTCCGGGACCGTGGTAGGTCACCTGGCCTCCGCGGTCGGTTTGAATGACCGGGATGTCGCCCGGATTCAGGAGATACTCCGCCCGGCCCGCCTGGCCTTGGGTGAACACGGGTTCGTGTTCGGTCAGCCAAAGCTCGTCGGGGATGCTTGCGCGCGTCTCGGAGGCGATGCGACTATTGGTGAAGTTGCGCATGGCGCGAAACACGTCCGCGTACTGACTACGCCCAATTTGCCGAAGGGCGACGCTCGATTTGCCGCCCATAGAGGACGCCCTCCCCTACTCAAACAGGCCGCGGAAAAACAGCACCGTGCCGTCGTAGATGCGCTCGAAGAAGCCCGCTTCCTCGACCCCCGAAAGCGCGATCAAGGGCAGATTGAGCAGTTCGTCCTCGTCGAGTTTCAAGATGGCGCGACCGACTTCTTGGTCTTGTTCGATGGGCGCTTCAAGATTTGGCGGCACGTCGAACACCAAGTCTATCTCCTGCTTGCGTCCTCGCGGAATGGTCACCAAGGGAGAATTCGGCACACCTAGGTTGACCTGCGGCTCCAGCCCGTACCAGACTTGCGCCGTCATGAGCGGGACGCGTGGGTCAACGATGCGAGTGGTCTCGTGGAAGTTGAATCCCCAGGTCAGCAGGCTGCGCACGGCGCGGGTACGCGCAGACGTGCTGGCGGTCTTCAATACCACCGCGATAAGCCGCATATTGCGCTCGACGGAAGAAGCCACCAAGCAATAGCCCGCAGCGTCGGTAAAACCCGTCTTGATCCCGTCAACACCCCGGCCCTCAAAGAGCAGGCTGTTTCGATTCGGTTGGCGAATATCGTTATAGGTGAATTCGGTCTCCGCGTAATAGGCGTAGTGGTCCGGGAAGGCGTCGATCAGGTGTTGGCTGAGAATAAAGAGATCCTTTGCGGTCGTGTATTGGTCCGGATGTTCCAGTCCGGTTGAATTCATGTAGTGGGTGTTGGTCATGCCGAGCGATTCCGCCTTGGCGTTCATCATGTCCGCGAAGGCATCCTCGGAACCGGCGATATATTCGGCCACCGCGATGCTGGCATCATTGCCGGATTGAATGACGATTCCGCGCAATAGGTCCTCAAGCTTTACTTGCGTCCCTTCGCGGATGAACATGCGCGAGCCTTCGGCCTTCCATGCCTTGACGCTCACCGGCACCATATCGCCCAAGGAGAATCTGCCGAGATTGATCTGTTCGGCCGCAATCACGCCGGTCATGATCTTGGTCAGACTGGCGGGTGACAGGCGTTCATCTTCGTTCACCGAGGCGATGACGCTGCCCGAATTGGCATCTCCCACCAGCCAGGCACCGGCGGGCACTTGGGGTGCTCTGGGTGCGAAGTTCCTCGGCTGCGCCTCTAGGGTCGCACTGGTGGTGAGAAAGCTCAAGATGAGCAGAATCGCTGTCAACCTTGCGGTGTGCATAGGAGTTCTCGCTAAAGTTCAGTCAATGGTCAGAGCGCGGATGCCGAGCCTGTCGAGCAGCCTCTGTTTGGCATATTCGGCCTCCCCTCGAGTTGCGAAGGGACCAACCAAAACGCGAAACAATCGGTCGGCATTGGAAGATTCGGTTGATGCCCCGCCAAGTTCTTGCCGCCGTATCCTTTCCGCAAGCGCTTGCGCATTTGCGCGCGATGCGAAGGCACCGGCTTGGAGGAAATAACTGTCCTTCTTGCTCGATTTCCTGGACGCGCCGGAACTGCTCGAGAACATTCGCGAGAGAAAAGATTGCTTTTCGACCGGCACAGTCTCGACCAACACGCGCGCAGTGCCTTTCGGAAACACCCCGAGCTGCACGGCGGCGGCGTAGGAGAGGTCTATGATGCGACCTCTGACGAAGGGACCCCGGTCGTTGACGCGCACCACTAGGGTTCGATCATTCTCAAGATTCGTGACCTTCACATAGGTCGGTAGCGGCAAGGACTTGTGCGCGGCGGTGATCTTATAGACATCGTAGGGTTCGCCGGAGGAGGTCTTGCGGCCGTGGAACTTGGTTCCGTACCAAGAAGCGATGCCGGTTTCCGAATAGCCTTCCGCCGTGCCGAGTACGCTATAGGTCTCCCCGAACACCTCGTAGGGGCTGTGATTGCCGAGCTCGGCGCGAGGTTCCCAACGCGGGGTGGGTTCGGGAATCTTCATCAATTCAGAGATGGGACGGGTTGGAATGCCGTCTATATCCGAGCGCCCACCGAAGGGAAAAATGCTGCAGGCCGATACCAACGCGCAGCAGCACAGGCTGACGAGAATCCTAGACAATGCGCGTGTCATGTCGGCCCCAGTAGCGATCTTTCAACAGCCGCTTATACAGCTTCCCGGTGGGAAGGCGAGGCAACTGCGGATCGAAGTCGATGCTCTTCGGGCACTTGTAGTGCGCGAGTCGTTCTCTTGCAAACTCCAAGAGTTCATGCTGAACCTCATCCGACGGCGAGACCGCTTGCACGAGTTGCACCACGGCCTTGACTTCCTCGCCCATCTCTTCGTTGGGCACACCCACAACGGCCACATCATCGACCTTGGGGTGCAGAATCAATAGATCCTCTATTTCCTGCGGATAGATGTTCACGCCGCCCGAAACGATCATGAAGGTCGCCCGGTCGGTGAGGAACAGATAACCTTCCTCATCGACATAGCCGACATCGCCGAGCGCCGTCCAGTTGGCATGATTGGGATGCCGCGAATCCTTGGTCTTCTGCTCATCCTTGTAATACTGGTAGGCGATTTCGGGCTGCTCAAAGTAGATGATGCCCTGTTCGCCCTTGGGCAATTCCTCGCCGCCTTCATCGCAAATGTGGACCGGCCCCATGAGTGATTTGCCGACCGTGCCGGGGCGTGCGAGCCACTCTTCAGGCGTCACATGGGTGAAGCCGTTGAGTTCGCTGCCTGCGTAGTATTCGTAGATGATGGGTCCCCACCAGTCCATCATTTGCTGCTTGACCTCACGCGGACAGGGTGCCGCCGCGTGAATGGCCGCCCGATGCGAGGAAAGGTCGAAGCTGGTTCGTGTTTCTTCGTCGAGTTTGAGCATGCGCGTGAACATGGTGGGTACCCACTGGCTGTGAGTGACCTCGTGGTCTTGAATGGCGTTCAGGGCGTCGACGGGGTCAAAGCGCGGCATTGCGACGACTTGGCCACCCAAGGTTTGCGCAGCGATACAAAAGGAGATGGGTGCCGAATGGTATAGGGGTGCCGGCGAGAGATATCTAGTTGAGGGACCAAACCCCCAAAGTATCGATTGCAATCCGCTCACCGGCGAGTCCTGGACCTCATCGATCATCGTGTCCGGAAGCGCTCGCACGATTCCCTTGGGTCGTCCGGTTGTGCCGGAGGAATAGAACATGAAGCCTCCGGAAGGCTGCTGCGAGAGTCGCTCAGATGAACTGGCATCGCGAACGGTTTCATAGCTCTGATAGCCGTCCGCTAATCCTTCTAGAGTTCCATCTACCATGAGCCAGTGCGCACATTTGGGGGCGTGTTGGGGCAGATCTACCGCGGCCTCCGCAACTCGCGCCGATGAGATGCAGGCCTTGGCATCGCAGTCGTTGACTATGTAGCCAGCTTCTTCACCCGTGAGGTAGCGGTTCACAGGCGTGAGCAATAGGCCTGATCGCAGCGCCGCCCATACGACCTCGAAGTAGGCGAGATTGTTCTCCATAAAGATGGCGATATGGTCGCCACGCCTCAGTCCTTGCGCGTAAAGATATTGGGCGATTTGATTTGACCGGTCGTCGAGTTCTCGCCAAGTGAGCTGGGCAGCCGCCGCGCTGCCGGGTCCCGTGAGGGTCACTGCTATTTCCGAGGGTTTCGTCTTCGACCAATGTCCGGGATACACCGAAATCTCCAGTTGTCGCCTATGATCGTCGGAGAACTAGGCGTCGTCGCGACGCTGTTCGCCGATATCAGAGGATTCGAGAAAGAGATAGACACAAGCGCAGGCCTTGAGAATGGCGAGCAGTAGTATCAGGATCACCACTTGGTTCAAAAACAAAAAGAGCGCGATGATTAGGGCGGTGATGGCCGAAGAGGTCCACCAGAGGCTCACGCTCCGTCCGTGGCGCTCGGCTTCGTTGGCGAGGAAGGTGGAAAGCGTATGGGCGACTAGGGTGACGACTAAGAGTGCAGCGAGAAAGGACGAGCTGGCCGAGGCGAGGTGCGCGGCGAGACCCGCGTAAATGAGGCCTTCAGCCAAGGTGGTGGTGACCGGTCCTTCGATGAGGCCCGGCCCGCCACCGGATTCCCGCATGTATTCGCGCGCGAGATGCCCACAGGCATAGGTAATCACGAACAGAACCGCACCCCAAGAAAGATGACCTTGCGACACCGTGACGCCCGCGAATATAGCCGCCGCGAGACTTGCCAAGGACACATGGTAAGGCCGTACTTCGTGTTTCGTGAGGAACTCAACGGCGATGTTGGTCCAGCGAATGCGCAGATCGTCGGCACGAGCGAAGATCTCCGCGGCATTGGGATCAGCCATGTATCCCCGCCTCCATTGGCGAGTGCGAACAAGCGCATATTGTACTGTCCCGCAAATAGAAGCGCATACTCCGCTCTTGAGGAGAGAGTTAAGTTGGATCGTTTGCTTCTCGATTTAGATTTGACCCATATGACGGGGGGTTCTGGTACTCTTTTGGTATGAATGAATCGAATCCTAGGCTCCTTAAGGTATTGAGGAACCGCGAGGTATTGACGCTCTCTTTTGGAGCGATGATCGGGTGGAGTTGGGTGTTGCTGTCTGGTCAATGGGTCTCCCAAGCTGGAAGTTTGGGGGCGGCCTTGGCGTTTGCCTTGGGTGGCTTGGTAGTGCTCTTGATTGGGCTGCTTTATGCCGAGCTCGCGGCGGCCATGCCGAAAGTTGGCGGCGAGCATGTCTATACGCTGCGCGCGCTGGGCGTGGGTGCGAGTTTCGTCTGTACCTTCGCGCTCTTGTTGGCCTATGTCGGCGTCTGCATGTTCGAATCAACCGCCTTGCCAGTCGCACTGCAATACTTGTTTCCCGAGATGCGCTTCTTCCCATTGTGGGATATGGCAGGATACGAGGTAGATTTGGGCTCCGCGCTCATCGGCGTGGGCGCGGCGTTGGTCATGACCTTGGTGAACTTCTTTGGCATACGCGTCGCGGCCATCGCGCAATCCCTCATCACCCTCGGCATCGTATTCACGGCCTTGCTGCTGGCCACCGGCGCCATCAAAGCGGGGTCGCTTATTGACATCGAACCCCTCTTCGCGACCGGTGTCGGCGGGTTTCTGGTGGTGCTGGTGATCGTGCCGGTGATGCTCGTCGGATTCGATGTGATTCCACAGTCCGCCGAAGAGATCGACCTGCCGCCCAATCGCATCGGCCAAGTCTTGGTGTTCTCGGTCTTTCTCGCGATCGCCTTTTATGTCCTCATCATCACCGCTGTAGCGCTTGGTCCGGAAAAGAATTCTGGTTTTATGGCCACCGCCGATACGGCAACCCATTTCTGGGACTCGGAGACCGCCGGCGCCTTGGTGGTCTTAGGCGGCATCGCGGGCATACTTTCGAGTTGGAACGCGTTCATCGTCGGTGGAAGCAGGGTGATCTACGCGCTCTCTCAGTCCGGCATGCTGCCGAAGATGTTTGGGCGTCTACACGCACGCTACCGAACCCCCTATGCCGCCATCTTCTTCATCGGTCTCTTATCCTGCACCTCTCCCTGGCTGGGCAGAGCGGTGCTGAATTGGCTGATCAATGTCAGCAGTTTCTCGCTGATCATTGCCTACTTGATGGTTGGCGTTGCCTTTCTGGCCTTGCGACGCAAGGAGGCAGACATGCCGCGTCCCTTCGTGGTGCCGTTCGGTCGCCTAGTCGCCTGGGTCTGCATCGCGGCGTTCGCCGTCCTGTTTCTTCTCTTCCTGCCGCCAAGCCCATCGGCCCTAGCATGGCCAGCCGAATGGATCATTCTCGGCTGCTGGTGCACGGTTGGCTTGATCGCCTTCTTCGTGCAGCGCACAGAGATGTACTCGCGGCCTCATGCGTGAAGGCAGTGACCAGAATAGAGACGTTCAGTGATTCTCGCGAGACAGGTATTCCACGGCCAGTGATGCCAAACCCCGCACCGCGAGCACCAACACATCCTCATCAATGGTGAAAAAGGGCGAGTGATTGGGCACGGCGTCCACCTCCGAGACTTGCGGAGACCGCGCGCCGACGAAGTAGTACACGCCGGGGATCTCCTTTTGGAAGTAGGAGAAATCCTCCGCCCCAGTGATGAGCGGAGATTCAAGCACGCCCTGGTCGCCGTAGACCCGCCGCAGCACGGGCACCGCAAACTCCGTTAAGGCGTGATCATTGGCCGTCACCGGGATACCGGCCGCGATGTCGACTTCGACATCAGCGCCCATCGCGGTGCCGACCCCCGAGGCTATCTGCCGGATGAGCTTATTGACTTGCGCTTTTGTTTCGGGATCGAAGGTTCGAATCGTGCCGGTCAGCACGGCCTCGGCGGGCACGATGTTGTAGCGCGTGCCCGAATGAAAGGTGCCTACGGTGACCACGGTCGGCAGTTCGGTAATGTCTACGTTACGGCTGACGATGGTTTGCAATGCGGAGACGATTTGCGCGCCAATGACGATGGGGTCCACGCCCGACCAGGGGGAAGCGCCGTGGGTTTGGCGGCCCTTGACGGTGATTCGCATGGACTGGGCGGCGGCCATCATCGCACCGGGACGCAACGCCGCTTGACCCACCGGGAGGCTTTGACCGACGTGCAGCGCGAAGATGGCTTCCGCATCGGGTGCGCGTAGCGCACCTTCTCGAATCATCATGTCGGCACCGCCTTCTTCTCCGGGAGGCGGTCCCTCTTCGGCCGGCTGGAATATGAACTTGACGGTACCGGGCAATTGTTCCTGTAGCTCGGTCAATATGCTCGCCACGCCCATGAGCGTCGCCACATGGGCATCGTGCCCGCATGCATGCATCACGCCCACTTGGCTGCCATCGTATTCGGCGGTGACCGTCGAGGCGAAGGGCAGTCCCGTCTGTTCAACCACCGGCAGGGCATCCATGTCAGCGCGCAGCGCCACCACCGGTCCGGGCAGACTGCCGCGCAGCACACCGACCACGCCGGTGTGCGCGACCCCCGTGCTCACCTCCATGCCGAGCGTCGAGAGGTGCTCGGCAACCAGCGCACCGGTGCGAAATTCACGATTGGAGAGCTCGGGGTTCTGGTGAATGTCCCTGCGCCAGTCGATCACATCGGCCTCCATCAAAGCGGCGGCTTGGTCTATGTGCTCTAGCAAGGCTTCAAGCGGTGTCGCAGCCGCCAACAGACCGGGCGGCGTGAGACAGACACAGAGCAATGCGAGAAGCGAGCTGCCGCGCCGAGTTTTCTGGCGTGTCATGGGATTGATCCACAGATTCTTGATTCGAGTGTAGCAAAAGGTCGATCAAGTCGGGCCATGACGCCCGATACGGAAGAATTCCGAAGATTAGCCGACAGAGGGCAAATGGCTTACACAAAACTGGGTCAATGTCGCAAACGAGACATTTCAAAGTGTTGTTTCATCGCAGCCTCGGCTCACAGGATCGATTGTAATGATGAACATCCAAGCGCACACACCCGACAACAAGGTGAAAAGATTCATGCTGCTGGCACTCGCCGGCGCACAGCTCAGACACGCCGCGCCTGCGCGCGAGCTTTGCACCTCAACCTGGTTCAAGCTGGCGAGGGCCTACGTCGAGAGTCAGCATTGCCCGTGGCTGCTGTTGAGTGCCAAGTACGGGTTGGTGAATCCGACCCGGTTCATCTCTCCGTACCAACTCGAGGTACCCGCCATGCGCGTCAGGCAGCGGCGCAGTTGGGCGCGGCGCATCGCTGAGGAAGCGCGGTGCAAGCTTCCATACTCGGAGCAGTTGGTGCTAGTGGCCGGCGTGAGGTACAGCGAGTGCCTGATGCCCTATCTCGGCGAATTCAGCCAACAGGTATCTCTGCCCTTGGCGGGGCTCAGCGTTGGCTTTCAATGCGGATGGCTGCGCTGTCACACACCTCGAAATCTTGCCGCAACGCCTCAAGCG
This sequence comes from Pseudomonadales bacterium, assembly GCA_963663145.1. Classification (GTDB taxonomy): domain Bacteria; phylum Pseudomonadota; class Gammaproteobacteria; order Pseudomonadales; family Azotimanducaceae; genus Azotimanducus. The sequence continues at coordinate 379,039 of OY760134.1, read as the reverse complement.
GCCATCTCGGACGTGTCGTAATCGCCAGTGGTTCGAGGAAGCCTTGGACGAGGCGCCAATGACCGGCAAACGCGATCATGGCACCGTTGTCGGTACAAAGGCTTGGTGCCGGAAATAGCACCCGGGCATCGAGTTTCTGGTCGAATTCTTGCCGAAGGCGGCGGTTGGCACTCACCCCTCCGGCCACCACCAGATCGTGGATGCCAGTTGTTGCAACCGTCCGCTCCACTTTGATGCGAAGCGTATCCACGATGGCTTGTTCAAAACTTGCAGCCATATCGGCCGCACGGGCTTGATTAAGCGGAGCGTGATCGGCAACGGTTGTACGAAGCGCCGTCTTCAATCCACTGAAGCTGAGGTCGAGACCGGGCCGGTCAGTCATGGGTCTCGGGAACGAAAACGCCTTGGGATTGCCCTTGCCGGCAAGCTTGGAGATTTCCGGGCCGCCGGGAAAACCAAGGCCAAGGAGACGAGCAACCTTGTCAAACGCCTCGCCACAGGCATCATCAAGCGTCTCACCCAAGATTTCGTACTGACCAATGGCATCGGCACGCAGGATCTGTGTATGCCCTCCAGACACCAGCAGCGCGAGAAACGGGAATTCGGGCGGCTCATCGGCGAGAAAGGGCGCGAGCAAATGACCCTCCATGTGATGCACGCCAATCGATGGAATGCGCAAGGCTTGCGCCAAGGAACGCCCGAAGGCGGCTCCAGTCATGAGCGCTCCGGGAAGGCCGGGGCCGGCCGTGTAGGCGATGCCAGTGAGGTCCTTGAGCCCTATTTCGGCCTGCTCAAGTACTCGTTTGAGCAAGGGAGACAACTTGCGGATGTGGTCGCGTGAGGCGAGTTCCGGTACGACGCCGCCGAATGCTTGATGAATTTCGGTTTGCGACGCCAAGGCTTCGGCGATGAGACCGTGCTCTGGGTCGAAGATGGCGACACCCGTATCGTCGCAGGAGGTTTCTATGCCAAGCGTGCGCATGCCTCGCCCCTGCGGTCCATGGGTCCGCGAGAAGTTCGTCTGTCCAATGTATGATTCTCTCTCAAGAAACTCATCGCCCGGTTGTTCAAATTGAAGTGCAGGATACAGCGCGCGCTCATCAGTGTATCGAACAAGACCGGTCTTGAAGACCTTGCGCGCGGACTCGTCGCCGCCGGCGTTGAAATTCTCGCCTCCGGAGGCACGGCGAAGACGATCCTCGATTTCGGGCTGCCGGTCAGAGCGGTGGCGGATTACACGGGCTTTCCCGAACTCATGCAGGGACGGGTCAAGACCTTGCACCCCAAGGTGCATGGCGGCATACTCGCGCGCCGCGACATGGATGGCGAGGCAATGCGCGAGCATGGTATAGAGCCCATCGACCTGGTGGTGGCGAACCTCTACCCATTCGAGTCCGTCATCAAGCGCCCCGATGTGACCCGCGCAGAGGCCATTGAGCATATCGACATTGGCGGACCAGCGATGATTCGCAGCGCCGCCAAGAATCACGCCTTCATCACCGTGGTCATCGATCCGGCCGACTACGCGCGGCTGCTTGCGGAGATCGAACAGGGAGGGACGAACGATGCGCTACGAAACGAGCTCGCGGGCAAGGCCTTTGCGCGCACCGCGCGCTATGACCAGGCGATTCACGAGTATCTTTCGGGAGGCGCGCAGATGGAGCCGTACTTCGAGTTTGTGAGTGCGCTGCGTTACGGCGAAAACCCACATCAAGGTGCCGAGCTGTTTCGCGATATGCGTGTCGTACATGAAGGTTCACTCGTCGCGTCGAAGCAGATTCAAGGCAAGGAACTCTCCTACAACAACATCATGGATGCGGATGCCGCGCTCGCTTGCGTACGCCAGTTCGAGCATCCGTGCTGCGTGATCGTAAAGCATGCCAACCCTTGTGGGGTGGCCTGCGCCGAGGATCTGCTGACTGCTTGGCAAAAGGCGCACACAAGCGATCCAGTCTCCGCCTTTGGTGGGATTATTGCTTTCAATCGTCCTTTGGACGGAGATTGCATGTCGGCGATTGTCGATGAGCAATTCGTGGAAGTCTTGGTGGCCCCCGAGATCTCCAAGGCCGCCCGCAAAGCCGCAAAACGCTCCAAGAATCTGCGCGTGCTTGAAGTTGGGTTTCGCGAGCCGCGCTTGCGTGGGCGCGAGTATCGACGCGTGAGTGGCGGCATGTTGATTCAAGACGCTGACACGCTGCTGCTCAAGGAGGAGGAGCTTCAGGTGGTAACCAGTAGGTCGCCGTCCAAAGCCGAGCAACGAGACCTGGTGTTTGCCTTCAAGGTGGTTTCTGCCGTCAAATCCAATGCGATCGTCTTCGCACGAAACGTAGGCACCATCGGCATAGGTGGAGGACAGCCAAATCGCGTCACCAGTGCGCGCATTGCGCTCTTAAGGGCGGAGGAAATGGGTCTTAAAACGAGCGGGGCGGTACTGGCTTCGGATGCCTTCTTTCCCTTCCGCGACACTGTAGACCTCGCAGCGGAGAACGGCATCACCGCGATCATTCAGCCGGGTGGCTCGCGACGAGACGACGAGTCTATAGAGGCGGCCAATGAACATGGGATGGCGATGGTGTTCACCGGCTATCGTCACTTTCGGCACTAGTGAACGAACTGGCAGTGACAGCGAGCGGGTGGCAAGCATGAAGGTACTCGTCGTTGGAGCCGGCGGGCGGGAACATGCGCTTGCCTGGTGCGCCGCCAAGTCAAGCACCGTCGAGGAAGTGCTGGTGGCGCCGGGCAATGCTGGAACACACCTTGAGCCGCGCGTGCGCAATGTTGAGGTCGAGGTCGGCGATACCCAAGGGTTGATCACGCTGGCCAAACGAGAGGGCGTTGGGCTGACCATCGTGGGTCCCGAGGCACCGCTGGTGGCGGGTATTTGTGAGGCATTCGATGCGCAAGGACTTGCGTGCTTCGGCCCGAGCCAGTCAGCGGCGATGCTTGAGGGCAGCAAGTCGTTCACCAAAGAATTCTTGCACAGTCAAGGCATTCCCACCGCCGGATATCATCTGGTGGAATCCGTCCACCAGGGCGACGCGGCGATCGCTTCCATGCCGACGCCTTTGGTGGTGAAGGCGGACGGCCTCGCCGCAGGCAAGGGCGTGACCATTTGCGAGGACGAACAGTCCGCCCGCCAAGCGGTACGAGATTCTTTACAGACTGGCAAGTTCGGCGAGGCCGGGCGACGGCTGGTGATCGAAGAATTTCTGCGCGGGGAGGAAGCGAGCTTCATTTGCCTTTGCGATGGGCGGACCGCGCTTCCGCTTGCGACTTCTCAAGATCACAAGGCGCGATTCGACGGCGACAAGGGCCCCAATACGGGCGGAATGGGGGCCTATTCGCCGGCACCTGTTGTGACACCCGAGGTGCATGAGAGAATCATGCGCCGAGTGATCCAGCCGACCCTTGACGGCATGCGCGAGCGGGGCACGCCCTACAAGGGCTTTCTCTATGCTGGTCTGATGATTTCTCCCGACGGCGATCCATTTGTCATAGAGTTCAATGTGCGCCTTGGCGATCCAGAGGCGCAACCACTGCTCATGCGGTTGAAGGGCGATTTGATCGGGGCTTGTGTGGCTGCGCTTCAAGGCAAGCTCAATCAACATGCCTTGGCTTGGGACAGTCGTCCCGCGCTCGGCGTTGTCATGGTGGCGGAGGGGTATCCAGGCGAATATCCCAAGGGCGAGGGCATCTCTGGGCTTGAAGGGTTGTCGGAAGATGTCAAGGTGTTTCATGCCGGTACGGCGATGCGCGATGGCGGGGTCGTGACGACCGGCGGCCGTGTGCTGTGCGTGACGGCCTTCGGCGAGTCGGTCTCGCAGGCGCAGGCGCTGGCCTATGCATCGGTGAAGCGTATCGATTGGCCCGGAGGGAAGTTCAGGACAGATATCGGCTTCCGCGCTGTGGCCCGAGAGAAAACGAGGGTTTGATCGGGAGAAAAACTCACGTAAATTGACCGAGAAATCCTACACGGGTATATCGTCTCTTTGCGGCAGGATGGGGGTTCTTTTCGACTGGGGGACCCACTCTTATGAAAGCCTTTGAATTGAGGCGACTTGAACCATACAGCCGCTTGAGCGGACAACAACTCATGGATCTGGTCAGGTGTTGCCGAGAACTGACCATCGCTGCGGGTCGGCGCTTTGAAGTACGCGGGCCGTCCATGCGCGGCCAGTGTTTCCTGCTGGAAGGGAACGTGCAGATCTGCGTGCCGGGTAAACGCCAGACGCAAGTTCTTGAAACTATCGACCATCGCGATCCGCGTGCGCGTCGGTCTCTGTTGAAATCGGAGGTTTTGGATGTGCACATCCTCACCCGTTCCAAGGCGCGCATTCTGGTGGTTGACACCGAGGTGGAGCGTCACGCCGGGAGCGTACAGGTCACTCCAATCGGAGCGACCGACAAGAGCGCTTGGATGAAGGTTTTCCTCGGTAGCGCCTTGATGGCGGATCTCACGCCATCGACGCTGAGGGACCTGTTTCGAGAATTTCAAGTCGAGGAAGTCAGCACCCGGCAGGTCATAGGCCGGGTCGGTGAACCCTCGTCGCGGCTTCATGTGATCAAGACCGGTCAGGCGCGAATATCGAATCAAGTCACGCTTGCCATACTGGGACCGGGAGAGTTCTTTGGCGAAGATAGTCTGATCCGAGGCTGTGCGAGAAACGCCACCATCAGCATGCTGACCGATGGGGAGTTGTTGTCGATCGGCGAACAGGCCTTTCGTCGCCTGTTGCGTTCGAGCTTTGTGCGTCACCTAGAGGACGGCTTGGTCGCGGTTCGCGTGAATCTGGTCAGCGAGCGCAATCCGGAACGGCCAACCGCGCATTTGAATATCAAGCTTGAGGGCCTGAGAGACTCTCTGCATCTCTTTGATCATGACATGAAGTATCTGTTGCTCGGCAATCAAGAGGAAGTGGAGCTCGCTGCGTTTATACTGACCCACCATGGATTGACGGCATTTGCTCAGCAACCGAGGGGGTGAGTAAGTTTCATGCAGGGTTTGGACGGGATGTTGGATCGGATGATAGTGTCGGCTGATCGCATATTGCGTTCGCTTTCGGGCGTGCCATCCGCAGCCGCCCGGCCTTCGCCGGCGAGAGATTTGGAGATTGAACAGGATCAAGCGGCGCTGTTCGATGAGACGCAGCGGCGTCACGCCGAAGGGCTGATGCGCGTCAATCACACTGGGGAGGTTTGCGCACAAGCACTCTACGAGGGGCAGGCTTTGACCAGTCGCTCAAAGGAAATGAAAGCGCATCTTCAGTTGGCCGCGAATGAAGAACAGGATCACTTGTCCTGGTGCGCGGAGCGTCTCGATGAACTTGGCGGCAAACCGAGCGTCTTGAACCCCGCCTTCTACGCGGCTTCGTTCCTTCTTGGCAGCGGTGTCGGGCTGCTGGATCGAAGGATCGGGCTGGGGTTTGTATCGGCCACCGAAGATGAGGTATGCGCCCACTTGGACCGTCACATAGAATCATTGCCGCTCGAAGATGCGCGCAGCCGGGCTGTGCTGACCGCTATGCGCGAGGAGGAATCGAGGCACGGCAGCAACGCCTTGGGGGCCGGCGGCCTGCCGTTCCCGCATGGCGTGAAAAAACTCATGCGCCTCGTATCGAAGCTCATGACTGAAACCACCTACCGAATCTAAGATATTTGGGATTGAACTGTGTCAGCCACCGAAGAGCTCCTGGCCAACAACGCCGACTACGCCAAGCGATTTGACAAAGCGGACCGCCCCGGTCGTCCCTCGAAAGGGGTCGCGGTGGTCACCTGCATGGACGCACGTATCGAAACCGGTCGGCTGCTTGGGCTTGAAGAAGGCGATGCTCACGTGATTCGCAATGCCGGCGGCGTGGTCACGGACGATGTGCTGCGTTCGCTGCTGATCTCGCAGCGTCTGTTGGGCACAAAGGAGATCATTCTCATCCACCATACCGAGTGTGGCATGACGACCTTCAGCGATGATCAATTGAAGGCGGAAATAGAGGCCGAAACCGGCTTGCGTCCGGCGTTCGCCCTAGAGGCCTTCGCGGACGAAGAAGAAGATGTCCGGCAATCGATTCGTCGCATCAAGGCCTGCCCCTTCATCCGGTTCAAGGACTCGATTCGCGGTTTTGTCTACGATGTCAAGACGGGCGCAATGAACGAGGTCAGTTAGCGAGAGCGATTATCAAAAGTGCTTGTATCCGGAGACTTCCTTCGGAATTTTCTGATCATCGACCCAGACACCGACCTCAAGCGTGGTTTCGCCGATCAGCGTGATGGCCAAATCAAGCGCATCGCCAAGCCTGTCGATGATAGAGCGCGCCGAACGCGGCGCGGTGAACAGGAGTTCGTAGTCGTCGCTTTGCGCGGCATCTGCGATGAGCGGCAGCGATGCCGCATCCATGCGAATCCCGGTTTGACTCGCATCGGCGAGATGCCAAGCATCAGCGTAGAGGCCATCGGAGATGTCGATCGCGGCGCTCGCCTTGCCAATCAGCGCTTGACCCAATGCAAGCCTCGGCTCCGGCAGCCAATAGCGATTGAGGGGATGCTGGCGCTCGCCGCGAGTCTGCAACGCGAGTGTTTCACGATGACGCGCTTGGGTGAGGCATTCCAAGGCGGCGGCAGCGCCACCTAGCACCCCGCTCACAAACACCTCTTCTCCAACTTGGGCGCCCGATCTTGTCAAGGCGGCTTGCTGCCGAAGCGAACCATGCACCGAGATGGCGATGTGAAGTTCGCCTTGAGAGAGATTGCCTCCCGCGATGGGACAGCCAAACTCGGAAGCGGCAGCTCGAATGCCTTCGACGAAGTCTGCAAGCCAATTCACATCAGCATTTGGCATCGTCAGCGAAATCAAGGCGAACACCGGTGTCCCGCCCATCGCTGCCAGATCTGAGAGCGAGGCGCGCAGGCAGCGCTGCGCGACCAGCCAAGGGTCGGCGGCCTGAGGAAAATGGCGACCCTCAGAGAAACTGTCGATAGAACTTGCGAGCAGGTGGTCTGGCGCGAGCGACACGAGCGCGCAGTCGTCACCGGGCCCGAGTAGGAGCTCCTCCGAATCCCCCAAGCCGCGCAGGATTTGCGCTATGAGTTCGAACTCGTGAGGCATGGTAGTTCCTGCTGAATAAACTCGTCGCACCGCACTTGGTGCGCGATCTGGTCAAGCACCGCGTTGATGTAGGCGTGGCTGCCGGTTGCACCAAACTGTTTGGCGAGGCGCACCCCTTGGTCGATAACGACGCGCGCCGGAACATCCGGCGAAAACACGAGCTCGAAGGCGCCAATTAGCAGCAAGGCGTGTTCTATGGGGTCGAGCGCGGCCAAGTCGCGGTCAAGCAGCGGGGACAGGCGCTCGTCGAGCAGCGCCCGCTCCCGGTTGGTGCCGCGCATGAGAGACAGGAAGTAGGATTTGTCGCAGTCACCATAGCTCGGCGCCGTGCGGAACTCGGTGATCAACTCCTGAACCCGAAGCGGGTGGAAGTGCTGTTTATAAAGGGCTTGGGTGGCGAGCCGCCGCGAGTGCTCGCGCTTGACCGACGTGGGAAGACTCACTTTTCCATGGCGGTGCGTAGGGCGATCATCTCTACCACGCCTCGCGCTACGTCAGCGCCCTTGTGTTCTACGGGGCCTTGGATTCTGGCGATGGCTTGTTCGCGGGTGTCCGTGGTGAGGACGCCGAACATAACTGGGAGGCCTGATTCGATGGAGACGTGCGTGAGGCCCTGCGCGGCCCCTTGGCAGACGTAGTCGAAGTGCGAGGTTTCGCCGCGAATGACCACGCCGAGTGCGATGATGCCGTCGTAGTCGCCGGTCTCGCCGAGCCACGCGGCGGCCGTTGGCAGTTCAAGGCTTCCCGGAACGCGAAATTGCGCGATCTTGTCTCGGTCGGCACCGAGCCCAAGCAGGGTCTGGTACGCATCCCTCACGAGTGTGTCCACCAGTTCTTCATTGAACCTAGTGGCGAGAATCGCGATTCGCATACGTGCGATTTGCGTTGGCGGCACAGCCATGCCCCTGGAACGGGTTTCAGATAATTGCCGCACAGATGCCGCGCGAGTTAGTCGCTCAAGACCGGCTCAAGCATGTAATCGAGCGCGCCGCGCAGCTCTTCGTCGGTACAGTTCACACAACTGCCCCGCTCCGGCATCAGATTTATGCCCGCGAGCGTGGTTTGCCAGAGTTCATCCATGCCCTTTTCCAAGCGATTCGCCCATGCGGGCCCGTCGCCGAGAATCGGTGCCTCGGACACGCCGGTCGCATGGCAGGCAAAACAAAAAGAGTCGTAGATTTCTTGCCCGCTGCGATTGCCCGCAGCCATCACCAGTGCCGTCACGCCGCAGTCCTCTCCCTCAAGGCAGACATCACCCGCACGAGCTAGGCGCTCGCTCATCTCATCTCGCGAACCGGGAGGTGCCGCAATCGCATTGAGGCTGACCAGCAGCAACGCCAAGCCGGATGCGGAAGCCAGAAATGGTCTCAAGGGGTTGTTCCTTTTGTGGAGGGGTGATCAACCAGTATTATAGCCGCGCAACCGACGACCGAAGATGACCGAGGAAACCCCCTTCTCAAGAGGGGGGTTTGAGTGCGCCGATAAATTCCTGAATCAGGTTTGCGACGCGTTCCGGGGCCTGCATGGGAATGAAGTGGGTTAGGTCGCCCCAGTAGATGTCCTTGCTGTTTGCTAGGCGGTTGGCGAGCTCTCGCCAAGTTGGCGATCCGATGAAGTCGAATCTGCCGGCTCTCTTCATGGCTTCCCAATCCCGTTCGCGGCCACGCACGACCCAAGTGAGCGTGCTGATGCTGCCGAGCAGATGGTAGGGGCTTTGCGCAGCCGAGTTGACATACACGTTGGCTTCGACAAGTGGCGGACACGCCAGTTCATAACCGTCTTTTCCATCGCCGCAAGGTCTGAGTCCAAACTCGCAGTAGTCGCGCAAGACACGTTCATCCCAGAGTGAGAAGGGATGGCGCGACTTGAACGAATCGAACATCTCTTGCCAATCACGCCAGTGGTTGCGTCGCCTCGCGGCGTGATGTTCCTTGGGGTCGCTGCCATACACGGACGTATCTTCATAGGTCTTGGGATCCACGATGACCGGGTCGAGCAGGATGGCGCCGCGGAATCGTTCAGGTTGCATCGAGGTCATCATCAGCGTGGTGTAGCCCCCCATGGAATGACCCACGCCGATAATCCGATCAAGTTCGAGATGTTCGACGAGCAGTGCCATATCTTGGCCGAACGCGCTCCAGTCACTGTGCAGTTCCTTGCTGCTGTTGCCGTGTCCGCGAAGATCGGCGCCAATGATGTGCTGCTCGGTCGGCAGTGCCGCGATGATCTGTCTCCAGCATTGCGAATGAAAGCCGGTCGCATGCAGAAACAGCAGGGTGAAGGGGCTCTTCGGGTGGCCGCGCTCACCCCATTCGTACCAAGCGATGTGTCCCGTGTCCAAATGCAAACGATGCGCTTTCATAGCCTGACCAATGACCTACAACAAGGCACCCCTGCCAGCGCTCAAGTATGCGACAGCGCGATGATTCTCTCGGGACGCTTCATCAGATAGCGTACGCGCCCGAGCAATGCGGCCGATGCAACCACCAGTCCGACGACAAGTCCCCACCAGAGGCCCATGACACCATTGCCGACGAGAGAGACTTGCCAATCGATGCCCATGCCGAAGAGTGGTGCGCCCTCGTAGCCGAAGGCCAAGAGCACGCCGAGCGGCAGGCCGATCACCCAATAGGCAATCAGCGAAACGAACATGGGGGTGCGCGTATCCTTAAGGCCGCGCAATGCGCCGATGGCGACGACCTGAACGTCATCCACAAGCTGATAGAGGGCGACGATCAAGAGTAGGTTCGCCGCGAGCGTGATGACTTCGGGCACGGCGGTATAGAGGCTGGCCACTTCAAAACGCAATACGGCGAGCGAGCTTAACAGTACGACCGCCACGACCATGGCGGCGATGAGCACCACTTGGATGGCACGTCGCATGTTCACAAAGTCTCTGCCGCCGGCGAAGAAGCCGACACGAATGGTCGCGCCCATACCCAAAGCCAACGGCAGCATGAAGAGGATAGCGGAAATGCTTGCGGCCACGGCATGCGCATTGAGCGACAGCACGCCGAGCTTTGCCACTAGTATGGTTGTCACTGAAAAAACGGCGATCTCCAGCGAAATGCCGGCACCGATCGGCAGACCCAGTTTGAATATTCGCGCCATTTCTCCGAAACGCGGGCGTGAGAAGCTGTTGAACACGCCGAGATGGGCGATGCGGCCCTTGGACACCACCACCAGCATGGCGATGAGTTGCGCCGTCATGACCAGAGCGCTCGACCAGCCGCAACCTTCACCCCCCATCCCAGGGAAACCAAAGGCGCCGTATATGAACAGAAGGTTGAGCGGCAGCTTCAGACTGACGGCAATAAGCGCGATCAGCATGGCTGGCTTGGTCCACGACATGCCGTCGCACAGATAGCGCAGCGAGAAGTACATCATGAACTGCACCACCCCGAAACTCAGCGCATGCAGATAGGAGGTGGCGACTTCCACCGCTTGTGGATCGACTTCAAAATACAAGTAAAGTGGTTCGACGTTGCGCATGAAGGCGACAAGCAATAGCCCCATGCCAAGCATGATCCACAGGGTCTGTCGCGCCACTTCGGCAATCGAATCCGTGCGCCCGGCACCGCGGAGTTGCGAAACCGAGGGGGTCAAGGCCATGGCGACACCCGAGACCAGCAAAAGCGCCGGCCAGAAGAGCGCCCCGCCAAGCTGAACGCCACTCACTTCGATGGGCCCTAAACGGCTGGACATGACGGTATCCATCACGCCCATGCTCATTTGCGTGACTTGGGTCACCGCAATTGGCCAAGACAGGCGCAGCAAGGCACCCAGTTCGCGCATGGATTGGCGCAACTCTTGGCGAGGCGTACTTGCGGAAGGACTTGGCGTCACGCGGGGATGCGAGTCTCAAGATAAGCCGCGAAATGTTACAGGCTTTGCGGAGTCCGTATCGGACAATTTTTGCCAAGGTTTACAGCAAGAGCACGGGCCAGTGTGTATCGGAAGCAGAGATCAGAGGCCAGAGTGAGATCTGCTGGTGATACCGAGCATAATCTGAAGGCGGCGATGGCCGAGCCGTCTCAGCGCGCCGCGAGCTTGCCCGCAAGAAGGTTCGCAAGGTACATGACCACCCCTGCGGCGAGAATCGCCATGCTCCAAAGAGCTTCCGCGGGCCGTTCAATCGCGATGTAGACCAGTGTCCATCCGGTGACAAGCAGGAACACCAGCGGAGGAAGGGGGTACCAAGGGATTCGATATGGACGGTCGAGTGCGGGTTCCCTGACCCTGAGGACGAATACGCCCAAGACCGAGAGAAAGCTGGAAATGCCGAGCGTGAATCCTCCAAATACAAGGACTTGTTCGAGCGTTGCGCTGATCACGAAGATGAGGGACAGAACACCTAGCACGTAGATGGCGATATTGGGTACGCCATGCTGATTGGTCTTGGATAGAATCCCGAAAAGAGGAAAGTCCTGCCCAACACATTGAAGCGTGCGCGGCCCCGCCATGATCATGGCACTCGCGGTGGAAATGAACAACAGCGCGAGAATGATCCCCATGATGTCTCCACCAGCCGCCCCGAATGCGTGGCTCGCAGCTATGTGACCAATTTCTTCCTGTCCGGCCAAGGCTTGTATTGGGGCAAGCAGAAGAAATGTGATGTTCAAGAGCAGGTAGAGCAAGGTCACGGCCAGGGTGCCGAGGATCAGCACCCGCGAGAGACTGCGCTGCGGATCCTCAAGTTCTCCCGTCAGGTAGGTGGCGGCGTTCCAGCCGGTGTAGGCGTAGTTGACATAGATGAGCGCCACGGCGAAGGCACCACTGGTGATGAGAGCGAAGTCGCCTTCGTTCGGAAGGAAGCCGGGTGCTTGCAGCTCCGGAGCCAAGAGCCAGCCAGCCGCGCAGAAGGCGAGGATAAGAAGAATTTTGATGGACGTGAACCAGCGTTGCGTCTGCCCGCTCAGCTTGCGCGTCGCGCTATGCGCAAGCGTGAGTATAAGGATGATCCCAAAGGCGAGCCAGTGACGATCAAGCGACGAAAAAACCGCTTCGAGATACACGCCAAAGGTCAAGGCCACCAGCGCGGTGGGGGCCGCGAAGCCGATGGTGGCCGATATCCATCCGGCTGCGAAACCGACGCCAGGATGATAGATGCGCGAAAGAAAATTGTATTCGCCACCAGATCTCGGCAACGCCGCACCGAGTTCAGCGTAGCTGAGCGCACCGCAAAGGGCAGTGACACCGCCCACCACCCAAAGCATGAGAATCACGAATCCGGAGCGGAAATCAACCAGTTGAAACCCAAGGCTGGTAAACACCCCCGCCCCGATCATGTTCGCAATCACGACCGCGATGGCTGTGTGCGGACTGAACTTCATCTGCGAATGACTCTGTACATAGCCACTATTTTAGGTGTGCGCGTAAAGATCGTTTCGCGAAGCATCACTCGCTCCTCTTACGGAACAAATGACGAACAATCGAATCCCTGCCCGTTCCGCGCCATCTTGATTGTCGGGCAAATATCCCACATCAATTATGGGCGATTTCCGCTATTCGCGAGCGGCGGACAAGCGCACGATCTTTGCTCGATTTGAGCCTCTGGGGGCGTATACTCATGACCGTACAACTGCAAGACTATCCAAGCATGGTCGACAAGCTCGGCAAGGGAGGGTTTGATGCGGATCAATCGGCTGCGCTGATTGAACTGATGGGGAGACTTTTCTCGGATCAGAACAAGCACATTGATAAAGTGCTGAAAGAAACACGTCGCGAAAACCAGCGCGAGCACGAGAAGACTCGTGCTCAATTTGACAAGCTCGACAACAAGCTCGAAAACAAATTTGAAATTCTCGACGCGAAGATTGAACGTAATTGGCGCTGGACTATTGCGGTGCTCACGGCGATATCCGTCTCATTGATGACCGTGCTAATCCCCTTTCTGCTGCGCTTCTTGGAGTGAATCGGCGCGCAAGGGGACGCGCACCGAAGAGTTCACACCGGAATGATCATGAGCGGTGAAGAATCGGAAGTTGACCATCAGTTCGAAATCTTCGAATTTTCTTGGGGCCGGGCAAGTTCATGGCTTGGCTGCGCGCATCTCTCTATCGCTCCTGCTGTGTGCGCCATGCTTTGCACAAGATAGATAGACCCCCCTATTCTCTTGGGGAGGGGTGACGGAAGCGGTGATTGTTTTGCCTATGACGTTCATATTGCAGCCTCGAAAAGTCGTCGGAATTATTCATACGACTGGCCGACGATGCGACTGCCTGCGTCAGCCCGAAGGCATTTTCTCTCTTGGCCTTCGGCGGCATAGACACTCCAACTCAACCGAACCCTCGTTCCAAAGGAACTACTCGAACAGCTCGATCAGCTTCTCATCGAGCGTTTCGCCGCGAAGGTTTTTGGCAACCACCACGCCCTCGCTATCCACAAGATAGTTCATGGGGATGGCGAGCACGCCGAACTGGGTTGGCACTTCACTGTCGTAGGCCTTGAGGTCGCTGGTATTGATCCAAGGGATCTCATCCTCTATCGAAGCCAGCTCCCAGTCTTCACGGTCATCGTCCAACGAGAAGGCGAACACTTCAAAGCCTTGTTCGCCGTAAGTTTCGTAGCTGAGGATGAGTTCCGGGTTCGTTGCCCGACAGGGTCCGCACCAGGAGGCCCAGAATTCGACCAGCACGTACTGGTTCGAATCGAGCGCATCCTGTAGGGAATAGAGCTGACCATCAAGTCCAACACTGGAGAAATCCTCAACCTGCGAACCTTCTCCCATCGCCTCGTAAGCGTCGCGCATTTCAAGGCCCTTGGCCTTGCGGCTGCGCGTGGCAATGAGCGTGGGATGGTCCCCAAGGACAAGGCGCAATTCATCAAGCCGCGTGACGGCCTCCGCGCCGCCTAGAGCGCCGAGTTCGACGGCATAGAGGCTCGCGAGCGGGTCGTCCCCCGATTCGGCGATACGCAGCAGGGCTTCGCGCCTGATTTCGTTCAGAGCCTCGTATCTTTCCCAAGCTAGATCCATGAGTTCCTGAAAGCCTTCGTCGCCTTGCTTGAAGTCCTTCTTGGCATCCATGACCTCCGCATAGGCTTCCTTTGCTTCAAGGTATGTCTCGCTCTGCTCCCAGCTTTCGACCACCCGCTGGTGATACGGGCCGCCACGAACCTGAAGCGCGGAGACGCCGCCCACATATGACACTTGGATTTGCGCGGGTTCGAGGATGAACTGTGCGGAGGCTTTGAATTCGTCTTCTTGGTCGTAAATGCCGAGATTCACGCGTCCGCCGTGGCTAAAGTCGCCGCGAATCTCGAACAAACCGTCTGCGATCGGCACGCGGGCCAGGTCTTCGGAAGCTCCGAGCACCGCCGTTGAACGGGTCAGGACCGCTTCACCTGATTGCAAGAGGTCACTCAAGTCTCCAACGATCACGTACTGGGGGAAAACCGCATTGGCGTGCGGGCAAAGCGGCACCAAAAGTGTCATCAATGCGAGCACAATCGGCGCAAATTGGGGTGAAGCGGGCTTCGACATTATTCTATTGTTCTCGGTTTAGTCTCGGATTCGCCTACTGCGTTGCTTGGATTTAATCAGGGCATACCCCTACCTGCGCGGATGGCTAATCGTCAGTCGCTGGTTCACTTCCAGATCCTGCATGAGCGTTTCGCTACCATCAGGCCATTCTACCGTCAGCGTCTCTATGCGCTCTGAGTTGCCCAAGCCGAAATACTGATTGGTTGGGTTGTGAGAGAGATAATTGCTGCCGAGCACTATTTCGCGCATCTGATCCTTCCCGCCCGCACGTATTCGAATGCGCGCGCCCACCGCCGCTGTGTTGGGTACCTCGCCGCGCAATTTCACGGACAGATACTTGTTCCCCTGGCTGTCATTTCGCCACAGCGTAGCGGAAGCCTCGGTGCTAGTGTGAAGCTGCAAGATATCCACGTCTCCATCGTTGTCGAAGTCCGCGCACACCACGCCGCGGCCATTGTAGGTGTCGTCGAGCCCGAGTTCGCTCGCCTTTTCCGCGAAGCTGCCCTCACCATCAGAGACAAAGGCGCGACTCGTATCGTTCGAGAATGCGCCGATTTCGTCGGCTCCTGACCAGCCATTTGTGTGATAGATGTCCAAGTCTCCGTCGTTTTCAAAATCCATGAAGCAACTGCCCCATCCCCAGCCGCCATCCGCCACGCCCGCAAGCTCCGTGACATCCGAGAATCGGCCGCCTTCGTTGCGGTACAGCCGGTTGCCGATCGACGAGATATGGTCCGGCACATCGGAGCCTGTCGCGAGAATGCTGCTCACGAACCAATCGAGATCCCCGTCGCCGTCATAGTCACCGAGCGCCGAGCCCATGCCGTTGCCATCGATCATGACATCGTAATCGGTGACATTGCGAAAGCTCCCATCAAGCTGGTTGCGAAACACTTGGGTGTGATTGAAGTCGGCAACCATCAGTAGGTCCGGATACCTGTCCTCGTTGATGCGCGCAAAGCTGGGCGCGAAGCTGTAATCGTCGCTATCTAGCGAGATTAAGGGATCATCCGGAGCGACAATCGAAGGTGCCAGACCTGATTCAATCGTGACGGGCGTGAACAGCATGCCGACTGCATCCGTATCGTTGCGCCAGAGGTGCTCGGATTCAATGGATGGGTTGGACCGGTCGATTCGCGTGCCCCAGTGCGCCAGCAACATGTCGAGGTCCCCGTCAAGATCGTAATCTCCGAAGGCTGGCGAGATGTTGAACTCGGATTCTATGAGATCAAGGCCCGAGCCGGGGGTGACATCGGAAAAGGTGCCGTCGCCGTTGTTGCGGTAGAGGACCGAAGGATCATGACCCATACCGGGCAGGAAGAGGTCCAAGTCCCCGTCGCCGTCGAGGTCGGCAAGCCCGGCCGAGGCGGACCGGGATATCCCTCCCGGCGCTGGGCTCCAAGCGATTCCGGCTTGGCTGGCGACCTCCTGAAAGCGAAGCCCGTCGAGATTTCGATAGAGGAGATTGGCACCCGCGTCACCGCGAACCACAACCAAGTCGATGAGCCCGTCGTCGTCATAGTCGCCGGCCGCTACACCGCTCGGCGCCACGTATTCAACTTCGATATTACTGAGGGGGAAGTCGTATCCAACCGCAAAGCCTATACCGGAGTCTGCCGTGACATCGGTAAAACCTAGCGATTGGGGGGTTGGCGGAGGGGGAGGCGTGGTCGGGTGTGTCGCCGGTGGCGGGTTATCGGCGGTTCCGCCGCCACCGCCGCCACAACCAAGCATTGAAGCGAAGCAGACCAGCGAAAGAATGCCCCTTCGCGCCATGTCGGAACTGTGGGATGTCCCAAGCCTTGGGGTCGCCGACGTTGATTCAAGGGATTGGCACCTCTGTAGAGACGTATTGGCGGTCGGCACTTTCATCGTCCAATGAAAGGTAAACAGGTCAACGCCTCACGCTTGGTCGTTTCGTGCCTAGGACAAGAAACAACATGCGGCTTGCTTGCACCCATAGGGTATATAATCCGTTCAACTATATGACATCCAGAGGGGAATATACTGATGTTCATACGGAATCACTTGCTCGCCGAGCGCTTGCCTAGTCTGCGTGAGGTAATTCTACTCTCGTTCGCTGTTTGCGCTTTGGCGCTGCCGAGCGCCGCCATCTCCCAAGAAGCGGAGGAGGCCGATGAAGACGAGACGCAGGAGCAGACAATCGAAGCGACTGAACTCGAAGCGGCGCCTGTCGTTCCTCAAACGGAAATCGAGGAAGTCGTGGTCACTGGGTCTCGCCTGCAAAGAACCCCTGGAGAGATTGCGGGAAATCTCATCGTCTTGGATGAAGACTTCATTCGTTCGACCGGTGAAGTCACGCTGGAACGCGTGCTCCGGCAGTTGCCGCAGAATTCCAACCCAACGCAAGAGAGATTTGGAAGCGGCCTGAATACTGCCACCAACTTTGCCGGTGCTTCGACCGTGAATTTGCGCGGACTGGGAAGCGAATCAACGCTTGTCTTGATTGACGGCAAGCGCATAGGCCACAGCGGACTTCTCGGCGGCGTCAGCGATGTGTCTCAGATTCCGCTGGCGCTGGTAGAGCGGATCGAAGTGCTTCTCGACGGAGCCTCTGCAATCTATGGCTCTGATGCCGTCGGGGGCGTCATTAACATCATCACGCGCAAGGATTATCAGGGCCTTGAATTGAGCCTCAATTACAATTGGCCCAGCGAGGAAGGGTTCGACGAGATTCAGGGGTCTGTCTCGGGCGGTTTTTCGCTGGGGGAAGACACGCGCATTCGTGCCAGCGCGCAACGCACAGATCATTCGGGTATGGACGCGGCCGACCGAGATGTCACGCTCTTCCAGCAATCCATGTTCTCAGGGCCGCGATATGACGTTCGGCTCTGTTGTCTTTCGGATGGGAGTGCCCTTCCCATCCTCTGGAGAGTGGACGGAGATGTGCTCACTCGCGCCGAGTTTTTTGCGCTTCCACCTGACGAGAGAGCGTTAGCAACAGAAGAACGTTATGCGATCCTTCCTGATGGATTCAGTGAGAATTCCAGTGTCGACGAGATTACTGAATTTCAAATTCCGAACTGGGGGCCTGAGACCCAAGCCGGCTTCAGCGTGCTTCCCGAATCGGTGCGCGATACGCTTACACTCAATGTCGAACAGGATTTCGGCGCGAATGTGAGTGCCGAGCTGAGGATTCGATACGAAAATCGCGACACGCTCTATGAGCGCGGCTATGTGTCCCTTACAGGGGAAACCTTTGGCAGCGCGAATCCATATAACCCCTTCGGAGGAAATGTCCACATTCGGGGTCAGCGTCGGGATTTGCCGCAGCCCAGATTGGAGACAGAGACCGAAAGTCTGGATATCGGGATAGACCTTCAAGGCGCTTTGGGAGACACCGGGTGGGAATGGGAAACCGGCTTCGGTCGCGTAACGAGGGAGTCGGATACTTTGAATATGAACCTGGTCAATCGCCAAGCGCTGAGGCCGGGGTTGGCTTTTCGCACGCAAACCGTGCAAGGCTTAACCGAAGCAGACTGTTCGGCGCGGGGCGGCACTTACAGCCCGCCGGGTATGTCCTTCGGCTTCCCGATTCCCTCGAGGTGCGCGATTCCGTCTCCCCCAGCGATCAATCCGTTCGGCGACCTCACACCCTATCTCAACACTTTGACGGCATCGAGCACCAATGAGCAGACTCGATTCGAAGCATTGGTTCGCGGCCAAGTACTCTCACTGCCTGGGGGAGAGGTGCGCCTGCTTGCTGGCTATTCCTACGAAGAATTGGTGCTGAATTCCGCGACTGAGTTTCAAGCTGTGAACTTCGACTCCCCGACTGGGCAAGTGGATAATTTTGATACGGATGCGGAAAGGTCAAATCAGGCCCTCTTTTTCGAATCGCTGGTTCCTGTAATCGGCGCCGCAAACGGTCGCCCCGGATTGCAAGGGCTTTCTTTGAGCCTCTCCGGGCGCTGGGATTCTTATGATGAGCCTTCGGTGGTGTTCAATCTGGCCGATGGCGGGCCCATGGCCGCCGAGGAATTGAGCGATGCCGGCAAAGAATTCACCTATGGGGTTGGCATGAACTTTACGCCAATTTCGGACCTACGGCTGCGTATCAACAAGCAGACTGCTTTTGTCGCACCACAATTGAATCAGGTGATTGTTGCAACGGGCATAGGGCCGAGTCAGCCTTTCCGCGGAATATTTCTGCAGCTCCCGGACGGCAGCCTGCAGCAGCGCCAAATTCGTGTCATCGAGGGCGGTAACGCGGATTTGAAACCTGAAACCGCAGACACCCTGAGTTGGGGCTTTGAACTGACACCAAGATTCCTACCGGGACTCGGGTTCAAGGCCACTTGGAGCGAGACCGAATACAAGGACCGAATCAATCGTTTGGAGAACTTCTTCATCGACCCGAACAACTTGCCAAGCGACACCATCTACATCCCCGAAGAGGATCTCTACGTTCAAGAGCGTCGCTGGATCAATGTTTCTTCAATTGATCGAAAAGGCGCGGATTACGAGTTGTTTTACGAACGCGGCACGCAGGTGGGCCGGTTTGGCGTTCATCTGTGGCATTCGAGGACCACCGAGTATGAATTTCTCGTAGACCCATTGGCAGGTGGCGATCCAGTGAATGTGTTGTCGCATGCGGATGGGACAACCGCTGTCGGCGTGATTCCGCGCTCAAGCACCAACGCACAATTTTTCTGGAACCATCGAGGGCTTCAAGTGAGCTTGGATATCCTGACGACGGATGAGACCACCAGGACGCTTGCGAGCGTGTCCAACGAATACACACCGCCGCAACTCTTGGATCTGACCCTCAGCTATCAATTTGGTGCTGGCGGGTTCCTGCCGAGCCCGGCGTTTCTTGATGGCGGACGGGTTGTGTTCACGGTGAATAACCTCACAGACGACTTTGGTGAAACCAAGGTGTACGTCTTTGGAGAACAGGTTCCGCAATCGAGTCCTGATGCTTCGCCTCTCTATGGGCGCGTGTTTAATCTGAGCTTTCAGATGTCGATTGGGGGCAATTGAGTCGCCGTCATGCAACGCGCTCGTAAGTCTTTCTGTGGAATTCTTCTCACCCTTCTCTGTTCATCGGCGATCAGCGGCGAGGGACGCATGGTGCTCACCGGCGACCTCTCGGCAGTCTATACGAGCGGCGATTTCGTGCTCTGGACGCCGAAACCGAAAGGAGATGGAAACGCTGCCGGGGCTGCTGGCGGCGCAATGATGGCGGCGACAAGAACTGGCTCTGAGACGAGTCAGTCGAGTGACCCGCACAAAATGGGCATCAACGTGCTCGCCGAAGCTCCAGTGGCGGCAGACGGTACCTTCTCCATCGAGGTCGCGGTCAAAGAGCCGCGTGTCGTGTACTTCTACGTCTTGAATGCCACGGGACGTTCCGGTCAAAGAATGGCTCCGGTGAAAGGCCAGAGCCTGATCCTCGAATCGGGGGCGCTTCACCTCACCATGAACGAGCGCGCGCGCTTTGTGATTGGAGGTGGCAAGTACAACGATGCCGTGTTCAATTCATGGAAGACGTCTGAAGCCTATCGCGCCGCCACGGCAGAGAAGGTCCGTTTGTGGAAGACGGTGGAAGGCGAAAGCGAAGAAGCGCGCCGCGCGCGCGTCGATGCCGCTTCTGCGGCGGCGACCCGCACCTACGACATAGAAACCGATACGCGCTCACGAGTCGCCACCACGCACGCCGATCCCATGGTGCGTCGTCTTGTCATAGAGTCGGCTTGGCTGCATGGACCTTGGGTGCTTGAGGCCCTTCGCGGACTAGCGGAAATGACACCCGAGGATCCTTGGGTGATCGAACGGCTGGCGCGCAGCGAAGCGGCTGAAAAGAAGCGGGCCGAATCGAGGTTGATCGCGACGGGCACCGAGATTCTCGATTTCACCGCCGAGACGCTACAAGGCGAGTCGGTGCGTCTATCCGATGTGCGTGACGAATGCGAGCTGGTGCTGCTCGAATTCTGGGCGTCTTGGTGCGGTCCCTGCAGAGTCGAGATACCGCACATGAAGCAGGCCTACGAGGAACACAAGGCGAAGGGCTTCGAAATCGTGTCCTTCACCATCGATAACGACCGCGAAGATTGGGAACTTGCCTCGGAAGAGGAAGAGATTCCCTGGCTCAATCTCGGCATGGGGGAAGACGCCGAGGCACCCAAGGTCTACAGCGTTACGGGTGTGCCCAAGAACTATCTCGTTGATGCAAACACCGGCGAAATCCTCGCCACCGACCTTCGGCAGCACCATCTCGACGAGAAGTTAGACGAACTACTGGACTAGGCGCCGCGCGGCCGTTACTCCTATCGCTCCGCTTTGCCAGGTTAGCCTCGGGCCGCCGCCGCAGCCTCCTCGGATTTGGCTTCAACGAGGTTGCCTTCTGGGTCTATGACGATCACTTCACCCAGGCCGAGTGCTCTCACGCTGTCTTCCATGACCGAGAGGTCGCCGGCGACCACATAGGTCAGGCGTTCCGGGTGAATCAGCGCTTCGGCGGCCGCGCGTACTTCTTCGAGCGTCACTTCGGTCAGCGCTTCGCCATAGATGACCGGATGATCCCAAGGACGATTCAGGTAGTCGCTGGTGGTGAGGCTGCCGAGCAGGGACTGTCCCGTTTGGAAGCTTGAGGAGAGCGAACGAATGCGGCGTTCAAGGGCGAGCCGGAATTCTTCCTCGGAGGCCGTGTGACCCGCGAGGAATTCGGTGAGTTCTCGGTTGATCTCGGCCAACGACTCCGCAGTCTTATCCACCTGTACAGGCGCGCTGACATTGAATTCGCGCTGAAAGATGTTGGTGGAGAGCCCCGTTCTCGCACCGTAGCTCCACGCCTTGTCCTCGCGCAGATTCATGTTAATACGCGAGACAAAACTGCCGCCGATGATCTCGTTAGCGATTGCCTCATCGACTTCCGGCTCGACGGGGGTCGGAGACGCCACATGCGATGCCAGAATCACGCTTTGCTCGGTGCCCGGCATGTCGATGAGAAACACGCGCACGTCATCCGGCATGGCCACCACTTCCGGCGCGGCAGGCGCGCTGCGCGGCTCCGCCGTGGGCCAGTCGGCAAAGGCAGTCTCAATCATCTCGGCGAGCGCATCCATGCTGACATTGCCAACCGCGAAGACGTTGAAGGGTTGGCCGAGCACCATGTCGCGATGATAGGCGGCGAGCGCATCGCGAGAAATAGCCTGCACATGTTCTTCCGTGCTGCGCCGACCGAAGGGATGCTCGGCGCCGTACACCTGTTCATCAAGTGCCACAGTCGCCACCGACCGGGGATCTGACATTTGGCGCTTAATGCCGGCAATCCACTGCCCTTTGAGAATCTGCAAGCGATCCTCCGGATAGGTGGGGTTTTGCAACAAATCGGCGACCAGCGCAAGCAATTCAGGCAGGTTTTCGGTCAGTCCGCCGGTGGATACATCGCTTGCCACGCTACCGGTTCCGGGGCTCACATAACCACCGAGGCGCTCGATCTCGACGCTGATGGCCTCCGCATCGCGGGACTCGGTGCCGCTGGTGAGTTGTGAGAAGGCGGTCGAGGCCACGCCAAGCAGCTCTTCGGGTTCATCAACGCTCCCAAACCCGAAACGAATGGTGACATCGGTGATGGGCAAGTTCTCGCGTTGCGCCAGCACGAGGCGGGTGCCGTTGTCCAGCACACGTTCTTCGATCTCCGGAAACTGCAGGTTGGATGGCTCACCCAAGCCGGGCAGCGCGGAGCGGTCTGTTCCCTCCTCGGCCGAGGTGTACTGGCCAAAGGGTAAACCGATCAACTCGTAGTAGGGGCGCGTCAGCCACTCCTCGGCGATCGCATCGAGAGACTCGGCATCAGCGTTCTGCACGCTCACGAGCTCCTTCTTGAAGTGCACCGGATCATCGTGAAAGACCGCGCCGCTCACGAGGGTGGATGCCTTGCTTGCCGGACGTTCAAGACCTCGGATAGTGCCGGTGAGACTTTGCGTTTTGAAGCGTTCAAGCCGCGCGGGGTCGGGTCCGCTCTCCAGAAACTCGGCAAATGTCTCGTCGAGAATTCGACGCGCCTCGTCGGGGTCGGCGCCCGGCAATAGGGACAGGGTCACAAAAAACAGCCCGGCGATTTCGAAGCTGAACGGATTCGCCGAGACGCTCGAAGCGAGCTTGTGCTCTTCGACAAGCGCCTTGTAGAGCGGCGAAGTGCGACCGCTGGCAAAGGCCGAACCCCAAAGAGAAAGCGCAACAGACTCTTCGGTGTCCGAGGGAATCGGCCAGACGCGGTAAATGAGGCCCGTGGCCGCACGGTCGTGAAGCACTTCATAACGGTTGCTGGGGATTTCCGGCACCCACTTGTCGAGCCGTGCGATGGGTTCGCCTGCCGGCGCATCGCCGTAATACTTCTCCATCAGCGGCTTCGCCGTCTCGACGTCAATATCTCCGGCAAGCGCGATGACAACGTTTGAAGCACCGTAATAGTCCTCGAACCATTGGTAGACATCATCGAGCGATGCCGCGTTGAGGTCTTCCATGGAACCGATGGTCGAGTGCCTATAGGGGTGCCCGGCGGGAAACACGCCGCGTAGTATGTGTTCAAAGGCGGTGCCGTAGGGTTGGTTGGCGCGCTGGCGCTTCTCGTTCTGCACTACCCCGCGCTGTTCATCGAGGCGCTCTTGGGTGACCACACCGAGCAGGTGGGTGAGCCGGTCGGATTCCAAAAACAGCATGCGCTCGAGGGCTTCGGTGGGGACCGTCTGAAAGTAGTTGGTGCGGTCGGCGTTGGTCGTGCCATTGATGCCCGTGGCACCCACCTCGTTGAGGGGTTTGAAATACTCGTCGTTGTAATTCTCGCTGCCTTGAAACATCAGATGCTCAAACAGGTGGGCGAAGCCGGTCTGGCCCTCGGGCTCATTCTTTGATCCCACGTGATACCAAGTGTTCATGGACACGACCGGTGTTAGCCGGTCGGTGTGTACGATGACGCGCAACCCGTTATCGAGCCTTAATTCCTCGTGGGGGATGTCGATTTCTTCAAGTTCAATGGAATAGGCCGAACCCGAAAAGCCGAGGACGACTATGAGGCTGAAGATCAAGCCAATTGACTTCTTGCGCATGATGAGATGATTCCTTTTTTTGGGCACATGACATTCTCAGGCCTGTTCTATGCTGTCAACAACAAGATCGGGTGTGAGAAGTGAAGGTAATATGAGCGGCGACTGTAGATTGCCGCTCGGTTTGAAATAGAGATAGAGCGGTACGCCGGAACGACCGTGACGCTCAAGCACGCTGGTGATTGAAGGATCTTCGTTGGTCCAGTCTCCGACCAACACTTCAATGCCCGATGCTTGAAAATACTCTTCTACCGTCTCTGATTGCAGCGCCACGCGCTCATTGACCTTGCAGGTGATGCACCAATCGGCGGTGAAGTAGGCGAACACCGGCACACCTTCTCCGTACAGCACCTGCAATCTCTCGTCCGAGTACACACTTTCTTGTTTGGCGGATTCCTGCGAAGCCTTCAAGGGAAGGCTTGCCAAGGACGAAGCCAAGTACATGCCCGCGACAGCCACCGCAGCGCCGGCCGCAGCCGATAAGGACCAGCGCAAGGTGCCTTGGCGCGCTTGCACTCGTCCCCAGCTCATAAGCGCGAAACCAAGGCCGATCATGGCCGCGAGCAGAAGGCTTAAGGCATCGACACCCACCTGCCTTCCCAACACCCAGAGCAGCCAGAGGGCTGTCGCGAACATGGGAAAGGCGAGCAGGCGGCGGAAGGTTTCCATCCATCTGCCCGGTTTGGGGAGCAGGGCGCGGGCGCGCGGGATGAGCGCCATGAGCAAGAAGGGCAAGGCGAAGCCGAACCCAAGCGAAGCGAACACGCTGAGCGAGATGACTGGAGGTTGCACCAAGGCGAAGCCGAGTGCCGGGGACATGAAAGGAACAGTGCAGGGTGAGGCGACGATGACGGCCAGCGCCCCGGTGAAAAACTCGGCGCCCCGGCCTTCGGTGAGCCTTTGCGCCAATCCGCCCAAGTTTGCAAAGCTGCCCGAAAGTTCGAAGGTGCCGAGGAAGTTCATGCCGACCACGAACATCACCAAAGCCAAGCCGCCGACGATGTGCGGGCTCTGGAGATGAAAGGCCCAACCGACCTGCTCGCCGGCGCTGCGCAGCCCTATCATCAGTAGCGCGAGCAGCAGAAAGCTCACCACAACACCTAAGGTGTAGAAGAGCCCGCTCATGCGCGCGGTTCTCGCTGAGCTCGCTGAGATTTCGGTGAGGCTCATCGCCTTGAGGCTTAAGATCGGCAGCACACAGGGCATGAGGTTCAAGATGAGTCCGCCCAAGAAAGCGAACGCGAGCGCTTGGAGGACCGCCAGTGGCTGAATGCCCGCCGCCGAACCATCGCCACTTTGAGTGTGTGCGGCCGCCATCGCCATATCCTCGTCGCTACGCTCGGCGGTCAGCCAGAGGGATTGGCGATACTCGCCCTCGCTGGTGAAGGTGAGCACCAGCTCGGTGCGGTCGTAGCGATCAACCCGTGGACCTGTACCGGTCTCTATGACCAAGTGCTCGTTGCCGAGGCGTACCTGCTGCTCGGCGACGTGGTCTATGAGCTTTTCCGCCACTGGGAAGAGATAGAGATCGGTCACATTCTCAAGCGGAGCGGGAAGATCAATGCCGAAGCGGATGCTTTCGCCCTCGATCAAATAGCTTGCGGGCCATGCCGCCGGCAGGGGCTGGGCGGCTCGCGCTAGGGCGAACTCGGAGCGCCGGTCCGGATTGATTTCGCCCGTGCCCTTGGGCAGCACAAGTTCTATGGAGGCGCGCTCCGGAATGCACACCTCATCATCGCAGACCAGCCAGTCCGCACGTCCGGCGAAGCGCACTTGCTCGCCAACCTCATCGGGGACGCGAACCTCGGCAATGAGGAGCGTCGTCTCGTTGTAGCCATAGGACATGAGCGGGCCGAAGGGGACGAACCCAGGTGCCGGAAACTTGAGATCGCCAACCTCGAAGCCCGGTGGCAATTCCCACTTGACGCGCGCCGCCTTGCCGGCATCGCCGGGATTTATCCAGTAAGTGTGCCAACCCATATCGGGGGCGAGACGCAAGCCAAGGCTGAAACTCGTGCCGGGCGCAACGCTCGCGGTTTCAGAAATGAGTTCGACCTGTGTATGGCCTGTGCGCTCCGCCTCCGCGTGCGAGGCCGAAGCCACCGCCAAGCCAAAGATGAGCAATATCGTGAACCCGATTCTTACGCGCATTTGGGCTGATTCATATGTCAACGGGAAACATGTGCGCATCTTAGGTGATTTTGTAGGACAAGGGCAGGCCGCTGCGTCGAATCCGTTCCGCCGGTGCTATAGTCGGAACCCTAGCTGATGGGGAAGATATCAATGCACGAAGATAAGCGCGCCCAAGGGTATCGATCGGACGATACCAAACATGCTGCTTCCGAGCCCGAAGATTCGACCCCCGACGACATGCTGATTGGAATTCGCGAACAGCCGACGAGGGAGATGGTCGCGGAACTGGAAGAACTCGAATCAAAGGTCGAAGCGCTGATCACCCGTTGCGAGGAACTCCAACGCATGAACTCGGCCTTGACCCAGCAACTGGCCAAAGAACGCGAATCGCGCGCCGGACTGCTTGAAGTACAAACCGAGGCTCGAAAACGAGTCGATCAACTCGTTCAGCGGCTGCGTGATCTGGAGGCACAATCCACATGAGTGAGACCAAGAGCCTTGTGCTCACTATTCAAGGGCGCAACTATAAGGTCGAGTGTGAAGCGCACCAAGCGGACGATCTGAGCGAAGCGGCCGATTACTTGATCCGCAATCTGACTATATTGGGCGTGAAGGGCGCGGGTGATCGCGCCTACTTGTCGATTGCCCTCTCTGCATCCTATGACTACTTGCGCGCGCAAAGCGCCCGCAAGGCAGATATCGAGAGGATTCAAGCGCTGTCGAGGCGCATCGACTCTTGCTTGCGCCGGGAGGAATAAACGGGGTAACTCCCCCTCAAGAGGAGTTTCTTCTCGCGCTTTGATTCGCGACTTGGAGTTGTGCCAAGATAAGGGGAGAGTTTTGGCTATACTGGCGAGCGTCTCCTGGGGTGTTCGCCAGCTGGTTTTATGCCCTTGAGCCGTGACTCCATAGAAGGAGGAGGGGTCTTGCGTCGTGAAGAGCAAGCCTTCGTTTCGCCTGAATTGATCGCGGGACGCGGGAAGCCGGGAATGCGAATCCTTCCACCGCCCTGAAACAATACGGTTCAGGGCTCGCCAGACAGCGGCACGCCCGGGAGTTCTTTTTGGTCGCCTCGACGCCCGGACAGGGTGATCACCTTGTCCGGGTGTCGAGGCAATATAATTTGGCTGCATGGGTCGGGGAGCGACTGAAAAGTTGAGCGAAGGTTTCAGCAACTCCATGTCTGCCGATCGGCGCCACCTGCGGCGAGCAGGCCGAGCCAAGCGACGCGGCCTATCCTACGGCGAGCAACAGGCTCACGCCCGATCTGCCTGCCGAATCGTTCTGCGTAGCGGCTTATTGCTCGCACATCATCGCTTCTCGGCCTACTTCGCCGCCGACGGCGAGCTTGACCCCGAGCCATTGGTCGCCCGCATCCATCAAATGCAGCGTGAGGTTGCGTTTCCCGTCATCAACAAACCCGACAAGCAACGCACAATGCGTTTTCAGCGCCTAAGGCCGGGACAAGCGCTCGCGCTCGGCCCTCTCGGTATCTGGCAACCAGCCGCGACGTCACGCTTCGCGATTCCCGGCTGGTCCCTTTCCATGATGCTGGTTCCACTGGTCGCCTTTGATACTCGTGGCACACGGCTCGGCATGGGTGGCGGTTACTACGATGCCTATCTCGCCAAGTTGGGGAAGCGACAACCGTTCCTCTTAGGCTACGCGCACGAGTGTCAGCGCGTTGAGAATATCCCCAGAGCGCCGTGGGATGTGCCGCTAGATGCGGTGGCTACCGAAACGTCCATCTATTTCATCTCAAAACGGGCGAAGAGGTTCATTCGAGTGTACAATAGGCGAGCTTGATTGACAGTGTGCGATTCGCGCTGGATTTCAGCGAAATCAGAAGCAAATGAACATCAAAGACACGACAAGTCAGCCAATGTGGCGTGCGGCCGAGATGCAAGGCATGCGTCCGCCGTCCGTTCGGGTGTGCGTTTTCCAGCGCTGCTCGACCAAGAATTGGCGCCGGGGGAGGTCTCCATAACATAAGAAGTTAGAAGAGACGATCGAAAGAAGCGGAAATCCGCAATCGAAAAAGCCCCGGAACCGAAAGAGTCCGGGGCTTTTTTTTGCCGCATGAAAGATCAAACAGACTGAGATGACGCAAGAAACGACACAAGAGATGAAGAACGCGCAGCCGGAGCGGCTGCTGCGTCGTAATCTGCTGCTCATTATCGGCGTGAGTTTCTTTCATGTGTTCTCGCTGATCATGCCGGTCATCGTGCCGATCTTCGAATCGCGCGGGCTCGACCTCGGCGACATTCTGCTGCTGCAAGCCATATTCGGTTTCGCTGTCGCCAGCCTTGAAGTGCCGTCCGGCTATCTCGCCGACCTCATTGGCCGCAAGCAGACGCTGGTCGTCGGCAGCATTTTCTATGGCTTAGGCACGCTCTTGCTCTACTTTTCGGAAGGCTTCGCCATGCTTGTCGGCTTCGAGCTCTGCATGGCGGCCGCGTACAGTTTGATTTCGGGTGCCGATCTTGCGCTTCTCTACGATACCGAACTGGCTATAGGCGGGCTTGAGGGTCGGCGCCCCAAGGCCGTTCGACGCTTGTTTCTGCTCGACACCTTGTCCGCCGCACTGGCGAGCGTGCTTGCCGGCGTACTCTTGGCGTTCGACTCCCTTAAGGTACTGATCGGCGTTCAAGCCCTAGTCGCTTGGATGCCGATGCTGGTCAGTCTGTTCATTTTCGAGCCCGCACGCCGCCAACTTTCGAAGCGGCGTCACCGCGAGAATTTCGCGCTGATCTTGCGGCTGCTGCTCACGGTCAGTCCGGTGCTGCGTTTCGCCTTTCTGTCGCTCGCCTTCTGGAGCTTGAGCACCTTCTTCGTGGTCTGGCTCTTACAAAAGCAATGGCAACTCCAAGAGATTCCACTCGAGTACTTCGGCTATCTGTGGGCGATACTGAGCCTTGTGGCGGCTGTGTCAGGGCAGATTTCGCATCGTCTGGTGAGACTAGTGCCGGCCTCCCTCCGATTGGGATTCATCGCGCTGATTCCGGTCGTCGGCTACTTGGGCCTCGCGGCCTTCGGCCCGCTCATAGGCTTCTTTGCCGCCATACTCGTGTTCGTGGCGCGCGGACTGGGCATCGTGCTCTTGCGGGACGCTGTCAATTCGCGCATTCCCTCGGAGATTCGCGCCACGGTCAATTCGCTGGCGAGCTTCGGATTTCGCTTCGCCTTCGCAGTGATCGGACCATTGGTGGGCTACGTCTTTGAACTGGGTGGCATGCGCATCACTTGGCTGTTTGTCGCGGCCGGAAGCTTGGCGCTCAATGCCGGACTGATTCTGCCGCTTATCCTCGCGGTGCGGGCACGTGGGGATAAGCCGGTGCATGAGATTCAACTCGCGACCGTCGAACGATACCGGAAGCGACCCTTGAAGGAGGAAGCGCAAGAATCCTTTCCCGCGCAAAACGGAGTAGCGAGATGAATCGCTAAGTTGTTGGAAGACTCGCGATCAGCTCGAGCGATTGATTGTCAACCTGATTGCGATGCAATTCGCGCTTGCGGCCCTGCTGGCGTTCGTATTTTCGGGCAGGGGTGTTGATCAGTTCGGTGAGTTCTCCCGCCGCCAGCCCCGCCTGCTTGCGCTCTTCGGAGACTTCACCGTAGCGAGTGTTTCGTTGCTGCGGAATGCGTCCGGCCGCCTCAATGAGCGACATCATGCGCTGTGGGGTGGTTTCTTGACCGTGACTGGCCCCGGCCGCACGCGAGATGCTCTCATTCATCAGCGTACCGCCAAGATCGTTGCATCCCGCGCTTAAGCAGGCGTTCAAGCCTTGATGCCCGAGTTTCACCCAGGAGGCCTGGATATTCGAAAAGTGCGGATGCAACACCAGCCGCGCCACGGCATGCACAAGAATGGCCTCTCTGAAGGTTGGTCCCTTGCGGGCACGTCCTTTGAGGTACATGGGCGCTTCCATGTGAACGAACGGCAAGGGGACGAATTCAGTGAATCCACCCGTACGGACTTGCAGATTCCGCAACCTCAATAGGTGGCGTGCGAGGTGTTTGGTCTGCTCAACGTGGCCGAACATGATGGTGGCTGTGCTGTTGATGCCTTGGCGGTGCGCGGTCTCCATGACTTCCAGCCATTGGCTGGTATTGATCTTGTCCGGGCAAATGATCTGACGCACCTCATCATCGAGGATCTCTGCCGCCGTTCCGGGAAGGGTGCCGAGCCCGCTTTCCCGTAGCGCCTTGAGGTAGGCATCGAGCGAAAGTCCTAAGGTCGCCGCGCCCTGCCAAACCTCCAAGGGCGAGAAGGCGTGTACGTGCATATCGGGTGCCGCCTTCTTCACCGTGCCGAGAATGGAGAGATAGGTTTCACCCGTGTACTCGGGGTGAATCCCGCCCTGCATGCAAACCTCGGTTGCGCCGCGGCCCCAAGCCTCTCGCACCCGTCGCTCGATTTCTTCGGGGTCAAGATCATAGGGGCGTCCGCGCAAATTCTCCGCAAGCTTGCCCTTGGAAAACGCACAGAATTGACACTTGAAATAACAGATATTGGTGTAGTTGATGTTGCGGTTGACGACGAAGGAAACGTTCTCGCCGTTCACCCTTTGCCGGACTTCGTTCGCAGCTTGGCACACCGCGCTGAACTCATCCCCTTCGGCGGCGAACAGGCGCACCACATCCGCCTCATCAAGCGTTTGTCCGGCGGCGGCCGCCTCGATCAGGTCGAGGAAATTCCGTGAAACGCCTTGCGCCGGTCCTGTCACTCGTTTGAGGTCTTCCTCTGGCGGCCGCGCATCCGGATCCCCGGGGCTCCAATCAGGGTCTCGCGGATAGCCTCGAGTATCCATCGCACGCAGTAAGGCCGGATGCAGTGCCGGGTGCGTCCAAGTCTCATACTCGGTGAGAAAGGAGGGATAGATCGTCAGGCGCTCTTTCAAGTGCTTGCCAGCCTTCAGGGTGTCTTGGCGCAGGTTGTCCAAGTGCGGCCAAGGCGCTTCGGGATTGACGTAGTCCGCGGTCAAGGGCGAGGCGCCGCCCCAATCGTTGACACCGGCTTCAATCAGACGCGGCAACACGCCGGGGTTCAAGTTCGGCGGTGCCTGAATGCTCATACGGGCACCAAAGACGACTCGCGCAACCGCGATGGTCCACAAGAGTTCGTGCAGCGAAGGCTCTGGAGCTGCGCGCATTTTGGTGGCCGGCTTGGCGCGAAAATTCTGAATGATGAGTTCCTGAATATGCCCGTAGCGATCATGCAGGTCGCGAATGGCGAGCAGCGATTCGATACGTTCGCGCGGCGTTTCGCCGATGCCGATCAAAATGCCCGTGGTGAAGGGAATGCGCGCCTTGCCGGCATCTTCGAGCGTGCGCAGACGAACGGCAGGCACCTTGTCCGGACTTCCGTAGTGCGGCATACCCTTCTCCGAGAGCCTGTCGGACAGGGATTCAAGCATCATGCCCATGGAGGGCGACACTTCACGCAGCAGCCCCAGCTCCTCCGGGGTCATGTTGCCGGGGTTCGCGTGCGGCATGAGCCCGGTTTCTTCGAGCACGCGCGTCATTGCGTGATGCAGGTATTCGATAGTGGTTTCGAAGCCGAGTTCCCGCAGGGCTTCGCGCGCCGCTCGGTAGCGCAACTCGGGCTTCTCGCCAAGCGTGAACAGAGCTTCCTTACAGCCGAGTTGCGCCCCGCGCCTCGCGACGTCCAACACCTTTTCAATCGGCATATAGGGCGCTTCGATGCGCTTGGGGGTCTGCGCGAAGGTGCAGTAATGGCAGACATCGCGGCACAGGTGCGTGAGCGGAATGAATATCTTCTTCGAGAAGGTGACGACGTTGTGAAATTCAGCATCGCGCAGCCTTGCCGCCACCTGCATGAGCGCGCGCAGGGCACCGAGGTCCTGATGCTCCGCAAGTTCCAAGCACTGGCCCGCATCGAGTCTATGACCGGACTCGGCGGCCAATAGCAGGTCGGCGAATTGAGAACTCATGGGCTGCTCAGCCTCACACAGCTTCCTTGGTATTCGATGGTACACGAAATCTTGTTCGATTCCGGCTAACCAAATGGAGGGTTCGGGACGTTTCAATACCCTCGCCATGAGCGATCAACCGCTCAAGATCGAACGATGTGTCCACATCCAATTGAATCCGATCATCCTCAATCACCTGCACATCGACCCCCAAGGCCAGTCCGCGTTCACGGTGCACCCGAAAGCCATGACCGTCGTAGCAGAAGTCGATGAGACGCGGCGGAGAGGCGATCAGCAGGTTGGTGCCCTCGCCCTCATCGTCCGACGCCAGAGTCAAGGCGCGGTGGCGCGAGAGCGCATCGGCCAAAAGCCGCGAATCGACCAAGGGCACATCGCAGGGAAGAATCATCAGCGTATCGGCCTTGAAGCTGGATTCCAGATGAAGCGCGGCCGCCTCAAGGGCCGCGCTGAGATCGGCTTCTGCCGGATCCTCCCAGCACTCCACCCCCTGCTCTTTCGCGAACGCACGCACCTCATCCGATTTCGTCGCGATGAGGATTCCGGTCAGATTGGTCAACTTCTTCAGTTCCGCAATAACATCCTCGGCCATGGCGCACACAAGGCGGCGCCTTGTTGGCATATCGAGCGCTTCGGCCAGCCGGTTCTTGGCGCCGACGAAGGACTTGATGGGTACCAGTGCCCACAGGTTAGAAGGCGTCATAAGGTTCCAGATTCCCGAACATTCGGTTGCTGAGATTGACCTCGTCCAAAAGTTTCAAGACTTCATGCGCTAGCCTGACCTTGTCGTCATCGGTCTCCATCAGAGTGTTGGTGGCAACCGCTGGCAAGCGCAATCCCTTAAAGCGGGTGGCAAGATAGTGGTCGCGTCGATCATAGACGAAGCCGTCCAAGAAATTCCCATAGTGCTCCGCCACGGCCACGGCGTTCACCTCCATGCCCAACTCCTTGAACAGCTTGGCGGTCGGGCCCTTGACGGCTTCGCCGCGGATGATGGGAGAGACCGCCACCCTTGGCAGGTGTGGGAACATCAGCCAGTCGCGCATGCCCTCGACCGCGAATATGGGGTCGATGCTGAGCATGGGATTCGAGGGGCAGATGATGGCGCCGCGATATTCGGCGGACTCGAGGAAGGTGAAAACGCTGCGCGGCACGCGCGCGTCGAGCCCGCCTTCATAGACGAAGCCCCTCACCTTGGGTTCGCATCGTCTCGCCACGAAGTACTCTTGGAAGCAGAGCAGACCTTCCTCGGTGTCGATCAAGGTTCGCACCGGATCGTTGCTCATGGGTACGATGCGATGCCGAACGCCGAGTGCCTTCTTGATCGTGGCCGTGGTTTGCGTCAGGGTCTTACCCGAAGCCAGCATCGCCGTACGTTTGAGGTGCAGCGCCAAATCGCGGTCGCCGAGCTGAAACCAAGTGTCTTCGCGAAGGTCGGCGAGAGTCTCTAAACAATTCCAGGTTTCATCTTCTCGGCCCCAGCCGCGCGCCTTGCTGGCAAGGCCCGCGAGCGCGTAGGTGAGGCTGTCCATGTCGGGTGAGATGTGCAGGCCGAGATGGTTGAAGTCATCGCCAGTGTTGACGACGAACAATACTTGTGCGGGATCAAGCACTCGCGCCAGTCCTTGGCAAAGCTTGGCGCCGCCGACCCCGCCCGTCAGCACAATGTATTTTGGCTTCTCGGTTTTCTTGGCATTTCTCTTCAACGTCTTTTTGGGCGATTTATTGAACAGATTCATAGGAACATGTCCTCTTCGACTGGGCGAATGATTTCCAAGGCACGCATTGGCGCATCCCCAAGAGCAATGCCGCGCACCAAGGTGAGCGGAACCCTCCCAGTCGTCTCACCCATCGCCAGGTTGGCAGCGCTGGCAATGGCGTCTGCTCTGCAAATCAGAGTCACTTGTAGTTCGCGACCATAGAGGTCTTCACCACCACGGTGATCCTCGAGTGCCGCGACACCGGCGCAGCCAATGGCCACACCGACAGAGCCAAGCCGCCAAGGCCGATTCATACTATCGCAAATAATGATCCCCGCATAGGCTTTGCTTAAGTCATGAATTTTGGCGCGTAAACGCCGCGCCGAAGCGTCGGGATCTTCGGGAAGCAGCAGGACTTGTTCGCCTTCCCCATGGTCGATGTTTGATTGATCGACCCCTCCCTGGGCGCATACCCAGCCGAGCTTGTGGCGCACGATCAGCACGCCGGGCTTCATGCGAACAACTTGGCTCGATTCGCGCAGAATGATCTCGACCAGCCTTGCATCCTTGCCGGTCACTTCGGCAACCTCCCGCGCCCGCCTGCCTGGCGTCACCGAGTCGAGCCGAACATAGCGCCCTTCCGCCTTGGACACCACCTTCTGAGCAACGACCAGAATGTCCTTGTCTTCAAGCGCCAGGCCGTTCGCCTTGATGGACTCGACAATAATGCCGGCGAGGTCGTCGCCGGGGTTGACCATAGGCACGCCCGTGATGGAGTGAACGGAGAACTGCGCCGACACCCTACACGGCACCCTTGCGGTTAATGAGAGGCCTGCCCAACGATGCGTATGCCGGAGTGCGCGATGTCGTGGCGACGATTGATCTGTATCAGCACGGAGGTCAAGGCCTCCGCCGCAGCCGCATTGTCGATGGGCCCGGCGTGGAAGCCGTTCATGCCCGCTTGCGCAATAAGGTCGATGACCCTTTGTCGCGCTTCAGGACTGTTGCCAGCCACCAGTACATCGCATTCGATTTCCGCCTTGGATTGAAGAAGATGCGCGGCCACGTTCTGCAATGCCGACACGACCATGACATCTTCCCCCAAGAAATCCTGCGCCCGCTTGCCGGCACTACCGCCTTCGGGCAGTTGCACGCGCCCCACCGCAGGCGGCATGAGCGGCACGGAGGCGTCGATCAGAATCTTGCCCGCGAGGGCGTCTTTGACCGTCTCAAGAATGGAAAGCTGGTGCGCAAAGGGGACGGTCAAGACGACCACATCGCCAGCCTCCGCAGCCGCCAGATTCTCCATGGCGCGGGCCGGTGTTTCCGGACTGATGTCGTGCAGGGCGGCAACTGCGGCATCGGCCTTTGCCTGAGTACGCGACCCGATCACTATTTCATGGCCGGACTTGGACCAGCGAATCGCGAGGCCAGTGCCCAGATCGCCGGTGCCGCCCAAGATGGCGATGCAGATTTCTTCAGAGTTTTTGCTGCTCACTTGTGTCTGTATTGAGGAGAGCTGGCTATTATAGGTCTTGGCTTGTTTGTATCACTGGAAAGATTCATGGAAATAGGTGTGATGACGGGTGCTGGCGGCGAACGCGAGACGCTCGATGACTTGATCGAGATGGCGCGGGGCGTAGAGGCCGCCGGTCTGGACTCCCTGTGGATGGCGAACATATTCTCCTTTGACGCCATCAATGCTCTGACGGTGATTGGTACCGCCACGTCGCGCATTCGATTGGGCACCGCGGTGGTGCCAAGCTATCCGCGCCACCCGGTGGCCATGGCGCAACAGGCACTCACCGCAGCCGCCGCGACGAACAACCGATTCACCCTTGGTATCGGCCTTTCGCACAAAATCGTCATAGAGGCCATGTTCGGGATGTCCTATGCGCGCCCTGCCCGCCATATGCAAGAGTACCTCTCAGTGCTCATGCCCCTGGTGCGCAAGCGACCCGCGACCTATTCAGGTGATGAATTCACCGTCGCCAACGTGCAGTTCGAAGTGCCGGGTGCCGATGCGGTGCCGGTGGTGGTAGCGGCGCTTGGACCACGCATGCTGAAAATAGCCGGCGAACTCGCAGACGGCACCAATACTTGGATGGTCGGACCGCGCACCATGGAGACGCACATCGTCAAGCACCTGAACACCGCCGCCGAAGCCGCAGGCAGACCCGCGCCTCGCGTGGTCGCCGGCGTGCCCATCGGACTGACCTTGAAACCCGATGCACTCAAGGAACAGACCGCGCGCGATTTGGTCATCTATGGTCAACTCCCAAGCTACCGCGCCATGCTTGATCGCGAAGGCGCCGAAGGCCCGGCCGACATCGCCGTGCTCGGCGACGAAAATGCGCTGCGCGGAGGCATACAACGCTTCCAAGACGCGGGCATCACTGAACTCAATGCGGTCATCATGAGCGAAGATCAAGAAGGCCGCGCCCGCACCTTGGAGTTTCTGGCAAGCCTGAAGGGGTAGGCACAGAGCGGACTGGCGAACTATCCGGGCTACGGCATCCCCGGATACAGCTTCTGCTCGAACTTTACCGCTTGCGTCGCCCCATCGGGTGTCCCAATGGTCAATTCAAAGCGCATCTGCTCTTCGGTGTGTCGAATCGACGCGATCATGTAGTGGGCTTCGCCTTCTTGGATGGCTTGAAAGCGAAGGCCGCGCGCGTTGCCTAGTAGGTTGATAGCGGTGCCTTCCACGCGCGCCGGCACCGATGCGCCGTCGGCGTCGAGTATTGACAGGGTGAGAATCGACGACGTGCTCGCTCTCGTGATGCCGTAGCGTTTGGCGATTTCCGGTTCGAGGCTCAACGAATCGAGGATCATGTAGTGCGCTTGATAGTCGCCAATTTGGATGAATTGCTCGGCGAACGCTGGCGGCGCGGGCAACACCAACACAAAGGCGAGGCAGCAGGCGAGCCACTTCATAGCTTGCCGATCCTGTAGAAGGCGGTGATTCCAAAGAGATTCGGCAAGCGATTAATCAGCCAAGTGTTGCCGTACTCGTTGTCCACCACAAATCGTTCGTGTATCGCAATCTCGTTCGCCCGGCAGAATTGCTCGAAATCGCGGAAGGTACACATATGGATATTGGGCGTGTCGTACCATTGATTGGGCAGGTGTCCGGTGACTGGCATGCGGCCCCTGAAGGCCAGTTGGATGCGACACCCCAAGTGCCCGAAATTCGGAAAGGTGACTACGGCCTCTCGGCCTATGCGCAGCATTTCGCCGATCACCCTGTCCGGTCGCTTGACGGCTTGCAGCGTCTCCGTCATCACGACGAAATCAAAACTCTCGTCGGTGAAGTTTGACAATCCGTCATCAAGGTCCTGCTCGACTACGTTCACACCCTTCGAGACGCATTCCAGCATGTGGTCGCGGTCGATTTCCAGGCCATAACCGTTCACCGACTTGTGCTCTTGCAGGTGCGCCAACAAGGTGCCTGATCCGCAGCCGAGATCCAGAACGCGAGATCCAGGAGCAATGAGATCGCTGATGATTTGAAGGTCGCGACGCACTGCGATTACTCTAAGCCCAATGCCACCCGGTCCATATAGGTCCGAAATAGCCGGTGGTACTCGTGGTCCGACAAGAGGAAGGCATCGTGACCATGTTGGGTTTCAAGCACCGCGCTGACCACGCCTTTGCGAGCGGCCACCAGCGCGTTGACGATCTCCTTGGATCGCTCCGGCGAAAATCGCCAATCCGAGGTGAAGGACAGAATCAGGAAATGGCAGGTGGCGTCCTGAAAGGCGCGCACCAGATCACTGCCATGCCTGCCGCGAAGGTCGAACAGATCGAGTACCCGCGTGATGTTGATATAGGTATTGGCATCAAACCGGCCGGCGAAATTCTTGCCTTGGTAGCGCAGGTAACTCTCGACCTCGAATTCAATCGGACCAGCGCCTTGCATATCGCCGCTGCGGACATCGCGGCCGAATTTCTCGCCGAGCCCGAAGCCGGAAAGATAGGTCACATGACCGAGCATTCTTGCTAGCATGAGTCCGCGCTCCGGCACCTTGCCCGCTTCAAGAAAGCTGCCGTCAAGGAAATCAGGGTCGCTTCGAATCGCGTGCCGGGCGATCTCGTTGAAGGCGATGTTCTGTGCCGACAGCCAGGGCGCACAAGCGATGGCGATCGCATGCGCGATGCGATCAGGATACTCAATGGCCCACTGTAGTGCCTGCATGCCGCCAAGGCTGCCGCCGATCACCGCCGCCCAACGGTCAATACCGAGCCGGTCCGCGAGCGCCGCTTGGCAGCGCACCCAATCCTCAACGGTGACTTGCGGAAAGCGTTCCCCCCAAGGTTTGCCCGTTGCGGGGTCAATCGAGTTGGGCCCCGTACTCCCGTGGCAGCCGCCGATATTGTTTGGTGAGACGACAAAGAATCTCTCGGTGTCTACGGTCTTTCCGGGACCGATGGCGGTTTCCCACCATCCAGGACGCGTCTCACCCGCATGATAGCCGGCCGCATGATGATTGCCGGACAAGGCGTGGCAGATCAGTACCCCGTTGCTACGCTTGGCATTCAGTTCGCCGTAGGTCTCGTACACCAATTCATAGGCGGGAAGCGTCACTCCACACTTGAGGTTGATAGGTTGGTTCCACTCGGCGGACCGAGGGCGCACCAATCCAACCGAATCTTCCGAATTCTGACCAGCTTGGCTCGGCATCAATGGCGCGCATCATAGGCCAACGAATGCGCCGAGCCGCGGGATGAGTCCGTTGCGCAGGATCATGAGCGCGAAAAGCACCACCAGTACCGAGAAGTCCAGTCCTCCCACCGGCGGAAGGACTCGCCGCACAGGCGCGAGCAAAGGTTCCGTCAATTCACGCAGCAGGGCCGCAGCCGGATGTGCACTCACGGGTGCTACGAAACTCATGACCACAACAATGATGAGCGAGAAGAAATAGAGGTTTGCGAATAGCGCCAATGCTTGGACAAGGCCCCCCAAGAGCAGCGGACCAAGTGCGGGCTGCTCGGCAAAGAGCGCAATCTGCCCCACTTCCGTCAACCAAACCAAGAGAAGCGAGGCCATATCCACCCTGCCCTTAGAAGGCAGAAGCGTGCGCATGGGCGACAGCACCGGGTTGGTGATACGAATCACGTTTTGGGTGACCGGGTTGCGACTGTCGACATCGGCGGCCTGCAAGAGAAATCTGACCGCCGCGAACAAGGCGACCAGATAGAAGGCCAGACTCGCGAGAAATATGAGAGCACTCATTATCGAGTCACCTATTGATTGGTTCCATTGAAAACTTCTCCCAATTGCTGGGCTCTTTCCAAAGCGCTTTGCACACCCTGTGCAAGCGCCTCTCGCGCTCCGGCTTGATCAAACGCCGCGATGGCGGCCTCCGTGGTTCCCTTGGGAGATGTCACCATGCGACGCAGTTCAGCGAATTCGGTGTCTGATTTCTGCACCATCAGCGCTGCGCCGCGGGCAGTGGTGGCCACCAGCCGACGCGCGGCATCCTTGGACATGCCGAATTGTTCGGCTTTTCCTTGCATGATTTCCATGAGATAGAAAAAGTAGGCCGGTCCTGAGCCTGAAACCGCAGTGACGGCATCAATCATTGCTTCATCATCAAACCACTGGGTTTCTCCGACAACCGCTAGCGTGTCTTCGGCGAGACGGCGTTGCGCTTCGCTCACCCGAGCGTTGGCGCACAGACCGGTCACGCCGGCTCGGTGCAAGGCGGGCACGTTCGGCATACAGCGTATGATCGGGGGTTGGCCACCGAGCATGCGCGCGATGGCTTGGCTAGAAACACCGGCGACAATACTGACAATGAGCTGATGCTCGGTCAGGAAATCCCGCATTCCAGCAACCACTTGACTGGTGATCTGCGGCTTGACGGCCAAGAGCACCAACCTGGCGCCGCTAAGCCGCGCGTCCGCTTGCGCAAGCGCATTCACACCTCGGGCATGGAAGCTGCCTCGCTTAGTTTCGTCCGGATCAATCAGCAAAAGTTCGCCAGCTGGCGTACCACCATCGATTAGCCCAGAGAGGATGCCGCCACCCATGTTGCCGCCGCCGATGATCGCGATGCGGGGATGTGTTCCTGTGGTCATGTTGCTTATGGCTGGACTAGCGCTGCAAAAGAACGAATTCTAACCTGCGAGCACACTCTCTTAGGGAACAAAGCGAATTGGAAGCGGAGAAAGCCACGACCTTTGGTCAGTGCGCCGCAATTCTAGCGCCAAATATCGCAGTACCAATTCGCAGACAATTGGAACCCTCCTCCAGTGCCAATTCGAAGTCCGAACTCATCCCCATGGATAGGGTGTCCCAATCTTCGGGATTCGCAACCTCGCTCGCGGCGACATTAAAAATCTCTCGGGTGAGCGCAAACGCCTTGCGCAGGCCTTCGCGATCTTTGCCCGGCGCCGGCATGACCATCAGGCCTCGCAAGCGCAGATGAGGTAGAGATTCGACCTCCTTGATGAGTGCCGAGAGTTCGTGTCGCTTGACCCCATAGCGGCGCTCCGTTTCTTCGATGTCGAGTTGAATGCAGACGTTCAAGGGCGCGCCGACTCGAAATCGACAGAGTCTTTGTGCGACTTCTGCCCGGTCCAATGTGTGAATCCACTGAAAATGTTGTGCGATATCTCGCGCTTTATTGCGCTGCACGCGGCCAATGAAGTGCCAGACGAGCCCCAATTCTTGGGTGGCGGAGATCTTCGCAAGGGC
Organism: Pseudomonadales bacterium; assembly: GCA_963663145.1. GTDB lineage: Bacteria > Pseudomonadota > Gammaproteobacteria > Pseudomonadales > Azotimanducaceae > Azotimanducus. The sequence goes on along the minus strand of OY760134.1, from coordinate 338,899 downwards.
TTCCTGGGCATAGTTCTCGCCGAAATTCTTGAGTCCTGCGGCGGCGGCGGACCTGATGTCATCGACGCTTCTCGTCTTGGAGACGGCGATCACTTGCGGGACCGATCTGACTTCATCATTGGATGCCTTGCGATAAGGTGATATCAGGCGGCGAAGCTCAGCTACGCGAGCGTCGATGCTCATGAGTCTCTTGCGCTTTGGTGTGAGCGGGCGAGAAATTCTAAACCAAGGAGAGTGTGATGAACGAGAAAGAGACTTGCGCCAATGAATCGCTTGATGTGTTGCTGCAAACAATGCTGGAACGCGGTGCGTCGGACATGCACCTGCGCAGTGGTTCGAGTCCAATACTGCGCATTGACGGAAGGCTTGAGGCGAGCGACTTGCCACCGGTGTCGGAAGCCTCGCTCGAGCAGATGCTGGACAACTCGGCTCAGGAGGAAATTGATTTCGCGCTTTCCTATGGGAAGGGCGCACGCTTCAGAGCCAACGCCTTTCGCGCGGCCTGTGGCTTGGGCGTGAGTCTGAGGGCCATCTCGTCACGCCCGCCAAGCATGGAGAGCCTCGGTCTGCCGGAGATCTTGAACAGCTTCTGTAGCCTGCCGAGCGGTATCGTCTTGGTGACCGGCGCGACCGGGTCGGGGAAAAGTACCACGCTTGCTTCAATGATCGATGAGATTAATCGGACTCGTTCTGTACACATATTGACCCTTGAAGATCCAATTGAGTATGTGCATGAAAGCAGAATGGCACTTGTGACCCAGCGGCAGGTGGGCCGGGACTCAGGAAGCTTTGCAAGCGCCTTACGGGCGGCGCTGCGCCAGGACCCAGACGTGATTCTCGTCGGAGAATTGCGAGATCTTGAGACGATCAGTCTCGCCTTGACTGCGGCGGAGACCGGGCACTTGGTGCTGGGCTCGCTTCACTCGGCCTCCGCAGCCAAGACCGTTGACCGCATCATCGATGCCGCGCCCGTTGAGACCAAGAACGAGGTGCGATCGCTTCTTTCGGAGAGTTTAAGGGCCGTCGTGTCGCAAGTCTTGCTGCCGCGACACTTGGGAGGGCGTATCGCAGCGCTTGAAATCCTGGTCGTGACTCGGGCAATCGCCAACCTGATTCGCGAAGACCGCATCGCGCAGATCTACTCCGCCATGCAGTCCGGCGCGGCAAGTGGAATGAAAACCCTCGACCAAGAACTCGCGCAGCTCGTCAGAGCAGGCGAAGTCGAATTGGAAACGGCCCGCATGGCGGCAAGATTTCCCGACAAGCTGTAGGCTTAGCACACACAAAGAAAGCGATAAATCCCCGTGAGAGGGAGTTATTCGGCACTATTCAACGCGGTTGGTGGGCTTGCGAAATAGCCACGGCCAAGTCAAAGATGGTGCGCTGAATCTCTTCGGACATGGCTTGACCGATGAGGTCGAGCTTGCGCACCTGTTGAATGCGCTTGTCGGCGTGGCGCAGTTCGCGAGCACTGAGGATGAACTGAAACACGTCCACCGCATCGGCGAGGCAGATGAGTACGACATCACGCGGGTCGGGAATACTATCGCTCAAGAGCACGTCAAGCAGCCGCATCTTGACCTCGCGTTCTTCGTGGTCATCGACCACCGGATAACGCCGACTCCCGAACACCCAGAGAAACTTCTTTTCTTCCTCACGCAGTATTCCGCGCTCGACGAGACGCTTGAGCGATACTTCCCGAAATTCCAATCCGCGGTCGGAAAGCCTTTGTATCCACTGCCTTGGGTGCAGTGATTCTTCCACCTCGCGAATGTCCCCAAAGGCAAGGTCCAGCATGGGTTCGCCAGTGGGCTCCTCATCCGTCACGAAGACCTTTTGGAGGTCGCAATCTATGCGCCCGCGCATGGCCAAATCCATCATGGCCGCACCGGCCATCAGCATCTCCATCACCGTGGGGTGCACGCTTTCCATCTTGCCCGTCTCATCGTCAAGTAGAAGCAAGAGAATCTCCTCAGCGAAAGTCAAACCCGCCATGCCAAGTCCATATGCCATTTGTGCCTCACATGCTAGCGTTAATTGCCGTGAATTGAAATGGGCAATTAGGCTTTGGCACGCGCCAGACGGGCCGCCCGGGCTTATTGATTCTGGCTGAGCCAAGTTTCCGCAATGACCTGCGCCGCCAAAGAGTCCACATCCCCGCCGCCAAGCGCTTCCTTGCGCTCATAGGCCTCTCGTGTGCTGAGACGTTCATCGACCAACTCCACCGGCAACCGCGAACGATTGCCAAGCCGTGCGGCGAAGCGCCTTGCCAGCTGGCAGATCTCGCTTTCGGTGCCATCCATATTCAAGGGGAGTCCGACCAATACTAGGCTTGGCCGCCAGCGACCAATGAGGTCGTCGATCGCCTTCCAGTCCGGCTTTCGACGGCCATGTTTGATGCTCGGAAGAGGTGTGGCTGATGAGGTCAGCGATTGTCCGCTCGCCACCCCGATTCTGTTGGTGCCAAAGTCGAAGGCGATGAGGCGATGCGCGGCTTTGCTCTTCAAGAATATCTGCTGCGCAACGCGAACATGGAGAGACGTGTCCGCAACTAAGCTTCTCCTCGTCGCGGCACCATGAGGCGGAAATCTATCCCAAGCGTTGATGCCGCCGCCTCAAGACGATCCTCCAAGGGAACATCAAAGAGCACATGCTCATCCGCTGGACAGCTCAGCCACGCAGTCTCCTCCATTTCTCGCTCCAACTGTCCGGGACCCCAGCCGGTGTAGCCGAGCGCGACCAAGTAGTTTCTCGGCCCTTCGCAATCACCAATGGCGTCGAGTATGGAGCGGGAGGTCGTGAGTGAGAGGCTGGAGGTGACTTTCATACTCTCGTCGAAGACGACTTCATTGGTGTGCAGAACAAATCCACGCGCCTTTTCCACGGGGCCGCCTTCAAGCACATAAATGCCTTCATCGATTCGTGGCGTTTGACCGTTTTGGCGCAAGAGTTCTGCCACCGGCAGGTCGGTGGGGCGATTGACCATGATGCCCATGGCGCCGCGCGCCGAGTGTTCGCAGATATAGGTGATTGTGTTGCCGAAATAGCTCCCAGCTTGGCTCGGCATGGCCAACAGGAAATGGTGGTTGAGAGAAAACTCTGAAGTCATCTGGTGGTCAATATACTCCTTCGCTGCAAGCATTTGTATGCGGACCCTTGCGAAATTTTCAATGGTGCATCAAGCTGTTGGCACTCAAGCAAGTGAGATTGGAGGCACTTTGCTCAAATGTTGATTGCAATGAATCGATTCAAGATCACGCGGGGGTTCGAGGAAGGCTTCGAGCGTATTTGGCGTGAACGGGAGTCGTTTCTCTCCGAAGTGCCTGGATTCAAGTCTTTCTCGTTGCTCAAGGGTCCGGAACGAGAAGATCATGTGCTCTATGCCTCGCACAGCATGTGGGAATCACGGCAAGCCTTCGAGGACTGGACCGAATCCGAAAACTTCCGCAAAGCGCACGCCCAAACCAGCGCCCCCAAAGGCACCTATCTGGGCCACCCCGATTTGGAGCTGTTCGAGGCGGTGCTGTAGGGAAGTTGTCGCCAGTTTCCCCTTCATCAAAGACATTTCGCTGCGCTCAATTCTTCGACGCGCCTCGAAAGGGAAAGTTATACCCCCACTCGCAACAGCCTCCCCGCAAGAATCGCACTCTCAAACGCAAACGTCACAATCAGCCCGAGGGTGCCGATCAAGGCGCCGTTTTGCATGTCGAGCAGCACTGCGATGGCACCAAAGAGTATCGCGACAAGCAAGCGGCCAACAGATGAGAGTGCGATGAATCCGGTGCGCTTGGCATTGATCAACAGCCCTCGCGTGAGCGCGGAACTGGTCATCACCAGTGCGAGCAGCGCGCCGAGCACGAGTGATGGCCCAATGTACGCGGCCATGTCCTTGGGCAATCCCATGATGCCCGAAAGCACCAGCATCTCTATGGATTCGAATAGCAGCAATAACATGATAGCGGCGAAAGCAGCACCCACAAGAGCCGAGAACAGGAGTACCGTCGGCAGGTCGCGGCGCGTGGTGACGAGCGTTTGCGCCACCGGAATGAGGTTGCGCGTCGGGCTCAAGAGCACGCGAAATAGGCTGTCGAGAATGCCGAATGCCGCAAGCGCGAGTTCTGGTCGAGTCAATTGTCCAAGAAAGATGTTCAGGATGAATATCACCCCCCATTCCGACAAGTGCATGAACATGATCGGCCAAGAAAACCTCCACATGTCCTTGTAGCTGGGAAGCCGCTGGCCGGGCGACAGGGCTTTGAGGTAGGGTCTTGCGATCAGCAGCACCGCGAAAGTCTCGACGACCACGCAGCCGACAAGAGATGCCGCGCCGAGTTCCGCCCCCTGAAAGAGGTCAGAGAGTATGAATAGCAGCACAATAAGAGCAAGCAAGCGCAAAATGCTCCCGTAGGTCACGAGAATGGTGCGTCGCTTGGCGATAAGGAGGCCGTAAATGGCGGAGCGCGGAATTACGAATATGATCATTGCGGTAAAGATCAGGGTGCAGTTCTTCGCTGCGCGCACGACCTCCGCACCCGCCCCAAAAATGGTGCCGTAGACCCAGTCTCCGAGCGCAGTGGCGCCGATCAAGCTCCAGAGCACCAATAGCGGCAATGCCAACCAGATACTGAAGTTGATCATCCTCTTCAGGGTGAGGCGATCGCGAATGTAGGAAACGGCGATGATTTGGCATGCCCAGAGTGGGCTGCCGAGGGTGGCGTTGAAATAGAAGGCGATCGAATAGGCGGCGAGCGCGGACTCCGGGTCCGCCATGCGCGCGAGGACTGCGGAAATGATCGCGTGAGAGATCATCATCAACTCGGCGGTCAGCATGAGCGGCAGGAAGAACCTTGCCGCATCGCCGAGTGTTACTGCCCGGGAGCGAGCCTCGGTTGGTGAAATCGGCGAGCGCACGGATACGAGCGGCCTCCTTGAGGTCGATTTGGACTTGGTGATTGCAGGCGTTTCAGAGATTTTGGATGCTCGGAAACCGGTCTAGCCCATTCATGAGATGAACTCCGCCACCCTTCATCACGAAATGCGCCTTGCCGAATGCTTCGCCGAATCTTCTTTGCGTCAAACGCGCATTGTCGCACTTTGTGCGACGGCATCATTCTGAAGCTTGTAAATGTTGGAGCTCTGGCAGTATGACGGGTATTCGAGCCTCACGGCGACGAGGAATTTGCCGAATCCGCCAAGTCGGCAATCGCATCAAGCTTCTCGTTCACTTCGGGGTCGATTTCGTCTCGGGGTATACAGTCGGCAAGTTCGTAGAAGCTCTTCTTGAGCATCAAGTTTTCGATTTCGAGCTTGCTAAAGTAGGTTTTGAACAGGGGCGTGAGGAATTCGTCGCTGACTTTTAGGCCGATGTCCCAGGGGGCAGCTCCCTTTAAGGTCTTGAGCGCACGGCTTACTTCCTCTATAGAGTCGCGCATTGCCTTCAAGCGAGTTTCAGCCTCCGCCTGCCCGAATAGGGGCATAGTTTCGAATTCCCCTGAAGATTGGAGGGCGTACGCCTCCATCGACCGTTGCGTACACAGGTAGTTCTCGATTTCGCGTCGGTTCCAAACCAGATGCTTGAGGTGCGGGTTGGCGGCTGGCTGCTTGTCGAGGCTGTCGAATAGGGCTACGCCCCGTAAGCCAGGAAACGCCTCCCGAAGACCAAAGAAGTGATTCTCTGCTTGCACGGGCTGATTTTTGACATAGTGTACGAAGGGTCGTTCGAGCGCGCACAGAGCGCGCTCGTTCCCCAAGCGTCGTGCGAACGCTCTGAGTATCGCAAGGTCCGTCGAACCTTCAAGGTAAAGCACCCAACCGGTTTGCTCTGCTTGGTAGTAGTGGTCAAAGCCAATCTCCCCCAAGGCTTTCCGCAGTTGACTTCCCCTGTCCCCAAGTTGATGTGGCTTGCCGACGAACGCGACGACCATATCCTTGCCGGCAGCCTCGTTCAATAGCACCTCCGAATGACTTGCCGCGATGATCTGACTGTCGCTTTCCCGAGCCGCCTCGGTGATCAAGTGATAGATCTGCCGCTGTCGCAGAATTTCAAGATGGGCGTCAGGTTCATCTAAGAGGATCACTGAACCTGGGTTTGCACGCATGTAGGCGAGAATGAGCAATGTTTGCTGTAGGCCGCGTCCGCTTGAAGACAGATCGAGCTCGGTGCCCCGTTCGCTATACCCCATGGTGATTTCACCGCGTTCTTCGATATAGCACGGCGCTTCCAGTCTCGCCCCGAATAGCGTATCAATCTTTTCTATGATCGGTTCCCAATTCTCCGGGCTTTTCTCGACAATGCTATAGCACAGATTGCGCAATACCTCGGCGGTACGGCCCTCACCCACGCGCACATTGACAGCGCCTAAATCAAGCCGGGTTTCGGTTGCCGCTAAGCCAGACATTGGCGGAAGAAAGGCGATACGCATGGCTCCAGCTTCAGCCGGCACGGGCATTCGCTTAGGGTGCTTGCTATCGTCGACTCGCAAGGGTCGGCAATAGAAGGACTCCGCGTTGGCAAAATCAAATTCCAAGCCACATTTCCAGGGTTTGCCCTTTGTGACGCCTTCCACCATGACATCGATTCGCACATTGCTTGTTTGCGCACGTCCGGCAACTTTCACGACATCGCGCACATGCAGATCACGCCATAAGTGATTGGCGTTCGGGTGTGGAATAGAAAAGAGGTCGCGCCGATTCACCGTGACTCCGGGCCGTTTTTCGGGCGCACTCTTGCCACGCCACTTCTCGTTCCATCTCTTCAGACCAATATCCCACAGTGCCAAGGCTTGCATGGCCGATGTCTTTCCCGAATTGTTCGGGCCAATGAAAACCACCGGATTGCCGAGTTCGACCTCGACATGATCGAATCGCTTAAAGTTACGAATAGTGAGCTTCGTCAGCATGTGGCCTATCGCTTGAGCGTGCATTGCAGATGTTAAGCATTGCGCGCCTGCGTGTCACCTTGTGCTCGTGCGTGCGTATCGCTGCCTAGCGATGTGCACTGACGCACGCAACACTGAGTCGGCGCTCGACATCGACCGCCAACTCCTGTGCCCATGGCGCCGTCCCGCACTCGCGTTGGAGGAAGTCTTCGCCAATGCTAGACTTGGCGCATGAGAATAGTCGTGATAAGGGGCCAGCCAAGTCGATGTTAACGGGGATTAGGAGTCAGCTCAGCGCCTTCCCAGCCGGTATCGTGTTGGTGTTGGTGTTGGCGCTGTCGCTGTTCCTGAGCGCATGCGAGCGAACAGAGGAGCAGCCGGAATCCGAAGTTTCGCCCTTGGCGGCGCATTTGCCGCCCGAGGCAGATGTCAGCCACCTGTCGCTCGTTGCCGAGCCGCGCAATGAAGACTTGGATGCCATGCTTGATCGGCGCACCATTCGCGCCTTGGTGGTCCCCAGCAAGACCTTTTATTTTTTCGATGGCGCCGAGCAGCGCGGTTTGTCCTATGAGATGCTCAAGGCGTTTGAGCGGTTTCTCAACGCGAGACGTGAGAGAAATACCCTCAGGGTGAATATCGTGTTCATCCCTGTGCCTCGCGATCAACTGATTCCAGCACTCAAATACGGCTATGGGGATCTAGCCGTCGCAAACCTCACCATCACCCCAGCACGGCTGCAACAGATCGATTTCTCAATTCCGGTATACAAGGATGTACGCGAGGTGGTGGCTTTGGGCAGTGCGAGCTTGCCGGTTGGAGCGCTGAAGGACCTCTCCGGAAAAGTACTGCACACGCGAGCTTCGAGCAGCTATTACGAGAGCCTCTTAAAGCTCAATGAGCGCCTCGTTGCCGAGGGCAGGTTGCCGATCACCATCAATCTTGTCGATGAACATTTGGAAGATGAAGAACTCTTGGAAATGGTGGATGCCGGACTCATCCCCGGCATAGTGATCGACTCGCACAAGGCTGAGTTTTGGTCACAGATTTTTGATAGCGTGGAGATGCGCTTTGACTTGGTGCTGCGCGAAGGGGCCGACATCGCTTGGGCGTTTAATCATGAGAGACCGCAGCTCAAGGCCGCCGTGAACGAGTTTATCGGCGAGCACGGTCAAGGCTCCTTGGTCGGCAATATGCTGTTCCGCAGATACCTTCAAAGCACCACTTACCTGCAAAACGCGCTTGAGTCCGAAGAACTCAAGAAATTCCACGATACGGCGCATCTCTTTCAACTCTATGCGGACCGTTACGCCTTTGACTGGCTCATGGTGATTTCTCAGGCCTATCAGGAATCTCGGCTTGACCACAGCGCGCGCAGTGATGCCGGCGCCATCGGCATCATGCAAATTTTGCCTGAGACTGCGGCGGACCGAAACGTCAATGTTGGCGATATCACCGATCTTGAGACCAACATTCATGCGGGCAACAAATACCTGCGCCACATCCGCAACACCTACTTTGAGTCCGAGCCGATGGATGAACTCAACAAGACGCTGTTTTCGTTTGCGGCTTACAACGCAGGGCCGAGGCGCATCGCAAAGCTCCGAGCCGAAGCCGAAAGCAAGGGGCTCGATCCGAATGTCTGGTTCGACAACGTCGAGATGATCGCGTCGCGCCGCATCGGTCGCGAGACGGTGGACTATGTGAGCAACATCTACAAGTACTGGGTTGCCTTCACCCTCAGCCGCGGTCGACTCGTCGACTCCGCAAGTCAAGCCGCAGCGAGCGAAGGCGGCGCGAAAGGCTAACAAGCGAAGAGAGAAGTATGCCTGCGGGGCTAGCTTCGCTGCATCACGCCGGGTTCACTGAGATAAAGTCCAGAGAAGGGGCCCTGCCCTCCTACATAGTGGCGGCACTGGCGCGATGCGCCGTTGGCGGTCACCTCGTAGACAAGGTCGTTTGGACAACGAATCCTGCTCACAAACTCAGGCTTAAGATCGAGTAAGCATTTGAGCAGTACGCGCAGGGTGATGCCGTGGGTGACTAGGCCTAAGCGTCTTCCTTCCGGCATGAGTTCCTGGAGCATCTCGTCAACGTCCTCTAACAGCGCCCGAACTCGCGGTTCAACCTTTACCAAACTCTCACCACCCGGCGGCGAGAATCGGTAGGGATGCTCTGATCGCGCCTGCCAGATTTCGGGATAACCGCCTTGCGCCTGTTCCCAAGTCAAGCCGCCCCACGCCCCGCAGTCGCGTTCTTTCAGCCTGTCATCGAACGACTGCTCGGCACCCAAGCATTCGGCCATGATGCTCGCAGTGTGTCGAGCGCGACCCAGTGGGGACGCCAAAAGGTCGGTAACGCCAAGGGATTTGAGGAGGTGGGCGTTTACTTGCGCCTGCGTTTGGCCACGGTTTGTAAGCGGAGAATCAAGAATCCCCTGAATCCTTCCTTCTCGGTTCCACTCCGTCTCGCCATGGCGAACGAGAAACAGGCTCGGGGCACTATTGCCTGTAGACACTTGGGAACCCGGCATACATCACCATATACTGTACTCGTGTTGCGCCATATTGAGCGGAGATGACTCCATGTTAAACCGTATCCTGTTGCTGATTCTCACCAACCTCGCCGTGATGTTGGTGCTGAGTGTCGTGATGAAGTTCTTCGGCTTGGAGACCTACGTAGCGAATGCCTTCGGCGGCTCGGGCATCAATTTGACCGGCTTGTTGATATTCAGCGCGGCATTCGGATTTGGCGGTGCCTTCATCTCGCTGCTGATTTCCAAGTGGATGGCCAAGCGTGCAACGGGCGCCAAGGTGATCGAGTCGCCCTCGAACGAAGCGGAGCGCTGGCTGGTGAACACCACCCGCCAACTCTCGGAACGCGCGGGCATCGGCATGCCGGAAGTCGCGATCTTCGATTCAGCAGCACCCAATGCATTCGCCACCGGCGCGAATCGAAACAATTCCCTAGTGGCCGTGAGCACGGGTCTACTTCGCGGCATGAGCCGAGAGCAAGTCAAGGCGGTGCTGGGTCACGAGATCGGGCATATCGCCAATGGCGACATGATCACCCTCTCGCTCATTCAGGGTGTGTTGAACACGTTTGTGATCTTCCTTTCGCGCATCATCGGCATGATCGTGGACCGCGTGGTGCTCAGGAACAACAGTAGCTTCGGCATTGGTTACTTCGTGACCAGCATCATCGCGCAAATCCTGCTCGGTATTCTCGCCAGTGCAGTCGTCATGTGGTTCTCGCGCCGACGCGAGTTTCGTGCCGATGTGGCTGGCGCGCAGCTCGCTGGACGCAACAACATGATCAATGCGCTCGAAGCCCTGCGCCGGTCGCAAGGCGCAGCGTCCATGCCCGAATCACTCGCCGCCTTCGGAATCTCGCCCTCAGCGAGGGCGGGCATCGCACGGCTCTTTGCGTCGCATCCACCGCTGGAAGACCGCATCCGCGCATTGAAGAGCGCTTCGCTGTAAGAGTCGTAGGGCGAAGGAGTTCCCTTCATGGCCGTCGCCGCGACAACCGGGGCTTCGTTCGACTGGCGCTGCACGCAGACCTGGCGCACTTCCGCCTACAACACCATGTGGTGTCTGATTGGTTGCGCCATCGGTGACTTGGGTGCGATTCTGTGGTTCCAGACCTACGCACCCGAAACCAACGCGATGCTGGTGATGACCATTGCGATAGTCTGTGGCATAGTCACAAGCATTGCCTTAGAGACCTTCATACTCCTGCGGCAACTTGGGTTGCGGGGGGCATTGACGACCGCACTCGGCATGAGCCTCGCGTCCATGATTGCCATGGAAGCCGCCATGAATCTCGTGGACTATCTGCTGGTGGGCGGCGCGCGACTCACCTGGTGGGTGATCCCATTCATGCTCCTGGCCGGTTTTCTCACCCCTTGGCCTTATAATTACTGGCGTTTGAAGAAGTACGACAAGGCCTGCCATTAAAGGCTAGGAGACTTTGTCGCCATGCCGCCATAGCTCAGCAGGCAGAGCAGCTCACTTGTAATGAGAAGGTCCGGGGTTCGATTCCTCGTGGCGGCACCATTCAATTGGGGTGGAATTTAGTGATGACCGATCAAGGCGATATCCCAATGCGAACACAGCGGGTCACACATCGCGCCAATATTAGATCGCTTATCGAAAAAGACTCATATACGAAACTATTGATACCTGCAAATCAAATGTCCCACCACCCAGATTGATACTGTGCCGGTGATGCAACTTAGTGCCGGACGTACTCCTAGCCCGTATTTCTCATAAAGCGGTTGAATGCGGCGGGGGAGTATCCCACAACTCTTTGATTTCGCTAATAAAAAGAGGAAAGGCATGGACACCTCCACCGAGACACACTTTAGCCCGGCGAAGCTGGTGTACGCAATCCCCGAAGGAGGCCGGGGACGGCGGATCGAGGCGGACTTCAGCGGCGGCGTGCTGACATCAAACGGCGGCGCGCTGCTGCTGGGCTTGGCGTACCGGGCGACCGGCCTGCTGCGCTGGCTGGCCGAATGCTTCGCGGACGGCCGGGATCCGAGGTACACGCGGCACGGGGTGGAGTCGATGGTCGGCCAGCGCGTGCGGGTCAGTTCGCGGCGGATACACGTCGCGCTTTCCACCGCCTGCCCGGACAGGCACGCGTTCGCGCTGGCCTGGCGCTCGCTCTCCCACTGCTGACGGGGAACCCCGGGGCGGACTTGCTCCGGCGCGCCGGCGGACTCGCCGGCGCGGGGCGTTCTTTGCCCCGCAATCGGGCTTGAGGCCGGATTCGCGGGAAATCGACCGCCGGGAAGCCGAACCGGGCACCCCGCACACCCGAATTCGCGTTCCGAAGCATCCCGACCACCGCTCCGGCTCACAAAATCCGCTTGTTAAGCTTATCAACAAGAGATCTTGGGGAACTTATGAGAAATGCGGGCTAATTCTTCATCACTCGTGAAGTATCCGGGCTGATCGAATTGGATTCACCAGAATTTTAGTGTTCCTGAATAGGCGAAACTTTTACACTGCCCCGAAAAATCAACATAGTTGCCCGGGGCTGGTCATGAGTGGACGTGTCAAAGGACAAGACAATTCATCCGTACGCGCAGTGATTGGGTCTTTGGTTATTCTTACATGTGTTAACGGAATCCTGCTGAATGAAACTATCGCAGGACAAGCAAATGACGGCGAACAGACGAACACAGATTACTCGCCGACCATATACCTTGACGCGGAGCATATGGTGGAATCACAGCCTGTGCCTGATTGGTTAGCTTGGCAAATGTTCTATGGAAGTAGTCAGATGGCTGACCGCCGCCTTCAAAGTACGCGGAAACAACAGCTTCGAGAGCACATCGGACTCACCGAGAGCCAAGCCGAATTGTTGCTGAATGAAGGATATGAGTTCGTCCGCGAGCTGGAGTTCATCGATTACGAGGTACGCAATGAAATAAGTGAACGATACGGGACAACCGAAATGGTCGAAATACATCTTGCAAATCTACCGCCCGGGACCGAACCGCCGGGGATGCCGACTGTCCCCGCATTTACCCGTGATGGTCGGTCGCTGTACGAAGCCATGGATTCAGACGGCTTAACCGATCTATATAGAGATAAGAAACAAGCAGCGTTCAAGACTCACTGGGAATCCCTCGCCGAAATCCTCGGCTTGTACCCCCTTGTGCGAATAGAGACATTCATGAAGACAGAGATGGCGCCCGGCATCTTGAAGACTCAATTTACTCCGCCGCCCCTGCCCACCGGGGAAGCTCTGCAAGAGTGCCTCTTGCTCTTGACAGGCACTTCGGAAACCGGACGAATCGAATGAGATATCGGAGTGCCATCATCTGGCTTACGTTGGCGGTTTGTGTCCCTTGGCAGCTTGCACAGGGCTACGAAGGAAAGAGCGAGATTGACTACCTGGTTGACGATGTAGCAGTGAGGGTCTCGTCACAGACACAAAAGAACGCCAGCGACATAGACTCTGTCGGTGCATGCGTGGCTTGGAGGAGTTTCGACTTTTTCTTATATTGCTCTGTGTACTCAATCAATACACAACCGAGTTGCGGGAGTTTCGCCAACAGCGGTGGTTCCGAACACTTCAGTTGGTCACAGCTCAATGGTGGGTTTTCGACGGGCAACCCGCACTCGCCTTGGGGAATGGTCTCCCAAAGCGTAAAGACGGGCTTGGATTACATCGTGAATAATTACAACAATTTCTCAGGGATTTATCTGACATCGGGCTACCGGTGCCCGCATGGGAATGCCAATGTTGGAGGCAGTCCGACCAGCTCTCATATGAGCGGCTACGCTGCACACATCCAGCGCCCGGGATGGACTAAAGAAGAGTATGAGATGGTGGCGGAGGTCGTCAAGGATGCCGGGGGACGGTCATTGCCCTACTCCACGGACCCGGCAGACCGCCATATGCACATCAATTTTTGATAACTGCAAACTTGGCAAATTCGATGAGCTTACAACTAAGAGCACTTGTGTTGCTGTCCTTGCTGCCTTGCTGTGCATTGGCGCAGGACACCGAATCCGTATGGGCCCCTAGCCAACAGGAGAAGCTGGCGAACGACCTGCTTTACGCCGAAGGACACCGGTTCGCCGAGGCTATGGTGGTCGCCGAAGTACTTGGCCCTTCGCGCGCAAGCGAAGCCGTCAGGAGCGCGCTCATTGAGCGCCTGGAGGAACTCAACCGGGCCTACGATGCCGCGGTAGAGGCTCTTGGCGAGGAAGTTGGTTTGAACGATGTTTTTTCAGCTGAATTATTCATGGACTTTGCCGATGTCGTCGCGAGCTATGAAGACCCACGCTCAATCGCCGCGCTTGTGCACAGCGGACGTTATGCCTCCACCCACTTGGTGCCGCATACGATTGCCTCGTTTGGAGACGCGGCCGTGCCTTTCATTTTGGAGGCCCTCGCAGAGCTCCGGCCAAGGGACTTTGGATTCGGCACACCCCTGTACGCGCTAGCGGAGATGGTTGAAGATGGCGGAGTCAACGAGCTATCAGACGAATCTCTCTCCCGCATCGCCGAAGTCTCACGGGAGGGATTGAAGAGCAGCAACGGTAGATTTCTTCGCTATTCGGTTGTGCTGGCGGGCGCGCTCCAGCAGCCCGAACTTTTGCGTGAAGTGGAAGTCATTTGGGAAGACAGAGGGATCATGGTCGGGCGAGGCATTGATTCGTACTCTCAAAGAAAGACTCTCGAGGCCGCCGCCAAAGCACTTGGAAGGACGCCCTCACCGTAACTGCTAGCTTGTCGCTCCTGAAAAACCCTTTTTCAGTGGATAAGAAATTGATTATATTGTAAAAGGATGAAGGCTTTCCTGTCCCGTTCGCGTAGCTGTAGATCAGCAGCGCCAGCATCGTCCTTGGATGGTAATGCGCCGAACCCGTCCCGCGCCCGTTCACCCGGAACGCACTCATCGGCACCCGCTCCAGCGCCTCCAGCACGAAATGCGCCAAGTCGTCCTCCGGCACCCACTTGCGCATGTCCGGCGGCTGCAGATACCCCTGCGACGGCGAACTTTCCACGAACTTCGGCATCCCGTGTTCCCACACAACGGCACAATGCCAATTATGGAAAACTCACGCCTAAGTCCGACAGGCTGCTAGGGTCATTGCAGGTTGGATGTACCTCCGCCCGAGTCCGTCGCGGTTGTCGAGGCCACGCCCGAGCGGCAGGATTCCTGCGGAAAGCAGCCACTTTGCACCCATTCCTCAAAGCTCTGGAACTGGCGCACAACTATTCCATCCCTCAGTACCGATTCGACGTGCCGTAGGGTCTTGGGAATGATCCAGACTGTGCTTCCCTCGACAATCGGCTCCGCTTGAGGCAATTGGGGCTCTCCCGCATCTGCGAGCAATAACCTAGGGTAGTGCGCAGCGAAAAAAGATGCGGCTTCGCTTGTTCGCCAGCGACTGATCCAAGCCCATTGGCCTCCTTCTTCGCTTTGACAACGAATCTGAATCAAGCGATCTCCCTTCCAAGCGCCCACCAGTGCGGGCATTGGCCCGCCTTCAGGCAACACCCCAGAACGCACCAGCATTCGCCAAATTCCCAGTGCTCCTCGCGAGTTACTATCTGTGACTTCGCACCCCAAGGCCTGAAAGTCCCTTCGTGGCAGTCCAATCAGGTCGACATCGCGCGAGCCAGGCTGAAGCAGCGCCAGTGAGGACAGTGGTGGGTTGGTCATCAGGTCATATAAGCCTTGGACTCCCGATTCTGCGAAGCCGGTGGCGGCACGGCCCATTGCGTAGATGCTGATGAAACTGTCTTGCGGGGAAAAGGGAGGAGATTCGTCGGGATACTGTTACGACCGCACCCACTCGTGAACTTCTGCTTCATTCATACAAAAGAGCACTCCCCTGTATCTGGGATCCCGAGTCCATGGCGCAACCACTTGAGCGCCGTATGCGGCCGAATAACACGCCATGTACAGGTCATAGAAGGGTGAACCATTGACCGCACAAAAGTCATTCAGCCTGTCACTCTGAGTTTTTAGGTCGGAAAGCGCTGCCTCGACCTGTACAGGGGTTGCGCGTGCCTTTCTGATCCGCTCCAGCCAATCTCGGAGTTGATTGGGTGAATCCTTCAAATCGCCACAATCAAGATCGTTGTCAGATTGATCGAATTCGGTGTAGCTGTTTTCGCAACTCGAATCTGGAAAGCAGTCAGATTCTATCCATTCGCTATATCGGGATAGCTTGCGTATCTCCGAATTGGCGATGCCTTCGACAACATCGCGCAGGCCTACCGTCACGATAATGACGGAGCGACCATCGACGCTGGCCTCGGGCACACTCCCGAGGACACCAACGTATGCGGGTATGACTTCGGCAACGGCACCATAGCGTGTGGCGAAACTCGTAGCTGCCTCGGATGTGCCCCAACGTGTTAGCCAAGCAAACTCGTCATCCTGATCGCGCGGACAGGACAGGTGCAGGAACCGGTCCCCACGCCAATGCGCGAGAAACCCAGGTAATTCTTCACCAATAGCTTCCGCATCGCCATGCTGGCGCAAAAGCCCCCAAATGCCCACGACCCCTGCGGTGTTGCGCAATCCCGCCGTACAGTTCTCATGCGCTACGTCGGGAGGTAAGCGGATGAACTCGGTTTCCATGTCAACCAGTTCAGGCTTCAACACGGCGAGGGTAGACAGAGGAGGCTGCCGTAGCAGCGCATCCATCGCGGCAGGACCACGAGCGAGCATTTCTTTCAAGGTGAGTTCGATGCCATATACATGCGGCAAAGCTTCAAGCGCCCAGAGTTCGTGTGGCTGCCAATCCCACGCGCCAGCTAAGGCAGCAGTGGCTTCGGACTCATCCGACATACAGACTTGCACTCGCTTCATTGAATTGAAGGACGAATCAACCACATGCGCATCGCCTTCAATCACCGAATTTACAGCGGCATGCAAATCGCGATTGCGCCATACATGGACAGCGTTCAGACTAGGAAAATTCTGATATTGCAGCGCGTGCACGGTCTCGTGAGCAATGGTGCCAGCGGTATCTTTAGTCCCCAAACCGCGGACAAATAGAGCATTCCACATCCGATCATAGAGGCCGTTGGGGTGCGCCAAGTTCTCGGCTTGTCCATCACCATGGTAGCCATGATCTTCAGCTTGCGCACAGTACACCCCAAGGGCGCACCAGCCCTCGCGCCACATGCGAGCATAATCCATGTCCCAGACCGTGCTGCCTATGCCCTCGGTATAGCCCCCTTGAAATTCCTCCATCGGGAGCACCTTGAGCGGGGAATTGAGTTCGAGTCCCCGAATGGCGCAAGTCGCAGAAATCGTCTCTTCGGCCTCTAGGCGCCAGGTCTCATCGGCTGGTACCTGTTGCGCTGCGGCAGGGGAACAGGTGGCGATCGCGCATAGGGCGTTGAATACCGCCCAGCTAAGCGCGCCAAAGGACGGGTTGCGGAAATAAGGGCAACAAAGAGAAGCATGCCAAGTATCCATGCTCATTAATTTCTCGTATTGCATGGCGCAACGATTCCTAAATTCACTGCCGTATACGCCCGTTCAGTGCAGATCAGCCGAGCAACGAATGTTGAAAGGGATTTATTATCTCCGGCACCGCCGTCAAACAGCATCCAAGCTGTCGTGAACTTGAACGCCTCGACTGGTCCTTGGAGGCGCTTCCGAATTCATCCAGAGTTCGCCAAGCGGGAAGCTGACTGCCTCAAACGGTCGCAGAGACACGGGTTGGTCGCCCATCAGCCTCGCCAGACACACCCAATCCCCCTGCCTCAGCTCGAAGGCTTCCAAGCTGCGCGGCCTCGGGTCGATCAGCCACATGTGCGGTACGCACTCGCGGGCGTAGATGTCGCGCTTGGGGCCGAGGTCGGTCGCGCGGGTGCTGGGCGAGAGGACTTCGCACAGCCAGTCGGGGCGAATGGTCCAGTAGGCGGTGTCCGGGAATTCCGGCACGCGCGTCCGCCGCCAACCCGCCAGATCGGGCACCAACACATCCTCGCCCAAATGTAGTTCCGGCTCATCAAGTATCCACCATCCCCCGGGGCCGCCACGGCCTTTGTGAAACGGCACTCCTAACTCAACGCCCAAATTTGAACTCGCCAGTCCGTGCGGCGAGGCGGGTCTCGGAAAGGTGTACAGAGCTCCGTCAATCAGTTCGGCGACCCTGTGCGGCGGCGCATCAAGCACGTCCTGATAGGTCGCCGGTGCCAAGCTGTCGCTGGTTGGATTTGGCATGTGGTAGATGCCTGCCTGGGAGCGAAAGGTGCTTTGAATCCTATCACATGGTCAGCAGTTCCAACGGGCGCAAGCCGTGCGCCTGCCGACTTACGGCAAGCCGAGGATCATAGACTGCGTCGAGGATGGACCAATCCATCTCGGCCTGCCGCGTGGATGTCTTGAGGAAGTCGAAAATCTGCTTCAAGGCTTGGGCGTGGCCCCGGTCGTCGAGGACCTTCGATTCACCGGTCATCCGCTTAATCTGCCATTCCAAGGCGAACTGCGTCCCGATCAAAAAGCTGCCGCACGGGCCATGCTGTCTGACGACACTGGCGTTCTGGTCGCCGCAACGGGATTCGGCAAGACCGTGATAGCCGCATGGCTGATCGCCGAGCGGGGAGTCAACACGCTGGTTGTTGTATATCGAGAGCAATTGCTTGAGCGCTGGGTCGAACGGCTGCGTACATTTCTTGACATCGACAAGGATGGCATCGGTCGCTACAGCGGGAGGCGCAAGGGATTGATTCTATTTTGACCAATGATCGTCATTTGAAGCAGGAGGAATTGACCTTCTTGTGAAGCGGTATGCTGTCGGATGAGGTCATCGAGACTCACAAAATTGCAGGTTGCCAAGTGGCTTTGTGAATGACACTGTGAGCAATTGGCACCTGAGTTTGACCATCACGAGAGGAAAGTCCAATGGCGCACACGCACGATCACGAAATCGTATCTATTTATCCCTTCACAGATGAAGAAGTCGATCAACTCTTCACCAACGCACACGAGTGCGTGCTTATGTGGGGCACAAAGGACGGTTGGCCGGTTGGAGTGACCCATGCCTATGTGTGGCGAGACGGCAAGATTTGGATCACGTTCGCGGCGCACCGCCACCGGGCGGCCGCGATTCGTCGCGACAATCGAGTCTCGGTCAACGTCAGCAGCAAAAGTTACGCACCTGGCGCATCGCAAGACTTGCCAACAGGTGCGATCACCGTCAAAGGCACCGGAGAGTTCTTTGAAGACGATGAGACCAAGAAGTGGTTCTACGCCGCGCTTGCAAAAAAGGTCAGTCCGCACAGTGAGGAAGGTGAAGCTGCGTTTTACAGTCTGCTTGACTCTCCCTTAAGAGTCATACTCGCAGTCACACCCGTAAAAAAGATCATGTACAACAGTAAGAAAGCGGGAGCGCATATGGCAGGCACCATCCCGGAAGAGGATCTCGGCGAACGCCTGCCCGTGGACAAGGCGCGGATGAACGAGGAGCGCGCGAAACGCGGATTGTCGCCGCGCTAGCTTGCAGCAGGCGGCACAACCGCCGACACAATCGGTATGGCCTCTTTTTTCATCGGATTCTGCATGCTTCCTCAGCAGTAGGGGTATCTACGCTTATCGTCGCGAGCACGAATCCGGGGCAAGATCTCTCAACCAGAATTCCGCACATTCTTGCAGGAGCAAGAATGCACGGCGCAGCCGCCCGAAGGGTCGGGCACAGGGACGTGCCCGATGACACTGGTGAAATTTGCGGGCTATTCGGGCGAGTGTCGCTGGCATAATGCGCGTTTTGTTAGCGCCTGATTGCCCGATGCATCGATTGTTGCTTGCTATTGTCCTTGCTCTACTAGGCGCGGAAACCTTTGCACAAGAGACTCAGGACGGGGACTCTACGGCCGAAGCGAGCGGCGCGGAAGAAAATCTCGTGGTGAGCGCGAGGCGCGTCGATACCGACGACTTTGATGACGTGTTTGGCCTGCTCTCAAGCAAGCCGGACGATCTTGTGTTTGGGCTGTCCCGTTCCATCTTGGACACGCCGCGGTCTCTTGCGAGCGTCAGCGAGAAAGTCATGGACCTCTATGGCGTCGAATCCACCAACGACTTTGTATCGGTGGCTGCGGGGACGCAAACAGCTTCATTCTTTGGTGTCGCCGCAAGCCCAGACCTGCGCGGTTCACTCGGGGACGTATATTTTCGCGGGGTTCGCCGGTTGGTGAATGCCGGCGGCTGGGTCACCTTGATCGGCGCGACCAGCCGCGTGGACATCGTCCGAGGCCCGGCCTCTCCCATTCACGGTCCGGGTTCGATCGCCGGCTACCTAAACTTCGTCCCCAAGACCGCGAGAGCCGAAGATGACCGCTTTATCGAGTCTCCGCAAAGCTCTATCTCGTTCACAACAGGCTCTTGGAATCGACGCCAAGTGGAGGCGGAAACAGGTGGTCCCATCGATGTCTTTGGCAGCCCAGGGGGCTATCATCTGTTTGGCTACTGGGAAGACCGAGAGAGTTACTACAACTACCTTCCCAACAACGAACAGCGGATGCTGCAGGGCACCCTGGTCATTGATGCCTCCGAGCCTGTATGGATCGAAACGGGCATCCAATACCAAGAGTGGAGCGGTGCCGAGAACGCTGGCTGGAACCGACTCACCCAAGATCTGATCGACAATGGCACCTATCTGGCCGGCTCGCCGCTGGTCAATCTCGATGTCAACGGCGATGGAGGCATAGGTCAGGACGAGATCACCTCCTTCAGTCCGAACAACCGGCTGAGCATCTTCACGCCCTTCGGATCGGGCATCGGATTCTTCGACAACGAGCAAGAAAGGCAAGCGCTGCGCCTCGACCCAAGCACGGTGCGATTCGTGCAGGTGGATACGGATGATTGCCTATGTTCCCCGACCGATGACGGAGGCGCGGAGAGTTTCGCCTTCTACTTCGATGTGTTCGCGGAATTTGAAACCGGGTTCGAGATACACCAAAAGCTCTTCATCGACTATGCCGACAGGTACATCTTGGTCAGCTACGGCTTCTCCCAGGTACACGAAACCAGACTTCTTGAAGAGCGCATCGAATTTCGTCTTAGGGAGCGGCGGCTCGGTCCGCTGGGCATCGACTTCACCCTCTCACCGAGCATTCGCTACTACAACACCAAGGCGCGGCAAGATTTCGCCTTTGAGTACTTTGATCGGCGCGATATTACTCAGCCACCGTCACCGCTCGATGTGCGTCACGCCTCATGGACCGATCCGGGGTCCGATCCCTTCAACCGGAATCTCGAGACGGACGCGCTCGATAGCGCCCTTGCGAGCTTGGTCAATATCTCCTATGGAAAGCTCTCGGCCTTGCTCGGCTGGCGCTGGGACCTCTACGACGTGACCAGCGAGAACGCGCCGACCGCGTTTGCCTTCGAAGAACCGGGCGTGAAGGTCAGCAATCGGCAAAGTGAAGTGGCGTTTAACGCCAGTCTCGGTGCCGCCCTGGGTGCCTTTCGCCCTTACATCACCTACGCCCGGCAGCCGGTCATTCTCGGTGGTCAGTCCGGTGAAATAGACATCAACAGCGTGCGCACCAATCCGCTTAATTCTTCCGAACTCAAGGAGCTTGGCATCAAGTACGAAGGGCTCGGCGGTGCCCTGTTTGCACAATTGAGCTACTACCGGCAACAACGCAAGCAGTATTCCGAGCAGACCGGAGAGAATCTCTCCTTGCATGGAGAAGGTACGGAAATTGAGCTGCGTGCGCTCCTAGGCAAGCGTTTGGGAGTCATGTTGACCGCGACAAACGCCAAGGTGGAGCGTCGGCCGCTGACCAGTCGATACATCTTCGCACCACCCTCATTGACTGGCTTTGCTCCGCAAGATCAGTACGGTGGCACCGTGGCAACGGTGCTGCCGGCTGGCGACAGTCGGTTCCGAGATCGAGGCGCTATCCCCGAGTCGGTCTATGGGGTTGGAATCAGCTATGCGTTTGATTGGGGATTGACCTTCAACCTCGTCGCCACGCGTGTGAGCGAGGCCTATTCCGGAGTGGCGCGCAGCGTGGAATTGCCTGGCTATACCTTGGTCAATGCATCGGCATCTTATGAGCAAGGCCCGTGGCAATTGCGCTTCAACGTCAAGAACGCGCTGGACGAACGCTATTTTCAGGGCAACTTTCCGCACATCTTCGGCGACGTGGTGGTGCTACCGCGTCTTCCCCGCAATTGGCAATTGACCCTCACGCGCAGGTTTGGTACTCGCTCGTCTTAGCCCAAGACACAGCTCACAGGTATAGTGAGGATTGAAACAGCAGGAACTGAGCATGGGACCGCTTGCAGGACTGAAGATCATTGAACTTGCCGGCATAGGGCCGGGACCCTTCTGCGGCATGATGCTCTCCGATATGGGTGCGGACGTGATCCGCATCGACCGAATTGCCTCCGCGCCGCGCCGCCAAGGGGACATACTGGCGCGCAACAGGCGCTCACTCGCAGTCGATCTGAAGCAGGCCGACGGTGTTGAGTTGGTGCTCAAGCTCTGCGAGAGTGCGGATGGACTGTTTGAAGGTTTTCGACCCGGGGTCACCGAGCGCCTGGGTCTTGGCCCCGATGACTGCCAAGCGAAAAACCCCAAGCTCGTCTATGGGCGCATGACCGGCTGGGGCCAAGAAGGGCCCATCGCCAAGGCAGCGGGACACGATATCAATTACATCGCGCTTGCCGGCGCGCTGCACGCTATTGGCTTTGCGGGTGACAGACCGGTACCGCCGCTCAATCTCGTTGGCGATTTCGGCGGCGGCGGCATGCTGCTGGCCTTCGGCATGGTCTGCGGCCTGCTCGAAGCGGCTCGCTCGGGACAGGGTCAGGTCATCGATGCCGCCATGATCGACGGCACCGCAGCGCTCATGGCGATGTTCTACAGCATGACCGCGAGCAGCATGTGGAAGGATGAGCGCGGCGTCAATCTCCTAGACTCGGGCGCGCACTTCTATAACACCTATGAAACCAGCGACGGCAAGTACGTGTCCATAGGCTCGATCGAACCCCAGTTCTATGCGGAACTCCTTGCGTGCGCCGAACTGGACCCGGAAATATTCGGCGTGCAATTGGACAGAGATCGCTGGCCTTCACAAACCGAGGCGCTCGCTGAGATTTTCAAGCAAAAGACCCGCGATGAATGGTGCGAACTCATGGAAGGCACGGACATCTGTTTCGCGCCGGTATTGTCGATCACCGAAGCGCCGAATCATCCTCACAATCTCGCCCGAAGCACCTTTGAGATGCACGACGGATTGGTGCAACCCGCTCCGGCGCCGCGCTTTTCTCGTACCCAGGCGGAGATCCGCAATCCGGCCCGATTGCCGGGTGAAGACAGCGTTGATGTACTTCGCGACTTTGGGTTTTCCGATGAAGACATCCAAGGCTTGCGCGAATCCTCGGTGATTGGCGTCAACCAAGCCTAGGCATGAACGCCTCGCTCGGCTCTCCCAGATGGCGGCGCGAATTTGAGCGCTCGCTTGAGGATCCGGCATCCTTCTGGAAGGCGCAAGCGGAGCAGCTTCCCTGGCTCGAGCCGCCGACGGAAATCCTCAGCCGAGACGAGAACGGCACCAATCGCTGGTTCGCCGGTGGACTGACCAACACCTGCTGGCTGGCACTCGACCGGCATTGCGACGAAGGGCGTCACGAGCAGGTGGCGCTCATTTACGATTCTCCCGTCACTGGTCAGATACAGCGGGCGAGCTTTGCCGAATTGCGCGATCTTGTTGCGCGCGCGGCGGGCATGTTGCGCGACCAAGGCGTGCAAAAAGGTGATCGGGTCATCATTTACATGCCGATGATTCCAGAGGCCATCGTCAGCATGCTGGCCTGTGCACGGCTCGGTGCGATTCACTCGGTCGTGTTCGGCGGGTTCGCGGCACCTGAGCTTGCGGTGCGTATCGATGATGCAAAGCCCAAGGTGCTGCTCGCGGCCTCTTGCGGCATCGAGTTCGCGACCGCCATCCCCTACATGCCGATGATTGAAGAGGCGCTTCGCTTGGCCCGTCATCCCCCGACGCGCTGCATCATCAAACAGCGCGAACAGTGTCCCTCGGAGCTTCAGGCAGGCAGGGATCTGGACTGGGATGCGATGATGCAGCAGACGACCGCGGCGGACTTTGTACCAGTCCACGCGACTGATCCGCTCTATATCCTCTATACCTCGGGAACCACCGGGCGGCCAAAGGGCGTGCTCCGGGATACCGGCGGTCACTCGGTCGCCCTCAACTACACCATGTCGGCAATCTACGATACCCATGCCGGGGATGTGTTCTGGGCCGCGTCCGATGTGGGCTGGGTCGTGGGTCACTCGTATATCGCCTATGCCCCGCTCATTCGCGGCTGTACGAGCGTTCTCTATGAGGGTAAGCCGGTACGAACCCCCGATGCCGGTGCCATTTGGCGCGTGATCGAATCGCATTCGGTTCGCACCTTCTTTGTCGCTCCAACAGCCTTTCGCGCCGTGCGCAAGGAAGACCCAGAGGCGAGTCTCTTGGCGAGCTACGACATCTCCTGCCTCGCGAATCTGTTTGTCGCCGGCGAACGGCTGGACCCGCCCACCTACCACTGGCTCAGCGAGCATCTCGATGTGCCGGTCATCGACCATTGGTGGCAGACCGAAACCGGTTGGTCGATTTGCGCCAATCCCGCAGGGCTCGGGCTGGTTCCAGCGAAACCCGGCTCGGTGAGCTTGCCGGTGCCCGGCTACGACCTTCGGGTGGTGGACGATCAGGGCAAGGAGGTTGGGGCCGGTGTGGAAGGGAACATAGTGCTCGCCGAACCACTGCCGCCGGGAAATCTCTTCTCGGTGTGGGGCGATCACTCGCGTTACCTTGAGTCCTATTGGTCGCAATTCCCAGGCTATTACCTGACCGGCGATGGCGGCTTTCGAGATGAGGATGGCTATATCTTCATCATGGGCCGCAACGATGACGTGATGAACGTGGCCGGTCATCGGCTCTCAAGCGGCGAACTCGAAGAGGTCATCGCCGACCATCCGGCGGTGGCTGAATGTGCGGTCGTGGGCGCACGCGACGAGACTCGCGGCCAGGTTCCGCTCGGAGTGCTGGTGCTCAAAGATGGTGTGAACATCGACGCTTCGATCTTGGAGGCGGAACTGGTTGCCAAGGTCCGAGCCGAAATCGGTGCATTCGCCTATTTTCGGCGGGCGGTTGTGGTGACCCGCTTACCCAAGACTCGTTCGGGGAAAATACTGCGCAGCCTGCTGCGAAAAATTGTCGACGGCGATGAGTGGACCATGCCGCCGACGATTGAGGATGAAGGGGTCGTTGCCGAAATCTCATCTGGTGCCGAGGCTCACCAGTAGCTCGGATATTTCACGAGTGACGAAGAATTAGGTTGAAATGTCCGCAGCGCCGAGAATTTTGTCTTGGCCAGATTTTTGACCGTGCGAAGCCCCGGATCCGGGTGTTCCGCGCACCGCGGGGCACCATCCCCAACCCCGATTGTCTTCACGCGCGCCGGGACAGCCGCTCGGACACAGTCGGCCCGTCACCCACAGGCACCCGACAACACCCCCTGCAGCCAGCACCCGCAGCTCCCGTCGCACAGCTTCCGCACGCCCGCGAACAGATCTCCTTCCACCTCAATGCTCCGTCCCGTCTACGAACACCGGCACGCACCCCCGCGTTGGCAATTCCAGTTCCACCACCGTCGGCGCCACCCGCTTCGCAAACGCATGCGCCAGATCGCATCGCAGGCGCACCTTCCGCCCCCTGAGCCGCCTCGCCAGCACCGACCAGCCGCCCTTCCCGTTCAGCATCGCGTCCGTACACTCCGTCTCGACTTTCACCGGATTCGGCTCCATCATTCTCTTCGTGAGGCGCACCTACAGGATGACTTAAGATTACACTGATATTTTGCCAAACCATCCCGTCAGCGTGCACCCGAACCTCCCTACTGCTCTTTTTCTTATCAGGGAATCTGGGCATTCAAGCCATTTGCTGGTAGCGCCCCTATAATCGGCCACTGATTGTGAGACGAGCATTGAGCGGCGCTCCCACGCTCGCCTGATGCGTGCTGTGTGAGTTCGGGAAGTACAGCTCGTCGGTGAGGTTCTCGACGTTGATCTGAATACGGAGCTTTTCGGATACGTCATAGTAAGCCGCCACATCGATGCGGGTGTAGCTCGGCAGAATCGCAGTATTGCCGTTGTTAATGAAGCTTTCGTCCTGATAGCTCAGGCCGAGGCCAAGACCAAAGCTCTCGGTCAACTTAAAGTTGTTCCAGAACGAGAACATATTCTCAGGCAATTCACGTGGGCGTAAGCCTGTAGGACCAGATCGATTGACCTGCTCACCATCGAGATGGCTATACCCGGCTGATACAAACCAATTATTGGTAAATCGACCCTTCAGTTGCACCTCGAAACCATCTATTATCGAGTCAATGACATCGAGCGTGGATGGATCATTGTCGGCAACCTGCGGTGATCTTTGCTCAATCTCGAACACGGCGGCGGTCAGGCTCAGCCCCTGACTGAAGTCCCACTTTATACCCGCCTCAAGGTTGGTGAAGGTGTTTGGGTCCAACTGGTTTTTGTTGCCATTGATGTTCGCGAACTGCTCCCCACTGCGTGGCAAGAATGATTCACTGTAGCTTCCGTACAGCGAGATGTTTTCCTGAGGCTTGAACACCACGCCAAGTCGCGGCGTGACTTCCTCATCCTTTCGATTGCGAGTTTCATTCGCAGGAACGTTGAAGACCTCAATGTCAAAACTGTCGAATCTGGCACCGACGATCACATGTAATTTGTCCGAAAGCTCGATCTCGTCCTGTATGTAGGCAGAAAACACGTCAATCTCCACTCTCGTATCGTCATTGAGGTCGGCTGCGAAATCGTTTGTTGTGGTTGCGCCCGACGCGTTCACGCCTATGTCTCCACGCAGATTCAATGGACGATTAATCGTGAAAATCTCATTGTCATCCGATGTTGTGTCCCAAAACGCGTTGAAGCGATTTTGATCCGATGAAGTGTCAATAAATTCGGCGCCGGCAACAAGGGCGTGATTGATGCCACCTGTACTGAATTCGCCGATAAAGTTTCCTGACAAGATCAGGTTTTTCCGTTGGGTTGCATCGACATATCCATCAAGCGTGACTTCGGTTGGCGTGGTTGCCTGCTTATAGCTCGATGCGTAGAAGTTCTGGTACAGCTTGTCATAATCGCCAAGAAACGCACTGAAATTAGCTTTCAGGCTTGCTGAAAATTCATGTTGCAGTGCGGCACGCAGCAAATGGGCTTCCATCTCGTGGTAATTGCGATCCGGATCACCGAAAACGATGTCTTTGAAGTCCTCAACCGGCTTCCCATTTGATCCTGTTGGAATTCCACGATCAACAAAACGCTCGTGGTCCACATATTCATAGGACATATCAAGCATTGTGGCTTCGCCTAGTTCGAATTTGGCCGCTGGGTTGATCCCAAAACGATCGCCATCATAAAAGTCGCGGTGATTGTCCAGGTTTTCGTAAAATGCATTGATGCGAAAAGCCGACATTTCACTCACCGCAACATTGGCATCGGCGTGAATATCCAGTTCTCCATATGAATTGGCACTCACTTTGTATGCTGTCAAGTTCTCACCGATTATGCCTTTCTTCGTGACACGGCTTAGAATGCCGCCTGTGCCGCCACGTCCGAAAAGGAGCGCGTTTGGGCCGCGCAGGATTTCCACTTGCTTGAGGTTATAGAGTGGACGGTAATACTGAACGTCATCGCGAACGCCATCGATAAAGAAATCAGCTGTCGAGCGCACACCCCGAAACACAACAGAGTCACGGTGACCTTCGCCTTGGGATGTATTTACGCCGGGTGTGTAGTCGATAATGTCACCAATGCTCGTGAACCCTTGCAACCTAATATCGTCGGCCGTGACAATTGAGAGGCTTTGAGGCACATCAAGGATGGGTGTCGGTGTTTTGAGCGCATTGACCTGATCTTCATACAGATATTCTCCGAAGACTATGATCTCTTCTTCAATTTGAGCCTTATCGCCTTGTGCCGATGATTGGTCTGAAGATGATTGCGCAGCGGCCGGCGTCAGGGAGAGGACCAGCAGCAAGTAAAGACCGAGGCGAATTGTTGCGCTCATTTTGTCTCCGATTCAATTCGTAGGGAAATTCGAGTGAATTGTAAATGCGAATGATTCGCAAATGCAACTCGTATGCGCAATTCCTTGCGTTCGTACAGATCCGGAAACGCCAATGTCGGGCTTAGATGTGTGCTCCACCGTCAACTTCCAGGGTCTGACCAGCTACGAAAGCTGTCTGCTGGGAACATGGGAACGGCTAGACATTATGTATTGACCCTGTCCCCCGACGAGTGCCGGTAAGTTCGGCGCGTCGGGTGGAATGCCTTGGGGCGCCTCCGAAGCGACTGCGGTTAAATTGGAGACCCACATCGCTTCGGGGGCGCCCCAAGGCATTCCGTGAGCGATTCCGCAAGGCAAGCGAATCAACGGGAGATGCATGATGAACGACTTCGACGCCTACATTGGTCTGGACGTGCACAAGGACACCATCGCGGTGGCCGTGGCCACCGCCGGGCGGGGACGGCCCCGCTTCCTGTGCGAACTGCGCAACGAGGCCGGGGAGCGCGTCGCCAAGGTCGGCGGGCGCATCGAGGCGGCGGTCTCCGAATGGTCCCGCCGACCCCTGGTCGAGGCCCTCGTCGCGCTGCGCGGCATCGACTTCCTCACCGCCTCTATCCTAGCCGCCGAACTCGGCGACATCACCCGATTCGACTCGCCCCGGCAGCTCATGGCCTTCGTCGGCCTCGTGCCCGGCGAGCACAGCTCCGACGGCAAGCGCCGACCCGGCGCCATCACCCGCACCGGCAACGCCCACGCCCGCCGCGTGCTCGTCGAGGCCGCCTAGTGCCACCGCTTCCCGGCGCGCCGGACCGCGCACCTGCGGCGCAAGGCCGCCAACACCCCGGAGGCCGCTAGGCACATCGCCTGGAACGCCCGGAAGCGGCTTTGCGCCCGCTACGCGCACCTCTCCCGGCTCGGCAAGCCCAGCCAGAAGGTCCGCGCCGCCATCGCCCGACAGGTCGATGCCCCGCGCGGAGGCGCCGCCTGAGCCGCGGCCCCCGCACACAACAGGGCACATCGGGATCGGAGCGTGGCGGGCCAGCGTGGGAAAACCCTCGGCCGGGCTATCCGGCACGCGCCGGTCGGCGCGTTGAACCACGATCCTAGAGTGAGGCAGTTCCGCGAAGAAGAATGGTTGGGTGGTACCCAACCCACGAATATCAGAGTGATCAATCCTCGCCGCAAGCCCGCCCCCTCCAATCCCGATGTGCCCGATGTGCCCGATGTGCCCGATGGGTAGAGTACATGGTCTTCACGGCTCCCAAGTCACTTGACAAGGTCAATACATATCAGCCCGGATATTTCATGATTGACGAAGAATTAGGTTGAATTTACCGCAGCGCCGAGAACTTTGTGTCTTGGCCGGGTTTTTGACCGTGCGAAGCCCCGGATCCGGGTTTTTCGCGCGCCGAGGCAACGCTGTTCGGGGTCAGGAGGAGCCGAGGCGCAGCGCGACCTTCCGGAACAGCGCGTGGTGCCGGGAGACTGCTGAAACGGGCACCTGAGCTTTCAAGACCCACTCAAGCGACAATCCCAGAACACAACCTACCCATTTATCTGAAGACAGGCGCTGCATACATTGATGTCTTGGAAGACCGAGTGAATCAGATTAAGAAAATCACCGGAGTGGTGTGAGGAAATGGTTGAACGGAGCCGCAGAATACCCAAGCTAATAGGGCTGCCGGTGCCGTATCATCGCCACAAGACATAGGATGGCTCTGTCATTAAGCTGAGGGGACATTGTGAGGAGCGTGGTAGTATCAGTTTCGGATGTCTCTAGCCTTGGAGTTGAATCGTCATGTCAAGTTTGTTATCCGAGCAGACTCGCATCAATCGCCGGGCATACATCAACAAGTACAAGCACAGTTTCGAATTGGTTCCAGAGAAGGAAGGACTCGCCATGCTATTGCATGATGGTGTTCATGTAAGCACTTTCGAAGAGGAAGAAGAAGCCTAGGCAATTGGGTGCAAGAAGTACGGTTTGGGTAATTCTTCAATCATTGAGGTTGTAAGAGACTATACGGTAGGCATTGGCGGTATCGAGATATTCCTTGCATCCAATACAGATAGCACCGGAGCAGTGGAATCGCTTTAGCGGCGATCAGTTGATTGTTGCCGTTGAATTGGCTCCGACAAGAATCGGGGAGTCGGACTACTGCTTGTAATTCCCTGAACACGAGGTGAAGACAATGGCATTTTGGTGGAAATGGGTCGCTGCGCTTTTGATCGGCGTCCTGTTGGGGTATTTCCTGCGTGATTCAGGTATCGGCCGGGCAGTTGAAGAACGTCGCGCCGAGGTTGTCGGCACACTCGCAAGTTCCTATGTGGCCGCGCGGACTGAAGTCGATGAACGGGCAAAGGTCAAGACCGTTGCAGGACTGGCGCTGATTGAGGTTGCGGTGGATGAGCCTGCCGATGGGGTGTTTCGCGCCAGCGGTGTGGGCAACACCTTTCTTGTCTCCACTGACGAAGGCTTGGTGATCTTTGATACCGGACTCGTGACGCAAGCCGCAAAGCACAAGCGCCTATTGCAAGAGGTCGCGCCCGGTGATGTCGTCTACATTGTGCTCTCGCATTCGCACGCCGACCATATTGGCGGTACGAAATTCTGGCTGGCCGAGTTTCCGGACGCCAAGATTGTCGCCCATGAGAAATTTGTTGATGGACAACGCTACCTTGAGGACCTGGAGCGTCATTTCTGGTCAAGGAATCGCCTGCTCTACACCTTCATGCCCGAAGAGCCTCCGCAAGGCAGAATGAACGCCTAT
This sequence comes from Pseudomonadales bacterium, assembly GCA_963663145.1. Classification (GTDB taxonomy): domain Bacteria; phylum Pseudomonadota; class Gammaproteobacteria; order Pseudomonadales; family Azotimanducaceae; genus Azotimanducus. The sequence continues at coordinate 308,649 of OY760134.1, read as the reverse complement.
GGAGGGATTTCCCCAGATATCGAAGTCAGGGAGGGCGAAATCTTCGCGTTCGACTTGGGAGGGGTGCGCTTTGAGGCGATCGGCGCCGCTGGCGCCGAAGGCAATGACAATCTCGTGCTGTGGATGCCGGACAAACGCCTACTCTTCAGCGGGGACTTCTTCGGGCCGCTGTTTCCCATGGTGCCGAATCTCTTCACCCTGCGGGGTGAGAAGTTCCGCGACCCGTTGGCGTACGTGACTTCGCTTGAGAGGTTGATCAAGCTTGAGCCGGAGATGGTGCTGCCGAGCCACTTCGACCCCGTGGCGGGCCGTGAACAGATACTTGCCGACATGCGGAAGATGCGCGATGCGACCCTGTTCATTCACGACCAAACCCTTGCCGGCATGAATCAAGGCAAGTCGGTTTGGGAGCTCATGCGCGACGTGAAACTGCCTCCCGAACTGGCCTTGAGCCAAGGGCACGGTAAGGTCTCTTGGAACGTGCGCAGTATCTGGGAGCATTACAGTACGTGGTTTCATTTTGAATCGACCACCGAGCTCTATCCGGTCAAGGTTCGCGAGATCTATGCGGACCTCGCCCGTTTGGCCGGAGGCGCCGAACGGCTCGCCAACGAAGCGCGGCGCCACCTCGACGCTGGAGAACCGGAGGCCGCACTGCATTGGGTCGAAATCGGACTCGCTGCCGATGCCAATCACGCGGCGCTCCTGCAAGCGCGCCTGAATACCCTTGAGAACCTACTCGAACGCGCCTACAAGGAAGGCAGCAACTTCAGTGAAACGGGTTGGCTGAAGAGCCGCATCGCAAAGACCCAAGAAGCGCTTGAGCGGCTGGGAGAAGAGACGAATGGTCGATCCACCACTTAGCGTGCAACGACAAGTGTCAGTTGATCGCTCACGGTATATTTGGATGAACCCGCATTGCCGCCTGCCGAGCCGTTGTCTTGCCCTTGCAGGGCTTCTCATCGTAGTGCTCGCTATAGTCTCTTGCGCAGAGGCGCAACTGCCCTTGGCCGACGGCGCGCTGGTCTCCAAGGAATCCCTTCACACAAAGACCCTGGTGATCAATCACTGGGCGACTTGGTGCGCGCCTTGCAGGATTGAAATCCCCGAACTCAATTTGCTCGCAGAATCAGTGGATCCGGATGAGGTACTGGTATTCGGCTACGGGGAGGACTTTCACGCCGACCAGCAACTACGTGAGGATATCGCCGACATGGGGATTGAGTTTCCGGTGTTCACACAAGATCCGGCATCTGTTTGGGGTTATGGGACCTCAACCCTCCTGCCAAGAACTGCCATCATCGCGCCCGGCGGTGAGGTTCAGCAGGTGCTGCTTGGCCCTCAGACCCAGGATTCCTTGCGTGAGGCGATCTCAAGCATTTCCGCACCGAAATGAAGAAACTGCCTGTACGCTTTTGCGCCGCGCCGAAGTTACGGCATCCAGCAGATTCCAAGACGACGCGCGTCCCACGGACCCTGCGGAATCAATTGCTATGACTTGACAAGTCACGAGTAAGAAACCATATTCGTCAGCATGTCTAAGGCATCGGTTTCGGAGCTCAAAGCAAACCTCTCCCGCTATCTTCGAGAAGTTCGTCGCGGCGGTGAGGTTCAGGTACTTGACCGTGGCACGCCCGTCGCTTGGTTAAAGCCGGTCGAATTGACTGCAAGCGATGAAGGGGAACAGGAAGCCATACTCACACAGTTGATTGCCGATGGTGTGCTGCGCGCCGGGAAGGGAGACTGCGAGGAGATTTTGAAGCAGCCGCCTTTGAATTTGGGCGTCAGTGTTCTGGAGGCGCTCCTTGAGGATAGGAGAGATCGGTTTTGATGTACTGGGACTCTTCTGCGCTCATGCCGCTGCTCATATTGGACCAGAGGCTCTCCTTGGCGGCCGAATTGGAATCCTTACAGGTGATTGACTAGCCGGGGCTATTCAGTCTTCAGACACGCGATTCGCTGCTTGAGGCGATTGCGAGCAATTGATCCATCGCTTCCTTCTCGCTGAAAAGCTGGTACATACGCTCCGTCCGGGTCAAGAATCACCCTCATCCGCGCTGTCTCGGCGTTCAAATTTCGCTTTCAACCACTCGAATGCTGCTCGTTGGTCGCCTTCCTTAGCTCTCCGCAACTGCGAAAGCAGCCATGTCCATGAAGGCGGCTCCTGCGTCAGATTTCTAGCACCCTGATTGCAGGTGCTGCATAGTGCGCGAAGATTATCAAGACTATCAGCGCCTCCATGGCTCTTATCCACAATATGGCCGACATGTAGCCTCGCGGGGCGCCCGCTACGATCATCGGGGTCTCCGGCAGCTATACCGCACATGCGGCAGGTGTATCCATTTCGCTCCAATACTTGCGCACGCAGGCGAGCACTCACCGACCGCTCAAACTTGATCGGCGGCGCAAGCGGGGGCCAACCGGTGAGCCTGTATTCGCCTGGTTTGAGGTCGGCAGCGTCGTTGTGAGACTCAATTGGCCAACCCTCTTCATCGCGCAATTCTCGCAATCGCCGACCATATTGTCCTTGTTCTCCACTTGCCTCATATATTTGTTTTGTCGTGACGACCTTTCCAAGGTTTTCCAGCAAGAATGCCTTTATGCCGGACTTGCCTTTCAACTTGTCAGACATCTCATCACCGCTTTTGCCATAGCTTCAGCCAAATTCACGGTCAGCGCATTGCCCACCTGTCGATAGCTTTGGGTTTTGCTTCCAGCGAGTCTCCAGTCGTCAGGGAAAGTCTGAAGACGAGCAGCCATACGCACCGTCAATCTTGGTTTGCCTTCGAAATTGGCGGATGGGGGTCCATCTGCAATGCCCAGACCGTCGACACCGAGTTTCGCCCACTCAGCGCGGGCGCGGGTCGGTCCCAGATCGGGCCCGCCATGCTTTTTCGACCCCCCAACCAGTGTAGGTGCCGGATGATTGGCCTCTTCCGCCCATCTCGTAGATCCACGCCACCCAGCCTCCGCCATGAGGTCGTGAAGCACTGTTCCAACCGTCGCACCGTTCCCATTCGGGACCGGCCAAACGAAGGAAACACCTTTCGGTACCGCAACGAGAAAACTGCGCGTGCGCTTTTGTGGGGCACCAAAGTCTAAGGCATCCAGTAGTTGCCAGGATGACTCATATCCCATGGATGAGAGCGAAGCAACGATGCTGTTCCTATACTCTTCGAAGCGCCGCATGAGCAACCCGCGAACATTTTCCACAATAACAATCCTAGGCTTTGCCGCACGCACAATATTCAGTAGTGTGGGAAACAAATCCCGTTCGTCCTCCGCCCCGTTTTGCTTTCCCGCAACGGAAAATGGAGGGCAGGGCAGTCCTCCCGCCACAACATCGATTTCACGCCAGTATTCCGCATCAAAACGACGAATATCAGCTTCAATGACATTCCAATAGGGACGGTTCATCCTTAAGGTCGCGCAAGCATGAGCGTCATTGTCAATCAAGGCCGCGTGATGGAATCCAGCTGACTCAAACCCCAAGGCCTGCCCGCCCGCACCTGCGCAGAGTTCTAAAACAGAGAATGCCACGCCGCTACGTCTCTTGTGGTTCGCAAAGTGTGTTCCGTCAAATCCGCCAAGTAAAAGGTCGTCGCCTGCTAGCGAAGCTCCAAAGACTCTAATGTGCAATCCTAGAATGACTGCTGATAGTTCGTATTATAGGTCTATGAAACCGCCCTCAGACACGCGATTCGCTGCTTGCGGCGATTGCGAGTAATTGATCCATCGCGTCCTGTTCGCTGACGAGTTCCGAACTCCGCGTCTTGCGCTGAACGAGTTCGACCTTATTGTCGGCAAGATTCCGTTGCCCGACCACGACGCGCCAAGGGATGCCGATCAGGTCGGCATCGGCGAGCTTGACGCCGGGGCGTTCGTCGCGGTCGTCCATGAGCACATCCACGTCGGCTTGTTTGAGTTCTTGGTAGATTCTGTTCGCCGTCTCGCGAACTTCCTCTGACCGTTCCGCTCCGAGCGGCACCAGTTCCACCTGAAACGGCGCGAGGCTTGGGGGCCAGACGATGCCTTGCTCGTCGTGGCACTGCTCGATGGCGGCGGCCACAATTCTCGTTACACCGAATCCATAACAGCCCATGAGCGGGTGCAAGTTCTCGCCATGCTCATCTTGAATGGTGACGTTCATCGACTTGCTGTACTTGGTGCCGAGTTGAAACACATGCCCGGCCTCAACACCGCGCAGCATCTTGAGATGGCCCTTGCCATCCGGCGATGGATCGCCTTCAACCACTTGCCGCAGGTCGCGAACCCGCTCGCTCGTCACCTCGGGTAGATCGCGCGTCCAGTTCACACCGGTGAAATGCTTCTCTTCAATGTTGGCACCGCAGGCGAAGTCGGCCAGATGCCAGGCACTGCGGTCCATATAAAGGTCAAGCTTGAGGCCAACCGGCCCAAGAGAACCCACGCCGACCCCCAGCGCTTGCTTGACTTCTTCCGCCGAGAGCATGCGAAGCGGCGACTCGATGCCGTCAAGCTTGGCCGCCTTGATTTCATTGAGTTGATGATCGCCGCGCAGCACCAGTGCCACCGGACCTTCTTCGCCCGCAGCGATCAGCGTCTTGAGCATGCGATTCGCCGGCAACCCGGTCAATTGCACCAATTCATCGATGCTGTGTACGCCAGGCGTATCTATGATGATTCGCTCCTCACTAGGTTCCGGCCGCTCCCCGGCCGGCGGCAGTGCCTCAGCCTTTTCCATGTTGGCGGCATAGTCCGATTCGGTGCTAAAGAAGATGCTGTCCTCGCCAGACTCCGCCAACACCTGAAACTCGTGCGAAACCGCCCCACCTATGGCGCCCGAGTCGGCTTCAACCGCCCGGTATTCGAGTCCGGCTCGCTCGAGAATTCGGCAATAGCAATTGAACATGGCCTTATAGGTTTCATCAAAGCTCGCTTGGTCGATATGGAAGGAGTAAGCATCCTTCATGACAAATTCCCGCGCACGCATGACTCCGTAGCGCGGACGTATCTCGTCGCGAAACTTCGTTTGAATCTGGTAGAAGTTGCAGGGAAGCTGACGATAGCTGCGAATTTCGCGGCGAAAGATGTCAGTGATGACTTCCTCATGGGTTGGTCCAAGACAGGAGTCGCGATCATGGCGATCCTTGAAGCGCAAGAGTTCCGGGCCCATGGCCGACCATCGACCCGACTCGTCCCAGAGCTCCCTCGGCTGTACCGTCGGCATGGATACCTCTACCGACCCGGCACGGTCGAGTTCCTCTCTCAAGATCCGTTCAACCTTGCGCAGCACGCGCACGCCAAGCGGCAGCCAAGAATAGACCCCGGAGGTCAATTGCCTGATGAGCCCCGCCCGCAGCATGAGCCGGTGACTCACCGTCTCCGCATCGGCGGGTGTCCCGCGCAAGGTGAAAAGCGGGAACTGGCTAACTCGCAAGATCGACTCCTTCTACTGGGATGCGCGGAAAACTCGAATGGTAGCAGGGTGAGCGCCCGTGCTTAGTCAATCTTGGTTGCGCAGAATGCTGTCCAAGTTGAGCAGTGCGTACTCGATGGGCAGGACCGAGACATCCTCTTGATGCAACGGAAGGGATCCGCCGTAGAAGAGGAAACACCGGGCAGCGGGGTAGTCCTTCTTGAATTCACGTAGTGCTCTGGTGTCCCGGCTGTGGACCTGCCGTGCGCGCTTGATTTCGATCGCGATCAGTCCACGCGCACCATAGAGTACGAAGTCTACCTCCATGCCGCTACGGGTGCGCCAAAAGTGAAATTGGTAGTCGTATCCACCGTATTCGTTGAGTGCGAGCGCTTCCTGTAGCACTAGCGTTTCCAGTGCCGGTCCGCCCATATCCGCTTCCGAGTCCAACGGCCCGTGTGGACGTATGGCCCTGAACACACCAACATCGAACAAGTAGAACTTCATTTTCGAAACGATCTGGCGTTTGGCCTTGCGACTGAACACCGGCAGACGCACCGCGATGAGCAGGTCTTCGAGAATGGAAAAGTAACTCTCGGCGAGGTGCCGCTCAATTTGCGCTTCGCGGGCGACGTTGCTTAGGTTGAGGACAGACCCCTGAGAGAAACTTGCTACTTCGAGAAAGCGCGAGAAATGCCCGATATTGCGCGTAAGTCCTTCCTGCATAACCTCTTCGCGCAAATAGGTGTGCACGTAATCCTGCAGGTACTTTTCCGCGTCGGCTTCGCTGAATCTGGCGGGCAGGTGGCCAAGACGTAGCGAATCGTGCAGAGAGAACTGCGCACGCTGCTCTTGGACGGTAAGGGGGTGCAAATGGTAGGTCAGGGCGCGTCCGGCCAGTAAGTTGACCCCTTTGCGCCGCAGACTACGCGCACTTGAGCCTGTCAATATGAACGCCAACCCGCGACTTTCGATCAGATGGTGCACTTCATTTAAGAGTTGCGGAATTCGTTGGATTTCGTCAATGACCACCCAATCATGGTATCTCCAAGGAATGAGTTCGCTGAGCAACCCAGGGTTGGCGGTCAGCGGCAGATAGAACTCCGATTGCAGAAGATCCACAAACAAGGCATTCGGCAATTTGCGCTTGAGCCAAGTGGTTTTTCCCGTTCCGCGGGGGCCGAACAGGAAGAAACTCTTGTGCGCATCAAGCGGGCGCTGGATTAAGCGTTCGAAGAACATTTTGCAGTCTCACGAACAAGTATCGGCAACAAATCTTGGGGATTCTAGAGGAAAAGCCAGTAAAAATGGAACATAAAACTAGATAATTTCAGGTTTTTTTCAGAATTAGTTTGAATTATCGCAGCCAAGAGCGCCGACACGCAAGGAACAACGAGGCTTCAACCCCCATTAGAACAAATTGCGCGGCGAGCGAAGAAGGCTTGGCTTGCTTTGTCTATTATTCCTCGAAAGAGCAGTTCTCTTATGATCGATACCATATCGGCGAGGACCAGGCCATCTCTCTGATCTCGGGAGGATAGCTGCCGTCGTTGCATAGGGCCGGGCGGTCTTGCTGTTCGAGACGCGCGCAATCGTAGGTATGCCATCTGGCTTGTGGTGGCTCGACGGCGCGCAGGTAGTAGTAGGTGGATTGCTCCGGGTTGAAATCTTCGTCGGTATAGACGGCGCAAAGGCTGGCCTTACCCTCGGGCGCGGAAGCAATCGAAAGCACTTGACTGTGGAGTGTGCCACCCTCGCCCACCCAGCCTTTGATGAGTTGCAGATCGGTGAGGTCTGAGCCATCAGGGTCCTTCACTGCGTAGGCGAGGAGTTTTGGATTGCCTTCAGCCTGCATAAGGTCGCCGCCCATGGGTACTCCTTGGCGGTAGGCGAGGGAGACCATGTCATTGCGCTCACAGAGATCTGGCGAGAGATTCCATCCACCAAACAGCCGAACGCGAATTCTCGGCCCTGTGGTACCGAACACTTCGCGCCGCAACATGGCATCGAAAACGGCATCGCGAGTATTCTGCTCGGCCCAGACGCCGGCGAGCCCGCCCGGATTCCCATCGATGCCACTCGTCAGGAGCCCAGGCTGCAAGCGTTCGGCGGGAGTGGACTCGCCCGTCACGGCACCCACCCAATCGCTTTCAGAGACGCCGCCGGCGGTGGCGGTGTGCGTGTCCGTCGCGGCGATGATGCCGAGCTTGATGGGGTTCATGCCAATGGCCTGTGCTTCGCGAAGGCCGAGCAGCAACGCCGAGCGCTGAAAATCACTCGGATGAACGCATCCGGCACCGAGCATGCCACCTTGACCCACTTCGTCCGGCCCGCACTCTTCAGTGGTCACCGCCACGGGCTGAGGATAGGTGGGCTGTGAACCATCCAAGCCACCGATCGCGAGTAACCTCTCCTCGCCAAGTCTCCGTACCGCTTCCATATCGCAAAGTTCGTCTGGTGCGCCGAGTACGCTGGAGAGCCCGTTGATGCATTCCGAATTACCCTTGTGCTGGAACACTTCCATGATGGGTTCACGCAGCAGCCGGGTCTCGGCATACTCCTGTTTGGCCGCCAAGGAATCTTCCAATCCGCGGTAGGGTGCCATGCGGCCATTGGCGAGATTGGTGTTGTGAGGAATGGTCAGATAGCTGCAGCCATCCGCCTCGCTGCACACCGCATCGAGCCTTGACCAGAGCTGACTATCGGACGGTGCGTCTATGTAGCTCACGGGCAACTCGGGCACATGCTCGTCACGGAAGATGACATTGCGGTGGTAGTTGGAGACCATAGGCGTGCCGGTGTATTCATAAGCCACAAAACTCGTAAAGCGGCAGGGCTCGTTCGCCTCATTGGCCGCATCTTGAATATCTTGCCAAGGTGTTTTCGCGAACTCCAAGCAGTGTTCGCCGTTCTCGCCGCAGATCTCCGCAACTCGTTGCGGCGTTTCAGTCGTGATGACCGTGCCGAGCATGGTCATGCCAACCCGCTGGTCGCTGCGGTAATTCCTACAGAACGCTGTGTCAAAGGCGGGCGAGCCTTGCGTCCGGCAAATCGCCCGTTCTCCGAGAAATTCGCCATGGTCCGTGACGGCGAGGAAGTCGAGTGGCCGGTCGATTTGCGTTGTTCCTCGTGGTACGCCCTGCTCGTCGACTGGAAAGAAGGAAATCACTTCCCCCTTGGCGTAATTGTTGGCATCAAAGGGCGTGGATCCGATGCTGTTCGCGGCGGCATCAAAGGAATAGCTGGTATGGACGTGCAGGTCGCCGAACAAGGCCATGCGGTTGGGGTCATGCTCGGCGCATATCGTTTGCTCGGAAATCGGCGCGTGCGCGGGAGAGGATTCGGTCAGGCTTTGCCGTTCGCTCTTCTGGACGTCCCCGGGACCGCTGCAAGCAGAGAGTTGCCACACGCAGGCGATAAGCAGCACATTTCTTCTCATAGTGACCTCCATTTCGTCGGGACTGAAGCTGCGGGCAAGTTTTTCCTTCTCACGCTCTGCCCAGCAATCGCGCATACTAAGGCTTTTGCATATGAACGTCAGAGGAGAAGGTCACCATGAGATTCACTACCGTCACTAGCAACGGCATTCGCTGGGCGAAAAAACTGCAAGTGCTTATTCTCCCGTGGTTGCTGGTCGCCTGCACAGACACGGTCATCATCGAATCGACCAATCACAGCAGTCGGGTGGACCATGTTGTGATTCATGCCACCTCCGAAGATTTCGCCGAATCGGTGAGATTGCTCACAACTCGGACTGACCGCCCGGTCAGCTCGCACTATCTGATTCCCGCCGAAGGCGACCCCACCTACAATCACCGCAGTCTTCGCTTGCATCAGTTCGTCGATGAAGATCGAGCAGCATGGCATGCGGGCCCCAGCTACTGGGCGGGAATAACGGCACTGAACAGCCGCTCGATTGGCATAGAAATCGTGAATGAATTCCGTTGTGAGGAGGCTGCGAATACGAGTCCGGACAGCCCACTCGATTCGGTGCAATGTAATTTCCTGCCGTTCAGCGAAGCGCAAATCGACATGGTCATCGAGTTGCTCCACGGGATTTTGCAACGCCATCCCAACATCGCCCCACTCGACGTGGTCGCCCACTCCGATATTGTGATCCCGTACAGGTCGGACCCTGGTCCGCTGTTCCCCTGGCAGCGGCTGTACGAGGCAGGCATCGGCGCTTGGTATGAGCAAGAAGCCAAGGCGCGCTTCGAGTCGCAATTCGCAACCGAGCCGCCATCAATTGAGAAGCTGCAGACCGCCCTATTGAGACTCGGCTATCAGGTGAGAACAACAGGTGAACTTGACAATCAGACGCGCTTTGCCGTTCGCGCCATGCAACTTCGTTTTCGTCCCAGCGGCTATTCCGGAGAACCTGATGTCGAGACGCTTGCGATACTCTGGAGCTTGAATGAGAAATACCGCAGTAGCGGCGAGTGAGACTTTCGACATGGGTTTATACTCCTGAGATGCGAGACCTGTAAGCGGAACGGAACACAGAGACGGAATACACAGCCGTCATTAAGCGGAGCGGCGAATGGTGGGTTGGCTGGATTGAGGAAGTTCAGGGTGTGAACTGTCAGGAACGCACGCACGAGGAGCTGCGTCGAAGTCTTGCCCAGACGCTTTCCGAGGCGCTCGAATTCAATCGCCAAGACGGGTTGGCTGCTGCTGACGATGACTATTTTGAAGAGAAGGTCGCCATTGCATGAAGCGAGCCTAGCTGTTGAAGCTCCTTCGCCAACAGGGTTGCGAGAAAATTCGAGAATTCAGAAGTCACTCATGGTGGCGTGACGGAAAAGGCGAGCGCCGATCAGCGATTCCGCGACACCGAGAAATCGGCAAGTTCCCAGCGAGAAAAATCTGCAAGGATCTCGGCGTGGGACCGCTCAAGTGAATTTGCTTGTACGGCATGTGTCGGTGCGCTGTTTCCTAGTTTCTTGGAACAACATCCCACAAGTCTTACGCAACTAGCCCTTCCCTAGTGCAGATTCTGCGCGTAGAGCAAGAATTGCTGCTTACTTACCTTTATCATTGTCATCTTGTATTTTGAGTGGGCGAAACACCCTTATATCCCTATGCCGATCTACGAATATCAGTGTAGGAACTGTGAACACCAGTTCGAGACGATTCAGCGCATGAGTGAAACGCCATTGACGGACTGTCCAGTGTGTGGAGTTGACAGCTTGAGAAAACTTATTTCCCCGGTCGCCTTTCGCTTGAAGGGCGGCGGTTGGTACGAGACCGACTTCAAGCAGGGAGATGCGCGTAACGTGATCAAATCCGAATCTTCGGGCGAGAAGGAAGCGGATTCGTCGGCCAAGAAGGACGATAAGGGCACCTCGACGAAATCCGAGAGCGGCTCGAAGAGCAACGGCGAGAGCTCGACCGCCAAAGCCTCATCCAAGTCCGAGAGCAAGTCGGAATGACCCAACCCCCCGCAGCTTCAAGCATGCGTAGCCATATGTGCGGCGAACTGCGCGCCGATGCAAAGGGCACTACGGTGCAGCTTTGCGGATGGGTGAACCGTCGTCGCGATCATGGCGGGGTGATTTTTCTCGACTTGAGAGACCACACCGGCATCACGCAGATCGTCTATCACCCGGATCGAAAAGAGAGCTTTGCCCTCGCCGAGAGCGTACGCAGCGAGCATTTTCTGCGCGTTTCGGGTGAAGTGGGTCTGCGTAGCCAAGAGACCATTAATGCGAAGATGGACACCGGCGAAGTCGAGGTGCTTGGTCGTTCACTTGAGGTGCTGGGCGCCTCCAAGACGCCTCCCTTCAACCTCGATGAATACTCGGATGCTGGCGAGGACATCCGCCTGCGCTATAGATATCTCGATCTTCGCAGGCCGGAGATGCAACAACGATTGCGAGCGCGCGCGCGCGCGGTCGGGGCTGTGCGCCGTTCACTCGAATCCATGGGATTCATTGAAATAGAAACGCCCATGCTGACTCGTTCGACCCCAGAGGGTGCGCGCGATTACCTAGTCCCGAGCCGCGTTCGTCAAGGCGACTTCTATGCCTTGCCACAATCGCCGCAGATGTTCAAACAACTGCTGATGATGAGCGGTATGGACCGCTACTATCAGATCGTCAAGTGTTTCCGCGATGAAGACCTGCGCGCCGACCGACAGCCCGAATTCACGCAAATTGACATAGAAGCCGCGCTCGTAAACCAGACCGAGGTGATGCACTTCACCGAATCCATGCTGCGCGCCGTGTTTCGCGAGTCGATCGATGTCGAGCTTAGCGAATTTCCGGTGCTGACCTACGCCGAAGCCATGGGCCGCTACTGTTCCGACAAGCCGGACCTGCGCAATCCTCTGCGCATTCACGACATCGCGGACGCTATGCGCGAGGTTGACTTCAAGGTGTTTCGGGACCCGGCGGGCGCGCCCGGGTCACGGGTTGTTGCGCTGCCGGTGCCGGGAGGCGGCGCTCTCTCGCGAAAAGCCATCGACGACTACACGGCCTTTGTGGGTCGCTACGGCGCGCGCGGACTCGCCTATATCAAGGTTTTGGACGGCGCTGCGGGCATGGATGGTCTGCAATCGCCGATCGTCAAGTTCCTCGGCGAGGAGGCGGCGCTCGGGATAGTTGATGTCTGTGCATTGAACACGGGTGATCTCGTCTTCTTCGGCGCCGGCGACGCGGATACCGTAAACCAATCCATGGGCGCATTGCGCAATCGCCTCGGTGAAGATCTTGGGCTCATTGAAGACCGCTGGGCCCCCTGTTGGGTGATCGACTGGCCCATGTTCGAGAAAGCCGGTGATGGTCGATTAACGGCCGCGCATCATCCCTTCACCCAGCCTGCTTGTTCGGTCGATGAACTGTGCGCAAATCCGGAAACCGCCCTGGCCAAGGCCTACGACGTGGTCTTGAACGGACACGAACTCGGCGGAGGGTCGATCAGATCTCACCAGCGGGACATGCAGCGCGCTGTGTTCGAGGTCATTGGCCTTGATGATAAGGAGGCACGGCGGCGATTCGGCTTTTTCCTCGATGCGCTCGAATACGGATGCCCTCCGCACGGCGGTATCGCACTCGGTGTGGACCGCCTCGCCATGCTGCTGACGGGCAGTGAGTCCATCCGTGATGTGATCGCCTTCCCGAAGACGCAAAACGCCATATGCCCGTTAACAGGCGCGCCATCCGAAGTGAGCGCGGAGCAGCTTCGGGAGCTCGGCTTAGAGCGTCGCCGCTTGTCTGGATAGTCGCATGGCCGGCCATAGCAAATGGGCAAACATCAAGCACCGCAAAGCGCGACAGGATTCCAAGCGTCAGAAGATCTATGGAAAACTGATACGCGAAATCACCGTTGCTGCACGCTTGGGCGGCGGCAACCCGGAGGACAATCCAAAGCTGCGCACCGTGTTGGTCAAAGCCATGGGTGCCAACATCCCCAAAGATACGATTGATCGCGCCATATCCAGGGGGGCGAGCGGCCTTGAAGGTAGTGACTATGAGGAAGTGACCTTCGAGGGCTATGCGCCTTCCGGCGTCGCGCTGCTCGTCGAAGTCATGACTGACAACCGCAATCGTACCGTGGCGGCAGTCCGCCACGCCTTCTCCAAGCACGGCGGCAATCTCGGCACCGACGGCTCGGTTGCCTACCTGTTTCAGCGTCGCGGGCTGATCCCCTTCGCGCCGGGCGTTGATGAGGATGAAGTCTACGAGGCGGCCCTCGACCTTGGGGCGGAAGACATAGAAAGCAATGAGGATGGCTCACTCTGCGTGGTAACCGATGAGGGCAGCTTCGCCGACATAGTGGAGGGGCTCGCGAAGCGCGGCCTCGAATCCATGGATGCGGAACTCGCCATGGTGCCGAGCGTGAATGCCGTGCTCGATGAGTCGGATGCGGAAAAGGTCCTGCGCCTCATCGATGCGCTTGAAGATTTGGACGATGTGCAAGGGGTGCATTCCAATTTGGAATACGGCTGAGGAATGGAATTCTGAGGCGCCGTGCAAAGGATTTTAGGCATAGATCCAGGCTCTCGTATCACCGGGTTCGGCGTGGTCGGAGTTGAAGACGGCAAGATTCGACACATTGATCACGGACGCATTCGTGCGGGCGCTAAAGAACGGGGCGAGCGTCTGGTCGAAATCTACCGGCGGCTGTCCGATGTGATGGATATTCACAATCCAGACGCCGTGGCGATGGAAGAGGTCTTTATGGCGACCAACGCTTCTTCGGCGCTGGTGCTTGGCCAAGCCAGGGGTGTGATTCTCGGCGCATGCATCGGCAAGGATCTGAAGGTGCACGATTACCCTTCAACGCAAATCAAGCGTATGGTGACGGGTGATGGGCACGCGAGCAAACACAAGGTTCAGTTCATGGTACGCGTGCTGCTCGAACTCACCGAAACACCCGAAGAAGACGCGGCGGATGCCCTCGCCGCGGCAATCTGCCATCATCTGAGTCTGGGAGCGGATGCATGATCGGTCGGCTTGAAGGACGTTTGGTGGAGAAGGACGAACGCTTAGCGGTGCTCGACGTGGGGGGTGTCGGCTATGAAGTCGAGGTGCCATCGAGAGCCATGGAAGAGCTGGCGGACATCGGCGAGACACAACTGCTGCATACCCATTTCATCGTACGGGAAGATGCGCAGAGGCTGTTCGGTTTCACCGAGCTGCCTGATCGAGACACCTTCCGTCTGCTCATTCGCACCGACGGTGTTGGTCCCGCGATGGCGCTCTCTTTGCTTTCGGAATTCACGCCAAGCCAGCTTGCCGAGCATGCGCACAACGACAATCAGGCGGCCTTTTGCAAGGTCTCCGGCATCGGCAAAAAGACGGCGGTGCGATTGTGTTTCAACCTGAAGGAGAAGCTCGCGACCAGTGCCTTGGGCGACGGTACCTCGCCGCAGGCGGGCACTGGGTCAAGCAGCGTCGGTGATGCCGTAATCAGAGCGCTGGTACAACAGCTTGGATTCAAGGCGCAGGAAGCCAAGCAGCTTGTGCAAATCCATGTGAATGCGGACATGGAGTTTGAAGAAGCCTTGCAGGCGGCACTGCGCGCCTCGGCGGGGGCGCAGCTATGAATCGCCCGCTGACAGCCTACGCGGACGCCGACGATCTGGTACTCGACAAGGCGCTGCGCCCGAAGACTTTCGATGAGTACATCGGCCAGGTGCGGGTCGTGGACCAACTGCGCCTCTATGTCGAAGCCGCCAAGCGACGCGGACAAGCACTCGATCATCTGCTGATCAGCGGTCCTCCGGGCCTCGGCAAGACGACACTTGCCCAAGTGATCGCCAACGCATTCGAGGTAGACATCAAAACTACCAGCGGCACCCTCTTGGAGCGAAAGGGCGACTTGGCAGGCCTGCTCACCAACTTGAAACGAGGCGATGTCTTCTTCATCGACGAAGTGCATCGCATGAACCGCCCGGTCGAAGAGTTCCTCTATCCGGCAATGGAGGATTTCGTCATGGACTTCTTACAAGAAGAAGGTCCGGGTGCCAAGCCCGTGCGCTTGCCCTTGCCACCCATGACCGTGATCGGCGCGACCACCCGACCCGGAATGCTGAGTTCGCCGCTCCGCGACCGGTTCGGAATCGATGTGCATCTTGCCTTCTACACGCCAAGCGAGTTAGCCGAAATCGTCACGCGATCAGCCGAACGGCTGAGAATCTCCGTGGACACAGAAGGCGCATTGGAAATCGCGCGCCGCTCAAGGGGCACGCCTAGAATCGCCAATCGGCTCCTCAAGCGCGTCCGCGACTACGCCGAAATTCGCCATCAGGGAAGCATTACTCGGTCGATTGCTGACGAGGCGCTCAATTGGCTGGATGTGGACCAAGCCGGACTCGACGGGCGGGATCGTCATTTGATCCAAGACATCATTGAGAAGTACGAAGGAGGCCCGGCCGGACTCACCGCCATGGCCGCGGCGAGCAGTCTCGAGCAAGACACCATCACCGACGTGATCGAACCCTTTCTGGTGCAGGAAGGCTTCCTGCTGCGCACGCCCAGAGGCAGGGTGGTCTCGCGCAAGGCCTATGCGCACCTCGGACTCGATCAACCCAAATCTGGTGACGGGAACGCGCGCAGTCAAGCCGAACTCGGCTTGCCGGATTCGAAGGAAGGTGCATGAACACATGTTTGCCAACGCCATAAGACTATTCTGAACAAGACCGATTAGGGAGCAGCCGTATGCCAGAACCACTTTCAATCGTCAGCCTAGTAGTTGGCGCAACCCCGGTTGTGCAGATCGTGATGCTGCTATTGCTGATCGCCTCCCTCGTTTCCTGGTACATGATCTTTCAGCGCGTGATTCTGCTTGGACGAGTGCAACGCTCAATCGATGCGTTCGAGGATCATTTCTGGTCAGGCATCGACTTGCGTGAGTTTCATCGCGAACTGTCCGAATTCGAAGGTGAACTGAGCGGTATGGAAAACCTGTTCGTATCTGGATTCGGCGAATTTGTACGCTTGCGCGGACATGAACCGGAAGCTGTGGTGCAGGGCGTGCAAAGGGCCATGCGGGTCGCGCTCTTGCAGGAAGAAGACCGGCTTACCAGAAACCTTGGCTTTCTTGCCACTGTGGGGTCAACCAGCCCCTATGTCGGACTCTTCGGAACCGTCTGGGGCATCATGAATTCGTTCCGAAGTCTGGCCAATCTCACCCAGGCTTCCCTGACCGCCGTGGCACCGGGCATCTCCGAAGCCCTGATCGCCACCGCCATGGGCCTGTTTGCCGCGATTCCCGCAGTGATTGCCTACAACCGCTTCTCGGTCAAGGTCGAAGATCTCATGAATCGCTATGAAGTGTTTGTCGAAGCCTTCATGGGCATGATGCACCGGGCGGCGCATGGCTCGGCCAAGGAGACCACCCATGAGGAGTGAGCGCCGACGGGCGCGCCGCGTCATGTCGGAAATCAACGCGGTGCCCTACATAGACGTCATGCTGGTGCTGCTGGTGATCTTCATGATCACCGCCCCGCTCGTATTACAGGGCATTGAAGTCGACCTACCCGGTGCCGCTTCGGATCCCTTGGAGAGAGACGAAGAAGATCCGCTGGTGGTGAGCATGCGGGAAGACGGGTCAATTTTCGTCAACCTGGGATTGACCGATGAAACCCGCGCCGCCAATCGCGTAACCATTTATTCCTTGGAAGAGCAGGCCGGCAAGCTGTTGCGCGCGCGACCCTCCCTGCCGGTGTTTGTGCGCGCCGATGACCGTATCGATTATGGCGAAGTGGTTCGTGTCATGACGATACTGCAAAACGCGGGGGCGGTCAGCGTAGGGCTGGTCACCGAGGCTCCGGATGAAGATTCGCGCTGATTCGCGCCGCAGAGACTTGCGGCGTTTGGTCGTATAAGAAGCATGGCCGGTCACTTTCTCAATCGCATTGTCCCTGCCGCGCTTGCGCTGATTTTCCATGCGCTCGCCGCATTGACGTTTCTCTGGGCGGCGGGCCAGGAAAATCATGAGTTTCAGTTCGAAGAACCCATGATCATCACCGCCGAACTCATCGTCATGGAGGCAAGGCCGAAACCCGAACCGCCAAAACCCAAACCCGCTCCCAAACCGGCGGAAGCCAAGCCCCTGCCGCGAGAACCCGAAGCGAAGGAAGAACCGCCGCCACCTCCTGAACCGGAGCCAGAACCGGAGCCGCCGCCACCCGAACCCGCCTTTGATGACGATCAACTGCTTGACGATGCGCTCGATCTGGCGGTCTCCCAAGAATCGGCGGAGCTTGCCGCTTCGGAGCTTGAGGACATCGCCATGTCATACCACATGGGCATCTATCAGCGCATTGTAGATAACTGGTCTCGGCCCGTGTCGGCAAGAAACGGCATGCGCACGGACCTCTTAGTGCACCTTGTCCCGACCGGCGACGTGGCCAATGTGACACTGGTGCGAAGCAGCGGCGATCTGGCCTTCGATCAATCTGCCGAACAGGCGGTTAGGCGCGCAGGACGCTTCGAAGTCCCGCCAGACAGCCAAGTCTTTGAAACCTATTTTCGCGCGCTTCCGGTTATATTTAGTCCACAGGATCTATTGCGATGATTGCCTTGAAACGCCTTGGTTACACGTTTATTTGCTTGATAGCGCTGATCACAGCGCCGCTTATCCATGCCCAGATCGCCATCGAGATCGACCGTGGGCGAGACAATCCGCTACGTATTGCCATCGTCCCCTTCGCTGAACCCGAGGAGGTCTCAACCCGCGAGCGCATCTCGGACATCGTCAGCCGCGATCTTGCCCGCAGCGGGCAATTTTCGCCGCTGCCGGTCACCGACATGCTCAGCCTGCCTCGGACGCCGGAAGAAGTCTTCTTCCGCGATTGGCGCATATCGGGTGTTGATTATCTGGTGATCGGCGGGCTTGACTTGATGCCGTCTGGTGAACTACAGGCGAACTGGCGGCTTTTTGATGTGCTGGGCGAGCGCGTGCTTTGGCATGGCACGGTCACCGGGGCGCGAACTGCGCAGAGAGACATAGCACACCAGATTTCAGACTCCATCTATGAGGCGGTCACCGGGATTGAGGGGGCGTTCTCGACGAAGCTGATGTACGTTTTGGTGCAGGATGCGGGCACGCAAGATGTCAGCTACAGACTGGAGATGGCGGACGCCGATGGGATGCGCCCGGTGACCCTGCTGGAATCAAACGAGCCGATCCTCTCGCCTGCCTTCTCTCCCGATGCCTCCTCCATCGTGTTCGTCTGGTTCGAGGGCGGCAGAACGGGGGTCTATCAACAATTTCTCGATACAGGCGCACGGCGGCGGTTGGCCTACTTTCAGGGAATCAACTCTTCGCCGGTCTTTTCCCCCGATGGGCGGCGGCTCGCGTTGGTCATCTCGCGCGACGGCAATCCCGAGATCTACACCATGGATCTCTCCGCACCGGAGAGCGATGCCGCGCTGCTCCGCCTTACGCGCCATCCGGCGATAGATACCGAACCCGATTGGATGGCTGATGGATCCGGAGTGGTGTTCACGTCTGATCGAGGCGGCAAACCACAAATCTATCGCTACGACCTCGCGACCGGACTCACCGATCGACTGACCTTCGTGGGCGACTGGAACGCCAACCCTCGTATCATGCCAACAGGCGATCACATCGCCTTCATACATCGGCGCGAGAACCGATACCATCTTGCGATTCAGGACATCACCCGAGACCACATCAGGGTACTCACCGAGACCGCGCTCGATGAGTCCCCCTCCATCGCGCCCAATGCATCCATGCTCATCTACGCCACCAAACAAGGCAACCAAGGCATCCTCGCCGTCGTATCCGTCGACGGCGCCGTCAAGTACCGATTACCCTCGAACATAGGCGACGTAAGAGAACCCG
Source organism: Pseudomonadales bacterium (assembly GCA_963663145.1). Classification (GTDB taxonomy): domain Bacteria; phylum Pseudomonadota; class Gammaproteobacteria; order Pseudomonadales; family Azotimanducaceae; genus Azotimanducus. Next base: position 289,934 of record OY760134.1, on the reverse strand, counting down.
CCTGGTCGCCAATGCTGGATCCGGTGGTGCGATCCTTGCGGCTGGACGAATAGCGCGCACACCCTTCTTCGATCTAGGCGCTTCGAGTCAACGCTCCGCAACGCGCCGATTGATCATCCGAGAAGCGAACAAGACTGCGAGGCCGGGGAGCCAAGGGAATAATCGTTCAAATGGGTCGCCGGGGAGTTTGGCGAGCTGGACGATGAGGTTGTCGCTCGGTCCAGCCACCGTACCCGCTGAATAGAACAGCAGCGTAAAGCCGAAACCAAGCAACATGGTCAGTGCCGCGGCACCCATGGAAACCTGCCCTCCGAACACCCGGAAAAACATGATCGGCCCGAAGGCGGCACCCAGCGCGGACCAAGCGAAGAGCACCCGGTTGAAGATGGTGTCCGGCAACATGAGGGTCAAGACTACGGCCAGCACGGTGATCGCCAAGACCGAAAGACGCGAAGCCAGCAATTCCCGACCCGGAAAGCGCCGATTGAGCCCGGTGTCGTGGGCGAGGGCGGCGGAAGCGGAAAGGAGGATCGAGTCCGCGGTGGACATGACTGCGGAGAGGGTCGCGGCGACGGCGATGCCAGCGAGCAGGGTGGGCAAGAGTTGATCGGCAGCCGTGTAGAGCAAGGCTTCGCCATCCGGCATGGCCGGAAAGAGCGCGCGTCCGGCCAATCCAAGAAACGACAATCCAATATAGATGAGCACGCCCCAAGTGAGCACGATGAAAAAACCCTGTCGGCGCGAACGTTCATCCCTAACGGCCATGAGCCGCACAAGCAATTGCGGTTGCCCAAACGCGCCCAGGGTGATGCCGAGCGTGCCGGCGATGAACCCGAACAGGATGAGGCCGGCGTATTCTCCGCTGATGCGCAAGTACCCCGCAGGCGCGATCTCTCTGAGGGTGTCGATCATGTCGCCCACGCCGCCGAGTTCAATGACAGCCATGCAACCGACCATCAGAGCGACGACGAGCATGACGATGGCCTGCACCGTATCGGTGACACTCACCGCCCAGAACCCGCCAATAAAGGAGTAGACGAGAATGATCGCGGCGCCAATCACCACCGCCTGCGCGAGATCGATCGGAAAATGCTCGATAAACGCCTTTCCCGCCGCGTCAAATTGCGCGGCGATGTAAAAGATAAAACAAATCGAAATCAAGGTCGAAGCCAGAATCGCGGTGCGGTTTCGGGCCGCCCCGCCACCCTTACCGAGCACAAAGTCGGTGGGTGTGACGTAATCCTGTTGGTGCGACTCGGCATGCAGCCTCGGGCCCATCACCAACCACACCACGGCGTATCCAATCCAGATACCAGGGACGATCCACAAGGCCGACAGCCCAAGCGCGTACACGAATCCAGTGAACCCCAACAGCGCCCACGCGGATGATGTGCTCGCCGCGTAGGAAAGCCCGGCAACCCAAGGCCCAAGTTGCCTGCCGCCTACGAAGAAGTCCTTTTCGGATCGATTCCGCGACTTGGCCCATGCACCTATCCCGAGCAGGGCGATACTATAGAAAATAAGGATGCTGAGAATAATCAAGACTGCTTCGGCCAACAGGCCGCCCTTATCTGCGGACACGGCATTGTAGCCCGCAGTTTTTCGCCGCATGCGCCACGTCGGCGGCTTCGAAACGCAAGGAAAGCAACTCTAATCCTTTATCTCATCAAGAAAATCGCCTATCATGCATGATGTCCTCAACTCGGATCGTGCAGTGGAACGAAAGATTTTCTCTGGGGCCCTGATTTTTCTCCTGTTCTCTCTCGCCTTGACAGGGTGTGCCTCTCCGCCTCCTAGCCAACCGCCAAGCCCGGTGGAGCCTGAGCCGCAGCCTGCGGAACCGCCGCCTCCTGAGCCCGAACCCGAGCCCGCCAAGATTGAGGTGGACGAAAGCGGCAATCCTCTCGACCCGCAAACCGGAGCGCCACTGTCCCGCGTTTTCTATTTTGATTACGATGAAGCCATCATCGGCCGCAAGGACTTCGAAGTGTTGAATCTTCACTCGATCTTCATGCAAGAAAATCGCGGCATCAATGCGGCCCTTGAGGGTCACTGCGATGAACGCGGGACTCGCGATTACAATCTCGCGCTCGGCGAGCGTCGCGCCACCGCTGTTTCGCGATTTCTAATCTCGTCTGGAGCTGGAGCATCGCAGATTGAGACCGTCAGCTACGGTGAGGAACGTCCGGCAAATCCGGCAAGCAGTGAGGCGGCTTGGGCGCAAAACAGGCGGGTCGAAATCGTCTATCGGTAAATTTGCCTGCCAATCGCGCGGACAAATGCAAGTGGCGCGTTTGAGGTCGACCGGGAAGTGTCGCGCTGGTCAGCGTGGGTTACTCGGAGCTCTCTGTGTCGCCGGTCTGATTGGGCTGGTACTGCCGCTGGCGGCTCTGCCGCAAGAAGCGCAAGAAGGATCACAGTCTCCTGTCGACATCATTGAGCGCAGCGCTTCCGTCGCGCCCGCGGAACCGACGCGGACCGCAACGCCCCAGTCTTCCAACAATCTGTCCACGCTCTTCTATGAGCTTCAGTTACTGCAAAATGAGGTCATGAAGCTGCGCGGAGAGTTGGAGGAACTCGGACACCGGCTTGACGAACTTTCTCGACAACAATCAGCGCAGTACATGGATGTCGACCGTCGCCTTCAAGGACTCCCAGCGCCTACCGACGCATCCGAACAAGACCTCACTGCGGATCAGCCGGCCAACGGAACCGGCCAAACGGTCAGCTCCGAGACGTTGGCAATCATCCAACCCATGAGCGAGGAAGACGCCTATCGGCAAGCCTTTGCCCTGATCGAAGGTCGCCAGTTTGAGCAAGCCGTGACGACGTTAGATCAATTCTTGATCGCCCACCCAAACGGAACATACACGCCCAATGCCTTTTACTGGCTCGGCGAACTCCACCTTCGACTCGAAGATCTGGAAAAATCCCGGCAGTCCTTCGTGCAGGTCCTGACGCTATTTCCGGATAGCGCCAAGGTCCCGGACGCGCTCTACAAGCTCGGCATCGTCTACGACCGCCTTGGTGACCGAGAAACGGCGGAGCAGCACCTGCGCCGAATATTGACCGAGCATCCCAACAGCACGGCTGCCAGCCTCTCGCGAGAATATCTGCGCCAAAGATCCTAACAATCGCGGCAGAATCCCCTAACAAGGCTAAAATATACGGCTTATCTGAGCGGGTCGTTAGCTCAGTCGGTAGAGCAACGGGCTTTTAACCCGTGGGCCCTGGGTTCGAGCCCCAGACGACCCACCACCGCTTTAGAATTCGTGTCATGGTTTGACATTCGCAGGATTCAAGAATTGGCACGTCTCAGCAAGCTCAATAGGAGCATCTCCGGCCGCGTGGCCATCATTACCGGTGCCGCAAGCGGCATGGGCGAGGCAACGGCCTACCTGTTCGCGGACGAAGGGGCTCGGCTGGCGCTCATCGATCTGAATGCGGAGCCATTGGAACATGTGGCCGAGACCATTCGAAACTCGGGCGGGACAGTCAAGGCAGCCGCGCTTGACGTCTCCGACCGCGATGCGGTGCAACAAGGGGTGCAGGGATTCGCCGAAGCCTATGGTCGCATCGACATACTGGTGAACAACGCCGGAATATCCATACCGGCGCCCATCGACAGCGACCATTACGAAGAAGCCTGGCAGCGAAGCCTCGACGTGCTGATCACCGCCCATCATCGACTCATACGCGCCGCACTGCCATGGCTGCGACAGTCCGATGCCGCTCGCATTGTCAATATCGCTTCAACCGAAGGTCTTGGCGCTACAAAGCATGGCAGTCCCTACACGGCCGCCAAGCATGCCGTGATCGGCTTGACACGTTCGCTGGCGGTGGAACTTGGGTGCGAAGGAATCACTGTGAACTGCATATGCCCGGGCCCGATACATACCGGCCTCACCCAAGACATTCCGGCCGAGCAAAAAAACGAGTTCGCAAGGCGGCGCGTGGCCCTCAAGCGCTATGCCGAACCCGAAGAAGTGGCGCACGGCACTCTCAGCCTTGCACTACCGGCATCGTCCTTTATCACCGGCGTGGCGCTGCCGGTAGACGGGGGCTTGACGATCCGAAACGCCTGATTCGGAACGTTCAGTTCGAGCCTTGATAGACTGATGCGGCTCGCCCTACCCCGCCGCACCTTCGGGGTGCTTGGCATGCGCAACTACCGATTGCTGTGGCTGGGGCTCCTCTGTACTTCCATGGCGATGAATATGCAGATTCTCGCCCGCGGCCTGTATGTGTTCGATCTCACCGGCTCCGAACTCGATCTTGCTTGGGTGATGATCTCCTTCTCGCTGCCTCAATTGCTGTTCGCACTCTGGGGTGGGGTGCTCGCCGACCGCATTTCGAAGCGACCAATCATTTTCGTGGCGCAAGTGATGAACACCATCGCCACAGGCTTCATGGCAATGCTCATACTGACGGGCAGTGCCGACTTCTGGGATTTTATATGGCTCGGATTCGTCAATGGTTCGATGCTCTCTATCCTCATGCCGGCTCGCGGAGCATTTGCGGTTGAAATCGTCGGGACTGATCGCGCGGTCAATGCCGTTGCGCTCAATAACGCGGTCTGGAACCTCACCCGCGTACTCGGGCCGGCAGTCGCGGGGGTTCTGATCGCCCTCGTCACCAAGGGTTTGGAAGGCGTTGCCCAAGGTGTCGGTGTTGTCTATTGCCTGATCACTGGGCTGTACGCCTTTGCCGCCATCTCCACGCTGCGGATCGACGATCCTGGGCGCAATCCCCACACGGCCGCTCAGTCGGAACAACGGGCATCACCCTTTGATGACCTGAAAGCCGGGCTTCAGTATCTGTTTGCGAATCGAGTTATTTGGGGGTTGGTTCTATTTACGGTGATGCCCTTCATATTCGCCGTGCCCTTCCACACCCTCATGCCTTCTATGAACGAACGGGTGCTCGGTGGCGGACCAACCGAATTGGGGCTCATCATGACCGCCATAGGTATCGGCGCGATCCTCGGCTCGCTGCTGCTCTCCGGCAACGCGGCAATCAGCCGCAAGGGCTACTGGCTAATCGCAAGTGGCGCACTCTGGGGAATATTGATCTTGTCTTTTTCCCAGTCCGACGCGTTTCTCATTGCCATCTTCTGGGCAACCCTCGTCGGTGGAGTCAGCGCCTTCAACATGTCGCTGTCCCGAGGCATGATTCAACTCAAAGTGGATGACGAGATGCGTGGCCGAGTCATGAGCATTGACATGATGCTGCACGGACTCGCACCGGTCGGCATTTTGCCACTCGGATGGTTGGCGGAGATGGCGGGCGTTCCCTTGGCACTCGCTGTCGGCGGCGGATTATTGTTGATCGCGCATTTGATGCTCGCGCTCTTGCTGCCGGAAGTACGCAAGATCGACGAACGCTAAGGAGCGCATTGTGCGCGAGCGGCGTAGTTGTGAAACAATCGCCTCCCTTTGCATGTTTTGCGTGGTGTGCGGGACGCAAATCGTTATCGGCCAAATGTCGCGTTCATCTTGGCGAACGCCCAGGGCAGAGTCTTGTTGGCTCGCCGTGCGGGGTCTGAGGCGTGGCAGTTTCCTCAGGGTGGCGTTGCGCGCGGCGAATCGCCACAAGATGCGCTCTATCGTGAACTCCACGAGGAGATTGGCCTCGACCGGAATGCCGTACAAGTGATCGCCAGCACCAAGCGCTGGCTCAAGTATCGTGTCCCGGAGCGTTTTCGTCGTCACTCCAGTCCACAAACTTTCGTCGGACAACGTCAAAAGTGGTATCTGTTGCGCTTTCTCGGAGAGGCACAAGAAATTCGCCTGGATCGGGAGCAATCACCCGAATTCGATCAGTGGCGGTGGGTCAGCTACTGGTATCCATTGCGTTGCATCATCGACTTCAAGCGGCAGGTCTATGCTGCCGCCATGATTGAGCTCGCACCTCAGCTTAGAGTGGATTGCAGATGCTGAACTCTCTGCGAGCCATCATTCAAGAGGTCCATTCCGAATCGGAAACCGGGCGTGTGCTTGAAATCATTGTCGAGCGAATCCACGAGGCCATGGGTGTTGATGTCTGTAGCGTCTATTTGTGTGACGACGAGAATAATCGACACCTGTTGGTCGCGAGTCATGGACTCAATGCTGATCTCGTGGGCAAGGCTTTTCTCAAGAAAGGTGAAGGGCTGGTCTCCTACGTCGCCGGGCGCGCTGAGCCGATTAACCTGAAGAACGCCAAGGTGCACCCGCGATTCAAGCTCATTGAAGAGAGTGGCGAAGAGCACTTCCCCTCGTTTCTTGGCGTGCCGCTTATCAGCGCGCGGCGCGTACACGGCGTGCTCGTCGTCCAAGGCCAGGAAGCGCTGCGCTTCAACGAGCAAGAAGAGGCCTTTCTCGTCACCCTCGCCGCCCAGCTTGCCGGCATCATCGCGCACGCGGATGCCATGAGCGGTGTGCCCTTTGTGCGTCAGCCATCCATGAATCAGGTTCCGCTCGATGCTCGATTCATGGGCGTTCGCGGCGCTCCCGGCATCGCCCATGCGCGCGCGATTGTCGTGCAAGCGCCGATACAACCTGAATCCGTGACTCGCAGGAAAGTCACCGACATCGACGAAGAATTAGCGCGCTTTGATCGTGCGCTCAACCAAGCCCGCGAGGAGATCGCGACGCTCGCCGAACGCCTTGAAGGCAGAGTTGGCAAGGACGAGCAGGCGGTGTTCGATGCCTATCAGCACATGCTCGATGACAACAGCCTGCCGCTTGAAATTCGCGCCAAGATTCGGCAAGGGAATTGGGCTCAAGGCGCACTGCTCGATGTCGTCTCGGAACACTCGCGCGCCTTTGCCAATTTTGAGGATGACTACCTGCGCGAGCGCGCTGCGGACGTGCGCAGCATAGGCCGTCGGCTACTCGATGGTCTCACTGAGATCAGTCACGAGCATCGGGACTTGAGCGGCGGTGTCATCATCATCGGAGAAGAAATCACTGCGGATATCGTCGCCGGCATCGATGAGAAGCACCTCAAAGGCATCGTATCGGCGCGCGGCTCGGCCAATTCGCATGTGGCGATACTCGCAAGGGCCCTCAACGTGCCCACGGTGGTCGGTGCTGTCGATCTGCCGATTCTCGACCTCGAAGGTCAAGAGCTGATCGTCGATGGTCACTACGGACGAGTCTTCGCCAATCCATCCAAACACCTGACCGAGTACTTCGAGTCATTGATCCTTGAGGAAGCCGAATTCAATCATGAACTCACCGCGCTCAAAGACGAACCCTGCGAGACCCGTGACGGCGCGCGCATTCGACTCTGGGTGAATGTAGGCCTCTCCAGCGATTTGACACGCTCCCTCGACATGGGGGCCGAGGGTATCGGCCTGTTTCGCACCGAAGTGCCCTTCATGACCAGCAACACCTTCCCCACCGAAGAGGAACAGCGCGTCATCTATCGTGAGCAGATGGAAGCCTTCGAACCGAGACCGGTCACCATACGAACCTTGGACATAGGCGGCGACAAGTCGCTCAACTATTTTCCAATCTCCGAGGACAATCCGTTTCTGGGCTGGCGAGGTATCCGCGTGACGCTCGACCACCCGGATATATTCATGGCCCAAGCGCGCGCCATGATCGCCGCCAACGCCGGTCTCGACTGTCCCTTGAGAATCATGTTGCCCATGATCACCAACCTGCTCGAAGTTGAAGAAGCCCACGCGCTCATTGAACGCGCTCATCAAGAGATCCTTGAAGAGGGCATCGAGGTGAAGTCGCCCCAAGTTGGCGTGATGATTGAGGTGCCGGCAGCCGTCTGTCAGGCCAAGGAAATCGCGTCGAGGGTGGATTTTCTCGCGGTGGGATCAAACGACCTGACGCAGTACATGCTTGCGGTGGACCGCAACAATTCTCGCGTCGCGGATCTGTATCAGGAACTTCATCCGGCCGTCATATGGGCGCTGCGCGAAGTGGCCGTCGCCGCACACCGAGAGTCCAAGCCCATAGGCATCTGCGGAGAGATGGCTGGAACGGCCCCCGGCGCGATACTGCTGATCGCGATGGGCTATGACGTGCTGTCGATGAGCGCCGCCAATATTCCGCGTATCAAGTGGGTGCTCCGACAAATATCGCTGATGCAGGCACGGCGGATTCTGGCGCGCGTGCTGCGCATGTCGAATGCCGAAGACATCGGCGCGTTCATGCAAAATCAGATCCGCGCCTTGGGCCTCGAACGGATGATGCCCCGCCACCTGCCGAGTTCCGTATCAGCCTTTCATGGAACAGGTGACGAAGCATCGGAACAAAGGCGGGCGTAACCGGCGGTTGGTGTCGAGGTTCGGCCTCGTCCTCTTGTCCTATAGTTGCAACGCAAAGTTGCGTCTGCCGGTGGACCTGCCTTCTTGATCGTAGGATTGCTCTTCGAATTCGAGCAGGTCGCGGTGAATGAAAACCAAGGTGGTTGACCGAGTGCCATAGTCTTCCCCGATGACGAAGCAGCTCGAGGTGCGGCGACGCAATTCCAGCGGTGCATCACCGGCAGGTACCTCCGAGTCGGGCGGCGGTCTGCTGTCATGCATACCTGCACTGATCTTTTCTCTATCAATCCCAGCATCGAGTGCGCCTCGCAAGAGGGCGCTGCTCGCGCGCATTTTCGGCCAATCAGCATCGAGCGCAGCATTGGAAATGCCATGTACGCCGGGATCAAGTTCGCGCGGCTCGTCCTGGCTATTGGAGAAATACACGAGGGACTCGCCATCAAACAGGACGAGATTGAAACCGGCATAGTCCTCGCCGCACAATCCGCAAGCATAGTCAAGGGCACTCCCGCCTGCTTTCAGATAATCGCCAACCAGATGCCCGCGCGACTTGGCGCCATCCTGCGCAATCGCCGTATAGTTGGCTAAAGCGGCGAACCGACCGCTCCGAGTCACCCCCATCCAAGTGCCTCCGGCTTCGAGGTCTCGTCCGGCAAGCACATGTGGATAGTCGGGCCAAAAGTCGGCGGCGAGTGTTGGGCGCCGGTGATACTCGTCGCGATTGGCCGCCACCGCGAGGCGTATGTCGGGGTGAACGCCGTAGGCGACGGCTATGAGACACACTGATGACTCTCCTTGTGTTGGGACGGCTGGTTCGCTCAGTGATATTCTAGTTGGCTTAGCCCAGCCTAACCCCACGCAAAGGCCGGTCGCTCCAACTTCGCGCATAGATAAAGACATCACCTTGAACTACCCCTCCATAGATCCAATCATTTTTTCTGTTGGGCCTGTTGCGCTTCGTTGGTACGGTCTTTCCTACCTCGCCGCCTTCTTCATGGTCTGGTGGCTTGGGCGCAGACGCGCCTCTTCGCCAGCCTTGCGTGGTCGCGCACCCTCCCAAGACCAGATGTGGGACCTCATCTGGTACGGGGCATTGGGGACTATTCTGGGAGGACGCATTGGTTACGCGCTCTTCTACGGTATGGAACTCCTGCTGCACGACCCCCTATGGCCGTTTAGACTCTGGGAAGGCGGCCTATCCTTTCATGGTGGGCTGCTCGGCGTCTGTGCAGGCCTTTGGTTGTGGAATCGGCGCAGCGGATTCTCCTTCTTTCAGACGGCCGACTTTGTGGCGCCACTCGTACCGATCGGCCTTGGCTTAGGAAGACTGGGCAATTTCGCCAACACCGAACTGCCCGGCCGCATTTCGGAAAGTGGCTTTGGATTCCATTATCCCTGCCAAGCCGTGATGAGCCTGAACCCAACCTGCCAGGGGGCATTTGAGCCATTGGCGAGGCACCCCTCTTCGCTCTATCAAGCCTTTGGTGAAGGATTGGTGTTGTTCGTGGTGCTCTGGTGGTATTCGAGCAAGCCGAGAATCACGGGACAGGTGTCCGCCCTGTTCCTCATGGCCTACGGAGTCGTCCGCATCATCACCGAATTCTTTCGCGAACCCGATCCGTGGCTCGGGTTCATCCTTGCGACTGGTCTCACCATGGGGCAATGCCTGTCGATCGTCATGATCTTGGCGGGCGCCTTCATCTATTGGCACGCTTTGAGGAACAGGGATGCGACAGTATCTTGATCTCATGCGCGAGGTGCGCGACACGGGCAACCTCAAGGGGGACCGCACCGGCACAGGCGTCAAGAGTCTCTTCGGTCGACAGACGCGCTACGACCTGTCTCAAGGCTTTCCTATGGTCACCACCAAGAAGGTATTCTTGAAGGGGATCATTCATGAACTCCTGTGGTTTCTGCGCGGGGAAACCAACGTACGATCATTACAGGAAAAGGGTATCCACATCTGGGATGAATGGGCCAACGAAGAAGGTGAGCTTGGCCCGGTGTATGGCTCGCAGTGGCGTAGTTGGCCGACTCCTGAGGGAGACACCATCGATCAGATTACGCGCGTCGTGAGTGACATTCGAGCGTCCCCGGAGTCTAGGCGCCTGATCGTCAGCGCATGGAACGTCGCGCTTGTCGATGACATGGCATTGCCGCCCTGCCACAACATGTTTCAGTTCTACGTGGCCGACGGGCGCCTGTCCTGCCAACTCTATCAGCGCAGCGCCGACCTCTTTCTTGGAGTGCCTTTCAACATTGCTTCCTATTCGCTGCTGACCATGATGGTGGCGCAGGTCTGCGGTCTCGAACCCGGGGAGTTCATTCACACTTTTGGTGACGTTCATTTGTATCTGAATCACTTGGAACAGGCAGAGCTGCAACTCACGCGCGAACCGCTTCCGCTTCCAAGCATGTGGATCAACCCCGAGGTCAAGGACATCTTCGGATTTCGCTATGAAGACTTCCGGCTGGAGAACTACCAATTCCATCCGGCTATCTCCGCGCCTATTGCGGTGTAGACGGGTTATTTCACCTTGACCGCACCGGCACTGATCTGGGCCATGACCGAGAATCGCGTCATCGGGAGAGGCAATCGTTTGCCTTGGAAGCTCCCGGACGACATGCGCTGGTTTTTTCGCCAGACTAAAGGAAAGCCGGTCATCATGGGGCGCAAGACCTTTAAGAGCATGCCTTCGGCGCTGCCTGGGCGACGCAATATGGTGCTCAGTCGAAATCCGCACTTCTCTTCCCCCGGAGCGGAGGTGTTTGGGGCGCTTGCGGACGCCTATAGCGCCTTGGGTGATGCAGATCAGCCAGAACCCATGGTGATTGGCGGTAGTCACGTGTATCAACTGGCGCTCGCGGAGCAAGGCGATTTCGCGCTAGGGCGTCTATACCGCACGCTCATTCACGCCGAAATAGACGGCGATGTCTTGTTTCCGGACCTGTGCATGCAAGATTGGCGTCAAGTATTCTGTGAGCGGCACGAAAAAGACGCCCAGCACGAGTTTGCCTTCACTTTCGAGATTTTCGAACCCAAATGAGGAGTATCGAATGATCGTTCAGCCACGAATTCGCGGTTTCATTTGCACAACCGCGCACCCGACGGGATGCGCTGAACTGCTGCGCAGAGACTTCGCGCAAATTGAGAAGATGGGTATCGACGCCAAGGCGGGGCCCGGCAACGTTCTGGTACTTGGCGCTTCCGGAGGCTACGGGCTGGCGTCTCGCGTGGTTGCCGCTGCGGGCTATCGCGCTCGCACCCTCGGTGTGTCTTTTGAAAAGGCACCGACAGCTAAGCGTACGGCTTCCGCAGGTTGGTACAACACCCGCGCCTTTGACAGCCTAGCCACCGCGCGTGGCTTGGACGCGCAGAGCCTTGACGGCGATGCCTTTTCCGACGAGATCAAGGACGAAGTCTGTTCGCGGCTTGCGCAGGACTTTGGCCCGGTGGATCTGCTTGTCTACAGCCTCGCCTCTCCGGTGCGCCAGCACCCGAAGTCGGGCGAACTCTACCGATCCGCCATCAAACCACTCGGTGCGCCGGTGGATTCCCGCACCCTCGACATACACTCCGGCCAAGTCAGCGAGACGCACTTGGAACCCGCATCCGAAGCCGAAACGCAGAGCACCATTGCCGTGATGGGTGGGGAGGATTGGGAGTATTGGATAGATGCCCTGAAGTCCGCCAATCTCTTGTCGGAGAGTTTTCAGACGGTCGCCTACACCTATCTTGGCAGCGAATTGACTTGGCCGATTTATCACAAGGGAACACTCGGACGGGCGAAGGAGGATTTGGATCGGGCCGCAGAGTCGATTCGTGGTCAATTGAGTAAGGGTCAGGATGCCCGCGTCGCGGCGCTCATGGCGACTGTCACCCAAGCGAGCACCGCGATCCCCGTGGTGCCGCTCTATGTGTCCTTGCTCTTCAAGGTCATGAAGGAACGCGGCGTATTTGAATCAACGCTTCAACATATCGCGCGGTTGTGTAAGACACGGCTGTATGGGGCCGGGGACTGCGGCCTCGATGAGGCGGGGCGAATCAGGCTCGATGCGCAGGAATTGGCCGATGAAATCCAGGCGGAAGTTGCGCACCGTTGGGAAATCGCAAGTTCCGAGAACATTGAGGCATTAAGCGATCTCTCCGGTGTTCGCGAAGCGTTCTTAAAGGTGTTTGGCTTCTCGGTCGATGGCGTGGACTATGAAGCCGAGCAAGACATTCTTTCGGCACCGGCGGCATTGTGAGCATGCTGCTGCTCGGCGGTGTCGGGCATGGATTTGACCGCGGCCCTCCCTCCGAAGAGATTCCCGAGGTCTGCACAGATTTTGAGCACTTTCCAATCTCGCCTGTACAATGGGACGATGTCTGCCCAACCCGTCGCCTATATGGAGCGCACTCGCCGGTACTACGAGGCGCAGGGCTTTGAAAAGCCGTATCAATGGGCGAAGCCCGATGAAGTGCCATTCACGCGACCAAGCGGGCCGCTTGCAGAGTCTCGTCTCGCGCTCATCAGCACGGCAAGCCTGCACGAACGACATGAAACCGACCCTCGTTCGGTGGCGTCGGGTTTTATTGACCAGTGCCCAGAAAGACTCTACGCCAATGACCTCTTCTGGGACCGCAAGGCCACCCATCTTGAGGATCTCAACTCATATTTCCCCATTGACCGGCTGAAGACGCTTGTCGAACAGGGGCGCATAGGTGAACTCACCCCCAGATTTCATTGCGTACCGACCGAGTACAGCCAACGGCGCACCATAGGTATCGACGCGCCGGAGATTCTCACGCGATGCCGCGAGGATGGAGCCGATATCGCCCTACTTGTCCCCTTGTGACCAGTCTGTCACCAGACCGTGTGTCTGGTCGCTCGCCACCTCGAGGAGGCCGGCATCCCGACCGTCATTCTCGGTTCGGCAATTGATATCGGCATGCATTGCGGTGCGCCGCGATTTGTATTCACGGACTTCCCACTCGGAAACCCCGCTGGCCGACCCTTCGATGCCGAAATGCAACTCTCAATCGTTGAATCGGGTATCGACCTCTTGGAGCAAGCGACCGGCCCTCGCGCCATCGCCCGCACCCCCTATGCGTGGGGCAGCGACGATTGGCGCAGGGAATACATGGAATTGCGTCCGCAGGATGCCAATGCACTGAAGCAGCAGGGCGAGGCGCGGCGGGCTATGCGGGCTGAAATGAGGGAAGCGCGCGCTTCTTAACTGGCACCCCGCGAACCCCGTCACTGCGCATTGATTGGGTGAGAACTGGGGCGAGCGGTAGCGCTCATCTCATGCACCTTGTCCACGAGAAACCTCACTTTGTCCTCTTCAGTCTGAGGCAAGATTCCATGGCCGAGATTGAAGATGTGGCCCGGTCGCCCAGCAGCTTCATCCAGAATGCGTCGTGCTTCGCCTTCAATGGCCTGTTCCTCGCATAACAGTACAACAGGATCCAAATTGCCCTGCACCGAGGAACAAGCAAGGGATTCCCATGTCTCGCCAAGCGGCACTTGCCAATCGAGCGCCATGACATCCGCACCAGTCGCAACCATGTCTTTGAGTAGATGACCGTTGCCGGTTGCAAAAAGAATGATTGGCACTTCGGGGCCGGCGTTCTCTCGTATGCAATCGATGAGCGCTTTGGTCCAAGGCGCAACGAATCTCCGATAATCACTGAGCGACAGTGCGCCCACCCAAGAATCGAACAACTGCACGGCATGAACGCCAGCCTTGACCTGCAGCTCGACGAAGCCTGAGACCAGTTCCACCAGTGCCTTCATCAGTGAATTCCATAGAATTGGCGCATCGTGCATCATGCGCTTGACGGTCTCCTTATTCCCTCCCCCCTGTCCCTCGACCGCGTAAGACGCTAGGGTGAAGGGGGCGCCCGCGAAGCCAATCAGGGCAATATCTCGAGGCAAGTCGGAGAGGATCAGGCTGATGCACTCGGAAATACAAGCCATGTCATGCTCCATCTCGTACTTCGGAAGTGCTTGAATAGCCTTGTGTTCGCGCAGTGGATTGCTGAACACTGGGCCTATGCCCGGCTTGTAGTCCAGATCAAGTCCGATCAACTCTAGCACCGGCAGAAGATCAGTGAACAGAATCGCGGCATCCACGCCCAGCAGCTTTTGCGCAGTGAGGGTCATTTCTGCCGCGCGCTCCGCATGCAGGAAGAACTCCTTGCTGGTGAGATTCCCTTTGATGCGGTGATAGGCCGGCATGTAACGCCCCGCCTGACGATTCAGCCAGATGGGTGTATGTGTAGTCGCTTCACCCTGGCACGCGGCAATGAAAGGCATGGCACTTGTCATGCTTTGAGTATAGCCAATGCCGCTTGACCAAGTTAAGAAACCAACCACAAACTCAAGGCTTCAGAGAATCCTTTGACCGGACGAGTGTCCCAATGACTTCTGTGCATCTTGTGATCAGCAAGCTTGTGCGTGGCTTCATCCATGAGCAGGGTTCCGGCGGGGGCCAGCGCTTCAAGTCGACTGGCAAGATTGATCGCCGGGCCTATGACCGTGTAGTCGAGTCGCTCTCCCTCGCCAAAATCGCCCACCGTGCAGTACCCGGAAGCGCCGCCCATGCGCACCTGCAGTTCAATGGGCAAGGCACGCTGATCGAGATCACGGTTTATCTCATCCATGAGGCTTGGCAATCGCCCTGCGAAGCACAGCAGGGCAGTGGCAATCTCATTGCGCGTCGGGCATCTACCCGCACATTCGCGGCCTGCCAAGTCCGCAAGATCTCCAAAGGTGATCAACACGCCATCGCCAAGGAACTTGTCCATTCGCCCTCCCTGACTCTTCGCAAGTGCTGATACGCGCCCCAAGAAGAGATTCAGCGTTTCACAAACCGCCTCGGCTGGGAAACGGCTGGTCATGCGCGTGAACTCGACCAAGTCCACAAAACAGGCACTAATCCAGACTCTTCGGTGAGGCAAGTGCTGCTCGGTATGCTCAAGAAGCCTTTGCGCTAATCCGGGGTCCACATACTTGGCCACGCGACCACTAAAGGCTCTAAGCCGTGTGGACTCCTGCGCAAGCTGGCTGCGCGCTCTGTGCATTTGCACACTGCGCTCATAGCCGGCGGCGCTGATGAGCGAGGTGAACAGAAGCAGATGCGTGTATCCAATCAAGTCGGACAGGCCGGTTGCCTCAAAATAGGGGTCCATGCCGAGCATTACCCGTCCCCAGTCACCAACTAACCAGCCGACCCCAGCCGCCAGAAGGGCTTCCGGCATGCGTTTGAGCCCGCCTTGCGCAATGTTTCCGGACACCAGGGACACCAGTAACGCCATGAACTGCACTACCGGAAACTGAAACAGCGCTGCGCAGAGGGATCCGGCGAGATTCTCGAAGGCTTGCAGCACACGCAATCCATTTCCATTGCCCGCAGACAGCTTCGCGCATGCATGCAAACAGGCCGGCCACGCGATGCCGAGCACAAGGAGCCAAATGGCGTAGCCCCGTCCTTCAAATTCGTCGGCCGCGGCGAAACCAAGCGCCAGCAAGGCATAGCCGAGATAACGAAACTGCGCAATTCTGCGGAATAGACCTCTGCCCACTGATGATCTGGTTCAAGTTCTCGAGTCGGCACCAAGTCTAGACAGGGAACAAATGAGAGGCTTGCGAGATTAGCGATGCCTCTTGTAGGAGATCGACCACCACACCAGCAGCTTGGGCGATCAAATATACGATTCTCCTCGTGTGCTGTCCCGCAAGTTTGGTGGTGAGAGGTTGACGCTAATGTGCTGCGTCATAAGTTCGTTGACACTCAGCGTGCCGAGAGGTGGCCCCCATTCTTTGAACAACTCGGCAGCGAATTCAAGGTGTAGCCCGTCTGTTGTTGAGTCTCGTCCGAAGTGTTTCGGACAGAGAAGCCCCGCGCCTCATGGCGAACTCTTGCCCGCCAGGAGGCGTGGGGATGTGGTCATGCGGCTTCCCGCCACGTTTCGCACGCCTCGCTGGGCGTGAGGTCGCCGAGGCTCGAGTGTGTGCGTTCTCGATTGTAATACTCCATCCACGCGCTGATGCTGGCCTGGCAGTCGCGTACCGAGTCGAAGGCATTGAGGTAGACGCACTCCTGCTTGAGCGAGCGCCACAGCCGCTCGATGAATACGTTGTCCAGCCAGCGGCCTTTGCCATCCATGGAGATCCGAATGCCGGACGCTTCCAGCGTGTCCGTCCAATCCCGGCTGGTGAATTGGCTGCCTTCGTCGGTGTTGAAGATCTCCGGCTTGCCATAGCGCTCCAGGGCGGCGTCCAGCGCGTCCAGGCAGAAACTCGCCTCCTGGGTGATCGACAGTTGCCACGACAGCACGTGGCGCGTGTGCCAGTCCATGATCGCCACCAGATACACAAAGCCGTGCGCCAGTGGAATGTAGGTGACATCATCGCACCAGACCTGGTTGGGCGCGTCGATACGGCGGTCCCTGAGCAGGTAAGGGCAGATCGGATGCGTCGGGTGCTTGCGGCCGGTGTCGGGCCCCGGCGCCAGCGAACGCAGACCCATCAGCCGCATCAGCCGGCCCACGCGTTTGCGGCCCACCGGATGTCCTTGCCGACGCAAGGTGCGCGCCATCTGCCGGGCGCCGTGCCACGGGGTCTTCAGGGACTGCTCGTCGATCCGGCGCATCAGCGCCAGATTCTTTTGCGACTCGCCCCTCGGCCGGCAGCACAGGCTGCCGCGGCTGATGCCGGGCAGCCGGCACCGCCGGCTCAAGCTGAGCTTGTGGCGCTCCCGCCCCACCATCTCTCGCCTTCGCTCGACGCTCATCGATCGAAGGCGCGCTGCAAAAAATCCCGTTCCACCACCAACTCGCCAATCTTGGCGCGCAGTTCCTCGAGTTCCGCCTGGTGATCGCCCTGGCTCGATTTGCCGCCGCGGGCGAAGCGGTCCTTCATGCCTTCCCGCGCTTCGCGCTTCCACTTGGTGATCATGTTCGGATGGATCTTGTAGCGGATCGCCGAGACCGCCACCTTCGCTTTGAACTCCGCCGACTACTGCTCCCTTTTCGCCATGCCAATGGGCTCCTATGCCGATTGGCCACACCTTAACGTGTTGTTCAAATTTCCGGGGCCACTTCTGTGCTGTCCGCCCTTACCAAAATCCACGGCAACGATGGGTTTGATCAGCTCGCCTCACGCCTCGCGCGCGCCACCACACAGGCGCGGGACAACCGTGATCATTGGGAGAACACCCAAGAAAACGTGTTCTGCATGAACGCGTTGATCGACTACGCGAGGCGATGGGAAGAGGCCAATCCCGAAATGAAGTTCGAGGTCTTGCTTGACAACACGCGCATGGGTGCCGGTGAATTCACGGCCACGAGCAATCCGGCACAGGAATTCTCCACTCCTATCCTTGCCAGCCATCCGGGCAATCGGTCGGAGGTCATCATCAGGCGCGAAGGCCAGGGCCGACTGCACTATGCAACCCGTCTTGCCTATGCGCCCAAATCAAACAATCTTGAGCGGGTGAATGCCGGAATGGATCTCCGCCGCGAGTACGCCGTCCTTCGAGATGGCGAATGGCGCAAGCTCTCGGGCGATGCCGTCATTGAGCGGGGAGAACTCGTCAGGGTCGATCTCTTTCTCAATCTTCCCACCGCAAGGCATTTTGTGTTGGTGGACGATCATGTGCCCGGCGGTCTTGAACCCGTCAACAGGGACTTGGCGACCAGTTCCGCTGTTGACGCCGCAGAAGGCAGCTTCACCGCTGCGGGCGGCTCATGGTGGTTCGACTTTTCCGATTGGGTGTCTTACGGCGCGCCGCGATGGAGCTTTTATCACCGCGAGATGTGTCACGACTCGGTTCGCTTTTACTCCGACTATCTCTCCGCCGGTCGCTATCACCTCAGCTACACCGCGCAAGCCATAGCTTCCGGCCGCTTTCATGTTCGTTCCGCCGAAGCCGCGGAGATGTACGATGCGGATGTCTATGGCAAGACCCTGCCAATGTCCATCAAGGTGCGTGAGGTGGAATAGCAATGTGTTGAGCAAATTCCTAGTTGTCATCGGCAGAGACATCTTCCAAGCGTTGCAGCACCTCGGCATCATCAAGGTCCCCGTTCAGCCGCGCCCCTTCAAAATGACTTGCCTTCCATTCTCCAAGGGAACTTCCCGCTAGATTTCTTTCAAGCGCCGTAGATAGGTGTTCCTTCGCGAAGACGACAATGTGCATACTGTGGTTCTTCGCGCCAATGGAGAACGCGCCTTCTGTTCCGGGGTGGATATTAAGGCGGGAGGGAGTTGGTTTGTAAGAGAAAACATGTGGAACACCTTCGACCCCGGCGTGTCACTGGCCCCTAAACAACATCACAAAGTGTGGAAACCAGTCATCGCCGCAGTGCATGGAATATGCGCTGGAGGTGCGCAGTACTTCATCAATGAGGCCGACATCATCCTTTGCTCTGATGATGCGACCTTCTTCGACCCTCATGCCAACGGTGGTATTACTTCAGCCTTGGAGCCCATCGGTCTGCTCGCTCGCGGTGTACCGTTGGGCGATGTGCTTCGATGGGCGCTCATGGGAACCGAGGAACGTATCACGGCACAAACCGCCTTGCGGCTTGGGCTGGTCACCGAGGTGGTACAGAGAGCAGACCTGCGTGAACGTGCTCACGAAATTGCCGCCAGTATCGCCGCCCGCGCGCCCACTCCGATTCAGGGGACGGTACGCGCGATCTGGGAGTCCCTTGATATGACAAGGTCCATGGCGTTGCAAAACGGCATGGCCTACACCCATATCGGAAATATGGGGCCGCGCATCCGCATGGAAGAGCGCGTCAACAAGAAACCAAGCTTTCGCTAAAGGTAGATTGGAGCCTTCACTATGAAAGTCACTTGTGATGTTGAACTTTGCCAAGGACATGGCCGCTGTGAAGCCTTGGCCCCAGATGTCTTTACCCTTGATGACAACGGATACCTCCGCCAAGAAGTCATCCACGTGCCGACAGGTTTAGAGGACCAAGCAAGAATAGGTGTCGAGAGTTGTCCTGAGGAAGTGCTGACAATCGTTGAGGAGTAAGGAGAATTCTCCCTACTCCTAGTGGGGTCACGAAGCAAGCGAAGTAGGGATTAATTCCACCCAGTTTGTTCGCGGTTTTCGCAAACCATAGAGTTCCGGCGATACCGCCTCGTAATCGAAGCAGACATTGGGCAGCAGAATTGAGAGCTGCAATGACATGCTGCGGATCATTCCTCTTTGCAATCTTCGACCAAATCAAACTACCGCAGGATGGGCAATGGGGCATAGACGTGATTTTGATACGAAAACAGGGGTTAAAAATAATATTTATAATTAGATTTTTGACCCCTGTTCGGCGTATACTTGCGCCGCATGGACCGACATCAATCGACAGACCTTCGCACTTGGCTGCACTCCCGGCGGCGCAAGCCGCTGGTAATTCGCGGGGCGCGGCAGGTCGGTAAATCCACCCTGGTGGAATTGCTCGCCAAACAAGAAGGCAGCAGCCTGTCCGCGATTAATCTGGAACGGCATCCACACCTTGGTGAGGTGTTTGCCTGCAACGATCCAAAGGCCATTCTAGACATGCTCCATAGTGCTCTCGATACGCCATTGTCGGCTGAAGGCATTCTCTTCCTTGACGAGATTCAGGCCGTGCCGGCGGCGATCGCTTCGTTGCGGTATTTTTTTGAGGAAATGCCCCAGCAACCCGTCATAGCCGCCAGTTCGCTTATGGAGTTTGCGCTGGCGGACCACGCGTTTTCCATGCCCGTGGGCCGGGTGGACTCCCTCCAGGTTGGGCCGATGACCTTCACGGAGTTACTGAATGGCATCGGCAAGGGCAGGCTCGCCCGCACCATCGATCAGTTCGAGTGGCGCACCGGCAGCGGCGCCTCGATCCCGGCAATAATCCATGAGCAGCTCTTGCAACATCTCCGCCTGTATCAATATATCGGAGGCATGCCCGAAGCCGTATGTGTGTTCGCTGATTCCGGTAGTCTGCGAGACGTCAGCGACGTTCACGCCAACATAGTTGACACCTATCGCGATGACTTTCCGAAATATGCCGCGCGCCGCGACATGACCCGGATGCTGCGCGTTTTCAACTTTGCAGCCCGCCAGCCCGGCCGCAAGGTGAAGTTCAGCAACATATCGCCAAACGATCAGAGCGCAACCATTCGCCGCGACATCGAGCTGTTGACCATGGCTCGGGTTGCTTCAAAGGTAACGCACAGCGCCTGTTCCGGCCTGCCACTGCAGGCCGACTGCAAAGAGAACGTCTTTAAGCTGCTTTTTCTAGACGTTGGGCTGATGAACGCGATCTGCGGCGTCGGGTGGGAAACGATTCAGGCCGCTGGAACCACCGATTTGGTGAACGCTGGCACCAGCGCCGAACAATTCATCGGTCAGCACCTTCAATACCTGCTTGCCCGGCGACCCAATCGCGAGCTCACATACTGGCTGCGCGAGGGACGCTCCAACAACGCAGAAGTGGACTACGTGGTCGAACTGGGGGGGCAGATTGTGCCAATAGAGGTTAAGGCAGGCCGTGTTGGCACCCTCAAATCACTGCACCAGTTCGTGGCGGAGAAGGAACCGGCCTTGGCAGTTCGATTTGATGCCTCTCCACCAAGCCTACAGAAAGTGCAGGCGGCGGTACGCATCAAAGACTCCTCCCATCAAGTCCACTACCCTCTGCTGTCCCTGCCGCTCTATCTTGTCGAGCGCCTGCCAGACATCGTGAAGGAAATTCTCAGTTCCTGACAGCGGCACTAGACATCATCACAAGGTGCAAACGCGCTGACAGGAAGTCAGTCTTGATTCGCTTCTTTCGCTGCCTCAGGAACCCGCCTCCAGTGCGTAGAGGTCGTCCAGCCCATACCAGTTGGGCGCCTCTTTTCGTCCGGTTGGCTTGCGGCGCACAAAATACCGGCGCCCCAGAGTCGCACCACGATTGTTCGAAAACAACCCTGTCTTGCGCTCAAGTTCCGCTTCCAACGCGACCGGCGACCGCACCGTTCCCCATTTGCATTCGCCCAAGTCCGTCCAATTGTCGTCGCGCAGGCCTACGGTGTCGATTTGTGTCGTTGGACTCCAGTATTCACCAACCTCGAAACCTGCGCCCACGCCCTCGTGCGCATAGATGAGCGGCAGGGCCTCGCGACAGAGGTGTTCGAATCCGCTGCCAAACCAAGCATCAAGCGAGGGTGCGATACGCTCGGTGAACGCGCGGGAAGCGCCGGCGCTGCGGATGATGCTGCTGTTGGGGAACACGAACCGGAACCAGAACCTGAGCAATGGGGCGCGGATCACGAAACGCAACTGCTTCGGATTTGCTCGTTGGCCATCGAGCGGGTAGCACCGTTGCACATATCCCAAATCGACCAGTTGCCGCAAATAGTAATGCAGGTTGCGATCCGGCAGGCCGGTGGCCTTGGCGATCGCACGCACGGTGCGCCTCCCACCGGCAATCGCGAACAAAATGGCGTGGTAGGGCGCGATCTCGCGCAGTTCTTCTCGCAGCAGAAACGTGGGTTCATGAAAGAGCGGCGCATATTCGTTGAGTAGGTTTTGGCGAATGTTGCTATGAACGGAAAGGCGGTCATTGAGGCAGAGCAGATACTGCGGCAGTCCGCCCACCAGAAAGTAGGCGCGCGCTCGGTCATGGAGTGACCAATTCGGGTGAAATTCGGCGGCTTCCAGGTAACCGAACGGACGCAGATGGATTTGCGCCGTGCGGCGACCAAAGAGCGGGCTCGATTGACCCAACACCTCACGTTCCATGAAACCGATATAGGAACCGGAAAGCAACAACAGCACACTGCCGGTAGTTTTCCAGTGGCGGTCCCAACAATGCTGCAAGTCTGCGACAAGGCCGGGCTCAGATGCGGCGATCCACTGGAACTCATCCAGAGCCAACACCAGTTTCGAATCCGGATGCGTGAGTGCCCACTGATCGACAACGGTTGTCAGCGCCTTGCGCCAATCGCTGACGCCGAGTTCAGCCAGCAGCGGCATGTTCAGCGTGCGCGCCGCTTCCACAAGAAACTCGCGCACTTGCAGGCTGCTCGGTGATTGCCCGCCGAGATAATAGACACCGGGCTTGCCCCTCATGAACTTCAAGATGAGTTCGCTCTTGCCAACCCGACGTCTGCCGAACACTGGAATACACTCGGAGCGCCCGGACGCGAATGCCGCCTCAAGCACATTGAGTTCCGAACGGCGGCCAATGAAATTAGCCATGGTGTGATCCGCGTACCGATCTGATGCGACAGCCTTGACGAGGCTCGCTGACAAGGAGGTTCATTTGCAACTTGGGGTGAAGGGACAGCCGAAGTATGCGCCGCCAATCAAGTTTCGTCAAGTCGTGTTTAGACAAGTCGTGTTTAGATTATCAGCCACGTCCCGCACGCGAGATCGCTATCACCTCGGAAGGCACAGGAGTACCGTTATTGCCCTATGCACCCCACTTCAAAGGGAAGGGTTGGTCGGTTAGAACTCGCGGCGCCAAGTGAGTTCGAAGGCGCAGCCGGCTTCGGTGGTGCCGGTGGCGGGGTGCCAGTCGAGTCTCAGGCGGGTGTTCCAGCCGGTGTCCGCGTCGCCCACCGACTCCCAGGTGAAGCCGTAGCGTTCGGCGGCGCCGAAGGCGTCGCGGCGGTGGCCGCCGCCGAGCACCAGCAATCCGTGCCGCGTCGCAAGGCCGTAGCCGAGGTCGCTTTCCAGCGCCATTGACGGCGCGGGGCGTTGACCGGCACCGGGCATGGCGAACGCTTGGTTCGCCGCGGAGAACATGTCGTACCGCCCGCCGCCCAGGAGTCCGCCGGCGACGCCCGCGCGGCCCCAGCTCGGCGCCAGGCCGAACCGCAGGCCGGTGCCGTCCGGCAGCGCCTTCAGGGTCAGCCGCAGGCTGCCCCCGTACTCCTCGTAACCCCCGCCGTCGTCCGAGCCAGTGGACAGCCAACGCGCCAGCGCTTCGAAGTCGAGCCGCTCGCCGGAGTGGCGCAGTCCTCCGACCACCTCGAGGCCAGTGTCGGTTCGACCCCCGACCTCGTCGGCGCGCGTCCCCACTTGGATGTGGGGCGACAGCGCACCGCCTGCCGAGACTTCGAGCGCGAGGCGCAGCTGCGACACGTCCGTTTCAAGCCCGTCAACCGCCCGCTGGCCGGACCCGGTGGACAGGTTGAGATGTCCCGCTCCGCCGACCAGCGCGAGTTCGAAGCGCCCGCGCGGCTTCAAGCTCCGTCTAAGGCCTGCCGCGGCCATGCGCATCGAGAGGTCGGCCGTCTCCGCCGACGCCCCCTCAAGTTCGCGTTCGCTCTTGAGTTCGCCGCTTCCGTAGCCGCCCAACGCCCAGAGTTCGAAGCCCGACGCGAGTCGGCCGCGGATGTAGGGATGCACCGAGAGGATCTCGGTGTCGAGCCGACCGGGTGCGCCGCCAGCGGTTCCGGTGTCGTAATCCGTCCGGCCGGCGCCGCGCGAGAGCGCCGCCCCGACCATGAGGTTTTCCCCGATCCGTCCGTCGGCGCCGAGGTAGACCGAGGACAGCCTGCCATCGAAGTCTGATGCACCCGAACCCCCGTCGAAGCCCTGCTCTGCCGATGCGCCCCAGAGCATCCAAGCGTCCGGGTTCCCGGAGCCGCCGAACGGCAGCGCGAAGGAGAGGTTTCGCGGCATGCCCGGCGACGCTCCGCCGCCCATATCCGTCGGCGGCATGCCGTCGCCGAGCGAACCACTTTGCATGACCACACCTTTATCCGTAAGATCGTCCGCCGCGGTCGGCCCGTAGGCACCGTCGAATTCAATGCCGACGTCGATCATGCCTCCGACGCCCCCAGCGCCCAATTGCGACAGCGCCCGCGACAGAGCCTCCGTCAACCCCTCGCCGCCCTGACCGTCGTCCACGCCGCGCAGGCGCGCCCCGATCACCCCGGCCGCGCCCGACAACAGCGCCCGGCCCTGCGCCGCCAGCGCCCCCTCCAGCGCCGCCGCGTCCGCGGCCGACACCCCGACCTCGACCCCGATGGCCAAGCTGTGCGAATCCGGCGCCACCGCATCCGAATCCACCACTCGGTATTTGAGGCTCGCCCCGGCAGACACCTCCATCGGCGTGCCGGACAGGGTGCGCGTGGCGGCGTCGAATGCCAGCCCCCAGGGCAGCGCGCCCAAGAGTTCGTAATGCAGTTCCCCATCGCCGCCGCGCGCCTCCGGCAGCGTCAGGGGATCCATGGCATTGTACTGCTCAAGGCGCAGCGAAATTGGCTCCGCGTTGGCGAAGCCCGGCGCGAGGTCCGCGGCCACGCGGACGGCGAAGGTCAACTCCGCCGCGTCGCCGTCGGCATCTGCTGCCGAATAAGTGTACATGGTCTCTTCAAGCGCCTCGGCGGGTGTGCCGGACAGCAGCCGTGTGGCCGGATCGAAGCTGAGTCCCTGCGGCAGCTCCGGCGACAGCGAGTAGATCGGCGTCCCGTTCCCGCCTTGGGCACGGGGCAATGTGACCGGCTCGATGGGCGTGTTCTGTTTCCAAGAGGACGCATCGGGCACGATGACATCGCCTGCGAAGCTCGGCACGAGGTTCGGCACCGGCGACACCGCCGCCCCGGACGGGCCCATGCCCGCGCCCGTCGTCCAAGCGCCGTCGTCGGAGCAGGGCCCGGCGCGCCGTGAGTTGGTCCAGCCACCGTACCCGTGCCTGTTACGCGCCCGCACACCGACGATGTAGGTCAGTGCCTTGTCGATTCCCGCAATCTCGATGGTTTTGGTTGGATGATTCAGCGCCGCCAAGTGCCAGTTCGCCCCGTGGTCGGAGCTGTAGGTGATGTGATAGTCCGTCGCGCCTTCGACAGCCGACCAGAAGACCTTCAGAGTGCCGTCGCCGCACAGGACCCACACCTCGACCGGCTTTTCCGGCGACCCGGGGGAAAAGGGTCCGACGGGCGACGAGTTGGTCCAGCCGCTTTTTCCGTACTCGTTCACGGCGCGCACCCCGACGATGTATGTGAGCGCGTTGTCCACCCCGGAGATCGCGATCCGTTTGTCGGCATGGTTCTCCGCCGCGAGCTTCCAGCTTGCGCCGTTGTCGGAACTGTAGGTGATGTGGTAGCCCGTCGCACGCTCGACGGCCGACCAAGCAACTTTCAAAACACCATCGCCGAGCGCCACGGAGACCGAGTTTGGCGTCGCCGGCGGCGACGGCCTCTTGTCGGCTTCCGGTATCGCCGAGACATAATAGGGTGCCGCCACGGGGGCGCTCGTGCCCGTCCCAGCATCGTTGACTGCTCGGAGGCGGAAGCGGTACTCGTGCCCGTTGATCAGCCCAGAAACATTATGCAGAACGGTGTCCGCGCCGGCACCGCCGATGGCCATCCAGTCGCTCCAGACGTTGAGTTTGCCGCCATTCGTGTCGTTGCGGCTCACTTGGTATTCGTAGCCCGTGATGCTCGCATCCGACGGTTTGTTCCAAGTCAGAGCGATGCTCGCGTTTCCGGCCGTGGCCGCGAGTTCGTCAGGTGCGCCGGGTGTCGCTGACTGCGGCGTGGTAAAGCTCGTTGCGGCGATTTCGCCGCCCGCGCAGTTCCCGCCGAAGTGGGCGGTGTAGGCGTAGTCGGTGCCCGCGCTCAGGTTGTCGAGCTCGGCGGTGTAGGTGCCCGCAGGCACGGATCGGCATTGTCCCGCGCCTGACGAGGAGGATGCGCCGGCGCCCTGCCCCGATGCCTCGCCGCCCTTGTACGACCACGCGCCCTCGTGGTGCTCCAGCGTCAGCGTCGCCGACGAGGGCCCGACGCTGCCAGCGGCCATGCTCGTCATGGTCACCGGCGTCGCGCTGACAATTGTGGACGCGAAGTTGCAGGTCGGGCTGTTGTAGATGTTGATCGTGTACTGCTTGCCAGCCTCCAGCCCCGTGACCGCTGCGGTGTCCGTGGCGCGCGGCAGCGTGCGGCAGAGGCTGCCCTCCCAGTAGCCATTGCTTGCCTTGCGCAGCACGTTGAACGCCCAAGTGTCCGGATAGCCGTTGGCTTGGGTGTAGCCACGCAGCGTGAGCGTGAAGCCCGTGGATGTCTTGTCGCCCACCGACACGCTCACCGTCCCGGGGGTGGTGAAGTGCGCCGTGGCGTACCACTCGGTCGACTCGTCGGCCTGGTCGCATTCGTCTTGGCTCCACGCCCAGAAGACTTGGTCCTTATTGGGTGTCAGCCCCGTGACGTGCACGCTCGTCGCGCCGCCGGTCACTGCGGTGCAGGCGCCGTTGACGCCCTTCTGGTACCACCAGTTGCCGGTGTGGTTGGACAGCGTCAGCGTCGCGCCGGTGCTGGTCAGGTTCGATGCGGCCAGCGACGGGCGCGGCCCATCCGCATCGGTGAGCGCCGTGAAGGTCACGCTCGACAGCCGCTGCTCCGGCGAGCAATTCCTGTCCCAGAACGCCTCCGCGGTGTAGGTTTGCCCAGCGCCCAGGGGGCTGACGCCGATGATTTGCGACCGGCCCCAACGGCCGCACCCCACCACGGCCCTGCCGCTCGCCGGCCGCAGGCTGTACCAGACATCCGGATCCCCGGCGCGCTTGTTGTAGCCATAAAGGTACAGTTCGACCGAGCTCTTGGTGACGTTGTCGGCCAGCAGCTTGATCGCGCCCGGCGTAGTGAAGCTCGTGTCCGCCAGCACCGGCTCTTCGCATCTTGAAGAGCTGAACGCCGCGTAATAGTAGCTCCTGTTTCCCTGTAGGGTCACGTCCTTCCAAGAGCCGTCCACCCGGCTACAGGCGATGACCGTGGTGTTGCCGCGATAGCCAGCGACGTACCAGCTCCCGGTGTGGCCCGCCAGGGTCAGCCTCGCGCCGGTCGCGGTGACCTTGCTGGCGATCAGCTTGACCGAAGGCGTCGCGGTCGCCGTGTCCGACCAAGCGCCGTCGCCGGCGGCGTTGACCGCCGCCACACGCATGCTGTAGGCCGTGCCGTTGGTCAGCGAAGGAATCGTCGCCGAGGTTGTGGCGGAGGTGGTCTGCCGGGTGGTGCCGAAGTTCTCGTTGCCGGACTTCCACTGCACCTTGTAGCCCGATGCGCCGGTCACGGCTGTCCAGCTCGCGCGCAGGGACGCGCCTTGGTTGGCGAGTGTCACGCCGGTCGTCTTTGCGGGCAGGGTGAGGAAGTCCAGTAAGGTGAGCTTCGTGGCGCAGGATGAATCGCTGTAGGCCGCGAGCGTGTATTCAGTGCCGGAACTCAAGGTGGAGCTGACGAGCGTTTTGCTGGAAGGGCCTTGGCTGCAGGTCGCGGTGGCTGGCGGGGTGATCTTGTACCACCAATTTCCGGCATGGTTGGCGAGGGTGAACGAACCCCCGCTGGCGGTCACGCTAGCGGTCAGCGTGACCGCCGTCGCCGAAGGCGTGCCGGTGGCGTTGTCGGACCACGAGCCGGGGCCGCCGGCATTCGTTGCCGCCACGCGGATGGTGTACTGCGTGGCGTTGGTGAGGCCGGTCAGCGATGCACGGGTCTTGGTGGTGATGACCTGGCGGTTGGCGGCGTAGCCCTGTGCGCCGGACTTCCACTGCACCTTGTAGCTGGTGGCGGCGTTGCCGGTTTCCGCCGTCCAGCTCACACCGAGCGAGGCGGCGCGCGCCACAACAGTCACGCCGGTCACCTTGGCGGGCAGGGTGGTGAACCCGAGCGACGTGAGTTGGGTCGCGCAGTTCGAGTCGCTGTAGGCCGTAATCGTGTAGCTGGTGCCCGAGCTTTTGCCCGTCACGGATTTTGTGGAGGTACTGTTCGTTTCGCAGGTGGCGTCCGTGGGCGGGGTAGCTTTCGAGTACCAGGTTCCGGCATGTCCCGAGATGTTGATCACCGCACCGCCTGTCGATGTCCCCGCCGCCAAGCGCAGCACGCTCCCGGACGGTGTGCCCGTGGCGGTGTCCGACCAGACGCCGTCGCCGACGTCGTTGACCGCCGCCACGCGCACCGTGTAAATCGTGCCGTTGGTCAGTGAAGGAATCGTCGCCGAGGCGGTGGTCGAGGTGGTCTGCCGGCTGGTGGCGCTCCAATCGTCGCTGCCGGACTTCCATTGCACCTTGTAGCCCGACGCGCCAGTGGTCGCGGTCCAGCTCAGGTCGAGGGCGGCGGCGGCCGCGGTGGCCGTCACGCCAGCCGCCTTGCCGGGCTTGGTCAGGAATGGAGGCGCGGTGGCAAGCACGGCGCCCGTGCATTGACTGTCCTTATAGGCCTTGAAGGTGTGGATCTGGCCGGTCGATAGGCTGCTTAGAGTCGTTGATGCGGTGGACACCCCGCTAGAGCAGGTTCCGGCCGTCGGCGCGCTCTGCTTGTAATACCAAGTGCCACTGTAGTTGCCGATCGTGAGAGTCGCGCTGTCCGCCCCGACAGTACTCGCCTGCAGTGTCACGTCCACCGGCGTCGCCACCACCTCGTCGGACCAGGGACCATCGCCGCTGCCGTTTGTCGCCGCCACCCGGAAGGAGTGGGCAGTGTTCGCGGTGAGTAAGCTGCGGGCAATGTTGAGCGAGTTGGTGGTCGCCGTGGACTGCCGCGTCGCCGACCAGTCTTGGGTACCATACTTGTACTGCGCCTTGTAGCTTGCCGCCTCGCTTATGGCGGTCCAGTCCAGATCGATGGACCCGTCGCTGCCGGCGGTGGCGGTCAGGCCCGCGACTTCGCCCGGCCTATCGAGTGTGGTTGCGGACGCGGCATCCGACCATGCCCCATCTCCCTCGGAGTTGGTGGCTCTGAACCACACCTGGTAGGCGGTCGCTATGTTCAGGCCGGTGATGGTCGCTGTCGTTCCGGTACCGGAGTGCGTATGGTCGGTCCAGTCTCCGGAACTGCCCAAGCGGTATTGGACCTCATAGCCGGTGATGTCCGCGCCGCGGCTGTCGGGTGCCGTCCAAGAAAGGCCCAACTGCTTGTGGCCGGGGGTAATTGACGGTGCGGTGGGCTTGGCTGGCTCGAGCGCCACCGTAAAGGCCGAAGACGCGGACCACGTGCCAGCCCCCTTGGAGTTGTCGTCCTTGACCTGGAACTCCATCGCCTTGCCGAAATTGGTGATGGTCGAAACAAACGTCAGGGTTGCTTCGGTTATATGTGCGTTCCTCTGGATCTGCCAGCTGCCCACGGGACTCGTTCGTCGGTATCGCAGGTCGGTGCCTGTGATCGTCGCGCCGTTGTCCGCACCCGAGGTCCATGAGAATCGCACCCGAATCCCACTCGGGTATTGCACGGGATTCGGAGGGAGACTGGCGGGACGCCAAGATTTTGTTGAGCTCAGATTGGAAGGCGCGCTCGGGGGGCCGGCTAGGGTGGTGAAAGTGCGGCTGGCGATCTCGTTTGCCGCAGCGCAGCCCGAGGCACGATAGGCCTTGTAGGTATATTCCGTACCCACTGTCAGGTCGGCCAGATTCGCGGTCAGGGTGTTCGCGGCGACAGACGTGCAGGTCGCGCCACTTTGGTTCCCTTGGTACCACCAAGCGATGTTCGAATGGTCGGAAATGGTCAGGGTCGCCGTTGTCGTCGTGATGCTGCTGACCGCCAGCGTGGCAGCGGAAGTAGTGAAGGCGACAGCTTCGGCCTCTTTTCCGGCCGCACAGCCGGCGCCCCAATAGACGGTAAAGGTGTAGCTTGAGCTCGGCGATAATCCGGTCAGCGATTGCGGACTATCTTCTGGATTAAACGCCCAAAGCCAGTCTTGCTGGCAAGCTTGGGCAGGACTGCTTGTCGGCGATGTCTGCTTGTAAGACCAAGTCCGATGGGTGTTGTGATTGAGGTTCAGCCTCGCCGTCGTCGCGGTGACCTGATCAATGGTGACGGCAATGGTGGTGAAGGTCGTGCTTGCAAGCTCAGTGCTGCAACTGCTATCGCTATAGGCTTTCCACACATAGGTGGTGCCACCGGTCAGGTTGGTCAGATCCGCGCTTGAGGAATTGGCGGCGACGGAAGCGCAGGTGGCGTTGGTTTGGTCGCTCTTGTGCCACCAAGCGGCCGTGTGGCCGGAAATGGTCAAGGTCGCCGTTTTCACGGTGGGTGAATAGCCTGTCGACAGCGTCACGCTTTGTGCCAAGACGGGTGTCGCCCAAAGCCAAGCGAGGATGATCAGCAGTAAAGGCAGGCTACAGCCCGCAAAAGTACTTAACTTTTGCGAACCGGGCTTCATTCTACTGCTCTCCAGGCTGGACGCCGAGTTCCCCCCCCGGTGGGTACGCTCCCAAATCGCGGATGGTAATGAATCCCTTCATCTGCCCCTTAGCAATAACTAATGAATTATCAACAGCTTATCTAATTCTCTCCAAAATTACTTGATATATCAATAGTCATAGTCAAGGCTTATACATGAGTTTTAATCGCTTGTCAAGCATCAAGGCTTCCTGCACAATTGAATAGGCTTCCTTTGCGTCAAGGCAAGCCGCTGCGTCGCGCAAGCTTGATTTGGGAATACGCCCCCTTTCTGTGGAACCTGCGAGAAGCGAAAAGGGACTTTCTCCCTTTTGGCGCGCGTTTTTCCAATGCTTCGCCCTTACGCATCCGTCACTGCCCCCAAGCTCGCCGAAGCAACACTCGCGGCGTACTTTGCCAGGACTCCGCGCCGCGCTTTCGGCTCCGGCGGACGCCAGGCTGCGCGCCTTTGTCGCAGAACGTCGTCCGGGACACACACCTCTATGGCCTTGGCTTGAGCGTCGATGCGAATGGGATCACCGTCTTCGACCAAAGCTAAGTTGCCGCCAATCGCGGCCTCTGGAGCAATATGACCGATGAGAAAGCCGTGCGAACCGCCTGAGAATCGACCGTCGGTGATGAGCGCGACCTTTCCATCGAGCCCACGCCCGGAAATGGCGCTGGTGGGGCTCAGCATTTCTCGCATGCCGGGTCCGCCTCTCGGTCCCTCATGGCGAATAACCACCACATCCCCTTCCTGCACCTTCCCGTCGAGGATCGCCTGCATGGCGGACTCTTCGCTCTCATACACTTTGGCCAACCCGGAGAACGACAGGCCTTCGTGACCTGTGATCTTGGCCACCGCGCCCTCGGAGGCGAGATTGCCTCGCAATATGACCAGATGGCCATCCGGCTTGATGGGATTGTCGAGGGGCCGAATGATCGTCTGTCCGTCCGGATAAGGCGGCACCGGCGCAAGGTTTTCCGCAAGCGTCTGGCCGGTCACCGTCAGGCAATCACCATGCAACAATCCAGCTTCAAGCAGCATTTTCATCAGCGGCTGAATACCGCCTATTTCCACAAGTTCGGGCATGGAATAGCGGCCAGCCGGACGCATGTCGGCAAGCACAGGTGTGCGCTTGCCGACCCGGTCAAAGTCTTCTAGGCGCAAGGGAATCCCCGCCGAGTGTGCGATTGCCAACAGATGCAGCACCAAGTTCGTCGAACCCTCCAGCGCCGTCGCCACGGTGATGGCGTTCTCAAAGGCCTCGATACACAGTATGTCGGACGGCTTGATGCAGCGTTCAATGAGCCGCACCACCGCTTCGCCGGCCCGATGGGCATCCTCCAGCTTCTGTTTGGAGACGGCGTTCTGCGCCGAGCTATTGGGGAGTGACAATCCAAGGGCTTCGATCGCGCTGGCCATGGTATTGGCGGTATACATACCACCGCAGGAACCGGGACCTGGAATCGCCGTGGATTCGACCTCAAGCAGTTCCTCATCGGAAAGCTTGCCTGCGGAGTGTGCGCCCACAGCCTCGAACACCGAGACGATGTCGCGTCGCTCGGCACCAGACAATATGGTGCCTCCGTAGACAAATATGCCGGGACGATCAAGCCGGGCGATCGCCATGGCGCAGCCAGGCATGTTCTTATCACACCCACCAATGGCGAGAATCCCGTCAAACCCGGCGGCACCGGCCACGGTTTCAATCGAATCCGCGATGACCTCGCGCGAGACCAAGGAATAGCGCATGCCCGAAGTACCCATGGAAATACCATCGGAAACGGTGATGGTGTTGAATACTTGGCTCTTGCCGCCGGCCTGATCCGCACCCTCGGAAGAACGCTTCGCGAGCTGGTCAATGTGCATATTGCAGGGTGTCACCATGGACCAGGTGGAGGCGATGCCCACCAGCGGCTTGCTGAAGTCTTCGCTGGTGAACCCGGTGGCTCGAAGCATCGCACGGCTCGGTGCTTGGGCCACGCCATCGACGATCTCAGAGGAATGAATGCGGCTATTGGACATCTTGTTCCTCGCTCGCTACAAGGCGGCACCTACAGGCGCTCGCAGCGTTTTCACCAGTGCCGTCGATTTTCGTTGCCGACATTGAGTGCGGATCTCACTCGGCAGACCATCGATCTCGGTCGCGATAAATCCACGCTCTCGAAACCACTGCTGGGCCTGAGTGGTCAACGCGAGGAGGTCGACTGCGCCGAGTTTCTTCGCCTTGAAAACGGCCGCATCAAGCAGGGCATCGCCAGCGGCCGAATCACGAAAGTTGGGATGCACGACGAGGCAGGAAAGCTCAGCCGTGCCGCTTGCCTCGAGCAGGGACACTGCACAGCAGCCGGCAACCAGTCCATCGACTTCGGTGACGAGAAAATCATCTATGTTTCTTTCTATGGCGTCGGGGTCTCGACTCCTGAGCGCGCCCTCTTGAACGAGCGGCCCCGTCATCGCCAGTATGGTCGCTACGTCCTTTAAGGTCGCTGGCCTCACGCGGCTACCGGGCGATTGGCTGATCCGGGTTCCCTGACCTTCCGCGGTAAACAACTCTTGCAGCAACGCGCCATCGACCGAACCGCCTATGATTTGAGCTGGAATGTCAGTCTTATGTGTGAATTGGGCCGCGAGCTTCAGGCTGCGCTTGGTAATCTCGCCACAGACGAGGCTGCCCAGGTTCGACTCAACCCCTTCTGGATCTGCTTCCG
Organism: Pseudomonadales bacterium; assembly: GCA_963663145.1. Lineage (GTDB taxonomy): Bacteria > Pseudomonadota > Gammaproteobacteria > Pseudomonadales > Azotimanducaceae > Azotimanducus. Next base: position 256,835 of record OY760134.1, on the reverse strand, counting down.
ACAAGCGCGTTCCGGAGGAATCACAGATCAAATTTTCTTCGCTGAACAAAATGAGCTTGTCGGCCTTGATGGCTTCCGCTGTCCTCGCCGCCAACTGCTCGGACTCCAAGTTGTAGAGTTCGCCCCAAGGCGAGTAACCGAAGGGCGACAAGAGCACGATTCTGGCTGGGCCAAGCAGATCCCGAATGAGTTCCGCATTGATACGCCTGACCACTCCGCTGTGCTGAAAATTGATGCCGCTGGACGTGCCGATCGGTCGCGCGGTCACTAGGTTTCCGCCCACTACGGAAACACGCGTCTTATAGAGTGGGGTCTGTGGCAGGCCTTGTGAGAAAAGTCCTTCGATATGGCTTCGCAGACCCGCGCACACGCGGCGCACATGGTCCATCGCCGCGAGCGGTGTCACCCGAACACCCTCAACCAGCGAAGATTCAATGCACGCATCGGCGAGCGCACGGCTTATCTGCGGGCGCGCTCCGTGCACCACCACTAGGCGCACACCAAGCACTGACACCAGCGCCAAGTCGTGAATAACATTGAGGCAGTTTTCCGACGCGAGCACTTCTCCGCTCAAGGCAACCACAAAGGTCTTGCCTTGATGGGCGCTCACATAGGGCGTTGAACCACGAAACCAACGCACGTAGTCGGCAGCCAATGTGCGGGAGGCGGACTCGATCACCTTGAAGGGCAAATGCAATAGTGGGCGCGCATTATGACGCATCCGAGATAAACTATTCGGTTTGCTCATGTGAGGTATGCGCCAAGTGGCGGAGCCAGCGATCCCAAATAGCTTTGCAAACCGTGAGGGTGTCATTTGGTTTGACGGCGAACTTGTGCCTTGGCAGCAGGCTAAGGTGCATGTGCTTACCCACAGCCTGCACTATGGTTTGGCAGTATTCGAGGGAGTCCGCGCCTACAAGACCCCGAAGGGCACGATGATCTTTCGGCTTGAAGATCACACCAAGCGTCTGTTCAATTCGGCGCACATACTGCAGATGACCATCCCCTATACTCCCGAAGCACTCAATCTCGCCCAATGCCAAGTGTTTTCAGCGAACGGGTTTGATGAAGGCTACCTGCGCCCGATTGTCTTTTACGGTTCCGAGGCCATGGGACTGCGGGCTGAGAATCTCTCGGTACATGTCGCTATCGCGGCATGGGAATGGCCCGACTACATGTCACCGGAAGCGCGCGAACGCGGCATCACCATGCGCACCTCTTCCTACACGCGCCACCATGTGAATATCACCATGTGCAAGTCCAAAGCGGCGGGCAACTACATCAATTCGATACTTGCGTTGCGCGAAGCCATCGACTCGGGTTGCGACGAAGCGCTGCTGCTTGACAATGAAGGCTACGTGACCGAGGGCTCGGGCGAGAACATTTTTGTGGTCGCGGATGGTGTGATACACACCCCGGAACTGACCTCCTGCCTTGACGGGATCACCCGTCGCACCGTGATCGAATTCCTCGACGAACTCGACTTACCGCTCGTGGAGAGACGCATCACGCGCGATGAACTCTATATCGCCGACGAGGTGTTCGTCAGCGGTACGGCGGCGGAAGTACTTCCCGTCTGCGAACTCGATGGCCGAGTCATCGGCGCGGGCGGGCGTGGACCGGTCACGGAGCAAGTGCAATCCATGTACTTCGACCAAGTACGGGGCTTGAGAGACAACAGCCATCCAGAGTGGCACACGCGGGTGTAGGGGGTCGCGCTATTCCGTCTCTTCGGAGGCCGCCATGTGTTCTTCAACGAGGCGCACGTAGTCCGTTCGCAGGGGTTCGACTGATCGCGTTCGGTCGAGGTTGTCGTTTAAGCGGTCCACATCGCTCGATGAAAGACTTCCGGCGAGGAACTTCAGGTCAACGAGGCTCTTGATGTAGCGGTACTTCGCGGCTGCCTGCTGCAAGCGCTCGAGAAGCACCTGGCTTTCGACAATCAGCACGTCCACCGAAGTTCTCGTCCCCACCTCGTAGCCCGTCCGCGTCGCCTCCAACGCCGCTTCACGCGAAGCCACCGCCTTGTTGGACGCATAGACGCGGCTGACCGCCGTCAACACCGCACGATATTGATTGCGCGCGTCGCGCTCGGCATTGAGTCGCCGTTCGCGCAGCGTCTCTTCGGCGGCCGTCAGCATGTGCCGAGCCTCGCGGGTCTGCCCGAACATGGCCCCGCCGCGCACCAGTGGCAGGGTGATGGTGACGCCCAGCACCTCGTTGTCTATGGTGTCCCCGAAAAATGACCGTCCGCCGGTGACGACCTTAGAGCGGGTCCAACTGCTCTCGATGATGGGCAGACGGCCTGTCTGCCGCGCCCGCAGTTGGCTCTTGGCTTCGGCCACGCCTTCGGAGGCGGCGCGGATCGAATAGTTGGTTTCCAAGACCGCGTCCACCCAAGCCTTCTCGTCCAAGGGCGTCGGAGGGAGCACCTCGAAATCCGCTGAGAGCGGCGCGAGGCCGTCGTAGTGCTTGCCCGTCAGCGTCGCCAATGTTTCGAACACTGCGTCGTGCATCGCGCTAGCCTCCAACACGCGCACATAAGACGAATCCTCCACGGCAGAAGCATCGAGCACATCGGTGATCGGCACCAGCCCCACGTCGAACCGCTGCTGCATCTGTTCGCGCTGCCGGGACACCGATGCGTACTCGGATTGCACGGCCTCCAAGGCGTCCTGCGCCTCCAGCAGATCGAGATAGGCGCTCAATACGCGGCGCACCAAGTCCTGCTCGGCTTGGGCGTATTCCAGTTCGGCGCGGTCCCGACCAGCGAGCGCACCCCTCAGCACAAACCAATTGGGCGCGTTAAAGAGACTCAGACCGATGCGGCTCTGCCAATACTTGTCGTCGAAGGATTCATCCTCTGCCGGACCCGTGGCCAAATTGCCCTGATCGTCGAAACTAAAGGAAACGCTGCCCGGAAAACTGCGGTCGGACCATTCCTTCTGGTAATCGAATCCAAGCGTCGGCAGCAACGGTGCCCGAGCGATGACCACCCGAGCGCGAACGGCTCCGAGATTCGCCATGGCGCGCGCCATGGCCGGATCTTGCTTCAGCGCATCACCGTAGACGCTGTTAAGGTCGGCTCCCCAACTCGCCTGCATGAGAAGCAGCGCCAGCAAAAGGCTCGTGCGGGTACCGATACGCATGGGGAGTCGGGCGACCAAAACCTCGACCTCATTTTAGGGATTCGCGAAAGAAAAGATGATAGCAGAACTCTCCTGAACGACTCTTTTCGACCGAGAGATTCCGCTCGCGGGTTTACGCATTGCGCTTAGCTGTGGTTATATGCGCCTCATGAATTCAAATGGTGCCCAAGCGTCATACGCGGGTCTCATGATAGATATTGGCCAAGCAAAATTTGATCTTGCCGCACTCATCAGCGAGTGCGACGCCAACTACATTCGTCTTCGAAGGTTGTTTCCAGATCTTGAGACAGGCAAGGATTGGCGATTCGTCCTGCCGATCGGTGACCAAGAGTTCAGCGTTCGCTGCCAAGTCGAACAGCGCAGCAAGTACACCTGCCTGCTACGCATCACCCAAGACAGCTTTTTTAGCGAAATGGACGCTTGTCAATTCGGCGCTCCCGATTTGCTGGTACGCATCTATCTCGATGCTAATTCGGCCGAAGTCATCGAAATGCAAAGGCAAAAGGCGTTTCGTCCTTGGACGAAACCGCACCAGCGTACTGGACAGGCGGCCTTCGAGAAACTCTATGTGAATCGGTTTCTCGGTGAGTACTTAACCTTTTGCGCACGTCACGGAGCCGTCTCCAAGGAAACGCTGCGCGTCGATTGAAATCCAATCTTCCGCCTGTATAATGGGTTTCGAGCGAATGATGATCTGGAATATCAAACACTTGAAAGTTCCTCATCATTGTTCTAACTCTGGGATGAAATGAAGGGAGATTGATGTGGTGGTCGCGCCCAAAAGCGGTACTGTGTTGGAGCCCTTTCCGCAAGGATGGTACGTGATTGAGGCCTCGGATCGACTCGGCCGAAATCAACACATTTCCTTGACATGGATGGGGAAAGAGATCATTGCTTGGCGAGATGAAGCGGGCACAGTCTGTGTTGCCGATGCCTTCTGCCCGCACCTGGGCGCGCATCTCGGCCCCAAAGCCGGCGGGTTTTTGAAGGATGACAGGCTTGTTTGTCCATTTCACGGATTTGAATACGACATCTCCGGCAAATGCGTGAAGGCGACTGCCGGCCCGGTGCCACCGTCGGCGAAACTCAATCGCTACACCGTTGAAGAGATCAACGGCTACATATTTGCCTACCATGATCCTCTCGGCGGAGAACCTGAATGGTTCATCCCCGATGTGTGCCAAGACGGCTGGGTGGATCGGGCGATCACCAAGTGTCGCGTTCGCTCGCATCCGCAGATCACTTCGGAAAACTCAGTGGATTTTGCCCATCTGAGTTATCTGCACGGCTATGCCAATCTGAAACAGCTTCGTCCCACCGAAATTGATGGGCCCTTTCTCACAGCCTATTACGCCTTTGACCGCGACATGATTGCGCGATGGATTCGTTTCATACGGTTTAATGTCGAAATCGAAGTGTGTGTATGGGGACTCGGCGTTTCGTGCGTGGTCATAAAGAGTGCTGACACCGGCCTGGTCATCCGGCAATGGGTGCTTTCAACGCCGATCGACGGCGAGATGGTCGATGTCTGGTTGGCTGCTGAAATCAAGTCCATGCCGCACGCCTATGGACTCAATTGGTTGCCCGAAACCTTGGTCAGGCCCATACTCGCCAAGATTCTAGTGAAGGAACTTGCCGCAGAGGTGGCGCTTGATGCGATTGTCTGGGAGAATCAAAGGTATCGATCGAATCCCGTGCTCTGCCAAGCGGATCGTGATATTTTTCGCTTTCGTCGCTATTGCAAGCAGTTCTATCCTGAACCAAGCCAAGAAAAGCTGCGGGTCGTGGTCAGATAGAGTGCTCGTAGGAACTTCGCGCCTCTCTCGACCTATTGCGCGTAGCGCATTTCAGTACCCGTGACGGGGACAACCACACCTAGGCTGGCCGACGGCGGTCGCCGCGTACCCACGTCCACAAAGATTTTCTACGGCGTTGGTGGATGCGCCGAGGGAGCGCTCAATTGGGTATTCGCCGCAGTCACCTTTCTGCTCTATACCGTGGTGTTCGGAGTACCCGGCACTTTGGCCGGTCTCGCCACGGCAGTGCCAATTGTCGTCGACGCGATTTCCGACCCGCTCATCGGCCATTCTTCAGACCTGTGGCGCAGTAAGAAACTCGGTCGCAGACATCCCTTCATCTACTTTGCGTCGGTGCCGGTCGGCTTGTTCGCCTTTTGCGTCTTTGCCCCGCCCAGCGCGCTGCTTGAACCATCGATGCAAAGCCTCACTCTCGTCGGCTACGACGCAGCGGTCAACGAATGGCTGCTCGCCCTGTGGCTGATGGTGATGTCGAGCCTCATGAAGCTCTGCTTGACCTGCTACATCCTGCCGCATCTCGCGCTCGGAGCGGAGCTTTCAGACAGTTATCTGGAGCGCACGCGCGTCTTCCGCTACAACACCTTCTTCTCGTACACCGGCGGCGCGATCATTTCGCTGTGCTTCTACAACTTCGTGATTCCCGATGGCGCCAATTTCGGTATAGACACCTCCTGGGCCAGCGCCGTCCTCGCGCTGATCAGTGCCATGGCGATTTTCCTGACCGCACATTTCACAAGGGATCAGATACCCCACCTGTCGCAACCGTCTGTTACCCAGAATGAATACTCAACCAAGCGATTCTTGCAGGAAGCCGCCAGTGTCTTCTCGAACCGCAACTATCGAATGCTCTTCTATGGGCTGCTCTGCTTGAGTGCCACGCTCGGTATTCGTGAGACCCTCGGGGCGCACATGGGGCTCTATTTCTGGGAACTTCAGCCTTGGCAATTGGGCTTGTTTCCGTTCTCGGCGATGGCCGCCTATATCCTCTGCGCGGCCATAGTGGCGCCACTCAATCGCCGCTTCGAAAAGAACGGCACCATGAGCGTGGCGGTCGGATTGGTCGTGTTTGCGGCGGCCTTTCCCGTGCTGGCGCGATTTGCCGGAATATTTCCCGAAAACCACACTTGGCTGCTGTTTACGACCCTGTGCTTCTTCATCGCCCTCTTCTATGGCAGCGCGTTCATACTCACCACCACCGTTTACTCGGCCATAGGTGATGTCGTCGATGAGCATCAGTTGGAAACGGGTCGGCGCCAAGAGGGCGTTTTCTACGCCGTGCGCACGTTTTTCTCAAAGGTGTCGATCGCCTTCGGGCACCTGCTTGCCGGCATCGCGATGGACATCATCGAATTCCCCTCACATCCGATATCCGGCCAAATAGACCCGCAGGTGGTCTTCGAACTCGGCCTGTTTGAAGGTGTGCTCGCCACCATACCCGCCTACTTCGCAATCTACTTCTACAGCAGGTACAAGATAGATCACAAGCGTCATGCCGAAACCCGGGAAAAACTGCGAGCGCGAGCCGCGGCCAAGGCGGAGTAGTTCCATGTATAAGCTCAAGACCAGGCCAACAACCACTAAGGTAGAAGCGTTCGTCGCTTCGGTTCTCGACGAGAAAAGGCGAACAGACTGCGAACAGGTGGCCGGACTCATGCAGGAGGTCACCGGCGAGGATCCTGTCATGTGGGGCGCGAGCATCATTGGTTTCGGCAGCTATCACTACAAATACGCCAGCGGCCATGAAGGCGACTTCATGATCACCGGAGTCTCGCCGCGCAAGCAAGCGCTAACCGTCTACATCATGGAAGGCTTAAGCAAACACTCGGATCTGATGGACCGGCTCGGCAAGTACAAGACCGGCAAGTCCTGTCTGTACATCAAGAAACTTGAGGACATCGACATGGATGTGCTCAAGCAGTTGATTGAAACTTCGGTTGCGACTATGAGGGAGCTATACCCGAGCTGACACAAGCTGTTGGGATGTCAAGCTCTTTCCATCGCATCAGCGACCCGCTCGAATTCAGCCGTTGCCTTTAGAAATTCAATGCCTTGTGACAATCTCTTCGGTAAGCGCTCCAGCACACATGTATTTGTCAAACCCGCGGCCATCGTGGCTGGTGGTGAGGATGGCCAAAGTGCAGAGAGCACCCGCATGCAAGTCGTCCGGCCAGCCTTCGTATATCTCGCCGAGCATTTCGGCGTAGTCGGTTTCAATCTCTAGTTCGGTCCCTTCTTCGGGCTTCGGGAAACACTCTCTCGAGCGACGCGATTTAGGCCCGCTCGCGCTCGGTGGGTGCAAGATCGAGTCGCGCTTCCGGAGTAGGTGCCAGCTTCGCGAGCACGGCCTGCGCCGCCGGGACGCCTTCAGGATTCCAAAGGGGTTGTTGGTGAAACAGCGCCTCTCCCCAATAGGCCATGTAGAAGTTGCTGTCTATTTCCTGCGCTTCTTGCAAGCTCTTACGTGCATCCTCAAACTCAAAGCTGTGCAATTGCATCAGTCCCTGTATGAACACCGGATAGGCTTGCTCCGACCCGTTAGCCTCAAAGTCCGACTCTCCATAAGCGCCTTGAGATTCTCAGGCAGATTCCGTCGCAGACTTGGAATCCACGCAGCCGGTCAAAACAAAAAATGTGAATGCGCAAACCAATAGCTTTGACAATGTAAATCTCTTTTCTCGGGGCTCATTCTCTTGGTGGAGACGCAGCCGTAATCAAATGGCACAGCCTAAGGCGCAGCTTTGGGCTGAAGCCGTTTTCTTGCAATTTGGTCTCGAACCAACCTTGTGCATTCTCATTCTTGTTCGGTGCCCGTTCGAAATGGATAATCGAGACTGAGGAAGGGCCCCGCTTGGAGTGCGGGAGAATCGGGGGACCACTCCAGTCTTCGCGTCTTATGCACAAGTTGTGGTGCACTCACCACGAACCGTTCGTCGTACCTTCGATACAAACACTCGAAGAATTGACCGAAATGGATAGGGCTATCTGCGGACGGGAAATCAGTATTGAGGGTTCCCGCGACGGGTGGAGACGTTTCAACAAGTGCCAAGGCGATAGATTCGTACCGGCTGGTGTCGTCCCGCAATCCCATGCGTCCGGTCATGGCACCCAAAGCTTGATGGAAGCGCAGCACCCCATCTACCGGCACGCCGTCGTCATCAATCACCATGTCTGTCGGTGAGACTTCGCCTTGTCGATTGGCGCGCATCAAGAATAGATATCCGAAAACCAGAGCGGGATAAGCGATATGAAGGTTTGTGCATTCACCGATCGTCTCTTCAAGCCGGTTGGTCAGGTTGCGGACAGCACCAGTCGATCAGCGTCATTGTCCCTGTGCAAGTGGACGGCGTGAAGGGCGTTGGTGCATGTTGCAGCCGCGAAGTTCCTCACCAACGACGGTGAGGCTCCAGACATGTACGTGAGGAAAAACGCAGGAATTCGGACATCCGGTACGGAATACCAAGGTGTCCTATTTCGGCATTTGTAAGCACGGCGCGCTTCTTGGCCGCGCGGCGAATCAAGATAACTTTGAACAGTTTGAGGCAGGTCCGCGCTCTTGGGGATTCGAAGCAAGAAAGAAGGTTGATTTGACCGACGCCAATGCTCCACAGTGCCGGTCGAAAGAACTTCTCTCGGTAGCACTCGGCTATTTCGCACCGTAGGGTGCAGAAAGCTCTCTGGAATCTCCCACCGCTTGATTTCGGATGGCCGCAGATGAAAGAAGCTGTTGTCGCCAGTAACGTAGCCAATACCCACGGACGCAATATCTCCGAGCCTGACCGAAGACTCTGATCGTGCCGCGTTGAGGTAGAGGGACCGCCCGATGCTATCCAACAGGTAGGGTCGTAGTCGGCGATTCCATTCGTGTCGCCATTCCTCGACAGGTACGAGACTGGAGGCCATGTGCATGAGTCGCGCGTCGAGGCGGTCGAAGCATTCGACAGGGGTGAACTGAATATGGCTGGTCGAGCCGCCAAAGCCCTCAGTGAACAGAAGCCAGCAGTCTTCCGACAAGTGAGGAAACAGCTTCCGACGCAAGGCAATAATTCGAACGGCGTCGAAACTTCCAACTAGATACTCGACGAGTGGAGCAGCATGGGGCGCATGGCCGATGGATGCAGGTACCACGAATGCCATCCGACCACCCGGACGGAGGAGCGCGGCTGCGACTACAAGAAACGGTGCCCAAGAAGTTGTGAGGCCCGAGAAAGCGACTCCGAGATTCCGGCATATCCGAAGGGCTCGTTGCCGGGTAGCGCCCGCAAATACCTGATAGCGGATAAACGGAGGGTTGCCCGCCGCACAGTCGAATCGTTCATCCGTGCTCTCCGCCCAACTGAAGAAGTCGCCACGATGGATTTCAGCGCTTGGCGCGCGTTCAGCCGCCGTAGCAACAGCGGCCGAATCTCGCTCCACACCAACGCTGTTGACATGACATGCGACAAAACGTCCGTCACCGCAGGCTGGATCGAGAAGTCGGTCTTTCGGCGTGCGGGCGGCGAAGCGAACAAGTGTCTTGGCAACAGAAAAAGGCGTGTAAAACGCACCGTTCTCCTTTGCTTCGGTTGGGGATGGCACATGCTCGGACATAGGATGAGATTTTACGCTAGCGTCTTCTCGTTAACGTGGCAGAAATTATCGGTTGTGACTGCCACTTTGTACAAATCTGAAACCCGCCTGCAACGCACACTGCGACACACACTAGCCGGAAATCGATCATCCACGTATAATAGCCGTCCTTTTCCGGGTCCCCTTCGTCTAGTGGCCTAGGACTCTGGGTTTTCATCCCAGCAACAGGGGTTCGAGTCCCCTAGGGGACGCCAGACACGGTATCTAACTCATTTTTTGCTTGACCGCAAGCGCCCGCGAAGAACGTCTAATCCTCGTTGCTCCGGTAGAGGTTGATCCCGGCACGATGCATAAGCGCTCTATATGCTTGTCTCGCGAATATCATTATTCGTTCTTCGATCACCGGCAAGCCAGCGCTCCAGTTCTTCGGGCGCGCGATGGCGAATGAACTCCGCCTGCGCAACGACTTGCTCGCAATCGCAGGTGATCTCGAGCTTATGGCCATCTGGATCATCAAGGTAGAGGGAAATGCACATTCCGTGGTCAACCCTGTGATGCTCTATTCCCGCCGCCTCTGCCTTGCCCCGAATTTCATCTTGAAGCGATTGGCTTGCGTTCAGTGCCAGATGATGAAAGGCCGAAAGCTTATCCGGCCGTTTCAGCAGCTGATAGACATCATCCCGCGCAAACTGAAAGAGCGCCACCGCCGAATCATCACCCAGCGCAAAGAACGCATGGCAATAGTCTCCCAACCGCTCGCTGGTTTCGCACCAAGTCGCCACCAGTGGCAAGCCTAGGATGCCTTCGTAGAATGTTCTAGAGACCGCGAGATCTTTGACGACCAGCGCGCTGTGATGAAGTCTGCTCGGAGTTTGTGCCAATATCTTCTTCCGCTTGCTTCGTGATTTCTCAGTGAGATTCGAGGTGGGCGCAGTCTCCGCAAACTCCGGTGATTTCGACGACCGACTTGTCTGGTTGAAATCCGTGTTGGTCGGCCGCTTGCGCCAGCAACTGCTCAAGCTCGCCGGATTCCAGTTCATCCGCACTACCGCATTCTGTACACAGCAAGTATTGACTTGCATGCTCGTGGCCTGGATGTTCGCAGGCCACAAAGGATTGAGTGGATTCCAGCCGGTGGACGAGACCGACCCGCATGAGAAAGTCGAGATGTCGGTAGACAGTTGGTGGTGCGATCTTTCGCTGCTCCTTCTGCTCGAGTCGAGCGATGAGTTCGTATGCGGAAATCGGGCCGCCACTATTCAAGATCTCGGCATAGGCGACCAAGCGTGCCGGCGTCAAACGGTTCTTGGTTTCGGCGCAACGCGCTTCGGCCAGCTTGAGCCACTTGGCCGATATGTTCAACTCTAAGTTCGGCGCATCACGCAAAGGAAGACCTCCCTTAGCAACCTTAGCTCTCGCCGACGATAGGTATTTCTGCTGGAGCGCAGCGATGCTGCGACCAGCGCCGCAGGTGGGCGAAGCCCAAAAGCGTGGCACCGACGATAGTAATAAGTTCCTCATGGGCCGACGCCGCCTCGAAAAATGCCGCCAGCAACAGCAGCCCGAGGCCAAAGGATGCCAAGACAAAGAACAGCCAACTGGCTTCGATTATCACGGCCCTGCAAAGCAGCCAAAGGGTCACTGGCGCGGCCAGCAATACCAGTGCTTGGTGCACCAACTCGTTGTCCGAAACTTGCGCCGCCACGGGGAGCAGCGCCGCGATCAACGGCAAGGCAACACAATGGACGAGGCACAGCGTGCAGAGGCTCGCTGCATACAAATCCAAGCGAGGGGTTCCAGTTTCGACGCGGCCGCAACAGGTCTTTGGCCGACTCAGCGAAATATCCAAGACAAGATTCTTTTTGGTCGATAGGCGCTATGTTATAACGTTCCGCTCCACGAGTGGAGCGGATGGCTGGCAGCCCTCCCAAGACTCGCCTGCCGCTCTCGCTATACTTGTCCCTTCACCCATCCAAACCGACAGAGGAGCGAGCCATGCCGAGCGAGCGGGAGCGGCTGCACAATATGTTTCCCGACTTGGATTTTGATCCAGAGGTCTTGCGCGAAAAATACCGGGACGAGCGTGATCGGCGAGTTCGCGCAGACGCTGAAGCCCAGTATCTGGAGGCCGAAGGTGAACTCGCCCACTTTTCTGATGACGATCCCTATGTGGAACCTGGCTATGAGCGAGCGCCTGTGGACCTATCATTGGACGTGGTCGTCATAGGTGCCGGATTCAGCGGCCTCATGACCGGCGCAAGACTCAAGGAGCGCGGGATTCACAACTTTCGCATCATCGAAGCCGCCGGCAGCTTCGGCGGGACTTGGTATTGGAATCGCTATCCCGGAGCGCAGTGCGATATCGAGTCCTACTGCTACTTGCCACTACTCGAAGAGACCGGCTATATGCCGAAGGAAAAATACTCCTACGCACCGGAAATCTACGAACACGTTCATCGCGTGGCCGAGTATTTCGAGCTGGGAGACCGAGCCATCTTCCAGACGCGCGTCACCGAGGTGCGGTGGCTGGAAGAAGAGGCGTGCTGGCAGGTCTCCACGGAGCACGATGACAAGATCCGGGCGCGGTTCGTGATTCAAGCCACGGGACCCGCGAATCGTCCCAAGCTGCCCAAAATCCCGGGCATCAGCGACTTCGAAGGCAAGAGCTTCCATACCTCGAGATGGGATTACGGCTACACCGGAGGCGACCACTCGGGAGGCCTTACCAAGCTTGCCGACAAGCGCGTCGCCGTCATCGGCACGGGTGCCACCGCCATCCAGTGTGTACCCTTTCTTGGCGAACACGCCGAGAAGCTGTACGTCTTTCAGCGAACGCCCTCATCGGTGGATCTGCGCGGCAACAAGCCAACCGACGAAGCGTGGTATTCAGAACTCGGTCCCGGCTGGCAACGACAGCGACGCGAGAACTTTGCCGCCTCACTGCTCGGCCAGAATTTTGGCGAGGACTTGGTGGCCGATGGTTGGACCGATATCGCACGAAGGATCGGTATCTCGCTGGCGCGTCGGCAATCAGACTTGGGTGCGCTCAATATGGAGGAAATCCAGCTTCGTTCCGAGGTCGCCGACTTTCAAAAAATGAATGAAATCCGCGCGCGCGTGGATGAGACGGTCACCGATTCGGAGACGGCGGAGGCGCTCAAGCCTTGGTACCGGCAATTCTGCAAGCGACCCACATTCAACGACGAGTATCTCGCGACCTTTAATGGTGAAAACGTTCACCTGATCGACGTGTCCAACGCCAAGGGGGTGGACCGCATCACCAAGCATGGCGTGGTCGCCAATGGCATCGAATACGAAGTGGATTGCATCGTCTATGCCACCGGCTTCGAGATCACGACATCCGCACACAGACGAGTCGATTTCGACACCATCGGACGCAATGGCGAGTCACTCTACGAACATTGGCAAAACGGGTTTCGCACCTTGCACGGTCTAAGCAGTCACGGGTTCCCGAACTGGTTCACGATCGGCATCAACCAAAATGCATTCTCGGTCAATATGACCGCCATGTTTGATGATCAGGCCGTCCATGTGAGCCACATCATCCAAGAGGTCAAGAAACGCGGAAAGCAGCGTATCGAGGTTACCGAGGCGGCAGAAGAAGCTTGGGTGCAGGAGATCAGCCAGCTCGCGGATGCGAATGTCCGTGCCTTTTTGCAGGCGTGTACGCCTGGCTACTACAACCGGGAAGGATCGCTCGGCAACAATGAGGGTGCCCTATTCTCCAACTATTCCCCCGGCATCAACGCGTTTAATCGACTCTTGAAGGAGTGGCGTGAGAAGGGCGACTTGGAAGGGATGGAGCTGCTTTGACTGGAGATGGTCGCTTCGACGCAGGGTGATTGAAGGCGTCCAGCCACAGCGCCGGACTTCGCTGTCGGCCTAGTCTCGAAACCCAACGTGAACCGTGTTGGTCGCAATGACCGGACACCCTTTCAACAGCGGAATGGATTCTCCGCTGACCCATGTGAGTTCCGCATCGCAGGCCGATCGCAAGACATCCGGCTTGATTATGCAGTCCTCGGTCGCACGAAACACTATGGTGCCGAGGTCTCTTGGCTCGAGGAAAACGTCGCCTCCCGACTTTTGCCAAGTACCCGAATAGTTCTGACCGGAGATTTCGTCTCCGATTGGAATATAGGTGTGTACTTCCATGGTGCCATCTTCGTATAGAAGGATGGTCGCATCAGAGTCGTCTCGCGAACAGATGAGCTGGCCGACCCCCTCATCATCATCGGCATCCTCCGACAGGAATTCATCTCGCACGAACACGCCAACGCGCCTGCCAGTCACCAAGTGATTCTGCAGTCGAACGCGTTGAAGGCGTACATCGGTCCCCAGGGTCTGCAGAAGATCCGCGAGCTCCCACGCGACGGAGGCCGATTCGTAATCGTTGGAATGCACCAAGGTGATCTCGGCATTTGCAGTCGCCGGAACGACTTCGGGTCGTTCAATGGGCAAGTCTCGTGTATCGGCGAATTCCTCCAACGCTTCGCGTATTGCGGCCTCATGCCCATCTCCGTAGACCTGCAGCAGGACCGGCCCATGGGCACAGGCGGTTAATAGGAGAGGAATGATGAGAACGAGCTTCTTCATTGGATCCGTTTGCGTGCTGACTTTTCGAGTGGCCACTTTACGCGCCTGCATAGCGTCCTGTGTCAACTTGCTGGTAGACAATTGTTTCGAAGTGTTCATCACGGGCGCAGCTTGACGGAAGCGCTCTTCGCAGCACATACTAGCTAGACTAGCTAACCTAGAAAATACGATGCTGGTCAACATGCACGATGCCAAGTCACAGCTTTCCAAGCTCATCGCTGCCGCTGAAGCGGGCGAGGAAGTTGTGATCGCACGCAAGGGCAATCCAGCGGTCCGTTTGGTGCCCGTGAAGTCGCAGGGATTTCAGTTCGATACCTTGGCGCACCTCGTTGACCGAGTCCCGGATTTCGAAGACGAAATGGACCGCGATGAATTGCATCTTTGGGAAGGAGGCTCGTGAGCGCCATCCTTTTGGACACACATACGTGGGTCTGGAGCCTCATGGACTCGTCTCGGCTCAGCGGTACCGTGAAAACCGCAATTCTTGAAGCCGAATCCGTTCATGTCAGCCCCATCAGCGCCTATGAAGTCGTCCGCAAGGCACGGTTGGGGAAATGGCCGGAAATCGTGCCGCACATGGATGTACTCTTAGCCGAACGGCAAACGCTATCCGCACCACTGACGCGCGCAATCGCGTCGCGTACGGCGGTGCTCGATTGGGCGCATCGAGATCCATTCGACCGCTTCATTGCGGCCACCGCCATTGAAATGAACTGGCCGCTGGCATCGAAGGATAGTCAGTTCGATTCGCTTGCGGGAACGTCGGGCTGGCAGGGGCGGGTGTGGGGGTGAGTGCGTTGCGGGCGTAGCACGCTCCTGCGCATCACGTAGCCGCGACGCTGCCGAGCATTTGGTGTGGGAGTGCTTCCCGTGGTATTGATGGAAGCGCAAGATCTATGTCTTCCGAAAAACGCCTAATGATTTAAAGAGCTTCTGAAAGCGACGTTCCACACTTCAGGACGAATAAGTCTGTAGCTTCAGATTCATGGGGGCGTTTGAGAGATCGTGTTACCCAATAGCCCTTCTCCACATAGGAGGCGCTAATACTGTAGTACCAGCAGCAGCTTGAATGAGTTCCAGGAATGCTCCCGGCGACTCATGGAGATTCATCGGATACCCCAAGCACGTGCTTCGGGCCACTCGGCCGGATCAAGTCCGACCTCAAATCTCGTAGTGGGATTAAACGAACCTCGAACAAATTGTTGAACTTCAACTCCGTTTCTCGTCAGCAACATCGCGAGCAGCGCTCTTGTCCCGGCGTTGTAGTAGGCCAAAGCGAGACGTTGCAGTTTTTTCGTCTGCACCGGCGCGAGCTCATCTAGATACCGCGCAAGAATTCGGAGCACCTCACCGACATCAGTGCCTTGGACTTGCTTCGGGCTTCGAAGGACATCTAGGATTTCCAACAGCGGAACGGTTGCTTCCGTAATCGGTGCCCGCGCCCGAATCAGTTTCACCTGAAGGGTGCCAAAATCTTTAGTTTGAGGGGCGCGTTCCGAGGCGATCGTGAAACTCCTCGGAATCTGCGTGGAAAGTCCAAGTCGGTTGTAGAGTGCCGCGCCGGTGATGTAACCAACTCGCCTCCCATTCTTGAACAGAAGGTTTCGCAATCGCTCTTCGTCGGATACTGGCACCTCGCCGAGAATCCCTTGCTTAGGTGTGTAGAAGATTCCCTTTTCTACCCGTATCAATCGTCCTTTCTCAACGCGCCGACCCACTGCCCTAATAACGGCGTTTGGAGAATTCAAGTATTCTGCAAAGACCTCGTAACCGAACAGTTTTCCTGGGGGGATGTTGTCGATAGTTCGATTGACCGCACCTGATATGTTCATGAGTAAGTTTCTATTGAACAATCGTCAATAGTGAAACTTGGAGGGACCGGGATGCAAGCCTTCGCGCTAAGCGCCACGAACGCGAATCTGGAAAGTGGTACGGCAGTGTCTACGGGCGAATGTCGTGGGATGCGCTGGCACCGACGATCACGACACAATGCACAGGATTCAGGAATGGCAGGTTTGGGCACCCGGAGCACGATCGGGCGATTTCGCTCAGGGAGGCGGCATTGCTGTAGACGTTTCCATCGGGATACGAGTTTTTCCCTCCCGAGCAACAGGTGTGGCCGATCGCCGCGACAGCGAGATGGATTGGTAATGCTGTACCAGTGGAACTGGCCCGCGCAATGGCCAACAGCGTGCGAACTAATATTGAAACGGCAAGCGAAAAGGCATAACACCCCTTCTGAACAAAACCAAATTGCGAATTAGAGGGCGCAGAAGATTCTCCCTTGACGGGGCAGAGAAATGTAAAGGATGTTCCGGTTGCACACGAAGTTGATGTCGGCAGTCGGCAGCGTTTAGATACAGCGCCGCACGAGAATGGTGTGTTCGAAGCGATTCCTTGCATAGGAAAATACAAGCCATAGCAACTTAGCGTTTTCCGGTGAGTCCGGCGCAAAGAGCGAACGGGATGATCTCGTTTCAAACGGAACTACTGCGGCCGCGCTATCGCGAAGCGTCGCTGTATTATGCTCATCTCAATCCAAATCTTAAGGCAGGAAGTGCAGATTGGCTCCGGAAACAATTTTCGAACCTGAAAGCGGTGTAGCACAGCGTTCTTTGGAGCTATTCGGTATCGACCTGTGACCACTTGGACCGAAAACCTAGAAGAAACCGTCGATATTTTCCTGAATGGTTTAGTGGACTTGCACCGGGAGCACGATCCCGACTCGGAGTTCTACGCAAGTCTGACCAATAGCTATAAGCAGGAGATTCACAAACTGTATCGAGAGGATCTTGCCGTCGCAAGCCTCTTGGACACGTCGCATTTGGTGGCGCACTACTCTAGTGAAATGGATTTGAATCCAACGTTTTCGCTCGTGTCTGGCCTCTGCGGCAACCTGCACGGCGCCATTACGAATATTGCGGAGTCAATTTTCCACCTCCGTTCAGCTTCCACAGAAAAAGTGAAGTGGCCAAAAGAACTTACGCCCCAATTGTCCGGTGTTGTACCGGGCAGCCTAATACTCGGAGTGCGCATCGGCACCGGAGAGATCACTCGGCCCGATATGTTCGCCGATGATCTGCAGCTCATGGTCGATGATGTTGAATCCGCTCTAAACGGTGTTGCCGGGATCAGCGAACACCTAGAAGGAGGACAGCTTTCGTCACGGTTTAAGGATGAGTATCAGGATCCTGCGACGCGCGACATAATTCTCGCCGCTGCTACAAAGCTCTCTCCCACATCCCGGGGATTGGTGCAAAGGGTGGTGTTTCAGCGCAAAAGCGACGGCGATCAAAAGCACGTACCTCTGACAAAGGAATCGCGCCGAGTCTTGCGCCAAGAACTGCACCGACCAGAGAAGAAGGCCAAAGAGGGTAGGTTTTCGGGCTTGGTGCGCGCAATCGATCTTGACGCGAATAGGTTCACTTTGCGCC
The DNA here is from genome assembly GCA_963663145.1 of Pseudomonadales bacterium. Taxonomy (GTDB): domain Bacteria; phylum Pseudomonadota; class Gammaproteobacteria; order Pseudomonadales; family Azotimanducaceae; genus Azotimanducus. Next base: position 239,252 of record OY760134.1, on the reverse strand, counting down.
GGGTTTCCGAATGGGGCTCGATCAGATGTATCTATCGGCCTTCTTCCGAGCGGAAGGCGGGAGCGCTGCGCGGCGTTCTCAATGCGACCGTAAAGGTATCAGGGGTCTATGAGTCTGCTCCCGGTAAGGACGCGCCGAGGCTCATGCACGTGCGTGAGATTGACATCATTACTCCGGCTGCCGAGCAGAACGAACTCGACTTTTAGCATCTGATTCATTGGTTCCTGCCAATGCTTACCTGTCTCGGAAGCCTTCGACGCTTACGTGAACCTCTCCAGTGCTCGGATCGAGTGTCAACGCGACCGGCTTAAACGAAAGAGAATCAGCGAACGCTTTTGGGATTCCAAAGACTCGAGCACGCTAACGACCCGCCGCGAGTGCCGCATAGTCTCTTACAAGCAGCAGATTCTCTATCGAACCTTCGAGCAAGAGATCTAGTGGTTTCTGATCATTCAGCATTGAATGGGGCTCCCGCAGCCAATCGTTTTCGACATCCTGATCTTTGAATAGTCCGGACAGCGTCCCTCGAATCTCAAGTAGGCAAGCGATTCGATCTCTCACATCGCAGCCTGAAAGGATGCCGTATCCGTTCATGAGTCCCTGCACATGAGGCCATTGGAACGCGTCGTATCCGAGCAACGGCAATGCGTCTGTCGGCTGCAAACTCCATGTGGCCAAAATACTCTTAACGAGCTTAATGGGGCCGGACGTGCTAGGTGGAGAGCGAGCAAGCTCAGGATCGAATGCTACGTGCGAGCTACGCTCTTGCCGTTGAGCAATCTCTTGCTTTCGACTTGTTCGCGGACCATGCTGCGTCATAGAGCACCCAATAGCCATAGTTCACACAACCTGTCGCGCCCAATCATACCGCTGATGTTCGCCAGCAACCGGCTACTTACAATTTTTCTGATAGCGAGGATGAGGACTCTCAAAGATTAAATTCGTTAGCTGGAATATCAACAAGCAGAACTGCAATTTACGAGTAAGCAAGACGCCCAACAGGGCTCTCGTACTGGCGTTGTAATACTCAACCACCGGCTTATGCAACTACCTAGTCGCAGATGGTGTGGAATCCTGCAGGCGGTGCGCAACTACTTCAAAAAGCAACTTGGTAATTTCATCAAATATGCTATTATCAACGCCATTTGAAAAAAGCTAAAATAATGAAATATCCGTCTATTGCCACCGACACAGTTATTCAGTTCCTAGACCGTATAGCCGCCATTGAAGTCCTGCCCGCCGCACGCCGACGCGAGTCCGAATATCATCGCACGGACGATCTTATAAGGTTCCGCCACGCGGGTCGCACCTACACCCTTGTTGTTGAAGTGAAACCAAACGGTGCGCCGCGTTACGCACGCGCCGCTTCTCTCCAGCTTAAGGGCCTATTGTTAGAGCTAAGCGCGACCAAGGAAAAGCGACGCTCGAAACTCCTGCCAATGTTCGTCGCAACCTACCTTTCGCCCGAGTCGCGAGAAATCTGTAAGAACCACGAGATTGCCTATCTCGACCTCTTCGACAATGCTTATTTGAAATTTGACGATGTCTATGTTGACTGGGCAACGGCTGAAAAGCCTAAGTCGGAGACTCGTGCGCTGCGTTCTGTTTTCAAACCCAAAGCCGCAGCCGTTCTGCGAGCAATGCTGAGGCATCCTGACCGAGCGTGGCGGGTCGTCGAGCTATCAAAGGAGTCCCATGCAAGCCTCGGTCACGTGAGCAACGTGCGCAAATCGCTGATGGAACGGGAGTGGGTCGAACGAACAGGCAAGGGTGTTGTTCTCGCTAATCCAAGCGGTCTCCTCAATGCATGGCGGGAGAGTTATCGGCGCCCGGTCGGCCCAACAACCTACGGTTACACTCATTATCACGGCCAGCAACTTGATGAGCTCCTCGCTAGGCGTCTAAGGAAGCAAGGGTCGGATGGCAGGGCCATTTGCGCCTTGCATTCGTCCGCACGCTGGATTGCTCCATTTGTGCGCGGCGCGGACCTGACCTTCTATGTTGATGAAGGTGGCAAGCGGAAGCTACGAAATGAGTTGAGGATGAGTCCAGTTGAAAAAGGCTCAAATGTCATGCTGATCGAAGTAGACGATGAAACTCTATTCGACGACGCAATCGAGCCCGCGCCAGGCATCTTCTGCACTGATCCCGTCACGACCTACCTTGACCTTTGGAACGGCAATGACCGTGAGCGCGAAGCTGCTGAGTTTTTGGCGCGGGAGTGCTTCCCGTGGTATTGATGGAACCGCAATCAGCAAATCAGTTGACGATCAGGCTGCGGCTGCGATTCACCCTCACTTGGTCTTTGAAGCTCCGTAATTCGCACTAGAACTGTTTACTGCGCTACACTCTTTTAGAATATGATCACCCACCCGGCAGACGAATAATCCACTGAGCAATATATGAGTACCCGGTTGCATTTGCCATCTCTTTCTATAGAAGGTTTCAGGGGCATCCGCTCACTCGAACTTCCCCGACTGGGTCGCGTTACCCTGCTTGCAGGGAAAAATGGTGTCGGGAAGACATCTGTATTGGAAGCTATCCGACTTTATGCTTCAAGAGGGGATTCTCGATCACTAATTGATCTCATCGAAACAAGGGAGGAATTCGTTCTTGGCGACAACGACGAAGGAGACCTAGTGTTTTTTCCGGATTTTTCATCATTGTTTTACGGATTTGATCAGCAAAGTACTGCGAGACCTCCCCCCATACGGATTGCCTCAACTTCCGAATCTCTCAGCCTTTCCCTGCGTTTAGAAGATGCCGACAAGAATTCTGATTCTCCCAGGTTTTTTGGATCAGAGAATCCTACCAATGGCCTTCGAGTGCTTGTAGGCAAGCGGAGCCGCAACCTCTCCGCTGGCCCTTTAATCTACTATGGCGGAACGCGCAAGCACCTTTCAGAGGCGAACGCACGAGCATCCCGTGATGAATGGCCTGCTCCTATTGCGTTCGAGTCTCTCGGACCGGGTCTACTGGGAAACGCCGATGCCGCCCGGTTGTGGGATGCAGTTGCGTTGACCGAAGCAGAGGATTTCGCCATACGGGCGCTTCGCTTAGTCGTGGGAGATTCGCTGGAACGCTTAGCCGTTGTAGGCGAGACGCCAAGATCATACCGCAGCCGGGGACGTCGGGTCGTCGCAAAGCTCACGACCTCGTCCGCGCCTATTCCCATAAAGCGTTTCGGTGATGGTGCGAACCGCCTCTTGGCCGTCGCCCTCTCTCTCGCAAATTGTCGAAACGGAATTCTGCTCATCGACGAAGTTGAGAACGGAATCCACTATGGAATTCAGCCTGCGCTTTGGCGAATGATCTTCAGTACGGCTGAGGCAGCCAACACTCAAGTCATCGCTGCCACACATAGCTTTGACTGTATTGTTGGTTTCGCAACTGCAGCAGCCGAATCGCATGCAGACGGTGTAGTGCTTCGGCTTGAAAACTATGAAGACGAACTCGTTGCCGTCCAATACCTTGAAGATAGTCTACTAGTTGCGGCCCAACAAGGGACTGAGGTTCGTTAACAGGCGTGGGTGTAGAGTCAAAATCTCAACTATTGCTCGTCGAGGGTAACGATGAGATCCACGTAATACGAAAACTAATGGAGCGCCATGATCTTGAACCATCTTTCGAAATCACTCAAAAGGAGGGGTTCGAGGAACTCCGGAAATCCATCTACAATGAAGTGAATGTGTCCCAGCGTAGCGCACTTGGCATCCTCGCGGATGCCAACAGCAGTTCTAAGGATCGTTGGCGCTCCATTTCTGACAGACTAAGGAAAGCTGACTGCGAAGTTCCAAGGAATCTAGCTCATACCGGTTCGATTTTCTCCGGTCCTCGAGGTATTCGTGTCGGTGTGTGGCTAATGCCGGATAACAAGAGCCCCTGAGAGCTTGAGGACTTCGTCGCTAAAATGATTCCTCAAGGCGATGCCGTCTGGCCCCGCGCTCAACGCTACATCGACGGCATTCCCCCTGATGAACGGAAATTCACATCCCGAAAGTTAACCCGTGCCCATGTTCACGCATGGCTTGCAGCACGCGAATCTCCGAGACCCATGGGTACAGCCATAACTGCAGGCGACTTAGTTCACAACGCCCCCGTCGCCAAATCTCTCGTCGGCTGGCTACGCGAGCTATTTCACGATTAGCAAATTTCCAATCGATGTGTGTTGGGTACACCGATTGACCCGTGTACGCAGGCTATCCGGCGGGGATTGGCATGTCTCCGATGATTCCGAAAGTTCACGACCGAAGCAAAATTGATTCCACTTACGTTGTTCATACAGTTAATTCATAGCTTGGATTGAGGAAATCGGATTCTTGGTTGGTAAGTAGATTTCGGTTAAGTAGTTCCTCTAGCTGGTTACGGAAGTACCTACACAAGTCCTAGTTGTGTTCAGGATTGCCGTTGGGTCTAAGGGGCTCCCGATAGTGGAGCATGAACTTCACGATTATTTCTCGAATCAACAAGGTCTGTCCGTTCACCTGAACTCAATGCATCAAACAGTTTCCGAATTCTCCGATATGAGAGCAGTTCTTGGCGATAGGCGAAGCCAGACAACTTCCGAATTCGGAGAGTGCCTTCTTTTGCTGCATCAGGCATAGCCTCGGATTCTCGTATGTCGTTTTGCCAAGCAGCATGAGCTTCGCTCAACTCCTCGACTTTTTGCCGCTCAATGCTTGGAGCTGGCTCCCTCCTAGCCTCTGTCTCTTGAATGCGCTCAATTTCTTGTTCCCGCTTCGCACGCAGTTCCGTCAAGAGCTTTTTCGATGGTTTGAGCTCTGTCAGGTCCACTGACCACAATGGAAAGGACCAATACAGCCAGACCAAGGTGCTTGCCGAATCGACCGCCTCGTCGTTCGAATGACCGACAGACTTCTGCAACGTGACTTCAATCAATTTTCGTAGTTCTTCACGAGTCGTACATTGAGTCGGTTTGAACCCCCTACATATGTCTGCGATGATGCTGAAACCGTTGACTGTGTCGAGTCCAGTATCGCCCAGCGCACGACAAAGCTGTACTGATTCTGGACTGCTATATTGTCCCAGGCTATAGACGGAATCAGTCGGACTGTTTCAGAAATACTCTCCATCAGTTTCGGTGATGTCGCGCACGAAATCGATGTACATCGTCCCCTCACGGGTGGTGTTGATCAAGTTTGGAAAGATCCACTCAACGCCTCTCGGGCCATCAAGATAGTAGGGTCGCCTTTCTAGCTGAATTAGCTCCTCTAGCTCCCCGAAAGATGAAATGTAAGGAAACGAGTTTGCCATTGAACAAATGCGTTTCGCGGTGTGATCGTAGAAGTGCTTTAGCGTTCTTGCTTTGCGGTCTGGTTCTGCTCTTGGACAATGCAGTAAGTCGAGGAGGATCAAGACCTTTGCGGCTTCCTCTTCAGCGAGCCCCCTGATAATCTCGCTGGCCCTGTAGTCTTGCGAAGCAAACAGTCGGCCCGCAACTTCATCCAAGTGTTCGGCGCTCTGAGCTATAAGGGGGATGCCTTCGGCAAGCGTTGTCAATAAACGATTGTCCGAAAACTTCGCTAGATCTGTGATATTGCCCCTCATAAGTGCCTATAGCCTCCGAGAGTTGGATGTCAAGCTGCGGTGAGAATGCTACTCGGAGAGTCTTCGCCACGGCAATTTCAAATGTGAAGCCTGCGCTTGTTGCATCTATTCTTGCCGCGTTGAATCAGATTGACCCGCTTTAATTCAGTTTGCCGTTAGCAAATCCCCATTGAGATAAAGCTATCATTACAAACGGTACCCATTAAGTGTAGTCTCCAGGTTGGAAATCCATCACATCATCGCAACTAGTGCAGTCAGCGCTATTTGAAAAAGCGCCAACCCTGATCATTTTGTAGAGTTCGTTCACATATTGTTTGCTGTGTCCCAATGCCAACCCCCAACCAATCCCCCGAACAATCCGCCCGCGACATAATCGACGCCAAGCTCGAGGAATCCGGCTGGGTCGTCCAAGACAACAAGAGAATCAACTTCAACACCGCCCCCGGAATCGCCATTCGCGAATACCAAACCGCCGTTGGCCCCGCCGACTACGTCCTATTCACCGACAGAACTCCAATCGCCATCATCGAAGCAAAGCCCGAAACCTGGGGCCAGAAAATAACAACAGTCGAAGATCAATCCGGCGCCTACGCCTCTGCCACCCTCAACTGGCTAGAAAACACTAATCCACTACCATTCGTCTTTGAAACCACGGGAGTCCTAACAAGATTCACCGACGCTCGCGACCCGCGTCCACGCTCCCGCGAGATTTTCAACTTTCCCAGACCCGAGACCCTGCGCGAATGGCTATCCGCAACCAATTCTCTGCGCTCGCGCCTCCAGAACCTCCCCGAGCTCGACCACACAGGGCTCAGGACCTGCCAAGTCAACGCTATTGAGAACTTGGAAACGTCCCTAAAGGAAGATCGCCCGCGCGCGCTCGTCCAGATGGCCACCGGCTCCGGCAAGACCTACACGGCCATCTCCTCAATGTATCGGCTCTTCAAGCACGCCGATGCCAAGCGGGCGCTCTTTCTCGTGGACACCAAAAACCTGGGCGAACAGGCCGAGCAGGAGTTCATGTCCTTCGTTCCCACCGACGACAACCGCAAATTCACCGAGCTGTACAACGTGCGGCGCCTCACCTCTTCGTACATCGCAAAGGACAGCCAAGTCTGCATCAGCACCATCCAGCGCATGTACTCCATCCTCAAGGGGCAGGACTTGGACGAATCTGCTGAAGAAATAAACCCCGCGGAGCTTGTTCGACCCAAAGAACCGCCTCCCGTCGTCTACAACGAGAAGATTCCACCGGAGTTCTTCGACTTCATCGTCATTGACGAATGCCACAGATCGATTTACGACCTCTGGCGGCAAGTCTTGGAGTATTTCGATGCCTTCCTTATTGGACTGACCGCCACTCCGGACAACCGCACCTACGGATTCTTCAAGAAGAACATCGTCAGCGAATACAGCCATGAGCAGGCAGTCGCGGACGGAGTGAATGTCGGAAACGAAATCTATGTGATCGACACCCAAAGGACCAAGCATGGCGGCACGGTCGAAGCCCAACAACAGGTCGAGAAGCGCGAACGATTGACGCGCAGAAAACGCTGGGAGATTCAAGACGAACCGCTCGTCTACGAGGCAAAGCAGCTCGACCGCGATGTCGTCAACCCGGATCAGATACGAACTGTCGTCCGCACCTTTCGAGACAAACTGCCGGAGATATTTCCCACACGCATCGGCGAGGTTCCCAAGACACTGATTTTCGCCAAGACCGACAGCCACGCGGACGACATAGTGCAAACCGTGCGAGAGGAGTTTGGCGAGCGCAATGAGTTCTGCAAGAAGGTCACCTACAACGCCCAGGAGGACCCCAAGTCCATCCTCGCCCAGTTTCGCAATGATTACTTTCCACGTATCGCGGTCACGGTGGACATGATCGCAACGGGTACAGACGTGAAGCCGCTCGAATGCCTGCTGTTCATGCGCGACGTGCGCAGTCGCAATTACTTCGAGCAGATGAAAGGGCGCGGCACGAGAACTGTGGATCATGACGATCTCAAGAAGGTCTCGCCCTCCGCCGTGAGCGGCAAGACGCACTATGTGATCGTGGATGCCGTTGGCGTGACAAAGTCCGTGAAGACCAACAGCCAGCCACTCATCAGCAAGCCTTCTGTTCCGCTCAGAGACCTCGCCATGGGTGTGATGATGGGCGTATCCGATGAGGAAACGATAAGCTCCCTCGCAGGCCGCCTTGCCCGACTCAATCAACAGATCGAGGATTCCGAAAGGGCGCGCATTCAGGACAAGGCTGGTGGCGTTGCATTGACCGAGATAGTTGGCAGTCTGCTGCAGGCTATCGACCCCGACCGTATAGAGGAAAAGGCGAGGGAAAGCGAGCCTGATCGCCGAGACCCTTCGCCCAACGCATGCGAACAAGCGTGCGAAAGCTTAGTCCGAGAGGCGGCCGAGGTGTTCACCGGCGAGCTCATCGAGTTGATTGACTCGATACGCCGCTACAAGGAGCAGCTAATTGACCATGAAAGTCTGGACAGCGTGGAACGTGCCGAATGGGCGGGCGATTCGCATGAAAATGCAGCGTCGGTAACGCAGGATTTCAGACAATATTTGGAGGCCAATCGTGACGAGATCGAAGCCGTGACTATCTTCTATGCTCAACCTCATCGGCGACGCGAGCTGACCTATGTCATGGTTCGGGAGGTGCTGGAGAGACTTAAGAGTGATCGCCCTCGATTGTCTCCACTGCGAGTATGGCAAGCCTATGCCCTGCTCGATGATTACAAGGGAGAGCGTCCGGTGAGCGACCTCACCGCGCTCGTTGCCCTAATCCGTCGTGCGTGCGGCATTGATGAGGCCATATCACGTTACTCGGACACCGTGCATCGCAATTTTCAGAACTGGATCATGAAGCGCCACAGCGGTAGCGGTGAGAAGTTCAACGAGGAGCAGATGGATTGGCTGCGGATGATCCGTGAGCATATCGTTACGTCGTTTCGTTTGGACCGGGAGGACCTGGACATGGCGCCGTTTGATAGCAAGGGTGGTATGGGGCAGATGTATAAGTTGTTTGGGGAGCAGATGGATGATGTGATTGATGAGTTGAATGAGGCGTTGGCGGCGTAGGATGGGGTCCGCTGAGATTCTCCCAAAGAGTTGGATCAAGACAGATCTCACTAACTTATTCAAGATTGTGGGAGGGGGAACTCCCTCGACTACCAAAAGCGAGTATTGGGGAAAAGGTACTCCTTGGATAACGAGCGCGGACATTCAAGGTCAACGCGAGATAACCATAAAGCGATTCGTTACGCCGACGGGCATTCAAGAAAGTGCAACTAACGAGGTTCCTGGTGGAACTCTGTTGGTCGCGACGCGCGTAGGTCTAGGCAAAACTGCTATTGCAGATGGTCCCATTTGCTTCAGCCAAGACTTGCAAGGACTCATGCCGCGTTGCGATCTGATTCTTCCAACGTACAGCCTGTACTACCTCGGATTTGCATTACAGCACTTGAGGTTTGAAGGTCGAGGAACCACGATATCGGGAATAACAAAGAAGCAGCTAGAGGATGTTCAGTTTCCGTTGGCTCCCTATAAGGAGCAATTGCGCATTTCAACCCAGATTGGCGAACTCTTTTCTGAGCTGGACAAAGGGGTCGAAGCGCTGAGGACTGCGCGTGCTCAGCTCAAAGTCTACCGACAAGCTATGCTCAAGCACGCCTTTGAAGGCAAGTTAACCGCTGATTGGCGGGAAGAGAACCAACACAAGCTTGAATCGACTGAGAAATTGCTTGCTCGCATCAAACAGGAAGGTAGGTCGTCCGCACCACCTCCGACTGGCTCTAACAGGTTCGCCAATCTTCCTCCATTGCCAGAGGGATTTGTCTATACGCCCTTATCTTGTTTAGGTGAGATTTCACGTGGGAAATCTAAGCACCGACCACGTAATGCGGCGGAACTGTTCGGCGGGCCGTACCCCTTCATTCAGACCGGCGAAATCAAAGCTGCTGATCGCGTCATTCGGAGGCACTCCAAGACGTATAGCGAACGCGGTCTGGCGCAAAGCAAGCTTTGGCCGAAGGGTACGCTTTGCATCACAATTGCTGCAAATATCGCCGAAACAGCAATCTTGGGATTTGAAGGCTGTTTTCCGGACAGCGTTGTGGGATTCACAGCTTCGAAGAAATTGGTTGTGCCGGAATATGTGGAGCTATTCATTAATTCGGTGCGTGCGCGAATTGAGGCGTACGCACCAGCAACGGCACAGAAGAACATTAACTTGTCCACCTTGGAGAATCTTTTTGTACCAGTTTGCTCGCCGGAAGAACAGCGGGTGCTCGTTGATAAGCTTGAGACGGTGTTCTCGGTGCTAGAGAACAAAAGGGAGGCGATCGACAATTGCCTAGTGGCGACGGATACGCTCCGTCAGTCGATACTAAAGAAAGCCTTTGCGGGTCAGCTCGTTCGACAAGATCCAGAAGACGAACCCGCATCGGTTCTTCTGGACAAAATCAGTGCTGAAAAGGAGTGAGTGTTGAACAGCAGTCAGTCGAGAAACTCTAGAGACGGAGAGGCAGCCGCGTGACCGTCGCCCCCGTGATTTCAAGAGTCTGGGGTTTCTGCACGACGCTCCGAGATGATGGGGTTAGCTACGGCGATTATCTCGAACAACTCACTTACTTGATCTTCCTCAAGATGGCGGATGAGTATGGCAAACCGCCATACAACCGCAATGTAGGCTTACCGGCTGAGTTCAACTGGCAAAGTCTAAAGTCGAAACAGGGCGCAGAGTTGGAAGCTCACTACGTTTCTCTCATGGGCGAACTTGGCAACAAGCCTGGAATGCTCGGACAGATCTTCACCAAGGCCCAGAACAAGATTCAGGATCCGGCAAAGCTCTTTCGTTTAATCGACATGGTGGACGACATTCAATGGGTCACCATGGGAGCGGACATCAAGGGAGACATCTATGAAGGCCTCTTGGAGAAGAACGCTGAAGATACCAAGTCGGGGGCGGGTCAATATTTCACGCCGCGCACCCTCATTCGGGCGGTGGTCGAATGCGTTCGTCCGGAGCCGGGCAAACTCATCGCTGACCCGGCTTGCGGCACCGGAGGGTTCTTTCTCGCTGCCTACGATTTCATTACCAATCCAGAGAACTTCAGGCTCGACAAGCAACAAAAGGCCTTCCTGAAACACGAGACCTTTCACGGCAATGAGATCGTCGCGAACACGCGAAGGCTCTGCCTGATGAACATGTTTCTCCACAACATCGGCGAGATTGACGGTGGCGCCCCGATATCACCCAATGATTCGCTGGTGGCAGATGCTGGCCAACGTTTCGACTATGTGTTCGCGAATCCACCCTTCGGCAAGAAAAGTTCGATGAGCTTCACCAATGAAGAGGGCGAGCAGCAACGGGATGACCTGACATACAACCGCCAAGACTTTTGGGCGACAACATCGAACAAGCAGCTCAATTTCCTCCAGCACATTCGCACCATGCTCAAGACAACGGGACGCGCTGCAGTGGTAGTGCCTGACAACGTGTTGTTTGAAGGCGGTGCCGGCGAGACGATTCGAATAAAGCTGTTGGACACCACTGACTTGCACACAATCCTGCGCCTACCCACCGGCGTGTTTTACGCCCAGGGAGTGAAGGCAAATGTCTTGTTTTTCGACAACCGCGAAGCAAGCCCAAATCCTTGGACCAAGGAAGTCTGGTACTACGATTACCGTACGAATATTCATCACACACTCAAGCAAAAGCCGATGCGCTATGAAGACTTGGCGGATTTTGTGAAGTGTTACAACCCGCGGAACAGGCATGAGCGCAAGGCGACTTGGCATGATGAGGACGCGCCGGATGGACGTTGGCGCAGCTACAGCTATGAAGAACTCAAGGCGCGCGATAAGACGAGTCTTGACATCTTTTGGCTGAAGGACAGGAGTTTGGTTGATCTTGATAGCTTGCCGGAGCCGGAAGAGCTGGCGGAGGAGATTATTGAAAATCTTGAGGCGGGGTTAGAGAGTTTTCGGGGGGTGTTGGGGGCGTTGAGGGGGTCTGATTAGTGCGTTTGTCAAAGTATGTTGACCAATTCGCGTGGTGAGTATGAAAAACATCCATGTGGACATTAGGTCCGATAGCACTGTGAGGTGGGTTCGCTGTTAGCAACTTCTTTCGCAATTTCTACCAGAACCGTCGTAGAGTAGCCGCACGAATCGCTACGAAGTTGAGCGGTGAGCGCTTCGGGCTTAGAATCGCGGGCCCGCACTCCAAGTACTTGGATACACCAGCGGCTTCGCAATCCGCCAACTATGACGAGAGCATTCGACGGTGAAAATTTCCATTCTCCCCGGCGAATGGGGTGATGCCACGATTGAGGACATCCAGCGATTGCTGGATGATGTGGCGTCACACATCACTCAGGAGTTGCGTGACCCACTGCGCGGCAATATCCATGTTATGAACCTGCCGACGCAGGATGGCCCAATAACATTCTTTCGAAAGCCGGTCAATTCGGAGACCTATGAGGTCAACCTAACGGCAAAGGACCGCCTCTGGAGCAAATTCGCCTATCAATTCGCTCACGAATTCTGCCATGTGCTCTCAGGCCATGATCGACTTCGTGACAATCCCAACAACTGGTTTCATGAGGCGATATGTGAACTGGCCTCCGTATTCGTGCTCCGGCGAATGGGCGAGCAATGGCAGCATCGACCTCCTTACCCGAATTGGGCGAGCTACTCTGCAAGTTTGGTTGGTTATGCCCAATCCTTGACCAATCGCCTCGCTGGCAACTCACCCGCAGGCTCATTCTCTTATTGGCTCTCAGCGAACGAGAATCTGTTGCGTTCCAATGCATATCTTCGCGAAAGCAACGGCGTAGTTGCGATGAGGCTGTTGCCGATGTTCGAACAGGAGCCTAGTGGGTGGAATGCTGTCAGATGCCTTCCCGCCACCACGGAGCACATTCGACAGTACATCGAATCCTGGCGAAATTCGGTCGACGAACAAGACTGCGGGTTCGTTGAAAGGATTGCTCACGCGATGGCTTCGCACTGACAAGCGTGGGTCGTCACCCGCGAGGTCAATTCGTTGCCCTAATAGCGTCATCGGGGACACTCGCCTGCCAAATTCTCGCGTCTGCCAAATAGGAGTCTCCGCCACCCCGTGGTGTACATCATCGGAATGCTAAGCTCTTCCGATGGGTTCTGAGAATCTTGTTCATTACGTTCAATCGCCTCGTTCACGTTTGTCTCGAACCTTTACGCATCCCGCGAGCAACAATGCGAACTACGCATTCTGACAGCGGTAACGAATCGGATGGCCGTTGGAACGATAGCCGCCGTACACCGTGGCGAAAGGAAGAAGCCGATGTCAGTTATCGCGAACCTCGTCAGTATAGGGTCTCCAAGAGGTCAGGCGTCAGATTGAGCGGAAGCCGCACTTGCGGTCGAGGCGCTTGCCTTCTTGGCCTCAGCGGCCTTGCGGGCAGATTCGGCTTTTCCTGCAGTTGGGCAGGATTTCGGAGACCGAGTTTCGCAAAGATGTTGAATATGGCACCGCTTCCACCAGCAATGAGAAACCCTGTCATGACTCGACCAAATACGCTGGAGTCCACGGTGGACGATTCTGAGCCGGAAGCCGAATTATCTTGGAAGGCGACCACCAACTGCTGAAAAATGTCAATGTCGTAGCTCCAAAGCAGCACTACCGCAGCGACGATAGTAATCGGAGTTTTGACACCCCGACCTTCGCAATGCTGGGCAAAGAACCGCCAACTGAACAACGCTGACAAGGCGGTCTCGAAAACCAAGGAGAGGACAAGGAATGCGGCTAGGATGTTGCCGACTTCTTCCCACTATAGATTGAGTTCGGTCATGTTGGACGTATTCAAGAACCACGGGGGCCAACAATACATCAATTGACTAGCGCTTATGGCACTGAGTTGTCCTGTGCGAAGTGAAGTTGGTCGCGTTCTGGAGCGGACTATCGAGAACCGGCTCGATACTGCAGGATGCACGTACTCAATTGATAGAATTGCGCTGCGAGGCATAGACGTGACTCACTTGTGGGCCCCAGTGCATGATTCAAAAGGGAACACCTTGTACTACAAGGAAACTCACGAGGACACCTACCTCGAAATGAACATCACCTTTCCCAATAAGAATGCCAATTACAGACGGCGCTTGATTACGGCACTACAAGATTCGCAATCGGCGCCTTCTGTTCAAGCTTCCTCTCCACAGATTCAAGCTTTGGAATGTGCGCAGCACCCAGAATGTCCATCCAGCAGGGTGTCGAAGCGCACGTTGGACGAATAGGCCCGGAGTAAAGTTCATGTTTCTCGCCTAAATCGGAAACCACCATGTTCACTTCCCCGGGAGTCCAATCTACCGATCGTAGACGTTCAAGCGGTAGCGCCGTTTGATGATCAATGTACCGCGCTAGTTCGTCCTGCACCACCCAAATGGTGCTCCCGCCCCAACTCAGTGCCGCTTGGGACTTCGCGATCATCTGCGACGCCATTCGTGCCCAAACTTGTCGCACGTTAACGCCAGGTGCTCTCGGTCGCTCATCTATGTTTCCATGTGCGTAAAGCACCGCACGCCGGAAGGCAGCGGAGATGTTGGTCCCCTTCTGTCTGTTGCCACCCGACGTTGAACAAGTCATCACTTCGACGATCACTGGTCGAGAATCGGACGACCGGCCCCGCAGCACATAGTCAAGCCGATAGTTGAACGTCTCGCCCTGTGTTGAGCGCTCACTCAGAGAAATCTCAGACCACACATCTACCGGCTGGCCACTTTCGAAACCAGCAAGTTTGAGTATTCTGATCGCCAGATCGCGGTGCCTCGTGCTGAACACGTTCTTGCCGAAAGTCAGCAGTCTTCTGGGACATATTGCCCAGATCGATCCCTTTGCAGCTTGCTCAACCGAACACACTCCGCATGGGAAATAGCCTTTTGTGTGTTCGCTCACACTGTAGGTAAAAAGCGGGGCCAACTGTTCGTCCGAACTTGGTATGCGAGCCATGTCGCGGTTACCCCCGCCATCGCAAGGCAGCGTCGAAAACGGACATACGGCGTCAAGAGACCTACCGGAGAGCTGTCCCTTTTGCCTGAGACGGTGTCCGTAAAGCTCAGCGACTAGGCTAGACACAGCGATTTTTGTATGCTCATCGCCACAGATTCAGCAAGAGGCGGAGGCACCGCATTTGCCACTTGTCGATGCTGATCAAGGTTCTTTACCGATCCAGTGCGACCACGAAGCGGTCCAAGCAAGACGTGTTCATCCGGAAACCCCTGTAATCGAGCCGCTTCGCGGGGTGTTATGTAACGGTTGTCGGTCGGATGATAAAAAGGCTCCCCGCACCGCAGCGTCGGAGAAGGGGCGTCGCGATGCAGACGACGAAACTTCGTGGTGTCTTTTCGAGTCAGCCTACACAGTACTTCCGGGGGCACGTCGGGTGATTTCGACAGCCAAGACCCCTCGGAAACGTAAGCAATGCGTTCCCGGTCCCTCAAAGGCGTAATGTCTATGTGATTTGGCACATGAGGGGGTTCCCCCTTTAGCGAGGGGGCAGGCAGATCCTCGAACGCCTCACCTACGGTGCTTTTGCGCTTCGGCACCATGTCCCCGAAGGCGAACGAGCTTCCCTTTGGCACCGCCACGAGAAACACTCTCTTGCGAATCTGGGGCAGCTCCACACTTTGCGCATCCAGCAGTTCGACGTGCAGATCGTATCCGAGTGCTTCAAACTGCCGATGGAGTTCCCCGACAACCCGCTTGCCTTCGCCCATTTCCGCTCCCAAGAAGCTCGGAACCTGCTCAATCACTACGGCCCTTGGCCTTAACACCCCGGCAAATCTGACCATTTCGAATATGAGCAGTCCTCTTGGGTCTTCAATGCCGCGACGCTTTCCTATTTGGCTAAACGGCTGACAGGGCGGCCCTCCGTGCAACAAACAAAGATCGCCCGGAAGCAACCCAAATTGTTCAAGAATCTCTTCGGGAGAAACAGATCGAATATCTTTATGCGAAACAACTCTTGCGGATGCGTTGTGCCTTAGCGTGGCTACGCAATGAAGATCTTGCTCAATGGCGCAAATATTCTGGAACCCTGCCCGTTCAACGCCAATGTCCATGCCGCCAGCGCCTGAGAATAAGCTCACCGCGAGTTGTTTTTGGCTGCCGTTTTTCAAGAAAAGGAGACGTGGGAACTTTGTCGTTACTTTACACTTTCGAGGAGATTCTTGCGTTTGAGAGTTAATTCTTGGGTTGTTTGGATGCCGAGACACAATCTCGACATCAACACCACATCGCTCAACAGCTTCAGCCGGCCGTCCAACACCCTCCCAAGCAGCCCTGAGCAAGAATTAACTCCTGCTTAACGATCAATCTAAATTTAGTAATGGCGGTCGCGCCTAGGGCAGCCGGCCTCTTGGAAAAAACCACGCATGATCTTCAGGAATTCCTTGAGCAACCTCTTTCACGGGAAGTAGGTGGTGCCAGAAACGATCATTAACTCCTTGAAGTCGTTGAGGTGAGACTTGAAGGTCGCGTTAACGAACCATAGGGGTCGAGAACAGTCGTTCATCAAGCAGCGGCTTTACAGAATCTTCTAAAAAACCCATCAGGGCTGCGGCTGCTGATTGGTTTGCAGACACTCATATTGGCCCCCGACACTGGGTGAGAGAAAAGTTTACAAAACCATAAGTATCTGACAAAATGTAAATCAACCTGTCAATCGTAACGGAAGCAATACAAGTGATCGGGGTACGACTCAAGGTCGCCAGAACAGCTTCAGGGCTTTCGCTACGCGACCTCGCTGCAGCCATGGGCCATATGGTAACTGCCCAAGCAATCGGCAAATACGAGCGCAATGAATCCATGCCTGGAAGTAGGGTGCTGCTTGCCATGGCCGACGCTCTGAACACGTCCGTGGACTATCTGGTCGGCGAACCCGATCTGGTCCTTAAGGACCTCGAATTCAGAAAGAACGCGTTCACCTCCAAACGCGGAGAAGCTCAGGTTGAGGCTAGGGTGCTTGCGCACCTTGAGCGGTATCTCTCGATTGAAGGCATCCTTGGGCTTTCCAGCGCACAGTGGGATCAGCCCCGCGACGCCCCGTATCCCGTATCGCATGATCCTATTGAAGCGGAGCGAGCCGCAGATACTCTCCGCCGCCATTGGGGTCTGGGCCAAGAGCCTATTCCGAACTTGGTGGAGCTTCTTGAGGAACGGGGCATCAAGGTGTTTTCGGTCCCTCTCGGCAGCGTTGGGGGTCTCGCCGCACGCGCCGATGGACCGGGAATTCGTGCGGTTCCCTTGATCGTTGCGAACGCGGAAGACTGGGGAGAGCGCCAGCGATTCACCATCTCGCACGAGCTCGGCCACATCATCCTCGAGGTCTCTCCGAACCTGGACGAGGAGTTGATCGCGCACCGGTTCGCCGGTGCGTTTCTCATGCCGGCCGAAGCTCTGCGGTTGGAAGTTGGCAAGCACCGTTCCGCGATTTCCCTCGGCGAACTTCTGGCGCTGAAGCACATCTTCGGCGTGAGCATCCAGGCGCTCACCCGCCGTTGCCGGGAGCTTGGCATTATCGGCACGGCCGCCTATCGCTCGCTGTTCAAGGAATTCGACCATCTAGGATGGCGCTCGCCGCCATACGAAGAGTACGGCACCATGTCAGGCGAAACGCCCAACCGTTTCCTTCGTCTCTGTCTGCGTGCTTTGGCGGAAGGGGCCATCGGGGAATCAAGAGCGGCTGAATTGTTGGATGTCCCGCTCACGACCATCGACCAGTACATGAGCGGGACATTGCCAAAGGCGATGGCCTCGGAGTGATGCGTGTCCCGGCAAGTGGTCGTGTCCGACTCATCCGTGCTCGTCGACCTCGAACGGGGGGATTTGTTTGTCCCCGCGTTCTCCCTCCAACTTGAGTTTTGCGTACCAGACCTGCTATACGAACAGGAGCTGCGGCAGTACGGCGGTGAGCGACTCATCGCCTTGGGTTTGAGCGTTCATGAACTCGATGCCGAAGGAATCTCCCAAGCCGTGAGGTATCGCAACGCCGCCTCAAGCTTATCCCTACCGGACGCGTTTGCACTCTCCCTGGCTCAGCGAACCGGTAGCACCTTGCTCACAGGCGACGCGAGATTGAGAAAAATCGCTAGCCGCGAGGGTGTGAACTGCCACGGCGTGCTCTGGCTGCTAAACCGAATGCACAAGGAGCGCACCGCGGCTACACGACAGTCTCGTGTCCATCCGAGACCATCCACGCTGTAGACTGCCCAAAGCCGAGGTGAATAGACTCTTGCAGGAATTTGCAGAGGTTTAAGCGCTTCCAGAGCCTGTTAGGACGTACCGCAAGTCGTTGCCACTGTGTGATAGCTCCGATCTAGCGTGTATCGAATCCTCGGTTTCTAATGTTACTTAATATTTTCCCCATCAATTCGGCACCTCATATTGACCAACCCACACCGCAAGCGTATCTTGACCCAATGCACCAGAGATCGACACGCATCACCCAGCCCACCCCTCAATGACTAGAGTTCCAGCAACCTTCTATGAGTTCTTTTCCGGCGCGGGAATGGTCCGCGCAGGGTTAGGTAACCGCTGGCAATGCCTCTTCGCCAACGACATAGACCCAAAGAAAGCGGCCTCTTACCGGCGCAATTGGGGAGGGAGAGAGCCTGATCTGCGAAGACGTTGCGAAAGTACGCGCATCAGACTTGCCCGGCTACGCGGATCTCGCCTGGGCATCGTTTCCTTGTCAGGATCTATCTCTTGCGGGCAACGGCGCTGGTCTCGGAGGAGAGAGGTCCGGCACTTTCTGGCCCTTTTGGGAGCTCATGCTGGCGCTCCGGAGCGAGTCGAGGGCACCAAGCGTGGTCATTCTGGAAAACGTGTGCGGAACGCTCACTTCTCATGGCGGCAAGGATTTCCACGCCATCTGTGCCGCGCTTCGCGACGGGGGTTATCTGTTTGGCTGCCTCGTCGTCGATGCCGTTCTGTTTGTCCCGCAATCGCGGCCTCGACTACTGATCATCGCCGTGCGAGACGATCTGGACCTCCCTGAAGGCGTTGTGAGCGAACTCCCGAACGGCTCCTACCTCACTCGTTCGCTGACAACCGCGTTCAGCCGCTTGTCTTCCGAGTTAAGGGATGCGTGGATTTGGTGGGATGTGCCGACACCTGCTGGTCGAAACATCGGACTGAGCGACATTGTTGAAGATGATCCGGGGGATGTCTGCTGGCACAGCCATCACAAGACCCTCGCCATGCTGGAATCCATGAGTGCGCGAAACCGAGCCAAGGTTCGCAGCGCGCAGAGCGCCGGACGCAAAGTGGTCGGTACCATTTACAAGCGCACTCGCCGCGATGAGCATGGTGAGAAAAAGACTCGTGCGGAGGCTCGATTTGATGAAGTGGCTGGATGTCTACGCACCCCAACAGGTGGTTCGAGTCGGCAGGTCATTCTTGTTGTTGAAGGTGACAGCGTGCGCTCGCGACTCATGTCTAGCCGGGAAACGGCCAGACTCATGGGCCTACCCGATGAGTACGTCCTGCCGGAAAACTACAACGAGGCCTATCACTTGACCGGGGATGGCGTGGTGGTGCCGGTCGTCAGATTTCTCGCCGAGCACATTGTTGAGCCAGTCATTGCGCAGGCCAGGCGCTCACAGTACGCCGCATGAGCGTCATCCCCTGTCAGCAGGACCGGCAACTCCGCGAGAAAATCAAGGTCTTTGCTGAAACCCTGAGATCTGAGGCCCATACCCTGGGCGACCACGGTCTTGATAAGCAGGAATTCCACGACAGCGGACTATTTCGCGGCGCAATTGAACGATTGCGCGGTCAGTTCTCGGCATCCATGAGCGAGAAAAGAGACTTTGTGAAACACGTCCTGGACCACATGACCAAAAACGCGCATATCAAGGGCTGGCGGTCTGCCGGCGAATCCAACCGCTATGACTACGAAGTGGAGCTTAAGTCTGGCCGAATCGCGGCAATCGAGTTAAAGGGATGTCTGGACGGCAACAACACAAACATATTTGAGCGCCCGCCCAACGCGGACGAGTTCATCATCTGGAGCGTCTGCACGAACCCCGGTGCCGACCCGCGTCACAACGCATGGTCTGGAATTCACACTCGCCTCAGCGCAGAGATCATATCGCGGCAGCAGCAGATAGACGGAATCGTGATTTGGGACATGATGTGTGGCACCCTCGGCAGGCCATGTCCGAAAGTCAAAGACGACGTGTCCCGTCGCACCTCCGTCGGACCATACTCGCTCCCCCCGCCGTGCCTGTATCTATTGCCCTCGACAATTCCTAGCCCTCGCAATAATCCTCATCCCAAGGCACAGGCATTGCCGGACGTGGAAATAATGCGCGCCTTCAGTGAGTGTTTTCGCTGCCGTACGGAAGAAATCAGCCAAGTTGAGTTTGAGGCGGCCCATAGGGGTGCCGACCTTGTGCGGACAACCCAGATATTCCGCAGCGGGGAGGTGCAGCAGGCTTCGGAGCCGACGGCGATTCGTCGGTCTTAGTTGGGGGTCGATCAAAAAGGGGAAGTGCGGCGCAGATGCCTCTAGTACTCTGCTGAATCAAGCCTTCACGCATTCGTTGCCAACAATTCTGAGAGTAGACGGTTGTATGACTCTAGAAGAACGTAGAGAAAGAATACCTTTGTTGAGCTGAGTATTGCGGAGAATCCGTATTCTCAAGGTGGCCACTTATTGTTCGAGAGATCGAATCGTGCGATGCAACCTCCAACAGAGCACTAATTTAACGGTCTCACTAGTACAGGCCCCCATGATCGGGAATGATCCAGAAGGTGATAAAACTCCATGCCAGACCAGTCATCACAAAGGCGACGCGATTCGACAGGAGGTCCGCTTCTCTCCATATAATTCCCGAATGCTTGTCACGGAGCTTTAAGTACTTAAAGTTTGCGGAGGGTTCCATCTCAATCTTTCCGTCCTCTTTGAGATGTTGGTAGGGAAGAAGGTACCAGTAGAGATGGGCCAGCATCGCCACCAACCCGAGCACCGTAAGCCCCCAATCTTCTGACGGCGTGATTCCGAACACGATGATCTCGTGGGGGTCCGCGCCCGCAATACCCGCGATTACAAGTATGCTAACCAGCATGAGAATCTTGCGCCTGCAGTTCTTGGAGCCTTCAGGCTCCACAAGCTTCTCGATGGCCTTCTTCGCTTCTTGTCGACCCCGCTTCTTGTATGAGCGCTTGAGCCCGAGCGAAAGAAAAAGGAAGTAGCAGACCCTTTTCCCAAGCTCGCATAAAGAGGGCTGAAGTATCTGAAAAGAATCTGTGCTTGAGGACTGATAGTGTCATTGTGATTTTGAGTCGGATTTCGATCTAGCGTAGCTCTGATGATGTTCATAGGTCACGAGGATACGTACCTTGACGAGAATATCACCTCGCCCACCAGTTCCAAGTTTTGGTCACCCATTTTCGGGGAGCTTCCAATTGCATGGTCCTGTGGTCTCAGAGCGAAGATTGACTTGAAAGCAAGGATTCAATGACAATTTATTTGCTTCATACCAAGACAACAGAGGGAACCCTGCTGCGTAACCGTTCACTTAATGAGTCAAATGAGGAAATTAGGATCTACGTCAGGCCGAATGGGGCGCGATATGTGAAGGCGAGAGATGTATTGGGCAGTCCGAAAGGTCGCGCAGCGGTGAAGGCTATGGCTAAACTCTTCAATTCCGACTCTCAGAACGAATGTTCCGACCCGAAGGGCCGCAAATCATAGGATTCTCTTGGCACTGAGAATCTTAGCTTCCTACTGATTCTGACACTCATCACCCCTACCACCAAAACGCGGCTCACAGGCGGCAACCTGCCGCCTGCCACTTTCCCAAGCAAACCCCAGCCACGAATTAACACCTGCTTAGCCGAAATACTAAATTTAGTAAGAAGTCTAAATTTATGCTATGGTATAACACCGAATCGCAAAGGAATATAACTCTTGGCGGAACTCACCAATCCATTCCGCCCAGGTGCCGGGCATACGCCGCCATATCTCGCCGGCCGTGCTGAAGAGCGGAGCGAGTTCGTTCGCCTTCTCGCTCAAGAGACCATACTCGAAAACCTGATACTCACCGGATTGCGCGGGGTTGGAAAAACCGTCCTTCTTGAATCGCTTAAGCCGACGGCAATCGAGAGCAATTGGCTCTGGATAGGGACCGACCTGAATGAATCCGCCAGCATCAGCGAGGACAACCTCGCCATACGCTTGTGCACCGATTTATCAATGGCGACAGACTCCATTGTCGTTTCGAGCGTCAAGTCATTTACGGCGGGATTCACGTCGGAGCAAAGTGAAGAAGAAACGAAATTGACCTACGATAAGTTGAGGGCCTTGTACGCAATGACTCCGGGCTTGCCCTTGGACAAGCTCAAGGCCGTGGTGGAGTCCTCTTGGACGGCAATTTCACAATCCGAATCCGGGTCGGTGCGCGGAATAGTTTTTGCATACGATGAAGCGCAGAATCTCGAAGACCACGCCAAGAAGGAACAATTTCCGCTGTCACTACTGCTTGACATGTTCCAGTCCCTTCAGCGAAAGGGTCTTCCCCTCCTGCTGGTCTTGACGGGATTGCCGACACTGCTCCCCAAGCTGGTACAAGCGCGAACCTTCACCGAGCGGATGTTCCGCTCCCTCTTTCTGGACAGATTGACCGAGGCCGAGAGTCGAGAAGCGATCAAGAAGCCAATCGAGGAAGCAGGAATCATCACTCTCACGGATGAGTCGGTAGATACCGTCATCGAACTCTCCGGGGGATATCCCTACTTCATTCAGTTCATTTGTCGAGAGGTGTATGACGCGTTCATGGTGCGGTGGGACAAGGGAGAATCCGCGAGTGTGCCGGTCGAGGACATCGTGCGAAAACTCGATTCGGACTTCTTTTCGGGGCGCTGGACCAGGGCAACCGACCGCCAGAGAGAACTACTTTCCGTGATAGCGCGGCTTGAGAATTGTGATGATGAATTCACGGTTCAGGAGATTGTCGAAAAGGCACACGATCTCTCCGGCAAGCCCTTCGGCAGCAGCCACGTCAATCAAATGCTGTCAGCCTTGGCTACCCAAGGGATGGTTTTCAAGAACAGGCATGGCAAGTACTCATTCGCGGTTCCACTCTTGGCGGGTTACATCAAGCGGCTGCATCTCGGCGAATCTACTTAACTTAGGCAGGCTGAAGTTTGCCTCAATCTGTGCCGGCACACTGAGAGCAACTATGGACGCTCTTTGGAAGCTCATCTTCCGACGATTCGGAGAAGTGGTCGGAGAGATTTAGACAGCATGCTGGAGTGTGATTAGACCGGAAGGACACTTGCAATCAAGCGTCAAGAGTTCAGCACGGATTTTAGTCGGGGTTAGTTGTCGAGATCAGGAATCGGATTGGGCGCCTTAAAAGGACACATATATTGTCGGGTCAAACAGGCGCACAGAGACTATATCGCGCATCGGAAAGGCGATCATTAGGTCTTCCAGCTCCTGATTCTCTAGACTGTTAACTTCTCTTATCGCTCGGGAATTCAGCTCAGGAAGATTTAACATCATCTCTCAACAAATCGAGATTCAGCGGTGATCCAACCCCTCGCCCCTAGGACATCAGCGGCTAATTCAATCTGTCGGCGGGAAAAGCGTCTCTTGCGATCACTCCAATTGTAGGTGTGAGAGATCACATCGTCCATGGTCTTCGGGGACTCGCGCTTTACTACCCAATGCACGGTCGACAGCAGTTCAAGGCCGAATGCGGATTCAAACCCTTCAACAAGATTCGCGACTCGACGAAAGCGCTCTTGGGTATCCTCGGAACGCTCCAAGGTCTTGAACGCATCTTCAACCGCCCCAGGTACGAGCTCGATCTGTTTGTGCGGTGAATCGCCACCGTCCCGGTAACCGGAGATGAAATACCCTTCGATTTGATTTAGGACGTGGCGGAGGTTTTCCGCGTACGGGCCATAAGTTGCTTTCGCGAACCGAAGCTTGAGCGGCTCGCCCGATTCCTGCAAGAAATACATCAACTTGTGAATTTCCAAAAGCGTGATGAATGGGTCGAGCAGGCCATTGAGATATGCGTGGGTCAACCCAACAAGCGCCGCGCGACCGGCAGTCATTTCAGGGATTTCTTGGCTTCGCCCTATATCGCCTGTCTCCGCCACATCGCTCGGTTCGAAGACGACAACGTGCAAGTCATCAAGGTCGCACAACGCCTCCTCGATACGGGGACGCACTTCGCTCCAGTTCAATCCACCGAGTCCACAGCCGAGCGGAGGAATCGCGACAGAGTGGATATCCGACTCGCGAATTGTTTTGCGTAGCGCTTTCAACCCGTCTTCAATATCTTGCATTCGGCTTTTGCCGCGCCAATGACGTTTGGTGGGGAAGTTTATGATGAAGCGCGGATTCGCCAGTTCCCGATTCTCGAACACGAACATGCGCCCTGGCCTCACCTCGTCCCGTTTGCAGGCGGCAGCGTAGGCCTTATAGTTTTCTGGAAAAGCTCTCTTGAATTGCAACGCAATTCCGCGCCCCATCACGCCGACGCAATTGACTGTATTCACCAAGGCGTCAGCGTCTTCGGCAAGTATATTGCCCGTCTTAAATTCAAGCATGGCGGCGCGTCTCTTTGCTAATAGTACCATTCGGCTTTTACATTTGTGAGAGGTTTGTGGTCGGCAGCCTCGAGCACTGCTTCGACTTGGCGAAGGAGCTTGCGCGATTTGACACCAATTTGAGTGACGAGTTCGAAGGGAAAGTACTTCTCCACAAGAAACTCTGCTTGCTTCCCTTCCTTGTGGTTCTGCCAATTGCGGGCGTTGATGGCGGCCCAATCGAGCTCGTCCAATTGCTTGAGTTCCGCACGATCCTCACAATAGCCGGAACCGGCGTTTGAAAGAGTGAAGGCCCAGCGCAAGCCCATCTGATTGGCCCACTCGGTGCAATCGCGCAGATTAGCTTCGAGGTGGATGATAGGTTCCTAGCCTCCTCGATAATCGAGATCAGGATGATTCGCCCTGTAAATTACGTAGAGCATGATTGAACGAGGGCAAAAATAAAAGGGGACGCATTGACCAACAAAAAGGCCGGGGTGGCTCGTGAGTCTCAGTTCGGTTAGCCTCCGCCCCTTGATGCTACTCATTCCTATTGTGGTTCCAATGTCCGTCCGCTGAATGACCTCGGCATCGCACCACAGACGGCCTTCCGAAATGATCGAAGTAAGCCGATCCAAGTGTACGATATGATAAATCTTGGGGTTCGCGGGCACCTTCACAATTGATCCGCTCCCTCCGGAGGATTGTCCAAGTTGGGGGAGACGACGACCCCGGATTGCATGCTGACGCCTGGTAAAGCCGTCCAAGCCCACATCGTATTGACGAAAACACCACCGTGCCTACACCGCTTGTGTCCGATGTGTGATTCCGCTATGAACATCGTGACATTCTCTTCAATTCTGCGAGTTACTCCGGTTGTATGCGATTTGCACAATAACCCCTCCGTAGCCGCTTAGGAGCGATCATCGACGTCTTGGAAGTGCCATTTCGCCCAGTTGAATTCACAATGCTCCGGCACGGTTCCAACCCCCTTCCCTCGCGGATAGCTCTGGGCAAGGCTGGGCTGTTAGGACATCGACATGGCTCGTATCGTCTGCTGAATGATAGCTTGCTTATGCTCCGCCTGTGTCGCTCTGACGGATTCCATTGTCGTTTCAAGCGTCAGGTCATTCACACCGAGATTCTCGTCGGAGCAAAAGGAAGAAGAAACGAAATTGACGTAAGACAGATTGAGGGACTTGTACGCATCGACTCCGGGCTTGCCCTTGGACAAGCTCAAGGCCGCAGTGGAGTCTTCTTGGATGGCAATTTCACAATGAGGCGCTCGGCCCACAAACCCACTCTGCCTGCACCAAAAGGTGCGCAGCGCTCCCAACGGAGCAAAAGGCTGCTAGAGTCGGCGGCTTGCCGGTGGTGTCCAAGGTTCTGCTTGGTGAATGCTCTGTTGAAACGCACGTTTTGCGCTCTGCTTAACGCCTTCCTGTATCCCGCGTGTCAGGCGGCCGACTCGGGGGACGTACACGAGAAGATCACCAATGCGGTGAGCCGCGGCGCGGTCGGTGCGGCCGTGTTCGGTCTCTACAACAAGGGCGATGTCAAAGTACATGGCTTCGGGCACATCAGGCCAGGCGAGTCGCAGAAACCGGATGGCGAGACACTGTTCGAGATCGGGTCCATCACGAAAGTGTTCACGGTCCTACTGGCTCAGCGCTTGGCGGAGCAGGGCAAGCTTGATTGGGACCAACCGATCTCCAGCTATTTCACCGAATTGCCGTTCGAGAACGAATCGGTAGGCGCAATCACGCTTCGTTCGCTGGCGGCACATTCATCGGGGTTGCCCCGTCTGACCGAAAACTTTTCTCCGAGCGACAGCCTCGATCCCTATGCGGACTACGACCGAAGTGACCTGAGCGCCTTCCTCAGCTCGTTCGATCCGGACTCCCTCTCCAACGAGTACGCTTACTCCAACCTGGGGTTCGGCTTGCTGGGATCCATTGCGGCCGATGCTGCGGACAAGGACTACCCGGCTGCGATCGAGGAATACATCCTTGCGCCGTTGGGTATGACGCGATCATTCGCGGCCTACCCGCGGCAAAAGGATTCGAACATGGCTTCCGGCTACAGTAGTGGAGCAGTGGTGCCAGCGTGGACCTTCGACGCTCTGGCCGGCGCGGGAGCCATCGTTTCATCGGCAAACGACCTGATGCGATTCATACGGGCGAATTTCGAAACGGATGCGTTCGGCGTGCGCTCGGCGATGGTCGCCACACAACAGCCTCAGGAAGGAAGCGAAACAGCCCTGGCCTGGCAGATGGAATCGGACAGCGACGGGAACACGGTCTATTGGCACAACGGTGGCACGGGCGGCTATGCCAGTTTTCTGGCGGTGAATCCCGCACAATCGAAGGGTTGGCTGATCCTTGCCGCTTCTTCCGAATACGCCTGGATTACCGATCTGGGGCTATCGCTCCTCGCGCCACCGCAGCCCGCGCAAGCCGTCGATCTTTCCCCGTACATCGGAGTGTTTCAACTGAGTCCGGGATTCTTCCTCACGATTTCGGAACGCGACGGTGAACTGTTCGGGCAGGCCACGGGGCAGGCGGCCTTCACACTGACGCACGAGGGCGAGCACGAATTCGAATTCGCCGCCGCGCAGATTCGCGTGACGTTTGCTGCTCCCTCAAATGGATCGTCATCAAACATCGAGTTCATTCAAGGCAGTCAGACGATCCATGCGCCTCGCGTCGATGATGCGCTCGGAACCAAGAAACGCGAAGAAATCACAATCGACAGCGAGGTACTGAAGGATTACGAGGGTGAATATGAACTGGCGGCAGGCGTGACGGTGACGGTGTCGGTTCGAAAGTCTCAGCTATTCGTTCAGGTGACCGGCCAGCAGGCATTCCCGGCTTTTGCCGCGGATACGGATCGGTTCTTCCTGAAGATGGTGGACGCGGAGATCGAATTCCTGCGCGACGACAGCGGTGGCGTTGACGAGCTGATACTCCATCAGGCAGGTGAACATCGCGCCAAGCGCATGGACTCGGGCCGCTGAACTCCCTTCTGTTTCGGAAAGGTTGCTGCGCCCGGTCATATGACCTCAGCCTCGCTCCCGATCCGTCTTGCTTGGAAGTGCTGTGCCGCAACACCGAAGCGTGAACGTTTTAGAGCGGATGTCTCGTGCCCTCTTTCTGGATAGACTGCCACTTCTTCGCTTGCATCGTCATTTGCTCTATAAGGCGGTTAAACCGCTCGGTCCTGTGGTGTGCGTGTACTATGATCGAACAGTCAGGAAACGGATACTACCATGAAATCTCGGTTATTCCAACCGAGATTTCATGGTAGTATCCGTTTCCATGATCCCCAGAACCGCACGTATTGAAAATATCCTGCATCGTCTGAACTTGTTTCCGGCGGTTGCCATTCTTGGGCCTCGCCAAGTGGGCAAGACGACGCTCGCCGAGCAGGTGGCTGCGACCTACGACGGTCCGTCGCAGAGATTCGACTTGGAAAATCCAAGAGACTTGAATCGCCTGCTCGAAGATCCAATGATGGCGCTTGAAGACCTTCGCGGGCTTGTGATCATTGATGAGGTACAGCGCCGACCGGACTTGTTTCCTGTACTGCGCGTCCTTTGCGACCGACGACCAAGTCCGGCCAAATTCTTGATATTGGGCAGCGCGTCTCCGGAGTTCATCAGACAGACATCGGAAACGCTTGCTGGCCGGATTCACTACTACAACTTGGGAGGATTGAACCTTCAGGAAGTCGGGTTTCACGAATTAAATCGCCTTTGGCTGCGTGGCGGCTTCCCGCCGGCGTGGCTCGCGAAAGAGGATGGAGAAGCCGCCCTATGGACAGAGAGCTTGGTGCGGTCGTTTCTGGAGCGAGACTTGCCGGAACTTGGGGTGCGGGTGGCAAGCACCGCGATGCGTCGGTTTTGGACGATGTTGGCGCATTGGCAGGGGCAGTCATGGAACTCATCGGTGTTTGCCCGTTCCTTCGGGGTGGCGGATACGACGGTCAGGCGGTATCTCGATATCCTCACGGGCGCCTTGGTTGTTCGTCAACTGCCGCCTTGGTTCGAGAACATTCGAAAACGCCAAGTCAAGGCGCCAAAGGTGTATCTTCGAGATACGGGCGTTTTGCACACGCTGCTCGGCATTGAGGATATTGAGGCCTTGCGTTCCCATCCCGTGTGCGGTGCTTCTTGGGAGGGCTTTGTGATCGAGTCGCTGATTCAGCTCATGGGACTCAGCGAGGAGTCGGTCTACTTTTGGGGTGCGCACACGGGCGCGGAGATTGACCTGCTTGTCACCCGCGCTGGGAAACGTTTCGGCATTGAGGTTAAGCGCACGTCAACGCCAAAGGTGACGGCATCCATGCGAAATGCGCTTGCGGCACTCAAGCTTGAGGAAGTGATAGTGGTGTACGCCGGAACCGAGTCCTATCCGCTCGCAGAGCGAGTACGCGCCGTCTCCGCACATCGGCTGGACCTAGACCTCAAGATATAAACCTCAATATCTAGCCGAATCCTAATCACCTCTTCCGAGCATCTCAAAATACGCTTCCATGAACCTGTCTTGATCGATATTTCCAGCGGTCAGATCAACTATCAGGTCGGCAAGCTCAATCTGATACTTGGATGCGATGATGTTCTCACTATTCATCAACAGGATCAGATCGCCGACGGCAAGTGCCGTACGTTTATTGGCATCTTCGAATGGGTGTCCGACCGCGAACGCGTACACCGTGAAGGCCGCGACCTGCCCAACTGTCGGCGTTTCGAATTGATAGGCCAAGTTCATCTGGATTCGACCGAGTATCGCACCCAACGATGTGCCCAATCGGGATCCAGGCAGCCCGCCGTGCCTTGCCAAGAGGTGCTCATGCAGGTCTGCGATCTGCTGTTCTGTTGGTAGCGCGATCTTCACTTTTTCGCGAGGTAGGCGAGCACCTCTGATCGCTGATCGAGAATAGACTGCGTCAGTTCCGCTACTCGGCCATCCTCAAGGGTGTTGAATGCCAAAGCCTCCGCCGGGACGTAATAGCCTTCGATCTTGCTGTTGCGCAATATGGCAGTGGGTTCCTTATCGTTGAGTATTTGACTCGCCCTTTGTTTGAGCTCGGTCATGGTCACGTATCTCATAGTCACTATTAGCACTGATATCGGCACCGAATAATGACACCGACATCGGTGCTTGTCAAAATCTCACAGCACCACATCATGCAGCGTACTAGCGCACAGAGAGCGACTATGGAGAAATCAACCCCGCTCTGGTTTTCTTCCAGCGCGTCGCGAAGCCTAGAAAAGGACGCTCACTTGATAGAGGGACATTTCTTACGCGTTCACCCGGTCCTCAATAGACGCGCAACGCCGCATCAGCGCTTCGAATGGTTCATCTTCGTCGAGCAGCATCCCGTCTTCCAGCATTCTCGCGTAATCGTCCGCGAGCACGGCATAGGCGGTTCGCGTGGGCACGATCTGCAGGTCGCCGGAGACGGCTGCTAGATAGTCGATTCGCTGCCCTTTGGCGTCGTTTTCAGTGAAGAACGCGGCTTTGTGGCGAGCGACGGAAAGCGCTAATTCGCGGTCGGCCAATGCGCTTGCAGCAATGCTGGCTTCATCGAGGCGAGCCAGATCGTGCCAATGCCTTGACTTTCGCTCACCTCGCCGACGCTGCTGGCGGCAGTAAACGTGAACTGCGGTCGCTTTCTCCCAAAAGGTACGTTCGGCCAACATGACGGTGGCATTGGCCTTCGGGAATATCAAGTCGGGCAAGAGAGATGCTGCATCGCATTCAATGGACTTGTTCGTATTCGGTTCTCCGGTTGATCGAGCGCCGAACTCCACTTTGACTTCTGGGTGCACGAAATCGGTATCTTCGAACAGCGAATGGTATTCGACAAATAGGCAGTCTCCATCCGCACGCACCTGCGCTGTATACCCGGCGCGGGCGAGTGCTTCCTGAACCACTGGCAGAGATTCACTACGAATCCACTCGGCAAGTAGGGTACGAATCTTGCGGGACCATCGTTTTTCTTGGCTGCGCGTAGTTGGTAGCGGGTCGGCACCGGTGCCGGACACGATTTCAGGGGCAAACGCGCGGATGTCATAGGTAACATCGACATCTTCCGAGAAGCGACGAATCATCCGCCAGGCTTTGGATAGCGAAGTGCCTCCTTTGAAGGTTAGATGAGTAGAAAAGGAGGATTCAAACAGTGCGTTGAGCACTGCCACAACCCAAACGTCTTTTTCCAATAGGTGTGCCTTGTGGATGCTATCGCGTTCCGCAATTTCCAGCACATCCCGACGGTCGGCATCCTACAGGTCCTGAAAGCGTGCTTCAACCACAGGAAACTTGCGCGCTGATTGGCTCGGCCATCCAATGTGGCATCAGCGCTCTGGCCGCCGAAAGCTCTTCCAAGTCCTCTTTCGAAAGCGTCGGCAGAACGGTCCTTAATCCGTCGTGAACTTCCTCCCGTCCGAGCCACGACAAGGCACGGATGACGCTTCCCGCCTTACGATACGGTGCAGCCAATTGCCAACGTGGCGCACGTCGCAATTCGACCACATGCATTTCAAAATGGAGCCAGCGACTTGGGCCAGAGGTGAGATAAACCATCCTGACCGGATTCTGAGGAGTCAGTCCGAGGCGATTTGCCGCAGCGCCGCCGCAAGGAACAATGGTTTCTCCCCATAGTTCGGACAATGCCGATATAGCGCTACCAATCCTGGGGCCCCGGGTGCCAAACCTGGTCTCAACTAGACGCATGTACACCCCCTGACAAACACGAATCAACTTGCCGGAACGAGCGAGACGTGAGAGCGCTTGGTCAATGGCCGCGCGCTTGCCAAGGTGTAGCAGTGCCCCGGGACACAGTGGCGTCGCCTCCGGAAGTCTCTCAGCATGCGCCATGATGCGCTTGGGGAGACTGCTCATGTTCCGTATCTCCTGTCAAAATGTCAGAAATCCGATAAAGAGAATACCACTTTTAGAGGCGATAAATTGCGGCCCGCTCTTCGTCTTAGGCGACCCCAAGCAGACAATCGACCTCTAGTGGGCCGCGTCGATCATCCCGACAATCATGGTGCAATCGGGGACTTGATTGTCACTCTCGGTTCGCTTATTTCGTCAATCTTTGGCAGATTTGACCAACGCTTGTTGATGAACGCCCGCGGACTCTCGGTGTAATCCCAGTAAATCCGCCGATTTGTGCCCTCCTCATAGTTGGCATAGGGATTGCGCTACACAAATGTCCATCAAATATTCATCCCAAACCCAAAACCACTTGGCCCTTAGGAGCGCACTATGAATCTTTCATTCCACACACATTTGGCCGCCATAAGCATCGCGCTAGCAACGGTCGCGTTCACCGGAACTGCCTGCGCCGCCGATGTGCAGCGCAGTTTTTCTGTTGAGCCGGGAGACTCCGTTGTTGTCGATGTTGAACGAGCAGAAATCAACGTCACTTCATGGGATCAATCAGAGGTCGAGTTCGCTGCCGACCAGGCCGACCAAATGGAGTTCGAGTTCAGTCAGCAAGATGGCGTGGTCACCATCCGCGGTCGCTATGAAAATTGGGACAGTTGGTTTAGCTGGTTTTCCAGTGACCCGCGTGCCGAGATTCAGATGAAGGTGCCCTATCGCCAGAACTTACAACTAAGCACACGCGGCGGAGACATTGAACTTGACCGGCTGCGGGGCGAATTCACAGCGCGCACTTCGGGCGGCGACATTGAGGCTGGGGATGTTGATGGCCTGGTCGATGCCAAGACTTCGGGTGGGACGATCCGAGTGGAAAACGCCAGCAACTCGGTAAGCGCGACAACCTCCGGGGGTTCGATACGACTGAAGGCTGTCATCGGCGATATAGAGGCCAAGACGTCTGGCGGGAGTATTCGCATCGGGGAGGCGGGTGCCTCGGTCATCGCAAAGACCTCCGGCGGGTCCATTGAGGTGGAAAGCACCAAAGGTGCCATGCAGGCACGCACTTCCGGTGGCTCGATTGAAGTCGGCTTTGTTGGTCAGCCTGATGGCAGCAGCGAACTGCGGACCTTGGGAGGCAATGTGACCGTGTACCTTTGCGATGATCTTAAGGCCAACCTGTCCGCAAGCACTTCCGGGGGTCAAGTATTGTCGGATTTTCCCAAGGCAACTCCCGATAATTCTTATGGCCGCGGACGCTTGAGCCAAGCCTTGAATGGGGGCGGTCCGAACATGGTGCTGAAAACCTCCGGCGGCTCGGTGCGGATTCGTCGCTTGGAGGATTAGGCATGGTTTATTGTTGATTCATTCTCCATCCGCTACTTCTGGCCGTGGGCCGGCACCAACGAAGACCCCTTGACGATCGGCACCCACACTTTCCTCGCACCAGTCAGGCGGTGATAGTCTTTGAGGGCCAGCTTCGGATTTAGTACCTCTAGAGAATCCTCGCAGTCGAGCGCCGGTGCGCCATCATCGCTGACGCTGGGGATTGAGATTGATCTTAAGGTATATTGATAAGCAAAGGTCTACAATCTGTCAGCAGTACGAGCGACAAAGTTCGGAAGGACGCTCCAGTCATGAAACAACCAGCCGACCCGGCACAAGACTCTGGAGATGCGGAACACCCCGCTCGTTCGCGAAGCGAACTCGACATGACCCCGCAGGCGATGCTCGACCTCGCCCAAAAGGCGAGCGAACTCGTTGTGGAAAGAATCGAGAAGCTGCCGCAGGGAGATGCTTGGGACGGCGATTTCCGAGCGTCGCTTGAAAATAAGCTGATGATGAATCCCCCGGAGAAGGGGCGTCCCGGCGAAGAAGTTTTGGAAGAAGCGGCGCGCGACATACTCCGCTACGCAACGCGGCTCGATCATCCCAAGTGCTTTGCCTTCATCCCGTCGGCGCCGACCTGGCCTGGGGTGTTGGCCGACTTCATGGCCGCGGGATTCAACATCAATGCATGCACTTGGCTGGTCGCCAGCGGCGCGAGCCAAGTCGAACTGGTGGTACTGGACTGGTTTCGGCGCTGGCTCGGCTATCCCGAAGGAGCCGGCGGAGCGCTGACGAGCGGCGGCTCCGCGGCCAGTGTCGATGCGTTTGTCGCGGCCCGCGAAGCCGCGGGCAATCCAGATCGCGCCACCGTGTACCTGAGCGACCAGAGCCACAGTGCCTTCATTCGTGCGGCGGTGATTGTCGGCGTGCATCGCGACCGTATCCGTAAGATTCAGTGCGATGATCGTTGTCGCCTCGATATGAACGCGCTCAAGGCTGCGGTCTCCGAGGACCGGGCGGCAGGCTTCAATCCGATCGCCATCTGTGCGAATGCCGGAGCAACGGGTACCGGTGCCATCGACCCGCTCGAGGCCATGGCGGACTACTGCGAGGCCGAAGGCATCTGGCTGCATGTAGACGCGGCTTACGGTGGATTCGCCGTCATCACCGAGGAGGGCAGGAAGCTCCTGCAAGGGATCGAGCGCGCAGACTCGGTGGGCTTGGACGCGCACAAGTGGTTCTTCCAGCCTTACGAGGCAGGCTGCCTGATGGTCAAGGACGTACGCACCCTTGAGGAACCGCTCGGAGTCCGACCAGACTTTCTCCAGGATACGATTTGGGGCGCCAATCACCCCAACTTCACCGACCGCGGCCTGCAATTGAGCCGATCGTTCCGGGCCTTGAAGATCTGGATGTCGGTCCAGACGTTCGGCATGGCCGCATTCCGGCGGGCGGTGGCGCGGGGTATGGAGTTAGCGACCCGTGCCGAGGAATACGTTCGCGCAAGCCCGAATCTTGAAATACTAAATCCCGCTTCGCTGGGCGTTGTCGTGCTGCGCTTCAATCCCGCCGACGCCGAGCTTGGCGAAGAGGAGCTTGAGGCGATCAATCAGCGCGTGCTAACGAGTATTTTCTGGGATGACAATGCCTTCATCTCCTCGACCCGCTTGAAGGGAACCTTCGCCCTGCGGCTGTGCATTATCAACCACAACACGACTTGGGACGACGTGCGCGAGACGCTAGAGGCCATCGAAGCGTTTGGGACAGAAGCATTGCGCGCCGCGTGATCGGCACTACACCAATCCGGACTCCTGCAGAAACTCCGTCATGGCATCCGCACAATCATGTGGCTGTTCAAGCTGCAGAAAGTGTGTTGTTTCGGGAAGAAAGTCGTAGTTGAGCATGGTCAACGTCTTGAGATCCATGGCGGGCAGGAACGAATAGGGTACGGTCGGGTCGCTGCCGACGACCTTCACCGGACATTGGAGAGGCACCTGTTCTAGTGCCTGCTGCGTCTGCATGGACCAGCCAAACCCGTATTCGTAGATCACGGCCTCGTGTTCGATCGGGCAAGACAATTCATAGCCGCCATCTGAAGACTGTCGCAGCGTCGTCTCGGCGAACAATTCGACCAACCCAAGTCCCATTCGTTCAAAGGACCGCGAAGCCCGCAACGACTCGACAAAGTCCTCGCGGGATTCGAATCGATCCTGCCGTTTGCGGGTGCGACTTGCCACGCGCCCAAGAACCGCCTCGAGATCTTCCGGCCCACCCCCAGGTGGACAGATCGGCAAGTCAAACAGCATCAGCGCTGAAAAACCAGCCGCCCCCCGGAGCTCGTCCAACAACCCGACCAATGCCGACACGGAATGGTAGACACCCACCATCGGCTTCTCTCCGAATTCCCTGGCAATGACCTTTATTACTTCGCGGTTGTCGCGCGCAAGATTCGGGAAACTCTGCGAGCGAAGGTCGCCGACGGGATTCCAGCCGTGACTGCGAAGATCGTAGATGACCAGATCAAAGCGATCGGCAAGCAGGGACCAGAATGGGTAGTAGAGGTCGGCGGCAAGACCGTTTCCGTGCGTCATGAGCACACGAGGTCCGGAAGGATTGCCGTGCCGCCGAACAAAAATGGTCGCGCCGTCGTCCGTGCGGATTTCCACTACCGCGGACGGAGCGGGAATGACCCAGGGCTTGGCGGGTGATCGTTGCATCCAGTCAGACTGAAATCGGCCCAAGATGTGGGTGCAATTCTACGTGCAGGCACCTACGCCTGTTCCGTCACATGCGCAGCAAACCCTGCACCGGCTTCGGCATAGAGGTTAAAGGCGGTCGATGCGCCCGCTTCGTGCAGCCGTTCGACTTCATCTTCGAATTTGGCGATCGCGGCGAGTGGGATGTCAAACGACTCGGCCTTGAACTGTTCGATGGCGGCGAGGTTCCCATCAAGACTCGGCAGCGCCAGCAACACGAGTTCGAGCCTGTGTGAGGTTTCGATGCGATCCCAGAAATCCGCGTCGCTCGGATCACCGAGAAGTACATTGCGGCCAGTCGCTTGCAGATGCTCCACCCTCATGGGATCGATGTCCAAACCCACCACGGTTCCACCATGTCGCTCGTGCATGTAGTCGTACGCCCCGGTACCAATGCGTCCCATGCCGATGACGGCGATCGTCGCATCGGCGATGGCCAGCGGTTGATCGTCGGCCAACCTTTTGGATCGTTGCAGGCGCCTCCAAAGGGCCTTGTATCGGGTGTACATCTGGCGGGAGACGAGATTGAGGCCCGCAGAGACGACGCAGGAGAGTGCCAAGGCGACCGCGATGGCGACCAACCAAGTATCCGCCAACCAGCCGCCGGCGACACTGGTTGCCATGACGATGAGCCCGAACTCACTATAGTTGGAGAGGTTCAACGATGAGAACAGCGAGGTTCGAGACCTCAGCTTGAAGGCGGTCAGCAAGCCAAAGAAGAGAGCGGCCTTAAGCATCACGAGCGGTGTCATGGCAGCGCCTATCAGCACGGCTTCTGTGGTGAGCTGCCCGGACAGCCCGATGGACAGGAAGAAGGCGAGCAGGAACAGGTCCTTGAACACCATCATGGTCTTGGCGAGCTCGTCGGACTTCTGGTGGCTCGCCACCAACACGCCAAGCACGAGTGCGCCGAGGTCGCCCTTTAGCCCGACCAGCTCGAATACCTGTGCGCCGCCCAAAGCGAGTATCAATCCGAACAGGACGAGCAGTTCACCGTGACCGACACGTTCCAGAAGACGCAGTATGAGCGGCTTTAAGGGAATGAGAAGAAGCAAGAGCAAGGCCCAGTGGCTGGGCCACTTGCTGGTGGAGGCCGCGAGGAACGCGACGGCGGCGAGATCTTGCACGATGAGAATACCGACGGCGATCCGACCATGCAGCGAAGCGCTCTCACCTTTGTCTTCCAACGCCTTTACGACAAAGACGGTGCTTGAGAAGCTCAATGCGAAGGCAATCAGCAGGGATTGGGGAAGATCGAAGCCTGAGAGCAGTGGCACCCCGAGGAGAGCCAACACGAAGATACCGGCGCCGAAGGTCGCAACGATGATTCCCATATGCAGCG
Source organism: Pseudomonadales bacterium (assembly GCA_963663145.1). Lineage (GTDB taxonomy): Bacteria > Pseudomonadota > Gammaproteobacteria > Pseudomonadales > Azotimanducaceae > Azotimanducus. The sequence continues at coordinate 202,766 of OY760134.1, read as the reverse complement.
TGGTGACCGCCCAAACCTGCGGGCGTCCAAAGGTTCGCAGATTGAGTTTGAGGCCGACGATGAACAGCAGCAGCGTGATGCCGAGGTCGGCGAGTTTGTCGATCATCTCCCCGGCGACGACTCCGTACAGGTTTAGCACAAACCCTGCGACAAGGAACCCCACCAACGGCGGCAGCCGGATGGCTTTAGCCAACAAGCCCAAAACGAACGCCACACCAATCCAAGCGATGTCTCCCAAGGCGATGGCAATCAGTTCAAAGTCCATGGCGCGCATTGTGGACGCTGCCACATACGAACGGCAAGCTCGCAGATGTTGACCGATCCTGCCGAGAATGTGCGAATGGCTTGAAGTTTATGAATTCAAAAGAGGAGCGCCTTGGCCAATTAGACTACAATTACAACCTTAGCCACATTGCTTCCTTAGGTTCCGTGGGCATTTTGCCTGCGTCCTTTTGAGCGGTTACGGAATCTCAAGGAGGATTCATGGGCAGAAAACTTTATGTCGGCAACCTACCTTTTGCTGTCGAGCAACAAACTTTGACGGACTTGTTCTCCCAGTGCGGTACAGTCGAGTCAGTCAATCTCATCACTGATCGAGACACCGGGCGCAGCAGAGGTTTCGGGTTCGTGGAGATGTCAAGCGATGAAGAGGCGGAGAAGGCAATCGAGGAACTCAACGGCAAGGACTGCGACGGCAGGCCGTTGACGGTCAACGAAGCCAAGCCCCAACGCAAAAGATTCGAAGGCGGACAGCGGGAGGGCGGTCGCCCGTCAAATCGTCGTGAAGGCGGCGATCAGCGCGGAGGCAAACCCCGCTGGTAGCGTCCGTCGCTACGGCGACATCAAATAACTCGCCCTCAATGGAAGAGTGACCTGCCGTTCAGTTCGAAAACGGTGCGTCTGTTTCTTCCTTGTATGCGCAGTGGCGCCGCCGCTCTATGCTGCTTAGGGGGAGTTGCCCCCTTTTTCGCTTGCTTCGTCATTTGTTCCAAACGGCGGGGACCTTGCGGTGGCTAGCGCTGGCGGGGAGGCTGTCACTTGTCCGACCGGGAGCAGGTAGTCAAAAGCTCCCTCGGCTCGTATTCGCTCTTCATAGGCTGACAAGTCGGTTATCTCGGGTACTGGACTCGATGCGCAATGCCCTTGTCTTAGGCAGTTCCAGCTGTCTCCTGATTCAGGCAAGACCAGCACCGTGACCAGTTCATCCGCAATGAGAGAAGCCGCTGGACTATAGCCTTGCATGTGTGCAGCCGGAGTCCGCCGAGCATGCCAACTGCCGGTCAATACCAGTACTACGTCGTCCTCGGAAATTTGTGAGAGTCCATTGATGAGGTTGGCCATCACAGCGTCCCGGGATTGATCCATGTACACCACTCCATCGAACGCAGTTACAGAAGCCAGGTTTCCCGCTGAGGCGCGCAGTACGCGAAGTGCCTCGATCAAATCCAGCATGGCCAAGCTTGAACGCCCATCTTGAAAGCCGCTCGGACGATGCCAGAATCGGTGACTGAGAAATTCCTCAAGGGCCTCCGTATCGCCGTTCGATTTTAGATAGGTGTCAAGGCCCGACTGAAGGCCTGTTGGAAACTCAAGCGCGACGCGCACCCCACCTTTTGTGAGATTCAAGAATTTGCAGACTGCGGTCAGGAAGACTTCGGGCGATTCCTTGTTCCCATGGCGCTCGCCAAAAAACACGACATCGGCATCAATAATGGGTATTCGGAAGGGTGTGTTCGCTTCCTCGCATGGACTCACCTTCGCAAGTGCGGCAGTTGAAGGGAATGTCAAGAAAAGACTCAGGAAAACCAGCAACGGTCGCGCTCGAAGCCATTGCCCAATGCAAAAGATTTGATGGCATGCGGCGCACAGACAAGAAGTGCCAACAACACGCGACGCGATCATGGAAGACAACTGCCCCCTCAGGAAAGCGGTCGCACTTTCCTTGCTCGAGGGCGCTGCCGCCTTGCTCCTACTCGACATCCCGCACCACTCGAAATCCTATGTGCGACGCGCCGAGGGCGAGGTCTTGGGCTTGGCGGGCTGCTGGTCGGAATCTGTAGCAGTAGGAGTCGCTGCACAAGTAAGACCCGCCCTTGAGGACGCGCACCGGCCGGTCGCCTTGATTCGGGTCGAAGCCATCGGTGCCGAATCCTTGCCATCGCCGATCATCATGGCTTGGGTAGTAGTGCGACGAGGTCCATTCCCACACATTGCCAATCATGTCGAAGAGGCCGAAGCCGTTTGCGGGAAACGAGCCGACCGGCGCGATGCCCGGAAAGCCGTCGTCGCCGGTGTCCGTGATCGGAAACACGCCCTGCCAAGTGTTTGCCTTGTCTTCGAGCGCGGCATCCTCGGCGGCCGCCCAAGAGTAGATTTCTCCTTCCAGCCCGCCTCGCGCCGCGTATTCCCATTCAGCCTCGTTCGGTAGGCGCGTGCCCGCCCAGTCCGAGTAGGCGAGTGCATCCTCGTGCACCACCTGCACCACCGGAAAGGACGCGAATCGCGTATCAAGCGGATCCGCACCCGTTGGATGCAACCAGTTAGCACCGGGGACGAACTTCCACCAATTGTTGAGGCTGCGCGGATTCTCACTGCTGGCGAACACGAAGGATCCTGCCGGAGTCTCGGGGCCTGGCCAGTCCTCGTCCTCAACGCTCCACCCCCGCTCGGCACGACTGAGGTAGCCGGTTTCCTGCACGAACCGCGCGTACTGCGCGTTGGTGACTTCACGTTCGGAGATCTCGAAGCCATCCACGCAGGTCTGGCGAGGAGGGCTTTCTTCCGCGTAGACGCGACTGTCCCCCATCACGAAGCAGTCGCCTTGGATTGCGACCCAAGTGATCGATTCGGATTGATCGGCGAGCTTCGCGAGGGCATCCATTGATGTACCATCGAACGCGCCCCAAGCACCCGTCTTCGAACATGCCAATAGCAAGACGCCGAGCCGGAGAAATCTATCGTTCAGCACCAGTGAGTTCCGCCATCAAAGTTCCGTACCGCTCTTGCAGGGGGTCGAGTTCGGCCGCCCGCGCCGCATCGCCTCTCGCGGATTGCTGATCTCCGAGCATTCGAAACAATAAGGCGCGATTGTAATAGGCGAGCGGCAGATTCTCGTCAGCGATTTCAATCCCGCGAGTCAAAGCTTCCATAGCCTCGGCATAACGCTTCATGGCCATGAGCACGTTGCCGCGATTGATGTGTGCGCCCGAGAGGTCCGGTGCCAAACTGATGGCCGAGTCCTGATCGCGCAAAGCAAGTTCTAAGTTGCGGAGCTTTCTATGAATCACACCTCGGTTTGCGAAGGTCGCTGCGCGGTCTTCGCGCTTCAAACCCTCGTGCTTAAGTGCGAGATCGCAATCGCTGAGATCATAGGGCGGATTTCGCTTATCGGCTTCCATGAAACACTGACGCGCCGGCGATTCGTTAAAGAGATAGGTGTTTGCGGCCTGTCCTTGCGCACAAACCAGCACTAGCCCCAGCGTCATAAGGCGTCTGGGCCAGTATAGGTACGCTCGTTCCTTCATCAGCCCACCATGCCATGCATGCGTGAAACGCTATTGGACACCCATTTGGGCGTCCCGTTCAAGCCGCCCGAGGCTCAATGCAGAAGCTCCGACGGTTCGGCGGTTGCAAGGCCGCCTTGGCACAGAACCTTCAAGGCCTTCAAATCAAAGGTTGCCAGCACACTTCCACCAAGGCTCTCGCCCTGTTGAGCGATTGCGCCGTCAGCAAAGTCCCCGCCGGAGCGGAGCGCCCTGATGCCAGCTTTGACCGCCGGACTATCGGTTACAACCGTCTCAATGGCGCAGATCGCTTGAATCGTGTCTGCGACCTCGCTTGCGGTCTGCCCATAGCCCCGTCTCAATACCCAAGAAAACTCGCACAAGACCGGGATCGGAATAGCGAGTAGGGTCGCGCGAGCAAGCAGGGCCTCGGCTGCCTTGGCCTGTTCGGCATCGTCTTGCAAGACGGTGCGCAGCAGCACATTGGTGTCGAGCGTGATCCTCACTCTTCGCCAGCCCATCCGGCTGCCGCGCTTTCCCCGATCTCGTCAATCGTCAGGTGCTTTGCATTCGACTTCTTCAGCAGCCCGAATATCGACGACACAGGCTTCCCGGGCTTGGCTCGGAGCTCGACCCGATGTTCACCAATTAAATCGACACTGAGTTTATCTCCGGGTCGTACCCCGAGATGCTGCAGCACTTCCTGACGAAGAGTGACCTGTCCCTTGGCGGTCACGGTAAGCGCTATGGCCATGCGTCGCATCCTGTGTGCGGAAAGACCTCATGGTAAGGCAATGTATCCTTACCATCAATAGCTGCGGTCGTTTGACCGCAACCGGGCGCCCCGTTCAAGCCACCCCGCGTAGGATTGCTCGTCCATGCAGGCACCGCAGACGATCACGCCGACGCGCTTTGCGGCGAGGCGGTCCTTCAGAGGCCCCAGAAGCGCAGCGAAGGCGGCCGCGCCGGCCGGCTCGACGGCGATTTTGGCGTGCATGAAAAGCAGATAGATGGCTCGGCACATGTCGTCGTCGCTTATCAGCACAAGGTCATCGAGATGTTTCCGGCACACGTGGAACGAGTAGTCCATAGTCAGCGGCGAGGATAGGCTGTCGGCGATGGAAGTGTTGGTGATGCCTGTCAGGGTGCGACCCGCTGCGAAGGATTGGTGCATGGATGACGCTCCGACGGGCTCGACACCGTAGATGGCGCAGCCAGGTTTGATGGCCTTGGCGATAGCGCTGATTCCAGCTGCGAGGCCACCACCTCCAATCGCCACGACCAGCGCATCGAGATCGGGCGCGTCTTCAAGAAGCTCCAAGGCAACACCGCCAGTGGCCGATGCCAGCACTGGACCATCAAAGGGATGCACCATGAGGCGGCCTTCTTCCTTGACCAGTCGTTCCGCTTGCTCGAAGGCAACCTTGCCACCTTCGGTCAATTCGATTTCCGCACCGTATTGTTTGACGAGCGCTCTCCTCGCACGATTCGCCGAGGCATAGAGGACCAGTTTCGCATCCATGCCGAGTTCCGCCGCCGCGCATGCGACGGCCACGGCATGATTGCCGGCGCTGACCGCAGTCACGCGCCGCATGTCCTTGGGCGCATTCAGCATATTGGCGAGCGCGCCGCGCATTTTGAAGGTACCAGTGCGCTGCATCAGCTCGAGCTTGAGCACCACTTGGGAAAACGCATTGTCCGTGGCGCGATTGTCGAGCAGCATGGTCGGCGTCCGCAGGATATGCGGGGCGATCTGCTGGAGCGTGGCCGTCGCCGAGCTAATGGTTGGCGCTCTCATCGGCTCCCGACTGTGATTGCAGGTAGGGCACCAAGAGGTACTCGACGATGCCGCGGCCGAATTCCGAATACCAAAGCGAAGGATTCAGCGTTTGGAAAGGCATCTCCCTCGGACGCGGAATCATTCGATGGTCGCGCAGGGTCTCCAAGGCCACATCGATCCGGTCGCCGTCGAGCAGTTGGACAGAAACTTGTCCCCAGCAAATCATTTCTTGATGAATGTCGGTCGCGTTCTGCACGCAAGAGAGTTCACGCTTTACTTGGTCCGTATGCGCAAGCAGCGCGCGGTGCTGATACTGACGTGAGAGGTAGAGTTTGCCGCGTTCGCTGGAGGTGGCATCATCACCGAGGCGCTCAATACGTTGCTCAAGCCGTTCGACCCACTCTCGGTCCCTTTCGCTCATGTCCGGCAGGTTGGATTCCAACAGCGCGACTCTGCTGGTGAGGTCTTGGGCCAGAATCGATCTATGCGCGCGACTCGTCCAATCGAGCTGCTGTCTGAAGACGAGATCCCAAGCGCTTTGCGCAAACGAACAAGGGCTTGCGATCAGCCCGGCGATCAGGCTGATCGCCGCGAGTCTCACGACATGAGTCCCAGCACCACGCCTATCAACGTGAACTGAATCGTGTGATAGCCGGCATTGATGAACCACAGGCGCAGGCTCTTGTGCTCGAAGAGATAGTTGATGCCGAAGGAACCGCCGACCCAGACCAAACCAACGCAAAGGCCGGCAAGCGTGCAGCCAAGCAGGCCCATGCTTGCCGGGTCAAGGAACATATCCATTGCTGCGGCGGCAATGAGCGTGATTACAAAGGTGATGCCAAAAGTCTTGGCGGGCTTGCCCTCGCGAGCGACTTCATCGGTGATGCCGGTCTCTTCCTGCCAAGCTTTGGCGAACAGGATGGGCGAGTACCACAGGGCACCTGCCGCGAAACCGGCTATTGCCGCCACCAGCACTGCCAAATAGTCAAGTTCCACTTGGGCACCCTCCTTTTATGCCCTCTTGAGCTTACGGAATCGGCAAGTAGCCGCCGTGTACGCCCTTGGTGACGATGGACACGGCATCATGCGCGTGCAGGCTTTCGTAGTGCTCGACGCGCAACCAGAAGTCGAGCACGTTGTCGCACCTATTGAGCGCGCTTTTGAGCTTGCGCGCGGCGTCTTCGCAGAACATCGGGTTCTGGCCGTTGCGCAATGCGAACGCCTGTTCATCCTCGCGCTTGACCGCCGTCTGCACGGGCGTCTCAAGGGCTTCTTCGGACATGTCGATAAACTCCTGTATGCCGAATTCGTCGCTCTGATCAGCAAGGCGCATCAGTAGGCGTGCGAAGCTGCGCTGGCTGTGCGGGGTGGCGACAATGCTCTCTTGACGTCCCAGCCAAGCACGCACCTCGCTAAAGGTAATCCGGCCTTGGGCATTGAAGTCCTTTTGGAACTGGTCTTGGATGAGCTGGCGGGCCAGTGCGGCCGAGCAAGGGCAGGTCGATGAGTAAAGCACGCCGATGCCGAGTTCTATATGCATTTGGCCTTCGGAAAGTGCGCCCTTGATAGTCACAGGGTATGCATTCCAACCCGAATATTCGGAGACAAGCGCATTGCGGCGCAGAAAAAAGTCGAAGTCGAATTGGATAAACGCACGCGTGCTGAGGTCGCGGTGGGTCTCAAGCAAAGAGGACAAGAGCAGCTTGAGGCCGGCGGGCGTAAGGGGCCGTGTTTGCGCGTGTTGGTCAAGCAGGAGGTACAGGCGAGACATGTGAATGCCTTGCGCCGTGGCATCGTCAAGATCGACGAACACTTGAATCTTGGCGCTGACCTCGCGTTCCTCACCCGCGTCCAAGATACGCAAAGGCTGATGAATATCGGACATGCCCACCCAGTCGAGCGTGCCCTCGGTATGCGGTTTGGCACCCACCGCCACATCGGGCATCACCTTGTCGGCGAAGAGCGTGGGACTCGTAGGACTCATTCGTAAGTTCCGGTTAGTAATATGTTCGAATCGAATACCGTATGCTAACCGATTCGGAGAAAGTCACGCAGCAATAATGACAATAACGAGAACTGCTGGAAGAAGCTGCTGACGAGAGCGCTCCCCTCAATGCGGAAGTGATTCGTTGGTCCACTCACCCTCGTCGAGCTTGCGGGCTTCCGACTCCAGCATGATGGGGATGTCGTCTCTTACCGGATAGGCAAGCGCGCTGGTCTCGCACCAGAGTTCGGATAGGTCTTGGCGGTACACCAATTTTCCACCCGATACCGGACAGATGAGGATCTCGAGCAATTGTGAGTCAAGCATGGTTGAGCACCAGTCAAACTAATCGAATATCCGCTTCAGAACTATTGTTTCAGAGCGTTCCGGGCCAGTCGATATGATATCCAAAGGACAACCGACGACCTCTTCAATTCTACGCAGGTAGGCAAGCGCGTTCTTGGGCAGCTCGTCAAGTCTGCGAACGCCTTGGGTGGATTCTTGCCAGCCTGGGAGTTCCTCATAGATGGGCGTGACCTCCGCATAGTCCCGTGCGGTTGACGTGCCCTGCACATCCTGCTCGTAAGCAATACACAGCTTGATGGACTCCAAGCCGTCCAGCACATCGAGTTTGGTGATGCAGAGGCCGGAGACGCTATTAATGAGCACCACGGACCGAAGCGCGACGGCATCGAACCATCCGCAGCGGCGCGGTCGTCCGGTAGTCGATCCAAATTCATGACCGCGCTCGGCAAGCTGTTCGCCAACAGGATCATTGAGTTCGGTGGGAAACGGACCTGATCCGACGCGCGTCGCATAGGCTTTGGTGATGCCAAGGATGTAGTCGAGGTGCAGCGGTCCAAAGCCACTGCCTATGGCAGTGCCGCCGGCAGTGGTGTTGGAGGAAGTCACGAATGGATAGGTGCCAAGGTCAACATCAAGCAGAGAACCCTGTGCGCCTTCAAAGAGTATGCACCCTCCTTCCAATCGCAATCTGTGCAGCGAAGCCACAACATCGTCAACGAGTGGCAGCAGCCGTTCGCCCGCAGCGAGGCTCGACTCAAGTACCTGTGCATAATCGATGGTCTTCGCTTGGTGGTAATGTTTCAAGACGAAGTTGTGATACGCGAGCACCTCCTGCAGGTGCGCCGCGAATCGACTTTCATCCGCGAGGTCCGCCAAGCGAATGCCGCGCCGCGCCACCTTGTCTTCGTAGGCGGGGCCTATGCCCCGGCCGGTCGTGCCGATCTTCGCAGACCCCCGCGCGTGCTCGCGGGCAAGGTCCAGAGCTTGGTGGTAGGGGAGTATGAGCTGGCACGCGGGGCTGATTCGAAGCCGATCACTCACGGGAATGCCGTGATCGAGCAGCTTGTCGATTTCTGCCACGAGCGCTCTGGGCTCCAGCACCACGCCATTGCCAATCATGCAGACAACTTGGTCGCGAAAGATACCGGAAGGCACCAAGTGCAGGACGTGCTTCTGGTTGCCTATGACCAAGGTGTGCCCCGCATTGTGACCACCCTGAAATCGCACCACCGCGTCGGCCGACTCGGTCAGCAGGTCAACGATCTTGCCTTTCCCCTCATCGCCCCATTGGGTGCCCAGTACGACTACCGCTTTCGCCACTAGCCGGTCTCCTATAGAGGCTCAGGTCGCCATTCGTTCGCCTCACCCAAGATGAGCCTGTGGCTCACCCCTTCCGGCATCGGCTCATCTTCCGAGAGTGCCTCGACAACACGCCAGCCTTCTTCTCGAAGGTTCGCCATGCGCGTCTGCCGAGCTTGCCGTTGTGCTTCGCTCATCTCTTGGCTCTTGGGCACCCAAGTCGTGCGAGATTGCGCATCGGCTCCGATTGGGAATCGCGCGAGGTCGAGATCAAATCCGACGGCCGGACGCGGGCGCCCGTAGCGCCCACCCAAACCGTCGTACCTGCCTCCACGCGCAAGTACTTGTCCAGAATCCTTCGAATAGGCGGCAAACACCAGCCCCGTGTGATAGGAGAAGCCAGTGGTCTCGGCGAGGTCGATGCGCAATATGGCTGAAGGCACCCGCTGCCTGAGCAGCTCGACAAAGGATTCGAGCTCCTTGAGTCGCCGCAAGACTTGGCCGGGCGCGTCCATGAACACCTCGTGCGCGGACTTGAGCGTGTCCTCGTCGCCGAAGAGGTCGGTGAGCGCCACGAGCGCAGGCCCCGCCCGTCCGCAGCCTTTGGTGAGTTCCCTGACCTCCTCATAGGCTTTTCGATGCAGGGCCGCGTAGAGACGGGTTCGTTGCTTCGCATCGAGCTCAAGTTCTGCGACGAGTTCCGCGACGATGCCGACATGTCCAACTTCGATAAATGGTCGGGTGATGCCCGCGAGGCTGAGGACACCCGCCATGAGTGAGACGATTTCGGCATCGGCGGACTGGCTGTCCGAACCGAAGAGTTCTGCCCCAATAATCTGAGATTCGCGCATGGCGAACACACCTTCGGGCTGGGCTCTGGCAACCGGGCCGGAGTAGCAAAGGCGCGTGACGCCCTCGCGTCGGACTCTACTGGCATCGATGCGTAGTGCTTGCGAGGTGAGGTCCGCGCGCAGGCCGAGCAAGCGACCGCTCTGGCGGTCGGTGAAGGTGAAGGTTTGCAGTTCCAAGTCCGCACCGGCACCCACAAGCAATGAATCGAGATACTCGAACACTGGACAAAGCACATAGTCGTATCCATGCGCGTGCAGCATGTCAAGAATCGCACGGCGCAAGCCTTCAAGTGCACGGGCGTGAGGCGGCAAGACATCTTCCACCCCTTCCGGAAGCCGAGAGTCACGCATATTCATGGCCTAAGAAACACCGAGGCCGCACGCCCCCCTTCGACGCGGAGTCAAATCCGCGCAGCGGATTTGACTCCGCGTCGAAGGGGGGGACTCCCTTTACTGCCCCGATTTTTCAAGGTACTTGAAGAAATCGCTCTTGGGGTCGAGCACCAGCACATCGCCCTTGTCCGCGAACACCTTCACATAGGCATTGACACTACGGTAGAACTCGTAGAATTCGGGATCTTGGTTGAAGGCTTCGGCATAGATTCGAGCCGCCTCCGCATCGCCATCGCCGCGCAGCTCTTCGGCCTCTCTATAGGCTTCAGCGCCTATGACCACCACTTGTCGATCGGCATCGGCGTTGATACCAAGCGCCAGCTCTCGTCCAGCGGCGCGATGCTGCTGGGCCTCGATCTCGCGTTCCGAATTCATGCGCTGATACACGGCCACGCTCACTTCCGGTGGCAGGTCGATGCGTTTGACGCGAACATCGAGCACGCGAATGCCGAATTCACGGCGCATGGCGACATCGAGCTGCTCGGTGAGTTCGCGCATGAGTTGATCGCGTTCACCCGAAATGACTTCGTGCATGTCGCGGCGGCTGATCTGGTTTCTTAATCCTTCGTTGACCCGCTCAGCGATTCTAAGACGCGCGGCGTTGTCATCGAATCCGGTCGCCGTATAGTAGCTGGAGACATCATCGACACGCCACTTGACGAAGGAATCTACGATCAAGGGCTTTTTCTCAAGCGTGAAGTAGCGCTCAGGCTCTGAATCGACCGTGAGCACCCGCGCCTCGGTTCGTTTCACCTCATCGGCAATGGGCAGTTTGAAATGCAGTCCAGGTGAAACATCAGCCTTGGATACGGCGCCGAAACGAAGCAGCACCGCCCGTTCGGTTTGCTCCACCGTGTAAAAGCTCATAAAGAGCAGGAGGATGACGAGAATGCCGAGGACGACGGCTATGAGATTTTTCAGTGACATGGCTATCTCCTCGGACGGTCAAAGCCGCTCGCGCTATCGCCACTCGAGCGGGTCAAATTACTGGCGAGGCTGTCGTCCGTGTTGGCGAGCGACTGCTGCTGCCTCTCCCTCGCGATGGCGGTCGCCGTCAATTGATCAAGCGGCAGGAAAAGTACGTTGTTGCTTTCTTCCACGTCAACCATCACCTTGGTGGAATTCGATAGCACCGACTCCATGGCATCGATATACAGCCGGTCGCGCGTCACATTCTTGGCGAGCTGATACTCCGCCAAGAGCTTCTTGAAGCGTTCGGCTTCACCCTTGGCTTCAGCGATTACCTGGTCTCGGTAGGCGTTGGCTTCCTCGAGCTGCTTTTGCGCGTCGCCACGCGCTTCAGGTACGACCTTTTCGGCATAGGCGTTCGCTTCGTTCCTGAGCCGCACCTCGTCCTCCTTGGCTTTTTGCACATCGTCGAAGGCATCCTGCACCTGCGCAGGCGGGCCGCTCTCATCGATGTTGACCTTGACCACGCGCAGCCCCGATCGGTAGCGGTCCAAATAGGTCTGCAATCGCGACTGCACTTCCGCTGCGACTTCCGCCCGGCCTTCAGTGATGACCTGATCCATTGACGAGCCGCCGACAACATGGCGAAGCGCACTCTCGGTGGCGTGCTCCAATGCCACCCCGGGCTGGAGAATCTCTGTGGTGAACGCCTTGGGGTCACCGACGACGTATTGCACGCTGAGCTTCACATTGACGATGTTCTCGTCCTCGGTCAACATCAGATCCGTGTGATCGTGCGAGTTCACGCGCGTGACATTGACTTTCGTTACCCTGTCGATGACCGGCGGCTGCCAACTGAGTCCGGGCAGCAGCAACTCTTCGCGAAGCTCGCCGAAGCGCAGCACCACGCCTCTCTGCGATTGGTCAAGTTGGTAGAGCCCCAGCACGACATAGGCGATCACGACAATGACGATCAAAAATACCAGTGGTCCAGTGGTCGCCCCCGGGCCTGATCCGAAGCGCAGGAAGCGCATGAAGCCGCCCGAGCCGCCGCCCCCCGAACTTGGGGATCCTTGCGAGCGGGCCTGCGGGCCTCGGTTGCGGCGACCCCAAGGATCCTGATCACCGTCGCCTTCATTCCAGTTCATAATTCTGTACCTAGAGAATCGAAAGGAATTCTAACAGGCTAAGCAGTGATTCATAGTGAATGGGAGCTTGGAATCTGCCTTTCGCCGCCGTCCGCTTTCAATTACCATCTACCCGCGAAGGGAACGAGGGAAATCCGTATGGCGCGAAAGCTGCTTTCAGCAGTATTGCTGCTGTTCTTGGCGGGCATCTCGTATGCCGAGCCCTATCTCTTCACCAACGGGCATCTTGTCACCCCGCGTGAACAAGGCCTGATCGAAGCGGATGTGATGGTCGGGCAAGATCGAATTGTCGCGGTTGGCGATCGTTCCGGCGTTTCTCGTGAACACCTGAGGGTGATCGATATGCAAGATGAGTTTGAACGTATCGCCGAGGGGGTCGCGGCGGATCTGTTGCTGCTCGGCGCGAATCCGCTTGAAGATATTCGTCATACTTCAGGTGTTCGCGCCGTCATGCTGCGCGGCCGATGGATGGATCAAGACGAGCGCATACGGCGGCTCACCCAATTAAGCGAACGCTATGCTCGAATCAATTGACATCGCAAACGAAAAAGAGGATGACTCCCGCGCAAGCGGAAAGTCAAGTCGGGCTATGAAGTGTTCTTGCAAGCATCTGTTGGTCATCGCCTTGGCACCGCTGTCGGCGATTGCCGAGGCATCCTATGATGATGGAGAGCATGCACAGGCGATAATCGAAGAAATCGTCACCATTGGCACGCGCCACCGGGCGCGAGCGGCGATCGAAACGCCGGTGCCGGTGGATTTCTTCGATACGGAAGTCATCGACAGCGTCAATTCCTCCGACCTCTTGGATGTCATCAGCAACGTTGTTCCCTCGTTCTTCCTGCAGCGTCACCCGATTTCGGACGGCGCCGCCTTTATTCGACCCAGTTCGTTGCGCGGTCTCGACTCGCATCACACCCTGGTACTAATCAATGGCAAACGTCGACATCGCGGTGCCCTGATCCGCCTCGGTGGTTTCGGGCCGCATGGCGCGGACTTGAGCGGGCTGCCATCGGGTGCCATCGCCTCCATGGAAATTCTTCGCGATGGTGCTGCGGCCCTCTATGGTTCGGATGCCATCGCCGGTGTGATCAACTTCAATCTCAAAGACGCGGCTTCGGGATTCGAAGCCGCCGCCCGCTATGGGGGCTACGAAGAAGGCGACGGCGAAGAACTGCGGCTTGAAGCGAGCGGCGGGTTCGCGCTTGGCGAGCAGGGGTTCATGCACATGAGCGCTCAGTATGCGGAAGTGTCACCCACCAGCCGTTCGCAAGCCTATGACCTTACCATTGGCCAATCCGGTCTACAGCCTTTCGAGGCCACGGCGAGTGAATTGCGACTCGGCGGCGTCGACTATTACGGTCCCGATGCCTTCACCTACACCTATGGAGAAAACGGAGAACTCTTGCAGGTCTTGCCTTTGAGTGACGGCGTTCCCGACGATCTCGACCGACGATTTGCCGAAAATTACCACCGCATTGGCGGTGACCGCGAGTTCAAACGGCCCGCGCAGATTTGGGGACAACCCGAACGGGAGCAATGGATGGCGGCCTTCAATGCCGAGTGGCCGCTTGCCAATGATTTCGCGCTCTATTCCTTCGGCGGCTATTCACAGCGCGATTCGACCGGAGGCTTCTTTTACCGTCGCCCCGGCGTGACCCAACTGCTGCCTGTGCGCCTTGCCGATGGCAGCATTTATGATCCGCGCGCCACGCTGTATCCGGCCGGATTCACGCCGCAGTTCTCTGGAAGGGTGATGGACGCTAGCCTTGTCGTCGGCATCGATGGCGCATCGGGAAATGGCCTCGCATTTGACCTATCGGCAAGCTACGGCAGGAGCGAGATCGGCTATCGCATTGCCAACACTCTCAACCCTTCAATGGGTCCGCAAACACCCACCAGCTTCCGTCCAGGCGACCTGTCCAATGACGAACTTGCGCTCAACGCCGATTTCACGCTGGAACTCGCAAAGGCTGGCACGCGCCCAAAGCACTTAGCGTTCGGCTTGGAGTATCGGCGCGAGGGCTATGAGATTGGCGAAGGCGGCGAAGCTTCCTACGTTGTCGGCCCGTTCGCACGCCAAGACCCATTCAATTTCGAGATCACCCAGGCGGAGGTGGACGCGGATGCGAATGACGACCTCGTCGAGATACAGTGCCGGATCCCCGGTTTTGAACGGGTGGGAGGACTCTGTCCGTACGGCGACCCCATCAACAACGCGCTCGCGGTGGGGTCGAACGGATTCCCCGGGTATCCACCTGCGTTCGCATCCGACTACGAACGTGCAAGCTACGCGGCCTATGCAAACCTCGAAGTCGATGTGGCTGATAATCTCTTGGTCGATCTCGCCCTGCGCTACGAGGACTTTGAGGACTTCGGCAATGTCGGCATCGGCAGGCTGGCGGCGAGATACGGGGTCAGCGAGTCGATCAATCTGAGGGGATCAATCGGCACCGGCTTTCGTGCTCCGACACCCGGCCAGATATCAACCGCCAATGTATCGACGCGTATCAACGCGCGGGGCTTCCCGGTCGCACAAGGGGTGTTTCCCGCCGACCATCCAGCCTCGGGCCTATTCGGAAGCGAACCGCTTGATGCGGAGGATTCTTGGTCCTTGACCCTCGGTGCCGCCGCGAACTTCGACAACGGCCTGAGTTTCACGCTCGACTACTATCGCATTGAGCTCTCGGACCGCATCGTGCTGTCCTCCGTGTTCGAGCTTGACGAGGATGATCGGCGGGCGCTGCAGAATCTTCAGGTGGTGGGTGCCACGGACATCGCCGAGTTGCGGTTCTTTACCAACGATGTGGACACGCGCACCTCGGGGGTCGATCTGGTCGCCGGCTATGAATTCGACAGCCGATTTGGGCAGACAGAATTGCGCGTGGCGGTGAATCACAACCGCACCGAAATCCTCAAGCGCGGCAGCTTCATCGACCGGGAGACGGAGTTTGACTTGGAAAACATTCTGCCGGTTGCGAGGGGCAATGTGACTCTCACGCATGACTGGAATGCAGTCGAGCTGATGGTCAGAGCCCGCTACTACGGCGAGCACGAGAACGCGGACTCAAACAGTCTTGAAGAAATTCAACGCTTCGATGCTGAGATCATGTTCGACGCGCAATTCAGTTGGTACTTCGGAAACGGGTATCGAATTCGAATCGGGGCGGAGAACCTCTTCGACACCTATCCGCAACCCGCCCGATACGAGTCTTGTTGCGGCGCGGTCTATTGGAGAGAATCCATCGTCCCTTGGCAAGGCCGCATGCTCTACGCGCAAGTCCTAGCGCGGATCTAACTGCCCAAGGGCCGCCGCTCCATGGCAATCTGCTCGAGCGTCATTTCATTGATCTGCCAGCCGCTCTTGCTGCCATAGGATAGCTTGTCCTTATAGGTTCCCATGAACAGCCAGACTTCATCGGCCGTCGAGTGCCAAGCCTGTAGATAACTCAGCATGCTGGCCGCCCCGCCATTGCCGTCGGCATCGGGCAGCGCGCCCAATTCGACAAGCTGTGTGCCGATCAGGTGCTGGGTGGACTCGTAGTCCTTCAAAGCGTTGGCGACCACGTCAAGCCAGGCATCAGGCCCTTCGGCGGGATCAATGCCGACGGCGCCTATGGAGGCATCCGGGGTGAATATGCGATGGTAGATGGCGCGGCCTTCGGCAATGGATTCTTCCGTCACCATGCCGATCAGATCGGTGGCGCGCGCGTAGAGTCGTCGCAGTTCGGCGATTTCCTGCTTGGCGATCCAAGTCGCGATGTGCGAATTGTCATGCATCTGGTGCGCTCCTCGCTTAATGATCGGTTTGATACACCTATAGTAAGGGGTAGACATTATGTATTGACCTCACCCGAGCGCAACCCCTTGCTCCTTCAAGAGTGCGTTCAGGCGTGCGGACGAGAGCCGCACCTTGAGTTGAATGGTGCCGTCGGAGTCGCTGCTCTCTGCGATCACCGCACCGAGCCCATAGAGGTGTGAACGAACCCCCGCAGCACTCGGCGTGATGGATAGCCGATGGACATCGCCGATGCCGAGCGCGAGGGAAATCTGCTGCCTTAAGGCATCCATACCGGTTCCCTTGAGGGCACTCACGGGGCAGAGATTCGGCCCGGTCGGTACCGCCTCCTCATTGACGAGATCAACCTTATTCGCCACTTCAAGACGCGGGATGTCGCGAGCACCTATATCCAGAAGTACTTTCAAGACGGATTCTCGCCTCTGTATGCGATCAGGTGCCGAAACATCGGTCACCAGTAGTAAGAGGTCCGCCTGCACCGCCTCTTCCAGCGTGGCGCGAAAGGCGGCGACCAAGCTTTGTGGGAGTTCGCGCACGAAGCCGACGGTATCAACCAGCACGGCGGGCTCGCGTCTCGGCAGCTCGACCCGGCGCAAGGTCGGGTCAAGTGTTTCAAACGAACGATCTCGGGTAGAGACCTCCGCCCCGGTGAGCCGGTTGAACAAGGTTGATTTACCGCTGTTGGTGTAGCCGACCAAGGCGACGCTCGAAACCCCTGCCCGAACGCGCTTGCGGCGCCCGGAATCGCGCCGACGGGCAACCTTGCCGAGTTCTCCGCGCAGCTTGCGTATGCGCGCGGCGATCTGACGGCGGTCCGCTTCGGCTTGCGTCTCGCCGGCGCCCCTTAGACCTATGCCGCCCTTCTGTCGGTCAAGGTGTGTCCATCCGCTCACGACTCGCGTGGCGGAATGCTGGAGCTCGGCAAGTTCGACTTGCAGCATGCCCTCATGGCTGCGCGCGCGTTCGGAGAACACCATGAGAATGACTTCGGTGCGTGTCAGCACCTTGCAATCGAGTGCCTTCTCCAGGTTTCGTTGCTGCGCGGCGGACAGCTCTATGCCGATGGCCACGAGGTCGGCATCGAGTTCCGCGCGCCGCTGCCGAATCGCATCGAGTTGTCCTGGGCCCAAATAGGTTCCGCGCCGTATGCGCCGCACATTGAAGAAGATGACATCGAGTGTGACCAAGTCAAGCGAATTGACGAGTTCCGCCAGTTCGCTGCCCTGCTCCTTGAGTTCCTCCTCATCGTAGGGACAGTCATCGGAGGTCGGCATGACGCAGAGCGCCTGGTCTCCGGCTGGCGGACGCTCGAAAATCATGTGGAATTCATCGCTTCGAGATCCCGCTCAACGAGTTCTCGAATCTGTGATGCGGTGGTTGGGTCGTCGCAGGCGAAGCGATTCGCATCAGGAAAACTTCGCAGCCAAGTGCGCTGACGCTTGGCAAGACGCCTAGTGGCCGTGAAGGTAGCCTCGCGCATCTCAGACCGGCTCCAGCCGACATCGAGACCTCGCCAGATCTGACGATAGCCGACCGCTCGCATGGAGACGCTCTCGGATGACAGGCCCATATCGGAATGCTTAAGACCTGCGACCTCTTCAACCAAACCTCGCTCAAACATGCTGTCTAATCGCTTTTCCATGAGCGCCCAATGCGCTTGCCGGCTCGGATGGTCGAGGGTGATCTCACAGGCTTGGCACTTGTGATCGTCGCGCCAGCCGCCGCGATTTCCAGCCTGCCACCACCAAGAAATGGGTCGTCCAGAAATGGCCGTGACTTCCAAGGCGCGAGTGATACGGGCAGCGTTTTCAGGTGCCATGCCGGCTGCGGCGCAGGGATCGAGTCGCTTGAGTTCTTGGTATAGCGTCCGCCAGCCTTCGGCGTGTCCGCGCGCTTCAATTTCTGCGCGCACCCGCGCGTCGCTCTTGGGGAGCTCGGCGAGGCCTTCTTTGAGCGCACGAAAATAGAGCATGGTGCCCCCAACAAGCAGTGGCAGGCGACCCTTGTGCTGACTCTTTTTGATGAGCGCCCGTGCATCGGTGAGAAAGTCATACACCGAATAGGCATCGGCGGGGTCACGGATGTCCACCAGTCCGTGCGGGATTTCTTTCATGGTCGCTTGGACGGGTTTGCCCGTGCCTATATCCATCCCTCGATAGACCATGGCGGAATCCACGCTGATGAGGTCCACAGGCAGGGAGCTCGCAAGTTCAATGGCAAGATCGGTCTTCCCAGTCGCGGTGGGACCCATGAGGCATGTGAGTCTCGCTTCGCCTGCCAAGTCTACTGTCCGCGCATAAACAATCGATCAAGGTCTTCAATCGACCAAGTGACGTAGGTTGGGCGCCCGTGGTTGCATTGCGCGAAGTTCTCGGTGCGCTCCATGCGTCGCAAGAGCCTGTCCATCTCGGTCGTGCTCATGGCATCGCCGGCGCGCCAAGCCGAGTGGCAGGCCATGCTGGAGAGCAGCCGGTCTTGGGTTTCGGAAACCGCCTGTGATGCGCCGAATTCTTCAAGGTCGGGCAGAACATCGCGAACCAGCCGCTCGACATCGGCATTGCCAAGCAGGCTGGGGACGCTGCGGACAAGTAGCCGTGTGGGTCCCTGACGGTCCATTTCAAAGCCAAGCAAGGAGAGCTTCTCGCCGGACTCTTCCACCAAATCCGCTTCGGCGTGACTGACTTCGATTGAGATTGGAAGTAGCAAGAGCTGCGTACTCACCTTACCGCCGTGAAACTCGCGCTTCAGACGCTCATAGAGAATACGTTCGTGCGCCGCATGCATGTCGGTGAGCACCAGGCCCTCGCGATTGGCCGACAGCACGTAGATGTTGTGCAATTGTCCGAACGCGAATCCGAGCGGCGGGACATCCGATTGGCCTTGCGTCTCCGGTGCCATTGAGTGATCCCGAGCGACCGGGAAATCAGAGCCTTCCCGATGCTGGTACTCGTATTCGAACAGCGAACTGGCCGCGCCGCCGCTGCTCGGCTTGGGTTCTGAGCGACTTGCGCCGGGCATGGATTCTGGTCGCAGGCTCTTGAGTGCCCGGTGAAGGCTGCCGAACACGAAATCGCGCACCAGCCTCGCATCGCGAAAGCGCACCTCGTTCTTGGTGGGATGCACGTTGACATCAATATCGGCGGGGTCGAGTTCGAGATTCAATAGGAAGATCGGATGGCGACCATGAAACAGCACATCGCTGAAGGCCTGCCGAACCGCCACGGCGAACAGCCGGTCGGTGACCGGGCGACCATTGATGATGCAAGTCTGCCGGTCTGCCCTGGCGCGCGAATTGGTCGGCAGCCCGACCCGGCCATAGAGGCGCAGGCTTCCGCGCTGAACATCGATCGGCACGGATTTTTCCGTGAAATCCTTGCCGATGAGCCGGTCCATGCGTTGGTTCATTTCTGTCTCAGAGGTGGCTGAGAGAAGATTCAAGAGTTCCCTTCCATCACGGCTGAGGCTGAAGGTGACCTCTGGGCAGGCAAGGGCTTGGCGTACGAAAATGCGTTCGATGGCGCTGAATTCCGCATTCGGGGATTTTAAGAATCGGCGCCGCGCCGGCACGCGCGAAAAGAGATCTTCGACCAAGACGCGCGTACCCTTCGCCTGTGCGGCCGGTTTGACCACCGGGTCTTGGCTCTCGCCGACATGGATGCACCAAGCGGTGTCTGCCACCTCGGTTCGTGAGGTGATGCTCAGGCGCGCGACCGAAGCCACGCTTGCCAATGCCTCGCCACGAAAGCCCAGCGTCGCGATACTGGCCAGATCTTCCGAAGCGCTGATCTTGCTGGTGGCATGGCGCTCGATCGCCAGCGGCAAATCCACCGCCTCAATGCCGCTTCCATCGTCTTCGACTTGGATACGCTGTATGCCGCCCTGCTCTATGTCCACATGAATGCACGAAGCGCCCGCATCCAAGGCGTTCTCGATCAGTTCCTTGACAATGGAGGCCGGACGCTCCACCACTTCTCCGGCGGCGATCTGGTCCGCGACCAAGGGGTCGAGGCGTCGGATGACGTTCATGTCTTGGGGATGATCAAGACTTGGCCGATCTTGATTCGATCACTGCCAAGCGCGTTGGCTTGGCGAAGATCGGCGGTGGATACGCCAAAACGACTAGCGATCGCCGAAAGCGTGTCGCCGCGGCGGATTTCGTATTGGGTTGGCTGCTCCGCGAGATTCGCCGCAACCTTCGTGTTTGGTGGCGGATTCGCATGAACGAATTCAACGATGCCCTTGGTCATGGCTTTGGCGAGGCGTTCTTGATAATTAGGGTCAATGAGTTTGCGGTAGTCCTGCATATTCGAGAGATAGCCCGTCTCGACGAGTATGGAAGGCACGTCGGGCGACTTGAGCACCCGGAAGGGGGCTTGACCGTGCGGACGTGGACGAAGCTTTGCAACGGCTCCGAGTTCCCTAATCACGGTCTGCGCCAGTTCCATGCTACGCACCTGAGTTGCATCCATAGACATGTCCAGGAGCACCCTTGCCAGCATATCCTCCTGTTCTCGCAGATCGATTTCCGAGACACCTCCAATCAGGTCCGAATTGTTCTCGAGATCGGCAATTCTGCGTGCCTCTTCGTCACTGGCACCTTTCTCCGACAGGGTATAGACGGTGATGCCATTGGCGGACTTGTTGTGCGCCGCATCGGCATGAACGGACACGAACACGTCGGCAGGCAGCGAACGAGCGATCTGAACACGTCTGGTCAGGGCAATGAAGTAGTTCCCGGTGCGCACCAGCTCAGCCCTGAATCCCGGTCGCTCGTTCAGTAGCCTATGCAGGCGTTTGGCGATCGCGAGGACGACGACTTTCTCCGGTAGCTTTCCCGTGCCAAGCGTTCCAGGGTCGTCGCCACCGTGCCCCGCGTCCACCGCGACAATGACATCGCGAGCCGCTCCCTCGACCGTAACGGCTGCTTGGTCGCGTGCGCGTCGCGTGACGCTGGTAAGATCAACCACCAAGCGGTGGCTGTACGGGCCGGCCGGTGCCAGTTTGAACGCGCTGGGGACCATGGCTTCTCGCAAATCCAAGACGAGTCTGTAGTCCGTATCGTTGCGTGGAGCAGTGCGCACCGACCGCAGCGCCGTATCGCTGAAGTCCGCGTTTCGAATCGTTTCCTCAAGCGAATCAACCGCCTGCGACAACTCGATATCCACCACAACCCTGTATGGGTCTTCAAGTACCGACACTTCGTATTCCACCGGCTCATCGACATCAAACACTACCCGCAACTTGTCCGGGGATTGCCAGAAGCGAAGTCCGGTGATGTCCGCGCTCTGCACGGGCAGTGCGAGGGCGAGCAAAGTAACGGCAAGTAGGGAGCGTTTCATGCGTTCACCCCTTGGCACCCTTAATGGTCACGAGTCGTCCCTCACCAGCTACCTCAAGCTGTATTTGCAGGTCCGCTTCGGGCAAGTATGGCCCGGCGAAGCTCGGCCATTCGACCAGCCGAATCGCGGGAAGCGTCAAGAGTTCGGGAATACCCACCAGTTCTAGTTCGAGCGGATTCTCGATGCGGTAAAAATCAAAATGATAAATGGATTTGCCGCCACATTCATAGGGTTCGACGAGGGTGTAGGTGGGACTCTTGACACGTCCCTCGTATCCCAATCCGCGAAGCAGACCGCGCGCTACGGTGGTCTTGCCAGTGCCCAAGTCGCCAGAGAGGGTGATCAAACACGAATTGCCCAATTCAGCAGCGAGTGCTCTGCCGAATGCAATCATGGCATCCTCGCCGACGACGATTCGGGGCTCAGTCAAGATCTCTCAAGAGCTCCGGTAGGCGAGAGAGTATATCCGTCGCATTGAGGCTTCTTTGCCCGAGATCGCGCGCGGCAAGGTCACCCGATGCCGCGTGTAGGCAGGTCCCGCAGAGGGTGGCTTCCATTGGCGTTCGGCCTTGCGCGAGCAATCCGCCGATGATGCCAGCCAGCACATCCCCCGAACCTGCAGTGGCCATGCCGGGATTGCCCTGCACGCAGATGGAGATATCGGATTCATCGCCGTGCGCATCGGCGATCAAACTTCCGGCGCCTTTGAGCAGAGTGACGGCTTCCATCTTGTGACAGAGTTCCGCCGTTGCCGTGAAGCGATCTTCACTGACATCCCGGGTGCCGCAGCCAAGCAGCCGCGCGGCCTCACCGGGATGCGGGGTGATTACCGCGAGCTTGTTTGGCTTGTTCACTCGCCTTGCACCCAGTTGTTCGCCCATGAGCGTGAGGGCGCTTCCATCGGCCAGCATAGGCACATCGACCTCGGCGACAGCCTGCAACAGACGTTCTCCCCATTCGCCTTCACCCAGCCCTGGCCCTATCAACAGGGCATTGGGTTTTTGCGCTTCCAAGATTTCCTGCGGATATTCCGAAACGCCTATGACCATGACCTCGGGACATACGGCGAGTGCTGCCGCGATATGCTCTGGTCTTGTCATTAAGGAGACGAGGCCCGTGCCGACGCGCAATGCGCTCTGCGCCGCCATGATCGCGGCACCGCCCATTCCAAAGTCCCCGCCGATGACCAGCAGGTGCCCAAACTGATGTTTGTGGGCATCGGCCTCGAGTCGCGGCAGCCAAGTGCGCACGTCTTCCCAGCGGAACTGCCGATGACCAGGATGGGCATCGTAGTCGGCATCGGACAACCCCAAGCGATCGACAACCAAACTTCCGGTCGCGGCCTTGCCGCCGCCGGTCACCATCCCGCGTTTGGCACCAATAAAGGTAATGGTCGCATCGGCCTGCACGATCACGCCCTCCGCGCTGCCGGTGTCGGGGTTCATTCCGGAGGGGATGTCGAGCGAGAGGATCTTTGCTGGCGATGCGTTAATGGCTTGAATGGCCTCGGCGAAACTCGATCGAAGCGCACCGCCGACCCCCGTGCCGAGCAGCGCATCCACCACCAGGTCGGCTTCGAAGACAATGCCGTTGGTCTCCTTGGCTTGCACGATTGAGACCCCCGCCTCTTGCGCCATCTTGTAGGCGTGCCAAGCGGCGTGGCCAGACTTCGGTAGCCTCCCAACCCGGAGCACCTCAATGCGCTTTCCCGTCGCCTCGCTTTCAGCTTCGGCGAGTGCGGCCAACACATAGCCATCACCCGCATTGTTCCCCGACCCACACAAGACTTGGATGCGCCGTGCCTCGGGAAATCTCTCGAGCATCAGCCGGTAGGCGGCCGTCCCCGCCCGCCTCATGAGTTCGAAGGCAATTTCTGAGTCTCCACCGATCACTCGCTCTTCAATAGCGAGAATTGAGGCTCGGGAATAGACGCGCTCCAGCAAGAGAAATACCGGAAGTCCCTAACAGCCCACTAGCCCGGAAATTTCACCAGTGTGCGGAACTCTGGTTGAGAGATCTTGCCCCGGATTCGTGCTCGCGACGATAAGCGTAGATACCCCTACTCCTTCAGCGAATGTGCGAATCCGGGGCAAGAGATCCAACCAGAAGCCGCAAAGCGGGCGCTGATGCAAACCGTGTTTGTGGCTACGGGGCAATATCTTCATGGGCTTCAATAGGATACATGCGAACAGGAGCGGACTGGTGAATTTTCCGGGCTATTATAGTGTCGCAATGGAAAGCGAGCCTTCACAGGTTATGACGAGCCTCAAGTCAAGCCGTGCGGAGCACTTCGAAGCCTTGGCCGATCGAATCAAGGCGATTGGTACAGATATGGGGTTCGACGCCATCGCTATCACCGATACGGATCTCTCGCGTTACAAGGCCCATCTAGAGGCTTGGCTCGAGCGCGGCGCACAAGGCGAGATGGGCTACATGCGCCGCAATTTGGAAAAGCGGCTCAATCCCGAAGTTTTGGAACCGGGTACGGCGAGAGTGATCACGGCGCGCATCAACTACCTGTCCGACGGGGCGGAGCCTATTTCCGTGCTCGCCGACTCCGCCAAGGCCTATGTCGCACGTTACGCCCTTGGCCGCGATTACCACAAGCTGGTGCGCAAACGTCTCGCATCGCTGGCCCGGATTGTTCAAGAAGAATCGGAGGGATTGGGCAACTATCGCGCCTTCACCGACTCGGCACCGGTGCTTGAAAAAGCGCTCGCCGAGAAGTCGGGCATTGGATGGATTGGCAAGAACACCTTGCTATTGGACCGGCGAGCGGGCTCTTGGTTCTTTCTCGGCGAGGTGTTCACTGATCTCCCTTTGCCCGTGGATGCTCGCGACGGGAATGCGGATGAGGACCTCTGTGGCAACTGCCGCGCCTGCATGACTATTTGTCCGACTGGAGCCATCACGGCGGAGCGGCAATTGGATGCGAGGCGCTGCATCGCCTATCTCACCATCGAGCACAAAACCGCGATTCCGGAAGATCTCAGGCCATTGATCGGCAACCGCATATTCGGCTGCGATGATTGCCAAATCGTGTGTCCTTGGAATCGCGACGCGCCACGCACACGCGAATCGGACTTCGCGCCGAGGCACGGACTGGATTCCGCCGATATCTTGGAACTCTTCTCATGGGATGAGACGACCTTTCTTGAAAGCACTCAAGGCATGGCCCTGCGAAGAGTCAATTTCGAGCAGTGGCAGCGCAATCTCGCCGTCGCACTCGGCAATGCGCCGACAAGCCCTTCCATTGTGGATGCGCTCGCGAGCAAACGAAACGCCGCAAGCCCAATGGTCCGCGAGCACATTGATTGGGCGCTTGGTGAGCAGAGAAAAGGCGATCAACGCGAGCTGGTTCAATCCCTGATCGTGAAAAACCTTTCGCGATAGAACCTGAGCTCGTCGATCGACTCGCGAACGTCCGCAAGCGCCCGGTGCTCGGTGTTTTTCTTCAGTTCCTTCACGACCTTCGGGTGCCAACGCTTGACCAGTTCCTTGATGCTGGAGACATCGATGATCCGGTAGTGAAACCAATCTTCAACCAGCGGCATGTAGCGACGCAGGAATCGCCGGTCCTGCCACACGCTGTTGCCGCAAAGATGGGTTCGGCGTTTGACGGTGTGTGTATCGAGAAATTCGAGCGTCACGGCTTCAGCCTCAGTCAGGGTCACCTTAGAATCACGCACACGTTGCAGCAGGCCGGACTTGCTGTGGTGCTCCACGTTCCATTGGTTCATGACAGACAGGTCTTCCTCTGCAGTGCGGATGGCCAGCTCGGGACCCTCGGCAACGAGGTTAAGGTCGCTGTCGGTCACGATCGAGGCGATCTCGATAATGACATGACGATCAGGGTCGAGCCCGGTCATTTCGAGGTCCATCCAGACTAGGTTGCGGTCCTTGTTCATGAGAGCAAACGAAGGGTCAGCGAGTTTCGTAGCTCAGTATAATGGCCTTGTTCCCCCTTCAAGGAGCGCAGGGTGCGCTTTTTGTCGCGTCGCCAGCATTGGCTGCCGCAGCACTTCTTCTCAAGAAGCGCCGGGGCGGCGGCGAATAGCTCCATTCTCGGGCGCCCGCTCGTCTGGCTCGTCCGCACGGGCTACGGAATTAATCTCCATGAGGCTGCCGAGCAGGATCCGCGCGCGTATCCGACCTTAAACGCCTTTTTCACGCGCGCGCTTAAAGAAGGCGCGCGGCCCATGCCGAAAGCGGCTTGCGCGCTCGCCTGTCCGGCCGATGGCAGACTCATGTCATTCGGCAGGCTCGAAGGAGCGCAGCTCATTGAAGCCAAGGGGCAGAACTACTCGATCCGGCAACTGCTCGGCAATGAGGCATCGGCCTCAAGGGTTCAAGATGGTTTTCACGCCTGCGTGTATCTCTCGCCTCCAGACTATCACCGCGTACACATGCCCTTTGGCGGTCGACTCTTCTCTTGGACTTCCATTCCCGGCAATCTTTTCAGTGTCAATCCGGCGGCTTCGGCCAGAATCTCTGATCTACATTGCCGAAATGAGCGGCTCGTATGCCGATTTGAAACCGCACACGGCTTCTTGGCGGTGGTCTTCATAGGCGCGCGCATGGTGGGTAGTATCGAGACGACTTTCAATGCGGAACCGACCCCTTACCCGGAGATTCAAACGCATGAGACGCAAGGCCCAGACTATGATCGCGGAGATCAATTGGGTCAGTTCAAGTTCGGTTCCACCATAGTGATCTGCTGGGAGGCAAGTGAATTCAACTTCAAACCCGATCTTGAAGCCGGCATGCGCATCAAGGTGGGCGAGGCGCTGGGAGATTTTTTGTAGGCCGAAAACACGGAGTTCGAACAATGCCGAACACGGGCACTTCAGATTCAATGAGGAAATTCGTCCGCATTGTGGGCGTTTGCCTATGCCTCGCCTCGGCTCAGTTTCTGGTGGGTTGCAGCTCTCTAGCCTGCAAGCGGCTCGACGCGATTGGCTGCGAGGTGCTTCAAGAATTCACCGTCTTTGGCCCGCAGGACAGCGTGCACTTCGAACATCATTGCTCGGCATCCGGGCACAACAATGGCGCGAGCCGCAGCGCCTACGTCATATTCGAGCCCCGGGAGAATGAGTTTGAATTGCGGGTGTTGGCGGAAGTGGCGGTCGGATGGGTGTTTGCTCGGCAGGGTGGCGAAGGAGTCAGGATATATCCGCACCGCATACACGCGAGTGGGCTGGAAGTTTGGGCCGAAGATCGGTTTTCGCTGATTGCGGCCTTAAGCGGCGAGCAAAGCGGAGACCGGATTGTCGGAGAATCCGTCTCAGAGTATCTGCTTTTCACGAGGGATGGGGAGGCGCGACACAATTCGTTCGAATTGTCGAGTCGCGGGGAATTTGATTGGTCAAGGTTTAAGGAACCGGATGAGAAAGGCAACGCGCAATCCAATCGCCAATATGGTGTGCTGGCCACCCCTCCGGGAATTCGAATGCAAGCCCTGCCGGACTTGGCTCAAGCCTATCGGCTTCTGCTCATCGCAAGAAACAGCGAATCCGGTGAGGAAGTCGTTCTCGATGGCCCCTTGGTGGATGGCCTTTCGGCGCACTCTGAGCTAGAGAAACCGGTTTTCAAAACCCTAGGATTCTGGGACACCATGAACCCTGCCCAAGAGGGCGGCCTCTGGGGTTGGTTCGGGCATGCCGCCGAATATGGCGATTGCATATACGCTCGCAGGGCGGCAAAGAAAACATTCGACGATCAAGACAGCTAGTGTGCTGTCCCATAAAGAAGGCGAAACACCGCTGAATCTCTTCAACCACATTCAAGGAGAGACCCATGAACTCTCAAACCGTACCTGATCATAAGAGTACCGAAGGCATCCTCGGCTGGATTGAGCGCGGCGGAAATCGTTTGCCCGATCCGGTGGTGATCTTTGTCTATGGCATTGTCGCCATGATCGTGATCAGCTTGGTTGCCGCAGCGACTGGAACTTTTGCCCTGCATCCGACACAGATGGATGCGGCTGGCAACGCAGTGGTGATTCAAGCGGAAAGCCTCTTGTCCGCTGACAACATCCGGCGGCTCTTGGT
The DNA here is from genome assembly GCA_963663145.1 of Pseudomonadales bacterium. GTDB lineage: Bacteria > Pseudomonadota > Gammaproteobacteria > Pseudomonadales > Azotimanducaceae > Azotimanducus. Next base: position 175,405 of record OY760134.1, on the reverse strand, counting down.
GGAAATGCCGAAGACCTTTACCGGCTTTCATCCCTTGGGGTATGTGCTTGTGGTGATGCTGGGCGCGGGGGTGGCGGAACGCACCGGATTGCTCGGCAGCGCCATGAGTGCCGCCGTGCGCAGGGTGCCGAAACTGCTGCTCACGCCTGCCGTGGCACTGGTCGGAATGCTCGGCAATCTTGCCGCCGATGCCGCTTACGTGGTCCTCATTCCGCTAGCCGGGGTGATCTTTGCGGCAGCCGGACGGCATCCTGTGGCGGGCATTGCCGCCGCCTTCGCGGGCGTGTCGGGAGGCTTTTCCGCCAATCTCCTGCCGGGTCAGCTCGATGCCCTGCTGTTCGGCATCACCGAATCCGCAGCCGAGACCCTTGTGCCGACTTGGGATGCGAACGTGGCCGGCAATGCGTGGTTTATCATTGCCATGACATTCGTGTTTCTGCCGGTGATTTGGTATATCACTGATCGTGTGATCGAACCCCGACTGATGCCCAAGTGGGAAGATTCGGCATCTGCGAGCGGGGCAGCGGCTGTCGAACAATCCGATACAGGGCTCAGCGAAGAGGAGCGACGCGGGCTCGTATGGGCCGGACTCGCGGTGCTCGGCGTCGTGGCCCTCTGGGTGTTCCTGTGTATTGGCCCAGGCACGCCTCTCATTGATGAATCAGCGCCCCCGGAATCGCGTTTCAATCCACTGTTCCAGTCTTTGGTTGCGGGCTTTCTCGTGGTTTTTTTGGCTGCGGGCTGGGCCTACGGGGTCGCTGCGGGAACTGTGAAGAATCACCGCGACCTCGTTGCCATGATGCGAGATGCCATGGGGGACATGGCCTACTATCTCGTGCTGTCCTTCGCCGCAGCACATTTTGTGGCCATGTTTAGCTGGTCGAATCTAGGTCTGATCTTCGCGATTTACGGCGCAGCCGCGTTGGAAAGTTCGGGGCTCCCCGATGTCGCGCTGATGGCGGCGATCATCCTGTTCGCCGCCGTGCTGAATCTGTTGATCGGTTCGGCGAGCGCCAAGTGGGCGCTGCTGGCGCCGGTGCTGGTTCCCATGCTGATGCTCTTGAGCATCTCTCCGGAAACGAGTACCGCCGCCTATCGGGTTGGTGACAGCGCGACCAACATCATTACTCCGCTCATGCCGTACTTTCCGCTGGTACTCGTGTTCGCGCAACGCTGGCAGAAGGAGTTTGGGCTCGGCAGCTTGGTGGCAACCATGCTGCCCTACTCAGTGTTTCTGCTGTTGGCTGGCTTGGCGTTGACCATGATGTGGGTGTTCCTTGGATTGCCCCTCGGACCCTCGGCGGGGGTTGAGTTCGTGATGCCATGAGGTTGTCATTCCTCGCCCGGACAATTCACCAGTCCGATTGTGCTTGCGGTCCCCCAACTCGGCATGAGGCTCAGGCGCAGCCCCGATCCATCCGCCCGCGATACCCTCTCCAGCCGCACCATGCTTCGGTTGCTCATCAGCACGATATCGGAGACCGTTCGATGTTACAGGTTTCATCCAGCATACTGGGCAAGCACATGAAGAGAGGCGAACCTATGCATGCGGTGATTGCCTTGAGGAGGTGAAGGAGGAGCGTCGAGCTTGTTGGCGAGTTCATGCTAATCTGGACATTACCCCAACACCACGAAGTTCGCGCACGGCCTTAGGCTGGACATCTCATATGATTGATTTTGATGCGGCGCGGGCTATCTTGCGAGAGAATGACCGGGGGAGTCACACGGTGCCCACCCGTGGCCTGTATCCGTATCAATGGAACTGGGATTCGGCGATTATCGCGCTCGGCTGGCTGACCTTTGATGAAGACCGCGCCTGGGCAGAGGCGCATAGCATGTTTCGCGGCCAGTGGAGGAACGGCATGCTGCCGCATATTCTCTTTCACGGCAATGCCGAGTCTTACTTTCCCGGGCCTGAGATCTGGGGGAGCGAAACAGAAGTTCCCTCAAGCGCCATCTCGCAGCCGCCGGTATGGGCAACCGCAGTCAATCATATGTTCAAGCGTTCGCGCCGTCTGCCCGAGGCACGCGCGCATGTCGAGCGGCTGCTGCCGAAACTCGTTCGCTATCACGAATGGTGGTATCGAGACCGGGATCGAGCGAACACCGGCTTGGTGCAAAGCTTCCATCCTTGGGAGTCTGGCATGGACAACAGTCCCGCATGGGACGACCCACTGACGCGGGTTCCAGAAGTGGACTGGGAATATCATCGCCCTGATCTTCGTCATGTGAACAAAGAAGAAAGACCGCATCAACCCGAATACAACCGCTATCTCTATTTGATCGACATGCAAAAGCGCAACGCGTTCGACCCCGAGCGTATCTACGCAACCTCGCCCTATCGCGTCGTGGATATGGGCATCGTGTCGATTCTGCATCGTGCCACTCAGGATTTGGTCGAGTTGTGTCGCGAGTTTGGCTACGAAGCACCGGTCGTCAGGCTCGATGCCGAGCTTGAGCGCACCCAGACCGCGATCGGCAAGTGCTGGTCCGAAGCGCATCGCTGCTTTCTCAATCAGGATGCGGTCACCAGTTCCACCTTGGCGGAACTGACCACGGGCACCCTGCTTCCGCTGTTCGGACATCTGGCCACCGACAACCAAGCCACAATCATGGCGACGCTGATTGACGAATGGATCCTTGCCAGCAACTATGGGGTGTCCTCCACGCATCCGGCAAGCGATCGCTTTGAACCCCAGCGCTATTGGCGGGGTCCGGTCTGGCCCCATATCAACTGGATGATCGCGGAAGGATTGCGAGATTACGGCTATGAGCATCTGGCCGAGCGCATCAAGAATGAAGCGCGCAAATGCATTGAGTCGAGCGGCTACTACGAGTACTACCATGCTCATACGGGCACGGGATGTGGCGGCGGGAACTTTTCTTGGACTGCTGCAGTCGCCCTCTATTGGCTCAATCGCTAACCGATCAGTCTGGGAATCAATGCACCGATCAGCAACATACCGCCGAACATGGCAAGTAGAATCAGCGTCTCGTTGCGCTGCCAGTTGCCCACCGTCTGCTTGGGCGCCTCCGTCTGTGTGCCGGCAAAGGCTGATAGCACCAAGGCGGTGCAGATGGACACCGCGCAGCCAATAAAATTCCACCACAGCCAAAAAACCTGCGGCACGGCCAACCACAAGAACAGGTTGACGCCAACGCCAAGGAGCAGGCCAAGATTTGCTCCCATTGAACTCGCCCTGGGCGCCAAGATCGCAAGCAGGAAGGTGGCGAGGATCGGTCCGTAAAACACCGAACCGATCTTATTGATTGCCTCAATGACTGTTGGTGCGATGCTGCCGCCAAAAATCGAGCAAAGGACGATGATGGCACCCCAGAAAAGCACCGTCACCCTCGACCAAAAGACGTAGCGCTTGCCGGTCAGCGATGCGCCGGTGAGGCGCACATAATCTTCAATACTCACGGCCGAGAGTGAGTTCACCACCGAGCTTAAGGAGGACATGGTCGCCGCCAGCAAGGCAACGATGAGCAGCCCGATGAGCCCGTTGGGCATATAGGAAACGATGAACAGCGGTACCAAGGTGTCCGGCTGCTGACTATCCACTTGGGCGAGGAATTCGGGCGTCATAGTGGCGAACGTGCCGAGCACGAGACCAGCCACGCAATACAACAGAACAATAGGGAACCTGGCGATTCCGTTGCACATGAGGACGCGCCGCACCGATGCCTCGTTTTTCGCCGACAGGGTGCGCTGGGCTTGGGTTTGATCGCATCCGTAGTAGGAAGCATACAGCACGATGCCGCCGAAGATCATGGGCCAAAGGCCCCATTCATCGCCTGAGAAACCGAACGATTCCGTGCGTAGCACTTGCAGGCGAGTGGTATCGACATGGTCAAGAAAAGCGCCCACATCGCCAATGTGGTGCAGCGAAAACAACAAAATCAGCACCACACCAAACAAAATCAGCAGCATCTGCGCCGTATCCGAATACACCACCGCCTTCATGCCGCCCTGCAATGAGTATATGAGTGTGACGATTCCGATGATTGCGATCGCCAGGTAAAACTCAAGGCCCATGGTCGTGCTAAGAATCAAGGCGGTCGCATAAATGGCGATGCCTGTCCCAAAAGCTCGGCTGATGAGAAACACCATTGAAATCAAGAAGCGTGTCGAGACGCCGAACCGCCGTTCGAGAAAGTCGTAAATGCTCACCACGCCTGAACGATAGAGTGTCGGCAGCACGTAGACCATCAGCAGCAACATGGCGAGCGGCACCGCAAACTCATAGGACAACCAGACCATGCCGCCGTTTTCGCGCAGTCCCACGAAGGCCGGCGCGGAGATGAAGCTGATCGCCGAGAGTTGCGTGGCCATGGTCGAGAGCGTCAGCGGAAAGACACCGAGCGAGCGTCCGCCGAGAAAATAATCACGGCCTGATTTTTGTTCCTTGAAAAAGTAGCCGAGACCGAGAAGCCCGCCTAGATAGCCGACGATGATGAGGTAGTCGAGTAGGTTCAAGGGGCGCTACTCTTGGCGCGTCTCACAACGACAGGAGCCATCTTGCGACAGCTCCTTGCGTTGCCATAGGGAATGTGTCGCCGGGAGGCCGATTAGAAGTCGTAGGTGATTCTCAGCGAGGTTCTGCGCGGCAGGATGGGACGGCCGACAAAGAACTGCGCCGGTTGCCCGGACTGCGCGTTGCCTTGTCTCGGCGAACCCTCGGTGATGCCCTGCTCATCCGTCAGGTTGAACACATGCAGACTGACCCGCATGATCTGACCATCACTCATCTCATAGGAATAACCAGCTTCCAAGCGCCACAAGCCATATGAATCGAGGCTGACCGTATTCGAATCATTGGCGTAGTTGTCGCCGTGGAAATTGTAAAAGAGTGCCGCATCAAAGCCTTGATAACTGGCTCGCGCTCCGAGGTTCGCCATTTCGGTCGGTTGGCGACGCAGCTCGTTGCCCTCGATAGCCGGATTGTTTTCGGCTTCCGTGAACTCATGATTGCGCAGCGTAATGTTGCCATTGAGCGAAACGTAGTCGTTCAGGTACCAAACGCCACTTGCTTCAAGGCCATAGGCTTCGGTGGACTGCAAGGACACATCTTCAATGATGTTGCCGGGGTTGTTGGGATCATTAATAAAGTCCACGTTGCGGCGCTCTTCGAGCGTGGTGCGGAAGAAAAGCGCTTGCGCGGTGATGAGGTCGTTCTCGAATTTCACGCCGGCCTCGATGGTGCCGATGATCTCACCCTCGTAGGAGGCGAGGCGCCCACGATTGAAGGGCACGCTGCGGATCTGCGGGAAAAAGAAGCCTCGCGAAGCGTTCGCGAATAGATTGACGGTGTCGTTCAGTCGGTAGAGTGCGCCTGCGGACACGGCCCACTCGGATGTGCTCAGCGAATCGCTAATCAGCGAGCCATCCGTATAGCTTACGCGCTCGACATTGTTGCTGATGCTCGGATCGTCCCCCATGACGAAACTCGCGGTGTTGAACTGTTTGACATCTCCTTCGAGTCGTTCCAGCCGCACGCCGAGGTCGAATGACCATTGCCCAGCTTCAATTTGATCGGCCACATAGAAGGCTGTGCGACGCGCGGCGCGGTCTCGGTGGCCGACCAGCCCGTTGCTGCGCGCAAGCCCGTTCAGGGTCCAGTGGAACATGGCGTTCGGGTCGCTCGCGGCAACCAGCGCGCCGGAGGCATCTTCATGGACGCCCGCCAGCATCACGTTGACCAGCTTGGGCGCGTTTCGGAAGTCGCCAAGATAGGTGGTGATGTAGTTGATGTCGTCCGCCTGCGAGGTGGAGTAAAACGCGCCAATGGTGATGCCGTGTTCCGTATCGCCGAGGCGAAGGGAACGCCCGATGCTGAACTCGGCCGACATGTCGGTGGCGTCGCGCCAGCGATCAAGCGTCCGGTTGCCAAACACCAGATCGGTTGCATCCAAGAGTTGCCCGGACTGGGCGTAGGTAAAGGCGGCCCCAGCGTGAAACGCGGGGTCGATGCCGCGGCGGGTGAGATATTCGGATTGGGTTTCGGGCGTGTTGGGTCCGAGCGCGTCCCCATCAAGAAACAGGTTGAACTGGTGGTCGTAGCGTGCATATCGAATTTTGCTGCCGAGCGTCCAATCCGCATTCAGATCCTTGTCGAGCACCAGCGCGATCATTTGCCCCTTGGTGACCACGCCATCGCCGATCGGGGTTTGAAATTTGCCATCTGGCGTGTCGTAACTAAGACCTATGGCATCCACGGTGTTCATGGTGAACACTTCGTTCCCGTCGTTGCCGGACACGCGCTCTCGCGAGCGTCCATCTACTGGCAGCGGCAGGAAGAATTGCACGCTGTCGTCAATGAACTGCGAGTAGAGGGTGACCGAACCGGAACCATCGTCAAACTCGTGCTTGAGGTTGCCGCGCAATTGAAATCCTTGGGTATCGAGACCGGATTCGAGCGGCCCCTCATCGAAGCGATAGTATCCGGAGAGGGCATAAAAGGTATTTGCCGAACTGCCGCCAATCGGGCCGCTGAAGAAATAATCGCCGCGGAAGCGACCTTCCTCCGCAGCCTCAACCTGCAGCGTGCCAAGCGTTTCCGGGCCACCGGTCGCGGAAATGTAGTTGATGATGCCGGCGACCGATCCGGGGCCAAACAGGTTGGACACGCCGCCGCTGACAAATTCAGAACGCTCGATGCCGAGATCATTGCGAAAATACACGTCGAATGCCGACGAGTTGAGTCCGAAGGTCGTGAATGACGGCATGCCGTCGTACAAGAGCGGTGTGAAAGAGAATTGACCCCCAGAAGGCAGAGCGCGATGAAAGACGTTGGTAGCAACCTCTCCGCCGCCGCCTTCCGCGCTGACCCCGGGCAATTGCGTCAGGATATCGGCTTGGCTTGAAGAGGTGAATGAGCGCAGGTCTTCTTCAGAAAATTGTGCGACGGATTGAGGCGTTTCGAAACCGGTCCGGGCGACACCGGTACCGGTAACGACCACCTCTTCGATTTCTAGGTACGCCTGTTCCGAGGCCTGTTCGGCAAGCGCGGTCGAGGCGAGTGAGCAGTAGAGTACGGCAAGCAGTGCAACTCTCGAATGAAGCGTCATAATATCCCCCAAAAATTGGATGTTTTTTGCTGACAAGTGTGAAGGTATACCCAAATTGCGTAAATTACAAGACCTATAAGGCTTCAAACTCGATCTTATTTACCCAAAGTGGAGCTATAACCGAAAATTTAGCGAAAAAAATACTTGGTATATGGAAGTGCCGCCGCGCCCGCCGCCGCGCAGTCCCCAAGTGCTTCTGCAATGAGGATGTTCGGCAGTGGCCGTTCAAACGAACGGCGTCGCTGGTCGAAAATCTCGATGTGAGGGATGATCCGCTCAGCAAGGGCACGAGGAATACGTCCGCCAATCACGATCGCCTTCGGATCCAACAAGGCTGCGGCAGCCGAGGCGATCAGCGATAGCGAATTGCGGGTGGCGGCAATCCAAGCATCAATGCCCGGCCAATCCGGATCAAACTCCATCACCAATTGCGATACGGAACTCACCTCCACGCCTTCGCGACACACGAGCTGACGCAAGAGTTCAAGATTCGGATGCGGATAAATCGAGGGCGGTAGGAGCTGCGCCACTTCCCCGGCATTGCCAAACACACCTCGAACCAGTCGCCCATCATGGATGACGCCGCCGCCAAGTCCGGTGGCGATATAGAGATAGACAAAATCGCGAGCGCGGCGGCCCACGCCAAACAGACTTTCACCGATGGCTGCGGCATTGCCGTCGTTCTCCACCCAGACCGGCAGCTCGAGATCTTCGGCCAGCACCGCTTCAAGATTGATATTGGTCCATTCTTCCAAAATGAGCGGTGTATTGACCTGCCCGGTCGTGCGCATGAAGGTGCCTGGAATGCCGACACCGGCGGCAAACACGCGATCATTCGCGATTGCCCACTTGTGTTTCAAGCCCTCGATCATATCTCGCAGGTGCGCCACCACTGCATCGTGGGTCATGGAAGACATGACGCTCAAGCGGCTGTCGATGATGCCTCCAGAAAAATCCATCAGCGTGACCGCGAGGGCGTCCCAGAGAATCGCTATGCCGAAGCAGTAGGCGTAGTCGGGCACGATCTCCACCTTCACGCTAAGCTGCCCACGCTTGCCGCTGGACACGCGCTCGCCAAGTCGTAGCGACCCGCGTTCAATGAGACGCGACAGCAGGCGCGAGGTGGTTTGCTGAGGGCGATCAATGGCGCGGGAAATCTGCGCCTGGGTCATGGCGCCATTGCGTAGTACACAGCCCAAAATGGTCTGCTCGACATCACTGTTGGGATGAAACCGTTCGCGGCGAAAATAGTCGAGCATCACAGGGTTAAACTCCGCGCTGGTGGCGGAGCGAGCGAGTGCTTGGTTGGCAAGGCTTGGCATATGGGTGGCAATGCTAACAGGCGCGTATGGCCTCGAACAACGCCGACAGCCGTGCGCGGGGAACCTGTGCAATATATGGGCTGGGTTTCAGCCTTGGCGCAGATAATCGTAAGCGAGCGCACTCAGCATGCGCACACCATAGACGAGGGCCTCATCATTGACGAAGAAGTAAGGTGAGTGATTGGGGGCGCTCTGCGCAGCGGTTTTCCCTTCCGGGTTGACCCCCATGTAAAAGTAGAGTCCCGGCACTTCTTCGGCAAAAAAGCCGAAATCTTCGGCACCGAGCTGCGCTGGAGAAATGAAAGTGCCACGTGCATTCCCGCTTCGCTCAAGTGTTGGCAACATGCGCTCGAGCAGAGCCGGGTCGGTAAAGTTGACCGGAAGTGCATCTTGACGGAACTGAAACTCAGCCTTGACTGCGTGCGCCGAGGCCGTGCCCCGGGCCAGTTCCGGTAGTCGCCGTCTGAGCTGAGGCACGAGGTCGGGATGCAGTGTGCGCGCCATGCCGCTGAGTTCAACCTCTGCCCCATGCTGCTGGGTGCGGATTCGACCTATGGTCACCACTGAGGGTGCCAAGATGGCATCGACTTCTCTGCTGACCAAGGCTTGCAGTGCCAAGATGAGGTGGGCGCTGGCGAGCAGCGCATCTCCACCCTGCCCGAAGGCTTGCCGAGGCGCTTGCGTCCGGTGCAGGGTAATATCGAATGGCAAGGACGCCGCGTTGATTCCGCCAGCCCTGTAGGAAACGACTCCGGGCGGGTCGTTCGCGACGTGCAGCGCGAATATGGCTTCGGGCCGTGGATCGGCGAAGGCCCCTTCCTTGAGCATCAGCGCCGCCCCGCCGTCCTCGCCTTGCGGAGGCCCTTCCTCTGCGGGCTGGAAGATGAACACCACGCTACCGGGCAGTTGTGCACGCAACTCGGCGAGCACGGTCGCCACGCCGAGCAGAATGGCCACATGCGCATCGTGACCACAGGCATGCATCACGGCGGTTTCTTCACCCCGGTATATGGTGCGCACCCGTGATGCGTAGGGCAGGTCAAGGGCTTCTTGGACCGGCAGCGCGTCCATATCGGCACGCAAGGCCACCACTGGGCCGGGATGCCCGCCACGCAACACGCCAACCACACCCGTATAGGCAATGCCCGTGCGGACTTGGTCGAGACCAATGTGGCGCAGGTGCTCGGCGACCAAGCGTGCGGTGCGAAATTCGCGGTTGGCAAGTTCTGGATGTTGATGAATGTCGCGCCGCCAAGCGACCACTTGTGGCTGCACCTGATCGGCAAGCTGATGCAGCGCGTGGTGCAGGTTCCCAGGGTCTTCAGATGCCACCGCCGCTTCGGCAATAAGCGCAACCAGCAAGTAAGCGAGCCAAGATCTCCGCCAAGCGACAGTCACTCGCAGGTGAAACCTGTTTAATTCACCACAACACAGACGCGCTGACTCCTTGAGTCACATAGTCGGCGCGCGGGCTAGAGTTTGATCGCACCCTGTAGGCCGACTGTCAGGGGACGGTTCACATAAACGCGACGCATCCCTTGGGCACTCTGGAACGAGACTTCGGCGTGGTCGTCAAGGAGGTTCTCGGCGAACACACGCAGCGACCAAGTGTCCGATTCGATGCCGACAGACGCATCTACCAAGACATAGCCGTCAAGCTGATCGCGACTCTGAGCGGCAGTCGGCGCGTTACTTCCGCTGTCATTCACCCGTAAATCACCACGATGGTAAAGGGTGAGGTTGGCACTCGCCAGCCAACCAGAAGCCAGCGTCCACGAGTAGGTGCCTGAGGCATAGCCTTGCCATTCCGGCTTGCCGGCCACCTTGTCGCCATCCTCTTGAAATTGGGTGGTGCCGTCCGCTTCAATGGTGTTGTACGCGAGGCCCGCGCGCAGCTCAAGCTGTTCAGTAATTAACGCACTGAGGTCGAGTTCAAAGCCGCGGCTCATGGCATCTCCGGAATTGGTGCGGAAGCTGATGGGAAGGCTGACCGACTCGCCACTGACGGGGTCCGTCACCGATCCGTGGTATCCGTGCAGGTCTTTCCACGCGACATGGTACACAGCGAGATTGGCGATCAGCCGGTTGTCCATCCAACTGCTCTTGACCCCGATTTCATAGTTGTCAAGCGTATCGGGCTCGAAAAAGCGAACTTGCTCGGCAAGTGCTTTGGCAGCTCCCGCCTGAGCGCTCGGTATCGGGTTGGAGCCGCCGCGACGAAAGCCTTGCGAGAAAGTGAAGTAGCCAAGCATGTCCTCACTGACATCGTAGGAGACGTTGAATTTGAAATGGACATCATCGAAAGAACCGCCGCTGCCTTGATTGTTCGACGCTTCGTCAGGATCATCGTAACCTTCAAGCCCTTGGTAAATCGGGTACCAGACGAGCAGGTTGATGTCTGACTCTTCCTTGAAGTATCGCGCTCCGCCACTCACCCGCAGCGACTCGCTCAGCGGCACGGTGACTTCGCCGTAGACCGCATACTGGCTATAGTCATCGGTTTGATCGAGGTTGAAGTCGTTCGGTGCCACGCTGGTACCCACGCCGAAGAAATACTCGTTCAGTCCGGGCGTGTGCTCAAGCAACCCCCAAGCGCGCTGCTGGTCGAGGTAAAAGGCACCAACGGTCCATTCAAGATCGCTCGCGGCGGGAGATTGCAGGCGCAGTTCCGCGGTTGAGGTTTCGGTGTCGATCGTGTTGTCGTCATAGCCGTTCAATTCGTCGAAGGGTAGATAGTAGCCACCAAGCAGTCCTTCCAAAAAGCGCGTGATGTCTCCCTGGGTGAAGTAGTCGTCCTCGTGCATCGATGCGGCAAAGGTTGCGTCTGCCCAGCCGAGACTGCCCTCGACATCGAGTGAGAGCAGCGAGAACTCGCGTTCCGAATATTCCGAGTGCAGCCCGCTGTAGGCGCTCTTACTCGTAAAGTCGCTGTTGACCGCATCAAGGCGATTGAGCGTATCTAAGGTGTAGGCTGGTCGACCTTGCGTATCCTGCTGCTGAGTGGTGTAGGACGCCTGCACGTACCAGTCGGCACTGACATCCCAACCCAAGGTAGCGCGCAACTGCCAAAGCTCTTCGGTATTCGCGTCTTCCTCCTTGCGTGCCGTAAAGAAGCCCGCCGCCGCCTCGTCCGGATAGGTCACGTAGTCGATGAAACCGCTTTGCTCAAAATAGTTGCCGACCAAGCGCAAGGCCATCTGGTTATTGGCAAGCGGAATATTCAAGACGGCGACCGTGTCCGAGCCAAGGCCGCTTGACTCCTGTGTGGAAGCGATTCGCGTGTTGAGGCTAGCGGCAAACGCTTGGCTGTCAGGCTCGTTCAAAATATAACGAACTACCCCACCGAGCGCACCGGCACCGTAGAGGGTTCCTTGAGGCCCGCGCAACACCTCGACTCGCTCGACATCGGTGATGCGTAGGTTGAGGTGCTCGAAGGGGGTCTCGTTGACGTAGTAGGCGGTGGCTTCGGTGGTGAAAAAGTCGCTCGGAGCTGTGCCAGGAGCCCCTATGCCGCGAATGCTGATGGGATTTCTGAAGCGCCCGCCGCCATCGGTGACGCTTACGCCGGCAATCAGCTTCGCAAGATCTTCGGGCCGCGCGATGCCACTGTCAACCAACGTCTGTCCGGAGACCGCCGAGACGTTGTAAGCGGTGTCCTGCACACTGGTTTCGCGCCGCGCCGCCGTCACCACGATCTCTTCGAGAGCCGGTGGCGAGGCCGCGGATTGCGCGTTGCCCTCATTGTCCTCGGCAAATGCCTGTTCGGCACCTGTGAGAGCATGCGCGGACAATGCGGAGTAGGATAGAGCAAGACACATGACATGCTTGTTCTTGATCGGATTGCTGCGGCGTATACGCTTGTTTCGTCTCATGGCTCCCCCCTTGCGTGGTCTGAGAGCGATAATTGGGAGTAAGTGGAAACATAGCACTTGCGGCTTGCGAAGCCAAAATAGGAACTATCGAATCTCTAGATGGAAAGCGAACGAGTTGCGATGAGTACGCACAGCCTACCGCCTGATCGAGTCAAGGCGCGGATCAAGATCATTGTCGGTCATGTGCGGCAAAAACAGTTTGACCTCGGCTTGGCAGAGGCGACGCAATGGCTGAGCGAGCACCCGGTGGATGCCGATGCTCACTACTGGAAAGGCTATTGTGAAATGCGTTCGGGGAATCCCTCAGCGGCGGAGGTTTCGCTGCGCGGTGGACTACGCTGCGACCCGCGCCACGCCGAGTGTCAATCTCTGCTCGGCCGAAGCCTGTTCGCGCAAGGCCGCGTGCGCGATGCGCTGGCGGCGGCTGAGCGGGCGCAAGGGCTCGACTCAGCGAACCCGGAAGTCTGGGATGCGATCGGCGTGGTGTACGGCAATCTGGGTGAATACGAACGCGCCTTGGAGGTATTTCGCAAGGTGGCGACCCTGCGCCCGAAGAGCGCTCGTAATCTGTTCAATCTTGCCAGCATGCTGAATTTCTGTGACCGGTCAGAGGAAGCGGAGCGCTCTTACCGCGAGGCGCTCGCGATCGAACCCACGAAATTCATTGCCTATTGGTCGCTCGCGCAGTTGCGCACGCAGCGACCCGAGGACAACCATGTGCAATGGCTGCTGCAAACCCACAAGCAGTTTCAGCACCAATCCGAGGCGCGCTTATACGTGAGCATGGCACTCGCCAAATCCTACGAAGATCTCGAAGACTATGACGAAGCGTTTGCTTGGTTGCAGCGCGGCAACGAAGAGAAGCGTCGCCAGCTCAACTACCACACGGATGCCGACCGCACCCTGTTCGCGCGCATCCGTGATGCCTTTGCCGAGCCGCTTGAGATGCCAAACTTGGCGGGCTATGAAAGCCGGGAGCCGATTTTTATTCTCGGTCTGCCGCGTACAGGAACCACCCTGCTTGAACAGATTGTGTGCGGGCATGAAGCGGTGTTCGCGGCAGGCGAGCTGCAGAACTTTCTTGCCGAAACCGTACAGATGGCGCGCGCCCTTCGGCCGGGGTTGAAGATTGAGGAACTGTTCGACGCCATGCGCGAGTTCGACTATCGCGAACTTGGCCGGCGCTATGTGCTGAGTACCCGTCCCAGAACGGGCCACGTACCCTACTTCATCGACAAGATGCCGAATAATTTTCTCTATCTCGGTGCCATCGCGAGGGCGCTGCCACAGGCAAGAATCCTGCATCTTAGGCGCAATCCCATGGATGCCTGTTTCAGCAACTACAAGCAATTGTTTGGTGCCAACGCCTGTCCGCACAGCTACCGGCTGTCGGAGATGGCGGCTTACTATCAACTCTATCGCCAACTCATGGCGCATTGGCGGCGCACCCTGCCGGGTCGTATTTTTGATGTTGACTACGAATCCTTGGTTGCCGAACCCGAAACCACCGCGCGCCAAGTCTATGACCATTTGCAATTGGCGTGGCGCGATGACGCATTGCGCTTTCACGAGCGAGCGCGGCCGGTGGGTACCGCGAGCACCGCACAGATTCGTCTGCCGGTATACGCCTCGTCAGTTGGCAAGTGGCGCCGATACAAGCGGCATCTCGAGCCCCTGCGCCATGCGCTCGCAGATTTGCCCGACGAGCGCTCGACATAGGTATTGACCGGGTCTTGCACTCATCTAATGGTGACTGATCCACGCGGGAAAGTGTTTGTATCACTCGGTCAGAGCATGCGGCGGAACTTTGGGCACGAGTGCGCCGAGCGCGCTGGCGACGCGAAAACACATGGGTTCGTCCTCGCCCGGCGCAACCACTTGGGCACCGATGGGCACGTTGTTCTCGGCAAGTCCAATGGGCATTGAGATCACCGGATGCCGGCTGAGCGTATTGAAGGGATAGGTCATAAACCAACCTTTCACAGGGTCCACGCGCTGGCCAAGAATATGTACCTCATCTTGAGTCGAATCAAAGTTTGCCGGTATGCGCGTGGACGCGACGGTTGGACAAATGAGGGCATCGAACTCGGCGAATAGCCGCTCCAGGCTGCGCTGCATATGCAGGCGGTAAGCGTCTGCTTGCGCCAGGTCGCGTTCTGGGACGAACAGAGCGTTGTGCAAAAAACGTCGGTAGTAGGGGGTGAGTTTGTGCCGCTTCATCTGGTCGAACTGCTCGCGACTCAGTGTCGCTCGGACTCCGCGATACTGGTGGGCGCGCGCGGTGAAGATGACGCGCTCGTCCCAATCGAGCGACACCGCCTCAAGCTGTGCCCCAGCATCGCGCAAGTGTGCGACCGCCTTGCGTAGGGCAGCCGTGATGTCTTCCTGAACCGGATAGAATCCAAGGTCCTCGGACCACGCGATGCGCAAGCCAGCGATAGACGCGAATTGCTCGGGCAATGGCTTGCATGCGAGCTGCGAGGAGGGGTCGAGTTCGTGGGCTCCGGCGAGGCGCGGGTAGAGCAGCGCGGCATCCTCAATAGTTCGCGTCAGGTAGCCATGGTGACAATAGGGGTCGTTGTTATAAGGCGGGATTTCTGGAATACGCCCGAAGCTGGCCTTGACGCCCACCACGCCGCAGAGCGCGGCGGGGATGCGTATTGAGCCACCGCTGTCGGTCGCGTTGGCGAGGCTCGCCATCCCCGCAGCCACTGCAGCCGCACAGCCTCCAGACGAGCCGCCCGGGGTGATGTCAAGGTTCCAAGGATTGCGCGTGACCCCCCAGAGGTGCGACCAGGTGACCGCCCCGCAGGAGCCTTCGGGCGCTGTCGCCCGCATATGCACGATTGCGCCGTCGCGCCGCAGCCTTTGCGGCACCGGATCGGTCGAAGTCGAGACTCGGTCTCGCCAGAGCAGCGAACCGTTCGGGGCCGGTTGACCGGCGATTCCTGTTTCATCCTTGATGGCCGTTGGCAGACCGTCGAGCGCATATGCCTCGCCCCTGAGGTACCGTTGCTCACTGTTTTTCGCCTCGCGCAATGCCTCGTCCGGGAAGAGATAGGCCACTGCATTGATGTGTTTGTTGATCGATGCGCAGCGGTCAAGCGTTGTACGCATGAACTCGACCGGCGACAGTTCACCCTCGCGAAACAATACCAGCGTCTCGCAGGCGGACAAGAATTCGCTTGGCCGGTGGTGCGGATAATCGCTCATGTGTCGGCCTGAGTCGCGTAGCGTGAATCGGCCACAAGCAGCACGCCCATTCCGGCAACAATAAACAGCGCGCCGAGCAGACTGACCGAGGGCAGCCCGAAGGCCAGTATGCCTGTTGCCATGAGCGGCGGGCCGATGAATTCCCCCGTCTTGAAGGCCGTCGCGGCGAGCACTACGATACGCCCGGACGCATCCACGCCATTAAAAATGGCCATGATCGCTGGCAGCGCAAAGCTCCAGAAAAATTGGTAGACAATGGTCGCGGCCGCGTACACCAAGAGCCCGCTGCCGGGATCCATCCAGAGCAGCGCGACGAGCGTCAGGATTTGCACCACGCCCGCGAGCAACAAGGTTCGCGCGCGTCCAATCTTGTCCGTCACCCGTTCACAGGCGATGGCACCGAAGAAGCTCAGCGCATAGCCGATCATCAGAATCTGGCCGATGACTTTGGTCGGCAGGCGCACGCCGTCGCCGACGCGCTCAATGTAGGCCCAGACCCCGCCCATGGCGACGTAGTAGAGTGCGAGACCAAGGAAGACGCTGGCGGCGGGCCGCCAGATGCGGCGCATAAAGCGCATCCCATCGCCTCCCGGGAGCTTTTGGTTGTGCGGGAAACCGAACAGACTCAAGGCGAGTGCCACCATCGTCCACACCGACAAATAAACGAACAACACCGGGACGCCGAATCGTGGCAGCAGGAGCGGCAGGAGTCCGAGGCTGACCACGCCATACGCGACCTGCGTGGCGACCAGCCAGCCAAAGGCGCGTTCGGATTTCGCGTGTGCGCCGAGCGAGGCGATGGCGATGCAGTATGCGAGCCCAGTCCCTAGGCCAGCGAGTATGCGAACGATCAACAGACCTGCGAAGGTCTCGAGCAGCCAGAGCGATGCCAGATTCGCCGTCAGCATCAGCAGCAGGCCTAGGTTCACGCTTGCTCGCCAAGCGATGCGCTTCACCCACAGGGGCCCGCCGACGGCCACCAACAACATGCCCAAGGTATCCGCAGCCGCCACCCAGCCAATCTCTATGCCAGTCAGCCGACCGGCTTCGGTGAGCGCCCCGACAAGCAGGGGGGCGATGGTGAACACCCCAACGCCCCCAATGGCCACCGCCAGCACCGATGCCCAAGCGAACAGGGTATCGGGTGCGCCGCTGGCGCTGATTGTCGATTGTTCTGCCACCTGTCTACCGTGAACCCGTGTCGCCCGACCCGCATGGGGCGGGGTATTTTCTGGCTGGCTAATATAGGCCGGTTGCCATAGTTCGCAAAGGCACCTAGTATCGGGAAACTCGATACTGAGAATCGTCATTCATTTCTCATACGAACAACTGCTGGCGTTCTACCATGCCGCCGAGGGAGGCTCTTTTTCGGAGGCCGCTCGGCGTTTGGGAAAAGCGCAATCGACGGTGAGTTTTCTCATTGACAGCTTGGAAACCGACATAGGCACCACGCTCTTTGACCGCTCCACCCGGTCTCCGAACCTGACCGAAAGCGGACAGTCGTTGCTGCGCGACGTGCGCAACGTCCTGCGCGCGTATAGCGCCCTTGAGTTCCGTTGCAAGCATCTCATGGATGAAGTGGAAACAGTGCTCACCGTCGCCGTGGACGAGGGGGCCATCGCGCGGTCGGCACTCAACGCCGTGCTGCGTGACTTCGCCGATCACTTTCCGGTCACCAGTCTCGTGCTTCTTGATACCGCTCATAACGGACCGTTCGAGATGGTGCTCAGAGGCGAGGCCGACCTTGGTATTGTCTTTTCGGTGGAATCCTACCCCGAAGACGTGAATTTTCGCGGCGTTGATCGCCGGGAATTCGTCAGTGTTTCGGCGAGCGACCACCCCTTAAGCAAACTTGAAAGCATCGGCTTACAAGACTTGATGCTCCATAGGCATCTGCGCATTACCAGTGCTTCGGCAGGTGCGCGCGCCAGCGATGCCGAAGTCAGCCGCACGGTTTGGTACTGCGATAACTACACCCGGCTGCTGCAGCTCCTGTGCGAAGGGTTCGGTTGGGCCGACCTGCCGCTCGACTTGGCTGCGCCCTTGATTGCCGAGCACAAACTCTTGCGGCTGCGCACGGCGCATCAGCTACTCCCCTATGTAAGTCCGGTGGACTTGATCTGGCCGAATGCGCATCAAGAGGGCCCGGCCTTGACTTGGCTCATTGGCGCCTTTACCGACCAGCTTCGCGGACCGGAGACAGTGAAGCACGCTTCGAGTTGACCCCCCGAAGGTTTCGGCAAGTCGATGCGCCGCATGATTCTCGGCGATTGCTGTTGGCTATTGCTTGAATCCATCTTCCAAGAATGATTAAATGAAATAAAGCAGACTGAGTGAACGCGAGTGCGGCAACACTAGTCTTGCTCGTCAGTATCGCATTCGCTCAGCCTTACCTGTGGAGAGAAGGAGGAGAATCCAATGCGATATCGCGCCAAAAGAATCCCACAAGCCATCCCGAAAGCTGTCGTATCTGCCGTCGCAGTCGGTGCCACCGGAAGCGCCGTCGCCGAAATGGCGCCGCCCACCATTGAAGAGATTGTGGTCACCGCGACCAAACGCTCCGAATCCATGCAGGATATTCCCTTGTCGGTGAACGCCATCACCGGCAGCGAAATGCGGGAACTCGGCGTAGACAGCTTCGACGAATACGTGCAGTTCCTCTCGAATGTGGTGTTCTCCGGGCGCGGCCCGGGCCGGTCGGAAGTGTTCATGCGCGGGGCGGCAAGTGAGCAGTCCGCGCTCACGGTGTCGTCGGTTCAGAGCACTTCTCCGACGGTGGCGCTCTATCAAGACGAACAGCCGGTGTCCTTTGCGGCCAGAAACCTTGATGTGTACTCCACGGATCTCGCGCGGGTGGAAGTATTGCCGGGGCCGCAAGGTACGCTCTACGGGGCGAGTTCGCAGACCGGCACCCTTCGCTTGATCACCAACAAGCCGCAACATGATGACTTCGATATAGGCGTGGACGCGACTTTCAGCTCCACAAGCGGCGGTGAACCGAGCGCCGCCGTGCGCGCCTTCCTCAATTTACCGCTCTCCCAAAAGCTCGCCTTCCGTGTTGCCGCCTACAGCGACCGTGCCGGCGGCTGGATAGACAACGAGCAAGGCTACTTCACCACCAACCTTGAAGTCTTGAATCGCAACCAGATTTCTTCGGCAGCCGCCGCATGCACCGGCAAGCCCGAAGTTGACAACCCCGCCTGTCATGGACGTGCGGAAGTCGTCAGCGCGAACAATTCCGAGATTGCGGAAGAGGACTTCAACGACTCTTCTTACCTCGGCGCGCGCTTCAGCGCATCCTATGTCATCAACGACAATTGGGACCTGCTTGTTCAGCATACCCGGCAGACCATCAACTCCGAAGGCGTGTTCGAATACGACCCAATCCTTGACGAGGAGAGCGTGAATCGCTTCACCCCGAGCGAGAATGAGGACGAATTCGGACTCACTACCTGGACCCTTTCCGGGCGCTTGCTTGAACTCGATGTCATCTACACGGGTGGCTATCTCGACAGAGAAGTCTTCTACATTCAGGACTACACCGGCTACACGGTGGGTGGCGGCTATCAGGCCTACTACATTTGTACCGGCGGCTACTCGCACGCCGACAAGTGTTTCGACCCCACCAAGGGCTATACGGAGGAAACCACCAACGAGCGTATGACGCATGAGTTTCGCTTCACCACGGATCCAAGTCGCCGCTGGCGCGTGACCGCCGGCATCTTCATGGATGAACAGGAAACCATTTCCGATGGCGAATTCTGGTACTACGGCGCGGTGGATGCGGGCTTCAACGCTTCTTCGGCACCGGGTACCATCACCAACCCGCCCAATTCCCCACCCTCGGGATCCAATATCGTCAGCACTGTGGAAGGGGTCCACAACCCCTTCGGCCGCGGACCGTCGACCATCTTTGTCAACAACTTCACTCGCGAGGAAGATCAAATCGCGTTTTTTGGTGAGTTCAGCTTCGATATCACTGACCGCTTGACCGCGAGCTTTGGTGCCCGAGACTATGACATCGACTTTGAGTTCACCGGGTCCACCGGTTCTTCCTTTGGGTGCAAGGGCTCGCCCGTACCCTGTGACGGCCAATCTTTCGACAACCGCGTGTCGAAAAGACTGGAAGCCTTGGGCAGCTTCGCCGGGTCGGGCAGCCAGAGCGACTTGGAGACGTTCTTTAGTGCTGGAAATTCACAGTTGATTGCCGATGGTGTGGCCAACGGCTCCTTCTTCCTTGGTGGCCTCGATTCCGATGGGGTGATCAATCAGGAGGACACCATCTTCCGTGCCACCGTGGATTTCGACATCAACGATGATGTGATGATATTCGCTGCCTTGTCCGAAGGTTTCCGACCGCAAACGGCGAACAGGAACGCGGGAACCCCTTCCGGCAATCAATCCGGCCCCTATAAGGGCTATCTGGTTCCGGCCGTGGTGCGCACCGACGAACTGGAGAATTTCGAGGTCGGCATGAAGGGCACCTTCTTGGACCGCACCCTGCGTTTGAACGCCACCGCCTATTGGTCGGACATCACCAATCTTCAGCTGTCAAGGTTCGACCCGGCCAATATCGCCTTTCTGGTCTTCATCGAGAACGCGGGCGATGCCGAAATCAGTGGCGTGGATATGGACTTCACCTGGCTGGTGACGCCGAGGTTCTCTTTGAATGGCGGATTCAGCTACGTGGATAATGAATTGACAGGCGTGAATCCGCAGCTCAATGAGGTGGTGGTGCCGACCGGTAGCCGTTTGCCTTGGGCACCCGAATATCGCTTCAATCTGCGCGCGAATTATGACTTCCCCGACATCAACCTCATGAACCTTCGCGCCGATGCCTATGTGCGAGGCACCGTGACCTATACGGGTGAGAGCCCGGCAGAGTTTAGCGGGGATGCCTATCTTGCCGAAGATGTCACCCGCTTGATGTTCGGAAGAAATACCGGCCTTAAAGTTCAAGAGGAAGGCGGCTTCTTCGGTGCAGCACTTTCTGGCGACGATTTGGCGATCGTCACCGACCCAAGCTTTGTTGGGGTTGATGCCAACGGAGATCATCGCTGGAAGGCGGCCCGCTACGTGCAGGAAGCCTACACCTTCGTCAATTTCGCGGTTGGACTCAGAACGGACACTTGGGGCGCGGAGTTCTTCATAGAAAACGTGTTCGATGAGAACGCTCAGCTCAATGTCAACGTGATTGACTATACGCCTTCGGTGACCACCAATCGTCCAAGGACGATCGGTCTGCGGTTCACCTACGACATGGAGTAGGCAAGACCTATTCGGGAAGAATCGCTAGATCAAGAGTCCCTCGGGGCTGCTCGGCAGCTCATTCAGAATGCGAGGTTTGAAGAAGCCGAGGTCAAACTCAAGGAACTGCTGGCGGGCCAAAACACCAACGGCGAGCCTGACGATGTCGTCTTGGAGGCGTTCTATACCTTGGCGGTCGCGCAAAGATATGGACGCAAGCTGCCGGAAGCGCTGGCAACCCTTGAAGAACTTTTGAGTCTTGATCAAGACTTCGCGCGCGCCTACCAAGAGCGCGGGCATGGACTGCTGTCGGAGAATCGCTTGACCGCAGCGCGCGAGAGCTATGAAGAAGCCGTTGAGCGCAATCCCGCCTTGATCGCATCATGGAAGGCGCTGATCAATCTCTACGAAATAGCCGGAATGCGAGAGCGTCGAGTCGCGGCGGAAGAGCGGATCGCGCATCTCGAGTCGCTGCCGCGCGAACTTCAGAGCGTCAGCACCTATCTCCACGATGGCCGACTGCAACGCGCTGATCGTCTGTGCAGGCACTTCCTGCAGACGCGCAAGACGCACGTTGAGGGCATGCGTCTCTTGGCCGAGATACGAGAGAAGCTCCAAATGTTCGGAGAAGCCGAGTTCTTGCTCACCACGGCGCTCGAATTGGAGCCCGAACATGAGCGCTGCCGCAGCGATCTGGCCAATCTGCTCTTGAAGATGCAGAAGTTTGAGTTGGCGCACGAGCAAACCACACGTCTTTCGGAGACTTATCCTGAAAATCTCTCCTATCTCGCCATGCACGCCAACGCCATGGCGGGTATCGGAGCGCAGGAAAGGGCCATCGAACTCTACGACCGAGTGATCTCTCAGAGTCGCGGCCAACACCGGCTGCATCTCTTGCGCGGCCATGCAGAGAAAACTATGGGCAAGCTTGATGCGGCCGTGGCTTCCTATCGCGAGGCCTATCGACTGGCGCCGGACTACGGGGATGCCTTTTGGTCGCTCGCCAACACCAAGACTTACCAGTTCACGGAGCAAGAACTCAGTCAAATGCAGGAACGCGAAACGAGCGGACAGACGGGGCTCGATGATCGCATTCACCTGTGCTTTGCGCTGGGCAAGGCCTTTGAAGATCGAAAAGAATTTGGGAAGTCGTTCGGCTTCTATGAGCGAGGCAATGCGCTCAAACAGGATTCAGTCAAGCACGACCCTGAGAATCTCTCCAAGCGGCTCGGTGCCCAGAAGATTGTGCTCAGCGAGGAGTTTTTTCGGGACCGCGAGGGTGTCGGCTGCGATGCCCCTGACCCCATCTTCATCGTCGGCTTGCCGCGCGCCGGCTCGACGCTCTTGGAACAAATTCTCGCCTCCCACTCCAAGGTCGACGGCACCTTGGAGCTTCCCAACATGATCGCCCTCGCCAACCGGCTTGATAGGGGAAAACTGCAAGCCGAAGGCGTTGGCTATCCGCGCGTGCTCGAAACCCTCGATCATGACTATTTCCGTCGCTTCGGCGAGCAGTTCATAGAGGACACCCGCGTGCATCGCCACGACGCGCCGCTGTTCATTGACAAAAATCCCAACAACTTCGCACATGTGGGGCTGATCAAGCTGATACTGCCGAACGCCAAGGTGATCAATGCGCGCCGTCATCCGCTTTCCTGTTGCTTCAGCGGCTTCAAGCAACTCTTCGGGCAGGGTCACGAGTTCTCCTACGGCCTCAAGCAGATCGGCAACTACTACTCGGAGTATGTTGACCTCATGCAGCACTGGAATCAGGTTCTTCCCGGGTTCGTGCTTTTGGTCGAGCACGAGGAGGTGGTGGAAGACTTGGAATATCAAGTGAGACGCATGCTTGAGTTCTGCGGTCTCGCTTTCGAACCTGCCTGCCTTGAGTACTACAACACCGAGCGCAACATACGCACCCCAAGCTCCGAACAAGTACGCCAGCCCATCTACCGCGACGCGCTTGAGGCTTGGAAGCCTTATGAGCCCTGGCTCACTCCGCTCAAGGATGCCCTCGGCCCCAAGGTAAGGGAGATGTACGGGATCATCGCCGGATCGGAGGGTCGCTCCAGTGGCGCATAAGACCGGCATCTCGCTGTGCACCCTCCTTATGGGTGCCTTGAATTCAGCATTTGGACAGCAGGGCACCATTGAAGAGGTGGTGGTGACGGCCAGTAAGCGTCCGGAGCGCATGCAGGACGTTCCCTTGTCGGTGAACGCCATCACCGGTAGCGAAATGCAAGAACTCGGCATAGACAACTTTGATGAGTACGTGCAGTTTCTCTCCAACGTGGTCTCTTCGGGCCGTGGGCCGGGGCGGTCGGAGATATTTATGCGGGGTGTCGGGACAGAACAGACATCATTGGCGGTGTCTTCGGTGCAGAGTACTTCTCCGAGCGTGGCAGTGTATTTGGATGACCAGCCGGTCGCTTTTGCTGGTCGAAATCTGGATGTGTACGCGGCGGACCTTGAGCGGGTTGAGGTGCTGCCCGGGCCGCAGGGAACGCTTTATGGAGCGAGTTCGCAGACTGGCACGCTAAGGCTGATCACCAACAAGCCGCAGCATGGCGACTTTGAAACTGGCGTGGATGCTTCCTTCGGCGCCACCAAAGGTGGAGAGACGAGCGCCGCCGTGCGCGCCTTCTTGAATTTGCCGCTTTCGAAGAAGCTCGCGTTCCGCCTAGCGTCATACAGCGACAGCGCGGGTGGCTGGATAGACAACAGGCACGGTCGCTTCACCCCCAATATCGAAGTGCTCAATCGCAATCAAATCTCTTCGCTGGCAGCGATTTGCACCGGAAAGCCAAGCGTCGACCATGCCAGTTGTGCTGGGCGCGCCCGGGTTGCGAGCGCGGACAATTCCGAGATTGCCGAGAGAGATTTCAACGATTCGTCCTACCTAGGTGCCCGCATCGGCGCTTCCTACGTACCGAGCGACGATTGGGACCTGCTCGTTCAATACACCCGGCAGAGCATGAGCGCGGAAGGGGTGTTCGAATACGACCCTGTTTTGGCCCAAGAGAGCGTGAAGCGCTTCACTGCCAGTGAGAACGAGGACGAGTTCGGATTAATGAGTTGGACGCTTTCCGGGAGATTGCGCGAGCTGGAAGTTCTGTACACCGGAGGTTACCTCGAACGCGACGTGTTCTACCTTCAGGACTACACCGGCTATACCGTGGGAGGCGGCTATCAGGTCTATTACATTTGCACCGGCGGCTATTCGCACGCCGATAAGTGTCTTGATCCGACCAAGCAGCTCCATGAGATCACCAGCAATGAACGCCTGACGAACGAGTTTCGCTTCAATACCGATCCTGATCGCAGATGGCGCCTCACGGCAGGTGTGTTTGCGGATCGCCAGAAAACCATTTCCGACGGCGAAACCGTCTACCCCAATGCGCTTGCGCTGGGATTCAATGTGAGGTCCGCGCCCGGCACGATCACGGAACCCGCAAACTCTCCACCAACCGACTCGAATGTGGTGAGTCGCGTCGAAGGTGTGAGCGATCCGTTCGGACGCGGCCCGCACACGCTCTTTGTCAATAACTACACGCGCAAGAACAGCCAGCTAGCCTTCTTCGGCGAGCTCAGCTTGGACTTCACGCCACAACTAGCCATCACGCTTGGTGCGCGCCGCTACGATCTCGACTTCGAATTCACTGGCGCGACAGGCTCCTCCTTTGGCTGCAAGGGGTCGGCCACGCCTTGCGACGGACAGTCCTTCGACAATCGCGTCTCCTTGAAGCTCGAATCGCTGGGCGCTTATGCTGGCACGGGTGATATCGCGCACCTGTCCGATGCGTTCAGCGAGTCCAATGCGCAGTTGATCGCCGAGGGCGTCGCCAGCGGAACCTTCTTTCTGGATGGTCTCGATGCAGATGGCACGATCAATCAATCGGACACGATCTTCAGGATGGCGATGAATTGGACACCAACCGATGAATTCATGTTGTTTGCGGTTCTATCGGAGGGCTTTCGACCTCAGACCGCGAATCGAAACGCGGGCAAGCCCTCGGCCAACCAGTCGGGACCCTACCGGGGCTACTTGGTGCCGGCCATCGTGCGCACAGATAAACTGGAGAACTTTGAATTCGGCATGAAGGGCACTTTTCTTGACAGGACCTTGCGCGTGAACGCCACCGCCTACTGGTCGGAAATCACCAATCTTCAATTGTCGAGGGTTGACCAAGCCAATGTCGCCTTTCTATTTTTTGTCGAGAACGGTGGCGATGCCGAATCGAATGGCTTGGATATTGACTTCACTTGGCTTGTGACACCGAGATTCTCGTTGCATGGCGGTTTCAGCTTTGTCGACAACGAATTGACGCGGGTAAACCCGCAACTTGAGGAAGTGGTGGCGCCCCCCGGCAGCCGCCTCCCCTGGGCACCAGAGTATCGCGCCAATCTCCGCGCCCGATATGACTTCCCGGACATCAATCTCATAAGTTTGCGCACCGATGCCTATGTGAGAGGGAGCGTCACCTATACAGGGGAGAGCCCGTCCGAGTTTAGCGGCGATGCCTATTTGGTGGAGGATGTCACTCGTCTCGTATTCGGACGGCGCAGTGGTCTTGAGATCCAAGAGGAGGGCGGTTTTTTCGGGGCTGCGCTCTCCGGTGACGATTTGGCAATCGTCAGCGATCCAAGCTTCATCGGAAGGGATGCCAATGGCGAGGCACGCTGGAAGGCCGCTCGATACGTGCAACAGGCCTACAGCTTGGTGAATTTCGCGGTGGGGCTAGCCGCTGAGGCATGGAGCGTGGAACTTTTTGTCGACAATGTGTTCGATAAGAACGCCGAACTCAACGTGAATGCGATCGACTACACCCCGACCGTCACTACCAACCGACCAAGGACCGTCGGTTTTCGGTTCATTTACCAAGGCGGCTAACCCGCATATTGCACCAGTTTCATCGAGCACATCCGTATGCCCGATGAAACTGGTGCAATATGCGGGCCAGCCTATGCCAATTCCTCGCTGAAGGCGAGAACTTCGCAGATGTTCTGCCGATTCAGCCTAAGCATCAGCAATCGATCAAGGCCGAGGGCGACGCCTGAGACGGGCGCGAGTCCTGAGCGGAGCGCAGCTTCGAGCCGTGAATCGCAATCGATTGGCGGTAGGCCTTTGTCGCGCCTCACGGCGTTGTCGCGAGCCGCACGCCGCATAAGCTCATCGGCATCAAGCAACTCTTGGCAACCGTTTGCGATTTCGATGCCATCGATGATGACCTCGAATCGATCCGCGGAGCCGTCTTCTCGAAGGGCGGCTAAGGAGGCGAGGGATGCGGGAAACCCGTGTACCAGGATTCTGCCGGAGACGTCCGAAAGCGCCTTCTCGTAAAGACAATCGAGGGCATTGTATTCGTCGGCGTGTGCCGCGAATTCGCGGGCTGCGCTGATCAGGGTTTCTTGATCGCACTCGACCACATCAAGACCCAGCGTATTCAAGATGAGTTGATTGAACGAAGTGCGTCGAACCTTGCCGGGCGCATGAAGTTTGTCAATCAGCGCACAGGTCAGTTCTGCCATGTGAAGCGCACTCGTGCTCGGTGCGTACCATTCGAGGATGGTGAACTCCGGGTTGTGCAAGCGCCCGGCTTCTCCACGCCGAAAGGCTGAACAGATCTGGTAGATGGGTCTTCGGAATACCGCGAGCAGGCGTTTCATGTGGAATTCAGGAGAGGTTTGGAGATAGCGGGTTTCACCTGCGTTTAACATCTCAAATGAACTCAAGAAAGGATCGCTCGCCGTGCTTTTGGACAAACTCGGTGTCTGAACCTCAAGATAGCCACGCGAATCAAAGAACGCGCGCGCTTCTTTCAGCATCTGCGCTCGCGCTTCGAGTGCGCGTCCATCACATCCGGGCTGCCATTGGCTCACCCCTTTGCCCGACCGACGTATTCTCCGCTGCGCGTGTCGATTCGAAGCACTTCGCCCTCTTCAATGAAGAGCGGCACTCGCACGTTCGCGCCGGTTGACATGACCGCGACCTTGCTGCCGCCGGTAGCCGTATCGCCACGCACGCCCGGGTCAGTTTGCGCGACCTCAAGCTCGACGAAGGTGGGCGGGGTGATGGAAATAGGTCGCCCATTCCACAACACCGCTTGGCAGGCATCCTCCTCCTGAATCCATTGCTTGGCGTCACCGAGTGTTCGCGAGTCCACCTCTATCTGCTCATAGGAACCATCGTTGAGCATGAAGTGATAACTGTTCCCATCGAAGTAGAGATACTGCATCTCGACTTCAAGCACATCCGCCGCGGGAAGCGTCTCTCCGGACTTAAAGGTCCGCTCCCACATCCGCGATGTGATGAGGTTCTTGAGACGCACGCGCGTGAAGGCCTGTCCCTTCCCAGGCTTGACGAATTCCGACTCGACTATCACGCAAGGGTCGCCGTCGAGCAGCACCCTGAGTCCCGGTCTGAATTCATTGGTGGCAACATTTGGCATGGGTGAAGTGGAGCAGCCGTTATTCCACTTCCAGTCGCCGGATCTTTTGGTACTTCTTGCTCACCCTCGTGCCGCGGCGGGCACGCTCTGCCAAGTGTTGCAGCAGCGCGTCGCCGCGCAAGCGGGTGTAACTGCGCTGCGCATGCACCAGCAGCTTTCCGTCGCGAGGCAGTATGACCGGCGCAAGCATGCGTTCACCGGCTGCCCATGCTTTTAGGGGTATCGAAATCAATTTGACGCCCTTGCCCTTGGCTTGCGTGGGCACTGCTTTCAGATCAATCACCAGCAAACACCCTGATGTTGTTGCGAGGCCGACTAAGAGGTCTTCCCCAGTACGCAACGAGTAGGGCTTTAGAACCTCGCCCTTGCCGGCATTGAGGCCCGCCTTGCCAGCCGATTGGCGGCTCACACAATCTCCGAGGGTGGTGAGAAATCCGTAGCCGGAACTCGACGCGCAAAGCAACAGGTCCGATGGGTCGCCTATGGCGAGGCCGACAAAATTGACCCCCGGTGCGGGTGCCAAGCGACCGGTGAGCGGTTCGCCTTGACCGCGCGCCGAAGCGAGGCTGTGCGGTGGCAGGGAATAGAACCGGCCTGCCGAATCCACGAGCACCAAGAGATCTGTGCTTGAACCTCGCTTGGCATCAAGATACCCATCGCCGGTTCTATAGGGCAAAGTCTCGGGATCAAGCTCGTGCCCCTTGCCGACCCGAGCCCAGCCCTGCTCAGACAGGATGACCGTGATGGGTTCACGAACCACCAAGTCCTCGGCGCGGAAGCTCTTGGCTTCCTCGGCCTGGGCGAAGGGAGAGCGACGCGCGTCGCCATGGTTTTCAGCATCCTCGGCAATTTCCTTCTTCAGCAGCGTCTTGAATCGACTCGGTGAATCCAGTACCTTTTGAAGCTGCTCCCATTCTTCCATGAGCGCTTCCTTCTCCTTGCGGATCTTTTCCTCTTCAAGGCGCGCAAGTTGCCGAAGCCGCACCTCAAGCACCGCATCCACCTGCGCTTCGGTGAACTTGAACGCCTGAACCAAAGCGGCTTTGGAATCGTCCGATTCGCGAATAATGCGGATGACTTCATCAAGGTTGAGATAGACCAACATGAAGCCGTCGAGTATGTGCAGACGGGCTTCGATGACCTCGATTCTGTGTGCGAGCCGCCGACGAACGGTGGTCTTGCGATATTCGAGCCATTCCCCGAGCAGCTCGGCGAGGCCAAAAACGCGCGGCCTGCCATCAAGGCCCAGCACGTTGAAATTGAGCGTGTGACTCGTCTCAAGATCGGTTTCGGAAAATAGATGGCTCATGAGTCGGTCGGCATCGACGCGTTTCGATTTGGGGACGATCACCAGCCTGGTGGGATGCTCATGGTCGGACTCGTCGCGAATGTCAGCAATCATGGGGAGATTCTTCTTCTCCATTTCGGCGCCTATGCGCTCCATGACCCTCGAAGGCGACACCTGCCAAGGCAGTGCCTCTATGACGATTTCGCCGGTCTTCTGGTCTTGCTGCCAAGTCGCGCGCGACAATATGGCGCCTCGTCCGGTTTCGTAGGCCGCGATGATGTGTTCGCGCGGCGTGATGATGCTTGCATCGGTTGGAAAATCGGGCCCCTTGAAGAGGGGTTCCTCGGCAAGCAGTGATTGCCCGTTTGATGCACTGGAAACCACGGGCGACATGAGTTCATGCGTGGTTGCCTTGGGGTTGTCAATGAGATGAATGACCGCGTTCGCCAGTTCCCGAACATTGTGCGGCGGGATGCTGGTGGCCATGCCAACCGCGATGCCGGTGCCGCCGTTGGCGAGCACCAGCGGTAGGCGGGCGGGCAGGGTGACTGGTTCTTCCAGCGTGCCGTCGAAGTTGGGCGCATAGTCGACCGTCCCTTGGCCAAGCTCGGACAAGAGGAGTTCGGCGAACTTCGATAATCGCGCCTCGGTATAGCGCATGGCCGCGAACGACTTTGGATCGTCCGGAGCCCCCCAGTTGCCCTGTCCGTCAACGAGCGGATAGCGGAAGGAAAACGGCTGCGCCATGAGTACCATGGCCTCGTAACAAGCGGTGTCGCCGTGCGGGTGAAACTTTCCCAGTACATCGCCAACGGTGCGTGCCGATTTGGCGGGCTTGGCGTTGGCACCGAGTCCCAATTGCGACATACCGTAGACAAGTCGCCGTTGCACCGGCTTGAGACCATCTCCGACGTGCGGCAGGGCGCGGTCGTTGATGACGTACATGGAGTAGTCGAGATAGGCACGCTCGGTGAAGGTTCGAAGCGGTATGCGCTCGAATTCGAACTCGGCAGGTGAGAAGAGATCTGTCATCTAGGTTGGTTTCAGTGCAGACGTGCCTGATGCCCCTGAGCTTCCAGCCAAGAACGCCTGTCCGGAACGCGCTTGCGCGCCAGCATCATGTCCATGCGTTCCTGTGTCCGGAGCTGGTCGTCGAGTTCCAGCATGAGCAACCGGCGCGTCTGCGGGTTCATGGTGGTCTCGCGAAGTTGTGGCGGATTCATCTCGCCAAGACCCTTGAAGCGCTGCACCGTGAACTTGGCGTTGGCACGCTTGCCGCGAATTCCTTCGAGGACTGTTTCCTTTTCTCCCTCGTCCAGCACGTAGCGCACCTGCTTGCCAAAATCGATGCGATAGAGCGGTGGCTGGGCGATGAAGATGTGCTCCTTCTTGACCAGTTCCGGGAAGTGTTTGAGAAACAGTGCGCATAAGAGGGTGGCGATATGCGCACCATCGGAGTCGGCATCGGCCAGTATGCAGATGCGTCCATATCTGAGGCGTGACAAGTCGGTCGAAGCTGGCTCGACACCAATCGCTTGCACGATGTCCGAGACTTCCCGCGATTCGAGGATTTTTGCGGAGCCCATATCCCAGGTATTGAGGATCTTTCCGCGCAGCGGCAAGACGGCCTGAAACTCACGACTGCGCGCCTGCTTCGCGGAGCCGCCTGCCGAGTCTCCCTCCACCAGAAAAAGTTCGGACCGGTCGACATCCTTACTCGCGCAGTCCGCCAACTTACCCGGGAGCGCAGGCCCTTGCGAAACGCGCTTGCGCTCGGTCTGTTGCGCGGCACTGATGCGTCGGCGCGCGTTCGACAGGGTGAATTCGGCGAGAGCTTCCCCAATCAGCGCGTTCGCGTTCAGCCACAGGCTAAAGCCATCCTTGGCCACGCCGCTGACCAAAGCGGCGGTGCTGGGTGTGGACAGCCGCTCCTTGGTCTGTCCGCGAAAGTCCGGGTCGCGGACTTTGACGCTCAACAGATAGCTTGCCCGCCCCAAGAGGTCATCGCCGACGAGCTTCACGCCGCGTGGAATCAGGTTGCGGAACTCGCAAAACTCGCGCATGGCATCAATGAGTCCGGCCCGCAAGCCGTTCACGTGCGTCCCGCCCAAGGCGGTGGGAACGAGGTTGACAAAGCTCTGGGCGAATTGCGTTTCGGCGTTCACCTGCAGGGCGAAGGTGACGCTTTCCTGCTCAATTTCCGCGCTGTGAAAGAAAGGTTCCGGCAGCAGGTTGGATTCCTTGAAGTCGCCAAGCTCGCGATTCAGGTGTTCGACGATGCCATCCTGGTAGCACCAGGTTTCGTGTTTGGGCTCGTCTCCGGTCAGATCAAAGAGGTCGACCTGCAAGCCGTCGCACAAAACGGCCTTGGCGCGCAAGAGCTGCCTCAGTGCCGACACGGAGATTTGCGCGTATTCGAAGTAGGATTCGTCCGGCTTGAATCTCACCAGTGTGCCGGTATCCGCTCGAGCAACGCGTTCGTTCGACTGTTCCAAGGATGTCACGGGTTCGCCGCCCTCGAATCTCATAGTCCAGCGTGCGCTGTCGCGCTTCACGGCCACTTCGAGCCAACTTGACAACGCATTCACCACCGACACGCCCACGCCATGCAGACCCGCGGAGATACCGTAATTGCGATGACCGAACTTCCCGCCCGCATGCAGTCTGGTCATGATGAGTTCGACACCGGAAATACCCTGCTGCGGATGCTCATCGACGGGCATGCCGCGACCGTTATCCTCGACCTCGATCACCCCGTCTTCGAGCAGCCTGATGATGACCTTGGTCGCATGGCCGGACATGGCCTCGTCCACGCTGTTGTCCACGACTTCGGTGATCAGGTGGTTGGGTCGCGTGGTGTCCGTGTACATGCCCGGGCGCAGGCGCACCGGTTCCAAGCCCTCGAGCACCTCTATGGCATCGGCTTGATAAGCGCCTCCCTTCATTCGGCTAGTACCTCGACACCGAAGAATCGAGACTGGCCGGCACACCAGCCACTCGATGCACCTGAGTTTCTATGCGTCCAT
Source organism: Pseudomonadales bacterium (assembly GCA_963663145.1). Classification (GTDB taxonomy): domain Bacteria; phylum Pseudomonadota; class Gammaproteobacteria; order Pseudomonadales; family Azotimanducaceae; genus Azotimanducus. The sequence continues at coordinate 143,917 of OY760134.1, read as the reverse complement.
CCTGGTGCAGGCGAAGGTGGCGATAGCCGGCAGAGCGCGAATCGATTGAAAAGGTCTCGCTGCCCGGCAAGAATTGAAAGCAGGTTGAGGGTGTCGCAAACAGCCGCAACTCGCCATGCCGGGCCTCGAATTCTTGGTGTATGTGTCCGAACAGGTAGCCTTTCACTCGCGGGTCGCTGCAAAGACAATCGAGGAGGGTTTCGCCGCCTCTTATGCGGTGTTTGTCGAGCCAAGGCGTACCTATGTCCACAGGCGCGTGGTGCCCGACCACGAGGATGTGCCGGCTATCGCTTGATGCGAGTTTGTTCGATAGGGCTTCAAGGTCGGATGGGGAAAATTCGCCCTCCACCTCTCCTTCGGCATGGGTATCGGTTATCACGAGGGTGAAGTCTCCAAGACGCAGATTTGATTGGTCGAGGTTGGCTTCATGCATGGGCGTGATCGAGTCGTGATTCCCGCACACATAGCGGATGTCTTTGTCGTACAGCTTGCGCAAGTCCCGGTCGAGTTCGGCGTAGGTTTGGGTCTCGGCGTCATGGGCGATGTCGCCGGAGATTAGCAGCGCGCCTGGCGCATAATCATCAAGTGCTTTCTCCAGCACCGACCACATGCTCGCACGCGTGTCCACGCCAAGCAATCGCGACTGCCTATCGCGCAGCAGGTGGGTATCAGTGATTTGCAGAAGTTCAGCGGCTGCCACAAGATATAAGGCATCTAACCTAGAATATGCACATCATATCGCGTTGGGTCAATACTCGGCACCCTCTAGAGCAGCTCTGCCAACGCGATTGCGAGAGATGCTGAAGTGGCACCAACAACGGTGTGCGACCATTTCGAACTGCTCGTGGATACCCTCGTTGCAGTCAGTTTCGTTCGTGCGAATCGCTCAAATCGACTTCGTCATACATTTACTTGAGAAAGCCATTCGCGCCAAGACATTGGGCTGGCGACGCGTTATGCGCCATTCGCGGGCATCTTCGATCCCCAAGTCTGGCATCCTCAGCGAATCCTGCATTCACTTTCTTCATCGCGAATCCCGGTCCTCGCGAATAATGCCAACAGCAAACGGACCTTGCATAATCGGCTTGGGCCGACGCGCTCTGTTTCTGGTGGCAATCTCTTCGACCGACAACCATCCAGTTTCTTGTTCCACGGGCTCACGCTGCTCATACCGGATTTCCCCACCTTCTGCGGCATCGCAGACAAGGCACATGAGTTCCCCTTAGAGTGAGCGATGGTTGGCAGCTGCGCGGGCGCGAAGTTTCTCAACAACTTCAACGGGTACGTTCTTAGTTGATAGATTAGGCATGGTTTCATTCAAATCAATCGAAGGGTGCAGGCTAGCCGGACTTGCTAAGCGCTCCGACCTCCCTATTGAGGTCGATTCCGGCGACTTCATAGCCGCGCCGCAGATCATCGACATGGCGCACCATCCATTTTGCGGCGAGTGCGCCGTCGCCCGAGTCAAAAGCTGCGTTCATGTGTTTCTGGGCTTTTAGTATCCTTGTGCGAGGGTTGGGCAGGACATCGAAGACCTCCCTGAGGCTTGATTGGACGAGCATGTTGAGTGACTGCAGCATGATCGAGATCACGCGGTTTTCGGTCGATTCCCAGACCGCTTGCAGGTACTCCACGCTTAAGAACACGATATGTTCGGAATCTTCGCTCGCTTCAAGGTTGGCGGTCAGTTGGTGCAGGTGGGCGAGATGTTTCGGTTGCATCTTGCGTGCGGCGAGCACGGCGGTTTCAGGCAAGATGGTCGCAATCGCCTCCCAAATGTCGATAAAGCGAACACCGTGGCGCTCTAATCCACGGCTTGTGGACTCGGCAGCTTCCGAAGTTCTCGGACGCGTGGCGTACAAGCGCTTTCCGCTTCCGCGACGCGCCAGTCCGGATTGTTCAAGCAGCCGGATGCCCTCGCGAACGGTGGACCGCTGGACATCGAACTGCTTGCACAGATCCATTTCAGTCGGAATGGCGGTGTCCTCCCCAAGTCGCCCCGAGAGAATCTCTTCTTGCAGCGCCTCGAAAACCAGCAGATAGGCCGGTCGATTATTAATGGGAGTCAAGTTGGACATGGCGTTCTCTGAGTCCAAGCCGTATCCAAGCGATCGCATCTAGTTCAAAAGACCTTCGCTGATGATCATCTTGCGAACCTCGGTGGTGCCCCCGCCGATTTCGAGCAGTTTGTTGGCACGGTAAAGCCGGTTGGCCTCGGATTCCCAGATGTACCCGCCACCCCCGTGAATCTGCAACATCTCGTTGAGAATTGCGTTGCAAGTATTTGCCGCGTACATAAGAGCAGCCGCGGTTTGCATATGAATAGTCCCGCGTCCCAGGTCTTCCGGCGGAGCCTCGGAACACTGCGCCAGCGCTTGATGCACAAAGCTGCGCATGGTTTCCACACCCACGTACATGTCCGCAAGCTTCGATTGGATCATCTGGAAACTGGCGATGGAGCGGCCAAACTGCTCACGGGTTTTCGCCCACTCGACCGAGAGTTCAAGCGCCCGCTCGCCGATGCCAAGTGCAATTGGGGCAATCATGGCGCGTTCATAATCAAGCCCGCTCATCACCACCTTGACACCTTGGTTCTCCACGCCCACCAGGTTTTCTGCCGGAACAATACAGTCCTCCAATACGAGTTCTGCCGTCGGGCTACCGCGAAACCCCATCTTGACCAGCTTCTGCGCAACCTGAAATCCTTCACAGGATGTTTCGATGAAAAACGCCGAAATGCCGCGATGACCCGCCTCTGGATCCGTCTTGGCATAGAGCATCACTACGTCAGCAACCGGCCCATTGGTGATGTAGAGCTTGCCGCCATTGAGGACATAGTGATTGCCATCTCTGCGGGCGGTGGTGCGCATGGAACCAAGCGCATCGGAACCTGCGCCGGGCTCGGTGAGGGCCAACGCGCCGACATAGGCTCCCGAGCACAGACTTGGAAGATACTTTTCCTTGAGAAATTCCGAGCCATTGCGCGCCAAATTATCTGCACAGAGGTTGTCATGCGCCACCCAGCTTAAAGCGAAGGCATGATTCCAGCGCGAAAAAGCCTGACAGATAAGCCCGGCGGAAAGATAATCAAGCCCAGCACCCCCGTAGTCGGGGTCTACCGTGGTGCCCAACATGCCAAGCTGACCCAATTGTGGGAAGAGATTCTCTGGCCACCACTCCTCGGCGTCCATCTTCTCGGCCGCCGGATACAACTGCTCCCGCGCAAAGCGGTCCGCATGGTCGAGAAGATTCTGCTGATCACTGTTGAGGTCAAATTGGGACATATGTAGAAATCGCGGTTGCAGTCTATTGTATGATTGTATGACAATCATACAACTATTTCGAACGGGAAGAGGGCTGGTGTGACGGTATTTGTTTCCAAGCTGAGCCGGACATCGCCCGGCTTCGAGCAAAATCGAAAAGACATGCTCGGCTTGGTCAAACAGCTTCGCTCCATCGAAGCCAGAGCCGTGACCACATCGAATAAGCGCCGACCGGTGTTCGAACGGCGCGGACAGATTCCACCCCACGAGCGTCTTTCTCAACTCATCGATCCCGGATTGCCATTCGTGCAACTGCACAGCCTCGCCAATTATTTGGTTGAAGATGAGGATCCCGAGACCAGCGTGCCGGGTGGCAACATGATCGCTGGTATTGGTTATATCCGCGGTGTGCGCTGTTTGGTTTGGATTGACGACAGCGGCATTCAGGCTGGCAGCTACACCAAGACCACCAATGCCACGGTACTCAGTGTTCAAGACATCGCCAAGCGTCAGAAGCTGCCACTGGTACACCTCGTCGAAAGCGCCGGTGCCAACCTGATGAACTTCACCGTCGAAAACTGGGTGTTGGCGGGTTCCATGTTTCGCAACCTCGCGCAATTGAGCGCGGCGGGCATTCCTACGATCACAGTGCTGCATGGTCCATCGACCGCAGGCGGTGCCTATATGCCCGGCATGTCCGACTATGTGATAGGCGTAAAAAAGAATGGTCTTGCCGCGCTTGCTGGCGCGGCCTTGGTACGTGCGGCCACCGGTGAGGTGGTCGATGATCGCGAACTTGGTGGCAGCGAGATGCACGCCAGTGTATCGGGACTCGTCGAATATCTTGCTGAAGATGATGGCCATGCCATTAAGATGGCCAGAGATCTAGTTGGGCGTTTCAGTTGGAATCGGTCCATGCAGGCACCGACCCCCAATTCCTATGCGCCGCCAGCCTATGACCCCGATGAACTTGCCGGCGTGGTACCGATCAACTATCAGATTCCCTACGACGTGCGCGAGCTTGTGGCGCGCATTGTCGATGGGTCGGATTTCGACGAGTTCAAGCCTCTGTACGGCCCTGCCACGGTTTGCATGCACGCTTCGATCATGGGGCATTCCTGCGGACTGATCGGCAATAACGGCCCGATTGACCCCAATGGTGCGACCAAGGCAACGCACTTCTTTCAAGTCTGCGATCAGGCCAACATCCCAATCATTTTTTTGCACAACACTACCGGCTACATAGTCGGCACCGAGTCCGAACACGCCGGCATGATCAAGCATGGTGCCAAGATGATCCAGACGGTTACCAATCTTCGCGTTCCAAGGATTTCGCTCTACGTGGGGGCGAGTTTTGGTGCCGGCAACTACGGCATGTGCGGCTTCGGCTACGACCCGGACTTTCTGTTCTCATGGCCAAACGCGTCGACCAACGTCATGGGTGGCGAATCCGCGGCCAAGACCATGCGACAGGTCAACGAAGCCGCGGCGGCGCGCAGAGGCACGCCTATTGACGAAGAAGCGCTCGACAAACTGCAAGCCGATGTGGAAGCGCACCTCTCGCGCCAAGAAGGCGCTTTCTACTCTGGGGGAAGACTGCTCAATCACGGTGTGATCGATCCCAGGGACACCCGCAAGCTGCTGGGCTTTTGCATTGCCACCTGTTTGGAAGCGCGCGCGCGAACACTCCAACCCAACAGCTTTGCTGTCGCGCGGCCTTAGCAGGATGATGACTTATGCCTAGACTGAATTTGCGATGACCGCCATCAAACGACTGCTCATTGCCAATCGGGGCGAAATCGCCTGCCGCGTGATTCGTACCGCCAAGGCGATGGGCATCAACACCGTTGCCGTGTATTCCGACGCCGACTCTGGCGCCCTGCACGCGCGAGCAGCCGACCAAGCCGTACACATAGGTCCGTCGGCGGTCTCCGAATCCTACCTTTCAATAGAACGCATCATTCAGGCTGCGCGCGAAACCTCTAGCGATGCGATTCACCCAGGCTACGGATTTCTTTCAGAGAACGCGGCCTTTGCCAAGGTCTGTGAGGAGGCAGGCATTGCGTTTGTGGGGCCTTCCGCGCAGGCGATTGAGCTCATGGGAGACAAGGCTCGCGCCAAGCGAGCCATGATCGACGCAGGTATTCCCTGCATTCCCGGCTATCAAGGCGTAGATCAGACGATCAAGACCTTGAAGTCGGAAGCTAAGCGCATCGGCTTTCCGGTCATGATCAAGGCTGCGGCCGGCGGCGGTGGGCGAGGAATGCGCTTGGTGGGAGAATCGAGCTCGCTTGAGAGCGCCATAGAAACCGCTCGATCCGAGGCGCTTGGCGCATTTGGGGCTGACGACCTTATTGTCGAGAAGGCCTTGGTTCGTCCACGTCACGTTGAGGTCCAAGTATTTGGCGACAAACAAGGCAATCTGGTGTATCTAGGTGAGCGGGATTGTTCGGTGCAGCGGCGGCATCAGAAGGTCATTGAGGAAGCGCCCTGCCCGGTGATGACTGCGGAACTCAGAAGTGCCATGGGTGAAGCCGCCGTCTGTGCGGCGAAGGCCGTGGACTATGTGAGCGCCGGCACGGTCGAATTCTTGCTTGGGCCAGACGGTGACTTCTACTTTTTGGAGATGAATACCCGCTTGCAGGTGGAGCATCCAGTCACCGAACTGATCACTGGCATAGATCTGGTCGAACTCCAGCTTAAGGTGGCGGCCGGCCAACCCTTGGCGTTCGGACAGGATGATGTACGGCTATCAGGTCATGCGATCGAAGTCCGCTTGTATGCGGAAGACCCTCGCAATCAATTTCTGCCGAGCACGGGAAGAATCAAACACTGGCGGCCTCCTGCCGGAAACGGCATACGCGTGGATACGGGGGTAGAGAGCGGCAGCGAAGTTTCCCCCTACTACGATCCTATGCTGGCGAAGGTCATTGCCAGCGGCGCTACGCGTGAAGAGGCTCGTCAGCGCCTCGCCAAAGCCCTGTCCGCGAGCGCCCTCGTAGGGCCGGCCACAAATCGCGACTTCTTGATCGACGCCTTGAATCGAGAGGCTTTCGCGAAACGTCAGGCCACCACCGCCTTCATTGACGAAGAATACGGTGAGGCTGGATTCAGGCTTGATCCAAGTCTCACGGAACTGGGCATGGCGGCTGTCGTGCAATACAAGCTTCGCGCCTCGAAGGCATTGTCTGAAGCCTTGGACGTGAATTCTGAGCTCTTAAACTGGTCGAGCGGAGTCAGTCTTGACGCGGTAAGCGTCTATCGAACCGACCATGGGTTGACAAGCTTCAACACGCGACCAACCGGTTCAGACTCCTACGCGGTGTCAATTGGTGAGGATCTTCTTGCGGAGTTCACGATCATGGATGCTGATCATCAGGCCATGACACTGGAATGCGGAGGTGAAAGACGCAGGCTTGCCCACCATGCACACGAGGATGGACTGACGCTCACGCTTGCCACCGACAGGCTTGAATTCACCTTGAAAGACCTTGCTGCAGGTCAAGCAGCTTCCGACCCTAGCGGCACCGGCATGGTGGTCTCCCCCATGCACGGCCAACTGCTAGAGATCTTTGTCAGTCCGGGAGATTCGGTAACCAAAGGTCAACGTCTAGCCCTGCTCGAGGCCATGAAGATGCAGCATGAAATCACCGCCCAAATCGAAGGCACAGTCACGGAGGTACACGCCGAAGCGAATCAACAGGTCGCGATGGCCGCGCTATTGATTGAGATTCTCCCAAGCACTGAAACGGCGTGAAAACCTCTTGAAGCAGGAAAGTCGTGCCTAAGGAACTCTGCCGGCACTCTGTGAAAGCACATCAATCAAATCGGTAAGTTGGGTTTGGTTGAGGTAGAAACAATTTTCCAAGTTGCTATACGATCCACCGAACCTCTCACCTGCCGACTTGCCGCATACTTCAGTGATGCGGGACTCCTCAACTCCTAATGCGCTCGCGATGTGGTCGAACACCAGCGTGACGGCTAATCCCCTTTCAGGGCAAGAAAGTTCCGGGAAAACGCTAGCGATAGCTCCCAATCCTTGGGGAAGTGATACTTGAAAGAAAACTGTTGATCCACTGTACTTCTTGTGTTTTGCTACGTTTCCAAAGCCTTCTAGGGCCAAGTCCCACATGTGAGCAACCCCTCGATTGTCGGCCAATTCGCGCAATTCAGCTTGGGTAGGGTAGGTTCGCCGCCGACCACGGGCGCGATGCTCAACTTCCTTCTCGTCCAACAAGGTTGAGCGCGCCACAAACTCTCCGTTAGAGGTTTCAAAGTAGGCGAAGGTAGCCGCGTTAATTCCGACATCATGATGAGTCGACAGATACTCAACGATTCGACTTGTGGCAGTATCGAGGGATGAAGCAACAATGTACATGCGTTGTTCCACATTAATCGTCTCGGGCAGCTGTTCTCCGAATTTCTCCTGAAACGCGTCTTCAAGAGGCTTATTCAAGTGATCACGGGCGCGTCTTTCGACCTCTTCGCGGGCGGTCTGTTGGACCAATGCTGCGTATTCAAGAACCTGCGCGACGACTTCGCGCGGGGTCTTGTCGCGCTTCAATTCAATAGTCACCAAATTGCCGTGGAGGTCGATCGCAAGCAAGTCGAGCACCGGTCCACCGAAATCGATCTGCCTACCAATTACTAAGAAGTCTTTGCTTAGCAGACCAATGTCTTCGCACAACCAGTCCTCAAGTCTGTCCTCGAGGCTGAGCTTTGTCCGTTTAACGGGTACGGGGCAATCAGACTCAATTCTCCACAGCTTTATTTCTTGCGGCATGGAGTGCTCCTTCTTGTTTAGGTGTACAAATCGTATCTGTCTAAATTATGAGAGGCGAATCCAATACGGTTTGACATCTTGGAGTTTGTGCGTTGCGCTCAGTTCGGCAGGCACGATGTCCTTGTCGACATAATCAATAAGATTGGAGCCACTGACTTCCGCAAACACGTCGTGGTATAGCTGAGAACAAATCAAGGCCCGTTTTCTGGGACGCAGCGCGAGCGCGAAGCGACTTGGCGAAAACGGGCGGAACAGAGTTTGTATGACGGAACCGTAGGCGTAGGATCTAGACAAGCGCATCAGCGCATGGATTGCGATACGAAATCGCTCCGTTTCATTTGTGTCCATGCTGCGCCGGACTCGCAGCAGAGTGTGTTGGTCGACACTTTCCACCACCGGGCGATAGCGGACGCCACCGGGACGCGCTTCACACAGAAATCCGTCACCGATATATACGGCGGCATGATGCCATCGGGCATCCTCGGGCGCGTGTCCCAGACTGGTCTGTGTGTTAACTATTTGACGTTCGATTAAATTTCGGCTGATCTTGGAGAAAAGCAAGAGGTCGCCATGGAGCCAATCTCCGAAGTCCGGTATGAATCCGAACTTTCTGACGTTTGCAGGAAGCCTGACGGGTTGGGATAGATTCGGTGCGCGCGCCGTCTCTGTGCAAGTTGGGTCAAGAACTTGCTGCTTCGGCATGGAGTACTCTTGCGGATTTTACGCGTCCCTTCAAATCGCTCGTAAAAGCGACCTTCGTTCCAACTCTAAGGCCTAGACCCCTGAGAGGTTCCCCACGGTAATTGGGCAGTTTGTCGAGTGTGAATGAGATACGTCGATTTCCGGCGGCAAGCTCGCACAAGCCGTAGTCGTTTATTCGAATGACTGTGCCTTCGCGTTCGTTCATCGCCATGTCACCAAGGGAGCAGTTTCGGTTCTGAGTCTAGCACAATAAGGAGATTGAATGCCTGCATCCAATATAGAACATTTGCTTAAATCCCTCAATGGATCTGTTCTATCCGTCACTGAGTGACTCTATCACTGCAAGCAGGCTACGGGTAAGCTCATAGTTGATCCAGATAATCCAATATCCGCCGCACGCAGGTATCGATTGAGTCCCGCCCTGAGTGCAGATGAATTTCCGCATTCCCGGGCGCTTCATAGGCGCTATCGACACCGGTGAAGTTGGGAAGTTCTCCTCTTCGCGCTTTGGCATAGAGGCCCTTGGTATCGCGCCTCTCCGCCTCCTCAAGGGGGGTATCCACAAAGATCTCAACAAACTCACCTTCTTCCATCAGACGTCTCGCCATATCGCGTTCAGCCCTGAAAGGGGAAATGAACGAGGTCAATACCACCAGCCCGGCATCCACCATGAGTTTGGCGACCTCGCCCACTCGCCGGATGTTCTCGATTCGATCACCGTCAGAGAATCCGAGATCCTGGTTAAGGCCATGTCGGACATTGTCACCGTCGAGAATATAGGTGCGAACTCCGCGCTGATGGAGCTGCTGCTCCAAGGCGTCGGCAATTGAAGACTTGCCGGCACCGCTCAATCCTGTGAACCAGAGCACTCTGCCTTTGTGTCCATTCAGCGCCGCGCGCGACTCCTTGTCGATCACCAGTTTCTGGTGATGGATGTTCCTAGCGCGGCGCAAGGCGAAATTGATCATGCCAGCGGCGACGGTGGCATTGGTGAATCGGTCAATCAGCACAAATGAACCGAGTGCGCGATTAATTGCATAGGGCTCAAAAGGAACGCCTCGGTCGACGCTAATGGTGGCAACACCTATGTCGTTGAGCGCCATATCCTGGGTGGAAAGATGCTCAAGGGTGTTGACGTTGTACTTGTACTTGATATTGGTGATGGTGGCATTCACACGCGCGGTACCAGTCTTCAGCCAGTAGTTGCGACCATGGTGCCCCGACTCTTGATCCATCCACACCAGATTGACCTCGAATTGATCGGCCACTTCACTCGGGTCCTGTGCCGCCACCAGACAGTCGCCGCGGGAACAATCCACCTCGCGATCAAGCCGAATGGTGACCGCCTGATCAGTCGCGGCAACCGGTAGGCTGTTCTTATAGAGGACGATGTCTTCCACCTTGGCGACCTCCCCGCTTGGCAGCACGCGCACTTCATCACCACGGGCGACCTGACCCGAGACGACAGTGCCCGAAAACCCGCGAAAGGTACTGTCCGGTCGATTCACCCATTGCACAGGCATACGGAAGGAGTGGTTTGCAAGAGAGCGATGCGCGTGCACGGTTTCGAGGTATCCGATCAAGGTGGGACCGGAATACCACGGGGTCTTGGGCGAGCGCGCAACCACGTTGTCGCCCTTGAGGGCCGAGACCGGGATGGCGGTGATCTGTTCAAAATTAAGCTGTTGAGCGAATTCCTCATAGTCCTGCACGATCCGCTCGTACACCTCCCGGTCAAAATTCACCAGATCCATCTTGTTCACCGCCAATGCGACTTGACTTATGCCGAGCAGCGAGCAGATAAACGAATGGCGTCGAGTTTGCGTCAAGACACCATTCTGTGCGTCAACAAGGATGACCGCGACTTCGGCGGTCGACGCGCCAGTCGCCATGTTGCGCGTGTACTGCTCGTGGCCAGGCGTATCAGCGACTATGAATTTGCGATGATCCGTGGAGAAGAAGCGGTAGGCCACGTCGATAGTAATTCCCTGCTCCCTCTCGGCGGCGAGACCGTCCACCAGCAGCGCAAAGTCTATGTCGCCGCCTTGCGTACCCATATGCCGCGACTCGTTCCTCAAGGCTGCCACTTGATCCTCAAAAATGAGTTGCGCCTCATAGAGCATTCGCCCGATAAGGGTTGATTTGCCGTCATCAACCGAGCCACAGGTGATAAAGCGCAGCAGGTCGAGCTGGAACTGTTCTTCGAGATATTGGTCGATGTCGGTCGCGAGATCATTCATGGTGTTTGCCTTGGATCAAGTGCCGGAAAGTGCCTCTTGGAATCAATTGCCAGACACGTTCATGCAGGTAATAGATCAGAAACTTGACCACGAACTCGATGCCACCGATGATCACCGCAGCCTTGACTTCACCGGTGACGAAATAAGCAATGACCGCCGTGGTGCTCGTCGCCACCACCCGCCAAGAAAATGCCTTGAGCAGGCTCCTGAAATGTGACTCTCGATACTTCTTCGGTTCCGCGCCCATCAGAAGTACCCCTCCTGTTTCTTCTTTTCCATGGAGCCGATGCTATCTGAGTCGATTGCCCGGCCTTGCCGTTCGCTGGTTCTGGCTTCGAGCAATTCCAAGAGAATCCCGGGGAGTGTGTCGGCGTCGGATTCAATGGCGCCGGTGAGTGGGTAGCAACCCAGGGTTCTGAATCTGACCCGTTTAGTCTGAATTTTCTCGCCCGGGAAGAGCTTCAGGCGATCATCATCGACCATCATGAGCATGCCGTCACGCTCGACGACAGGGCGCTCCGCAGCAAAATAGAGCGGCACGATTGGAATGCTCTCTTGGTAAATGTACTGCCAGATATCAAGCTCCGTCCAGTTGGAAAGGGGGAACACGCGGATGCTCTCGCCCGGTGCCTTCCTGCCGTTATAGAGGTTCCAGAGCTCGGGCCGCTGGTTCTTAGGATCCCAGCGGTGTTTGTTGTTGCGAAAAGAAAAGACGCGTTCCTTCGCCCGGCTCTTTTCCTCATCGCGCCTCGCGCCTCCGAATGCCGCATCGAATCCGTGTTTGTCCAAGGCTTGAATCAGGCCCTGCGTCTTCATCACGTCCGTGTGCAGGGCGCTACCGTGATCAAAGGGGTTGATGTCCTTTTCGACACCCTCCGGATTGATGTGGACGATCAACTCCATGCCAGTTTGCTCCGCAATGCGGGTACGAAATTCGTACATGGCCTGAAACTTCCAGCGTGTATCTACGTGCATCAAGGGAAAGGGCGGCTTGCTTGGATAAAAGGCTTTCTCCGCAAGTCGCAACATGACCGAAGAGTCCTTGCCGATTGAGTAAAGCATGACTGGGTTTTCAGTCTCCGCGACCACCTCGCGAATGATGTGCATGCTCTCTGCCTCTAGGCGTTCAAGGTGCGTCATATCCATGCTGCTGTCCCTTCTTGGTGTGTGGGTTGCCGTATCAAACTGAATTCTTGGGGAGCGGTAGGCGGTGAGCGCGAGACGGGCGATTCCTCCGGATGCCAAGCGGATTTCATGTCCTTTGTGTTCGTCCAGAAGTTCTCTGGCGATGATCGTCAAAGCACCGCATGGCCAGATCAGCAGGGGTTTCTCAAATTGACGTGCAAGGGCGTCAAGAAATACCAGCAGAGCGTGCCTGTCGGGGGAGCTCTCGCACCACAGCCACTTTCGACCGCCTCGCCCATCGTTGGCCATCAACACATGGCCCTTGTCCGTCATGCGTTCTTGTAAGATCAGTGAGGGCAATCGCTTCTGCTTCGCTTCGCTCTCCATTGCTTCGCGAACGAGACAATTCAATCCCTCACCATGCTCGTCGGCCACCTCTTCGAGTTTCTTCACTTCAGGTAGAAAATCCTTCAGTGCGCGCTCAACGGTTCTAAGGGAAGCCTTGCCGCCGACAAGAGATTGCAGTGCAGGAGAATCCCAGCAGATCTCTTTGCCAGTTGAATCTTTGCGGTTGACGTAGGTCTTATCGGGAAAATGGAAGGTCATGGCGTCAGCGTCAAAATGACGCAATTAACAATTAGTCGTGAAAACTATAACATTAGTAAATATATCTTACAATATCGCATATTGCGTCATTCTCTGGTCAGAAGCATTACTCAGCTTTGAGCTTGACCCGGTGCTGATGAGTCAGTAGGGTGATTGGTGCAAAGTCACAAAATGACACAAGAGAAAGGTGAAGTGACTCAGTTCACGATTACGGGAATTGAAGGGGAATTGCGACGGCGCTAGATACGGTAGGAACGTCTCTTGACCACCTCATAGGTACATGGACAACTGACGAATTGACCCATATGGAGCGAGTGTTCGAGGACTTGTCCCAAGTTGACGAGGCCATGCGGCACGGATAACTCCGCGTTAGCGGGACTAACGGATCGGGGAATTCCGCCCGACATTAACGAGACGGAAGTCGTGCACACCCTGGAGCCTTTCCAGATCGTCGATGGCAGACAGAATCGCCTCATCAAGCGCATCGGCTTCGCGGTCGAAATCGACATATTGCATACCCTTGCTGCAACCGACCGTCGCGTCATCACAACCTGCGTCGAACAGCGAGTCGATTAGGGGTGTGGCCTGAAGATCAGCACCATCGACGATTAGAGTGAATTGAAAGCTGGGCATTTGTTCAATCTTATAGCGTTCTGCTTCCTTTGTCTCAGCACTCAACCGTCTCCCTAGACTGTCTAGGCACCTGCACTGACTGCCAGCTTAGAATAGACCTACCACCAATTCATTAGAGTCGTAAACACAACCTATCATGGAGCCGTTGTCGAGCAGACAAGCGCTGAAATCTGTAGAGCTGTTCGTCGGGGCGGGTGGTCTCGGCATCGGATTAGGTCTTGCTGGATTTGATCATGAATTAGTAGTTGACTGGGATAGCCATTCCTGCAACACGATTCGTGCGAATCAGGCGACGCGCCATGCTGCTGTGTCCGGATGGGACGTCCGTGAAGGTGATGTCCGTGATCTGTGCTTCTACTCGCTCTGCAATGGAATACATCTCGTTTCGGGAGGTCCACCCTGCCAGCCCTTCTCTTTAGGCGGCAAGCATCACGGTCCCTTGGACCAACGCGACATGTTCCCGGAAGCTATTCGGGCGGTCAGGGAGTTGGCGCCAATGGCATTTGTTTTCGAAAATGTTCGAGGACTGCGCCGCCCAGCGTTCGCGCCCTACCTTGAGTACATTAAGGATCACTTGTGCTTTCCTGAAATCAAAAGTCATGATGGCGAATGCTGGCTAGATCACGCGAATCGTCTGCGAGAGCATCGAAGAAACACTGGTCAAAGTGCCGGACTCAGCTACGACGTTTACATGAGCATCCTGAATGCAGCCAACTACGGCGTTCCGCAACGGCGAGAACGGATGATTCTCGTGGGGTTTAGGTCGGACCTTCAAGTTGAATGGGAGTTTCCGAAACCGACTCACTCTCTCGATGCGCTTCTGTGGGATCAGTGGTTCAGCGAGCGCTACTGGAAAGATCACAGAATCCCCGCGAATGAAAGGCCTCAACTTGCGAGCGGTTTGCGCCGCAGAGTTGAGCGATTTCGAGGTTTCGATTTTCCACCTCCGTTGCGACCTTGGCGGACGGTTCGTGACGCCCTACAAGACCTTCCCGACCCAGAGTATTTCCGCGATCAATGCGTCAACATACCGAACCATCGGCATCAACCTGGTGCGAGAAAGTACCAAGGACACACGGGAAGCAGCTACGACGAACCGGCAAAAGTACTGAAAGCTGGAGACCACGGAGTTCCCGGCGGCGAAAATATGCTTGCCCGTCAGGACGGATCGTGCCGCTACTTCAGCGTTCGTGAAGCAGCACGACTTCAATCCTTCCCAGATGACTATTGTTTTCCGGGGTCTTGGACAGAAAGCATGCGACAGATAGGCAATGCCGTTCCGGTCACGCTTGCTCATGTTCTTGGAGAGCACATCAAGGCCTGTCTTGTGGCCGTCTCAAAGATGGGCCCGATTTCGGGAGACGAAGGTGTCGATCAATACGCCTTACAACCCGTTGGATAAGAGGAATCTGGGGACCAGTGTCGCCGATGCCTTGCTTCAGCGGGAAGCAGTTCCCCTGCCGCCGACACCCTTCTCAGGTGCCGGTGTCTATGCAATCTATTACTTGGGAAACTTTAAACCTTACAGGGCAATAGCTGAAGCCAATCAAAGCGAGAACTTCTCGCGACCGGTCTATGTGGGCAAGGCGGTACACGCTGGAAGACGTAAGGGTGGGTTAGAGTCCACTGGGACAAACGCTCGCCCACTGTCGAGCCGCTTCGACAGCACGCGAACTCGATCGAAGAAGCTTCCAACCTTGAGCTGCGCGACTTCTTTTGCCGACACCTTGTTGTAGAAGACATATTCATACCGCTTGGCGAGTCGCTGCTGATTGATCGTTTTGCGCCGGTATGGAACGCATTGATCAGTGGATTCGGAAATCACGACCTAGGTGCGGGCCGCAGAAATCAGGCACGGTCTGACTGGGACGTGCTCCACCCCGGGCGCACTTGGGCGGAACACTTGAAGGTCAGCGATACGTCAGTCGAACAGCTTGTTGCGCGCCTTCAGGTAGCCTCGGCTGCTTTGAAGTCTTGAACAAAATACTTGTTGGCGTGTGAGCCCATGTAAGCGTGGTTCACCCCGAGCGAACGTCGTCGCCAATTCCACCCAACTGGCGCGTCTGTGGCGTTGCGTTGCACAAGCTGCTCGCCCGCGACGCGCATCGACGATGTACAGGGCATTGCGCTGGACATGACGCGCTCCTTCGCTGGAACACGGGTCACGCATGGCGCGACCCCTGCGGGCGCACCACGCGCGGACCGGCAGCCTTCGATCCCGCAGGCCGTGTAAGGCCATGCCCGCACATGCCTCGCTCCAAGAACATAACCACATCTCTGTGTTCAGAAGTGAACCCAACCATTCCCTTCAATGCCTCGGCCACGGATTCATATTGCCTCAGAAGCAATTGATTACTCTCCCGCAGCGGAACCTAGCTGCGCGACGGGACGGACACACCCCGAAGTCGGAAACTCTCACTTATTCAAGGGGAGAATTTACTGTTTGTTGGACTTGAACAAACATTGGTGAGTCCATACAATGACTCATATAGACTCACATTGTGACTCAACATGGGCGGTTAAAGTGAATCAACTGACGATTAGAGGATTTGATAAGGAATTGGAGCGGCTGATCCAACAGCTTGCACGCCGCGAAGGCATCTCGTTGAATCGAGCGGTACTCAAATTGTTGCGCCGCAGCGCCGGTATTGGAGATCAAGCAAATGCCGTTGACTCGGTAGGAAACTCTCTGGACCACCTAATTGGTACTTGGACATATGAGGAAACGATAGAGATGGAGCGAGCCATTGAGGATCTATCCCAAGTTGACGAGGCCATGTGGAAGTGAAAATCTTGCTTGATTCAAGCGCCTACTCGCATCTGAAACGAGGCGACGGAAGTGTCGTCGCGCTGGTACGCCGCTCCAAGTCGATTCTACTGCCACATGTTGTGATAGGCGAGTTGCTATACGGATTCAGATGCGGCACGCGGTTTCAGCGCAACATTGATGAATTGCAGGCGTTTCTGGCAAGTCGATTTGTGACGATTCCACCTATGAGTCTCACCACAGCGGACCGCTACGCGCGCATCGCATCGGGACTGCGCGCAAAAGGGCTTCCGATCCCTACCAATGACATTTGGATTGCCGCATACACAATGGAGACGGGCGCGGACCTCGTTTCCTACGACCAGCATTTTGACCGTATTGACGGACTTGTATGGACGTTTCTGTCGGTGGATGGGTGACTATGCGGTGCGCAGAAACTTCGGGATTCTGTACGGACCCCCTTTGCCTCTTAGTGAGGCCAGCTCACGCGATCGGCGCGTGGGAAACACCGCAGTTTATTGGGTTGGGGTTTGTGAGCGCGACTCTCAATGGTTGCTCTTGACGGCTCTCGTTCCGTTCGATTGCGGTCTTCAGCGCTCGGCGGCGAGTAAGGTCGCGATGATGGTTTGGAGTCCTTAACCCGCATATTGCGCCAGTCCGCTCTCGTTCGCATGCAACATCTTGATAAAAATGACGAAATACACCGTAGCCAAGATTACGTTTTGTTTCAGGGTCCGCTTTGCGGTTTCTGGCCGGATCTTTCGCCCCAGCTTCGCACGTGCTCCCTCAGAAGTAGGGGTATCTACGCCTTCGGTCGCGAGCACGAACCTGGGGCGAAATCTCTCGGCCGGAATTCCGCAAACTGTTGCAATATGCGGGTTAACAAGGAATCTGGGTAAGCCTACAATTGCGCTATGAAACTTGAATATCTTGAACAAAGCACCGGACCGAACCCGGTCGGAACCGTCATTTGGCTGCACGGGCTTGGGGCGGACGCCTCCGATTTTGAACCGCTCGTGCCCATGCTGCCGCTCGATCAACCACTCAACTTCGTGTTTCCGAACGCTCCGAAGCGCCCGGTCACCATCAACGCCGGCATGGTCATGCGCGCCTGGTATGACATAGACCCATCTTCTCCGCTTGATGCAAGTGACGACATTGCGTTGTCCACCAAAGCCTTGTTCAACCTCGTGAAGGAGAAGGTTGGCGAAGAGGCATCTCAGAAGGTTGTATTGGCCGGATTCTCACAAGGCGGTGTGATTGCGTTAAATGCACTGGCGACTGCGACGACGAAGTTTCGTGGTGTCTTGGCCTTGTCAACCTATGTGCATAATGCCGAGGGACTTGTCGAGGTGGTGCGCCTTGAGAACATGAGCACACCCATCTTCATGGCGCACGGGCTACTCGACCCCATGATTCCAATTCACCGTGCGGTGACTTCGCGCTCGGCCTTGAGCAACCTTGGCTTCTCGATTGATTGGCACGAATACCGCATGGGTCACGAGGTCTGTCCGCAGGAAATCGCCGATATAGGCCGCTGGCTCAATTCAGTGTTCCGTTAAAGTAGGAGATGAGCGTGCATAGGATATTTGTCGACGGCGGCACGGGCACCACGGGACTCGACATCCTGCGTCGGCTTGAAGCGCGTGACGACCTCGCGCTGATTCGGATTGGCGAAGACGAGCGGCGCGATTTGGGCGCGCGGGTCGATGCGATTCGCGACGCCGAAGTCTCGGTACTCTGTCTTCCCGACCAGGCCGCGGGCGAAATAGCCGCCGCCCTTCAAGACGGAGAAGCGCGGCTCTTGGATGCCAGCACGCAGCACCGTACGGCCGCCGATTGGACCTTTGGGCTCCCCGAACTCGAGTCAAAACAACGTTCACGCATCGCTTCCGCTTCCAGAGTGTCCAATCCAGGCTGTTACTCGACAGGCTTCATTTTGAGCGTTCGCCCCTTGGTGGACGCGGGTATCCTTGCGGCAAACGCAAGGCTGACCCTGCACGCGATTTCGGGGTACTCGGGTGGCGGCAAGCAGATGATCCAAAGATATGAACAGTCTCGAGACGACCTGACGGTGCGACCCTACGCGCTCGCGCTCGATCACAAGCATCAGCCAGAAATGCGGGTGCACGCAGGATTGAGTCAAGCGCCCTTGTTCAGCCCCATGGTTGGGAGCTATTACAAGGGCATGATCACCCAGGTGCCGCTCTTCCAAGAGGACTTGCAGCAACCAGCGACCTCAGCCCAAATCTACGAACTGCTTGCCGAGCGCTATGAGGCGGAGCCCTTTGTTCGTGTGCACCTCCCCGGCGACACATCGAGCCTCGATCAAGGTCAACTTGCCCCCGATGCGCTCAATGACACCAATCAACTGGACCTGTATGTATTCGGCAGCGACGAACGCATGCTTCTCACCGCACGCTTTGATAATCTCGGCAAGGGTGCCTGCGGGGCCGCCATCCAGAACCTCAACCTGATGCTTGGCATCGACGAGTGCAAAGGACTCATCTCATGAAGACATCATTCACGCTGGAGCATCTGAATGCCCTGAGCATCCGCGAGCGAAAGCGCCTGCTCGAACAGTTGCAGGGTGAATACCTTGCCTTGAAGGCGCTTGGACTCTCCTTGGACCTCACCCGCGGCAAGCCGTCGTCGCTACAGCTCGACCTTTCCGACCCGATGGACGGCCTCTTGCAGGAGGGCACGAGCTCCGTCGATGGCACGGACACGCGCAACTACGGCACCTTGGAAGGCCTCGTTGAAGGCCGGGAGCTCGGTGGCGAACTGCTCGATGCCAAGCCGGGCGAGGTCATCGCCTGGAATAGCTCAAGCCTTACGCTCATGTACTATCTCGTACACTTCGCGCACCACTTTGGGCTGTGCGAGCACCCCGCTTGGCAGTCCGAAGCTGGGTCCGGCCGAATCAAGTTCCTCTGCCCGGTTCCCGGATATGATCGTCACTTCACACTCACCCAAGCCTTTGATATCGATATGATCAACGTGCCCATCTTGGAGGATGGGCCGGACATGGATCTGGTCGAAGACCTGGTGCGAAAGGATCCCCTGATCAAGGGCATTTGGAACGTACCCAAGCACTCCAACCCCACCGGCGTGACTTATTCCGGCAGAGTCATAGACCGGCTCGCCGCGCTCCCGCGCATCGCCGGACAGGGCTTTCTCGTAGTGATGGACAACGCCTATGGGGTGCATGAATTGCACTTTCCGGGACCGGTACTTAAGTCGCCTTTGGAAGCCGCCAAGGCGCAGGGAACCCAAGACCAGATGGCCGTGTTCGCCTCCACCTCGAAGATCACTTATGCGGGTTCGGGCGTGGGATTTTTCGCCTCCGGTGCCAAGCTACGCAAGGCCATGCTTGATCATCTTGTGGTGTTGGCGGTGGGGCCGGACAAGGTGAATCAGCTCCGCCATGCACGCTTTCTGAAAGGGCGGCTTGAAGCCCACATGCGAGCGCAAGCAGCGCATATGGTGCCAAAATTCGAATCGGTCAAGCGACATCTTGGCGAAGGACTCTCAGACCTCGCCACTTGGTCCACACCCACAGGTGGCTACTTCGTCTCAGTGAATCTCATGAATGGCACGGCGAAACGCTGCGTGCAACTGGCGCGCGAAGCGGGCGTGGCCTTGACGCCCGCAGGCGCTTCCTTCCCCTATGGCCATGATCCTGATGACAGCCACATCCGCTTGGCACCGACCCTGCCGCCGCTCGAAGACCTTGAGGAGGCGATGGATGCCTTCGTGCTGTGCGCTCGTCTCGCCACGCTCGAAGCACTGGTCGCCTAGGAGAACCCGAAAATGACCCGCAAGGGCCGCGAATGGTCTCTCAATGAATTCCAAGTGCCGGAGGTGGAAGGCCTCGACCGCTTTCATGA
The DNA here is from genome assembly GCA_963663145.1 of Pseudomonadales bacterium. GTDB lineage: Bacteria > Pseudomonadota > Gammaproteobacteria > Pseudomonadales > Azotimanducaceae > Azotimanducus. Next base: position 123,908 of record OY760134.1, on the reverse strand, counting down.
TTACGGCCTGCCTCTGCCGCTCATGCGCGGCATCTCGAGGCTGGGGTTCGAATACTGCACGCCCATCCAGGGTGAGGCGCTGCCCTACGCTTTAAGCGACTACGATCTCGTCGGACAGGCGCAAACGGGAACCGGCAAGACGGCCGCCTTTCTCATCGGAACGATCACGCATCAACTTGAGAATCCGCTTCCCGAGCCGCGCGAACCGGGTGTGCCTCGGGCACTCATCTTGGCGCCAACCAGAGAGCTTGCCATGCAGATTGCCGAGGACGCGACCGAGATCGCCCGCTTCTGCCCGACCAAGGTGGTGTCTATCATCGGCGGCATGGACTTCGAGCGTCAACGCTTGCGGCTTGCCGAGGACGCGATCGATATTCTCGTTGCGACCCCCGGCAGGCTCATTGATTTCGCGCGGCGAAGGCAGGTTCACTTGGGACAAGTGGAAACCTTGGTGATCGATGAAGCCGACCGCCTCATGGACATGGGGTTCATCCCGGATGTGCGCAGGATCGTGCACATGACACCCCACAAGCGTTCGCGGCATACCCTCTTCTTCAGCGCCACCTTCAACGAGGATGTCAAGCGGATTGCCGAGTCTTGGACGCTCGATGCCAGGCATATTCGCGTCAAACCCGAGCAGGTTGCGGCTGAGAGCGTCGAACAGCACTTCTGGATGGTGAGTACGACCGAAAAGCTCAACACCCTCAAGGCGCTCTTGGATCAGGCGAATGGCAGCCGCGTATTGGTGTTCGTGAACCGACGCGACCAAGGCGCAAGGGTGGTCGAAGGTCTCAAGCAATTGGGGGCGAGTTGTCAATTGCTCACGGGCGATGTCCCACAGCGCAAACGCCTCAAGGTGTTGTCGCGTTTTCGCGAGGGCTCATCTCCAACCTTGGTGGCAACGGATGTGGCAGGCCGTGGCCTGCATGTGGAAGCCATCTCTCATGTCGTAAACTTCGATCTTCCATATGAGGCGCAAGATTATGTGCATCGTATCGGCCGCACAGGGCGCGCGGGCGCCGATGGCAAGGCGGTGAGTTTCGTTTGTGAAGACGACGCCTTTTCCTTGCCCGCCATTGAGGAGGTGCTGGGGCATCCGGCAAGCTGCGTACACCCGCCCGATCCGATCTTGGAGGCCGCGCAATGAGCCTCGGCGTCAGAGGCATATTGATTCTCGCGGCGTTGGTTGTGATCGCCGCAGGCATCAAGGCCGCGCAAACGCTCATGGTGCCCTTCCTGCTGTCGGTATTCATCGCCACCATGGCCAGCACGCCCATGCTCTGGCTAGAACGGCACAAGGTTCCAAAGGTCTTGGCGATCTTGATCGTCATCGCGACGCTCATGGCCGCACTGCTCGCGGTCGGCGCGCTCTTCACCCAGTCGGTCGCGCAGTTCACTGAATCCCTGCCGAGCTATCAGCAGCGGCTTGCAGTGCTATACGAGTCGCTCATCAACTGGGTGGCCGAGCAGGGCGTGCCGCGTCCGGCGGACTATGGAGAGGTGTTCGATCCAAGCACCGCGCTGCAACTTGCCGGCACCACGCTGCGCGGTCTCGGAGGGGTGCTGAGCAACGGTTTTCTCATTCTCCTGACGGTGATCTTCATTCTCGCCGAAGCCTCCACGATTCGGCCGAAACTCTTAAGTGCGCTGCAAAACCCTGATCGCGACCTGCCACACTTCGACCAGTTCGCCACCACATTAAATCGCTACATGGCGATCAAGGCCACCACCAGCCTGATCACCGGCGTGGTCCTCGGCAGTTTTCTTGCCGTCATCGGCGTGGATTATCCGTTTCTGTGGGGTCTCTTGGCCTTCTTCTTGAACTTCGTGCCCGCCATTGGATCCATCATTGCTGCGGTGCCTCCGGTTCTGCTCGCTTTGATGCAGGGCGATGGTGGCGTGGCGCTGGCCATCGTGACCGCACTCGGGTTCTTGGTCACCAATATCGCCATCGGCAACTTCATCGAACCGAGGTTTCTTGGTCAGGGCCTTGGGCTCTCGACGCTGGTGGTGTTCTTGTCCTTGATCTTCTGGGGCTGGCTGCTTGGGCCAGTGGGCATGCTGTTGGCGGTTCCATTGACGGTGACGGCGAAGATTGCATTGGATGCGGGCGCCGGTACCCAGCGGCTCGGCTTGCTACTCGGTCCTGCCAGCGCTGCTTCCGTATCAGAGACGAGTCATGCGGAAAGCTGATTGCCGCCTGCAACGAGGCCCCGCTTCTTGAGTTACGAGCGTGCGCACATCGCCTCCATGTCGGGATACACGCCGGGCGAGCAGCCGAGCGACCCTCGCATCATCAAGCTGAACAGCAACGAGAACCCCTATCCACCGAGTCCCGCCGTTGCCGAGGCGCTGAAGCAATTCGACGCCGACAAGCTGCGCAAGTACCCCGAGCCGAGCTCGAGAGACTTGCGACAGTCCATTGCCAAACGCTTGGGGCTTCAGAAAGGGGAGGTGTTACTCACCAATGGCGGCGATGAACTACTGCGGCTGGTCTTCACCACCTTTTGCGAACCGGGAAGTTGGGTGCTCAGCACCGAACCGACCTACTCCCTCTATCCCGTGCTCGCCGAGGTGCAGGCTTGTCGGTGGAAGAGTCTGCCGCTTGATAAGGGTTTTGCACTGCCGAGCAATTTGGCGGATGAGGCTGACCGTCTACAGGCGAGCTTGGTGTTGGTGGTGAACCCGCATGCGCCCACGGGACGCCTGTTTGGCGTTCAGGAACTCGACAAGCTGGCTTCGAGCCTGCCGGGTTTATTGCTCATTGACGAGGCCTATGTAGATTTTGTCGATCCTGAGGTCCGGCACAAGTGTATTCAACTCATTGGACGGCACACAAATGTGCTCTTGCTGCGAAGCTTCAGCAAGGGCTATTCGCTCGCCGGCTTGCGGCTGGGGTTTGGGCTCGGGCAGGCATCGCTCATTGAACCTATGGCCACCAAGGTGCGTGACAGTTATAACCTCGACGCTCTGGCGCAGCGCCTCGGTCTTGCAGCTTGGGAAGATGAACTGTACGCCAGAAAGACAACTGGCACGGTGCGTCGCGAGCGCAGTCATTTGACCCAGCAATTGCGTGATTTGGGCTTTGAGGTGCCTGATTCGCAAACGAACTTTGTTTATGCCGCGCCACCGCAAGGCATGAACGCTTCAGCCATGTATGAATCCTTAACGGCACGGGGAATTCTCGTGCGCTATTTTGAGGACGACAATAACCGCCTGCGTATTTCCATAGGTACACCGGACGAACACGGACGGCTGCTTGAAGCTTGCACGCAAGTGTTGGCCAGCGCCTCGACTTAGGTTCCTATCATGTTCACCGGAGTCGTCATGGCAACAGGACTGGGCCTCAATCTCGGCATCATGTCCTTATATCTCTACGTGCTGGTATTGCTGCGCTTGATTGTGCCTGTCCGCGCATGGCGAAAGATCATGGACGGCCGTGTCGATGCGGTAATCGACCATGCCATTGACCTCAATCGCTGGCTTATGGACACACGACTCTTGAGCAAAGTCGAGGTGGCTTGGCAAGGCCGCGAGCGGCTCTCCCGCGACAAGTGGTTCTTGGTGATTCCCAACCACCAATCCTGGGCCGACATCATCCTGCTGCAAAATTTCTTGAGGCTCGACGTGCCACCGCTCAAGTTCTTCAACAAGCAAGTGCTCATCTGGCTGCCGCTCGTCGGTCTCGCCATGCATTTTCTCGGCTTTCCTTATTTGAAGCGCTACTCGCGTGAGAAGACCCGATTCAATCCTGCGCTCCGAAAAAAAGACCGCTTGAGTATGGAGCGAGCCATCAAGATTTTCGAGAAGCGACCTACCGGTATCATGATCTTCGGCGAAGGCACGCGCTTCACGCCGGAAAAGCACCAGCGCCAGGCATCGCCTTACCGACATCTGTTGAATCCACGCACCGGCGGCACCGCAACCGTGTTGCGGGACTTGGGGTCGCTCCTTGAAGGCGTGATCGATGTGACCATCGTGTATCTCGATGGGAGACCTGGTTTCTGGGACTTCTTGTGCGGCCGGATGGGGCGTACGAAGTTTGAAGTTCGGGTGATTTCAGTACCCGAATTCGCGTTGGCCGAGACCGAGAAAACGGAAGCAGGTCACTACCGCCAAGCGGCTCACGACTGGATGGCCGAGATGTGGCGCGCAAAGGACGCGCGCATTGAAGAGATTCGCGCGGAGAAGGGCCTTTCGCTCGCTTGCCTCAACAAGCCTTGATACTATGGGAATCTAAAGGTTTGGGAGGGTGCCGGAGGGCGTGGTCGCCCGGCTGCTTCAGCTGCGGGGCCGAAAGCTGAATACCCGATGATCAGCACAATGAACAGCGCGTTATGGATAGGACTTGCGGGCGTGCTGCTGTTCGCATTTGTCTTCGATTCGCTGGCCGTCTGGGCGGTGGAGGCCAGCGGACTCAAGAAATACCGGCTGCGTAATCGCAATCTAATGCCCGTGCCTTCAAGCAACAAGTATTGGCGCATTTCATTGAACGGCATCCTCGCGCTCGCCCTTTACTTCGGATTTGCCTACTTCTTTCAAGGGTTTGTCACTGCGGGCTTGACCGCCAACCCATCTCGCGTGGTCTTCGATGTGCTGGCCGTTCTCTTGCTGTACGACTTCATGTACTACCTGATGCACAGGGCCTTTCATCAACCGACGCTCATGAAACTCGTGCACGGCATGCATCACAAGGTGCGCAATCCTACTGCGGCGGATGGCCTCTATCTTGATCCTCTGGATAACTTCGCGGGGCTCGGTCTGTTTTTCCTGAGTGTGGTGATTGTCGGGCCCATGAGCACTCTGAGCTTCATCGTTGCGGCATTCATCTACCTGACAGTCAACAACATCAACCACACAGGGCTCGCGCTGCCGCACCCCGTTTTCAAGCTGACCAACTATTGGGCGCGCACCCACGACCATCATCACGGCGTCAACCCAAGGCGCAATTACGGATCCATTTTTCCTTTCTGGGACAAGATGTTTGGGACTTACGAGTAGCTGTGGGCCTAGAGCACCTGAAGGGCCGGGCACAGGATGTCCGCCGCAAAATCGCCTTGGAATTTTGACTTCGCCTTCTTCGCTTCCGGGGTTGTTCGTGGTGCTTATGCTGTCTTCTGACGTTCGTAGCTCATAATCGCGAGGCCCTTGGAGACGCTGCCGAAGGTGTCGTGGCGCACAACTCGCCCGGGAAAGAAGCAGTCCAAGAGGTCGATCACCGCCGGTACTTCTGATGATCCACCTGTCCTCAACACGACATCGATCGCCTCAGCCTTGAGGTTTGCAAGTTCGAGCGTTTGGTGCACCGCTTGAGAGAACTGCTCAAGCAGGTCGTCTATCAGACACTCGAATTCCCTTCGCGTGAGCGGCCGGGATATATCCAATTCGGGGATATCGAGCAGCGCCTCATTCTGTTCCGAGAGCGCTATCTTGCACTCGCCTATGGCATGAAACACCGGAAAACCGAGATTCTGACGAGTGTAGTCCATCAGCCGCTCGAAGGCCTGAAAGTCGTCACCACCGCCATCAATAGCCTGTTGCACCACCGAGGTGAAACGATTCTGGTTGAGCTGATGCGACACAGCCCAGTTGAGCATCAGGGGTGCGAAGTCGTCGAACGGAAAACGAGCACAATTCTCACCCTGTTCGGTTCGCCTGATCCAGTGTCCACCTTCGCCGAGTAAGGGAAATATCAGTTTGCGAAGCAGGCGCTGATCTATGTGTACGCCACCCAATGCAAGACCGTGGGTGGCGACGACCTCGAAGTTGCCGCCCTCTCCAACCTTCATGATGCACAGGTCCAGCGTCCCTCCGCCGAAATCCACCGTGAGGGCATGCTCAACATCCGCACCGTCCCGCCCTTGCAGATAACTTCGCGCCGCCGCCACGGGCTCCTCAATAAACTCGTGCCGAGCAATACCGGCATACTTCAGGGCATCGGTCATTCGCTGCAACGCCGTTTGATTCTTATGCCGATCGCGCCCCTCATAGTTCACTGGGCGTCCAACGCACACTGCCAAGTCCAAGCGTGTCTCTGCTTCCAATCGCTCCCTGATCGCCTTCAGGATCGGCGTGATCAAAGCCGCCAATCGGAAGTTCCGATCAAACACCGCTAATCGAGGTGTCCGCTCATCACCAAGCAAGCGCTTCACCCCCATGAGCAGACGTCCTTTGAGACCTGAGTCTTCCATCGCGGGGCCATAGATGGGCCGACCGCGAGTGGCGAGGGGTGCTGTACTTCCGGGCGTTATGGGGGTGTGCCACTCACTCTCTTCGCCGATGATTTCCGGAATGAATTCGACCGTCCGACCGGTGTTGTCCGCGACGTAGGTCAATATGGCACTCTGGCCGGTAAGCACTTGAAAGCGCCTGTCCAGATAGGTGGCAGACGGCATGATCTCCAAGCCCTGATCGAGTTTGATCTGTCGCACACCGAATTCATCGCAAATGGCGGCCGAACTATTCGTCGTCCCAAAATCTATCCCTATGCCTATTGCCACGATGCCCGCGCCAACTTGTTTGCGTTCCAAGAGTGGTTTGGCGAGGGCTAACGAGATTCTTGGATCAGCGTGCCGGCATCTTCGAGCGCTTGGATCGCTGCGTCTTCCATGCCGAGCCACTCCTTGAGCACTCGACTATTGTGCTCACCCAAGTAGGGCGCGTAGCTGCGTATCTCGCTTTTCGCCGCAGAGAATCTGTAGGGGGTCTTCAATGCTGGGCGCGTGTCACCAAGATGGTCGCTCACCTGAGTGACCATGCCGCGATGCGATATGGCCTCCGATTCCTCCATGCGCTGGGTTTCACGCACGTCGCCCCAATGTATGTTGTGCTTGTCCATCAGTTCAATGAAAGCTTCCCTTGAAGGCAAGGCGCGAAGAAATTCGCCAATCACGCGACGCCGGTTGCGTATCTTTTGCTCGATGTCCGCATCCTTGGGCGTGGGGTCGATGAGCCCGAATTTGGCACTCAACACGCGCCACAGCAATCGAGCATCGGCGGCAATCAGCACAAATCCGCTCTCGATTTCCCAGACACGATTTCCGAGCGGCCGCGTGGGTAGCGAATCCTCGATTTCATAGACGCCGATATCGTCAGTGGCAATCTGCGCATCGATCATCGCCATGTCCACATATTGACCAGTGCCCGTGGAGTTTCGCAGTAGGAGCGCCGAAAGTATGGCCACCAGCGTGTGCAGCGCCGATGCCGTGTCGGCGAACGAAGTTTCGATATCGACAATCCCTCCTTCGCTAGCTTTTGCTTGCCGCGCAATCAAGCCTGTTTCCGCATGAATCACCGGCGCATAGGCACCGCGATGGCCTTGCGGACTATCCGCGCCAAAGCCGGTGATCGAGGCCATCACCAAAGAAGGATTCAATGCCGAAAGTCGCGCATAGTCGAGTCCATAGCGTTGCATCACATGAGGACGAAAGTTCTCCACCAGCACATCCGCCTTGCCTGCGAGGTCCCTTACCAATTCTGGCCCTCCTTCTCGATTGAGGTCCACGCACACCCCGCGCTTGCCGAGATTCCATTGCAGGAAGTAGCCTCTCATCCCCGCCTGCGATCGCCCCCAATTGCGAGTGACGTCTCCGTCCGGCGGTTCGATTTTGACAACCTCGGCGCCCAAGTCGGCCATCAGTCTTCCGATATATGGGCCCGAAAGCACCCTTGAGAGTTCAAGTACGCGGATACCTGCAAGCGGTGATGGAAGTTCAGTCGGCATGGTCGGAATTCACCGGCGCAAAGTTGCTGAGTTTGACACCCGTCCCACCCAGACCGCAATAGCCGCCGGGGACTCGCTCAAGATACTGTTGATGGTAGGGCTCAGCGTAATAGAAAGAACCAGCGCGCAGGATTTCCGTGCGAACCGTCCCGTAGCCGGCATCATGGAGGGCGGATTGAAAGGCCTCCCGCGAAGCCTCAATGGCTGGCATGTGTGCATCGCGCGTGAAGTACACGGCAGACCTGTATTGCGTCCCCATGTCGTTCCCTTGGCGCATGCCTTGCGTGGGGTCGTGCCCCTCCCAAAAGCGTTTGAGCAAGGTCTCAAGGGACACGCCCTTGGGATCGAAGGCCACCATGACCGCCTCAGCATGCCCAGTGGCACCCGAACAGACTTCTTCGTAGGTTGGATTGGGCGTAATGCCGCCCATATAGCCAACCGCAGTCGTATGCACTCCAGATTGGCGCCACATGATGCGCTCGGCACCCCAAAAGCAGCCAAGCGCGAAATAGATGACCTCGGTTGACTCTTTGAACGGAGGCGTGATGGCTGTACCAAGCACCAGATGTGGCTCCACGATCGACATCTGTTGATCTCTTCCAGGCAGGGCCTCGTGAGGTTCTGGTAATCGAAGCTTCATAACGTCTTTCCTTGCATGCGTTTGGCACCCTTTCTCGCGCGCAGATTACGGTCGCGCAGGGAAGTGGGCATAATAGGAAATTCGCAATCGAATTTGGCATCCATGCCGCCTAGGCGACGAAATTTTCCTCAGCTACCAGCGGAATCGTGTGCGCTCGTGCGGTTAGCTTGGTTTCTTGCCCTTGGAGTGTGTTTACTCTCGATCAACGGATGCGAGTCCGCAGCGCAGCGCAGCGCGATGGAGCGGCAAGCAAAGTTAGAGGGCGCGATGTCGGAAATCCACTTGACTCGACGCATGTTCGAAATCGAAGAACAGATTATTGAGCGTTTGGACGCTTCTCCGATGGAGCTCGGCCCCTTAAGTTCCGCACTACTCGATCTCGACGAGCAGAATGTGGTTGCGCACTTCGGTCTGTATTCATTTTATGAAGCGGTCGAGGAGCGGGAGAGCGCGGCGCACCATGGCGAAATCGCACATGGGATCGCTGCAGGCGTGGAGAAGATCGGAGCAAGTTTCGTCGTGGGTTCGCCGGCGCGAGCCGAGGTCTACCTCCGCCTTCAGGGATACCAGTGCATCGGCTGGCACTATCCGCCAAGGACACCCTTGGGGTATCAGATTGTCGCCCTAGACGATGAGGGCGTGAATCACCGCTTGAACTTCATCATCGCGCGACCCGAACTCTTGGCACCCGAAGGCATAGAAATGAACTTCAATCGGTTTGAAGACCTCTTGGTGCTCATGCAGGAACGGTCTCGAATTGGCGATACGGCCGCGCGCAGCCTCATACGAGAACTCTACTTGGCGCACAGCGAGAACGGCGTGCCGGAATGGTTTGAGAACTTGCCGGTCGGCAGAGCCAATGTCAATATCGACTTGCTGCAAGCAGCGGCCGCGCAGAATAGGGCGGTGACGAGTTCCGATGAGGAGCGACTCAAGGCCGTTGAAGATGCTGAGCGCTATTATCAGCGCGCCGTGCGAGCCGGCTCGACACAGGCCATGTGGCTGCTTGGACGTCTGTACCGATCTCCGGAATTAGGGCGAGGAAACGAGATCAAGGCTGTTCAACTCTACACAGACGCCGCCAAGGCGAAGGACTTGGGCGCGACGCGGGAACTCGCCGGTTTTCTACAACGGGGAGATTCACTCTTTGGGCAGGATATTGACCAAGCCAAGCAACACTATCGCAACGCCTATCTATGGGGTGATGCGTGGGATCTACGCCGTTATATGGAGTTTCTTCGCCTCCGGGAGGGTTTGGTGGATTTCGATCACGAGGCACTGGCAGCTTTGCGCGAGGCGGCGCGAGCCAATCACGCTTGGAGCCTCGTGACCTTGGGCAAACTCTACGCCGATGGAGTAGGCGTGGAGATTAACTACCGGCGCGCGAAGCGGCTCATGCGCGAGGCGGCGCGTGAGGCGCCCGACCATCCAGACCTGATCAACGAAGTTGCATGGGTGCTTTCCACTTCCAACAAACCGCAGTTAAGGGATGATCGTTTTGCCCTGCGAATCATGGATCACATGATGTCGGCCAACGAACAGGCGCGCCAAAATCCTATGTTTCTCGATACTTGGGCGGCCACTCATGCTGCCAATGGGGAGTTTGAGCGAGCCGTGAACCTGCAACATAAAGCGCTCGAAGCTGCGAACCCATCGAACGTGACGGAAGGAGAATTGAAGCAGATGCAAGCGCATCTTGAGCGCTTTAATCAGCGCGAGGAATTGTCGAAGGAGATTTTCGACGCGGACGACCCCGAAGTGGAGGAAAGCCCCTAGTGTCGCGTCAAGCCTGTTCCGTCCGCAGAACAGGCTTGACGCGACATTAGGGGAAGGAATTCATGCGGCCACTGTCTCCGGAGGCCCTTTACCTCGATGTGCGCTCTGAAGGGGAGTTTGCAGTCGGCTCGATACCTGGGTCCGCCAATCTCCCCATCCTCACGGATGCTGAGCGGGTTGAGGTTGGCACCTGCTATTTGCAGCGTGGCCGACAGGCCGCCATAGAACTTGGGGAGTCCTTGGTGAGCGGCGAGATCAAATCCGAGCGTATCGCTCGATGGGTTGAATTTGCTCAAGCAAACCCGACGGCCAAAATCTGCTGCGCGCGCGGCGGGATGCGCTCTGAATACGTGCAACGATGGTTGTGCGAATCCGGGATCGAGCTTGCGCGCGTGCCTGGCGGCTACAAGGCGCTTCGAAACCACTGTCTGGGAATCCTTGAACGCCATCCTGCAAGCCTCGCTGCGATGCTTCTCGGTGGACGCACGGGAAGCGGGAAAACGGAACTCTTGCTTGAGTATGAACACGCAATCGATCTTGAGGGGCTCGCGAATCACCGCGGTTCAGCCTTTGGCGCGACCGAGACGCCGCAGCCGAGTCAAGCGACCATGGAGAACCATCTCGCACAGAGGCTTGCTGGCTTTTCAGCGGGGCAGCCTGTGCTATTCGAGGATGAGAGCCGGGCGATCGGCAGCCGATCAATTCCGCCGGCTTTGTATCAGGCGATGGGCGAGGCGCCAATCATCGTTCTGGAGCTGGATCGAGAAGCAAGGGCAGAACGCATTTTTGACGAATACGTTGCCAATGCGCTGGATTCGACCAGTCCGGAGGGATTGCACCATAAGTATAGCGATTCGCTTGGGCGTATCCGCAAGCGCTTGGGCGGACTGAATCATGACAAGATCGCGGCGCAACTCGATAGGGCCTTCGCAGCCGATTCGCGCGAAGCGCATCTCGAATGGATTGGTTCACTGCTGGGAGACTACTACGACCCGCTCTATGACCACGGCCTGAAACGCAAGCAGGCGCGCGTGTGTTATCGCGGGCCCCCGCAAGCGGTGCGAGACTGGCTGCGCGAGAAATTTCTTCTCACTTCAAATCTCTTGCTGCGCTAACCAGTCTCTGTACTCAAGCCAAGCGGCGCGCGGACCGACCAAGCGATGCCCGGAAGACGCCTGTCCGATCTGATGCCCAGCGTTATCCAGTGCAAAGAGGACTTCGCCAACCTGATCAACCGAAAACTCGACTTTGAACATGTGGCTGCGCTCGTCTCCGCGATGATCGGGGGGTCGTTCGAGCGCGACAGCCTCATCCCCATCACAGGCGTTCAGCAAATCCTTGCAGAGTGCGGGCTTTGCGGCTTCAAGCGCGAGCCGCGCCGTCACCTGGAGCAGGTGGCGCGACATGAAATTCGGCTGATCGCAGAGTCGCTTGTACTCTGTCCATTGCACTCGCCCAAGCAAACAGGAACGCCTAAGACAATTGCAAGGAGTCGCCGGTCAGCCTTCGATAGGCTTCGAGGTAACGGTCAAGCGTGCTGCGCACGACATCCTCGGGTAGCGGAGGCCCTGGGGGGGTCTTGTCCCAATCGCCTGAGGAGACGAGCGTCTCCACATGATTGCGCACGTATTGCTTGTCGAAGCTCTCCTGTTCGCGACCGGGCTCCCAGTCATCGGCGGGCCAGAAGCGGGAACTATCCGGCGTAAAAACCTCGTCAATAAGAATTGGCTCATCCGGCGCTTCTTCAAGCACACCGAACTCAAACTTGGTATCGGCGAGAATGATCCCCCGGTCTCGCGCATGGTCACGACCAGCGGCATAGAGATCGAGTGTGAGCTCGGCCAGCCGGTCCGCCATTTCGTCTCCAAGAATTTCGGCGGCTTCCTGCTTGCTGATGTTCTCGTCATGCCCCGTCTCCGCCTTGGTGGCGGGCGTGAACAAGGGTGCTTCCAACCGGTCGCTGTTCACCAAGCCATCGGGCAGCGGAATCCCGCATACGGAACCTGAGCGAACATAGTCCTTGTATCCGCTGCCGGTGATGTAACCGCGCGCCACACATTCAACCGGCAACACGCGAGTCTTTTGGCACAGCATGATGCGTCCCCTCAAGCTGGCTCGATCTTCCACGGAAATACCGGGGATATCATCTGCATCACAAGAAACGAGATGATGTGGCACTTGATCTACGAACTTGTCGAACCAGAATCGAGACAACTGCGTCAGGACGACACCCTTACCGGGCACGCCGGATTCCAAGACCACGTCAAAGGCACTCACCCGATCGGTCGCGACTATGAGCAAACCGTCCGACCCATCGGGCAGCGGACATTCGTACAAGTCTCGAACCTTACCCCGGCGCGCACCTTGAAGGGGGAGACGAGTTTCCATGACCGGGTTTGCAGAAAGGCTAGGCATAGTTCTTACGCCTCTTAAAACAGATAGGATACACAGGCTTGGCGGCTTCCGACGATAATTTTCGCGCTCGCTCCAAACATGACTGGCTAGCTTGCCTGTCCTTTGTCCCTAATTGCCAGGCACCCGGTAAGGCACGCTCTTCTTCGAAGCCGCGTCTATGGCTTCCGGCTCCAAGAGTTCGGTCACCAAGACTTCAAGTACGCCTGCCGCCTTCACACTCAGGGACACGGCCGTGGCAGTCTCTTTGTCGGGCAAATCAGCGATCAAGAAAAGATCCGTGTCGCCCAACGCGAAGTAAAAGCTCTCAAGCGTGCCGCCGACGCCTTCAATGGTCGCCTGCAATGCTTCGCGCCGCTTTGAACCGCCCTCTTTCAAAAGGCCGCCAACCCCGGCTTGGGTGTAGTTTGCTCGCAACAGAAATTTCGACATGGTTTCATCTCTTGTGTTGTGGATTCGAATGGGGAATTGTACAAGACCTCTTGTCTCAAGGAACCTCGTGTGCTGCGTCGCAAGTTTGTCACCAATCAGAGGGTGTGGAACCGCCGATCAACCTTTCACGTTTGAGTTCGGCGCCCGACGGAACCTGCGGCGATGCCACACCCTCCCGGAGGGCGCGCCGCACACTAGCGCGTCATTTCGAGGTAGCCATCGCCCAAATAGTTTCCGCCCAAGTCCCTCACGCGCACCAAGCCCTCCCAGTAGCGAACCGAGGTGCGCAAGTACTGATCATCGATCGCCGCCTCGACCAAGTATTCGCCCAAGCCTTCAAGGACGAGTTTCCACTCGACCACGAAAGTATCGCCATCAAACTCGACATCCCGCTCGGCGAGCATGTTGAACTCGTGGCTCTTGAACTTTCGAATGCGCCCGGATGCATCGCGGAGAACCCCGTAGTTGAAGGCATCCTTGCTGCCGTCCCCGCGTACCAGCCGGTAGAGCATGAGTTCGCTCCCATCCTTGAGCATGAGCGCCATCCAGTCCCAGCCAACGATCCCCCTTGGAAGCTCGCGACTGCTCCATTCGCGGTCAAGCCAAGCCCAGCCGGTAACCGGAATCTCGGCATCATCCCAACCAAGCTCGCCGCGCACGACTAGGCGCGGGATGGAGTAGTAGTAGGAGGCTGCATTCTCCGACTTGGAGGAGAACCCTTCCTTTCCCTGAAGAATCTCCGCTTCGGTTTGCTCCAATCTAGCCTTCAAGGAAACATCTCGGCCCTGCGCCTGAATGATAAGCGGCAAGAATTCCTCCCCCAGGCTTTGCACGGACGCGCCGGGGAGTATGAGTTCGAAGGACTCTCCCATGAAACCAGCAAATCCGGGTACTTCTCGCGACAGGGACTCGTAGGCTCTGTGTCCGTCGACATCAACATGGGTGACGGCAAAGTGGGACATGTATACCTGGCTGGACCGCCAGCCTTCCGCATCCGGCAAGGGTGCCAGCGCACGACGGAAGAACACAAGTTGCGCGCCAAACTGGGCCGGCCCTTCCCGTTGCACGCCCAGTCCATCATCAGGCCAGAGCACCAGCGTCCAGTACCACCATTCCTGCCGAAAGGTCGGGTGCGGGGCATGGTCTCTCGGCAGCGCAACCGCAGTCTCGGGAGAGACGACGGTGAAGGCTTGTTGGCCGACTGCTAGGGGTTCCTCGCTCAGCAGGGCACTCGCCCGCAGCCGCGTCTCGCGCTCTGTTTCCGGTGCCTCGGCACAAGCACAGAGCAGCAGAAGACTAGAAATACTCGTCAGAAGTCGCCACATCTGACACCTCCTTGGTCATACGCCAGGGCAAGAGTGAAGCAAGGGGTGCCACGAGCAACCCTGTGGAGGTGAACAGGAATAAGAGCCCCCAATCCACGCCCATGCTGATCGAGAATCCAAATGCCAACGGATTGATATGTTGGCAAAGCACCCAAGTCATGATGAGTGCAAGGGTCAGCGAAAATGGAACCGCGAGCAGCGCGAAGGTCCCTGATTGCGCGGCCACCAAGATAAGCAACTGCCGACTCGACATGCCGACCCCGCGCAGTAGGCGAAACTCTTTCAGGCGCGTGAGGTGAAGCTGATTGAATCCGGTGATGATTCCGAACACGGCTACCGCGAGCGCCACGAAACTCAAGGCATCGCTCACCCAAAAGGTGTCTTCCAATGCCTGCTGCGCGTTTTCTCTGAGTTCCTCGGCGCTTCGCACCGAAAAATCCAATTCTTGTCGGAGTCTTGATCGAATTTCGAATTTCGCGTCCGGCTCAAGATGGAGCCGCAAGGATTCGATTTGCGAATTCCCCAAGATCCGCGACCCAAGCACTCGCGATACCACCATGCGCGGTCCCAAGGCACCGAAATCATTGAATTCATGCGCTACCGGGGCTTGCACGCGCCCAATCGAACCGGTGATTTCGACGGCGGATCTGCTTTCAAGCTGACGAGCCAACTGTCCGTTGACAAGGACGGCATGGTCGGGGATATTTGCGGGCGCTCCGTAACGGGCAAGTTGCTCTCGGGAATAGTCGATCACGCGTACCTGTATGGGCAGAGAGCCCACGCGGGCCTTGGAGGTCTCTACGCGGCGGATTGAAGCGATGCCCGGCAAGGACGCGATGGATCGAACTTCTTGCTCCGATAAACCGTCGTTTCCAGCATCGAGCATCAGGTCACCATCAAGACGCTGTTCTAGGAAGGCGTCAAAGTCTTGCTTCAGATTCGACACCATAAGCTGCATCGCGAGCGCCACGGCGAGCGCGAGGATGAAGGCGCTAACAACCGGAAAGAGTCTGAGGGCTTGGATACTGGCAGCGCGCAGTATCTGCCGGCCACGCAGGCTGAGATCGGGAAGCTGCATGCGTGAGATCCAGCGCATCTTGAGCCATGCGATCTGCGCCAGGAGGAGAAACATACCTCCAAGCGCCAAGAAGGCGCCGGGCAATCCGTATAGGAACCCAAATAGGATCGCCGCCAGCGCGACCAGCAAGGAGAAGGCTATGCGCCACGGCTTCAGCTCGCGCGTCTCTTCTCGCGCCTCCGCCAAGGCGGTGCCCAACAGGCTGATTCCAATGCCGACCAGCAGCACCTTGACGACCAGCCAATTGTCGGGCACCGATTGATGCGCCTCGTCCAAGCCTCCCAGTCGCACCACGAGGTTGGTGGCCGCAAGGCCAAGCGGCAAACCTACAAGGCAGGCGATGCATCCGAGCATGGCCGACTCCGCATACACCATGCGTGATACTTGCACAGCTTCCGTTCCCATGGCCCTGAAGATCTGCAAGAGCGGCGCTCGACGCATGGCGGTACCGACAGCGCTCTG
Source organism: Pseudomonadales bacterium (assembly GCA_963663145.1). GTDB lineage: Bacteria > Pseudomonadota > Gammaproteobacteria > Pseudomonadales > Azotimanducaceae > Azotimanducus. The sequence continues at coordinate 108,060 of OY760134.1, read as the reverse complement.
ATAGGCGATAAAGCCCGCGACCAGAAGACATAAGACCGAAAGCGCACCCAAGTTGAACATGATCGCCGAGAGAAATCTCCTTACCGGAAACTCCTCGTCCGGACTTGCGATGACGTATCCGGGGCCGAGCAGGTCCTGATCTAGGCTGGTGGAACGAACCGCGCCTAAACCAACAAATAGTCGGTCGAGCAAGTCGAGGAACGGGGAGCTTTCAGGTGTCAAGAAGAGCGCGAGCGCTGAGATTTCCTGCTGATGCAAGAGTTCCGAGGCAGTCGCAATATCGGCCACAAGCTGCCGCTCGTCCGATCCGGAGTGAGTGCCGAGCACAATCAGCGAATTGTCAAACCCTTCCGGTAAAGCTTGTCCTTCAAGCGATTCAGGAATCAAGACCGAGCGCGTCGTCAAGAGCTTGGTGAAGTCTATTGGGGTCTCGCTATCTGTGGCCTCAAGACCTTCGCCCGCACTGCGCATGGCCACCCAATCCATGCCGAGAATCCGCCAGCCGCCGCCGAGTTCGCCTTCGATCAAAGGCACGATCACCTCCACGCGTGGAATCTCCCCACCGACTCGCAAAGACTCGAGACGCGCATAGTCGGCAATACTGATGTCTGCGCCATCAGCGGACCTTGCGATATAGGCCGGTGCGCCAAAGGGTTGAAGCTGCTCCATGCTGCGCTCGACCCGCGCATTCAAGAAATGCACGGCAGTCACCGAAGCGACCGCCACGCTCAAGCCGATGAGCGCGGCGAGCAGTGACCACTTGCCCCGTGCAAGCTCACGCAAAAGTGCTCGGCGCAGCAGCATTGATCGCCTTTCATCGAACCCGAAGGTGTCAGCTTATTGCAGATCTTCCGCTTCGAGTTTCCTGCGCCCAAAAAAGAAGCCCCGCGTTCGCGGGGCTTCTCAGTCAGGGGCTACATCATGCCGCCCATGTCAGGCATTCCGCCTCCGGGAGGTGCGGGAGGAGGATTGTCTTCGGGCAGTTCGCTGACCATGGCTTCGGTAGTGATCATGAGACCAGCCACGGAAGCAGCGGATTGCAGCGCGGTACGAACCACTTTGGCGGGGTCGATAATACCCAGAGCCACCATATCACCATAGTCGCTGCTCGCAGCGTTGTAACCGTAGTTGCCGCTTTCGCCGCTCACATGATTGAGCACGACCGATCCTTCGTCACCGGCATTTTCTGCAATCTGACGCAGGGGCGTGCACATCGCACGCTTGGCGATCGCGATACCGACGTTCTGATCTTCGTTCGCGCCAGCCAAGTCGCCGATGGCGTTGAGTGCGCGAACCAGGGTGACGCCGCCGCCGGGAACAACGCCTTCTTCAACGGCAGCGCGAGTGGAGTGAAGTGCGTCTTCAACACGCGCCTTCTTCTCCTTCATCTCGATCTCGGTCGGTGCGCCAACCTTGATCACGGCGACACCGCCGGCGAGCTTGGCGAGACGCTCTTGCAGCTTTTCGCGGTCATAGTCCGAGGTGGTCTCCTCGATCTCGGCGCGAATCTGCTTGATGCGACCTTGGATTTCATCCTTGCCACCAGCACCATCGACGATGGTGGTGTTTTCCTTGGTGGCGGAAACGCGCTTGGCATTACCGAGGTCGTCGAGCGTGGCACCTTCGAGCGTCAAGCCCACTTCTTCGGAAATCACGGTAGCACCGGTCAAGATGGCAATGTCCTGCAGCATGGCTTTACGACGATCACCAAAACCGGGCGCCTTGGCGGCAGCGATCTTCACAACACCGCGCATGTTATTCACCACGAGCGTGGCAAGGGCTTCACCTTCGATGTCTTCGGCAATCACCATGAGTGGCTTGCCAGCCTTGGCGACTGATTCGAGCACCGGAAGCATGTCGCGGATGTTGGAGATCTTCTTGTCGCACAGAAGAATGTATGGCTCTTCAAGTTCCGCCGACATGGACTCTTGGTTATTGATGAAGTAGGGAGAGAGGTACCCGCGATCAAACTGCATGCCTTCTACGACATCGAGTTCATTCTCAAGGCCGCTGCCCTCTTCGACGGTGATCACGCCTTCCTTGCCAACCTTTTCCATGGCCTCGGCGATGATGTTGCCCACGGCCTCGTCGCTATTGGCGGAAATGGTGCCCACTTGGGCGATGGACTTGGAATCTTCGCAGGGAGTAGCCATATCGGAAATGGCTTTCACTGCGGCGCCGACAGCCTTGTCGATGCCGCGCTTGAGATCCATCGGATTCATGCCGGCGGCGACGGACTTCAACCCTTCGGTGAGAATCGATTGCGCCAGCACCGTAGCGGTGGTGGTGCCGTCACCAGCTTCGTCGGAAGTCTGGCTGGCGACTTGCTTCACCATCTGCGCGCCCATGTTCTCGAACTTGTCTTTGAGTTCGACTTCCTTCGCCACGGATACGCCGTCCTTGGTCACGGTCGGTGCGCCAAAGGACTTATCGAGTACAACGTTGCGGCCCTTGGGGCCCAAGGTCACCTTGACCGCATCAGAGAGGGTGTTCACGCCAGTGAGCATGCGCCCACGCGCATCATCACCGAACTTTACTGCTTTCGCACTCATTCTTGATTACTCCTTAAATGATATTGCGGGTGTTCTTGTGATTGAGAATTCTTCGCGCTTGAAAAGACTTAGTCTTCGAGCACGCCAAAGATTTCGCTTTCGCTGAGGATCAACAGTTCCTCGCCGTCGATCTTTACCGTGCTTCCACCGTACTGGCCAAAGACGATCTTGTCGCCTACCTCGACGCCAGGCGCGCGAACGCTGCCGTCATCGAGCACTTTGCCGGAGCCCACGGCGATGATCTCGCCTTGGGAAGGCTTTTCTGCAGCGGAATCAGGGAGAACGATGCCGCCGGCCGTCCGGGTTTCTTCTTCTAGCCGACGGACCACAACGCGGTCATGCAGGGGTCGAATTTTCATTGACAATCATCTCCTATGTCTGACTGTAGCTTTGGTTAATTGGGAACTCCTAGCCCTACTGAGCAATTAGCACTCTTGCTAGGAGACTGCTAATCATACAGCAACTCGACAAACATGTTGTCAACTTGCTACACAATAGAACCGCATTCGTATGTGGGGACAGGGATCAGCTTTTCAAGGGGCGTGACGAATTCGCGCCCAAATCCACCAGAGAATGCACAGCGAGGGAGTCACCATCAACGCCGTGATCACGAAAAATAGCGCCCAATCACCGCCAAGCGCGGTGACCATGAAGCCGCTTCCGGCGGCGAGCAGGGTGCGACCCGAATTACCCACCGAGGCGAGCGCCGCGTATTGGGTCGCGGAGTGGAACCGGCTGGTGTATTCGGAGATGAACGCCACGAAGGCGACTGTCGAGACCGCACCGGCGATGCCGTCGAGCACCACCGCAATGGCAAAGAGGTCGGTATCCGGCCCGACGATCGCAATCCATGAGAACAACAGGTTGGTCGCGGCCATCGCGATACCCGCCGCAAAGAGCATTCGAATGTTGCCCAGCTGCGCCGTCATGAGACCCGCAGCCAAGGCGCAGACGATGGAGACGATCCAGCCGATGCCTTTCGAATAGGTGCCGATTTCGGCGGTCGTGAACCCAACTTCCTTGTAGAACACAATCGCCATGCGGCCGAGAAAGGCCTCGCCGATCTTGAAGAAAAATATGAATCCGAGAATGCCGAACGCGAGCAAGGCCCCGTTGCGGCGGAAAAACTCCGCGACGGCATCGATATAGGTTCGGTCAACCCATGAGAAGGTTTTTTCGGCGAGACCCGCCCGCAACGCTCTTGCCTCGGGTGCCGGCCTTGCCGGTTCTCGGACAATGCCCAAGGCGAGGACGGCGATCAATAGGAATAGAATCGCCAAGCCTTGATAGACCAGTGGCCAGCCGAGATCGTCGGCAAGCCAGAAGGCGAACACGGCCGGCAGGCTAAAGCCCGTCCACCAGCCAGCAGTGGTCATGGATGCCCCCATGCCGATGAGATCGGGTTCGTCCTCGCGAATGATGGTGATTCGATAGGCATCGATGGAGAGGTCTTGAGTGGCGGAAAAAATCGACACCCCCAGCGCAACGGCCGCCGTGAGCAAGAGATTCTGCGACGGGTCGTTGAGTGACAGAGCGACAATCAGCAGCACCAGTAATATCTGGCACAAGAAGATCCAAGAACGGCGTTGGCCGAGCCTCGATAGCAACGGTAGCTTCAAATGATCGACGATTGGGGCCCAGAGAAAGTTAAAGGTATAGGCAAGGAATACCACACCAAAGAGGCCGATGCTGCCCCGCGATAGTCCCTCATCCTTGAGCCAAGCGGACATGCCGGAACCGATTACGATCCACGGATAGCCGCTCGCGACGCCGAACAAGAAGATGCGCCACAGGCGCCCGTCAGCAAGCGAGCGGATGGATTCGGCGAGCGTCACGTCTGGGACATCCTATTCACAGGAGATGTGTGCATTGTGCCTTGAAGATTCTCATCATATTGGCAATAGGCAAGGCTTGAGCCGACTTGAGCCACAGACTGGAACGCGACAATGAACTTCATCGAGCATCCCATCCTCGGCCAGATGATACGGCAAGCTAGCGCGTTTGAAACCCACCCCCTATTATGTTTTCCATTCCTCTCTTTCGCGGGGAGCGGGTGATCGAAGGAATGCATGAAAGACACGAGCTGTTTGTGGTTGCTTAGCCCAATAGTCCTTCTATTGATCGCTATAGTGGGAGCAACTTGGAAAATAGGATATTGGAAGGGTGGCGTTGATAAGGCGTTGAAGACCCTACACAAGACCATCAAGCGCCTTGAACGGAAAATTGACGCGCTTCCAATGCCAGCATTTGCAAGCGGTAGTCCATTTCGCCTGACTGAATTCGGCGAGCGACTCTCGGAAAAATAGGAGCGAAGGAGTGGGCTGTTGAACTCGCCCCGGTATTGATGGAGCGGCGCGGGAGGAAAGTAGCCTATGAAGTTCAGAAAACTTGCATCGAATACTCAAAAACAGAACTGGTTCCCGACACCGAAGAGGACGCTAGGCTCAAGAATTGTGCGTTTGAGAACGGAATACCAGTTGAAACTGTTCGAAAAGTTCTTGGTATTGAATTACGAGACTAGGTTTTGAACAGGCTAAAAGCCTAGCCATTGAATCTCTCAGCGCCGATTGAGAGGTTTTACACCGGGACTTCGGTCACAAATTCATAGGAGTCTGAGCGGTAATAGGAGTTCGTGTACTCAACAACCCTTCCACTTTGAATGACACCATGCCGCTCAATATGCAGAATCGCCGCGTTCGCATTGATATCGAGCATGCTTGCCTGCACTTTATTCGCGTTCGCGGCCCGTATCCTCTGAACCGCGCTCGTCGGTCTTAAGCCCACCTGCGCCATGTCCTGATAAAGGGACTGGCCTATGCTCAAGGAGTCAGGCAATACATCTTCAGGCACGGCAACCACTTCATAAGCGATCGCGACGCTGTTCGCCAAGCGAACGCGCTGAATCTCAACAATCTTCCGATCCGGTTCCAGCCCAAAAATCAAAGCGAGATGGGCGTCCGGCTTGAGATGTCGCACGGATATGACCTTTGAACTGGGCATGAGTCTGTTCTTCGCCATGTCCTCTGAAAATGAGGAAACACTCGACACCGATTTCTCTATGCGCCTCGACACGAAGGTCCCGGCCCCATGCTTGCGATCCAGAATGCCGTTCTCAAAGAGCTCGGAAAAGGCTTTGCGGATTGTGACCCTTGAAATCCCCAGTTTTTCGGCGAGTTCTCTCTCGCTCGGTATCAATTCACCTGGGCCGACAGCAGTGCTCTCCATGCATTGCGTGATGGCGTCATACAGCCTGCGGTATTTAGGCCGCACATGGCGGTTTTCGAAGTAGATTCTACTGATTTTTTCGAGCGTCACCATTTCTTATTCCCGATCTTTTGCCTATGCACAGAATCATACCAACGAATTCAGTGGTATTTAATTTTGCCCAAGCAAGTGAGGGTGGAACTTCGTACAATTTTGCCACGCCGATACCAGTTTGGACCTTGCATCGCAGCACATTGTCCAACGACTGGACATTGCGGCATGCCGCACGGCGACCTATCGCAGTGCTTCCATGAAGAATTTTCGACGCTGTCGCGGTGTTTCCTCGGACAAATTCCACAAGCTTTCGTAAAAGAAGAATGATAGGCCGCTAAACTGCCGTTCCCGAGCCATCAGAATCTGCCGACGCAGCAGGCCGGATGCGACATGCCGGGTTTTGAGTCCGCTCAGTATGCCGACAACCACCGGAATAGACTGTTTTGTGAGCAGTACCTCCGGTTTCGATAGCTCTTCCGCAAAAGACATCATATTGTCCCGATAGACTTGCAGCACCAATTCATCAATCAAACGACGCTCATGCCAAGCGCGCCAGTCAAGCAGGTAGCAGCTTTTGGAAAAGGCCTGTGGATTGGGCGAGACCGAAATTGTTAAATCCGGACGTATCCTGCGCAAAGCCGCGACCAGTTTCTCGACAAAACGAGTGATACCAGCCGCGCGCCAGTCGCTCCAGCCTTGCCAGCGAGCATCATCGTGCTCGCAGTTTTCCGATGGCGCAAGGCTTGGCGCGCGGGGCGGCTGCCGTCCGTCGTGTTCGCGATGATAAAGCGCCAGTGTGTAGGGGTCATAGCCGAACTGATAGTGGTAGCCAAAATGATCGTCGAGTTGCACGCCGTCCACGGCGTAGACATCGACAAGTTCCATCAACAGTTCAATGAGCATCCTCTGTACTTCGGGATGTAGGGGGTTCAGCCACACCATGCTGTGCTCGTCACCGAGTCGCCAAGTGGCCGAACCGTCCATGCGACGGGTCAGCCATTGCGGGTTTTCACGCACCAAGCGCGAATCCGCAGGCATCATCAAGCCGTATTCAAACCAAGGAATGATCCTCATACCGTGCCGCTCGGCATGATTGATGATTTCCTTGAGCGGGTCTCGGCCGGCAAGCCCCGGATGAGGCAACTGCAAGCTCCCGGTCCAGCGCTCAGCTACCGAGCTGGGGTGCAGGGTATGCCCCCTGTTCCAAGCGACCGGATATAGCGTATTGAAACCATGTTTCGAGAGGGCGGTGATAGCCTCCTCGAGATGCTGCTGGTCAAACAGCACATCGCTGTCAACATTGGTAAGCCAAACACCCCGCGTGAATGATCCTGCCGCTTGCTTGCCTGCTGTCTCGCCGGAAGCGGACGCGCCGAAAGCGAGGGATGTCAGCAACAGCGCGGGCAGGAGAAAGCGCATTGGATGCGAAGCCCGCCGGCATCAAACCGGCAGGCCTTGGAAGCAAGCTCAAAACCTGACATTCACAATCACCACAAAGCGACGGTCGTTGTCATAGACCTTGGAGCGGCGCGCCGGTATCAGATGATATTGATCGACATCCTCGTCAGTGATATTAATGAATTGACCAACCAAGTCAATGCGCTCATTGATTTTGTAGCTGGTGGTGAAAGTCAGGTAGCCGTAATCGTCAGTCCAAGTTTCAGAGCCGAAATAAGAAGTTTCGCTTAAATACTCCGAGCGCCAGTTGTAGCTGATACGCGCATTGAGGTTCGCATGCTCGTAATAGAAGGAACCGTTGAGCGTATGCTCCGAAGCGCCTTCAACGATACCGGAACCAAGTCCCGTGCCAACAAAAAATTCACCTGTTTGATCCTGCACCGGACTGCGCTCCTGCCCGGGGACATCGGCATTGGTCCAAGTGTAATTGAATAACGCGCCGAAGCGACGCCACAGGGGCTGCTGCCACAGTGCCTCCATACCGAAAAGACGCTGATTTTCCCCATTGACAGGCAGGGTGATGTCAAACTCCCGCTCAACCTGTTCGCCATTTTCGAATATGGTTCGGGTTTCCTTGCCGGTGACGGAGAGAGGGCTGCCAGAGATGTCCTTGTAGAACAAAGTCATGGCCAGCAATGATTCCTCGGCAAAGTACCATTCAGCCGACAAGTCGTACTGATTGGCGATGATCGCTTCCATCTCCGGGTTGCCGCGGGTGCCGGCATTGATGTTGCTGTAATAGGAAGTGCGCACCGCAAGTGCTTGCGGATCTGGGCGTGCCATGACCCTGGCAGCGCCAAAGCGCAGTACGACTTCGCTGTTCAAATCATACGAGAGATTGAAGTTAGGTAGGAATTCCGTGTAGCTGTTGCTGTGGGTAATCCAGTTAGCGTAGCAGGTATCGGGCGTGCAGAGCCTTCTGTTATTGCCACGATTCACGACGTTGGATGCTTCCGCCTGCGCGTTGGGGTTCAGAAACAGGGCTGCGCCCACTGGGTCCCCCACCACTTGGTAACCCTGCGAGTTTGTTGTGGTGCGAGAGATACGCAACCCCAGCTCGCCACGAACACGATCAAGCTGGTAATCGGCCTTCACATAAGCAGAAGTCACTTCTTCGCCCACGTTCCATGTGTCGCTGAGAAAAATGGTTTCCAGCAGTGCCTCGGTGGGGCGGTTGTCCAGAGCGCGGGCAGTGTCGCTATCCACCAGCAGGTAGCCAAGGGGAGAGCGCTCACCATTGGTGAAGTGGGCAATGGTGAGCACACTCGGATCGCTCCCGAAATGACGGCCGCGATTGAAGGGAATGCCGGGTGTGATTTGCAGCCAATCATTGGCGTTGGCTCCGGCTCGGAGTATGGCTCGACCGTTCGCGTCGCGGGCAAAATCACCGTTCTCGCCCCTCTGAAAATCCTCGTCGAGGTTGCGCACGTAGCTGTATTGGTGATAATCGCGCCCTTTGTCGCGATCCCGATACATGATCCCGGCTTTGAACGAAGTCAGAGCGTAGTTGTTCAAATTCTGCTCGAAATCGAGCGTCAAATATTGCTCCTCCTCATAATCCACAGTGCTGGAACGCCCCTGATTGCCATAGTCGAACAGCCGTCCGGCATAGGATTGGTCGCTTTCGTCGCGAAGGCCGTCTATGCCCCCGGGATGCAGCCCATTTTTGCCCTCCGGAGTAGTCAGGTAACGCAGGTTCAGGTCTTGGTCCAGAGTTGCCGCATGTATCCAGTCATCACGAGTGCGTCTTATTTCCTCACCGGTATTGGGATCCACCCATGTGTAACCACCATGCTCGGCGCTGAAAAACCAGCCGCGCTGATCAAATGCGCCTCCCTGCGACTGCGTATCGCCAATGTGGGTCGAGAGCGTCCATCCAGCATCGCTGGCATAGGTAAATTCCAAATCCAGCGCCTCTGTGTCGATCCGGGACAGACGGTCAAATACTTGGGTGCGGCCGCCCGGGAACGGCCATGGTTGATTGTTGTCGGGGAAACCATCGCCGTTGCGGTCCGAGCCCAAGGCTGAATTGCAGCCGGGAGTAGGCACACAATTTCGGAGATACCAAGTACCGGCAACCACGCCCTCCTCGTCCCCGCTACCTCTGGTGACGATTGAGTCTGGATCGAGCGTGCCTCGGTCTCCCTCATTGATGGTCACCAGATTGCCATTATTGTTGCTGTCCGCATCGAGCACCGTGTCGAGATAATTGACCGTCATCTCAAAGCGGTCACCGGGCCGCCATTGGCCGGAGAAGAACAGAGTGTCACGTTCCCGCTCCTGACGAAAATCCGCCAAGCTCATCAGACGCGGCGCCCAATAATCATCCGAGGAATTGTGCGGATGCCCCGGTTCCAGAAAACGTATCACCTCGCGGCCGTAACGGTGCACGGCACGAGCTTGGCGGGATGCTGAAATCAGCGCGCCCAAGGTCTGTTGGTCGTTATGCCAGGAAAACAAGCCGGAACCGTTCTGGTTCCACTTCTCCGAATTGCCGGAATACTGTCCCTGACCCTGCACAGACAGGGTGAAAGGCTTCAACTCCAGCGGCTTGTTCGTTTCCATCACGACCGTACCGCCGAGCGAGCCTTCTTGGATATCTGCCTGAGGTGTCTTGTACACCTTGATGGATTTGACCAGATTGGCGGGCAACACGGTGTAATTGAAGCCGCGCGATGAAAGGTTGAGAGTGAACCATTCAGTCGTCGCAATCGGCATGCCATTCAGCAGGCTGCGGTTTTGAGAAGAGCGGGTGCCTCGTATAGATATCCGCTCGCCCTCGCCGAAATCCCTTGTCACACTCACACCGGCGACCCGGGAGAGCGACTCCGCCGCATTCTGATCCGGAAACTTCCCGATGTCCTCGGCGTTGATTGCGTCCAAGATGGAGGCAGAGTCCCGTTTCGCGTCAAGCGCTTGTGACAGGGCACCCCTGATGCCGGTAACGACAATCTCTTCAATAGCGTCCTTGTCAACCTCCTTGTCCTCATCAGCCGCCGGTTGTTGCGCAGAAACTGCGCCGGTCAGCAACGCCAGCGCCAAAGACACCAAGGAGAGGAGCGTGTAGCGGTTACGCACGGTCTCACACCTACGCTCCACAGGTATTTTCTTGCTCGTGTTCATAATCGTCTCCATAGTTGACATTGACCCGAAATAGATAATGAATATTACCAGTTTGGACAAAAAGAACCAGTATTTTAATACCACCATACCACACATCATCATTTCATGGTTGCCGAAGCGAACTTCCCGTCTGGATCCCCTGAACGCCATCCAGAGATAAGCTGTGAAGAGGACATGCCAAGCGTTTGGGCGAGGATTCGAGCATCGCAAATGACGAGCGATTGGTAGTATCTGGTATTATCGTTGTCCTTTTGGGGTCGGCCTTGATGCCGAGCCGTTCACAAACTGGCTGAACCAATAGATAAGGAGAAGCCCATGATGCTCCGAATCCGCATCGTCTTCTTCGCGTAAAGACCGAGCAATGAAGCGTTTCACCGTCGAAGGTCTCGACCAGACTATGAAGGGTGGCATTATCGCCTCCTGTCAGCCTGTCGTCGGCGGGCCGCTTGATCGCGACGACATGGTTGTCGCCATGGCCTCCGCATGCATTGGCGGCGGCGCAAAGGCGTTGAGAATTGAGGGCGCCGCGAGGGTCGCGAAAGTACGGCAAGTGAGTGAAGTGCCGGTATTCGGCATCGTCAAGCGCGATATGAAAAACAGCGAAGTGAGCATCACACCAAGCATTGACGATGTGCTGGCGCTTGCGGATGCCGGCGCCGACGTGATTGCCTTTGATGCGACCGACCGCATCAGACCGGCCCGGAGGGAGGACATCGTCAAAGCAATTCTTGACAATGATTGTCACGCCATGGCTGATTGCTCAGGCATGGACGATGTGCATTTCGCGCTGGCGCTCAATGTGGGCTTTATTGGCACGACACTCTCTGGATATTTGGGCGGGCGAACTCCGCACGATCCCGACTACCAGCTTTTGAGTCATGCGGTCAGTGTGGCGCCTCGCGTCATTGCCGAAGGACGCTACCATACGCCCGGGAAGGTTCGGGAGGCATTTCGCTTAGGGGCGTGGGGGGTGACCGTCGGCACGGCGCTGACAAGACTCGAAACAATCACCGGATGGTTCGTCAATGGTTTCGACACCTGTTCTCCCGAACCGGGGTGCTCGCTCCGGCGTTGAGACGCAGAAGTGATTTCACGCCCGATGCGTTTCAGGTGGCTACCAGTCATTTCCGTTGTCGTGGCTGCCGCCCTTGGCTTGGCCGCGCTTTGGCAAGCGTACTACGAGCGGACGGAGGAGGACGCACGGGCAATCGAGATCGAGTTTTGGACGATGCAGCTATCTCCAATTCTGGATGGTTATATCAATTCGTCGATCACGGAGTTCGAACAAAAAAATCCGCATGTGAACATCAAATGGGTCGATGTCGCGTGGGCGGATATGGAGCGCAAGCTGCTGTCTTCGGTCGCTGCCGGAACCGCGCCTGATATCGCGAATCTGAACCCGCAGTTCTCATCAAAGCTCGCCGAGTTCAACGCATTCGAAGATCCGACCCACTACCTCGGCCCCGAAACAATCGCTTTGTACCATCCCAAAGTATGGAACTCGAATCGGCTGAACGGCATGTGCTTTGGCATCCCTTGGTATCTCTCGACCAGCGTGGCAATTTACAATACATCCATATTCGATCAAGCAAACGTCCGCTTCCCGGCAACGCTTGAGGATATCATCAAGATTGGCGGCATCATCCGCGAAAAGGCCGGGAAATACACGTATTTCCCGAGCTTTGATGGTGGCGAGCCGATGGAAAACTACGTGCTCATGGGTGGCAAAATTCGCAACGATCTGCCCGCGTACGGGCTGACGGATGCGCCGGTCAAAAAACTGTTGCGCTATTACACCGATCTCTACGAAAGTGGCGCTGTTCCACCTTCGGTGCTGATTGAAGGGCACCAAAAGGCGGTTGATCTCTTTCAATCTGGGGAACTTGCCATGCTTTTGAGTGGAATGCAGATGTTGCACACAATACAGCTCAACGCGCCAGAGATCATGGCCGACCTCTTGGTCGCGCCGCACCCCAATGCCGATCAAGGCCGCACCAACATTTCGGCCATGAATCTAGTCGTCCCCAAACAGACACAGTACCCGCAAGAGGCGTTTGCTTTTATCGTGTTCATCACGTCCCCCGAAAAGCAAACGGAAATGGCGGGGCACGTCCCCATCATTCCGTCGACACCAAGCAGCCTAGAGGACCAGTTCTTCGAGATAAGCGACCCGAATGACAGCTTCGAAATTGCGAGAGCGCATTCCATTGATCAAATCCGGACAGGTGCCGTTCTGCTGCCACCGTTGACAAATTACTCAAGGCTTCGAACGGCCTTCATACAACACACGCAACGCGCCATGCTGAATGAGGTCAGCGTCGAGGAGGGTGCCGAGAAACTGATCAACGACTGGCGCAATCTCTCGCGGCTGAAAACGAGGCACTAGTGTGCTGTCCCACAAGTTTCCAAGACTTCAGAGGTTGCCGGGCGCGTCACGGCAAGGCGCGATTCGCAGGGAATATCCGGCATATTGCCAAGACAGTGGCGTGCCCGGCGACCTCCCTCCGGGCGCGCCACAGGGGGCCTGCGGCTGCGTTGCGGCCCTTGGCAATACGATCAGGTATTCCCCGCGTGCCGCGCCTTGCCTCAGGCCCCCTGTGGCGCGCTGAAATCCTGGAAACTTGTGGGACAGCACACTAGCCACTCAATGACCCCTTGTGTCATCGCATACGATATTGGCGGAAGCAAAATTCGCGCTGGCTTGATTGCGTCATCGGGCGACATCCTTGATCAATCGGAAGCATCGTCTCGCGCGCGGGAAGGGCCTCACGGCATCGTATCGGCAGCGCACGGCCTGACCCGAAAGCTCCTCGGGCGCAATCGCCAGCACATAGATCATGTTCCCGCCGTCGGCGTCTCGACCGGCGGCGTAGTGCAGACACAGCAAGGCGTCATTACCGCCGCTGCCGACTTCATGCCGGGATGGAAAGGCTTTGCGATCAGGAAAGCCTTTGAATCCATGTCCTGCCAACGCGTGCTGATTGACAATGACGGCAACTGTGCGCTCTATGCCGAGGTTTGGAAACAGTCCCTCGCTGACCGTGATGCCGTCCTGCTCGCGCTGGGCACAGGCTTAGGCGGGGCCATCTACTCGAACGCAAGCCTGCGCACCGGCGCCTTTTTCTTGGCGGGGCATTTCGGCCAAACGCTGGTCGGCGACCTGTCGCGCCCTGAGGAGTGGGAGCGGCTAGAAACGACGCTTTCGGGTGACGGCCTTGCGAAGCTGGCGCGACGTCTTCAGGGTGAGCGGGCGAGCGATGGTGACAGTGATGATGAAAACTATGTCTCGACCTCGTTTGCGGACGGCCATGCCGTGATTGCAGCGCTGTCAGCGGGCGGTGTCGCGGGTGATGTGGCAAAAGCCGCTGTGTCGAGGTGGGTGGGCCTGCTCGCGAGAACCTGCCACAACCTGCAATGGAACTACGACCCGGCAACGATCATTATCGGCGGCGGCATGATTGAGGCCAAGGCAGCCTGGTGGCCTCAGTTTTGCCAATCCTTGGAAGCTGTCAACCAGCGTTTTGACTCGCCTGCGAACATGGATGTGAGGCCGGCGGCCTTGGGCAACGATGCGGCCATGGTCGGTGCCGGCTTGATGGCTTGGCATGAGGTGGGTCCGCAAAACGGGAACCATGGCGGAGCATGAAAGCGCATCGCGCATCGCATGAGAAGCTGCATAAATTTGTGCCTTACGCATTTCTCGCGCCCGCAATGCTCCTCATCGGCACCTTTGTCCTGCTGCCGATGATCAGCGCATTGCTGATCAGTTTCAGCGAGTACAACATGATCGAAGCCCCTCGACTCGTTGGACTGGATCAATATGGAAGGCTATTGAGCGATCCGTTTTTTTGGAACGCGCTGTTGAACAGCCTGCTCTACCTCGTCGTTGTTGTGCCGATACTCTCATTCGCACCGATTTTTTTGTCGGTGCTGGTGAATCGGAGACTGCCCGGCATCGGGGTGTTCCGGGGCATCTATTACCTGCCGGTGGTGACATCTCTGGTCGTCACCGGACTCATGTGGAAATGGGTCTATGAAGAAAATGGTGTCTTGAACTTCATGCTCCAAAAGCTTGGCATCCTGCAGGAGCCCATTGCATGGCTCGCCGCGCCCGAGACATCCCTGTTCGCCGTCATGGCGGTGACGGTCTGGAGTGGGATGGGGTTTTATATGGTCATCTATCTCGCGGGCCTGCAGTCCATTCCAAAATCGCTGTATGAATCCGCCGACCTTGCGGGGGTCAGTCGAGTCAGGCAAACCATTTTCATTACCATTCCAATGCTCAAGCCTTACATCGCGCTGGTTTCGGTAATTTCGTCAATCGCCGCGATGAAAGTATTTGAGGAAGTGTTCATCATGACCAATGGCGGCCCGTTGAGCCAGACCGAAACAATGGTTTTCTTCATATATCAAAACGCCTTTGTTGAATTTGACATGGGGTATGCCTGCGCAGCGGGCATTGCGTTGTTCACCGTGACCCTCGCGCTTTCCATCGTCAACCTCATGCTCACCCGAGACGGTCCCGACGCCGGGATCGGGATGTATCGCTAATGGCACGGGTGCTGCACAGGAACCCGCGCGTTCCTTCAAACTGAGGCTGGGTGGCTGTCATTGAGCCGGATATTGCTGCGATACGCTGTGCTGGTGATGGTGGCCTTGGTGTTTGTCGGGCCGTTTCTCTGGCTGCTGTCAACAGCCCTGAAGTCAGGGGCGGAGAATATATTTCAATACCCGCCAGAGCTGATGCCAAGGGAAACGACGCTCGATAACTTCAAACGTGTATTCGACGCACTGCCTTTCTTTAGCTATTTCCTGAACAGCGCCGTGGTGGCTGCCATCACCGTTTCGTGCAACTTGATCCTGTGTTCACTGGCCGCCTATCCACTTGCGCGCATGTCCTTTGCTGGCAAACACGGTATTTTCTTAGTGCTCATCAGCACCCTGATGCTGCCGTTTCAACTGCTGATGATCCCTCTCTATACGATCGCGGTGACACTCGGTCTCAACAACTCCTTGCTTGGGCTGGTCATTCCACATGCGTGCACCGCCTTCGGGATTTTTCTCATGCGGCAGGCGTTCATGGCGATCCCGCGTCAACTGGAAGAATCCGCGCATCTCGAAGGGGTCAATCGACTGCAAATTTGGTGGCATGTATTGCTACCGCTCGTGAAGCCGACATTGGCGACACTCGCGGTGTTTACGTTTGTCGGCGTGTGGGGGGACTTCCTCTGGCCACTGATCATCATCGATGACCAAACGAGGTTTACCCTGCCGCTCGGCGTCAACAAGCTCGCGGGTGCTTTTGGAAAAGACTGGCGGCTTGTTGCCGCTGGCGCAGTGCTCTCAACACTGCCCATGATGATCGTATTTCTTTTCACACAAAGATTCTTTATTTCGGGCGCCTTGAGGGGGGCTGTCAAGGGGTGAGCGTTATGACAAGACAGGTGTCCGTCGTTGCGCATACGCATTGGGATCGCGAGTGGTACCTCAGTCATGAGGACTATATGGCGAGATTGCTGCGCATCTTTCCGTCGATCATCGAGAGTCTCCACGCCGATCAGATGAACCATTTCCTGTTCGACGGGCAAACCGCCGCACTTGAGGACCTCTTGGCGCATTGCGAAGCGGACATGGCTGATGCAGTCGTCTCGCTGATCAATGCGGGGCGCATCAGTATTGGTCCCTGGTATGTCATGCCGGACGAGTTCCTATGCTGCGGGGAGGCGCTTGTCAGAAATTTGCAAGAGGGCATTCGTGTCTCTCGACGCTACGGAGAAATGAATTTTGTTGGATACCTGCCCGACAGCTTCGGACATGTGGCTCAAATGCCTCAGATTTTCAAGGGCTTTCAAATCCATACCGCCGTTGTCTGGAGGGGTGTCGATATCGAAGATGATCTGTTCGAATGGCGCCCGCTGCATGGCGATGGCGTGGACTGTCTCTTTCTCCCCGATGGCTACTATCAGCAACCATTATCCAAAGCGGACTATATGGAAGCCGCCACCCGCCATCTCGACCGCTTGGCCGACATAGCTGACCATAGCCCGCTGCTTCTCATGCAAGGTGGCGACCACCTCGCGCCCCCAGCCGACCTGAAAGACAGGATTGTCCACTTTAATGCCGCGCAAAGTCGGTACCGCATGCGGCTGATGACGCTTCGCGAGCATATGGAGGTGAGATGCTCGCAGGCTGTTCGGCCGCCGGTGCTGCTGACCGGCGAATTGCGCCGCAACACCAATGCATTTGTGTTGCCCGATGTACTATCGACCCGACGCTACTTGAAACTGCTCAACCAAGCTGCGGAGGATAGGCTTTTGGGGCACATCGAGCCACTACTCGCCGCCGCCGATCTAGGTGCGCAATACCCAACGCGATACTTGCGGGAGACGTGGAAATTGCTGCTTCAACAGCATGCCCACGATTCCATCTGCGGATGCAGTGTGGACTTGGTTCATCAAGAGATGATGGTGCGCTTCAGACGAATTCAGCAGCGCCTCGATGCACTACAGAGGCTCGTGTGCGAACGATTGGGTTTGCAAAGCGCGTATCTCAACTGCCCGGCAACGCCGTCGCCTTTTGCCGACGATACCTGGATGACCGCATTCAACCCTTCAATGCAGTCGCGCTCGGGATGGCATCCCATGCATGTCTTCCTCGCGGGCGAGCAGGCTACAGACCTCGAGGTCAGCGATGAATCGGGGCAAGCCTGCGAAGCGATCATATGTGATGTCAAGGCGCACAGATTGTTCGCTTCGCCAGTCGATGATTTCCCAGAGCATATCCAAGGGCACCGCTATAGGTTGTTTGTTCAACTGGCGATGGATGGATGGCAAAGCAAGGTGCTTCACCTCGTCAAAAGACCTGCTGCCGGTGCGTGCCTACCGGGCTTTTCGAGCAGCCAGCCGACCGCGATCAACAATGACTGGCTGTCCCTCCGGGCGGCGGATTCCGGCATTGACATAGAAGACACCCGCTGCGGGGATATGATCACATCGGCGATCACCATCGTCTCCGAAGGCGATGCGGGGGACAGCTACAACTATTCCCCACCCGCAGAGCCTTGGCAGATACAAGCGGACATCACCGGCGCGCGGATGCGCCGACTTCATGCGCATGGTCAGGAGCTGGAGGTGGCGCTGCGTCTGCGCCAGCCGCGGTCATTGCATGCCGATCGCAAGGGCGCATCGCATGAGCAAGTGGTTTCAAGCGGCGTACTCAGGATGCGACTGCTCGATGGCGAGCCATTTGTCCGCATAAGCCTGCGATGGAGCAACAATGCCAGAGATCATCGATTGAGGCTGGTGTTTGCGCTGGGCGAAAAGCTTACGAACACGGCGAGCGACTCCGCCTTTGCGCTCATTGAGCGGCCGGTCGTCTATCGAGAAGCGCACGCATCTGGGTCGAAATCTGAGGCAAAGGTGAGCGTCAATCCGTCGCACTCATTCATCCGCGCCGGAAAATTCAGTATCGCGCATCTGGCGCTGCAGGAATATGAAATTCTTGATTGCGGCGGTGTGGATATGCTCGCCCTGACGCTGACACGCTCCGTCGGCTGGCTGTCTCGAAGAGACCTTGTAACCCGAGGCGCGGGCGCCGGGCCTGATATTGAAACACCCGAAGCGCAGTGCCTGGGAGATCATGAGTTTGACCTCATCTTGTCTGTCGACAGCCAGCATCGGCTTTGCTTGCGAGAGGCCGACGAGTTTCGTCGTCCGCTGCTCTTCCTGAACGGCCGCGGCCAGGTCACGGACGCGCCGTTGAGTGTTCGCGCACAGGAACTGATGATCACTGCCTGCCGCCAACTCGGGCGGGAAGTCGAAGTGCGCATGTTCAATCCAACAGCGAAGACCCAAGCGCCCCGGTTTTCCACCAGCGCTGTGCGACGGGTCTCACTCTGCGGAGAAGACCTGGACAATCCAACCAATGCGATTGCACCCGGTGAGATCGCTACTTTTAGGATTCAAAGATGAATCGGGATGCCAGCGCAGGCATTGATGGAGCTTTGCCGTGACATCGATCTCTCTCAAGGGAGTGAAGCAGTTGTATGGTGCGGAGTGCGCTATCCATGAACTGAATTTGGAGATCGCGAGTGGTGAGTTCATTGTTTTCCTAGGGCCTTCCGGCTGCGGAAAATCAACCCTGCTGCGCATGATTGCGGGGCTTGAACAAGTGACGAGCGGTCATGTTTTATTCGACCAAGTCGATGTCACATCGGCACCCGCGAGCAAGCGCGGCGTGGCTATGGTGTTCCAATCCTATGCGCTCTACCCGCACATGACGGTGGCACAGAATCTTAGCTTTGGGCTGAGAATGACCAGGCATCCCCGCAAGGAGATTGCTCGGCGTGTCGAGCGTGCCGTCAATATGTTGAAGCTCAGGGACTATTTGCAGCGCAAGCCTGGGCAGTTGTCTGGCGGACAGTGTCAGCGTGTTGCAATTGGCCGCGCCATTGTGCAAGAACCAAGGGTGTTATTGTCCGATGAGCCTCTGTCCAACCTTGACGCGGAGCTTCGTAGCTCAATGCGCGTTGAAATCGCCGCGCTGCACAAGGAGCTGGGCAACACGATGATTTATGTGACCCATGATCAAGTGGAAGCAATGACACTCGCCGACCGTATCGTCGTATTGAATGACGGGCGGATTGAGCAGCTGGGAACCCCCGAAGAAATTTATCGCTCGCCGAAGAACCTCTTTGTCGCACGGTTTGTGGGCGTTCCGAAAATCAACATTTTCAGCGGCACTGTCATTGCGACCGGTGCTGAAGATGGCGGGCTTTGCCTGCGCCTGCCATCAAATGACCGCATTCCGTTGGGCGCGATGCCCCTTCCGGTCAAAACCGGTGACGACATATCAGTCGGGGTTCGTCCGGAGGACATCGCCATTGCGCATGGCTCCAAGCTTCAAATGCTGGTCAGCTTTGTCGAGCAGATTGGTGGCACAACGAATTATTTTGGCGAGATGGGGACAACGCAATTTCGCATGTCGCTGAGCGAGGCGGCGCACTTTGCTACCGGAGACAGAATTCCCGTTCACTTTGTGCCCGAGAGACTGCACTACTTTGACGCCAACGGGCAGCGCCTCAGCATTGATGAGACACGCGCCTGACCCGCCCGATGTGCTCGACGCAACCGACGATATGAAGAAGAGACTGCTCGTGCTCCCCGTGGACGGCCGGCCGGTTGTCTGCGGCCAGATCAAATACCTCGCCGAGCTTGCGGGCTGGACGCTCGCGCTACCGCCAATTTCCATGCTCGGCTATTTTCGGAAATCGGCCGACCGGGACGAGATCAGCGATTGGCTGACGGAGGAGGCGGGCAATGTCGATGGTTTCGTCCTCTCGCTTGACACCCTCATTTACGGAGGGCTTGTCGCAAGCAGAATTTCAACGGACAGCGCGGACGACTTATTGGCTCGTGCCGGATTCGTGAAAACACTGAAAAACAGGCATCCAGAGAAGCCGATCTTTGCCTTCCTAACGACAATGCGCATCTCGAACAATAATATCAACGAGGAGGAAAAAGACTATTGGAGTGCGTACGGGCAATGCATCTGGAGATGGTCGTACCACGCCGACAGGTATCGCATCCATGGCGATGAAAGTGACTTGCTCGCATGTCGGGCAGCGAAATCGAATATCCCGGCGGATATTCGAGACGACTATTTGACCACCCGTGCGCGCAACTTTGCGATCTCCCGCAAGGTGCTGGAGCTTGTCGGAATCGGCGCTATCGAGCGACTTATTCTCCCGCAGGACGATACTGCAATGTACGGGTTCAATATTGCCCAGACACGCGAGATGCAGCAAAGCATTATTGAGACAGGCCTCTGCAGCCGCGTCAAAATCTATTCGGGCGCCGACGAAGTTGCCTGGACACTGGTGGCGCAGATGATCTCGCGCTTGGAGGGCCGTCCCGCCCGCAAAGTGTATTTGAGTTGGCATCACCCGGAAGATGCCGACACGATCATTCCCCGCTATGAGCAGCAGCCAATCGGCACCGCCGTCGAGCATCAATTACTGGCTGCGGGCGCCAGTATTGTCCGGCAGAGCGAAAACGCTGATCTGGTGCTGGGCATTCATACGGCAAACCAGCCACAAGGTGACTGGGCAATGCGCGAGCCGCTCGCGCAAAGGAGACCCATTGCACTTCACTGGACAAAAGCATTGACCGAATGGCAGGCGCAGGGCGTGCCACTTGCGATCGCCGACCTTGCCTACGCAAACGGGGGAGATCCGGAGCTTGTTCGCTGTGTTGCCAAATCCCTCGATCTGGAATCCTTAGTCGCCTATGGCGGCTGGAACACCACCAGCAATAGCCTCGGCACCATTGCGGCGCAAATCCAGCTTTCACCTCTGCGGGGGATGCCGGACGCGGGGCTGGATTTGAACATCATGCGTTTCGTGGATGACGCCTTCTACCAGTCGCATTATCGGCAAATCATCCGACGGCAGCTCGCAAGCAACAAATGGACGCTTGCCGAAGCCGGGGTACATTTTTGTGCTGCGGCAAACGAATGGCTGAGGGGAACCCTGATACCCCATGCTAGAGTATGCAACGCCTTTTTTCCGTGGCAGCGGAGTTTTGAGATCGGCTTCGAGCTCGGACAGGCAACACGTGAATTGACGACGCAGGGCGCGACACATGACGTATTCGGTCGGAGACAGTGATACCCGTCCCTGGGGTGTTTGGCGGGTGCTCGCGATTGGAGACGGGTTCGTCATCAAGAAGATTGACCTCATACCTGGTGCGCGGCTATCTCTGCAACGCCACGCACACCGGAGCGAACACTGGACGATTCTCCATGGCAGCGCGGAGGTCATCCTCGGCACGCGCACCATGCGCCTTGGCCGGGATGAAACGGTGTTTATCCCAGCGCAAACGAAGCACCGCATCCACAATGTCGGCGACGCAGGGCTGTCGCTTATTGAGATTCAGACGGGAGACTTCCTCGATGAGTCCGACATTGAGCGTTTCGATGATGCCTATGGACGTATCTGACCCGCACGCACGCCTTCTCAGCTAGTGGCGCAACGCACTGAGGAAATTCGCTGTGATGTCCTTGTCGTGGGCGGTTCCACATCCGCTTTGTTTGCCGCCTTGCATGCGGCGCGGGAAGGCGCCGTTACCTGCCTTGTTGAGCCTACCGATTGGCTTGGCGGCCAATTGACCGCCGGCGGCGTACCCGCAGTCGACTTTGCCTGGCGGGACGACGCCCAAGGCGTAAACACAAAAGCGTTGCATCAGGAGAGAAGGCACAATCACTATGAATTCCATGATTGGCTTCAGGCGATCGGCAATCCCGGTGACTGTATGGTTTCCCGGCATTGCTTTTTGCCAAGCATGATGCTGAAGGGACCAATCGCAAGGGCGGTGAGGCGCGAAAAAAATCTTTCCATCCTGCACCACGCCGTACCGATCAGGGTTGAATCTGAAATGGCAGCCGGGAAAGCCCGCATCTCGCAGGTCACGGTCGTCAGGAGAGTCGCGAAGAGGGCTGGGCGGTTCGCTGGTTATGAGCGACCTTTCAGCGAAGCCATAGAAGACTGGTACTCACCTCGACCGAGCAGCTATTTCGACAAATACCGCTGCACACTTTTGCCGCATGAAGGCTGCGGGATGCTTGTTGTGGAGACAAGCGAGTTCGGCGACATCCTCGCCTTGGCAGGCGCAAAGTATCTTGTCGGCGAGGATTCATTTGAAGGCTCGACCGAGCCAGACTATCAGTCATGCGGGCAGAGTTTTACCGCAACCTTCAACCTGTCAATCGACAAAGAGAGAGACCCGTCAAATACATGCCCTTGGTCTGAGAGTGCGTCGCGGCGGGAGCACGGCTTCAACCTCGGCAGCTACGGTTGGGACGGCGTATGGCGGTATCGCAGACTCAAGGGATGCGGAGCGCCGAAGCGCGGACAGGTTTCCGTTATGAACTGGAAGCAAGGCGTTGTCAACAATGGCAACGACTTCGCTGGTCGTCATCTGTTTCTCTCCTATACGACGGCCAGAAAAACGATTGATGAGCGCCGCTGGTGCGGGGGCGTGGATGTTGAAGCCTTGCGAGAAGCGGAAAGCCTGTCACAGGATTTCTTTCACTGGTTTGTCAGCGAGGCGCCGGATGAATTCAGACCGTTCATCCGTGTTGATACGGAATCTGTCCAGACTCAGCATGGCTTCTACAAGTTCCCGTACTTGCGGGAATCTCGCCGCAGCATTGGCTATCGGAGGTTTCTGCTGTGTGCGTGGGATCTCAGTTTTCATCCCGGCCCTGCCGGCTTCCCGTTTCCCGACCGGGTGGCCACAAGCGTCTACGATTACGATTTTCATTTGCTGGATGGCTGCGAAGAGAAGAGCGAGCAATCGGCCTGTCATTGGCATGCGCATCCGAAACCATTTTTTCTGCCGTTGCGGGCGCTTTCAAGCGACGCCTTCGCAAACTTGATTGTTGCCGGCAAATGCATGGCACAGTCCTTCAGGGTGAACGCCGCCACTCGCACCCATCCGGGTGAAGTTGTCTCTGGAACCGCAGCGGGAGTCGTTGCGGCATATTGTGCGGAGCGAGGCATGGACATGCACCAGCTCATTGACCACATGCACTTTGAAGAGGTTCAAAAGAGAATTTCACGCTACCAGCCGCTGCATTGGAAAATCGGTTCGGAGTACTTTCCTCAAAGTGATTCCGGTGTGATGACCACTCGATTTGCCGGACAGGATGATTGGGGTGCGCGCTGGAGCGATTCATTGACGGCATACCATGACCGCGATTTTCTGTATTTTCCGATTCCAGACAGGGAGCTTGAGCACTTTCTTGATAGGCACCAGTTGGAGCAGCCTGATCCAGTGCGTTATGAAGAAGTCGCGCGTGGCGGTCAAGAGTTCTTGAAATGCTCCAAGAAAGTCGGCTTCGATATCTTGGCCGCGCAGCGCGGCCTCGCCAGCGAAACAAGGACAGCGCAAAACCAACATGTGACGTCCGTTGGATAGGACTTGTCGGTGCTACAGTGAGAGCTCATTTGTTGTTGGGAGAGGGCGGCTGATCTGGCGAATGTCATGAAGAAGAACGTTTACGTTGAAACTTCGGTCATCACCTTGCTCGCGGCGCGACCATCAAGGGATTACCGGATTCGCGGGAATCAAGAGACGACAGCACTCTGGTGGAGGGACGCGAATGAGCGCTTCGAGTTGATCGCTTCAAAGCGTGTGCTCTTTGAGTCCCAGGCAGGTGATACTCACGCAGCACGGCGGCGAATTGCGTTTCTTGAAACCATCAGCGTGGTCGATTCGCCGGCGGCATTCGGAAGATTGTGTGATGCGTTGGTTGACGCCGGTATCGTGCCGAGGAGTGCGGAAACCGATGCGGGACATATCGCCGACGCTGCGATGCTTGGCGTGGATTTCCTAGTTACTTGGAACTCTCGACATATTGCCAATGCGCTGATGCGCGAACGCATTGAGAATGTCTGCCGAATGGCTGGTCATGCGTCTCCCATCATCTGCACCCCTTATGAACTCTTGGACGTGAATCGTCATGAACTTCATGACATGCCCATCTTAAGTGACCTCTGGGCGCTCAGAGGTGCGCAAGCGGCGTAGGAAGTGAATCGAGCGCAACTGGGACACGCACAAGACTGACCACAACAGCTTCCTCCGCGTGGGTAAAGGTTGCGCAGTCAGGGGTCTTGCCATCATCTTGACCCGTGCGACTCAATCTCTAGCGCGCGCCGATTGCGAGCATGCTCCAGTACTTTCTTCGCGATGAGCGGGAACAGGCCAAGCAATACAAAGGAGCCGATCAGCATGGGCGAAAAGATTCCGCTTATCGATTCAAGCTGCCCGAGTTGCTCGCCGGCATTCACGTACACAAAGGTGCCCGCAAGCATACCGAGCTGGCTGACCCAGTAGAAAGTCCACAACGGCATCGGCGTCAAGCCCATGCCGACATTGATGGCAAAGAAGGGCACGGCCGGTACG
The DNA here is from genome assembly GCA_963663145.1 of Pseudomonadales bacterium. GTDB lineage: Bacteria > Pseudomonadota > Gammaproteobacteria > Pseudomonadales > Azotimanducaceae > Azotimanducus. The sequence goes on along the minus strand of OY760134.1, from coordinate 83,705 downwards.
AGGCGGAGCGCAAACAGATAGAACGCGCCTTCGCGCCGAACACCCTCGTTGATGGGTTTTAGTGCTGATTCAAAACGGCGTTGCACCAGGTCGCGGAACAGGTATCTCGCCAGCACGAAGGCAACGCTTGCGCCGATGGTGCTCGCGAACGAGACCAGCACCAGACCAACAGCCAGTCCGAATACGGCACCGGCGATCAGGGTCATGACAGTCGCGCCCGGCAAAGAGAGGCCGGTCACTGTTACGTAGAAGAATGCAAACAGCAGGATGGAAAGGGCCCTATTCTCGGAAACGTAGTCCACCATCGAAGCGCGATGCGATTGAAAGTTCTCAAGCGTGATGACCCGGTGAAGGTCGAAATAGAAGAACAGGGCGATGAGCACAAGAAAGGTGCCCAAGATCAGCCACTGACGCTTTTTCATCTGTTCAAGACCCCGAATGCTCTTTGGGAGTTTCTAGGCGTTGAGGTGCGCCTGCAAGTCATCGGCACCTCCAATGTACCCGCCATCGACCCAAATCTGCGGCAGGGTCACAGGGGTTTTCTCACCTATGATCGGCTTGACGCGCGCAATCATTTCGTAGAGCGACCGGGTGTCTTCGATCACGTTGCGGTAGCGGCCGTCTATGCCGGCACTCGCGAAAAGATCCTTTGCCCGATCGCAATGTGGACATTTGTCCTTACCGAAGATATGGCTACCGATAAGCGGCCGCTGCGAAATGCCGGCATCGATCACCGCTTGGGTGAGCACACCACGATTGAGCGCGATGCCTTGCGAAACGACCCTATCGTTCACCAGTACGATCGGGGCATGCCAACCGCCCCTCAGCAAAGGTTTCCACCAATTGCTCAACCAATCGAATTCGCGAATCTCAAGACTGATGCCCGTGAGTTCCTTCTCAGCACAATCCCTGATCACATCCTCCGTGAGCGAACACTCCCCGCAAGGAATCTGTATCTTGAACGGCCCCCAAGCCCCCGCCCAGCGGTAGAGGGTGATTGTCACTGGATTGGTCAATTCAGATGCTCCTCGTCCCGGAAAAACCCATTTCTTCCAGATTCTTGCTCAAGGCCACGCATCTAGAATAAAGCTTTTGCGCCGGTTACATGTCCACTATTGGTCTTCACCCCAAGTAACATGGGCGCATGGCGACAGACGAACATGACAATTCGGGTTCGGGGATTCGGTTGGACAGGATCACCACGCGCACGGGTGATCGTGGCATGTCGTCCTTGCCGGGCAGGTCCCGGCCGAAATATGCCCCTGAGTTCTCCGCGATCGGTGATCTGGATGAACTTGGAGCATTTGTCGGCTGGGCGGTCGCGTCCATTCGGCATCCGGAGCTGGTGGACAAATTGCGAAGCGTTCAATCGCACCTATTTGAGATCGGAGGTCTCATTGCCAGTGGCAAGGGTTCCATGGGCTTCGAGAATGAAATTTCTTGGCTGGAAGAATGGCATGAGCGGCTCAATGAGAACCTGCCGCCGCTCAACAGTTTCATACTTGCGGGAGGTGCCGAGAGCGCCGCGAGACTACAGGTCGCTCGCGCCGTGTGCCGACGCGCGGAGCGATCCTACTGGAAACTGCAAGAAGAATCGCCGACAGCCGAAGAGGTCAATCCCATGTTCGTGCAGGCGGGCGTGTATTTGAATCGATTGAGTGATCTTCTGTTCACGCTGGCGCGGCATTGCAACGCGCTGGAATCAGTGACCGAGCCGGTTTGGGTGCCGCGCTGAACAGTTCGCGATTTCTTCGCAGAGGTGGGTCATGAAGCGGCCGGCTTCTGCTCCAGCTATGACTCTATGGTCGTAGCTCAGTCCCAGTGGCATCAATTGGCGCGGTTCGAAGGCGCTTCCTGCTCCGCAAGACCGCAGTGCTTCAGCCGATAGATGCCTCGAACAATGCCGTTCTCCAACCAGTCATCAGCCGCAATCGATTGGAACTAAAGAGGACAATGGAGAGCGGCAAGAGCCTCATGGTGTGCTTCTTCATTGCGGCGCTCCACCATAAGCAAAGGCGGTATCGGACATATCGAGATCAGACATGCGCCACCTAGTGGAGAAGAACACCTTGTTCGTTACATTGCCCTCCCTGCGTTGCTTGACGATACCTCCTTAACCTTGACGGCCTTCACGTCGAATGGCCATCTATCAGCTCGCCGCTCCACAAGCGGTTCACAAATTCCTCGACAGGTAAGATGTCTATGCCGTCTTCAGTGCGTCGGGCTGTCGGCTCAAGGCACACAATGACCCTTCGTCCCAGGTGCTTGTGGTCTTTGACTAGGCTACGCAGTCCACGCAAATGCCTTGACACGATGCGCTCGCTGCTCTTGGCTTCGACCGCAAGGCGCATGTCGTCAAGGATGAAATCAACCTCGGTACCGCCGCTCAATCGCCAATAGGTCAGCTCGCTGCCTAGTGCGCAGTAGTCGATCCATGCGGATAATTCATGAAATACCCAATTCTCGAACGCCATCCCATAGGCCACCGACCCTCGCAGCAGTGTGCCCCTACGCGCGAGCTGGTTCACGATACCCACATCGGAAAAATAGAACTTGGGCGTAGCCATAGTCCTGCGTTTCGTTCGCTTGTGCCAAGCGGGTAGCCAGCGCCCAAGCAGCGTGTCTGCGAGAATCTCAAAGTACGACCGCGCGGTGTGACTTAAGACACCGCAATCGGCCCCGATGTTGGTGAAGTTCACCAGTTCACCGTCGCACAAGGCTGCCGCCTTAAGAAAACCGGAAAAGGCTGGCAGATTTCGCACCAAGCCCTCGGCGGCCACCTCTTCCTTCAGGTAGTCGGAGACATACGCGTCAAGTAGTCTGCCAGCTTGGGGAGATCCAATCATGCGAGGCAAGTAGCCTCGATTGAGCATCCTGTCGAGATCGAATTCAGCATCCAACTCGGCGGCGGTCAGACCGTTTAGCTGATACCGAAGCGCCCTGCCGCCGAGCAAATTGGCGGCACCCCGGCGCACCTTGACCGCGCTCGACCCACAAAGGGCAAAGTGGATGCCACGGTTTTCAATGAGCCAGTGTACTTCATCAAGCAACGCGGGCACCTTTTGAATCTCGTCAATGACGACTTGCGATCCCTCTCCCAAACTTGCGGCATCGAGCTCCCCTCGCAGATATTCCGGGTTGGTGGCATAGCGACGGAACTGGTCTGACTTCAGAAGGTCAACCCAGCGTTCGTTCGCATAGCTCGCCCTAAGCAGTGTGGTCTTGCCGACCTGGCGCGGCCCCCAGAGGAAGAAACTCTCCGTACCAGGCCGCGGAAGTATGAGTCTCCTATTGAACATGAACCGCAATATAACATGTAATTTTGAAGTAGTACTTCAAATAATTGGTCACCTTCTTGTGAACGCACTTATGCGTTCCTGCGCGTCGGGGCCTGTGCCTTCGGTTTCCATGACTTCCTATTGCAGGCCGGCGTCAAGCGGGTCCCCGTCGGTGGCCTCAAGCAGTCGTTTGTTGGCAGCATGAGTGAACGGCGAGTTGGCGAGAATCTCGCGTGCAAGTTTCTCAATCTCGCTGTCGAATTCCTCGTAGGGCACGAGCTTTTCAGCCAGGCCGATGCGATAGGCTTCCTCCGCCGAGAACATCTCGGCGGTGAACATCAGGCGCTTGGCGGTCGCGATGCCCACGCGACGCGGCAATCTCTGGCTCATGCCCCACACTGGCGTCAGGGCATTGAGTTTTAAGGCACGGCGGGCACGAGGCCGAGCCGGTTTGGGTGCCGCGCTGATCAGTTCGCGATTTCTTCGCAGAGGTGGGTCATGAAGCGGCCGGCTTCTGCTCCATCTATGACTCTATGGTCGTAGCTGAGTCCCATTGGCATGAATTCGCGCGGTTCGAAGGATTCTCCGTTCCAGTGTGGCTTGGTGGTTAAGCGTGAAACGCCGAGTATGGCGGCTTGCGGGCCATTGACTACTGGGGTGAAGCCGGTTCCGCCTATGCGGCCGAGACTTGAAATGGTGAAAGTGCCTCCCTGCATGTCGCTTGGCGCGAGCTTGCCCGATCTTGCCTTCTCTGCGAGTACGGAAATCTCCTCGGCGAGCGCCCACACATCCTTTTGATCGGCATCCCTGACAACCGGCACCAAGAGACCGTCATCCGTATCCACGGCGAAGCCAATATGCCAATATTCCTTGTAGATCCAGTGCGTCATCGCCTCATTGAGTGAGGCATTGACCCGAGGGTGTGCCTTTAAGGTCGCTATGCAAGCGCGCATAATGAGGGCAAGCGGGGTGAGTTTGACTTGCCGACGCGCCCCTTCTTCACGAGCCTCGCTCAAGGCTCGCATGAGCGCGGTCGCATCCGCGTCGTCAAATTGCGTGACATGAGGAATATTGACCCAGGATCTGTGCAGATTGCGGGCGCTTGAGCGCCGAATGCGTGAGCGTTCAATTTCCTTGGTGGGTCCGAAGGCGGCGAAATCGACCTTTGGCAGCTCCGGCAGCCCTGATCCTGTCACTTCGCCCGTCATGCGGGCACGCACATAGGCGGTGACATCATCCTTGAGAGTCCGACCCCGAGCCCCCGTGGGCACCACCTTGCCGAGATCGACTCCAAGCTCACGGGCAAGCTTGCGCACCGCGGGGCCTGCATAGACCGGACCCGAATGCTCGCGTGCCTGCGGCGCACTGCCAACGGGACTGGTCGGAACAACACGAGGCGCTGGTTTTGTTTGGCTCGCCGCACTCGGCGCTTCGGCCTTCTCCACCGGTCGCTCCCCCTCCTGCTGATCCACTGCTTCCGGCGCTTCGGCTTCAGGCTCATAGAGTGCAATCACCTGACCGCTCACGACTTGATCACCCACATGCACTTTGAGTTCGGACACCACCCCATCCGAAGGCACGCCCACTTCAAGGGTTGCCTTGTCGGTTTCGACGACCACAACGGCTTCATTTTCTTGCAGCCGATCGCCTACGCCGGCGCAGAGTTCGATCACCTCGACCGATTCCGAGTCCCCGGTGTCCGGCAAACGAACTTCGGCAACTGACATGCGCACAACCTACCTAGTTCTTGGCGGAGTCGAATCCGCATCGAGACTAAAGGACGCGATCGCCGTTTGCACTTCCTTCGTGGACATCACTTGACGGCCTTGAAGGCTTGAAAGCGCGGCGAGGTAGACAAATCTTCGGTCCACCTCAAAGAACTCGCGCAGCCTCTGCCTTGTATCGCTGCGTCCAAACCCATCAGTGCCCAAGGGATGATAGGGCGCATTGATCCAGCTCGCGATCTGCCCCGCGTGCGAACGCACATAGTCGGTGGAAGCAATCACCGGCGCATCATTCCCCGACAATACTTGCTGCAAGTAGCTACTGCGTGGCGCTTCGGTCGGATGCAGAAGATTCCACCGGTCAGTGTCCGCACCATCGCGCGCGAGTTCGGTAAAACTCGTGACGCTGTACACATCCGATGTCACGCCATGGTCTTTAAGCAGCATGTCGGCCGCCGCAATCACCTCGCGCAGAATAGTCCCGCTGCCAAGCAAGCGCACATGTTTCGGCGAAGGCGTTTCCTGCTCCTCAAGTCCGCAGCGCTTCAGCCGATAGATGCCTCGAACGATGCCCTCTTCGGTGCCCTCCGGCATGGCCGGATGGACATAGTTCTCATTCATCACCGTGATGTAGTAGAAGCGTTTTTCTCCCGCCTCATACAGGCGTTTGAGGCCGGTGTGCAGAATGACCGCCAATTCATAACCGAAGGCCGGATCGTAGGCGACGCAGTTTGGCAGCGCCGATGCGAACAGGTGACTATGACCGTCCTGATGCTGCAGGCCCTCGCCGTTCAAGGTGGTGCGCCCGGCGGTTCCACCCAACAAAAACCCGCGCGCTTGGCTGTCACCGGCGGCCCACGCAAAATCTCCGACCCGCTGAAAGCCGAACATGGAATAGAAGATGTAGAAGGGAATAAGCGTGAAGTGATGGCTTGAATAGGAGGTCGCCGCGGCGAGCCATGCCGAGAAGGAGCCGGCCTCATTGATGCCCTCCTCCATCACCTGACCGTCTTTTGATTCTCTATAGGCAGCGATCTCGCCCGCATCCTGCGGTTCGTAGAGCTGACCCTGCGACGAATAGATGCCGAGCTGCCGGAACATGCCCTCCATACCGAAGGTACGCGCCTCATCGGGGATGATGGGGACAACCCGCTTGCCGATCTCGCGATTCCTCACAAGCGTGCCCAAGAACCTGACAAACGCCATGGTGGTGGAGATTTCGCGCGTCCCCGATCCTTCGAGAAGTGCCTTGAAATTCTCCAGCGAGGGGATCTGCAGGGTCTCTTGGACTTCCGTACGGCGCGGAATGCCACCCCCAAGCGCTTCGCGGCGCTTCTGAAGATAGGCGAGCTCGGGGGAGTCCACTGGAGGCCGGTAGTAGGGAATGTCCTTGAGCTGCTCATCGGTGAGCGGCACGTTAAATCGATCACGAAAATGCTTGAGGCCTTCGTAGCCGAGCTTCTTGACTTGATGCGAAGTGTTCTCGGACTCGCCGGCATCGCCCATGCCGTAGCCCTTGACCGTTTTCGCCAGAATCACGGTCGGCGCCCCCTTGTGATTGACTGCCGCGTGATAGGCCGCATATACCTTGAAGGGGTCGTGCCCACCTCGATTAAGGCGCATGATGTCATCATCCGAGAGATGCTCGACGAGTTTTTTAAGGCTCTCGGACGTGCCGAAAAAGTGCTCTCTCGTATAGGCGCCGCCGCGCGCCTTGTAGTTCTGGTATTCACCGTCCACCGCCTCGTCCATGCGGTGTTGCATTTCCTCGGTGGTGTCGTTGGTAAAGAGCGGATCCCAATGACGACCCCAGACCACCTTAATGACGTTCCATCCCGCGCCGCGAAAGTAGCCTTCGAGTTCCTGAATAATCTTGCCGTTCCCGCGCACCGGACCGTCAAGCCGCTGCAAATTGCAGTTGACGACAAAGATGAGGTTGTCGAGCGATTCCCTGCCCGCGAGCGAGAGGCAACCGAGCACTTCGGGTTCGTCGCATTCGCCATCACCGAGAAACGCCCAGACTTTTCGGTCGCTCTCGGCGACCAGACCGCGATTGGCCAGATACTTCATCAGATGCGCTTGGTAGACAGCCATCATTGGCCCCAAGCCCATGGAGACGGTGGGAAACTGCCAGTAGTCCTGCATCAGGTAGGGATGCGGGTAGGACGAAAGGCCTTGGCCGTCAACATCGCGGCGGAAGTTGTCGAGTTGTTCCTCGGTCAGACGGCCTTCCAGATAAGACCGTGCGTAAATGCCGGGCGAACTGTGACCTTGAAAGTAGATTAGGTCTCCGGGCGAATCGTCTTGCGGACCACGAAAGAAGTAATTGAAGCCAACATCGTACAGGGTGGCCGAAGACGCGAAAGAAGAAATATGACCGCCGATACCGTCGTCCTTTCGATTGGCGCGCACCACCATCGCTAGGGCATTCCAACGAATCAGCGAGCGAATCCGCCGGTCCATGAAGAGGTCTCCGGGCATGGGCGCTTGGCGATGCGCGGGAATGGTGTTGCGATAGGGCGTGGTGACCGCGTAGGGAAGCTGCGCGCCGGTCTTGGTCAGGCGTGCGGACAGCCGCTGCAGGATGAAGTTGGCGCGTTCGGTACCCTCGCGTTCGAGGACATCATCGAGCGCGGCAAGCCACTCCTCGGTCTCAAATGGGTCTATATCTTCGGCATCGCCGACGCTCATGCTCAGTGTCCTTCGCTGTTCAGTTCGCGCGCAACGCGCGTCCAATCGAAATGAGGGCCGGGGTCGGTCTTGCGCTCTGGCGCAATATGGCAGTGGCCGACCACGGACTGAAGGCCGAGGCGCGGGTAATGCGATATCAATGTCCGTAGGGTGCTACCAAGCGTCACGTATTGAGCCTCCTCAAAGGTTTCTTCATCGCTTCCCTGAAGTTCTATGCCGATAGAAAACCGATTGCAATTGTCTCTGCCGCGCCAAAACGACTCGCCAGCATGCCAAGCTACCTTATCAAAGGGGACGTATTGGTAGGTGGTGCCGCTACGGTCAATCATCAAGTGTGCGGAGACCCGCAATCCTTCGAGATCGGAGAAGGATTCGTGTGACGATGTGTCCAGATTGCCAAGGAAGAGGGCATGAATGGGTCCGATGTCTTTACTGCCTTTTGGGAGGCTGATGCAGTGAATGACAATCAACTCGACCTCCCATTCCGCTGGTCTTTCCGAGAAATGGGGCGAGTCCATGCGCTTGGCTTCGCGAATCCAGGCGGTGTCTTCGAGCGTGCAGAGGGACATGGAGTGGAGAAGTTCGAGTTGCTATTCAGTAGCGTATTTTATCGGACAGGCTGAGGTAAGCGAATTCCGGCGGATGTGCGCTTCGGTGATACAGTCACGTTCGATCATGGCGAATGCATCTTTGAGAGAAAACACTCGGCGCGGCGCCGAACGCGATGCCAAGCTTGCGCTCGCCGAAGACTTGGGCTTTGATCCTGAGGATTGGCCGCAGGACCTGCTGCAATTTGATCTGAGCGGGTCCCTGCTCAAAGGCGATGACAGGGTGACCGCGGAAGTCATTACTCGCGAAGCCGGTGTCTTTTGCGGCAGCGAATGGGCGCTTGCCGTCTGCCGGTTGGTGAGCGAGCCTATCGAGTGCGACTTTGCGCGCGAGGATGGTGAAGAGGTCGGTGCGGGGGAGGTGATCGCGGTAATCAGGGGCACGTCTTCAGAGCTTGTCGCGGTTGAACGGACATTGCTCAATTTCTTGCAGCTCTTATCAGGCGTCGCGACCAAGGCTCGTGCTTACGCAACGGCTGTGAAACATACACAGGCACGAGTGTTCGATACGCGCAAAACGCTTCCGGGTTTGCGCGTCGCTCAGAAGTACGCCGTAGCCTGCGGTAGCTGCGCCAATCACCGAATGGGGCTCTATGACGCTTATCTCCTGAAGGAGAATCACTTGATCGCGCTAGGTGGTGTTGAAAATGCCTTGCGAAACCTCGCCGAGGGCGCTGAAGCTCACGCGGTACAGGTGGAAGTCGAGTCATTGCAGGAGCTTGACACGGCCCTCGCAGTAGGCGCCAAGCTCATCATGCTCGACAATTTCTCATTGCAGGAGACGCGCGAGGCGGTGAGGCGTGTAGCCGACCGGGCGGAATTGGAGGCATCAGGAGATGTGACGCTTGAAAATATCTCCGAACTAGCCGAGACGGGCGTGCATAGGATCTCGGTGGGTGATCTGACAAAACGTGTGGAGCCGTTGGATTTATCGATGCGTTTTGTGGGGTAGAGCCTAGCCAATCCCGCCAAATTTGCTTCGTGCCAAAGCGGGAGTGAGGACGTAGCTTGCCTTCTCACTACCAAGCATCAAAGTCCGCGCGCTCATTTCCATTTTCGCGGCCTCTCGACTACCCGCCCATCGGTCTTGAAAATTCTCTGCGGGAACTGACTGTCCTTCAGCACTTTACGTCCCACGGTGAAGGCCGCACTAGCCACCTTCCGCAACCTATCCGACCTTCTGTCTGGTGGAAACACGACAACAACGCGCTTTTCTGGATAGCGACTTAGGACAGCTTCAATAGGGCTTGAGAGATAACTGTCCGCCGAGAGGACCATTGCAACATCAAATGCATCGTCCTGCGCGTCTCCCAGCAATAGGGTGGCTAAATTGACATCAGTCATTTTTTCCTCGTAGTCTGTCCACCGTGCGCCACAGTTTCCGCACTCTCGTACCTTCTTAAGAAAGTGGCCATACTCAATCGTCAATTTGGGGAGCGTCTCGAGCGCCTCCAAATACTTCGCTTGGCGCTGTGCTTTGCTATTCTTGGGTCTAGTTATACGTGCCGTGAAGTAACGCACCGCCACCAATTGCTGGCCTGAACGAAGCAATCGGAACGACAGGCTCACTAGATCGAGCCAGTAGTATCTTCTCCAACCTTTCGACTTCAATCCGTAGTAAAGATTGAATCCATCCACGTACACAATTACCCTAGATTGAGCACCGGATATTCGCTGCAGAGATCTTTGTGTCATCCGTTTGCCAGCAATCTATTATCGCCCCAGAGTACCGGTTGACTTCTCAATAAGGGGAGGTTGACAACTGGCCATTTGAAGGCAATCATGCGTATACCCCGCCAGTGATCGCATCGCTGGCCCGACGCCCCGAAAGGGGCGTTTCTTTTTGTGCAAAGGCCAAGCCGATGAATAGTCCTGCTGAAACTTTCGATTGCCCTCGACAGGTGAGCGGCCAACGAGACAAACAGGAGCGTTCATTCAGAGGTTTCATCAGGCTGGGTGACCAAGCGACAAATGTGCGAGTTCTCCGGGAAACGCCGCTTCCTTTTTTGATCTCCACTTGAAAGTCAATTCGAGTTGGAGCCCAAGGCTTGAGACTAAATCCATGAGGGCAGAACATGCGCCGTTCGCCGAGAGGCCTTGAATTGACACCCCCAAGTCCGAAATGAACCGAAAGCCCTCGTCTTCCTTTCGTCCTCGAACCATGTTTACTTGGCAGATTCTCTGGATTTCATCAAGATCTGACAATTGCTCCTTGGCACGGAAGATCACATGCTCTAACAATCTATTCCAGTTGGGTCTGGCGATTTCCTCTCCGTCAATTGCGGCAGTCAATACCTTGGTGTGTCGCAAGTCTGGCAAATTGCGGGCATCAACTCGACGACGACGTACGTTCGAGTCGCTTTCGGAAGTAGCTCGACTGCTGCCTTCAAGTGCGTCGAGAGCCCGGTTTACAACTGAGTCAGACGTATCCAACAAAGGCCTCGCATGCCTCTGAAGGCGCTCAAATGTCTCGTTCTGGATAGAAATTTCCGGCATTTGCTTTGCCTCCGCTTGTATCAAAATATCATTCTATGAGAAATATATATAATATACAAGCCGACAGGCCGTGTGCGGCTGCCGGGTGAATCGCGTCAGCGCGGCATTGGGACTCCCCGTTGCTGACCGCAGATTCGGCCATCCTGCGGTACGGGAAAAGCGGGAGTGTCCGAGTAATCGATGCGCACAAATGAGCGTTCTCGAATTCCTACAAAGCTATAATCCCCCCGACGGAGAGGTGCCGGAGCTGGCCGAACGGGCTTGACTCGAAATCAAGTGACCCCGCTTGGGGTCCGTGGGTTCGAATCCCACCCTCTCCGCCAGATGTCTTCGAAACTTGAGGCACGCTTGAGCTCGTTGCGGACTACAGGGATATGCGGGATATTCGATTTTTCGGTCAGTTGGGGCCACGCTTACTGTTCAAGTACGGTCGTGACAAATGCACCGGGAGTTAAGATTCGAATGTCTCGCCAAGGGCCCAGCCGAAGTAGCGCCTTGTCTCCGGTAACGATGAACTTCGCCTCGGCATCGAGTGCCAAGGCAAGAAAGTGATTGTCGGCCGGGTCCTGGCAATCGTTTATTTCGGTGATAACTGACACCTTGGTTGCAATCTGCATGAATCGGCGAATGAACTCTTGACGGTCTGCGAGCGAGACGTAGCGGTCCAGCTTGCCTCGACCCAGCACATCCGCTAGCTCGTTCAAAGTCGCTTCAGAGGTCACTATCTCCGCGTTGGATATAGCCGTACCGACCGCTTGTCGCGATACCGAGTCTGCGATCAGCAAGTGACTGACGAGCACATTGGTATCAAATACGGCACGCACCCGTCAATCCTTGAGAATCTGCGCCAGTATCTCTTCATTCATTCCGCGTTCCGCAGCCTTCTTGGCAATTCGCTGGCAGAGGCGTTGGAATTCCTCAATGTTTGCGCCTCGAAGGTGCTGGTAATCCTGCGGCGATATGATCACCGCGACCTCCCTATTCTGGCGCTTGATAGTCACAGGCTCACGCTGCGCGGCATCGAGTAGAACACCAAAGCGCTGCTTGGCATCCGAAGCGGAAACATAACGCATAGCTTTTTCTGTCCAAATTAGACAATTTGTCTAATTCTAAATTGGGACGATTGATTGCGCAAGAATGCAACGGCAAGTGCACGAGGGCTGCAATTTTCGATTTTGTCCGCTGGCTGTTTCACCACCCCAAGGTGTTGATGGAGCGCGCTCGGATGCTGGAAATTCGAGAGTCTCTCGAATGGAAGAGGCCCGGCGATGCGAGGTCCGCGCTGGCCGAACAGCAACGGCAGGCGTTCGAGCGAATCGACGACCGCTTTTCTGAAGTACTCATTGTAAGGCGCACCGATAGGTACGGTAACACCGGCTACCCTTGGGAGTATCCATTTGATCGGGATGAGGATTTCGAAGGGGGTGATTGGGAATCTTGACCTGGCCTTTGTTGGATACCCTAGCAAGATGAACCCAGACTCGGCCCGAAGACGCGCGATCTTGTCGCGATGTGGACAGGAAAGCACAGTCCACTGCGGATGATGAAATGTGACCTACGGGGATAAATCCGGAAAGCGCAACCTGACGCGAACAAGTACCGAGGGTGCTGTCGCGGCCCCGAATCCGGCAGCCTCCACTGCATTTAGTGCGTTCCCATTCATGAACCGACCATTATCTAGTCATGAAAACCATATATTATATGTTCACACCATGATCAACTCAGCGATATCGCCGTGAAACAGATCGAGGCCATCCACCGGCTGACAGAGCAAGACAGAATGGGACAACAGGTATTCACCCATTCAAACCTTGCTACGCTGTTCCCCGAGGACAGCCCGCGAACCCTGCAGGCCGGCATCGACCGGCTGGTTACTTCCGGCGTTCTGGCGCGGGCCGCGAGAGGCATCTATGTAAATCTGCTGTCGGGCAGTGGATTCCGGCACACACTAGAGCACATCGCCAAGGCTTTGCGCCGGGGCGACACCAGTTACCTTAGCCTTGAGTCCGCGCTGTCTCAGTACGGCGTGATCTCACAGATTCCCATGCGACTCACAATCATGACGACAGGGCGGAAAGGGGAGTTTGACACCCCTTTCGGCACTATCGAATTCACCCACACCGCCCGTCCGCACACTGAGGTGCTCAGTGACATTCACGATGCGGGACGCCCGCTCAGAATCGCGGGCAAGCACAAGGCCTATCGCGACCTGATGCGAGTCGGACGTAACACAAACATGGTCGATCTGGAGGCGCTGCATGATGAATAGTGGTAGCGTAGATTTGGAGGCGCTGCTTGAACTGGCCATGCGCGACCTGCGCTCCCCCCACTTGGAGCCGGTCATCCACAAAGAGTTGTTCCACCACGACATCTTGTTCCGTTTGAGCGAGGAGGGTCTGCTGCGTGGCTTGGTGTTTCAAGGTGGCACCGCTCTACGGCTGTGCCACGGGTCGCCGCGCTACAGCGAAGATCTGGATTTTGTTGGGGGTCGGGAGTTTTCGCCCGACAGCTTGAAAGACCTGAAGCGCATCCTCACGGAACATCTTTCAGCACGATACGGTCTTCAAGTGTCGATTAAAGAGCCCCGCCTCCTTCGCCACCCTACAGATCACTCGTCATTGCGTGTCGACAAGTGGCAAGTGTCAATCGAAACCAGCCCTGGACGCCCTGACTTGCCCAGACAACGGATCAAGATCGAAGTCGCAAATGTTCCTGCCCATACGAGGCAGGTTCTTCCGCTGAAGAAGACCTACCCGTTCCTGCCTGACGGATACGACAATACACTCATCGCTGTGGAATCACTCGATGAGATGGCGGCGGACAAGCTGGTGTCCTTGGCCGCGTCCAAATACCTGCGGCATCGTGACATTTGGGATTTGTCGTGGTTGGCACGGCAGGGTACTCGCGTTCGTCCGGACATGGTGAAAGCAAAAATTCGCGACTACAACATCGCCGACTACCCCGCATTGATCGAAGACATCTTGAGACGCCTTCCTTCGATTGTGGAAGGGGATGAATTTCGTGATCAGATGAGGCGATTTCTCACAATCAAAACTCATGAGCAAGCGCTGTCGGCGGATGGTCGCCAAGCGCTGGTGCTCACCGTGAGTGGACTTTACCGGGAACTCCAATCGAGCGACTCTGCTGAATTGGCGAGGTAGCCGCTAAGGATGCGGCGAGTGAGCGAGGGCACTTGCCCAAACGGCTCAATCGCTGGAGGATATTGGCTGTCGATGGACAGTACTAGGTTGTGGATTCTATTGAGTACAAGTTGCAGTGTGAATGGGCGCTCCCATTGAAGCCCCAGTCTGCGCGGCAGTATCCACGACTTCCGGTTAGCGCATCGCGACCTCCCGAGCACGAAAGTTCTTGCGGATATCTTCGGCCACTTCCGCGACTTCTCGTGGAACCTTGACGCTCTTGCCGAGCTCCATGTGCAGTGCCGCCAATAGAGGATGGAGACTCCTCAATGAGTGCGGCCGCTTGTTCCGCTCCCGCGACCTTTGCAAATTCAACCATTGCTGTTGTCGCACCGGAAGGAAATGGATCGATCCTAGGGAGCAGTGAAAGAGCTTCTTTGAGGTCTTCAGTTGCGGAATCCACACAGCCACACCCCATGTGCGCCGCCGATCTGAGGAGTAAGGCGTTGCCCTGTAGACCTATCTGGTAGTCGCTGTCCGCTCTTGCAAGCGCTCGGGATGCTAATAGAGTCGCCTCTTCATGCTGACCACGCTTCCCTGCTTGTGAAGCCAGCTGAATCAAGGCCCATCGCGCCACGGAAGCCGGTGCCGGTTCTTCGCACGACTCAAAATGACCAACGATTCTTCTTAACGCGAGTCTGCGTTTTCGCCGCAACCATCCTCCCCATTCTCGTTTCGGATGCTATTCCCGAACTCATCCAACTGGCTCCGCTTGGATGACCTCGACGCATCGTTCCAAAGCTTCTACGCAAAAGGCGGTGGTGACGGATTCGGAAGCATGGCCTATCTGTCCCACAATTCCCCATTTGAGAAATTGATCTCCAAAGGCCAGTAATTCGGGCCAGCTGCCGTCCTCTGCCTGCTCAGACAAGAAACCCTTGATGTACTGCGCGGCATCGGCGGACTCAAGGCTATCGATATTGTAGAGCGCTGATACGGCTTGGGCGGCCTGCAGGATGTTATCGAAATCCCCGCTTTCAGAGGCGAGGTTGCGGATGCGGTCAGCTAGAATCGGCTGCAATCCATGAAAGGCGGGCGATGCGCGGATGATTGCGCGAGTGATTGCATAGTAGATGGAGGCTTCGTCTGGATACCACTTGGATGACCCGGCGAGGCGATCTTCAGTGATCAACTTTTCAATCCAATTTTGCGCTGCTTTGGTTTCCTCGCGGTCGCCCAAGTAGGCGATGACATTTGCGTTCACCACCGGGTCGGCTTCAATGCGAAAGGTCACCACCACATCGGGTTCTCCTTCTGCTAGTACCCAAGTCGTATAGCAGCCATTTTCGTCGCGGTTCTCCAGCATGGCCGGCAGGTTTCGCTCCAACAGAACCCAAGGATGCGACCCTATGACAAGTGAGCAAAGTGTGCTGCTGTCGAGATCCGGCGGCAGGTGACGATAGTAACGCCAAAGGCCGGGATACTCCATGGTGTCGATGATGTATGCCTTGGTACGAGCACAGATGTCTCTGGCGCGTGGTTCATTGCTGCTTTCTAATGCTAGAACGCAGAGCGCGGAAATGAAGGCCGGTTTCTCGTAATGCCTTGGAATCTTGTCATCGACCAAGTGATAGCGGATGCAGTGCCATGCGCCCCTCTCATCAATCGTGGATTCAAGGAACTCCAAGCCGCGGCGAATGCTCTCCCGCCCCGCCTGGGCCAGCGCATTCGGAGCGAGAGACTCAAATGCTTGGGCTGAAATCCTTGGACTGTGGACGCGCTTCGGGGGCGCGGGGTCGTACATGGTCTTTTTGAGAAACTCAAGCGAAGCGGTACCGGCTCTCGCCGCCTCACGCTCCTCTTCGCTGAATCTGTCTTTCGGGGGAAGCACCAGATGTGTGGTGCCGTCGGACTCGGCGTGCACGAATAGGTCATGACCCTCGGCGAGCGTGACAGCGAATTCTTCTTCGAGGGTTTGCTTAGGGTTCGCAAGCAAGCGCTCGCGAAACGCATCGTCTTTCCTTGCTTTCGAGACGAGCGCCTGCGGGTCGAACTTGCCGGCATTCTTCACGGTGTTGAGTCCCGGCTAGGCGACCTGTCTGCGCACAAGGTCGCTGAAGACACCCTCTACCTCCATGAGTTCTCGGAAAGAACCGCACTGGACGATCTTTCCGGCCTGTAGGACGTAAATTCTGTCTGCCTGCTGCAAGGTGGAAAGACGGTGCGCGATCACGATGCGCGTTGCGGTGAGGGCGGCCAAGTTCTGCATGACCTTGGCTTGGTTTTCATTGTCGAGCCAATTGGTTGCTTCATCCAGAAGCAATACTCGCGGATTGCGGACCAGTGCGCGCGCGATGGTGACGCGCTGACTCTCGCCGCCAGACAACACACTGGAGCCTGTGTCAACCGGCGTCATCATGCCCATCGGCATGGCTTGCACCTCCTGCTTGATTCCAGACAACTCCGCCGCTTGCCAGACATCGTCGCTGGAGGCTTGTTGGTGATGGGCGGCGATATTGTCCCAGATGTCCTGAGTGTGAAGCTGCACGGACTGCGGCACCGTGCCGATATGCCGACGCAGTTGTTTCAAATTCAAGTGCTGAATATCGCGACCATCGTAGTACACGGCACCCGTGGTTGGCTCGTCAAGGCCCAATGCCAGCCGAAAGAGGGTGCTCTTGCCCGCACCAGATTCACCGGCAATGGCGACGAATTCTCCGGGATGGGCGTGAATGGTGACATCGTCGAGAATCAAGGGGCCGTCCGCATCGTAGCGGAAGGACAGGTGGTCGAGCAGTATCTCTCCGCCCAGATATTCGACCGGCTCGCCGTCGGCTTCAGTCTCTACAGTTGCCGCGAGCAGTGGGCGCATGTGGTCGAATGCCGACATCCCGGCAGCGACCACGCCTATGGTGTCGCCGAGCCGGGCAATCGCAGCTTGGAAAGCGATAAATAGCGCGTAGACGACGAGGAAGTCGCCGACCGGCATATTGCGCTCACTGAGGGTTGCAACCGCCACGAGCAACACAGCGCCGGCGATGAAAGGCAGCGCGGCACCAAAGGCTTGCATATGTCCTTCGAGACGGGCGACTTGAAGTTCCATACGCTTTTGCTTGGAAAAGTTCCGCGCCCAGGTCGCGAACGCCGAACCTTCGGCGTGTTCGACGCGCAGCTTGGTGATGCCACGCATGATCTGGGTTAATTGATCAATCACCTGCCGCACCACATTGATCAGCTTCCCATGGAGTGGCATTTGGCGCAGACCAAGCCTGACCGCAATTGCGAGCGAAGCAAGACTGAACAGGAGAGCAATGATGCCAAGCGTCGATTCATAGAAGATGATGACGGCGAATATCGGGAGTAGAAAAAGGAAGGAGAGAACACTCTCCGCAACAAGCCCCTGAAACCCCTCGCGCAGACTTTGGAAACCGGTCCCCGACATGGCAAGGCTGCCGGCGGGATAGCGATGCAGAACGCTCGGCGGTAATCGCATAAGGCGGTCCCAGTAGGCTGCTTCGACCCGCGAGAAGGTCTGCCCTTCCAAGCGCATCATGGACTTGCTTTGCAGCAGATGCAGCAATGCGCCCAAGAGGCCGGCTCCGGCAAGCGCGACCATCACCGCGTAGAGCGCGCCAAGGCTTTCGCCAGCGACAATGTGATTTGCAACCAAACCGAGGGCGAGCGCGGGCACGAGCTTGAGAAGACCTGCGGTGAGTCCGGAGAGCACCAATCGCACCAGGGTCGCTCCCGAGCCGCGCATACCCATAGCCAAAAGGTCGGCGGGCTTCGCAGTTGCGGAGGGCAGTGGCGGGTAAAACATCCACGCGTGCTTTGCGAGCGATTTGGCGATCTCGGGAGAAACCCGCGAGCTGCGTTTGGCGGCCGGATCGATCTGTTTGTACCCGCCAAATATGGTGGGCAGCAGCGCCACAGGGTGTTCGTCCTCGGTTCGGAAGGCGAGAACCGCAGTGCTTTCGGCTCGCCACCATTTCTCGTCGGGGTTGAGGATGACGCGCCGCGCGCGCACGCCCGATGCTTCAAGGACATCGACGAGACGCAAGGTGGAATCAGAAGACTCTGAGCGACTTGGAACTTTGAATTGGATCCCCTCGCGCTGGCCGATGATCTTCAGCGCATCGAGCAAGGGATCTCCGCTCATATCGCTCTGGTCGGTGGACCGCCCATACACATTCAACAGCTCATGCCGCGCGCTGGATTCATCTCCACGACGCTGCCTTACCCGTGCGCGTTCCAAGTTGGCCTGATCGACTACCGCCAATCGTCGATTGACACGCTCCAGCACGAATGCCGCCTTGTGAAATGAAGAAAGCGCTGGCAGCAGCGCCCCCTCTCTGGCAAGGGTTGCCGAGGACTTTGTGAATAGCGCCACTTCGTCGAATAGACTGAGCCAGGCTTTCGGGGTGAGGGGAACCACAGGCTCATAGCGATCGCTTGCCGATGCCAATTCCGCCGTATCAATAAGATCGAGGAACAGGCTTGTACCCTTCGGAGGAACCGCGACCCATTTGACACCTCGCCTTACACTAAGAGTACCGGGCAGATACGTTTCGCTGACACCGGGTTCGGCGAGTGCAGTAGGTCGCGGACGGTGAGGTGCGAAACGGCAGAGCGCGTTGGTCACGCCTGTGACCCAGGCATCCGCCTGTTTTGCCAATTCTTCCGGGTCGACTCGGGCGAGATCGGAAATTCGCAATCGCCTCAGGATGGTGCCGGGGAGCCCCTTCGCCAAGAGCCTGAGCGTGGTGTCATCCTCGTTGGATGCCATGCCCGGAATCAACCTTCCCCGCGTTGCGCGAAGCAGGTGTTGTGGTGCCGCCTGCTCGGTTCCCTCCTTGTGTTCGATCAGGAATAGATCAACGGTGCCTTGATCGACAATCCACACACGTTCCGGGTCGTCCATGATGATTGGCAGATTGCTGGCGCAAGGCCGGGCTGTACCCGCTTGGGCGGCAAGTTCGCCGAGTGATAAGAAGGCCATTTGGTCAGCCCGCCTTGACCAGATTGTGGTAGATGCCTTCCTCATCCGCGATCAACGCCTCGTGGGTGCCGCGTTGAGCTTCGACCCCCTTGTTGAGGACGATGATCTCGTCACAGTCCCGCACGGTACTGAGCCGATGCGCGACAATCAAACAGGTGGCGCCGCGTCGGCGGAGTGCGTCGTCGACAAGCTCCTCGGTTGCGGCATCAAGGGCACTGGTGGCCTCGTCAAGAATCACCAGCGTCGGGTTCCCCACCAGCGCGCGTGCGATTTCCAGCCGCTGCTGTTGGCCGCCACTAAAGTTCGCACCGCCTTCGTCCACAAGGGTCGAGTAACCGTGCGGCCTGCGTAAGATGGCATCATGAATGCAGGCATCTCGGGCTGCGGCAACGATGTTTTCATCCGGGATCACCGGATTCCACAGCGTAATGTTGTCCCGTACGGATGCCGAAAAAAGCACGATTTCCTGATCAACCATGGAAAGCGAGCGTCGCAACACTTCCTCGGGAACCTCGTGTCGATGATGGCCGTCGAATAGGATTTCCCCGGACCAAGGCTGATAGATGCCGGAAATCAAACGCGACAGCGTCGACTTGCCGGACCCGCTGGGGCCGACCACGGCGACCCGCTGTCCGGGTCTGATGATCAAATTGAAGTCCTTAAGAAGTGGCGGCCGACTTTTGTTATAGCCAAATGTGACGTTGCGCAATTCAACTTGACCCGCAAGCTGCAAGCGGCCTTGGAAGGTGGCAATGGATTGCGTGTCGGAGGGTCGGCGGCGGACAAGCGGGTCTTCAGACGCTTTGGAGATGTCTTCAAGGCGTTGCATGTCCGTTTCCAGCGCTTGGCGTTTATCGCTGAATTCGACGAAACGTCCAACGGGGGACAGGAACATCTCCGCAAGGATATAGAGCCCGGCCAGCTCCCCTAAGGTCAATTCACCGGCAACCACCAATCCGGCCCCCACGCCGATAATTGCTGCCGCCCGCAACGCGGCCATCAGTCCAGGCAAGGCCATATTGATGTCGCCCAGCTCAGCGTACGCTTGTCGTGCTTCCCGCTCCCGTGCCTGCTGGCCACCCCAGCGGGAAAAGAACAAATCGTCCGTGGCGCTTACGCGAAGGTTTTCTGCGTGACTCAACATCTGCATGCCGACACCCATTAACAAGCCCTGTTCGCGCCGCATCTCATGGTGTCGCTCAGCGCCAAGCATCTTGATGTAGTGCGCTAGCGCCCCGTTGGCCGCCGCCAAGAGCAGCATGATGAACGCCAGAAGAACGTCGTATGCGAGTATTGCCAATAGAAAGATAGCGCTCATGAGCATTTCAAGCACAAGCACCACGAGTTGCTCAGTGAGGTTTTTTGCGACTCTGTCGATGGAGGCGATGCGTTCGGTCAAGTCTCCCGTCAGTCGGTGGGTGAAGAATTCCATCGGCAGGCGCAACAAGCGGGTAAGGCCGTCAATAGAACCAGTCACGGAGATGCGGGTCGCCAACCGCTTGAGAAAACGGTGTTTGAGCAAGGAAAGGAGGTAGACCAGAATGCCGCCGCCAAGCAAGGCAGCCACCAATCCTTCCCAAGCCCCTCGGTTCATAAGCACCTGGTCCACGAACAGGCTTATGGAAACTGGCACAATGAGCGTCAACAGCGCCAGCATCAAGCCACACGCCGCGGTGCCGGAAAGCACCCCCCACGAGCCGCCAAGCCAAGTGCGCAATTGCTGTAGGAGTGAGGGGCGTTCGCCACCGGGCACGAAGTCCTCGCCGGGGGCCAATTGCAGGGCGATTCGACTGTAGCCCTTTTCGAACTCTTCAGCAGACAGTGTGCGGCGACCGGCCGCCGGGTCATTGAGATAGAAGTGCTGCTCGTCGAAGCCTTCAAGCACCACGAAATGACTGTATTGCCAAAACAGGATGAGAGGCATGGGCAACAGCTTGAGCATATTCGCACTCACGTTCACGCCTCGGCATTCGAGACCATAGTGTCTGGCGGCGCGTAAGATGCTGGCGGCGCTCGATCCGTCGCGGCTGACCTCACATTTTTCACGGAGCGTGCTCAAGCTTTCCCAGCGCCCGAAATAGCCAAGTACGCTCCCTAAGCAGGCGGCACCACACTCCGCGACGTGCGACTGCATCAAGATGGGCGTGGCGATCCTTTGTTTTGTGCGATTGGATGCGGACTGAGCACTTGCCGCTTTCGCACTTCCTGCCGGCATCTTAGGTTGGCCTCAGTGCGAAGAGCGCGATGGGGGATTGCTCGCCGAGCTCGACGATGATGCGGCATTTAAGCGCCTCTTGGAGCTCTAGATTATGGTTTTTGTCGAGCACGATATCCATCTGGCGCATGGTCGCGGGAGCCTTGGGGTCGATTGCCCCAAACCAATCGGGCAAGTCTATCGGCGCAAGCGTCACGACACTCCCAGGGAGGCGACGTGTTATCCCATCCACCTTCACCTCGATGATGGCGGACATGCCTGACTTGATTTCCTGCGCGGCATTCGGATTGAGCCACACCACCGACCTGAACGAGGCGTCGGCCATCGGTTGCTCCGAGACCGATGCCATCAGCACTCCCTTCACCGTGAGGTTTCGCGTGACATCGCCGAAGAACAGCCAAGCACCGAACAGGAGCATCACGAAAGCGGTAAGCAGAACGAGCATCCGCTCCCTTGGGGTTGATATCGTCAGCAAACGGTGCAGTTGGGCCCGCTCTTCCTTAGCTTCGGCCACAACGTCTTCTACCGGGTCAAAAGGGCTTTCGTGAAACATGATCGATTTTTGCAGAGGCGGGATGAGCAGCGGGAAGGGATGTAAACGAGTAGCGTGGCGCTAGAATTATATGCAATTTCAACCAACCTCCTTAAGAGCAAAAAAGAGAGAAAGCTCCCCCTTAAAGGGCGGAATTACACGTGCTCTTTGTTCGTGAGGTTCATTTGTTCGATGAAGGGCGATCAATCGCGATCAAGAGCGCGGGTAGCAACGAGAGGTCCGCGATCAAGGCGAACGCGATAATCATTGAAGACAGGATGCCAACCTGCGCGGTGGGGATGAATGGAGCAAGCGTGAAGACCAAGAAGCCGGTCACCAACACCACCGTTGTGGTGAACAGCGCTCTTCCCGCTGTATCAAACGCATAGACGATGGCCTCTTCAGGGTCACGGCCCATGTGATTGCGAGCATAGCGATATTTCGAGAGAAAATGCACCGTGTCGTCCACCACAATTCCTACGGTCATGGATGCCACCACGGAGAGCGCGAGTCCGACTTGTCCTACTGTCAGGCCCCAAACCCCAAACCCCATCAAGGCTGGAAGCAAATTGGGAACGATGCTCGTAAGGCCAAGGCGCAACGACCGGAAGGCAAACAAGAGAATGGCAGAGATGGCAAGAAGTACAACAACCGTCCCGATGGTCATGGCGCGGATATTGCGCTGCCCGATGTAGGCAAACATCTCCGATGCGCCGGCGCTGTTGACGCTCGCAATGTGCGGCGCGTTCTCCTTGGCCCAATCCTTGGCCTGCGAATTGAGTTCGAGCAGGTCGTTCGAATACATGGTCTCTGCCGTGACCGTCATGCGGGTCGCGGTTCTGGTGGTGTCCATTTGATGGTTCAAATCCAGCCCGTGAGGCAGTGACAGTTCGTAGAGCAGGAGGTACTGTGCGGCGAGTTCTTGGCTTTCAGGGAGCTGGTAGGCGTCGGGATCATCGCCATGCATGCTCATGTTGAGTTGCCTGAATGTGTCCGTAACCACAGAAACGTTCCGCACCCTCGGCTGTTCGCGAAACCAATCGGCGAAACCAGAGACATCGGCGAGGAACACAGGATCGGTGACGCCACTGTTGGCTTGCGCCCGCAAGGAGTAGTCGAGCACGGTGTTGCCACTTAAATGCTCGTCCATAAAGTCCGTGTCGCGGCGGAATTCAACGCTATCGTCAAAGAAATGCACCAAGACATCGTTGAGATCGTTGCGTGGAATGCCCCATATCATGATCAGCACTGCCACCGCCCATCCAATCAGCAGCACTTTTCTGTGTCGAATCGCCATCTCCGCCAGGGATTGCATCGTGAATCCACCGATTTTCCGATGCGATGCCGCACGAATCGGCATCAGCATGAAGAGTGCTGGCAGCAGAGTGACTGAGAGCAAGAAGGAGGCGATGATCCCGAAGGCAACGAAGTTTCCAAGATCGCGATAGGGCGGCACTTCGGAAAAATTGAAGCTTAAGAGCCCCAGCGTCGTCGTGAGGCTGGCCAATGCCACCGGACGCAGGTTGATCCTGATGGATTCGACGATGGCGTCCCGCTTCGAATCACCACTTCGCATTCGATGCTGCAGAGTCACCAGTAGATGAACACAATTTGCCACCGCAATCGTCAGCACGATGGTGGGTGCCGGAGCGGTGGTCGGCGAATAGGTGAGTCCCACCCAGCCACCCATACCCGCCGAGACAAGAACGGAACACAGGATGATAATCCCTGTCGCCCCCACGCCCGCCAAACCGCGTGTGAGGACTCCGAGGATGCCCGCCATGATCAGAAGACAGGTCGGAAAGAAGATCACTTGGCTGTTCAAGGCGGCTTCGGAAAATGCTTGGCTGATCATGACGGTGCCCACGACTCGAAGGTCGATCCCGGCGAAGCGCTCTTCCGCTTCGGCCGCGAGAGACCGGGCGAATGCGGCGATTTCCGTCACGGCGAGCAGTTGATCTTCTTCCGGAAAGGTGATGTGTACGCTCACAACGCTTACATCACCATTGACTGACAAGATGCTGCCAGCGAGTCGCGGGTCGGCCAGAGCGGTTTCGCGAATGCGCGATCGCGCTTGCGCATCGCCTATTTCCTGCGGATCAACCAAATCGCGCACATACAAGTCGTCACCGTCCGCAGTGGTGTGCTGAAAGTTGCTGATCGAGTCGACGCGCCGTGAATAGGGCGTGAGCCAAGCTTTCTCCGTAAGCCAAACTGCCGCGGACAGGGCGAGTTCCGAAGTGGCATCGCCATCGTCGGGGACGAGCAAAAAGACGAGATTCTCGTTGTTACCGAAAGTCCTCTCGAGATCTTCAAGTGCCAGCAGTTGCGGATTGTCCTCATCGAAGAACATCCGGTAACTGGCGGAGAAGTTGAGCGTTCCAAGGCCCGCCGTTGCGAGCGCAACGCACAGCAGGGAGAGCAGGATCACTCTCCACGGAGAGGCAATCATCTGTTCAGCCAACCGCACAGCGAAAGGCGTGCCTATGCCTTTCTTACTCACAGTGGTACGTTCACTCGTTGCAGATGCGCTTGTTGAGGGGGTGGATCCCTGCGGCTCATGGTCCGAAAGCCGATTTCGCTTATGGCGATTCCATATTTGTTAAGTGGTCATTCTATCTTGACAAGGCGCTCTGTCAACGCCGAGGCAAGCAGAGCGTTTATACCTGTTGAGGAAGTCCGCCCAAGATGAATTCCCCGACAGATCCTTCAATGACCGGATCGAGGCCGGTGATCTCGGCGAACACTGCGGAATCGCCGCCACCAATCGCGCAAGGCGAGAGCCCCAGTTCCGTTGCTGCCAGATACAGGGTTTGGTAAAGCGTGCCAGTGTTGCGCAGGATGATGCTGTAGCCGTTGGATCGGTACTTCCACATCACGCGAGCGAAGCGCGCCGCGATAATCAATAGAATCTGCGGATCAGCCTGATCGCCGGTGCATGCCCGAGATTCCCTCAGCAGGGAATCGACATGCCGGGTACGGTCGGTGATCTTCACCAGCTGGTGCGCATCCGGGTCGTAGTGATACATACCCGCTGCGAGGCCATCGCATCGGTCCACGACAGGGTATATCTCAAGCTCATAACTGGCGCCGCCGCTTGGGTAGGGGCGTTGCGAGGTCTCGAGACGACCGGTCGTGCCAGCGCGGTTGCGGACATCGCGCCAGTCCAAAGCGCGTATGCGCGCTGCCCGGTCCAGCAAGGCACCAAGATCCTCAAGCGAGATAAGGCCAGACTCATCGTACTTGCGTTCTGATCGGCGTCGTCCCAAGACCGAAGTGAAGGATTCGCTGTCGTCGCGTTCCGGTGCGCACTTGAGTTGAATGCGCTCCCCCGGCCAAGGGGGGCGCACAGCGGGAAGCGGCTCAATCTTGCCAATAAAAGGGAATTGGTCGCCTTTGGGATCTCGGTGCCAGCCGTTTCGGTGGTGGGCGTGAAATACGAGATCGTGAAACTCCCATTGCTGCAGGGCGAGTTGGTTGTCTTCATCGCCGGTCAAGTGAAGGTCAAGAAAACCGGCTGCCGATAGGGCTCTGCGTACCAGCGAATGCTCCAAGGCTTGCAGCTTGTCGACGCGCACGCGAGCTCCCGCCATGGGCATCTCGATCAGCCAAGCGCCTTCGGCACGCCGCAGGCAGGCGAAGCGGTGCAGTTCTATGTCGGGTGCCGGCGAGTCGGCAGCCAAAGCCGGAACGAAATCGGCTCGTTGCGGAAGAAGCACCGCCTGCTCGCCATTCTCGTCAACCAAGGGGAATTCGATCACGCCCAATACGGCAAGCTGCTTGAGCCATGGCAGGTACCTGCTGGCGCGGCTTGAGTCGCTATCGGCAATTACCTGGTCGCGTAACGCCGCGAGCGGCGCGCCGACGGCAAGCTTCTGATTGGCCGAGACATATCCTCGATCAAAGGCGCCAATCGGCACGCGACGGTCATTGTCGATCTCCAGATAGAAGGAGTCCTCGTCTTCCAGAATGGAGAAGGAGGAACGCAACCGAGCCTGAATCGACGGCTCGTTTAGAAGATCAAGGAACAACGGAGACGGAATTCCTGATTACGCCGCACCGTCTTGTGG
Organism: Pseudomonadales bacterium; assembly: GCA_963663145.1. Lineage (GTDB taxonomy): Bacteria > Pseudomonadota > Gammaproteobacteria > Pseudomonadales > Azotimanducaceae > Azotimanducus. The sequence continues at coordinate 57,952 of OY760134.1, read as the reverse complement.
ATTCGGGAGCAGCTCGTCATCTTGGTCATACATCTCCTCGCGGCTTAAATTCAGACCTGTCGGCCAAGGGCCCGCATCATGGGGTGGGAGGAGGAACTCGCGGGTCGCATTCAACGCACTTCTTCCATATTGTACTTACCTACTTAACCAACTATAGGAGCCGTAAGATAGATTGTCAATTCGCAGGAATTGCTTGGGTGTGCGTCAGAATTGTGAGTTTCGAGCGAAGGGGGAGTCGTCCTCTTCTTGTTATCCTGTAGGCTTGAACCTTGTAGGGACGATCTAACCGAGCAGAGCCGTGAACTTGTCTGAGTTGACATTGCCCGAAATCGACATCACCAATCCGGTATTTGGCGAAGACCCTTTTTCGCACTACCAAGCTGCCGTCAAGCAACATTGGCTTGCCAAGGCATCTATAGGTTACGTGGTGCTGCGCCATCAGGACATCAGGGACCTCCTGCTCATGGACGACAAGCTCGACACGCCCATCAAGACCATTGTCGCGCTCATGGGTGCCCAGAAAGGCGCTTGGGCCAGATGGAACGCGAGCTTCCTGCTGGCCACATCAGACGAGAACCACAAGCGCATTCGGGATCTCATTGCGCCCGCATTTACGCCGCGCGCCGCAGAAGCGCATCGGCAGATGGTCAAGGAAGCTTTCACTGCCCTGTTGGAAGAATGGGCACCGCGTGGCAGATTTGACTTCGCCGAGTTTGCCGCCCACTTCCCGGTCGCAATCCTGTGCCGATTGATCGGTGCGCCCGCCGAAGCGGTTCCAGAGATCGCACACAAGCTCGAGGTGCTTGGGGCTGGATTCAGCACGGATCCCGACATCTTGGCGGGCCTCAACGAGGCGATTGAATACATGTTGCACCTCGTCGACGGCGTCATAGGCGAGCGCGAGCTTCGGCCTCGAACAGACGGGGAACCCGAAGATTTCCTCGATCAACTGCTCAAGGCGACGCAACGCGAAAACGGCTTTTCCAGACAAGAACTGTGCGATCTGATCGTACAGTTGTTCGGCAGTGCGTATCACACCTCCAAGAACCTTTTGATCTTGATTGTCAACATACTCTTGGATCGACCGGCAGACTGGCAGCGACTCGCAGAGGATGATGCCTTCGCCAAGAGGGTCACCAATGAAGGGCTGCGCTATGCCAGCATCATCACGCTGTACCGTATGGTGCGCGAGGAGTTTGTATTCAAGGGCGTGGCCATTCCCAAGGGCACCCTGCTGGTGCTTCCTTTGCCCTTCGCGGGGCGCGACGAATCGGTGTTCAGCAATGCCGGCAGCTTCGACCCGGAGCGTCGGCCGGAAGCCAACCATCTTGCATTCGGTCGCGGCGCGCACACTTGCGTGGGACAGTTCATGGCACGCGTGCAAACCGAAGTCACCTTGCCGATCATGGCCTCTCGCCTGCCAAACCTTGTTCGCGACGGCGACATCGCATGGCGTCCCTTCCTTGCCGTCAGGGGGCTGACGAGCCTGCCGGTGAAGACGGGTGCAGACCATTGAGCGCGTAAGCGTGCCAAGATTTGGCTGTGGCGCGTCCAAGCTGGCAGCCTCCCAGATTCCCGCGTGCATGGACTTGATTCAGGATTTGAACCCGAAGCACCAAGGCAACTATAATGCGCGCACTTCCCGCCGCATATTCTGGCAATTGCCTTGGAAAGTCTTGGCAATCCAAGCGGGGGGATGTGCGGTGGCATCTCTGGTTCTGCTGGTGTTCGACCTTGCGCTCGGTTTTTCCGTGTTGCTCGGTGGAGTCGTGATGCTTGTTCCCGGTGCTTGGTTTGCTCGGCAGATCACACGCGAAGAAGCAGCACAGACAGCAGTCCCGGAGGGCGCTCAGGATGCCGTGGAGCAGGTGGCTCAGCGACAGAAACTCGCTGTCGGTCTGGCCCCAGAAACCATGGCGAGAGCGTACCTGTGGCAGGCAGGCGTTCGTTTTTTGGCGACGTTGGTTTTGATGGGCATTGTCATAGTTGGGTACGAAGCATTGAATCCCTTGGGGTTCTTTGCAAGCCTGATCGGGCTGGTCTTGGTGCACTTTGTGGTTGCGCTTTATCACTCGATCCGGGCCAATCGAGGTTGAGGACACATAGGAACCAGCGCGATCGGCTGGGACTCCGAAGGAACTCGGGACAAGGCGAGCAGGACGAGCGAGCGAATGGCGAGCGGAGAGTACACATCCAAGGAATACATCGGTCACCATTTGACCAACCTGACCTATGGCAGGCATCCGGATGGGAGTTGGGGCTTTGCGGCGAATGCGGAACAGGCCGCGGACATGGGCTTCATGGCTATTCACGTCGATTCGATGGCTTGGAGCCTGATGCTCGGGGTGGTGTTTTGCGGCATTTTCTATGCGGTCGCCCGACGTGCCACATCCGGGGTTCCGGGTGGGCTTCAAAACGGCGTTGAAGCCATCATAGATTTTATCGACGACCTGGTGAAAGATATTTTTCGCCATAGCAATTCAATGATCGCGCCCTTGGCACTGACCATATTCGTGTGGGTGTTCCTCATGAACCTCATGGACTTGGTGCCGGTGGATCTCATCCCTCATGCGGCGGTGCTAATCGGCATTCCTTACATGAAGATCGTCCCCACCACCGATCCGAATATCACACTTGGTATGGCGCTCTTCGTCTTCATGCTGGTGCTCTACTTCAGTGTGCGGCAAAAAGGGCTCGGCGGGTTTGTCTCTGAACTCGCCTTCCAGCCCTTTCCAAAGTTTCTGGCGCCGGTCAATCTGGTGCTCGAAGGCGTCACGCTGCTCTCCAAGCCCTTATCGCTTGGATTACGCCTGTTCGGCAACCTCTACGCCGGAGAGATGATCTTCATACTCATCGCCCTCATGTACTCGAGCTGGTTGACGGCGCCGCTCGCCGGCGCCCTGCAGTGGGGATGGGCCGTGTTTCATGTGCTGATCATCACCTTGCAGGCATTCATTTTCGCGGTATTGACCACCGTCTACATAGCGCAGGCTTATGACACCCACGGCGAAGAGGAAGGCGCGCATTAGCCCGCTTCGCCACATTCACGGACAAGACATCATTTTCAAATCCTAGGAGAACCCAACTCATGGAAATCGCAAACTCCATCCTGTTTATCGCTGGCGGTCTGCTCATGGGCCTTGGCGCTGTCGGGGCCGCTATAGGCACCGGCGTACTCGGCGGCAAGTTCTTGGAGGGTGTCGCACGACAGCCTGAACTCCTGCCCATGCTGCGCGTACAACTCTTTATTGCGCTTGGGCTTGTCGATGCTGTGCCGATGATCGCGGTGGGCATCGGCCTCTACACGCTCTTTGCGGTCGCTTAATCAGGCGGTAGCCGACAAGCGGGGTAGCGAGCATGAACATCAATTTGACCCTCGCCCTGCAAATGGTTGCTTTTGCAATCTTTGTATGGTTCTGCTGGCGCTTTATCTGGCCATTCATCATCGAGGCCATGCGCACGCGCCAAGAGAACATCGCCAAGGGACTTGAAGCGGCGGAGCAATCGGAGCGTCGGCTTACCGAAGCGAGCGAAGAGGCCGAAAAGCAGATTTCCGAGGCGCGAAACGAATCCAAGGACATTCTCGAACGGGCGCGGGTACGTGGCAATCAGATGATTGAAGAAGCGCGCGCCAAGGCCGAAGAAGAGAGCGAGCGCGTCAAGCAATCCGCGCAGGTCGAAATCGAGCAGGATCGAAACCGGGCGCGAGAGTCCCTGCGCGCGACTGTCGCGGAATTGACTGTGCTTGGCGCCGAACGAGTGCTCGGCGCGAGCATTGATCGCAAGGCGCATGATCGTCTGCTCGACGAATTGGTGGAGGAACTCTAGCCGTCATGGCGATCAGCCGCACAATCGCTCGGCCCTATGCGGCGGCGCTTTTTGATCTTGCGTCACGAAATCAGGCGCTTGATTTCTGGTCGGCACAGCTCGCTCGCCTATCAGAGATCGCAGGTCACTCAACAATCGCGCGGATGCTGGCGGATCCGGCGCTTCCCGGAGAAGTCAAATCGCACCATCTGCTCGATCTCATTGAATCCGAGGGCGAGGCGGGTTCGACGCCCACGGAGCTGCGCAATTTCGTGCGCTTGCTCGGCCTCAATAAGCGCCTTGACGTGCTTGCGGAGGTTTCGGATGAATTTGAACGACTCAAAGCCGCAGCGCAAAAGCGCCATCAAGTGTTTGTCGCCACAGCCTATGCGCTTGAGAAAACCCAACGTGCACGGCTCGAAGAAAGGCTCTCCCAACGCTTGAGAGGGCAAGTGGAAATTCACGAACAGGTGGCTCCGGAACTTATCGGCGGCGCCGTGATTCGCTACGGCGATGAGGTGGTCGACGGCAGTCTTCGTGGTCGGCTCTCACGCCTTGGCGAGAGTCTTCGCCAAAGGGCGGCGTAGCCAAAATTAGTACACAGGAGAAATAACAAGTGGCAAGTGGACTTGAGCTGAGCTCTTCCGAAATCAGCGACCTCATTCGCGAGCGAATAGAGGGGCTGGACATTTCTGCGGTGCCGAGCAATCAGGGCACCATAGTGTCCGTCTCTGACGGCATCGTGCGCATTCATGGCTTGGGCGACGTTCAATACGGCGAAATGATCGAGTTTGAGGGCGGGATATTTGGCATGGCCCTTAACCTCGAACGGGATTCGGTCGGTGCGGTGGTGCTCGGCGACTATAAGCTGCTCTCGGAAGGCATGAGCGCGCGCTGTACGCAGCGCATTTTCGAGGTGCCGGTGGGCGCGGGGCTCTTGGGCCGCGTTGTCGACGCACTTGGCAATCCGATAGACGGCAAGGGGCCGCATGGTGTGACGGAAACCGATGCGGTGGAGAAGGTGGCACCCGGCGTGATCGCCAGACAATCCGTGGACAAGCCGGTGCAGATCGGCTTGAAGTCAATTGATGCCATGGTGCCCATCGGCCGCGGTCAGCGGGAATTGATCATTGGCGACCGGCAAACGGGCAAAACCGCCATTGTCATTGATGCCATCATCAATCAGAAGGGAACCGGCATCAAGTGCATCTACGTTGCCATTGGGCAGAAGCAATCCACCATTGCCAACATCGTTCGCACCCTCGAAGAGCACGGTGCCATGGAGCACACCATTGTGGTGGCGGCCGGCGCGTCGGAGCCGGCCCCCATGCAGTACATATCGGCCTATACCGGCTGCACCATGGGCGAGTATTTCAGGGATCGGGGCGAAGACGCGCTGATCATTTACGACGACCTCACCAAGCAGGCCTGGGCCTATCGCCAGATTTCACTCTTGCTTCGGCGACCACCAGGCCGCGAAGCCTATCCGGGCGATGTCTTCTATTTGCACTCAAGGCTACTTGAGCGAGCCGCCAAGGTGAACGAAGCCTACGTCGAAGCCTTCACCAATGGCGAGGTGAAAGGAAGAACGGGGTCACTCACCGCGCTGCCGATCATTGAGACCCAGGCCGGCGACATCTCCGCGTTCGTCCCTACCAATGTGATCTCCATCACGGATGGCCAGATCTTTCTCGAAACCGAACTGTTTAATTCGGGCATACGGCCGGCCATGGCGCCGGGCACCTCGGTGTCGCGTGTCGGCGGCGACGCTCAGGTGCCCTTCATGCGCAAGATCAGCGGCGGCATCAAGTTGGCGCTTGCTCAATATCGGGACTTGGCGGCCTTCTCGCAATTCGCCTCGGAACTCGACGAGGCGACGCGCAAACAGCTTGAGCACGGCCAGCGCGTGACCGAACTCATGAAACAGAAGCAGTTCTCTCCCATGACGGTGGCGGAAATGGGCTTGGTGCTGTTCGCAGCCAATGAGAGGTATCTGGAAGACATCGAGGTGGACAAGGTGCTTGCCTTTGAAGCCGCGCTCTTGTCTTGGATGCACGCCGAACATGGCGATTTCATGAAGCGCATTGAAGAGACCGGCGAATACAACGACGAGATCGTGAGCTACATGCGAGAAGCGCTCGAGAAGTTCAAATCCACCGGAGCTTGGTAGCTCCCGATCAAACGCAGCGAGTCACATGCCGGCGACCAAGGAAGTCAAGAAAAAGATCAACAGCGTGCAAAGCACGAAGAAGATCACCAGCGCCATGGAACTTGTGGCGGCGAGCAAGATGCGCCGCACCCAGGCCTTGATGCGCGCCAGCCGACCCTATGCGGAAAAGATACGCGAAGTCATCGGGCACTTGGCGGGCGCTTCTCCCGAGTACCGAAACGACTATATGCAGGTGCGCGAGGTGACACGCATCGGCTACATAGTGGTCTCAACCGACCGAGGACTCTGCGGAGGTCTCAACGTCAACCTGCTGCGCGTCTTGGTTCGTGACATGCAGCGATGGCATGAGCAAGGCGTGGAGTCTGATCTTGCGTTAATTGGCAGCAAGGCGGTAGCCTTTTTCCGTTCTTTTGGCGGCAACGTGGTGGCGGCCTTCACGCATTACGGCGAGAAGCCGGCCATAAAGGACCTGATTGGCGGCATAGGCATCATGCTCAAGGCCTATGCGGAAGGCCGCATCGACCAACTGATGATCATCAGCAACGAATATGTATCCACCATGGTGCAGCGTCCGGTGTTGCGCCAACTCTTGCCGCTGAGCGCTGAAGATACGGAGATCACCGGCAGGCGCTGGGATTATCTCTACGAACCCGAAGCCCGCGATCTCGTCGAAGGCTTGGTGCAGCGCTTCATTGAGGCCCAAGTGTACGAGGCGGTGATCGAGAACATCGCTTGTGAGCAAGCGGCAAAGATGATCGCCATGAAGAACGCGACGCAGAATGCCGAAGAGATGATCGATGAACTCACGCTTCTGTACAACAACGCACGCCAGGCGGCGATTACTCGCGAGATCGCAGAAATTGTCGGCGGGGCGGATGCCGTCTAATGAGTCGTCGGCAGCAACACGAGGAGAACAAGGAAATCATGTCAGAGGAACAAAGCCCGAAAGGAAAGGTCGTTCAGGTCATTGGCGCGGTGATTGACGTCGAGTTTGATCGTCGTTTCGTCCCCAAGGTCTACGATGCGCTCATGGTCGAGGAGGTGGAACTGACCTTGGAGGTGCAGCAGCAGCTCGGCGACGGCGTCGTGCGCGCCATCGCCATGGGCCCATCGGAAGGCCTTTCGCGCGGTCTCTCGGTTGTGGATACGGGCGAGCCGATCAAGACACCGGTTGGCGAAGCGACCCTGGGGCGGATCATGGATGTGCTCGGACGCCCGATTGACGAAGCCGGACCGATTGAAACCGAAGCGCGTCGCGCCATTCACCAAAAGCCGCCAAGCTATGAGGAACAGAAAGGTGGTTCGGAAATCCTGGAAACGGGCATCAAGGTTATCGACCTGATTTGTCCCTTCTCGCGCGGCGGCAAGGTGGGCCTCTTTGGTGGTGCGGGTGTCGGCAAGACCGTCACCATGCTTGAGTTGATTCGCAACATCGCCTACGAACACTCCGGTTACAGTGTGCTCGCGGGGGTGGGAGAGCGAACCCGCGAAGGCAACGACATCTACCACGAGATGAAAGAGTCCAAGGTGCTCGACAAGATTGCGCTGGTGTACGGGCAGATGAACGAACCGCCCGGCAACCGGCTGAGAGTCGGGTTGACGGGACTGACCATCGCCGAGAGTTTCCGCGATGAAGGGCGCGAGGTGCTGCTCTTCATCGACAACATCTATCGCTATACCTTGGCCGGCACCGAGGTGTCCGCGCTCTTGGGGCGCATGCCCTCAGCGGTGGGGTATCAGCCCAACCTCGCCGAGGAGATGGGCCTCCTGCAGGAGCGCATCACCACCACCAAGGCGGGGTCGATTACTTCCATTCAGGCCGTTTACGTGCCTGCGGACGACCTGACCGACCCATCGCCGGCGACGACCTTCGCACATCTCGATTCGACAGTGACTCTGTCCCGAGCGATCACTGACCTCGGCATCTATCCGGCAGTGGACCCGCTCGACTCCACAAGTCGCCAGCTCGATCCCTTGGTGGTGGGTGAGACCCACTATCAAGTGGCCAGAGGTGTTCAGCAGGTGCTGCAGCGATACAACGAACTCAAGGACATCATTGCGATTCTTGGCATGGACGAGCTTTCCGAAGAAGACAAGCTGCTGGTGTATCGGGCGCGCAAGATGCAGCAGTTCTTCTCACAGCCCATGTTCGTGGCCGAAGCCTTCACCGGCAGAAAGGGCGAGTACGTGACCCGCGAGAATACGGTGCAGAGTTTCAAGGCGCTGCTTGAAGGCGAATACGATCATCTGCCCGAACAAGCCTTCTACATGATCGGATCGATCGATCAGGCCGAAGAAAGCGCCAAGAAACTCGCGGCTTAGACAGCGGTTGTCTTGTTAGGGTAAGAACACCATGGCATCCCTCATGCAATGCGACATAGTGACGCCCGAGGAATCCCTCTTCTCCGGGCAAGTGAGCATGGTGTCGCTGGTGGGGTCGCTCGGTGAACTGGGCATCTTGCCCGGTCACATGCCCTTGTTGACCGGCATACGCCCGGGGCCCTTGCGGCTCAAGCTGGAATCGGGCGAGGAAGAGGTCTACTTCGCGTCCGGAGGATTCCTTGAGGTGCAGCCTGGGCACGTGACCGCGTTGATTGACACGGCGATACGCGCCGAAGATCTCGACCAAGGCGCAGCCGAAGAAGCCGAGCGGGCCGCGAGAGCAACTCTCGGCGGAGAAAGCGGGGAGTTTGAGTTTTCCGCCGCCGCCGCGCAACTTGCCGAAGCCGCCGCCCGCATGCGTACGCTCGATGAATTAAGGAAGCGCAAGAATAGGTAACGCACGAGCAAGTCGTCTTCGGCCTCTTCGAAGATTCTCACGCGATATTGGGTCACGCCTCTGACTTCGCGACTTCAGCTCGCATTCTTCCGATGACTTGTCGCAACGGCTTTGAGCGCCCCTCGCGGGCGCTTTGCCTGCCCTGCGAAAGTAGCTTGAGAAGTGCCAAGGTCTCTTGTGTCTGCTCGTAGGTTGCACTGTCCTGCATGATCCTTTCCCGTTCTGCGTAATGATGAAGGTCTCGCGGGTTTCATTGACCTCGCGTTTTCTGTCGCGGTCGCGCAGCTCGCTATAGAGGCCGCAACTTAGTCCGCAGGGCTGTCTCAAATTCACGTCTTTTGATGGTTTCGGCGGCAAGGAGTTTTTCGCTTGATGCCTCAAGCGAAAGTACTTCCCAGTGTCCGCGTTCTAGTTGATAGGCATCCGACACTCGCGGGACGAGCCAAATGACATCACCGTCGTCTAGGTCGTGCGATGAGTTCTCGCTGACCCCGCCGATCGCGTCAAAAAACGGCATGTCAACAGCGACAGCTAGCTTTGTACCCCAGCGGCGAAGCGTAGGGACTTTTACTTGAAGTTGTGGCATGAGCCGCTTCGCACTTGAAGAGCGCCAATCGGGGCGACGAATTTCACGAGGGCCTGGAGCGGTTGGGCGATTGTCCTGCTGTAGGCGATGAAACTCAGACTCCATTCCGCGCCCTGAAAAATACACGGCTTGAATCTCAAGTCCGAACCAATTGGTTGCTTGACTATCTCCAGATAGGATCATGTCGATCTTCCCCGCAGGCCGCCCCGTGGTGGGTGATCGCATGAACGGAACTTCGCGAGCTAAGTAGATGTCCTTAAACCCCACCACCTCTGCTAACCACTTGGGTATGAGGTCGTTTTGTGAGAACCTCTGAGGGCAAGTGATCACAGGTGGCCCCGCCTGTTTGCCGAGTCGATCAGCAGAGATCGAGGCTTTTGGGTGCTCGTACATCTGTATGGAACAAACGCCGCCGTTCTTATTGCAGCGAATCTCCCCCGCTGAAAGGGGCAGTAAGGAACATCCTTTGTCATTCTCAGAGCATGATTCGCCAATTGCTTACGGCGCTTCGGCAGCATTCTGGCAAAAGGTTCGCCAAACCAATCCGCTATTGCGTAGCGGAAACTCAAGCGACGAAGACCGGCTCGGGTGTGATGACAAGTTCGGGCATGAGCGCGTGGTGGGTGTTCTTCATAATCACTTGAACAGCATGAAACTTGTGCTTCTTGACCAGGGCTACGATTTCCGGAGCGTGGTCATAGGTCATAAGAAACCTCGCCCGGCTGTCGGCAAGCATGGCGAATAACCGAGAATGATCTAATGCGTTGTGAGCATAGAGTCGCCTACCAGCTCGCTTCCCGCCCGCAGTGTACGGGGGGTCTACGAACAGCACTAATTCTTGATCGAAACACTGTAGCAGTGCTTCCAGTACTTTCATGCCATCGCCCTCCAGAAAGCCAATGCGGGACTTGTATTCGGCAATTCTGTGTAGACGTGTCATCAGCGTTTCAGGGTACCACCGCGATGCCACCCCCTTCCCGTTTTCGCCTGCTCGACTGAGTGCGGCTCCTGAAGCAAGGATTCCTCCGCGCCGTGTGCGATTGAGAACCAGTGTTCGAAATCCTTGTGCAACTAGCTCTTGAGAATCCGAGGCCGAAAGATCTTGTACAGCTTCTCGAGACGCCTCAAAACTCTCGATCAATCCGCAGAGTTCAGGACCGCATCGAATTGCGGCATGCCAAAAGGCCGCGACATCTCTATCGAGTTCGATCATCAGACAGCGTTCAACCAGTTGCTCGATGACTGCGGTCAGTGAAACGATACCCCCGCCGGCGAAGGGCTCAATCAAGGCGCGAGGCGATGGGTCGATGTGTCTCAGCCAATATCGAATGTGGGGAATGAGCCACGTCTTGCCTCCCGGATAGCGTAAGGGACTGTACTTGGGCACACAGGCGACGTTGACAGCTGGAATTGGCGAAATAGGAAACGGGTCCGACCGCTTCAGTTCAAAAGAATCGAACAAATCACTCTGCGACTGGCGCAGCATCGGCTGATCCATCAGGCGCACCACCTTGCGCTGGCGACCACGGCGTCTTCTTGTGACGTCTTGGAGATGGAAGCACTTTGCGGCACGACTTTTCCAGCGATGCGGTTACGACCTTGAGACCTTAGCCCGCACTTCTCATAAATTTGCGGCATCTGGCCGAGAGATTTTGTTCCAGATTCGTGCTCGCGACCAAAGCAGTAGCGGGCCCTACTGCTGCGGGGGCATGGACGAATCTGGGGCAAAAGATCCGGCCAGACGCCGCACAGCGCACTTCAAACACACACTGTAACTGTAGACCGGTCGAATACATCACTCCCTTCAATGCCTTACTTCAAACTCAAGCGAATTTATGAGAAATGCGGGTTGGCCGAGTCCATAGTATCCGATATGCTCCAGTGCTCAAAACGCCACTGAGAGCACAATGTTCGTGGCGGAAGCCCTTACGGACAGGAAAATTGGACTAGGGCGCAGCCGAAGAAGCCGAACGCGGCGCCCTTTTATCGCAACAGTCGGCGCTCCAAGAGGCTCTGTAGGTTTCTCCTGCCGTCTACAATCAATTGGACAAACACTTCCTTTGCGACCACCTCGTAGATGATTCGGTAGGGCTTAAAGTGGATTTCACGGAACTCCTTTATTCCCATGGGCAAAAGCTCTGGTAGAAAATGCCCTCGTTCGGGGCATTGCTCAAGGCGTTCGCAGACCTCCGATAGTTTCTCAAGCACATAGTCAGCGCGCTCGGCCGAATCTCGTTCGGCAATGTAGCCAGCGAGCTCTGCCAAGTCGTCTTCGGCCTCTTCGACAATTCTTACAGGATATTGGGTCACGCCTCTGACTTCGCGAGTTCAGCTCGCATTCTTCCGATGACTTGTCGTAGTGGCTTTGAGCGCCCTTCCCGCGCGCTTTGCCTGCCCTGCGAAAGTAGCTTGAGAAGTGCCAAGGTCTCTTGTGTCTGCTCGTAGGTCGCAATGTCCTGCACGATCGCCTTGGCTTCCCCGTTCTGCGTAATGATGAAGGTCTCTCGGGTTTCATTGACCTCGCGCACGAGTTCGGCGGTATGGGACTTGAGGTAGGTGATAGGTCTTATGGCCGTGCTGGGCTTCATCGAAAGCATCCTTGGGTTAGGGTTCAATGGTACCAAATTCTGTCCTTATTTGGGTCTTTTGGGATTCTGTGGCCAAGGCGCGCGGCCCGCTCGGGCGACCTTGGTGGAGTTGCCCTCAAGAAACGCAAAAACCGACGGCAATACGTCTCAAGCCCGCAATGCCCGCAGCACGGTATCGGCGTTCACAAGCTGAATTCCTTGGTCGGTGAAATCAATCTCTTGAACATCTGGCACGAACATCGCCTTGACCACTTTCTTCCGCTCGATATCCGGCAGGAAGGCTATTTCTTTTTCGATCAGCTTCTGTGTGCCGGAGCGCGCGGACAATTTCGCTTCGCCCACCAAGTATCGCTTCCCGTCGACCGAGCGTGCCACGAGATCAAACTCCGGTGAGTTGCGGTGCCAATAGCGTTGCGGTGGCTCCCAAGGGCCGAGTTGGGCAAGTGCCACGTCGGTTTCATGAAGCCTTGGGACCGCGGCTCGACACAGTTCCTCCCAAGCAAACGCCTCAAGCTCGCGTCGATGGCGAGTCCAATAGGCGAGTCTGGTGCTGCGCGGAGATTGGCTGAGAGCCGCACGATTGGGCGCGACCACACGAAACCAGAACCTGATGAAAGGGTCTTCGATTCGATAGAGGCTGCGTTTGCCGGAGCGAGGGCTGCTGCCAAACGGGATGTCACGCCTTACCAGCCCCAGCTCCTGTAGATTTGCCAGCGGACGCGAAAGGCTGGAGGCCGGTTTGCCTAGGCGTCCCGCAATCTCGCTCAAGCGATGCGCGCCACTTCCTATCACATCGAGCAGCGGACGCAGCGAAATTGCTGGAGGCGATTCTTCGCGAAGCAGGCGGTCTGGTTCGAGATGCAGCGGGCCGGAAGGATCAAGCACCAGTGAATCGACCGCAGTGTCAAGATCAGCGACAAATTGCTCAGCCAATTCCCAGTACCTGGGCATCCCTCCCCACACGGCATGGGTGCTTAAGATTTGACGCGCATTGAGGCTGGGAAAGGCGTCTGACAAGTACCCGGCGGATAGCGGAAGCACGGCGAAGGCTTGGCTTGCCCGACCGTAGAGCGGAGCACTGGCATCGAGCACAGCGCCTCGCATCATCTGCGTACTTGAACCGCTGACAACGAGGCAGGGACGCTGTGGGTCTCTGTCAATCCAGTGTTGTAGTGTGCTGACGAGGCTGGGGTCGGCTTCGGTAAGATAGGGGAGTTCGTCGATGATGAAGGGGCCTTCCCAATGCTGGCGCGCAGCTTCTGCGGATAAGCGTTCCAGTAGCGAGCGCCAGTCCGGATAGTCGACATCTGCAAATCCCGGAAACCGGCCTGCGACGGCGGTTGCCAAATATCGCCGCTGAACACTCGGTGAGGATTGCTCGGAAACCGTGTAAAGGCCATCATTCCGCTGCGACCACTCGATCAGCAGTCGCGATTTCCCGACGCGCCTTCGGCCCCAAATCGCCACAAAAGCGGCGCGGCTCTGAGGGTCTTTTGATTTCTCAGAGAGCGCGGCGCTCAGCCGACGCATCTCGTTTTGGCGATCAATGAAGTCCACTGCATTATTATGCAGAAGAAAATAATGTTGTCAAGCATAATAATTTGATTCGATTTGGTATGACAAGGGTACCCAACAGCCCGTGTTGGCAGCCGTTGACAACTTCACAGCAGTCCTTTAATCTACTTGCGAATCATTCTTATTCTCATTTATAGGTAGAGGTCGATGTATGTCCAAGGGAAAAGCCGCATTCTCTTTATGGCGATTTGGATCGCTTTGCTCACACCGGCAATTGCCGAGCAAACGTCGCCTGAAGAAGAAAGACTTCGCCAGGAAGACATAGAAACAATAACCGTCGTAGCGACACGCTCCGAGCGGCCACTGAACGAGGTTGCCGCCACAGTTTCGATTAAAACAGCCGAGGAACTGGAAAAAGAGCTTGCCCAAGACATTGCCGATGCGGTGCGCTACGAGCCCGGCGTGAGCGTCGCAGGTACCGGTAGTCGCTTCGGATTGTCCGGGTTCAACATTCGCGGCATAGACGGCAACCGGGTGCTGACCTTGGTTGACGGAATCCGGGTCCCCGAGGAATTTTCCTTTGGGCCGTTTCTCAGTGCTCGGCGAGATTTCGTAGACTTGGAAAGCCTGAGTCGCATGGAAATCGCCCGGGGGCCCATTTCTTCGCTCTACGGTAGCGATGCACTCGGAGGAGTGGTTGCGCTGCAAACCAAGCAACCTGGCGATTACCTGACCGACGACCAATCCTATTCCGTATCGCTGCGTGCCGGATACTCGGGTGCCGACGAGTCTTACCTGAGTACGCTCAGCCTCGCAGGCCGGGTAGGGATCATGGATGCCTTGGCCCTCTACACGCGGCGGTCGGGGCACGAGTCGGACAACATGGGTTCGGTCGGTGGCACAGGGAGCGCACGCGAGCATCCCGACCCACTGTCCAGCAACATCGAAAACCTCACTTTGAAATTCGCGTTCAACCTGTCCGAGACCCAACAACTCTCCGTGGACCTTGATGCGTACGACAACGACATGGAATCGCAAATCCTGTCGGATTATGGCACTCTGAGTCGTGGCACGATTATTGATAGTCGCGATGCCAATGACGTGCGTTCGCGCGATCGCTGGTCGCTTGGCTACAGATATTCCGGGGATTTGCCCTTCGCTGACACCTTGGAAGCCAAAATCTATCGTCAAAAATCCGCCACTGATCAGCACACCAAGGCACACCGCACCACTCCTCGGAGGGCCGCCGAGGTCAGATTTCGCGAATCCTCCTTTTCACAGCAGGTCACAGGGGGATGGTTTCTGATCCGCAAACAACTCACACTGGGGTCGTCCAGCCATCTTCTTAGCCTCGGCGTGGATTACTACCAGACGCAAAGCGAATCTATTCGCGAGGGCCGCACCTTTGATGGCACGGGCGCACCCCTGCGCGAATTCGTGCGCTTCCCGACTAGGGATTTCCCCGCCACTAAAGTAAGTCAGGTTGCGGCTTTCGTCCAGAATGAAATTTCCCTACTCGACGGACGCCTCAGCCTCTCTCCAGGGCTTCGCATCGACAACTTTGAAGCCGAGGCGGATGCGGATGAAACTTACCTCAGCGGCAATCTCGGCACGCCCTTGCCTTCAGACTATGACAGCCAGGAAGTGACCGCTAAACTTGGCGTGGTCTTCAGCATAAGCGAGCAGGCCTCCATCTACGGACGCTTTGCCGAAGGCTTCCGGGCACCGCCCTATGATGATGTCAATGTTGGCTTCACGAATTTTCTCGGCGGATACAAGACCATCTCGAATCCAGACCTCGCTTCGGAAAGCAGCACGGGCTTGGAATTCGGTGCCCGTTGGCGTACTGCGAGAGGCTCCATACACCTTGCCTACTTTCACAACGAATATGAGGATTTCATTGAACCGTTTGCCGTGGCGACGGCCTTTCTTGGCACTCGCGGCATTGACCCGGCCGATGGATTTCTCACATTTCAATCCGTGAACCGAGGCGAGGTGACGATCTCGGGTTGGGAACTGCGCGCTGAGTGGGACTTCACCCCACAATGGCATGCAAGAACAGCCCTTGCCTATGCCGAGGGCGAGGACAATGAGCGCAACGCGCCGCTTAACACAATCGAACCCCTCAACGCCGTGTTCGGCATAGGCTATGACAGCGCGAATGAACGCTGGGGCGCAAGCCTCCTGTGTACTTTTTCGGGAGACAAGGATGAATCCGATATAGACCCAGATGATCTGCGGCTGCCGACAGATGCATTCACCTTGTTTGACCTGGTTGGTTGGGTGCGCTTCGGAGAGCGTATGAAAATCAATCTAGGAATATTCAATCTTACCGATGAGCGTGCTCTGCGTTGGGCGGATACCGTCGGCATAGGCGATGATGCCCCGGCGCGTTTCACGCAGCCCGGCACCAACGCCTCAATCAGCTTGCAATTTGCGCTCTAGCCCCCGATGGCAAAGCGCTTCTTAGCCTTAGTCGGTCTGCTCGCGGCGAGCTTCAGCGCAGCCGAGGATCTTTGCGAGGCGCGCCCGGACGCTTCGCGCATTGCAGTTGCCGGAGGTTCAATTACCGAGATCCTTTATTTTCTTGGTGCCGAGGCGCAAATCGTGGGGGTGGATACAACGTCAACCTTCCCGTCGGCGGCCCGCGAGTTTCCTTCTATCGGCTATGTGCGCAACCTATCGGCGGAAGGGTTGCTCTCCATAAGCCCCAAGCTGGTCCTTGGTGAGGAAGATATGGGTCCGCCTAACGTAGTGGCACAAATTGCCAAAACCGGCATGCCCATCATTTCCATACCGGAGGTGCGTTCCGCCATTGGCATACTTGACAAGGTGCGCTGTGTGGCGGCTATTTTGGGCCTGTCCCAGCGGGCGGACGCGCTGATTGCCGAGCAGCTCATCTCTTTGGTCGATGAGCTGGCGACACCCCGCTTGCATGCGCAACCATCTCCTCGGATAGCCCTGCTCCTCGACACAAACGGAGGCTCGCTGGTGGCCGCCGGTCAAGATACCGCCGGCAACGGGATTATTGAAATGGCCGGTGCGCGCAATATGTTTTCAAACTTTAGCGGCTGGAAGCCTGTGTCTGTCGAAGCCATTTTGAATGGCGCGCCAGAATTCGTTGTGGTTTCCACCATGAGCTCAAGAGGAGACGCGTCGACTCCACCGCATTTGCGCGCATCGCCCTTAGGGGACCGATTGATTGCCATGGATGCAATGGTGTTGCTCGGCTTCGGCCCACGTACGCTCGGCGCCGCCTTGCAACTTGCACGCACTTTCCGTGGCCTCGAAGTGCAAAATGCCGCAAACCGTGAATAACACGGCTGAGGCGATGCAGGGGAACGCTCGGATACCTATGCGCCCCTGTGGAACGATCCGAATCCTGCTCGCGGGCGCGACGACGTGCATAGCCTTGGTCGCGCTTTCAATGGGTGCGGTAGAGTTGTCTCTGATGGAGATTCTTTGGGGCGGCGAGAGCGGTCTTGAAGGAGTGATTCTGTTCGAAATACGAGCACCTCGCGTTCTTCTCGCAGGATTCTCGGGTGCTGTGCTGGCGGTGGCCGGTGCCGCATTGCAGGGCCTATTCCGAAATCCGCTTGCCGAGCCTGGCCTCATCGGGGTGTCGAGTGGCGCGGCCTTGGGTGCTATCTCCATGATCGTGCTCGGCCCGAGTATTGCGTTGTCGGCGACCTTTGCAACCTATGCGCTGCCGGTGAGTGCCATGATCGGTGCCTGTCTGGTGACCATATTCCTCTATGCCTTCTCGGTGCGCTTCGGACACTTTGGCATGGTGACAATCTTGTTGGTTGGCATCGCCATCAATGCGCTGGCGGCGGTTGGCATCGGAATTTTTCAATATGTAAGCGATGATGGTGCGCTGCGCAGCTTGACCTTCTGGATGATGGGAAGTTTCGGGCGCGCAACTTGGGACACCTTGCTGCCGGCGGCGGCGCTGATGGTGGCGGGCGTGCTGCCGATCTTCTCTCTCATGCGCGGCCTTGACCTGCTCCAACTAGGCGAAGCGGAGGCTTTTCACCTAGGCTTGGATGTCGGGCGGCTCAAGCGTCGCGTTATCTTCTGCTCGGCTGCGGCGGTGGGCGCGAGCGTGGCAATATCCGGAATCGTGGGATTCGTCGGCTTGGTGGTGCCGCACTTGGTGCGCCTTGTTCTTGGGGCTAGCCATGCACATGTACTCCCGGCATCCGCGATGCTTGGAGCAAGCCTCACCATACTCGCGGACTTGCTGGCCCGCACCCTGTTTGCCCCGGCGGAAATTCCGGTAAGTCTTGTAACAAGCGCAGTCGGAGCGCCTTTTTTTCTATGGTTGATTGCCAGAGGCCGTCCAAATTGAGCTTATCGGCCAAGCAAGTAAGTCTCGATTTGGGAGACACCATGATAGTTTCCAATGTGTCCGTCGTTGTTAAGCCACACTCGGTCACCGCGGTGCTTGGCCCCAATGGCGCGGGAAAATCCAGCTTGCTGCGCCTGCTCAGCGGTGAACTTCAGCCATCCGCCGGCGTAGTGTGCATCGACCACGATAGGCTTGACGCACTCAGCATCAAAGACTTGGCGCGACGGCGCAGCGTCATGTTGCAAAGCGGTCTCATGGCTTTCGACTTCCTTGTCGAGGAGGTGCTCGAGATGGGATGGGTGCAAGGTGGAGGCCCGGAAACACTTGCCGGGCCCCTGTATGAAGTCGCCACAAAATGCGGGCTGAGAGGGCTGATCGGACGCAAGTTCAGCTCACTCTCAGGTGGCGAACGCCAGCGTGTCCATTTCGCGCGCGCTCTGCTGCAAGTCTGGCCCCATTTGGCCGAACGGACGCAAGACGAGTCTCAAAAACCGCCCTCAAACCGCTACCTTTTGCTCGACGAGCCCACCTCGGGGCTCGATCCCGCGTACGAACTATCAATCCTGCGCCTCGCAAAGTCGCTCGGCGATCTCGGGATCGGCGTCCTGATGGTGCTGCACAATGTCAATTTAGCGGCACGATTCGCCGACCGCGTGCTGCTACTGCGGCAAGGCGAGGCCCTCGCCGTAGGAACTCCTGAGCGCGTGTTTACGGACGACATCCTGAGTCGGCTCTACGAGACGCCCATGCTCGTTGAACGGCACGCCCGACTGGGGCGTTTGGTTGTGCATTCGCACTAACCCACTCAATTTCTCTCATCACCCTGTTACGGAGACACTCATGTTGGTTGCAATGAATCGATTTAAGATTGCTAAGGGCTTCGAAGAATCTTTCGAGCGCATTTGGCGGGAGCGGGATAGCTATCTTTCCCAAGTTCCGGGCTTCAAGTCATTCACGCTGCTCAAGGGTACTCAACGCGAAGATCATGTGCTTTACGCATCGCACACGATCTGGGAGTCCGTGAGCGCATTTGAGGCCTGGGTAGGATCGGAACACTTCCGCAAGGCGCACACGCGTTCAACGGCGCTCAACGGCACCTATATAGGCCATCCGGAGCTTGAACTGTTCGAGTCCGTGGTGTAGCCCCGCATATTCCGCCAGTCGCTGGTCTGGCGCATCGCGCACAACGCGATTGGAAGCACGGTGTCCCGAGGCACCGCAGGGGTCAAAACGATAAACTTATGGTAAACAGCCCAAGGGCGCGTTATTCTCACCGCATGTCACTACACGTCGTGATTCTCGCGGCTGGCAAGAGCCGGAGAATGCAATCGAATCTGCCCAAGGCGCTCGTCGAGATCGGTGGGAAGCCTATGCTCGCGCACCTGTTGGAAACGGCTCGGCAGTTGCGGCCGGAAAGACTGTCTGTGGTCGTCGGGCGCGAGTCGGAAGCCATCCGAAACACCTTCAGCGGCGCCGAAGATGTGTGCTGGGTGGCGCAGGCAACGCCACTTGGCACCGGCCATGCGGTGTGCTGCGCACTGAGTACTTGGGCTAGGGGGCGCACGCTTGTGCTTTGCGTAGATGGGCCGCTGGTCTCCGTTGATGCCTTGCAAGAACTCATAAGTTCGCAGGAAGACTTGGCGGTCCTTGCCGCAAAAACAGAATCCCCGACCGGCTTTGGACGCATGGTGATGGACGAGCGGGGGCATTTGTTGCGGATTGTGGAAGAGGTTCACGCCAGCGAAGGCGAAAAACACATCCAGGAAGTTAATACCGGAATCATGGTTGGAGACGGCGCGCTCATGCGCGAGCTATTGGACTTCTTGGAGCCGCCGAGCAGCGAAAGAGAGCAATACCTGACCGATATAATTGCCTTGGCACGACAGCGAAACTGTTCGGTGGGCTGTGTCATGTCGAGTCCAGAGGACGCAGCGCTCGGCGCCAATAGCTTGGAAGAGGTCGTTCGGCTTGAGCGCATCTATCAGCAGCGAATGGCTGCGGTGCTCGCCAAGCAGGGCGTGCGTCTTGCCGACCCTGAGAGCGTTCAAGTGCGCGGTGAAGTTCGTGGAGCACCTCGGAGCTTCGTGGATGCAGGTGTCGTGTTTGAGGGCGAGGTTGTGTTGGGCGAAGGCGTTTCAATCGGTCCTGGCGTGAGTATCAAAGATGTCCGCTTGGGCGATGGCACGCGAGTGGAAGCCAATTGCGTCCTTGAGGGGGCGGAGATTGGCCCCGATTGCCGAATTGGCCCCTTCGCACGTGTGCGTCCGGGGACAAGAACTGGCCGCGAGGTGCACATAGGCACTTTTGTCGAGGTCAAGAATGCCAAGATCGGCGCCAGAAGCAAAGCACAGCATCAAGCCTACTTGGGTGATGTCGAGATTGGTGAAGACTGCAACATTGGTGCGGGGGTTATCACCTGCAACTACGACGGCGCGGAAAAGCACGAAACCAAGATTGGCGACCGTGCGTTTATTGGTTCAAACGTAACGCTCATCGCCCCCTTAACGGTCGAAAACGACGCTTACGTTGCCGCCGGCTCGACGCTGAGCAAAGATGTCGGCGAATCGGAACTTGCCGTGGCGAGAGGGCGCCAAAAGAACTTGAAGAACTGGATACCGCCCGCCGCGCGCGCGAAGAAGGACGGGCACCGGTAACCGACGACGCTGAAGATCGAGATATGTGTGGAATCATAGGCGCTGTCAGCGAGCGCGACATTGTCCCTCTGCTGCTCGATGGCCTTCGGCAACTTGAGTACCGAGGATACGATTCGGCTGGCCTGGCGGTGGCATCCGCCGAGGCTGATGGGCTCAGAAGGCTTCGCGCACGCGGGAAAGTGGCAAAGCTTGTCGCCATGCAGGAGCAGACGCCACTCTCGGGCACGACGGGCATAGCGCACACGCGCTGGGCAACGCATGGTAAGCCTTCGGCGCGAAACGCTCACCCGCATGTGTCGGGAGATAAGGTGGCTATTGTGCACAATGGCATCATCGAAAACTACGAACCACTTCGCCGCGAGTTACTGGACTCAGGAGTTGTCTTGGACACGGATACCGACTCGGAGCTTATTGCGCACCTGGTTGCCGGCGAAATGCAACAAGAGTGCGCCATGCTCGAAGCCGTGTTCAATGTCTCCGCAAAGCTTGATGGTGCCTACGCCATGGTTGTTGCCGGCCCGCAAGAACCGGACAAGCTTGTGGTGGTGCGAGTTGGAAGCCCGCTGGTCATAGGTTGTGGCAAGGGCGAATCATTCGTTGCTTCAGACGTGCTGGCACTCAACGATGTTGCCGAGGAATTCATCATCCTTGCAGAAGGAGATATCGCACAGGTGAGCTCGGCGGGTGTGCAGGTCTATTCACTCTCGCAGGGATTGGATTTCCCCTTGGAGCGCGAGCGCGTGCGAATTGAAAGCCACCAGCAACTCAAGGACAAGGGGCGGCACGACACCTTCATGCACAAAGAAATCCACGAGCAGCCGGAGGCGGTACATAGAGCCTTGGAGGCGCGCGTGAGCAAGAATCGGGTGTTGGCACCGGCATTTGGCGTTGCTACGGAAGAAGTGCTTGGAAGGGTGCGAAATGTCTTCATCGTCGCGGCAGGCAGCAGTCATCACTGCGGCTTAATCGCGAAGTACTGGATAGAAGAGCTCGCTGGCGTGTCCTGCCAAGTGGAGATTGCCAGCGAGTTCCGATACCGAAAGGCCGTAGTCCTACCGGGAACGCTGTTCGTGGCCGTTTCACAGTCGGGAGAAACCGCAGATACGCTTGCCGCCTTGCGAGCAAGCCGCCGACTTGGATTCTTGGCATCGCTCGCTATCTGCAATGTGCCCACTTCAACCTTGGTGCGGGAGTCGGACATGACTTATCTCATGCACGCAGGTCCGGAATTTAGCGTCGCATCCACTAAGGCGATTACCTGCTCCTTGGTAGGCCTCTTGCTCCTGACCTTGCTCATTGGTCGGCATCGAGGACTGCATGAAGTGGTGGAAACAGAAGTTGTGAAGGCGCTGGCCTGCTTGGATGATGTGATTCGAGAGAGTCTGGCCCTCGAACCGCAGATCGAAGATCTCGCGGCGCGTTTCTTTGATCGCCACAACGCGTTCTTTTTAGGTCGCGGAGCGCAATATCCGGTTGCCCTAGAGGCCGCGCTTAAACTGAAAGAAATCTCCTACGTGCATGCCGAGGGCTATCCGGCGGGCGAACTCAAGCACGGCCCGCTGGCGCTTGTCGATGAAGGCATGCCGGTGATCGCGGTCGCGCCAAAGGACGATTTGATCGAAAAACTCCAGTCGAACCTGCGCGAAGTGCACGCCCGCGGCGGACAGCTCATCGTCTTTGCCGGGCCGGACACCGAGTTCGCTGCTCATGAAGACGTGCACATTATTACCATGCCACGCATGCACGAGCTACTGGTACCAATTGTTTATTCCGTGCCGCTGCAACTACTCGCCTATCACGTCGCGAGGCAAAAGGGCAGGGACGTGGATCAACCACGGAATCTCGCGAAGGCGGTGACGGTGGAGTAGACGGCTAAGAGCTTAATCCACCAATGGTTCAGGCCGCGCGGAAAGTGCGTATTCCGCCTAAATCCAGATTCTTATCTGCTTGGTTCGGCCTGTGCAAGGAAAAAGAGAAGGTCATTCAACTCAGACGGCGCAACGCCGAAAGCCCTGAAGCCACGCGATCCCGGGGTTGATGACAAGATTAGAAGTGCCATCTCGGTGGGAATGACGGCGAGCTTCCGTGCCGCCCGACTTATGTTCTTCGCCAAGGCTGGCTCCTGATTGTCATCGCAGTCGTCCTCAAGATGCGAACACCGCCCGAACCGAGCCAAGCCCCTCGATGCAAGCCTCAACCAAGTCGCCCGCGGCCACCGGTGCCATGGGCCCAAGCGCGCCGGTCAGGATCGTGTCGCCGGCATTAAGCGGCATACCGATCTCGACCATCTTGCGCGCCAGCCACAGCGCCGCGTTGAGTGGATTGCCGAGGCACGCGGCACCGGACCCGTTGGAGATCTGATCGCCCTTGCTTTCCATTACCATGCCGCATTCGCGCAGGTCGATGTCGCCGAGCTTCACTGGCCGGGTGCCCAGCACGTACATTCCGGAGGAGGCGTTGTCGGCCACGGTGTCAACGATTTCGATGCGCCAGTCAGCGATACGCGACCCCACCACTTCGATGGCCGGTAGTGCGTAGGCGACGGCCCCGATCAAATCAATCAATGTGAGCTGCTCATGGTAGAGGGCGGAATGCAGCACCAAGGCCACTTCGGCCTCGCAGCGCGGCTGCAACACGCTGCCCGGAGGGATTTCCTCGCCGTCGGCCAAGCACATGTCGGCGAAGAGGATGCCGAAGTCAGGCTGGGCGACGCCGAGCTGTTCCTGCACCGCTTTCGCCGTCAGCCCAATCTTGCGCCCCACCATTCGGCGACCTTCTCTCACCCAGTGGTCGGTGTTGGTTTGCTGAACGCGATAGGCGGCGCCGATGTCGCCTTCCGGCAATCTGTGGCGGACTGGTTCGATTGGCTCACCGTCTCGCCAAGCTTTGCGTATGTCAGCCGCCGCTTCTTTAATCGGGTCTTCGCTCATGCTTCGCTCCTCAGCAGTTCTATTGACAGGTTTGCCTCCTTTCTATTGTAGTTTTAGCCACCCAACATGTGGCTGATTCACTGGCGGGCCGGATGGTGACCTTGACAGAATCGATACAATCCCACACTTCTAATCACTTGTTCCCGAGCAATCTTGTGGCAAAAGCACCGAAACTCGCCGAACTCCTCTTGAAGCGGCGTTCCACCCTCGCGGCGAACATGCGCGGTCCGGGGCCGGATCCTGAGGCGCTCGACACCCTCCTGCGTATGGCGACACGCGTGCCCGATCACGGCAAACTCACGCCTTGGCGCATTCAAGTGCTTCGGCCAGAAGGACAAGCTCGCTTAGGTGATATCTGCGCCCAGATCTTTAGCGAGGACAATCCGGGTGCAAGCATGGAAGAAATTGAATTTGAACGTCAGCGCCCGCAAAGGTCGCCCCTGTTACTCGTTGTCACCTCTCACCCCAACAAGGAGAAACTGGCAAAAGTTCCGTTGATTGAACAGCAGATTTCCGCCGGAGCCTTGTGTCAGAACCTGCTCATTGGTGCCGCGGCGCTTGGATTTGCTTCCCAGTTACTCACCGACTGGCCCGCATATCACCCGAAAGTTCGTGGTGCTCTGGGCCACAGTGAAGACACCGAGATTATTGGCTTCGTGCATATCGGTAGTCCGGCCAAAACACCTCCGATGGAACGCCCAAGGCCCGAGATCAAGGATATTGTCTCCGAATGGTCCTGCGCGAACCCTTAAGAAGCCTATCTGATGCTCTGAGCGACGCGGAATCCACGGCCCTAGCCTCGTTGCTGGCGCGATAGGAAGAGCGGAGCGTGAGTTGATTGTCGTTCCAGACACCGCGGCAGAAAATCCGTTCGGAGCATTGGCCTCTCATCCATGCGCTGCCATCGACGGGCGCGTTGTCGTAGCTATCGCTCCAACAGTCTTCGACCCGCTCCCAGAGATTGCTACGCATATCATGAAGACCGACGGCATTAGGGTGGATGATCTCACCTGAGCCGTCGCGTCATCATCGAATCTGCTGCAGCTCTTCCCTAGCTGCAATCAGACGCTCGCGAGGTTCCTACCTGAAGTCCTCCTTCTCTTCATCGAGTTCCTGCAAGAGCTTTTGCCGCTGCCCGTCAATGCAAGAGGCACCGCTTTTCTTCGCTATTCTTTAGTGTCCGACTCAGTCAGGACCAGCAGGCTTGGCAACAGCGACAGATTGGCGACCAGCGCGAGGCCCATGGCGACGGCCACTAAGAGCCCGAACATGATGGTCGGCACGAAATTGGAGAAGACCAACAAGGAGAATCCCAACATGATGGTGATGCCGGTGAGATACAAGGCTCTGCCGGTGCTAGAGTGACAGGCCTGAACAGCGTTCTTCGCGTCGAGACCTTGGCCTCGCTCGAATCGGTACCTGTGCAAATAGTGGATGGCAAAATCCACGCCTATGCCAATGGATATGGCGGCAATGGTGGTGGTCATCATGTCGAGCGGAATTCGCGCCAACCCCATGAAACCGACCACAGCGGCCGCTGAGAGGACATTTGGAATCAGGCCCAGCAAGGCGAACTTCACCGACCGCAAGAGGATCAGGAACATCGCGAGGGTGGCCAACAAGACATAGGCCAAGGTGTCGCGCTGAGAGTTGAATAATTCTTGCAGCATGCCGTTGAAGAGCACCAGCATGCCCGACACCACCACTTCATCGGGCGCAAAACCAAGTGATTCTTGCGCGTAGACGCGCACTTCCTCAACCAATGCGTCCCGGTCGAAGTAGGGTCCGCTTTCGATCACCCGCCCGGAAATGCGCATCTGGCCGTTCGTTGGCGAGGCATAGGGGTCAATGAGCTCGGCCTTTATGCTCTCAGGTATGACGCCGAGAACACCGACAATCTCAAGGTCATTCAGGGGTTCCCCATCGGTAAACTGACGTGCCAATTCGTCAAGTGACGACATGGAGAGCACCTTGCCAACCTCGGGCATGGCTTCGAGAGCCTTGTGCAGTGCGCCGATGCGGTCAAGCTTGTCACGCGAGAACCAGTAGCGGTCTGGGAATGCATCCTCCTCTTCGGCAAAGAAGTCATCTTCTAGTTCAATTGATTCCCAAGGTGAAAAGGACACCACCACCTCGAATGGGACCGTACCGCCCAGACTTTGGTCGATATAGACCATACCTTGATAGATTTCGGTGTCTTCTTGGAAGTAATCGATGAAACGATTATCGAGGGAAAGTTTCGATATTCCGAAGCCTGCCGCGGCCGCCACCAGCCCGGAGAGCGCCACCACCCAAAAAGCCCGCTCGCGAGCAACTTGACTGAGCATTCGGATGAAGGCGGCTTCGGGTGTCTTCGGCGTCGCCTTGTCTTTGGCTGCAAGCAGCATGAGCACGGCGGGGAAGGCGGTAAATGCGGTCAGCAAGGCAAGTGCGACACCAAGGCACATCATCCAACCGAAGTCCTCGACAGGCACTATGTTGCTTACCGTCAGCGAACCGAAGGCGGCCATGGTGGTGAGCGCGGTATATAGACAGGGCGCGAACTTGCTCAGCATGGTCTGAACCACGAGCTCGCCGCCGCGAGGCCCTCCCTCCAATCTGCGCAGTTCACGGTAACGAACGATCAAGTGAATCGTTAGGGAGATGGTCATGATGACCAGCAGAGACACGAAGTTTGAGGAAATCACCGTCGCGGGTTTCTGCACGAGTCCGAGCACGCCGACTGTATAGAGCAGCGTGAGCGCCGCACTGCCAATGGGCAAGAGCACCCAACGCGGCTCCCGAAAGGCGAGATAGAGCACGGCCATGATGAGCACCAATACCGCACTGCCAAAAATCGCGAGGTCGCTGCGCACAAATGCAATCATGTCAGCAGCGATCATTGGCACGCCACCGATGTGTATGCGCGCGTGTTCGGAATACTCGGCTTGCAGCTCGCGTATTTGGGAAATAAGTTCGTCGCGGGCGGCGAGATATTGCTCGCGCTCATCTAGGTACGCGCGATCAAGCTTGGTCAGCTCCTCGCGCTCCGCCGTTGATGGCGAGGCGAGCCCACGAAGATCAGCGCGTCGCTCGGTGATGGCCTTGAGCTTATTGTTCGGGGCAATATTGGCGCGCATGGCACCGGCGGTTCCATCGTCCGAGATCAAGAGTTCACGAAACAGTGGGCTAGCGCGAAGCTCATCCACTGCGAGCGCTCGGTCCACACCTTCCGAGCGCAAGGTCTTGAGTCCGCTTGCGAGTTGCGTGAGAGGCACCGGTGGACTCTTGAGAAGCGGCGCATCGAGCAGCGAAAAGACCGACGCGACTCCTTTGACGGCGGCCACCCTGTCTTGCAGCGATGCCATTAGCGCAATATTGGCTTCGGAAAGCAAAGCTCCTTGGTGTGGCGAAAAGGTGATGAGCAAGAAGTCGTCGCCGCTAAACATCTCAGTGATCTGCTCGTACGCGGCGAAGTCCGGGTCTCCCTCAACCACCAGGGTTTCCGCCGAAGCGTCAAAACTAAATCGCGTGGCGAAAAAAGCCGCGAGCGCGGCCAGTATCCCTGCGACAAGCAATACGCCAACCGGGCGCGCGAGCATCGCTCGATACCAAGCTTGTATGTTCGTCGCCGACACTCTAGCTCGCCTGCTCGAAAGGAAAAGTCGAGTTCAAGATACCTTGTTTTTGAGCCTATTTCTCATTGCACATCGAGTTTCGACACCCAATTCTCGGCATACTCCCAAAGCCGCCTGCTCACTTCGGCATCGCCTGAAGCTATGGAAGCACTCGAAACGCGGCAACGTTCGTAGTATTCGCCGCCTTTTAGTGGTACTTGGGTCGCGCAGATGATCGGGGTCTGCGCCCCTTGCTCGCGGTTGAGAAAGCTGAGGGCAAATAGGGGCTCAAGCATGCGTGTCACGAACCCGAGGCGCGGGTGATCCTGAAGTGCGCGCGGCACGAGGCGGGTATAGACGGTGCCCGGATGCAAAGAAACCGCCTGCAGATTGGAGGCATCGGAATACCGACGCTGGATTTCTTTGCTGAGATGAACAATCGCCAGTTTCGACCTTCCATAGGCGTCCCAAGATTTGTATCTTCCTTCCGGCAGGCCGAACAGCACAGAGTTGTCGACTCGCTCATGCGTGTCGGATGCTAGAAACACAACGCGCGCATCGCCGCTTGCGCGTCCCGCCTGAATGAGCGCTGGGAGCAACGAGTAGGTCAGATGGAAGGTGCCGAGAAAGTTCGTCCGCCAGTGAATCTCTTCTCCGTCCGCAGCAAGCAGGGGCTGTCGGAAGTGCATCAGGATGTCCCTGAAAATGCCCGCATTGTTGATCAGCACATGTAGCTCGCCACTCGCCTCCCGGCTGTACCAGCCAACGAACTCGCGCACACTGTCAGGATCGCACAGGTCAAGAGGACGCACTCTGAGCAGGGATGGGTCAGCATCTAAGCCCGCAAGCTCGGTGCGCATCGCCTCTTCTGTTTCTTGCGTCTCGGAGAGGTTTGTGCCCACCACCTGCGCACCCCAACACGCGAGGGTCTTGGCGACCGAGAAGCCGATGGAATGGGGTGCAACGCCCGTCACCACCACCTTGCGCCCGGTCATGTCGACGCGACCGGCACGGGGTTTAGGCGACATGGTGGCGCCGAGGACTCTCTTTACTTCTCTTAGCGCTTTCATCTTGGCACCTGAATGTTCCGTCGCATGATGACAGTCTGCCCAGCGGCTATTTTCTGTGACCCTCGGGGCGGTGCGATCGCGGACTTGTGGCTAAAATGTTCTCTCATGGCAAAGGGACAAAATAACCTCTTCATCGGTCCAGCAGAGGACGCATATTCTGACTGGAATTCGCCGGATATCATCATTTCGGACGGTGCTTACGGGATTGGAGGGTTTCCGGGAGACCCGCGCACACCGGAAGGGCTCAAGACACGGTACTCCGATCATGTGCGCACATGGTCCGAACGCTCGTACCCCGCACGCTGTGGTTTTGGAACACCGAAATCGAGTGGGCCACTGTGCACCCCTTGTTGGCAAGGAACGGATGGGAGTATGTGCAGACGATACTTTGGGATAAGGGGCTTGGCCATATCGCGGGAAACGTAAACGGCTCCACGATTCATCGATTGCCTACCGTTACAGAAGTGTGTGTTTTCTACAGGCGTCGACTGGAATTCCCGTGTTCTAAGGGGATGATTCCGGCGCGCCAATCGCTGCGCTCAGAGTGGTTGCGCGCTGGCCTACCCTTAAGCAAGGCCAACGAGGCATGTGGTGTGAAAAGTGCGGCTACGCGAAAGTACTTGACTAAGGACTTGTTGTGGTACTTCCCACCTGCCGAGATGATGGGCAGGTCGGTTCGGTATCTGAACAAGTATGGAGACCCTTCCGGTCGGCCCTATTACTCGATCAACGGGCGTGATCCGGTCACCGAGAAGGAGTGGCAGCGACTGCGCCATCCATGGCATCACCAGCACGGAATCACCAATGTATGGGCGCATCCGCCATTGAATGGCCGAGAACGCTATCGTGGCGATGGACGCAGAGTTGCGCCAAGAGTTCACAATCCCGGCAAGAACGCCACAGCGCATCTCAATCAGAAACCACTTAATTCATGCGTCGAATGATCAAGATTGCGTCTGAAAAAGGCGATACCCTATGGGAACCCTTCGGCGGGCTTTGCTCGGCATCAGTAGCCGCCATTGAAGCCGGACGTCACGCATTTGCCGCTGAACCGGATCCATATTTCGCGTCATTGGCGAAAAACCGACTTTGCTCTTTATTGGAGCACAAAGATCGGCGCGAGGACGATGAAGAAACTCATTGCTGGAATTCCTGCAGAACATTGGACACTCTTCTTCCGGCTGCATGCTGAAGCGAGAGACGCTGAGCAAATTCTGGCGCGATTGCGCACCGAGCTTATGAGAGAAGAGAGTGAACTCAGCAGAGAATCTGTGCAGCAGATAACGGAAGCCGTTCGTCAAATCGTGGACCTTTTCAAGTAAGCAAGTGCTGAAGGCGCGGGCGTAAGACTTTTTCGGAGCGGCGTTTCCATTCAAAGTTCTCTCGGCAAGGGGATACCGTATTGTCGGAGGGTGCCTTCAAGGCTTGGCTTTTCTAAGCGGATGCGTTCCGCGCTCAGTTGAAACGCGAAGATGAAGCCGAGTCCGAGAATAAGTACCCCGATGAGGAAGCAATAGATCACGGCGCGGTCTGGGTAGACGTCCTTGAAGTAGCCGACGTACAAGGGTCCGAATATGCCGGCGGCGGCCCAGGCGGTGAGCACGGCACCGTAAATGGCGGACATTTTTTTACTGCCGAAGACATCGACGATGAAGGACGGCATGGTGGCGAAACCACCACCGAAGCAGAGCAGGATGTAGCAGACGAGTGCGGAGAAGATCCAAGGGTCGCGTTCGGTCATGAGAATGCCAAACACCACCATTTGACTTGCGAGCAGGATGCGAAACACACGAATGCGACCGATCCGGTCGGAAAGCAGGCCCCAGAAGAGTCTCCCCACGCCGTTGCATAGAGAACTGATGGCAATCAAGGTGGCACCGTATTCCGCGAGTACATATGGGTCGAGCGTTGGGTCGGCGAGCCCCCACACATCCTGCAAGAGCGGCGACTGAAAACTGATCACCGAGATGCCTGCGGAAATATTGAAGAAAAAAATGAGCCACATCATGACGAATTCGCGCGACCTCAGGCAGCGCGACACGAACATGGGGTTATCGACACCCACGGGGTCCAGATTGAGCGCAGCGGCCGCGCCGGGCAGCACGAAACTACGTGGTGGGTCGCTGATCAGCAGACTGAAGGGAATCAGGATGGCGGCAAAAATGATACCGAGCCACATGAAAACAAGTGGGAGTTCTTCTCCTGTTTGAACGACCAGAAAAGGCGCCAGCAACTTGCTCAAGAGAAACGCGCCAACCCCGAATCCCATGACAACTATGCCGGTCGCGAGGCCTTTTCGATCGGGAAACCACTTGGCGACCGTCGCGACCGGCGTGACATATCCGAGGCCGATACCGGCTCCGCCGACCACCCCATAGCCGAGATAGAAGAGCAGAGGATTGTTGATTTCAAGGGCGAAGGCGGCGATCAAGTAACCGATTGAGAACAACAGGCTGCCAGCCAGCGCGAGCTTGCGTGGACCAAGCCGCGGTAGAGCCCCGCCCGCCCAGGCGGCTGAAACCCCAAGCGAAAAAATAGCCACGCCAAATGCAATTGCAGTATCCGTAAAGGTCCAATCGAGCTGGTTCACCAGCATAATCTGGAAGAAGCTCCAGGCGTACACGGTGCCGAAGCACAACTGCAAGCCTGTGCACAAGAGCACAATGAGCGAACGGCGGAGTTGGAATTCTCGCAATTGCATCGCTCTTTACTCGGTTGTGCGTGCGCCTAGCTTCCGCTCCCAGAGCCTGCTGGCTGAACCTTGTCCAGATCGACGATCTTGGAAAAGTAGAAGAAAAGGCGGGCAAGCTGTCCCGCTTCATCGTTGCGATGCAAGAGCGGGCTTTGGGCGGCGTCCTCACCCCTTTGTTCCTTGGCAAGCTGCACCGCGTATGCGAGCAAATTCGATATGGGCTTCGCCGCGAGGTTGATCAGCCAGATGGCGGCAAAAATGCCAACCACGAAAATCGAGGAGATCAAATACATCTGACGCCCAACCGCCTGCTGAATCTTGAGCGAAATAAGGCTCTTGTCCATGCCGATGTGTACCGTGCCCGCCACGCCGGCAAGTATGGGGCTGCCAACCTCGACGTAGCTGTCTGCCCCGGAAAGTCTGCGCTCGACGGTATCTGTATTGGACGGATCCGACGCCAGAATCTCTTCGGGAATGCCAGGCACGAAGGTGTGCGCCAAGTATTCTCCAGACTCATTCACTATATAGATGTAGTTGATACCCTGTATCTCCAGAAACTGGTCTATGAGGGACTGTAGCGCAGAGAGGTCACGATTGAGGATGATATCCACGCTCGCATCGGCGATGGTTTTAGCGATGCCCTTGCTGTTTGAAACATACTCCTCGGAAAGCTGCGAATCCACCGTCGCGATACACACCCAAGAGGTAGCCACCGCTATGAGGCCAAACAAGAGAAATATGCCGAACAAAGTTTTTTGAAAGAGACGTTGAATATTCACCTTTGAGAATTCCTATGTGAACCATGCATGCCAGTCATTGAGTGGAATGAACCGCTCATCTTCCACGACCGTGTAGTAAAGCCGCTGCATGCCTTGACGGCGCTCCGGGGAAAAAGAAATGGGTTCGCCAATTCCAAGATCGAAATTTCGCACCGAAAACACGGCTTCTTCGATCTGGTCGCGCGTCGGGTTGTCACCGAGCCGATTGAGGATTTCGACTAGCAGCTTGGCATTGACGAAGCCCTCTAGGCTGACGAAGCTCTTGTCGAAGGGCTGATAGTCGGCCTGCTCGAAGGCTGCTGGAACTTCCGGGCTATTGCGGCGCATCAGTTCGCCGTATTCTTTCACGACGGGAATGGACTCGTCCTCATAGCTCGGAACCACTTGTGAATTCACAAGATGGCGTGTGTAGCGGGCGCTGTCGTCCAATCCTTCGTTGATCAACTGCAGCAGGTTTTCACTGCCCACGAATGACAGGTTGGCAATCGGCACTTCCAAGCCATGGTCCACGGCATCGCGCAGGAAGGCGGCGCAAGCACCATAGGCGCCTATACAAATGACCGCGTCCGGATTCACTCGCTGAAGAATCTCGACCTGCGGACGCATGCTTTTGGAAAAGCGCGAGCCGCGTTGATAGGTGGCTTCTCCGACAATTTGCTCGCCATGAGCGCTCAATGCTTTGCGAACACCTGCCCAGCCGCTGCGTCCGTAGGCATCGGCTTGGTAAAAGACGGCGATGCGCTTGCGCCCAATACGCAGAAAGTTCTCAACGAGTCCTTGGGTTTCTTCGCGGTAGGAAGCGCGCAGATTGAAGGCGAATTCCCCATAGGGCGGTTCGCGCTGCGGCTGCGCACCGGTGAACGGAAAGAACAGAAAAATATTCTCTTGCTGAAACTTTTTCAGGATGGGGAGCACACGTGTGACGGTCGGCGTGCCCACGTAGCCGAAGAGCGCGAATATCTGATCTTCCAGCAAGAGCTTCATGGTGTTTTGCACCGACGGCACCGGTTGGTAGCCGTCGTCATATAGCTTGAAAACGACTTGGCGGCCCCGCACGCCGCCCTGCTGATTGATATGAGTGACGTAGGCTTGCGCGCCCCTGTAGAGTTCTATGCCGAGTCCGCGAGAGGGACCTGAAAAGGCCGCTGACGTGCCGAGCAGGATCTGGTCATTGGTCACCCCCTGATAGGTGTCGGGCCGCCCTGAAACGGGTGCCATCTGGGAGTATGCGAGCGATGAGTGTAGCCAAGGCAGCGACAAGCCGCTCGCGAGGCTCGACTGCAAGAATTTGCGTCTGCTGACTTCGGGCATTTGTGTGAGCCTGTATTGGCGAACTCGATCATTTTTTGCCACCTTACTTTATCCCATCCTGCATTCGCTTGTGTGGCGATGCCACTGAAGCATACGCGAGACGAACAGGAGTGCCGCTCTCGGTACAGACAGCGGACTACTCCCGTTAAAAGTTAGGGTGAAGGCTTGGATGTTTTCTCAGTTTCAAGAGCCCATTGATACACTGTTACGGTCATCTTCGAGATACCGAAAAGTGCGATCCCGTGAGTGAGTTATTGAGTTTCGAGCCGATGGATGCTCGCTTCGCGGCGGTCGCCGAAACGTTTCCGGCGGACATCGTCTCAGGGGAAGGCAGGAAGCGGTTGATTGACTGTGCGAAACAATTGCCTCGTTGCGCCTTGGATTCCACCTTTGGATTTGAAAGTCATCTCGGCGAACACTCGCCCTATTGCGACCTGTTTGTTTCGGTCCAGCCCAAGTCTCGATGTTCCCGCTATCTTGTAGAACAGGGGTCGAGCCTAAGCGCAAGCGCGGCGCAACGGGGAATGTCTAGGATTGCGACGGAATTGGACAACTCCGCCAGCCCGCTTTCGTCTTGGGGACGCTGTCTCATCTTGGAGTACGACTTGGTTGTGGCGCCTTGGTCGGTGGCGAAAACCCCTGGACTCTTTATCGAGCGGGATGAGGGCGATGCTGAAACCGACCACCAAGCGCAGTTGCTCGCCACCTTCCATTCTTGGGTGTTCGGGCACGGCGAACCCCGACACCAAGGCGCAATTGCATCCGTGCTGAAATTGCTACCGAGGGGGAGTCGAGTCCTCCATGTGGGCGCCATGCCGGCCCGCGCCGCCGACGCGCTGCGATTGGTAGTTAAGCTCCGGAGAGACGAGGTTCGCGAGTGTTTGCAGCGACTCGAATGGGGTGGCTCGTGGCAAGGCTTCAGCCGTCTGATGGAATTGGTGCGGGATTGGCGTGGTGCAGAGAATGTCGGCTTGTCTCTAAACGTTTCCGAGCAAGGGATTTCTGATCGCTTGGGCTTGGATCTCTATCTGCCGCAACCTTGGCACAGCACGCCCGTCCAACCTTGGCAGCCGTTCCTTCAGCGCTTGGTGGAAGCTGGATGGTGCCGTCGGGAAAAAGCCGCAGGCCTCATGTCTTGGCCGCGCAGCGACATGATTCTGTCGGAAGCGGCAACCTATAAGCTCTTAACGGGGATTAATCACCTTAAGCTGACTCTGTCGGCTGAAGAAGTGCGAAGCAAAGCCTACATGGGCGCGTTTCTGTTCAAGCAATGAAGGGGGGAGTATTCCCCTTGGAGTCTAGTGTGCCACATCACAAGTGGGACAGCACCCTAGATCTCTTGTCGTTAGGAAAGGGATTCTGTTGGTTCCTCCTCGAGTAGCTGTCGTTCGATCAAGCTTTGAAACAGGCCTGGTGTGCTGGCGAGTTCCGGGTAATTGCCGGATTGCACGAGCCTGCCTTTTTCGAGCACCAGGATTTTGTCCGCCGCCTTGATGGTGGAAAGTCTGTGTGCGACGACCACTCGCGTCGCCGCGAGGGCTTCGATGTTGCGCATCACCAAGGATTGATATCTATTGTCGAGCCAGTTGGTGGCTTCGTCGAGAAATACTACTCGAGGTTTGCGGATGATCGCCGCCGCAATGAGAATTCTTTGAATTTGCCCGCCGGAGAAGAGCGACGAGCTTTCACCGACCGGTGTGTGCATGCCGAGGTGCATCTGTCGAATGTCTTCCTCGACCCCGGCGAGACGGGCCGCTTCCCAAGCTTTCGCCTCGCTAAGATCCTGCGCGACCCCAGTGATGTTGTGGAGCAAGGTGCCCGGTTGCAGCGAGCCATTCTGGACCACAACGCCGATCTGCCTTCTCAGGGAGCGCTTGTTGAGATGAGAGAGGTCGTGTTTGTCAAAGTAAATGGAGCCGGACGCTGGTTGTTCCAAGCCAAGTGCGAGGTTGATGAGGCTCGTCTTCCCAGCGCCCGATTCACCAACAATGGCCACGAACTGTCCGGGAAGAATATGCAAGGAGATATCCTTGAGCGCGAAATCCGTCTCGTTCGGGTAATGGAAGTTCACGTGATCAAAGCGAAGCTCGCCGCGCAGGGAAATCTCAATATCCTGCTGCCGGGCGCTGCTATCGGCCCCTTCGGGCATCGGTCGCAACAGCGGCAGAACCTGTTGATACTCTGGGATGATCGATGCGAGTGCCTGTACCGAAGCGCCCAAGCGCGCGGTTGCGGAAAAGAACAACATCGATCCAGCGTAGACAAGCAAGAATTCTGATATCGAGAACTGTTCGCGAACTAGCAGGGCGGCTGTGAAGAGCGCTGCCGCGGCCAGAAAGGGAATGCTGGAGGTGATGGCGAGCGTGAAGGTATTAATACGGGCGATCAAGAGTTCAGTTTCTTTCTGGCGCACGAATCCTTTTGCCCAGAATGCGAACGCGCTTTGCTCGGCACCGGTGGAGCGGAGCTTGTGGATGCCGTTGATGAGTTGATACAGCGCTCCGGAAAGACGTTGTCGCTCCCGAAAGAATTCTTTGTGGGGGCGAATTTGCAGCACTCCCGAGGCGATGATACATGCGAGGGCAACAAATCCTATGCAAAGACTGATGAGCGCGAGCCTCGTGTCGAAGAGGAATAGGAGGAACAGGAGCGGAAATATGAACAGAACAGAGGTCAAGGCACTCGCGACGAGCCCCGAGGCTCGATCTCTTAAGTTTTGAAAGATCATCGCACGCGAGGCGAGTTCGCCCGCCGAAAGTCCCTGCAAACCATTGGGCGCTATGCCGAGAATACGATCCCAGAGGGCTGCCGAGAGTCGAGTGGTTGCGCGCGCCTCCACACGCAGCAACGTCGAACTCTGCAGATAGGTCATCGCCGTTCCCAGCAGTGCCACGATCACTAGTGCGACAGCGAGGGTCGGCAGCATATCCAAATTCTGATGCCAGTTCAGCCAGTGCGCCAAGGTAGCCAGAGCAAAGGCAGGCGCGAAGGCGAGGAAACCCGCCGCCAAGCCGGCCAGTAGAAAACGACTGGCCTCAACAGGCAGTCCGCGCCCGGCGATTTTCAAGATGTCTTTTGTGTTTGCGGGACGCTTCGGGAGTGGTCTATAGAACACCCACGCCCGTGCCCCAAGACTATTCGCCTCCTTGGTCCCTACCCGCTTGGTTTGCCTCTCGGCCGGATCAATCATTCGATAGCGACCGAAATTGCTTGGCAACAGCGCGATTGGGCGAAGATCTTCGCGATCATTTGCGAGCATCGAAAAGCTGTCGCCCAGCCACCATTTGGGATCGGCTGTCAGATCGACCTCGCGTCCACGAACTCCGGAAGCGAGCAAGATGCTCGTCAAGGTTGCAGGCGAATCGCTCTCCGGCGCAATGAACTCGATGCCTTCTCTCTTTCCGATCACTCGCAAGGCTTGTAGCAGAGCCGAATGCTGGTCATTGGCCGCCCTCGGGCGCTGACTGGCAACGCGCGCCAGTTCCTCGCGAGCGCTATCTTCGGCCGCTTGGCGTCGTCTCGCGCTATCTATTTGGATCTGTGCGATATCCACGAGATCGAGCTTGCGATTGAGCTTCTCGGCGTCTACAGCGAGGGCTTGAAACCTGTAGGCGAGCTCCACCAAAAAGCCTCGATCAAGTAAATCTGCGGAGGAACAGGTTTCAATGTTCGAGGCCTTGTGATAGGTCGCCCAAGATTGAGGACATAGCGCGAGAAAACTTGGCAATTGGCGGTCCGTCTCTCCCGTGCTCAGAAAAGCGGTCGATTCATTGGATTGGACCCACACCAGGCCCCGCTGCGATGAGACTACCGACTTTTCGGGCAGTTCGATCTTCACGCCGGGGAGTAGGGCCACATCTACGCTCGGCAGGAGCGGGATGTCCTCGGCTACCGCCTGCGAAAGGCTCTCCAGCCAAAGGTCCACTTGCTGTGCAAACGCCTCCGGCGCCAAGTGTTCAAGCACCGATACAAGTGGAATCTTGTGTATCTTGAAGCCGGGAAATCCTTTCATGCGCAATTGAAATTCGGACTCGCGGCTTTGATCGACCGAAAACAGGAGTCGGCCTTCATCCGCGCGGGCCATGTGCTTGTAGCTCGAGACGGCCTCGTTGTTTTTCACTTCAGCAAGGAACACGTCGACGCGGCCGGACTCCACGTACCAAACAAGAGTTTCATCGTCCAAGACGAGCTCATCGGCGACCAGTTCGAAGGATTCCGCACTGATTGCCTGCAATAGCTCGCCGCTTAGCATTTGGGAGGGATTCAACTTCTTCGGTTCCGTTATTGGCCCGTAACCAGTTTCCTATAGAGTCCGCTTTGCTCCCGCATAAGCTGATCATGGCTACCACGCTGAACGGTAAGTCCCTTCTCCAGCACGATGATCTCGTCGCAATCCCGAATGGTGCTCAGCCTGTGGGCAATGATCACGCAGGCGCATCCCCTCCTGCGTAGGGCATCATCTATTTGGCTTTCCAAGCCCGCATCGAGCGAGCTGGTTGCTTCGTCTAGCACGATAAGGGAGGGGCGGCTCACCAGTGCCCTCGCAATTTCAAGCCTTTGCCTCTGTCCGCCGCTGAAGTTGGCACCGCCCTCTTCAACATAGCCCGAATAATTGAATCGCCGACGTGCTATGTCGTCGTGAATGGCCGCGTCAATCGCCGCATTGGTAATCATCCCGTCTGGAACCGAGGCGTTCCACATGGTGAGGTTGTCGCGAATCGTGCCTGAGAACAGCGAAATTTGCTGGTCGACAAAAGCCAACGACTCGCTCATGATGCTGCGCGGAATTTCCTCGCGCTTGTGTCCGTCGAACAGCACCTGCCCTTTCCAAGGTTGATACACGCCGGCAATGAGCAACGCCAAGGTCGACTTTCCGGCACCGCTCGGTCCGATGATGGCTATCCTTTGCCCGGGCTTGATTCTCAGGTTGAAATTCTGGATGAGTGGGCCGGTGTGACGCCTGTAACCGAAGGTAACATCACGTAATTCAAGGTGTCCTGCGAGGCGCAGGCGTCCATCAATCGTGGCGAGATCTTTGTGCTCTTGCGTCTCATTGGTCTTGAGCGCCTTGTCTTCTTCGGCATTCATAACATCGTCAACGCGGTTGAGATCGGCATCCAATATTCGGATGATGTCGAAGGACTGAAGAAAGTTGCCAACCGGAAATATAAAGTGCGTCGCGAAGAAATAGAAGGCCACTAACTCTCCGAGCGACATCTCGCCCCATAAGACCCTCGGTCCGCCAAGGCCGAGCACGACGGCGGCGACCATGAGCAACATCAGGGTCGAGGTGCTGGCAGCCACGAGCCCGAGTTCGACGAATCGCTGCCGCGCCGCGAGTTCTCTGCTCTGAAAACCGGTCCAGTTCACAAAGGCATCGGATTCCTGTCCCGACGCGCGAATCAAACGGAGATTGCGCGTAGCAAAGCTCATGAGGCCAGCCAATTGGCCTTGTTCCCGGCGCATCTGGTGATTCACGTCCGAACGAAGACGCGACACGAGAAAGTGTCCCAGCAAACCCAGTCCCGTCACCAATACGACGCACAGCGCGATCAAGGGGTCGAGGATGAGCATGGCGATGAGCAGGACCGAAGACGTACCGAACTCGATGACTGTCCTAGTGAGTTGTACGCTGGCATTGGCGGCTGTGGCATCTATGCGCTGAGCGCGCTGCGCCAAATCGCCGGAAAAACGGGTATTGAAGTAATCAACGGGCAGCTTCAAAAGTTTGCTGAGAAAACGTTCGGACTGTTCGACGGAGATGGCAAGGCTAAGTTGCCGCAACGTTTTTTGCTGCAACCAGATGAACACGAAATTCAGCAGCAAGAGTCCGCACGCTGCGATGAGCAGCAAATGCCCCAAGGCATGGTTTGCCATCAGAACCCAGTCGACGAACGCGCCAAGCAAGAGCGGCAGGCCAATGCTCGGCACCATGAGCATCAATCCGCAGAATACGGAAAGGAGCAGGCCGAATCGATGTTGTCGGTACCACGGCGCGAGCCTTCTTACGACACTTGGGCGAGTTCCGCGCTTCCGGAAGTTCGCGCTCGGGCTGAATTCGAGCACGATGCCGGTGAAGCGTGCGCTGAACTGCTCCTTGGTTACCGAGACGTGTCCGTTGGTTGGGTCGTTCAAGAGATACCTATTGCCTCGGAACCCCTCCAGCACAACGAAATGATTGAACTCCCAGAAGAGGATCGCGGGCAACTTGATCGCGTGCAATTGCCAAGGTTCCTTGCGCCATCCCGTGGCATCGAGTCCGAAATGCTCCGCCCCCTTCTTGAGATCAGCCGCCGAGCATCCATCGCGACCCACGTCACAGAGAGTTCGAAGTTGATCCATGCTCACCCAGCAGCCATGATGGGCGAGCACCATGCCAAGACAAGCGGAACCACATTCCGTTGCGTGTACCTGGTGGTAGACAGGGGTTCTCACTGCGGAAGCGAATAGCTTTTTCCAGAAGGGCGGCTTCACTTCAAAGGGCGAGCGTGCGCGAAGAGCTAGCGCTTGGAGGGCGCTTCTTCGGGCTTGGCGCTCAAGATGAGTTCAGTTGCCCCCGCCCCTTGGATCGGAAAAGCATCAATGCGCAAGCTGCCGCGCATTGCAAAGAGCGCAAGCGAGATGAGGGCAATCACAAACATCGAGATCACTAGTTTGGATGCCAGTTGATGATGAGGAAGATCGACTCTTGCCAGCCCGTCGAGCGAATCCGGCTGCGCGTGGTTAAGCGCGGCTTCTTCCCTGAAAAAGCTAAAGCGGATCATGGAAACCGAGCACCTATGCGTCGGACTCCACGCGAACGCTTATCTCGGGGATACGTCCCACCATTGCGGTGAGCTGTGTTTCTGGTCCGGGTCTTCATCGGTCGCATGCCAAGAAGCCCCGCTTACCGCCTGCAATTCTTCAAGAGTCAGCCTTGCGAGCGGCGGCAAGACCAAATGGGTCGTGTCCGAAGAGTCTTCATGCACGAAGATCTTGAAGCCCGCGGGAAGCGTCATGCTGAGCTCCTCGGAAATTGCCGCTTTCGGATCTTCAAGCAGTTTCGTCCGGAATTCCTCGTTTTCAGTCGCTTTTGCGAGCAAGTGAATCCTCATTTGTCCGGCAGTCTTCATATCGAGTCCCGTCCCCCGCCGTTGCATCAAACTAGAACACGACAATAGACCAAGGATGTTCGCTGCGCAAGCCCCTCATGCGCCCGGAATGATGAGGCGAATCAAATTTAGTTCTTTAAGCGTCAATAAGCGTCTTGTTGCCCGTCAATAGCAAGCCTATAGTGAGCGTTTCGTCGCTTCAAGCGGGGCAGGCGTGACATACCGAGGAGTACAGATGGTCGAAGAGATCCCAAGGTCGGTGAAGTATGATTTTGAAGAGCGCTCGCAACAAGACATGATCTCGCGGGCGCGGGAATTTTACGCTCTGATGGCAAAGCGACGCACCGTTCGGGACTTTGATCGTCGCGCCATCCCATCGGAAGTGCTTGACGCGGCGCTGCGCACGGCGGCCTCGGCGCCAAGCGGCGCCAACCAGCAACCTTGGAGGTTTGTGGTGGTTCGGGATTCCGAAACCAAGACAAAGATACGCCTTGCCGCGGAAGCCGAGGAACGCGAATTCTATTCGCATCGTGCGACGCGGGAATGGTTGCAGGCGCTCTCCCCCTTGGGGACCGATGAGAACAAGCCCTTTCTTGAAGAAGCGCCCGTGCTCATAGCGATTTTCTTGCAGCGCTACGGCTTGAATTCGCAAGCGGAACGGGTGAAAAACTACTACATGACCGAGTCGGTGGGCATCAGTACGGGACTTCTCATCGCCGCGCTTCAGTACACAGGTCTCGCCACCCTCACGCACACGCCCAGTCCCATGAAGTTCCTGAACGAAATACTCGGACGGCCCAGCAATGAACGACCCTTTCTGCTGCTGGTGGTGGGCTATCCCAAGGCCGGTGCACAAGTACCGGATATCGGGCGACTTCCGTTCGAAGAGGTGGTCAGCGAGAGCGGAGCACCCTGATGGGGAACATTGAAGTGCATCGAAGCCGCGTGCGGGCAGACATAGTGCTGAACCAGCCACGGCGAAGAAACGCCATGTCGCAGGCCATGTGGGAGGCCTTGACGCAAAGTTTGCGGGAAATTGGCAATGATGCCAGCCTGCGCGTTGTGGTGGTGCGCGGACAGGGGGATGACTTTTGTGCGGGTGCCGATATTTCGGAGTTTAAGGAAAACTATGCCTCTGCCACATCCGCGCGAGCCGCAAACGCACACATAGGCTACGCGCTTGATGCGATGGATCGACTTCCCATTCCAAGTATCGCCGCCATCCGCGGGGTGTGCATGGGGGGCGGGTGCGCCCTGGCGCTCGCTTGCGACCTCGCCTTTGCCGACAGTTCCGCGCGCTTCGGAATCAACCCCACGTCACTCGGCATCTCGTACAGCCCGCGCGATTGCCAGCGCTTGGTGGCGAGGGTTGGGTTCGCCCGCGCCAAAGCGATGCTCGTTGGTGCGCGGATACTCGATGCGGAGACGGCGCTCGACTGGGGATTGGTGAGCAACGTGTTGGCTAGCGGAGATTTGACTGCGGCGGTCGACAGCCAAGCCGAGGACATCGCCGCGCGATCACCACAAGGACTCGCCGTCCTGAAGCGGATCTTTCTCTCCCTTGATCTCGCGCACATTGAAGATAGTGACGAATTGCAGCAGTTGTTTCGGGCATGTTTTTCCTCAGAAGATATGCGGGAAGGTTCAGATGCGTTCCTACATAAGCGAAAACCGGCCTTTCGGGAGCGGAACGTTCCGTGACAACCATCAAGCGTCGATTGATTCGGGTCTCCGGGCGGGATGTGCACTTGTTGACGGCCGGCAAGGGAAGCCCTTTGTTGCTTGTTCACGGTTCGCCCAACTCGAGTTCGACCTTACGGCCTTTGATTGATTTCTTGTCGAGAGAATTTCTCGTCGTGGCACCCGACACACCGGGAAACGGCGATTCGTCGCCCTTGCCGGACGAATTATGTACGCCGACAGTATTCGCCGACGCCTTGGTGGAACTCTTGGATGAACTTGGCCTTGCCCAAGTCGGGGCCTACGGATTTCACAGTGGTGCGACTTTTGTGGCGGAGATGGCGCGCTTGTATCCGCATAGGGTCAGCGCATTGGTCTGCGAGGGCCTGCCTTTGTGGACGCAAAACGAATTGAAGGCGTTTGATGGCGGATACCTTCAGTCCTATGCGCCCACGCATGACGCGGCGCATCTGATGCGACTCTGGACTAGGCTCATTGATCAGAATTGGTACTTCCCGTGGCATCTTGGGGACCAAGGGCAAGCGGTCGACTTTGATCTCAATGATGTTGAACGACTGCATCTCAGGGCCATGGAACTGCTGGTGGCCGGCGATGCCTATCAGATGCCATACCGGGCGGCGCTGCGGGCGGACGGCTTGGATAGACTCAAGACCTTAAGTGTGCCGACGCTGCTGGTCTGCCAATCCCAAGATGTGCTCGCGAGACATCTGCGTCGCGCGCCTCGTCGGCGCTCCCTTAAGAAGGAACAGACGGCCAGCATTCGTGCGCTCTATCAACGGGCGCGGGAGTGGTTCAAAGCGCACGCGGCACCTGTGGCGCAAGGCAGCTTCAGGCAAGGGTTGAATCGATTTATCGACCTGCCGGAGGGTCAGGTGTTTGTCAAAGGCGACGGCGACCCCAGTGCGCTTTGGCTGCATGATGCCGGCGAATCAAGCCGTGCGGCGCCGGCGGCGAGGATGAGCTTCGATTTGCCCGGCCATGGGCGCACGGAGCTTGCGTGTCCCGAGAATCCGCAAGATTTGCCGGGGCTGCTGTGCAAAGTATTCGAGGCGGTGCACGCGGATCCGGAGGCACCGGGAATTCTGGGGGCCGGGCTCGGCTATCAACTCGCCAACATAGTCTCCGGACAGCAATCACAATTGCTGCGATCGAATTGTGGCGTTCCAGACATTGCTCCACGGTGGGATGGAGGACACCTCACTTCGGCGTGGCATTTTTGCCGCTTCCGCAGCCAATATCGGCGCTGGGATCAGCGCCGACCGGAGGGCCGATCACATTGTCCGTTGCCGAGCCCCGAGGAATTGCAAGCGCGTATGCTTGATGTCTTGCGCGCCGGAGACCAAACACTGAGGCGCATTCTACCTTTCTCGGTCGCCTATCCGACTTAATCCAGACTAGGGCGCTGGCACCGGTTGAAAGACCGCCGCGTCGATGCGTGGGTTGATCTCAAAATCCGTCCATCGAACTTCGTTTTGTTTGATACCGTCGTAGTAGAGCCTTACCAACCCAGGTTGATTCCATTGAATATCCTGCTTGGAGAAGAAGTCTGAATAGATGCGCTGATGCCAGCCTCGCGGCGTATCGAATCCAACCATGAGGATTTCATAGCTGCCCTTTGCGACACCGAAAATCGTCTTGGAACCTGCCGGATCGGTCACTCGAATAGTGAAACTTGGCGTGCCGTCCACTTGGTCGTCTGCGAGCCGAGTGAGGGAATATTCAGAGCCCAAGGCATGGCGTATCACACCAAAACCGAAATTTGATGCCCATCGGCGACTATTTTCTGATTCATCTGAGACCTCACCGTTCACGTAGGTGCGCTGACCATCAAATGCAAGATCGATCTTGACACCCCCGGCTTGGCGACTGAGAATTCGCACCTTGCCGTCAGCTTGATGCGCCGCGCTCTTCGATGCCGGATAGACTCGCCACATTTCATGTCGGTCGTAATGCCTTGCTGACGTGCCGTCAAAGAAGGTCGAACTGCCAGCGAGATAGAGGCTTCGCGGACGCACCCAAGTTTCCCCACCTGCCGCCTCGTGCGCGCGCTCGACGATGTCTTTCGCACAGAGCGAGAGATCGGCGTGAACAAAGCATGGCATCGCAAACAAGAGCAGAGCGGACAAGAACCCTTGACGCGACGCAAGGTCTTCGAACCATTTGACGGAGCGTTCGGCATCCGCATTTCCGTGCTCTTTTTTCCTCACCGAGCCAAATCGAGGGCTGGTCATTATCAGATCCACAGACTCATTAGAGAGATGCGCGTTCATGAAGCTCAGCCTCGCGAAACCCTAATCCGTCTCCACCATCATCTTGCCGATGTTCTCGCCTTCAAACAGCTTGATGAGCGCGCGCGGGAGCTCGCGGAATCCCTTGATCACTGTGGTGCGGCTCTGT
This sequence comes from Pseudomonadales bacterium, assembly GCA_963663145.1. Classification (GTDB taxonomy): domain Bacteria; phylum Pseudomonadota; class Gammaproteobacteria; order Pseudomonadales; family Azotimanducaceae; genus Azotimanducus. The sequence goes on along the minus strand of OY760134.1, from coordinate 13,935 downwards.
AATCGCCCTTCATCCACCCAGCCACGCATTTCTTGAACCGCATGTGAAAACCGGTCGGCGTAATCGTGCAGCAGGAAACCCTCCATGCGCGAGCGTTTGAAGATGAGATTGAAGTAGTTCTTCGGTCCGGCAAGCTCTTCCGTTGCGTTGTAGCGGGAGATGCCGCCGCACAGCACGACGGTCGAGTGGAGTTTCAGTCGGTCAAGGCACAGGTCGAGAATCTCTCCGCCGACATTGTCGAAGAATATGTTCATTCCGTCGGGGCAGAGCCGGTCAAGTTCTTCGCCCACATTCTGCGTCTTGTAGTTGATCGCGCCGTCGAAGCCGAGTGATCGAAGCCAAGCGCACTTCTCGTCGTTGCCAGCCATCCCGAAAACGGTGCAGTCCTTGATCTTGGCGATCTGTCCGGCGACGCCCCCGGTAGCGCCGGCGGCACCGCTGATCACGACAACATCGCCGGGTTTCGGCCGTCCAACATCGAGCATGCCGAAATAGGCGGTGAGTCCGGTGTTGCCCAATACACCCAGCGCGAGCTGCGCATCTTCGTCGCCTGCCAGCAGGCGAAACTGCGGCGTGTCCTCGCGCACCACCGCGTAATCCTGCATGCCGTACACGCCCCAAGCACGCGCGCCTTCGGGAAGCTTGTCACTCTTGGATTCAACAATCTCCGCCACTCCGCGGGCGCGCATAATGTCACCAGGCCGCAGCGGCGCCGCGTAGTCGGCCCGATTCTCCATCTGCCCGCGCATGGAGGGGTCGAGTGATATGTACCTGGTCTTCACCAAGGCCTCTCCGTCGCCGATGCCCGGCACGGGAACCTCGGCATATTCGAAGTCCGACTCCTTCACCATGCCGTGTGGCCGCGCGGCCAGCAGGAATTGGCGATTCACAGCATTCATCTATGAGCTTGCTCTGCTTTCGACACGACGGTCATGGTTGCCATGCCCGTCGCCATGTTCGGGAGGTCAGTCTAATGTTTGCCGCGAGGATGACGTAGCTCTCTCTTGGCACAGTTGTGAAATTCGGTGCGAATGCGGCAGGTCCGATCCGAAGATGCCTGCCAAGACATCGCGCTAGTTCGAGTCGTGCGGCATGTTGTCCGTGCGCGCCGAGCGCCCCAGGTAACCGCCGTGATGTCGCTTGCCGAAGTCCTCCCTGGTCACGCCTTTGGCCTCGAGCAGTGCCAGCGCGATCGCGTCGCTGATGGCCAGCATAACGGCCATGGAGCTGCTTGGCGTGAGGCCTATGGGGCACGCTTCCTCGACTTCACCCATATCCAGCACGAAATCCGAAAGCCCGCGCAGCTTGGAATCAGGATGTGAGGTGACGCCAATGATCTGCGCTACGCCGAGGTGACGCGACAGTTCGAGCACCTCCAACACTTCCAACGATTTGCCGCTGGTGGAAAAGGCACCTTCCGGACAGCCGGGGATGCGCCTCAATGCGCTCGCGTAGGTAGTCCGCACAGTCGTCGATCAGCCGCGGGCGCGCCTTCCTCGGCCCATAGGTCGGCATCCCGGAGGGCTGACCGCGCCACAAACCGGGGAATTTTCAATCGGCGCTTTCGGGTATTTTTCGTTCGGCAGTGTCGCCACGGGCGCTACTGCTATCTGCGCCTGTACGTGTTCTGCGGAAGGCACCTGCCGGTGTCGCACCTGCGGCCGAGCAGCATCGACGGGGCGCGGCATGGCGCTGTCGGGCACCGGGCTGGCCGCAGCGAGCCCGAACACCATCAGGCTCACGCTGCTGCGCGTCGGTGCCGTCGTGCCGGCCAACACCCGCAGGGTGAGGCTGCTGATGATATCCGCCTACCCCCACCGGGCGCTGTTCCGCAGCGTCGCGCTGCGCCTCGACTCCTCCTGACCCCCGGCAACGCTGCCTGGGCGCGCTTGCAGACAATGGGGGTTGGGGGTGGTGTCCCCGGCCGCACGCGAATCACCCGGATCCGAGTCTTTGCTCGGTCAAAAACGAAGCCCAATACGCGAGAATCCCGGCGTTCCGGTCACTTCAACCTAATTCTTCGTCACTCGTGAAATGTCCGGGTTAGGCAAAAATGCGACGCAACTGGTTCGCCTGTCGAATCATCGTGGTACTTGGTCGCTGCCGGGGATCTTGAGGAAGGTGAATTCTGCGATTCAGCGAATCTTCTAGCTGGCGAATTCCTCCGGTCAAGTTTAGGGCTGAAAGGCGCTCCTTTGCGCTTGAATTCAGTCTCATAACGAATTGCTCGTCGAGGTATACCAGCCCATGATCAAATGCCCGGTGATAGGTCGGCGACAATGCGATTCCGTTTGTTACATCGTCGGTGGAGTGTGCGTCGTGCACAGGAAGGATGTGTGCGGCTTCTACAAGGCGTAGCTGTAGTCGCGTTACGGCACATCGATTCTCATATGCCATCAACACCTGCCTTCTAAAGCCAGCCGACCTTGACCATTTCCTCACGTTTGTGACAACTCTTTTTCGTTCGGCAGCCAGCGCTTTTATTGTTCTTGGTTCGATGTGTGCGCGGGAAGAGGCTTGAGTCAACACCTCAGGCATTCCTGGTTCCTTACCAATGCGATGCAGGATTTGCGATTGAAGGCTGTAATGCAGAAGATGGTCGGAGCGAACACCTATTGCGACTTCGTCGTTGCTCTTTCTTCTAAACGCGATACCTTCCTGCAATGCTTGGAATAGGCAATCCCGATCTACTTGAACGGAAGGAGAACCCGCCGTGAACACCCTGTGCTGAGTTAGATCGAATCCCGCGAATGCTCCGGTATCTTGGTCAAAGCCCATTAGCAAAGTCGATCCGTTCGGATTCATTGCAAGGGGCGAATCTACACCCGTCATCTGAATCCGATACTCATTTGGTAAATTGGGCCTACCTCCGGGAGTTAGCGTCCAGATGTATATCCAGATGTCAAAGGCTTGATCACCGCCTTGGACTATGAACTTTCTGGGTTGCTCGCGCACGGATGAATCGAGAAACGCAATCGCGCCGGATTCACTGAAGGACTCGACAAGAGCTTCAACAATTTCTTGAGGGCTAGCCGCTGGCATTGTTTGTCAGCTTTCAATTTCTGGGCTTCTCTGCCATCGAATGTTCAAGAAAGCGTTTCGTCCACACGCGCTTTCTGAGTACGCAGGTCGCTAGTCTCCCGCGCGGGACGGCGTTTTCCTCCATCGCTCGGTAGCATTGCAGAACGAATCTTGTTCCAAAGTGCCGATGGGTTGTGAATTGTGTAAGCGGCGGCCCGTGATGGCTTGCCTTTGGGGTCGTCCGGGAAAAGCTCACCATTGGGCGATTCGCAATCGAAGCGTCCAAGAGCGCCAGCGAGATACGCCTCTGAAGTATCGCAGCATATCCATCTTCGCTTAAGCCGTTCTGCCACCTCCCCAGTAACACAGCTTCCGGCAAATGGGTCGAAAACCAGATCTTTAGGGTCGGACAACATTCGAATAAAGAACTCTGGAAGCTCACTGGGAAACCTTGCTGGATGCTGCGTGAGACCGTGCTTCTTACAGTAACGCTGATAACGTGAATTGCTTTCGGTGTTTGGAATAGCCAGCAGATTGGGTGGAATTGCCGCTTCATTGTCAGACGAGAAATTCGAGCTTATGTCATGTCCGCTTGGTCTTTTTTGCGCAACGTATCCATTCTTGAGAAGATCCTTCATAGCGTTACTGTAGGGTACTAATACGCGACGATTGCTGGCTTTTGGCCAAGGGGTCTTGGAAAGCCACCAAACACAATTGACGGCATCCTTCACACGGATTCGTCGCACCGTAACCCATTCTGCAGGGGAGGGTAGCTTTGACGGGTTCCACCAAAAGAACTCCTGCGCCAAGTGGAAGCCAAGCCGCCGACACAGCATAACGACAAGTTCAAAGTGGTAGAGGCTGCGAGTGGGCTGTCCGGAGCTCCAAGCACCGCCAATATCGATCACAAGAGATCCTGTAGGCTTCAGTACGCGAAAGAACTCCGACGCGAAGTCTTTAAACCATTCGACATAGTGTTCGGCATCCACATTTCCGTACTCTTTCTTTCTCACCAAGCCAAATGGAGGGCTGGTCATTATCAGATCCACGGACGCATCAGAAAGATGCGCTTTCATGAAGCTCAGTGAGTCCTCCAAGTGCATTTGACCTAGTGAGGACTTAAAGTAGATTGCTGATGCAGATCCGATGGTGAGACGCTCCGGTGCTTGCGCATAGCATACACCCATGAACACGGGGAGACTTACAACTGTGATTCCGCGCAAATCGGGATTGTAAATGACCCCTTAGTCGGCAATTTATTCTGCACTTATTCTGCAATCTTTCACCTGAGACCACTTCGCGCGTGCTTTCACACGGAGCACCTCAGCGGGGTTTGAGCCTGTGCCATCGCGAAGCTCAGCCTCGCGAAACCCTAATCCGTCTCCACCATCATCTTGCCGATGTTCTCGCCTTCAAACAGCTTGATGAGCGCGCGCGGGAGCTCGCGGAATCCCTTGATCACTGTGGTGCGGCTCTGTAATCGCCCTTCATCCACCCAGCCACGCATTTCTTGAACCGCATGTGAAAACCGGTCGGCGTAATCGTGCAGCAGGAAACCCTCCATGCGCGAGCGTTTGAAGATGAGATTGAAGTAGTTCTTCGGTCCGGCAAGCTCTTCCGTTGCGTTGTAGCGGGAGATGCCGCCGCACAGCACGACGGTCGAGTGGAGTTTCAGTCGGTCAAGGCACAGGTCGAGAATCTCTCCGCCGACATTGTCGAAGAATATGTTCATTCCGTCGGGGCAGAGCCGGTCAAGTTCTTCGCCCACATTCTGCGTCTTGTAGTTGATCGCGCCGTCGAAGCCGAGTGATCGAAGCCAAGCGCACTTCTCGTCGTTGCCAGCCATCCCGAAAACGGTGCAGTCCTTGATCTTGGCGATCTGTCCGGCGACGCCCCCGGTAGCGCCGGCGGCACCGCTGATCACGACAACATCGCCGGGTTTCGGCCGTCCAACATCGAGCATGCCGAAATAGGCGGTGAGTCCGGTGTTGCCCAATACACCCAGCGCGAGCTGCGCATCTTCGTCGCCTGCCAGCAGGCGAAACTGCGGCGTGTCCTCGCGCACCACCGCGTAATCCTGCATGCCGTACACGCCCCAAGCACGCGCGCCTTCGGGAAGCTTGTCACTCTTGGATTCAACAATCTCCGCCACTCCGCGGGCGCGCATAATGTCACCAGGCCGCAGCGGCGCCGCGTAGTCGGCCCGATTCTCCATCTGCCCGCGCATGGAGGGGTCGAGTGATATGTACCTGGTCTTCACCAAGGCCTCTCCGTCGCCGATGCCCGGCACGGGAACCTCGGCATATTCGAAGTCCGACTCCTTCACCATGCCGTGTGGCCGCGCGGCCAGCAGGAATTGGCGATTCACAGCATTCATCTATGAGCTTGCTCTGCTTTCGACACGACGGTCATGGTTGCCATGCCCGTCGCCATGTTCGGGAGGTCAGTCTAATGTTTGCCGCGAGGATGACGTAGCTCTCTCTTGGCACAGTTGTGAAATTCGGTGCGAATGCGGCAGGTCCGATCCGAAGATGCCTGCCAAGACATCGCGCTAGTTCGAGTCGTGCGGCATGTTGTCCGTGCGCGCCGAGCGCCCCAGGTAACCGCCGTGATGTCGCTTGCCGAAGTCCTCCCTGGTCACGCCTTTGGCCTCGAGCAGTGCCAGCGCGATCGCGTCGCTGATGGCCAGCATAACGGCCATGGAGCTGCTTGGCGTGAGGCCTATGGGGCACGCTTCCTCGACTTCACCCATATCCAGCACGAAATCCGAAAGCCCGCGCAGCTTGGAATCAGGATGTGAGGTGACGCCAATGATCTGCGCTACGCCGAGGTGACGCGACAGTTCGAGCACCTCCAACACTTCCAACGATTTGCCGCTGGTGGAAAAGGCACCTTCCGGACAGCCGGGGATGCGCCTCAATGCGCTCGCGTAGGTAGTCCGCACAGTCGTCGATCAGCCGCGGGCGCGCCTTCCTCGGCCCATAGGTCGGCATCCCGGAGGGCTGACCGCGCCACAAACCGGGGAATTTTCAATCGGCGCTTTCGGGTATTTTTCGTTCGGCAGTGTCGCCACGGGCGCTACTGCTATCTGCGCCTGTACGTGTTCTGCGGAAGGCACCTGCCGGTGTCGCACCTGCGGCCGAGCAGCATCGACGGGGCGCGGCATGGCGCTGTCGGGCACCGGGCTGGCCGCAGCGAGCCCGAACACCATCAGGCTCACGCTGCTGCGCGTCGGTGCCGTCGTGCCGGCCAACACCCGCAGGGTGAGGCTGCTGATGATATCCGCCTACCCCCACCGGGCGCTGTTCCGCAGCGTCGCGCTGCGCCTCGACTCCTCCTGACCCCCGGCAACGCTGCCTGGGCGCGCTTGCAGACAATGGGGGTTGGGGGTGGTGTCCCCGGCCGCACGCGAATCACCCGGATCCGAGTCTTTGCTCGGTCAAAAACGAAGCCCAATACGCGAGAATCCCGGCGTTCCGGTCACTTCAACCTAATTCTTCGTCACTCGTGAAATGTCCGGGTTAGGCAAAAATGCGACGCAACTGGTTCGCCTGTCGAATCATCGTGGTACTTGGTCGCTGCCGGGGATCTTGAGGAAGGTGAATTCTGCGATTCAGCGAATCTTCTAGCTGGCGAATTCCTCCGGTCAAGTTTAGGGCTGAAAGGCGCTCCTTTGCGCTTGAATTCAGTCTCATAACGAATTGCTCGTCGAGGTATACCAGCCCATGATCAAATGCCCGGTGATAGGTCGGCGACAATGCGATTCCGTTTGTTACATCGTCGGTGGAGTGTGCGTCGTGCACAGGAAGGATGTGTGCGGCTTCTACAAGGCGTAGCTGTAGTCGCGTTACGGCACATCGATTCTCATATGCCATCAACACCTGCCTTCTAAAGCCAGCCGACCTTGACCATTTCCTCACGTTTGTGACAACTCTTTTTCGTTCGGCAGCCAGCGCTTTTATTGTTCTTGGTTCGATGTGTGCGCGGGAAGAGGCTTGAGTCAACACCTCAGGCATTCCTGGTTCCTTACCAATGCGATGCAGGATTTGCGATTGAAGGCTGTAATGCAGAAGATGGTCGGAGCGAACACCTATTGCGACTTCGTCGTTGCTCTTTCTTCTAAACGCGATACCTTCCTGCAATGCTTGGAATAGGCAATCCCGATCTACTTGAACGGAAGGAGAACCCGCCGTGAACACCCTGTGCTGAGTTAGATCGAATCCCGCGAATGCTCCGGTATCTTGGTCAAAGCCCATTAGCAAAGTCGATCCGTTCGGATTCATTGCAAGGGGCGAATCTACACCCGTCATCTGAATCCGATACTCATTTGGTAAATTGGGCCTACCTCCGGGAGTTAGCGTCCAGATGTATATCCAGATGTCAAAGGCTTGATCACCGCCTTGGACTATGAACTTTCTGGGTTGCTCGCGCACGGATGAATCGAGAAACGCAATCGCGCCGGATTCACTGAAGGACTCGACAAGAGCTTCAACAATTTCTTGAGGGCTAGCCGCTGGCATTGTTTGTCAGCTTTCAATTTCTGGGCTTCTCTGCCATCGAATGTTCAAGAAAGCGTTTCGTCCACACGCGCTTTCTGAGTACGCAGGTCGCTAGTCTCCCGCGCGGGACGGCGTTTTCCTCCATCGCTCGGTAGCATTGCAGAACGAATCTTGTTCCAAAGTGCCGATGGGTTGTGAATTGTGTAAGCGGCGGCCCGTGATGGCTTGCCTTTGGGGTCGTCCGGGAAAAGCTCACCATTGGGCGATTCGCAATCGAAGCGTCCAAGAGCGCCAGCGAGATACGCCTCTGAAGTATCGCAGCATATCCATCTTCGCTTAAGCCGTTCTGCCACCTCCCCAGTAACACAGCTTCCGGCAAATGGGTCGAAAACCAGATCTTTAGGGTCGGACAACATTCGAATAAAGAACTCTGGAAGCTCACTGGGAAACCTTGCTGGATGCTGCGTGAGACCGTGCTTCTTACAGTAACGCTGATAACGTGAATTGCTTTCGGTGTTTGGAATAGCCAGCAGATTGGGTGGAATTGCCGCTTCATTGTCAGACGAGAAATTCGAGCTTATGTCATGTCCGCTTGGTCTTTTTTGCGCAACGTATCCATTCTTGAGAAGATCCTTCATAGCGTTACTGTAGGGTACTAATACGCGACGATTGCTGGCTTTTGGCCAAGGGGTCTTGGAAAGCCACCAAACACAATTGACGGCATCCTTCACACGGATTCGTCGCACCGTAACCCATTCTGCAGGGGAGGGTAGCTTTGACGGGTTCCACCAAAAGAACTCCTGCGCCAAGTGGAAGCCAAGCCGCCGACACAGCATAACGACAAGTTCAAAGTGGTAGAGGCTGCGAGTGGGCTGTCCGGAGCTCCAAGCACCGCCAATATCGATCACAAGAGATCCTGTAGGCTTCAGTACGCGAAAGAACTCCGACGCGAAGTCTTTAAACCATTCGACATAGTGTTCGGCATCCACATTTCCGTACTCTTTCTTTCTCACCAAGCCAAATGGAGGGCTGGTCATTATCAGATCCACGGACGCATCAGAAAGATGCGCTTTCATGAAGCTCAGTGAGTCCTCCAAGTGCATTTGACCTAGTGAGGACTTAAAGTAGATTGCTGATGCAGATCCGATGGTGAGACGCTCCGGTGCTTGCGCATAGCATACACCCATGAACACGGGGAGACTTACAACTGTGATTCCGCGCAAATCGGGATTGTAAATGACCCCTTAGTCGGCAATTTATTCTGCACTTATTCTGCAATCTTTCACCTGAGACCACTTCGCGCGTGCTTTCACACGGAGCACCTCAGCGGGGTTTGAGCCTGTGCCATCGCGAAGCTCAGCCTCGCGAAACCCTAATCCGTCTCCACCATCATCTTGCCGATGTTCTCGCCTTCAAACAGCTTGATGAGCGCGCGCGGGAGCTCGCGGAATCCCTTGATCACTGTGGTGCGGCTCTGTAATCGCCCTTCATCCACCCAGCCACGCATTTCTTGAACCGCATGTGAAAACCGGTCGGCGTAATCGTGCAGCAGGAAACCCTCCATGCGCGAGCGTTTGAAGATGAGATTGAAGTAGTTCTTCGGTCCGGCAAGCTCTTCCGTTGCGTTGTAGCGGGAGATGCCGCCGCACAGCACGACGGTCGAGTGGAGTTTCAGTCGGTCAAGGCACAGGTCGAGAATCTCTCCGCCGACATTGTCGAAGAATATGTTCATTCCGTCGGGGCAGAGCCGGTCAAGTTCTTCGCCCACATTCTGCGTCTTGTAGTTGATCGCGCCGTCGAAGCCGAGTGATCGAAGCCAAGCGCACTTCTCGTCGTTGCCAGCCATCCCGAAAACGGTGCAGTCCTTGATCTTGGCGATCTGTCCGGCGACGCCCCCGGTAGCGCCGGCGGCACCGCTGATCACGACAACATCGCCGGGTTTCGGCCGTCCAACATCGAGCATGCCGAAATAGGCGGTGAGTCCGGTGTTGCCCAATACACCCAGCGCGAGCTGCGCATCTTCGTCGCCTGCCAGCAGGCGAAACTGCGGCGTGTCCTCGCGCACCACCGCGTAATCCTGCATGCCGTACACGCCCCAAGCACGCGCGCCTTCGGGAAGCTTGTCACTCTTGGATTCAACAATCTCCGCCACTCCGCGGGCGCGCATAATGTCACCAGGCCGCAGCGGCGCCGCGTAGTCGGCCCGATTCTCCATCTGCCCGCGCATGGAGGGGTCGAGTGATATGTACCTGGTCTTCACCAAGGCCTCTCCGTCGCCGATGCCCGGCACGGGAACCTCGGCATATTCGAAGTCCGACTCCTTCACCATGCCGTGTGGCCGCGCGGCCAGCAGGAATTGGCGATTCACAGCATTCATCTATGAGCTTGCTCTGCTTTCGACACGACGGTCATGGTTGCCATGCCCGTCGCCATGTTCGGGAGGTCAGTCTAATGTTTGCCGCGAGGATGACGTAGCTCTCTCTTGGCACAGTTGTGAAATTCGGTGCGAATGCGGCAGGTCCGATCCGAAGATGCCTGCCAAGACATCGCGCTAGTTCGAGTCGTGCGGCATGTTGTCCGTGCGCGCCGAGCGCCCCAGGTAACCGCCGTGATGTCGCTTGCCGAAGTCCTCCCTGGTCACGCCTTTGGCCTCGAGCAGTGCCAGCGCGATCGCGTCGCTGATGGCCAGCATAACGGCCATGGAGCTGCTTGGCGTGAGGCCTATGGGGCACGCTTCCTCGACTTCACCCATATCCAGCACGAAATCCGAAAGCCCGCGCAGCTTGGAATCAGGATGTGAGGTGACGCCAATGATCTGCGCTACGCCGAGGTGACGCGACAGTTCGAGCACCTCCAACACTTCCAACGATTTGCCGCTGGTGGAAAAGGCACCTTCCGGACAGCCGGGGATGCGCCTCAATGCGCTCGCGTAGGTAGTCCGCACAGTCGTCGATCAGCCGCGGGCGCGCCTTCCTCGGCCCATAGGTCGGCATCCCGGAGGGCTGACCGCGCCACAAACCGGGGAATTTTCAATCGGCGCTTTCGGGTATTTTTCGTTCGGCAGTGTCGCCACGGGCGCTACTGCTATCTGCGCCTGTACGTGTTCTGCGGAAGGCACCTGCCGGTGTCGCACCTGCGGCCGAGCAGCATCGACGGGGCGCGGCATGGCGCTGTCGGGCACCGGGCTGGCCGCAGCGAGCCCGAACACCATCAGGCTCACGCTGCTGCGCGTCGGTGCCGTCGTGCCGGCCAACACCCGCAGGGTGAGGCTGCTGATGATATCCGCCTACCCCCACCGGGCGCTGTTCCGCAGCGTCGCGCTGCGCCTCGACTCCTCCTGACCCCCGGCAACGCTGCCTGGGCGCGCTTGCAGACAATGGGGGTTGGGGGTGGTGTCCCCGGCCGCACGCGAATCACCCGGATCCGAGTCTTTGCTCGGTCAAAAACGAAGCCCAATACGCGAGAATCCCGGCGTTCCGGTCACTTCAACCTAATTCTTCGTCACTCGTGAAATGTCCGGGTTAGGCAAAAATGCGACGCAACTGGTTCGCCTGTCGAATCATCGTGGTACTTGGTCGCTGCCGGGGATCTTGAGGAAGGTGAATTCTGCGATTCAGCGAATCTTCTAGCTGGCGAATTCCTCCGGTCAAGTTTAGGGCTGAAAGGCGCTCCTTTGCGCTTGAATTCAGTCTCATAACGAATTGCTCGTCGAGGTATACCAGCCCATGATCAAATGCCCGGTGATAGGTCGGCGACAATGCGATTCCGTTTGTTACATCGTCGGTGGAGTGTGCGTCGTGCACAGGAAGGATGTGTGCGGCTTCTACAAGGCGTAGCTGTAGTCGCGTTACGGCACATCGATTCTCATATGCCATCAACACCTGCCTTCTAAAGCCAGCCGACCTTGACCATTTCCTCACGTTTGTGACAACTCTTTTTCGTTCGGCAGCCAGCGCTTTTATTGTTCTTGGTTCGATGTGTGCGCGGGAAGAGGCTTGAGTCAACACCTCAGGCATTCCTGGTTCCTTACCAATGCGATGCAGGATTTGCGATTGAAGGCTGTAATGCAGAAGATGGTCGGAGCGAACACCTATTGCGACTTCGTCGTTGCTCTTTCTTCTAAACGCGATACCTTCCTGCAATGCTTGGAATAGGCAATCCCGATCTACTTGAACGGAAGGAGAACCCGCCGTGAACACCCTGTGCTGAGTTAGATCGAATCCCGCGAATGCTCCGGTATCTTGGTCAAAGCCCATTAGCAAAGTCGATCCGTTCGGATTCATTGCAAGGGGCGAATCTACACCCGTCATCTGAATCCGATACTCATTTGGTAAATTGGGCCTACCTCCGGGAGTTAGCGTCCAGATGTATATCCAGATGTCAAAGGCTTGATCACCGCCTTGGACTATGAACTTTCTGGGTTGCTCGCGCACGGATGAATCGAGAAACGCAATCGCGCCGGATTCACTGAAGGACTCGACAAGAGCTTCAACAATTTCTTGAGGGCTAGCCGCTGGCATTGTTTGTCAGCTTTCAATTTCTGGGCTTCTCTGCCATCGAATGTTCAAGAAAGCGTTTCGTCCACACGCGCTTTCTGAGTACGCAGGTCGCTAGTCTCCCGCGCGGGACGGCGTTTTCCTCCATCGCTCGGTAGCATTGCAGAACGAATCTTGTTCCAAAGTGCCGATGGGTTGTGAATTGTGTAAGCGGCGGCCCGTGATGGCTTGCCTTTGGGGTCGTCCGGGAAAAGCTCACCATTGGGCGATTCGCAATCGAAGCGTCCAAGAGCGCCAGCGAGATACGCCTCTGAAGTATCGCAGCATATCCATCTTCGCTTAAGCCGTTCTGCCACCTCCCCAGTAACACAGCTTCCGGCAAATGGGTCGAAAACCAGATCTTTAGGGTCGGACAACATTCGAATAAAGAACTCTGGAAGCTCACTGGGAAACCTTGCTGGATGCTGCGTGAGACCGTGCTTCTTACAGTAACGCTGATAACGTGAATTGCTTTCGGTGTTTGGAATAGCCAGCAGATTGGGTGGAATTGCCGCTTCATTGTCAGACGAGAAATTCGAGCTTATGTCATGTCCGCTTGGTCTTTTTTGCGCAACGTATCCATTCTTGAGAAGATCCTTCATAGCGTTACTGTAGGGTACTAATACGCGACGATTGCTGGCTTTTGGCCAAGGGGTCTTGGAAAGCCACCAAACACAATTGACGGCATCCTTCACACGGATTCGTCGCACCGTAACCCATTCTGCAGGGGAGGGTAGCTTTGACGGGTTCCACCAAAAGAACTCCTGCGCCAAGTGAAGCCAAGCCGCCGACACAGCATAACGACAAGTTCAAAGTGGTAGAGGCTGCGAGTGGGCTGTCCGGAGCTCCAAGCACCGCCAATATCGATCACAAGAGATCCTGTAGGCTTCAGTACGCGAAAGAACTCCCGACGCGAAGTCTTTAAACCATTCGACATAGTGTTCGGCATCCACATTTCCGTACTCTTTCTTTCTCACCAAGCCAAATGGAGGGCTGGTCATTATCAGATCCACGGACGCATCAGAAAGATGCGCTTTCATGAAGCTCAGTGAGTCCTCCAAGTGCATTTGACCTAGTGAGGACTTAAAGTAGATTGCTGATGCAGATCCGATGGTGAGACGCTCCGGTGCTTGCGCATAGCATACACCCATGAACACGGGGAGACTTACAACTGTGATTCCGCGCAAATCGGGATTGTAAATGACCCCTTAGTCGGCAATTTATTCTGCACTTATTCTGCAATCTTTCACCTGAGACCACTTCGCGCGTGCTTTCACACGGAGCACCTCAGCGGGGTTTGAGCCTGTGCCATCGCGAAGCTCAGCCTCGCGAAACCCTAATCCGTCTCCACCATCATCTTGCCGATGTTCTCGCCTTCAAACAGCTTGATGAGCGCGCGCGGGAGCTCGCGGAATCCCTTGATCACTGTGGTGCGGCTCTGTAATCGCCCTTCATCCACCCAGCCACGCATTTCTTGAACCGCATGTGAAAACCGGTCGGCGTAATCGTGCAGCAGGAAACCCTCCATGCGCGAGCGTTTGAAGATGAGATTGAAGTAGTTCTTCGGTCCGGCAAGCTCTTCCGTTGCGTTGTAGCGGGAGATGCCGCCGCACAGCACGACGGTCGAGTGGAGTTTCAGTCGGTCAAGGCACAGGTCGAGAATCTCTCCGCCGACATTGTCGAAGAATATGTTCATTCCGCGGGGCAGAGCCGGTCAAGTTCTTCGCCCACATTCTGCGTCTTGTAGTTGATCGCGCCGTCGAAGCCGAGTGATCGAAGCCAAGCGCACTTCTCGTCGTTGCCAGCCATCCCGAAAACGGTGCAGTCCTTGATCTTGGCGATCTGTCCGGCGACGCCCCCGGTAGCGCCGGCGGCACCGC